>NZ_CM174396.1:4800000-8708322 GCF_057834205.1 Streptomyces sp. GL_148 | reverse complement strand
CTCCGGACTGGCTCTGGCTCCGCTGCGCTCCACCAGAGCAGGCCGGCTTCGCCGGCCTCAGGGATCCCGCACTCCGTGCGGGAGGTGACCCCGTTTCGCGGGGTCCGGGCCCTCCGGCCCGTTGGGCGGGTCCGCTCCGCTCCCCCACCCGGCCCTTCCGGCTCCGCCTCCAGGGCCAAGGCCCGCTACGCGGGCCAGCTAGCAGCAACAGGGGGGCCTCGCCCGTCTGAGTGGGGTGCTGCCTCTTCGCTCGCCCAGCCTTCGGCTTCACTCCCGTGCCGCGGTCTCTCTAGCTGACGCCCTGGGCGTTCAAAACGGCTGTCAGATACCGCATCGAAGCCGGGGCACACCCGATCAGCACCACAGCATCAGCATCTCGGCACTCGGCCACCTGCCAGCCGTGCTGCACCAACCGGGGAATCCGTACGGCCTCTCGACCGGACCCCAACCAGCTCCAACCGCGCCGCGGGAAGCGGACTTCGATGAAGGTCCCTGAACTCCGTCGGCGAGGCATGAAGCGTAGAGCCCGTAGCCCAGAGGAAGACCAACGCCTCATCCCGGCAGTACGGTCGGTCACCAAGAACACAGGCAACGAAACCCACCTCCGCCCCCTCCCAGAAACCCCGAGCCTTCTTCCTCGCCCTCCGACGCTCGTGACTCCGCGTCAGCAGACTCCCGAAGACGAGCTCCAGCAAGAAACCCAGCACGCGCCACCCCCGTCGGCCTCCACTCTCCAGCTGTAATCCAAACAGGCACGACCAAAGACCACACCCCTTCCCAAGGAGGAGTGCAGAGGACTGGTCCTCTGACGCGGGCAGCCAGGAGGAGGGGTGCGCGTCTCCCCCTGAAGGGCTCCCTCACGCTATGAGTGCTTCATTCTGGCATCCGGATAGATTCAGGAATACGGCCAAAGTGCCACACCGTCCAGACACCCCCAGGTGTCGCGGATCAGTGAAACTGCGCAGCAATCAACCAACCTGCGCAGTCACACCACGGCGTCGACAGCCTCCCGCCCGTATCGAGCGCCTCGGCCCGTCCGGCCGTCTCCGCGCCGTCCGGCCGGACCGTCTCCGCCCTACCGTGCGTTCAGCACGGACGCTACGACGTCGCCCGCCGGCCCGCTGCCGTAGCCGCCGGACTGGACGACCGAGCCGGCGGCCAGGTCGTCCGCGTAGCCGGTGAACCAGCTGTTGGAGTCGCTCTGCCCATCGACCTCGGCCGACCCGGTCTTGGCTCCCTTGTCGCCGCTGACCGCGGACATCGCCTTGGCGGCGGTGCCGTCGGTCGCGGCGGCGCCCATCACGCTGCGCAGGGTGGCGGCCATGTTCCCGGGCATCGGCTGGGCGGTGGTCAGCTTGCCCTTGATCATCTCCCTGGGCACGATCACCGGCTGGCGGAACGCGCCGTTTTTCACGGTCGCCGAGAGGGAGGCGACGCTGAGGGCGTTCATGGTGACCTTGCCCTGGCCGATGTAGGAGGCGGCCGTCTCGGGGCCCTTCGAGACCGGGATGCCGGCGTCGGTGGAGACGATCCCGACGGACCACACCCCGCCCAGGCCGAAGTACTTGCGGGCCGTCTGGCTCAGGGCCGTGTCCTCCACGCCCTTGGCGTTCAGCGGGCCCAGCGCCTTCATGAAGAAGGTGTTGCAGGAGCGGCGGAAGCTGTCCCGGAAGGTGCCGTTCGCGATGGAGAAGTTCTTGTTGTTGTGGAAGGTCGTGCCCGACCAGGTCACCTCCTTCGGACACTCGACCGGGGAGGTCGGTCCGCCGACCAGGCCGTGCTCCAGCATCATCGCCGCGGTCACGACCTTCATCGTGGAGCCGGGGGCCTGCGCCCCCTCCATCGCCACGTTGAACCCGCTGACCGGGCTGTTGGCGACCGCGCTGATCTCGCCGGTGCTGGGCCGGACGGCGACCACCGAGGCCCGGTCGTACTTCTTCACCGCCAGCTCGGCGGCCGCCTGTACGTCGGCGTCCAGCGTCGTCTGGACCTTCTTCGTCTTTCCCTTGACCAGGGTGAGCAGCGTCTGGTTCGGCGCGGCGGCGTCGGCCGGCTCGATCCAGGTCTCGACGCCGGGCTCGCCTGCGGCCCCGTCCGCGTACCGGGTACGCAGGGTGTCCAGCACGGGGGCCAGCGACGGGTACTTCTCGGCGGTCAGCTCCCGGCCCTCGCGGTCCACCGCCTGGATCGAGCCCCTCTTCGCCTCACCGGTCCGCAGGGTCGCGCCCTCGATCAGCTTCGGGTGCAGCACCGCCGGCCGCCAGTCCACCAGCGCCCGCCCACTGCTCTTGCCCCGCACCACGGTCAGCTCCGAGGCGTACGCCAGCTCCTTCTCGTGCCCCTCAAAACTGATGGTCGCCTTCACCGTGTACGGCACCGTGGCGCCGCTCGCCGCGCCCGGCGCGACCACGGCGTTCTCCACATGCCCGGTCTCCCGGAAGCCGCGCAGCGCCTCCGCGGCCGCCGCCGGGTCGTCGGTCAGCGTCCCCGCCGCGTCCGCGTCCCCGCGGGCCCACGCCGCCAGGAAGTCCCGTGATGTCCGCTCGACCTCCTCGGCCGTAACCTCCCCGGGCCCGGACGCGTTCAGCGGCGCACCGTCCGAGTCCCCGCCCAGCATCTCGTAGCCCGCGAACCCCACCCCGCCCGCCACCAGGACGAACACGCCGCCGACGAAGGCGGTCTTCACTCCGCTGCGCATGGTGCAGTCCCTCCCCTGACGTCCAGGTAGACCGTGTGGCTGGTGGAAGCGAAGTGCTGGGCGTCGGTGTCGACGTGGCGTACGCGCCAGGTCCCGTCGCTCACGGCCTTGAACTTCACGCCGAACGTTCCGTCGGCCCGGGTGATAGAGCTGCCCATTTCTTTCCAGACCGTCCCACCGGTGGGCTTGAAGTAGTAGCGGACCTTTCGCCCCGGATAGTTGGGGGAATAGCCGCTGAGCCCATAGGCCTTCAGAGTCCCTGCGACGAACATGGTCTCCCCCATGCATTCCGGCACCGCGCCCGCGACGACAGCCGCCCGCGCGGCCGGCGCGGCGATGGCCGCGACCGGAGCCACGGCGGTCCCCACGATCCCGAGTGCAACCGCCGCACCGATGACGGTCATCGCCGTTCTGAACCCCTTCACACATCCCCCTGTACAACCTGCTCGACTGCTGCCTGCTGCCTGCTGCCTGCTGCCTGCTGCCTGCTGGAACCTTCGGGGACTCTGACCTGCGAGGCATGCCGAAGGTTGTACGCCGGATTCGCAACGAGGCCGGCATCCACCTCGTCAGAGGAGCAGCAGCCGCCATCGGCGGCACCCTCGTGATCTACGCCAGCACCTGGCTGTCACTCCGCTGACGCAGCAGGCCGGGGCGATAATCACGACCGTGCCTCGCCCCGGCCGAGCTGGCATGGCCCCTCCAGCCCCAAGCCGCATCTCGGCATCCCGTAGCGGAGAGATCGGGGATGCCGAGCACCTGGCTCTCCGCCACGTGAGAGACCTGCTGCAACGACTGGGGCGGGCGGGCGGAGGGTCAGGTTGATCGGGGCGGAGCTGGAGAAGCTGCTGTACACACGGCCGGTACCAGACACCCTTGAGAAGCAGCTCGCTGCGCTGCTCAAGTGATCGAAGGCTCCAAGCAGGTGGTGGCGCGGGAGTTGGGAGTGTCCCGGCGCACGGTTCAGCGATGGACGGCCCAAAGAGCGTTGGCACGGGCCAAGCCCTCCGTCCGGCACGCGGCAGTCATCGAGACACAGGTACGGGCCTGGTGGCAGCCGCTGGTGCGGGCGCGTCGGCGGGCCGCCGCGGAGCAGCAGGGGCTGGTGGTGCACACCCGGGCGCGGTTCGGGTTCACGGCAAGTATCGGGAGTACCGACGATCCGTCGGCTTCGGCTCGTGACGGCGGTGGTGTCGGGGGCGGTTGCCCGGGAACTGCTCGCTGCCTGGGAGGCCGGTGTCTCGGAGAAACAGCAGGAGGTGATCTTGGGACGGGCCCTGGGTCACGTCTACTTCCGTCAGACGGGCCGGCGGGCGGACACGCTGAAGGTGAAGTTCAAGGAGGTCGACTTCATCGAGTTCGGGCTCGCGCAGCCGTCGTGACACGAGGGCTGCGCGGCAGAGCGCGAGGTAGGAGGGGCGCTTATCCCAGGGCCTCGCGTTTCTCGGCCCAGTCCCAGACCACCGGGTCACGCTGCGCGCCGTCCCGCCCACCGCATCACCGGGATCGGTGCTGGCCGGGCCCTGCTGAAGGCCAGGCACCGATCCCTCACGGCACCGCGCTGCCGGTTCCGCTAGTCGATATTGATGTTGAAGGTGGACGTGCTGCCATCCGCAGCGGTCAAGGTGACCAGCCCGAACGTGATGATCGCGACGGAGTTGCCGCCCGGGCCCCGATAGAAGCCGGTTGCCCCGGTGATCCGGACGGCCAGAGCCGCGAGGGTTGCCGCGGCCTGTTCGTCGGCATCGACCTTCGGTTGAGCCAGAGCGTGATGGCCATGTGCTTCTGCCCAGTCCCGAACGGTTCTGGCGTCGCGGCTCATCTCCGGGAGGATGCTCTCGTTCGCCCAGGCCCACAGCCACGAGCCCGACGAAGGGCTGAAGCTGGCCAGGATCTGCGCGGGCGCCGTCGCGGTCTTCTCGGGGAAGGTCCACGTGATGAGGCCCGCCCTCTGATCCAGGCCCCAGCGGTCCGCCGAGCCCAGCCCCCAGGACACGTGCGCCCGAGCCAACTGGTCGATCACGTCTTCGCCCTGCAGCAGCAGCGTGCTCAGGTCAGCCGAATCCACTCCCTGAGCAGGGCTCTCCGACTTTCTGGCCCGCTTGAACAATCCCATGCCGCGAAGTCTGCCAGAGGCCCCTGACCAGCCGACGACCCCCTCATGCCCTGGCCCCACGCCAGCCGACCAGGTGGGGAATATCGCGAACGTTCACACCGCGCCGGGGAACGGTACCCGAGGCTGTCCTGCAGCCCCAGAGGCGCGTGCTCGGCGCGGGCGTCGGCGCCTACGCCTACGCCTAAGGCGGACCGGGTCGATACTTCTCCTCTACCGCGTCCGGCGGCCAACCCGCCCGGTCCCACCAGGTCCCCGTGGGCTGCACGTCAGCCCACGCCGAGCCCATCATGCCCGGCCGTACCCCGGCCGCGAACCTCACCAGAAACCTCCCCACCGCAGGTCACGGGCCCGCACTGGTCCTGACGACCTCCTCGGGCTCCTCTGGGACACCCGGGGCCCGGTACCTCGGCCCCGGCCCAGCAGACTGGACCCCTACAAGCCCTACCTGGAGCGGCGATTCGCCGCGGGATGCACCAGCGTCACCCGACTGCACGGCGAGCTGGTTGCCGAGCATGCTCCTGTCACCTACGGAATAGTCCGCGCGCACATCGCCACTTTGCGCGGGGCTCCGTCCGGGGCGCCGCCCCGGCCGCCGACGGTGCGGCAGGTGACCGGCTGGCTCACCCGGCACCCCAGGGCCCTGACCGAGGAAGACCGGGCCGGCCTGAAGGAAGTTCTGGCCCGCTGCCCCGAGCTGGACAAGGCCGCCGGACATGTCCGCGACTTTGGCGAGATGCTCACCGACCGCCTCGGCTCCACACTCCCCACCTGGATCGACGCCGTCGGCGCCAGCCAGCTACCCGGCCTCACCGGCTTCGCACTCCATCTGCTCCGAGACCTCGACGCCGTGACGGCCGGGCTCACTCTCGACTGGAGCTCCGGCAGCATCGAGGGCGCCGTCAACCGCATCAAGAAGATCAAGCGGCAGCTCTACGGCCGAGCCGGATTCGAACTACTCCGCAAGATGATCCTGCTTCACTAACCCTCTGCGGCCGCTCCCCAAGATCTGTGCAAACCAAGAATCGACACTGCTGGGTATCTGGAGTGTCAGCGGCTGCTGAGAGGGTCGATCATGACGTGGGCAGCCTGTCAGGGACGCGGGGCCTTCTCACCGTGCACGGCTGTGTACTCGGCTGCGAGCCAAGGGCCGAGGTCGTTGATGATCATCCCGAGCACCGCCTGGTCGGGTGAGGGCGCACGTCCAATGGACGCGGCGACACGCATCTGCTCGACGCGCTCGGGGTAGTAGCGGCCGAAGAGCTCGGCGGACTGGTTGAGGTCGCTGGTCCAGCCGCCCCATCGGGGCATGATCAGGGTGAATCCTGTGCGGACGATGCGCCGGCCGACGAGACGGCTGAGGGTCCGGCGATCGGCGTCCGTCGTGGCTTCGGCTCCTTTGGCACGCCACTGTGGAAGCACGCGGGCGAGGTCGCCGTTGGTCTCCCGCGCGAGCATGGCTGTGGGGCGGTAACCGGGCAGTTGTTCTGCGAGGTCAGGGCCCAGCAACGGGGTGCAGAGGCAGGCGATGAAGAATCCGCCATCGTGACGTTCGACGTCGCTCAGCAGAACCCGCGTGCTGGTCAGCAGGATCCCGACGCCATCGATCTGCGGGAACGTACGGTCGAGTACGGCCTCGATCGCTTTGGCGTCAGCGCGGTCGGCGTCGGTGGGCTCGTCGTGGAGGGCGAGCTGGAGGTCGAGGTCGGAGACTCCGGGGGTGGCGGTACCGCGGGGGATGCTGCCGTAGAGGTAGGCGCTGTGCAGGCGCGTTCTGCCGAACGTCTTGGTGATATGAGCGCGGGCGGCATCGACGACGGGAACGAACGCTGCCGGCACTCGGTCCAGTGCGCCTTCACGTGCGATTGTTCCGTCGCGGTCCAGCCCTCGTTCATCCATGGGGCCACTGTGCCTTGTGCTGCTGCATGCTGCCGAGCGGATTTCCGAAGCGGTGCGGCGTCCGCGAATCGCGCCGCCCACGCATCCGCCAGCGGGCGGTGCAGCACCGACCCGCCAGGATCGATGGACGCGACCTCGCCGTCCTCGTTCGTTCCCCAACCCGCGGGGCGCTACGGCGGCAGGATGTGCGAGGTCTGATGCGAGCCCGAGCCTCGCAACCGAACACCGCTGTTACCCTCTGCAACCGCTCCCCAAGATCTGTGCCAGAACCCGCTACTCACATACAAAGCCATCCGCAGCATGCCCGGCATGGGTCCCATGCTCGGGGCCACCTTCACCGCCGCCACTGGCGGCGACATCGAGGCCTTCGGGACGCCCGACCGGCTCGCCGCGTTCGCAGGCCTGTCACCAGTGCCACGAGACTCCGGCCGCGTCAGTGGCAACATGCGCCGGCCTCGCCGCTACCACCGCGGCCTCCTGCGAGCCTTCTACCTCTCCTCCATGGCCAGCTTGAGAACCTGCCCTGCGTCACGGACCTACTACGAACGCACGCGCGCTGAGGGGAAAGGGCATAAGCAAGCCGTGCTGTCTCTCGCACGCCGGCGAGCCTTTTGTGGGCAATGATCCGCGACGGGGCGTGCTACCAAGCTGCACCACCAGTCACTACGACCGCTTGACATCCTGATTGGGAAGTCATCTATCCAGTCGGCGGGGCTTGGTGCCCTTCTTGTGATGGGCAGGTCTGGTGTACGCCTCGCCGGCGATGACGGCTGGTGGGAGAGCTTCATCGCCGATGAGGACTCCTCGTGGGCCAACCACGGAATTTCCGGTCCGGGTGTCAAGGACCACGTCAAGGTGTACTCCCAGGCACACCAGGGCGGCCACATGACCATCTGCCTGACCCCCGGCCAGGAGGTCGGCTACAACGGAGCTGCCAACGACAATGGCGACTCCCACGTCTGGGCGATGAGCTGCTGAATCGAGCCCGTGCCGGCAATGAATCCGACTCGTCGTCCGGGCCCCATACGGTTGATCCCCCCGGGCGACGATCCCGCCATTGAGCCGCTTGAGTCCGCACCCAAGAGTGGAGTCGGGCAGCCGACCGCGACACCGTGGGGCAGGCGGAATGTGCGGCCGAGTATCCGCCTCGTCCCAGCAGGAGCCTCGTCCAGGCGTAGCCATCACGGAAGCGCGGTCACAGCCAATTCCGCAGATTCTCATCAGCGAAGCCGTGGCCCCGCCCAAGAGCCCGCCCGCGGCTGCATCCCCCACTACCCCGACGAATGAACCCCTACCCGCCCCTGTGCCGAGAACCACGTTGAGCCAGCTCGCCGCCCAGGCCTGCGCCCCCGCAGACCCAGCCACCCGCACCCGAACCCGAACCCGAACCAACCCTCACACCCACACAAGAAAGTCCGGACACTCACCAGCCGGAAAACAGGCCCTCAGCAGGCAAAATGCACACCCGTCGCCCGTACACCTTCCCCCCATACCTCCCCGGACCCTTCCCCCCACCCCTCCCCCGATACCTCCCCCCACCTCTCCCCCCATGATTCCGGCTACAGGACGGTGCCGTGCAGGGCGCGGCGGTCTCCCGTGAGGGCGTAGCGGCGGGTAGCAAGGCCAGTATCGAGGTCCTCGCCGATCGCGTCGCACAGCGGTTCCAGGACGTCGGCGGCGGTGGTGTCGGAGAGGTATGCCGGAGCAACTTCCAGGAACAGCTCGCCCATCGCGCGTGCGCTGACCGCCAGGTCATCGACAACCCGGCGCAGCTCAGCGAGTCCAGGGTCCGCCGGCGGAGCATCCGGCAGTTCGGGTGGAGCGGCGCGCACGTCGCAGACGGCCCGGTGGACCACGGCGCCCACCGTGGCCGCGTCCAGGTCCTCGGCACCATCGCGGGTGAGCGCGGCGCGGCGGCCGGTGATCAGTCCCGTGACGTCGCCGCGGCGGGCGTCGACAGTGATCAGGGACCGCTGGGAGAGCCCGCAGTCCAGCGCGCCGCCGACAGCGCCCGGGGTGGTGTCTCGCGTGCGGGCATCGGCGCCTCCACCTAAGGAAGGGGCCGGGACAGTGCCTCTGAACCACCGCGTCCGGTGGCCGAACCAGACTGTCCCGCCAGGTCCGAGCCGCCGGCACGTCCGCTCACGCCCAGCCCATCACGCACGGCCGCACCCGTCAGCGAACCTCACCACAAACCTCCCCAGCGCAGGTGACGGGGCCCGCACCGGGCCCATAGAACCGCCTCGGGCGCTTCCGCCACGCCCCCGGCCGTACCTCCCCAGGAAGCTCTCACGGACTAGCTCTCAGGGGACGTTGAGGACCTGGACCTCATGGACGTTGGCCATGAACGGGCTCCGGCGCACCTCGTTGAACGTCCCTGCGTCCCCGAGAACGTCGGCTCGCCACTGAACGGTCCACGCACCCCGCCAGCGAACCTCCCCACAAACCTCCCCGAAGCCCCTGCCCCGGCACGACGCCGGCCAGCGGGGGCTTGCGCGTTCCCACGAGTATTGGACGATCATCTTCGCCACCACCGCCGCTGACGACGTCCGGAAGAGGTTCCGGCGGCAGCACGGGAGCGACCCGTTCCACGGGCAGCCCCACCTTGCCGGGGTGAACGCAGACCGGGGCCCCATCGGCGTCTGCGTACCGGTAGCCGTCGGCCGCGTTGAACGGCCACAACCTCGCGCGGCAGCCTCCAGGCCGGGCAGAGCCAGCACGCCGCGTGGTCGCCCTCGCCCTCTTGGATGAACGGCTCAGTCATCCCGACACGCTACGCCCCGGGACGGCGGGGGCTTCACTATTTCAAATGACCGGCGGCCGGCCCAGCCGGGCCATGCGCCACACCGTCCGCCACCTCATGGGCCGCCTCGGCGGGCACGGGACCCGGACGCCCTCGAAGAAGCCCGCCCACCACGACCTGAGGCCGTGCAACGGGGGCCTCTGCGCGACGGTGTACGCGGCCCAGGTCGCGAGGTAGACCGGCACGAGGACGGCGGGCAGGTGGCGCCGTGCCAGCCAAACCCGGTTACGGCCGGTGTTGCGGTAGTAGGCCGCATGCCGGGTCACCGCCGTGCGGGGGTGGCGGAGCAGCAGGTCCGCCCGATAGTCGATCTCCCACCCAGCGTCCAGCGCCCGCCATGCGAAGTCGGTCTCCTCGTGCGCGTAGAAGAATTCCGCGGGGAACTCTCCCACCTGATCGATCACGCTCATGCGGATGGCGTGCGCGCCCCCGAGGAACGTGGTGACCGGGCCCGACACGGCCGGGTCGGCACCCCCAAGACGCGGGACGTGCCGCCGCTGGGTGAGCCCCTTCTCGTCGACGATCCGAAAGCCCGCGATCCCCAGACGCGGGTTCTCGACGAAGGCCTCGCGCACGAGCCGCAACGTGTCCGTACGGGGCAAGAGCCCGTCGTCGTCAACGACGACCACCACGTCCACGCCACCATGCTCGCGCAACCACTGCACACCCGCGTTCCGGCCCCCGGGAATTCCCAGGTTCTCGGGCAGCTCGACGCCGGCCACCCCGTCCGGCAGTACGGGCAGCTTCACGCCCTGGCCCAGCACCACCACCGTCGCCGCCGGGCCCTCCTGAACCGCCACCGAGTCCAGCAGCGCCCGGAGCTCCTCCGGCCGGTCGCCCATCGTCAGCACCACCACGCCCAGCGCGGCCGGGGCGATCACGCGGTGGCTCGCAGCAGTTCGGCCGCGCGCTGGTCCAGGCTCGCTGCGCCGGCAACCCCACGCTTGCGATATCCGGCCGCCGTCGACTGAATGGCCCGAACCTCCTGCCGGTTCCGGTCGGAGACCACACCGTCCATGAAATCGAGCGACCGGGTCCACAGGCCGACGGCCTCCTCGTGCCGGTGCTGCGCCGCGACCGACTTCCCGAGATTCATCATGGTCAGACCGTGCACGCGCTGGTAGGTCCCCGGCGTACGGGCAGCCAGCGCGGTGCGGTAGTGCCGCTCCGCCGCCGCGAAGTCCTTCATGGCCGTGAGCGTTTTGCCCGTGTGTGATGCGACGGTCGCCGCCACCGGGCCGGATGCCAACGCGTAGGACGGCACCGGCTCGCCTGTGTCCGAGAGAGCGTCCTCAGCCGCCAGCAGCGCCCGCGCAGCCTTCCCGCTCTCCCCATCCGTCCCGTACGCCCTCGCGCAGGTCACCAGGAGCAGCGCCTCGGTTTGCCGGTCCACCTTCCCCGTCGCCCGTCGCAGCGCCTCCTCCGACAGCTCTACGCACCTGTCGGGGTGGGAGAGGTCGAGGGCCTGGTGCGTCAAGGCCCTCATCTGCCATGCGGCGTGCCCCGCCGGATCGCACTCGCAGGCCAGTTGGTAGCCGAGCAGGTAATACCGCTGAGCGGCGCCCTCACAGCCGAGGTCGTGGTGCTTCCAGCCGACGAGGGTTGCCAACTGCGCCGCCGCCGCGAAGGCATCCCTACGCACGGCCTCGGACGGGAAGCGTGCTTCGAGCATGGGGGTGACGGTGTCGGTCAAGTACGTGGTGACCGTGGTCAGCCCGTGGCCACCGCCTAGACGGTCGTCCACGCTCCGGAACATCTCCGTGAGCTGTCGGACCGTCGCTACCTCCTCGGCTCCGATGTTGCCGCCGGACCGGGCGGCTTTCAACGTGGAGGCCACGGCCTCATGGTCGTACACCAGGGGGAGACCGACAGCGGCGGCGGCGAAAGCGGAGTTGAGGAAGTCCCGGCGGCGGAGCATGACGAATCTCCCGAGGTCAACGGCGGTGGCGAGCGGATTGGCGCTCAGGGCCTCCCCGATGCCAGCGCAGCCTAGACCGATTTCGCCGACCGTTACGCGCCGCTTCATCTTTCTGGTGAGAGCCTCGGCGATGTACTCGCCCGTCTGCCCCGATGGTGTACCGCCGGACACCCAGGATGCGATGGCCGACGGAGCGGTGTTCAGCTTCTCGCCGACCTCGGCCGCGACCGTGCGGATCTCCCGCGCCAGCGCGAAGTACGTAACCCCGGCCTCGGCGATGACTGCCGCGAGTTGCTCGTTACGTGTCCGATTGCCCGTCACTTCCGGCCCCCTACAGCGATCTTGAACGCTTTGAACGGGTTGAGGTGGTGACCACCGTACCGCCGCAGCGTGATCGCCGGTTCACTGAATGCAAGCACCCCGGAGCTACAACTTCGGGCAGTGCTCCCCCACGCAGCAGGCCGCGGCCCGTCCGCTACGTCGCACCGCGGCCCGCTGCCCCCGACCCGAGGAGAGCGCCATGACCCAGCCCCTGCCTCGCCGCCCGCTCGCCCACCGGGCCGAGGACCAGCCCGAGTCCGCCCCGTGGGAGCCCTCCCCGGAGTTGCGGGATCGCGCCTCCAGCGGCCTGGAGCGCTTCCTCGACGGCATCAAGCGGCCCCGCCCTCACCCCGACCACGGCGAGCCCACGAGGTGACCGCGACGCACAGCGCACCCATGACCACCGACCCGCACACCGATGTGGAGATGGCCCTCCTCCTGGCCGCCAACGCCCCCACCGGCCCCATCGCGGTCACTGTCCGCGCCCGTCTCCGTCAGCACATCGCCGACCTCGACGAGGACGCCGCAACGTACGTGGCCACCCTCCCCGGCGGCAAGTCCCGCGACATCGCCGAGGACACCATCCGATGGGCTCGCGACCTGCGGGCCGGCTGCGGAAACGACCCGGCCATAAGCCTCCGGCTCCTCGCCAAGGCCACCGCGTTCCTTCTCCGCTACGCCGAAGCCACACGGAGATAGCCCCAAGGCTCCCCGCCAGTCCTGTCTCGCAGGCACCGGACCGGCCGGGGGAACCCCCGCGCCCTCCCGCACCGCAGCACGGCTGAGCGCCTCGAACCAACAGCGCTCCATCCATGAACCTTCGCGAACAAGGAGCACCTGATGGACACCGGTCAATCCACCGCACAGCTCCCGGCCCGCGCCGCGTGGGACGAAGCCGGCACCGCCATCGTGCCGACCGTCCTGGATAACGCTCGCTTCGAGGAGATCCTCGCCGAGGCGAACGCGCGGGCCGAGCTCGTCACCCCGCACATCCACGAGCACACCGCCGCACACCGCGATGGCTCCTTCGCCTCGCCCGTCCACTGCGGCTTCATTCCGCCGGGCCCCGCCCTGGAGGGGCTGGCCTTCGACAAGGAGCTCCTGGCCGCCCTCCGCGAAGCGACTGGCATCCCGCGCCTTATCCCCCGCGGGGGCGCCGTCGTCCTGTACGACGAGGGCGACTTCCAGGGCATCCACACCGACTCGGTGAAGTCCACCGTCACCGTCTCCATCGCCCTCACCGAATCCCTCGCACCGATGGGCTGGGCGCCCCACCTGCGCAACGCCTTCGGCGACCAGCTCGGCGCGGTCGTCGCCGACCACGGCATGTTCCCCACCGGGGGAGGCTTCACCACCCTGGAGCACCCCTTCGCGGACGGCAGCGTTCGAGCGTTCGCCGGATATCACGTACCGCACTGGCGCGCGCCTGCCACAGAGCGGGCGATGCTCGCCACGATGTCGTTCATGGACCTGTGATGGGGTCCGCGCTGCGCAGGACGTGGGTCGCCGAAGGCCGGGCCGAGGTTCCGGCGGACGTCGTCGATGCCGCGCTGTGGGACGGGATCGCCGTCGAGGCCGAGCGGTGCGAACCTCTCGCGTCGGTCCGGCACAACCAGCGGCCCGGCCTGCTGGTGATGCGCGACGGGTCAATCACCTCGCCGCAGCGCTGCAAGGTCCACCCCGGCGGTACGGCGCTGAACGCGTTGGCCATGTCCAAGGGCCTGGCCGAGGTCGCGTGCGAGGCCGCCGGACGCGCCCGCATGACGCCGATCCGGTACGGGCTGAAGTACTACCAGCCCGGCGACTACATGCACGCCCACCGCGATGACGGCAAGTGCGAGATCACGTTCTCCTGCGGCCTCACCCCGGGCCTCGCCGCGATGCACTGGCTGCCCAACCTGCGCTTCCTCACGACCGAGCAGGTCGCCGTGAGACTGGGCGACACCCCATATCCCGACGCCGGCGAGGAGTTCCCCATCCGCCACCGCGTCCTCACCGGATTCGACGGCAGTCGAATCCCCCACTGGCGTACCCCGCTCGACTCCCAGTCGCGCGAGGTGCTGATCACCATCTGCTTCACCGACCTCACGGTGTAGCAGCCGCCCATCCAACAGGAGGAACGATGTCCAAGATCGAAGCCACCACCAAGGCAGTGGACCCGGCCGAGTTCGTGGCCGAACTGCACTCCGAGGGCAACCTCCCGCAGAACTCCGGCGGCGACCCGGCCGTGCCGGACTCCGCCTTCCCCGACACCCACACCTACCAGCAGCCCACCGTCTGACCCAGGCCACGGCCTGAGCGCGCCCGGTCGCTGGATGCGCCCGTTCCTGGGGGTCTCCGGCGGCCGGGCGCCGCCGTCCCAGCAGGAGGCGAACCATGCGCAAGACGTACTTCGACGGCACGCACCGAACCCGCCACCCCGCAGAAACCTGGCAGTCCATCCGTCCCCTGCTGGCCCGGTACGGGATCACCCGCGTCGCCGACGTCACCGGCCTCGACGACCTCGGCATCCCGGTCACCATGGCGGTCCGTCCTCTGGGACGTACCTTGTCCGTGGCCCAGGGGAAGGGGGCCACCCTCGACGCGGCCCGGGTCTCCGGTGCGATGGAGGCGATCGAGATCTGGCACGCCGAACGTGCTGTCCCCGAGCTCAGCGTGCGCCAGACCGGAGCCGTCGACATGCGGTTGCCCTACCCGGTCACCGCGCTGGAACAGCACCCGGGCAGCATCTTCACCCCGCGCACCCGCCTTGACTGGATCAACGCCCGCTCCCTGATCGACGGCAGCGACGTGCCCGTGCCGGCCGCCGCCGTAAAACTCGGCCGCGAGACGCATTCGGACTGGCGAATGCACCTGCCGAGCGCCTCCACCAACGGACTCGCCTCCGGCAACGACCTCGGGGAAGCGGTCGTGCACGGCCTGTACGAGGTGATCGAGCGGGATGCCCTCAGCGACCTGCCGGACGGTCACCCCCAGGCCCAGCCGATCGACCCCTGGAGCGTTGACTCCCTGGAGTGCACCGCCTTGATCGGGTGCTTGGTGGCCGCGGGCGTGTGGTTCGAGCTGTGGCACCTACCCACGCGCTTCGCCGTGCCGGTCATGGCCTGCTACCTCTGGCGGGAGGACCAGCCCACCGTCCTGGTCAGCGGAACCGGTGCCCACCTGTCCCCCGCCGTCGCTCTCGCCCGCGCGATCACCGAAGCCGCGCAGTCCCGCCTCACCCTGATAGCCGGAAGCCGCGAGGACACCGCCCCAGTGGTCTACCGCCCCGGCACCTACCAGGGCCCCGTGGCCGCCGGTATCCCGTGCACGCCCTGGGCCCGCATCGCCGACGCGTACACCCTCGCCTTCGACACCCACGAACAAGAGGCCGCCCATCTCGCGAAGGCCCTCGCCGCGGTGACCGGGACCCCGCCCTTCGCGATCAAGCTGACCACCGGCATCCACGCACGCGACGAATTCGCCGTCGCCAAGGTCTGCGCCCCCCACCTGCGCTACGACGCGCGCCACACCATCCCGCGCCCCCGCAGGGAGGAACAGCCGTGACCGTCCACGTCTTCGCCGGACCCACGATCGACGCACCAGGCATCCGCCAAATCCTGCCGGACGCCATATGCCACCCGCCGGCCCAGCATGGCGACCTACTCCGCCTCTGCCTCACGCCTGCGGACACGGTGCTGATCATTGACGGGCTCTGGCACCAGGTACCCCCGCTGCGGCACAAGGAGCTCCTCCATGCCCTGGCCGTCGGGATAACGGTCGTCGGGGCGGCCAGCATGGGCGCGCTGCGGGCCGCCGAGCTCGCCCCGTACGGCATGGTCGGCGTCGGGAAGGTCTTCGAGGGGTACGTGACCGGCGTCCTCGAAGCCGACGATGAGGTGGCTGTCCTCCACACCCCAGAGGGTCAGCGGCTCACCGAGGCCCTGGTGAGCATCCGGGCCGCCATCGACGGGGCCGCGTCCGACGAGAGAATCAGCAGCCCTGACGCAGTGGCCCTCGTCGACCTCGCCCGGACCCTCCCCTACACGCACCGGTCCTGGCAGGCCCTCGGACGGGCCGCTCACGAGGCGGGCAGGGATTCCGTCTTCTACGCCGTGAACACGTGGCGGCAGGCCAACGCCTACGATGTCAAGCGCGAGGATGCCGAGACAGCCCTGGCCCTCGTATCCGGGGGCCTCCTCCAGCCGTCCCCCGGCACCTCCTGGCGGGGCGAGAGGTGGGAGACCAGTTTCGTCCGCTACTGGACGGCCTCCTTCCAGCCCGGCCCCAACGGCGTACCTCTGCTCGCTCTCCTTCAGCATCAGCAGCTCTACGACGCCCTTTTCCCCACACGCTGGCGTACGAGGGTTCTCGCCGCCCTCTCCAGCAGCCCCACCGGCCTGACACCAGAGGCCCTGGAGAAAGCCGCCCTCGACACGGCCCACAAGGCCGGTACGAATCTGGCGGACCTCTTACCAGCACAGCGCGCTTACTGGCTCACCGCCGGGGAGGAGAGCCTCCTCGAACCTGACGAGGCCCTGCTCCGCGTCATGGTCCGCTCCGCACGGCTCGATGGCGCTTGGAGCGTCTGGCCCGCCACCGAGGCAGAGGCCGGCCCACTGCTGCACGCCACGCTGAATACTAGGCAACGGGTGACTGACGCGTTCGGCGTCAACGACGTCGCCCAGGCCGACAACCCCCGGCACACCCTCGCCCGCCTGGACCCCGGGCGTATCGCCGCGCACCTTCTGTCGCGCTGGGGCCTGCCGTCCGACGCCGACAGGGCGGACCGGGACGCTGCGGCCCGAGACCGAGCGTTCCGGGACTTCTCCGGCGCAGTCGAGACCGCCCGCGCGTACTACCTCGGAGCGCGAGCCGAGGAAGCCATCCCCGTCTCCGAAGCCTCCCCCGGCGCCGGCGCGGACAGCTCCCGCACCTGAGCCAGCACCAACGGAACCACCGCGGCGCTCACGATCAGCAGGGCCCCGGCCGCCAGAGTCCCCCTCAGCCCGAACACCGCCACCAGAGGCCCCACGGCCGCGTACCCCAGGGGCACCGGGAGCAATTGCCCCAGCGTCGAGTAGGAGGTGATCCGGCTGAGGCGGTCTGCGGGAATCCGGGCCTGTACGACCGACGCCCACGACGTCATGCTGACCGCGAGCCCGGCTCCCGCCACCGCCGCAGCCACCACGATCACTGGCACCGGAGCCCGCACGGCCATCGCCACCAGCGGCAGTGACATCCCCCCGGTACCCACGCACACCACTACACCGACGAGCCTCGGCCTCCACATGAGCGCCACCGCCGCGCCCGCGATTAGGCCGCTGGTGAAGCCGGAGACGACCACACCCCAAAGACCCGGGCCGCCGAGGAACCGCTCCCCGTACACCGGGCCCAGCGCCTGGTAGCCGACCAGCCACGCCGGGACGATCACGGAGCCCTGGACGACCATGACCCACAGCCAGCGCCGCGACCAGAAGTCGCGCCACCCGTCACGGATATCGGCGACGAAGCCGGGCCGCACCTTCACCCGCCCGGAGGTGAGGCCGATCCTCGCGCAGAGGACTGCTGCCGCCGCGAAGGTCAGAGCGTCCCAGCCGATGACCCACGCGGGTCCCGCCACGGCCACCAGCACGCCGCCGATCGCGGGCCCGCCGACCTTGACCGTGTTCTGTCCGATCTTCAGCAGGGCGTTCGCGGAGTGACGCATCTCCGCGGGGACTACGTCCACCACCACGCCGCCGGCCGCGGGCGTGAAAAAGGCCGAGGCCGCACCACAGACCGCCGACATCGCGACCAGGTGCCAGATGCGTGCTTGCCCGCTCCACAGCAGTAGGGCGGCCAAAGCCTCGGCCACGCAGCACACGACGTTGGCCCACACCATCACACGGGCCCGCGACCAGCGGTCAGCGACCACGCCGCCGACCAAGAGGAGAAGGATCTGCGGGACCATCCCGGCCGCGAGCACCAGGCCGAGGGCTCCGGCGCCGCCCTGGACGTGGAAGACCGCGAAGGCCAAACCGATAGGGGCCACGGCCGACCCGGTCCAGGACAACATCCGCGCGAAGAAGTGCATCCGGTACGGCCGGATCGACAGCGGTACCGCGGCCTGCCTCACGCGGGCTTTCCAGCGAATCCGAGGGACCGCATCCGGCTGTCCCTGACGACCCGCACCGCGCACGTACCGCAAGATCAAACTCCGCCCAGGAAACACGAAGTCCCGGCAGCAGAACACCACCGGGAACACACCCACACCCTAGGACAACTCGAAGATCGTGTGTCCCCGACGCCACGACTGGCCCCACCGCCACCCCTTCGGGGACGTGGCCCTCCACAGGACAGCTGCGGCCGGTGACATCTTCGGGTGACGACCCTCCACCCCCCCTTCCGAACTCCCCACTCCACACGCAGCCTTGGCCCTCTACCACCATGGAGGTTCATCCATTGACCAGCACGGACAGAGGCACGAGGGAAGACAAGAAGCACTTACGGCTCGGGCTCCAGCTCACCGTGAAGGAGACCACCGCATGAGCGAAACGGCATGGGACAAATTCGGGATGCGGCCGGCATCCGAAGAGCCCTGGGACCGCTTCTGCTGGACGCAGTACTCCGATCACGGCCCCGGGCTTGAGCTCCTGCACACCGGGCCCGGGAAGCGCGTGCTGGAGCTTGGCTTCGGCAAGGGCGACAACCTCGCCCAGGTGGCCCTCACGGGGGCCTCGGCGGTCGGCGTGGACATCTCCGCCGTACAGGTCGAAGCGGCCCGGGAACGGTTCGGTGACCTGATCGAGGTTCGGCACGCGCGAGCCGAGGAGTACCTCGCCGAGCACGAGGGCGAGTTCGATTCCGTCTACTCCGTCTTCGGCGCAGTCTGGTTCACGGACCCGGCCGTGCTCCTCCCGCTGGTCCGGCGGGCACTCAAGCCGGGGGGACGCTTCGCCTTCTCCCACCTCCCGCCGTCGGGCGAATGCCCCGGCCCCCACGATTACGACATGTACGGCCCCGACAACGTGGAACTGCTCACGATCACGCGCTGGTGCTACCGACCCTACGCCTGGGAAAAGAAGCTCTTCGACGCCGGATTCACCTCGGCCACCGGGCAACGGCTCCCCTGCCCACCCGACAGGGAGACCATCGGGACGATGATCGTGGAGGCCACCGCATGAGCTCGGCCGCACGCCCCGACATCGCCGACGAGCTCCGCCGCCGTGCAGAAGCCGACCAAGAGGCCCGCCAGCATCTGCTGAGCACCGGGGCCGCCGGGGACCTGCTCCATATCGACGCGGAGAACACCGCTTGCCTCAAGGCGATCACCGCCGAACACGGCTGGCCCGGCTTCGCGCTGGTCGGCGAGCAGGGCGCCGACCACGCATGGCTCCTCGTGCAGCATGCCGACCGCGCCCCCGCGGTCCAGCGCGAGGCCCTCGAACTCCTGCGGGCCGCCGTCAGCACGGGGGACGCACCGCCCCGACACCTCGCCTACCTCACCGACCGCGTCCTCGTCGCCTCCGGGACCTCCTCCACATCGAGTGGGCCGCCGACAACACCGCCGCCCTGCACCGGACGATCGCCCGGCTCCAGCAGATGGCCCGGACCTACGACATCACCCTCGACACCCTCACCGAAGACACCATCAACCTCATGCTGTCCGGCCACCCCGCCCCCGTCACCACCAGCTGACTATCCCCTTGAACAGCTGTGGCGCCCGCCTCCCTTCCGTTCAAGTGGTCGTCGCAACACCCCCCGGTACTTCGCATGCTCGTCACCGACCACCGCCCGTCACGAAGCTCGGCCGCAGCCATTCTCGAGGCCTTGCATCAACGTCGTCTATGTGCGGCCGAGATAGCGGACTCGTTTGTGGTTCTGCTCGGTTGCGAGGTACTTCCGTAGCCGTGAGCCCTGGGGACACCACATCTCGCGAGGGCACCGGTCGCAAGTGGCCGCGTGGCGTTCGTAGTTTTTCGCGGCGGCTTCGAGGGCCTGACCGTCGCGTTGCCATGCCACCGCCGGCTGTACCGGAGGCCCGACAGTCCCCGGCGGGTGGTCCTCTTCTAGCGAGGTGGGAGTATCCACCTGAGGTAAGTCAACGACGTCAACCATCTCGTGGTGAAGAGCTTGGTGGGACCTGGTAGGGGCGTCATGTGATGCCTCCTGAGCCGTCACATGACGCCCTGTGGGTCCGTCATGTGACGCCGTCTGGATTTCGGTCGCCGCCTGGCAGGTGGCGTCACGTGACGCCACCTGCACGCGGGCGGGGATATCGTCATGCGGAGTCACGTGACGCCCCGTGGCCTGGGCCCGCTTGTGGCGGAGCCGGCGGTCGTGCTCCGAGCTGGACAGCACAGCCAGAGCGCGGTCCCACTCGAGGCCGGTGCCGGTCTCGGCGTCGGCGCTTAGCGGGAATGTGCATGCATACGTTGCCGGCTTGGGGTGCCGTCCGCCGCGCGCGTTGGCCGTCTTTCTGATCAGGTGCATGGCTTCAGCGGCGAGGAGTACTTCCTGAACGGTTTCCTTGCTGCACCGGCCGATCGCCATAAGGGTGTCGGTGCCGAGGAAAGCGTTGGCACCGTCTGAATCAGCTGCCTGACCCACGGCCTGAAGGATCGCAAAGAACGACGCACCCAGAGCCTTCCACTCAGGCTGTCCCTTGGCGGCTTTGGGAACATGCTTGGCAGAGCGGATCAGGAACCAGCGCCATGAGTGAGCGGGCGCCCAACCACGCTTGATCTCTCCGGGCGTGTCATCGCCATATCCGTCGATCATGATGTCCACAATACCGTCAGGTTTCCCTTAGAGCAACCTCGTTTCATCGTCGGAACCTTGAGCGCCGATACAGCGACCACACATCCCCTGGGGTAAACGAGGTCGATAGGATGTACGTCATGGACAACGCGACGAAGCAGCAGGCTCACGAGGCGGTAACCGAGCTCGAACTGAGATTCATCGAGGCCGTCGAACACGGAAGGCTCCGCGCCGGGCTCACCTACGAACAGCTCGGCGGCTACATCAGCATGTCCAAGAGCCAGATCAGCAAGCGTCAGGACGGGCTGATCAAATACACCCTGCGCGAGATGTACTACATCGGCCAACTACTCGGCGTCGACCCCCTCGTCATGGCCGCAGGCCTCGGCACATGGCTCACCCGCATCCAACCCGAAGAAGTCCGCCACCGCCTGGAAAGCCTCGACAGCGCTGGCGCCCGAAAGTAGCGGAACACACCCTCTACTCCTTCACCGACGCCAACTACCGACCATGCCATATTCGGCTCGCCACGTCGCTGCCCGCCCCTGAAGCTCTCGCCGGCAGGAAAGTCGGCCCGCCCGCGGCGCATGTGGAGATTGGCGCGACCGCTTCCTCAGAGGGGAGAATGCGGACGACCCCAGCCTGTTCCCAGCGCTGAGCCTTGGCGGTGGGAGTTGATGTCGGTCAACAACTTTCGGGGTGCTCAGGAGTTTTAGCGGTCCGTCAGCTCGATGGACTCTGCGAGCCGCTCGCCCCGCCCGGGCCGGGACAGTGCCAAGAGGGATGGCCATAGAGCTGGCCGCTTTCGTCGTGCTCAGAAGCGTTCGAGGCGGTCGTGGCCTCGAAGCCGAAAAAGGAGCAGGCGGAGGTTCCAGCTGCAGGTAGTGGTCCTCGCTGCGGCGGATTGGCTCGGTGCGCTCGCGAAAAGCCTGGTAGTCGAGGATCCACAACAGGTCCTTCTGGCGCAGCGGGCGGTGACCGCAGCGGTGCCGAGCGGGCGGTGAACTTCCGCGACCGAGTAGAGCATGCCGAGGGCGATGGCCTTCGCCTCTATACGGCAGACTCCGGCAACGCCAGCCTCGACCAGGATACGACGAGGGGGCCGAACTGGCGGAGCACGACCACCCCGTCTGAACCTCCGCCACCGACGGCGTTCCGTGCTGCGGTAGTCGGCGGAGCAGGACCTTCACAGTCAGGGCGGGAAGGTGCGGGAGAGCGCGAGCGGGAAGCGGCCCTCTCACTGATGGCGCTCTTTGAAATTGGCCATCTCCCGCTCAGGGTGACCCCACACCTGCTCAGGCGTTCCCCAGTTGCGGAAGATCGTCTGGACGGGTTCTCTCAGCAGGTGATCAGGGCTGGTCCGCGATCCGTCGGCTGAGGTGTTCGAGGAACTCCTGCAAGCTGGCCGCGGCGACCTCGTAGTCGTCAAACCAGGAAGCCGTGGTGGACTTCCAGACCTGTCCGCTGCCTCCAATCGCGAACAGGCAGCCCCCGCCGTCGCTGGCGAAGACGATCGCGATCCATTCGCCCTCAATCGGAGCGGGTCCGTACTCGCGGAACTGTTCCGCCGCCGTCGCGGGTGAGTGAATGAAGTACCCGCTGTCGACATCGGGCAGGGAGGCATCGCTGATCACCCAGTAGAGCGTGGTCAAGTCGGAGGGGATCGGCGTCAGGTCCACAAGTGCGTCCGTCGCCCGGTCGCTGTCGTCGGTTGCGAGCGTCACAGCGTTGTGACCGGGCTGGAAGCCGTGCGTCGGCAGGAACGCCTCCATTAGCTTCGTCAGTGCCGCATCGGCCTGTCCCCACCAGGACCGGACCCATTCCGCGTCAAGCCGCTCACCAGGCACGTTTCCCCCTCGAATACTCGTGGGACCCGCCGGCGCGAGCCTGGAAGAAGATATCCGAGGGCCACTATGGGTGCGGCTGGGACCGCGGTCTTCCGATCCGCCGCTCCTCGATCGGTCAAACCTGCTCAGGCGATCTCCCCACCCATCGTGTGATTTTGCCCGGCGTGTCGAACTGGCATCGGTGCGTCGTGGAGAGCCTGCGTGCGCAAGTTCGGCCTGTTTCGGGGGCCTGGATGCTCACGCGGGAGGAAGACGTGGATGCGCACGCACTGCGTCGTCAGGGTTGGACGATCTCGGCGATCGCGAGGCATCTGGGCCGCGACCGCAAGACGATCCGGGCCTACCTGAACGGCGAGAGCGTTCCCGAGCACCGGGCCCAGCTCCCTGACGCCTTCGTGCCGTTCATGGACTACTGCCGGCAGCGCCTCGCGGACGACCCGCACTTGTGGGCCTCCACCCTGTTCGACGAAGTCGCCGAACTCGGCTACCAGGGCGCCTATTCGACGTTCACCCGTGCCCTTCGTCGCCATCAGGTCCGTCCGCACTGCGAGCCACGCAAGGCCGCGACGGGCAGGGACGTTGCGGTGATCGTGCACCCGCCCGGCGAGGAGATTCAGTTCGACTGGCTGGAGCTGCCCGACCCGCCCGCAGGCTGGGGCGTCGGGACGCACGCTCACCTGCTGGTCGGTGCCCTCGCGCACTCGGGCCGCTGGCGGGCGGTGCTGGCGGAAGCGGAGGACTTCCCGCACCTGGTGCAGGCACTGGACCAGGTGGTGCGCAAGCTCGGCGGGACCGCACGCCGCTGGCGCTTCGACCGGATGGCCACTGTCTGCCACCCGCCCAGCGGCCGAGTGGTGCCGGCCTTCGCCGCGGTGGCGAAGTACTACGGCGTCGGGGTCGACATCTGCCCGTCCCGCCGCGGCAACCGCAAGGGCGTGGTGGAGAAGGCCAACCACTCGGCGGCTCAACGCTGGTGGCGCACCGTTCCGGACGGGCTGAGCATCGAACAGGCTCAGTCCGGCGTCGACAAGCTCGCGCTGCGGATGGACGAGCGGCGCCGCCGGATCGAGGGCTCGTCGGTGACGGTTGCCGACCTCGCGGCGGCCGAACCTCTGTTGGAGATCCCGACCCGGCCCTTCCCGGCCGAGCTGGAGGTCGAGCGCACCGTCAGCCCGCAGGGCCTGGTCTCCTTCGACGGCAATAAGTACTCCGTCCCGCCGGGCCTGCCTGGCGCCCAGGTCAAGGTCCTGCACCGCCTCGACGAGGACTACCTCCACGTCCTGACCGGCGGCCGGGCATTGGTCGCCAAGCACCGCCAGGCACCGGCCGGAGCCGGGCAGACCGTTCGCGACGCCGGACACGTGATCGCGCTGGAGCGCGCGGTGCTGGCCTCGTTCTCCGACCGGGCGCCCTGCAAGACCAAGGTCCGCCGTCCGCCCTCGGAGGCCGCGCTGGCCGAGGTGTCCGCGTACTCATGAGAGTGCTCAACGAGGTACGGGTGAACGTGCCCAGTTGGACGACGGTGTGAGTGTCAGCCTCAAGCTCGCGCCATGCCCAGGTGCGGTGTGGCCTTGGTGGGCCTATTTGACGAGGCGGAAGTCTGGGTGCTGCAACCAGGCACTGAGGAACTGCAGATCGCCGACATGCCGGGTCCAGCGGTCGCCGCCGCCCGTGTCGTAGGAGACTTCCCTGACGGCGCCAGGAAGCGATGCCACCAGCGCCCGTGCTCGGGCGAGGTCCGCGGCTTCTTCGGCCCGGTCGCCGGGGGTGAATCCAAGGACGCCGTCGAAGTCGATCATCGCGTGGAGCCGTTGGGCGAAGGCAAGGGCGAGGTGACCGAGCAGCATGTGGTTCACCTGCCCCGAACAGCCGGCGGCGAGTATGAGGCCCTGGACTGGCGGCACCGAGAAGTCGGAGTAGTCCTCGTCGCCTGCTGGCATGCAGTCGTCCTCCGAGAGGAAGAACGTGCCCGCTTCAGCCGTATTGAGGGCGTGTAGTCCGAGGGCCGCAGGCTCTCGGACTCGGAAGGCCAAGTCGCCGTCAGCCTCGGTTTCGACCGGTCCGCAGATCGTCTCCAGCCACGGGATCACACCGGCTCGTATCTCTTCGAAGCTGCGGTGCTCGAAGAGCCACAGCCCCAACGCCGGTCCCGCCATGATGCCCCCCGAATGCGCGGCCCAGTGCCGTGTGGACCTGGTTCTACCAGGTCCACGGGGAGACATCCGATCGATTTCGGGACACGGACCTGCTGGTCAGGCTGCGTTGTCGCGTTCGATGGCGGCGAGCCGGTTCTTGAGCCGGTAGCTGGGGCCGTTGATGGAGACGACGTCGCAGTGGTGGAGGAGACGGTCGAGGATGGCGGTGGCGAGGACCTCGTCGCCGAACACCTGTCCCCATTCATCTGGGGCTGGCACATGTTCCTTTTCGTCGATCGCCGCTGCCACCGGCCCGTATCCATCTTCTGCTGTCCTCGTCGGTCTTCGTGGTGGTGCCCGGATTCTCCAGGTGCTGCCTTGATCGGTCAGGTGCGAGGAAGGTGTGCCGGTGGCATCCCAGTTGAGGGTGGTCCAGGGCGGTGCCGTCCTGCTGGAGCCGGTGACCACCGATCCGTGGGAGTTTCAGGCCGACTGCGTTGAGGCGTTCGTTGCCTCATGGCGGGCCCGTGGGTTCAGTCCGGTGACGGTCGAGAACGACATCGGGCTGCTGGAACGCACGCTCACCGCGCTGGGCCGGCCTGCATGGGACGTCACTCCCGAAGACATCGACCGTGTCGTCGGCGACCTGGCCCTTGCCGGGCGGGCTGCCTCGACCCGGCGCGAGTACGTGCAGATTTTCAAGGGCTTCCACCGGTTCCTACAGGTCCGCAAGGCCGTCGAGATCGAAGCCGGGTTCGGCATCCGCCTGGTCTGCCCGGTCGATGAGTTCAACGCGGCCCGGCATGCCCGGCGGAGGGGCTGGCCTGGTGGTCAGGTGCGGCGTGAGAACCAGCGGCCGACCTTCTGCTCGGGCACGACCTGCTCCTGCTCTGGCTCCGGTCCTTGCTCTTGTTGCCGCTGCTGGTCCGGCCAGACTTCCCGCAGCCCGGCTTCATGCCGCTGGTCGCAGTGCTCGCACAGGGACGCGTTGGCCTCCTGGCGGGCAGTCCAGCTGGCTTTGTTCACGAGTTCCAGGTTCTGGCACAGATCTTGGGGAGTCGTCGCGGAGAGTGACAGACCCTTTCGATTGCAGGGGGGCGACGGCCTCGGGGACCGTCAGCGTTCACACACTCTGGTCCACCACCAGCGCGACGTCGCCCACTCGTTGTCGTTGGGCTCCGGCAAGGTGCGGCGCTCGAACTCCTCATCGATACGCGTGATCAATCGGCCCAAATCCCGTTTGGCTCCGGGCGGAAGGTGCAGCATTGCCCACTCGAGGGCATCACGCGCATCTCCCACCCCGGGCGATTCGAACTCAGAGGCATCCAGGTAGCGTCCTGGTCGCTTGAAGGATCGCTCGAAACACGAGAGCGCATCGGCGACCGCGTTGAGCCACATCTCCTGGTCTTCGACCCGGCGGATCGCTGCACGAGTCCGGGCGGTGACTCCGCGGACTCTCAAGACCGAACACTGCCATTGTGGCCGCCATCGCTCTGCGCGGACGGCCTTGGGACGCCTACGCGGCATCGCCCTTTCGTATCAACATGAGGCCATCCTGCCACGGCTGGGCGGCTGCTCGCACAGTGTTACTGGAGCAGGATCATCTTGCGGAGGAGTTCAAATCCGGCTCGGCCGTAGAGCTGGCGCTTGATCTTCTTGATGCGGTTGACGGCGCCCTCGATGCTGCCGGAGCTCCAGTCGAGAGTGAGCCCAGCTACCACGGCGTCCATGTCCCGCAGAAGGTGGAGCGCGAAGCCGGTGAGGCCGGGTAGCTGGCTGTCATCGACTGCGTCGATCCAGGTGGGGAGTGTGGAGCCGAGGCGGTCGGTGAGTATCTCGCCGAAGTCGCGGACGTGTCCGGCGGCCTTGTCCAGTTCGGGGCAGCGGGCCAGGACCTCCTTCAGGCCGGCCCGATCTTCCTCGGTCAGGGTCGTGGGGTGCCGGGTGAGCCAGCCGGTCACCTGCCGCACCGTCGGAGGCCGCGGCGGCGCGCTGGCCGGAGCCCCGCGGAGGGTGGCGATGTGGGACCGGACCATCTGGTAGGTGACGGGCGCGTTGTCGGCAACGAGTTCCCTATGGAGGTGGGTGACGCTCGTGCATCCCGCGGCGAAGCGTCGCTCCAGGTAAGGCTTGTAGGGGTCCAGTCTGCTGGGGCGGGGCCGGTTTTCGCGGATGGTGTCCTGCCAGTTCGCGGCGTTTGCGTACCGGAGCACGGTGTTGAGACCCCAGCCCAGGTGCCGGGCGATCGCCCGGCGCGAGCGGCCTCGGGCAAGCAGCTCGTGCACCAAGGCGTGTGCTGCCTTCTTCCGCTCGGCCCGCCGGCCGACGGGTGCCGGGTCGTCCTGCGGCTGGGTGGCAGCCGCTCGGGTGGCCTCCGGCGGCACGTCCCTGGGTGATGGATTGCGCAGGCAGTCGCGGTGGGCGGCGACGCAGGTCTCCACTGCTCGGCCGAGGCCCTGCCACAGAGTACTGGTGGGCCGTCGGCGAGGTGCCTGCTGAGCAGGTCCTTTTCCCACGGCCCCCAGCCCGAACGACGCATGCGACTTTCACCGCACGTCGCTCTCCAGCGACTACTCCGTGAGTGCTGTGACAGGTCTCTTGCCATGGATGGACGCGTGGCAACTTCCGCAGACCACAAGGGCTTTGCGGTGCCGTGCGGCCATGAGATCTGCCCATGGCGGCCGGTCGCCCGGTCTTCCGAGGTCGGCGAGCTTGGCGACGTGGTGGACTTCTACCGCGTCGATCCGCCCGCACGGCTCGCACCGCCCGGCGAGAAGCCGGGTGACCAGCTCCTTGCGTTTGGTGTTGACCGGGGCCAGCCGACGGTCGGTGATGACCGTCTTTTTGTCCCGTCTCAGCGGGATCCCTCCGAACCTTCCGACCAGCGGTTTCCTGCCGGTGCGTTCGACGCGGGCCTCGAAGCACTTGCGAGGCCCGTGCGGTGTCTCGATGGTGGCCGCGTACTTGTGGGCCATCTTCGACACCGACGAACGGTGCTTGTTGGCGAGCGTCATCAGCATCGAGGTCTCCATGACCCATTGCAGCCGGGCGAGTCGAAAGACGTCGCCGGCCAGCAGGTAGTACTGGACGATGCCGCGGTACTCCGACCCGTAGGTGCTGAGGATGACGTGGTCGTCCTGGTTCAGCAGCTCGGGCCGACGCGCTGGTTTGCCGCGCTTCATGTACTGGGCCTGTTTGGCAGATACCACCGAACGGGGGACGCGTAATCTGATGACCCCATTGACGGAGCGACGTCCGCCGGTGACCTTGCGGTCGTTGTGATGCACGGTGATGTCGTAGCCGAGGAACCTCGCCGCCTCGGTGCGGGCGTGCGTGATGAGCGTCTTCTCTGGCGACAGTTCCAACTTGAGGTCGTCACGCAGGAATTGCGCCAGGCGCTCCTTGATTTCCTCGGCCTCTACCTTTGGTCCGGCAAACCCGAGCAGAGTGTCATCGGCGTAACGCACATACCGCAGTCGCCGGTAGCCGGGATCCTGAGTATCCATGCTGGGCATGCTGCGGAGTTGCTTGCGAAGCTCCCGCATCTCGGTGCGGTCACCGCGCATGCGTGCGCGACGCATCGCGTTCCAGACCTTGAAGAAGGCTTGGTTCGGCTTCCTGACTTTCCCTCGGGTGTATTCCGGGATCAGAACGTTCTCGACGTACTCGTCCAGCTTGTGCAGATAGATATTCGACAAGATCGGCGAAACAACCCCGCCTTGCGGGCTCCCGCTGTGCGTGGCGTTCCAGACCCAGTCTTCCAAGTATCCGGCCTTGAGCATGTTGTGCACGAGCCGAAGGAATCGGTTGTCGTGGATTCTCTCACCCAGGATTCGCAGCATGACCGAATGGTCAAGCCGATCGAAGCACTGCCCAATATCACCCTCAACAAGCCAGACCGTGCCCGTCCAAGTATTCGCCACATCGCGTAGCGCGGTGTGACAGCCCCGGCGGGGACGGAAACCGTGAGAGGAGTTGGAGAATGTCGGCTCGTAATACGCCTCAAGAAGCAGGCGGATCACCTCGCCGACGAGCTTGTCACTCCAAGGAGGCAGGCCGAGCGGACGCAGCTTCGTGCTGCCCCGCCCCTTCGGGATGTAGACCCTGCGAGCTGGGCTCCACCGGTAGCACTCGTGGCGCAGCGCGTCGATGACGTGCTCGATCTTGCCCAGGGACATGCCGTCCACGGTCTCCCCAGTGACTCCGGGCGTCATCGCTCCCTTGTTGGAGTACAGACGTCCGTAAGCCGTGAGATACAACTGCGGATTGAAGAGCTGTCGATACAGTTCATCGCACGGCAGGCCACGCCTGCCGCGTTCACGGAGGACACCCAGCACCGTTTCGGCACTCTGCATTTCGCATACCTCCCGAGTCTTGAGTGTCCGATCACCTGGCCCCCTTCGCCCGATGTGGACGGCCTTCCCGTCCTCCTTGGCCGGTCGCGACTCCGGCGACTACTACGGGGCCTCCGTCGCCATAGGAAGATCTCTTCCCGTAGGCGATCCCATGTTCGTCCTTGTCGTACGTCCTAGCGTGATGTAGGCGCCCCACTCGTCCCCTTGAATGCCCTCGCTGGGCATCGCTCCGCACTCCGGAAGTTGCATCGACCATTCCACAAAGCCGTCACAGGGTGCGGCGTCGGTTACAGGCAGCTTTCCGACGGATTCGACCTTCAATCTCCTGGGAATTAGGGTTCAGGCAATTCAGCTTTCACCGTGTCACGCGGGTCCCACGACGCGTCACCTCTACTGCCTGAGAGTGACCGTCGGTTTCCTGGCATGCTCTGGTCCCGTCACCGTTTCCGGATCGGGTAAGCCATTAGACCCAAGAATCTCCTTCCGAATTCTTCCCGACTGAGTCGGGGATACGACAAGGCGCCTCATGGCGCACTGGAACCGGTCGGCGATCTGCAGAGCGTCGGGGGCACCGCGGCGGGCGCCCTCGGCGTAGGCGCCCGCCCGGTCCCGGCAAATGATCTCCACGCCGGGGTGGCTGATCAGCCAGGCGGCCAGTGGCCCGGCTTCACGTGTCGGGAGCACGTCGACCACGCGATGGTCTTCGACGCTGGTCAAGACGGTGGAGTAGGTCTGGCCGCGACGGATCGCGAAGTCGTCCACGCCCAGCACGCGCGGAGTGCTGAACTTCGGGTCGGGCAATGCCATGACCCTGCGTAACAAGGTCATCCGTCCCGCGCCGAAGCCCAGCTGGGCGGCCAAGCGTGCACCGGCCCGCCCGGCCAGTGCCAGTCCCACCCGCTCCAGGGCGTGGTTGAGACGCGTGGTGAACCGTGCGTGCGGGGCAGCCAGCTGGGAGAACGGCTCGGCGAATGTCCGACGCGGGCACTCGGCCGACCCGCAGATGAAGCGCCGGACCGTCAGCTGGATCACAAAGCCCTGTGCAGCGAGCGGAAGGTCCTTCAGCCTGCGCTGGTATCGGCCGTGGACCCGATCCGAGAAGCGGCCGCAGTCCGGACATGCAGAGCCGGCCGCACGGCCTCTCGCCGCCACCTCGACCGTGCCGAACGCGGCCGTAACCGCCTCGACATCCACATCGTCGATCCCCTCGAAAACCAGCGAGTGCCAGAACGGTGCATCGGTCAGCATGACCAGCACCATCACCGGTGGCAACCAGCTGCCGCAGCGGGCGGCAGCGACCTGAGGGAGCGTCAATTCTGATCGCTGGACGACAAGGCGTACGCGGTCTCACGCGAACCCGACTCCTCGCAATCGAACAACGAGGTAACACTCCGCGACGACTCCCCTAGATCTGTGCCAGAACCGAGTTCCAGCAGCAATTGTTCACCGGTATGAGCAGTTTCCAGGGGTCGGATGCGATTCGAACAGTGCAGGAGTCTGAGCAGTGCCGAGGGACTTCACACCGTGGCGGCCGACTGCCCAGACACCGTCGCCGAGTACCAGCCCGCTGAGTGACCCCGTGCGCCCCCTCAAGCTGGCGCGGCTGGGGGCCTACTTGGATTCGACTCGCCCTGCCGGGTTGGGTCCGGTCGTCAGCGCCTTGCACGCGGTCTGCCACGTAGGGACGCCGGGGTGGAGCCGGGTACGGAGGTATGCCGCGGTGAGCCGCGCGAGGGCGGCGACCCGCCCGGGGTTCTCGTCGGTGGTCTCGGCGGCGTCGTATCCGGCGATCCCGCCGAGTCCGTGCTCCGCGCCGAACAGGGTGAGCAGGGTCTTGGGGCCGGGAGCGAGGGTGTAGGGGTCGGCGTGCCAGTCCGGCCCCATGTCCGTGAAGTGCCAGGGGTCGTCCTTGTCCCCGGCGACGACCAGCGTGGGCGTGGTCATGGTGGAGAAGTCGACGGCCCCGATGATCGGCCACTGCCCGGCCATGGGCCCATTGAAGACGTCGCCGCCCCTGCCGGGCGCGGCGAGCAGTACGCCCGCCTTGATCCGTGGCTCGGCGAGGTGTACCACGTTCCCGGTGTCGGGGTCGGTGAGTCCGGCGCCCAGCAGGAGGGCGGCGGTGAAGCCTCCGAGCGAGTGTCCGGCGAGGGCAACCCTGGTGGGGTCGATCCGTCCGGCGAGCTGCGGCACCGCGTTCTCGATCACGTCGAGCCGGTCCAGGATGTGGGTCATGTCCTCGGCGCGGGAGCGCCAGAAGTCGGGTGCTCCGGGGGCGTCGGCGACCAGGTGGCTCAGCGTCCTCGAGGTGAGGTGGGTGGGCTGGACGATGACGAATCCGTGGGCCGCCCAGAAGTTGGCGAGCGGCGCATAGCCGTTGAGCGAGGAGAGGTTGTTCGAGGGGCCGTGGCCGTGGGAGAGGAGGATGACGGGGAGGCCGGTGCCGGTCGAGGGTGCGGAGACGCGCACGTGGAGATCCACGGGACGTCCGGGCACGGACAGGACTACGGGGCTGAAGGACAGGACCGGAACGGGTGTGCCCAAGACGTCGGCGGTGGTGGATGTGCTCACGGTGTGGATTCCCTTTCGGTGGGGCCTGCCGCCCGCCGGTCGCCTGCCGTCGGCGGGCAGACAAGGCGGTCAGGGGTGTCCCGTTTCGGCTAAGCTGAAACGGAACGCTGCTCCATTTAGTATCCGGAGCGTCGCTCCGTTTTGTCAATCGTGTCGAAGGAGAACGTGATGGCCGTCGAGGGTCCTGCAGGGGATTCGCCGTCCCGAAGCAAGCGGGCCGACGCCCAGCGCAACCGGGAGACGGTGCTCACTGCCGCCGCCGAGGTGTTCGTCACCTCCGGCGTCGACGCGCCGATCCGCCAGATCGCGGCCCAGGCGGGCGTCGGGATGGCCACGATCTACCGCCACTTCCCGACCCGGGCGGACCTCGTCACCGCCGTGTACCAGCACCAGATCGAGGCATGCGCCGAAGCGGGCCCGAACCTGCTGGCCGACGCCGATACCCCGCTCGACGCATTGCGCCAATGGATCGACCTCTTCGTCGACTTCCTGGTCACCAAGCACGGCCTCGCCGACGCCCTGCAGTCCGACAGCGACCGCTTCGCCGCGCTGCACGCCTACTTCCTCGACCGCCTACTGCCCGTCTGCGCTCAACTGCTCGACGCCGCCGTCGAGGCCGGCGACATCAAGCCCGGCACACAGCCCTACGAGCTGATGCGCGGCATCGGCAACCTCTGCATCGGACGCGACAACGACCCCCGCTACGACCCCCGACGCCTGATCGCCCTCCTCCTCCAGGGACTCCAGCGACCCCAGGCGTCATGATGCCGACGAGCAACATCGCGACCCGGACACTGCCACGCAATCTGAACGGCCGCGGACACGTGGTCGCTGCTCGGAGGCGCCCGCGACAGCAACGAGTCCGCAGCCGAGGCCGCGATCCGTGAAGCAGTTGAGGAGAACGACTTCGATACCACCCGGGCCCGCGTAGAGCGAGTCGTACGGGACGACCATGGCGGCTGGTCGTATGACACCGTGATCGTTTCCGTCGACCGGCGAATGGCTGTCCGGCCTGTCGAGGGCGAGTCCCTGGCCCTCGCCTGGGTCCCCCTTTCCCAGGTCCCGGACATCAACCTCCATCCCGGCTTCGCCGCGAGCTGGCCGAAGGTCCGCCCCGCGCTCGACTCAGTGCTGAACGGTGAGCCGTTCACACCCCGAACCGCGTCGACCGACGTCACGTCGCTGCCCGCACACCCCGTCACCGGCGCGCACGTGATCGCCCGCGAGGCGCTCGGCCACGGTGTTGGGATCACACAAAGAGAGCTGGCCACCTTCGACGACGGCACCCGCGCCGTCTACGAGGAGCACGCGCGGGCCGAGGACCTGGTGAACAGACTGCTCGACGCCTACGCCGGCCGCGCAGTGGGCTCTCGCGTTCCGCTGTCCCACCCGATCGGCCCGCGTACGGCCTACACCGATCACATGCCTGGTGAACCGGCCTCCGCCCTGACCGTACAGCGGCTGGGCGTGAGACGGTGGGGAATCGTCTGACGTTTGATATGGGGAATTGACCGACCGTCGACAACCACCTCAACAGAGTCGAATCCCTCAAGAGGGCGATGTACGGACGGGCCTCCTTCGAGCTCCTTTGCATCAGGGTCCTCACGCGTCGTCGCGAACATGTACGCAACTCATTGCCGCAGCTCAGAGCTCGTCTAATCATCAGGTCGATCGGTAAACCCCACGACCTGATCCGCCTCCAGTACGAGTGGATCCGCGCCTACGAGGCGCTCGCCCGGCTCGCCCCCACGCAGGGTGCCACCGACCTGCGCTGCCGGCTCATCGCCCTGTCCGGGGCACTGGCCTGCCACCCCTACAGGGCTGCTCCCGGGCGCTCACCCGCCAGGCGTGCCGAGCTGGTGCGCCGGGCCCGCGCGTACGGCCCGGACGGAAGCCATTCCCGCCGCCCAGCTCGGAGCAGGTCACGCCTACGACGCCGAAGTCGGTGAGGTCTCGCCGACGGGGGTGGCGGCGAGACCTCACGGCATGACGGTACTCTTTGCGGCGACAACTGTCCGCAGCATCCATAAATTGCAAATATCTGCAATTGAATACATGATGTAGGGGCCGTATCCGTAGGTAGCCGCGGGCACGGCACCAGACCGCAGGCCCGCGGCGTTGAAGGGTGGAGATCGTGCCGGTTCCGCTGTATCAGGCGAAGGCCGAGTTCTTCCGCATGCTCGGGCACCCCGTGCGCATACGCGTACTGGAGTTGCTGCAGGACGGGCCATTGCCGGTGCGCGAGCTGCTGGCGTCGATCGAGGTGGAGCCCTCTGCGTTGTCGCAGCAGTTGGCGGTCCTGCGCCGGTCCGGGATTGTCACCTCTTCCCGCAACGGCTCCACGGTCGTCTACGCGGTGGCCGGCGGCGACGTGGCGCAGTTGATGCTGGCGGCACGCCGGATCCTGACCGAGGTCCTCACCGGGCAGACGCAGCTCTTGGCGGAGCTGCGTGAGACGGGAGGCCGTGCGTCGTGAACACGTTCCTCGTGGAGTCGGCGAGCCGGCTGAGGGCGGTGCTGCCCACTCGCGCGGATCTCGCTGGGATGGCCCGCGATCCCCGGCGGAATCTGCTGGCGGGTCTGACGGTGGCGATCGTGGCCCTGCCGCTGGCGCTGGGCTTCGGTGTTTCCTCGGGTCTGGGCGCGGAGGCGGGGCTTGCCACGGCGGTGGTCGCGGGCGCTTTGGCGGCGATATTCGGCGGCTCCAACCTGCAGGTGTCCGGGCCGACCGGGGCGATGACCGTTGTGCTGGTGCCGATCGTGGCGCAGTACGGGCCCGGCGGTGTGCTGACGGTCGGGCTGATGGCTGGTGTCATGCTGATCGGTCTGGCGCTGCTGCGGGCCGGCAGGTATATGCAGTACGTGCCGGCGCCGGTTGTGGAGGGTTTCACCCTCGGTATCGCGTGCGTGATCGGTCTCCAGCAGATCCCCAACGCGCTCGGGGTGGCCAAGCCCGAGGGCGAGAAGGTCCTGCTGGTGGCCTGGCGGGCCGTGGTCGAGTTCGTGGCGTTTCCGAACTGGACGGCGATCGGGCTCTCGCTGGGTGTGGCCGTGGTGATACTGGCCGGGGCGCGGTGGCGTCCGGCGATCCCGTTCTCGATCGTCGCGGTCATCGCCGCCACCGCTTTGGTGCAGGTGTTCGGGCTGCGGGGTGCGGCTCCGATCGGTGATCTGCCGTCCGGACTGCCCGCGCCGTCGCTGTCCTTCCTCGACGTCTCCGCGCTCGGCTCGCTGCTCGCGCCGGCGGTGGCGGTGGCCGCGCTGGCGGCGCTGGAGTCGCTGCTGTCGGCCACGGTGGCTGACGGGATGACGGTGGGGCAGAAGCACGACCCGGACAGGGAATTGTTCGGGCAGGGGCTTGCGAATCTGGCGGCCCCGCTGTTCGGCGGTGTGCCCGCGACCGCGGCGATAGCCCGGACGGCGGTCAACGTGCGCAGCGGAGCCTCCTCGCGGCTGGCGTCCTTGTCGCATGCGGCGGTGCTGGCGGTGATCGTGTTCGCCGCGGCTCCGCTGGTGTCAAAGATTCCGCTGGCCGCGCTGGCGGGTGTGCTGCTGGCCACCGCGATCCGCATGATCGAGGTCGGTGCCCTGAGGGCGATGGTCAGGGCCACGCGCTCGGATGCGGTGGTCCTGGTCTTGACCGCGGTGGCCACGCTCGTCCTCGACCTCGTCTACGCGGTGATCATCGGTCTCGTCGTCGCCGGGGCCCTGGCCCTTCGGGCTGTGGCGGGCCAGGCGCGGATGGACCAGGTCGATTTTCGCCCTGACATGCCCGGTGAGCACAGCGACGAGGAGCACGCTCTCCTGGCCGAGCACATCGTGGCCTACCGCATCGACGGGCCTCTGTTCTTCGCCGGCGCGCACCGCTTCCTCCTGGAGCTGTCCGAGGTCGCTGACGTGAGGGTGGTGATCCTGCGCATGTCCCGCGTCACGACCCTGGACGCCACTGGCGCGCTGGTATTGAAGGACACGGTGGAGAAGCTGAACCGGCGGGGGATCGCCGTGATGACCTCCGGCATCCGCCCAGGTCAGCGCCAGGCCCTGGAATCGGTGGGCGCCCTGGCCTTGCTCCAGCAGGAAGACCGCGAGTACGCCACCACCCCCGAGGCCATCGCCGGCGCACGCAAGCACCTGGAGCAGGCCGGGCTTCTGCCGGCGCGCCACCGACCGCACCTGCCTGAGTCGCACCGCATCCGGAAGGGCCCGCGATGACCGTCCCCGCCGACCTGAACCTGACCGACATGTCCGGGGCAGAAGTGCTCTGGCTCCTCGAAGGCGCAAGCCACGGCCGTCCGCTCTACCGGGGCCGCCTGGTGTATGTGCGGCGAGAGCAGGCCGTCATCCGGCCCGCCACGCACGTGATGGCGTGCGGGCGCCTGGTCGTGCGCGCGCCTGTGCAGACATCGGCCGTCGCCGGCCGGACGATGCTGACCTACCAGGTCGACCAGATCCACCCGCGGACCGGCACCGGGTGGACACTCACCGTCCACGGCCCGGCCGAGGTGGTCACCGACCCCGATGAGACGGCCCACTACCGGCGCATCCTGCCCGGGATGGCGTACGGGCCCCATGACACGCTGCTGCGGCTGCACGCGCAGGCCCTCACCGGACACCGCCTGGCGCCCGTGGAGGAACGGTGAGCGTCCGGACGGAGACTTTGCCCTACCGGCATGTGCTGACCCTGCCCGCGATGGGCGCCGCCGTACGCACCGCGAGGGAGACGACCGAGCTCGTGCTGCTGGAGTGCGGTGTGGGTCTTCGCCATCCGAGTGTCGGACCGGCGCTGCTGATCCTGGCCGAGCTGGTCACCAACTCTGTCCGCCACGCTGCCGCGCTCTCCCCGACGCTCACCGTCACCTACGCCCACGGCCCGGGCGTGTTCGCGTTCGCCGTCCACGACCGCCACCCCTACCTGCCCGCCCTCTACGGGGCACTGGCCATCAAGCCGGGCAGCGGGCTGGCCACCGTGGTGGAGATGACCATGGAACTGGGCGGCACCGCCGTCGTGCGCCCGGACGCGGACGGCCGCGGCAAGAGCGTCTGGATCACCCTGCCCCTGTGAACACCGAGGAAGCGACGATGACGATCGAGTGGAACTACGCCGCCCACGAGGACCTGGCGGTCCTCTCCCTGGCCGGATACCTCGGCGCGGAGGCGACCGGCCGCTTCGCAGGCGCGGTGGGCTGGGCCCTGGCCCGGGGCACCGGGCCCGTGATCCTGGACCTGACCGCCCTGCACGGCTGGTCGGCCGGCGGGCAGCTGGCCGTCGCCCAGGCCGCCCGCCTCCTGGCCGAACACGGGCGTCGCCTCGAACTCGCCGCGATCCCCGCCGACGGATCCCTCGTCCCCGACGCCACCGGACCCGCCATACCCGTCCACCCCGACCTGCCCGCAGCCCTGGCCGCACACCGCCAGATTCGCCAACCCGCCAGGCAGTGGAGCACCGACAACTGGCCCGCCCGCCCCGTGGTCACGGCCAGCACTATCTGACCCGCCACCTCGCAACCAAGGAACACAGCCACATCATGAGCGACATCACCTTCAAGGACTCCAACGGCACCGTGCTCAAGGAGGGAATCCGTCACGCTGACCAAGGACCTCAAGGTCAAGGGCACCTCCGAGACCCTCAAGCGCGGCACCCTCGTCAAGAACATCCGCCTCACCTCCCGGCCCGGCGAGATCGAGTGCAACACCAAAAAGGTCAAGGGCCTGGTCTTGAAGACCGAATTCGTCAAGAAGGCCTGACCCGGCCACAGAGGCCCGGGCCGAAGCGCCCTCAAGGACGGGCTGTTCGGCCTGATCCGCTCCGGCGGGTATCCATCAGTTGCGAAAATCTGCAATTGTAGAGGTCGCAGGATGTTGACGGGGACGCTGCAGCAGGTCCCCTGGTGGAGAGTTTGGGTGGACGAGGTGCCAGGTACACGCGCGAAGAACACGGCCCGGGACGGCAGCGGCCCGGCCGGCGCCGCAGGAGCGCCGATGGTCACGCCGCTGTACCAGCTGAAGGCCGAGTTCTTCAAAACGCTCGGCCATCCGGCCCGGATCCGGGTGCTGGAGCTGTTGGCCGAGCGTGAGCAGGCGGTCGGTGAGCTGCTGGCCGAGGTCGGCATCGAAGCCGCTTCCCTGTCCCAGCAGCTCGCGGTGCTACGCAAGGCCAACCTCGTGGCCACCCGCCGTGAGGGCTCCAACGTGTACTACCGGCTCACCAGCCCCGACGTCGCCGAACTCCTGCGCGTCGCCCGCGGCATCCTGTCCGGTCTCCTGCAGGGCCAGGCCGATCTCCTGGCCGACCTGCGCGCCACCAGCCGGAAATAGCCGGCCGGGCGCCCTCAGACGGCGGCCGTCTTCCGTAGTGCGGGGTTCACCCGGCGCTTCTGACACCGGGAGACGGCCGCTTCCCTCTTTCGCCGGGCCCCCAGCCCGCCGTGGAGTGCTTACAGGAACCGGCCATCAGACTACGGCCGGTGACCGAAGCGCGGCGGATGCCCAGGATCGCGCCCTGGCCCGAGCCCTCTTCCCCAAGCGGCAGCAGCCCCGGGCAGCGGACGGAACGCCCCGGTTCACGCTCCAGTGAGGCGATGCCGGTGACCGACACGCTCCGCCCGGCATGGGTCACCGAACCGGCCGACACCACGCGAGGCGCCAGGCGGACGGCCGACGGAGCCAGCCGCGAGAACACCACCGCGCCACCCCGATCGCCGCGAGCATGCGCCACTCCTATTCGCCCGCGGCGCGGCGCCGCAGGTCGTCCCGGGCCGACGGGGTCCGAGCCTTCGATGTCGTGGCCGTGCCCTGCTCGGCGAACGCGGTCACTTCTGGGCGTGCTGGCCCAGATAGAACAGCAGCCAGATGAATCCGGCGAACACGTGCGTGCCGAAGATGTAGAAGAACGCGCGCAGCGCGACCCCTTTCTCCTTCCACTTCTCCGCATCCGCTCTCGCCGTCTCGGCGCGTTTGTCGTCGCTCATGACTGACCTGCTCCCTTCCCTGCCGCTGCGGCGTCCCGACCGGTCGCCGGGCGGGCGTAAGGCCGGATGAGGATCGTGGCACCGACGGAGCCGGCCTGCTCGATGAGGCCCGCGACCTCGGCTGCCGCCACCCGGCAGGTCGCCGGATCGTCCCCGCCTAGATACGTGATCTCGTACATCTGCTCCTCCACTTCGTAGGTGCCGCTCACGATGCGCCGGTCACGGTGTTCCGGACGGCAGGATGAAGCGGACCAGCACCGTCTTCCCGCGCCCGTCGGGCGAGGGTTCGACGCCGACGTCGCCGCCGTGGGCCCGCGCCAGGTCCGCCACCGTGCGCAGCCCCTGTCCCGCAGACCGGTCGGCGAGTGTGACCGGGCGCGGGTCGAGGTCCCCGACGGCGACGACGAGCAGGTGATCGGTCATGGTCAGGGTGATCTCGGCCTCCGGGGATGCCGTGGCATGGCGGGCCGCGTTGGCCACCAGCTCGCTGACCACCAACAGCACCGCACCGCCGAGCGAGGATGCTCCTCCCACGCCGAACAGCACCAGAGAGCGTTCGGTGCGCTCGCGCGCGGCCCTCACCGAACCCGGCGCCAGCGGCACCGTCCAGGCATGGCGACGCTCCCGGACCAACTGCCCCCCGCTCGGATCCCGGCCCATTACCGGCCCGCCTGCGGCCGCGCCGCCAGATTCACCGGACACCCGGCTCATCAGCACCGATGCCGTGCTCCCAGGCCAGACGCGAAGCGTCCTCCAGCTCCTCGGCTGCCTGCGCCTCCTCGAAGGCGTCCTCGGCCTCCCGCGCAGCCTCCAGACGAACCCGCGCCACACGGACCCGCTCCAGCGCCGCACCCTCGAATCCGACCACACCGCAACCCCCCGTCCACCATCATGGAACTAGTAAATTGCATAACTCTGCAAGTCTAGCGTGGCCTGCCCCGCCCGCCAGTCTCTTTGACTGCCCGCTCCCGGTCAGCCGACCCGGTGCACCCACTGGCCGGCCAGTTCGTAGCGGGCCCCGACCACCGCCAGCTTCCCCGCCGCGATACGCCCCGCCATCTCGGACTGGGCGGCCAGCCGCGCTGCCACTCGGCGCACGTTCGCGGTGACCGCCGCGTCCACGCACGCGTCCCCCGTCAGCGTGCGATCGATCGACGGACGGATCTGCCCGGCCAGATACCGCAGAGGACCCGGCAGCTCACCGTGCCCCGTCTCGGCGTGGACGGCGGCGGCAACGGCCCCGCACGCCTGGTGCCCCAGGACCACCACCAGCGGGATCCCCAGCTCCAGCACCCCGTAGGCGACGCTCCCCACCACCGCCTCGTCCAAGACCTCACCGGCCGAGCGGACCGTCAGCAGGTCACCGAGCCCCTGATCGAAGACCAGCTCCGGCGGAACGCGGGAGTCCACACAGCCCAGTACCACGGCGAACGGATGCTGGCCGCCCACCAGCTCCCGGCGCAACCCAGCCGACTCGTCCGGATGCCGCTCACGCAGTGTCCGCCAGCGGCCGTTGCCCGCGGCCAGCTCCGTCCACGCGCCCTCCGGCGTCACGGGACGCCGGCGCACACCGCCATCGGAACGGGTCGAGACGGCACTGGAACCGGATACCAGCCCCGCCCCCAAGGCGACCGCACCCGTGAGGGCGAAGCGACCGAGCCCGCGCCTCCCCAGCACCTTCCCGCCGCCTTCACCCTGGGCACTCACGCACATCACCCTAGACAGGCACCAGGCCCGACGCCCGGGACAACAGACCGCCTTGGCGCTTCTTTGGCCAGACCATGGCGAGAAAACACACTCGAGCCAGTGGCCCCCGGCCGCGGCCCGCAGTCAGCGCCGCAGCCGTAACCGCGGCGGACACGGACACCGCGCGGCCTGATATCCCGATACCCCGGGCTTCGGTCCGCAGCGTACGGAATTCTGCAATTGTGGCGGTCACAGCGCGGCAGAAGCCCGACAGCCGCCCGACGCCAGGATTGGGCCCACGCCGTGCCAGGACGCGCCAGCAAAGCGAACGACGACGAGACCCCGGAGGTCAGCACTCCCCTCTACCAGCTGAAGGCAGAGTTCTTCAAAACCCTCGGCCACCCGGTACGCATCCGCGTCCTGGAACTCCTGAGCCAACGCGAACACGCAGTCTCCGAACTCCTCACCGAGGTAGGCGTGGAATCCGCGTCCCTGTCCCAGCAACTCGCCGTCCTCCGCAGAGCCAACCTCGTCCGCACCCGACGAGAAGGCGTCAGCGTCCACTACCGCCTCGCCAGCGACGAAGTCACCGAACTCCTGCGCGTGGCCCGCAGCATCCTCACCGGCGTCCTGCAGGGCCAGGCCAGCCTGCTGGCCGACCTCACCGCCCACCCCCACCGATAACCCGCACCCCCGCGCCGGCCGCCAGCCCTCCGGCACCCTCCCGCGCTGCGGGACGGCCCGCCCCACTCCCTCCGCCCGATCACGCCAACCCCACCCGAACTTGCCGAATCCCCCACGGGCGGGGCCAGGCAATGAGTAACGTCCCGGTGACAGCCCGCGCCCAGCGCGCACGCAGACACACCGGAAGGCGACATCATGGCCAACGTGGACACCGCCCTCAAGGACATCATGACCAGCGTCGAGGGGACCCTCGGAGCCGCAGTGGTCGACTACAACAGCGGAATGGCACTCGGCACCGCAGGCGGCGGACGCGACCTCGACCTCACCGTGGCCGCAGCCGGCAACACCGACGTCATCCGCGCCAAAGTCCGCACGATGGAACACCTCGGACTCACCGACGCCATCGAGGACGTCCTGATCACCCTCGGCAACCAGTACCACCTCCTATTGCTGTGTACCGGACGCGGCAAGGAAACCCTCTTCCTCTACCTCGTCCTCGACAAGCGCAACGCCAACCTGGCCATGGCCCGCCACCAGCTGCGGCGCATCGAAGCCGACCTCGAAATCTGAGCGCAGCCCCTTTTTCCACGCCCAAGAGTTGCAATTTTTCGCAACTGTCCATGTCGGCATGTCTGGCAGTCTGCAGCTCCCTACGGCCCCGCCCGGGCCCCGGCCTTGACGAAGCACGACACCCGACCCTGCGGCTGTATAGCGTCTCCGAAGCCTGAAGCTTCACCCGTTGAGGGCATGCAGCCGCAGGGGCGCCCACTGCTCCCCGCGCGTGGCGTGGGCAGCGGATTGGCGAACCCAAGGCGGGCCTCGGCGCCGCCCGGTCAGGTGCCCGAGCGGCGTTGAGCAGCACCCGCTCGTGATCCTCCTCCAGCGTGAACCCGTGCGGCGCCGCAGAGACGCAGAGGAGCGCCGGACGGGTCCCAGGACGGACCAGGGCGCGCCAGCTTTGATCAACTTATGGGCTTGGGCCTCGCGACCGGCTGGGGCCGGTAGATCGCACCCCACAGGGGCGAGGGCGGAGGGCCGCATGCTTCAACCCGCAATGGGCAGGCGCGCTACGAACTCTGCGCCGCAGTGTCCGGGCCCCGTACACGCGGACGACGTGTCCGAGATTCTAAGCCGCTGGATCATTCCAACGCTGTGAGGGCGAGCGCCTGGTCCTTTCGGGGCTGCGGCGGATCGCCTGCGGTCGTCCGAGAGCCGCCCAGCGGGCTTCGTGCAGCGTCGGCGGCAGCCGGACCGGCCTTGGGCGGGGCCGTCGGTTTCGGGGCGCACGGGAAATGCCGGATCGGCAGCCTGGGGTCAGGGTTGCTCCTGCGTGTCCTGTGATGCTGTGCCGAGGAGTGTCTGCAGCCGTTCGGTGGTGAGGATGCCTACGGCGAAGCCGTCCTCATCGACGACGGGCAGGACCGTCAGAGACCGTTCGCGCATGGCGGCGGCGGCTTCCGAGGCGGGCATGCCGGGGCGAGCGAACGGGCTGTGCTCGTGCGCGATGTCACGGACGCGGGTGTTCTCGGCGTACCAGGGTTTCGCCCCGTGGACGGTGAGCTGGTCGCGGGTGACGATGCCGGCGCACCGGCCGGTGTCGTCGCGAATGAGTACGTACTGGCTGTGGGATCCACGCAGAACGTCGAGCGCCCTGTCGATGCTGGTGTGGTCACTGATCTGCAGGTCCGGCGGGATCATGGCGTCGGCGGCGGTGGGGCTCGTTGGAGGGGTGATCGTCGGCTCCAGGGGGTGGGGCACGCGGCGTCAGGCCGGGCGTGCAGGGGCGGGTGCGCGCTCCTGGCGTGATCCGAGGGCTGGGGACGGCCTACTCCGCCCCCGGCCTCCGCGCTGTTGCCGCATGCAGGCCCTGCTGCATCGCGCCGTCCCGGGCGGCGTCGCGCAGGCAACTACGCACCAGGCGGGCGGACTACCCAACCGCGATAAAGCTCGTCAGCACAGGTGGGGTCCAATTCTCAACACGTTGACTTGACAGGGAATGGATCGACGACAAGGCAGCCTTCGTCAACCGCGTCCGCCGCCTCCTGGTACCCGGCGGAACCTTCTGGGTCGTCGCCGAAATCACCGGCCGCCGGAAGAGCACCGACCCGCTCCAGAGCCTCGGGATCACCCCGCCCGAAGCCGAGATCCTCACCGCGGGCTGGTCCGTCGTCCGCACCCACGACCTTGACGTACTCCGCTGCTACGCCCTGCACCCCTGAACCACCCACGACCTCCTGGAGGACACGTTGATGGACATCGAGAAGCAGACCGCCGAAACCTGGACCACCTACGGGGAACACCAGCTCACCACCCGCCCCGACCTGCCGGAGATCGAGCGGTGGGACTGGGGCGTCACCGACACCGGGCCCGGCATCGAGAGCCTCGGGGACGTGGCAGGGCTCCGCATCCTCGACCTCGGCAGCGGAGTGGGCCGGCACGCCGCCCGCCTGGCCGGCCTGGGCGCCGACGTCACCGGCGTGGACCCGGCCACACATGTTGCGGCACACCGCGGCGACCGAGTGGATCGCTGAGGGAGTGCCGCACGACGTGGTGTCGGATCTTCTGGGCCATGATTCGCCGTCGTCTCTCAAGCCGTACCTCCACACCAGCGACAAGCGGAAGCGCGAAGCTGTCGAACGAGTCGCGGCAGGCCGCCGGTGACCACGCAGCTTGCACAAGTAGCTCCCATCGGCCGGTCGGCTGAGGAAGCCATCGATTGGGCGGGATGGAGCGGGTGGCTCCGCGATCAGGTCAACCCACAGTGGCGTCCCGGAGAATGGCAGGAGCGGTGGTGGCTGTTCACAGGGGATCCTGAGAACCCGCAGACGCCCATCTGGGCGTGTCAGAGTCCCGGCTGCACCGCCGGCATTTCCTCGAAACGCGGGCGTTGTGCCACCTGCGTCAAGCGACGGCGTCTCGACGGCGCCTCCTGGGCAGAGTTCGATACGGTCGACCGCTCCGGCCGCGAGAAGGCCTTCCCAGGGACTGATCCGGACGATTGCCTCGTCACCCGCGACGGCCAACGCTGCGGCCGTGTGATGAACATGCTCGGGTTGTGCACGTCTCACTACTCGCTTTGGAAGCAGACGGCGGGAGTGGGTGAGTGAGGTGCCCCGAAGTTCGCGGACTCCCGCCATGCAAGAGATACTTACCTTGACCAAAGGATAGGTAAGTGGCAAAGCGCACGACCCCGTACTCGGCAGAACTCAAAGAGCGAGTAGTGCGGGAAGTACTCGACAAATCACGCCCCCACGCGGATGTCGCCAAGGAGTTCGGTGTCACCGAGAGCTCGTTGAGTCGTTGGGTCGCCCAGTACCGGAAGCGGCACCTCGCAGGCGAACCGATGGCAGATTCCATCGCCGCGGACGAGCGTGTCCGCGAGTTGGAGAAGAAATTGCAGGAGGTCACCACCGAACGGGACTTCCTAAAAAAAGCGGCAGCCTTCTTTGCCCGCGACCATCGGTGACCGAGAAGTATGAGTTCATCGACGGCGAGAAGGACAATTTCCCGATCACGGGCATGTGCACCTGGCTTGACGTTTCCACCTCTGGTTTCTACTCCTGGAAAATGCGACCGGCTTCGCCCACTTTCGAGCGGCGTGAAAAACTGAAGCTCATCATTCGTCATGTCTTCGACGAATCCGATGGCACCTACGGATACCGCCGAGTTCACGCCGCCCTCGGCCGCAAGGGCGTCGAGGCAGGGCCCGAGCTGGTGCGTCTCCTGATGCGGGACCTGGACCTGGTCCCCTGCCAGCCAAGGCCCTGGCGGATCACGACCGTGTCAGACAATGATCAGCCGGCACTCCGGGACTTCCTCGGACGCGACTTCACGGCCGCCGCTCCCGGACAGAAACTGGTGGGAGACATCACATACATCCACACCTGGGACGGCTTCCTCTACCTGGCGACGGTGATTGACTGCCACACCAAGGCCGTTGTCGGCTGGTCCATGGCGAACCACATGAAGACATCCCTCATCTCGGACGCCGTCGACATGGCAGCGGGCAATATCAAGCTCGCTGATGGATGCATATTTCACTCTGACAGAGGAAGCCAGTACACTTCACAAGAGTTCCGAACGAAACTTCAAAGGATGCAAATGCGGCCCTCGGTCGGCAAGACCGGAGTCTGCTGGGACAACGCCATGGCCGAGTCTTTTTTCGGAGCCCTGAAGAACGAACTCGTGTATCGCACTACCTTCCCGTCCCGGGAACACGCACGCAAGGCGATAGTGCGGTACATAGAAGTCTTCTACAACCGTAGACGCCTGCACTCGGGACTTGGGTACAAGACCCCGCAAGAGGTTCACCGCGAATACGAGAAGATACAGCTCGCAGCGTAAGTTTCTCGCGCAAGCACAGTCCGTTTTCTTCGGTGCCCCTCAGAGCGCTTTGTGCCTCCGCAGGAATGGGCCTGCCGGCCGGGCGGAACCCTGTTCCCGGCTCCGCCGAGTTGCGCGGTGGGTGGCTGCGGGAACAAGTCCTTGCACGAAGGACTGATCATCTGCTCCTATCACCTGCGGCGATGGTCCCAGGACGGCCGCGGAAGGAGTGCTCCGGAGGCTGACGTTCGGGCCTGGGCGGCGACTCAGCCGCCGTTTCTGAGCGCCTACCGCTTCTCCTTGATCGGCCTGTCGCCACTGCGCCGTCTGGAGATCGCCTACGGCCTGCAGAGACGTGAAGAGCTGGGCGGCAAGATCGACCCCAAGGCCATCCGGCAGGTCATCGCCGCCTTGACTAAGACCGACGTCAGTCTCCTTCTGCGGGAAGACCAGGTGGCACAGCACCTGACCTGTGACAACGGTCCTCATGCTGTCTTCCGGCAGCTGGTGTGGTCCGTGCGCCGCGGCTTCGCCGACTTCGCGGGGGTCGATCCAGTGGGCGACGATGCGATCGATCTGCGTGCGACTGGGCTGAAGTCGGTGGGGCGGACGGGGCGACGACAGCAGGCCAAGGTCGTCGACCTCACGAGGGTCCCCCAGCAGTGGCTGCGACAAGCGTTCAAACGACGCGTCGAGGCCGAACGGCCATGCAGCGACGACTTCAACCGCTGGCACCGGGCGGTCGTACTGGCCGGGGCTGGCATGAACCGGCTGCCCGGTGGCGGCTGCGCTCTCGGCGCTCTGGACTACGGCCACATGCAGGCCGTCTTCGACGAGATCTCCGACGCCCGGCGCCTGGACAACGGCAAGCTCTACAGCGCCCACTACCGTCAACAGCTACTGACGTCCTTCTTCGCGCTCTTGGACTTCGCTCGTTTCGCCGGCCTGATGGACGGGGTTTCGGTCAGGTTCGCCCGGCATCCATCCCACCGAATCCCGGATGAGGACATCAGCGAGGACGAGATTGGCAAGGCCGTTCCCGAGTACGTCATCCGGCAGTTGGACGGCCGGCTCGACCGATTGGCCAGCGACGACACCTCCTACGGCGCCCTGTCCCCGCAGGAGATTCACGAAATGTTCCGGACCGCCTACATCGTGCTGCGGGACTCGGGGCGACGCCCGGTCGAAGTGACCTCGCTACCCAGGAATTGCCTGGAGCGAGAGGGCGACGAGGTGGCTCTGATCTGGAACAACTACAAGGGCCGTCGCATGCGCCGTCGTCTCCCGATCACCACGGAGACGATCACAGCGATCGAGAAGTGGCAGAAAATTCGCGAGAAGATCACCGCTCCAGCTCAGAGCGACGACTTCCTGTTTCCGTCCATCACCGGCGACAGCGGCAGACCACATATGGAACCCCTGGCCCTCAGCGGGGCCATCCGCCGGTGGGTCGATTTGCTGCCTGAGCTGCACTGCGAGGCGGTGGATGCTGAGGGCAACTTGATGGCGTTCGACCGCAGTCTCATCTTCCCCTACGCATTTCGACACTCCTTCGCCCAGCGCCATGCCGACGCTGGCACCCCGCTGGACGTCCTGCGCGATCTCATGGATCACGAAGATCCAAAAACAACCATGGGCTATTACCGGGTCTCGTTAAAGCGAAAGCGCGAGGCCGTGAAGACCCTGAGCCTGACGGTGATCGACCGCCACGGCGCGTCGAAGCCCTGCTCGTCTCAAGCCTACGAACAGCGATCAGTGACGGCGCCGTTCGGAGGCTGCACCGAACCATCCAACGTCAAAGCTGGCGGGAGATCCTGCCCACTGCGCTTCCAGTGCTCAGGTTGCGGCTTCTACCGGCCCGACCCGTCCTACCTGCCCGCGATTGACGACCACGTCAACAGCCTGCGGTCAGATCGGGAGACCGCGCGGGCCATGGATGCCGCCCCCTTCGTGATCGACAACCTCACTGCCGAACTCGAGTCCTACGAAGAAGTCGCCCACAAGATGCGCAAGCGCCTGGCGGAACTTCCAGCCGATCAACGAGCCGAGCTGGAAGAAGCCGCAATCATCCTCCGTCGGCTCCGGGCTGGAGAGGATCGGAAGCACTTGCCCCTCACCGTCGTCACGCCGAGGAGGAGCACCTGATGGCCGTCCGGAAACCCGCCGAGATTCTCGCCGCGTCACGCCGCGAGACCAGCCTTCGGAAGCGTCAGCAAGTCACGGATGCCATCCAACGCTTGATCGACGACGGCGAGACCATCTCATTCACCGCAGTCGCCCGCACGGCGCAGGTGTCGACCTGGCTCGTCTACGCCGACGGTGTTCGTGAACACATCACGGCGGCTATCCAGCGCCAGGATCGAGCTCCCGCCAACGCGCGTTCCAACGGCCAACAGGCGAGCTCCGCAAGTCTTCAATCCGATCTGGCCATGGCTCGCGAGGAGATCAACGCGCTCCGTCAGGAGCGAGACCGCCTGAAGGAGGGCGTTCGCCAACACCTAGGGCAACAACTCAACCAGGTCGGCCAACGAACGCTCCACGAACGGATCACCGAACTCACCGAGGCCAACCGGCGGCTCGAACAGGAAAACGCACAGATTCCGACCCTGCAAGACCGGATCCGGGACCTGGACAACGACCTCACAGCTGTCCGCACCAGCCTGCGAAGGATGATCCGCAACGGGAACCAGAGCCTAAGGGTTGTCCCGTAATTGATCTTTGGGAGGATCGGGGCAGGGCCGGCTGGCCGTTGGCGGGTGCGGGTCCTGCTGGTCGCCGCATACTGACGGGCCAACCTCCGCTGCGGCAGTTGGCGCCGCTGTCCGGAGTGTCGAAGTCGGCTGCCGGACCGCATCGTCGACCGCAACGCCCCGGCGATGGCGCCGCAGCAGCGAATCGGTGGTGGCGACCAGCGCGGCGGCGGCCAGGTTCGCGGGGCAGCTCGGTGATCAGCGCCGCGAGGGCGTGTTGCTGGCGCAGTTAGGAGAGCAATCGCCGGCTGCCACGGTCAAGATTATCCCGAAGACGATGAGAGCCAGGACGATCCAAGCTACATGGGCGAAGTCCTTGCCAACTGAAAGTTTTGGAGCGCTGCTCTGTGGGACCTCATTGTGGCTCTCGGGCTCGCCACTGGGTCCGTCGTGTCCCTCTGACGCCATCGTGTCATCCCCCGTCGCGGTGTGTCCTCTCATGGCACGACGCGAGATCTCGTCCGTCAAGGCCTGCGGCGGGTTGCTTTAGAGCAGAGCCGCAGCGGCTTGACGGATCGTCGCGGACGGGGAGGGAGTGGACGCTGCGCTCAGGCGGGTTCAAGGGCGACGGCGTCCACCACGCCATGCTCGGCATCGCCCGCCTCCACAACCTTCTCCAGGCCGCATAGCCCGACCCACCGGCGATGAGCCCACCTTGTCCCGGCCATCTCAACGGTCAATTATGGGACAGCCCTTAGCTGATTGACCCACGATGTTGACGGTGCGTGCCTGACGTCCCTCACCAACCAAATGCCATCTGACCTGCAACAACGTGGCTGAGGTCTAGATAACCGGTGGGCGCCTCCTGTTCTCCGCACTGCACACCAACTCCGCCGGCGCAGGACCCTCCACGGCCTGCACCCCACGCCCGGAGATCCTGCGACTGCCCGGCACCGACCAGACCCACCCCGTCCACATGTGGGTCCTGACCACCCAGCTGTGGGAAGACCTCCTGGTCGAGCACAGCCTCACCCTGGAGAAGGCCACGGCGATCGACGAGCCGCAGCCGGACAACCAGGCCTCCTACCGGCTGTACGAGGTCCGGCGTCCGCAGAGGGTGCCGAGCCGCCAGCGCACCAGTACTCCACCGCCTCCCACCGCGTTCGTAGGGGTCGGCGTGATCATCCACGGGCCGGATGGTGTCCTGCTGGGCCAACACCGCCGTGGAACCTTCGAATTGCCGGGTGGATCGGTTGAACCCGGCGAGACCTTCACCGAGGCCGCAGTACGCGAACTCCACGAGGAGGCCGGCCTCGTGGCCGATGTCGCCGACACCGTCGTGCTGGGCACCCTCCTGGACCGCGTGGGTGACATCGTCCGGGTGACAGTGCCCGTCCTGGTGACCCGGTGGTCCGGCGTACCGCTGCAGTGCGAAGAGACCATCGGGGCCTGGAAGTTCTGGCCCCGGGACGCGCTGCCCCAGCCTCTGTTTGTGCCGAGCGCTCAGTGCCTGACCACGTGGGATCCGAGCCTCCCGCTCGACCATCCAGCCCCCGCGGCCTTCCACCTCTCCGGCCCCAGGACTGGCCTAATGCTGTGACCGCAAAGGTTCACCGGGTCGCGACGCCCGGCACGGCACCTCGCCGCGTTGTCGGACCACGCCGGTACGACCGGTACGAGGCGCGGTCCTCCGCCTTGCGATGCACCGCACCGAACGCCGCGACCCGGCAAACCTTTCCGGCCACAGCACTAGCCGGATTCCTCCTACCCGTGTCAGCCCCGCGCCGAGTCACACGTCCCAGGAAGGTTCTACGCCCATGGACCCACCGCTCACCCCGCGGCAGCCGTCCCTCCTCGGGGTCTTCGCCCACCCCGACGACGAGTCGCTCCTCGCCGGCGGCGTGCTCGCGCAGCACGCCGCCTCCGGCGCCGACACCGCGGTCGTCACCGCAACCTGGTCCCCGGACAGTCACCGGGCCGCCGAACTCGCCGACGCACTGAAGGTTCTGGGTGTCGGCGAGCCCCGGATGCTCGGCTACGCCGACGTCCGCATCCCCGACTCCGCCCCCGGCAGGCCGAGGCTGTGTGACGCCCCCATCGACGAGATCGTGGAGCTGCTCGTCGGACACATCCGTGCCGTCCGGCCACAGCTGGTATTGACCCATGACGCCTACGGCCAGTTGACCGGCCACCCCGATCACATCCGCACCCATCAAGCGGCCGTCCTCGCATTCCACGCGGCGGGCCTTGAGCACCAGTACCCGGAGGCGGGCGCCCCTTGGCAGCCTGCCGCCCTGTACGCGGCCACCCACCCTGACTCGGGGGTGGGCGAGCTGGGCGCGTTGTCGTCGCGGGTCGGGAAGAAGGTGCTGTCCGTACCGGACGGACACATCACGGTGACGGTCGATGTGAGCGGCTTCGTCACCGAGAAGTGGGCAGCCATTCTCTCCCATCGCAGCGAGGCCGCCCGCGAGCGGCCCCTGCCCGGGATCCCCGCCCGTCTCCCCCACAGAGGTAAGGGAGTCGATCCTCTCCACGGAGCACTACACCCGCCTCGGTGCTTCCCCTCGGCATCTCGGCCAGCGCGAGCCGAGCCTGGGCGCCGAGGACACGACGGTGGTGCACCACCGGCCCCTCTGAGTCAGGTCGGTCCGAGGCTTCCTGAGGGGCGGTCCACAAGCGGAGACCACTGAGGAAGTCAGCGACGCCCTGACGGAGCTGACCGCCACCCACGGCGGTGTCCTCCCGGCCCTCGCCGAAGTCCTCGCCGCCACGGCCGACTTCCTGCAGGACCTCGGGCTCGACCTCATGCACCTGTTCGATCTGAGCGACGACTCCGCCAATGCGATACATCACCGTCGTATATCCGGAGCGCACTACCAAGCTGGCCCGGGGAGGCACCCGACGATCACGGGTCAGTAGGAGGCGAATCCAACCGGTTCCGACGCCCCGAGGCACCGATGCCCACTCTGGCCAGCGGCCGGGCCAGAGAGGGGCAAACCAGGTGCGGGGCCATCTCCACGAGGGGCATAGTCTCCGGATATGCGACGGCCCCTCACGGGTCCTGACCGCCACCGCGAACCAGCACGACCCTGTCCTGGGCGATTTCCAGGACTTCCTCCGCACGGTCCGCCCGGACACCGCCGGGACGGCGTCCTAGTGCGTCACGCCGACGCGGAAGGCAGGCTGCCCCGATGGGCCTCTTCGACAGACTGACCGGCACCAGGCACCCCGACAGCGGTATCGCACCGCGTTCCGCGCAAAAGGTCCGGGAAGCGCTGCTCTCGCTCAACGGGCCGGACGTGCCGTACCTGGTACGCGCCGCCACCCCCGCGGAGGGCGCCGACCTGGTGGCCGAGTGGCGGATCCTGGAGCCGGCCTGGCGCACCTTCTTCGCCAGGACCCAGCTGGACCGGACGCTCAAGACCCGGATGCGCCTGGTCCCCGGGAACCACGAGGTGCGCACCGTCGACGAGCAGTGGGAGATCACCTGGGTCGGGGGCACTCCCAGCCTGGCGGCCTCGCGCGAATACTCCCGCGGGCAGGTGACCGCGGTCTCGCGCCGTTGGGAGATCGGGCGGGGGGCCGACGGAAAGCTGGAGAAGACGGAGACGTTCCGCTTCGATCCCGCGGACATGAAGGATCCCCTGCGGGACACGGTCCTCGGTGCCGGATGGACCTGGCGCGGGGTCGCCTTCGGCAAGCTCTGACGGCGGCTCCGACCGCGAACTGATACCGCGAGCTCCGACCGGGTTCAACGCCAGGCCCTATAGACCCACAGTACGGTTGATCATGATGGCCGCTCGGACCTCGCCATCGTCGCCACCATCCGCTCCAGGCGGGCCAGCCGGGTCTTCTCGGTGCGGGCAGTGACCAGGCTGAGATACAGGGCGAACTGCTCGGACTTGCCGAGCGTCTCGTAGAACGCCCGCGCCGCAGGGTTCGCGTCGAGCGCCTCGACGAGATCCGGCGGTGCGGTGGCGTTCTTCTGCGAGGCGTATGCCGTCGCCCAGCGACCGTCCGCCCGCGCCGCCTCGACTTCGGCGAGGCCGCGGGGGCGCATCCGTCCCTCGACGATCAGGGCCTCGGCCTTGTCGACGTTCACCTGCGACCAGGGCGAGCGGGGGCGGCGGGGTGTCGTGCGCTGCAGGAAGTACGTGTCGTCGAAGCCGCGCCGCAGACCGTCGATCCAGCCGAAGCAGAGCACCGTGTCGACCATCTCTTCCCAGGTGAGCGACGGGATGCCGGTATGCTTCTTGGCGATCTTCACCCAGAGCGCGGTCCGCTCCCCGTGATGCTCATCGAGCCACCCCTCCAACTCGGCCGGGCTCGCGGGGACAAGAATCTCGACACCGTCCTCGTATCTCTGCATAAACCGCAGGCTAGAGGCCATATAGGACAGATTCCGACCTACATGAGAGCCGCAGCCCCCTACGCCGCCGAATTTCACGGCCTCCGCAGGGGGATCTGGCCTCCTGGCGGAAACCGGCTCATGTCCGCAGAGGTTCCCCGTTCATGAGCGACGAGAGCGTGAGCACGATAGAGATCCGGGGCCATGAGAAGGCAGCGCTTGAAGCCTCTCGCCGCATCTCGGACCTCTTTCTGGCGAGCGGCCCCTGCCGGATCCGGCGAACCCCCGGTGAGCCGAACGCAGAGGTTCTCGTCTACGCGAACGTTCACCGCGGTCCCGGCGAAGGCGGCTACGACGATGGGGGTGCCAAGCAGGAGAGCACCCCAGGCTGGGATCCCGGGTGCTCTCCTGCTTCCGAAGCCGCCTTCGCCTACGACGCTCGGCCGACCACGTCAGGCTGATGTTTCGCTTCAGGAGGTGCTTGTTGTCTCAGCGGACGGCACCCGACGTCACCGTTGAGGGAACCGTCCTGACGGATCCGAGTCGGCCCTTGAGGTTGACGGTCGCGTCCCAGGACTCGTCGTGACCCCTTGCGCCGGAGGCACCCGCCCGATGGTCCTGGTGGCTACTCTGCGGGGACGCCTTCGCCACTGAACCATTGGTCTCCGTAGAGGCCGAAAGACCTGGCGCTGATCAGGGTGCTGCCTGCGGGGGTGGGCCCGTTGGTGCCGCCCGGCAGGGACCATACGGCGCCCTCGCCAAGCGCGCCGATGAACAGTTCGGGTCGGCCGTCCTTGGTGACGTCGGCCGCCGAAAGGGTGCTGCCGAACTGGTCGTCATCCGCGGAGGTTCCGGGGATGCCAGTCGTCCCCTGGGTCAGGTTGTAGGCGCCCGCGCCGGGCTTGCGTGAGGCGATCCCGGGGATGACGGTGACTGAACCCGCGTCGGCGGCTTCGGCGATGTCCTCGCCCGGGGCTCCGATGATGATCTCGGCCTTGCCGTCCCGGTCGAGGTCGGCAACCGCTACCGAGCTGCCGAAACGGTCACCCTTCTCGTTGACGCCCGGGATGCCGGCGGAACTCTGGGAAAACTGCACGGGCATGGTGCTGACATCGATGCCCTGGGCCGATCCGTACCAGATGGAGACCCTCCCACCGATGTTCGCCGTGTCGCCTGCGGTTTCGGGTTCGGCCGGGTGGCCGAGGACGACGTCCTTGTGGCCATCGCCATTGACGTCCCCGATCGCGGGCATGCCCCCACGGGCGGCCGACGGCTCCCAAAGGTCTTCCGCGTTGGACTTGTGCGGATCCACATACACAAAGCCGCCACCCCACCCGCTGTAATGACCCGTGACGACGACCGATTCCGGCGTACCGTCCTTGTTCAGGTCTCCGAAGGCCACCTGCTTGGGGTCCACCGCGAGGGTCTGCCGGCGTCCCGCCTCGCCCGTGCGCAGGAACGGCCCGGTGAAGCGCAGCCCGGTGCCCCCGTCCGCACCGACCACGACCAGCGGCTTGCCGCCCAGGGTGGTCGCGGCGACCTCCTGTCCGTAGGAATTGATGGCGATGCCGGGCGTGGTGAGGTTGCTGCCCGAGACGAGGCCGGATCGGCTGCCCCAGAGCACGGTCACCACTCCCGCGTCCTGCTGGCCGCCCCAGTCCTCCGAGGGCGTGCCCACGACGAGGTCGGAGAACCCGTCACCGTCGAGGTCCGCGGCCGAGACGGAGGAGCCGAACAGGTCCCAGAACTCCGCCTCACCCGGAACACCCGGCGAGTTCTGCGTGATCACGGCCCGCCGGGCAGGGGAAACCCCGCTGGCCGAGCCGTACAGCACCACAACGGCACCTGCCGCAACCACATCGGATTTTGCCGGGTCCTGATTCGCGACGTCCGCGTGCGGCGCCGGAATCGCCACGTCCCGGTACCCGTCCCCGTTGAAGTCGCTGGCGACCGGCCCCGTCGCGGCCTGCGCCACCCCGACGGGCAGCACCGTACCGATCGCGGCAGCGACGAAGAGCGGCGCGGTCAGACGGATCATTCTTCGCATGTGCATATGAACCCCTCCTCGACGCACCCCCACTTCGAGGGGTGCGTTCTGGGCGCAGCCTAGAGGTGCGGCTGTCCCGCTTCCCGACCGGGTTGGATCAAGGCCGTCTCGTTCACGCGGACGTTCACCGCAGCGCTGGAGACGGCGGCACACCGACCCGGAGCAGAAGATCCGTTTTCCGCGGTGAAACTGGCCAGCCGGCCGAGTGAGGTGCACCGAAACCCCCTTCAAGGCAGGTCACAAGCCTGGCTACAACAACAACCTGCTGCGCCGCGGCCTGGCCGCGCTCGCCCTCGCCGTCCTCCCCCCTGCCCACCACCACCGCACTGTCGGCCTCCGCCCCCATATCCCCATTCGGCGGGCGTCCTGTGAGGTTCCGCTTCGTGGATCGCGGCGGCGATGGTGAAACGATTGCTCAGAAGGTTGGCACTCTGGTCGTCGGCAGTTGATGATCTCCTGGGCAGGGAACAAGGGGGCGTAGCAAAGTTCGGGGCTTTCCCGGCTCGCCGTCTCCTATCCGCCATCACATCTGCGGCGTGTACCGGCGTTGGATGGCGATTCGAAGTTCCATGCCCTGGGATCCAGGCACCGAGCGGCTGACCCTGGCCGGGGCCCGGCGCCTTACAACCGGACTCTCCGCTGTCTGCGGGGGTCTCTCACTCGAAAGTCAGGACCAGTTGAAGAGGACTCTGCGCAGAGCGGTCTCCATAGCCACCGTGGCGGCCGTCGCGGCCGGTGTCGGTGTCATGACGGGCCCGGCAGCAGCCGATGATGCCAATCCCATCGCCGTCCATCCCTGGGACCAAGTGCTGGCGCCGGGTACCTTGTGGCAGAACGGGGTGGGGCTCGGCGTTCCGCGCGGCACGATGGTCTACGCGTTCTCCACTAAGCCGCTCGACGGGCCGGTAGCGGCGACCGACGCACTGCCCGCGTCCTTCACCAAGCAGCCCAACATGTGCGAGAAGGTCGACGGGGTGATCTCCGTCTACGCCTGCTCGGTATGGGACAGGTACTCTCCGGACTTCCTCATCGGACAGGACACCGTCGACATGACGACGGTCTACCAGGGCTACGCATACGTGCCTGCCGGCGGGGACCTGCAAGCCGGCATAAAGATGGCGCAGAGTGCCGGCACCCGCCCCGACGGCCCGACCGGCGGCTCGGCCAAGGTGACAGTGAAAAGCCTGGCGCGGGCCGCCCGCAACACGGTCACCTTCACCACACCCGATGTTCCGGCCGGCAAGTCAGTCCGCCACCGCCTCGACGTGCACGCTCTGGACGCGGGCTGGCGGAACCTCGTCTACCTGCCGGGCGTGGGTTCACCCGACCGGGCATTCGGCTCGCTCGCCCGTCTGAGCAATCTGAGCACCAGCAACGGCATGTCATGCACGCTCGAGCCGACCGTGAACTTCTACTCGACGAACGCCGACTGCAACTACACCGCGGGCGAGCACTGGATCGAGTTCACCGTCACGGTGCCCGCCGGCAGCAGCACAACACCCCTCACCGTGGACAGCACCAGCAGCATCTACACCTCTACGCCCAGTGCAGGCTATAGACGGGATGCAGCCTCCTTCAAGGTGGGCAGCGGGCCGCTGCGTCGACTCCACCAGCTCCTCGCTCGCGACAGCAGCGGCCAGATGTTCCGGTACCTCGGGAACGGGCAGGGCTCGCTGTCCGGTGACAAGTCTCTGATCGGCGGCGGCTGGAACACCTACAACCAGCTCACCAAGCTGACCCCGGTCACCGAATACCTCAGGTACCCGTCCGGTACCCCGGCCAGCGCGATGACAGGGAACGGTGAACTCGTCGGCCGTGACGCCGCCGGCGTGCTCTGGCACTACCAGCGCCAGTTCTCCGGCAAGGGCCCGTACGCGCCCCGTACCCCGGTCGGCGGCGGCTGGAACACCTACAACAAGCTCATCGGCGCCGGTGACATCTACCGCGACGGCAAGCCCGACCTCCTCGCCCGAGACACCACGGGCGTGCTGTGGCTGTACAAGGGCTCCGGCAATCCGGACAGCCCCTTCCGTACCCGCACCCGGGTCGGCGGCGGCTGGAACCTGTACAACCAGCTCATCGGCTCCGCCGACATCACAGGCGACAGCCGCCCCGACCTCCTCGCCCGCGACGCCACGGGCGTGCTGTGGCTGTACAAGGGCAACAACAACACGACCAACCCGTTCGACGCCCGCACCCGCGTCAGCTCCGGCTGGAAGATCTACAACCAGTTCAGCATCGTCGGCGACGTCACGGGCGACAACCGCGCCGATCTCGTCGCCCGCGACACCACGGGCGTGCTGTGGCTGTACAAAGGCACCGGCAACCCGACCGACCCGTTCAACGACCGCACCCGCGTCAGCTCCGGCTGGAACACCTACAACCGACTCCTCTGAGCACAACTCCACCCTTGTGGCCGGTACTGGCACCAGCTGGTACCGGCCACAGCGAGCCACCCTTCCGGCGCAAGGTCGCGTAAGAGCTCCAGCTCGCGCGGATCTCCCGGCCCGCCCGAAGGCCGCATGTGCGTGGTCGGCCCCTGTGCGGCCCGTCGTCTTCGCTGTTCGTGAGAACTCGGTCCGAAGGGTGCGGGGTGGGGCCTGTGACGGGGTGGACGACCTACCGTCCCAGTCCTCAATGGTGCGCAAGGGCGCGTTCGCCATGCCGAGTTCCTCGCCCTGGTAGACGTACGGCGTGCCCCGGTGCAGGTGGAGCACGGTCGCGAGCATCGTCGCGGACCGGGTCCAGTGGCTCGGTCCGTCGTCACCGAACCGAGAGACCACCCGGGGCTGGTCGTGGTTGTTCCAGTACAGGCTGTTCCACCCGACGTCGGCGAGGCCGGACTGCCAGCGGCCGAGCGAGGCCTTGAGGTCGGTGAGCCGCAGCGGGCGGGGATCGAACTTGCCCCGCCCGTGGTCGAGCCCTACGTGCTCGAACTGGAAGACCATGTCGAGCTCGGCACGCGCCGGGTCGGTGAACAGGCGGGCCTGCTCGACCGTCGCCCCGGGCATCTCCCCGACGGTCAACCCGCGCGCAGGGCCTCGGGGTGCGGCCTCCCAGCCGGCCCCGGTCCGTTGGAGCGCCTGGTGGAGACGTTCGGCCGGCACCTCGAAGACGCCTTCGTGCTCGGGCCTGCTGTACTCGTGCGGCCCCTTTGACCGGTTGCCGCGAAGTGCCGTCGATGCTCGTGCCCTTCTCGACCATGGGCCTGGTGAAGAACGGGGTGTACCCGCCAGCCCCAGCCAGGCCGTCGGGGGTCGTCCTCCCAGCCGTCGCGGGGCCGGCCATCTTTTCCGGGGCGTGTCCGCCGCCGGTCTCCCACTCCCGGTAGACCTCCGGGTGCCGGCCGAGTTCAGCCGCCACCGTCGCGCGGCTTTTCCCGACCCGCACCCGCAGGTGGACGATCCGCTCACCGTCCTTCGGCAGGTCACACAGGGCGTGCGTGTCCTCTGCCACGCGATCTTGACCGATTGACAGGTGATCTTGACCGAGCTGGAAGGGGTCAGTCCCTGGAGTGCGACCCGGGCCGGGCCGACCGCTGGGGAGCCCAGTTCACGCGGTGCGGATCAGTGCCGTTCGAACGCCAGATCTTGCGGCCGCATGTGCTCGCGCGGGCCCGCCGCCCGCAGGACCACGTCAAGCACCCGCGCCGGATCGGCGGCGTAGGCGTGCGAGAACCACGCCATGTTGGCCTCCACCACGGCCCAGCGGTGGCCCGGGCGGTACGGGTCGAGCAGTTGCCCGATGTCCACGACGACGGCACTCGGCAGCGTGTGCCCGGCTGCGGCGGCCAGCCGGTCGGCGAACTCCGAGATCTCCGCCGCGGTGGCCCGGTCCGCACGGTCCGTGCCGAGCGGGCGGGGGTCGAGCCGGCCGAACACTGCGTACCGGCTCGCCGCAGCGATGCGACCGTCCAGCAGGAACAGCCGGTACTCGGCCGCGAAGGTCACCACGTCGGACAGCAGCACGGGTGTCGCCGGGTCCAGGGCGGAGGACACCCGGGAGCCGTCGGTGTAGACATCGGCCGGGAAGGACTTGTCACGCGGCGGCTTGACGAACGTCGGCTGGTCGAGCGCCCATGCGTCCGCGATGGTCCCCGCCCGGACCTGACGGCCGGTGAACTTCTTGGGCAGGTCGGCGAGCCAGCCGTCCGCCGGCTCGAGCAACGCGAACCCGAGTTGGCCTGCCAGCCGCGCGCCCGCGACCGGCCCGCCGTACCAGTACGCGGGGCCTGTCAGGCCGGGCTCCTCCGCGGCCCTGACCGGCATCCCTCGGCCCGCCGCCTCGACAGCCAGCAGTTCCATCGTCGACGTCCGCCGCCCAGGCATGACCAGCATCGCAAGTCCCTCCCCCGCTCCGCAAAACCGCCACGCTAGTCCCACCGCCCCCACCACCGCAGCCGAGATTCCTCCGCCGCAGGCCCCAGGCGGGCCAGGGAGCGGCAGGGTGCAGTTCAAGATCAAGTGGCAGAAGCCCGGCCTTGGTCGAGATCACTTGATCCGGGTCATGGTGGAGCAGATCCGCAGGGCGCGGAAGCTGAACCGGCGGGACGCGGGCTGGTGGCACCGGAAGCGGGAGTGGCGTGCCCGAGAGCGTCTGGCTGACCTGATGATGACCGGCGGCCCGGAGCTCGTGGGCGAGGCGGAACTGCGGCTCTGGAAGAGCCACGCGATGGTGGAGGTGCTCCTGGAATTCGCCAACAGCTCGGTGAAGAAGGACGACACCACGAAGGCGCTCAGCCGGATGGAGACGCTGCACACCGCTACGTACGAAAGCTGGCAGCAGGCCGGCAAGGCGCTGGCCGACGAACAGACCGCTAGCTGATCCGTGCGCGAGCCCCGTGCCCAGGGCCCCTGGACCGCCACCTCGCTCTGGGGGCCCCGGTAAAGGGCGGGTCGGCGAGCAACGTCAGCGTGCTGCGGTCACGCGCAGCTTCCGCACGCCGCCGACCCCGTTACAACCGCCGACAGGGCGCCACGTCGCGGCCGTCTGGCGGCCGAACTCGCCGCCCCCGGCCTCGCGGCTCCCCGCGCCGGGGAACGGGTACCCGAGGCTGTCCTGCAGCCCCAGAGGCGGGTGCTCGGCGCGGGCGTCGGCGCCTACGCCTACGCCTAAGGCGGGCCGGGTCGGTACTTCTCCTCTACCGCGTCCGGCGGCCAACCCAGCCGGTCCCACCAGGTCCCCGTGGGCTGCACGTCAGCCCACGCCGAGCCCATCATGCCCGGCCGTACCCCGGCCGCGAACCTCACCAGAAACCTCCCCACCGCAGGTCACGGGCCCACACTGGTCCTGACGACCTCCTCGGGCTCCTCTGGGACACCCGGAGCCCGGAACCTCCCCACGAAGCTCCCCAGCGCAGGTCAGCTTGTTCATTTATCCGGCCGGCGGGGCTTGGTGGCCTTCTTGTGATGGGCGGGTCTTGTGTACGCCTCGCCGGTTGCGAGGACCCGTCCCACGTCGTGACGGGTTGCCGAACGGCTGTTTCTTGAACCGAGTGGGCGGCCAGGGCCAGGTCGGGAGGGTTTGGGCGCACGCGCTGGCGTCGGGGTCTGAGCGTGGAGGTTTCTGAACCCGGTTCAGGCGGGGGTCGTGGTCACCCGCGCAGTGTGCCGACCGGCCTCGGCCATCCGGGCCGGTTCACCGGCGGTAGCAGTGGCTTAACCGCTCTGTTCTGGTGAGCTCAAACAACCAGCCTGGCCCTGCCGGCCAGGGCCAGAGCACTATCACCGCTGATAGCGGCCTGGTCCTACCCGCAGGGCCGGACCTGGGAGACTAGGGATCATGACCGACCGTCGACCGCTCTCGCTGCCCACCTTCTCCGAGCCCGCTTGCGACGCTCCCGTACCCGCCCAGGCGGGTGGGCGCCGGCTGATGCCGGTCGAGCAGGGCGCCGACTTCCGCCAGCCGCCCGGCGAGCCCGAGCCCGCACCCGCCCCGGCCCGACGTCCGCTCGCCCCCGGCGGCCTCACCTTCTCAGACCCCAACAGCCATATCTGAGCGCTACCACCACGGGTTGCGCCACATCCAGGACCAGCTCACCACCTAGCCCCACCACCCGGTGCCAGCGCCTCCACCTGCACAGCCGTCGTAGCCGGCCCGGCTCCCGCCTCGGCTACCGTGTTCCTCTACGGGGTGCCATAACGGATGTGATGCCCCCCACCGGAGGTAGTCAGCGTATGAGTTCAAAGCGCAGCAAGAATCTAGCCCTGCCCGTACTTGACGACGCATTTCGACTCGCGTCGGTCAAGGACGCCGAAGAGTCCACCCGTGACTTGGCCGCGCGGCTGGCCACCACCGAGCTGCGCCGCGTTTCCCACCCGGGCCGGGTCACCTGGGAGCCCACCGATCAAGCCGAGCCCGTACCGGTCCCGCCGACTGTGGTCGACGGTGACGGGGACCTGTGGCTGCGGGACCGGGGCACTGGCACCTGGACCATGCCCGAGTTCAACCCGAAGGAGTTCCCGGCCCGCTGCGGCGAGGTTCTGACGTGGAACCAGCTGGCCCGCGAGTTCGGCCCGCTGACCGCACTGGCCGACGACCGCCGCATCGGCGGCGGCCGGCGCTGACCCCGCGCAGCCCTCTGGGACGACCGCCCCCCTGAAGCGCCCGTAACGGGTAGCTGGGAGCCCCAGCTCACCGCCCAGCCCGACGACGGCGGCGAGCAGGTCAGCGTGGTGGTGGCGTGCGACGGCCTCCAGCAGCGTGGTGCGGGCCCGGCACCACCCGATGCCCTCGCGGCGGCCGGCCTCGATGGACCAGCCGGGCAGCGGTCGGCCTTCAGCTGCCGTGGTGAGCACGCGGCCCAGCTCGCCGATCGACCGCTGCCAATCGGCCAACAGCCCGAGCAGGCCCCGCACCAGCTCGGCGACGGCGGCCGGCACGCCGCGCCGTCCCCTCGACCTCCCACTCCCCCGTGGCCGCGCGGCCGCCGCCCTCCTCGAATTGGAGGACGACCAGGAACACCGTCATCTCACTGCTCCGTCAGCCGCCGCCGGTCCGGCCGTGATGCTCTGCGCGGTAGCGAGCCGCCGCTACCCAGTGGCAGTGACCTCGATGTTGCTCCAAGACCGCGTCCCCCGTACCAGCAGTCCGCCCTTCTCCAGCAGGGCCAGCTCGACGGACGAGATGCTCGAAAGGCCGGCCATCACCCCGATCTCCCGGAGCGTCGGGAAGCGTTGCCCTCCCACTGGGCACCACGGCTCTACAGGCCGATCCCGTACAGCGGGTCTGGTGGTCTGTGGCCCCGTCAGTACGTGGGGCAGAGGTTGGTCTGTACGGCGGCGAGGATGAAGGCGGCCTTGGTGGGGCCGAAGCCGTCCGGATGGTTGGGGCTGATGAAGCGCCGGTTCGTGGACTCGACACGCTTGGTCGGGTCCTTCTCGTCCTTCATGGACTGGCACTGACTCAGCCCGCGGCTGATGGCCTTGTCGTCCTTGCCGTTGACGATTTCGGGGTCGATCTTGTTGAGCGCGGCGAGGTAGATGGCGCGCTGCTCGGGGGCGGGGCTGGGCGGGATGCCGGCGGCTGCGGCTGCGGAGTTGAGCGCCTCGGGGGCGATGCTCGACTGCGATGCGGATGGCGAGGCGGCAACCTTGTCGTCGGGCTTGGGCTCGCTGGTGACGGCCTCGGAGCAGCCGGTGAGGGCGAGGAGGCCGGCGGCGGCGAGGAGGGTGATGGTGTGGTGTGGTGTGGTGTGTGCGCATAGCGTCATGGTGTCGGCGCCGGGACCGGTGTGGGTGGGCTGTGGCTGATCTGTGACGCGTGAAAGCCCCGCACGTTGGCGGGGCGCTGTGTCCGGGCACGTGGTTCCCCGCCGGGCACTACTTGAGCAGCAGGTACCCCCCTGGTTCTGATCACGAAGTCCGAACCATCACACGGCATCATGCAGGCATGATCACTATTCATCTGAAGTACGAGGTCGACCCTGACAAGCTTGAGGATTTCGAAGAATACGGTCGCCGCTGGGTCCGGCTCGTCAACCGTTTCGGCGGGACGCACCACGGCTACTTCCTGCCGAGTGAGGGCGACAGCGACATCGCCTACGCCCTCTTCTCTTTTCCCAGCCTGGCCGCGTACGAGCAGTACCGCACGGACAGCATGTCCGACGCGGAGTGCCAGGAAGCGTTCGAACTGGCTCGTGACACCCGCTGCATCAAGCGGTACGAGCGCCGCTTCCTCCGGCCGCTCGACGGCCTGTCCTAGTCCGCCGGGAGGTCCCCGGCGCGCCCCTGCCGCGCGGCGGTGCGCAGCGCTGCGATGACGGCTGTGATCGTCGGGGTCGCTGTCTCGGTGTGACGCCTCCTGCCGAACAGCGGGCCCAGGATCGGGCGATCCTCGATGGGCGCCGTCGGCCTAGAGCGAAGGCCAGGGGCCGGAAGCGGCTGTCGGCGGCAAGGTGGAACTTGGCTTCGGGCTCGCCGGCCTGGACCCTGTTTGCGTGCCCAGGCCGCGTGCTGGTGTGTTGTGCGACGTTCTGTATGAAAAGGAACGAGTGGCCTGGCGACAGCCACGGTGGAGACGTCCGTGTGAGAGGCCGGAGGCCTAGGGCGGACTTGGTGTGCGACGACACGGTGGACACCAAGAGCTGTACCGCGGCGGAGGCTATTGCGGTTGGGTCCACCGCTTGACGATGTGCGGTGCGGAGAACGGAGCGGGCCAGGTCTGTAGCCGGACCTCCTCGGTCGCCTCGGGCTCCTCGTCTGACTCGAGCCAGCGGATGGCAGCGGCGAGGTTTCGCCGAGAGGCTCGGGCTCGGGTCCAGCCGGCAGGCACGTCGAATCGCGCCGCGTCATCGAGGTAGTCGGTGCAGCCCATCACGATGAGCCGTCCCGAGGGCGTGTGGAGGCTCGCCTCGACGACGTGGTCGAAATCGTCGCTGTCGTCGTCCGGTTGATCTGCGAGGACACGGACACTGACCGCCACGGTGTCGTTGACGGCGGTGCCGATGGCCAGGGCATCCTCGATGACGCCGAGCCCGTCCAAGACGGTCTGTTCGGTCCACACGCCGCTGAAATCTCCTTCGGATTCCTGGTCCAGGACGTGGATCTGGAAGTAGTCCGCGAAGAGCTCAAGGTTGGTCGCCACGGAGGCATCATCCCTGCTGCCCGGGAACGGCAGCACGGCGGGGGTGAGGCTGTTCTCGACGAGGCCGCCGACCGGGTGATCCGAACATGAATACTGGCCCCTCTGGAGAGGTTCCGGCTGATCGTTGCAGGTCAGGCGGAGGCTGTCGGTGCTGATTGTGGACTCGGACGTGCTGTTGGTGGAGCGTCAGCCTCGGCAGGGTCGGCTGACGTGTCCGGCGTGTGGGGCGGTCCTGGCGCCGTGGGGTCATGGCCGGCCGGGACTCGAAGTGGCCCGACGGACCACTCCTCCAGCTCAGCCCGGCCGCATTCATCACGTTCCTCGCGCACACCCGCAGGTAGACCTCCCGAGTGGCGTGCTCGACTGCGGAAGCGGAGACCGCCCACCAGAGACCCACCGCTGCCCGGTACCGCGGCCCTCTCACGGCATGCAGGGCGGGAGGGCCGCGGCTAGCGGTCAGTCCGAGACGATGTCCACCGTGACCGATCCGTATGAGTAGGCGTGACGCGCGTCGCCGTAATAGTGCGCGGTGTACTGCACGGAGCCCTTCGCACGTGGCAGGTCGACGAAGCTAAAGGTGCCGTCGGCGGCCACTGGGGCAGTGCCGATGTGGGTGCCCTCGCCGAGCGAGGGGTCGTCGAGCCGTATGACGTCGACGGTGCTGTCCGCCGTGAGAGGGACCGGCGAGACCACACGGCCTGTCAGCGTCAGGTCGTGGTTGCGCGGTGAGGTGGCGGGTGCCGTGAGGGTGAGGCTGGTGGAGACCTGCGGCATGTCCAGGACCCGCAGCCCCACGGACGTGAGGTGGCCTGCGCCGATCTCGGTGACCGCGAAAAGACGCCCGCCGTCGGGCGCCCAGGCCAGGCCCGCCGAGCGGAGCCTGTCCTCGGGCGCGTACAACTCGTCCGAGGTCGCCGGGAGGTCCCAGTTCTTGAACGCCGCCGCCTCACCCGGCGTGAAGAGCGAGACGTCCGGCTGTCCGCCGCCGGCGTAGGTACCGGCGGCTATGGTGCCGTCCGGGGCGACGGCCACCGCGACGGGGTTGCCATCGACCGCGTACTGGCCCTGGTGAGTCAGGTCCGTGGCGCTGAACACCTGGTGCACGTCGGGCTCGGCGCAGGAGACGACCACCTGCCTCGCGTCCGGCGTCAGTGAGAGATCCTGCAGGCTGGAGCATCCCTCAGGGCCGGGACCCACCTTCTGCTCACGCCGCTCGGCCTGCCCGGAACCCACGTCGTACAGCGCGACGGCGACCGAGTTGCCGTCGGCCTCGGCGGCCACCAGGAGGTCCGGATCCGCCGGGGAGGCGACCAGGTGCGGGAAGCCGCCAAAATCGTCCATGACGTGGTCCAGGGTGACCGTCGGCTCGGCGTCCGAGAGGTCCACGGAGCCGAGCGCGCCCGTCCAGGTGTCCTTGGCATAGCCGAACCAGAGCTGGCCGCCAGCCGTCGCCAGCGAGGTAGGGCCGGCGTACACGCCCGCACCGGTGCCGGTGTCGAACCGCGCGGTCTCCCGCAGGGTGGCGGTGTCCACGGCAGCGATCGCCCCGGCATCCCGCAACGCCACATAGAGCGTCCCCGAGTCGGCGGAGAGGGCAAGCCCCCAGGCGCCGGCCGCACCGTCGATACGCTGTACGACCTGGCCCTGGTAGTCGGTCACCAGGACGCTGCCGCCGACCGGGTCGCTGAGGAAGACGTGCTGGTGGACGCCGTCGACCACGATGTCCTTATACGAGCTGATCGGCAGTGCGCCGCTGTTGGCGTCCGCGCTCGCGGCGGGTGCTCCGACACCCAGGAGCGACAGCCCCAGGACCGCGGTGAGCGCGGCCCGGCCCACTCGTCGTCGAGTCTTCATCTGTATGGTCCCCTTCTCTTCGCCCTACGCGGACCGTTTCCTCGCAGGGCGTGACGGACGGGGTGGTCGGGTCTCCCCGACCACGCGTCGTAACCATCAGGCTAGGAGCCACCACTGACACATCGTTGGCCTAGCTGTATTGCCCTACGACGTTGAGGTCGAGGTCGGCGTCACGAAGGACTTCCCCCTCGGGCGATGGGTGCACCAACAGCGCAAGGCCCTGCGCGCCGGCGAACTCGAGGAGAGGCGCAAGACCCTGCTGGACGCGCCGGAGGCCGGGATGGTCTGGGAGCCGGGCGAGGAGGCGTGGGAGAACAAGCTCGCCGCACTCCGGTCCTACCGGCGGGCAACCGGGCACCTCGCGCCGCGTCAGGACGCGATGTGGGGCGAGGGCGAGGCGATGGTGCCCATCGGGCAGCACATGGCGAACCTGCGCCGGAAAGGCGGCCTGGGCAAGGACCCGGAGCGGACGGCGAAGCGCGCGCAGCAGCTGACGGTGATCGCCCCGGACTGGGACTGCCCGTGGCAGCTGGACTGGCAGCAGCACTACCGCGTCCTGGCGGACCTTGTCGACGCCGACGGTGTCCTGTCGGCCATCGCACCAGGCGTGGTCTTTGGAGGACGACGTGGGCAAGTGGCGGTGGCGGCAGCAGGAACCGGGCACGTGGGCGCAGCTGTCGACCGAGCAGCGGGAGTGGTGTCCGCGGTGCCGTTCGTCTGCTCGACCACCCACCGCTTGGGCTGCGGGACGAACCCTTTGCCCTGGTCGGCGTGGTTGCGGCGGACGACCTCGACGCCGATGTCCAGCAGTGCGCCGTGAACGATGACCGCTTCCTTGAAGCCCTGGTCGACCAGGGCTTTCTCCAGGCGCATTCCGCACCGCTCGGCGGCCTGGTCGAGCAGGGCGATGCCGGCGGCGTTGTCGTGCGCCGAGGCAGCCATTACGACGACGCCGATGATCAGCCCCAGCACGTCGACGGCCAGTCCCCGCTTGCGCCCCGAGACCTTCTTGTTCGCGTCCAGCCCCGTCGTGGTCCTGGGGACACCCGCCGCAGCACGGACGGACTGGGTGTCGATGATCACGAGGGACGGGTCCTCTAATCGGCGGGCCTTCTCCCTCACCTGGCAGCGCAGGAGTTCCTGGATCCGCTGGTCAAGCCCGTCCTGGCGCCACAGGCCGAAGTAGTAGAACACCGCCGACCAGGCCGGGAAGTCATGTGGCAGGAATCGCCACTGACAGCCCGTCCGGTTCTGATAGAAGATCGCGTTCACGACCTCCCGGAGGTCGCAGGACCCGGGATCTCCGGTCGCCGACCGCGCCACCCTGTCCTGCTTCCAGGCCGTGATCATCGGCTCGATCAACGCCCACTGCTCGTCCGATAAGTCGCTGAGGTACGGCTCTCTCTTCACGCCCCGCATCTCAGCACGGACATGCTCACCAGGCGGCCCGGACGGCGATCAGTACCACGATCGAGCGATCACGAACCGAGGAAGGTCGGACTTAGACGTCATCTCATTTGGCCAGTCGGCGGTAGCAGATGAGGGTGCAGGCAAGGCTGGCGAAGGCGAGGAAGTGCTCGGCCTTGCGTTCGTAGCGGCGGTGGAGTCGTCGGCAGCCGGCGAGCCAGGACATGGTCCTTTCGATGACCCATCGGTGGCGGCCGAGCCGTTGTGAGGACTCGATGCCTCTGCGGGCGATGCGGTGTTTGATGCCGCGTCCGCGTAACCATCGTCGCAGGTGGGCGTAGTCGTAGCCCTTGTCCGCGTGGAGCTTGCCGGGCTTGCGTCGTCGGCGTCCGCGGCGTGAGCGGATGGGCGGTATGTCGCGGACGAGGGGCTCGAGGGCCTGGCTGTCGTGCAGGTTGGCGCCCGAGATTGCGACGGACAGGGGCAGACCGGTCCGCTCGGTGATCAAGTGGATCTTCGAGCCGTACTTGCCCCGATCGACAGGATTCGGACCTGTCAGATCCCCCTTTTCAAGGCCCTCATGTTCACCGAGTCGATCGCGCAGCGGGACCAGTCGAGCTCGCCGCGGGCGCCGAGTTCGTCGAGGACCAGGCGGTGGAGCTTTGCCCACACGCGGGCCTTGCTCCACTCGGAGAACCGTCGGTGGGCTGTCGCCCCCGAAGGGCCGAACGATGCCGTGGGCAGCTGCTGCCAGGTGCAACCCGACGTCGCGACGAACACGATCGCGGCCAGTACTTCACGGTCACCGTGCCGGCGCCGTCCACCGCCTTGGGGCCGCGACGGCGCCTCCGGCACCACCCGCTGGAACAGCACCCACAACTCGTCCGGCACCAGCCGCTCAACGATCCCCACCATGAACGAGAGCCTACCCCGCGAGGACCAAATGAGATGGCTTCTTAACGCCCACTCACAGCCGCAGCAAACTGGTGACCCGGAGCCAGGAGTGTCAGACCGCTGCGGCATGCTCGCCGGCATGAACGAAGACGCCTTCTGGCAGCTCATCGAGGACTGTAGGCCCACGGAACCTGACCCGGACGCCGAACTCCTTGCAGCCACGCTCACCGAGCGGCTTGCCCAGTCCCCGTTGTCGCTGGTCATCGGCTTTGCCGAACAACTGCCGTGGGGGCTCTACCGGCTGGACCGCAAGGAGTACGGACACGACTTGTCCGATGACGCCTTCCTCTACACCCGTGCCGCGGTCGTCGCCGCCGGCCGCACCGAGTTCGACAGCGTCCTCCAAGACCCTTCGGTCTTCACTCCTTACGCCACCGACCTCATCTGGGCCGAGCACCTGCTCTACACCCCGGACCGGGCATACAAACGAATCACCGGGGAGGAGTGGGATCGCGATACCCGCTACTCCTACGAATCCTGCTCCAATACCGAGGGCTGGACTGATTGAACGCCATGGCCTGCGGGTGGTGACGAACTCCAGCGTCGTTGATCGTCCTCACGGAATGTGTGCCAGAACCCGCTTGACATGAACAAAGCCACCCGTCGAGGTGGCTGGGTCGGCCCCCGCACCGTCAGGGACAGTGTGGGGGCCGTAGCCCCGTCGAGGTGGCCGGCTATTCCTCGTGGCGGTTGCGGAGCATCCAGCCTCCGCGGCCATCCTTTTGCATGTCGGCCCCCCTGTACGGGGCTGCGGTGGGGCGAGAGGGCCAGGTGTAGATTCCGGTGACCCGTACGTGGTCTGCGGCGACTTCGTAGGTAACGTTCAGCCGGTGCTTCGGGCCGGAGCGCCACACCCCGAGCTTGCCTGGTTTCTTTCCAGCGGCCTTGTCGAGAGCTTCGGTGATCTGGCGACGCTGTTTGGGCGCCAGGCCCTCAAAGGCGGCCTGAGTGGTTCCGGAGAACACGAGGGCCGCTATCACGCGGTGCCAGGGTTGGCGAGCATGGTGGTAGTGATCGCCTGTAGGACCGGGATCATGGTTGCCGGGTTGGTGGCGATTAGCTCGGAGAGGTCAGCGGCGAACCGCGGCCCTTTCTCTCGGGCCGTCCGCGCGTCTTCGTGATTGCCCTCGGCTTCCCATTTCTTGGCCAACATCTCGATACTCGTCAGGAGTTGGAGAGCCGTAGAAGTCGGGTTGTGTGGGTTGTTCATGCTTCCCCCTCGATGGTTCGGTCGTCCTGGTCCTGGTTGTCGTCGCCCCGGGCAGATCATCCCACCCGGAGCCATTCTCAGGAGTCAACTGCCCACAGGCCACGCACCGTTCCTTGCCGTGCCGGACCCCGACCCGACAGCCACACTGGCCGCACTCGCCCCGTTCGAGCGCCGGACCGCGGGGGCCGGCGGGGACGAGCGGGTCCTCCCCCGCCGGGCCCGGCACCCGGAGCCGCGGGCATGGGTCGGCCCCCGCTCCGAGGGCCGAGCAGGGGCCGGGGAACCAGCGGGCCGAGGGGGGCTAGTAGCCGTTGCGGCGGTTGTGGTTCGAGACCGACATGGCGTAGAGGACGTTCCCGATGCCAGCCGTGAACATGAACAGCACGAAGTGCACGCCAATGGACTGACTGCGGTACGGGGCCCGCCCCCACCCGCCCCCCGCGGCGGCACTGGCCGAGGACGCCGCCGAGTTATTGATGATGATGGGCGGCATAGGCTGGCCGTACTGCTGCGGGTACGGCTGGCCGTACTGCTGCTGCTGCGGGTACTGCTGCTGCGGGTACTGCTGCTGCTGGTAGCTCTGCTGCGCGTGGTACGGCTGGCCGGGGCCACCCTGGGTGTGCTGCTGCGGGACGTGCGGCGCCGCCGGGGGACGCGGCGGCACGGATGGCTTATCCAGCGGTACGGGGTTGTCCTGACTCATGTCTCCACCTGATGTGTTCCTGTCCGGACCGATCCGAACTAGCGGACTCTGCAACCCCGTTCGACCTCACGGCGGCAGGCGTGTGGTGGAAGCTCAACCACAAAGGCTGGATCAGGGGGCTTGCCGGGCTTCTGGTGGTCGTCGCACCGCTCGCCGTCCTGCTTCTGTACTCGGCCGCCGGGCTGCTGTGGGTCGTGCTGACCTCAGTCGGTCTGTGGGCGCTGGCCGTCACCGCGGGCAGCGCCGCTCTTGCCAAGGACACCGCGTCGAGCATGCCGGAGCACCCCGCCGTCCGGGCCGAGCGGCCCTTCGTGATGATGAATCCGCGCTCGGGCGGCGGAAAGGTCGGGAAGTTCCGCCTGGCGGAGCGGGCCAGGGCCCTGGGTGCCGAGGTCGTCGTGGTGGATCCGGCCCGGCGTCAGGACGTGGCCGAGCTGGCACGGCAGGCCGTCGAGGACTGGGCCGACCTGCTGGGTGTTGCAGGCGGCGACGGACGACACGGCCCGCACCATTCTGGAGATGCTGCCGGCTCTGCTGACGCAAGACAGCGGCTCGCGGCTGAGCGTCCGTGCGGATGCGCTGGTCCTGGACGGTCCCCAGGCCGTGCTGGTGAGCAACAACCCGTACGAGAAGGGTGACTCTGCGGGGCTCGGGCGCCGGGAGCGACTGGATTCCGGTGAACTGGGGGTGCTCGGCGTCGAAGTCTCGAGCGCGGCCGAAGCGGCGGGGCTGCTGCTGCACGGCAGGCAGGGCCGCGGGCTGACCGCCGTCACCACCCGCGAGGTCGTCGTCGACGCCGACGCTCCCGCCGTCCCGGTCGGTGTCGACGGGGAAGCCCTGGTGTTTTCCACTCCCATGCACTGCCGTATCGCGCCCGGCGCCCTGCGCGTGCGCGTGCCACGGCACCGTCCTGGCGTGCCGCGGGCCGCGGCCCCGTTGGATCACGATGACCGCCACGCGCACCGAACGGCCGGCAGACACAACGCGGTAAGCCTGGGCAGGTGGACTGACCGCCTTCGCCGCCGCCATGCTCGGGATCACCGGCCTCGTCGGGATCTTCCGCGGCATCATGGCGATCGCCATGGACGACGTCTTCCTCACCACTCCCAACTACGTCTTCACATTCGACCTGACCTCATGGGGCTGGATACACCTCGCCCTCGGCGTCATCGCACTCCTCGTGAGCTTCGGGCTGTTCCGGACGGCAACATGGGCCCGCGTGGCTGGCTTCGGCATAGCCGCGCTCGTCATCATCGCCAACTTCCTGTCCCTCCCCGACTACCCGGCCTGGTCGATCCTGATGATCGCCATGTCGGCCGGGCTCGTAGAGTTCCCAGGTGCCCTCGCGGTCATGCGCCAACCGTCGTCGAAGTGGAACTCCTGGCCGTCGAGCTTGGCCGTCTCCGCCTTCCCGCCAAGGCCCAGGGTCAGGGTCAGGGTCAGGGTCAGGGTCAGCATGATGCCGGCCCATTCCTTTCAGGTGTCCTGAAGGACGTCGGCACGCAGAGCACCGCGGCCTCCGAGACGGCCGCGAGCCCACGCCTGATCCGGATGAACACGGATGGATACCTGCTTCTGCAGAGGCCGGGCGGGCCGAAGGACTGCCGTCCGCCCCGCCCGGCCGTACCGCACGCTCGCGTGCCGCACCATCTCGTCGCCGCGTTTGCCGCTTCACTCAGCTCCGCCGCACCGGTTCTGCGGCGAGCACCCGAGGGTACGCGGGAGCGGCTCCTGCGCGCTCCGGCCGGCTGAGGGGCGAGGCCCGGTGGCTCCCCCGCGCGACACGAGTGAAGCTCGGCCATCCCGATTCGGGGTGGCCGGCCTTCGTGCGTTCTGGGCTGCTGTTCACCGGGAGGTCTGCCCCCGGCGGCCATTCGGTGGATTCGGCCCGCAGCGGCCCGCCGCGCCTTGCGACTCCGACCATGCCTCGTACGCTCGGTGGATGAACAGTCCGCCTGTCCAGCCCCGGGAAGGAGACCACGGAGAGCCGCGCGCGGTCGAGCGCACGGACTACGCGGGTGCTGTCTACGGATCCATGCTCGCCGCTTCGGTTGTGGCGACGGCGGGTGCCGTCGGTCAGTACCCGCGCGTACAGCTCACCGTCCTACTGATGGTCACCGGCCTGGTCTTCTGGTTGGCCCATGTGTACGCGCGGCTGGCCGGCGAGCGGATGGTCGGACAGAGGTTCAGTTGGCGGGAAGTCCGTCATGTCGCCAAGCACGAGTGGTCCATCGTGGAGGCGGCGATGCTCCCCGCGGCGGCGGTCCTGATCAGTCCGGCCCTGGGGTTGGAGCTGGCTGGGACGGCCTGGCTGGCCCTGGGCGTCGCCGTGACCCAGCAGGTCACCTGGGCGGTGGTGGGCTCGGTCCGGGCCGGCGCGAGTCGCCGCCAGGCGGCGGTCGAAGGGCTGGTCAACCTGGCTCTGGGCCTGGTGATCGTGGCTGCCAAGGCGGCGCTCGGGCACTGACCCGTTCGCCGGAGGCCGGACCGGCACGCGCCGCGCGGACGGGAGCCACGGCGGAGGCATCCGGTCCAGCTAGCGGTGTCCACTGCGAGGCGATAGACCTTGAACGGAGGGCTCTCGGCGGTCGGAGAGTCGCGATCCGGTCCCGGGAGGTGGCGTCCGTGATTCGAGCCGAAGGTTCCGTTCCGGTGAACGAGGTCGAGCAGGCTCTGCTGGATGCCCTGTTCACCCAGTCCCCGGTGCGGTGGGTCTGCACGTGATCGACACCGGGCTGCGGGTCGTCCGAATCAATACGGCCACGTCCGCCATGCAGGGCGTCCACGCGAAGGATCTCATCGGGCGCCGCTTCCCCGAGGCGTACGACCTGGTGGACCCGGGCGAGGCGGAGGTCCTCGTGCGGGGCGTGCTGGAGAGCGGCGTCCCCGTCCGGGACCATGTCGTTCGGGCCCGACCGCAGACGGACCTGGCCCACGAGCATCTGCACGCGGTCTCGGCCTTCCGACTGGCGGACCGGCAGGGCCGGGCGCTCGGGCTCGCCATCTCGGTGGTCAGCCCTCCTCCGGTCGCTCCACCAGCGTGGTGATGCTCTCGGCCAGGGGACGGCGGCCACTCAGTCTGCGAAGACACGGCTTACGCCCAGCTGACCGTCGTAGTACCAGGGGAGCGGTTCGTTTTGCGCTGTTTCGGCGTACACGTTGACGACGGACCGGGGCATCAGCTCTTGAGCCCGCCCATCCGGGGGCTCTGGTGTCGAAACGCCCTGTTCGTCGCGGCGTTGAGCTGTGTGCCAGCTCTCGCAAGAGCGCCACAGGTCTTTGGTCTCCGTGGCCTCCGCAGCTGATGAAATCGGGCAGACGTCGTTGGCACCCCACGCGTATTCCCGGAAACCGCCCTCCTCCAGAGTGTCCAGGGCCCGATAGGCCACGCCCTGAAGCCGTCCTGTCTGAGTGATCCACACATTGACACCAGCGCCCACGTCGCTCAGGCGTGACCTCCCAAGCGTGACCTTGAGCGTCTTCCCCGGTGCCGTCACCCGCTCACGCTGGAGGTCCCGGCCGCTCCCGAGCGGAAGATCTCGCAGCACGCCCTGAACCCGTACATCGACCCTACGTAGAGTCGGGGCTGGAGCACGGGTTCCCTCGTTGCAGGCTTCGGGAATCTACGAACCCGCGCGCTTGGGCCGGCACGAACGCCACGATCTCGATCGCCTTCGCCGTCGGCAGCGGAAGCGCGTCAAGGTCAGCGTCGGAGACCGGCACGATGGTGCCGACCGCCGTCTCGTAGCCGCGGGTGATGTCTCCCTGGTCCAGCTCCTGGCCGTCCAGACACCATGTCTTTCGCCCGGGATCCTCTGGGTTTCCTCACGTCGTTGCCCGCGCACGGTGGCTTGGTCCGGATCCGGTTGGGGCCGCAGTCGATGATCATGGTGTGTGATCCGGCGTTGACCCGGCAGGTTCTTCTCGACGACCGCACCTTCGACAAGGGAGGCCCGCTCTTCGACCGGGTCCGCGATGTCCTGGGTGACGGGCTGGGCACCTGTCCCCACTCGCGTCACCGGCGCAAGCGGCGACTGAGCCAGCCCTCCTTCCACCCCAGCCGGTTCCCGGCCTACGCCGCGCTGATGGGCGATGTGGTCGACGACGCGCTCCTGGGCTGGCAGGGAGCGCGGACCATCGATGTCATGCCGAAGGTCACGGAGATCGCCGTGCAGGCCTCGGTGAAGAGCATGTTCGCCACCACCCTGTCGCCGTCCGAGGTCATGGACTGCGGGGAGGACCTCACCGTCGTCCTGGAGGGCATCGTCCGCAGGATGCTCATGCCCGAGGCCCTGCGCCGGCAGCCGTTCCTGGGCAACCGACGCTACGAGGCCGCATACGCACGCCTGATCAGCACGGTCCTGTCCATCATCGACACGCGCCGGGTGGACGAAGCCGATCACGGTGACCTGCTGTCGTCGCTGCTGCAGGCGGTCGACCCAGTGAGCGGGCAGGAGGGGAGCCGGCTGAGCGATATCGAACTCGTCGACCAGGTCATCACCTTCTTCGCCGCCAGCGCGGAGGCGTCGGCCAGCCTGCTCGCCTGGTGCATGCACCTGCTGGCCCGACATCCCGAGGTGCAGGCTGCCGTGCGCCAGGAAGCGACCGATGTCCTGGCGGGGGCGCCGGCGCGGTTCGAGGACCTGGCACGCCTGGAACAGATCGACCGGGTGGTGACCGAAACCCTGCGCCTTCCGTCCGGAGGGAGGTCGAACTCCTCCAGCGTCACCCGCACCCGCCACGCGCTCACGATCAAGGCGCTAGTTACATGGTCAGTGACCGAGGGTGTACAAGGTGTGGTCCTGAAAGACCTCAACCAGAACTACCGGCCCGGCGCCCGCGGCTGGACCAAGGTCAGACGCAGAAACACCACCGAGGCGATCGTCGGCGCCATCACCGGCACCCTGACACACCCCCAACTCCTTCTCCTCGGCCGCCACAACGAGACCGGCCGCCTCCGCCTCGTCGGCCGCACCGTACTGCGCCCCGGCCGCGGCCCGCGAGCTCGCCAAGCAGCTCACTCCGGCCGGTCCCGGTCATCCGTGCACCGGCGCGAGCTTCTCCTCGGCCTGGGAACTCCTGGACGTGCTGCTCGACGGCCAAGCCGCTGGAGCGCGCAATGGCCGCGGCTGAGGAGCTCCGCGTGTGTGCTGCCCGCGCCGCAGCCCGATCGGAGGTTGGCTGAATCAGCCCACTCAGATTCGACGCCCACAGCCAGCCAGGCCCCAACTGGACCGAGCTTTACGGACAGATGGACCCCTGAACCCTCCGTACGGAACACACGTTCGAGATGAATGATGGCGATGGGCGCGTGCCAGCTTGGCACCAGGCACGCTCATCGAGCACGTGGCCGCGCTGCGGTGCGTCAATGCTGGCAGGACGGCTGGACGCGGAGCAGCTCGGTCCGCAGCACGGGTGTGCCGTCGACCGGTGTCGGGTCCTCCGCGGTCGGTTCGATGCCTCCGGCGGCGACTTTGTCGAGTGTCGTCAGGCCGTCGGCGCCGACCGTGCCGAACACCGTGTAGTTCGGTCGCAGCGCGGAGTCGCCGTAAACGACGAAGAACTGTGAACCGTTCGTGTCCGGACCGGCGTTGGCCATCGCCAGCAGGCCGCGCCCATAGAGGCGGCGCGCGCCGGTCGGATCGGTCGGTGCCGGCGGCAGGTCCACCGGCAGCTCGTCCTTGTACTTGTACCCGGGCCCGCCCTCACCGGTACCGGTCGGGTCGCCGCACTGCAGGACCTTCAGCGTTGGGTACGCCGTCAGACGGTGGCACACCGTACGGTCGTAGAACCCATGCCGTGCCAGGTGCAGGAAACTCTGGACCGTGCACGGTGCCTTGGCCCGGTCCAAGTGCAGCGGGAGCAGGCCCTGGCTGGTCGGAACAGCCATATCAACCGTGCCACGACTGGGGGTGCGCCGCGGGTCAGGCGGCAGCGGAACAGAGCGCGCCGGCGGCTCGTCCGGGGTCTGTGTGTACTGGCAAGGGCCGTGAGTCGTGCGCGGCGAAGCACCGTCGGAAGCGGTGGCGACACTCCCCCCGGACACGACTAACGCCACGGCCGCGAATGCGCTGATTAGTGCCCGTTCCATCTCGCACGCCCTCCCGATGATCGCCAAGTCCTGGAGCGGTCGCAGTCTAGGGCGTGGGTTTGGTCCGCGGGAATAGTTCAAGGCAGGAGGCTGGCCCGGCCGACCCCGAGGTCATCGCCCTCCACCTGACGTCCCTGCTCGACGGAGCCACTGGCACTGTAGGCGTCGGCCGCACCACTGGCTCCAGACGGCCCTCACGCGGCTCCGCCAGCCGCTTCCACACCGTCCGAACCGTCACCCCGGCAGCCTCCGCCATCACCCGCACATGCAACGACGACACCGACCCCGGCCCCTGATCCACCGCCAGCAACGAACGCACCACCACACCCCGCGCCAACCGGCCGTCCTCACCCATGCCCACCAGCACACCCCGACCCCGGCCAGCCGCACACCGGAACGGGCAACCCCACCATGACAGCCACCCACCCCCCTGCTATGCAGCCCATGGCAGCAGCCTGGTCACCCCATGACAGGCACTGCAGACCGCCACCTCGCCCTGAACCGACACCATGGAATGATCACGAGATGACCGCGACTCCGACCCCTACGAGGCCGAAGCTCAGTCTGAGGACGCGCCCCGGACGATCACCGACCCGGCGACCCCCGGAGCCCTAGACACCCCACACCCACAACAGGACCGGCAACCGACGCCACCGCGCGCCGCAGGGCCGCCCCGGCCCCGCGGCCGCTTCGGCATGCCCGCGAATCCATCGCACGCTCCGCTCGCCCTAGCGGTCAGTCGGCCTTGGCCGCCTCCTCGGCCCGCGCCCCCGTCGAGGCGAGCCGGTAGGAGTCGGCGCCCAAACGAGGTACCCCACCGGGGGACACCAGGACCTGGGGCGATTGCACAACGATAGATGTCCTTTGGTCGTGGCTATACGCGCACGGGGCCTATCCCGGCCCCCTCCGCGTCCGTTCCTCCCCCGCAGCGTCGGGATCGTCGGAACGTGGCCGGGCGGCGGGCGGCGGGTCGCCTTCCTCCCATTCTTCCTGCCCGGCGGGCGTCTCGCTCGTGCGTCGACCGGTGTCACCTCCCCGGTCCCGCCCAGTGTCCCGTCCCGTGTCCGGGCTGCCGCCGGCGGCGAAATTGGAGCGGGCGGAGGCCGCGCCGGCCTCGAACTCCGCGCTCGCGAGCCCTGCGGCGATGCCCGACATCACCCCGCTGGCGACCTCGACGGTCGCGTCGATCACGGTTTCCGCCACCTTCCCGGCGGTCTCCGCCAAGGACCCCATCGCCTGACCGAACTCGTCCATCGGACTGTCGCCGCCCGCGCCGCCTGCGCCGCCTGCGCCGGAGGCATCGGCGGCGCTGCCTTCGCGCGAGGCGGATTCGGGTCGTCCTGGCGGACCCTCCTGGGTTGCCGTGTCCCGCGGGTCGGCCTGCTCGGGCGGGCGGCTCCGCGAGGCGTCGGCCCCCTCCGAGGATCCCACCGGCGCTGTTCCGTCGGCCGTATTCGGCCGCTGTCCGGTGGCGTCGGTGGTGTTGGGGGCCGGAGCACCCTCGGAACGGGAGGGGGAGGAGGACGGAGACGACTCGCCGCGCTCCGTCTGGGCTTGCGCCGGTTCCTGCCGTGCGGCCGACGGCTCCCGCGGTGAGTCCGGTGCGCGCGTCGAGGACGGGTGGTCATCCGCGGGTACGCCGTCCTGCGTGCTCCGCGTACCTCCGTCCCGTACCGGCTGCCCTCCGGTCTCCGCCGGGGCTCCGCCGCCGGGCGGCCGGGTGGAATCCGCGGCCTGCCCGGACTGGGACTGCGGATCCCGCTCTCCCGAAGCGGGCTGCGCCCCCGGGGGGTCGGACGGCCGGTCTCCTGCCTTGGGATCCTGCGGGCGGGCCTCAACCGGCTTTTCCGGGGGTGCCGCATCGGGCTTCTGCGGGCGTTCCGCATCGGGGGCGTCCGGCCCCTTGCCTGCTTGGCGATCTTCCGGAGGGTCTGTTATCAGATCGTCGGTTACCAGATCGTCGTCGGCGGGCGGCTCCGACGGCGGTTCTCCGTCCTTGCCCTCCTGTGGCGTCTCCGGACCCGCCGCAGGGGTGTCGGCCGTCGGTGGCTCGCCCTGATCGGGTTCATCAGGCGTCTCGCCCGTCGGCCTGCCGGGTTCCGGGGTGGGCTGCGCCGTTCGTTCCGGGGCGGGCCCGGAGTCCGCGTCGCGCTGCGCGCCGGGCCCGTGATCCGCCCGGTCGGGCCCGGTCTCCGGCTGCCGTGGCCCGTCTGCGTCGGCGCTCGCGCTCGGCTTGTCCGTGTCCCACGACAGGTCCGACAGCTGGGTCGCCGTGCCGTCCGCCTCCTCCCGTTTTCCGGCGCCGCCCTCTTGGCTGCGGTCGGCGTCGTCGGGCTCCCGGTCCGGGCCTTCCCGCCGACCGTCGCCGCCGCTGTCGCCCGCAGCCTCCGCGCGGCTCCCCGGGTCCGCCCCCTTATCGGGACCGGGACCGCCGGTGGTCTCGGCGGGCGGAGGCGGTGGGGGGGATTCCGGGGCCCGACCGCTCTCTAGCGTCACCGGCCCTCCTCCCGCGCGAAGGCGAGGGGCGTGGCGGCAACCGCGTCTGCCGCGGTCCCGGTCCCAGTCCCGGTCCCGACCACGGCCACGGCCACGGCCACGGCACCCGACCTCACAACCCCCATCACGCCCCCGTTCGATGTTGCAGCATGGTCGCCCGCCATCGGGGCCCTGTCAGCCCCCGTGCACCGGAAGACGGCGGCTTGACGCGAAATCACCGTTCGCCGACCGGAGTCGGCGCCCCTCCGGCTCAGCTGTCGCGGAGGAACTCGGTTGCCTGGTGGCGCAAGGCCTCGGGTGCGTCGGACCAGGCGGGAGTGGCCATCAACTCGCGCAGCCTCACTTCCTTCACCTCCCGGGGCGCATCCGCGCGCAGACCCAGGTGGGACCAGACCCGCTCGAGGTCCTCGTACGGCAGGGGCCAGTGGGCGCCGGAGGCGACCTCGGTGGTGCCGGACGGGGCCGGGACGAACACTTCGTCGGCCGTGACCGCCGGAGTGATCTCGACGAGATCGAGTTCCAGCCGGGCGATGGCATCGCGAAAGAGCGTGCGGTACTGGGCGACGGTGGCGTCCGAGGGACGCTCCCCGTCGTGGAACAGGGCGAACACCCATCCCGCCTCGTTGATGCGGGAGAGGTCGAGGACGAGGCGCGTGCCGTTCTCGGGGTCTGTGAAGGAGCGGTGCGCAATGCTCGCCGCCGATCCGGGCCCCTCCGTTCGGGGCGTCTCCTCCAGCTGGAAGTTCTGCAGGAGCCACCGCAACCCATCGGGCGTCAACTCTCCCTGAGATAGCGCACGGAGCGCGGGCCAAAGCATGGCGGTTGTTCCCTTCTGCGGAGGATGCGTGCGGACTGGGTGAGCGTACGGCGCGTCCGGCTCACGGTTCTTCTTGTCCTGTGGTCTCGGCTGATGCCCGCGAGAGCGGCCGTCGGATGTAGTGGCCGTCGGGCGGGAAGGTCGCCGAGAGCCGAGCGGAGTGGTGGTCGGCCGCTTCGGCCATCATGCGCAACGCCTGGACGTGGGACTGAGTGAAGCGAACGGATCCGACGACTGCGGTGGCGACCGCTTTGGCCCGCTCGGCCGCGACCGCGAACTGGGCGATGGCGTCCCGAGGATCGGCCTGGGGGGTGTCCTCGGGATCGCTCTGGGAGGCGTCCTCGGGATCGGCCGGGAAGGGCAGCTCATTCCAGGCGTCGCGGAGCGCCGCGACCGCGGGGTGCAAGGACGACGAGGAAAGCTCCGACCCCATGTAGGTGGCGAGCCACTCCCGACCCCGGTCCCGCACCTCGCGCGCCCCCTGCTCCAGCTCGTGCACCGTCTGTGCCTCGTCGCCTCCGGGACCGTAAGGCTGCTCTTCGGGCCGGTGTGTGACCCAGTCCGTGGCGCGGAAGTGGGAGGAGAGGGGCCGGCCGATCCCTGCCGTGTCGAAAGGGCCGCTGGATTCGAAGACGCCCAGTGATATGGGTCGGCCCAGTTTCTCCTCCCAACGGACGGACCAGTCGTCCAAGGCCGGGCCGGCGCCGCGGACCGCCGCATCGTTGACGTAGCCGTGGCCGTCCATGAAGTCGCCCCCGTAGCGCTCGGTGTGTCGTTCCTTCCAGTGTTCTCGGGCCGCTCTGACCATGGCGGTGCTGTTGATGTCCAAGTCGATGTCGCTGGGCTTCGGGTCGATGCCCAGCCGCCACATCAGGTCGAAGGGGCGGCGTGCCGACGGGCCCTCTCTGTCGCCGACCCACTCCTGGAAGCGCTCCGACGTCTCGGAGCCGGCGACGAGGTCCTGCAGCTGAGGGACCGTCTTGTGGATACCGGAGTAGTAGTCGGCCCCGCTCCCCTTGATCCTTATGTCGACGGCCGAGGGGCCGATCCCGTCGCTGTCCAGGGCCGCCAGCATCTCCGTGCGAAAGTCTCGATAGAGCTCGGGGGTCATGCCCATGGGCGCCTCCCCGGTGACCAGCCACTTGATCTGAACGGGGTCGATGTGGAGGAAGTCGAGGTCGCGCTGGGTGATGGCATAGCCGGATTCGTCCCTCGGCCACCAGTCGGGGGCCGGCTCCGTACCGTCGAGGACCCGCAGGATCAGGTCGTCGAGCGGGACGTTGCGGTCGAGCTGGTGCTGGATCTGCAGGGGTTGCCACTGACGTGCGTCGGCGGCTTCCGCCCGGGCCGTGGGGTCCTCCGTCGCACGGTCGTTGGCGCCTGTGGCGAGGACCGGTGCTCCGAGAGCGACGCTGCTCGCGGCCGTCTGCTGCGCCGCGGGCGCCGGAGGTTCGCCCTGTGCGACACCGTCCAATGTGACGGGCCTGCCGCCGGGCAGCAGCACCCACTCCTTCTGCCCCAGGTAGCCGATGCCCGTCAGGGGGAGGGCGAGGATGTCGCGGGCGGGCGTACGGTCCACAAGGACGACGCCGCTCCCGCCGCGCTGATCCATCCATTCGGCCACGATCGAGCGATCGGCAGACCAGCTCGCCAGCGGCCGCTGACCGGCCTCCACGGCCTCACCGACCTCCTGCCCGGCCCAGTCCGGCGTCGGCGCTCCCTCCGCCCAGGTCAGCGCCCGGTAGGAGAGCACCTCGGTGACACCCCGCTCGGCGAGGGTCTCCTGGGTGAGGTCGTACTGGCTGCGCAGGAAGTCGTGCAGCGCGCCCTTGTTGTAGAGCAGTTCGAGGCCGACGGCGTCCCCTGTCTTCGCGTCCAGTTTCCATTCCAGGACCGCGGTCAGACCGAACTCCTCGCGGGTGGCCTCCTGTAGCGCCAGCACCCTCACGTTGTTGTTGGACCCGTACGACCATGAGCCCATCAGCTCGCTGACGGCGATCATGCGGACCAGACGGTTGCCCTGCGGGGTGTCGAGGCGCACCACACGGTCGTCGGCGTGGTCCGGGTTCGCTTCGACGAGTTCGTCGACGTGCAGGACTTCGGCGCCCATGGACGGGTACTGCGCGTTGTGCGGTACGAGTACGTAGCGGCTGTCGCCCAGACGGTGCGCCATGTCGTTGCCGATGTGCAGGCTCATGGCAGCAAGGACAAGTTCGGGCGTGGTGGACGTCATGCGGTCGGCGAGGGCCTGGATCGCGATGGTCTTGGCCTCCGGGGTGTCCGTGATCCGGCCGTCGTCCGTCAGGAGCGCCTCGCCCACGCGCTGGAACTCCACCCGCGCCGGCGAGTCGGGGGGAGGGGGCGGCAGGTGGTGATCGGCGCTGTCCGTGCGCTCCCGCTCGGCCTGGACCTCCGTGGTGCCTTGGGCCGGAGTGGGCTCCTCCACCCCGTCCGGCGCCTGCTCCGCGGGTTGGAACTCCCCCACGGCCGCGACGTTCGTGCCGGCGGTGACCCGGGGGGTCAAGTCCGGGGTGGGGGCGTCCGGGGTGGGCGCCTGCGTGTCGACGGTGAGGGAGGCAATGGTGTCGGGTTCGTCGGCGTCTTCTTCCGTGGCGTCGGCGTCTACGTCTGTGGCGTCGGCGTCTACGTCTGTGGCGTCGGTCGGATCGGTCGAGTCGGCGCCGTCCTCCCGTTCGGGGTCGCCCGCCACGGGCGGTACCGGATCCCGATCGTCCACGTCGAAGTCCATCGCGAAGATCAGGACCCGGGTGTCCGCCTCCTCGGACTCCTCTGACTCCTCTGACTCCTCCGGCTCCGCCGTGTCGCCGGGGCCTCGTAACCCGGTGCTGTCCTGAGGGGATCCGTCGTGCGTCTCGGTGGTGTCGTCCCGATCGACGACGACACCCGGCGACGCGCTGTCGTCCCAGCCGTCGCTGTGGTCCCGGCCGTCGGTGGCGTCCCGCCCATCACCGGCGTCCCGCCCGGAGTCGGAGGTGCCGGTCCCCTCGGTGGCGTCGGAATCGCGGTCCTCCGGCGCACTCTGCGGAACCCCCTTGCCCTCGGCCCGTACCGTCTCGCCGGCCGTCTCGGTGGCCGTCTCCGCGGCCGCTCCGGTACGGCGGCCGACATCCCCTGCGGTGGATATGTCGCCCTCGTCGGGCAGCTGTGGCGCGGGTGGTGGGGTACCCGGTTCGGGCGGGCGGGCGGCCTGGTCCGAGGCACCTGTCATGAGCGTGGCTCCTTTCCGCGGGCGCATTCGATGGCGACGCGTTCCGCGGCCTCCTCCACCAGCGCGTCCACCAGTTGCCCCGGGGCGCAGGCCAGTCGAAAGGCGCGCCCGATGTGTTCCTGGGTGGTGCCCCCCGTCACCGCGGTCACCGCTTCGCAGAGGCCGCTGCGCACGACATCGCCGACCCGGCCGTGGGCGCGGTCGGGCCCGTATTGGGCCAGGGCGCGGACCTGTCGGCGATGGTCGGCTCCCGAGGTCCCGGTCAGGACGATCCCGCGGGCCTCCCACTCCGCCGCATGGCGCGGGTAGTCGTGCGGTCCCTCAGGCCGTTCCTCACGAGCCAGGTGGATGACTTCGAGGACGTCCCGGAAGCGGTAGTTGGCGTACGTGAAACGTCGGCGGTCCTCTGTCGGCGGCTGCGTGTCGAACAGACGGGCCGTCAGTACGGCGTGCAGACGCGCGCCGAAGTCCGCCGGGTCGACCTCCCCGCGCATCAGGGGCTCGCGGGCCGCGACGGCCCGCTCCACCGCGTAGACGAGGGCACACTCCAGGTCGCGTTCGGCCAAGGCCGTCAGGGTGCCCCGTACGGTGGGCGAGGGACTGGGCGGGGGCATTCCCATGGCCTGCGCCGTGGCGGCCGCCTCGACCCAGAGCAGGTGCAGCGGTGCGAGGGAGCGGTGGTGGGCGTCGTTCATCGTGCGCAGGGTGCAGGGACTGCTGAGGCACGAGGCGCCGCAGAGCGGGCTGCGGCTGCCCAGAAGGGGTGGTTCGGTACAGACCCCGTCGGTACCCTCGTCCCCTTCGCCGTGCGGGACGGCGGCCAGCACCGGCCGGTCCATGCCGTCGGCGGCCACGGCCGCGCGCCCGGGGCGGAGCGCGACCACGCTCTCGCTCTGCTCGGGCTGGAGGTTCATGGTCGCGCCCACGGACCGGCGGTCGTCCTCCGCGGGCAGCCGGTGCATGACCTTCAGCGCACTGTTCTTGATCACATCGGGCAGGATCTTGCTCGGGATCTGCTCGACGATGACCACGCCCTCCCCGTAGGCGCGGATCTCGGCCAACAGCGAAGCGAACAGTTCGACGGCGGCGGCCGCCGGACCCGACTCGACGTTCTTCAGCAACCGGTGGGCCTCCTCGACCACCAGGACGTGGCGCAGCGGTACCCCGCCCCCGCTGTGGTGCACGCGCAGGTGCTCCACGATGCGGATCAGGACGGCGCCGATCAGGAACGCCTTGTCCTGGTCGTTGGTGATGGTCTCCAGCTCCAGGACGACGTTTCCGGCCAGGAGTTCGGCGACGTCAAGCGGGTGACCGCCCTGGAAGAACCTTCCGGGAGTGCCTTCCCTCAGGGATCCGATGCGTACGTCCACGAAACCACGGACGTCCGCCGTGACCTCCCGCCCGTATCCGATCGTCTCGACCACCCGCTGGGCGGTGCTCTGCAGGTCCGCCAGGGTCGGATACTGCGCGGCGCGCGGGACGTCCGGTTCGTCCAGGAGGAACTTGGGCTTGTTGGCCGGGCGCGGCTCCCCCGTGACGAGGTCCCAGCCGGCAGCCGTGTAGCACTGGGTCAGGGCCCGTGCGAGCACCTGCGGGAAGGGTTCGTGGCCCTCGAAGGCAGCAAGGAACAGGGCCCGTACGAGGTCCACGTGGCTCTGGAGTGCGAACCCCGGCTCCGGCTCCAGGGGGTTCAGGGAGGCCGGGGCTACGTCCACGTCACCCGGCCGGATCACGGTGACCCGGGAGAACGGCCGGGGCTACGTCCACGTCACCCGGCCGGATCACGGTGACCCGGGAGAACGGGGACGGCCCGGTGGCCCCCGGGTCCCCTTCCCCCGTGGCCGGCTCGGCTCGGGCCGCCCGGTGCGGCGCGAGACGGCCCGCCATCCTCGCGTACTCGGCCTTGGCGGGTTCGACCGCAAGCCAGGGAATGGGCCGTCGGTGGGTGGAGAGTTCCGTGAGCAGGCTGCGCACGGTCTGGGACTTGCCCGAGCCGGTGGCGCCGCAGACGAACGTGTGCCGGTTGAGCGTGGCGCGGGAGACGTACAACGGCCCGGAGCCCGTCAGGGACTCGTCCAGGACGTCGCCGAGCAGGAACCCGTCGCCGGCCGCCTCCGGGGCGTCCGGGTCGGCATCGGAGCTGCCGTCGGAGCTGACGTCGGAGCTGACGTCGAACCGGTTCGCCGTCACGGTCTGGATGCCCGGCAGTTCGCGGGCGGGTGGCCGGGCGAGCGCCGCCACGAGCTCGGCCGGGGCCGTGAACGGGCCCCCTCCACCGGGCGTCCCCGCAGAACCGCCCGCCGTACCGCCCGCGGCGCCACCCTCCGTACCGCCCTCCGCCGACACCGCGGCGGCGAGTGTTACGGGTTGCCGGGCGGGGAGCAACACGTAGGGTAGATCATCGAGTTCGCCCGAGCCGCACAGCAGCGCCGCCGAGGCCAGAGCGCTCTCGGGGCGGTCGGCACCGACGAGCACCCGTACGTTCCAGAGCCCGGTGGCCAGCGCCCGCGTCAGTTCCCGGTAGCGGGCCTCGGCCCGTTCGGCCGCGATCCGGTCGGCCTCGGAGTTCTCGCGCTGCCGCAGCCGGGGCAGGGAGACTCCGAGCGCCGTACGTTCGCGTTCGAGCCGCTCGTACGGGACCGGCTCGGCCAGGACCAGCCAGGCGAAGGGGTCGGGCAGATGGGCGGCCGCGTCGTCGAAGGAACCACGGCGCTCGGTCGGCAGGGACCGGCCGTCCTCACCCAGGCGCAGTGGTTCGTGCATCCCGCCGCACGGCACCCAGTACGGCATGCGGCCCAGGAGCCGGGCGACGTGGTCCGGCGGTGTCTCGCGGGCCGTGGCTCCGGGCGGATAGCGCAGCGGGTGTTCCCAGCCCCCTTCCGACTCCTCGCCGGCGGGTGGGAAGAAGGGCAGGCCACCGGCCAGGAAGTGCAGCGGCGCGTGCCGATCGGGACGGATCCAGGCCACGGCGAGGCCGACCCGGTTCTCGCCGTCGGGTCCGCTCCGATGGGAGAGCACCGCGTGGGCCGCCGTCACGGCCGCGGTGAGCTGGGCGGGCGTACGGTCCTGCGCCTGCGGGTCCTCGGGGCGGCGGGGAATGGTGAGCAGCCGGTGGAACCGGTAGCCGGCAAGCGCGGCGAGCGGGGAGGCCGCTGCCCGGCCGCCGACGTTCGCGAACGCCCCGCCCTCGAATGCCCCACCCACGTCCGTGCTCCGAGCCACGTCGGGCTCGCTCACGTCAGGCTCGCCGGGTGGCGGATCCGCCACCCGCCGTCGCGTACTCCCGGCCCGATGCCCTGTTCCGGGCGCGGACCCGCCGTACCGGCCCTGGCTCGGTGTCGGTCACGGTGTCGCTCATTCGGCCTCCCGTCTGATGTGGGAGCATCCTGGCCCGGCCCGGACGATTTCCGTCACGGGTAGTGCGTCCCAGGCGACACGGTTGTCGTGAACTGGCCTCTGAATGACCGGTTCCGCCCGCCCGACCTCCCCGCCGGACCTCCCCGGCCGCTGGCCTGACCTTCGGCACGACCGAGGACCTCGTCCAACGCCACAAGGACCGCAAGGGACCTCGCCGACCGCTTCGTCCTCTTCCGGCCCCTGCGCGGGGGGCTCCCCCGCGGCGCGGGGAACAGACTTCGGTCTGCGTTGAGCTTGACTCTGTCGGGGATCTTGGCGTTCCCGGTGCGGCAGCGTGATCAACAGACATGCTCGGGCTGTTCCAAAGGCTGATGCCGTTGTCGAGGTGCCCGTTGTCCATCCGTCCCCGTTCCGGTGAGCGAGTTCCGTCTCTGACTGCGCAGGTCGCGCGGGCGAGCGATCCGAGCGGTACGACGGCGATGTGGGTGAGAGACCGGCTGGACGGGCTGTGGCGTGACGAGGACTTCGCCAATTGGTATCCGCGTGACGGGCGTCCGGGGCTGTCGCCCGCTCAGCGGGCCACGGTCTGTGTGCTGCAGTTCCTGCTCGGAATGTCGGACCGGCAGGCCGCCGAGGCGGTCCGGTGTCGCATCGACTTCACGTACGCGATGGCGATGGATTTGGACGGCCCGGGCTTCCACCACAGTGTGCTGGCCGACTTCCGGGACCGTCTCGCCGAGGGCGACCGTGCCGACCCCCTTCTCGACCTCGCGCCGGCCCGCCTCAAGGAGGCCGGACTGGTGCGTGAGCGGTCGGCGCGGCAGGCCATACGTTCGGCGAAGCGTGGACTGCCAACCTGGTGTTGGCAGCCAATTCGTAAAGGGGCGCCTCCGGCGATGGAGCTCGGCCCACGCCTTGCACGACGTCGCGCACGAAAGCGCGGACCGCCAACCGCGCGGAGGGGACCACTCTGAAGGGCGAGTACGTTGCCCGGCTCAGCGCAGGTGGCGAAGCTCGCACAGCTGGTAGTCCGGCGACAGCGCGCGATGATCACCGTGACCACCTGCCTCACGCCCGAGGACGATGCGGCAGGCAATCACTGTCGGGACGCGCAGAACAACCACGAACACCGCATCGACAAGATCGGCGTCCTCACAGCAACCACGTCCTGACCGTCACAACGTCCTGCCCCGTCCACACCGTGCCCCCCGTCCGGTCCCCGGGAGGGCGAAGGTCACAGGGCCGGCCCTTATGAACCTCTTGCTCCGTATGTCACTCTGGCGGGCAAACCGGCTCGCGCCCCTGCCCGACGACCCCGCCGACCCCGCCGACCAGTACGGAAACGCCCATGCCCCTGCAGTTCCCGTCCCGAGCCGCATCCGCCGCGGCGGCCGGCGCCATGGTCGTCCTGATGGCGGCTTGCAGCACCACTCAGGCTGCCGCCGGCGCGGCGGCTCCCGCACCGCCGACGACGGCGGGGGCACCCGCTTCGGCCCCGGCCGCCACCGCCTCGCAGCCGTCCGAGCCACCGGTTACCTCCGTGCAGACCGAGGCCTCCGTCCTGTCCATACCCTCGGTGGGCATCACCGGGCTGCGCGTGATGCCGTACGAAGGCACCACCGACGATGCGCCCGGAACCCGTATCCAGGACAAGGGTCTGGCGGCCAGCCCGTACGGGAAGCATGGCGGAGTCGGGCCCGGCCAGGCGGGCAATTTCCTGGTCACCGCGCACCGCCTGTCGGCGGGCGGCCCGCTGCGTGACCTGCCCGCCGTGGCGAAGGGCGACTCGGTGCTCGTGACCATGGGCGATGTGGTGTACACGTACGAGATCACCGCGAGCCGCAAGACGTCCTTCCGGTCAGAACTCTCGCTCAGCGAGCAGCGCGCCGCGGTCCCCGGAAAGCCGGGTGTGGCCCCGACCCAGGCCATGATCACGATCTCGACCTGCGCCACCCCGGAAGACCATGCCGAAGGCAACTTCTGGAGCGACGGCCAGGGCAACCCCGAGCACCGCATCGACAAGATAGGCGTTCTCCGCAAGACGACCGCAGCGCCGCCTGCCGGATAGCGCCGCACAGCCCTCGCAGGGACGCGGGCGGGCCCCTGCGCGTGTCCGGGAGGCGCTTTTCACCGGCCGCGCGGCCATACCGTACGCCGTCGGGAACTGCGCGGCCGCACGTCTGCTTTCCGAGGAGCGCATTCAAGGCGACTTCTACGGCCCCAACAGGAAGATCAAAAACTGCAGTCCGTAGGCGGATCGCAGAACTCGGACCAGAACCCGAGAACTGACAGCACCGGGGCCTTCCTCCCCGCATGGCCGTCAGCGAAGCGTGATGGGCTCCCTGATCTTGATCTTCGCGCGGCGCCTGTTCATGATCGCCCCATGAGTCAGCACTCGGTTACCTTGGACGAGATCGTTTTGGAAGACTGGCCGGCCGTTCACTCGTGGGCGCGCCTCCCGGAGGTGTGCCGCTATCAGGCCTGGGGGCCGAACACAGAGGCCGAGACGCAGGACTTCGTAAACTCCGCGGTCAGGGCCTGGTCGGGCACCCCCCAGCGCCGGTTCCCCTACGTCGCCCGCGTCGGGCGGGATGTAGTCGGCATCGGTGAGCTGCATGTCCGCAGCCATAAGCACCGCCAGGGCGAGATCTCATACATCGTGCATCCCCGGGTATGGGGGCAGGGCATCGGCACGGAAATAGGCCGGCAACTGCTCGCGCACGGGTTCGGCGAGCTGGGACTCCATCGGATCCACGCCACCTGTGACCCGAGGAATCTCGGCTCCTCCCGAGTGCTGTCCAAGATCGGCATGACGCCTGAGGGATGCCTGCGCGACACCGCACTGCTCCACGACGGCTGGCGAGACTCCATGATCTTCAGCAGCCTCGAAGGGGAATGGCGCTCCACTGCATAGCCCGCCTGCGGAGTGCTGCCGTTTCTCGTTTCTCGTGAACATCGACCTCGGCGACCAGGAGCTGTCCATCACGGACCCCTCGCCCACTGTGCGCTATACGAGCGCCGCAGAGCAGCCGGCGACCGCCACGTCGCAGCACAGCGAAACCTCTTCAACCGCTTCATGGCATGCTCTTCCACTGCATCCAGAACGGCCACACCTACGACGAAGCAGTCGCTTTCCCACAGGCCTCAGCCGGACTCAGAGCAACGGCGGCTTGACGCCTATCCGCATGGGATGTCTTGTCCGCGGCCGAGCTGGCCGGGCCGGGTGCGTGGATGTCCGCCGCCGAGGCGGGCGACACGCGTTCCATGACCGGGATGAGCTGCGGAGCGTCGCCCCACTGGCCCGGAGTGATCAGCAGGGCCAGGGGGCGGCGCCCACCCTCACCGGCGAGGTGGATCTTGCAGGTCAAGCCGCCCCGGGAGCGTCCGAGTCCCTCGTCGGGGGGCGGTGCTGTCGGGGCGTGCGTATTTTCCCGGCACCGGTGGCGGTTTCCTACGAGCCCCGGCGGCGTGCTGATAATCCTGGCAGGAGGTCGAATCGACGCTCACCATCGACCAGTCGATCCGGCCTTCCGCGTCGGCGTCGGCCAGGACGGCCGCGAAGATCCTGTCCCAGGTGCCGTCCGTGCCGTCCGCCGACCAGCGTCTGTGCCGTTCGTACGCCGTCTTCCTTGGACCGAAACGCGCAGGTAGATCCTGCCATGGCACCCCAGTGCGCAGTCGGTACAGGATTCCGTTGATGACCTGCGGTGGCTGACCCACCGGCCGCCGCGCTGCCCGGACTTCGGCCGATGCGGCTTCAGCCGGGCCCACTCCTCATGCGTTGAATCTCCCCGCCCCATGCTCATGCCAACGACCCGAAGCCATGACGGCCACATCGATGCGTCGCGGCCGTGATCGCACGCTTCCCGTTCTATGCGGACGGCGACGACGAGGGCTGCAAGGAGAAGGCGGACGAGCTGCGCGGTCTTGTCTCCAGCATCGACGAGACCGCTCTCGTGCGCGACGGGTTCTGGGAGACCTTCTGCGACGACGTAGCGATCTGGGACTCCGCAGACTGGGATGCCTGATCCAGGAACGACTCCGGCAACGCCAAAGCGGTAGCAGCGGTGAGCTTGCCGACTAACCCTCGGTGGCCGGCGAAGGAGGTTCGGTGTCGGAGGTGAGGGTGACTTGGGCAGTCCATGACCAGAGCTCCAGGGGTGGATCCCAGAGAACCCCGACGTCGGCGTCATGGAAGTCGCGGGCAAGTCCCGTCACCATGGCTGCCGCAGCGGCCCGCGCGTCTTCTGGGTTCGTGTTGATCGGAACGTCCAGGCGCCCGCAGAGCGTTCCCCCTTCCAAGGTGAGGATGCTCGTGCGCCAGCCCTCTGGCGTTGCCAACAGGACGATCCCCTTCGGAAGACCCCAGGCGGCCCGCTTCTTGTTCTCCTTCTTGCGTCTCCTCATGTCGCTATCCAACATCGTCGGCACCGTGACGATGAACTGGGGTGGAGGATCCGCTGCGGCGGCGCGGTTTGGTGCCTGTCTTGTGGTGGGCGGCTCCGCTTGGGCTCGATCGGTTCCGCCATGCAGCGAAGCTCTACTTGCCTGGGCCGCCATCCCCCTCATTGCCCGCAGGATCATCTAGAAGATGATCTTCACGGACCCAAGGGCAGACAAGTAGAGATTGGATCTCGAGAACAACACCTCGATCTGGCCCACCGACAAGCTGTCCACACTCCGCCTCGGGAGTGCGCTGGTGGCGGAAGCCCCAGCCACGCAGACTGACCACCGGGCGTTCGTGCACATCACGCCCAGGCAGACCCAACGTGACTCCGCAGCACATAATCAGGGCTGGGTGCCCAGCGAAGCGGACCGCGCCTTCCGGCTTGAGCACTGGGAGTACGACAACGAGCGTATCGATGGCTTCGACTACGACATCGGCGCAGTCCTCGTCGCTTCCGCTGAGGCAGCCGGCGAGTCGGAACTGCTGACCGTGCTGCCGACTGGCAGCTCAACCCCCGCCAGTTCGTCTACCCCTGGGACAGCGAGGACCCCAAGTAGCCCCAGAATCATCGCGAGGTTTGGCGCGGGGCGGATGGACCTCAGAGGCATGAGCGAGCGCGAGTGCTGGGCCAACTAAGGGAAAACCGCTTGGGGGCGCTGGGCGGGCCTGGCAGGCTTGCGCGGTGATCGTTGAATTGGCTCCTGGCTTCCTGACCTGGGACGACGTGGACCCCGCCCGTCAAACCTTCGACTGCGCGTCCGTAGCGCGGACGGTGCGCGCGCTCGGCCCGGCCCGGTGTGTGCCCATCCGCCCGGACGTCCCTTTCGGAGACCCCGCGATGAGCACCTGGAGTCGTGGCGAGGCCAAGTCCTGGGCCGACGCCATGTCGTACGCCCTCGTACAGCACTACGGCAGCTGGACCGTCGGATGGCGCTGGGCGCACGACGAAGGGGACTTCGACGGCGGACCGATAGGAAACTGGTGCTGCCCGCAGCACTCGATCACGACGCCGGAAGAGACACTGGCCCGTGTCGAGGCGGCTCTGCGGGAGTGGCGCGAGTGGCTGGAGTACCTCGCCGGCTGGTTCGAGGCGTACCCCCTGGACCTGACCGACATCGACGATCAGCGGATCTTGTGGGAGCGCACGGCGAGGAATCTGATTCTGCAGGTCGTCGACCGTACCGGGTGCGGCAGCGGCTGGCATGGCCACTGCCGCCAAGTACTCATCTGGTTTCTCAACCGCTGGGGAGTCGCGCCCGACGTGGCCCAGAGCCTGGTCGACGAAGCGGTTGGTGGACGGTTCCACAGCTGGACCGGTCCTGACACGGTGGTGGTCGACAGCTGGACCGGTCCTGACACGGTGGTGGTCGACGACATAGCGGAGCAGCTCGCGCTCTCTCTGCAGCCGGCCGACGACCGTACGCGCTCAGTCGCGCCGGCTGAAGACCACTTGCAGCGCTGGCTCGCGGTACGCGAATCGGTGCCGTGGCACGAGATCCCGGACGGCGGTACGGACGGACCGGTGGTGCCCCTTCGCGACGGCGCGGCGCAGGACATCCGGGCCTTCGACGGCGCCATCGACTCTGCCCGAGCCCAAGGGCTGCTCAGCGCCCTGGAACTGGTCCGAGCCGACGCGGCACGCGGAGCGCGGCTCGACTTCACACTGCTCAGCAGCTGGCAGCAGCACGTCCTGGGCGCCCCGCAGCCGCCACGGTTCCGCACCTCGCCCGCCTTCGCCAAAGGAAGCCGGGAACGCTACGGCATCGGACAGGACACACCTGCCCGCTTCGACGCGTGCCTGGCCGAGAGTGCATCCGACGTGGGCCGACCTCTCGGGCTGACCGCCGGCGCCGCCCGTGCCTATCTCGACGTCTGCTTCTTCCATCCCTTCGACGACGGCAACGCCCGCTCCGCCTTCCTCGCCCTCGTCTTCGTCCTCGCTCGCGCGGGCATCGCACTCGACGGAGTCAGCCTCCTGCGCCGCATCACCTTCGAGGCCGACGCCCCGCAGGATCCGCTGATCCTTGTCCGCTACATCAACGTCCATCTAGCGGAGACCCGGCGCCGCAGCGCCGACTCGACCGGCTCGGCATCGAGGTGAGCGCCTCAGCTGGCGACCGTCGCCAAGTCAAGCCGCCATCAGCGCCATCCACGACGACGGCACCGAACGCATCACGAAGGCCGGACTGGATGCGAACCGCCTCGACCACCACGCCGAGACCCAACAGCAGCCCCGAACCCGCACGCCGACCCACCGATCAGCCCGCTGACCAGTACAAACACATCCCGGAAAGCGAAAAGGCACCTTGGTCCTTTAGGCCGAGGCGCTTCCTGCAACACCACGAGCCAGCGGCCCTCGAAGCGGCCCAACGTGGCCGTCGCATTCCCCGCGGTGGCCAGGGCGGCCCCCGCAGGGGAACTCTCCGTGCAAGCGGAATGTAGGATCCCGCGGATGCACGAAATCGACATGCTCAATTCCATGCCCTCCGGCAGCGGCCTCGGCCGGTTCCAGGCGGCTCCGGACGCCCGTCCCGGCTCTCCGGCGGGTCTCCTGCCGCGCTGCGCCGCAACTGCCATCGACCTGGTCATCGCCGTCGCGGTCATTCTCGTTCCGCTGGTCGGCCTCGACCGGATTCTCACGGCCGCCGGTGTCGCCGACGGTCAAGCCGGTGTGATCTGGCGGACCACTGCCGCACTCTGGGTCACGGCCTTCGTCCTGCTCTACTCCCCGCTGAGCGTGTCGCGCTGGGGCGTGACTCCGGGCAAGCGGGCCCTGCGCCTCGAAGTAGTGCACTTCGAGACCGGCGAGCGCATCGGCTACGGCTCGGGCGTCGCCCGGCACCTCACGAACCTCGTGGTGACCAGCATCCCGGTGCTGTGTGTCGCCAACGTCTCGTCGATCAACCTCAGCAAGGACCGCCGTGGCATGCACGACAGGGCTTCGGGCAGCGCGGTGATCCACCGTCGGTGACGGCGCGGTCAGGGACGGCAGCAGGATTCAATTCTGCCGGCAGTCTGGCCGCACGGCCGCAGGGTGTGGCGTCGGCGTCAGGAGGTAGACGGGCTGCCGGCGCGAGCGTCGAGGTGGCCTGCCACCACCACCCGGCAGGCGGGTCTTAAGGGCGCTCTGGGTCGGGCTTGCCTGGGGTGGGGAATCCTGGTGAGCAGGTCTGTTCGGCCCCCGAGCGCCGGGTGGGGAGATTCAGGGCTGTGGCCCACATTTCGTGACGCTCACTGTTCAGGGCACGCGGCTTGGCGTGATCGGCCTGTGACCGAGTACTCCTGGCCATAATTCGCAGGCGTGGAACAGCGGGAAGGACCTACTGTGCCCGTCATGATCGACTGGAAGAGCGTCGAGGCCGCCGACTATGCCGTGCCTGCTGGCCATCCCATGGACGACCTCGTGCGCGAGCTGTCCCGTGCCCTGGCAGATCCCGATCCGCTGGTCCGGGACGGCGCGCCCTACACCGTCCTAGAGTCCTGGATCGCCCGCGGGGTGATCGAGAGGTCCCAGCGGCTGGAGTTGGGGGACGAGATGGCCGCCCGGTTCACCGACCCGAGCATCCAGGCCCGTACCTTCGCTCCCCTCGTGCTCGAGATGCTGGTGGCGGCGGGGGACTTCAAGGCCGGCTGGGTGGAGGCGTTCGAGGACTGGTACCCGGCGGAGGTGGATCTGCGCGGCCACGACGAGACTCTCGGCTGGCTTCACGCGGTGGCGCACGGCGCGGACCTGCTTGCCGGCTTCGGCCTGCACCGCGAGGTGGCGCCGGTGCGGATGCTGGACCTCGCCGCCGCGCGGCTGACGGCGCCCACCGACCACGTCTACGACCAGATGGAGGACGACCGCCTGGCCCGGGCGGTCGCCCGAGTCCTCACCCGCACCGACCTGAGCGAACGCGACGCCGTCCGGTGGCTGGATCCAGTCGCCGACCGTTTCGGGTCCGACCGGATCAGCACCCCGGTGCCCGCTGACCTCAGCAACTGCCTGCGTACCCTGCGCCTGCTCTACGTCCTCGCCGACCGGGGCGTGCGGCCCGCCAGCGAACTGCCCGCGGAACCGCTGCACCACCGCGACGCGGTCAAGTCCAGCATCGCCGCCGCCCTCGACCGGATCGTCAGACGCTGAGCGGTCGGCACCCCGTTCGGGCGAGCGGAGCGGCGCGCACGTGAGAACTCACGACGCCCTGCGGCTCGACCGCAACGTCCTCGGCCCCTTCGGTACCCGCCCCTGAGCCCGACTCTGCCGTCGCGGCCTGTCCCGGTGCGACAGCGTGGTCAGCGGGCATGCTCGGGGCTGTTCCGCAGCCCGAGTGCAGCAGTCGAGGTGCCCGTTGTCGCTCCCTCCTCGTTCCGGTGAGCAATCCGGTTGGTACGGCGGCGGTGTGGGTGAGAAGGCTTCCGTCTTCCGCACGTGATCGCTGGCACCACACCGACTGGATGACCGCACGCCGCCTCACCGTCACGGTCCTCGACGACCAGGGAGGCGACCTGTGAACCGCTGGTACCGGCACCGCCCCGCAAACGGCAACCCCGCGGCCGGGGAGCCGAAATCCGCCGCCTCCACGGCGCAGGCATGACCAGCTGGGAACTCGCTGACCTCCTCGGCGTCCACGAGAACGACATCCGGCTCGACGTACTGCCCAACCAGCCCCTACACGTCGTCCTCGAACTCGCCCGGCACCTGGACCTCCACCCCGCCGACCTCACCCCGTTCGCCGAAGAGGTCTACCGCCCTGCCGTGTCACCACCAGGTCCAGCCAGCCCCTGCCGCGTCCGCCGAAGCCGAGGCGGCAGCAGTCCTGCGTGCCCTCGCGTTTACGCGGGCGGCCCGCTCACCGCCGACTACCTCGCCGAATGCAGATGAACGCGATCCGCACCGCGACCTGGCGGAACCCCAACGGCACACGCGGCTCCGGCCCCTTCAGCGCGACGTCCTCAGCGACCTCGACGCCACCGTTCTCCACCAGGCCTGGCACGACGGCTCCGTGACCGCCGGCGCGGGCGGACCCTGGGCCCACGCCGTCACCGGGCTCATCGACGCCGGATACCTCACCTCACCATCGACGGCGAGGCCGTCCTGGCCGACGACGTCCAGTACGGAACCTGAAGATGCGTCAGTTCAATGCCCGGCGGTAGAAGGAGATCTTCTCGCGGACATACGCCTGCTGTCCGCGCAGGTGGGCGATGTTCTCCTCCACCTGCGCGTCGTGCTGCTCCAGCAAGGCCAGGCGCTCGGCGAAGGTCCCGTCGCCGTCGCGGACGAGGTCGGCGAAGCGCCGCATCTCGGCGATCGGCATCCCGGTGTCGCGCAGGCATCGCAGCACGGCCAGCCACTGAAGATCGTGCTGGGTGAAGCGGCGATGGCCGGTGTGCGAGCGGTGGACTGTGCCCAGCAGGCCGATGCGTTCGTAGTACCGCAGGGTGTCCAGGCTGAAGCCGGACCGTTCGACCGTCTCGGCAGGGGTCAGGTACTCGGTCGTGGGTGCGCTCATGCGGGGATCATGCCACCGGCGGCAACGGGCCGCGGAATGGTTTGACCTGGACCGCGCTCCAGGTGGCACCTTTCCTTCCACGGCTCCCGGCGTCCCACGCCAACGGCCCAGCCCCACGCCCCCTTCTTCAGAGGAACTCCCATGCGTTTCCGTACCCTTGGCCTGCGCACCGACGGCACTCCCGGCCCCATGGTGAGCACGCTCTGCCTTGGCACGCTGCCGTTTGGCACCCGCATCGACGAGCAGCGCGCGATCGACCTGCTGGACCGGTTCGTCGAACGTGGCGGTACCTTCATCGACACCGCCAACTGCTACTCCTTCTGGCTCGACGGCGCGAACGGCGACGAGAGCGAGCTGGTGATCGGACGCTGGCTCGCCGAACGCGGCAACCGCGACGAGGTCGTGCTGGCCAGCAAGGTCGGCGCCCGGCCGACCGGCCCCGGTGAGTGGCCGGGCACTGCGGAGGGACTGTCGGCGGCAGCCGTCCAGGCCGGAGTCGAAGGCAGCCTCAAGCGGCTCGGCACCGACCGGCTCGATGTGCTGTACGCGCACATGGAGGACCGCCGGCCGGCACTGGCCGAGACGGTCGCGGCGTTCGGCGGACTCGTCGCCGACGGCACCGTCGACGTCCTGGGCGTCAGCAACCAGGTCACCTGGCGCATCGACCGGGCCCGTGCGCTGGCCCGCGAGCAGGGAGTGGCCGGATACAGCTGCGTACAGCAGCAGTACACCTACCTCCGGCCCCGGCCCGGCGCGACCTTCGGCTCCTGCGAGCACGCGACGCCGGAACTGCTCGACTACGTCCGCAGCGAACCCGGCGTCACACTGCTCGCCTACACCTCCCTGCTGGCCGGCGCGTACACCGACCCGGCCAAGCCCCTGCCGAGCGGCTTCGATCACCCGGGTGCAGCAGCCCAGTTGGCAGCGCTGGGCGACGTGACGGCCGAGACCGGCGCGACCGCCAACCAAGTCGTCCTCGCCTGGCTGCTCGGTGGCGACCTCCCCATCCTGCCCGTCGTCGGCGCCTCGACCCTCCCCCAGCTCGACGAGGCCCTGGACGCCGTCAACCTGGATCTGACCCCGGCACAGCGCGCCCACCTCGACCAGGCGTAAGGCCCGGACTTGGCGTCGCCTTCCCGACACCAGCGAGCGGCGGCAGGTACGCAGTCGCCGCGGTTCGGCCCCGAAGGGCTTCTCCGGGGCCAGGACGGGGCTTCTTGAAAACGGCGGTGCCCGCGCTGCCGCAATGGCTACAGCTGGATGCGGTGCTTCATCTGCTGTTGGGCAGGGCGGCGCGGGACGCGTTCCTCAGCCGGCCAGGCCTTCCATGAGCAGGAAGACGCCGATGGCGATCATCATGGCACCGCCGATGCGGGTGACGGCCCGGGCGGCCGAGGGCCGGGTGCTCAAGACTGTACGGGCCAGGATGCCGACGGTGAGGTAGACGACGGCGCACGCGGTCAGGTGCACCGTGCTGAGCAGCCCGGTCTGCGCGGCGACCGGCCAGCCCACGGCAGGGTCGATGAACTGCGGGAACAGCGAGAAGTACAGCAGCAGTGCCTTCGGGTTCAGGCCGCTGATCCCGGCCCCCTTGAGCAGTACCTGCAACCGGGAGGCGTCCGCGCTCCCGCCTGTGTTAGCGGTAGTGGCGATTCAGGTTCACGCGTCTTACGAACGACCAGTGGAGGCTCTGGTGCCACGACCGTTAGGCCCCTTACCTATGCGCCTCCCACGTTCTCCATTTCGGCCAACCGGGCAAGGATGCGCTGCGAGAGGTCCGCAGCCGTCAGCCGGAACTGGCTCCAGCGATCCTTGGAGTCCGGCTTCATCGACGCAGAGGCCGGAAGCGCCCCTTGCTGTTGGGCTCGGTCACCATCTCGCCGAACGTGCCGCTCGGTATCAGCCAGGCCGTCATGATCGCCCCCAGTTCGACGTCCACGGCGACGAACAGCATGTCCAGGTTGGTCCGCGGCTGGAACGTCTGCGACCGCACGAAGGCCATCAGCCGGCCCTGCTGAACTTGCGTTCCAGTAGACATCCGCGCCTTCACCTGCACCGCCAGAGTCGCGGAACTCCCCCGCCGGTGAAAGACGAGGTCCACCCCCTCGTCGTCCACGAGTGAGGTGGAGACGTTCAACTCACCGCCCGTGGCAAGGATGCACGAGGCCGCGACCAAGTACTCCGCAGCCTTCCCCATGCGACCGGCAGCCGGGCTCTTGTCCAGGTAGTCCTCGTCATCACTCATGGCCGGAATCTACCGAGCGCCCTCCGACGGCGACCATCCTTCCGGAAACCCGCTCCCGTCTGGTCCACGTCGACCAGTACCAGCTGCGCGCCGGCACCATCGCCGCGGCGAACGCGGCCCTGGTCGGGGCCAGTCCAAGGTGCCGATCGGGCAGTTCCGGGGCCGGGGACTGTCGGCCTGCGTCGACGGTCATCTGATCGTTGGTCTGGTCGAGAGAGATCTACGTCTGGGCTCGCGCATCAGGGGGCACCCTGCCCGCCCGGTGCCCGGGTACAGGTGATGACTCGAGGCTCCCCGTCCCTCTGCTCGGGGAAGGTGAGCACCACCTTGTCCTTGGTACCGGTGACCTGCATCTTCGAGTAGCCCTCTTCCTGCCCGTCGTTGTCGATCAAGCCGCCCGACACGGTGTAGCTGCCATCGAGGGCCTTCTCGGCCTGCTCGGGCATCTCGTGCACGACATAGGGGGGCCGACGCTCCTCCACGGTGTAGGAGAGGCGACCGTCCTGGAACTGCCATGTGCCCTCATCCGACCATTCCTGACCGGGCTCCCCGCCGGCGAGCAGGTACCGTCCGTCGTCGAATGCGTCGACCCGGGCCCCCTTCCCCTCCTCGTTCTTGAACTCCCAGGTGCCCTGCAGGAACGCGATCAGTGTCTGGGAGCGAACGCTGGAGGAACCGTTGCCCGAGCAGGCTGCCACGGTCGCGGCCGCCATCCCCACCAGGACATAGCGCAGAGCGGCCCGGCGCCCCATCAGTCGCACGAATTCCTTGCTGTCCACCACGATCTCCCCCTCGCGCCGGCGCCGTCGCGACTCATGCACGACGTACGCACGTCACGACCATGACCGACCTGGCAGACACAAGCCATGGCGGCAGCCTTCTGTGACTTGATTCAGACGCAGGATGCGGGCGGGGACGACCCGGACGGGTGTGGTGACACGGGAAGCGCTGCAGCACGTCGTGAGCGAGAAAGCCGGTCGCGCCCCCTGGGGTGTGCCGCTAACCTCCGCCCGAGCGCAACGAGGTACGGCGCGCGACCGCGAAGAGGGAGCCGTTCATGGAGATCCAGGGCGTACGGATCGACCGTCTGGGCCTGCTGCTCGACCAGTTCGACAAGGCCAGGGAAATGGCCGGGGTGCGCCTGGCCGGGCTCGGCGACGAGGAGTACCTGTGGGAGCCGGTGCCCGGCTGCTGATCGCTGCGCCGGCGCGCCGAGGCGACGACGCCGCGGGCCTTCGGGCCGGGCGAGTGGGTACTGGACCTGGGCGCCGCCGACATCCCGGCGAGCGAGTACGCGGAGGTCGCCCGGCAGGCGGCCGGCGGCATGTCGGTGGAGAAGATCGCCGAGGACTGGAGCGTGAGCGTCGAGCGGGTCGATCAGGTCTTGGCCCACACCGGCGAACCAGAGCCGGACGAGACCCCGATCACGACCGACCAGCTCGACACGGTCGGCCTCTCGCAGTACCCGTACGACTCCGACCCCGGGGAACCGTTCATCGCCGTGCTGTGGGGGCCAACCTCGATTTCGTCGACCACATGGCCGAGATCGCGCTGCTCCGCGACCTGTATCGGGCCCGCTTCACCACTCCCCGGTAGGCCCCCTCCCGAGCCGCGCTCACGCTTCGCCTTTACCGCGCAGCGTCAGCGTCAGCGCGTAAGGCTCACTGCGCGCGCAGCAGGAGGGCAACCCAACTCCGGTAAGGTGCCCAGCGGTCGGCGATGCCGGCGAGGCACTCCGCATCGAAAGCGTTCAGGGTGTGGCCTGCGACGGTGACCTGTCGCACCGCGTTCGCGCCAGGGGGCGACGGAACCGGATCGGACCCTGTCGCCGCCCCGACCCACTCCTCGCCGGGCGGGCTGGTGTACACGAGGGCTCCTGCCTTCACGACGCCCTGTCGGCCGCCTTCCTGCCTCGCCTCCACGCCGACGGTCGAGTGGCTGTCGCCTGCCGGAAACCAGCGTCGTGATATCCGGCGGGGGGAACCCCTTCAGGAAGTCGAGACGGCCGCCAGGGAGAACGACCCCTTCGGGGTGACGGTGAAGGCGTGCTCGGTCAGTTCCCGTGTGCGGTGATCGCGTAGCCCTCGGGGCCGAGGAAGGTGAACATCCGGCCGAACGGACCGTCCTCCGGCTCCCTGACGATGGGGATCCCGGCCGCCTGGAGGCGGTCGTGGAGGGATTGGGCGTCGCTCGTCTCGAACCACAGTCCGACGCCGACGCCGGGGCGTTCCACGGCGTCGAGGTTCACGCCCGGCAGGGGTTCGCGGACGGCGAAGGCGACCGGCTTCGTGGCGAACACCACGGCGCCGGGAGGCGAGGCCGGTGCCCGGCGCAGGCCGAGGTGGGTCTCGTAGAAGGCGGCGGCCGCGGCGACGTCACGCACCTGCAGGGCGATGAAGTCCGGTCCGCTGACGGAAACGGCGGTGGTCATGAGAGCTCCTTGGCTGCATTCGATGTCAGGACTTTGACATAGGTGACGTTAGGCATCGCACCTCCCCTATGTCAAACTCCTGACATGACTGATCGGCCGATCCCCACCTCCGCCCCGACCGGCGACGTGACCGAGCGCTTGGGCTATCGGCTCAAGCGCGCCGCCTCCGCCCTGCGCGGCGCGATGGACAAGGCCCTGCGCGAGCACGGCCTGACCGTGCCGCAGTACGCCTGCCTCGAACTGCTCGACCAGCAACCCGGGCTCTCCAACGCCGAACTGGCCCGCGGCACCTTCGTCACCCGGCAGTCCATGAACGTCGTCCTGCGCGGCCTGCAGGACGCCGGCCTCATCACGCGCGCGGCCACCACCGACCACGGCCGGGCGCTGCCCGCCCACCTCACCGAGGAGGGCCACCAGCGCCTCGCGGCCGCCCGCTCCGCCGTCTACGCCATCGACCGGCGGATGACCGACGCCGTCCCGCCGGAACGCCTCGACACTCTCCTCGCCGACCTGGACCGGATGGCAGATGCCTTCGACGTGTAGACGGTCCGCAGCGCCATGAGCATCATCCGGCCGGCGTCATCCGAGGTCAGGCCGCCTCGGCGGGTCCGCGCCCTGCCGGGTGCAGGTCAGCGCGGCCACCCGGGCGGCGAAGGTCAGGGCCGGGCCGAGGTCCGCCGAGAGCCGGGCGGAGGCGGTGGCCCCGCGCAGTGCGCGGCGGGAGCGCGCCGCAGCCGTCGTACCCGCAGGCCCGGCGCCCAGGAGGCCGGTGTGCAGCAGCCCGCTGAGCAGCCCGGCCATGAACGCGTCGCCCGCCCCGACCGTGTCCGCGACGTCCACGGGGATCGCCGGCAGCCGGTAGCTGCCGTGGCGCCAGAACGCCGTGGCACCTTCCCCGCCGAGGGTGAGGACGACGAGCGAAGGGCCCGTCAGCGCCCACCGCTCGGCGATGAGGTGGGGATCCACGCCGGGATGGAGCCATGCCAGGTCTTCGGCGCTGGCCTTGACCACGTCGCTCAGGGCGACCATCCGCTCGACGCCGGGCCTCTCCCGCTCGGGCTCCGACAGGAGCGCCGGCCGCAGGTTGGGGTCGTACGAGACGGTGGCCGCGGCCCGGAGCCTCTTGGCCGCGGTGACGACCAGGGAGTTGCCCGGGGTCAGGGCGGTGGCGAGGGAGCCGGTGTGCACATGGACCGGCGTGGCCCCGAATGCCCCGTCCGCGTCCGCATCGTCCACCACCGCCGGGTCCGGGTTCCACGTGAGGTCGAACTCGTACGCGGCCGAGCCGTCCGCGGCGAGGCGGGCGACGGCGCGGGAGGTGGGGGCGCCGGTGACGGATCCCTTCGCCAGCTCCACCCCACTGCGTTCGAGGTGTTCGCGGATCTGCCGGCCGGGAGGATCGTCACCTATGCGGGTGGCGAGGCGTACCGCATGGCCGAGCCGGGACAGGCCCAGGGCCACGTTCGCCGGGCTGCCCCCGGGCCGGGAGCGGCGTGGCCCGGTCGGCGGGACGAGGACGTCGACGAGGGCCTCGCCGATGATCAGCAGCGGCTGCGAGCTGCCCGAGCCGCTCGTCACGGTACGACCAGGATCTTGCGACCGCGTCCCGCCTGGAACCGGTCGAGCGCACCGACGTAGTCGGCGAGCGGCAGACGGTCGCTGATGAAGACCTCAGGATCGAGCACACCCGCGGCGAAGAGGTCCGCGGCGCGTTCGTAGCTGTGCAGGACGGCCATCGAGCCGGTGATGGTGATCTCCTGGTTGTAGATGCGGTACGGCTCGATGATCGCGCGGGCCGCGTAGTCGGCCACGCCGAACTGGAGGTAGGTGCCGCCGCGTGCGACACGTCCGAGGCCGTCCTGGATCGCCCGCTCGCTGCCGGTCGCGTCGATGACCACGTCCCAGCCACGCGGCCGTTCGATCTCGGCGGCAGCGGTGGCGGTGTGGGTGCATCCCAACTCGTGTGCGGTGGCGAGCCGTTCGGCGTTGATGTCCACGATGTCCACCGTCGACGCCCCCGTGCGCTTGGCCAGTTCCATCATCATCAGGCCCATGGTGCCCGCGCCGTAGATGAGTACGTGACGGGCCAGGCGACTGCTCAGCACGTCGTATCCCCGCACGGCGCAGGACAGCGGCTCGATCAGGGCGGCGTCCTGGGTGCGGATGTGGTCGGGCAGCCTGACGCAGTTCGCGACGGGTGCGACGGCGAACTCGGCCGCGGCCCCGGCCGTGGTCACGCCGATGGCGGCGTAGCGTTCGCACAGGTTGTTGCGGCCCAGCCGGCAGTAGTGGCACTCGTTGCAGTAGAGGGAGGGGTCGACGGCCACCCGGTCGCCGGTGCGCAGCTCGGTGACCGCCGAGCCGGTGGCGACCACCTCGCCTGCGAACTCGTGGCCCGGGATCAGGGGCAGGCTGGGGGCGAACTCTCCCTGGAGGATGTGCAGATCGGTGCCGCACAGCCCGCAGGCCGCGACCTTGACGACGACATCGCGGGGGCCCGGGACGGGGTCGTCGACGGTCTCGACCGATACGGCCCCGGGTGCGTGGATCACGGCGGCTTTCACTTGACTGCTCCAAGGGACAGGCCCTGGACCAGCTTGTCCTGGGCGGCGAATCCGGCGATGAGCACCGGCAGGGAGACGCATACGGCCGCGGCGCACACCTTGGCCAGGAACAGTCCCTGGCTCGTGACGAAGCCGGTCAGGAAGACGGGGGCCGTTCCGGCTACCACTCCGGTGAGCACCCGGGCAAAGAGCAGCTCGTTCCAGCTGAAGATGAAGGAGATCAGGGCGGTGGCCGCGATGCCCGGGGCGGCCACCGGGGCGACGATGCGCATCAGCACGGTGGGCAGTCCCGCGCCGTCGATCGACGCGGCCTCCAGGATCTCGACGGGCACTTCGGCGAGGAAGGAGCGCATCATCCACACCGCGATCGGCAGGTTCATCGAGGTGTAGAGGATGACGAGCAGCCAGATGTTGTCGAGCATCCCGGTGTTCTGGGCGATGAGGTAGACGGGCAGCAGCCCGGCGACGGCCGGCAGCATCTTCGTGGAGAGGAAGAAGAACATGACGTCGGTCCACTTGCGCACGGGCTTGATGGACAGGGCGTACGCGGCCGGTACGGCGAGGGCGAGTACGAGCAGGGTGGAAGCGAGGCTGGCAGTGAGGGAGTTGATGAGGGGTGGCCAGGGGGTCACGCCTGCGCCCGTCCCGAAGAACTCGCGGTAGCCCTGGAGGGTGAGGCCGGCGCCCAGGCTGGGCGGGTTGGTGGCGGCATCCGGCTCGCTGTGCAGGGACGTGAGCACCATCCAGGCGAACGGCAGGAAGAAGAGGAGTCCGCAGGCCCAGGCGACCAGGCCCCAGAGGCCGCGGCGCGGCAGGGACTTCGCAACCACTGCCTTCGCAACCACTGGTTTCGCAGCATCTGCCTTCACAGCGTCTCCTCCTTGAACAGGGACGACACCGTGCGTAGCGCGAAGGTGGCGATGGCCATCGTGCAGACCACGATGATCACTCCCTCGGCGGACGCCTGGCCGTAGTCGTGTGCCTGGTAGAACGTCGCGTACACGGTGTAGGGCAGGTTTGCGGTGCCGAGCCCGCCGGAGGTGAGGGTGAAGACGGCGTCGAAGTTCTGGACCACGTAGATGCTGCCGAGCAGGGCGGACAGTTCGAGGTAGCGGCGCAGGTGGGGGAAGGTGAGGTGGCGGAAGACCTGCCAGGTGCCCGCTCCGTCGACGCGGGCCGCCTCGACGATGTCCGGCGGGCGGCTCTGGAGTCCCGCGAGCAGGATGAGCGTCATGAACGGGGTCCACTGCCAGATCAGCGACACCTCCACGGCGACGAGCGGCAGCGAGGACATCCAGTCGGGCTGGGGGGCGCCGTCGCTGCCGAGGAGGGCCCATAGCCAGGTCAGGGACCCGTTGATGAATCCGTACGAGGCGTTGTAGAGCGCGTGCTTCCACAGCAGGGCCGCGGCGACGGGGACGATGAGGAACGGGGTGATGAGCATGGTGCGTACGACGCCCCTCCCCCAGAACTTCCGGTCGAGGAGGAGTGCGAGCCCCAGCCCGAGGACGAGGCTCACGAGGACGACGACGGCCGTGAGGACGACGGTGGTCAGCAGGGCCGCGCGCAGGTCGGGGTCGGTGATCGCGGCCTTGTAGTTGGAGAGCCCGCCGAACCCCCGGTCGTCCGGGTCCAGCGCGTTCCAGCGCATGAAGGAGATCACCAGAGTGCCCACGAAGGGCAGTTGGGTGACGACGATCAGGAAGATCAGGGCGGGCAGCAGGGGTGCGCGGCGGGACCATGCGCCGGGCGGCCGGCGGCGCCGGGGGCCTGCCGCCCCCCGTCCTGCCGCCCGCCGTCGCGCGGTGGTGGCGGGACGGGTGAGGGGCGGTGCGGTCATGTCATCGCCCCCGGTACTTGGCGGCCACAGCCTCGGCCCGGGCCTGGCCGTTGCGCAGGGCTTCTTCCACGCTGGTCTTGCCCGCGATGGCGGCGCTGATCTCCTGGGACACCTGAGTGCCGAGGTCGGTGAACTCGGGGATGCCAACGAACTGGATGCCGGGCGCGGGGCGGGGCTGGACGCCGGGGTTCGCCGGGTCGGCGGCGGAGAGGGCTTCCTTGGTGGCCGGCGCGAAGGCGGCCGCGGCCTCGACGTACTTCGGGTTGGCGTAGGTCGAGGTGCGCTTGCCCGCGGGGAGCCGGGACCAGCCGAGCTGCTCGCCTACCAGGGTCTCGTAGCGCGAGCTGGAGGCCCATGAGATGAACTTCCAGGCGTCGTCCTGGTTCTTACTCGCCTTCTGCATGCCCCAGGCCCAGGTGTACAGCCATCCCGAACTGCTGGTCTTTTCCACGGGCGCGGGGGCGTAGCCGAGCTTGCCGGCCACCGGTGAGCCGGCGGCCTCCAGCGCGCCTGCGGCCGAGGTGGCGTCGTACCACATGGCCACCTTGCCCTGGGTCATGTCGTTGAGGCATTCGGTGAAGCCCGCCTGGGGCGCGCCGGCTTCTCCGTGCGCGCGCACCAGGTCCACGTAGAAGCCGACCGCGCGGGCGAATTCGGGGCTGTCGAGCTTGGCGTTCCAGTCCTTGTCGAACCAGGCGCCGCCCATGGTGTTCACGACGGTGGTGACGGGGGCCATCACCTCGCCCCAGCCGGGCTGGCCGCGCAGGCAGATGCCCTTCATGCCGGGCTGGGCCCCGTCCGCAGCGGCGGCCAGGTCGGCCACCTGCTGCCAGGTGGGGTGTTCGGGCATGGTGAGGTTCTTGGCGGCGAGGACGTCCTTGCGGTACATCAGGAAGGACGATTCCCCGTAGAACGGCTCCGCATAGATCTCGCCGGAGGCGGTGAGGGATTTTTCCAGGGCCGGCAGGATGTCGGCCTGGTCGAACTCCGCGTCCCCCTTGGCCCGTTCGGTGAGGGGAGCGAGCCAGCCGTTCTTGGCGAAGATCGGCGTCTCGTAGTTGCTGATCGTCGCGACGTCGTACTGCCCGGCCTGACTGGAGAAGTCCTGGCTGATCTTGTCGCGTACGTCGTTCTCGGGCAGGACCGTGAAGTTGACCTTGATCCCGGTGTCCTTGGTGAAATGGTCGGCCGTCAGCTTCTGGAGATCGGCCATCTGCGGATTGTTGACCATCAGGACGTTGATGGAGCGTGCGGCGGAACCTCCGCCGGCTCCGCCCGCTCCCGAGCAGCCGGCGAGGAGCGTGCCGCACAGCAGGACGGCGGCCGTACTGGTGGCGCTTCTTCTGTTCATCACGGAGGAACATCCCTTCAGTTCGCCATGGGCATGCCATATGGACCCATGTCGGGGCGTGCGCTGACGTGCGCTTCGATGGTCGGTGGACGGGTACGGGTACCGGCCGACCGGTCAGACCCGGATGACCTGCGGGCCCAGCAGGGAGTAGCGGTGGGCCTCCGCCGTGGACAATCCGGTGTCGGTGATGATCGTTTCGAAGTCCGAGATCTCGGCGAAGCGGCAGAAGCTGCTGGCCCCGAACTTGCCGTGGTGGCCCATGAAGACGCGTCGCCGCGACACCGCCAGGGCCTTGGCCTTCACATCGGCCACCACCGGATCGGGGGTGGTGAGGCCGAACTCCCGCGAGATGCCGTTCGAACCGATGTAGGCGAGGTCGATGACGAATCCGGAGAGCATGGCCGCCGCCCACGAGCCCACGGTGGCCATCGTCCGGGCCCGGACACGGCCGCCCAGCAGCAGCACCGTGGTGTTCGGCGAATCGGCTATCGCCGCCGCCGTCGACAGCGAGGCCGTCACCACCGTCAACAGTCTGTCGGTGGGCAGCAGGGACGCCAGTATCTGCGGCGTGTAGCCCTCGTCGACGAAGACCGTCTCGGCTCCGCCGAGCACTCTCACCCCCTCCGCCGCTATCCGGCGCTTGTTCTCCACGTGCAGGGTGACCCGGCGGGCCAGGTCCGTCTCAAAACCGGCGCTCTCGACCGGATAGGCGCCGCCATGCGTGCGCCGGACGAGACCACGCCGTTCCAGCTCACTCAGATCCCGCCGGATGGTCTCCGGTGCGACCCCGAAGTCGGCGGCCACGCCCGCGACTTCGATGCGGCCCTCACGGCGGGCCAAGGTCAGCAGTTTCTGGTGCCGTTCCTCCGAACGCATACCAACGCCCCGCCCTCCCTTGCCCGTTCGGGCATCCGGCGCCCGAATGGGCCTGCCCGATTTTTATACCCCTGCCACACCGGCGGAGCCCGGTCCGTTCCACACAAGAGCGCGCCCGTCTGGGCCCGTTTCGCACAAGTGACAACTCCGCTCTGATCAGGGGTTCTTGACGAAACATTCCGGGAGATCCGCCCGTCAAGAGGTGAACGGGGACCGAATCGCGCCACCGCGGGCCCTCGGGTGAACCGGTTTCCGCCCGGCTACGTCAGCCAGACCGCACATATCCGACCCGCCGGAACACCAGGAGAGGCCCATGGCACAGCGCCGGAACACCATGCGTTGGTCGCTGATCGGACTGATCACGGCACTCGCCGTCGCGCTCGCGTTCGTGATCACCAACATCGACGGGGGCACCCGCGCCGAGGCGAAGGCCGGGCCGAAACCCTCACCCACGGAAGCTTCGATGTCCGCGGCCCCCTCGAAGAGCCCGGCCAAGCCGGCCCCGCCCGCCCTCAAGGGCATCGGGTGGTGGCCCACCGACGATAAGTCGGGCGACGCGGCCCGGGATGCCGCCGGCAAGCACCCGGCCACGCTCAAGGACGGAGCGGGCTGGACGAAGGGCGAGCAGGGTGGGGCCCTCCTCCTCAACGGCAGCAGCGGTTACGCGGACGCCGGCGCGCCGATCGTCGAGACGGTGGGCCGCGACTACTCGGCGGCCGCCGCGGTCCGCCTCGACGCCGACGGCTTCCGTACGGCCGTGTCCCTCGACGGCGCCCAGTCCAGCGTCTTCTTCCTCCAGTACGTCGCCGACTACAGGCGCTTCTCCTTCAGCTTCGCCAATGCCCGGGCCCTGGCCAACCTGGTGGAGGCTCCGAAGCTCGGCCGCTGGTACCACCTGGTCGGCACGTACAGCCACGGCGAGAAGAAGCTGCGGATCTACGTGGACGGAGTGGCGGCCGGAGAGGTGCTGGCCCCGGACAACCCCGAGAAGCCCGCCGGAAACCTCGTCATCGGACGGGGCAAGTACCAGGGCAAGCCGGTCGACTTCTGGCCCGGGGCCATCGCCAACGTGCACGTCTACGACCGCGCGCTGACCTCGGCCGAGATCGCCGCACTCGCGGCGCGCGAGCCCTCCCGGTAGACGGGCTCGCCAACGACCGCCCTCAGAGTGCCCGTTGACCGTGGGCTGACTGGCCGAAGACCCGACCGGGCCCGCCTCCGGGCCCGGTTCCGGGCCCGGTTCGGTCACGGGCCGAAGGGCAACCGGTCAGCGAAACGGGCAGCGACGGGACCTGATCGGGCACGGCGCCCAGCCGCCACGATGGCAACACCGGACGTCGGCGGCCCGATCCGGTGCCACTCAAGCGGTCAGATTCGGTCGTGATGCGTGTGGGAACGGACCCGTTCGGTGTGCCCGGATCGACGTAGAACTTCTGGTACCGCTCGTGGACATGGGCACGACCTGCCGGTTCCGGGCGATGACCGTCATCCGAAGTGCCACGGAGGGATCCGCCATGCCCGAATCCACGCATCGCCCTGCCCGCTCGACGGAACCCGACGAGGAGTTCCTGCGGGCGCTGTACGCATTACACGGGTCCGTGCTGCTCCGCTTCGCGGCCCGGCTGCTCGGCGGGGACTGGCACCGCGCCGAGGACGTCCTCCAGGAAGCCGCGCTCCGCGCCTGGCAGCACTCCGCCAAGCTCGACCCGACCACCGAGGGCCTGCGGCCCTGGCTCTTCCACGTCGTCCGCAACCTCGTCATAGACGGCTACCGCGAACGCAGGGCCCGGCCCACGGAGGACGGGGAGCCGGACATATCGCACCTGCCCGTCGCCGACGGGGTCGACCACGCGCTGACGACCCAGGTGGTGGTCGACGCAATGCGGGACCTCGCGCCCTTCCAGCGCGAGGTCCTCCTGCACGTCTACTACCTGGGCCACAGCGTCAACCAGACGGCACGCGTCCTCGGCGTACCGCCCGGCACCGTCAAATCACGGACGCACTACGCGATGCGCGCCCTGCGCGACGGGCTCAGCAGCCGCGGCCTGAGCACCGTATGAGGGCGCGCCACGGTCAAGGCAGCAGCCGGCCGGCGTGCACCGCGATCCGCAGCCCGAGCGCGCCGGTGTCCAGCGAGCCGTCGGCGGCGACGTCGAAGCGCCAGGAGAAGTCCGGCGCCTCACCGAGCACCAGCAGGGCGTCGGCCTCACGCAGGCCCGCCATGGCCGCCCGCTCCTCGGTGAACTGCGCCGCGTGGAGCACGAACAGCCGGGGCACACGGCCCTGCACGCCGAGCGGCCCGCGCCCTTCGATCATCCGGAACACCTGAGTGACCGCAGGAGACGAGGCGCCCGTCCGCGCCCCGGCTCCCTCCGGACCCGCGCTCAGCCCCTCGTCGAGGGTGGCCACCGTGTGCAGGCGGGCCGACATCAGCCCCAGTCCCATCGTCATCTCCGCGGTCGCCGCCGACCCCACCAGGGTGACCTCGGCCCGCCGCCCGACCGGCCCGGTGATGAGCTCCGTGACCAGGGCGCGCACCAACTGCCGTACGCCTTCGGCGTCCCCGGTCACCGCGATCGGCGCGGAGGACCGCGACAGGTCGATGAGGACGCGCTCGCCCGCCTCGATCCCGACGGTTACGGCCAGCGGGAAGGGCTGCGCGGCCGAGGACAGTTCCACCGCTCCCATGCCCGCCGACAGCTCGGCGGGCGGCGCGGTCCACTCCTCGCCCGTCTCGTCCGCCTCCCAGGGGGCGGGCGGGTTCGTGTCGGCCACCGTCAGCCTCAGGAGCAGTCGGTCCTCGGCGTAGGTGACGGCGTAGACATCCGGCAGATGGCGCCCGGCCCGCGTGCATTCCGCGTCGAGCCGGCGCAGCCCCAGGTCGATGGCGTCCAGCGCCTCGCGCCCCGAGACGGCTGCGGCCGACCGGGGCGAGGCGGCCGACCTCGGCCGCAGTTCGTTGCGGACCAGCGCCACGAGAGCGGCGATCAGGGCCAGGCCGAGCACCACGGCCAGGACGACAAGCAGGTTCATCGCGATCACCTTCATCAGTCACGTGCGTTGCGGGGAGCCTCGTCGGGCAGTTACGAGGCCGGGCGACGGATGGTTCACGCCCCGAGCGGCGGACGGTTCACCCCCGGGCGTCACCGGTGAACCACCTGACGGCCGCGCCCGTAGGCCCCGGAGCGCACGGGCCGCATCCGGCCCGGTGCCGCTCCCCCGTCGGTCCTGTCCTCCCAGGAGGAATCCCGTGCCCCTGATCTTCACCGTCGTCGACGACGTGGGCGACGCCTACGACGTCCGGCTCGAAGCCGACCCAGACACCCCGATCGGTGTCATCGCAGAAGCGATCGCCGAGGCAGGGGGCCGGCCGCTGCCTTCCTCCGCGTCCGGCCTGCAGGTGGACGGCGCACGCCTGCCCGCCGACCTGCCGCTACGGGATTCCCCCCTGCGGGACGCGGCCGTCGTGGGCCTCGGCCGCGCGGCCGAGCCCGCACCCGCCGAACCCGGCGGACTGGTCGAGGTACGGACCGTCGGCGGGCGGGGCTCCGGAGCGGTGCACCGGCTCGACATGGGCGACTACCGGGTCGGGCTCTCCAGCGAGGGGCTCCCGCAGATCGTGCGGGGCACCCCGGACCACACCTACGCCTCCCTGCGCGTGGGGCCCGGCGGGCGCTGCCTGCTCACCGCCCCGCAGACCGGGTCCGGCCCGCTGGAGCTGGACCGGATCCCGCTCCAGGACGATCAGGCCTGGCCCGTCGGCGGACAGCTCCTGGTCGGCGGCAGCCTGCTCGAACTCTTCACCCCGGAGGGCCCGGACGCCGCCGTCCAGCGGTCCGAGGACGGCGCGGGCTGGGACTACAACCGGCCGCCCCGGCTGCGGCCGCCGGTGCCCGAGACCAAGTTCACCCTGCCGAGCCCGCCCACGGAGCCCCCCAAGCGCCCGCTCCCGTACATCGCGGCGATGCTGCCGCTGGTGATGGCGGTGGCCGGCGTGTTCATCTTCGGCCGGCTGTACATGCTGCTGTTCGGTCTACTTTCGCCGGTCTCGCTGTTCGCCAACCACTGGTACAACAAGCGCAGTGGCCGCCAGACGTACGCCGAGCTGCTGTCCGAGTACAACGAAAAGAAGGCCCGTATCGAGGCCGACGCCCAGGAGGCCCTGGTCGCCGAACGCACCGCGCGCCGGGCCGGTTTCCCGGACCCGGCGACCGTGCTGCTGACCGCGGTGGGACCGCGGCGCAGGCTGTGGGAGCGCCGGACCTCCGACACCGACTTCCTGGAACTGCGGGTCGGCACCACCGACCGGGCCTCCGCCGTCGTACTGACCGACCCGACGCGGGACGAGCACCGGCGCCAGGTGTCGTGGGTGGCGCTCGACGTTCCGGTCACGGTGGCCTTGCGCGAGCACAAGGTGCTGGGCATCTCCGGCGAGGGCCCGGCCGCCCGTTCGCTGGCCCGCTGGGTCACGGCCCAGGCTGCCGTGCTGCACAGCCCGAAGGACCTGCTGCTGTACGTGCTCACCACCGGCCAGGGTGGCGGCGAGGACGCGTGGACCTGGGTCCGCTGGCTGCCGCACGTGCGTCAGCACTCCGGCGACGTACTGGCCACGATCGGCACCGACACCGAGACCTCCGCGCGCCGGGTGGCCGAGCTGACGGCGCTCATCGCGGCCCGTTCGGACGCGCGCCGCGACTCCCGCGCCGTGGTCCGCGAGCCGGACGTGCTGGTCGTACTGGACGGGGCTCGCCGGCTGCGGTCGCTGCCCGGGGTGGTCCAGATCCTGCGCGACGGGCCGGCCGTCGGGGTGCACGCCGTGTGCCTGGACGCCGAGGAGCGGCTGCTGCCCGAGGAGTGCCAGGCCGTCGTGGTCGAGGAGCGGGACGGCTCGCTGCGGGTGGGACTGTCCGGCTCCGCCACGGTGCCGGGCGTACGGCCCGATGTCGTCTCCCCCGACTGGTGCCGGTCCATCGCACGGGCGCTGGGCCCGCTGCGGGACACCGGCGGGGCCGACGAGGAGAGCGCGGTGCTGCCCGGCGCCGCCCGGCTGCTCGACGTCCTCGCGCTGGACACACCCACGCCGGAGCAGATCGCCGCCCGCTGGACGACCGGCGGCCGCACCACCTCGGCGGTGGTGGGGGTGTCACTGGACGGTCCGTTCGCCCTCGACCTCAAGCGGGACGGGCCGCACGGCCTGGTCGCCGGAACCACCGGGTCGGGCAAGTCCGAACTGCTCCAGACCATCGTCGCCTCGCTCGCCGTCGCCAACCGCCCCGACGCGATGACCTTCGTACTCGTCGACTACAAGGGCGGCTCCGCGTTCAAGGACTGCGTATCGCTGCCGCACACCGTGGGCATGGTGACCGACCTGGACGCCCACCTGGTGGAGCGGGCGCTGACCTCGCTGTCCGCCGAGCTCAAACGCCGCGAGCACATCCTGGCCGATGCCGGCGCGAAGGACATCGAGGACTACATCGACCTGCTGCGGCGCGATCACGGCCGCGCGCCGATGCCCCGGCTGCTCATCGTTATCGACGAGTTCGCCTCGATGGTGCGTGACCTCCCGGACTTCGTGAAGGGCCTCGTCAACATCGCGCAGCGGGGCCGCTCGCTGGGCATCCACCTGATCCTGGCCACCCAGCGCCCCGGCGGCGTGGTCTCCCCCGAGATCCGGGCCAACACCAACCTGCGCATCGCCCTGCGCGTGACCGACAGCTCCGAGAGCCAGGACGTCCTGACCTCGCCGGAGGCGGCGGGCATCTCCAAAAACACCCCGGGCCGGGCGTACGTCCGCCTCGGCCAGAACTCCCTGGTCCCGTTCCAGGCGGGCCGGGTCGGCGGCCGCAGGCCCGGCACCGCCGCCGAGTCGGCGCCCGCCCCCTGGGTGGTGCCGCTGGGCTGGAACCAGCTAGGTCAGCCGCTGCCGTCGCGCCCCGGCAGGAGCCGGCAGCGGGAGGAGGACGCGATCACTGACCTCGCCGACCTCGTCGAGGCGATCCGGGGCGCGAACCGGGACATGGACATCCCGCCCCAGCACAGCCCGTGGCTGCCCGCACTGCCGACGGTGTTGGTCCCCGAGGCCCTCCCGGCCGTGGCCCCGAGCGCCTCGTACGACCTTCCCCCGGTCGCGTACGGCCTGGTGGACGTGCCCGAGGACCAGGACCAGCGGCCCCTGGTGCTGGACTTCGCCACCCTCGGGCACCTGCACATCGTGGGCTCCCCGCGGGCCGGCCGGTCCCAGACGCTGCGCACCATCGCCGGCAGCGCCGCCCGGGCCGTCTCCTCGGCCGATCTGCACCTGTACGGGATCGACTGCGGCAACGGCGCGCTGCTCACGCTGGAGTCGCTGCCGCACTGCGGGGCCGTGGTCCAGCGCAGCCAGCCCGAGCGAGTGGCCCGGCTGCTGTCCCGGCTGACGAAGGAGGTGACCCGCCGCCAGGAGCTGCTCGCCGCGCGGGGCGCCGCCGACCTGCCCGAACTGCGCCGGGCGCTGCCGCCCGGCCAGCGGCCCCCGCACGTCCTCGTGCTGCTGGACCGCTGGGAGGTGTTCGAGAAGACCCTCGGGGAGTACGACGGCGGCGCCCTGTACGACGGGGTGTCGGCCCTGCTCCGGGACGGCTCCAGCGTGGGCATCCACGTGGTGCTCGCCGGGGACCGGTCGCTCTTCGCGTCCCGGATCAGCTCGACCACCGAGGACAAACTCGTGCTGCGCCTCAACGAGAAGTCCGAGTACGCGATGATCGGCGTCAACCAGCGGTCGGTGCCGGACGACATCCCGAGCGGCCGCGCGCTGCGGGCCGGCGACAAGTGCGAGGTCCAGATCGCCCTGCTCGGCGAGGACCCGAGCGGGCAGGGGCAGGCCGCGGAGGTCCAGCGGATCGCCGCCGCGTGCCGGCAGCGGGACGCCGAGCTCCCCGATACGGCACGCCCGTTCCGGGTGGACGTCCTGCCCGACCGGCTCACGTACGAGCAGGCCTCGGTCTACCGGCCGGGCGGGCAGCCGGGAGCGATGTGGGCGATGGCCGCGGTCGGCGGTGACCAGCTCACCGCGCTGGGACCGGACTTCACGCTGACGCCCACCTTCCTGGTGGCCGGACCGGCGCGCTCGGGCCGCAGCACGGTGCTGTTGACGATGGCCCTGTCGCTCATCGACGCGGGGACGCCGGTCGTGGTCGGGGCCCCGCGCCGCTCACCGCTGCGGGACCTGGCGGGCCGGCCGGGAGTGCTCGCCGTCTTCGACGGAGCCGACATCGACCCGGAGGCCCTGGAGGAGGCCCTCGGCAGCGCCCCGGGCGGCGCCGTGGTGATCCTGGACGACGCCGACCTGCTGCTCCAGACGCAGGCCGAGGACATCCTCAACCGGATCGCACGGACCGGGGCCGAGACCAAGCAGGGACTGATCGCGTCGGGCCAGCTCGACCGGATCTCCTCGGCGTACTCGGGGTGGAGCGCGGACATGCGGCGCAACCGGCAGGGCATGCTGCTCAGTCCGCAGAACGTCAGCGACGGCGACCTCATCGGTGCGAAGATCCCGCGCAGCAGGCTCGGCGGGGGCCGGGTCGGGCGGGGGATGCTGCACCTGGGCGACGGGGTGCTGCGCACGGTCCAGGTGCCGGAGGCGGTCCTGGAGGCGTGGGTGGCTCCGGCCGCGCCGCCGGAGCCGGAATCCGTCACCCCGCCGGCCGAGGGCTGAGGAACAGCGGCTGACACGCAAGCGGGCTCCCGCGCCTTCCGGCGCGGGAGCCCGCTGCTGTATCGGGGGGGGTGGGGCGGTCAGGTGCCGTTGTCGTTCGTGTTGCCCACCAGCGGCGGGGCGTGGACGGTCCCGCTCCAGGTGCCGGCGGTGGCGCCGGGGGCGTAGATGGTGCCGCCGAACGCGGTGGAGGCGCCGATGGTGCCCGGGACCTTCTGCCAGCTCCAGACACCGGTCTTCAGGTCCTGGATGTACTGGTTCACGAAGCCGGGGTTGTTCGGCAGGATCGACGGGGGCGGAGACGAGGGCGCCGTCGAGGGCGGCCCCGACGCGGGCAGCGGAGTGTTCTCCGGGGTGCCGGGCCGCGATCCGGGCAGCGGAATGTTCTCCGGAGCATCCGGGGTGCCGGGCCGCGACGCCGGCAGCGGGATGTTCTCCGGGGTCTGCGGGGTGCCGGGCCGGGAGGGCGGGGTGTAGTACGGCGTCTGCGGCGACTGCGGCGCGGTGTTGAAGGCGTCGTCGCTGGAGGAGGCGGAGGAGGGCGGCCGGGAGGGCGGCAGCGGGGCCGGCTCGGGGACCGGGCGCGGCGTGGACGGCGGCAGCGGGGGCTCGGCCGGTGGCCGGGGCACGAGCGGGATGTCGTCGGCGGCCCCGGGCGCCGGGGGTTTCACGGGACCGCCCCGCACGCCCCTGATGTTCTGGATGACGCCTTTGCCGATGCCGCCCCACCCGGCGGCGATGCCCTTGACCACGGCGAAGCCGCCGAAGGCCGCGCCGACGACGCCGAGGACGATTCCGGCGATGTCCCAGTCGCCGGTGACCACCCCTCTGGCGATGTTGATGCCGAGCGGGACGAGGCCCATGATCAGGCTGACGGCGCCCAGGACGAGCCCCAGCGCTCCGAGTCCGGGGATGAGGAAGGAGATCACGCCGAGGACGGCGCTGATGATGCCGAACGCCGACCCGATGGAGTCCCAGAGCTTGTCCCAGAAGTTCTTCTGCTTGACCGCCTTGTCCTCGGCGTCGCCCATCGCCACTGCCGCCGTCGAGGCGTCGGCCTCCCGCAGCCCCTTGGCCTCCAGGGCCAGGTTCTTGGCGGCGTCCAGTGCGCTCTGGGCCGCGTCGACACCGGAGGTGGCGGACCGCGCTTCGTCCTTGGCCCGGTCCATGGCCTGCCGGGCGGCGCGTTTCGCCGCCTCGTCGTCGGGCGGTGGTGGCGCGGCGTTGTCCAGCCCCGTGACCGCCGCCGAGGCCGCGCTCGCGGTGGCGATCGCCGAGGTCAGATCGGCCTTCGCCAGCTTGCCGTCGGCCAGGGCCCGGGCCGCTTTGTCCTGGTGGTCGCGCAACTTGGGGGCGTAGGCCTCGATCGCGTCGGCGGCCATGTCGTAGGAGTCCCGGAGCGCGGCCACCTGGTTGGGCAGCTCGTCGAGCACCTTCTTCAGGGCCTCCATGGCCTTGCCCTTGCCCAGGTCCTGGTTCTTGATCCGGTCGAAGGTGCCGTAGGCGTCGCCCGCCTCCTCGGACACCGTCCGGTACTCCTTGGCCAGGTTCTTCAGTATCTCGGGGTCGCCAGGGGTCGGATCCTGGTCCAGGTCCAGGACCGCCCATTCGGCCAGTGCCGGACGTGCCATCGCGTCGGCCTCGCTTTCTGCTGTCTAAGAAGGGGCAGGACTGTCAGAGCAGTCGGAGCAGTCGGAGCAGTCAAGGCAGGAACCGCAAGGTCCCGCTGATGGCGTCGAACAGGTCGAAGAAGGCGTCCACCAGACCGAGATTGGGCGTGGAGCTGGAGACCACCATGAACTCCCGGCTGTGCGGTACGGGCACGATGGTGTGCATCAGGGCGGTGCGCACGGTGCCGTTCCCCCAGTAGTCCACGTCCTCGATGGCCGTGGCGCGTCCGACGGCGCCGAGCCCCGCCACTTCCACGAGTTCCACCTTGTTCGCGCGGGTGCCCCTGCCCATCGGGTTCTCGGAGTTCTTCAGGGCCACGGGGATGAGCAGTTCGGCGAGGTCCGTCGAGGAGTCCTCGGGCGGGGACACCCGCATCACCACGGTCGTCGCGCTCAGCGTGGCGGCCGCCTCGGTGAACTTGACCATCCCGGCCACCTGCAGGGCGCCGCGGGCGTGGGCCTCGCGCGCCGTCTTGCGGGTGGACCGGATCAGGGCGTCGACCACCTCGCGGTCGGCGTCGGCCCCCTCTGCCTGCCCCTCGATCATGCGGCGGATGGCCGCGTCCCTGCTGTGCCCGTCGAGGTCGAGGGTCCACCAGGAGTCGGGGTAGCCCATGGTGAACCGCTGAGGTGCCGCCTCCGCGGTCGTGCTCGTCGTACCGGCTGTCTGTGCCATCGAACTCGTCTCCCTCCCGCCCTACGGGGTTTCGGTCCGGCCGATCGCCGGGGACTCGCGCGGAGCCCCCGGGGACCGGCCCCACCGGTGCTATTCGAATCCCGACGTGGTCTCGCTGTCCGTCTTCTCGAAGTTGTCGATCACGCCCTGGTTCGCTTCCCTGAACGCGTCCACGTTTTCCTGGACCCGCTCGTGGCCGGCCTTCCAGGCGCCGTCGAAGTCGTTGACGGCCTTGATGAGCGCGGGATCGCCCACGTCCTGTTCGCTCCCGACGCGCTGCAGGCCGGTCTTCGTCTCGATCCGCTCCTGGATGTCGGAGAGCAGCTTGATGACGTCCTTGAGCTCGTCGAGGGGTATCTCGATCGTCGCCATGACTCCCTTTCTCCACCGTGCGCGGCTCTACGCTCTACGGCTCCGCGGCCGCACCGCCCCGCGGCCCCGCCGAACGGCCGGGGGCCGGGCTCCGGGCCGCCGAGGCGCCCGCAACCCGGCCCGGTGCCGTGGTCGGCCGAGGTGTCAGCCGATCCCGGAGGTGGTCTGGTCGTCGGTCTGGACGAACGCCTCGGCGGTCTTCTTCAGGTACTCGCTGATCTGCGTCATCTCCTCGACACCCGTCTCCAGTTGGCGCTGGAAGTTCTCCCACATCGGCGCGAACTTGGCCTTCGACTGCGGGGTGTCGTACGAGTTGTCGACCACGTGGTCGATCTTGTTCTTCGCCTCCTTGATGGCGTCGAGCATCCGCTGCTTCTGGTTGTCCATCCAGACGGCGGCTTCCTGCATCTCCTCCGGGCTGACCCTGATGTTGCCCGCCATGTCGGTGTCCTTCCGTCCTTCGTGGAACGGCGTCCGGCTCCCGGCGCCGTACGCGGTCCTACGCACCCACGAAAGAAACGGTTCACGGTCCGAGGTGTGCAGACCGGGTCCTGCTCACGGCACCCGCAGAGTGGGTGGCGGGACATCCGTTGTGCCGGTGCCGACGGAAGCGTCGGGTGCGGACGAGATGTCGATCCCGAAATGCCCCGATGTCGTACCAGCGAGGAGCAGGTCGTGACCTACCGCCAGTGCGAGAACGGCGGTTGTCAGGGGCAGCGTGTGGTCTATTCGCCTGCGCGGGTTCCAGATCCGCACCGTCCAGTGTTCGCCGGCTCGGCTCTCGCCGGATGAGCGCCTTCGACCACAAGATGGTGGACGGCTTCATCCTGACCCGACTTCGCCCCGTTCCGCAGCGAAGTCAGCGTTGAGTCGGCGAGGCGGAGTGGTTCGAGGGTGGCCACCTCGGCGCCGGCTGAGCCCGTCCGGCCCGGGCCCTGAGCCAGGAGGCGGACGGACGGCAATGTCCGCTGCCCCTGCGGTGTTCGCGGGACGCTCCCGGGACCCGTCCGCGGCCCGTCCCCGCAGCCTGGCTAGGGTGGCGCCATGGATCTCCGGGCCGACCTGATGAACCACCCGTACGACGCGTACCAGCACCTCCGTGACAACGCGCCGGTGCAGCGCGTCCCTGGGCCCGGCGGCGAGCCGGCGTGGCTCGTCACGCGGTACGAGGACGTACGCGCGGCCCTCACGGATCCACGCCTCTCCCTGGACAAGAGCAAGGCCGCGGAAGGCACTTACCGAGGTCTCTCCCTGCCGCCGGTCCTCGACGCCAACCTCCTGAACATGGATCCCCCCGACCACACCCGCATCCGCAAGCTCGTGAGCGGAGCCTTCACCTCACGGCGCATGGAGGGACTTCGGGATCCCATCCGTCGCACGGCGGACCAACTCCTCGACCGCCTCGGCCCGCACGGCCGCGCCGACCTGATCGCCGCGTACGCCGCGCCACTGCCGATCGCCGTCATCTGCGACCTGCTGGGCGTCCCCGAGGACCGGCGCACGGACTTCCGCTCTTGGACCAACGCGCTCGTCGCCCCGGATCCCACCCGGCCGACGGCCGCCAAGGAGGCGGTGGGGGCGATGGTCGCCTTCTTCGTACAGCTCATCGCGCACAAGCGCCGCCACCCAGCCGACGACCTGCTCTGCGACCTGATCTCCGTACGCGACACCGACGGGGGCCGCCTGAGCGAGGACGAGCTGACGTCCCTGGCGTTCCTCATCCTGGTCGCGGGCTACGAGAACACGGTGCAGCTCATCGGCAACGCGATCCACGCCCTGCTGCGGCATCCGGCCCAACTGGCGCGGCTCCGCCAGGATCCGTCGCGCATTCCCGCCGCGGTCGAGGAGCTCTCACGCTACGAAGGACCGGCACTTCTCGCCATCCGCCGCTTCCCGACCGAGGACGTGACGATCGGGGGCATCACCGTTCCCGCGGGCGAGACGATCCTGCTCTCCTTGGCGTCCGCCAACCGAGACCCCGCCCGCTTCGGCGAGCCCGACCGTCTCGACCTCGACCGTGACACCTCCGGCCACCTGGCTCTCGGCCACGGCATCCACTACTGCGTGGGCGCCCCCTTGGCGCGGATCGAGACCGAGATCGCGCTGGCGACGCTCCTCGAGCGGTTCCCCGATCTGGACCTGGACATGGACCCGGCAGGAGAAGAAGCAGGAGCCCGATGGCGGCCGTCCCTGCGAGCCCGCGGCCTCGTCGAGCTGCCCGTGGTGTACGGGACGGCACGGACGGCCGGCTGACGAAGCCGAGGCGCCGCGCGAGTCGGCCCCTCGGCGGGTGGCCGGAACTCGCCCGAGGCGGGTGAACAGAGGGCTACGCACTGGTAACTTGCCCGAGTTGATCAAGGTCGGAGCCGTGGTGGACCACGCTCCGGCCCGGAGCCACCCCCTCAGTCAAGGAACCACATTGGCACGCACCGTCCGTACGACCGCACTCGTCTCCACAACGGCGCTCGCACTCGGCTTCTCCCTCCTCGGCGCCATCGCCCCCGCCTCCGCCTCGGAGGCGCCGGCACCCACCCCGCACCTGGACGCGGTCGAGCAGACCCTGCGTCAGGTCTCGCCGGGCCTGGAGGGATCGATCTGGGAGCGCACCTCCGGCAACCGGCTCGGCTCGTCCGAGCCCGGGGGCGCCGACTGGCTGCTCCAGACTCCCGGATGCTGGGGCGACGCCGTGTGCGCCGACCGGCCCGGATCGCGCCGCCTCCTGGACAAGATGCGCGGCGACATCGCCGACGCCCGGCAGACGGTCGACATATCAACCCTCGCGCCCTTCCCCAACGGCGGTTACCAGGAGGCGATCGTCGCGGGCCTGCGGGAATCCGTACAGAAGGGCAACCGGCTGAAGGTGCGCGTCATGGTCGGCGCCGCGCCCCTTTACCACTCCACGGTGATCCCGTCGTCCTACCGGGACGAGTTGCTCACGAAGCTGGGCCCGGCCGCCGCGGGCAACATCACCTTGAACGTGGCCTCGATGACCACCTCGAAGACCGCCTTCTCCTGGAACCACTCCAAGCTGGTCGTGGTGGACGGCAGTTCGGTGATCACCGGTGGCATCAACAGCTGGAAGGACGACTACCTCGACACCTCCCACCCGGTGAGCGACGTCGACCTCGCCCTGTCCGGACCGGCGGCCGGCTCCGCGGGCCGCTACCTGGACTCCCTGTGGGACTGGACCTGCCGCAACAAGAACAACTGGAGCTCGGTCTGGTTCGCCGCCTCGCCCGGCGCGGACTGCATGCCCGCCCTGCCCCGGCCCGCCTCGCCGCAGGGTGAGGGGAACGTGCCCGCACTGGCCGTCGGCGGGCTCGGCGTGGGCATCCGCCAAAACGACCCCGTCTCCGTCTTCCGCCCGGTCCTGCCCACGGCCGACGATACCAAGTGCGGGATCGGAGTGCACGACAGGACCAACGCCGACCGGGACTACGACACCGTCAACCCGGAGGAGAGCGCCCTGCGCGCCCTGGTCTCCAGCGCGACCTCTCACATCGAGATCTCCCAGCAGGACGTGCACGCCACCTGCCCGCCGCTGCCCCGCTACGACGTGCGCCTCTACGACGCCCTCGCCGCGAAGCTCGTCACCGGCGTGAAGGTTCGCATCGTCGTGAGCGACCCGGCGAACCGCGGCACGATCGGCAGCGGCGGCTACTCGCAGATCAAGTCGCTGTCCGAGGTGAGCGACGCCCTGCGCGGCCGGGTGACGGCCCTGACCGGCGACGGCGCCCGGGCCCGGACGGCTCTGTGCGAGAACCTCCAGCTGGCCACGTTCCGCGCCTCCGACCAGCCGACCTGGGCGGACGGCAAGCCGTACGCCCAGCACCACAAGCTGGTGTCGGTCGACGGATCGGCCTTCTACATCGGCTCGAAGAACCTGTATCCGTCCTGGCTGCAGGACTTCGGGTACATCGTCGAGAGCCCGGCCGCCGCCGGACAGCTGAAGAGCGACCTCCTGGACCCGCAGTGGCACTACTCCCAGGCCACCGCGACGTACGACTACGCCCGCGGCGTCTGCCAGGGCTGATTCCTCGGACATCTGGACACCTGGACACCTGGACACCTGACATGAACGACCACCTCACTCGCCTCTTCGAGACCGTCCCGGCACCGGGCGAGCCCCGCCGGAAGGACTGGAGCGCGGTCGAGCGCACCCTCGGGGTCGAGCTGCCCGGCGACTACAAGGAGCTCGTCCACGTCTACGGCGGAAGCAACTGGGACGACTACCTGTACGTCCTGGAGCCCGGCTGTCCCAACAAGCACTACGACCTCGTCGAATGGGCGGAGTGTCAGGCAGAGAGCCTCGAAGGCCTGTGGGAATTCGAGAAGAAGCCCGGGGAACTGGAAGCCGAGGGGTCACGGCTCATCCCCTGGGCGACCACGGACAACGGAGAGTGTCTCTACTGGCTCGTCCTGCCGGGCCTCAAGCCGGACCGGTGGACCGTCATGGTCAACGAGGCGCGCGGTGACCGGTGGGAGCACTTTCCCGTTTCCTGCACCCGATTCCTCGCGTCTTCCCTCGCGGGAGAGCTGCGGTCGACCATCCTCTCGTCCCTGTTTCCCCGTGCTCCACATGAGTTCCGTCGGCTCGGCGCGGTATGACCCGGGGACGGGGATTCAGTCGAGGTAGGCGTAGGCGAGGGGATTCGTGAGGCGTCCGCAGGGTGTGGCCGCGTAGACGGACACGGTGGCTGCCACGGGCCACGGGGGTGCGTCGGCGAGGACGGAGGTTTCGCTGAGGACCACCACGTCCGTGGCCTCCAGGCCGGTGAAGCAGCCGTCGGGACCCAGGGTGCCGAACAGCACCCGGGTGTACGGGGTGAGGTTGGCGCCGATGAGGGTCACCTGGGTGCCGCCGCTGCGCGGGCCGGCGCTCGGCTGGAGCGCGGCGAGCTGCCCCTGCGGGAGTCCGTCCTGGACACCGGGACGGACGGGGAGCCGGCCGGGGGCGCATTGCGCGGGCCCGTGGGCCTCCGCGCGCGGGGCGGCGTAGACCAGCGGCAGGACGTACAGGGACAGCGCGGCGAGGACGAGCGCGGTGCGGCGTCGGGTACGCGTCATGGCGGAGCCTTCCGGCGGAGGGGGGCGGGACCGGAGCCGCCCGGACCCGCCCCATCATGGGGAACCCGCATCGCGTGAATCCAGCACAAACCGCTGATGTCGCCCGGGTCCGCGGACGTCACGCACCGTTATCGCCGCAGCCGTGCGGTAACGGGGGTCCGGTCCTGCGCCGCCGGGCCAGGCTGCGTAGCCTGGTTCACAGGAAGAGCGGAAGGAGTTCCGGATGACTCCGAAGCAGCCCAAGACCGAGCTCGACGCCCGCTACAGCTCCGCGCTCAACCCGCGCCCGGGCGCGGAGAACGTCACCGCCACCGACTGGGCCGAGGCCGAGCGGCAGCTCCGGGCGGCCGAGGTCTTCTGGATCACCACGGTCCGGCCGGACGGCAGGCTGCACGTCACGCCGCTGATCGCCGCCTGGCACGACGGGGCGCTGCACTTCAGTACCGGGTCGGGCGAGCAGAAGGCGAAGAACCTGGCCGGCAATGCCCACTGCGCACTGACCACGGGGCGCAACTCACTCTCCGAAGGCCTCGACATCGTGATCGAGGGCACGGCGGAGCGCGTGACGGATCCGGCGCGGCAGGACGAGGTCATCGCCGCGTTCGAGGAGCAGTACGGGGACCACATCAGCTCGCCGGAGGGGACCTTTCACGGCTTCGGCGACAGCATCCGCGAGGGCACCGACCTGCTGTTCTCGGTGGCACCCGGCACGGCGTACGGGTTCGGGCACGACGGCCAGGTGTTCAGCCACACCCGCTACAACTTCTAGTCACGCGCCGGGAAGCCGGACCTCGTCAAGGGGTGGTCGGTGCAGCGCACCGTCGAGTTGCTGACGGCGGCCGGGGAACGGCGGTTCTGCCTGAACGCCGACGGTGACATCGTCGCCGGCGGCGGCCCCTGGAGGGTGGGCATACGTCACCCCGAGGACGCCGGCCGGCTCTGCGCGGTCCTGGAGCTGACCGACGCGGCGGTCGCCACGTCCGGCCACTACGAACGCGGCGCCCACATCCTCGACGCCCGGACCGGCCGCCCGGCCGCCGGTCTGCTCTCCCTCAGGGTCGTCGCGCCGACGCGCACGGAGGGGGACGCCACGCGACGGCGGCGTTCGCGCTGGGCGCGGAGGGTGTCGTGTGGGCGGCCGGGCGCCCGCATTGCGAGGTGTTCGCCGTAGACGCGGCCCGCAAGGTCCTGCGCACGGCGGGGCCGCCCACGCCACGCACCCCGAGGGCCCACGCCGCCTGAGAGCGGGAACGGCAGGCAGGGTGCCGCGGTCTCGGCCGAGGTGCCCGCGAAACGGAGTGGACTCACCGCCGCGTCTGTCGCGTTCCCGCGGTAGGACCCGGATCAACATGTTTCTGGTCAGCTGACCGACATCACCACGCCGACGCACTCCTCCCCGCAGCGAGTCTGCAGGTTCAGCGGACCATCTGGCTGGTGAAGCGTTGTGAGGCCCATACCCGGTCTGCGGCCTACTACCGGACCTCGAGCGGTGTCCCAGCTTCGGCTGATCCGATGTCCCCTGCCACCACTTGCGCCGATCACCCTGTGGGACACGACCCGGATTTCCGCCCGACCGTGGCACGGCAGCGCACACCAACATGGGAGCACCCTTTGAACGTCTTGACCGCGGCCCCCGGGCTGACCCCTGGCCTGTGGAACGTCGACCCCACGCACAGCGAGGTCACCTTCGTCATCCGGCACCTGATGACCAAGGTGCGCGGCCACTTCACCGCCTTCAGCGGCGTACTGGACGTCGGCAGCGAGCTCGACGACCTCAAAGTGAACGCCGAAATGGAGGCGGCCTCCATCGCCACCCGCAACGAGCACCGGGACGCCCACGTACGAGGTGCGGAATTCCTGGACGCCGACAAGTACCCGGTACTGACCTTCGCCTCCACCACGGTCCGCGACGAAGACGGCGAGTACTTCCTCGACGGCGAGCTGACCATCAAGGACGTCAGCCGCACCGTCAGCCTCCACATCGAGTTCAACGGCGTCGGCGAGGACCCCCGGGGCGGCACCCGCGCAGGCTTCAGCGCGAAGACCACGATCAACCGCACAGACTGGGGCCTGGAATTCAACATCCTCGTAGGCGGCGAGAAACTCCTGCTCTCCGACAAACTCGACCTCCTCCTCGAAATCCAGCTCGTCCGAGCCTGACCGGCCATCCCGCACCCCTGGTGTGGATCCGGCACCCGCCGGATCCACACCGACCTCCCGATGCCGCAGCCCAGAACGACGGTCCGTCCCTCGCCGAGCTCGGAAGACGAACTCGGCGATGCCGAGGATCCGTGGAGCCCGCGCCGGCACTGACGGAGCGGCCTACGCGGAGACTGACGATCAACCGCCGACCGCCTTGATCCGGGACCGGCGCCTCTACGAGGTCGGGCCACCTCGGGTCACGGCGTCGCTCTGATCGTGGTGCTGCCATCCGTCCAGGACTGCCTGCACTTGACGGTGACCGGCCTCTTCGCGCGACCAGACGAGCGCCCGGCGGCGCGGATTCTCGTGGTCCCGGCTGTCGTAGTCCATGACGGCAACGGTGTCCGACATCCGCCACCGCGAGGAACCCCATGAGGCTTCAGGCACCACCAGCAGGCCGTCGAGGAGTTCGATGGCCGACGCGGCAAGGCCGTCCATGGGCCATGGCTTCCACGTCGCGACGGTGTCGGTGAGGGCATGTGATTCGATCAGATGTGGGAGCGACGGGGCGATAGGGAGGTAGCGACTGCCACCGTCGACGTCGGTGCCGACACTGCCGTCGGTGTGGATCAAGTCCCGGCACGGCTTCGACACACGCTCGCCGGTCCATTCGAAGTACCAGCCTCCTCTTCCCGGGTCCTGCCATGCTGCCGTCCGCAGACCGAGGTGGTCGTACTCCCACCCGCGGGTGGTCTCGTACCGGTCCCCGTTTACAACCCAGCTACGGCGTACCTCGTAGCGCAGGCCGCCGAACTTCTGCTCGAATCCCTCGCACCGGGTGATGAGATCCATGGGAGCGGGGACGAGTTCCCCCGCGTGGTCGCGCACTCGCCAGAGCTCTATCGGCAGCCCGAAGCGAGAGGGGCACTCACGCCGGGCTGTGCGACGCCTGGATGACGAGTACGGGGCGGCGGAGGAGTTGATGGAGGTGCCCACAGGTCTCGGGCGGTTCGGCTTGGGTACGTCTGGCTGGACTAGCGGGCTGATCGCCTTGGCGTGACCCAGGCAGTCGCGCCCCACAGCAGGCCCCAGACCAGGAAGTAGGGTGACCAGAGCAGCAGATCCACGCGGGAGAGATGGTGCGCGATCTCCATGTCGGGCGGGTCCACGTGCACGTTGCCCGTCAGCACCATGGCGTCGCCGACGAAGCCGAAGCCCAGCGCGCCACAGGCACGCAGCACCATGAGGGCGCTGATGATCCACATCGGCACGGTCAGGAGCCGTCGCGGCAGCACATGTCCCCAGGGCCGGACCGTGGCGAGCGCCGCCAAGGCGCCCAAGACGACCAGGCCGACCGATATCCAGTGTCCCGCGATCGTGCCGGAGGTTTGCGCGACAAGCTCCTCACGGTCCGACCGAGACAGAGGGGCGCTGGAGGCGAGCGCCGTGCCGCCCAGCGCCCAATAGAGTTTGAGCGTTCCGTAGCCGGCGAGGGTCCAGACGCAGGTCGCATAGGCGGCCCATCGGTGTACTGGCAGGTCGCGGCGCGTGGGGGCCCGGCCCTCCATCGCCCCTCTCATCCCGTGCCTCGTGCCGTCTTCGCCGCAGCTGTGGTGTCCTGTCCTCGTCGGCGAGTGAAGAGCCAGGCCATGGCCACCCACAAGCACAGGGCCGCGACGCCCTGCACTGCGGCCCTCCCCGACCATCCAGCGGGACCGGCGGAGCCGAAAAGGACTTCGTGTGCCACGTGGATTTGGGCGGCGGCTGCCGGGGCGACGGTTCCCCACAGTCCAAGGAGCAGGAGCGGGCGCGGTACCAGGCCGCCCCATGGCCGTACGGCTGCGAGCGCGATGACGGCGGAGAGCAGGCCCAGTGAGGCCAGCGTCCACTGCGCGAGCGCGACATCGGAAGTGTCGGCGTACTGCGAGGCGGTAACCGGCGGTCCGCCCGGAATGCCCAGGCGTCCTTGGGCCGCGTAGTAGCCCTTCTCCCCCGCGTAGACCAGTTGGCCGACAGCGGACACATACGCAGGCCATGCCCATTTCAGAGGTACCGCGGCCGGGCGGCGCGCCGGCCGCCAACGCCGGGCGGCGTGCACCGCTGCCATCGCGTTCACGCGCCCAGCGCCTGGCTGAGATCAGGGGAGCTCGTCATACGGTAACGATCACGCCGCCACCCACGTCAGGTCGTCGTACTCCAGAATGATCCGTCTCCCCTGCGCGGGGGAGGTCGGCGGACAAACCCCCGACCGGGCTGACGACTGACGACCTCGGAAGGACGAGTTGTTCTTACGGATCCGTCGTGATTCGTGGCAGGCGGGGTTGTCGGTGCGGGCGCCGGCGCGGAAGTACCGGGTGCATCGCCGGCTGGTGCGGGAGGCTCTGTCGTCGCCGCCAAGCGGAACAGGGCTTAACAATCTCCCAAACGTTTCAATTTCGCCTCCACCACACCTTGGGAACCATCCCCCACGTCTGCTAACTTCCCCGTTTGATTCCGAACTGCCCTGACACAACGGCAGCTTCGCGACAACAGGCATGTCTTCAGGCATGGCTTCAGACATGGGAGGCCCCATGAACAGAAGCGCCGCCGTGCCCCTCGGCGCGGCCTTACTCCTTCTCCTCGGCACGGCCGTGCCCGCCGCCGCGGGAACCCCCGGCGACGGCGCGGCCACCGACGGGGCGACGCTCTACCGCGACAACACGGTCGACGTCTCCTACCGCCAGGTCGCCCCCGGCGACGCGGCGTGGAGCCAGGTCCCGGCCGCCCTCCGCGGCAGAGCGACGGAGGGCTCGTACGTCGCCCGGCTACAGCTCGAGAACGTCTCCGATCACCCCGTCTCCAAATGGTCGCTGACCTTCGAGCTCTCTGACCGCATCACGGACACCTCCGCCGCGAAGCTCGCCGCCCCCCAGGACGCGCGCACCACGCTCCAGGGCGTCGGCCCCACGAACACCCTCCAGCCGGGCAGGACCGAGACCGTCTGGTACCGCGCCGAGCCCGGCGCCAAGGCCGATACCCCGACCTGGGCGTCCTTCGCCAAGCACGGCATCTCGCCGACGGAGGACACCGACGGCGACCGCCTCCCCGACGACCTGGAGGTGCGCGCCAAGCTCGACCCCAAGTCCGAGGACACCGACGGCGACGGCCTCTCCGACTTCGCCGAGCTCGGCTACCGCTTCAGCTCCCCGCTCAAGGCCGACACCGACGGCGACGGCACCAAGGACGGCGCCGAGGACCCCGACAAGGACGGCCTCACGGCCGCCCGCGAGCTCGAGCTCGGCACCACGCCCACCCGCGCCGACACCGACCAGGACGGCCTCGCGGACGCCCTTGAGCTGGAGCTCCACACGGAGCCCACCAAGGCCGATACCGACGGCGACGGCGTCCAGGACGGCGAGGAGACGAGGCTCAACTCCTCCCCCCGCGCTGAGAACTCCGCCTTCGACGTGACCCGCCGCGCGGACGGCGGCGCCACCGCCGCCGAGGCCACGCTCGAGGGCCTGCGCGCCGAGCAGGTCGGCGGCTTCCAGGTCACCAGGCTCCCTGCCAAGCAGCGGGAGTTCCCGGAGTCCACTCCGGGCTACCTCGGCAACGGCTTCCAGGTCTCCGCCCCCGCGGACGGCACCGCAAGACTCACCTTCCACCTCGACCCCGACCGTACGGAGGGCACCGCACCGGCCCTCTACCGCTACGACGAGAAGGCCCGCCACCTCGTCAAGCAGTCGGGCCAGCAGCGCAGCGGCAGCACGATCACGGCCACCGCCACGGCCGACGGCTCCGCCAAGTACGTCGTCCTCGACAGCCACGCCTTCGACAAGGCAGGCCCCGAGTCCCCTGGCAAGCGAATCCTCTCCGACGGCCCCGGCGACGGCGGAGACCCGGGTGACCCGGGCGACCCGCCCCCGACCGACATGCTGATCCACCAGTCGTCCTTCCGCGAGGGCCGCCGCAAGGCCCCCGACCCCCAGAACCCGCCCGTCCCGGCCGACCCGCGCGTCGCCGACGACCTCACCTTCAACGACTACAACTTCGACGAACTCACCGACCTCGACTGGGAGTTCTGGGTCGCCCGCATCACGCCCGAGTCCTGGATGTGGGCCGAGTTCAACGACATCATGAACTTCGGCAAGCTCGGCGCCGACGCCGACTACGCCCAGTCCGTCGACGACCTCCGCAACGCCTTCCGCTACGGCCGCGGCGGCCAGAGCGCGGGCACGGTCACCGTCGACGACAACTTCGACCCTGGCCGCTACCTCTACCGCGGCTCCGGCACGGCCCTCTCCCGCGCCGTCGGCGCCTCACCTCAGGAGAAGACGTACACCGACAAGGCCGGCCAGATCATCAAGCAGTCCCTCATCGACAACAAGGGCCGCACCGATCAGCTCAAGGTCCAGGAGGACCTCTCCAAGAACTTCCTCTTCCAGGAGTTCCTCCGCCAGGACGTGAAGTACCCGGTGTACGACTTCTCGCTCTGGGACGCCAACCAGCGCGCCCTCTCCATCGCGATCCACCAGTTCCACGGCCACACGGTCGCGCTGAAGGACTACAAGGTCGAGGGCAACTCCTTCTCCGGCAAGCTCGTCTTCCACTCCTACGACCACTTCGGTCTCGACCCGGACGACGAGATCACGGAGTACGGCTTCATCGACTGGTTTACGCTTCAGCACTATGACCGGTTCGACGGGAAGTACCCCCCGCCGATCGCGCAGGCGGACATCGAAATCCCCATCAGCGGCACGTTCTGACCTCGCCGACCTGATGCCCCACAGGCGCTCGCCGGGCCGGGTCCTGGTCGTCACGCTGCTCGTCGTGACGGCCGGGTACCTGGCCTGGCGGGTCGCCGTCCTCGCGGGCCTGGAGGCCCACTTCGGCAGCGGCTTCGACGAGCAGCGCTTCAACCGGCTGCAGCAGGAGTACGACCGCCGCGAGGACGCCTTCGCCCGGGCCGACGCCCGGATGCGGAAGCTGATCGCGGAACACCCCCGCGCCGAACGCATCGACTGGAGCCGGTACCGGACCTGCGTCCGCGAGCCCGGCCGCCCCTCCGACACGTGCACGACGACGCCCCCGCGCGATCAGAAGGTGTACGACGCCCTCTGGGGCGTCAGCGTGATCCTCTACCAGTCCAAGGACGAGGGCCGCACGTTCTACCGCTTCTACCACGAGGACCCCCCGCGCTACACGATCATGCGCGCCCCCGAGGACACCGCGGAGGAGGCCGAGGAGTACGCGGACGCCCACGGCTTCCGCTCCACCCGCCCCCTCGGGCCCGGCTGGACGATCCTCGGCCCGATCGACGACATCGGCCGCGAGGAGAAGCAGTTCCCTTAGGAGGGCTCGCGGAACGCTTCGCCGGGAAGCAGCAGGGAAGCAGCAGGCGACTCCATCCGTCAGGACCTCCAAGCCGTCACCGCAGGCCTCACCCTGCCCTACAGATCTGGCATGGTCGAAGGACACGTCAACAGAATCAAAACGATCAAGCGGCAAATGTACGGTCGAGCCTCATTCGCTCTACTCAGAGCCCGCATCCTCCTTCGACCGTAGTCATCACGGAAGCGCGGCCAGAACCAACTGGCGTGCTCAGTCACAGTTCGCGATCCGGGCGGCCTCGGCAGAGAGGAGCCGACGGTGTGCGTACCGCAGCTCGCCCTCGGTGTGGCCGTGGCCGGCACCTCTGCCGAGAGGCTGACGCCGCCGGAGACGGAGGCGACCTGCCGAAAGCCTCCCCTGCTTGACCGCGGTCCGCTACACCGCTCCCGCCCCCGCCCCCGCCCCCGCCCCCGCCCCCGCCCCGAAGTCCTCCTCGAAGTAGCTGTCGTGCCGCACTCGGAACTCCTTGAGTTCCCCGCTGCCGCGCTGCGACATCTCCGCGACCCCTTCGAAGAACTCCTCGCGCGGGGCGCCCGGTGTAAAGAGCATGAGCATCGACATGGGCTCGTCCGTCACGTTTTTGAAGGCGTGCAGGCCGCCGACCGGCACGTACAGGTAGTCACCGGCGCGGCCCGTCACCCACTTCTCGCCGTTGAAGAGCTCCAGCTTCCCGGAGAGGACGAAGAAGGACTCCGACATCGCCTTGTGGAAGTGGGTCTTGGCGCCGGCGGCACCTGCTGCCAGATCCACCCTGTACAGGCCGTACTCGCCGCCGGTCGACTCGTGCGTGGCGAGGTAGCTGTAAGCGTCACCGCCGGGCGAGGTGAAGTCCGGCGGGGTGTCTGCGGTACGGAAGGACGCGTTCACCTCGCCCCTGTCTCCGTGGTAGCGGGGTTCGGGGTACTGCAGGCGCTCGGGGTACGACATCGTGCGCTCCTGTCGTTCAGATTCGGCATGCCGACTCTGCTTGGACGGCTGGTGAACGCTGCGCAGGCGCGAGGGGTTTGCGCTCGCCTTCCCCTGCCCGTCACCGACGCTGCCGGGCAGTTGCTCAGGCTTCCATGAGGTCGGAAGGGCCGGTCTCGAAGAGGGTGGCGTTCGCCTTGGAGCTCGACTGGCGCAGAGCCTTGAGCTCCTGATAGTCGGGGGCGTCGTACCAGCCGTGGGCGGCGGCCAGGTCGGGGAACTCGATGAGGACGGGGTAGGTCAGCATCGGCTCTCCCTCCACCGGGTCGACTTGGCCTCCGACGACGAGGTAGCGGCCTCCGTGGCGCTCCACCACCGCGCGCACGCGCCGGGCGTACTCGGAGAGCTTGGCCGGGTCGGTGACCTCGATGTTGTCGAACAGTGCGTACGCGGTCATGTGAATCTCCTCGCGACTGTGACAATATTGTCCCGGTCGGGACAGTCCCGAATTTACTACCGATCGGGACAGTCCCGCAAGAGGGGTTTGTGGGCGGCAGGGTGGCGAATGCGATGGATGAAGCGATGGAAGACGCGACCGTGAACGCGATGGATGAGCTCTTCGGCGACCCCCGCTGGGAGGCCTACGGGATGCTGCGCGAGGCGTACCTGGCCGTGACCAGGCGCATTGACGTGGAGGTCAGCCCGGGCGGCGACCTCGAAGCGTCCATCTCCGACCTGCTGTTCCGCCTCGCACGCACCCCCGGGCACTCTCTGCGCACCGTTGACATCACGCGAGCTCTCGCGACCAGCACGACGCGCACCACTCGTCTGCTGGACGCGGCCGAGAAGCGCGGACTGGTGACGCGGGGGGCCCATCCGACTGACCGGCGCGTCACTCTCGTCGCGCCGACCCCGGAAGGCCTCAAGGAGGCGCGCGAGCGGGGGGCCACGGCCCTGGCGTCGACCCAACGACACATTCACGACGTGCTGACAGCCGAAGAGATCGCCGTGATGATTCCGATCCTGCGGAAGGTCCGCGACGCCAACCAGTGAAAGGCGGCCGATCGGCCGCGAGTCGACCGACTGCGCACGCGCGAGGGGAGGGCGTGCGGGGCCGGTACTTCAATGCCTCCCTGGCGTAAAAGCACAGAACAGGGCTACTGAGAATGTCCTTCTTCATTCCCGACTTCGATGATTCCGTCGTCGTGCGCGCAGCCGACGCCGAGCTCATCGGGGACGGCGCCCCGGTCCAGAACCACCTGCTCGTGGACAGCGCCCAGGTGGGTGGCGCGCTCTCGACGATGCGCGTGACTCTGGCCAAGGGTGCGAACGGGGCTCGTCCGCATCATCACGGCAAGTCCGCAGAGATGTTCTACGTCCTCGACGGCACCGCGCAGCTGCTCGCCGGCGACCAGGTCGTGACGGCCGAGCGCGGCGACGTCGTCGTGGTGCCGCCCGGTCAGCAGCACGCCTTCGCCGCCGCTCCGGGCGAGATCGCCGACATGCTCGTCATCATTACGCCGGGCGTCGAGCGCTTCGAGTACTTCCGGCACCTGGAGCGGATCCGGTACGGGAAGGTCCCGCCCGAGAGCCTTCTGGAGGTGCAGGAGTTGTACGACTCCTACTTCGGCACCAGCGCGCTCTGGGAGTCCTCACGCAACGGGTGACAGCGACGGGGCTTGATGGTCTGCAGCACCATCCTGGGCGGCGGACGCATGCAGAGGTCGGCGGGCTCCGGCGGCGCCGGTGTCAGAGCTGGGGGACGTACGGGGCGAGGCCGACGATGAGGACGGACCGTTCGCCCGGCCCCGGTTCGGATCCCATGCGGACCGGGCCGACGTAGTGGCTGACCCTGTGGTCGTGGACGGCGTAGCCATCCAGTGGGTCGGCGAGGGTGAAACTGGCGTGGATGTCCGCCCACGGGTCTTCGGGCTGCAGGCCCGCACTGCCCGGCGTGGCGATGACGTTCTGCCCACCCGTGACGTTGGTGCGGCTGATCAGGTGGGCGAAAGTGAACGTGCTGGCCGAACCTCCGTCCTGGTGGAGGCAGTTCGGGGAAGAAACAGCATCCTGGCCTGGACGGTCGACGCCGAGCCTGATCAGGTGAACCCCGGCCCACAGCGGCCGCCTCCTCAGGTCCCTCAGGGCAAGGACCTGCTCGATGTCCCAGCGCAGGAGCCGCAGCAGCAGTGCGTTGTCCCGCAACGCCTCGGGGAGGTCGGGGAGGACGCGGCGCTTCCGCGGGTGCTCAGGGTCGTCCTCGCCCTGGGAGAAGTTGGTGACCGTGCCGTGTACGGGGTCGGGGGTTCCGGGAATCCAGGACAGTTCGTCCTTCCACGGCAGATACACGGCATGGGAGTAGCGGCGGAACCGGTTCGTTCCCGGAGCGTACGGGTCGGGCGGCAGAGCCGCGCAGCCCTCCCGGATCTGGACCAAGTCCCGCGCCGCGGAGCCGCCCGGGGCGATACCGAATTGCTCAGCACCGTAGCGGGCGAACCCATGCTCACGCAGACCGTCAGCTCCTGGTGCGCCAGGACCCCCCGCATCAGAGTGCGGCCGCCGCCGGGGCTCAGCGTTTCCCACGTGTTCCTCCAACAGGTCACCACCGCGGCCATGGCGCCGGCGGCCGTGCCGACCTTACGCACACCTCGCCCTCCTCCCGGCCACCAGCTCCCCCGACCACCCTCTCTGGGAGCCGGCTGACTGGGCTCTGCCCGGAGTCTCCCCCCTTTTCCGGGGGCAAAGATCCTTTCCCCGGAGATGTGCTGGCAGGCCGCGTGCGCGGTGGCGAACGTGCCCCGCGTCCACCATCCGGGGTGCCTCCCTGCTACCAGTCTCCCGAAGCATCGGAGCGGGTTCCCAGTGGTGGCGTGCGGACGCAAAAACGCTCGGCCGGGGTGTCCGGCCGAGCGTTGTCGTGTTCCGTGTTCCGTGGTCCGCTGGTGGGTTTAGTACCAGTGGCGGTTCTGCCAGAAGCTCCAGGCGCCCTCGGGGCTGCCGTAGCGGGAGTTCATGTAGTCCAGGCCCCACTTGATCTGGGTGGCCGGGTTGGTCTTCCAGTCCGAGCCCGCCGAGGCCATCTTCGAGGCCGGCAGGGCCTGGACCAGGCCGTAGGCGCCCGAGGAGGAGTTCGTGGCGGTGTGGTCCCAGCCGCTCTCCCTCGAGACGATGTTGTTGAACGCCGCGAACTGGCCCGGGTCCTTGATCATCTGCTGGGCGATCGCCTTGGCACTCATCGGGGCGGCCTGCGCCGGAACCGCGGCCAGCATGGAACCGGCGACTCCCAGAGCGAGGACGGTACCCGCGAGGGCCTTCTTCGAAGCGGCGATGCGGCGGATGACGGAGTGGGACACGGACGGGCCTTTCGACGGGGACAAGGGCGGTCGCAAGCACGCCGGAGGCGTGCGTGAGCCACTCACGCGAAGGAGAGGGGTTCGTCGGCGGAAGCGGGAGAACCGGGTCCGGGGATGAGCCCGGGGGATCTCCGTCCGCCTTGCGACTCATCCAGTTCTACGGGGGTAGAACGCGCCTGGCAACGACCCCTCTTACTAGTGGCCCTCGCAGCCGGGGCGCAACGGCCCCCCTCGGCGCGGGTGGGTATCACCCCTGGTGGGGGCCCGTGTGCGGGGGCGGGTAGGGGACGTTCAAGGACTACTATCCCGCCTCGTATGTGACCTAGGTCCTGTGGGGCGGGTCACCGCCGGGAGCCCCGGATCTCACCCTCCGTGACTACCCGTACCCCTTTCAGGGGAGGCGGACAGACGAAACGGCCCCCGGATCCAAGGCCACAGGCGCATCGAAGGCTGTCATTCGCGCGGCCGACCGCAGCGCCGGCCGAACGCGCCGGTGCAGCGCGCAGACCGTGGCGAGTGGGCACGGGCATCGGCTGCCCGGTCAGTGTTCGCCGCGGCCGCCCGCAATGCTCACGCCGGTGGGGGGCCAGCTCCCATGATCGATGAAATGTGCCACGGAGGCCGACGGGTGGTCTGGCCCGGGGAACGGTGGGCGGCGCGGTCTGCGGGTTTGTCACAGCCCGGACCGCGCAGAAAGGGCGCCCGGTGAGGGAACGGTGTCGCGCTGTCCGGGTGTGAATCAGAGGGGTTCCAGGTCGAGGAAGGCCGCGAGGGGCGGTTCGCCTGTGCCCGGAGTGTCGGGGAGGGCCAGTTCCGCCCAGATGACTTTGCCGCCGGGCGTGTAGCGGGTGCCCCAGTGGTCGCTGAGCTGCGCCACCAGGAACAGGCCGCGCCCTCCCTCGTCCGTGGTGGCGGCGTACCGCGCGTGCGGGGCAGTGTTGCTGCCGTCCCATACCTCGCAGGTCAGAGTGCGGGCGTGCAGCAGACGTACCCGGACCGGCGCGCTGCCGTGCCGCAGGGCGTTGGTGACCAGTTCGCTGAGGATCAGTTCGGTGGCGAAGCCGAGCTCTGACAGGCCCCATTCCTCGAGCTGCTTCACCGCGATGCTCCGCATCGCGGCCACCGCACTCGGCTGGAACGGCATGTCCCACTCCGTGACCCGGTCCGGGCCGAGGGTCCGTGTCCGCGCGATGAGCAGCGCCACGTCGTCGGTCGGACGGGCCGGCAGGAGGAGATCGAGTACGGCCCGGCAGCTCTCCGCGGGGTCCCGTTCCGGATGGCTCAGCGCCCCGCGGAGCAGCTCCAGCCCCTCGCTGATGTCCCGGGTCCGCTCCTCGATCAGTCCGTCCGTGTACAGGACGAGCTGGCTGCCTTCGGCCAGGTACAGCTCCGCGGTTTCGAACGGAATGCCGCCCAGCCCCAGCGGGGGCCCGGCCGGCAGGTCCACGATCTCCGTCGTGCCGTCGGGAGCGACCACGAGGGGTGGCAGGTGCCCTGCCCGCGCCATGGTGCAGCGCTGGGACACCGGGTCGTATACGGCGTACAGGCAGGTCGCGCCCAGTACGCCGCCGTCCAGGTCGTCGGCCGCCCCGTCGCGGTCGATGCGCTGCACGAGGTCGTCCAGGCGGGCGAGGATCTCGTCGGGCGGCAGGTCGAGGGTGGAGAAGTTGTGCACCGCCGTGCGCAGACGCCCCATGGTGGCCGCGGCGTGCAGTCCGTGCCCGACGACGTCTCCCACGACCAGCGCGACCCGGCTGCCCGGCAGGGGGATCACGTCGAACCAGTCGCCGCCCACTCCGGACTGGGCGGGCAGGTAGAAGTGAGCCACGTCCACCGCGCTCTGCTCGGGCAGGGCGCGCGGCAGCAGGCTGCGCTGGAGGGTCTCGGCGAGGGCGTGTTCACGGGTGTAGCGGCGGGCGTTGTCCATGCTGACCGCCGCCCGGGCGACGAGCTCCTCGGCCAGTGACAGCTCGTCCTCGTCGAAGGGCTCCGGCTTCTGCGAGCGCCAGAAGTTGACCACGCCGAGTACGACGCCCCGTGCCCTGAGCGGGGCCACGATGAGCGAGTGGATCCCGTAATCGACGATGGCCCGGGCTCGCGGCGGGTCCTGGGCGTGCCAGCCCGGCGCGTCGGCCAGGTCGGGCACCAGCTCGGCTTCGCCGGTGCCGTAGCCGCGCGCCTGAGGGGTGGACGGGAGGAAGTCGATCAGCCATCCGCGGGGGTAGAGGGGGTGGTCGGAGCGGATGCCGCTGACCGCCGTGCGCCGCATGTCCGCGCCGGGGCCGGGTTCGTCGCCGTCGAGCACCGAGTCGGCCAGGTCGACCGTGACGAAGTCCGCGAACCGGGGCACGGCGACGGCGGCGAGTTCCTCGGCCGTCCGCACCACGTCCAGGCTCGTTCCGACGTCGACTCCCGCTTCGTACAGCAGCTTGAGCCGTCTGCGGGCCGTGTCCGCCCGGCTCGTCAAGACCTGCATCTCGGTGGAGTCCCGGATGGTGACCACGGCGCCCTCCCGCCGGCCACCGGGGTGGGTGGGCCGCTGGTTGACCACGAGCAGCCGGTCGCCCGTTTCGAGCACCTCGTCGGTGGCCACGCGGCCAGACAGCAGGAGGTCCGCCATGCGGCGGTCCAGGCCGGGCACGTTCCCGACGCTGCGTCCCTCGGCGTCCTCCGGCAGGCCGAGGAGCCGTTTGGCCTCGTCGTTGGCCAGCCGTAGCCGCCCGTCGCCGTCAGTGATGAGAACCCCTTCGCGGACGGCGTGGAGCACCGCGTCGTGGTGCTCGTACATGCGGGTCATCTCCTGCGTACCGAGCCCGTGGGTCTGCCGGCGCAGCCGCCGGCTGATCAGGGCCGTGCCGCCGGTGGCCAGGGCCAGGCCGGTCGCGATGGCCAGGAGGATGACCGGGAGCTGACGGTCGACGACACCGCTCACGTTCTTCACCGTCAGGCCCGCCGAGACCAGTGCGACGACCCGGCCGTCGGCCGCGGTGACCGGCACCACGGCCTGGATCTCCTTGCCGAGCGGACCCTGCACGCTCTCGGTGTGGACGTGTCCGGCGAGCGAGGGCTCGATCGTGCCGACGAACCTCTTTCCGATGCGGTCCGGCTGGGGATGGCTGTACCGGATGCCGTTGGTGTCCATCACCACGATGAAGTCCACGCCGGCGGCCTTGCGCGTCGTCTCGGCGAGGGGTTGCAGGAGGGCGGACGGGTCGGACGTCTTGAGCGCGTCCTGCAGGCCCAGGGAGTGGGCGAAGGTCTGCGCGACGGATACCGACCGGTTGCGTGCCTCCCGGTCACTGTCGTGCCGCGACTGGAGCAGGAGGGACAGCAGGGCTCCGGCGGCGAGCAACACCACGATCGCCACCTGAAGGACGAACACCTGTCCGGCGACGCTTCGCAGTCTGTTGCCTAGGAGTGACCGCACCGACACGCCTGGCACGAGTGGCAAGGAAGGGTCACGCACCCAGTTGTAGCACCTCTGGGCGTCCGTGGCCCCTGGGCGCGCGCCATTCACGCCCCGGCATTCACGCCCTGGCCCGGCCACGGGGGGCCCGTACCGCGCGTTCCGCCCCGGCTGCCTCAACGTGCCCACCCGGACGGGGCCCGGGATCCGGCCATGGTTCCGTCACCCGACCGGTCCTACAGGTCCTAGAGTGTGCGCGTGACCGAGCAGAAGTCCGAACTCATCGCCGGCCGCTACCAGCTCGTCGAGGCCATCGGCCAGGGCGGCATGGGCCGGGTCTGGCGCGGCGTCGACCAGCAGCTTTTCGGACGCGAGGTCGCCATCAAGGAGATCCTCTTCCCGGCGGGGCTGGACGACGGCGACCGCGCGACGCTGCTCAGGCGTTTCACCGGCGAGGCCCGCGCGGCGGTCACTCTCAGCCATCCCGGGATCATCACCATCCACGACGTGGTCGAGCACCACGGTGCCCCCGTCATCGTCATGGAGTTCATCCGGGGGCAGTCCCTCGCCGCGGCCATCCGCGAGCAGGGCCGGCTGCCCGTGCAGCGGGTGGCGGAAATAGGGGCCGCCCTACTCGGCGCGCTCGCCGAAGCTCATGGCGCGCGGATCATCCACCGTGACATCAAGCCGGACAATGTGCTCCTGGCCAAGGACCGCGTCGTACTCACCGACTTCGGCATCGCCCACCTGGCGGACGCCACGACCAAGCTCAGCCGGAGCGGGACCGTCATCGGCACCCCGCACTACATGCCCCCGGAGCAGCTGGAGGGCAAGCGGCCGACCCCCGCGAACGACTTGTGGGCGCTCGGCGCCACCCTCTACCACGCCATCGAGGGACGCCCGCCGTTCGAGGCCGACGGGCTCCACGCCCTTGCCGTGGCCGTCTTCACCCGCCCGCACCGGCCGCCGACCCACGCCGGCCTGCTGGCCCCTGTACTGGACGCGCTCCTGACAAAGGATCCGGCGCGACGTATCGGCGCCGCCGAGGCCGCCGAGCTGCTGGCATCGGCGCTGCGCTCCTCCCGGTCCCGGGCGGAAACGACCGCGGAGTCCGTCCCTCGCGAGTCCGTACCCGCGACCCTCCCGGAGGCGGCGACGGAGCACGCTCCGACCCCGGCCGAGCGGGAAGCGGAGCTGCCGCCCCCGTCTCCCCTGCCGACGCCCACGGCCGAGGAACCGGCGCATACGCCCGATGCCCTCCGCCGGCCCGTACCGGAGCGGCCGAGCACTCCGCCCGTGGCCGTGCCCCCGGCCGAAGATCTGATCTCGCTCGGCTGGTCGGACCAGCGGGGGCGCGACGAGGGTGCGTCCACCCGACGGCGCGCCCTCACGCGGCGCTCCGCCGTTGTGGGGATCGCCATGGTCACGCTCGCAGCCGGCTCCGTTCTGACGTGGCAGTTGACCCGTGACAACTCGCCCGGCGGCGGAACGACCGGAGGCGGCTCCTCGGCCTCCACCGTCACGGTGGTCATCGGGGTGGACGCACCGCTCAGCGGCGACCTGTCGGCCATGGGGGTCGGCATGAAGAACTCCGCCGACCTGGCGGCCAGGACCTCCAACCGCACCGGGCACGTACCCGGCGTGAACTTCGAGATCAAGGCTCTGGACGACGAGGGCAGTCCCGCCAAGGGCGGGCCGAACGCCACGCAGTTCATCGACGACGCGAAAGTGCTCGCCATGGTCGGGCCCCTCACCTCCGGGGTCGCCAAGACCATGGCGGAACCGCTCGGACGGGCGAACCTCGTCAACGTGTCACCGGCCAACACCGACCCCGTGCTGACACTGGGCGCCCACTGGGCCAAGGGCTCCAGGTCCCGCCCGTACAAGACCTACTTCCGGACCGTCGGCACGGACGTCGACCAGGGGCCGTTCGCCGCCCGGTACCTCCACGGCGAGGCCGGGAAGAGGAAGCTCTACCTCATCGACGACGGCAGCGCCTACAGCAGCAGCCTCACGTCCGGGTTCAGTACGGCGTTCACGAAGCTCGGCGGAACCGTCGTCGGTACGGACCTCATCGATCCCGCGCAGGACGACTTCTCCTACCTGGCCCCCCAGATCCGGGCCTCCGGCGCCGATGCCGTGTACTTCGGCGGCTACTACGACGCCGCCGGGCCGCTCTCCGCGCAGCTCAAGCAGGCGGGCGTGACCGTCCCCCTGATGGGCGGCGACGGCATCTTCGACCAGCAGTTCCTCGCTACGAACACGAAGGCCGAGGGCGACCTCGCCACGGGCATCGGTGTTCCTGCCGAGGACCTGGCAAAGGGACGGGACTTCCTCAAGCAGTACCAGGAGGCGGGGTACCCGGAGGCGGCCGGTTCGTACGGCCCCTACGCGTACGACGCGGCCTGGGCCGTCATCGAGGCGGTGAAGGCCCTGGTGGAGGCCCATGGCGGGGCCCTCCCCGCGGACGCCCGGGCGAAGATGCCGCAGGCCGTGTCGGGGCTGGCGTTCGACGGAGTCACCGGGCGCGTGGCCTTCGACGAGTACGGCGACACGGTCAACCGCCGACTGACGGTGTACGCGGTGAAGGGCGGTAGCTGGACGACCGTGAAGAGCGGTCCCGCTGCCCCCTGATCCGTCCCGGACGCGGCCGCAGCCTACGGAGGCGCTTTTCCGGACTAAGGACAGGCGGACCTGCGTTCGATGCGTGAAGGCGAGTGCGCGATCATCTGGACCGTGACCTCTGTGACTCCATCCGAGCCCGTCGCTGCTGCGAGCAATCGGATCAAGGTGTGGTTCCGGTTTGTGCCGCGTGAAGGCTGGCTTCCCCATGACACTGAGGGGCTGTGGGCAACGCGGCTGAGCGCCGATACCGCCCGGGTGGAGAACATCCCCTTCCTGCAGAACGGGGTGGCCGAAGGCGAGATCGTGCGGTTCGTGACGGATGCCGACGGTCTCCACTGGTCGAAGGAGCGGGTGGAGGCGTCGGGCAACTGCACCATCCGAGTCCTGCCCGTTCCCTCCGGTCCGCTGGGGCGAAGCGCTCGGGCTGTGCACGAGCGGCTGTCGCCGTTCGGCCTGGGCGGTGAGGTCTTCAGCGAGGATTTCCCGTTGGTCGCCTTCACCGTGCCGGCCGATGCAGACCTTGGTGGGATCAAGGCGTTGCTCGTGCGCGGCCAGGAGGCCGGGTGGTGGCACTTCGAGGTTGGCTGTGCCACCGACGCATGGCGCGACGCGTAGTCCAATGTGGACGGGCAGGCCGCCGGTGACTGCTTCGGTCGCGAACATCCTTCGGAAGTCGTGCGGGGTGTAGCGCAGTGGCTCCCCGACCTGGTCGCGCAGCCCGGTGGCCTCCAGGGTCCGGTCGAGCGCACGCTTGATGCCGGCCTCGCTCATGACCTGCGGTTGCCAGTAGGGCCGCCGCTGGAATAGATGAGGCAGCTGGGGGCCTGTGACGCGCTCGTGCGAGTCGTAACGGGAGATCAGTGGGACCTTTCCGCCGTTGGCGTCGCGCAGGCGCTTGATGATCGTGGCCAGAACGCTGGCGAGTTCGGGGCTGACCAGCAGCAACCGTTCCTCGTTGCTCTTGGAGGGAACGATCTGGAGCAGCGGGACGACTTCGCCGGTGTCCGGAAGCTTGTAGGAAACCAGGGCGAGGTGAGTGAGCTCCGTCAGTTCCTCGGCCCGGACGCCGGTGTGCCGCAGCGTTTCGATGATCGCCCAGGCCCAGAAGGCGTCGCCCTCCACAAGGCTCTGGTTGATCCGGCGCCCGGTGCTGCCGACTTCCTTGATGAAGATGTGCCGCGAACCGTGATCGAGTCGGCTGGGCACTTGATTCACCTTGGGAAGGACCCGCAGGTATCGCGTCCCATCGTGCTCGAAGACTGCGTCGAAAGGAGCGACGCGGGCTGCCTCCAGCAGCGCGCAGGCCTCGCGGTGCACGCGCTCCGCTGTCTCCAGCAGCACGGGAAGGTGCGGTAGCCGCTCGCGGACCCGCTGGTGCATCCGTGCCGTGGCCTGCTTGTAGATCTTGTGATTCCCGGCGCCGTCGCCCCGGGTGATCGGGCTCGGCACTGCCCACTGAGCCCAGAACGGATCCTCGTGCGCCCACTCCTGGACGTCGAGGTAGAAGCCGCGCACGCGCATCATGACGTCGATGCGGGACCGGCGTTCTTTGACCTCTCCACTCTTGTGGACATAGGTGACCAGTCGTTCCTTCCAACCGTCAACGACCTCGTCGGGCAGCGGGAGGGTGTCGATTCCGGGGTGGTGTGCCTCGATGTCCGCCCAGAACACGCCGGCGAGTTCGCGTACCAGTCCACGGAAGGTGCCGTAGTCGATTCCAGGGCGGCGCTCATCAAGGTAGCGGACGATCAGGTTGCGGACCTGCGTGGACTGGATGTTGTAGGCGTCGACCAGCTCGGCCGTGGGCCGCTGGCCGTGCCGGAGCGCGTCCTTGAGGGTGTCCTTCGACTTGATGACCCCCGCTCCTCGCAGCAGGTCCCACGCGCTGTGGGTGCCCACATATGCCTCGCCGGTCTCCCGTCGCCCGACGGCCCGCAGGTAAAAGACGTCCTCAGCGGTCAGCTGGTCGAGGTCCCGGCCCGTGTGCAAGATCATTGAGGAGATGACCCGCAGGCCCTCGTCGATGTGCCGGGGTGTCATGCCGACCTCTGCCCCGGACTCACGCATCCGCTCCAGCTGCCCGGCAGGGAACATCTCCTGGACGTCCTTGAACAGCCGCATCGCCTTGTAGCCGCGCAGGAAGACGTAGCGCGGGAGGACCACCCGGCTGACGAGCAGGCTGTTGAGCCCCATCATGAGCTCGTTGCGCTTGGACTCCGCGCAGCGCGCGTCGCCCTCATTCAGGGCAAGGATCGGTTCCTTGCCCCGGAAGGCCCCGGCCGCCAGCCACCGGCCCTGCCACCCGTCTCCGGGGAAGGTCATCAGCCAGTCGAGGATCTTGCTGGCCCCAACGAGCCTGATCGTTCCGGGCCACATGCCGCGGCTGTAGGTTCTCTGCGGCCAGAGAGGCGAGGACGGCAGCAGTGCCAGGACGCCTCGTCGCGGCTCAGGTGGTCGTGCGGACCGATTCGGTCCTTGTCTGCTTTGAGGTCGTGCTCCACGAACAGCGGCTTCGGCGGCGTGGGGCCGGTTCCGGCCCGGCGGACGGAGTTGGCGCGGCGGCTTCCCTGTCGAGTCACGACTGGCCACCTCCGAACAGCACGGCCAGGTCGCTCGCCTCGTAACCGGTCGCGGCGGCGGCCGGTGTGGGGTGTTTCGCTCGTTCCTCGCGATCGGCCAGATACTCCTGGACTCGGGCGATGACCTGCGCTTCCTCCTCCACCAGGTACACGTCGGCGGTAGTGCTCAGGTTGGCGTGACCAAGGATGGTCTGCACATCCCGCAGCGAGAGCTGCTTGTCTCGGGACATTCGTAGCGCGGCGGTATGGCGCAGATCGTGCATCGACCAGTTAGTGCCCAACAGGGCGTTGGTCCGACGGAAGACTGCCCGTAGGGCCTCGTAGTTCATGGGCTGGTAGGCGAGTCCTTCGCCGTGATCACGGCGGCGTAGTGTCCACCACAAGGGCGCCTGCGGGTCCAGCGGTGGTCCCTCGCTCTGGTAGAGCCGCAGCCAGATGAACGCCTCCGGGCTGGAGGGCAGCCACTGCTCGGCTTGGGATCCCTTGCGTTCGACGCGTACCAGCTGGTCTCCCCAGTCGACGTCGACGCCGCGTACTCCGAGCAGTTCGGAGGCTCGGGCGGCGTTGCTGATTCCGAGGGCGAGGATCGCCCGGTCCCGGTTGGACCGCAGGGCCGTGAACAGCTCGTTCCACCGTTCGTCCGGCATCTGCCGGGGCCGGCGCCGCGGGACCTTGGGGTTGTAGCGCAGCCGTCCCTCGCCGCCGTAGGCATCGAGCGGGTTGTGATGGGCGTGCGGTCGCCGCTTCACGCTGCGGGCGAGCGGAACCGGGTTGACTAGCGGGCCGCTGCCCGATTCGATCCAGAACTCGTAGAAGCTGCGGAGCACGGCGTTGCTGTGCCGGATAGTGCGCGGTTTGTAGGAGTCGTCCAGGTACGGCTTCATCGTGATCGTGTTCGTCGTCCCGGCGGTCGCCGCCGAGTGCGTCCGTGCCGACGTCCGCGGCTTGGTCGCGACCCGCAGCCACAGGACGAGGTCACGGACCTCAGCCGACGTGGCCCGGTCCCACTCGACCTGGACCACCCGAAGCCAGCGCCACCAGCGCAGAAGGTCGAAGGCGTAGCTGCGGACGCTGCCCGGCCGGTTGTCCCGAGCGACGAAGTCGACCAGGAACCTTCTGATCGGCTCCACCGCTCTGCCCTCCTCATCGAAGACCAACCAGGGCACCGCCCTTGCACCTTTGGCTACCCGCCCCCAGCGCGGCAGGCGAATCAACTGGATGTCACGAGATGCTGCGTCCAACTCCGTCGCGCTCCTTCGTCATGCGGATGCACAACGAGTAACGGTTAGACCAGGCAGGTGATGTGCACATCGGCGGCGCGTCGGCCCGTAGTCCGGTCAACGCCTCCGTGGCTCCCCCCTTGGCAGCCACGGCGCCTCCTGTCCTGCCGAGCGGCCTACAGCCGCTGCCAGAGCGCCGGGACCACCGGCGGCTCCCAGCCCGTCTGGGCCTGGTGGCCCTGGATGCAGCGGTAGCTCGCGCCGCCGTAGGTGACGGTGGCGCCGGCCGCGTAGACGGAGCCGGCCTTCCAGGTGCCGCCGGGCTCGGGGTCACCCGGGCCGGGGCCCGGGCCCGGGTCGTTTCCGGTGACCTTGAGGGTCAGGCCGTAGGAGGACAGGATCGGGTTCAGCGGCTGGAAGAAGGTGGTCCCGCCGCTGGAGCAGTTGCCGGAGCCGCCCGAGGTCACGCCCTGGGCCTGGCTCCCGGAGATGTAGGAGCCGCCGGAGTCACCGGGCTCGGCGCAGACCGTCGTACGGGTGACGCCGGAAATGGTGCCCTCTGGGTAGGTGACGCTGGTGTTGTGCTGCTGGATGGTCCCGCAGTGCCAGCCGGTGGTCGATCCGGAGCGGCACACCGAGGCCCCGACGGGTTGCAGCACCGAGCCGGTGACCTGCACGTTCGTCCCGCCGCTGCCCTTGACGTAGGGGGTGGAGGACCAGTTTGCGTTCGCCGCCACCCAGGCCATGTCGTTGCCGGGGAAGACGGAGGCCTGGAAGGACCCCTGGGCGACCTGGTTGAAGCCGCTGGTGGTGGTCCCGGCCCGCCCGCAGTGCCCGGCGGTGGCGAAGCCGTTCACCGTGCCCTTGGTGATCGGGAATCCCACCGAGCAGCGGCCGCTGCCGTTCATGTAGTACGCGTCCCCGCCGCGCAGGTCGTACAGCGGGCGCGGGGCCTCGGCGCTACGGACCACCGTGACCAGTGCCGGGTCGGTCCCGGTGGCCGCCAGCAGGCCGGCCGCGGCTCCGGGCCGGGTCTCCTCGACGACCAGGGTGTTGCCGCGCGGGTCGACGTAGCGGACCGGGGTGCCGGCGGTGGCGGCCCGGTCCAGCGCGGCCTTCGCGGTGTCCAGGTCGGCCAGGGAGCGGCTGACCAGCTTCGCCCGGGCCCCGGTGGCGCGTATCGCAGCGGTGTCGGCGGCCCGGGTGGTGGCCACGGTCAGGGTCCCGGCGTCGGCGCCGTCCAGCCAGGCTCCGGCGAAGGCCGCGCCGAGCCGGGCCTGCAGCCGGGCGGCGGTGGCCCCCGCCTCGGCCTCGTGGGCCAGGCGGGCCTTGGCCTGTGTGGGGGTCAGGCCGAGGTCGCGCTGCATGGCGGTGAGCAGCTCGGGAGGAGCGTCGGCGGTGCGCAGGGTGGCGGAGGCCGACTTCTGCGGGCGCGCGGTGTCGGTGGAGTCCGCGGGGGCGGCGGTGGCAACGGCTCCGGTGGCGGCCAGCAGTAGCCCGGCGGCCGCCAGGGCGGTACACGCCGCGCGGGCGTGTCGCTTGAGCATGGGGGATCTCCTCGGTTCAGTGGGGGTCAGCGACACCGTAGGAATCCCAACGCTCCTGCGGGAGATGCCTGTTGGCCCCTCCCCTGGTGTTATGGCCGCGCGGCGGAGGCCTCCGCCGCGCGGCCGGCGGGCAGCCGGGGGGCCTTCATCGGGGCCGTCCCGCAGGATGAGGGCTCCGCGCCTTGCGCCTCCGCGCCCGGCCCCGTCCGGCCTACGCCCGTTCCGCCAGTGCCGCCGCGACTGCGGCTGCGGAAGATCGGGCCAGCGCCTCCGTGTGGGCGTCCCGGGCGTGCTTCAGCACCGCTGCCGCCCGGGCGGCGGCCCGCGCCGCCGGATGCCAGCCGAGCAGGTGCCTCCACACCAGCGGGCTCCCGGCGAGCGGCCGGGTCACGAGCCCGGGGGTCACGGGGAACGTCGCCCGGCACAGGCCCACGGCCCGCCCGACCTGTACGAGGTGCACACACGAAGCCGTGTCCGTCTCGTACACGCACGCCGGGGTGAACCCGGCGCGCACGCACGCCGCCGCGAAGCAGTCCCCGAAGCACCCGTCGCCGGGTACGTCGGCCCAGGCCTCGGCGGCCAGCTCCGCGAGCTCGATCCGCGGCCGCCGCGCCAGCGGGTGGTCCTCGGCCAGCATCACGTGCACCGGGTCCCGTGCCACCTCCATCCACGCGAGCCGCCCCGGCTCCGGCGGGGCGCTCTCCCCGCACACCCCGACCAGGGCGAAGTCCAGCCTGCCGGCGGCCACGCCCCCGGCGACCTCCCGTTCCGACCACGAGGTGTACGTGGTCACCGGTACACCGGGCTCCTGCCGGATGATCCGGTCCACGAGCCCGCCCAGCAGCGGCCCGTGCGTTCCCCCGAGCCGGTAGCCGACCGTGCCCTGCCGGGCGAAGCGCACCGCCTCTTCCTGAAGCTCGCACACGGCCGGCAGCACCACGCGGGCCCGTTCCAGCACCAGCTCCCCGAGCGCGGTGGCTCGTACGCCGTCCCGCCCCCGGACGAAGAGCGGCCCGTCCAGCGCCCGCTCGATCCGCTTGAGCTGGGTGCTCAGAGCGGGCTGCGCAATCCCCAGCACGGTGGCCGCGCGGGTCAGGCTGCCGGCGTCGGCGACGGCTCTGACGATCTTGAGGTGCCTCAACTCCAGATCCATGCCCTGAGCTTGGTCCAGACCTGCGGGCCTGCGCTACGGGCCCGCGCTACGGGTCTGCCGCATCCGGAATCCACCGGCCGACAAGATCGGGTGTCTTCCCTGCTCAGGAGGGTGCGATGCTTCATGCACGCCGGCAGTGAGCCGGCTCGATGAAAGGCGGCGTCACATGGCAGCAGGATTCTCGGAGTGGAAAGTCAACCGACAGTACGCGGAGAACGACCGCGTCGTTCATTTCGGCAGGCAGTACCGGTGCCTGGTGACGCACAAATCCAATTCCGCGAGCAATCCGGCGACGACCGTCAAGATGTGGCAGCCCTACGCCGGTTGAGCGGCCTGCTCGCAGCCCGCGGTGAGCTGGACGATGGCCAATTGGAAGCGCTCTCAGCCGTCGGCCCGTCCCGGCGCTAGGCTGTAGACGATCCGGCGACGGCAGAGGTCCGCACCACCCTGCGTGTCGCGCCCGCGTCGACGAGGAGCATCCGCCTTGCCCGAGCAGTCCCCCGGGTCCCGTCCCACTCTGGAAGCCGTCGCGGCGCGTGCGGGGGTCTCCCGGGCCACCGCCTCGCGGGTCGTCAACGGGGGCGACGGGGTCCGCAAACCGCTGGTCGACAAGGTGCTCCGGGCGGTCGACGAGCTCGGCTACGTCCCCAACCACGCGGCCCGGACGCTGGTGACCCGGCGAACGGGCGCGGTGGCCGTCGTCATCGCGGAGCCGGAGGTGCGGATCTTCTCGGACCCCTTCTTCTCCCAGCAGATCCGGGGCATCAGCAAGGAGCTGACCGCCCACGACACCCAGCTCGTCCTGCTGCTGGTGGAGGGGCCGGGGGACTTCGACCGGATCACCCGGTACCTGTCCGGCGGGCACGTGGACGGCGCGCTCGCCTTCTCGTTGCACACGGACGACCCGCTGCCCGCGATCACCCGGCGAGCGGGGATTCCGACCGTGTTCGGGGGCCGGCCGGGCTGGACCGCCGACCCCGGCGAACGGGCCGTTCCGTACGTCGACGCCGACAACCGGGGCGGGGCCCGGGTCGCCGTGCAGCACCTGCGTGACCTCGGGCGGGAACGGATCGCGCACATCGGCGGGCCGCCCGACCAGACCTCGGCGATGGACCGCCTCGACGGCTACCGGGACGTGCTCCTGGACCTGGATCCGACCCTCGTCGCCGAGGGCGCCTTCACCGTGGAGAGCGGGGCGCGGGCTATGGCGGAGCTGCTGGAACGGCGGCCCGACCTGGACGCGGTGTTCGTCGCGAACGACCTGATGGCGTCGGGGGCGCTACGGGTCCTGCGGGAGCGCGGGATCGCGGTGCCGGAGCAGGTGGCGGTCGTCGGGTTCGACGACATGGATCCGGTGGCCAAGGAGACCGACCCGCCGCTGACCACCGTCAACCAGGACATCGAGGGCCAGGGGCGGCTGATGGCCCGGCTGCTGCTGCGCATCCTCGACCGTACGGGGAACCGCGCGGCACCGGACTCGGTGATCACCCCGACCATGCTGGTCCGGCGGGCCTCGGCCTGAACCCCGACGCACGCGTACGGCGGGTCTGCGCCCCGAGGAGCCGAAGACCCGCCGCACCGATCGCGCCCGTACGTCTGGTTCGTCCACGCAGGGGACTACGCGTACGGGATCTTCAGCACCGCCGCGTCCGTGCCCGTCTGCACCTGTGACGTGCCGTTGCCCAGCGCGTTCCAGATCTCCAGGCGGACGGTGCCGTTCTTGAGTTCGCCCAGACTGCCGGTGACGGCCTGCACGCCGACCGCCTGCGTGTACTCCTCCCAGCCCGCGACCGGGTCGGTCGCGAAATAGCGGAAGGTTTCGCTGCGGTCGAAGGTGCCGTCACCGGTCAGGTCGTAGCTGACCCGGACCTGCGGCGCCAGCGCCACCTTGGTGCCCGCGTCCACCCGGAGGCGGAACGCGGTGGCGGCCCCGGCGGCGACCTTGCCGTTGACCTGCTTCGCCTCGTAGACGGTCGGCCGGTACGGGGTGCCGTCCCGGTTCACGCCGTCGGCCGAGGCCACGGTGTCCACGCCGGCCGGGTCGGTGGTGGCGGTGGTGAGGACGCCTCCGGTCTTGAGGCGGAAGGTGTTGCCGGTGGACGGGCCCGGCTCCTCCGGATCCGGGCCTCCGCCGCCGGGTCCGGTGCTCGTGGCCGTCGAACGGGCCGGTACGGAAAGGGTTTTGCCGTCCGAGAAGGTCACCGTACGGGTGGCCGAGCCGTGGTTGTGCGCGGTGTAGGTGCGGGTTCCGTTCTTGGTGAAGACGGCGGAGGTGGGCAGGTCTGCGCTGACCGTCATGTCCGGTGCGCCGAGTGTGTCGAGGGTGTTGATCCAGTGGTAGGTGTGCGCCTTGGACTCGCCCTGCTCGGGGGTGTAATTGCCGTTCACACCGTCCCACTTGGCCTTCGCCGAAGCCGGGTCGGTCAGTGCCTCGAACTCCCAGAGCAGGTCGCGCCACTCCTGGGCCGGGCCGCCGTTCTCGCGCTCCATCTCGGCGATGTTCCGGGTAATGGCGGCCTTTTCGCGGGCAAGGTGGAGTGATCCTCCGGTCACGGGGAGGACGTTGATGCCGTGGATCTCCTCCGGGTTGGCGGTCCACCAGGTGGAGTACGAGGCGCCGCTGCCCCAGACCATGCCGACCGTGCCGTACTTGTACGAGGCGGGGAAGACCTGCTCGCTCGCGTCGAACCAGTACTGGGTGATCGCCTCGGACTCCGTCGTCAGCAGGTAGCTGCCGAGGTCGCGGAGCGAGGTGTCGCCGGTCGCCGCGCCCCAGAGCACGAGGCCGGCGCTGAGGTTGACGGACTCCGACGAGGACTCCTGGTTGTTGCCCGCCGCGAAGCCCTGGTGGCCGGAGGCCCAGCTGTGGCCCGCGTACACGTCGAAGCCGCGTAGGAAGGGGTACGCCGCGTCGGTGCGGCTCGGGTTGGCCGTGTCGCGGATCAGGTGCTTCACCATCGCGCCCCAGGCCGGGTCCGCCGCCCAGGCCTGGTCGTACTGGGCGATGATCGCCGCCGCGTAGACGTAGTAGCTGTAGTGGAAGTGGTGGTCGTTGAGTTCGGTGTCGCTGCCGTACGAGGCCGGGTAGCCGGTGAGGGTCTTCCAGTCCTTGTCGTAGCTGAACCCGCTTGCCCCGCCCGCCGTGAACCACTCCTGGAGCCGGCCCTTCATCAGGCCGAGGAGCTTGTCGCGGGTCGCGGTCTGGCCGATCTGGTCGGCCACGGGCACCAGTTGGGCGAGGCGGCCGAGCGCCTTTCCGGTCCAGTAGGTGTCGGAGGCCCCGGAGAACGGGTCGGAGGCGCCCGCGACCTCGTTGAGGTAACCGGTCAGCCGTGCCCGGTCGACGCCGCCGGCGGCGGGCAGCGCGGGGACCACGCCGTTGTTCTTCTGGCTGGTGGTGAAGGAGGCGGAATCGCGGACCTTCATGGTGCCGCGCGGTGAGACGTACGTGTACGGGGTCAGCGCGTCGGTGGTGTGCAGCCACTGGTGGCGGTAGAGGGCCTGGAGCGTGCCGCGCTCGGTGCCCTCCTTGGCCTCCGTGGTCAGGGTGTACGTCGCCCGGACGTCGCCGCCGGCGCTCTGCCAGGCCACCTGGGAGCCGGTGACGAAGCTGAACGCGTACTTACGGTAGGTCGCGAGCGCATCCGTGGAGGGCAGGACGGCGAGCGAGAAGTAGTCCTTGCCCGCGAGTCCGGCGGTGATGGTGGTGCCGGAGACGTTCCAGTCGGCGCCGGTCGGGGCGAAGAGGGCGTAGTGGTGACCGGCGACCGTGATGCCGACGACGTTGCCGTTGTCCGCGAAGACGGTGGGCGTGGAGGCGGTCGTGATGCGGGCGTCGCCGCCGGAGCCCTTGGCGTACACGAACGGCATGCCGTGGCCGATGGTGGCCCGGAAGGTTCGGGAGCCGTCCGCCCAGTACGGGGTGACCGTCCAGTCGGACCAGGCGTCGGCCTTGGTGTCGGGAGAGTTCAGGCCGGTGAGGCCGACGGTGAGGTCGGCCTTGTGGGCGTACTCGTACTGCCGGCCGTCACCGACGATCGCGGGCGTGGTCGGGTAGCCGACCTCCAGGCCGGAGGCCTTGGCCTGGTACGTGAGGGGGTGACCGTACATGGGGGTGGAGTACGGGTTGTCGCCGTAGCGCTGGTAGGCGAGCGAGGTCCACCAGTCGTTGGTCGGGACCGGCTTGTCCCGTGCGGCGGCGAGTTTGGGGGTGACGGGGGCGCCGGTGTTCGTGGTGGGGCCTGACGTGCCCGCAGGTCGGGTGTCGGTGTAACTGCCGGACCCTGCCGGGATGGTGGCGGCGGCCGCCGGAGAGGCGGCGGGGCCCAGGCCGACGGCGGCCAGGCCGATGGCCAGGAGCGTCGCCACTGCGGGTCTGGAGAGGGAGGCTTGCACGAAACACACCTCGATCACGTGGGGGGAAGAGCGCGTTCGAGAGCGCTCTCAAGTGCCAAGGAACGTAAATCTCCTGAAACCTCAGTGTCAAGGGAGCATGCACAACGCGCAGTTGGGCCGCACATCAAGCTGTTATGTGTTCGAGTCTTGACGAGGGACAGGTGGTGGGGGACGCTCCAGACGCACGTACTGAGAGCGCTCTCAACGCGCTCGGTTCATCCCGAAGTCAAGGGAGGCTTCCCATGCCCATCGCCCGAGCCGCCAAGAGAGCCACAGCCCGCCTCGGCGCGGTCGTCCTCACGGGGGCCCTCCTCGCCGCCTGTGGATCCAGCGCCTCGCCGGACGCCTCCGCCGGCGCGGGCGGAAAGGTCACCCTCTCGATCGACCTCTTCGGGTCCTTCGGCTTCAAGGAGGCCGGGCTCTACGAGGAGTACCAGAAGCTCCACCCCAACGTGACGATCAAGCAGAGCGACACCCAGGACGAGGCGGACTACTGGAAGTCGCTCCAGACCCGCCTCGCGGGCGGCGGCGGTCTCGCGGACGTGCAGGGCGTCGAGGTGGGCCGGATCGCGTCGGTCACCCAGCAGCAGTCCGACAAGTTCCAGGACCTGAAGGCGTTCGGGGCCGACCAGCTCGCGGGCCAGTTCGCCGAGGCCAAGTGGTCTGCGGCAACCACGAAGGACGGCAAGGTCCTCGGCCTCGGCACGGACGTGGGCCCCGAGGCCATGTGCTACCGCACCGACCTCTTCAAGCAGGCCGGTCTCCCCACCGACCGCGCGGAGCTCGCGAAGAAGTGGTCCACGTGGGACGGATACCTGGAGTTGGGCAAGGAGTACAAGAAGAAGGCACCCGCCCAGAGCGCCTGGCTGGACAGCATCGGATCCCTCTACGGGGTCATGATCGGCCAGGAGAAGGAGCGGTACTACGACGCCTCCGGCGAGTTGATCTACGAGAAGAACCCGGCGGTCAAGACGGCCTGGGACACCTCCGTGAAGGCGGCCGAGGCCGGCCTGAGCGCCAAGCTCGACCAGTGGTCCCCGCAGTGGAACCAGGCCTTCGCCGCCGGTTCGTTCGCCACCATCCCGTGCCCGGCCTGGATGCTCGGCTACGTCAAGGGCCAGGCCGGCGACGCCGGCCAGGGCAAGTGGGACGTGGCCAAGCTGCCCGGTGGCGCGGGCAACTGGGGCGGCTCGTACCTCTCGATCCCGCGTGCGGCCAAGCACAAGGAGGAGGCGTACAAACTGATCGAGTGGCTCACCGCGCCCGAGCAGCAGGCGAAGGTCTTCCAGAAGCAGGGTAACTTCCCCTCCTCGACGGGCGCGATCGCGAAGATCACGGACGCCAAGGACCCCTACTTCTCCGGCGCCCCGATCGGCCAGATCTTCGGTGACGCGGCCAAGGAGTCCCCGGTCCAGGTGCTGGGCGTGCACGACCAGAACGTGATGCAGCAGCTGACGAACGCGCTGAGCGAGGTCGAGCGCAAGGGAGTCTCGTCGGACACGGCGTGGGAGACGGCGAAGAAGGGCGTGGCGAACGTCATCGGCTGACACCGGTCGCGGGGGCGACTGGCCGCCGTCCTCCCCGGCGGCCGTCCTCCCCGGCCGCCGTCCTCCCCGGCCGCCGTCCTCCCCGGCGGCCGGTCGCCCGCGCACCTCGGCGGACCGGCCGCACCCCGTGCCCCTCCCGCCCCCGCAACCCCTCCTGCCCCGATCCACCGAAGGGCCGCATCGTGTCCCCCACCTCCACCGCGAAGGCCGGCCCCCGCCCGGCCAGGATCGGATCCCGCTCCGGATCCCGCTCCCGATCCGGCCCCGGGACCGGCCCGGAAGACGGTCCGGCAACCGCTCTCCGGCGTACCTGGCGCAAGGCCTCTCCGTACGCCTACATCGCCCCCTTCTTCACCCTGTTCCTCGCCTTCGGCCTCTTCCCGCTCCTCTACACGGCGTTCGTCTCCCTCTACCGCGTCGAGCTCCAGACGAGCGGCGAGATGGAGTGGCGGGGCATCGCCAACTACACCGCGCTCTTCACCGACGAGTACTTCTGGATCTCGCTGCGCAACACGTTCACCATCGGCGTGCTGTCCACCGTGCCGCAGCTCGCGATGGCACTGGGCCTGGCCCACCTGCTCAACTACAAGCTGCGCGGGCGGACGTTCATCAGGACCGCGGTCCTGCTCCCCTACGCGACGTCCGTCGCCGCCGCCACGCTCGTCTTCGCGCAGCTCTTCGGCCGCGACTTCGGGCTGATCAACTACGTGATCGGGCTCGTCGGTGTCGACCCGGTGGACTGGCAGACGGGCACGGTCGCCTCACAGATCGCCGTTTCGTCGATCGTGATCTGGCGCTGGACCGGCTACAACGCGCTGATCTACCTGGCGGGCATGCAGTCGATCCCGCACGAGCTGTACGAGGCCGCGGGGATCGACGGCGCGTCTCGCTGGCGGCAGTTCATCCACGTGACGCTTCCCGGACTGCGTCCGACCATCGTCTTCACCGTGATCATTTCGACGATCGGCGCGACCCAGCTCTTCGGTGAGCCGCTGCTGTTCGAGGGATCGATCTCCGGCGGCATCTCCCACCAGTACCAGACCCTCGGCCTGTACATGTACGAGCAGGGCTGGGGCTTCTTCCACCTGGGACGCGCCGCGGCCATCGCCTGGGTGATGTTCGTCCTGATCGTGGTGCTCGTCGGGGTCAATGCCCTGATCGCGCGCCGCCGCGCACGCAAGGAGGCCGGCCGATGACCGCGCTCGCCCCACCGCCGGCCGCGCCCGACAAGCGCCGCCCTCCGCAGGACCGGCCCGGCAAGCAGCCCTGGTTCCGCAAGGGCGACGGGGCCGGAAGGACGATGACGGGCGGCTGGCTCGCCTACCTCATCCTCGGTTTCGCGCTGCTGATCTCGGCGTTCCCCTTCTACTGGACGATCGTCGCGGCGAGCCGGTCCAACGCGGACCTGGCGCAGGTGCCGCCGAGCCTGCTGCCCGGCCCGAACCTGATCAAGAACTTCGAGGCGGTCCTCGAAGAGGCCGACATCGGCAAGGCGCTGCTGAACTCGCTGATCGTCTCCGGGTCCATCACCGTGGGCACGGTGCTCTCCTGCACGCTGGCCGGGTTCGCCTTCGCCAAGCTGAAGTTCCGGGGCCGGGGCGCCCTGCTGACGCTGACGATCGGGACGATGATGATCCCGCCGCAGCTCGGCGTGATCCCGCTGTTCATGCTCATCGCCGAACTCCAGTGGGTGAATCAGCTCCAGGCGGTGATCCTGCCGGGTCTGGTGTCGGCGTTCGGGGTGTTCTTCATGCGCCAGTACCTGATCCAGTCGTTGCCGGACGAGCTGATCGAGGCGGCCCGCATGGACGGGGCCTCCACGGCCCGCATCTTCTGGTCGATCGTGATCCCGATCGCGCGGCCGGGGATGGCGGTGCTCGGGATGCTCACGTTCATGACGGCGTGGAACGACTTCTTCTGGCCGGTCATCGCGCTGTCCTCGCAGGAGCCGACCGTGCAGGTCGCGCTGCGGCAGCTCGGCGGCGGCTACGTCAACGACCAGTCGGTCATCATGGCCGGCACGCTGCTCGGCACGCTGCCGGTGCTGCTCGTCTTCGGCCTGCTGGGCCGGCAGATCGTCGGCGGCATCATGCAGGGAGCGGTGAAGGGCTGACGCGTTCCTGCCTTCCGGCAACGGCCGGCGGCTACCGGTCACCGCCTGCGGCTACCGGCGAAAGCTCGGCCCCACCAGCCCCATCTGATCGTCCCCCTCCCCCTCCCCCTCCCCCTCCCCCTACTCCCTGGAGTGTCCGTCCCATGACCGCTGTCGATGCCCGCCCGGCGACCTCCACGGGCACCCGCCCCGAGACCGGGACGGGGCTCCGCTTCCCCACCCGGTTCCGTTGGGGGACGGCCACCGCCGCCTACCAGATCGAGGGAGCCGCCACCGAGAACGGCCGGACGCCCTCCATCTGGGACACCTTCAGCCGCACCCCCGGCAAGGTCCGCAACGGTGACACCGGTGACATCGCCGCCGACCACCTGCACCGGATGCCGGACGACGTGAAGCTGATGAAGGAGCTCGGCGTCACGGACTACCGCTTCTCCGTCTCCTGGCCCCGGGTCCAGCCGACGGGGCGGGGCCCGGCCGTGGAGCGCGGCCTGGACTTCTACCGCCGCCTGGTGGACGAATTGCTGGCGAACGGCATCAGGCCCGTCGCCACGCTCTACCACTGGGACCTCCCGCAGGAGCTGGAGGACGCCGGCGGCTGGCCGGAACGGGACACCGCACACCGGTTCGCGGACTACGCGGGCCTGGTGGCCCGGGCGCTGGGCGACCGGGTGACGACTTGGACGACGTTGAACGAGCCCTGGTGCGGGGCGTTCCTCGGGTACGGGAACGGGGTTCATGCCCCCGGACGCACCAGCAACCTCGCCGCGCTGCGTGCCGCCCACCATTTCAACCTGGCCCACGGCGGCGCGGCCCGCGTCCTGCGCGACCGCCTCCCGTCCACCGCCGAAATCTCCCTGACCCTGAACCTCCACGCCCTGCGCCCGCTGACGGACACCGCGGCGGACCGGGACGCGGTGCGCCGGATCGACGCCGTGGCGAACCGGATCTTCGTGGACCCGGTCTTCCACGGGCGGCTGCCGCAGGACCTGGTGGACGACACGGCGGGGGTGACGGACTGGTCGTTCGTCCGGGACGGCGACCTGGAGGTCACGTCCACCCCGATCGACTCGCTGGGCATCAACTACTACTCCCCCAGTGTGGTTTCGGCGGGCTCCTCCGCTTCCCCCTCCCCCTGGGCGGGAGCCGAGGAGCATGTGGCGTTCACCCCGGCGGCGGGCCCGCGCACGGCGATGGACTGGCCGGTGGACGCGAACGGGCTGTACGAGTTGCTCACCCGGCTGCGCGACGAACTCCCGCACCTCCCGCTCCTGGTGACGGAGAACGGGGCGGCGTACGACGACTACGCGGACCCGGAGGGGCAGGTCCACGACCCGGAGCGGGTGGCGTACCTCGACGCGCACCTGACGGCCGTACACCGGGCGATCGAGGACGGTGTGGACGTACGCGGCTACTTCCTGTGGAGCCTGCTGGACAACTTCGAGTGGGCGTACGGCTACAGCAAGCGCTTCGGTATCGTCCACGTGGACTTCGCGTCCCAGCGCCGGACGGTGAAGGACAGTGCGCGATGGTACGCGGAGGTGATCGCGCGGGGCGGGCTGGCGCGGGGCTGATGGGGACCTCTGCCGCCTGGCGCACGCGCGCGGCCTCCGGCCCCGTGCGACGGCGCCGGGCGCCCGCCAAAGCCTGGACGGCACGAGCGGTCACGGGGCGTTGCCCGCGTCGTAGTCTCGAACCGTGCACGAAAACGAGATCAAACTCAAAGCCATCGCCGCGCTCACCGCCCTGCGCGCGGATGTCGGCGAAGGCCTCGCCTCCGACCTGCTCGCGGAAGTGACGCCCGGTCACTTCCTGGTGCCGGCGGGAGCCGACCCCGAGGAAGTCGGCGGCGCCGTGCTCGACCAGCTCGCCGCGCCGCTGAGCGCTCTGGTCAACGGTTTCATCGCCGCCTTCGCGGCAGTCGCCTACGCGTACGACGAAACCGGCGCGGAGCCCGGTACCGACGCGATCCTGCAGGAACTCGCCCTTCGTCTCGCCCGCGAGGACGGTCAGCAGTCGCCCTGACCGCCACCCGGCGGCCGCCAGGGCGCAGGCCAGCACCCGGACGACGCCGAGTTCCCGCCCGGGGGTTGGGTGCGGCAGGCGTGTGTCTTCTCAGCGCAGGACTTCGACCAGCGCGATCCAGGAGATGACGAGCGCCGTGATGATGGCGATGACGGCACCGGCGGCGAACCATACGACGCCCTGCGGTGACCCCGCGACAAGGAGCGCGGCACCGACTAGGTATGCAGAGGGTGCCAAGAAGCCGACGGCAGACTTACCCCACTTCATCTGATTGTCGGGGTGGGAGTTCTCGTAGATCCGTCTCGTTGCCTGCACCTGCAAAAACCCTGCGCCAACTGCGAGTACGGCCATCGACGAACCGTACGCCACCGCCGAGACCTGGGGGACAAGCCCCACTGCCGAACCGGAGAGGGCCAGCACGAGGCCTGCGATGCCGCCGGCAAGTCGCGATGCGAGCGACGGCGTTTTGACGACCTCGGCGATGTTGACGCTTGCCGCCACGATCACGAGGCCGGCGAGCGCCCCCGCGGCTCCCATCAAGGCGACATTGAAGTCGCTCCACCCTTCCAGGTATTCGTCCACATTTCATAAAGTATCGGACCTTTTCGGAAATTTTCCGCATGCCGCGTTTCGGCTCGCACACGGGTGGCCCGTACGCCACGGTGGACCTTCCCTGCGTCATTCGCGTTCCGAGGAGGCCCGTCATGAACTGGACGCTCGAAGTGGTTCTGGTCCCTGTCACCGACATGGACCGGGCGAAGGAGTTCTACGCGGACAAGGTCGGCTTCACGGTCGACCTCGACAGCGAGGTCGCGCCCGGCATCCGCATCATCGCGCTGACCCCGCCCGGCTCGCGCTGTTCCATCGCGCTGGAGCACGGGATGCCCCCGGCGCCCGGTACGCGCCAGATGACGCCGGGCACGCTCCAGGGCCTGCAGCTCTGCGTCACCGACATCGAGGCCGCGCGCGAGGAGCTGACGGTGCGCGGCGTCGAGGTGTCGCCGGTGCGGCACCTCGGCGAGAAGGGCTGGGAGGACGGCAAGGGTGACACCTGGAATTCCTTCCTGACCTTCTCCGACCCGGACGGCAACGGTTGGGTCGTCCAGGAGGCACCCTCGGAGCTGTCGGAACGCTGACGGCAGCGACGACCCCCGCGTTCCGCCTCGGCGACAGGCCGGGCTCCCCCGCAGTCGGCGCGGACGTATTGAACACGTTCAAACCTTCTGTCAGTATGGGCGTCAGGCACCTGCCGGAGCACGGGAACATGAACCCCCCTGCTTTCGAGGCGGGTTGCCACGACTTCTGGGGGTCCCGCGGCATGCTGATCATCTACGCCCTCTACCTGCTGATCGTCCTCGTCCTCACGGCCGCCCCGGGCGCGGCCCTCGGCTTCGGGTGCATCGCGGTGAGCCAGGGGTGGGCGCGCGCCGCCAGGATCGCGCTGCTGCTGGCCCTCGGGACAGCCTGTGCAACGCTGTGGCTCCTGGCGGTGGGGGTGGACAGCCACTGGGCACCGCCGATCGCGGGCATGTCCTTCTCCGGGACCCTCATCGCGGGGTTCACGACCCTGGGGCGCCAGAACCGCAGGCTCCTCGCCCAGCAGTACGAGGCCTTGCCCTGGCCCCAATGGCCGCCGGCCGCCACCGGGCGCTAAGACCCGTCTTCAGCGCCCGCCGGCACGACAGGCCGGCTCGGGTCCTGTTCCCGGATCGCCCAGGGGGATCCGTACGCGGTGAGCAGGTCGAGGAAGGGGCGGGGCGGCAGGGCCTCCGGGCCGAGGACTCCGGATCCGGACCACACGTCGGCGGCGAGGAGTTCGAGGGCCACCACCGGGTTGACGGCGGTCTGCCAGACCACGGCCTGGGAGCCGTACTCGCGCATGGACCACTGGTTGTCGACCACGTGGTAGAGGTACACCTCGCGCGGCAGGTTGTCCTTGGTGCCCTTGACCCAGGTCCCGGCGCAGGTGCGGCCGGTCATCCGGTCACCGAGGGTCGCCGGGTCGGGCAGGCAGGCCGCGACCACGTCGCGCGGTGAGACGCGGACCGGGCTGCCGTCCTCGCCGCGGACGGTGACCGGTTCGGTGGAGTCCAGGCCGAGCGCGTGGAGCGTCTTGAGCTTGCCGATGAAATCGTCGCCGAGGCCGTACTTGAAGGTGACCCGCCGGGCTCCGACCCAGCGCGGGACGAGGAGGACCTCCTCGTGCTCGACGTTGACGCACTCCACGGGGCCGATGCCCTCGGGGAAGTCGAAGACCTCCGGCTCACTGAACGGTTCGGTGGTGAACCAGCCGCGCTCGCGCTCGTACACGACGGGAGGGTTCAGGCACTCCTCGATCGTCGTCCAGATGTTGAAGGACGGTGCGAAGTCGTAGCCCTCGACGGTCAGATCGGCCCCGTCGCGGATGCCGATCTCCTCGATGTCGTCGAAGAGTTCCTCGGCCGCGTAGCGGGCGAAGACGTCCGAGAGACCGGGCTCGACGCCCATGCCGACGAGCGCGAGCCGGCCCGACTTCTCCCACTCCGCGGCCCGTTCGAACTGCTCGTCGCCGAGCTTCACCCCGCACGTGCCGTACGGGTCCGCGGAGTGCGGGCGGGACAGGGACATGGCCATGTCCACGTAGTGGGTGCCGGCCGCCAGCGCGGCGTTGAACAGCGGCATCACGAACCGCGGGTCGGTGGCGTTCATCAGGACGTCGCACCCGTGCTCGGTGAGCAGCCGGGTGATCCCCTCCTCGTCGGAGGCGTCCGCACGGCAGGCGCTGAAGCGCTGCTCCGCGGCGCCCAGGGCGGCGACCGCGGCCTCGGCGCGGGCCAGGTCGTAGTCGGCGACGACGAAACGGTCGAAGAAGCCGCGGCGGGCGGCGATCTTGGCGATGGCGCTCCCGACACCGCCGGCACCCACAAGCAGAACACGCATGGCGAGGTCCTCTCTCGGTGGGGCGTGTGCCCCAGGGGGCTGATGGAACCGTCTGCCGGGAGTTAAGGTCAATGCTGTTGGCATAAGGGCACCGAACGGTCCAGGAGGCGAGTCCGTAATGCCGAAGGACGTGGTTCCGGAGGAGGCCCGCCGACGGCGGCGACCGACCCGGCAGGGCACGGTGCTCTCCGAGCGGCTGATCGTCGAGACGGCGCTGCGGATGGTGCGGGAGCACGGAAGCGCGGGCCTGACCGCCCGGCGGCTCGGCGCCGCCCTGGGCGCGGACCCCAGCACCCTCTACCGCTACTTCGACGGCATGGACGGGCTCACCCTGGCCATCGGCGAGGAGCTCATCGGCCGGGCCCTCGCCGGCTGGGTCCCGACCGGGCGGTGGCGCGAGGACCTACGCTCCCTGGGCCTGCGCATTTACGGTGCCTACCTCGCCCATCCGCAGGCCGCCCTGCTGACCACGAGCCGGGTGACCGGGCGCCCCCGGGAGATCGCGGCCGACGAGGCCATCCTCGGCAGCCTTCGCGGCGCGGGGTTCGGCGACGAGGACGCCGTACGGATCTACCACGCCTACATCGACCAGTGTCTGGCCTTCGCGGCGCTCGACGCGGGTTCCCTGGCGCTGACGGAGCAGGCTCGGGAGTCCGATGAGGAGCGGTGGGAGTCGACGTACGCCCTCCTGCCGGCCGGGACGTACCCGAACATCGCGGCCACCGCCGGGCTCCTCGCGGCCCGGATGCCGCACAGCGCCTATCCGGTCGCGCTGGACATGCTGCTGGAGAGCGCCGAGCGTGAGCTGGCCGGCGCGGGCGGGGGCACCCGCCGCCGCCGGACGGGCCGACCGGCCGCGCTCTGAGGACGACGGGCCCTGAGCAGGACCGTCCCTGAGGACGTCGTGCCCTGAGGACTCCACAGGCCCGCTCCAGGCCCGCGACCCGCAGCTGCTCGGCCGCCCGTTCCGGGCCCACGACACGCCGTCCGACATCGCCGCGGTCCTGCGGGGCGGCGCACAGCGGCAATCCGCCGACGGGCCGTAAAGGGCTGGAACGAGTCGGGATCGCCGGCCGGGCACGCAGCTCGACCTCCAGCCGGTTCGGAGCCGGATCACCCGTGCTCGGTGGGTGGGCTTCCCAGGAGTTCGGCGCCCAGCGGGGTGACGGTGTGCACGACGGATTTACCGCGTCGGCTGGTGGTGATCAGACTGGCGTTGCGCAGCACCGTCGCATGCTCGCTCGCCGCCGCGATCGACACGTTCAGGCGCCGCGCCAGCTCGGTGGTACTGCATCCTTCGGTGGCCACCTTCAGTGCGGCGGCCCGAGTGCGCCCCAGCAATGCGGCCAGTGACTGGTCCGCGGCCTGCGCCGCACCCCACAACGCGGCGCCCGCCTCTGCGTCACCGATGGTGGGAATGGCAAGCGTGGGCGCCGAGGTGTCGTCCTGCGAGTCCCACAGCAGTAATGGGTCCCGCCACAGGAAGACCGTCGGCGCGATGACGAGACCGCGCCCCATGAGGTGGACGTCGACGCGCCGGTGGTACCGCACCTCCAGTACGGGCGCGCGCCACCGCACCAGCGGGACGCACATCCCCTCCAGCAGGCGTTCGATCCCGCCGTCGAGCAGCTTCCGCGCGAAGGTCGCCCGTACGCCCTCCAAATGGGATCTCGCGCTGTTCCAATAGGGGGCGACGATCGCCTCGTTGCAGGCGGCAAGCCCTGCGGCGAAGTCCCTGCGGGCTTCGGGGTCGCCGGCCGCCAGGGTCCGAGCCCACGACAACTGCGAGGGGTGGAAGGCGATGTGCTCGAGCTCGGTCTGCAAACGCGTGGGCGATGCCCGAAGCAGGTTGTCGATTCCCTCCTCGACGGACGGCGTGTCGCCCATCAGTCCCGTCAGGTCGATGTCCCCGCCACCCACAGCCAGCAGGCTCGTGAACGGGCGGGCCTGCGCACCCAGCCGCCCGCGGACCGTCTCCTGCCAGGGGCGGAAGGGCAGGGCCTTGGCGGCACAGTTGCCGCGCAGCAGCCTCAGGCCGTACATCGTTTCCGCGGCCGCTCCGATCGTCGCGGCCACGCGGGTCCGAGCCAGGTCATCGGCGGTGAAGTGAATGCGTAGCACCGAGCTCCCCCATGGCTGTCCGCTCGAGCGCCGCTTGATCGTCCACCGCAGTCTGTGCCCTGCCTGAGGCTCCGTCCAGGACCTGTTTCAGCCAAGACCCACGGCTCCGGGTTCACCGGCGCGGCCGCTCCTCTTGGCCCGCGCGTCGGCGACGGCGTAGGGCAGGCCGGGCAGCAGCAGGACCGGCGCCGCCCACAGCGGCAGCGTGAACAGCGCCCCGTCACCGGCCAAGAGGCGGGTGAGCACCGCGGCGGGCAGGGCTGTGACGAGGCCGAGCCCCCAGCCCGCCCACAGGCCCAGGCTGCCCCGCCGCAGCTCCCAGGCGACCGTGGCCACACCGAGGACCGTCCAGAAGGCCAGGTAGTCGGGGGTCACGGCGAGTGCGGTGCTCCAATGGCGCAGGTAGGAGAACAGCAGGACGCAGCCGAGCACGAAACAGGCCAGGGACACGGTGCGCAGCGCCCGGCGGGCGAGCGGGGCGCGCTCCCGCGCCCGTGCCGCGGCGAAGCTGCGGACGTCCCGGCCGACGACGTCCCGTCCCGTGCGGCCGGCGGCTTGCGCGTCCTCCAGCTGGGCGGAGAGCTCGTCGAGCATCTCCCGTACGGATGCCTCGTCGATCCCCCGGTACTCCCAGTTGCTGCGGCAGGCCGCGAGTATGTGCGCGTTCGTCATGGTGTGGTTCCCCCGTGGGTTCCGTGGCGGTCAGGAAGGTTCTGTCAGCAGGTCTTTCGGTAGGGGAGGTCCGGGAGGTAGGTGCGCCAGTCGGACCGGGAGAGTCCGGTTCCGGTGCGGGTGCAGACGGAGTCCGCGAGTCGGACCGGGGCCACCTGGTGGGTGCGGACGGTGCTGTGTTCGCCGGCGCTGTGCAGGGTTTCGCCGTCGGGTGAGAAGGCGATGGCCACGATCCCGTCTCCGGGGGTCGGTAGCGGTGATCCCAGCGGTCGGCCCGAGTTCACGTCCCAGAGCCGGAGCGTTCCGGAGGCGCCCGCCACGGCAAGGGTCTGGCCGTCGGGAGAGAAGGCCAAGGCGGTGACGGCCTTTGCGGAGTCGAGGCCGTCCGCGTCGAACCCGGCCGGGAGGGTGGCCAGTCGTCGCTCGGCTTCCCCGTCCCACAGGGTGACCCCGCCCGTCGTGTCGCCGACCGCCAGGCGCGTGCCGTCGGGGCTGTAGGTCATCACCCCGTCCCGTTCCGTGGTGGGGGCCCGTTCGGTGCGTCGGCCGGTGGTGATGTCGAAGGTGTTCGAGGGGGTCGCGAGGAGTCGGCCGTCCGGGCGGACCGCGACCGGGGCGGCTCGGTCGCTCCCTCGGCTCACCACGGAGGACATCCGGTCCTGGGTGAGGTCCTGAGACCCGATCCGGCGTCCGCTCGCCATGTCCCGTACGTCCAGGGTGTCCACGCCCGCGCGCGTCGTGAGCAGGGACCGGCCGTCGGGTGAGACGGCCATTCCCGTGATGGGCATCCGGGCGGCGGACGACGGTTTCGGGTCTGCGGGCAGGGGGCGGGCCTTGTTCGCCGGCACGTCCCACAGGGTCGGCTCCTGCGCGGTCTCCCGCTGTCCGCGCCCGGCGTCGGAGCCTGCGGCGGAGTCGGTTCGGGCGTGGGCGAGGGTCTGTCCGTCGGGGCTGAGCGCGAGGAGGACACGGCAGTCGTGTTCCGTGGGCGCCCCGGTGGATCCCGGTCCCGGTACGGCTTTCGGGCAGTCGGCCGGCGGGGTACGGGCCGTGCGCCGGCCGTCGGCGACGGCGTAGGCCTCGAGCCAGGTACTGGAGCCCTGCCTGCGGTCGACCGCGACGGTCTTGGCGTCCGCGCTGAAGGTGCCCGTCGATGCCGGTTCGGGGTTCCAGTCCGGTGTCGTGGCCGGTCCGTAGGAGATCGAGCGCACCACGGTGTCCCCGAGCCGGCGTTCGGTCAGGTACCTGATGACGCCGTCCTTCGGGTCGATCCGGAGCTGGGAGGCGGCCCCGTTGGCGAGGGAGTAGCGGAAGACCGGTCGTTCGGGCGTGGCGAGGCGCCACATCAGGATCTCCCGGCCGTCGACGGCCGCGGCGAACCGGCCGTCGGGGCTGGTGGTCACCTCGGTCAGCCCGGGGTGGTCGATCCCGGCCGGTTCCCGGCCCGTGATCGGGTCCCACAGGCTCAGGCCGCCCGGTGCCCGGGTCACGAGGACGGCGCCGTCGCCGGTGAAACGGAACGAGTCGACTGCGCACCCGTCGGGTCGGGCGGCGGGCAGCTCCGTGCCGCGGGCCACGTCCCACACCCTCAGGGGCACGTCGGCCCGTTCGAAGGGGCTCACCGCATCCCCTCCTCTGGCGCACAGGGCCAGGTGGCGTCCGTCCGGGCTCAGTTCCCACATCGGATGCCGCCCGGTCGGCACCTCCAGCAGGGTGCGGCCGCTGCGTGCGTCACGGAGCGAGAGCCGGCCGACGGCGCCGTCCATCTCCTGGTTGGCGACGACCTGTTCGGCGGCCGTCCAGGCAACCGAGGGGCCCGCCGGCCGGGGCTCGGAGTCGAGTGGCGTCCCGGACGCCAGATCCAGTCGACGCGCCCCGGTGCCGTATCCGGGCTCCGTCTTCGCCCGGGACCCCTGCACCAGGGCGGTGCGGCCGTCCGGGGAGATCCCGCGGAACAGAGTGCCCTGGTCGAGGGTCATCTGCGGTCCGACCGCGGTCCTCTTCGTGACGTCCCAGGCGCGTACGGAGTCCACGTCGACGGTGACCGCGGTCCGGCCGTCCGCGCTCAGCCGGACCGGGAGCGCCGGACGGGAGGTCCAGGGGCCCGCCTCGTCCGGCACGTCGTAGGCGTCCGACTCGGCCTGGACGGACGCCGCCAGCAGCGCCGACCGGGTCTCTGCGGTCTCGGCGAGCCGCCAGGAGGCCACGCTCAGCCGCATCGCCAACGCGGGATCGGAGCTCCTCAGGCCTTGGGCCACGGCTGCCAGCCGACCGGCGGCCAGTTCCTTCCCCTTGGCCTGCCGGATCTCGGCGTCGACCCGCTGGCGGACGTTGTCGCGGCCCTGCTGCCAGGCGGTCGTGCTCGCCACCGTGAGGAGGACGAGGAGGAGGCCGACGACCGAGGTCACGCCGCGCCGGATTCGGTGTGTGCGGGCCCGCGACGCGAGGCCCGCACGCAGGAACTCCCGCTCCGTCGGGATCAGCTCGGCGGAGCGGCCCGCGTCGTCCGCGAACGTGGCCTCGGCCTCGGCCAGTTCCCCTCCGCGCAGGAGCGCCCCGGCGTCGCGTCGGCGGGTCAGCCAGTTCTGGGTGGCCTGGGTCAGCCGGCGGTGGCGTCGCAGCCGTTCGCGGTCGGTGTCGATCCAGCCGCGCAGCCGCGGCCACGCGGTGATCAGGGCCTCGTGCGCCAGGTCCACGACGTCCCGGTCCAGGGTGACGAGCCGGGCCCGGGCCAGTCGGTCCAGTACGGACCCCGCTTCGGCGGCCTCCGGCGAGTCCGGTGGCACGAGGGTGTCTCGGGGGACGGGCCGCCGGGTGTCGGGGGCTCCGTCGCCGGGGGTGATCAGGTTCAGCAGGAGGCGGCGCGCGACGGGGGCCCGGTCGGGCCCCAGTTCCGCGTACACCTCCTCGGCGGTCTGGGCCAGGGCGCCGCGCAGACCACCGGCCGCCTCGTGTCCGGCCAGGGTCAGCGTGCGCCCGCGGCGGCGCCGCCAGGTCTCCAGCAGGGCGTGGGAGAGCAGCGGCAGGCTGCCGGGTTCGCGGGTGACCTCTTCCACGAGCCGTGCCGTGAGGGCACGTTCGACGGTGAGGCCGGCCGCTGCCGCGGGGCGCACGATCGCGCCGCGCATCTCCTCGGCGGTCAGCGGGCCCACGGGGAGGGTCGCGGCTCGGGCGGCCTCGGCCAGGGCGGGGTGGGCCAGGCAGTGCGCGTAGAAATCGGCGCGCACGCCGAGCACCACGCGGATCCGGCTTCCGGGGTGGCGGGCGGCGAGGAGGGCCTCGAGGAAGTCCCGTCGTTCGTCGGGGTCGGCGCAGAGGGTGAAGACCTCCTCGAACTGGTCGACGATCAGCCAGGTCTCCCCGTCTCCGGCGGCCGCGGTGAGGATCGGCGCGTGGGTCCGCATCGGGTGTTCGCCGGGGGTCAGGACGCGCAGGGCCGCGGCGGGCGGCAGCGGCGGCGCGGAGCGGCGCAGCCGCGGGATGAGACCGGCCCGCAGCAGGGAGGACTTGCCGCTGCCGGAGGGGCCGAGGACGACGCCGAAGCGGTGTTCGGCGACCAGGGCCGTCAGTTGGTCGGTCAGCCGTTCCCGGCCGAAGAACACCGACTCGTCCTCGGGTTCGAAGCGTGTCAGGCCGCGGTAGGGCGGAGTGCCGCCGCTGTCGGCGCCGAGCTCGAGGGAGGCCAGGGCTTCGGTCGCGGCTTCGGCTTCGGCCTCGCGCCACCGTCGTTCCCATTCCGTCCGGGCGGCGCCGCAGACCTTGGCGTAGGCCAGGGTCACGGCCAGGCTCGGGAGCCGGTTCCCGGCGGCGGCCTGGGAGAGTGCCGTCACTGAATAGCCGGCCCGCGCGGACAGTTCCCGGTAGGGGACGGAGCCGGCCGCGCGGCGCAGTGCGCGCAGCTCAGCGGCGAACCGGGCGGTTGGACCAGCCTGTGGGTCGAGCGCCTTCTCCGGCCTTCCCGCACCACTTCCCATGCTGTTCCCCTCCCCCGGGATCAAGATCATTTCCACCGTAGGCGTGGGCACCAGCGGCCACAAGAGCCTCTTCGGCCACGGAAAACAATTGTTCAGCCGCCCGGATCGAGGCTGCTGAACAATCCACGAGCCGGTGGACTGCTGCCGTACCCCGGTCGCCGCGCGGCCCGGACGGCTCGCCCTCCCACCCCCCGCCTCTCCCCCTAGGGGCCGGTGGGACACGGGCCGGCCGGGCCCCGGCGACCGGCCTGACCACACCGCCACGCACACACCGCGCGTACGCCACGTACGCCACGTACGCCACGTGCGCCACACGACGGGGCGCACGCCACGGCTCCGGCCGCCGTACGCGCCTTCCACAGGAGCAGAGTTGTTCACACGGACCCACAGGCCTCGACGCACCGCGGGGGCCCTCGCCCTCGCCACCGCCGTCGTCGCCCTCAGCACGGGGCTGACCGGCCCCGCGGGGGCGGCACCCGCCGCCTCCCCCACCAGCAGCACCACCGGCACCCCCGTGACCGTCACGCTGATCACCGGCGACCGCGTGACCGTGAACGGCAGCGGCGCCGTCCTACGCTTCGAACCCGGCCAGGGGCGTGAGCGCGTACCGGTCGAGATCGAACGCGCCGACGGCCGCACCCTGGTGCTGCCCGCCGACGCCCGAGCCCTGCTGGCCGCCGGCAAGCTCGACCGGCGCCTCTTCGACGTCACCACGCTCGCCGACCCGACCCTGCGCGCCCTGCACCGCGGCGCACTCGGCCTGATCGTCCAGTACGAGGGCTCCGCCGGAGCGGCGCGCGCGGAGCTGAGGTCCGCCGCCGGCAAGGGAGCGGGGCCCGCCCTCCACACCGTCAACGCCGAAGCCGTCAAGGCCTCGCCCGCTGACGCCACGAAGGTCTGGGAGGCCTTGACGGAGCCCACCGCGCGCGGCCTGCGCGCCACCGGCGCCGGAATCGGCAAGGTCTGGCTGGACGGCGTACGCAAGGCGAGCCTGGACACGAGCACGAAGCAGATCGGCGCCGACCGGGCCTGGCAGGCCGGGTTCGACGGCACGGGCGTGAAGATCGCCGTCCTGGACACCGGTGTCGACAAGACCCACGCGGACCTGAAGAGCCAGGTCGTCGGGGAGAAGAACTTCTCCGACTCCCCCGACACCACCGACCGCGTCGGCCACGGCACCCACGTGGCCTCCATCGCGGCCGGGACCGGGGCCGCGTCCGGCGGAGCACTCAAGGGCGTCGCGCCCGGCGCCAAGGTGATCAGCGGCAAGGTCCTCGACGACCGGGGCTACGGCAGCGATTCCGCGGTCATCGCGGGCATGGAATGGGCCGTCGCCGAGGGTGCGGACGTCGTCAACCTCAGCCTCGGAAGCCGGGACTTCCCCGGCGTCGACCCGGTCGAGGCCACCGTCGACCGGCTGTCCGCGGAGAAGGGTGTCCTGTTCGCCGTCGCCGCGGGCAACGACGGTGCCGGCGAGTCCACGGTCGGCTCGCCCGGCAGCGCCGACGCCGCCCTGACCGTCGGCGCCGTCGACGCCAAGGACGTCCTCGCGGAGTTCTCCAGCCGGGGCCCGCGCGTCGGCGACGGCGCGGTCAAGCCCGACCTCACCGCGCCCGGCGTGGGCATCACCGCCGCGGCGGCCCCGGGGAGCAGGCTCGACACCGATCCCGGGGCCCAGCACCCCGCCCCGGGTTACCTGCAGCTCAATGGCACCTCGATGGCCACCCCGCACGTGGCCGGAGCGGCAGCGCTGCTGAAGCAGAAGAACCCCGGCTGGACCGGGACCGAGCTCAAGGGCGCGCTGACCGCGTCCACGAAGGACGGCTCGGTCGGCGTCCAGCAACAGGGCACGGGTCGCGTGCAGGTGGACAAGGCCCTCACCCAAACGGTGATCACCGAGCAGGCGTCGCTGTCCCTCGGCACCGCCCAGTGGCCGCACACCAACGACGTGCCGCTCACCAAGAAGATCGCCTACCGCAACCTCGGCACCACCGACATCACCCTCGACCTCGCGGTGACCGGCACCGATGCCCGCGGCAAGTCCGCCCCGGCCGGGTTCTTCGCGCTCGGCGCCGACAAGGTGACCGTGCCCGCGGGTGGCCGGGCCGAGGTCGACCTGGCCGCCGACACCCGCCTCGGCGATGTCGACGGCGCCTTCTCCGCCTACGTCACCGCCACCGGCGGCGGCCAGTCGGTGCGCACGGGCGCGGCGGCCGTCCGTGAGGCCGAGGCGTACGACGTCACGATCACGACCGTCGACCGCGACGGCGGCCCCGCCCGCGAGTTCTCCCACTCCCTGTTCGGAATCGGCGGCGCCGCCGACGGCATATGGACGGGCGTCAGCAACGAGTCCGGCTCCAGCACCCTGCGTCTACCCAAGGGCACCTACGCCCTCCACGGCGCCGTGTACCAGGACGGCTCGGACCTCACCAAGGGCGTCGACTGGCTGGTCCAGCCGCGGCTGGAGGTCTCCGGGACCACCACGGTCACGGTCGACGCGCGCACCGCGAAGCCGGTGGACATCACCGTTCCCGGTCTGGCCACGGCCGACTTCGCCCTGCCCTACTACCAGCAGACGGTCGGCGAAGGCCACCTCGGCAACGGCTGGGTCCTCCCCAAGGGGTACACCGGGTTCCGCTCCGCCCACATGGGGCCGGCCGTGACCGACGGCTCGCTCACGCAGAGCTGGCTGGCGACCTTCCTCAAGGACCCGGCCACCCAGTACTCCGTTGCCCTCGGCGGCGTGACGAACCGTCTCGCCACCGGGTACACGCGGCACGTGAAGGCGACCCAGCTGGCGAAGGTCTCCGTGGACATGGGCGCGCCCGCCCCCGGCAAGTCCGGCTACGCCTACGCCGCCCCCACCCTGCCCGGCATGCCTCAGGGCGACTTCTACGGAGCTGTCCAACCCGCTCCCGGCACCCGCACGCTCCTGCTCTCCGCCCTCGACGGCGCGACCTGGCGGACCGGGTTCTGGCAGCTCGGCGCCCCCGATGAGGACGGCAACCAGCGCATCGAGGCGGACCAGGCCGCCCTGGAGCCGAAGCGCTACACGGCGGGCTCCTCCCACCGCGAGACCTTCAACACCGGAGTCTTCTCGCCGCTCCTGGGCAAGGGCCTGGGCGTGTTCCGCACCGCCCCCGACCCGGAGACGGGCGAGCAGACCATCACCGGCGCGGTGCCCCTCTTCGGCGACGGCGCGGGACACGCGGGCTCCTCGTCCCTCACCAAGGCTTCCACCACCCTGTACCGCAACGGCATCAAGGTCGCCGATAACGAGGACCCGCTGAGCGGTTGGGTTCCCTTCACGGTCGACGGCGCCGACGCCGAATACCGGCTGGCCACCTCCGTGGAGCGGTCCCCGGACATCTCCGCCGTCTCCACCCGCATCGACACGAGCTTCACCTTCCGCTCCCGCCAGGTCGCGGCCCGGACCGCGCTCCCGGTCTCCACGGTGCGCTTCCAGGCCCCGCTCGACATGGCCTCCCGCGCCCCGGCGGGCAAGGTCACCCGGATCCCCGTGACCGTGCAGGGCGCGGCCGCCGGTAAGAACCTCACGTCGCTGACGATCTCCGTGAGCGAAGACGGCGGCACGACCTGGAAGCCCGTCACGGTCACCAACGGCGCGTTCTCCGTCCGGAACCCCGCGAAGGACCGGGGGATCTCCTTCCGGGCCAAGGTCACCGACAAGCAGGGCAACGTCTCCGAGGTCACCATCATCAACGCCTACCTGGGCAAGTGACCGCCGCCTTTTCACAGGCGGTTCCCCTCCCCCTTGATCCGAGTAGGAGTTCCATGCCTCGATCATCCATTCATCAGGTCCATCAGGTCCATCAGGGGTCACTCCCATGGTTTCGCCGGCTGGCACGTCGGATGGTGACCGGTGTCGCAGCCGGCGCGGTCGTGATCGGTGTCGCGGGCAGCACCGCTCTCCTCGCGCCGACTCCCGCCCAAGCCCACGGAAGCAATTTCGGGGACGCTTTCGGCAACATCGGGTCGGCGACGAACGCCGACTGGATGAAGGACATCGCGGGCGGCACATGGCTCGCGGCCCTATCCCTTCCCGGCACCCACGACTCCCTTTCCATCCAGGGAGGACCTCCTGCCGAGACGCAGCAGAACTTCGGAAAAAGCGCGAACACCTTGACGGCGCAGCTGGAGCGGGGAATCCGCGCTGTTGACATCCGGGTCCGTGTCACTGAGGGAACGCACTTCACGATTCATCACGGATCGTCGTACCAGGACGCCAACTTCGATGACGTACTGACCAAGGCCAAGGATTTCCTCGGCAAACACAAGAGCGAGACCCTCGTCATGCGCGTGAGGGCTGAATGCCCTCGCGGGAACGTAGGCACATTCGAGTGTGCGAACGACCCGAAGAGCGTCGACAGCGCGAAAATCGAAGAGATCTTCAAGAGCTACACGGATCGCTACCCGAACCTGTTCTACGCCCCTTCGATCGCCAAGGGAAGCGTGGCGTACGTGCCGCGCCTCTCGCAGGTCCGGGGAAAGATCGTGCTGGGCAGCTTCGACAACGTCGACGGTCAATACGGGATCAATACCTTCAACAGCCACAAGGAGGATCACTGGGAGCCGGATGGCATTCCCCAGAAATTCGGCTTCGTCAAGGAGAACATCGACAAAGCCGTCCGTGACGGCAGCGGTGAGATGTTCGTGACGTACACGTCCGCGTCCGACTACAACGGCGACCTCATGTCCCCGGCACAATTCGCCGGCGGGTACGGATGGGCCAATGGTCAGCCCGCGGTTCAGGGCGTCAACTTCCGGCTGATGCAGTACCTGAACTCGGGCGGCGGCAACGGCCACCTCGGCATCGTCATGATGGACTTCCCCGGCTGGGCCCTGATCCAGAACATCATCGACCGCAACAAGGGCTACACCGTCGCCGGTGGCCACCAGGCGATCTGGCTGGTCAATGCCGACAAGACCTACGTCGACACCAAGTACGGCAAGTGCATGGTGCGGGGCCCGGAGTTCGACAGCACCAAGACCGGCGGCCTGGTCACCCAGCGCACCTGCCAGTCGACGGCGCCGACCAGCCACCAGTGGAGCGCCGTGGCACCCTCGTACGACGGCAAGGGCTACTACTGGATCAAGTCCAGCAACGGCATGTGCCTGACCGTCCCGTGGAACAACGGCACCCCGCCGTCAGCCGGGACCCAGCTCTTCTGGTGGGGCTGTGAGACCCGCTGGTTCTCCGGCAACCAGATGTGGAACATCATGCCGACGCAGGTCGAGGTCGGAAACGAGCGCCGGACCGCCTTCAGGTTCATCAACCAGTGGACCGGCCTGTGCCTGACGGTCAACCCCGACACCGTCGCCACCGCCGGCGGCAAGGTGACCCACGACACCTGCCCGAAGTAGCGGCCTCGTGTCTCGCGGCCGTCCAGGCCGCGAGACACACCCGGGTGAGGCGAGCCGCCGGCCGCGGGGCTCAGATCATGTTCTTGTAGATGTTCCAGCCGGTGCCGAACTTCACCCGGGCGGTGAAGGTCGCGGTGCCGGCCTTGCCCGTGGAGGTGTAGAGGTACATCTCGCCGCTCGGGAGGCGACCGAGCACGTCGCCCTTGCCGTCGCCGTCGATGTCACCCGGCACGACCAGCATGTCGTACACGTTCCAGCCGGTGGCGACCTACTCGCGGGCGGCGAACGGGGCGGTGGACGTCCCCGTGCCCTTGTAGAGGAACAGCCGGCCGGAGGTGTCCCGGGCGAGCACGTCGGGCCGCCCGTCGCCGGAGTAGTCGCCAGCGCCGACGAGCGAGTTGTAGGTGTTCCAGCCGGAGCCGACCTTGACCCGCGCATTGAAGGGCTTGCTGACGCTTCCCGTGCCGGTGTACGGCCACAGCCCGCCGGTGTGGTCGCGGACCAGCAGGTCGGGCCGGTGGTCCCCGGTCACGTCGCCGGTGGCCACGAGGCGGTTGTACGTCTGCCAGCCGCGGCCGGACCACAGGGGCGCCGACGTGCTCTTCAGGCCGGTCTCGTAGAGCGTGAGCACGCCGTCGAAGGAGAGGGAGAGCAGCTCGGCCTTGGTCGTGCCGCCGACGTCGCCGACCGGCAGCAGGTCCTTGAACGAGGCCTCGCGGTCGGTCTTGTAGATCGTGTAGTCGCTCCAGGCCGAGATCGACGACAGGTAGACGCCCGTGCTCTGGTCGTACTCCATCACGATCATGTCGCTGATGCCGTCGACGTCTTGCCGCGGCTTGGCGGCAGCCGCCCGGGCCAGTGGCGTGGCGCGGTCGGGCATGACGACGGTCGGGTGCCCGCCATCGCGGCGCGGCGCGGCGTCGGAGGACGGCTCCGGTGCCGGGGCGGCCGGGGGCCGCGCGAAGGCGGAGGCGGGTGGCAGAGGCTGCGGGGCGGCGGTGCTCGGGGCGGCGGTGCTTGGGGCTGCGGAGAGGGCGCCGGCGGCCAGGGCGAGTACGCCCACGGCGGCCAGGGCACGCAAGCGTCCGTGGTGCGGTGAAGTCAAGATCCCCCCTGAGGATCGAGCCGGGGGGCATGCCGGGGCACGTGCTGCCGTGTGCCCTGGACCACGCGTCCGTGCGTGAACGGGCCCCAGTTCCGTCCGTGCAGCGTATGCCGCGCCACTGACAACGGATGAGGCCGCTTCGCGTCGACTCCCTTTCCGAGAGGCCCGGTTGGTCTGCCGGGGCGACCATTTCATCCCGGCCGGGAGGGGGCGCGGGCGTGCGGTCATGCCGGCGTGCGCGGACAGCCAATCTGGCCAAAAGACTTCCGGCGCGATGCGACATGTGAAATTTTACATGTCACACACCAATCGCCCGTGTCCCCCGCACGCGGCCACAACGGCCCCGGAGGCCCCCGCAGATGCATCCCTTCCGGATATCGAAGGCCAACGCGCGCAGACTTCCCGCGCTGGGCGCCGCCGTCTTCATCGCGCTCGGCCTGTTCGCGCCACAGAGCCAGGCCGCCTCCGTCGGCGCCACGGCCCCGGCCGGAGCGCACGCACATGGAACCGCGGCCCCGGCGCCGCGGTCGATCCCGGTCCCCAAGTCGCCCGATGCGATGAGCAACAGCTCCCGCTTCCGCATCTCCTCGCAGGACAGTGCCGAGGAGTCCGCCACCGCCCCCGCCCCGACCGTCAAGCCCGTACAGCCGGCCAAGTCCGGCAAGGACGGCCAGCGGTCCTCGGCCGCCGCCGGGGACGAGTGCGGCGACCTCTCTGGCGTGATCAACGCGACCGGCGCCACCCTGGTCCAGCAGCTCAAGGCGCTCCCCCGGATCACCTGTACGTACCCGCTGTTCAGCCTCACCGGGGAGAACGCGCGGAAGGCCTTCAACGAAGCGCAGATGGTGACCGTCGCCAACGCGCTGCGCGACGCCTCCGCCACCTACTCGGGCAGCAACAGCGCCGCCGTCGGGCAGCTGGTGCTGTTCCTGCGGGCCGGCTACTACGTGCAGGAGAACAACGGGGACGTCGTCGACCCCTACGGCACGGCGCTCGACGCCGCCGCGCACGGCGCGCTGGACGCCTTCTTCGCCTCCCCGCGCAGCAAGGACGTCACGGACGCCAACGGTGAGATCCTCAACGAGGTCGTCACTCTGATCGACAGCACCCACGCGGCCGGCCGCTACGCCCGCGTCGTCAAGTGGATGCTGGGCAGCTACGACGGCACGTGGCCCGGCCAGATGAACCTCGCGATGCAGCACGTCGAGTGGGTCGTCGAGAACGGCTTCAAGGCCAAGAACGACGACCGCGGCTGGCGGGCCGCCCTCAAGGCCGACCCCGCCATCCTCGACACCTGGGCCGGATTCATCACGCGCAACAGCGCGCAGCTCAACCGCCTGGACGTCGTCAGCAACGTCGGCCGCTTCCTCGGCTACTCCCTCGACGTCCCCGAGCTCAAGGAGCGGGTCCGCCCGCTGCTGAAGGACCTGATCAACCGCTACCCGAACGTCGGCCCCACCGCGCCGATCACCATGAACCTGGGCTGGTACACGCGCCAGTACGACAGGAACAACTGCGCGGCCTACGCCATCTGCGACCTGGGCGAGCGCGTGCTCCCGGCGATCCTGCCGATCCAGCACACGTGCACCCCGGGCCTGAAGATCCGCGCCCAGGACATGTCCCCCGGGCAGTTGGCGAGCACCTGCACCAGCCTGGGCAACCAGGACGCCTACTTCCACCGGGTCATCGGCGACAAGGGCGCGATCCCCGGTGACGTGAACACCAACCTCGAGGTCGTGGTCTTCGACGACTACACCAACTACTCGCTGTACGCCTGGGCCATCTACAACATCGACGTCGACAACGGCGGCATGTACGAGGAGGGCAACCCGGCCGCCGCCGGCAACCAGGCCCGCTTCATCGCCCACGAAGCCCACTGGCTGCGCCCGGACTTCCAGATCTGGAACCTCAACCACGAGTACACCCACTACCTCGACGGCCGCTACAACATGGCCGGCGACTTCGAGGCCGGCATCGTGACGCCGACCATCTGGTGGGTCGAGGGCATCGCCGAGAACATCTCGTTCGGTTACCGGGGCGAGCGCAACGCCGACGCGATCGCCGAGGCCGGCAAGAGGACCTACAAGCTCAGCGACCTCTTCGACACCGTCTACGGCCAGGACGCCGACCCCGAGGTCAACTCGAACCGGGTCTACCGCTGGGGCTTCCTGGCGGTCCGCTACATGCTCCAGGCGCACCCCGCCGACGTCGAGACCGTGCTGGGCAAGTACCGCGCCGGTGACTGGAACGGTGCCCGCACCTTCCTGAAGCAGACCATCGGCACGTCCTACGACGCCGGCTTCGCCACGTGGCTGACGACGGCCTGCGCGACCAACGACTGCGGCCCCCTGCCGGAGGCCCCCTCCACCCCGCTGTGCACCATCAGCGACCCCCGCCAGTTCGACAAGAACTGCCGCCGGGACAACCTCGCGGCCGGCGCCGGCAACTACAGCTACCACTTCGTGTACCTGCCGGCCGGCGTCAAGCAGCTGACCATCACCAGCAGCGGCGGCACCGGCAATGCCGACCTGTACTACGGCGGCAGCAGCTGGGCCACCACGAGCAACTACCAGGCGAAGTCCACCAACGCAGGGAACGGCGAGACCCTCACGGTGGACAACCCGCCTTCCGGATGGGTGTACTTCAGCCTCGCCGCCTCGCAGGACTTCAGCGGGGTGAGCCTCTCCACGCAGACCAAGTGAGCCGGCACACCAGGTCCTGAACATGACGGCGGTCCTTGCCCTCCGAACACGGACGGCAAGGACCGTCCCACAGCCCCGGCCATGCCACCCGCGAGGTGGGGATCCGGTCAGCTGGTGCGCAGCACCGTGGGGATCGAGTCGGCGGCCAGGAGGAAGACGATGGTGTGCGCCCCGTGGGCCACTGGACTTCGACTTGGACTCGCTGCTGAGCGGCGGTGCCGGTGTGAGCCGCACCCGGCGCTGGCTGGCCATGGCCGCGCATCTCGACGCGGAGGTCGAAGTCGACGGGCCGCACCGCGAGTTGCTCGGCCGGCTGAGCCCCGGTGAATGGCACGAGACCGACTCGCTGAACGCCGAAGAATCAGCCCTGGTCGCCGAGCTGATCGACAGTGGCCTGGTGATCACCGACGACGAACGCCATGCCGCTCATCGTGAACGCGACGACGTACTGCGCGCCGGTCACCGGTCGCCGCCCGCAGCGATGATGCACCGGCTCGCGCGGTGGGAGGGCCTCGACAGCGTCACCGGCATGGAAGCCAACGAGATGACCACCGCCGCCGATCTGCGGCGCAAGCTCGGCCCACCGCCCACGCATGCGCTCGAGCGCAGGGACGCACCGGACCAGGTGCCGTTGCCGCGCATCGACGGCAACGCACCTTCGATGGAGAGCGGTCGTTGCCGCTGGCGTTGTGCGCGCACATGCTGCAACGCGTGTTCGCCGCACAGTCGCAGGTCCGAGTCGACGACGACACGCACGCACGATGACCACCAGCGAATTCGATCCAGCCGAGGAAGTCTGGCTCCGAACGGCGGGCGCGGCCGAAGAGAGCCGAGTCCGCCGGAGTCCCTCTAGGGTGTCCTGACAGGGTCCGGTTGTTCGATGCCGGCCCCGATGAGGAGGGCGTCAGCGTGTCGGAGTCGGAGCAGGAGCTGGCCGAGGTTCAGCGGGAGCATTGGCAGCAGACCTACGCCGAGCATCCCGGCATGTACGGCGAGGAGCCGTCCGAGCCGGCGGTTCACGCAGCTGCCGTCTTCCAGACCGCCGGTGCCCGCGCGGTGCTGGAGCTTGGTGCCGGCCATGGCCGTGACGCACTGTACTTCGCCCGCAAGGGTTTCTCCGTGACGGCCACCGACTTCAGCCCCGTGGGTCTGGAGCAACTGCGCAAGGCCGCCGCGGTCCAGGGCGTGGGCGGGCGGGTCACCACCGCGGTCCATGACGTCCGCGACCCTCTGCCGCTCGCGGACGCCTCCGTGGATGCCGTGTTCGCGCACATGCTGCTCTGCATGGCGCTCTCCACCCGGGAGATCCACGCCCTGGTCGCCGAGGTGCGGCGGGTGCTGCGGCCGGGCGGATCCTTCGTCTACACCGTCCGCCACACCGGGGACGTCCACTACCGGGCCGGTACCGGGCACGGAGACGACATCTGGGAGCACGGCGGCTTCGCCGTCCACTTCTTCCCCCGCCACCTGGTCGACGACGTCGCCAAGGGCTGGACGCTGGATGAGGTCGCCGCGTTCGAGGAAGGCGGTCTCCCCCGGCGGCTGTGGCGCATCACCCAGACCGTCCCCCGGTGAGCGCCGCCGCCCGAAGGCCGGCGATCGGCCCGTAGACGCAGGTGACGGTGGATGCAGCGCAAAGTGGTTCTCCATGCTCCCCGCACCGCGTGACCCGTTGGCATAGCCTGCGGCCATGACTGAACCGGCTGTCATTTGGGTGAACGACGGGCTGTTCTCCATCACTGGGGGCTCCGACTACAGCGTCGAGTCAGCGGACTGGTCCAACTCGCTCGCCGCTCCCATGGACCACGGCGCCTTCATCCTCACCGGGATCCACACCGGACGCGTGAACGTCCAGACCCGGATCACCTCCACCCCACCACCCGCGGACGCGGAGGGCTGGGAGGAGGTGGTCGAAGTAAGCGTGCACGCCGACGAGGTCGACCTCGCCCTGAACTACTTCGGGGGTGAGGGGCCGAGCGCCCGCTCTCAGCGACCAAGGCCCCGGCTGGTACCGGATGCGGGTACACGCCCGAGGGCGCAGCCTCGAACGGGACGGAGTCAGCGAGAAGCCTATCGAGGACTACCTCATCACCGCCTGGCCCCAACAGCCGGCAGCCTCCACCGTCCTGCGGACCAGCCAACGAATCGAAGAGCGGCTCCGCCGCGCTGGTCGCGCCTGACTCCCCGGACGCCGCTGACGTCGCCAACACCGCAAGAGCGGGTCCGTGCATCAGGCACAGGACGAAGGCTCCGTTCGGACGTGCCGGCGTCGGAGCCTTCTGCCTCCGGGGACCCTGGACGAGCGACATCTGTGGAGGAACCCGAGCAGCTGACGCGCTTTGGCTGTCCGCGACCACGCTCACGGAATAGCCCTAGCCGGCCTTGTTCCAGGTCTGGCATCCGTTGGTCTGAAACGCCTTGTCGGTGGACGTGATCGTCACGACGGCCTGCTGCCCGCACCGAGCACGAGCCCGGCGACGGCTGCGGCGGAGTGGGTCAGCACGCTCTTCCACGGGATTCCCCGTCGCTGCGGTGGCGGGGCGGGCACCGGCCCCCACTGCGGTGGGCCGGCCGGTGGAGGCGGCGCCGCAGGTGGTCCGGGCGGGGGTTCCTGTCCGCCCATGGCCTCAGGGTGCGCCCGACCCGCCCGACCCGCCAATCGACCATGGTGCGCACCGCACGTCCGCACGTCTGCCACCTACCAGCGCTACCGGGTCAGCTTGTTCTCGCCGCGGTGGGGCAGCCAGAAGCAGGACGCTGCCAGCAGGGCCGTGGTCGCGGCGGCGGTCAGGACGGGGACGTTGCCGAGCCAGGCGGCCAGCGCGCCTCCGGACAGGGCCCCGACCGGGACGGTCGTCAGGAGCGCCGCCTGGGCGAACCCGGCGACGCGGCCCTGGAGGTGGGGCGGGGCGATCAGTTGCTGGGTGGTCGTCATCGAGATCGCCCACACCGTCGCCGTGACTCCGAAGAGCAGTTGGTACGCGATCAGCGCCGGGAAGGCGAGGGCCAGCGACGCCGCCGGAACGAGGAAGATCGCGAGGGCTGCCACCACCGCGCAGATCCGTGTCGCCCGGTACAGCTCGACGGACGTCCCGAACCGGCCCGCGAGGAGGACTCCGGCGACGGTGGCCACGCTGAACGAAGCGTAGACGAGCCCCAACTGCCAGGGAGAAAGGAGGAGTTCCCGGGTGGCGTAGACGACGAAGAGCGCGTCCGCGGCGCCGCTGCCCAGGTTGAACCCGGCGCCCGCGAGCACCTGCCTGCGCAGCACCGGCTCCGCCCGGACCACCGCGAGCCCCTCGCGGAGCGCGGCGAGCCGGGGGCCCCGGCTCGCCGTGGGCTCGGCCGGTCTGTTCAGCGATGCGGGCAGCGCGAACAGCAGCACGGCCTCTACGGCGTAAGCGGCGCTGCCCGCCAGCAGGGCCGGGGCAGCCCCCGCGAAGCCGACGAGGACGCCGCCCAGGGCGGGCCCGCCGATCTGGCCCATCGTGCGGGCGCCGGTCAGGGCCGAGTTTCCGGCCAGCAGCTGCTCGGGCCGGACGACGCGAGGCAGCGCCGCCTGCAGCGCCACCGAGAGCGTCCAGGTCAGCGTGCCCGACAGGGCGGCCACCGTGTACAGGTGCGGCAGGCCGAGGCTCCCGAGCGCCGCGGCGATCGGGACCGAGCCGACGACCACCACCTGCAGCGAGGTGAGCGTGACGGCCAGGCTGCGCAGTCGGGCGCGGTCGGCGAGCACGCCGGCGAGCGGGCTGAGCAGGGCGCCGGGGAGATAGGTCAGGGCCAGCAGCGCCGACGCCCCGAACGGGCCGGCGTCCAGCCGGGTCACGGCCAGGAGCGCCAGCGCCAGTGCGGTGATCTGCCGTCCGATGGAGCTGGCCGCCTGCTCGCCGCAGAGCAGAAGGAACGGGCGGTGGCGACGCAGCACGCCCCACGGCGTGGACCCGGTGTCGGCGGCCGTTGACGAGGGCCGGGTCGGCGACGAGGCCACGGGTCAGATGCTCGTGCAGGGAACGGGCCAGCGGCGCAGGCGCGGCGGCAGTGCCACCGCCCACCCCTGCGTGACCAGGACGAGACGTTCGTCCGCCAGCAGGGACACGGCCTCGCGGTGCGCCGCGTCGAGCTCGTCGAGGGCCGTGGTTTCCTGCACGGCGAGGAACGCGGCGAGAAGCGCGGGCTGGTCGATGGTGAACCGGGCTGCGGCCAATGGATCCCTGCGGTCCATGACCGTCACGAAATCGGGCCCGCGGCGATGGTAGAGCAGGCCGTACGCGTACCGGGACCTCCACGCGGCCACCTCGTCGGACCCGTCGGGCCCGCCCGGGGAGGCGGGCCGGGGAGCCGGTGGCGGGAGGTGGTGCAGCAGGCCGGTGTCGAAGGGCAGGGCGTCGGTGTCCGGGACCCAGTGCACCGCGAGGGCTTGGCTCTGGCAGTCGCGCAGGAAACGCACGGCGTCCGCCGTGCCGCGTCCGCCCGTGCCCAGCGGCAGCGGCTCGTCCACGACGACCTGCCCGCCGGTCCCGCCGGTCATATGGCCACCGACTCGGCCTCGGCCTCGGCGGTGACGGCGCGAACTGGGGCGTTCCGCAGCGGCAGGGACACGTACGACCGCCCGTCGAAGAACAGCAGGCCGAGGGAGACGTTCTCGCCGAGCCACTCCGTGAGCCGCCCCGGGGTGACCGGATGCCCCTCCTCGGTGAGGAGCCGGTGCAGGGCGCGCTCGGAGCGGCCGTGTCCGAGGTGCAGGAACGCGGCGGCCTCCCAGCCGTTCAGCCGGTGCGTGCGGGGCGGCCATCCGCGCCGCCGGTCGTGCACCAGCAGCTCACCGTCCGCGCCGGATTCCATCAGCAGCGTCGAACCGGCGTGGCCGGCCCGCCAGTTCTCGGCGGCCCGTGTGAGCCGCTCCTCCGTGCTCCCGCCGATCCCGCGGGGCGGTGTGTCGAAGAGGTAGACCAGATCGGCCAGTTCCTCCTCGGGGAGGTCGTACACGTGGCCGTACATCTCGGCAGGGCTCCGTTCGGCGAAGCCGAGGGCGGGATCGGCGAAGTGCGGGCTGAACCGCTCCAGTTGGATGCGGAACGCGCCGCCCGGTGGCTGCAGGTGGACGAGGGCGGGGAACTGGTCGACGACCGCGTCGTAGTCGTCCGCCGTCTCGCCCGGGAACCCGTACAGGTAGTTCCACGTGCACGTGAGCGACTGGTCGGCGCATTCCCGGAGCGTGCGGACGTTGCGGGAGCCGGTGACGCCCTTGTCCATGAGGCCGAGGACGCGGTTGTTGAGGCTCTCGATCCCCGGCTGGATGTGCACCGCGCCCGAGCGGGCCAGCAGCGCCAGCTGGTCCGTGGTGAGGTTGGACTTGACCTCGTAGTGCATCAGGAGGTCCCAGCCGCTGTCGGCGGCGAGTGGCAGGAAGTCCGTGAAGTACGCCATGTCGATGATGTTGTCGACCGTGACGACGTCGAGGATCCGGTGCCGCCGGACGAGCCGGTCGACCTCGGCCCACAACTGCTCGCCGGGCTTGGCGCGGAACGCCATGGCCGAGCCGTTGAGACCGCAGAACGTGCAATGGTGCTTCTCGCCCCACCAGCAGCCGCGAGCGCCTTCCACGACCAGTTTCGGACGGACGTACTCGGCCACCGGGGAGGCGTCGAGCTCCGCCTGCCAGACGTCGTAGTCGGGCGAGGCGATGTCACGCGGGGCCACGGTACGGCGCGACTCGTCGTTAGCCCGCGAGGCCCCACCGTCCCACCAGCACAAGCCCGGTACGTCGACGGGCGGGGTCCCGGCGTCCAGATGGGCCAGCAGGGCGGGGAACGCGTACTCGCCCTCCCCGCGCACCACGTGGTCGACGAAGGGGTGGTTGCGGTGCAGGGCGTGGCCCATCGGCCCGTCGCAGTTGCTGCCGCCGAAGACCACGGTGAGGCCGGGACGGCGGCGCTTGAGCTCGGCGGCGAGCGCGAGCGAGGACACGTTCTGCATGAACGTGCTGGTGAACCCGACGACCTCCGGGTCCTCCGCGAGGATCTCCGAGGCGCTGCGGGAGACGAACTCCGCCGCGTGGACGCGCATGGCACGCGCCTTGTCCACCGGGATCCCGCGTCGCTCGGCGTACGCGCCGAGCCGCGCGACGCCCCAGTCGGGGTCCGCGTAGAGCACACCCGAGAAGACCCAGTCGCCGAGCCCGTCGAAGATCGAGTCGCTGCCGACCTCGGCGTGGTCGGCCGGGCGCAGCAGTCCGTCCGTCCGCTCCAGCAGGAATTGCGCCCAGCGCAGCGAGCCGTGGAACTCGCGGACCTCGTCGGAGGGCCGCGTACGGGTCAGCAGGGAGTGGAGCAGGCCGATCTGGAGCGAGGGCAGGTCGATCGGCTGCCAGGGCATGGTCACCAGATGAACGCGCATGCGATCCTCCCTGCCGGGCCGGGATCCGGCTTCTGGTCGGCCGGCCGCCGGCCGGCCACTCCCTCGGCAGCCCGGTACGGGGCGTCGGCCCCCGGCGTCCGCGGTGCCACGCCGGGCGCCGACTCCCGCCCGGTCAGGACGCCGGTCGCTTGTCGATGGTGAGCCGGTCGCGCTTCCTGGCCTCGTCGCGGACGGCCACCTTCTTGATCTCCGGCTTGGCCCGGGTGTCGTCCTCTGGTGCTTCGTTGCTCTCCATGGTTCCCCTCCCGTTCCTCAAGTCCGGTGACCTTAAAGGCCGTTACTCGTGATACGCAAGGGATGATTTCGGCCGACGGGGCAGCGGGCTCGGCGCGCGGGACGCGCGCCTTGCCGCACGGACCTCGAGGGCCGAAGATCATCGAATGATCGATTCAGGGGGAGGGGCCATGATCAAGGGGGGCAATGCCTTCGTTCCGACCGTGCCGCTGCGGTTCGCCGTGCGGAACGGGCTGGACGTGGCGGCTCTGTTGCTGACGGAGCAGGGCCGGGTCCGGGGGGACACGGACATCGTGTTCCACGGTGCGCCGGTCCATCCGTCGGGCGCCGTGCGGCTGCTCGGGGACGAGAACGGGACGGCGTGGCTGGAGGCCGCGCTCACCTCGATCGAGGCGGAAATCGTCCGCGTCGTCGTCGTCGGGTCGACGGAGAGCGGCACGATGCGGGACGTGCCGGGGCTGTCCGTGGACGCGTTCGCGCCGGACGGCACGTCGGTCGCGCGGTACGACGTGACCGACGCCGGCGGTGAGACGGCGATGGTGCTCGCGGAGCTGTACCGGCGGTCCGGGGGCTGGAAGTTCCGTGCGGTGGGCCAGGGCTACCTGAACGGCCTCGCGGGGTTGGTGGCGGACCACGGCGTGAACGTGGCGGACGCGCCGGCGGCGGCGGCTGCTGCGCCGGCGCCGATGGCGCCCATGGCCCCGACGGGGCCGGTCGGGACCCCGGTGCCGTTCCAGGTTCCGGCTCCGGCTCCGTTCCAGAGTCCTGCATATGCTCCTGCTCAGGTGCCGTCCCAGGCTCCCGTTCAGGTACCGATGCCCGCTCCGGCTACGTACCAGGTTCCTGCTCCTGCTCCGTACCAGGCGCCCGCTCCCGCTCCGTACCAGGTCCCGGCGCCGGTCCCGATGGCCACGGTCGCGGCGGTTCCGCAGACCGCGCCGGAGATGCCCGCGACGCACTGGTTGTTCGGTGGCGCCTTCGAGCCGTACACGAAGAGCGGGCGGGACAACGACGTGATCACGGTGAACGGGCTGCCGCCCGGGCCGGTCGTCGTCGAACTCGCGATCCGGGGCGACGGATACACGGGCCTGTGGCCCCTCACCCGGTTCAACAAGGAGGGCGACAACCTCATCAGCAGCTGTGAGAAGAACTTCCGGGGCCGGGTGCTCACCCAGGTTCCCGGGAACGGGCGGCTGCGGCTCAAGCTGGAGGCGGAAGGCACCTGGCAGCTCCGCGTGCTGCCGATGGCCGCGGCGACGCACCTGACCGAGGAGGAGCTGGAGGGCGGCGGCCCCGACGTCCTGCTGCACACGGGCGGAACGGCCGACCTCGTCCTGCGCTACCGAGGCAGCGACAACCTCATCGTCTACCTCTATGAACTGGCGGGGCACGACGACCCCGCCGAGCTTCCGGAGGGGGAGAACGTCGTCAACGAGATCGGCAAGCGGCGGGAGACCGTGCCCCTGCCCGAGGGTCCGGTCATCGTGCAGCTGGAGATGGCGGACGGGCCGTGGCGCGCCCAGTTGACAGAGCTGGAGCCCCACAGCGACCCGTCGAGCGCCGGTGGCGTGGCGAAGGTGACCGACATGAGCCGGCCGCAGGGCCGGTCCTGGTGGGGCAGGTCATAAGCTACTACGTTGACCACTCGGACATCCGCGAGGGCAAAATCGCACAGGTCAAGAACGGGATGCGCGACCTGGCCGCGTTCGTCGAGGCGCGCGAGCCGCAGCTGATCGCCTACCACTTCTACATCGATGACTCCGAGTCCACGATGACCGTGGTGGCCGTCCATCCTGATTCGGCGTCGATGGAGTTCCACATGGAGCTCGGCGGACCGAAGTTCCGCGAATTCGGTGCACTCATCCGCATGAGATCCATCGACGTGTACGGCCGGCCGAGCCCGGTGGTCGTAAACCAGCTCCGCCAGAAGGCCGAGATGCTCGGCGGAGGCACCGTCACCCTCCACACCCTGCAGGAGGGCTTCAGTCGCCTGCATCCGCCCCGGAACACCAGCTGAGGGTCAATTGCGAAAGTGGATCTTGTTCGTTCATGATCACGTCTCGTGGGACATGGAGATCTGACGAACGGCCAGTGCGCCAGGATCCTCACGGCGCAGTCCACCCGCAGTTCCGGGTCACCGATCGGGGCGTCCAGCAGGGCGCAGTGGTACGGGCGCCGGAAATCGTCATGCTCGTCCCGCCGGACTCCGTGGCCCGCACCGAGGTCGACTTCCCGGCCGTCGACCTGCCGGTCGCGGCCTGAGCCGTCCTTCCGGACCGGGCGGGCTTTTGCCGGCCCGGTCCGGAAGCGCCGGTCCCCCACTGGGGCCGGGGCTCAGAACAGGGTCCGCACCAGGCTGCCGACGACGCGTCCCGCCGCCGCTCCGAGCGTGCCCGCGAGCGCTTCGGTGAGGTGTCCGAGCCACGAGCGGAAGGACGCCTCGCCCGCCCGGCGGATCTCGGCGAGGTCGCGGCCCTGCTGGACCAGGATCTCCACCAGCAGGGAGGCCACCCGGATGATCTCCCGCAGGGCGGCCTCCACCTCGGCCGCCTCGAAGCGACGTCCGCAACCGCAGTGGAACCGCGTCTCCCACACGCTCCAGGTCCCCCGGCAAGCCGCGCACCGCACCCGCGCGGCGTTCGGGTCGACGTCCAGCGTCCCGCCGACCCGGTCCCCGGCCGGGCAGTCCCGGTGCCTGCTCGCACTCCACGCGCGGGAGCAGGCCGGACAAGCGGGGAACGGGAACTCCACCCACGTCATGCGCGTGCCCTTCGCGGCCGGTCGCCGGGCGGCGGCACCTTGCGCGACCTGCGGTAACCGTCGTGGTAGGCGTCGGCGAAGGTGTGGCTCGCGCGCCGCGCGATCGAGCCGACGTCGGCGAAGAACGCGTGGACCGTTGACAGGGCGAGACCCAGGGCCGCCGAGAGGCGCTGGGCCAGGCTGTCGACCCACAGGCGGAAGGAGACGTCCGAGAGCCGGACGATCTCGCTCATGTTCTCCTCGTTCTCGCTCATCGCGGCCCACACGCGTTCGAGCAGTTCGTCGACGTCCACCTCGGCGCCCGCGGGTTCCGTGTTCATCGGCCGCTCTCCTGCTCCACGCGCCGCGTGAATTCCAGGAACAGGGCCCGGTCCTGGCACAGTTCGCGCCACTTCGCCTCCGGCAGCGCCGCGAACGCCTCGGAGAGGCGGGCGCCGGTGGCGGGGGCGGCCTGCACGGCCTGCGCGGCCTCGACGGCGGCCTGGGGCCGGACTTCGGCGAGCATGCGGGCCGAGGCGGCCTTCAACAGCTTCCGGTCCACCTTGGACGTGAAGTCCGCGAGGTCCATCCGCCGCTCCAGCACCCAGCGCCGCTGCTGCGGGACCGCTTGCATCATCTCCTTGAAGAGCGCCGTCAAGTTGTAGTGCTGGCGCGCCGAGTACGTCACCGCCCCGCCCTGCCAGGCGGGCAGGACCCGGACGATCTTCTCGGTGAAGTCGGCGGCCCGTTCCCGCAGGGCCTCCAACTGGCGTGCGGACGGCAGGTTGGCGCTGCGGTTCCAGTCGTGCGGATCGATCTCGTCGGCCTTGTTCAGGGCGAGCACGAGGCGCTCGGACAGGTCCGGGGCGCTCTGGCCGAGGAGGTCCAGGAGCGCTTGCTGGACGAGGTGGACGCTGCGGTCCTCGGCCGCGTGCACCCAGACGATCGCGTCGGCCGTCGGCAGGACCCGCAGGTAGAGGTCCAGGTAGCGAGGGTAGTTGGCCAGATCGTCGCCGATGCCCGGCATGTCGACCACCTCCAGCACGCCGCGCCGCCCGCTGACCTCCTCCACCTGGACGGCGTAGGCGTGGTCGGTGGTCGCCTGGGTGTGTCCGACCGGCTGGCCCGCGTTGAAGAGGGCGTTGACGGTGGTCGACTTGCCGACGCCGGATTCCCCGATGAGGACCAGCCGGGGCGGGCGCTCCGCGTCGAGGGCCGCGTCGTACCCCCGTATCAGCGCCTCCTGTTCGGCCGGGGTGAGGGCGTCGGACCGACCCGACGCCGCTTTCAGTTCCTTGCGGAACGTGTGGACGAGCCTCTTCACGGTGTCTCCCTGGTGAGGTGCGCCGGGGAACGGGCTCCGGGGCTGCTCCCCGGCCTCTCGGCGCTCCTCGATGGTCCCGGCCCGGACCCCCTCGTGGCTGTCCCCATCGATGGGGACAGCGCCCCGACAACGCCCCGCCCCGGCTCCGGTTCAGGCCGTGCGGACGCGGGCCTCGACCCAGGTGGACTCCGCGGCGTCCTCCACGACCGCGCTGATGCCGGCGACCGCCTCGCGCAGGGCGCCGGCCCGCCGCCGGTCCCCGGGCAGTACCACCAAGGCGGCGTCGACGGTGTCCGCCGAGGCCGTCACACTGAGGATCAGCTCCCGCGGGGTGGGCCCGGTCCCCAGGGCGGTGGTCAGCAACAGGCGCAGCAGGGCGGGCGGGTGCGGGTCGTCCGCGTCCGACTGGATCGTGACGACGCAGCCCGCGGTGCGCGCCGCGCTCAACAGGTCGCGGGCCGGGCGGTCGAGGACCCCCGGGATGTGGATCTCGTCCCGGACGGCGTAGCCGAGCAGACGGGCCGTGTCGCGGACCTCGGGGTCCCGCGGCGAGCGCAGTCCGGTGGCGGTGGCGTCGAGGAAGGGCAGGATCTCCTCTCCCAGGTCGGCGAGGCGTCGGCGGTGCAGGGTCGCGCGGGCGTCGCGGACGGCCTCGCCCGCGAGGGCCGCGGCGCGGTCCGCGTTGGCACGCGTGGTCACCCCGCCGAGGCGGGCGACCGTACGGCCGATCGCCAGGCCCATGAACACGCCGAGGGCCGGGGCCGACAGGGCGGGGAGGGTCAGGGCGACCGTCCCGCCGAAGGTGGGGGCGATCGGCGGGCCGCCCAGCACGAGGAGACATACGCCCGCCTGTTCCAGGGCCATGGCCGCCAACGCCTCCCTTGCGGGCCGCACGATCACGAGCAGCGTCAGCAGCGGCGTCACGGCGCCTATCGGCCAGGAGGTGTAGTCGGCGAGGCCGGCCAGAGGCAGCACGAGGAAGCTCCCGAGCGCTCCCGCGACGGCGAACGCGCAGGCCGCCCAGGCGGCGCCAGCGCCTATCCCGCTCCGTGCCCTCAGCAGCAGGGCCACGGTGATCGCGGCGAGGACCGCGTACCAGGCCGTCAGCCAGAGCGCACCGGGGACGTGCCGGGTGTGGATCACCGCGATGACGCCCATGACCAGGAGGAAGGGCAGGCAGACGGCGGCCAGCGGGCGCCGGACGTCGCCGATGGCGGCGTTCATCCGCTCCACCTTCTCGGGGACCGGCCGGGCCGGCTTCGCCGTCCGGGCCCGCTGCCGTTCCACCCCGGCGGGTGCCGGCCACTCCAGGCGTACGGCCGTTCCGCGTCCCGGTGTGCTGTGGACCTCCGCGCGTCCGCCCACGGCCTCCATGCGCCGCATCATCGAGCGGCGCACGCCTACGGACGACCCCCTCAGCTCCTCCCTGACGAAGCCGGTGCCGTCGTCGGTGACGCACAGGACGAAGCCCGTGCCGCGCTCCCGGACCGTCAGGTCCACCCGTACGGTCCGGGCACGGGCGTGGTCGGCCACGTTGCGCAGGGCCTCCCGGGCGGCGCCGATCGTGGCCGTCGCCACCTCGTACGGGACGGCGGCGACGCCGTCGGCCACGATGCTCGCCCCGATCCCCTGCGGCGGCGTGAGGGAGCGGATCAGGGCGGCCACATCGGTGCGGCCCCCCTCGCCGGGCGTGGTCCGGGCGCCGGCGATGGCCGCCACGGCGCCGCGCGCCGCCTCCCGGACACGGTCGACCGCGATCCCCGGTTGGCCGATGGCGCGCAGGGCGGCGCTGACCTCGTCGTGCAGCATCCCCTGGAAGTCCCGGTGGGCCTCGCGCCGGGCGGCGGCCCGTGCGGCATCGGCACGGGCCGCGGCGGCCCGGCGCTCGGCGCGGTCGGCGCCGTGGCCGGCGGCGCGCATGAGCGGGGCGAGGACCGTACCGGCCACCGCTGTCGCCAGTGGCGGCCAGATGCCCTCCGCGGCTGCGGCCGGACCGTCGGCGGGCCAGCTGGTGCCGAGTTGGGCGGCGAGGGCGACGAGGCAGGCGAAGCGCCCCGCGGTCCGGGGCAGGAACCCGGTGGCCAGGAGCACGGCGGGCACGGTCAGCATGCAGCGCTGCCCGATCACGACGTACGGCGATCCGCCGGCGAGGACGATGACGGGGTGCGCGACGACGGCGACGGCGAGGGCCGCCAGGGCGTCGGCCCCGTTCAACCGGACCCGTACGCCCCGGACCACGAGGTGCAGGCTCAGGGCGACGAAGGTGACCGCCACCGCCGTCACGCCGGGCGGCGGCCGGTCGCCCGAGAGCGGGACCGTCGCCCAGTTGAGGGCGAACAGGGCCGAGACGGCGGCCACGGACCGGGAGAGCCCGGCTTCGACGCCGTCCCGGTAGGAGGTCCCGGTCATCGCCCCGGGGTGTCGGGCCGCTCCGGGCCGATGTCGATGTGACCGTCGGCGACGGCCCGCCAGACGATCTCGGTGTTCGTCCCCAGGAGACCGTCGCCGGCGTCCGTGTAGGCCTCGATGGCCCGCTTGCGGTGCGTGCGGACGGTGTCCTCGGTGATGTGGAGGAGCTTGGCAATCTGTCCGTGGGGCAGGCCCCGCGCTATCAGCTCCAGCACCCGGTGCTGTTGCCGGGAGAGCCGGATGCCTCCGCGCGGGTCGGTGACGATCTGGTGGGCGAGCCGGCTGGACACGTACGCCTCGCCGGCGTGTGCGGCGCGGACGGCCTCGGCGAGTCTGGTCTGCGGATCCTCCTTGAGGACCAGCCCCAGGGCGCCCGCGTCGAGCGCCCTGCGGATCAGGGCGGGCCGTTGCTCGGTGGTGTAGGCGAGCACGCGGGCGCCGGTGGCCCGGATCCGTCGCACGTTCTCGCCGATATCGCTGTCGTCGCGCAGCCGCAGGTCGAGCAGGACGACGGAAGCGGTCGCTCCGTCCTCCTGGGCGAGGAGGGAGTCCACGTCCTCCGCGATCGCCACCAGGGCGATGTCGGGCGTGGTGTCGGCCAACGACGCGCGCAGGCCGACCAGGACGATGGGATGGTCGTCGACCGCGGCCACCCTGATGGGGGCGGCCGCGTCCTGCGCGTGCAATGGATCCACGGTTCCCCCCAGGGCGCGGCTCGTGCCGGAATCGTATGCTCCGTCGGCCCGGCCCGTGGGGTGTTCGCCCGTTCCGCCTCGAGCCCCCGGGACAGTGCCGCCTCCACGACGCCCTCGGAGCGACCGCGACCGTGGTCGGCCTGCACTCGTACGCCACGGCGTGGGGCGGCCGGTCAGGCCAGTGCGGCCAGGAGCTTGGCTGCCGTCCCGCTCCACGAGTAGGCCTCCTGGAGGATCGCCCGAAGCTCCGCGGCGCGCCGGAATGCCTCCGGTCGGTCGCTCAGCATGGCCTCCATGGCCTCGCTCCATCGGGCGGCGTCCTCGCCGTCGTCACGGGTGCGCACGACGAAGTCGGCGGCACGCCGCACGCCCAGGACCTCCGTCAGCAGCGCGGCGACTCCGCTCGTACTGCTCACCAGGGTGGGAGTACCGGCGGCGATGGCCTCGGCGGCGGACAGGCCGAACGCCTCCGCCCGTGAGGGCAGCACCAGGAGACTCGCCCGGCTCAGGTCCTTGGCTCGCTCTCGGGCGTCCGCACTGAACGGCCTGATCACGAGGTGCCGGCCCGGGGAGTCGTCCGGGCCCAGCCGTTCCCTGAGCCGGTCCGCCGCGTCCCCGTCCGCGGAAGCCCCTCTGACGATGAGCCGGGTGTCCGCGAGACCCTCGCACCGCTCCACCAGCAGCCACAGCGCCTCCGAAGCCGTGTCCAGCCCCTTGACCTTGACGTCCTCGGTCCGTCCGAGGACCAGCACGCGGGGGCTTCCCTTCGGCGGAAGACGCGGTTCGGACGCGGTGGGCGCCGGGGAGTGGAGTACCGACTCGGGCCCGTCGAATCCCGGTACCAGCTCTTCCAGGGGCCGGTCGGAGAAGTCCGCCGCGTACCTGTTCCACAGCACCCGGCCCACGGCGAAAGGATGGTCGGCGCTGCCGCCGAGGTCCACCTCCACGCCGTTTCGCTCGGTGGCGACCAGGGCCGCCTGCCCCGCGCGGTGGTCCTTGAGCCATTCGAGATCGTCCGGATCCATGTGCAGGATGTGTACGCGGGCCGCGCCCGGGTAGTGGTCGTCGGCCAGGATCTGCGCCGCTCTCCCGGTGATCCGGCCGTGACCGATGATCACGTCCGGCCGTAGCGGAAGCAGTTGTTCGGACGGCTTGCGGAACAGCGCCCACTCCCCCGCCCATGCGGGCCCCCGCCCGTGCCCCGCCTCCAGCAAGGTCACCTTCGACCTCCGGGCATCTTCGCGTTCTTCTGCGTCGGCTGTGGGGACCAGGCAGTACACCGTGGCGCCGGCGGCCGCGAGGCCGCGGCAGAGGCGGCGGTTGAAGGTGCTCAGACCGCCGCGCCGGGAGGACCATTCGGTCGCCACGGCCAGGATCCGCTTGGGCGTGGGCGGTTCGGGAATCGATGGGGGCTGGTCGCGGCGTCGGGAGTAGACCTCCGTCCATGCGGCATCGGCCGACAGGATCAGGGTATGGCCCGACCGGGGCGGTAGCAGGCCGTCGAGCGCCGCGGGCGCCGCCGCCTCTGCCAGGACGAGGAGCCAGCGGTCACGTCGACCCAGATGGGCGAGGAGATCCGCCGCCCGGTCGCCGCTCTCACCGCTCTCACCGCTCTCGCCGCAGGGAACGCTGAGGTAGTCGGCGAGTTCGGCGTACGCGGTGTGCAGCGAGGTCCGATCGGTCGCCTGCACCCGCCACACCAGGTTGTATTGCGAGCGGAAGCGCCGGGTGTACTCGAGGGCCACTTCCTCGGCGCCGATGCCGTCGGCCCCCGGCACGGCGTCGACCGGGGCGCCGCCCCGGATGAGCAGTTTCTCGCGCAGCATCTGGAGCAGGGATTCCCGTCCGAAGTCCGCGTTCACGACCGGAGCGAGGTTGGACAGCGCGGGGGACGCCTCGGCCGGGTGGCGCGGCGGCACTCCCGCAGAGGCCCCGGCCTCGATGGGCTCCGTGTCCTCCTTCTGCGGGCCGTCGCCGGATTCTTCCGGTTCGTTCCTTTCTGGTTTCCGGCGGTTCGGTCCGTGGTGCGGCTGTGTCGACGCGTTGTTCTGAGGGAGGCCCTGGTGGGCGGCGCTGTCGATCGCGGCCAGGAGGGACCGGACGGCCTCGCGTTCCCCTTCGGCGTACAGCGGGAGCATCTGCCGTGCCGCCAGGGCCGGCGGCAGCAGGTGGTTCGCCACCGGCTCCACGAGCACCGGCACCAGCCGGGCGACGTCTGCGACCGCGGAGGACCATTCCTCCGCGGTCCATGCGCTCTCCAGGTACGAGGGGGACACCAGTTGCACCACCACGGTGTCCGAGCCCGCGCCGGCGTCCAGGCGGTCGGTGACGAGCTTGGTGGACCAGTCCCATGGGTCGGACAGCACGCGGTGTCCGGCGCGCCGGAGCTCCCAGGCAATCCACTCGGCCCAACTCTGGTCCTGTCCCACATGGTTGACGACTACGTGCATCGTGCCCCGCTCCTCCCCCGGCCTGCGATCACCCTACTGCGCAGGCCCGCGGCCGGACCGGTGGTTCACGTCGGCCACGCTCGCAGTGCCGGGTCCACCCCTGTCAGCAGCAGTCCTCCGCGGGGCCGGAGCAGCGTGACGCGCCGGTCCGCGGCGAGCTCCTCCAGCTGCTGGCGCACCACCAGCAGCGGGGCGTCGGCCGCCGCGGCCAGGTCGGTGTCACGAAGGGAGGGGTCCTGCGGCCGGTGGCCGGCCAGGTGCGCGATCACCCGGCGCCGTGCGGCGTCCAGGTCCGGTACGACCGAGGGGGCCGCCCGGTGATAGCCCTGGGGAGTCAGCTCACACCAGAGGATCCGGCCGCGGCGGCGGGTCACGGAGGCCAGGCCCGCCGCTTCCAGCGCGCCCAGGGCTCGCTCGCATTCACCGTGCCGCGGTGGAAACCCGGTCCCCGTAGCAGCCTCCTCCGACCAGGGCAGCGGGCCCAGTTCGTCGACCTCCAGGGCTTGGCGGAGCAGCAGGCGCAACAGGGTGAGGTGGTCCTCCGACAGGCCGGGGAAGGGGGGCGGCGTCGGGGTCTCGTCCTGAACCGGCGGCGTACGGACCGCCGCCCCGGGCCCTTCGGCGCCGTGAAGCCAGGACGGTGTGAGGACCGGGGGCCGGTCATCGATCCCGTAGAGCGTCCGGGCGATCTCCACAGCCGCCCGCAGGACGTCCTGTTCCGAGCGCCCGGTCCTGAGGGGGCGCAGGTGGGCGAGTGGCGCCGGCGCGGGAGCGCCGTCCAGCAGCACGGGTACGAGACGGCATCCGTTCTCGATGCGGCGCACCGTCATGCTGTCCAACTGATCGGCCAGCGAGGGGTCGTGGGCCCAGTGCGGTGAGTGGACGAGGACGAACGCGTCGGCGCCGGCTATCCCTTCGACGTAAAGCTTCCGGCCCAGGCTGTCGCCGTACCGGACCTCCCAGAAATCCGCCCAGGTCACGACTCCGTTCGCTGCGAGTCCTCGCCCCAGGCCCTCGGCGAAGGCGCGGTCCGCCGTGGCATGACAGAGGAAGACCCGGGGCGGTGCGGGCGGGTCCGCCGGATCGGAACCGGGTTCGCCCGTGCGATCGGCGCGCGAAGAGGCAGAAGGGGCGGAAGGCGCGGAAGCCGTGGTACGCCGCCGGTCGTCCGGGGTCATCGGGGCGCCCGGGCGAGAAGGTCCTCCAGTTGGCCGGTGGCCCCGGCCAGTTGGGCGTGCCGGGCGCGAACCGGTGCGAGGAGGACATCGGGCGTCTGCTGCGCCTTTACGGTCTGGGCGAGCCCGTCGGCCTCGAGCAGCCAGTCGCTCTCGGCGACGGCGGCGAGCTCGTCTGCGAGCGTCCCGATCCGTCGGCGCAGCGCCGCCTGTTCGCTGGACCGGACCTGGTCCTGCTTCTCGTTGTGGTGGACGCGCCACAACTGGTAGAGGGTCGTGAGGCTCTGCGTCACGGGTCCCGCCAAGGAGGCCGCGAAGTGGTCGTGCCCGCCGGTGGGGGGCGCCGGTGGATCGCTCCCCGCGGGCGCTCCCGCCGATGAGGTGTCGGGCCCGCCCGGGGAGCCCTCGTCGAGCGTGCGCACGCTGCCGGAATCGGAGGCCGGGGTCTGGTCGTTCCACTCCGGTTGTCCCGGCTCCGCCGGGTTCGGCGTGGGGCCGGGGCGGCCGTCCGCAGCGTCCTGTCCGTCGGACACGGCGGACTGGTCGGACCGGGTGGTCGCCCCCTCCCCCCGGTGTGCGTCGAGGAAGGCCGTCACCTGCTGGTGCGCCGTGCGCAGCGCGTCGTCGTGGGCCCGTTCGATCGTGCGGGCGGTCAGCTGCTGGATGGCCGAGTTGATCGACGCGAGGTTCAACCAGACGGCCTGGTCGCCCCGACCGGCGCTGCCCCCCGCGGCCGGGGCGGGGCCGTCCTTCGTACGGGCGAGGATCTCGGCGACGTCGTCGGCGTAGGCCAGGAAGGCCTGGCTCCCCGGCTGGGAGCGCGCGGTCTCGTGGGCCTGCTCGACCCGCTGGCCGAGGCGGCGGAGCGCCGTCGTCCATCTACCGTCCCACGCGCGTGCGATCTGCGCGATCCGCTCGAGAGCGGTGGTGCTCAGCGTCTCGTCGGTCACGTCGGTGGGGAGGACTTCGGCCAGGGTGCGCAGCCGTTCGCCCATCAGTGCGCGCAGTTCCGCGACGGCGTCGCCCCGGAGTGCCTCCAACTCGCTCTCCAGCAGGACGTAGTCCTGCCTGCGGAGTTCGCCGCCTTCGATCACCGCGCCGAGTTCGTCGAGCCCGCGCCGCGTCTCGTCGATCGCGTGGCGGGAGCAGGCGCTCCAGTAGCGGACTCCGGCGGCCGCGCGCAGTTCCGGCGTGCGGACCGCGAGCCCCGCGAGGTCGTCGCAGAGCCCGGCGATGCCGTCCCAGTCGCGCGAGGTCGCGTAGTGGGCCTTTCTGAGCTGATCCGTTCGCAGGTCGGAAGTCATGCCGCCGGGGTCCGCGGTGATGAAGTGGATGGGAGGCAGGGGCTCGGGGCTGCGGACGGCGCGGAGCTTGTCCCGTACGGACACGCGGAGCGTCGCGGCCAGTTCGCCGAAGCCGGGGGTTCCGGGGATACGGCCGCGGTCATCGCTCTTCGTCAGGGCCAGCAGCAGGGCTCCGGGAGGGAAGGGGTGCGGCCGGGCGGGGTCCACGAACCTGCCACTGACCAGGGCGAGCAGGTCGCCCTCGGACGTTCCGCCGGGCACCTGGTCGAGCACGAGCAGAACGGCGTCGGCCGTCAGCACGGCCTGGGCGGCCCGTTCGTCGTGGCTGCTGTCTCCCGCACCGAGGCCCGGGGTGTCCACGTAGCGCAGCCGGGCCGACCACGCCTCGGCGTTCTGATAGGTCTCCTTGCGCGCGCTCACCACGGCCCAGGAGGGAACGTCCGCCCCGTCCTCGACCAGCAGGCGGCGCAGCAGGGTGGTCTTGCCCGAGTTCTGGGTGCCGAAGAGCACCACCGTGGGCTCGGTCCGCCCTGCTGCCTGCGCCCACACGGCGTCCGCGAGGTCGCCGGCGGTGTCACCGACGGCCGCCCGGTACGCCGAGCGGATCCGCGTGATCCAGTCGCCGCCGGCTTCCGCGTCGGGCCCGCGCCCGGCCTCGGTGTCGTCGTACCGGTGCCCCGGCGGTGTGTCCGGCTCGGTCATCACAAGCCCTTCCGGTGGGAGGGGTACAGGGTGGGGGTGGGGACGGAGTTGCTTCGGCGCTGTGCCGGCAGGGCGGGTATCCCGAGCCTGGCGGTGGCCCCGTCGGCCGCCGCCGCGTACACCCGCAGGCGTTCTCGTACGCCGCCGAGTTCGTCCAGCGCGGCGTTCTGACGATCGGTGTAGCGCATGGCCAGGGCGTCGAGGCGGCCGCAGATCGCCTCGACCGGGGCGAGCCCGCCGCGCACGCCCGTCGCCCACGTGTCGGCGGAGTCGCCTACGGCCGCGAGCAGTGCCTTGCGGGCCGCCTCGGCCTGCTGCTCCTCCTCGGTCACCGACATGAGCTTGGCGATGTTGCTGATGGAGTTCAAGATCTTCAGAAAGCCGCTGCCCGCTGCCAGGCCGTCCAGGATCGCCACTGCCTGGTCGTGGTCGATCAGCACGCCGAGGTGCTCACCGAAGGCGGACAGGTCGTCCGGATTCAGCTTCGCCATGCTGCCGGCGGCGACGGCGGTGTCGCGCAGCAGGGCATCGGTGTCCGTGCCGTCCGGCGTGATCGTGTCGAGGACGGCGGTGTCGGTCGTCGGCAGCCCTTCGGGAAAGGCGAGGACGAAGCGCTTCGACGTCAGCCGCCGCCGCAGGGCGGCACGGACGTCGGCGAGCCACTCCTCCGCCCGCGCGACCGCCTCGGCGCGGGTCTCGTGCCAGAGGGCGGTGAACTCCGGTTCGGCGGACCAGTGGTCGAGCCGGGCGCCACGTGTCTTTCGGGTGGGACGGTCCAGTCCGGGAGCCAGGGCCGCGTCCACGAGTCCGGCGGTGAACTCCCGAGCCGACTGCCGGGCGTCCTGCACCGCCGCGGCGACGAGGTCCCGGCCCGTGCGCGCACCGCCCGCGGCATCCTCGGCCAGCTCACCGAGCCGGGCGATGCGCTGCTCGAGCCGCGCCGCCCGCCGCCGCTCGGCGTCCGCCAGGTCCGCGAGGCGGGCAAGGCCGCCGTGCAGCACGGTGACGTCGACGGCGTTGCGCTTCAGGTCCGTGCGGAGTCCGCGGATCTGCGCGGCGAAGTCCCGGAAGCCGTCCCAGTCGCGGAAGGCGTCGTGGTCGCGCGCGGTGTCGTAGCGGAGCTCTCCGGGGGCGGCGGCCATGGAGACGATCTGATGGCCGGGGCTCCCCCGGCGAGCGGCGCCCTTGGCCGTACGGGGGCCCTTCGGGCCGCTGGAGGCGAAGCGGTCGAGGTAGAGGCGCAGGGCGGATTCCCGTCCTTCGACCATCGTCCGGAACACCCGGCCGAGGCGGGGGTCGGGGGCCAGTTGGTCGATCTTGTTGATGACGAAGACGACCCGGTCGGCCTTGGCCGCGCGGCCCTCCTCCGGGTTTCCGCACAGCAGCAGCGCCAGGTCGGCCCGGTCGCCGGTGACGAGATCCGGGCCTACGAGGTAGAACACGGTGGCCGCGTCGGCGAGTGCGGCGACCGCCGCGGCCGTATGCGGTTCGATGCCGCTCTGGAACCCCGGTGTGTCGACGAGGAGCATGCCCTCCCACTCGTAGGGTGCGGCGGTCGTGGTGACCGGGCCGGGAGCGCTGCGCAGTGCGTCGGACACCGGCAGCCCGGACTCGACCAGCAGCCGTCGGACGAAGGCGGACTTGCCGGAGTTCGTCGCCCCGGCGACGACGACACGGGGCCTGGGATCCGCGGCGAGTGCGTCCAGTTCCCCGAGGAGCGTCACGGCTTCGGGAGTCCCGTCGAGTTCCCGGTGCAGCAGTCCCAGCCACTGTCGTCCGCTGCCGGGAGCCGGGACCAGGGAGCGGGCCGAGAAGGCGGAGCGCAGCCGCATGAAGAGGCTCTCGGTGAAGCGGGGCGTGGAGCGGGAGCGGCCGCCGGCGGGTTCCTCGGAGGCGGGTTCGGCCAGGTTGTACGGGTCGCCGCACCATGAGGATCCCAGCCAGTACCGGTCCGGTGCGTCGGCGACGTCGCGTTCGCGCTCGATCCGGCCCATGGCATCGCGCAGCACTCCGGCCGGTTCGCGGGTCTGCGGCAGCCCCGCGGCCGCGTGGAGGAGGCGTTCGGAGTCCCGGGCCGCGTCGGCCGCGATCCGGCGCAGGGCCAGGGCTTCGGTGACCAGGGGAGGCGCCGCACGCAGGAGCGTGTCGTGGACGCGTTGCTCGCCCTGCGCCAGCACGTTGGCTTCGATGTCTGCGAAGTACGCGCGGACCGCGCGGCGCACCTCCTGCCGGCTCTCGATCCGGGCGGCCTCGCGCTGCCGGGCCGCCCGGCCCAGGCCGAAGCGGCTGAGCAGCCGTCCGCCCACGTACGCCAGGGAGTTGGCGACCGCCACGCCGGCCGCCACCCAGCCGACCGGGTTCCAGAAGTGGAACACGACGGCCGCGGTCAGGGCGGGGCCGAGGATGCCGCCGGCGGCACTGACACCGCCGGACCAGAATCCCATGCGGCGCATGCCGCTCCCGGCGTCGCCGGCCACCCGGACGGTGGGGGCGGCCACCGCCTTCAGGTTGGCGCGTGCCTGGGCGGCGGTCAGCGAGAGGCGGGCGAGCAGATGGGTCTCGAACTGCGCCACGACGGCGTCCACGGCGTCGGTGACCGTCTTGACGGACATCACGGTCCGGGAGAACTCCTCGTCGGATATCTCCCTGCGGTCGCGGAATCCGCTCTCCACCAGTTCCTCGGCCCGGTTCTCCGCCTCCGTGCGGAGCGGGGCGATCCGGGCGGCCAGCCGGTGTTTCAGATAGGCGCGCACCTCACCGGTGGAGGTCGCCTCGAAGCGGCTGCCGCGCAGCCGTTCCAGCTCGCGGAGCGCCGTACCGAGAGCCCTGAACTCGGTGTTCCGGCCGGCTTCGGCTCCGGCTTCGGCTCCGGCTCCGGCTTCGGCTCCGGCTCCGGCTTCCGCTGGGGCCTCCCGTGCGGCTTCCGCTGTGGCTGGGCGGGGTGCCGGTGGGCGGCCGAGGGCGGTCAGCAGTTCCTCGATGCCCTCCTCGTACTGCTCGCCGTAGGAGACGACCGGACGGGTCAGGACGCGGGTCAGTTCCCCGGCGACCTCGGTGAGCGCCCCGGTGAGCCGGCCGGTGAGGGCCCCGAGCCGCAGGTCCTGGGCCCCTTCGGTGACCGCCGCCACGAGCAGGGTCTCCAGCGCCGGTAAGTTGGACCAGGCGAGGAGCAGCTCGCGGCCGTCCCGGTACGGGAGTTCACAGCCGCCGCGCCGCACCAGCTCGTCGCTGAGGTCACGCAGGAGCGCGATGGTGTCCCGGTCGGGCCCCTGGTAGTCCTCCGCGCCCCGCGCGGCGACGGCCCGCTGGGCACTGATCGCGACCAAGGGGACTCGGGCGAGGCCGTGCACACCGAGGTGCTCACGGATGTTGGAGGCGTGTTCGGCCACCTTGACGGACAACTGGGAGCGCCGGTCCCCGGAGGGGACCTGTGCGGGGTCCCGCCAGTAGCGGTTCCGGACGTTGAGTACCGCGATGGCGGGCTTTCCGTAAGCCAGCACCCATGCGGCAACCTTGGCGAACTCGCCCTCGAGCTGGTGCAGGGTGTCGAAGCAGAGCAGGACCACGTCGGCGGCCAGGACGGCGCGGCGGGCGGCCTCCTCCAGGCCCTGGTTCGCGCCGTCGGCCCGCCAGCCGTTGGTGCCCGGGGTGTCGTACACCCGCAAGCCCTGCCACGCGGCGACGTCCACCGTCGTGGTGTAGTCGATGTCGCCGGTGGAGATCCGTAAGCCGCTGCCTGCGGTGAGTGCCTCGACGAGGGTGCTCTTGCCGCAGTTGGTGCGGCCGAAGAGGACGACGTTGAAGGTGTCCATGGATTCCAGCCGGGACACGGCCAGCTCCTGTACGGCGGCCACGGCACGCTCCCGCACCGCGCGTTCCTCGGCCAGCAGCCCTGAGGAGTCCTCTCCGGCACGCTCCGGTGGGGCGAGCTCCTTCGCCAGGTCGGACGTCAGGGTGCGCAGCAGCTTCACCATCGGGGCGCTTTCGGCCACCGCTCGCTCGGCGGCCGCGGCCAGCCCGGTCTCCCCCATGTGCCCCGTCTCCGTCGCTCCGACGCCGGCCCCGCCCCTTCGAGGGCGGCGCCCCCGGATCCTCCCCCGGCCCCGGGAGGCCCAAGCCTGCCGGGACCGGCATCACCGGCACGGTGTGGAGGAAGAGCGCAGCCGGTCAGTTCCTTCCGGCCGGGGCGGCCGGCCCCGCCCCTTCGAGGGCGGCGCCCCCGGATCCTCCCCCGGCCCCGGGAGGCCCAAGCCTGCCGGGACCGGCATCACCGGCACGGTGTGGAGGAAGAGCGCAGCCGGTCAGTTCCTTCCGGCCGGGGCGGCCCGTTCGGGCCGGTCGGTGGTGCGAGCCGCTTCCCGCTTGCGCAGCTCCTGGAGCTGCTGCCTGATGACTTCCAGGCTGCGGGTGACGGCGCCGACCTCGTCGTGGTGGCGCGGGTAGAGGACGGTACGGCGGTCGCCGTCCGCCAGGGCTTCGGCGCGCTGCGCGAGCTCGCGCAGGGCCCGGACCACGATGAGGTGGAGCCATCCGAGGCAGGCCACGGCGGCCGTCAGGCCGAGCAGGCCGGCCAGCACCGTACGGTTCTGCAGGCTGTACTCGGGGATGGCGAGCCCCTTGGCCGGCTGCCAGCTGACCACGGTCCAGTTCATCTTCTTGGCGGCGCCACCGCCTACGAACGGGGTCGCGGCGGCGATGGTCGGCGAGCCGCGGTCGCGGTAGAGGACGCCGGCCGGGCGGGGGGCCATGCCCACCTTGAGGGAGGCACCGTCGACCAGCGCGCCGAGCCGCTCGTTCCCGAGCTTCTCGAAGGCCTGATATCCGCTGTTGGAGGCGATCACCCGGTGTTCTGCGTCGACGACCCGGATCTCGCCCAGGCCGGGCCGCTTGAGCAGCGAGTTGAGGAAGTCGACGCGGAACTCGCCGACGACCGCGGCGCCCTTGCGGCCGGAGGTCGCGGCGGTGGCGACGAGGAGCGGCTCCTTGCCTCCGGTGGCCAGGGTGATCGGTTCCCGGCTGGGGCCCTTGCCGGCGGGCGCCTTCGGTTCCGAGCCGGCCCTGGCGAGTACCTTGCCGTTCGCGTCGAGGACGTACAGCGTCTGGTAGCGCAGGTGCTCTTGCAGCGTGCGCTCCAGCACGACGGTCATGTGCTGCGGGGTGGTGCGGTCGTTCATCAGTGAGGCGACCGACAGCAGGTCGGCGTGCCCTTCGTTCAGCGCGCGGCGGACCCGGTCGTTCACGGTGTCGGTGCGCTCGCGCTGGTCGTTGACGATCTGCTGGGGCACGACGACGTCTTCGCCGGCTCGGTTGAGCATCAGCCCGAGCGGCAGGCACCAGCCGATCAGCAGGACCAGGGACAGTGCGACGAGGGTGCGGACCCCGACCTTGCGCAGCTTGCCTCCGGCGGCGATGCCGTCCGGACCCGGGTCGGGCTGGTCGAGCAGTTGGCGGCGCAGGCGCTCCAGCGCCAGGCCGATCCGAGCACCCTCACCGCTGCGCGGGACCCTCACGGGCCGGTGCAGGTCACCGCGGGTCAGCCGTCGGCTCTCCAGGAAGAGCGCGAGCAGTGGCCGCTGGACGGTGGTGACGAGCAGGAGGATCACCAAGCCGCCGATGAGCAGCAGGGCGCCGGCCGCGATGAGGCCGACGACGGCGTCGGTCGCCGGCCGGGTGTCCTCGGCGACGTTGACCATGGCGACGACGGTGAGGCCGAGGCTGGTGGCAGTCGTGCCGACACCGGCCTCGGGGCCGGCGAGGGTCGCATAGCCGGCGGCGGCGCGGTCACCCGCGAACTCGCCGCCCAGCAGGCTGCCGCTCACGCCGCGGAAGCCTCCGGAGCCTGGCTCCTTGGTCGTCAGCGGATGCCTCTTGGCCTTCTTCGCTGCCGTTTTCGCGAAGGACTTGAGCTGCTTGGTGTCCCGCTTGACATCCTCGCGCTGAAGGTCGGTGAGGACCTGCTCGGGTTCGGGGATACCGTCGCTGCTGAGGATTCGGCCTTGGGAGTCCACGACCGCGATGGCCCGGAAGTCGCCGAGGCTGATACCCGGGAAGCGCAGGCTGCTGGAGGCGACCAGGAGTTGCTGCGGCTGGCCCGGCCAGGAGAGCAGGGCGAGGGTCAGCAGCCGGGTCTCGCCGTTCTCCAGGCGGATCATCCGGGGTGTGAGGCCGCCCTCCTCCGACAGCTTGGAAAGGTCGATGGCGGGGAGCGGGAGGTTCTCGCCGCGAGCGGCGAGCAGCCGGCCCGAGTTGATTTCGACGAGCGCGGTGCCGCGCCATTTCTGGTAGGCGCTTCCGATCTTGTCGAGGACGGCGTCGGGAGCAACCGGGTCACCCGCCGAGAAGAGGGTGGCGGTCCGGTTGAGGTCGGTGACGCTCTCGTCCAGCGACGCGCGCAAGCCGATCGCGCCGTCCTCCGCGAAGTACTGCTGGGAGGTCAGCACGGCTTCGGACAGTTGGTCCTTTCGGACGCTGCCCAGGCTCAGGGCGGTGAGACCGGCCAGGAGGAGCAGCAGGGCGGACAGCATGGCGATCGGCGGACGTATGCCGCCGAGCAGGGACATGTCTGCCCTTCGGCGGGCTTTGCGCCGCCGCTTCGTTTGGGAAGCGGCCACAGGGGCGCTCCTCTCCTGGGTACGGTCGTGCGGATATGGCGGTATATAGGGGCAAAGGGTCCTGGCGCGGCTGTCATGCGGGCGCGCCGAAGGCCGGCCGGGCCCAGGCCGTCCGGCCGGGCCCAGGCCGTTCGGCCAGGCAGGACCCGAAGGGACGGGCCTGGCGGGGAAGATCAGCCCGGGAGTTCCTGCAGGGGGCGCAGACCGTCCTCGGCGGCGCCTCGGTTCATGACCGTGCCCACGGTGCGTTCGAAGGCCACGCGGTAGCGGGACCGCTGCTCGGGCAGCAGGTTCCCGTCGTTGCGGAGTGCTTCGGCCACGTCGACCAGGCGGTGGTCGCGTACGGGCTTGATCTCGACCCCGGCTGCGGCGCCGTCCTGTGTGGCCTCGGGGTCCGGCGGGATGTCGGTGAAGGTCGGCACGAACCGGGCCTGCACGTCCCACTTGCCGCCCTTCTCGGCGAACTCGAACCAGCCGATGGCGCCTTCTTCGGTCAGGCCGGTGGGCACGTCATGGCGGGCGAGCTGGTTGCCGAGGCCGTACGCGATCCAGGTGCCGTCGACCTTCTCGAAGGGCTGGACCACGTGCGCGTGGTGTCCGATGACCAGGTTGATCCCGGTCTTCTCGGCGAGCTGGCGGGCGAGCTTGAGCTGGGGCTTGCTCGCGTTGGGCTGGTGCTCACGGCCCCAGTGGATCGACAGGATCACGACCTCGGCGCCCGCCTTGCGGGCGGCCGTCTCGGCGGCGGCGATCTTGTCGAAGTCGTTCAGGTTGGCCAGCCACGGCTTGTCCTTCGGCAATTCCCGGCCGTTGAACCCGAAGGCGTAGGAGAGCTGTGCCACCTTGACGCCCTTGACGTCCATGATCAGCGGCTTGTCGGCTTCGGCCTGGTTGCGGGCGGAGCCGGTGTGCTTCAGGCCCGCTTTGTCGAGGGTGTCCAGCGTGCGGTACACGCCCTCGGGGCCGTGGTCGAGGGAGTGGTTGGAGGACGTCGAGCAGGTGTCGTACCCGATGTTCTTGATCGTGGTCGCGATCTGCGGCGGAACCAGGAAGTCCGGGTAGCTCTGGAAGGGGCCGCCGGGCTTTCCGAGGACCGGTTCCATGTGGCAGATGCCGAGGTCCGCCTTGCTGATGACGGGTTTCACGCCCGCCATGATCTTGTCGAACTCGTACCCGGACCGGCCGTCGGCCTTCGCGTCCCGGGCGGCCTGATCGATCAGCTGGGGGTGGATCAGGATGTCGCCGGCCGCGGCCACGGTGAAGGAGCGCCCGCCACCGCCGGCCGTCATGGCGCCGTCCGCGTAGTCGCCCGAGCCTCCCAGGAGTCCACAGCCAGTGAGGGCGGTGGCCAGGAGACCGGTGAGCGCCGCCGTGCGAAGCGTGACCGGGGAGACGGCCTTCTTCACTCCGACCACCGGCGAGGTGGCCCCCGGGGCGTCGCCCGCTGCCACGCCGGCGGCGCGGGGCGCCGATGCACCCACGGCCCCGGATGCGGCTGCCGTGCCGACGGCCGTCATGGGACTCTTGAAGCTGTTCACCGGTCTCCCCCGTGCGTTACATCTGGTCTACTGCACGGGTTTGACTGCCGGCCGGCCCCGAGGGTTGTACGGATATCGGCACCAATTCACGTCGTGATCAGCCCGTACGCCGAAGGTCGACCGGCTCCTGTTCCTGCCTGAGGGGATGCCCCGCGGCCGGCCTTGCCGCTCGAAAGTCGCGCCGGTAGGCGGCGGGTGTGGTGCGCAGGGCCTCGTGGAAGCGTCGGCGCAGGTTGACGGCCGAGGAGAGGCCTACCCGGTGCGCGATGGTTTCCACGGGCAGGTCGGTCTCTTCCAGCAGGGCCCGGGTGGCGGCGATGCGCCGGTCCAGCAGCCAGCGCCCGGGGCTGATTCCCAGCTGCTCGGTGAAGCGCCGGGTCAGCGTGCGGGCCGAGACCTGGGAGCGGACCGCCATCTCGGCGACGCTGACCGACTGGTCCAGCCGCCCGGCCAGCCATTCCAGCAGCGGGGCCAGTGAGTCGGTGACCGGTCCCGAGGTGGGCAGTTCGGCGTATTGCAGCTGGCACCCCTCGCGGTGCGGCGGCATCACCAACTGGCGGGCGATCCGCATGGCGTACGCGGCGCCTTGGTCGGTGCGCACCAGGTGCAGGCAGAGGTCCACGCCGGCCGCCGATCCGGCGCTGGTCGCGACGTCGCCGTGGTCCACGTACAACACTGCGGGGTCGACCCGGACGCGCGGGAACCGGGCGGCCAGCTCCGGGGCCTGGGCCCAGTGGGTGGCGGCCCGCCGATCGTCCAGCAGTCCGGCGGCAGCGAGTACGAAGGCGCCCGAGCAGATGCCGACGACTCGCGCGCCGCGGAGGTGTGCGCGGAGGACCGCTGCGATCAGCGTTGCCGGTACTTCGGTGCCGACGGGTTGTTGCCAGCCGGGGACCACTACGGTGTCCGCGCGCTCCAACGCCTCCAGGCCCGTCGTGACCAGCAGATCGTATCCGGCCTGGGTGCGCACCGGGCCGGGGTGCTCGGTGCAGACCTCGAAGGCGTAGCGCGAGGGGATCGCCGGGCTGTGGTCGCCGAACACCTCGCTCGCGCAGGCGAGCGGGAAGGTCGACTGCGGGGGCTGTAGCACGGCCACTACCCGGTGAAGCGGAGGGGATTCCGGCAGCGAACGAGGCGTCATGGCGCGAAAGTACCCCATCGTGTCGTTCAGGACACTGGGATGAGGAGATTGGTCCAGTCCAATATCGTCCTGTGACCACCGCACAGACACAGGCCCAGACCGTCCAGAGCGTCCAGAGCGTCCAGAGCGATGCACCAACCGGCAGGCCCCCCTTGTGGGACCGGCGATTCACTCTCTACTTCACCGCCCGCGCGGTGTCCTTGGTCGGCGACGCGATGATGCCGGTGGCCGCGGCCCTCGCGGTCGGCCCGCTGTACGGGATTTCCGGAGTCGGCTTCGTCCTCGGCACCTGGACCGGGACGTTCGTCCTCCTGGTCCTGTTCGGCGGGGTGTTCGCCGACCGGGTCGGCGCGCGCCGGATGATGGTCGGCGCCGACCTCGTCCGGGTGCTCACCCAGGGTGTGCTGGCTGCCGCGTTCTTCGCCGGGACACCGCCGTTCTGGCTGCTGGTGAGCATGGCGGCACTGGCCGGGGCGGCCGTCGCGATGTTCCAGCCGGGGGTGAACGGGATGGTCCCGCTGGTCGCCCGAGAACCGCAGCGCGCCAACGCGACGCTCAAAGTCGCCGACGCGCTCGCCCAACTGCTCGGCCCGGCCCTGGCGGGGCTGCTGATCGTGCTGACCGGTGCCGGGACCGTTTACGCGATCGACGCGGGCACCTTCGTGCTCAGCGCCCTGTGCTTGGGGCTCATCCGGCTCGCCCCCGCGAGCACGTCCGCAGGAACCTCGGCCGACGCCGACGCCGACGTCGACGCCAATGCCGACGCCGATTCCACCGCCGACTCCACTGCCGCCAAGAGGAGTTCGCTCCGTCGGGACCTGCGCCAGGGCTGGCAGGAGTTCCGCTCGCGCACCTGGATGTGGGCGGTTATCCTGATCTGGGTGGCCTTCGGGGTGCTGCTCTTCGGCCCGCTGGTGCCGCTGAGCTCGGCTCTGATCGGAGCTCGGCTCGGCCCGAACGCCTACGGCGTGGCCGTCTCCTTCCTCGGTGTCGGAACGGTCCTCGGCGGCTTGCTGGCACTGCGACTGCGCCCGGCCAGGCCGCTGGCGGCCGGCGCGATCGCCATGGTGCTGTTCACCGGGCTGCCGCTCTGCGTGGCGTTGGGCGCGGGGCTGCCGGTGCTGCTGGCCGGCCACGTCCTCGGTGGCGGCGCCTGGGCGTTCTGGTCGGTGATGTGGGCGACCAGCGTCCAGACCCACACGCCACCAGCGGTTCTCAACCGGGTCACCGCGTACGAGCTGGCCGGCTCGGTGTCCGGAATCGCCCTCGGCCAGATCCTCGCCGGGCCGGCCACGGAGCTGGCGTCCCCGGAGAGGCTGCTGCTGGTCTCGGGGGTCACCTGCCTGGCGGGCTGCGTGGCGCTGCTCTCGATCCCGGCGATCCGCACCCTGCGCCGCATCGCTCCCACGGCCGGCGACGAACTGGCGGCGCCCGTCGGTCCGGACGGTGGATGAACGGTGGATGAGCGGACCCACCACCACGCCCCCGCCACAGGAGTCAGATGCACCCCGAAACGGGGATGTCGCCAGGGAGCTCAGCGCCTACCCTGGCGCAAAGCAAACGGGGGGGGAATGACCATGACGGCGAAGAAACCGATGCACCCGAAGGCAGGGCTGTGGATCTCCGGCGTCGCCGGGGTGGCGTGGTGCGGGGTGCTGGCGTTCTGGCTGCTGGTGGTGCCCGAGCCGCTCGTCATGCCGGGCGGGTTGGTGCCGGCGATTCTGGCGGTCAGCGCGGTCGCACAGCTCGGCATGGCCGCCATGTATGCCGTGCGACTGCGGCGGTCGCGGTGACGGACCGCGAGCGGGTGCCCATCGACAACGGCGACCCGCAGACCTGGTACGCCCGTGGTCTGGCCCTCCTCGGCCTGGGCGGGGTGCTGCTCCTCGTGGTGTGGCTGAACCGGCCGGCCGAACCATGGCTACTCCTCGACCTCCTCGACGGGTTCGGGTTCGCGCTCCTCGGATTCGGCGCGCTGTTCTTCGCCGCGGGCGTGGTACTGCGGCTGATCCGCCGCCGCGGCCCCCGCCACTGAACGCCCCGGCGCCACCCGGAAGGGGCGCGAAGGTGACCACCTGGTAGAATGGGCGCCAGCAGCAAGCCTTTCCGGCCGGACACACAGTCCACCGGGGAGGCTTTTTTCATGCCCGGGCCGGCGGCGCCCGCAGTTGACCGTTCCTTCTTCCCAGGGAGTCTCGTGCCAGACACATCCATGCGCCCCGCGACCACTGCCGATCGCGCCACGGTGGAGCGGCTGTGGCTGATGTTCCGCCATGACCTGTCGGAGTTCCACGGCGTGCTGCCCAACCCTGACGGCGCCTTCCGCGACGAGTGGCTCCAGCAAGCCTTCTCCGAGTCCGACTGGGCGCCGTACCTCCTGACGAGCGGTGACAGACCTGCCGGCTTCGCGTTCGTCCGCGGCCTGACCGGCTCAACGCGCGCACTGAACAGCTTCTTCGTGGTGCGCGGTGCGCGAAGGTCGGGGATCGGCCTGCAGGCCGTTCAGGAGATCGTGGCCCTGCACCCCGGCTCGTGGGAGATCGCGTTCCAGGACGCGAACACGGCTGCGGTGCACTTCTGGCATCGGGTTGCCACGGCGATCGCCGGCGACGCATGGACCGAGGAGCGCAGGCCGGTACCGGGTCGGCCGGACCTGCCTCCTGACGTCTGGATCTCGCTCAGCACCCCTGCCGCATCAGCTGGGCGCACGTGAAGTAGCGCCGCCCGCTCCGGTCTTGCGGGGCCGACCCCCTTGATTACCTTACGGGTCGACCCGTAAGGTAAATGCATGAGTTCCTCTCCGCCCTCCAGAGGGCGTCCCAGGGATCCCCGGTCCCACGAGGCCATCATCGGTGCGACGGCCGAGCTGGTCGTCGAGGTCGGCTACGCCGCGACCTCGATCGGGGCGGTGGCCGCGCGGGCCGGTGTCGGCAAGGACACGATCTACCGGCGGTGGCCGGGCAAGCCGGAGTTGGTCTTCGAGGCCGTCTTCACGGCCACCGATGACGAGCCGCCCCCGGACACCGGAACGCTGGCCGGGGATCTGACCGTGCTGCTGCAGGGCCTCGTCGACGAGTTCCGCGCGCCTGCCGCGGCGGCGGCGCTCCCGGGGCTGCTCGCCGACTTCGCCGCCGATCCGGAACTGAAGGCGCGCATCCGCGGCGACTTCCTCGCCCCGTCGAAGGAACGGCTGCTGATCGTCTTCGAACGCGCCGTGGCGCGCGGGGAGATCGCGGCCGAAACTCCGGTGGACCTGGTCCTGGACACCCTGGCAGGAGCCGTGTTCTTCCACATGGGACTGGTCGGGGAACACCCTGACGAGCAGCTGGCCACACGACTGGCCACCGTCGTGGCCAAGGGAATCGAGGTCCGATGAACAGCTGGTTTCTCGCGGCGGGCATCACCGCCGTCGGAGTGGCCGCAGTGCACATCATCGGCGGGCGCCGCGATGTGGTGCGCCCACTGCTGTCCTCTGGGCTCGCGGACGAACCCAAGCGGGTCCTGCACGCCGTCTGGCACATGGTGAGCGTCGACTTGGTGCTCTCCGGGCTCGTCCTGCTGTACCTCGCCCAGGCGGACGGTGCGGCGGGGACCGGCCTGGTGGCGTGGTTCGTCGCCGCGCACTTCGTCGCGTACGCGGCAGCCTTCCTGGTCGTCACCCTGTCCGTCGGCTGGCCCAGACCACTGCTCCGTCTGCCGCAGTGGATCCTGCTCCTGCCGATCGCGGTGCTGGCAGCGGCGGGTGCCGCGTAGCCCCGCACCGTCCGGCCTGACAACCTGACAGCCTGACAGGCTGGCCTCAGACGTCCCGGCGCCGTACGACCGTCACGGCGACGATCACCGAGACGAGCACCCAGGCTGCGAGCGCGGTCCAGGAGCCTGTGATCGTGCCCGGGTGGGCGCCCAGACTGGTGGAGGAGTCCGGGTTCAGGCTCAACCGTGCCTGGGCGGCGAGCGGGAGGTGGTTGCCCATCTCCTTCAGGACCCGGTACCGGTCGCCACCGAAGAGCAGGGGCACGATGAAGAGGATCCCCACGACGGAGACGATCGAGGCCGTGGCATGGCGTAGGACGGCTCCGAAGGCCATCCCGATGAGTGCGCAGACCGGGACGACCAGCGCGTAGGCCACGACGGCCCGCAGGCAGCCGGGGTCGTGGATCGAGAGCCCGACGTGGCGGGAGGCCAGCATCGCGTTGATGGTGAAGAACGAGGTCGCGGAGACGATCGCACCGAGGGCGAGCGTGATCACCGCGACCAGGGTCACCTTGGCCGTGATCACCGCACGCCGGTCGGGGACGGCCGCGAACGTGGTGCGGATCATCCCGGTGGCGTACTCGCCGAAGACCGTGATGGCCCCGAAGGCGGCCGCCGCCAGTGCCATGACATCGGCCGCGATGCTGCTCAGTCCGTGGAACAACGGGTCGTACTTGTAGGAAGGTTCGCCGGGAAGCGCAGGGTGCGGCTGGTCGATGTACGGGAAGTCGGAGTGGACGGCGTTCACGTTGATCGCGATCGCGATCACGGCGCTGAGGACGAGCACCCAGTAGGTCGACCTGAGCGAGCGCATCTTGATCCACTCCGCGGCGAGCAGGTCGGTGAACCCGGCCGCGGGTTCGGCCGCTCGCTCGGAGGTCCTGGTGCCGGACGGGGTCGGCGTGCTCATCGGGGTTCTCCTGCGAGGTATTCGACGCTGTCGGCGGTGAGGGTCATGAACGCCGACTCCAAGGACGAGGTGTGGGTGGCCAGTTCGTGGAGCACGATGCGGTGCCGGTGGGCGAGGTCGCCGATCCGGGCCGCCGTCAGGCCGGTGACGCGGACCGCCGGGCCGTTCTCCCGGCGCACCGACGCGCCCTCGGCTACCAGTACGGCCTCCAGGGCCGTCCGGGCCGTGAGGTCAGGGGTCTGCACCGTCACGCTCCGGGTGGCGTGACGCGCTGAGAACTCCGCCAGGCTCGCGTCGGCGATCAGCCGGCCCCGGCCGATGACGATGATCCGGTCGGCGGTGTGCTCCATCTCGGCCATCATGTGGCTGGAGACGAAGACCGTGCGACCCTCGGCCTCCAGCCGCTTGAACAGACCGCGCACCCACAGCACGCCCTCGGGGTCGAGGCCGTTGAGGGGTTCGTCGAACAGCAGCACCGGCGGATCGCCGAGCAGGGCGCCCGCGATGCCCAGGCGCTGCTTCATCCCGAGGGAGAACCCGCCGATCCGGCGGCCCGCCGCCTTCGTCAGCCCGGCTTCCCGCAGGACCTCGTCCACGCGGGACAGGGGGATGCGGTTGCCGCGGGCCAGGGCGGACAGGTGCGCCCGCGCGCTCCGTCCGCCGTGCACGTCCTGGGCGTCCAACAGCGCGCCCACGTGGCGCAGTCCGCGCGGGCGGTGGGCGACGGGAACCCCGTCCACGGTGACGGTGCCGCCGGTTGGCGTGTTGAGGCCCAGGATCATCCGCAGGGTGGTGGACTTGCCGGCGCCGTTGGGGCCGAGGAAGCCCGTCACCCGGCCCGGTTCCACGGTGAAGGTCAGGTCGTCGACGGCGACCGTGTCGCCGTACCGCTTGGTCAGTCCAGTCGATTCGATCACGGGGTCCACGCTGCCGGTGCGGGCACGGTCCGCGCGTCGGCCGGTGGTTCACACTGTGGCGCACCGCCGGTAGCCCGGGGGATTAGGTCCGCGGGCCGATGCCCCGGCGGGCGGGCGCGGATACGATCGGCCGATGAACGCCCCTCCTCGTCCGCCCCTGCTCAGACGCCTGCCGCCGGGTGCGTGGGTGGGTGCCCTCTGGGTGACCCTCATCCTGGTACGCATGCTGCAACGGCCGGACGAGCTCCGGCATCTGGTCCAGTACGACGGCAACATCGAGGACGCGCCGCTCCTGGTCACCGCCGTCGTCACGACCCTGGGCGCGCTGCTGCTGTTCCGGGCGCCGCTGGCGGCCGTGGCCGTGGCGCTCGCAGGCTCCGTGTTCTCCCTCGGGATGGCGGTGCGCGAGACGACGTTCGTCCTGTTCCTGCTGGCCGACGCGGCCGTCGGCTACGCCGCCGCGACCCGCTCACGGCGGGTCTCGGTACCCGCCGCTCTGCTCTGTGTCGCCACCCTGGCGGGCTATGCGGCCTGGCAGCTGGCCCGCGGCTCCTTCTTCAACCCCTCGGCGCCGGCCGGGCTCGCGTCGACCGTCGTCATCGCCTGGCTGATCGGCAACACGGTCCGGCAGGACCGGGCGCACGCGGACACGGTGCGCGCCCAGGTCACACGGCAGGCGGTCACCGCGGAGCGGCTGCGGATCGCCCGTGAACTGCACGACATGGTCGCCCACAACATCGGCATCATCACCATCCAGGCCGGTGTGGGCAGCCGGGTCATGGACACCCAGCCCGCCGAGACGCGCAAGGCGCTCGACGCCATCGAGGTCACCGGCAGGGAGACCCTCGCCGGTCTGCGGCGGATGCTCGGCGCGCTGCGCAAGGGCGAGGAGGAGTCCGTTCCGCTGGAGCCGGTCCCCGGTCTGGCGGCCCTCGACCAGCTGGTGGGGCGGAGCGCGGCCGCCGGTGTCCGGGTGGAGGTCCGCCGGCGGGGGGAGCAGCGGGAACTGCCCCCGGACGTGGATCTCGCGGCCTTCCGCATCGTCCAGGAGGCGGTCACCAACGTGGTGCGGCACTCCGGTACCCGGGACTGCACCGTGACGGTCGACCACCGCGGTGACGAGCTGGCCGTCGACGTCGTCGACGGGGGCCGCGGGGGCGGCGTCGGGGGTTCCGGCTACGGGATCGTCGGCATGCGGGAGCGCGTCGGTCTGCTGCACGGCGAGTTCAGCGCCGGGCCGCTCCCGGACGGCGGCTTCCGGGTGGCGGCCGTGCTGCCGATACCCGTGGAGGCGGGCCGGTGATCCGTGTCGTGCTGATCGACGACCAGCCGCTGATCCGTACGGGCCTGCGCGTCCTCATCGCCGACACCCCCGACCTGGAGGTGGTCGGGGAGGCCGGGAACGGCTCCGACGCCGTGGAGCTGGTGGCGCGGCTGCGGCCGGACGTGGCCATCATGGACATCCGGATGCCCGGCACGGACGGGATCGAGGCCACCCGACGGATCGACGCGGATCCGCGGTCGACGACCCGCGTGCTGGTGCTCACCACCTTCGACGACGACGAGTACGTCTACGGGGCGCTCCGCGCCGGCGCGAGCGGCTTCCTGGTCAAGGACATGCCGCTGGAGTCCATCCTCGACGGGGTCCGTGTCGTCGCCGCCGGGGACGCCCTGATCGCGCCGAGCGTCACGCGCCGTCTCATCGAGGAGTTCGCGGCGCGGCCCGAGCTCTCCCCCGGTGTCGGGCCGGGGGGATCCCCGGGAGCCCGCCGGGTGGTGGCAGGCGCCATCACGGACCGGGAGCGCGAGGTCCTGACCCTGGTCGGCCGAGGCCTGTCCAATGCGGAGATCGCCGGGGAGCTCACCATCAGCGTGGCCACCGCGAAGGCCCACCTCGCACGGCTCTTCACCAAGCTCGACGCGCGTGACCGGGTCCACCTCGTGATCCTCGCCTACGAGTTCGGCCTCGTCGCGCCGCCGGGGTGAGGCTCACCGGCGGGAACCTGGATCGCGTACCGCTGTCCTCCTCACCGGCCTGCTTACGCGGCGGCGCCGTCCGGCTCGGTGGTCATGCGGGCCACGTGGAGGGCCAGGTAGGAGACCTCGTCCTCGCTCAGGTGCGCGCCCAGGCGCAGCTCGACGATCGTCGCCAACTGCTGCGCGGTGCGGGTCGCCTCCGGGTAGTGGCGGCGGATGCCCTCGCCGATGGTGGACTCGTGGCCCTTCAGCTGCCGGTGCTGCTGGATGCGCACGAAGAGGTAGCGCACGTGGGTGATGAAGCGCGCCGCGCTCATGGACTCCTGGGACACGGACAGCCCGTACCGCTCCCTCACGACGGCGAGCATCTGCTGGATGACGCCGGTCATCGTGTACGTGAAGGACAGGTCGCCCGTGGCGAAGCCCGCGTTGACCAGGTGCAGGGCGAGCGCGATCGCCTCGGAGTCCCCCAGGCGCGGGTCCAGGCGCTCGTTGATCGCATCCAGCAGGCGCTGCGCCTGGGCGTACTCGGAGGCGTACAGCGCTTGGACCTCCGCGCGCAGCGGGTACTCGATGACGATGCCCCGCGCGGCCCGGTCCAGCGCGCCGGCCACGTGGTCGGCGACGGCGATGGCGAGGGTCGGCCGGGTGGACTCGCGCCCCTCGATGCCCGCTTCGTCGAGGGCGATCACGACGGCCCGCAGGACCTCTTCGTCGATGAGGGAGAGGACCTCGCTCAAGTGGTCGGGGTCGCGGCCGTCCGCCGGGACGAAGACGCGCACGATCAGCGCGGGGTCGACGGGCTTGCCCTGGCGGGAGCTGAACCCGATGCCGCGCCCGGTGAGGATGACCTCCTGGCCCTTGTCGTCGCGCGCGAGGACCACGTTGTTATTGAGGACACGCAGCGCCTTCAACGCCTGCTCTCCTTCTCGATCGCGGTCCGGTTCTGCCCAATGATCCCGCATTGTCTGCCGTGCGTACGACACCCTCTCCCCCGGACGGGTCCGACGCGGGCACGCTCCCACGAGGTGGTGCGCGCCCGCGTCGGACCGGTGGCGGCCGTTACCGCCGTACGGTCACCACGGGGGCACCGGCTGCGACGCTCCGCCCGGTGTGCGGCTCGACCGAGGTGAGGTCGGCGGTGTTGGTGACGGTCATGAGGGTGACGGTCGGGTGCTCCGCCGCGCGCACGGCGTCGAGGTCGACCTCGACGAGGAGGTCGCCGACGGAGACCTGCCGGCCGGCCTCGACGTGGACGTCGAAGCCCTCGCCCCGCATCTGCACCGTGTCGATGCCGATGTGGATGAGCACCTCGACGCCGTCCGCGGTACGGATGCCGAAGGCGTGGCCGGTGGCGGCGACGATGACCAGCTCTCCGTCGACCGGGGCGACGATGCGGCCGTCGGCCGGCTCGATGCCCACGCCTTCGCCGAGTGCGCGGGAGGCGAAGACGGGGTCGCCTACTTCGTCGAGGCCGACCACACGGCCCGCGACGGGCGCGGCGAGCTCGGTGCCCCGGGCGGGGGTGGAGGCGGGGGCACCGGTCACGGTGGCGGTGGCGGGGCTGGTGACGGAGCCGCTGGATGCGCTCGCGGCGGTTGTGGCGGCGCCGACGGTGACGAGCTCGCGGTCATCGGCCGCCGCGGCCTCCCCGCGGGAGACGGCTTCGGCGGCGTCGCGCTCGGCGTTGGCCTGGACGCGGTCCTCCGGGGTGCGGAAGTCGGAGAAGTAGACGAGCGCCATCGAGACGAAGAAGGCGGCCGTGATCGCGATGCCGTAGGTGGCCATCGGGGAGAAGACCGGGATGGTCAGCAGGGAGGTGAAGGCGAAGGCCTTGGTGTCCACGCCGCCGAGGACGCCCACGATCACGCCGCCCACGAGGCAGCCCACGAGCATGCGCGGATAGATGCGCTTGAAGCGCAGGTGGATGCCGTACAGCGACGGCTCGGAGATGCCGCCGAGCAGACCGGCGGCCAGGGCGCCGGTCGCGGTCTGGCGCATCTCCTTCTCGCGGTGACGGAGCGAGAGCATCAGCACACCGGCGGTGGCGCCGAAGCAGGCGAAGTTCCAGGCGCCCATCGGGCCCTGGATGAAGTCGTAGCCGAGGGTGTTGATGTTCACCAGCATCAGCGCGTTGAGCGGCCAGTGCAGGCCCAGCGGCACCAGGAAGGGGTAGAGCAGCGGGATGAGGATCGCGAAGACGATCGGGGCGTTGCCGTTCAGCCAGGACAGGCCCTCACCGAGGCCGTTGCCGGCCCAGACGCCCAGCGGGCCGATGAGGAAGGCGGTGACCGGGATCATGATCAGCATGCTGAAGAACGGCACGAAGACCAGGTGCACGGCCTCCGGGAAGATGCGCTGCAGGCCCTTGTAGACCAGGGCGAGCAGGGCGACCATCAGCAGCGGCACGAAGACCTGGCCGCCGTAGTCGTTCAGCTGCATCGGCAGTCCGAAGACGTGCGCCACGCACTCCTGGGTGCCCAGGGTCCCGTTGGTGGTGCAGGTGATGCCGGGGATCCCGGACTTCGGGTTGAGCATGCCCGTGAAGTTCGGGGTCATCACCGCGGCCATGACGGCGGCGCCCACCCAGGGGTCGATCTTCAGCTTCTTGGCCGCGTTGTAGGCGACCATGATCGGCAGGAAGTACAGCACCGAGCGCCACATGGCGTCGACGAACACCCAGGTGGCGGACTTGTCCGCGGCGCGGAAGTCGACGAAGCCCAGGGCGTCGAGGACGGAGGCGATCGCGATGATGAGCGAGGAGCCCAGCAGGACGCCCATGAGCGGGCGGAACGAGTCGGACAGGTACTCGAAGAAGTTGTCGACCCAGGCGTAGCGGCCGCGGCTCTTGGCCCGCATCGCGGCCTTGACGTCGGCGTCGGACTTCGGGCCGGACGTGCCGGTGCCGCTCATCGACGGCAGGTTCATGATCTCGGAGTAGACGCGTGCGACGGCTCCGCCGATCACGATCTGCAGGCGGTCACCGGACTGCGGAACGGTGGCCATGACGCCGTCGAGGGCATCGAGCGCGGCCACGTCGGCCTTCGCCCCGTCGTGGAGCTGGAAGCGCAGCCTCGTCGCGCAGTGCGTGAGGCTCTCGATGTTCCCGGCTCCGCCGACGCCGCGGAGGATCTGCTCCGCCGGCGTGCCGGGTCCGGCTACGGGTGTGTTCATGATGCGTCCTTGCATCCTGGGGCTCTTGCCATCCTGCTTCGGTCCGCGATCTCTCACGCCCGGATCCGGGCAACAAAAAAGGCCCGGGTCGCGCACACGGCGCTACCCAGGCCTTGCCTCCCCTCAAGCGGCGCGCCGCCTTGACGTCGCGTGGCGACGAAGGTGACGTCCTCGGGGAGTAACAATCCTGCGATCGAGATCGATCAGACAAAACCTTAACACCGGGAAACGCGTGCGGTGGACGGCGCCGCCGTCGTGCGACGCGTGGAGTGGGCTTGGCGGCTCGGGGCGACGCGGGCCAGGCAAGATCCGGGAAACACCCCCTAGGGCCTGTCGTCAAACTCCCGTCGTCGCCCGAAGGGCGGCCGCGCGGCGTCTGGTGCGTGCTCTCGGCGCGCCGGGCGAAAGTCCGCGTACTGGACGTACTCGGGCTTTCGCCCGGTGCGGCGAGAGCGCGTGCCAGGCGTCGCGAGGCAGACGGGAGTTTGACGACAGGCCCTAGGAGCGGCGGGCCAGCAAGTGGGCGTCGAGGAAGCCGCGTTCGGAGGCCGGGTCGTGGATCAGCCGGGCGAACGTGACGAGGCCGGCTCCGGCCAGAAGATCGGCCAGCCGGTCCACCGGCCAGCTGTAGGCGGGCGTCACCTTGTGGTCGAAGCGGACCGGATCCGGCCCGTCGGTCCCGAAGAACGAGACCAGGAGCAGGCCCCCGGGCGCGAGGACGCGGACCTGCTCGGCGAGCAGCGCGGGCAATTCCCCGGGCGGGGTATGGATCATCGAGTAGTGGGCCAGTACGCCGCCGAGCGCGCCGTCCTCGACGGGGAGGGCCTCCATGCGCGCCTCGTCGAAGCGGAGCGCCGGATGGGCCCGGCGGGCATGGTCGACCATGCCCGGGGAGAGGTCGAGCCCGAAGGCGTCCAGTCCCAGGTCGTGCAGCATGGCCGTCAGGTGTCCGGGGCCGCACCCGACGTCGGCTGCTCGCGGGTTCCCGGTGCCTCGGATCAGCTCGGCGAAGGTGGTGATCATGGCTCGCGTGAAGGGCCGCGTCTCCTGCCGCCGATCGGCGAACATCGAGGCGTACAGCTCGACGACGCCGTCGTAGGCCGCCCTGGTCCCGTCTTGATGATCCGCCACGGCAAGCAAGCTAACATCCGCGCGGGTTGGCCCGGCCCGGATGCACCGAAGGCGACCCTGCGGGCCCCTACGAGCCCGGGCGAGCGCGCCCCGGGGTGGCCAGGGACGACGCCCGGTGTTCGGTGGGGGTGATTCCGTAGGCTTCACGGAACGCACGGCTGAACGCGGTGGCGCTGGAGAATCCCCAGCGAGCCGCGATCACTTGAACGGGCCGACCGCCCAGTTCCCCTCGTGCGAGGTCGGCGTGGGCGCGCTCCAGCCGGCTTTCGCGGATGCGTGCCGCGATGCTCAGGTCCTGGCCCGCGAAGAGGGCGTAGAGACCTCGCAGGGACACGTTGTGCCGATCCGCGATCATCTGGGGGGTCAGGCCCGGGTCGCCGAGGTTGTTCTCGATGAAACGGTGGATCCGCTGCAGCGTCTCCTGTGCACGCACCGCAGCAGGCGCCTCACCCGGATCGCCGAGCTGCTGCGCGAGACAGGCGGTGGCCAGGTCGAGGGCGACGGACCCCATCCCGCGCAGCTCCTCCGGGCGGCAGCGCGGGCCGTGCGTGAGCAGCGTCTTCAGGAAGTCGGCGAAGACTGCCCCGGACCCTCTGTCTGCGGCCAGGTTCCGTGCAAGGAGGCGGTCCACGCGGTCCGGGCGCAGCGCCAGGGCCGTGCGGGGAATCTGCAGCACGATCGCCTCGCCCTGCCCGCCCGCGCTGGCCCCTTCGCTCGGCCGTGAGGTGTCCGTGAGCACGAGTCCCCCCGCGACCACCGACTCGCTGCCCCGCTGGGAGATCTTGAAAGCGCCTTGGGTGATGAGCGCCAGCTGCACGTGCTCGGGATCACCACGCCGGACGTGCGCCGCGGTACGGCGCGAGAGCACCGGTGAGCACCTCAAGGCGGACAACCGCACCACGCCGAGGTCCAGGTCCGTGAACTTCGCGCGGAAGTCGTCCGTGTGCGGGGTGCTGAGCATGACCGGCATCACATCGCTGGACACCGTCTCGCAGAACCAGTCGAACCTGTCCTCGCGCGCCACGACGGCTTCCGACGCCACCAGCGAGCCCATGCGATCACCCACACCCTTTGACCTGGCCGTGAACCAGTCCTTCACCGGTTGACCCACGGCCGCGCTTCCCCCCGTCCACGTGATCAAGTATCAGTCACACGGGTCCGGCGAGGGCACGTACCGGCACCCGGTTCCGCACCCCCCTTCCTATCCATTGGCGTCACCAGGTATCTTGCATCGCATGGAACCAGGTGATTCGACCAAGCAGGCCCGGGCAGCCGCCCAGCTGCGCAAGGGGGTCCTGGAGTACTGCGTACTCGCCCTGATGAGGGACCGCCCCCGCTACGGCGTGGAGCTCCTCCACGCCCTGGAGGACTCCGGGACCTTGGCCACCAGCCAGGGCACGGTCTACCCGCTGCTCTCCCGGCTGCGGCGCGACGACCTGGTCACCACGACCTGGCAGGAGTCCGCCTCCGGACCTCCCCGCCGCTACTACGCGCTCACCGACAGCGGCCGCGCCGCGCTCGACGAGTTCACCCGCGTCTGGCCCGGCTTCCGCAACGCCGTCGACGACTTCCTCGCCACCCCGCACCACGCCACCGGAGACTCCGCATGAAGACCTCGGCCGACCCCGTACGCGACTACCTCTCCGCCGTCGAGCGCGAGGCTTCCGCACTGCCCGCCGACCGTCGCCGGGAACTCCTCGCCGACCTCGCCGAACACATCGAGGTGACGCGCGCCGAACGTCCCCACGTCGCGATCGGCGAGGTCCTGGGGGAGCTGGGGGACCCCCGTACGATCGCGGCGACGGCACTGGCCGAGGCGGGCGACGAGGCCGTCGGGACCCCGGCCCGGAGCGGCGCCGGCGCACCCGTCCGCCGGGGCAGGGTGCACCCCCTGATCCCGCTCCTGATGCTCACCGTCCCCTTCCTCGTGGCCGCGGTCCTCCCCTACAGCGCCGCCCTGGGATTCCTGAGCACCTTGTTCCGCGTCATCGGCGCGGTGCTCCTCTGCACCTCGGTGCACTGGACCGCCCGCCAGAAGACGACCGGCGTTCTGCTCACCGCGGTCCTGCCGACCCTCGCCATCGGCATCTGGAAGTTGTCCGTCGCCGCACCGGCGGGCGACACCGCGGCCAACCTCGCCAACGTGGCGGCGCTCGTCCTGCTGGCCGGCACGACGGCATGGCTCTGGCGGATCCGCCGCGCCTGAGGCGCTGCTCCCCCGCCGGTCAGGTGGGGGACGGCGTCGAGGGCGCCGACGGCGGTCCCCGGGAGGAGACGGAGGGCCGTTCAGCCGCGTTCGACGTGCACGCTGGTCGACTTCACCCGGGCGGTGACCGTCACGCCCGGCTCCAGGCCGAGTTCCAGGGCGGCCTCCCGGGTCAGCAGCGACACCACCCGGTGCGGACCCGCCTGGACCTCCACCTGCGCCGAGACGCCGCCCAGCTTGATCCCGGTCACGATTCCCGGGAACGCGTTGCGCGCCGAGGTGTACGGGGTGTCCTCGTCATCGGCGCGTTCTTGGGCGACCTCCACGCAGAAGGCGGCCAGGTCGGGCCCCTCCACGATGCGCCGGTTGCCCTGCCGGTGGGTCGGGAAGCGGTTCGCGTCCGCCCACCGCCGCACCGTGTCCACGCTCACACCCAGCAGCTCGGCGGCCTGCCCCATCGTGTACGACTCCATGAGCACCACCCTAGAGGCAGCATGTCGTGGGCCTGCCGACCACCCTTGGGGAGGTGCCCATGCCGGGGCAAACCGATCATCGGTTTGCCCTCCTCGGGCAAGTGGGTAGATCATGCCTCGTGATCGGCAGTCGTGTGTCCGAAGTACCGCTTCACCAAGCGTCGGAGGACCAGGGCAAGCAACCCACACCCGGGTCCTCACAAGCGAGGACCCTCGTCCCCGACAGGGAGCAAAAGATGGCCACCGGAACTGTGAAGTGGTTCAACTCGGAAAAGGGCTTCGGCTTCATCGAGCAGGACGGCGGCGGCCCCGACGTCTTCGCCCACTACTCCAACATCAACGCCCAGGGCTTCCGTGAGCTCCAGGAGGGCCAGAAGGTCGAGTTCCAGGTCACCCAGGGCCAGAAGGGCCCGCAGGCCGAGGACATCCGTCCTATCTGAGCCACAGCATCCCGACGCCCCGCACCGTTTCGGTGCGGGGCGTCGCCGCGTTCCCCGCCCGTGGCCACCACCTCGCCGTCGAACCTGATCATGCCCCGCGTACTCTGTGCGGGTGATCCTGCACAGCCTTCACGACCGGTCAGCCCTGGCCGCCCGCTTCGAACGGGATCCGGCCATGAACCTGATGGAGCTCGGCGACCTCGACGACCTGCCCTGGCCCCACACCAGCTGGTACGCCCTCTCCGACGACGGGCCGGTGGCACTGCTCTACGCCGTGGGCGACATCCCGACACTGCTGGGGTTCACCCGCCCCGGGCAGGCCGCCGCGCTGGAGGAGCTCGCCGAGGCACTGCTGCCCGTACTCCCCCGGCGCTTCCTCGGGCATCTGACCGGGAACGCCGCGAAGGTACTGGAATCCGCGTACGCCGCGGAGTCGCACAGCACCCTGCTCCGGATGGCGCTGACCGAGCCCGGCCTGGCCGACCGGTACCCCGCCGGACCGTGGCGGCCCGCCCCGCTGAGCCGCGACGACCTCCCGGAGCTGCTCGAACTGTTCGAACAGGCGTACCCGGGCAACTGGTTCGACCACCGCATGCTCGACACCGGCCAGTACCTCGGCGCCCGGCAGGACGGGCAACTGGTCGCCGTGGCGGGCGTACACGTCCACTCGGCCGCGTACCGGGTCGCCGCGCTCGGGAACGTCACCACGCACCCGCGGGTACGCGGACAGGGCGCCGGCAGCGCCTGCGTCGCCGCGCTGTGCCGACGGCTGGCAAAGACCGCGGACCACATCGGACTGAACGTCCGGGCGGACAACGCCACCGCCGTCCGGCTCTACCGCCGGCTCGGCTTCAGCGAGGTCGCGGAGTTCACCGAAGCGGCCTTCACGGCGCGTCCGTAGGGGACCGGCAGGCCGCCCCGACACCGGTCGGGGCGGCACCGCCGTTTCCGTGCCCGCCGCTCAGGAAGCGGGCGTGAACTTCCTCGCGGCGGGCGCGGCGGTGGCCTCCTTGACCACCTTCATGCCGCCGGGCACCGTCGCGTCGGGCTTCATGATCACGCTCTGCCGGGTGGAGGGGGCCTTCGGGTCCGAGAAGTCGTGGGTGATGCCGAAGCCGTTGTCGTAGGACTTCAGGCTCAGCAGCGCCGCCCGGATGCCCTCGCGGGTCAGGTCCTTGTCGGCGCAGGCCTTCTTCAGGACCTCCCCGAACAGGGCGCCGGCGGTGAAGCCGGCCACCACGCCGTTGTCCAGGCCCGCGTCCGGGTACTCCGCCTTGTACGCCGCGGCCAGGGCCGCCGGGCCGGCCTCCGTCGAGCCGATCGGCAGGGCCGAGGAGGCGACGTAGTAGTCCTTCTGCAGGGCCGCGCCCGCCGGGGTGGCCAGGAGCTGCGGTGCGAAGGCCGAGTTGTTGCCGACGATCGGGACGCCCCAGCCACCCGCTGCGGCGACTCCGACGAGCGAGGCGGCCTGGCGGGGGCCGGCGCTGACGACCACGGCCTTGACCCCGGCCTGCTTGAGGGCTGCGACCTGGGCCGTCATGTCGTTGTCGGTCGGCTTGATCTTCTGTTCGACGACGGTCAGCCCGGCCTCCGCGGCGATGGCCTTGGCCCCGGTCAGCGCGTTCTCGCCGTAGTCGCCCTCGAAGTAGACGTGCCCGATCTTGTCGCCCGAGGCGATCCGCTTCTGGTCGAGGAGGAAGCCGACGGCGTTGATGGTCTCCACGTCGTACGTGGCACCCACCGTACGGATGTACGGGCTGCCGAGCAGCGAGGCGGACCAGGCCTGCGGGATGACCAGACCCTTGTCCTGGCCGTCGATCCGCTGTTTCACGGCGGCGACGAACGGGGAGCCGATGAACTGGGCGAAGCCCAGCACCGAGGGCTCCAGCTCGGTGTAGGCGGCGAGGGCCTTCTGCGGGTCGTAGCCGTGGTCGCGCACCGTCAGCTCGATGGTGCGGCCGCAGATGCCGCCCGCCGCGTTGGTCTGCTTGACCCACAGCTGCTGGGCCTGGGTGACGCTCTTGCCGAGCGAGGCGTAGACGCCGGTCATGTCGGTGAGCGCGCCGAGCTTGATGGTCTTGTCGCTCACCCCGGCCCCGGCCTTGATCCCGCCCGCGGCGGGCTTGTCCCCCTCGGCGGTCTTGGCCTTGCCACTGCACCCGGCGGCGCCGGTCAGGACGAGTGCGGCCGCCAGGGCCGCGGCAGCGTGCCTTCTTCTGTTCACGTTCGCTCCTTCGAGGGTGTGGTGCGGGTGCGGGTGCGGGCGATCCGGGTGATGCCGGTGAGGCCACCGGGCAGGAACAGGACGGCCACGACGACGGCCGCTCCGTACAGGTAGCGGGAGGCCTCGCCCGGCGAGACCCCGCCCGTTCCGGGGGCGGACACCAGCGGGAGGGCTTCGCTGTAGCGGGTGAGGAGTTGGGGCAGGAGGGAGACGAAGACGGCGCCCACGACGGCGCCCGAGACGGTGCCGAGGCCGCCGATCACGATCATGGCGAGGTACTCCAGGGACAGCACCATGCCGAAGTAGTCGGGCACGGTGCGCTGGAAGACCAGGGCGAGCAGGACGCCGGCGAGCCCCGCGTACATGGACGACAGGACGAAGACCGCGGCCCGGTACCGGGCGACCGGCACTCCCATCACCCCGGCGGCGATGCTGTGGTCGCGCAGGGCGTTCATGGCCCGGCCGGGCCGGCCACGCAGGACGCCGCGCGCGAACAGGGCGCCGCACAGGAGGGCGGAGAGGCCGACGTACCAGAGCTTCTCGGCGGACTGGAAGGGGACGGCGGCGATGACGGTCTCGGTGTCGTCGAAGGTGAAGCCGAAGAGGGACAGCGGCTCCACCTCCCGGCCGTTGAACCCGCCGGTGACGCTGGTGGCGTTGAACAGCACGTGCTGGCCGATGAAGATCAGCGCGAGCGTGGCGATGCCGAGGTACGCACCGCGCAGGCGGCCGGCGATGGGGCTGAAGAGGCCGCCCGCCGCCCCGGCGAGGGCGACGGCCAGGACCGCGGCGAGCCAGCTGGGCAGGCCGAGGCCGACCAGAGTGTGACCGCCCACCGTGCTGCCGTCCCCGGCGAGCGCGCAGTACCCGTAGGCGCCGACGGCGAGGAAGAAGGCGTGCCCCATCGACAGCTGACCGGTGGCTCCGGTGAGCAGGTTGAGCCCGATGGCCCCGATGGCGGCGGCGATGGCGAACAGCCCGGCCTGCAGCCAGAACCGGTCGAGGTAGAACGGCAGGGCGAGGAGGAGCAGGCCGGCGGCCGCCACTGCCGCGTTCCGGGCGTTGAGCAGCCGCGGCCGGGTGGCCGCCGCCGGGGCGACGGCCTCGGGGTGCAGCACGGGGCTGCGGGTGTCAGACACGGGCGAGCTCCTTCGTGCCGAAGAGTCCGGCGGGACGGATCAGCAGGACCGCGACCATCACCAGGTACGGGGCCAGGTCGCCGATGCCCCGTCCGAGGAAGGTCAACTGGCCCTGGTAGCCGGTGGCCAGCGCCTCGGTGACTCCCACGATCAGGCCGCCGGCCAGTGCGCCGGAGGTGGAGTCGAGACCGCCGAGGATCGCGGCCGGGAAGGCCTTCAGGGCGGCGAGGGAGGTGGCCCGCTCCAGGCCGGGCGTGGGGAAGACCGTCAGGAAGAGCGCGGCGACGGCGGCCAGCGCCCCGGCCACGGCCCAGGCCGCGAGCGAGACCCGGCCCAGCCGTACGCCCATCAGCGCGGCCGTCTCCGGCTGTTCGGCGGCGGCGCGCATGGCCACGCCCCAGGAGGTGTGCCGGAACACGAGCAGGAATACGGTGATCAGCAGCCCGGCGGCGAGGATGGCCGCGATCCGGGTCTGGGGCACCGTGACGGCGCCGAGGTGGACCACGCGGTCGCCCCACGGGTCGCCGAGCGAGAGCACGTCGGTGCCGAGGCGCCGGGTCAGGTCGGTGATGAGGAGGATGTCGACGCCGATGGTGACGATGGCCAGCACGCTCTGGTCCTGGCCGCGGTAGCGCCGCATCACCAGGAACTCGATGGCCGCCCCGACGGCGGCCGCCGAGAGGGCACCGGCCAGGAGCGCGCCCCAGAAGCCGAGCTCCTCGTGCAGGGTCGCGGTGACGTACCCGCCGGCCAGCAGCAGGGAGGCGTGCGCGAAGTTGACCACTTCGGTGGCCTTGAAGATGACCACGAAGCCGAGGGCGATCAGTGCGTAAACGGAGCCCATGGAGAGCCCGCCGAGGAGCAGTTCGAGGAATGTGGTCATGCGGCCGGCTCCTCCTCTCCCAGGTAGGCGCGGACCACGGCGGGGTCGTTCTGCACCTGTGCGGGAGTCCCGCCGCCGATGCGCCTGCCGAAGTCGAGTACGGTCACCGCGTCCGCGAGCCGCATCACCACCCCCATGTCGTGTTCGACCAGCACGATCGAGATGCCGAGGCCGTCCCGGACGCCCGCGATGACGGCGGCGGTGCGCTGCCTCTCGTCGGCGGTCATGCCGGCGACGGGTTCGTCGAGGAGCAGCAGCCGGGGCTCCATGCACAGGGCCCGGGCCAGCTCGACGAGTTTCTGCTTTCCGTACGGGAGCGAGCCGGCGGGCGCCGCGAGGTCGCCGTCCAGCCCGACGAACTCGGCGATCTCCCGGACGCGTTCGCGGTGCCGGCGGTCCTCGCGGGCGGCGGCGGGCAGCCGCAGTCCGGCGGCCAGGAAGCCGGTCCGCATCAGCCGGTGGCGCCCCAGTAGGAGGCTGTCGGCGACGGTGGTGTGCGGGGGAAGTGCCAGGTTCTGGAAGGTGCGGGCGATACCGAGGGCCGCGACGGCGTGCGGGGCGAGGCCGGTGAGCTCGGCGGCGCCGAAGCGGACGCTTCCGCCGGTGGCCCGGTAGACCCCGGACAGCACGTTGAAGCAGGTGGACTTGCCCGCTCCGTTGGGTCCGATGACGGCGTGGACGCTGCCGGGGTCCACCGTGAAGGAGACCGAGTCGAGCGCGGTCAGGCCGGAGAAGCGGACGGTGACGTCGGTGACGGTGAGCGGCGGAGGTGAGGCGTTCGCGTTCATGCCGACCACCTGCGCAGTTCCCGCCGCGCCCCGGCGGTGGCCGGATCGGGTGCGGTCTCGTCCGTGATGCCGAGGTAGCGGCGCCGTACCTCGTCCGAGGCGGCCAGTTCGGCGGCCGGGCCGTCGAGGGTGACCTCGCCGACCTCCAGGACGTAGGCGTGGGAGGAGAGCCGCAGCGCGAGGGCGGCGTTCTGCTCGACGAGGAGGACCGAGGCGCCCGAGGCGTTGATCTCGGTGATGGTCTCGGCGATGGTGGCGGCCATCTTGGGCGCGAGCCCGAGGGTGGGTTCGTCGAGCAGCAGCAGACGCGGGCGGGCCATCAGGGCCCGGCCCAGGGCGAGCATCTGCTGTTCGCCGCCGGACAGCAGTCCGGCCCGCTGCCGCGCCCGCTGGGCCAGTACGGGGAACAGCTCGTGCACCCGGGCCAGGGAGCGGGCCGTATCGGCGCGGGATCCCGCGCGGCCCCCCAGGGCCCCGGCACGGAGGTTGTCCGCGACGGTCATCCGGGTGAACACCTTGCGCCCCTCGGGTACTTGCACCACCCCGGCGGCCACGACCCGGTCCGGGGTGAGCCCGTCCAGCGGCCTCCCGTCGAAGGCGATGCTCCCGCCCGTGACGGCTCCCCGGTGGAATCCGAGCGTCCGGGACACCGCGCGCAGCAGCGTCGACTTCCCGGCGCCGTTCCCGCCGAGTACGACGACCACCGCGCCGGCGGGCACGTCGAGCGATACGGAGCGCAGTGCCCGGACCGGCCCGTAGCCGATGGACAGAGCACGTACTTGCAGCGAACCCACGTCCTCTCCTTCCTCTGGGCGGCCTTGTGCTGGCGCACACATCAGCACCGGGCCGGGGCGGGCGTCCACGGCCCGATGCGGAATCGCTGCCGATGACCAGCCCGGACAGGAGCCCGTTGTGCACGCGCACAGACCTGTCGCGCGCGCCCCTTACGGCGGCGCGGACGGGGTGACATCCTCAGCGGCCATGGGTGGACGCAGAACGCGCACGGAACAGGAGTGGTCGGTCCTGGTGTCGGCGGCGGAGGTACTGATCGCCGACATCCCCGGACTCACCGACCAGCTCATCAGGGACCTGACGAAGCACTCGCCGCTGTTCGACCTGGCCGTTCCGCGGGACGAACACTGGCAACAGGTCAGCGAGGCCATGCACTACGGCATCGAGGCCTTCGCCGCACCCAGGTCCGGCCCGCGCAGGGACCTCGCGTACGCGGAGGAGTTGGGCCGGCGGCGGGCCGAGCAGGGGCTGCCGCTGGACCTGCTGCTCTACGCGTACCGCAGGGCGGGCCGGCTCACCTGGGACGCGCTGCTGGACATCGTCACCGAGAAGGAGCCGGAGGCGTTGCCCGTGCTGGCACGCGCAGCCGGGGCCATGTGGGCGGGGATCGAGCAGCAGGCGGCCGCGACCGCGGAGGCGTACCGCACCGCGGAGGTGGAGATGCGCCGGCGCAGCGACGAGCGGGCCCAGGCCCTGCTGGACGCCCTGCTGGAGGGGGACACGGCGCCGGCCCTGGCCGCGCAGGTGGCGCTGGCCCTGGACCTGCCGGAGCAGGGGCGGTACGCGGTGGTGGTGCTGCCCGCCGACCGGGGCGACTCGGTGCACCGGGTGGTGGCGGCGGGCGGGATGCGGCTGTTCTGGCGGATGCGTACGGAGCGGGAGCTGGCCGTGGTGGCGCTGGGCGACTCCTCGCCCGCCGATCTGGCGGCGGAGCTCGCGGACCGCTGCCCGGGGCCGGGCGGCATCAGCCCGGTGGTGGACGGCTTGGCCGAACTGGGCCGGGCCCGGCGGCTGGCCGAGACGGCGCTGCGGACCTGCGGGCAGGACGAACGGGTGCTGGTACGGCTGGCCGACCGGCTGCCCACGGCCCTGGTGGTGCGCCAGCCCGAGCTGTCGGCCGAGCTGGTCCAGGCGGTGCTCGGCCCCCTGCTCGACCTGGACCCGGCCGACCGGGCGATGCTGCTGGAGACCCTCGACGCCTGGCTGGCGGCGGAGGGTTCAGCGGGCCGCGCGGCGAGCCGCCTGTACTGCCACCGCAACACGGTCTTCAACCGGCTGCGCCGACTGGAACACCTGACGTCGAAGTCCCTGTCCCGACCCCGGGACCTGATCGCGCTGACCCTGGCGCGTGACGCGTACCGGCTGTCGGGCGGCTGAGGAGGGGTCCGGCGGTCCGCCTGTCTATCGCCCGACCGTGGCCCCGGAGGGGAGCACCCAGGTCGATACTGCGTTCACGGGTACCACCTCCTCGATCTTTCACACGGCCTCCGGAAACGTCACAGTGGTCGCCTTCGTCCGCCACGAGTTTTCGTGGACCCGGCGCCCGCACACGCAAAAACGCTCGGCCGGGGTGTCCGGCCGAGCGTTGTCGTGTTCCGTGTTCCGTGGTCCGCTGGTGGGTTTAGTACCAGTGGTGGTTCTGCCAGAAGCTCCAGGCGCCTTCGGGGCTGCCGTAGCGGGAGTTCATGTAGTCCAGGCCCCACTTGATCTGGGTGGCCGGGTTGGTCTTCCAGTCCGAGCCCGCCGAGGCCATCTTCGAGGCCGGCAGGGCCTGGACCAGGCCGTAGGCGCCCGAGGAGGAGTTCGTGGCGGTGTGGTCCCAGCCGCTCTCCCTCGAGACGATGTTGTTGAACGCCGCGAACTGGCCCGGGTCCTTGATCATCTGCTGGGCGATCGCCTTGGCACTCATCGGGGCGGCCTGCGCCGGAACCGCGGCCAGCATGGAACCGGCGACTCCCAGAGCGAGGACGGTACCCGCGAGGGCCTTCTTCGAAGCGGCGATGCGGCGGATGACGGAGTGGGACACGGACGGGCCTTTCGACGGGGACAAGGGCGGCCGCAAGCACGCCGGAGACGTGCGTGAGCCACTCACGCGAAGGAGAGGGGTTCGTCGGCGGAAGCGGGAGAACCGGGACCGGGGATGAGCCCGGGGGGATCTCCGTCCGCCTTGCGACTCATCCAGTTCTACGGGGGTAGAACGCACCTGGCAACGCCCCCTCTTACTAGTGGCCCTCGCAGCCGGGGCGCAACGGCCCCCCTCGGCGCGGGTGGGCATCACCCCTGGTGGGGGCCCGTGTGCGGGGGCGAGAAGGGGACGTTCAAGGACTACTATCCCGCCTCGTATGTGACCTAGGTCCTGTGGGGCGGGTCACCGCCGGGACGCCCGAATCTCACCCTCCGTGACTACCCGTACCCCTTTCGGGGCAAGGTGAGTGGACGATCCGGCCCCCGGATCGAAGGCCATGGGCGCATCGAACGCCGCCTTTCTTGGTCCGGAGAGGAAGAGGACGACCGTGAACACCACAGGGAAGACCCCGTCCCGACGCGCGCTGCTCGCGTGGGGCGCCGGAGCGGCCCTGGCCGCCTCCCTGCCCGCGGGCGGGAGCGCCTTCGCCGCGACGGCGTCCCCCGCCGACTGCGGCGCGGTCGCGCACGCGTTGGCGGAACTGGAACGGGAGCACTCCGCCCGCCTGGGCGTCTACGCCCACGACACCGCCACCGGGCGCACCGTGCGGTACCGGGCGCAGGAGCGCTTCCCCGTGTGTTCGGTCTTCAAGACCCTGGCCGTGGCCGCCGTACTGCGCGACCTCGACCGCGACGGGGAGTTCCTGGCCAAGCGCGTCCGCTACACCGCGCAGGAGGCCGGCGCCTCCGGGTACGCCCCGGTCACCGGCCGGCCGGAGAACCTCGCCCGTGGGATGACCATCGCGGAGCTGAGCGACGCCACGATCCGCTTCAGCGACAACGCCGCCGCCAACCTGCTCCTGCGCGAGCTGGGCGGCCCGACGGCCGTCACCCGCTTCGCCCGCTCGACAGGGGACCCGGCGACCCGTCTGGACCGGTGGGAACCCGAGCTGAACAGCGCCGAACCCCGGCGGGTCACCGACACCACCACCCCGCACGCCATCGGACGGACCTACGAGCGCCTCGTCCTCGGCTCCGCACTCGAGCCGGCGGACCGGCGGCGGCTCACCGACTGGCTGCTGGGCAACACCACGGGCAGCGAGCGGCTGCGGGCCGGCCTGCCGGCGGGCTGGACCGTGGCGGACAAGACCGGCGGGGGTGCGTACGGCACCAACAACGACGTGGGCATCGCCTGGCCCCCCGGCCGGCCGCCCCTCGTCATCGCCGTCCTGACGACCAAGCCCCACCCCGACGCCCCGGCCGACAACCCCCTCATCGCCCGGACCGCCGCACTTCTGGCGACGGCCCTGACGGGGAGCTGATCGCGTCGGGCTTCCCCTCTCTCGCTTTCCCTGCCCTCACGTCTCCGTCATCCGAAGCTCTACCGCCAGTCGACCCGGCCGTCCTTCCTCGGCCACGAGCGGCCGTCCCACCCGTGCCGTCTCCGCGCACACGAAGTGCCGGTGCTCCTGCGGCGCGAGGTCGGCCATGCCCCGGGCGAGTTCGGCGCCCGGGTTCCAGACCACCACGTCGCTGTGGTCGTGGTGGGCGAGGGCGACGATCCTTCCCAGCACCTCGTCCCGCACCGTGGTGACGGGCGCCGGCGCCGTCTGGAACCGCTCGACGTGGTCCAGGGGGGTCAGCGTGCCGTCTTCGTCCTCGTAGCGGCGCCGGGTGAGCCCGTCGGTGTGTTCGGGGCCGAGGCCCGCGAGGTGTGCCCGTCCGAGGTCGCCGATCCGTACGTAGGTGTGGAGCGCGGCGGTGGCCGTGTGGTCGCCGCGGTCCTCGATCTCGATGAGGCAGGTGTCGGTCAGGGTGTACCGCGCTACGAGGACGAACTCCTCGGGCCACACTGCGCGGGTCGCCGGCGAGGGACGCAGGGTGCATTCCACGACGACCCGGTCCGCATCCTCCTCCCACTCCGTCAGTTCCCAGTCGGTGGTCCGCGCGAAGCCGTGCGAGGGCGAGCCGGCGGGGCCGGACGGGCCGAACCACGGCCAGCACAGCGGGACGCCTCCGCGCACGGCCGTTCCACGCCGCCACAGGTCCGGATCGGCGGACCACAGCACACCGGGGTCGTCGGGGCGGGCGGCGGCCGGGCGCCAGGTGACGAGCTGTCCGCCCTGGATGCTCAGACACGCCTGTCCGGCTCGCGGGTGGTCCACGACGAGGACGGGGAAGTCCGCGTACCTGCGGCGGGTGAGGGCCGGGGAGAGCTGCTCCTCGACGGGCAGGGTGCGGAACTTCTCGAAGATCTGATCCATGCCCCGACCTTCCTTCACGGCACGGAGCGGGTCAAATCATCATGGTTGGGGAGGGTTGCCCTCGTGGCAGGGCTTGCCGCCGGTGCCTTGCAATTGCCTCGCTCCTCATCCGCCGCCTGTTGCACGATGGCCCCATGAGCACCTCCCAGCAGCCCTCGCAGCACTCCGCCCGGCCCGGCCGGGAGGCCGCAGCCCGGCTCCTCGCCTCGCTCGCTCCGCTCGCCCACCGGGAGCGGATCCGCGCGGCCGTCGCCCAGGTGCGCGCGCTGCCCCCGGCCGAGGTGCCCGACCTGCTCACGGAGTTGGCCGACCCCGACCGGCATGTCCCGGACACCCGGGCCACGGCCCTGATCTGCGCCCGCTCCGTCCCCTGCGACCCGGCCCACGGGGACCGGCTCGCGGGCCTGCTCGTCGCGGGGCTCACCGACCCTCACGGGGCCGTACGCGCCCAGGCGCTGGCGGCGATCCGCACCGGCCGCATACGTCCGACCGCCGAAGCCCTGGTGACCGACCGGGTCACGGCCGCGGCCCGCGAGCAGCTCGTCACCGCACTGCACCGCACCCCGGCCGCGCTCCCCGATGCCCTGATCGACGCCGTCCGCGCGACCTGGGGCGACCGCGAAGCGGCGCGGCTGCTGCCCGCCTGCTCCCCCGCGACCGTGCGGCGGCTGCTCCCCGAGCTCCGGCACGCCCTGCACTCCTGGCTGCCGTTGGCGCGCCGGGTGCCCGAAGCCGTGTACGAGACCGTGGTCCGGGAGGCCGAGGCGCAGGCCCCGGCCGCCCGTGAATTCTGGTGGCTGCTGGAGGCCCGCGACCCGTTGGCCGCTCTGGCGCAGATCGACCCGGGCGCGACGCTGGACCTGTTCGAGCGGGTCGGTCCCGAGCGGCTCCCGCACGGACTCGTCCCGCACCTGCCCGCCTTCGTCGCCCACCGGCCCCGCCTCGCGGCGCGGTTGTGGGGGCGGGGCCGTCTGGTACTCACGGCGAGGACGCTGTCCGTCAACGGTGCGCGCCGCTTCGCCGACGCCGTCCCCGAGGACGAACTCGTCGCGGCGGTCCGTGCGGCGGCCGTCCCCGCGCCGGTGCTCGCGGCGCTGCTGCCCGCGCTCCCGCCCGGCCGGCGCGGAGCGGTGCTCGACGCGGTCCGGGCCGAGGAGGGCTCCGCGTCCGCCCCGTCCGCCGGCCCCGATACGGCGGTGCTCCCGGCCGAGCTGATGCGCCTGCTGCCCGCCCGGGACGCCGCGTCCTTCGCCCGCCAAGCCATCGACCGGGCGCGGGCCCGGGGCGCCGCGCCGATCGAGCTGCTGGAGTTGCGGGCCTTCCTGCCGTACGGGGACGAGGCCGCCGCGCTACGGGTGGACACCCGACGGGCGGACTCCGCCGAGCGGGCGGCCGCCTGGCGGGCTCTGGTGCACGCGGCGGCGCGGGCCCGGCGTGCGGAGGCGACCATCGAGGTGCTGACGGAGCTGGCCCGTCTGCGCTCGGAGCAGGACCCGGTGCGCCAGGTGGCCGTGGGCGCGCTGGGCGCCCTGGCGACGCACACGTTCACTGCGGCGGCGGTGCCGGCGCTGGAGCGGATCGCCTCGGACGCACTCGCCGCGCGGGACCTCTCGTACGGCACCCTCCTGGCGCTCACCCACCTCGCGGGCCGCCTGCTGCACACGACCGGGGACGGGACCCACGGGACGCACCCCGCCGCGGAACCCTCCGCAACCGATTGCGCCGCTCTGCCCGCGCTCGCCGCGTGGGCGGTCCGCACACTGGCCCGCGCGGACGACCCCGACCTTCCCGGTGGCGGGTTCGGCACGTTCGTGACGCGGGCCCTGCGTCCGGCGCCGCCGGCCGCCGCGGCCCGGGCGCTGCTCGACGCCGTGCGTCCCGTGGTGACGGAGTCCCTCGGCGCGGGCGATCCCGTCCCCGCGCTCGCCCTCGCCGAGTCCCTCTCGTCGGAGCCCGGTTGGGAACGGGCGGAGCCGTGGCTCGCGGAGATCGTCGAGCGGATCGCGCTGACCGGCGCGCGCGGTCCGGCGGAACGCGCCTGCGTGCCGTGGCTGGCCTCGGCGGGTCCGCGTGCCGAGCGGGTACGCGCCCTGCTCGCCGCGGATCCGTCCGCCGTCGTGCTGCCCCGCGTGGTGGAGCTCGTAGCGCGACAGGCCGACGACCTGTTGCCGGCCCTCGCCTCCACCCCCTTGGACTCGCCTCCCCGCGGCCGCTTCCACGACCCGGCCCAGGCGGTGGGCGGGTCCCTGCGCCGGGTCCCGCCGCCGGTACGGGGGTACGCGCACCGGTGGACCGACGCAGCGTGCGCGGCCGTCGCCGACTGGCTCGCGGCCGGGCTGCGGGACCGGGCGGATCCGGACCGGTCCCCCGGCGACGAACTCCTGCGGGAACTCGCGGCGGTGCCGGGCGGCGGCGGGCTTCCGGCGGTGCGGGAGGCCGCGGAATCGGCACACGTACCGACCGCCGAGGCGGCCCTGGCCGCGCTGCCCGGAGCCGAACGGCCCGGCCTGGTCCTGCCCGACCTGCTCGCGCGGGCCGACGGCGACCGGGCGCGCGTCGCCGTGTACGGGATCGGACGGGTGTGCGCGCACGTGCCGCCGCCGGAGCTCGCGGCGCGGTTCCGGCCGGTGCTGGAGCGGGCGACGGGCACGAAGGTGACGGCCCGCAAGGAGATCGTCCGGCTGGCGGCGGACCGGCTGCCGGCGGCGCTCGCGGGAGAGTTGCTGGTGGCGGCGTTCTCGGCGCCGGGCCAGCACCGCGACGTACGGGCGGCGGCGGTGACGCGGGCGGCGCGGCTCGTCACACTGGGACCGGTGGAGGCGTGCCTCCGTACGACGGCGCGGGAGGGTTCGAGGGCGGAGCGGGAGGCACTGCTGCGCGTGCACCCGCTCGACCTCCCGGCGGCGGCGCGTGAGCTGTACGGGAAGCTGGTGGCCGAGGTGTGCCACCGCTTCCTCACCCAGGCGCCCACGCATACGGACTCCCCCGCCGGCGCCGGCCCGGCCTCTGGCGAGGCCCCCGACCGAGCTTCCGACACGACGCTCTACGGAGTTTCCGACGCGGCGCTCGACGCACGGACGGTCGCCGAAGCCTGTCGGGTCCTGCACCGTTGGGCCCTCGTGGTGCCGTCCGCCGTGGACGCGGGCCTGCTGCCGCGCCTGGCGGTCGAGCCCGAGAGCCACGGGGTCGTGTGGCGGGCGGCCGTAGAGGCGGTCGTGGACGCGGCACGGGTCGATCCGGATGCGTACGGTCCGGCGCTGAGGACGGTCACGGCGGCGCTGCTGGGCCGGCACGTACGGGAGGCCGGGTCGGACGACCGGGCCTGGCGGCTCGCCGGGCGGGCCGAACCGGCCGACCGGGACCCGCGTGATGCCCTGCACCGGATCGCGGCGCTGGCGGGGAGCCTCGAACGAACGGCGGGGCAAGGTCTGCCCGAGGCCTGCCGGCCCGTCTGGCGGGACGCGATCGCGCTGATCGCTGAGCAGGACGCGACTCTGCGCTGGGCGGTCGCGGCCCGGACGGCGCTGTGGGACCCGTCCGCACCGGCGTCCGAGCGGGCCCGGGAGCTACGGGCACAGGCGCGGGCGGTACGCGACCGGCCGCTGCTCGCGGCCCGTACGGCGGTGGCGTTGGCCCGCCGCTCGCCCCGGGTCTCCCCGGCCGCGCTGGCAGAGGCCCGCGACGCGGCGCTGGCGATCGGCGCGTCGGGGACGACGTGGTTCGCGCGGCGCCGCAGCGGCACGCGCCCACCCCGGGACGGGCTGTTCGCCGGCCTGTACGCGGTGGGCCTGGCGGAGGACCATGCGGGCCGGGCGGCATCGACCGGCAGCGAACTCGGCCCGGCGCTGCGGGTGTTGCGGGACCTGCTGGCCCACCCCGTCCCGGAGGTCCGCGACGCGGCGGACGCGGCGCTCACGACGTGGGAGCGGAACCGATAGGCCCCGCACCCCGGGCCGTACGGCGGTGGGAACCGGAGTCAGCGGCCCGCGCGAAGGCGATGTTCGGGCTGCGGGCGGCGCACGGCGGCAGGTGGCTCCGGTCAGCTCCCGCGCACCCCTTCCAGACGCCCGACCCGCCCCTTCTCCCCCGCCGCCCAGCAGGCGCCGTCAACCGTGCAGGTGACCGTGTCGAACGACCCCGGGTCAAGCGCCCGCCAGGTACGGCCACCGTCCCGGGTCACGTCCGTACCCGTCGGGCCCACCGCCAGGGCCGTGCCGGCGCCGTACGGGAACCAGGCCGCGCCCGAACGGTAGGCCGGCGGCGGGGTCGATGCCGGGCTCCAGGTGCGGCCCGCGTCCGAGGACACCGCCGCGGCCTGCGGGGAGGCCTGCCCGGTGCGGTAGTCGCCGCCGACCGCCAGGCCCCTCGTACGGTCCTTGAAGGCCAGGGCGAAGACCCCGCGCGCCGGGTCGCCCGCGGGGAGGGTGGAGTCGGCGACCTGCCAGGTCAGGCCGCGATCCGCGGAGTGGAGCACCCGCGCGACCGGGCCCCCGCCGGTGGCCAGCCAGACGTCGCGGGGTCCGGCGGACACCAGGCACTGGCCGCTCGCCGCGAAGCCCGCCTCGCCCGGCAGCGCGTCCGGCATCCCGGCGTTCGGCAGCACCCGCCAGCTCCGGCCGCCGTCGTCCGTGGACAGGATGCGGAACCTGCCGTCCACCGGGTCGCTCATCGCGAGCCCGTGGCGGGAGTCGAAGAAGGTGAGGCAGTCGTAGAAGGCCCGCGGGTCGGGGTTTCGGAAGGTCTCCGTCCACGTGGCGCCGCCGTCCTCGGTGCGCAGCACCCTGGAGGCCTCGCCCTCGCCGATGGACAGGGCGACCGCGCGCCGCCCGTCGAAGGCCTCGATGTCCCGCAGCTCCAGCCCTTCCGCGACGGCCCCCGGCGATGAGACGTCGCGCCAGCTGCGACCGCCGTCCGAGGTGCGCAGCACGGTCCCCTTCGAGCCGGCCACCCAGGCCGTGGACCGGCTCACCGCCGCCAGTCCGCGGAAGCGGGCGTCCTTGCCGGTCTCCTTCAGCGCCCAGCGCGCGCCCCGGAGGTCCCGTGACTCGCCTGCGGCCTGCGCCGGGGCGGCCACCACCCCCAGCAGCAGAGCCGCCGCGCACATGCCAACTCCCAGAAGTCTCATGGCGCCGGAAGGTAACGCACCCCGGATTCACCGTCCAGGGCGCGTCCCGGCCACCGGCTGCCCGTCGAATCCGGCCGCTGCCGCTGCGTTGCCGGTCTACAGGAGCCCTCGATGTGTCCGGTAGACCCGCAACTGGGAGACCTCGTAGGACAGCTCCGTGACCCCGGGCTCCGGCGCCGGGTGGTACCTGCCCGCGCAGACGGAGAGGTTGACGATGAGGTACGCGGACCAGCGACGGCCCACGCCCCTGCCGTCGCCGAAGACCCGGTCGCCGTTGATCCACCAGATGACCGACCCCTTCCCGAACTCGACCTTCAGGTCGATCCACGCTCCGGGCCGGACCGCCGGGTCCCGGTGGTAGCGGTGCGCCTCCCGGACGTGGTTCGAGAGTTCGAGGAGGTCCGGGTTGTCGGGGTGGTACTCGAAGACGTCGATCTCCTGGCCGCCGTCGCGCCAGGTCCAGATGGCGGGCCAGGCGCCCAGCTGCACCGGCAGCTTCACCCGGGCCTCCAGTACGTCGCCGGTGCGCACCTCGAAGCCCTCGTCACTGCCCTCGGTGGTGAGAAGGCCGCTGTCCCAGTCTCCGTCGGGGCGCGGTGTCGCCCGGAAGATCCCGGCGCGGCTGTAGGCGGGGTCTTCGGTGAGGTGGTCCAGTTTGTTGTCGCCCGGGTTGACCGGGCCGCCGTCGGGATACGCCCACGAGTGGCCGGCGATCCACTGGGTGGGAGAGGCGAAGTCGGCGGTGAAGACGGGAGTTCGGCGCGGGCGCGGCAGGAGCCGCAGCCGTTCGATCATGTCCGAGAGCATGCGGGTTATCTGCCCGCCAGGAGCCCCCGCACACCTCAATCATCACCCACTGCGATCGGACGGATACTTTACGCTCCTCGCCGGGAGTGAGGGGGCGTGCCCCCATGGTCACGCCCCACCCCTGACATGTAAGGTCCGACTGACGCTATCAACTATTACGAATCAGGGGGCGGGCGGCGATGCCGGACACCAGGGTCGGGGAGCTCGTGCGGATGTGGATCAACGGCTGGGTCGTCTCCCGCGGCAGCTCGGACCCGATCGACGAGCCATGGGGGTGGACGATCGACGTCGGACAGCCCCAGCACGTCGCCCGGCACGTGCTCCCGGAGCCCTCCGAGGCCGATGTGCGCAAGATCGTCGCCTCGACCAGCGCGCCCGGGACCTGGCTGAAGCTGTTCGCCGAGGAGCAGACGGTCCTGCCCTGGGTCGGGCCGGGCTGGCGGCGTGACAGTCCCGGCTTCCTGATGACGTGCCGGCTCGTACCCGAGCGCCCTGAGGTGCCCGCCGGCTACACGCTCACCCATTGGACACGGGGCGGCGTCAGCCGGGTGCTGGTCCGCACCCGCGACGGGCACTTCGCCGCCCGCGGGCAGATCGCCCATGCCGGCGCACATGTCGTGGTCGACCAGGTCGAGACCGCCGCCCGGCACCGGCGCAGGGGCCTCGGCGGCCTGGTGATGCGCGCCCTGCAGGGCGCCGCGTACGAGGCCGGCGCGAGGACGGGCGTCCTGGTCGGCACGCCCGAGGGTCAGGCGCTCTACTCCTCGCTGGGCTGGACCGCGCACTCCCCGATGACGAGCCTCTGGTACGAGCCGTCGGATGCGGCGCAATGAGCTGAACCTGAGCCCCGGACGTCAGGTGATGCCGACGGTGTAGGACGCCCGGTAGCCGGCCGCGTCCGGCGACGGGGCCAGGGTCATCGCCGCGCCCGAGTCCCGGTAGCGGCTGTCGCGGGTGTTGGGGTGGGCCGGGGCCGGCCGGCGGGCGTAGGGCTGGAGCTCGTACACGCGCACGAGGAGTTCCTCGGGGAAGAAGAACTGCGAGGTCGTCTCGGTGTGTTGGTCGGGGCGGACCTTGAAGTGGATGTGCGGCGCCAGGCCCCGGTACCAGCCCGGCACGATGGTGCGGAAGGTGCAGCGCCCGGCGGCGTCCGTGAGTTGGGTGCCGCGCAGGAAGGCGTCCGTACCGGTGGAGTACGTGCCCGAGGAGTCCGCGTGCCAGACGTCGACCGCGGCGCCGGGGACCGGGCGGCAGCCGGCCGCCACCCGGAGCACGGTCAGGTCCAGGCGGAACGGCACGCCGGCCCGGCCTTCCGTGATGTCGGACCGGACCCGGTCCAGGTCGAGGTAGTACGGCCCCTCGCCCGCCTCCGTGGTCAGCACGCACGCCGGGCCGGACGATCCCGTCCCGGTCCCCGTCCCCGCCCCGGTCCCGGTCGCGGACGCGGGGGCCTTGGGCAGGCCTGCCGCCCCCCGGTTGGCGGCCGGACCTGAGCAGGCCGCCGCCAGCGCGGCGGCTCCGGCCGATCCGGCGGCCAGCAGGAGTGTGCGGCGGCTGGTCCGGGCGTTGGCGTTCTCCGTCATACGCACCCCTTCGCGTTTCCGGGGCCGTCATGGCGGACCGCCACCGGCCGCGCCCACCGTGCCGGACGGCCCGGGCACGGACGAGGAGCGACACGCCTCGGGACCCGGCGATCCACCGCCCGGCCGCCCGGCCGGCACGGCTGCCGCCGGTGCGGGGAGGGTCCGCCGTCAGCCGACCCGGATGCCGATCACGCACGTGTCGTCGTCCGTGTCCGAGCGGCTCTCGGCGAGGAGGCGGTCCAGTTGGCCGTCCAGGTCTCCGGCAGCGCCGGCCGCCGCGTGCACCAGGTGGCCGAGCGACTCCTGCACCGAGGAGTCCCGGCGTTCCACCAGTCCGTCCGTGTACATCAACAGCGTGTCGTCCGGTTCGAGCTGTACCTCCCGCTCCACGTAGGTGACCTCCGGCAGGGCTCCGAGGAGCAGCCCCTCGATGAGCGGGAAGGCCTCCGCCTCCCCGCGGCGGACGAGTACGGGGGGCAGGTGGCCGGCACGGGCCCAGCGCATCACCCTGGTGCGCGGGTCGAAGAGGCCGCAGACGGCGGTGGCCGTCACGTGCTTGGCCAGGTGATGGGTGACCGTGTTGAGCCAGGACAGCAGTTGGGCGGGGCCCGCCCCGGTGACGGCGAGGCCGCGCAGGGCGTTGCGCAGGACGACCATCCCGGTGGCCGCCTCGATGCCGTGCCCGGCGACGTCGCCCACCGACAGCATGATCAGCCCGGAGGGCAGCACCACGGTGTCGTACCAGTCTCCGCCGACGAGCGCCTCGATCTCCGCCGGCCGGTAGCGGACGGCGACCCGCAGGCCCGGGGCTTCGATGGCCGGTGGGGTGGAGGGCATGATGGCGTGCTGGAGTTGGAGGGCCAGGCGGCTCCGTTCGGCGGACTCGGCCTCGGTGTGGGCGAGTTGGTCGCGGGTCGCGGCCAGAGCCACCTCGGTCCAGTGCTGGGCGGAGATGTCCTGGTAGGCGCCGCGCACGGCGTGCAGCCGCTGGTCCGCGTCGAGGACGGGCTCGGCGACGACCCGGATGTGGCGGGTGATTCCGTCGGGTCTGCGCAGGCGCAGGTTGACGGAGGCGGGGCGGCGGTGGCGGAGCACCGCGCGCAGGAATCGGCTGAGGGCCGCGGAGTCGTCGGGGTGCGCGTAGCCGGGGAGTTCGCGCAGCCGGACCGGGGGCGCGGTGGCCGGGAGTCCGTGGAGATCGTAGAGCTGGGCGTTCCAGGTGGTCTCCCCGGTGACGAGGTTCTCCTCGAAGCCTCCGATCCGGCCCAGGCGCTGGGCGTGCTGGAGGAGGTTGGCCAGCCGGGCCGTCTCGTCCTGGATCCGCCAGATCAGCAGGACGGCAGAGCCGTGGCGGCTGACGCTGATGTTCGCGACCGAGGTGAGCGGGATCTGGTCGACGAGCGCGGTCAGGCTCATGCGTTCGGCGCGGAAGGGCTCGCCCGTGGCGTGTACGCGCTCGATGATGTCGAACAGGCCGCTCTCGCCGGCGGCCAGCGGGTAGGCCTCCAGCAGCAGGGCGCCGTTGACGTCGCCGCGCGGCCGTCCCACCGGGTCGACGAAGCGGCTGCCGGTGTGCCGGATCCGGAAGTCGGCGAGCCGGCCCTCGGAGTCGAGGACGGGGGTGAGGACCACGGCCGGGTCCTGGAGTCCCTCGGCGAGGTCGATGAGCTCGGCGACGTCCGGGAGGACCGCGTCGGCGGCCGTGGGGTCGCGCGGGGGCGAGGCGTCCATGGTGCGGGCGCACAGCTCGGCCAGGGCCTCGACCTGCCGCTCGATCCGGGGTGACTGCGGCTCCAGGGGGCGCGGCCAGCAGATCTCCAGGACGCCCTGGATCCGGCCGCCCGTCCCCGTGGGCACCGCCATGCGGCCGCCGCCGGGCCACTCGGCGCGGCCGATGGAGGGGAGCCCTTCCCGGTCGAGGGCGGCGAGGGTGACCAGACGGCGTTCCCCCAGCGCGAGGCGGGCGACGGTGGAGACGCCCGGGGGTACGTGGCGCCATCGGGCCGCCTCCCTGGGCGGGAAGCCGGCGTGGCCCGCGAGGGCCAGCGATCCGTCGGGCACCGCGGTCCACACGGCCACCGCGACCGCTCCCAGCGGGCCCAGGGCGTTGGCCAGGAGGGACTCGGCGACCGCCTGGGTGTCGGCGGTGACGGCGAGCACCCCGCTCTCGGCGGTGCGCAGCCGTACCGACACCGTGGAGTGCCGGTCGGCCGGGTCGCCGCCGTCCATACTCGTGCCCGAACCCGAACCCGAACCGGAACCCGCGCCCGTGCCCGTACCCGTACCCGTGCCCGTACGTTCGACGAACTCGGCGGCGATGTCGCTGACGTGGTCGCGTGAGGCCTGGTTGACGATGTCGGCGGCGAGTTCGAGGGGGGACATCCCGCTCTCGCGGCACAGCACGTCCAGCTGGCGCGCCGCCGCGGCCGGGGTGCAGTTCAGCTGCCCGATCAGGATGCCCTTGGCCAGTTCGGCCAAGGCCCGTCCGTCGGCGGCCGCTTGCGCCTCGAGCACCTCGCGCCGCAGCCGTTCCACGGTGGCGACGAGACGCCCCATCGGTGTCGGAGCCTGCTGCGGTACGCCGCCCGTGGGCCGGTCTCCGTCCGGTGTCTCCGGCCGGCGGGCGTCGTCGTGCCGGGGCGTGTCGGCGGTCACCGGGTGAGCCTGCGCCGGATGCGGGCGATGAGGTCGTCGGCGTCCACCGGCTTGGTCACGTAGTCGCTGGCGCCCGCGGCGAGGCTCTTCTCCCGGTCGCCGGGCATCGCCTTGGCCGTGACCGCGATGATGGGCAGGCCCACGTACTGCGGCATGCGCCGGATCTCGGCGGTGGCGGCGTAGCCGTCCAGTTCGGGCATCATCACGTCCATCAGGACGATGTCGACACCCGGGTTGCGGACGAGGGTGTCGATGCCCTTGCGGCCGTCCTCGGCGTGGAGCACGCGCATGCCGTGCAGTTCCAGGACCCCGCTGAGGGCGAAGAGGTTGCGTGCGTCGTCGTCGACGACGAGGACGGTGCGGCCGGCCAGGTCGCCTTCGCGTACGTGCTCGGCGTGCCGGCGCCGTGCGTCGCCGTGGACCAGGGGCAGCACCTCCCCCGGCTGTTCGGCGGACAGGTGGAGCGCGATGCGTTCGCGCAGCTCGTCCAGGCTGGAGAGCAGTTCCACTCGGCGTGACGCGGACCGCCGGCGCAGGGCTTCTTCCTGGCCGGTCCGCACCCGCGGGTTGTTGTGGGCGAGGACGGGGAGCGAGGCGAGGGCCGGGTCTCCGTCGAGGGCGTCGAGGAAGCGCAGGGCCTCGCCGTCGGGCAGGTCCAGTTCCAGGACGACGCAGTGGAAGGCGTGCGCCGCCAGGGCGGCGGCGGCCTCGCGGGAGCTCGTCGCGTTGACCACGTGAATGCCGCCCCGCTCCCCCGCCGTCCGGTGGCCGGGGGCGAAGTCCCGGTCGGCGCTCTCGGCGACGAGGGAGAGCAGGCCGTTCGCCCGCTCCTCGATCACCAGCAGGCGGCGGGGCCGCCGCTGATCCGGGAGTACGGGCTTGCCCGGACGGCCGCCCCGTCCCGCCGCCGCACGGTACGAGGCCCCGGCCGGGACCGCCAGGGGGGCTTCGGCGTAGGAGGCGTCCTCGTAGTCCGCGCGGCTGACCGGCAGGTAGAGGGTGAAGGTGCTGCCCTGGCCGGGGGTGCTCACCGCGGTGACGGCCCCGCCGAGGAGCTGGGCGATCTCGCGGCTGATGGAGAGCCCGAGGCCGGTGCCGCCGTACTTGCGGCTGGTGGTGCCGTCGGCCTGCTGGAAGGCCCCGAAGACCGACTCCAGCTGCTGTTCGGGGATGCCGATGCCGGTGTCGCGCACCCGGAAGGCCAGCACCGGACCGCGCCGGGAGAGTCCGGCGGGGATCTCGGGGGTCGCGGCCGGTTCGATGCGGAGCTCGACGCCTCCGCGTTCGGTGAACTTCACGGCGTTCGAGAGGAGGTTGCGCAGGATCTGGCGCAGCCGCGAGTCGTCGGTGAGCAGGTCGTCGGGGGCGCCGGGGGCCGTGGTGACGGTGAAGTCGAGGCTCTTCTGCGTGGTCATCGGCCGGAAGGTGGCGTCGACGTACTCCAGGAGCTGGGGCAGGTGCACCCGCTCGGGGTTGATGTCCATCTTCCCGGCCTCGACCTTCGACAGGTCGAGGATGTCGTTGATCAGCTGGAGCAGGTCCGAGCCGGCCGAGTGGATGATGCCGGCGTACTCGACCTGCTTGGGGGTGAGGTTGCGCGCGGGGTTCTGGGCGAGCAACTGGGCCAGGATCAGGAGGCTGTTGAGCGGTGTGCGCAGCTCGTGGCTCATGTTGGCGAGGAACTCGGACTTGTAGGTGGAGGCCAGCGACAGCTGCTGGGCGCGGGTCTCCAGCTCCTGCCGGGCCTGCTCGATCTCCAGGTTCTTGGCCTCGATGTCGCTGTTCTGGCTGGCGAGGAGGGCGGCCTTCTCCTCCAGCTCTGCGTTGGAGCGCTGGAGTTCCTCCTGCTGGACCTGGAGTTCCTCCGAGCGGGCCTGGAGCTCCCCGGTCAGCCGCTGGGACTCGCCGAGGAGTTCGTCGGTGCGGGCGCTGGCGACGATCGTGTTGACGTTGGCGCCGATCGCCTCCATCAGCTGGGCCAGGAAGTCGCGGTGCACGGGGTTGAAGGCCGTGAAGGAGGCGAGCTCGATCACGCCGAGGATCTGGTCGTCCACCACGATGGGCAGGATGATCAGGCTGCCCGGGGTGGTGTGGCCCAGCCCGGAGGAGATCACGTAGCCGCCGGGGACCTGATCGGTGGCGATGATCTGGCGGCTGCGGGCCGCCTGTCCGACCAGGGACTCTCCGAGGGCGAAGGCGGCGCCCTCCTCCGCGGCGGCGGAACGCCCGTAGGAGCCGACGAGGGTGAGTATGGTGCCGCCGGGACGGTCCTCGGCGAGGTAGAAGGCTCCGTACTGGGCGGCCACCAGCGGCGTCAGTTCGTCCATGACGAGTTCGGCGACGGCGGCCAGGTCCCGGTGTCCCTGCATCAGGCCGGAGATGCGGGCCAGGTTCGACTTGAGCCAGTCCTGCTCCTGGTTGGCCCGGGTGCTCTCGCGGAGCGAGCCGACCATGGAGTTGATGTTGTCCTTGAGTTCGGCGACCTCGCCCGAGGCGTCGACCGTGATCGAGCGGGTCAGGTCGCCCTCGGCGACGGCGCTGGCGACCTCGGCGATGGCCCGGACCTGGCGGGTCAGGTTGCCGGCCAGCTCGTTGACGTTCTCCGTCAGGCGCTTCCAGGTGCCCGAGACGCCCTCGACCTCGGCCTGGCCGCCGAGCCGGCCCTCGCTGCCCACCTCGCGGGCGACGCGGGTGACCTCGGCGGCGAAGGCGGACAGCTGGTCGACCATCGTGTTGATGGTGGTCTTCAGCTCCAGGATCTCGCCTCGAGCGTCGACGTCGATCTTCTTGGACAGGTCGCCGTTGGCGACGGCCGTCGTGACCAGGGCGATGTTGCGGACCTGGCCGGTGAGGTTGTTGGCCATGGAGTTGACGTTGTCGGTGAGGTCCTTCCAGGTGCCCGCCACATTGGGCACCTGCGCCTGGCCGCCGAGCCGGCCCTCCGTGCCCACCTCGCGGGCCACCCGGGTGACCTCGTCGGCGAAGGCGGACAGCGTGTCGACCATCGTGTTGATGACCCCGGCCAGCGCGGCGACCTCACCCTTCGCCTCCACCATGATCTTCTGCGAAAGGTCGCCGCGGGCGACGGCGGTGGCCACCTGGGCGATGGAGCGCACCTGGCCGGTGAGGTTGGAGGCCATGACGTTGACGTTGTCGGTGAGGTCCTTCCAGGTGCCGGAGACGCCCCGGACCGTGGCCTGACCCCCCAGGTTGCCCTCGGTGCCCACCTCGCGGGCCACCCGGGTCACCTCGCCGGCGAAGGCGGAGAGCTGGTCGACCATCGTGTTGATGGTCTCCTTCAGCTCCAGGATCTCCCCGCGTGCGTCCACGCGGATCTTCTGGGTCAGATCGCCTTGGGCCACGGCGGTGGTGACCTCGGCGATGGAGCGCACCTGGGCTGTCAGGTTGTCGGCCATGACGTTGACCGACTCCGTCAGGTCCTTCCACGTACCGGAGACGCCCTGCACGTCCGCCTGGCCGCCCAGCCGGCCTTCGGTGCCGACCTCGCGGGCCACGCGGGTCACCTCGCCGGCGAATCCGGACAGCTGGTCGACCATCGTGTTGATGGTCTCCTTCAGCTCGAGGATCTCCCCCCGGGCGGTGACGGTGATCTTCTGCGACAGGTCGCCCTTGGCCACGGCGGTCGCGACCTGGGCGATGGAGCGCACCTGGGCGGTCAGGTTCCCGGCCATGAAGTTGACCGACTCCGTGAGGTCCAGCCAGGCGCCGCCGACCCCGGGTACGTCGGCCTGGCCGCCGAGCGTCCCCTCGGTGCCCACCTCGCGGGCCACCCTCGTCACCTCGGAGGTGAACAGGGACAGCTGGTTGACCATCCCGTTGAAGACGGTGGCGATCTCCCCGAGCAGGCCGTCCGCCGCATCGGGCAGCCTGGTACGGAAATCCCCGTCGCGTACGGCGGTCAGCCCGGCCAGCAGCCTGCGCAGCTCCGCCTCGCCGATCCCGCCCTCGCCGGGGAGCCGGGGCACCCCACCCGCCGAACCCGTGCCCGCCCGCTCGGCCATCCGCCCCAACCTCACCCTCGAAACCGACACTCCGACGAACGGGACGGGGCCGGCCCCCGGTTTCGGGGCGCACCGATGCGCACCCGGCTCCGCGGGGATCCGTCTTCTCCGCACCACCGGTCCGGTGAAGGCTAGCGCCGCCGAAGGGACCCTATGGCACGGCCGATCACACCGGGGCCAGTGCATCCGGGCTGCGGGAAGGGGAGAGGGGATCCGCATGCGCGGGAGGCCTCTCGGCAACACCCGCCTCCCGAGGACCCGGACATTGAATGACCGGTGCAACTGCCGTGTACTCGGCGTGCTTCACGACGCTGCCGTGTACTCGGCGTGGCTTCACGACCCGACGGCGGCCTCGACGCTCGGGTGCAGGGACAGGACCGTATCGGCCCCGGTCACCGCGAACAGCCGCCGCAACTGCTCGCCGGGGGCGGCGATGCGCAGGGTCGTGAGGTGGTGCAGCCGCAGGAGCAGGTTCAGGAACGAGGAGTCTCCGAAGGTGATGGAACCGGCGTCCAGGACCACCAGCGGATGCAGGCCGGCGGCCGCGGTGAGGGCTTCCTCCAAGGGAACCAGCGTGTCCTGGTCGAGCTCTCCCCGGGCCACCACCACCCAGCCGGCCCCGACCGGGTAGCCGTCCCCGACCACGCTCTGCCCGTATCCGGATCCGTATCCGTCTCCTGCTCCGGTCATGTCCGCCTCCCCGGATCGTCGGTCCTACGTCCTCCCAAGGGAGTATGCCTGCTCCTCGATCCGGCGCCCGATGGGCCCTGACGCCTGGGCATTGACCCGGTACCCCTATCCCCTGCTGCCCCCTTGTCACCCATGTCCCCTGCCGTGCGTTCGCGACGCTCAGTTGAAGACGTCCAGCACGTCCAGCCAGGAGCCTGGCTCGTCGGCGGAGCGGCGGGGAGGCAGCGGGCGCGGATCCGGGTAGGTCTCCGCCGCGGCCCTCGCGCGGACGATGTCCGGACCGCCGCAGGCCTCGACCGCGAAGGCGCCGAAGACTCCTGCGAACGCGGCCGGGTCGCGGAACTCCACGCCGAACGCCCGGCCGTCCCGCAGCGGCACCCACACCACCCGCTCGGAGCGGGTCCATTCCGGCACCGGGCGGCCGTCCGCGGTCGACCGCCCCTCCAGCCACAGCCGCGCCACGTGCAGCAGGTTCACCTTCTCCATCGGCAGCCGCTTGCGCCGCACCCGCAGTTCACGCGCCGTCAGCTCGACCCGTTGGTCCTTCCTCGGGTACCAGACGGCGCCGACCCCGAACGGCCCCCACAGCAGGATCCCGATCATCGGCCAGACCACGGCATGGCCCCAGGACCGCAGCAGTCCACCGTCCACCAGGGACAAAACCCCGAAGACGAAAGCCCATTTCGCCGTCATCCGCCAGAACCCCGTGCCCTGCCGGTACAGGACCCGTCGCTTCCCCGCTTTCGCCATACCCCCACGCTATCCACCGACCCGCAGCGCACCGTAGGCACCCTTCGGCACCGCGGCGGCCGCGCTTCCCGGGGGAGAACCGATGCCGTCGCAGTGTGTAGACCCCTTCAGTCGGGGCAGAAGCGCCCCCGGCAGCCGTCAGTCAATCGGGAGGGAGCGGCCACCATGTATCGCTCGGCCACCGTGGTAGGCCCCATTCGTGCAGCAGACGCATCGGTACCCGCGTGTGACCTGGAGTCCCCGGGAGCGCCCACGCAGGACGCGGACCTGTTCCGGGTGGAGAACGCACGGGAGATGGCGCCCGGTGACGCCCGGGAGCTCTCGCGGCTCTTCTTCGCGAGGCTGCGCACGCTGGAGGAGGGGACGCCCGCCTACCAGTACACGCGCAACACCCTGATCGAAATGAACCTGTCCCTCGTCCAGTTCGCCGCGCGGCGCTTCCGGGCCCGCGTGCTCGGCGGCGGTCTCGACATGGACGACGTCATCCAAGTGGGAACCATCGGCCTGATCAAGGCCATCGACCGCTACGACACCGAGCGCGAGGTCGAGTTCTCCACCCTCGCCCTCCCGTACATCACCGGTGAGATCAAGCGCTACTTCCGCGACACCACCTGGGCCGTGCACGTACCGCGACGCCTGCAGGAACTGCGTACGGAACTCGCCAGGGCCCAGGACGCCCTGAGCGATGTCCTGGGCAGGGCGCCGACCGTCAAGCAGCTCGCCCAGCACCTGGAGTTGTCCGAGGACGAGGTCATCGAGGGGCTGGTGGCCGCGAACGGCTACACGAGCAGTTCCCTCGACGCCGCCGCCGGCGACGGTGACGCCTCGTCCGCGGCGGGCCGGAGCGCCCGGCCGACGGCGGAGCGCCACGGCGCCGTCGATCCGGGCATGGAGCTCTTCGAGGAATTCCACACCCTCGCACCCCTGCTGGAGGAACTGGACGAACGCGACCGGCTCATCCTGCGGATGCGCTTCGGACAGGAGAAGACCCAGGCGGAGATCGGCGCCGTGCTCGGCGTCTCCCAGATGCAGGTCTCCCGCATCCTGGCCCGGACCCTGGCGCGGCTGCGCACCGGCATGCTCGCGGTGTAGGAAAGGACCATGAACTCCCCCTCCGGCGCGGAGGCGGAAGCGGGCGGGTCGGCCCCGCTGACCGCCCGGCCGTGGCAGGACCGTCCGGGCGCGCGCCTGAGCGGCAGTTGCGACCTCGACACCCGCCAGTGCCTGTCCGCCGCGCTCGGCGCCGTGACCGCGATCCCCGGCCCCGTCGTCCACCTCGACCTCTCCGCCGTCGTCTTCCTCGACACGGCCGCGGTCGCCGCCCTCGTACGGGCGTCGGCCGCCCTCAGCGGGCAGGGGCGGCGCCTGTTGCTCCACGATCCGCCGTACTCGCTCCGCAGGGTCGTGGAGATGTTCCCGGACGAATGCGCCGCGCTGGAGGTCGCAGCATGACCACTGTTCCTGAGCCCGCCGGGCCCGGGGCCTTCGTCCATCCCGCCCTCTTCTACGAGGACCTCGACGCGTATGTGGCCGGCGTGGGCGCCTTCGTGCGCGCCGCCCTGTCGGCGGGTGAACCGGTCCTCGTCGCCGTCCCGGGCCCGCGCCTGGACGCCCTGCGCGAGAGCTTCGGCGCGAGCGCCTCGGACGTCACCTGGACGGACATGACGGAGCTGGGCCGCAATCCCGGCCGCATCCTGGCGGGCTTGCAGGATTTCGCCGACCTGCACGTGAGCCGGGCGGCCCGGATCGTCGGAGAACCGGTCTGGCCCGGACGTTCCCCCGCCGAGGTCCTGGAGTCCACCCGGCACGAGGCCCTCATCAACACGGCGTTCGCCGGCCGGCCCGCCATCGTCCTGTGCCCGTACGACGTACGGGGGCTGGCACCCGACGTGGTGACCGATGCCCGGCGCACCCATCCCACGCTGATCGAGGGAGGCCTGCACCTGCCGAGTCCGTCGTACACCGACGCCGCGCGGGTCTCGGCGGACTGCGACCGGCCGCTGCCCGAACCCGAGGGCGGGGCGCCCCGGTTCGGGTTCGCCCACGGAGGGCTGGCCGAGGTGCGCGAGTACGCGGAGGCCTGGGCCCGCGGGACCTCGCTGGCCCCGTCACGCCGCGGCGACCTGGTCCTCGCCGTCAGCGAGGCCGCGGCCAACTCCCTGTCCCACGGGGGCGGGAAGGGCACCCTGCGCCTGTGGGCCACCGCCGGCGCCGGTGCGGGGGTCGTCGCCGAGATCCACGACGCGGGCCGCCTGGCCGACCCCCTCGCGGGGCGCCGCCGCCCCTCGCTGGCCTCGGCCGACGGCGGCCGCGGACTGTGGATGATCCACCAGCTCTGCGATCTCGTCGAGGTCCGGGCCCTGGACGACGGCTTCACGCTGCGGCTCCACATGGCAACGCCCTGACACAGGAGGTCACCTACACTCGGGTTCGGGCTCGGGTGTCTTCGGGCCGCTCGGGGGCATGCGGACAGTCCGGGACGACACCGACCACTACGTCGTCGGCGCTCCCGGGAACGGCGAACGGCCAACAGCGAACAGCGAACAGGGCAGAGTCGGCACGGGGGTGCGAGAGCACGGTGGAGACCATCGGACCGGAAACGGGAGATCCAGTGAGCGCCGGGCTTCCCGGCGGGGGCCAGCGGCGGCGGCTCGCCCTGACGGGTGTCGGGGGCGCGGTGGCCAAGGGCCGCGACTTCACGCGCCGGGCCCTGCGCGACTGGGGCTGGGACGGCACCGAGACCGCCGAGGACGCCCTGCTCCTCGTGTCCGAGCTGCTGACCAACGCCTCCTTGCACGCGGACGGCTGCCGGGAACTCGTCCTCACGGCCGGGGAAACCCTGCGCATCGAGGTGTGCGACGGCACGACGGCCCTGCCCCTCCTCCACCCGGCCCCGCGGCGCGGCATGCCGGGCGGCCACGGCCTGCACATCGTGGAGCGACTGTCCGACCGCTGGGGCACGCACACCCATGAGCAGGGCAAGGCCGTCTGGGCCGAGATCGAGGCGGCCCGTCTGGTGTCCGGCAGGCCCGCGGCCCGCTGACCGCGCCGTCGCCCGTGGCCCGTACCCCTAGCGAGGAGTGGCCCGTAGCCGCGTACGTACGGGCGGCCCTCCGGAGCGAATGAAGGGCCGAAGCCGGGGCAGGCGATGTCGTACGGGACACCGGCAGTGCCCCGTACGACATCGGAAGAGAGGGACGGCAGGCCCTGCCCCGCCGCCCCCTGTCTGGCGAAGGAGTTGTTTTCGCGTGACTGAGCATGTGTGGAGCTACAGGTCGACCGCGGGCCACCTGACCGGTACCGATCTGACCGGGTACACGGTCGAGGCGACCGACGGGAGCATCGGCAAGGTCGCCAAGCACTCCGACGAGGCCGGTGACGCCTACCTGGTCGTGGACACAGGTATCTGGATCTTCGGCAAGGAGGTCCTCCTCCCGGCGAGCACCGTGATCATCGTCGACGTCGACAAGGAAAAGATCTACGTCGACGGCACCAAGGAGCAGATCAAGAACGCTCCGGAGTTCCACCGCGAGAAGCACCTCGCCGACCTCGGCTACCGCGAGGAACTCGGGACCTACTACTCCATGGGCGGCTTCGGCGGCCGCATCATCTGACCCGCCGCATCATCTGCCCCCCGGAGTGCGGACCGGGCCCGGACTCGACGAGGCCGGGCCCGGTCCCGCGCCCGGCCCGGCCCCCGGCCGCGCCGCCGTCGCCCTCATCTCCGCACCACCGCGCGTACGTTCTCGATGCTGCCGCAGTCGGCGTCGAGCTGCCGCTCCCGCTCTTCCATGAAGGCCGCACCGAGTTCGGCCCTCCGCTCGTCCGGTACGTTCTCCCGGGCCCCGTTGAGAATCGTGCGCTCCTCCTCGTCGAGGTGGTGGGAGACCGCCTTGACCAGGTCCTCGAGGCGCCCGTCCCAGTCGTCGGAACCCACTTCGGACACCTCCAGCAGCGCCAGCAGGGCCTCGTTGCCCTCGGCGTGCTCCTCGGCCCCGTGCTCGACCTCCGCGTTGTCCACGTCCCTGAACCGCTTCAGCGCGCCGTACACCTCGGCTTCCTCGGCCTCGCCGTGCGCGATGAGGAGCGCGGACAGCTTCGCGAGCGCGTCCTTGCGGTCGGCCTCCACGCTGCGCATCCGGCGGAAGAGGTCCTCCATCGTGCGGTGGTCCTTGAGGATCAAGGCGACGACGTCCTGGTCCTTGTGTGCGTCCGCGGCCATGCCACGTTCCTCCTCTGCTTGAGGGTCTCGCTCCGCAGGGGCGCCTGCTCGATGCCGGTCGGTTCAAACCTCGGGCCCGGGGTGGCTCCCCCCTGCGGGTCTGCCGGCCGCCCGGCAGGACGGCTGCGCGCCGCGAGACGCGGATCCCGCTCAGCGGCCGGCCGGGAAGGCGGTCAGGGTGGCGGGCTCTGGGCCATCCGGAGCACAGGGGGGCGTGTTCCCTCCGGGACACCGGTGATCCGTCGTACGGGCGGTGAATAGTCGGATCCGGGCGGTCGGCCGCACGGGCTGCCGGCCCCGCGCCCAGGCGACACAGGGAGAGTGGACCCGATGGTGAAGAAGGCATTGCTGACGTACGCCTTGGCGGCCGGAGTACTGATCGGGCCACTGAGCACGGCAGGCTGGGCGGCCGACGGGCTCGCCGCCGGGTACGGGCATGGCAAGTCCGGCCCCGTGGGCGTGGTCGAGTCCCGCGCACCGCTCAACGTCCGCGAGAGGCCGACCGTGTACTCGGACGTGGTGAAGCAGCTGCATCCGCACCAGCGGGTGCTCCTCGTGTGCCAGAAGCGCGGGGGCTGGGTGGACGGCAACCCGGTGTGGTACCGCCTGCACGGCTCGAAGGGCTGGGTCTCGGCCCGCTACGTCCACAACCTCCAGCCGGTCCGCCCCTGCTGAGAGCCCGCGACGAGCAGTGACATGCCGTGAAGGGAGCGGCCCCCGGTGTTCGGGGGCCGCTCCCTTCACGGGTTGCCGGGGCTCAAGCGGTGGAGGGCAGTGCGCGCCGCTTGCCTCCCCTTGTACGGAGTTCACGCCTCTCGTGCGCGGTGAGCCCGCCCCAGACGCCGAAGGGCTCTCCCACCTCCAGCGCGTGGCGCAGGCAGTCGCGCTGCACCGGGCACAGGGCGCACACCTCCTTCGCGGCCGCGTCCCGCGCCTCCCGCTCCGCTCGCTGCTCGCCCGCGGGGTAGAAGAAGAGGCGCGAGCCCAGTTCCCGGCAGGCGGCGTCCTCCTGCCACAACCAGTGGTGCTCGGCACGACCCGGCAGACGCGACACATTTCCCACCTCGGAACCTCCATCGGAGACGGCCCGGATCCGGAGCGGATCCGGACCTGATTCGGATGTGTGATCTCATCTCGTCTGACCCGGGACGCTCGCTTCAAACAGCCTGCCCGCGTCGTGCCCGGCGGCTCCGCCGGGCGAGTGCGGCAGCGGCCAGTACGGCGGCGGCCGTGACTAGCGCGGTCGGGTGGCTCCGCACCGTGGTCGCGCCCCGGACGGCCTTGCCCCGTGCGGAGTCGAGCCTCCTGTCCTCCACGAGGCGGGCGACGTGCGATGCCGCCGTCTCCCTCAGCCGCTCGGCGGTCTCATGGACGCGCGTCGTCATCGCCATCACCGGGGTTTCCCTTTCCCTAGAGTCCTCCGCCTGACCGCCTCGCTGACGGGCACGCTGCGCGGATACCCGGCAACGGGCTGATGACACGGGCGAGTTGCTCTGGAATTCGGCCGCGGCGCCTCGGCTCGCGTCTACCCCCGGGCGGCGTTCAGGCCGACAGGTCGAGCTCGTAGACCTGCCCGATCAGATCGGCGCCGAAGCTGTGGTGCGGCTCCTCCTCCACGAGCCGGAAACCGGCGGCCAGATAGATCCCGCGCGCAGCCACCAGGGTGTCGTTGGTCCACAGCCGGATCCGCTCGTAGCCCGCCCCGCGGGCGAAGTCCACGCACTGTGCGACCAGGCGCGAGCCCAGGCGGTGGCCGCGGGCTACGGGGTCCACGAGGAGGATCCGCAGCTTCGCGGTGCCCCCCTGGGCTTCTGCGCCGCCGTCTCCGCCGCCTTCGCCGTCTTCGTCGGCCACGCAGAACACGCTGCCGACCCGGCGGCCGTCCAGCTCGGCGATCCAGGCCGCCTCGCGGGAGGGGTCGCGGCCGGCCGCGTAGTCCGCGACGATCCGCGCGACCAGGGCCTCGAAGCTGATGTCCCAGCCGAATTCCTTCGCGTACTGCTCGCCGTGGGCCATCACCACCCAGCCGAGATCGCCCGGCTCCCCCAGCGGCCGGATCACCGCGCGGACCTCGTTCATGGGGACCCTCTCTCTGAACCACTGAGCCACTGAGCCACTGAAACGACTGTTTCAGTAAAGCATAATGTCCGGATGAGCCCCTCCGCCCGTGACGACTCCGCCCGCGTCGACTCTGCCCGCAAGCAGCAGCTCCTGGAGCTGGCCTACGCCCACGTGCTCGACCACGGTCTGGCGGACATGTCCCTGCGGCCCCTTGCCGAGGCGATCGGCAGCAGCCCGCGCGTCCTCCTCTTCCTGTTCGGCAGCAAGGACGCCCTGGTGCAGGCACTGCTCGCGCGGGCCCGGCAGGACGAGACGGGAATGCTCGAAGCCGTGCACCGGGCCCGGCCGGAGCACGGTCTCGCCCGCACGGGCGAACTGGTGTGGAACTGGCTGGCCGACCCGGGACACCGCAAGGTCCTCACCCTCTGGGTCGAGGGCTACTCACGCTCGCTGAGCGGCGACGCGGGGCCCTGGGCGGGGTTCGCGGAGCGGACGATCGCCGACTGGCTGGAGGTCTTCGCCGCCGCCCAGCCGCCGGCCCGTCGCGACACGCCCGAGGGGCTCGCCGAGCGCACCCTGCTGCTGTCGGTCCTGCGCGGGGCACTGCTGGACCTCCTGGCGAGCCGCGACGAGCAGCGCACCACGGCGGCGGTGACAGCCCACCTCCGCACCCTGGAGGCTCCCGCCGACGACGCGCCGGTGCACCGGGTCCGGCCCGGGAACGGGTCCGCCGGCAGGACCGACCGCGCCGCCCGGACGATCGCCGCGCCGCGGGCGGCCGTCTACGCCGCCCTCCTCGACCGCGCGTCCCTCGAAGCCTGGCTCCCGCCCGAGGGGATGAGCGGGCGGATCGAGCGGTGGGATCCGCGGCCGGGCGGCGGGTTCCGGATGGTCCTCACCTACCTCGACACCTCCCTCGATCCCGCCGGCAGCCCCGGCAAGACCTCGGAGGCGACCGACGTGGTCGACGTACGGTTCACCGGCCTGGTTCCGCCGGAGCGCGTGGTGCAGCAGGCCGAGTTCGAGTCCGACGACCCGTCGTACGCCGGCACCATGACGATGACCTGGCACCTGGCCGCCTCCGGTGAGGGCACCGAGGTGACCGTCACCGCCACCGACGTTCCGCCCGGTATCGACCAGGCGGACCACGAGGCGGGCATCGCCTCCTCGCTGGCCCACCTGGCGTCGTACCTCGAAGCGGCCCGATGACCTGAGCGGCGGCGCTACTTGCCGACCGAGGTGGGGGCCGTTTCGGTCAGGAGGCCCGCCTGGTCCCGCAGTTCGAGCTGCTGCGGCCTGAAGGCGGGGATCAGAGCGGCGATGGCCCCCGACAGCAGGGCGAAGCCGCCGCCCATGAGCAGACCGGTGCGGAAGCCCGCCTCGGAGGTGAAGGTGAATCCGCCTGCCGTGGTGGTCATCTGAGCCAGGACGACACCGACGACGGCGGCGCCGACGGAGGTGCCCAGGGAGCGCATGAGGGCGTTGAAGCCGTTGGCGGCGCCGGTTTCGGTCAGGGGTACCGCGCTCATGATCAGAGCGGGCATGGCTCCGTAGGCGAGGGCGACACCGCTGTTGATGACCATGACGGCGACCATCAGCCCGGCGGCCGTGCCGGAGAAGAGGAGCGCGACGCCGTAACCCGCGGCCAGGACGAGCGCCCCGCAGACGAGGGTGACCTTCGGGCCGTGGGCGTTGGTGAGCTTGCCCCCGAGGGGGGACACGGCCATCATCATCAGCCCGCCGGGGAGCATCCACAGGCCGGCCGCCAGCATGGACTGGCCCAGGCCGTAGCCGGTGGCGGCGGGGAACTGCAGCAGCTGCGGGACCACCAGCATGCCGGCGTACATGCCGAAGCCGATGGAGACCGAGGCGAGGTTGGTCAGCAGGACCCGCGGGCGGACCGTGGTGCGCAGGTCGACCAGCGGGTCGGTGGTGCGCCATTCGAACCACCCCCAGGCAGCCAGGACCACCACGGCGGTGGCGATCAGGCCGAGGGTGGTGGCCGAGCCCCAGCCCCAGTCGGCGCCCTTGGACACGAACAGCAGCAAGGACACCAGGCCCGCCGCGAGGCCCAGCGCGCCGACCACGTCGAAGCGCTGGCCCTTGGCCGCAGCGGGCCCCTCGGGAACGAAGGCCACGATCATGACGGCGACACAGCCGGCGAGCGCCGCGGACCCCCAGAACAGGAAGCGCCAGCTCGCGTACTGGGCGACGGCCGCGGAAACCGGGAGGCCGATGCCGCCGCCGATGCCCATGGAGGCGCTCACGAGGGCGATGGAGGAACTGAGCTTCTCGGCGGGGAGGATGTCACGGAGCAGGGCGATGCCCAGCGGGATCATGCCCATGCCGACGCCTTGCAGGCCCCGCCCGATGACCATCTGGACGACACCGCCCGCCAGTGCGCACACCACCGATCCGATGATCAGCGGTATGCAACAGGCCAGGAGCATGCGGCGCTTGCCGAGCATGTCGCCCAGGCGCCCGCTGATCGGTACGCACACGCCTGCGACCAGGAGGGTGGCGGTGACGACCCAGGCGGAGTTGGAGTGGGAGGTGTGGAGGATGTTCGGCAGGTCGGCCAGCAGCGGCGTGACCAGCGTCTGCATGACGGCTGCGGCTATGCCCGCGAGTGCGAGCGTCGCGATCACCTTGCCGGTGCGAGGGGCGGCCGTGGGCGGCTGTTGCATGAAGGGTCCTAGAGGCATGGGCCGCAGGCCCGGCCGGCCGGGCCTGCGGGGCGCACGAGGTACGGAAGGGGTCGGTCCGGCGTTGCGTGGGTACGAGGTCGGCGCACACCACAATCAGTAGTCAACTATCAGTTCGCGGCGGGTGGCGTGTCAACCGGATCCGATCGTCGACTATCAGTTGTATTCTCGGCAGCGTGCCGACCGAAAGCCCCAAACCCCTGCGCGCCGACGCCGTGCGCAACATCGAGAAGATCGTCAGAGCGGCACGCGACGTGTACGCCGAGCTGGGACCCGATGCGCCGCTCGACGAGATCGCACGGCGGGCCGGGGTGGGGATCGCCACGCTCTTCCGCCGCTTCCCCGACAAGGCGGCCCTGCTCCGGGCCGTGCTCGACCAGCAGTTCACGCAGGACGTCCTGCCCGTCATCGACCGCGGACTGGCCGACGACGACCCCCGCCGCGGCCTGACCGTCGTACTCGAAGCCGCCCTGACCTCGGCGGCCGACGAACACCACGTGCTGACGGCCGCCCGCAACGCCGGCGTCCTCTCCGCGGAGGTCAGCGGCCGGTTCTTCGACGCGCTCGACCCGCTGGTGAAGCGGGGGCAGCAGGCCGGGGTGATCCGCGGGGACCTGGTGCCCGACGATCTGAAGAGGATCATGAGCATGCTGGTCAGCGTGCTGTGGACCATGGACCCGGCCGAGGAGGGCTGGCGCCGCTACGTGGCCCTGGTCATGGACGGCCTGAGCCCGGCCGCTGCGAGCCCCCTGCCCCACCCGGCTCCCCCACTGCTGCGCCGGCCGCAGGAGTGACCGCCTTCGGGCCGTAGAAGCCGGTGATCGCGGTCGGGACGGCAATGATGGAGGCCCAGCTGTCGAGGCGGCGAGGCGCCGAGGCGCCGAGGCCGGGGGCCACGCCGGCGCGGATCAGTTCTTGCGGCGTGCGGCCCAGACGGTGCGCTCGGTCCGCACGGCGAGGTCGTCGCGGCGCAGGATGCTCTCGGGGCCGTCGGTGTCGAGCAGCCGGTCCAGCGCCGCGAGGTCCTCCGGGGTGAGCGTGTCCACGATGCTGCGGCGAAGGCGCTGCAGGCTGCCGAGGGCGTACGCGCGGACCGCCTCGCTGCGGGAGCCCGCGATGTTCACGCTGATCACGCGGTCGCCGTCCAGGGCGAACCCGGCCGCGCTGAGCTTCGGGCCCCAGTCGGCGCCGCGGTGGGGCACGTGCTCGGCGTGGTAACTCTCGCTCGCGGTGTGGCAGCGCTCCTCCAGTCCGGGTCGGCCTTCGGGTGCGTCCGCGGGCAGGAAGCGGGGGAACCCAGCCAGCTCGACGACGGCGAACAGTCCGCCGGGGGCGAGCAGTTCGCGGACCGTGCGCAGGGCCTGGTCCGGGTCGGCCATGTGGTGCATCGAGGCCGAGGCCCACACCAGGTCCGGCGTACCGAGGTCGGGCCACTCGGTCTCATCGAGGTCGGCCTGCACGGTGCGGACGCGGTCCTCGACGCCGCGGGCGCACGCCTTCTCCCGCAGGCGCTGCAGGTGCAGCGCCGAGGAATCGACTGCGGTGACGTGCGCGTCGGGGAACCGGTCGAGCAGGGCGAAGGTGCCGGCTCCCGTGCCGCAGCCCAGATCCACTATGTGGCGAGGGGACTCGCTCAGGGGCAGCCACATGGTGATGTCGGCGATGTGCTCGGCGAGGACTTCCGCGTCCAGGTCGAGGATCTCCGCCTGGCCCTCGAGGTCGGCCCGGGCATGTCCGTGCTGGGCATGGCCGTGATCATGGCCGTGCTGGGCATGTCCGTGATCATGGCCGGGCTGGTCATGGCCGTGGTGGCCGCGGCCGTGCTCGTGCCCGGAATCGGTGTCGCCGTGCTGGGGTGCGTGCTGTGCGTGGGTCATGGCTTCACGGTAGGACGCCCATGCGCTTGCCGCATCGATCCTTGCCGGTTAGGCAAGAAGATGGCCTCGTAGCCCCCAGGACGCGCAAAACGCGCGCGCCGGACACCCCGTACAGGCCGGGAAGAGCCACCGCTCATCCTCACTGACCCGCCCCCTGCGCAGCGCCTTCGCCTCCTCCGTCGCCGCCCGCGTCACCGACGCCGCTGTCCCGCTGGTGGCCGCGGCGGGCATCCCGGTCGAAGATGCCCAGGATCTCGCACGGTCCCCCCTCGGCGCCCATCGCGTGCGGCATCATCGTGGGGAACTCGGCGGCCTGGTTGGTCTCGACCCGGATGCGGCGGTGCCCCAGCATCAGGATCGCGGTGCCGGACAGGACCACGAGCCATTCGCGCCCGGGGTGGGCGCGCATACGGGAGGGGTTGTCGGGCGGCGGTTCGGTCATGCGCTGGCGGATGACCGTCATGCCCGGCTCTCCTTTGATCGGCCAGCGCATCTGCCCGCGGGCGGCGTCGATCATCGGGCTGGTGACGACATCGTCGGTCGCGGTCTCCACGAGCTGGTCCAAGGTGGTGTCCAGTGCGCGGGCGAGCGTGACGAGGCTGTCGAGCGCCAGGCGGCGCTGGCCGTTCTCGATGCGGCTGAGCGTGGACTGGCTGAGCCGGGCACGCGTGGCCAGTTCCTCCAGGGACCAGCCCTGCGCCACCCGCAGCGCGCGGATGCGTTTGCGCACCAGGCTGTCCAGATCACCGTCTTCTTGCGTCATAGGCAACATCGTATGCTCGTACTGCAAGTCGCGGTTAGCGTTGCGTCCAGACGGCCCCGGACCACCGGGGCCGGCACGAAGGAACATCCGGAAAGGAACCCGAGGACATGACCGCGACGACTACCGCATACGCGACCGACGCACTGCCGGACGGGACCGTCGACGCCGTGGTGATCGGCGGCGGCGCCGCCGGTCTGAACGGTGCGCTGATGCTCGCCCGCTCCCGCCGTTCGGTCGTCGTGATCGACAGCGGCACCCCCCGCAACGCGCCCGCCGAGGGCGTGCACGGCCTGCTCGGCCTGGACGGCACCCCGCCGGCGGACCTGTACGGGCGGGGCCGTGAGGAAGTACGCCGCTACGGCGGCCTCGTCGTCTCCGGCGAGGTCTCCGCCGCCGAGCACGCCGATCCGTCCGCCGACGGCGACCTGCGCTTCACCGTCACCCTGACCGACGGCCGCGTCCTGACGGCGCGCCGCCTGCTGGTGGCCACCGGTCTGCGCGATGTCTTGCCCGAGCTGCCCGGGCTGGCGGAACACTGGGGGCGCAGCGTGGTGCACTGCCCGTACTGCCACGGCTGGGAGGTGCGCGACGAGCCGATCGGCGTCCTCGCCACCGGACCCGCATCGATCCACCACGCCCTGCTGTTCCGTCAGCTCACCGACGACCTCGTCTACTTCACGCACGGCACCGAGCTGGACGACGAGACCCGTGCGCGCTTCGCCGCACGCGCCATCCGCATCGTCGACACCCCGGCCGAAGAGGTCGTGGGGGACGGCGCCGGCGGCATCCGCGGTGTGCGCCTGGCCGACGGAGCGGTCGTCGACCGCCGCGTCCTCGCGGTGGCGACCACGCTCGTGGCCCGCACCGAGGGCCTGGCGGGGCTGGGCCTGCCGATGGAGGAACTGCCCGGCGGCGGCCGACGCTTCGCATCCGGCGCGGCCGGCGCCACCGACGTGCCGGGGGTGTGGGTGGCGGGCAACGTCACCGACCCGATCGCCCAGGTCGGGGCCTCCGCCGCGGCCGGGGCGCTGGCCGGCGCGCACATCAACGCGCTCCTCGCCGTCGCCGACACCGACGCGGCGGTCGCGGCCCTCGCCTCGGCAGGGACCGCCGCCACCGCCTGAGGCCGTTCGGCGGGCGCGCGCGAGGGCCGGCTCCCGCCCTCCCGCCCCACCCCCCGTCCTCCCCGTCCTCCCCGGCATGCTCGCCGTGGGCATCGGCATGGGCCTGGCGATGACGCCCTCCACCGAGGCCATCACCGGCCCCCTGCCGCGAGAGCACCAGGGCATCGCCTCCGCACTCAACGACGTCACCCGCGAGTTCGGCACCGCGCTGGGCGTGGCCCTGCTCGGAGGTGGGTGGGCGTCGCCGTCATGGGCGTCCTGTTCCTCTACGTCCTCGCCCTCGCCCTCGCCCTCGGCCCGAGGAATCCTGCCCCGGCGCCCGCCCAGGATCCGGCGGCGGACCCCGAGGTCCCCTCCGTGAGGTGACGGGGAGAAATATCCGGCTATGTCATCATCGAGTTCATGAGTGAAGTCGAGACCCTCCCCCTGCGACTGACCCACCTCGATGCCGTTCTCGATCTCGGCTACCGGTCCTTCGACGTGAAGGCGATGCCCTACACCTCCTGGTCGCTGTCGTCGGTGGCGGCGCACTGGGACGCCCAGCCGGACGCCTGCTGGATCGCACGCGACGAGGAGGGGCTGCTCGGCTTCGTCCTCGGATCGCTGTCCTACGACGAGCGCGAGGACTGGGGCTACCTCGAGTGGATCGCGCTGGAGGAACGCGCCCGGGGCCGGGGAGTCGCGAGTTCCCTGGTCGAGCACTGCTGCGCCGCGCTCTTCGCTGCGGGAGCGTCCCGGATCATCACCGACGTGGAGAGCGGCAACGCGGCTTCCGCCGCGATGATGCGGCGCAACGGGTTCAGCGAGAAGGTCACCGTCACCCTGTTCGTCCGCCCGAACCCGCGCGAACACGCCGGCGCGGCCTCGTACTCCCCCCAGGATCCGGCCAGGTCCCGGCTGCGCCGCGCCGCCCGGGCCGCGGGAGGCCCGGCAGGCTCAGGCGCGGCAGGCTCAGGCCCCCTCACGTAGGCCCGCTCACGTAGACCCACTCCCACGGGCGTCCGGTCCGGCATGCCCGGAGACCGCAGGGCCGCGGGCCCCGCCCGGCGCGTGCGCGCGCCCGGACGTGCGCCTGCGCGCCTCCGCGCGCCCCCGCAGCAGGGATGACCGCGCATCGGAGCCCCCACGAACATGAACTGCCGCCATCATCCGGAGCAACTCGGCCATCACGGGGGAACCATGGGACGACGCTGGCTGGTCACGGGATGCTCCTCGGGGCTCGGGCACGCGCTGGCGACCGCGGCGGCCCGGGCCGGTGACGAACTGGCCGTCACCGCCCGCAAGACCGCCGATCTGGAGGATCTGGCCGCCGCCTGGCCCGGCCGGATCGTGCCGATCCCGCTCGAGCTGCGGGACGACGCTTCCTGCGAGGAGGCCGTCCGCACCGCGGCCGAGCGCCTGGGAGGCATCGACATCCTCGTCAACAACGCCGCCGTCGGGCTGTTCGGCGCGGTCGAGGAGGTCTCGGACGCCGAACTCCGCGACCAGTTGGAGACCCTGGTCGTCGGCCCCTGGCGGCTCGCGCGCCTCGTCCTGCCGCTGATGCGGGCCCAGGGGCACGGCCACATCCTCAACGTCTCCTCCGTGGTCGGCCGGATGGCCTTCCCCGGTCTGGCGGCCTACACCGCTGGGAAGCACGCCCTCGAAGGCATGACCCGGACCCTGGCCATGGAGGCGGCTCCCCACAACATCCGCGTCACCGTCATCGAACCCGGCATGTTCGCTACGCGCTACGGCACCTCCATGGCCGAAGCCGCCCACCGGGTCCCTGCCTACGACGCCACCAACCGCGAGATGCTCGAAGGGGCCCGGGGCCTCGCGGACAGCCCCGAGACCGGACGCCCGGAGTACTTCGCCGAGCGGGTCCTGGACATCGTCGCCGCCGAGGGCCCGACACCTCTGCGGATCCCCGTCGGCGACGACGCCTACGGCTACATCGACGCCTCGGACGAGGCGGACCGCGCCGATCACGCCGCGGCCCGACTGCTCGTACAGGGCCCGCCCCAGGTCTGACGGCGGGGCCGCGGGCAGCATGCGTGAGGGGGTGGTGGCGCCGTGGCGCCACCACCCCCTCCCGCCATCTCACCTCGTGTCGCGTCAGCGGAGGCCCGCCTGACTGCGCGACGCGCACGCAGGCGCCCTTGCCGGCGATCTCGTGCATCTGGCTGATCGTGCTGCCGACCTTGATCTTGCTGTACTTGGTCTTGGTCATCTTGCCGTTGGACGTCAGGCCGTCCAGGAAGACCTGGCCCTTGATCTCCAGCTTGCCGTTCACGAAGTCGAACGAAGCACTGCTGTAAGGCTTGTTGCCCTTGCACTCGTAGTGCCGGTAGGCAACGCCGCCGGAGTCGTCGCGGCTCTTGAGATTTTACGAGGACGAACGTGACCCGCCGCCACCACCCGTCACTTTCGCCAGAACAGATGGTGCGTCACGCCGCTCGGGCTGGGCACGACGTCGAGGTGGAAGCGGTCGAGCAGCTCATCGGGTGACTCCCAGAGTCGTACTCCGGATCCGAGCTTCACCGGCGAGACCGCCACGTGCAGGGTGTCGACGAGGTCGGCGTCAAGGAACTCCCGGATGGTGGTGGCCCCGCCACCGAGCCGGACGTCCTTGCCCTGCGCCGCTTCCCGTGCCAGTTCGAGGACCGCGGCCGGGTCGCCGCCGACGAAGTGGAACGTGGTGTCGGAGAGCGTGAACGAAGGGCGCTCGTGGTGGGTCATCACGAACACCGGGGTGCGGAACGGGGGTTCGTCACCCCACCAGCCGCGCCAGTCGTGGTCTTCCCAGGGCCCGCGCTGGGGTCCGAATTTGTTGCGGCCCATGATCTCGGCACCGATGTTGCGTGCGTAGTCTCGCGTGAGGTAGTCGTCGAGGCCCCGGCTCCCTCCGGGGTCGGTGCGCATGGGCCAGCTCGCGGTGGCGCCGGCCCAGGAGAACAGCCTCTCGGGATCGACATGACCGAATGGCCTCTCGAGGGTCTGGTCCTCACCGGCACCGATCCCGTCACTCGAGACGTTGAAGTTCTGGACCCTCAGCAGCTGAGCCACGTGCTCCTCCTGTGTTGTCGACAGCGATGGTGAGACTTGCCGGGCCGGCAAAACTCATCGCTGCGTTCACGACCGGTCAGAAACTGGGTACCCAGAGTACCGACCTGCGAGGTTTGCGCGGTTTGGGCATACCGCCGATCGCGTTCGGTCCTTGACGGCGAGGGCTGCCGCAATGGGCCCACGCCGGTGGAGGGATTCGTCGCGCGATCGGCCGATCCAGTCCTAGGCGGACCTGCGGCGCAGGGCCATGCGTACCCCGAGAACGATCACGAGCACGACGATGACGAGGAGCACGACGATGAGGAGGGTCTTGAAGAGCCCGCCCTTCTTCTTGCTCTTCTTTTTCTTCTTGTTGCCGGTGGTGGCCTGGACTTGGGACGACGTCGGCGCGCGAAGTACGGTCACCACGCCGGCGCCGGCCGGGAGAGGGCTCCGCGGGAGGGCCGCAGCCGCGGGGGCCTGACGGACGGACGGTGCGGCTGCCACGGCGGTCGCCGCCGGGCCCAGCAGCAGCCCGGCGAGCACGAAGAGCGGTACGAGTGCGGACACCGCCGCACGGGACCGCTTCCTCGGAATACGATTCTCTGTCACTGCATCCCCTGTTTCTTCGATGTCCCCGCCGAGGGCCCGGTAGAAGCCGGACCGAAGGGGCCTTGCAGCATCGTCGGGGAGTGCGACCGCCCCGGCAAGGAGATGAGCGGGGGAACACCCTCTCCGGGCACCTTCGACGGCCTGCCGGCCCTCACCGTGAGGGCGTCGTTTACGAGCCGCCGCCCGCCTCTTCCTCCGTGCGCGGCCAGTACCGTCCTTCGAGGGCCTCGGCGCTGCGGTTGAGCCGGATCAGGACGTCCTCCAGCTCCCGCACTTCCTCGGGGGACCAGTCGGCGACCACCCGGGCCAGGCAGGACTGGTTGACCTCGCGGTCTTCGGCGAGCCGGCGCCCGCCTTCAGCCGTGATGCACAGCTTGCGGGCCATGCCGCCTTCCGGGTCGGAGACGCGCTCGGCCAGTCCCCAGCGCAGCAGTGCGGCCGTCTGGCGGTTCACGGTCGAGGTGTCGAGTCCGAAGGCCTCCGACAACTGTCCGATGGACATGGGGCCTTGTGTGTCGATCCGGCTGAGCAGGAGGTACGCCGACCGCTCCAGGCGTTCGGGATCACGCTCGCGCCGGGCCAGCACCTGGTGCCGCGAGAGCAGCATCAGCTCCCGCTCCAGCTTCTCCAGCACTGAGCCTCCCCGCTCCTTCCGACGCCCCATTATCGCGAAACCCGTGAAGCCGGGGAACGGCGGACCCCCGTACGGCTCGGCCTGCGGGGGTCGCCGTACGACGGCCGGACCTCGCGATATGCATGATACATAGCCTATGTACTATGCACTTCTCGTTGTCACCCGACGAGCCACAGCTTCAACCCGGAGGACCAACCCCCATGACCGTCACCACGTCCATCGCCTCCCGCGCGGCCGAGATCCTTTCCCGGCCCGTCAAGCTGAACGGCCTGACCGTCCCCAACCGCATCGCGATGGCACCGATGACGCGGATGTTCTCCCCCGGCGGCGTGCCCGGCGAGGACGTGCGGGCGTACTACGCCAGCCGGGCCGCCGCGGGCGTGGGCTTGATCGTCACCGAGGGCACCTACGTCGGTCACGACTCCGCCGGGCAGAGCGACCGGGTGCCGCGGTTCCACGGCGAGGACCAGCTGGCAGGGTGGGCGAAGGTCGCCGCGGCCGTGCACGAGGTGGGCGGCACGATCGTGCCTCAGCTGTGGCACATAGGCATGGTGCGCAAGCAGGGCGAAGCACCGTATGCCGACGCCCCTGCCATCGGCCCCTCCGGCATCCGTGTCGACGGCACCGAGGGGACCGGCAAGGCGATGACCCGCACCGACCTCGACGACGTCATCGGCGCGTTCGCAGACGCCGCCGCGGAAGCCGCACGGATCGGCTTCGACGGCGTCGAACTGCACGGCGCCCACGGCTACCTGCTCGACCAGTTCCTGTGGGAGCGGACCAACCGCCGCACCGACGTCTACGGCGGCGACGCGGCGGCCCGTACCAAGTTCGCCGCGGAGATCGTGGCCGCGGTCCGCGAGCGCGTACCGGCCGACTTCCCGGTGATCTTCCGCTACTCCCAGTGGAAGCAGGAGGCCTACGACGCACGGCTCGCGCAGACCCCGGAGGAACTGGAGGCCATCCTGGCCCCGCTGGCGGCGGCCGGCGTCGACGCGTTCCACGCCTCCACCCGGCGCTACTGGCTCCCGGAGTTCGAGGGCTCGGACCTGAACCTGGCGGGCTGGACCAAGAAGCTCACCGGCCGGCCCACCATCACGGTCGGCTCGGTCGGCCTCGACGGCGACTTCCTCCGCGCCTTCGCCGGCGAGGGAGCGGCGCTCGGCGACATCGACAACCTCCTGGACCGCATGGAACGCGACGAGTTCGACATGGTCGCCGTCGGCCGGGCGCTGCTCCAGGACCCGCAGTGGGCCGCGAAGGTCCTCGGCAACCGCTTCGACGAGCTGAAGCCGTACGACGCGGTGTCCCTCCGGTCGCTCAGCCGATAGCCGATAGCCGTGGGCAGGCCCTCGCCCGCAGGGCGGCGGGCTACGGGCGGCGGGCGGCGGGCGGGCGCCGGGCTCGACCCCGCCGCGCGTACACCCGCGTACTACCTGGGGAGTACGTCTGAAACGCTACGCCGGAGTGACGCCCGGGAGGGTGGACGCCGCCTAACGTGGGCGGTATGGAAGAGCAGCGCGAGCGCCCGGGGGTCCCTCCGTGGCAGCGATGGGTGGAGCGGACCGGGCGGGGCCCGGCCTGGCGCTCCTCGCTGCTCGTGGCCGCCTTCGCCCAGGTCGGCTCGGGGTGGGCTGCACAGGAACAGAGCGGGCGGGTGGCGCTGGACGGGTTCGCGCGGCTCCTGCTGTTGCTCGGGCCCCTGCTGCTCGTCTGGCGACACCGGTACCCGGTGGCCGTGGCGTACGGGGTCAGCGTCGTGACCCTGGTGTACATCGGCGCCGGGTTCCCGTACGGCCCGGTGTTCATCAGCCTGGCCCTGGCCTGCTTCGCCGCAGTCGTCGCCGGACGCCGCAGAGCGGCCTGGGGGGCCGTGGGGCTGCTCTGGGCCGGCCACCTGCTCATCGGGCACTTGCTCTACCGCCGGCTGCCGCCCGCCGGGGACGGGCCCGCGCCCTGGGCGCAGGAAGTGGGCATCACCGCGTGGGTCCTTGCCATCCTCGCCGTCTCCGAGCTGGTGCGCATACGCCGGGAGCAGTGGGCCCTCGCCCGGGCCGAGCGGTCGGCGGCCGAGAAGCGCCGGGTGAATGAGGAGCGGCTGCGCATCGCCCGCGAACTGCACGACGTCCTCGCCCACAGCATCTCGGTGATCAACGTCCAGGCGGGAGTGGGGCTTGCCCTCCTCGACTCCGACCCCGAGCAGGCCCGTTCGGCGCTGACCACCATCAAGGCGGCCAGCAAGGAGGCGTTGGGCGAGGTCCGGCAGGTGCTCGACACCCTGCGCACTCCCGGCGACGCGCCCCGCGCGCCCGCACCCGGTCTCGACCGGCTCCCCGAGCTCGCCGAGCAGGCTGCTGCGGCCGGGCTGAGCGTCGACATCGCAACGAGCGGGGATCCCCGGGCGCTGGCGCCCGGCGCGGACCTCGCCGCCTTCCGCATCCTGCAGGAGGCACTGACCAACGTCGTGCGGCATTCCGGTTCACGCAGCGCCCGCATTCACCTCTCCTGGCAGCCCCGCGTCCTGGAGTTGCGCGTGGACGACGACGGACCGGCCACGGGCGATCCGGCGGGCGGCAGCGGCACCGGTCTCGTGGGCATGCGCGAGCGGGCCGCGGCCCTCGGTGGCACCATCGAGGCCGGCCCGCGCCCCGACGGCGGCTTCCGCGTGCTGGCCAGGCTCCCGCTGAAGGCCGTCCCGTCCCAGGAGGATCCGTGATCCGTGTTCTGCTCGCCGACGACCAGCTCCTCGTCCGGGCGGGGTTCCGGGCCCTGCTCGACGCGCAGAAGGACATCGAGGTGGCGGGAGAGGCCGCCGACGGCGACGAGGCCGTGCGCCTGGTGCGCGAGCTGCGTCCGGACGTCGTCCTCATGGACATCCGGATGCCGGTCTGCGACGGGCTCGCCGCCACCCGGCGGATCACCGAGGACACGGCGCTGGCAGACGTCAGGGTGGTCATGCTCACCACCTTCGAGCTCGACGAGTACGTCTTCGAGGCGCTCCGGTCCGGCGCCTCGGGATTTCTGGTCAAGGACACCGAACCGGAGGAACTGCTGCGGGCGGTCAGGGCGGTGGTGGAGGGCGATGCGTTGCTGTCCCCAGGTGTCACGCGCCGCCTGATCGCGGAGTTCGCGGCCCGCTCCAAGCAGCCCGCCGCCAACGAGGCGGGACTGGGCATGGACCGGCTCACCGAGCGGGAGCGCGAGGTGATGGCGCTGGTCGGCCTGGGTCTGTCCAATGAGGAGATCGCCCGCCGCCTGGTCGTCAGCCCGCTCACCGCGAAGACGCACGTCAGCCGGACGATGGTGAAGCTCGGCGCCCGTGACCGCGCCCAGCTGGTCGTCCTGGCCTACGAGTCGGGGCTGGTGCGGCCCGGCTGGCTCGGCTGACTCCCCCAGCCCGCCCTCGTACTCCCCCGGTGGTACGCGCGGTGCAGCCGGCCGTACGACGACCCGGACCCCCTCCCGGCGCCAGTCTCGGAGTGTGACGCACACGTCCACACTTCCGAGGAGCTGAACCGAGATGAACACCCTCACCACCCTCGCGCACGACGGGCCCGGCCCGTGGATCCTGTTCTTCCCCCTGATCTGGGCGGCCGTGGTGGTCGGCGCCGTCACCGTGCTGCGCCGCACCGTGTGGCGCGGCCGCCGGGCACCGTGGCAGGCCCGCGGCGCCGCGTACGGCGAGCAGTCCCCGATCTCGGTCCTCGGCCGGCGGTTCGCCTCCGGCGAGATCGACGAGGACGAGTACTGGCGGCGGCTGTCCGTCCTGGACGAGCAGTTCGGCCGCGCCTCCAAGGGCGGTGTGGCATGAGGAACGCCACCGTGCCGGGCGGCGACGACGACGGCAGTGTCGCCGCCGCCGCCCGGGTCGTCGATGCCGTGAAGGTCTACGGTCGGGGCGACACCGAGGTCCGGGCCCTGGACGGGGTGAGCGTCGACTTCCCGGCCGGCCGCTTCACCGCGATCATGGGACCCTCCGGTTCCGGCAAGTCCACCCTGATGCACTGCGCCGCCGGTCTCGACACCCTCACCTCCGGAGCCGCCTTCATCGGCGGTACGAGCCTCGGCGCACTCGATGACCGAAGGCTCACCCTGCTGCGCCGCGAGCGCGTCGGCTTCGTCTTCCAGGCCTTCAACCTGATTCCCACCCTCACCGTCGCCGAGAACATCACGCTCCCCCAAGACCTCGCGGGCGGCCGCGCGGACGGTGCCTGGCTCGACGGCCTCATCGACGTCGTCGGACTGCGCGACCGGCTGCACCACCGGCCCGCCGAGCTTTCCGGCGGCCAGCAACAGCGCGTCGCCGTGGCCCGCGCCCTCGCCGGCAGCCCCGATGTCGTCTTCGCCGACGAGCCCACCGGCAACCTCGACTCCCGTTCGGGTGAGGAGGTGCTCGGGCTGCTGGGCCGGGCGGTGCGCGAGATGAACCGTACGGTCGTCATGGTCACCCACGACCCGGTGGCCGCCGCCCATGCCGACGAGGTCGTCTTCCTCGCCGACGGGCGGCTGGTCGACCGGATGGCGGGTCCCACCGCGGACCGCGTCCTGGACCGGCTCAAGTCCTTCGACGCCCGCCCGCTGACGGCGGCGGCCCTGCAGGAGGAGTCATGAGCACCAGCAGTGCCCGCACCGTGCTGCGGCTCAGTACGGCCTCACTGCGTGCGCACAAGCGGCGGTTCGCCGGGACCTTCATGGCCGTGCTGCTCGGCGTCGCCTTCCTCGCCGGGACGCTCGTCATGGGCGACACCCTCCGCGCGAGCTTCGACAGCATGTTCGCCGGTGCGGCGAGCGGTACCGACGCGGTGGTGCGCAGTTCGCGTGTCGTGACCGTCCCGGGCGAGGCCCAGGGCACCCGGCAGCCCGTGCCGACCTCACTCGTGGAGGAGATCCGGCGCACCCCGGGCGCGGCCGCCGCCGCCCCCGCCGTTCAGGGCGCGGGGCAGCTCGTCGGCTCCGACGGCGAACCGATCGGTGGCCAGGGGCCGCCCACGCTCGCCGGGAACTGGATCGCGGACCCGGAACTCAATCCGTACCGGCTCGCGGAGGGCCGGGTGCCGGAGCGGACCGGGGAGGTCGTGGTCAACCGGGCCACGGCGGACAAGGGCGGGCTGAAGCTCGGCGACACGACGGTGCTGCGCACGCCCGACCCCGTCCCGGTGACGGTCGTCGGCCTGGCCACCTTCGGCGGCGCGGACGGCATGGCGCAGGTCACGTACACGGGGATGACCCAGGCGGACGCGGAGAAGTATCTGACGCCGGCGCCCGGCCAGGCGGCGTCCATCCAGGTGCGCGCCGGTCCGGGGACCAGCCAGGGCGAGCTGGTGAAGGCGCTCACCGCGGTGCTGCCGCAGGGCGTCGAGGCGATCACCGGAGAGGAATCGGCCCAGGAGAACACCGACATGATCTCCGGTCAGTTCCTGACCCTGTTCACCACCATGCTGCTCGTCTTCTCGGGCATCGCCCTGCTCGTCGCCACCTTCAGCATCTACAACACCTTCGCGATCGTCGTCGCCCAGCGCACCCGAGAGAACGCCCTGCTGCGCGCCCTGGGTGCCTCCCGGCGTCAGGTCGTCGGCGGCACGCTGGCCGAGGCCGCCGTCGTCGCGTTCATCGCCTCGGCCGCCGGGCTGCTCGGCGGCGTCGGCTTCGCCGCGGGGCTCCAAGCGCTCTTTCCCGCCATCGGATTCCCGTTCCCCGAAGGGGACTTGGTGATCAGCGGCCTGTCGATGCTGGTTCCCCTCGCCGTCGGGGTCGTCGTCTGCCTCGGCTCGGCCGTGCTGCCGGCCGTACGGGCCGGGCGTACGGCGCCGCTGGCCGCGCTGCTCGACAGCGCGGTGGACCACTCGGGGGCCTCGCGGTCCCGTACGGTCACCGGCGCGGCGCTGGGCACGGCCGGCATCGGCCTGATCCTGGCCGGGGTGCTCGCCGTTCCGTCGCTGTGGCTGTCCGGGGCGGGCGCGGCGCTGGCGACGGCCTCGTTCGTCGTGCTGGGTCCGGTGGCGTCCTCGGCCGCCGTGCACGTGCTCGGCCGTCCGCTGGAGCGGCTGCGTGGGGTGACCGGCGCCCTGGCGGCGCGCAACGCACGGCGCAGCCCCAAACGGACCGCGTCCACGGCGACCGCGCTGATGATCGGCGTCGCCGTCGTCTCCCTGTTCACCGTCTTCGGCGCGTCCCTGAAGGCGACCATGGACCGGACCGTCTCGCGTTCCTTCGCCGGGGACGTGGCCATCAGCGCCCCGGCCTTCGGCGCGGGCGGCAGCGGCCTGAGTCCGAAGCTGGCGCCGGCCGTCGCGGCGCTGCCCGAGGTGGCGGTCGCGGTGGGCCTGGGCAAGGGAGTCGCGGAGGTCGACGGCGAGGGGCGGGCGCTGACCGTCACCGAACCGGCCGCGCTCGCGGTCGGCCTCGACCTGGGCACGGTGACGGGAGGGTTCGACGCGCTGGGGCCGGACGGGATCGCGGTCTCCGAGAAGGAGGCCTCGCGGCACGGATGGCGGCCCGGCAGCACGGTCGAACTCGCCTTCACCGACGGGCAGAAGCAGCCCTTCACGATCCGCGCGGTGTACGAGCGGTCGGAGCTGGCCGGCGACTACGTCATCACGCGGGCGGCCTGGGCGCCGCACCGCGCGCAGGACACGGACTCGCTGGTGACCGTCACCTTCAAGGACGGGGTGTCGGCCGCGGCGGGTGTGGCGGCGGTCGAGAAGACGGCCGATCTGTACGGCGGCCCCGAGGTACAGACGCGCGACGCGTACGCGCAGTCGTCGGCGGGCGGCATCGACATGATGCTCACGCTCGTCTACGCGCTGCTCGCCCTCGCCGTGCTGATCGCTCTCCTGGGCATCGCCAACACGCTGACCCTCGCCGTCCACGAGCGCACCCGCGAACTGGGGCTGCTCCGGGCGGTCGGCCAGACCAGGGCGCAGCTGCGGGCCATGGTCCGCTGGGAGTCCGTCCTGGTCGCCGCGTTCGGCACGGCCGGCGGTCTGGCGCTGGGCGGCGTCCTCGGGTGGGTCCTGGTGAAGGCCTCGGACGGGGCGAGCGACAGTGCGTTCGCGTTCGCCGTCCCGCCGCTGCAGCTCACGATCGTCGCCCTGGTGGGCGTGGCGGCGGGTGTCCTCGCGGGTTGGCGCCCGGCACGCCGCGCGGCGCGCCTGGACATCCTGCGCGCGGTCGCGACCGACTAGTGCTGCGGCCGGAAAGGTTTGCCGGGTCGCGGCGTTCGGTGCGGTGCATCGCAAGGCGGAGGACCGCGCCTCGTACTGGACGTACCGGCGTGGTCCGACAACACGGCGAGGTGCCGTGCCGGGCGTCGCGACCCGGTGAACCTTTCCGGTCACAGCACTAGGTGGGCGTTCCGCCGCGCGTGGCGGGTCACTCCTCGGAGGCGGTGAGCTTCTCGGCCTTCCGGGCCGCCGTCTCCGCGCGCCTCCGTGCCTTCGCGGCCGCTCGCGCGGCATCCCGCGAGCCGGCGGCCGCGGCCGCGCTCGCCGCCCGCGCCTCCTCCAGGTGCTCCGCCGCGGTCCGAACCTCCTCCTCGGCCTGCGCCACCGCCGCCGCCGTGCTGTCCGCCAGGTCCCGTGCCGCGGCCTGTACGGCGTTCAGGCGGTCCGCCTCTGCGCGGGCTTCGGCCAACTCGGCCCGGATCGCCTCCACCCGCTCGCGCTGGGCCCGCGCCGCGCTCGCACCCGGGGCCGGCGTCCGCTCGGTCGCGGGGCCCGCGGTCCGGGCCGCGGCCGCCTTCCGCCGGGGCGGAGCCGCGCCGGGCTGCGGTTCGAGGCCGGCGAAGCCGGACGCGGGGTCCGGGGCCTTCACCAGGCGGCCCGCCGCCCACCGGGCTGCGACATCGGGATCGGCGAGGACACCGTGGAGGATCCGCTCGACCTCGTTCAGCACCGGATCGCTCACCGCCTGGCCGACCTCGGCGGCCAGGGAGCGAGCCGTGCGCGCGAGGCGGCCGATCACCACGTGCTGGTCGTGCGACAGCTTCCGCAGCTGCTCGGCGTCCAGGGTCCGGTGCGCGGATCGCAGCGCCTCGCCGAGTGCGAGGAGTTCCTGGGCCGCCTCCGGCCGGAGGCGGGCCGGCAGCCCGGCCGTCCACGCCGCCACCGTCGGTTTGCGCAGCGCGGCGATCGCGGCGGCGACGTCCCGGTCCCCGGCTTTCCGGGCCCTGGCCACGTACTCGTCCCGGGCCGAGGTGAACTCCGAGGGCCGCACCGCGTACAGCTCCAGCATCACCGACTGCAGGTCCACGTCCATGCGCGACAGGATCCCGCCCCCGGCCACGCCCCGGCCGACACCCCGCAGGACACCGCGCGTCGCCGCCCCGTGCGGAGCAGCGACGAGCAAGCTGGTGGGGTACACGTCATCGGGTTCGGCCGATGCCGTCGAAGGGATGGGGCGCCGTGGAGCGTACGACCTGCTGTGTGGTGGGAGGCGGGCCCGCCGGAATGGTGCTCGCACTGCTGCTGGCCCGGGCCGGGGTGGAGGTCACCGTGCTGGAGAAGCACGGCGACTTCCTGCGCGATTTCCGCGGCGACACCGTGCATCCGTCCACCCTGTCGCTGCTGGACGACATCGGCCTCGCCGAGCGGTTCGCCCGGCTGCCGCAGCGGCGGGTGACCTCGGTACAGCTGCCCATCGGGCCGGACCGCTCCCTCGTCACGGTCGGGAACATCGGGGCGCTGCCCGGGAAGTACAACTACGTCGCGATGGTGCCGCAGTGGGACCTGCTCGACCTGCTCGCCGATGAGGCGCGCAAGGAGCCCTGCTTCCGGCTGCGCATGGACACCGAGGCGACGTCCTTCCTGAGGGAACACGGTCGGGTCTCGGGCGTGCGGTACCGCACCGCGGACGGCGCCGCCGGTGAAATCCGGGCCACGCTGACCGTCGCCTGCGACGGCCGCGGATCCTTGGCCAGGGTGCTGCCCGAGCTCGGCCTCGAGGACTTCCCGTGCCCGATGGACGCGTGGTGGTTCCGGATGCCGCGCCACGAGAGTGATCCCAGCGGGCTCGTGGGAGGCCTGGGCGAGCGGTTCTTCAGCGCGCTCATCGACCGCGGCGACTACTGGCAGTGCGCGGGGCTCATCCCCAAGGGAACCGATGCCGAGCGCCGCGCGGAAGGCCTGGACCGGTTCATGGCCCAGTTCACCGAGGCCGTCCCGTGGCTGGCCGACCGGGCGCACTCGGTCTCCTCCTGGGACGAGGTCAAGCTGCTCGACGTACGGCTGGACCGGCTGCGCCGCTGGCACCGGCCGGGGCTGCTGTGCATCGGCGACGCCGCCCACGCGATGTCGCCGGTCTTCGGCATCGGCATCAACCTCGCCGTACAGGACGCGGTGGCGGCCGCCCGCCACCTCGTGGGGCCGCTGCGCGCGGGGACGGTGGGACTGCACGACGTACGCCGCGTGCAGCGCCGCCGCATGCCCACGACGGTGGCGACCCAGGGCCTGCAGCGCCTGGCCCACGCCCAGGTCATCGAACCCCTGTTGGCCGGGCGCACCGCGTTCGGCCACCCGCAGGCGGCGAAGCGGCTGACGGAGCTCGTCACCGGCTCGCGGTGGCTGAACCGGGTGCCGGCCTACTTCATCGGGTACGGGGCCCTGCGCGAGCGGCCCCCGGCGCAATCCCTCCGCGGCGGCTCCGCGGTGCGGGAGGCGTCATGAGCGAGCGACCCGTCCTCCTCCCCTACGCCGATCCTGCCTTCGTGGCGGACCCGTTCCCGCTGTACCGGCACCTGCGCGAGGACGGCCCGGTCCGCCGGGTCGTCATCTCGGGCGGCCTGGAGGCCTGGCTCGTCACCCGCTACGAGGACGGGCTCGCGGCCCTCTCGGATCCCCGGCTCAGCAGCGACGTGCGCGACGCCTCGGACACCCGGCTCCTGAAGCAGCTGCCCGACACGGAGCGCGAGGCGATGCTGGGCAACATGCTGCGCAGTGATCCGCCCGACCACACGCGCCTGCGCCGCCTGGTGTCCAAGGCGTTCACCGCCCACCGCGTCGCCGGGATGCGGCCGCGGATCCAGGCCGTCGCCGACCGGCTGCTGGACGCGGTCGTGGCGGCCGGCCGCGCCGACCTCGTCGCGGACTTCGCACTGCCGCTTCCGGTCACGGTGATCAGCGAGCTGCTCGGGGTGCCGGTGGACGAGCGGCACGAGTTCCAGCACTGGACCGACTGCATGACCATGCGGGGCGCGGAGCCGCCGGACCCCGCCGTGGTGAACGAGGCGTGGCAGCACATGCGCGCGTACGTCACCGACCTCATCGGCGCCAAGCGGGCGGACCCGGGCGACGACCTGCTCAGCGCCCTCGTCTCCGCCCGGGACGAGGAACAGCGGCTGACCGAGGACGAGCTGGTCGCGATGGTGTTCCTGCTGCTGGCCGCCGGCTACATCACCACGGTCAACCTGATCGGCGGCGGCATCGCCATGCTGCTCGCCCACCCCGGCCAGCTCGACCTGTTGCGCTCCGATCCCGAGCTGCTGCCGGGCGCGATCGAGGAGTTCCTCCGCTACGACGGCCCGGTCAGCCCCGGCATCGCCCGCTTCGCGCGCGAGGACGTGGAGATCTCGGGCATGTGCGTCCCGCGCGGCGCGACCGTGCTGATCGGCGCGGCCCTCGCCCACCGGGACCCGGGGCGGTTCCCGGATCCCGACCGCCTGGACATCACCCGGCCGGACAACGCCCACCTGGCGTTCGGGCACGGCATCCACTACTGCCTGGGCGCGCCGCTGGCCCGTCTGGAGGGACAGATCGCCATCGGCACCGCCCTGCGGCGCCTGCCGGGCCTCACCCTCGCCGTATCCCCGGCGGAGATCCCCTGGCGCCCCGGAGGCCTCCGGGGACCTCTGGCCCTGCCGGTGACGTTCACCCCGCACGGCTAGACCCTGCCGATCTCCGCCTGATCCGACGGCCCGGAGCGGCGGATGGAACTTCTACAAAATGTTGACGCACCTCTATCGGAAAGCCGCCTCCCCGATGGACGATTCATGTAGCCTCCCCCGTCGATCTGACCACCCGTCAATGCGCGAGGAAGGCCGTTCCCACCCGCGTTCGTTGGGAGGCCACACGCCATGAACCCGCTCAGCGAGTGTCCCGAACCCGCTTCGCCCCCGTTACCGGACGTGCCCCCGCCTACGCCGAAGGCAGGGGCCCCCAGCCGTCGCGGCATCCTCTGCGGCCTCGGAATGGCCGCAGCCGCTCCGCTCACCCTCGGCGCCGGGAGGAGCCGGCCGCACGGTGGAACACCCCCGGGGCGGGCCATCGTGCTCAGGAACGCCGCCCTCGTGCTCACCATGGAACCCGCCCTCGGTGACGGCCCTCTTGGCGCGGTCGAGCACACGGACGTCCTCATGCAGGACGGCGCCATCGCGGCCGTGGGGAAGCGGCTGCCCACGGCGCCCGGCACACAGGTGATCGATGCCGCCGGCCACCTGGTGATGCCGGGATTCGTCGACGTGCACACCCACCTCTGGCAGTCGTCGATGCGGGGCGGCTGCGCGGACCGCGACCTCTTCGGATGGCTGGCCGACTGCAACCGGGCGACGTTCTCCCGGATCACGCCCGCAGACATGTACCGCTTCGTCCGCCTCGGCGCCCTCGACTCCGTGCAGTCCGGCGTGACCACGCTCGTGGACTGGGTGGACGCCCTCCCGTACGACACGACGGTCCAGTACGTACGGGCCCTGGCCGGCACGGGCGTGCGGTTCACCTACGCGATGTTCCAGGCCGAGCGTGAAGCCTCACTGATCACCCGGACGAAGAAGGAGCTCATCGACCCGCTCCCCCTCGCCACGGCGCAGGTCGCCACCCACGCGGCACGGGCCATCAGGGGCCTCAACCGGCTGCATTGGGAGATCGCCCGAGACCTCGGCGTCATGCTCAACAGCCACCTCCTCGAACGCGCCGAGCAGCGCGCCGACGACCCGATCGGCACCCTTACGGACATCGGCGCGCTGGGGCCCCGGCTGCTCATGAACCACGCGATCCACCTCACGGACGACGAGATCGCCGCGATCGCAGCGCACGACGTACGGGTCGCACACTGTCCGCTCAGCAACATGCGCCTCGCCTCGGGGATCATGCGGCTGCCGGATCTCGGCCGACGCGGCGTCAAGGCCGGGCTCGGCCAGGACGGCGGGACCAACGACTCCTCGGACTTCTTCGCCCTCATGAAGGCGGCCATCGGCCTTCAGCGCGCACGCTCGCTGGAGGCCTCGGTGTTCCCCCAGGTGCACGACGTCCTGCGCCTCGCCACGCTCGGCGGCGCCGAGGCGATCGGCATGGCCGACACGGTGGGATCCCTGAGGCCCGGAAAACGCGCCGACATCATCGTGATCGACCCCGCCTCGCTCAACTTCGCGCCGCGATTCGACTGGATCAACCAGATCGTCTTCAACGGCCGCCCGGAAAACGTCCGCGCGGTCTTCGTGGACGGCCGCCCCCTCAAGCTGGGCGGCCGCCTCGTCGACGTCGACACCGACCGCGTCGTACGGGAAGCGGAATCCGCGGCCACCCGCCTGCGCGCCGTCTCCTGAGACCGGGCGCTGCCCCCGCATCAGCAGGGACCCGGGGGCTCACCGCTCCCCCGGGTTCCTGCCCGCTCGTTTCCACGTCCCCCTGAAGGTCAGGGGCTCAGGGGTTCAAGGGTTCAGCGCTGCGATCAACGACCTTGGAGGGACTTGACGTTGTCGCCGAAGGTCCAGCCCTTCGAGCCGTCCCAGTTGACCGACCACGTCATGAGCCCCTTCAGCGAACCACCGAAGGCGTTCCACGACTGGCTGACCAGGCTCGGCGTCATGTAGCCGCCGCCCGCTCCGGGCTGGGCCGGCAGGCCGGGCACCTGCTTGTCGTAAGGCACCTTGATCGTGGTGCCCTGGATGGTCAGGCCGTTGTTCAGGCACGTGGTCTGGGCGGTGAAGCCCTGGACGGTGCCGGCCTGGTAGGAGTCACCGGAGCAGCCGTACATGCTGCCGTTGTAGTACTGCATGTTCAGCCACCACAGCCGCCCGTTGTCGGCGTACTTCTTGATGATCGGCAGGTACGAGCCCCAGATCGACCCGTAGGTGACGCTTCCGCCGGTGACGTACGCGGTTTCGGGAGCCATCGTCAGGCCGAAGCCCGCGGGCATCTGGGCCAGCACGCCGTCGATGATGCGCACCAGGTTGGCCTGGGAGGCGGACAGCGTGTTGATGTTGCCGCTTCCGGTCAGGCCGGTCTCGATGTCGATGTCGATTCCGTCGAAGTTGTACTTCTTCAGGATCGGGACGACGGTCGCCACGAACTTGTCGGCGACGGTGCTGGAGCTCAGGTCGATGCCCGCGGTGGCACCACCTATCGACATCAGGATCGTCGCCCCGGCCGCCTTGGCCTGGCACATTTCGGCTGGGGTCGAGACCTTGACGCCGGCGTCCATGCCGTCCTGCCACAAGACGGTGCCGTCCGAGAGGATCACCGGGAAGGCGGCGTTGATGACGTTGTAGCCGTGCGCGGCGATCCGGCTGTCCGTGATGGGGACCCAGCCCATGCCGGGGTGGACGCCGTTCGCGGCGCCGTCCCAGTTCTCCCAGTAGCCCTGCAGGACCTTGCCCGACGGCTTGGGCTTCATGGGGCAGGTCTCGCCCGGCGGGGCGGTGGTCGGGGGCGCGGTGGTCGGGGGCGCGGTCGTCGGCGGGACGGTCGTCGGCGGCGGCGTGCTGGTCGGCGTGGGGCTGCTGCCGCCGGGGCCGGTGAGCGACACGTCGTCCGCGTGGTACGCGGGCTGCCCGTACCACCCGTGCAGGTAGACGGTCACCGTGGTGGTGCTCGGCCCCGTGGTGAAGCCGACGCTGAGCTGGCCGTACGACGGACTGTTAGGCGTCCAGGTGGACGGGGCACCGGTGATCCCGGTGCCGGTGGCTCCCAGGTAGACGTAGCTGCCCTGGACGTAAGCACTCAGCGTGTACTGGGAGTTGGGCTGCACGCTGACGGTCTGGACGCACTGGGCGTTGTCCTGGCCGGTCGGCGTGGCCTTGAGTGCGGAGGAGCCGGAACGGACCGGACTGCCGACGACCACGCCGGAGCCTCCGGAGCAGGTCCAGGCGGAGAGACCACTCTCGAATCCGGAGTTGACCATTAGGTTGGTGGCGACGGCCCCGGTCGTCGCAGCCCCGGCCGCGACGGAGCCGGCCACGGCAATGCCGGTTCCTATGACGGCGGCGGCGCTCACCCCGGCGAGGGAGCGGTTCAGGACGCTCGTTCCGCGATTGGCGCGTCCGGCCCGGTTCACACGAGGGCCGGCGTCAGCCGTCAGGCGCGGAGTACGTGATCTCCGACGGAACATGGTGCGCTCCATTCCCGCCGAGCGCCGTGGACATGACCGACGCGTGGGGGCGTGACGCCCGGCTCTGGGTGAGGTGGGGACAGGTGGGGCTGGTCCGGACCGGATCGTAGGAGGAACCGCAGGGCCGGTCAATAGGTCTGGACCAATAACGGAGAAGTGGCCTGTCGGGATCGGGACCCGATCCGCCACATCGGCCCCATCAGCTGGAACGTAGGGTCGAGGGATGCGTGCACAGGGGTGGGCGAGACGGATCGGCGCGATGGCTGGGGCGAGCGCCCTGACGCTGATGCCGGTGGGATGCGACTCGGTCATGGAGTCCATCGGGGAGTCCCCGCCTTCAGGCAGGGCCGAGCCCTGCCCCGAGGGCGGAGTACGGCTCGCCGAGGGAGAGGTGAACGCGGCGATGGGGCTGCGGGCGTCCGACTTCCAGCTGGTCAACTGCGGCTCGGCGGCATACGTACTGGAGGGCTACCCGGAGGTCCGGCTGCTGGACGGGCAGGACCGGCCCCTCCAGGTGGACATCGGGCACGGGACGAACGGCGTGACCACCCCGACCGCCGGCAGTGACGCGCCGCCGCAACGGGTGACGCTCCAGCCGGGCCAGGCCGCCACGACGGGACTGCTGTGGCGCAACCTGGTCACTGACTCGACCGTGCCCGCCACCGAGGGGCGGGTGCTGGAGCTCGTCCCCAAGCCGGGCGCGCCCCGGCTGACGCTGCGGCTGAAGGCGTCCGTGGACCTGGGCAACACCGCCAAGGTGGGGCTGAGCCCCTGGTCGGCGCTCGCACGCTGAGTCCAAGCCCTAGCGGGGCGCGTGGCGGGGAGGGATCCCCGGTCAGCGGCGGCCGGTGGCCAGGACGATGAGGAACTGGCCGCCGCCGGCCTGGATGTCGGCGGTCACCGGCATCCCCGGTACCAGCCGGGAGAACCGGTCCACCAGCCAATCCGCCGCCTCTTGCGCATCCTTCTTGGTCGGACAACGGCCCACCATCTCGCGTCCCCCCTTGCGCTCCAGCCTCTCGGCAACGGCGATCAGCGGCGCGGGTTCGACCACGTAAAGGCGCTCTGGCCAGGGGATGACCACCTTGACCGCGCCCTTGCGGGTGTTGCACCCGCGGTGCGCGAGCCGTTCGGTGACCTTGGCCTTCCGGTCGGCGGTCCGGCTGTCGACGCTGGGCCCCCGCGGGTCGTTCACCGACTCGTCGGGGTCGACCGGTTCGTCACACACCCAGCACTGCCAGCCGTCACGCTCTGCTACATCATCAAGGAGACTCACGCGAGCAAACTACCTCCCCGGCCGCCACCCCGCTCGCACCAGGGCCCTGGAAACGTCACAGCCGGTGGCAGGTGGCGCGGGGCGGCATGGAAGCTCGCCCGCCCCCGGATCGTGAACCGCTGGGTTAACTGTCGTTGCAAGACGAGACGTTGATCCACTTCCCCGCCGCGCCGATCCTTGACCGTGTCGGAAGGCGACCACCGGGAGGAGATCGATCCATGAACGTCATCGCGTCGGCGGTGTTGCTGACCGTCGGCGATCCGGCGGCATCGAGCCGGTTCTTCACCAGCCATCTCGGTTTCCGGGAGGTGCTGGTGGCGGAGGGTTTCATCCACCTCTCGCGCGACGACGCGGCCACTGACCTCGTCGTGCTGCAATCCGATCCACAGCCGCACCCCGGGCCGAGACAGCCGTCGGCTCCGCAGGCCGAGGTGGTGGTGTCCTTCACGGTCACCGACCTCCCCGGCGAGTACGAACGGCTGCGGCGAGAGGGTGCGCACATTGTGGTGCCGCTCCGTCAGGAGCCGTGGGGCGAACTCGTGTTGCACCTCGCCGACCCCAACGGCGTGCTGATCCAGCTCGTGGAGTGGGTGGCGCCTGCCGGCGCCTGACCTTTGTGATGCAGGCCACGCGGCTGGATCTGTCACATGGATCGGGCCGCCGGTGTCTTGTGCCCGGAACCCTTTGAAAGATGGAGACACACCATGAACGAGAAGAACACCGAAGTGGTCGTCATCGGCGGCGGGTACGCCGGTGTCATGGCGGCGAACCGCCTGACCCAGCGGGGCGACGTGACGGTGACACTGGTCAATCCGCGTGCGGACTTCGTCCACCGGGTGCGTCTGCACCAGTTGGTGGGCGGGTCCGATGCGGCGGTCATCGCGTACTGGGACGTCCTGGCCGAAGGGGTGTCCCTCGTCGTCGACACGGTGGAACGGATCGACGCGGACGACCGCAGCCTGGCGCTGGCCTCGGGCGCCACGCTCGCCTACGACTACCTGGTCTACGCGGTGGGCAGCGGCAGCGCCGACCCGGGCGTGCCGGGAGCGGCCGCGTACGCGTACCCGATCGCCACGCTGGAGGACGCGCAGCGGCTGCGTCCGGCCCTGGATGCGGCCCCGCCGGAGGCTGTGGTGACCGTGGTCGGGGCGGGTCCGACGGGCATCGAGACGGCCGCCGAGCTGGCGGAGCAGGGCCGCGCGGTGACCTTGGTCTGCGGTGGGGTGCTCGGTCCGTACCTTCACGCCCGGGGCCGCCGCTCGGTCGCCCGACGGCTCGCCCGGCTCGGCGTGAACGTTCTCGACGGCCCCGGCACGAAGGTGACGGCGGTGAGCGGCGACGCCGTGCAGCTTGCCGATGGACGCGAGCTGCCGAGCGGGGTGACGATCTGGACGGCCGGCTTCGGCATACCGGACTTGGCAGTGCGCAGCGGACTGAGCACGGACGTCCTCGGTCGCCTCCTGACGGATGAGACGCTGACCAGCGTGGACGATGGACGCATCGTCGCGGCGGGCGATTCGGCGGCCCCGTCGGGCCTGCCGCTGCGGATGAGCTGCCAGGCCGCGATGCCGATGGGCGCACGCGCGGCCGACACGGTCCTGAGCCGGCTCGCGGACGAGCAGCCCGCAACCCTCAACCAGTCGTTCGGTGCCCAGTGCATCAGCCTGGGCCGACGCGACGGCATCTTCCAGTTCGGCAACCGGTCGGACGTCGCGGTGTGGTTCAACATCGACGGCCGCCCGGGCGCGAAGCTCAAGGAACTCGTCTGCAAGGTCATCCCGAAGCACCTCGCCGACGAGGCCGGCAAGCCCGGCTCGTACAGCCTGCACGTCACGTCAGGAGACTCGCGCCGGCGCCAACTGGAGGCCACGCGCGCCGAAACGCCGACCGCGTCCAGAGCGTGATCACGCCTCACCCGGAGAGCCGGATGAATGTAGAGTTCCGCGCTGTTCGATAACGCAGGGTTGTCGCCGGAGAACTGCGGAGCCGGTGGAGCTGCGGGACATCGAGATCTTCCTGGTGCTGGCCGAAGAGCTGCATTTCGGCCGGACCGCGGAGCGGCTGCAGGTCTCCCCCGCGCGCGTGAGTCAGGCCATCAAGAAACAGGAGCGGCGCATCGGTGCCGAACTGTTCAGCCGCACCAGCCGGACCGTGCTCCTGACCGAGATCGGCCGACAGCTCCGCGACGATCTGCAACCGGTCTACGCAGGCCTGCACGCCTCCCTGGATCGTGCCCGGCTGGCCGCCCGCGGCATCACCGCACAGCTCCGCGTCAGCATGCTGCCCTTCAACGTCGTCGATCTGCACCCCTACTGGAAAGCGTTCCGATCCCGGTATCCGCAATGGGGACTCCAGATACGCCAGACGACCTTCACCGATGTGTTCGGCCAGCTCCGCTCCGGTGCCATGGACGTCGTCGTCGCCTGGCTGCCCGTGGACGAGGCGGACTTCACCGTCGGGCCGGCCCTGTGCACCGACTCCCGGGTCCTTGCCCTGGCTGCCGACCACGAGCTCGCGGGACGGGACTCCGTGCCCCTCGAGCTGTTCGCCGACTTCCCCCACGCCACGGCCCTCGGCCTGCCGGACTACTGGGAGGACAGTCACCTGCCCTTCCACACCCCACGAGGCCGGACGATCGAGCGCAGCATGTCCGCGGACACCGCCCACGACCTGATCAGCATGGTCGGCATGGGCGAGATCATCCACAGCTTTCCCGGCCATGTCACCAGGTACTGGGGGGCCATGCCGAACATCGGATGGCTTCCCGTCCCCGACCTGCCGACCATGACCTTCGCCCTGGTCTGGCAGACCGAAGCCGAGAACGACCTCATCCGCGCCCTGGCCCACACGGTGCGCGATCTGGGCACGTTCCGCTTCTGACCCGCCGAAGCCGCCGGGCAGGGCGAGCAGGCCGATCGTCGTCAGGTGACTCGCCCGGATTCGGCAGAATCCGGGCTGAGTCATGACATCGCGCCGTCAGACTTGGAGGCGGCTCTCCGCCAGGGCGTCCTTGACCTCGCGCACCACGCGGGCCGCGTCGTCGGAGCTGTGCACCACGTCGGTGTGATTCATGTCGATGACGAGGACGTCGCTGGCCGAGTAGTGCTTGTGCACCCAGTCGTCGTAGCCGGACCACAGGGTCCGGTAGTACTCGACGAGGCTCTCGTCCTGCTCGAAATCGCGGCCCCGCAGGCCGATGCGGTGCAGCACCGTCTCGAAGTCCGCCTTGAGGTAGACCATGAGATCGGGTGCCTTGCGGTACGGCAGGCCGTCGATCTCGCGCATCATCTCGCCCAGCAGCCCCTCGTACACCCGCATCTCGAGGGAGCTGATCCGGCCCAGGTCGTGATTGACCTTGGCGAAATACCAGTCCTCGTAGATGGAACGGTCCAGGACGTTGTCGCCCTGCTTGTACGCCTCCTTGATCGCGGCGAACCGCGTCTGCAGGAAGTAGAGCTGCAGGAGGAAGGGGTAGCGCTTCGCCTGGATCTCCTCGGGGCTCGCCGTGTAGAAGAGCGGGAGGATCGGATTGTCTTCCACGCTCTCGTAGAAGACTTCGCTGCCCAGCTCCTTGGCGAGCAGCTCGGCGACGCTCGTCTTGCCGATTCCGATCATGCCTCCGACGCAGATCACTGGCATACCTCACTTCTCCCTGGGGATCTTCTTGTTCGCGGGCGCGTGGGCCGGGCGCCCCACCCCACTGAGCCGCGTGGCGGTGGTCGCTCGATTCCCCATGATCTTCGCGATCTTCATGATCAGCGTCATGCGGTGCCGGTCCGAGCCGAGGCCCGGACGCAGGACGCCCTCCTCGACCGGCCGGACCGGCCCGTTCCGCAGAGCCGCGTACGGCGACGAGCCACCACCCCGCGGCCGCCCTGAAGCATAAATGACTCCCGGGGGCCTTTCGGGCGTGGAGGACGACGCCCCCTCCCCCGCCCGGGCATCGCGCGGGCGCAGCGACATCCCCGGCCCGGTCTCCGTCAGTTTTCAGCCCGTCAAAAGCATTGACTGAAATTTCCGTCAGTCCCTACTGTGAGCGCACCCCGACCGGCCCTGGAAGGTCAGGGCCGCTGACGGCTTCACGCAAGCCCCCGTGTACAGGAGCCCCAATGGCCCCAGTTGACTCACACCCGCACAACTCCGCATCTCCTGCGGGCATCGAACAGCACTCGATCGACTGGGTGCCCCTCTCCGAACGGCATGGCAAGCCCTCGAGCGTCGGGGCCATCTGGTTCGTCGGCAGCCTCAACCTCACCGGCCTGGCGACCGGCGTCGTGACGCTGTCCATGGGGGCTTCGCTCGTCTGGACCGTGGTCGCCACGGTCCTCGGCTCGCTCTTCGGGACGTTCTTCATGGCGTTCCACTCGGCCCAGGGTCCCCAACTGGGCTTGCCTCAACTGGTGCAGTCGAGGGCTCAGTTCGGCTACCTGGGCGCCGCACTCACGGTGTGGGTGTTCGCGCTCGTCAACTACATCGCCTTCAACACCTCCGACGCCCTGCTGTCCGGCCAGGCCATGAACCTGCTCACCGGAGTTCCCAACGGACTCGGCTATCTGCTGGCCGCCGCGGTGGCGACCGTGATCGCCCTGTTCGGGTACGAGTGGATCCACCGCCTGAACAGGTGGCTCACCTGGCCCTTCGTCGTGGTCACCGCAGCAGTCACCGTGTCCGCCCTGTTCGGCGGAGGGCTACCGGACGGCGTCTGGGACGCCGGCCCGCTCGACCTCGCCCCGTTCATGCTCGTCTTCGTCTTCGTCGCCGGCTTCCAACTGGGCTGGGCGCCGTACGTCTCGGACTACTCGCGCTACCTCAGACCCGACGTCCCCGTGCGCAGCACCTTCTGGTGGACCTACCTGCCCAGCGCCGTCTCCGGGATCTGGGTGTTCATCCTCGGCGCCGTGGTCTCGGCCGCCGCGCCCAAGGGCACGGATCCGGTGACCGCCCTGAAGCTGTCGGCTGACCGGTTGTTCAGCGGATTCGGCACGATCGCCGTCGTCGTCCTGCTCGTCGGCCTGCTCTCCATCATGGCGATCAACCAGTACGGCGGCAGCCTCACCATGATCTCGATCCTGGACTCGTTCCGGCCGGTCAAGCCGACGCGGACCCTCCGGGTGGCGACGATCGGGATCATGCTGGCGGCCGTCGGAACGGTCTCCACCCTTGTCGGCATCGACCAGTTCAACTGGTTCTTCGCCAACGTCGTGGTGGTGCTGACGTACTTGTTCATCCCCTGGACGGCCATCAACCTGGTCGACTTCTTCTTCGTCCGGCGCGGCCTGTACGTCGTCAAGGAGATCTTCAACCCGCACGGCATATACGGCCGATGGGGCTGGCGAGGAAATCTCGCCTACGGCATCGGCCTGGCCTGCATGGCGCCGTTCATGGTCATCACCGGCCTCTACGTCGGTCCCGTCGCGGAGCTCCTCGGAGGCGTGGACTGCTCGATCGCCGTCGGCCTCCCCGTGGCCGGCCTCCTCTACTGGGCCTTCGCCCGGAGTCTCGATCTGGCCACCGAGCGCCAGATGGTCCGAGAGGAGGGACTACTGGCCCCACCCCACTGAACATCCCGCAGTGCACGGACAGAACGCACCCTTCCCACAAGGAGCACCACGTGAAGACAGAGCACAACGGCGCCACACCGGGCATGAGCCGCAGAACCCTCCTGACCCGAACCGGAGCAGTAGCGGCCGGTTTGGCGGTGGGGCCCGTACTCGGCGGCATGCAGCCGGCCCAGGCCGCATCCTGGCGCGTACCGGGGGAAGAGACCTCGCACAAGCGAACCTGGATGGCCTGGCCCTCCAGTTACACGATCTGGGGCAGCACGCTGTCCAAGATCCAGACGGACATCGCCAAGCTCGCCAAGGAGATCGCCAAGTACGAGCCGGTCACGATGTGCGCGGACGGCTCGTCAGCCGCATCGCAGGCCCGGAGCATGTGCGGGTCCACCGTCACGGTGATCAGCTCGGTTCCCGTCTCGGACTGCTGGATGCGGGACACCGGACCGCTGTTCCGCGTCGACGGCGCCGGCGGCCTGGACTCGATCGGCCTGAACTTCAACGCCTGGGGCGAGAACGCCACGAGCTTCTACGGCATCCCCGGCTCCGCCTACAACAAGGACCGCGTCGTCGCGCAGAAGCTCGCCGCTTACACGGGCGTCGCGTTCACCAAGGCCGCCGTGGTCGGCGAAGGCGGCGGTGTGGAGTACGACGGCGACGGCACGCTGATGGCGACCGAGAGCTGCTGGGTGAACAGCAACCGCAATCCCGGCAAGACGCGCAGCCAGATCGAGGCGGAGCTGCTGGCCCGGTTCGGCGCCACGAAGATGATCTGGCTGCCCGGCGTCTACGGGGAGGACGTCACCGACGGCCACATCGACGGGACCGCCCGCTACATCAAGCCCGGTGTGGTGATGGTGCAGCTGAACGGCGCCGTACGGCCGGCCGTCTGGACCCAGAACGCCCAGGCCATCCGCGACGTCCTGGTGAACGCGACCGACGCCAGAGGACGCCGGCTGCAGGTCCTCACCATCGAGGGCCCCGACACCTTGCCCCGCATAGCGGCCGGCAAGCGGGCCGACTTCCTGAGCTCGTACATGAACTGGACGGTGACCAACCAAGCGGTGATCACCACCCAGTTCGGCGACACCGCCAAGGACGCGGCGGCCAAGACGGCCATCGCGGCCGCCTACGGCAGGCCCGTCGTACAGCTCAACCTCGACTACCTCTACGGCAACGGCGGCGGCGGCGCGCATTGCGTCACCATGCAGGAACCCAACCGCTGAACAACCGGCCCGGGTCCGCCTCGAGGCCCGGGCCGGCCTCCGATCATCCACTCCCTGACTAAATTTTCAGTCACATCGGCCAATCCATTGACTGAATTTTCAGTACGGACCAGGATGTGAGACGCATCTCTCTTGCTCTTGTTCACCAGGGAGTCCCATGACCAACACCCCAGCCACGTCCCGACGCAGGCTGCTCCAGTTCGGCGTGGCGGCGCTGCCGCTCGCGGCCCTTGGCTCCGCCCTGCCGACGGTCGCCCGGGCGGCCACGGCCGACAGCGGCTCCACCGCGCTGCGGATGCCTGCGGAAGAGGGCCGGCACGTCCGTACCTTCATGGCCTGGCCGGCGCTTTCCTCCGTGTGGGGCAACAGCCTCGGCGGGGTACGCAGGGACATCGCGAACGTGGCGTACGCGATCTCGCGCTACGAGCCCGTCGTGATGCTGGCCCGCGCCGGTCAGGCCGCGGATGCCCGGTACCTGTGCGGGAGCGGCGCCTACTACGGAATCGATGTCATCGAGATAGCCAACGACGACCTGTGGATCCGGGACTTCGGCCCCACCTTCGTCGTGGGCGCCGGTGTGATCGCCGGGGTGGACACCAACTTCAACGGATGGGGGAAGGCCGGCACGTCGTACGCCCAGCCCTTCGCCAACGACGCCGTGGCCGCCGAGACGCTCCTCGGTCAGTACGGGGTCAACCGGATCCAGGCGTCGTTCGTGGGCGAGGGCGGCTCGCTGGAGACCGACGGCCAGGGCACTCTGCTGGCCACGGTGAGCTCGATGGTCAACAGCAACCGCAATCCGGGCACGTCGCAGGACCAGGTCGAGCAGGCCATGAAGGCGGCGCTCGGCATCGACAAGGTGATCTGGGTCCCTGGCCTGGCCGGCCAGGACATCACCGACTGCCACATCGACTGCCTCGCCCGCTTCACCGCGCCCGGCAAGGTCATCCTGGACAAGCCCGGCCCGGGCGCCGACAGCAAGTGGATCGCGGTCTACGAGGAGACCGCGCGGATCCTCAAGAGCGCCACCGACGCCCAGGGCCGCGCGCTGGCCATCACCGAACTCCCCGGTCCGGACCGCAGCGCCATCCGCGGGCAGGGCAACGACTTCCTGTCGAGCTACACCAACTACTACACGGTGAACGGCGCCGTCATCGCTCCGCAGTTCGGTGACGGCTACGCCGACGGCCTGGCCTACACCATCCTGCAGTCCGCCTATCCCAGCCGGAACGTCGTCCAGCTCAACATCGACAACATCGCCTCCGGCGGCGGAATCCACTGCGCCACCCAGTCGCAGCCGGTCGTACCCCCGCTGGTCTGACACCTCGGAACTGTCCGTCGGCGTCGGGCCGAGCACCCGACGCCGGCGGGCGGGTCGCGGTGGTGACCCGCTCGGCGCTTGTGCCGCCTGGAATGCGTCGGCACACACGGGCGCGCAGCGGCAGCGCTTCGCTCGGAACGGGTGCCCAATCACCCTGTCCCATCGATGACTTGCGAAATCCTCGCGTGTTACCTGCTGGTAGGGAATGATGGCCCGACGACCATCCACACGACGGGGGCTGACGCAGCGGTGACGACTTTCGACGAACGGACCCTCGTGCACGCGTTCCGGGACGACGCGCTGGGAGAGCACGACGCCGTCGGTCTCGCCGCGGCGATCCGACGGGGCGAGGTCTCCCCCGCCGAGGCCGCGCGGGACGCCGGGGCGCGGGTGCGGGCGGTCGACGCACGGCTCGGCGCGGTCCAAGTGCACGTCGACAGCCCGGCGCATGCCGTCGGGACGGGCGGTGCCTTCGCCGGGGTGCCGACCTTCGTCAAGGACAACACCGACTTCCAGGGGCTGCCCACGGGCCACGGCAGCGCCGCCTTCCGGCCGAGGCCGGCTCGGCGGCACGCACCGTTCACCCGGCAGCTCCTGAGCAGCGGCGTCACCGTTCTGGGCAAGACCCGGCTGCCCGAATTCGGGTTCAGCCCGACCACCGAGTACGACGGTGCGGAGCCGGTGCGCAACCCCTGGCACACGGACTACTCGGCGGGCGGTTCGTCCGGCGGCAGCGCGGCTCTGGTGGCCGCCGGCGCCGTGCCGATCGCCCACGCCAATGACGGCGGTGGCTCGATCCGCATACCCGCGGCCTGCTGTGGACTCGTCGGGCTCAAGCCGTCCCGTGGACGCGTCGTGCCCAGTGCCCTGGGCCGCCAACTGCCGCTCGACATCATCTCCGACGGAGTCGTGAGCCGTTCCGTGCGGGACGCCGCCGCCTTCCTCGCCGCTGCCGAGACGTACCGGCGGAGCCCCGGACTGCCGCCCGTCGGCCTGGTCGAAGGCCCCTCGGCGCGCCGGTTGCGCATCGGCTTCGTGCTGGACTCGCCGAACGGTGTCCACTCCGACGCCTCCACCCGTGCGGCGGTCACGGAGACCGTGGAGACGCTCGGACGGCTCGGACACACCGTGGAGCCGGTGGAGTTGGGCATGGATCCGAGTTTCACCGACGACTTCCTCACGTACTGGGGGATGCTGTCCTTCCTCCTCGGCGTGACGGGCCGGACCCTCGGCGCGGACTTCGACCGGCACCGCATGGACGGCCTCAGCCAGGGGCTGCGCGAGGAGTACCTGAGGAACTGGCGGCGCACTCCCGGCGTGCTGCGGCGGCTGAAGCGTACGAAGGAGGCCTACGCGGCGTCCTTCCGCGGGCTCGACCTCGTGATGTCGCCGGTGCTCGCCCACACCACGCCGCCGATCGGCCACCTCAGCCCGACCGTTCCCTACGCGAAGCTGATGGAGCGGATCCTCGCGTACGTGGCCTTCACGCCGGTCGACAACATCGTCGGTACTCCGTCGATCTCGATGCCCGCCGCCAGCGCGACGCCGGACGGGCTGCCCGTCGGTGTCATGTTCGCCGCCCGTCCCGGTGGTGAGCGCAAGCTGCTGGAGATCGCCTTCGAGCTGGAGGCCGACCGGCCGTTCCGGCGCATTCAGGACCAGTGACGTAGCCGGCAGGAGACGTGCGGGGCCTGCGGCCGCTACCCGGTGGCGCTGACCGGTGGCGGGTGCTCCACGCTCAGGGGCTCGAAGGCGATGCGGGTCAGCGATCCGTCGTCCGCCCATCGCACCTCGATGGAGCTGTGGTCCGCCGTCACCCCGATGAGCGCCTCGGCGATCGGCGCCGGATCCGGCTCGCCGGTGCCGGTGCCGGTGAGCGCGACGAGCGCCGCGTACAGGCCCGTTCCCCCGGCCTCGGCCGTCAGCCGGGGCACGCTCGCCCATCGTGTGAAGGCGGTCCCGGCCGGCGCCCTCGCCGCGTCCCGCGCCTCCCAGCCGTGGACCGGGTGGAGCTCCGAGCGCAGTGGGTCCTCGGGCCCCGTGGCCCAGCCCGTCTGTTCCACGCGGGCTCCGTACGGGGCTCCGTGCACCCGGTGCACACGCAGTTCGTGCCGGCCACGGACGAAGGTCACGCTCTCCACGCGCAGGCCGGGGACGGTCGGCGCGCCCGTCGGGAAGACCGGCCGGTGCCAGGACGCGGCCCAGCCCCAGCCGTTCCCCTGTCCGGTGCCCAGCGGGTGGATGCGCCGCCGGGCACTGCGGGCGCTTGCCACGACCACGGCGAGGTGGTTGTCCGGGGTGTTGGCGCCCGTGGTGGGGCCGCTGCGGGTGGAGTAGGCCTGGCGGGAGTAGAGCGGGTCCTCGTCGCGGGCCGCTTCCGGCTGGTCCGGCCCGACGTGGTCGCTCCCGTGGTTGTGTAGTCGTACGATCCCGTCGGCGCGGGTGGTCTGGATCAGCAGCCCGGGCGCGGTCAGCGCGAGCACCCGGTCGGGTCCCTCACTGGGCGCGGGCTCTTCCGTCGCCGTCCACAGCGGGTGCGTCGCCGGGGCGAGCAGGCAGACGAAGGCCTTGGAAGCCCAGTACGGCGAGGCCGGCCCGGAATAGCGCTGCAGGGTCGCCTCGTGCGGGCCGTGCCAGCCGAGGCCCAGCAGGCCGTCGGAGCCGACGGCGCCCCGGTCGAGGAAGTAGCGCAGTGATCCGCTGATCAGGCGGCGCGAGGTGCCGGGGGTGAGCGGGGTGTGGCCGGTGGCGGCGCCGAGGCCGACGGCGGACGCGGCGCCGAAGCGGTAGGTGAGGGAGCGCCCGAAGTGGATCGGCGCCCCGTCCGCCCCGAAGAGGAGGGAGAAGCCCTCCAGGTGGGCCCGCAGGCGGTCACCGTGCGGGGCCCGCCGGTCGGCCCGGTCCGGCGGGAGCGCCGGGTCCGGCGGGAGCGCCGGGTCCGGCGAGGCGTCGAGGTGGGCCAGGTGGGCGTCGAGCACCGGATACAGGTGCAGCGCCCAGCCGTTGTAGTGGTCGAAGGCGCGGCCTTCGCCGTCGGCGTACCAGCCCTGGCCCGCGTACCAGCCCTCCAGGAGGTCGAGGGCGCGGCTGCGGACCCTGGCCGTCTCGTCGTCGCCGCGGCCCACGGATTCCAGGAATCCGGCCACGGTGTAGGGGAAGAGGTACCAGTTGTTGGGGGCGGGCACATGGCGCAGGGCGCCGCGCAACCACGCCTCCGTCCGGTCCCGCACCGCGCTGTCGAGGCGGTCCCACAGCCACGGCCGGGTCAGCCTCAGCCCGAGGGCCACCGAGGCCGACTCGACCATGGGCTGGCCCCCCGCGTGCACGTCCCGGATGACCGGCCAGGACTCCGCGTCGTCACGACCAGGCGTCCGGGTTCCCGCCGCCAGGCCGTCCGCGTACCGCTCCAGCCAGCCGTACGGGTCCGCTCCCCCGGCCCCGGACACGCGGAACGCCGCGGCGAGGAAGGTGCGTGCGTACCCTTCGAGGCCGTCGGAGCGCACCCCGGAGGCGGACGGCCGTCCCGGCAGGTCGAGCAGGGCCCCGCGCGGCGTGGCCCACCGCCAGGCCGCGCGCAGCAGCCCGTCGGCCACCGCTTCCCAGTGCGCGCGCGTGTAGCCGGTGTGGGGGCTCAACACGCGGTCTTCGCGGGGCAGTCCGGGAAGGGTCATGCGGGGATCTTGATCGAATGGCCACAGCGGGTCAAGAGAGCGGATCAAGGCGGGTCGAAACGATCGAGCGGTGGTCGGACGGTCAGGCCGAGGCGTCCCAGGCCGTCGTCAGCCCGTCCAGCCACGCGGGCGGCAGCTCCGCCGCGTCCCACTCCTCCCGCAGCGCCTGCGGCTCGGCGACGAGCCGCTCCAGTACGGCGATGCTCGTAGCGGAGTGAACGAGCGACAAACGGCCGTGCACGGTGATGGCGCTGCCCGCTCCGAACCTCGCGAACAGCCGCCCCAGCCGGTCCCGGTGTGCCTCGGTGAACTCCGTCAGCCGCCCCGCGTAGCGGGCCCGCTGCCTCGTGCTCATCGTGGCGAGCACGGCGGTGAGCACCTCCTCGGTCGCCTCCGGATCCAGCTCCGAGACCTCCGCGAACGACAGGTACAGGGGTGTGAGCGCCACTTGTGCCCGCTCCACCTCCATGCGCCTGGCCCGCGGGCGCAGTCCGGCCGCGTCCTGTTCCCCGTCGGGGCTCACCACCCGGACCAGGGTCCGCTCGGTGACGGCGCCCAGCTCCGCCAAGAGGTCCCCGGCGCCGTCGAGCCATCCCGACTCGTACGGCTCGCCCTTGTCCCCCGGCGCGCTCCGCTCCACGCCGCTGAGTTCCTCGTGCGCGAGCGCGAGCGTGCCCGCCTCCAGCAGACCGATCAGTTCGCGCGCGTCACCGGCAGGGACCCCTGCTCGTGCGAGGAGCTGCAGGAGCGTCGTCCTCGCGTTGTCGACACTGACCTCGTCCGGCCACTGCCGTCCCTCGTCGGCCCCGCTCATCAGATCCTCTCCGTTCTCGGCCACCGCACCGCCCAGCGCTTCATTGTGACCGAGCGCCGTCGGGGAGGCCGGACCCGGCTGTCCCCTGTTCATCCCCGCTGTTGCGGGAACTGGCTTCCTGAGCTGGGACTCTATGCGGCGGTGGGCCGATGTCGAGCACTTTCCCGGCATCCGGCAATCTACCCATAACCACTACACCTCCCGTACGTACGCCCCCGTGCGGGCGGCCGCCGCGGCGGCGGCGGCGGAGCGGTCGGCCGCGGCGTCGTCGAGCGGGAGGGCCGTGGTCAGGAAGCGGTAGTAGAGGGGGGCGGACACCGCGCGGATCACCTCGTGCGGGTCGGTGCCCCCGGGCACCTCGCCGCGGGCCAGGGCGTCCCGGACGCACGGCGCCCACTCCTCGACGCGCACGGCGTAGAAGCCGTGCAGCGCTTCGGCCGCCTCGGGGTCGCCGGCGGCGGCCGCGATCACCGCCTTGAACAGGGCCCCCTGGCGGGGATTCGCCAGGGTGCGGCACACCAGCCGGGCGTTGGCCGTCAGGTCTCCGAGGAGCGAGCCCGTCTCCGCCCGCGGAACGGACTGCTGCGCCATGTCCAGCAGCACGTCCGCCATGAGGCCGCCGACGGTGCCCCACCGGCGGTAGACGGTCGTCTTCCCGACGTCGGCGCGCCGCGCGACGTCGGCGAGGTCCAGGTGGGCGAAGCCCCGCTCGGCCAGGACGTCCTCGGCGGCCCGGAGCACTGCCTCGCGCACCCGCGCCGTACGCCCTCCGGGCCGCGCACTGCCGGGCCCGGCGCCTGGCTCGGAGCCTGGTTCGGCCACGCGGTCCGGCCCGGCTTCGGCGAACTCCATAACGGGACTCCAGTTCCATTAACTGTCGGGACTTGCTACGCTCGGGCCATCTTAACGAAACCACGGTCCCATTAAATGGAGCCGCGGGTGAGGAGAGGATGCGTCATGGAGTACAGGCGGCTGGGTGCGTCCGGGCTTCTGGTCCCGGAACTGAGCTTCGGAGCGGGCACCTTCGGCGGGCAGGGGCCGCTCTTCGGCGCCTGGGGCGACACCGGCGTGCAGCAGGCGCGCCGCCTCGTGGACATCTGCATCGACGCCGGCGTCACGATGTTCGACACCGCCGACGTCTACTCCGCGGGCGCCTCGGAGGAGGTCCTGGGAGCCGCTCTCAAGGGGCGCCGGGACCAGGTACTCATCTCCACCAAGGCCGGTCTGCCCATGGGCGACGGCCCGGGCGACGCAGGGACCTCCCGGTCCCGCCTGATCACGTCCGTGGACGACGCGCTGCGCCGCCTGGACACCGACCACATCGACCTCTTCCAGCTACACGCCTTCGACGCCGGCACTCCCGTCGAGGAGGTGCTGTCCACCCTGGACGACCTGGTCCGGGCGGGGAAGATCCGCTACACCGGCATCTCCAACTTCTCCGGATGGCAGGCGATGAAGTCACTGGCCGCAGCCGACCTGCACGGCCGCCCTCGCTACGTCGCCCATCAGGTCCACTACTCCCTCGTCGGCCGCGACTACGAATGGGAGCTCCTGCCGCTCGGACTCGACCAGGGTCTGGGCGCGATCGTCTGGAGCCCGCTCGGCTGGGGCCGGCTCACGGGCAGGATCCGCCGCGGTCAGCCGCTGCCCGCCGGCAGCAGGCTGCACGACACCGCCGACTACGGCCCGCCGGTCGAGGACGCGTACCTCTACCGCGTGATCGACGCCCTGGACGAGATCGCCGCGGAGACCGGCCGGGCCGTCCCCCAGATCGCCCTGCGGTGGCTGCTCCAGCGGCCGACCGTGTCCTCCGTCATCATCGGCGCCCGCAACGAGGAGCAGCTGCGCCAGAACCTCGGCGCGGTGGGCTGGACGCTCACCCCGGAGCAGATGGCGAAGCTCGACGCGGCGAGCACCCGCACAGCCCCCTACCCCTACTTCCCGTACCACCGGCAGGAGGGCTTCGCCCGCCTCAACCCTCCGGCGGTCTGAGCCGACTGAACGGCCCGAGCAGTCCGAGGGGCCTGAGGGCGCCCTCCGCTCCGGCCTTCAGCCGACGAACCACAGGATGTTCAAGACGGACAGGCGGTGCAGGGGCCGGTTGATCCAGTACGTGAGGGACACCCGGCCGACGGAGGCCAGCCGCACGTCCTGCCCCTCGGGGTCGTCGGGGTTCCACTGGGGGAACCCCCAGGGATCGGCCACGGCGGCGTCCAGGACGTCCCAGACCGTGTCCCCGGCGTGCTCGGGCAGGGTGTCGAGAACCTTCGCGGCCGGCCCGGAGAAGCGGATCGCGTACGGCTGTCCGGTCACCGGCGCCCGCTCCGCGGCTCGGCCGCCTCCACGAAGCCGCTGTCGTCGTAGCCGGACGCGACGAAGGCGTCGACCGCCGCGGCCGAGGCGAGGCGGGCCTGCCAGTCCTGGAGGGTCTCGTACAGCGCGGCGAGGGAGAACGTGCGGCGGGACTCCTCCAGCGCGGCGGTCCACTCCCGCTCGAAGGCCGGCACCCACTGCGGGGCACGCCGGTCGGTGCGCAGCTGGTCGAGGAGTTCGGCCGGGGCTCCGGGTGCGGGGGCGTACGGCGTGACGGTGGCGTGGTCGGGCTGCGCGCTCATCGGCTGTTCCTCCCGGCGGGTCGTACCCCCACGGTACGCGCGCGGGAGGGCGCATGACGCTCGCTCACGACGACCGCATCGAGGAGTTCCCGGGTGAGCCATCATCAGCCGCTCGAACAGCGGGCTGCGCAGGAAGGAGGAATGCGGCTACCGCGGCTCTGGTGAGGGTTTGGTAGCGGTGCTCCGCCGTCTCGGCCGTGAAGTGGCCCGCGAGTTCCAGGGTGATCGAGCCGTGCGCGGCGGCCCAGATGACGTCCGTGACCTCGTCGACGTCCACGTCCGGGCGGAAGACGCCGTTCGCCGCGCAGGCTCGTACGGCTTCTCGGAGGACTTCCAGGCTGGCGGCGGCGACCTCGCGGGCCTCCGGGGTGGGGGCGAAGCCGGGGATGAGGCCGGCGAACATGACCTGGTAGAGGTTGCGTTCGGTCAGGGCGTTCTCGCGGTAGGCGCGGCCCAGGTCGGCCAAGTGGGTGGGCGGGTCGGCCGATGGAGGGACGGCCTCCAGGCTGCGGCGCAGGCGGGCGAAGCCTTCCTGGTACAGGGCCTCGGCGATGCCGTCCTTCGCGCCGAAGTGGCGGTAGAGGACCGTGGTGGAGCAGCCGGCCGCGGTGGCGATGCGGCGCATGGTCAGGGCGGCCGGGCCTTCCGCCGCGAGGAGTTGGGCGGCGAGGTCGAGGAGGGCGGCGCGCAGCGCTTCATGGCCTTGGACCTGGGCACGGGAGTAGAGGTCGCCGCTCATGCCTGCTGCCAGTCACCGAGGGGGCGGTAGATCGGGATGCCGGCTTCGGTGAGTGCGGTGCGCTTGGCGAAGTACTCGTCGCCCATCGGGTCCAGGCCGCGCAGGGGCATGGTTCCGCGCCAGATCGTCAGGTCCTGTGGTGCGAGCTCTTCGGCGCGTGCGAAGTGCCGTTCGGCTTCTGTCGCCCGGCCGGCCCGGTGGAGCCACAGGGCCAGGGCCGCTTCGGTGCGGGCCTGCTGCTGGCCGGCCGTGGCGCGGCGGGTGTGCCGGGCGACGTCCTCGTGGGACAGTCCGCTGTCGCCGGTGAGGACCCAGCGGTCGAGGGCGGCCAGCGCCGCGCCGGAGTCCAGGCCCGACAGTTCGCGGAAGAGGTCGGTCGCGAACTGGGTGTCGTTGGGGCGGGCCACCTTCCCCTCTTCGTCGATCCACAGGACGGTCGGGACGTTCAGGACGTCGTAGAGGTCGGACACGGCTCCGTCGGTGTCGATGAGTGCGGGGTGGGTGACCGCGGCCTCGGCGATCCACGGCGCGGCGTCGGCGGCGCGGCGGTCCACCGCGACGCTGAGGACGCTGAAGCCGTGCCCGGCGAGTGCGGCGTGGCGGCGCTCCCATTCGGGGAGGTCGTAGCGGCAGCCGCACCACGAGCCCCAGAAGACCAGGGCGACCTTGCGGCCGCGCAGGTCGCTCAGCGAGTGCGGCACACAGTCGACGTCGGGGAGGGTGAAGTCCGGGGCGGTGGCGCCGGCGAGGGCCTGTGCGCGTTCTTGCGCGGAGACTCCGAGGGCGATGACCCCGGTGTCGGTCGCGACCGGGCGGTCGAGGAGGCCGGCGAACGCCACCGGGTCGAGCAGACCGTCGTGTTCGGCCCGGGCGGCGGCGGAGGCGGGCACGCAGAGGTCGCCCCGGCACCAGCCGTGCGGCTTGCGGACCCAGCCGAGGGCCTCTTCGGCCGCCTCGGGGGTCAGGAGGATCCGGCCCGCCGGGCCCGCCTGTGCGGCTACTACCGTTTCCCTGCCGTCGTCGAGGATCGTGATGTGCACGCCGTCCATGGCAACCCCCTGCTGCGTCCGCGCGAAAACTGCGTCTCACAAAAATAACAACGTTATCGGCTTACGGCAAGGGCCATCGTGAGGGTGGACGATGCCCGGACGCCCGCAGTCGGCCCCGTGCCGATGTCCGGGCGCTTCCGTACCCTGGCGGCATGCGTACGCGTCCCACTTTGAGCTGGACCCCGACCGCGGACCTGCCGCCCGGCACCACGGACCCGGGGCCGGTCGCCGACGCGCTGCGGGCCGGCGGGGTGCTGGTGCTCAGCGGGGCCGGGATGTCCACGGAGTCGGGCATCCCCGACTACCGGGGTGAGCGCGGCAGCCTGAGCCGGCACACGCCCATGACGTACCAGGAGTTCACTTCCAGCGCTCGGGCCCGGCGCCGCTACTGGGCACGCGGCCACCTCGGCTGGCGCACGTTCGGGCGGGCCGTGCCCAATGCCGGGCACCGGGCCGTCGCGGCGTTCGGGCGGCACGGGATGCTCTCGGGCGTGATCACCCAGAACGTCGACGGACTGCACCAGGCCGCCGGCAGCGAGGGAGTGGTGGAACTCCACGGAAGCCTGGGCCGGGTCGTGTGCCTCTCCTGCGGAGCCCTCAGCCCCCGCCGGGAACTCGCCCGACGGCTGGAGGAGGCCAACACCGGCTTCGCGCCGGCGGACGTCGCACTGAACCCGGACGGTGACGCCGACCTCACCGACGACCAGGTCGGAGACTTCCGCCCGGTGCCCTGCGCGCTGTGCGGCGGCATCCTCAAGCCGGATGTGGTGTTCTTCGGCGAGACCGTCCCGCCGCAGCGGGTCGCACACTGCCGCGAACTGGTCGACGCGGCGACCTCGCTGCTGGTCCTGGGCTCCTCGCTGACGGTGATGTCGGGGCTCCGGTTCGTGTCCCAGGCGGCCCGGGGCGGGAAGCCCGTACTGATCGTCAACCGGGACCCGACCCGCGGCGACCGCCACGCCGCCACCCGGGTCGCACTCCCCCTGGGAGCGACCCTCACCGCCCTGGCCGACGGCCTGGGCGTCCCCCTCGACCGGCAGGCCACGGACCACGCCACGACATGATGCGGTCCGCCGACGCCCGGAACCGGGCGTCGGCGGGCGGAGCTCCCCGTCGCGCGTCAGGCCAGCGGGCCCAGTACCTCCTGGGATTCGACGAGTCCCTGGTCGCTCGCAGGCTTCCCGTCGCCGAAGACCCGTACCGCCTGGCGCGCCCGGAACTCGGCGTGCGCCTCGGCCGGCTTCGCGTAGCCGTGGCGGGTGCGGGCCTGTTCGGGGGTGAGGACCTCCTTGGTGCGGGGAGGTACGCCGAGCTTGACGGGCGCGACCACCTTGACCGTGGAGGGGGAGAGCATCCCCAGCAGGAACAGTTCGACCCGGGGGCTGAGGTGGGCGAGCGCGAAGGACGTCCGCATGACCGGTACGACGAGGACGTCCAGGAGGCGGGACTGCCGGATCTGCGCCATCTCCCGCATCCAGCGCGGCATGGTGGCGATGGTGGCGATCCGGTGCGTCCTGGCCACGACCATCCGCGCGGGCCTCATCCACCACGGGGTCGGCGGGAGGACGAGGTCGGTGTTCAGGAGGTGGTTCATGGCCTGCCGGGCGATCGGGCTGGCCTCCAGCCGCGGGCGCATGCGCTCGAAGTACGCCCGGATCCCGGCGCGATCGCGCGGGACGTCGTCGGGCGAGCAGGTCTGGAACTCCGCGGCGAGGGCGCAGGACTCCCAGTACTCCGCCTCCTCCTCGGCGGTGAGCTTGCCGGGCCCGTACTTCTCGTAGGCGTACAGGATCGAGTGCCAGCCGGTGAGCTGTATCCACAGCTGCGAGGCGGGGTCGTTGGCGTCGTAGGTGCCTTCGCCGTAGGGCAGTTGACCGATGGCCTTCGAGTGGACCTTGACCAGGACGTCCGCCGCCTTGCACACCTGATCCGAGCCGGCGAAGGCCACCATCGCGAAGTAGCGCAGCGTGCGGTCGTAGCGGGTGCGCGTGCGGTCGTAGATGCCCTGGGTGCCGTGGACCGCGGCCACCAGCGGCGGGTCGAGTTCCTCCACGACCACGGAGCGCTGGAAGCCCACCGTGGGAGCCGTCGGGTAGCTCCACACCTTCCAGACCACCGATCCGGGACCGAAGAACCCGTAGTCCTCGTGCGGTTCGACCTCTTTGCCGTGCAGTCGGGCCATCAGACCGCTCCCTCGTGTTCCTGGCAGCGGGTGCGCACCGCTCCCCCAATAAGACAGGACTGTCTTAAATTAAGACACGACTGTCGTAAGATGCCAAGGTGTCGACACCGACGCCTCCGAACGACAGGCCGCGCACGCGGCGCCCCTACGCTCCGCGCGTCCCGATCGCCGAACGCCGCGAGCAACTCCTCGACGCGGCCCTGGCCGTGATCGTGAGCGACGGCTACGCCCGGGTCTCCATCGACGCGATCGCCAAGCGGGCGCGGGTCGCGCGCTCGGTGGTCTACGGGGCCTTCGACGACCTCGACGACCTGCTGCTCACCCTCCTCGACCGCCAGCAGGAACGCGCCTACACCCGCCTGCTCACGAGCGTTCACGACACCCGCCGCACCCACGACCCGGTCGACTTCGCCTGCGAGGCGGTCCACCGGATGGCCGCCATGCTGCGGGAAGACCCGGACACGTGGCGCCTGATCCTGCTGACTCCGGCGACCACTCCCCCGGCCGTCCACGCGCGCATCGAAGCGGACCGGGAGCGGTTCCGGCGCCGGGTCGCCTCATGGATCGAGTCCGCGCCGGCCCCCGAAGGGCCCGCACCGGACCCCGAGGTCCTCGCCCACGCGCTGGTCGCCGCCGCGGAACACTTCGCACGCCTCGCGCTCACCTCCGCCGACGCGATGGATTCCACCCGGCTCGCCGGCCAACTGCGGCTCCTGCTCGGCGGCATCTGGCCCTCGCCCCCGGCGTAGGCGACGCCCCCGAGGAGTGAAGCGCGCCGCGGAGCAGCGCCGCCGCAACGCCACCACCTGCGACGTCACCTCCGTCTGCCGCCACGCCCGGTGCCCCGCGATCCACGCCGGACCGGCCGCCACCGCCCCATACTGGGCGGGCGCGGGAACCTGGCCGCGCGATCCGCCCCACCCGCCCCGGGACCAGGCCCGCAGTCCGCCCCACCCCGTGTTCCGGGGTGCTCGAACCGCCGGGAGCAGGAGTCGACCCCGCACCTGCGGCCTTCGCCTGAAGGCCCGCCCCCGCCCCGCAGGCGTTACGTCGTCGCGGCCGTCGGGTGCGCCGGGGGGATGGTCAGCCTGGACCAGACCGTCGTCGCGGTGGCCCTCGATCCGATGGCGCAGGGCCTCGGGCTGACCACCTTCACGATGCACGGCGTGGTCATCGTCTACGTCCTCGCGCTGGCCGCGTTCGTACCGGTCGGAGGGATGCTGGCCCGCAGGATCGGCCGGCTGACCACCTTCCGGATCGGCACCGCGGTCTTCGCCGCCGCGTCGGGGCTCTGCGCGCTGGCCCCGTCGGGTGACGCCGCCGAGCCGTACCTCGTCACGGTGAGGGCCGTACAGGGCATCGGTGGTGCGCTGATGCTGCCGGTGGCCACGTCTGTGATCACGGACGTGTACGAGGAAGAGGCCCGGGGCCGGGCCCTGGCCGTCTACGCCGGTCTGGCACAGCTCTTCCTCGTCCTCGGCCCGATCGTGGGCGCGGTCCTCACCCACCTCCTCGGCTGGCGCTCCGTCTTCCTCGTCAACCTGCCCGTCGGCGCCGCGTGCCTGTGGATGATCACCAGGGCGCGGCTGAGCAATCGGGCGCAGGGCGGCTCCCTGTCCGTGGTCCAGCCCCTCGCGGTGGTCTTCTCCCTGGTCGTGCTCGTCCTCGGGCTCTACCAGTGCGGCGTCTGGGGCTTCACCGATGTCAGGACGCTCACCGGGCTCGCGACGGGCGCCGTGGCGATGGGCGTGGCGGTGCGTCTCATCCTGAGGTCCCGCCACCCCCTCCTCGACCTGCGGCTGCTGGGCATCCGTCCGTACGCCGTGGCCGTGGCGCTCACCTTCCTGGTGCAGGCACCCCAGCTGATCGTGCTGGTGCACGGCACGGTGTACCTGCGCCAGGCGATGGGCCTCTCACTCCTGGCCACCGGGATCGCCCTGCTGCCCCTGGTCGCGGCCTCGGCGGCGGGCACCTTCCTCTCCGGGTTCCTACTGGACCGCTCCCGCTCGGTCCGGGTGCCCGTCCTGCTCGGTCTGACGGCCGCCACCGTCGGCGCGGTGGCCTGGACGGCCGCCCTGCCGTCGCGCGAGTACCTCTGGCAGGTCCCGGGGATGCTCCTCGCGGGGGCCGGGATGGGCCTGCCGGTCCCCGCCCTGAGCGCCGAGCTCATGCGCGCGGTTCCCCCGGGCAAGCGGGCCGACGCCTCCGTCCTGCGCCAGAGCATCCGGCAACTGGGCGGGGCGGTGGGGCTGGCGGTGGCCGGGGCCGTCGTCCTGGCCGCCAACGAGAACTCCGCGGACGAGGCGGGCGTCGTCACCGTCGCCGCCACCTCCGCGGCCTTCACCGTCGCGAGCTGCGTCCTGGCCGTCGCCCTGCCGCTGGCGGCCATCGCCCTGCCGCGCAGGCCCCGTACGGGCGGACACCGGGGCGCGGGCCGGGGACCCGGCCCGCCGTCACCGTAGGGCACGACCAGCCTGCACGGCGGTTCCTTCAGCGCAGCCAGACCGCGGCGTCCCGGGGCAGGGCCCCGTTCTCCAAAGGCCCGCCGGTGATCAGGACTTCGGTGTGCTCCGGCAGCGGAACCGGGCCGCCCGAGAGGTTCACCAGGCAGCGTACGGAGGACCCCGCCGCGGTGCGGGCGAAGGCGAGTACGCCCGGCTGGGCGGGCAGCCAGGCGAATTGCCCTTCGAGCAGGGCCGGTTGGGTGGATCGCAGGGCCAGGGCCCGGCGGTAGAAGCCCAGCATCGAGTCCGGGTCGGCGCTCTGCTCGCGCACGCTCCGGGCGGCCCACTCGGCCGGCCGGGGCAGCCAGGACTTCGAGTCCGGCGCCTCGTCCCCCCACGGGAGGGGTACCCGGCAGCCGTCCCGGCCGAGGTCCTCGCCCCCGGTCTGGAAGAACGTCGGGTCCTGGCGGAGCGCCGGCGCGATGTCCTCGACCTCCTCGAGGCCCAGCTCGTCGCCCTGGTAGACGTAGACGCAGCCGGGCAGGGCCATCGTCAGCAGGGCCGCGGACCGGCCCCGGCGCCGCCCGAGGCCGAGATCGGCGGGGACGCCGTGTACGCGGCGGCCGTCGAGCGCGTACGAGGTGTCGCCGCGCCCGTACCGGGTGACGTGGCGGGTGGTGTCGTGGTTGGAGAGCACCCAGGTGGCGGCGGCGCCGACCGGGGCGTGCTCGGCGAGTGTCGAATCGATTACCTTGCGCAGCGCCGCCGCGTCCCAGGGGCTTTGGAGGAAGGGGAAGTTGAACGCCGTGTGCAGCTCGTCGGGGCGCAGGTAGCGGGCGAATCGCTCGGGGTCGGGCGTCCACACTTCGCCCACGAAGACCGGATCGTGGTCGTAGGCGTCGAGGACCTTGTGCCAGGCGCGGTAGATGTCGTGGACGCCGTCCTGGTCGGCCCAGGGGCCGGGGCCGCTCTCGTGGTCGGGCAGCGCCGGGTCCTTGACGAGGTTGTCGGCGACGTCGATGCGGAAGCCGTCCACGCCCCGGTCGAGCCAGAACCGCAGGATCGACTCGAACTCCGCCCGGACTTCGGGGTTTTCCCAGTTGAAGTCGGGCTGTTCGGGGGCGAACCGGTGCAGGTACCACTCGCCGGGTGTGCCGTCGGCCTCGGTCACCCGCCGCCAGCCGGGGCCTCCGAAGGCGGACTGCCAGTTGTTGGGCGGCAGTTCGCCGTGTTCGCCACGGCCGGGCCGGAACCAGAAGCACGCGCGTTCGGGCGAGCCGGGGCCGGCCGCGACGGCCTCGCGGAACCAGGGGTGCTGGTCCGAGCAGTGGTTGGGGACGATGTCGACGATCACCCGGATGCCCAGGTCGTGCGCCTCGGACAGCAGCGCTTCGGCCTCCGCCAGGGTGCCGAACACCGGGTCGATGTCCCGGTAGTCGGCGATGTCGTACCCTCCGTCGGCCATCGGGGACGGATACCAGGGGCTGATCCACACCGCGTCCACGCCGAGCCCGCGCAGGTACGGGAGCCGCGCGCGGATCCCGGCGAGGTCACCGATCCCGTCGCCGTCGCCGTCGGCGAAACTGCGGGGATAGATCTGGTAGATCGCGGCGCTCCGCCACCAGGCGGAAGGTGCCGCGGATCGGGGTTCGCCGGCCACGGGGAAGGTCTCGGGAGTCGCCATGCGGCGAATCTAGGGAGGGCCCTTCGGCGGCGTCAACGGTCGAACGCTTACGCCGTCGGGTGGGCCGGGGCCGCCCCCGAGCGGAAGGTCCGGCGGTAGGTGTCCGGCGGGACGCCCACCGTGCGGGCGAAGTGGCGGCGCAGGGTGGTGGCGGTGCCCATGCCGGTGGCCGTCGCGATGGTGTCGACGGTGTCGTCGGTGGTTTCCAGCAGTTCCTGGGCGTGGCGGATGCGCTGGGTGTGCAGCCACTGCAACGGGGTGGTGCCGGTCACCGACTTGAAGTGGCGGCCCAGGTGGCGCGAGCTCATCCGGGCCCGGCGGGCCAGGTCCTCCACGGTGAGCGGCTCGTCGAGGCGTTGCAGCGCCCACGGGAAGAGGTCGGCGAGCGGATGGTTGCCGGGATCGGGCACGGGGGTCGTGACGAACTGCGCCTGGCCGCCGCCGCGGTGTGGCGGGACGACCAGACGGCGGGCGATCTTGTTCGCGGCCGCGGCGCCGTGGTCGAGGCGCACCAGGTGCAGGCAGAGGTCCATGGCGGCGGCCTTGCCGGCGGAGGTCAGCACGCTGCCGTTGTCCACGTAGAGGACGTCGGGGTCCACGGTGACGAGGGGGTGGCGTCTGGCCAGTTCCCTGGTGTGTCCCCAGTGCGTGGTCGCGCGTTTGCCGTCCAGCAGTCCGGCGGCGGCCAGCACGAAGGCGCCCGTGCACAGGGAGGCCACGCGCGCGCCGGCCCCGTGAGCCGCGCGTACCGCGTCGATGAGCTCGGCCGGCGGGTCCCGGTCGACGTCGGCCCAGCCGGGGACGATCACGGTGTCCGCTTGCGCGAGGTGGTCGAGTCCGTGGTCGGGTTCCATGCGGAAGCGGTCGATCTGCACGGCGCCCGGCCCGCAGATCGAGAAGCCGTACCAGGGGTTCACGAGGTGGGTCAGGTCGGAGCCGAAGACCTCGCAGGCCAGGGACAACTCGAAGTGCAGCATGCCGTCGGTGACGGCCAGCGCGACAGTGGTCATGTCCGGAAGTGTACGGGTCATGTCGTTCCGGACAGTGGTGGGCGGCTGGTGTTCCGCGACAGGATGTCCATGACGGAGCGGGGCGGGACGGGCCTTGAGGGCCTGCGGCCCGCGGCGTCATACGGGTACGGGTACAGGTACGGGTACGGATACGACTTCCGGTACGGGCGATTGCAGGGGAGCGGGACCATGGGATCAGGTCAGATGGTGGCGGTGTTCGGCGCGTACGGGCACACCGGGCGGTTCGTGGTGGCGGAGCTGGTGGAGCGCGGGTTCGTGCCGGTCCTGTCGGGCCGCGACGGCGAGAAGCTGAAGGCGCTGGCGTACGAGACCGGCCTGGAAGCCCGCCCGGCGACGGTGGCCGACCCGGACGCGCTGGACCGCGCGCTGGCCGGCGCGGCAGCTGTGATCAACTGCGCGGGGCCGTTCGCCTCGACGACCGGCCCCGTGATCGAGGCGGCCCTGCGGGCGCGGATCCCCTACCTGGACGTGGCCGCCGAGCTCGAGGCCAACATCGACACCTTCGCGCACTTCGCCGACCGGGCGCGGGACGCCGGTGCCGTGATCGTCCCGGCGATGGCCTTCTTCGGCGGTCTCGGCGACCTGCTGGTCACCGCGGCGATGGGCGACTGGGCCGAGGCCCAGGAGGCGCACGTCGCGTACGCCCTGAGCAGCTGGCACCCCACCGCCGGGACCCGGCTTTCGGGCGCGGTCTCGCGGGAGCGGCGCGGTGAGCGGCGCATGCGCTACGCGGGCGGGCAGTGGGAGTACCGCACCGACGCCCCGCCGACCCTCGAGTGGCGCTTCCCCGAGCCGATGGGGGCCCGGCAGGTGATCGGGGAGTTCACGATGGCCGACGTGGTGACCGTGCCCAGCCACCTGCCGATCCCGGACGTCACCACGTACATGACGGTCGAGGCGGTACGCGACATCGCGGCCCCCGGCACGCCGGCGCCGGCCGCGGCCGACGACAGCGGACGGTCCGACCAGACCTTCCTCGTCGACGCGGTCGTGCGCTCGGGCGGCGCCGAACGCCGCGCCGTGGCCCGCGGGCAGGACATCTACGCCGTCACGGCCCCCCTCGTCGTGGAGGCCCTGGACCGGGTCCTGAGCGGCCGCATCCGTACGGTCGGCGTCGCCTCCGCGGGCGAGATCTTCGACGCGCCCGACTTCCTGCGCGCCCTGGCCCCGCACATCACCCTGGAGCTGCTCCCGTAGCGGAGGAGGCACTGTCGTGGAGGGGGCTCTGCTCGGGGTCAGCCGGCGAGGCCCTTGAGGGCCGTCAGGATCTCGTCGGTGGAGCGGACCAGCCCGATCCGGGGGAAGATCTTGCCGAAGCTGTGGGCGTGGGCGTCCGCGTCCATGTCGGTGGTGGCGTCTTCGGCGAAGACCACGTCGTAGCTGTGCTCCCAGGCGGAGCGGGCGGTGGACTCGACCCCCATGCTGGTGGCGATGCCGGCGAGGACGATCCGCCTGATGCCGCGTCGCCGCAGCTGGAGGTCGAGCTCGGTGCCGGTGAAGGCGCCCCAGTGCCGCTTCGTGACGACGATGTCGTGCGCGCCGGTGGTCAGTTCGGCCGAGAGTACCGAGAACTCGGCCGGAGGCGCGGTGCTCAGACCGGGCCGGTCGGTGTGGGTGGTGGGCAGGTCGCCCCCGTCCGGGGACCAGGCGACTTTCACGAGGACCACGGGCAGGCCGGCCGCACGGAAGGCGTCGGCGAGCCGGACGGCCTTGGAGAGGATCCGCTCGGCGGGGGTGACCACGGGCTTGGCCATGATCCCCTCCTGAAGGTCGATGAGGACCAGGGCGGTGTTCTTGTCGAGCGTGATCTCGGACATGCGAGTGTCTTCCTTCGCTGGCCGTACCAGTACAGGTACAGGTCTTTCCCTCTCCCACAACGCGACAATAACGAACATACGGTGGCTTACTACTGTTTCGCGCTCTCGGCGTTACCCCGTTCCCGAAGGAAGCGGCTCCGCCGCCGGCGTCGGCCTTCCCCTGGGTGAATGTGACGTCTTGCGAACGGACGGGGGCGGGGTCGCCCACAGGTGGCCGAGCTGATCGATAATTGGCCGGCGCCCTGCCTGCACGGTTGAGAGGAGCCCTTGATGACGACACCGCGGGACTTGTTGATCATTGCCATGGACGTGGAGTCCGGCCGGACTGCCGAGCAGGGCGAGCTGTCGCTCGCGCTCGCGGGGGCCGAGGTGGTCGACCTCCTTGCCGCCCGGGCCATCGGGCTGGACGGTGATCACATCGTGCCGGGTGAGGAAGCGGCACTGGGTGATCCCTTGCTGGACGCGGCAGCGGCGTCGCTCGTACGGGAGGCGCCCTACGAGTCCGTCGCCGACTGGCTGTGGCGCAGAGGGCTCGGCCTGTCCGCGAGCTACCAGGCCGTGTTGGAGGAGGAAGGGCAGCTCGTACGGCAACGCCGCCGCGGGTTCTCCCTGCGGGCCGGTGAGCTGGTGCCGGCCGATTCGCCTGCCCGTCGTCGGGCCGAGGAGCGGTGGAGGTCGGAGGATCCTGTCCTCGTTCTCCTGGCGCAGGCGCTGGAGGGCGGCGACGGCCGGGCCGGGGACGCTCCGGACGTGGCCGACGACAGCGTCGCGACGGTGTTGGCCGCCGTCAACGACGCATTGGTGGAACTGGCGTCCGTACGACAGCGCCGGGCCATCGAGAACGCGGCCTTCGACAACATCTGGCGCAGCGGCGGATGACGACCGAGTCCGGCCCCGGACCGGTCCGGCGCAGGGCGCTGTGGGGCCCTGCGCCGGGTCCCTGATCCTGATCCTGATCAAGGAGTCGCCGGCGGGGCACCGTCGACCGCCCACCACCATGCGATCGATGCGATCGGCGGGGCCGAGAGGGGGATGCCGTCCGGTGGGCGGGCCGCGGTCCCGACTCGGCGGGGCTGGTGGTGGGTACCGTCCAGTTGCCCGGGGTAGTAGCGGGAGGTCGCCCCGCACCAGTCCCGCACACCGCAGATGTACTGGGTGAGTGCGTCCAGATGGCCTTGGATCCGCGGGTCCGCCGGGGCCTTCGCGGTCTGCTGACCCAGCTGCAGGAACCGGTGCATGATCGAGTCGCGGAGCGTGGAAGCGGCTTGCAGGCCCTGTCCGGCTCCAGGTCTGGGTCTGGATCCAGCTCCGGCTCCAGACCCAGGTCCAGGTCCGGCCGGGCCGTTCAGGAGGGCTACCAAGTTGCCGCTGCGGCTGCCGCGTTCGTTCTCCTTCGCGAAGGAGTGGATGTCGGTGTCCACGACCACGATCCCCGCCGCCATCTCGGTCAGTGCACGGATGCGCCGGTCCTCCCACAGCGCTGCGGGCAGTGCCGCACCGACCGCGTCGAGCAGCACGGGTACGGCCAGGGCGGCTCCGGAGTGCAGGCGGGTGAGCAGGTAGTCGCTCACGTCCTGCGGGTCTCCCGGCGCGGTCGTGTCGGCGCCGATGCGGGCCTCGGCGAGGAAGTAGCCGCGCATCGCGTCGACCCACCTCCTGACCTGCACCGGGGTGGCGATCGCCTCAACTCGGAGCCGGATGTCGCGCAGGGCCAGGCCGAAGGGGTCTGTGTCGAGGGGAACCTCGGGGGCCTCGATCGTCCGCTGGAGCCGGGCGACCATCGTGTGCATCTCGGTGGGGGTGAGACTCGGGAGGTCCTCGTCGCAGAGGTCGTCGAAGGCGAAGACCCACACGGCGAGGTCGCTGAGCAGCTGGGTCGCGACCGGGTCGGCGTACGGTGCGATCCTCACCGCTATCCGGTTCAGCCCCGTGGCCAGCCGCGTGCTGCGCTCCGTCCCTCCGGCCAGGCCGAAGCGGCTCATGAACTCCGCTGAGCGCGCGTCGAAGTCGTCCGCTCCCGGCCGACGGGCACGGCCACGGCCCTCGACGTGTTCGGCTTCGTCCGTCCGTGTTCCTGTCATCAGCGATCACCTCGTGTTCGGCCCATCTCATTGAACGCTGGACGTTCCCTGGGCCACAACGGCAACCGGGAGCACTCGCGGGGCGCCAGGAGCGCGACACGCGCCGGCCGGGCCGCCTGCCGACCGCCCCCCGGAACACCGCACCCGGGTTCCCGCGGGCGCGGCAGAGCAGCGGGGCCGGAACGTGCCTAGGCTGGAAGAGATCGCTGGGAAGGCAGCCGCGGATGAGGTGAGGCCATGGCAACGAAACGCGGAACCGCACTCCACCGGAGGCGTCGGATCCCCACCGCCTCCGTCGTCTCCGCCTTCGCCGCCACGTGTCTGCTGTCCGGGTACGCGGGTTCCGGCCACGGATCTGCCCTCGCGGCGGCCGCCCCGGTTGCCGCCGGCCCGCAGGACGGTTCCTGCCGGACCGCCTTGCCGGACAGCTTCTGGCACGCTCCCGTGGACACGCTTCCCGTGCACCCGAGCTCGGACCGGTACGTCTCCTCGATCGGTGCCGCGGAGCCCCTGCACCCCGACTTCGGGGCGGGGCTCATCGACGGTGAGCCCTTCGGCATTCCCATCACCGTCTCGGACACGACCGTGCCGGAATCGAAGGTCTCGCTGGACATCGCCGAGGAAAGCGATGCGTCCGGGTACCGGATTCCGCAGAACGCCGGAATCGAGAACGGCCCGGAGAGCTCCGGGGACCGCCATGTCGTCGTCTGGGACCGTGCCCTGTGCAAGTCGTACGAGCTCTGGAACGCAAGCGCGCAGGGCGGCAACGCCTGGCATGCCGGCTCGGGCGCGGTCTTCGACCTGCGGAGCCACGAGCTGCGGCCGGCCGACTGGACGTCGGCCGATGCCGCCGGCCTCGCCATCCTGCCGGGCCTGGTGCGCTACGAGGAGGCCGCGGGCGGGCTGGTGGACCACGCGATCCGGATGACGGTGCCCCGTACGGACCAGAGTTACGTCTGGCCGGCGAGGCATCAGGCGGGCTCCGCGGCGGACGCATCGCTGCCGCCCATGGGACTGCGGCTGCGGCTCAAGAGCTCGGTGGACACCTCGGCGCTGGGCCCTCAGGCCCTGGCCGTGGCCGAGGCGTTGAAGAAGTACGGGGCCATCGTCGCCGACAACGGGTCGGCCTGGTACCTCACCGGCGAGGAGAACCCTGGTTGGGACAATGCCCAGCTCAACGCGCTCAAGGGCTTCAAGGGTTCGGACTTCGAGGCCGTCGATGCCTCCGGGCTCCAGCAGTCGCCGGACTCCGGAGCCGTGGCGCCCCGCTGACTGCCGACGGCCTGATGGCCGATGGCCGATGGCCGAGCCGACCGCTGACCGCTGACCGCTGACCGCTGACCGCTGACCGCTGAGAGGAACGCCCCTCATGCGCGCAGAGACTTCCACCTCGGCGCGCAAGGGGGCCTTCATCGCGGTCGCCGTCGCCCTGTTCTGCATCCAGCTCGACTTCTTCGCGCTCAACCTCGCCATCCCGGGGATCGCCGCGGAGCTCGGCGTCACGGTGTCGGCCGCGCAGTGGACCTTGTCCGCGTACATGCTCGCCATCGGCTGCTTCTTCATCATCGGCGGCCGGGTGGGGGACGTCTTCGGTCGGCGGGGCACACTGCTGGCCGGAACCGCCCTGTTCACCGCCGGAACCGTGGGGTGCGCGCTGGCTCCCGGCCTCGGTCCGCTGGTCGTGGCCCGGATCGCCCAGGGGGTGGGCGCGGCGTTCGTCTTCCCGGTGGCCGTGTCCGTGATCACCAACACCTTTCCCGAGGAGTCCCGCGCCAAGGCCCTGGGCGCCGTGTTCGGCGTCGCCAACATCGGGACCGCGATCGGGCCCTTCGTGGGCGGAGGGTGCACTGAGGGGCCGGGCTGGCGCTGGATCTTCTGGCTGATGGCGCCGCTGAGCCTGTTCTCGCTGCTCACCGCTCTCGCGTACGTCCCGGACTCGCGCGATACGACGGCGCCGCGCGAGCTCGATCTGCTCGGGTGCGCCCTGATCGTCGGTGCGCTGGCAGCCCTCACCCTGACCGTGGAGCGCGCGGACGCCTGGGGGTGGAGCAGTGCTCGCGTCATGCTCGGCTTCGCGGTGGCGGTGGTGAGCGGCTGGCTGTTCCTGGTGCGGGAGCGGCTGGCCCGGCACCCGCTGATCGATCTGGGGCTGTTTCGCGACGTCCCGTACGTCCTGGTCACCGGGATGGGCACGCTCACGAACATGGGTTACGGCGTGACCGTCTTCCTCGCCACCCTCTACCTCCAGGGCGTACGGGGGCTCTCGCCGCTCCTGGCCGGTACGGTCTTCCTGGCCCCGGCGCTGCTGGTGGCGCTCAGCGGGCCGCTGGGAGCGCGGCTGGGCCGGCATCTGCGGCCGACCACGGTGATGGCGCTGGCCGGAATCGGCGCCGGCACGGGGATGTACGCGCTGACGCAGGTCACCGCCTGGTGGCTGTACGTACCGGTGTTCGCGTGGTGCGGCCTGGGCCTCGGGCTGGGGTGGACGTACGCCAGCGTGGCGACCCAACAGCTCGTCCCTCCGGCCAGGGCCGGGGAGGCATCGGGGGTCCTGCTGACGTTCCTGGTCACCGGGGGTGCGATCGCGCTGGCCGGAGCGGCCGCGGGGATCTCGGCGATGACGCCGCAACGGTCGCCCGAGGACGCCTACGACGCGATCCTGCGGCTGGGCGGTGTGGCCGTCCTCGCCACGGCGGTGCTCGTCCTGGCCGTACGGCGTCGGCTCGCGGCGCAGGGCCGGAGCCACTGACACCGCTCACACCGCCGGGGCGGTCGGACGTCGCCGTCCGACCGCCCCCGCTCGCCGGCCCGGGCCGGACGTTCTTACTTGGCGCCGAGGTGGGCACCCTTGAGCCACTCCGCCTCGCCTTCCTTCGCGCAGGTGGAGGTGTAGGCGGGGCCGAAGGCCGCCGGGACTGCGGCCGCGGACGAGCAGTTGGACGAGAAGCCCTTGTGGCCACCCGAGAAGTAGTCGATGTCGACACCGTCGTTGGCGAGGGCCGCGCCGGCGCCGCCCAGCAGGATGCCGGCGGCGAGGACGGAGGCGGTGACGGCAGAGCGAATACGCATTGGTTCCCCTAAGGACTCAAGGATCTGGGGACGCTCCCCTGGGTGGGTGCGTCAGCCGATTCAACGCCCGGCGGAGCCGACAGGAACGACCGTTCACTCGAACGCCGCGGGCGAAACGTTTCGACACCCCACAACACCCCTCGCGCGGCGGCGTTCGCACCTGAGCGGGACGCCCTCGTCCGCCATCGGAGCCAAGATCGATTGTCAGTGGTGGATGAGACGGTAGGAGCATCCAGTCGGAACGAGGGGGAGCTTCCATGTCCGGAAACCAGAACTACATCAACCACGTTGCTCTTGTGTTGGATGCCAGTTCGTCCATGTCGCACCTGAGCCGCAAGGTCGTCGAAGTCGCCGACCAGCAGATCGCGTACCTGGCCCGGCGGTCGGGTGAACTGGACCAGGAGACCCGCGTCACGGTGTACGTCTTCGCGGACAAGGTGGAGTGCGTCGTCTACGACAAGGACGTGCTGCGGATGCCGTCGCTGAAGCAGCTGTACCGGACCGGTGGGATGACGGCGCTGCTGGCGGCCTCGCTGAAGTCGCAGCGCGAGCTGGCCCAGACGGCGCAGCTGTACGGCGACCACAGCTTCCTGACGTTCGTGCTGACCGACGGGCAGGAGAACGCGAGCCACCGCTCCCCGGACGCGCCTGCCCGGGATCCGCGTGAACTGGTGAAGGCCGTGGCCGAGATGATCGCGACGCAGGAGGACAACTGGACGCTGGCCGTCCTCGTGCCGGACCAGATGGGCAAGCGCGAGGCCATGCAGTGCGGCTTCCCGAAGGAGAACATCGCCATCTGGGACGCCACGAGCACGCAGGGTCTCGAGGAGGCCGGGCAGGTCATCAAGGAGGCCACCGAGAAGTTCATGGTGGGCCGCGCCAAGGGCATCCGGGGATCGCGGGCGGTGTTCTCCACCGGCGGGGACGCGGTCAACAAGGACACCATCAAGGCGGCCGGCCTCGCCCCGGTGGATCCCTCCGCGTACCAGCTGCTCCCGGTGGCCCGTGACGCGGCGATCCGGGAGTGGGTCGTCGAGTCGGGGCACACCTACCGCACCGGTGGCGCGTTCTACCAGCTGAGCAAGCCGGAAAAGATCCAGGCGAAGAAGCAGATCGCGGTGCTGGAGAAGAAGACGGACCGGGTCTACACGGGGCCGGAGGCCCGAGCCCTGCTCGGCCTGCCGGCCGTGGAGGCACGGGTCAAGCCCGACCACAACGACGATTTCACGATCTTCGTGCAGAGCACCAGCGTCAACCGGAAGCTCGTACCGAACACCAGGCTCCTGCTGATGGTCTGAAACCGGCGCCGGGGCCCGATGGCGGGGTGACGGGGACCGCGCGCCGTACCGGCGTGCTGCGGTCCGTGAGCCGCGCTCTGCCCGCCATGGTCCAGGACCTGGACCGGGTGCTCGCCGTGCCGCCCAGGACGGCCTCGCCCTCGCCGTAGTGATGGGCAGGCCGTCACGGCGTGCTCGGCTCAGGCCTGGGTCGGGTCTGCGGGGATCGGGTGTACTTCGACCGGGTCGCTCCCCGGCTTTCCTCCCGGGCCGGGGCAGGCCGACGCCCGTGCGGCGATCTCCAGGGCCCGGTCCTCGCTCTTGACGTCGACCAGCCAGTACCCGGCCAGGATGTGTCCCTCCTGGGCCGGGCCGTCGGTCACCTGCGGTCGCCCGTCGCTTCCGGCCCGTACGGTCTTGACCAGCGAGGGACCGCCGAGGCCCTGGCCGTCGACCCATTCGCCGGCGGCGGTGATGTCCTCGTTGAGGGCACCCATGTGGGCGAACATGGCCTTCATGTCGTCCTCGGAGTACGAGGACATGATGGCGTCCCACTCGGCGGCAGGGACGTTCATCTGGATCATGTACTTCATGTTCCTCACCCTTTCGGGGCGGCTGCTAGGGATTCGGTCTTACACAGAGGTAGACAGCCAGTCGCCGCAAAACTCATCGGCACTCCAAGCACCACATCACGGAAACCTGATGATCGCCCCCAGGGGCGGGCGATGGTGGTGGTCGTCTGGTGCTGCCAGTCCAGGGCCCGGCGCTTGGCTTTCGCTCGGAGTCCTGCGATCTGGTCGTAGGTGCGGTGCAGCCGGCGGCTGGTGCGCTCGCCTGGCTTGCGGTGGCGCTTACGCCGGGCGGCGCGCTGCTCCAAGCGCAGGAGCTTGGCCTTCTCCTTGCCGGTCAGCCACTCGCCGTGATCGCACGTTTCGCTGTCCGAGAGGGCGAGGGGCACGGTGACGCCCACGTCGATGCCGGCCTCCGGCCCCTGATGGGGTGCGGGCTTGGCCTCCAAGGTCTGGACGCGGAAGGCGATGTGCCAGCCGAGCGCGTCCTTGATCAGCCGGGCCCCGGTGATCCGATTCTCCGCGTTGGCACGCTTGCCGACGGGCAGGCCTTTCGTCCACCGGAAGCGCACCCGGCCCGCCTTGGGAATGTTGGCCATGCCCCAGCGGCGGTGCACGCGGGTGATGTTCAGGTCCCGGGCATCATCCGCCACCAGGCGTGCAGCAGGTTCCAGGTGTATGTCACCGCGCTGGGACCCGAATCCCGATGTCAGAACCGGTCGCCATGTTGTCTACAACCTGCACGTTCACTTGGTTTTCGTCACCAAATACAGGCGGGCGGCGTTCACCGATGCCATGCTGACCCGTACCGAAGAGATCATGCGGGAGGTCTGCGCCGACTTCGAGGCCGAGCTGAAGCAGTTCAACGGAGAACAGGACCACGTGCACCTGCTCGTGCACTACCCGCCCAAGGTCCAGCTCTCCAAGCTGGTCAACTCCCTCAAGGGCGTCAGCTCCCGCAGGCTCCGCCAGGAGTACGACAGCCACGGCCTTCACCCCCGCCCTGAAGGGCGGAGCACTGGCCAAGATCAGAGGTAGACGGCCTGGAAGACGGGAGCCGCCCGCTTGCCCTTCCGTCACACCCAGGGGTCATGCTCGGCGAGCCCGCAACCCTCCGGCGGTCCCTTCCGAGTTCGCGTAGTCCACCCGCCTCCGCCGGTCCGGACCGAGGGCCGCAGAATGTGTCCATGACTGAAGGACTCGACGCGATACTGCCTCGCCGTCGCACGGGGAAGGAATCCCTCCACCTGGACGGCTCCGACCACGGGAGCCTGCTCGACTTCTGGGCGTGGGCGTATTCGGGGCTCGTCGGCAACACGCTCCGCGGAGCGCTCGCCGAGTACATCGTCGCCCTCGCGCTCGAGGTGGCCGATGAAGGCACTCGGGTGGACTGGGACTCGGTGGACATCCGGGTGCCCGGTGGACCCCAGGTCGAGGTCAAGTCGGCGGCCTACCTTCAGGAGTGGGGTCAGGCCCGGCTGTCCACCATCACCTTCTCCATCGCTCCGGCGGAAGGCTGGGACGCGGTCACCGGGGCAGTGGACCCGGCCCGCCTGCGCCGCGCGGACGTGTACGTCTTCTGCCTCCTCAAACACCAGGACAAGAAGACCCTGGACCCCCTGGACCTCACCCAGTGGACCTTCTACGTCCTCCCCACCTCCGTCCTCGACGAGCACAGGCCCGGCCAACGCACCCTGAGCCTCTCCTCCCTCCTCACCCTGAACCCGGTGCGCGCCGACTTCACCGGCTTGCGGGCCGCCGTACTCAGCTGACGGGTGAGAATGAAACCGCCATGGCTTGGTGAGACGTGAGTTGAGGAGCGACGTGCAGATACGGGTACGCATACGGGTACGGGTACGAACGGCCTCCCTGATCGTCGGCTGCTCGCTTCTCCTGACGGCATGTACGGAACGCGAGGGTGCCGTTTCGTCGGCCGGGCCGACCGTGACGAGTACGGCCGCGCCGTCGACCGCCCTCGCGCTGGCCGAGCGGTATCAGCGAGCGGGCGGGGACGAGAGCGTGTACGCCATCCAGCAGGAGGCAGGTCCCGAGGAGGCTCCGCTGCTGATCCTGCGGACCACGCAGATCGAGTCGGAGAACTCCCTCTTCGAAAAGCAGCGGGATTCCGTTGTCTCGTACCTCAGGCAATTCGAGCAGCTCTCCACGGCCAAGGGCTACCGCATGGACGTATTCGGCCGGGACGGGTCCCTGCTGCACCGATGGGATGCCCGCCCCTAGGGCCTGTCGTCAAACTCCAGGCGTCGCGAGGCAGACGGGAGTTTGACGACAGGCCCTAGGGGACGCTCTGACACCGCCCCGCCCCTCTGCTAGTGCTGGTGTGCGCCGGAGGCGGGCGGGAGTGTGGGGGCGGGTGTCGGGCGGCCTGGGTCCGCCACCGTGAACTGGCCCATCATGCCCTCGTCCTCGTGGTAGAGGAGGTGGCAGTGGTACATGTACGGGGTGTCCGGGTCCGAGGGGCCGTCGAAGCGCAGGGCTATGCGGACCGTGGCACCGGACGGGATGAAGACGGTGTCCTTCGGTCCGCGCAACGGCGGGGGCGGGGCCGAGCCGTTGATGTCGAGTATGCGGAACTGGACGTCGTGGACGTGGAAGTTGTGCGGCATCCCGTCGTTGTTGCGCAGGGTCCAGGTCTCGGACGTGCCGCGGGTGACCGTCTCGTCGACCCGGGACATGTCCATCTTCCGGCCGTTGATGCCGGACATCTTGAGATCGAAGAAGCGGCCGCGCACCGAGTCCTCACCGGTGGGGAGCGCCGAGGCCACCAGTGCCTCCGGCAGCTCGGCCGACGGTCGCAGGGTGGGCGCCGCCCGCAGCTGCATCACGTCGAAGGAGTCGTCGCCGCCGCCGAAGCGCTGATTCCAGAAGTCCAGGCCGGCGTCCAGGGGGTACGAGCGCAGGACCGTCCGCTCGCCCGGCCGTATGCGTACGACGACTTCCGCGCGCTCCCCCGGCGACAGGCGCAGGCGGTCGGCCGTGTGCGGGGCTTCGAGAAGGCCGCCGTCCGAGGCGATCTGCCGGAAGGCCCGGCCATCGTCGAAGCCGAAGGTGTAGACGCGGGCGGTGGAGGCGTTCAGCAGGCGCAGCCGGACCAGTTCGTCCTGCACGGTGACGTACGGGTCCAGCGTGCCGTTGACCATCGTCCGGTCGCCGAGGAACCCGACGTTGCGCATCAGCTTGTGGCCGTGGTCGAACGTGGCGCCGTCGAAGGACACGTCCTGGACGATGACCGGGATGTCGTCGACCCCGTACGTCTTGGGCAGGGTCAGGGCCGTCGACTGCGCGTCGTCCAGGAGGAACAGGCCCGCGAGACCGCGCTGGACGTGCGACTCGGTCGCACCGTGCGGGTGCGGGTGGTACCAGAGGGTCGAGGCCGGCTGGTCCACCGTCCACTCGGGGGTCCAACTGCCGCCCGCCGGGACCATCTGGTGCGGGCCGCCGTCCATCTTGGCGGGCAGGTGCATGCCGTGCCAGTGGACGCTGGAGGCCTCCGGCAGGGCGTTGGACACCTTCACCCGGACCTTCTCCCCCTTCGCCGCGCGGAGGGTGGGGCCGAGGTGGCTCCCGTTGAACCCCCAGGTGGGGGTCTTGGTCCCGGGCGTGAACTCGGTCTCCCCCGTCCGCATCCGCAGGTCGAAGACGCGTGTTCCGTCCGCTTCCACGGTGGACGCGGCGAGGGGCGGCACCGCGAGGGCATTGCGGAAGTCCACCGCGCCGACGGTGGACACCTTGGCTCCCGTGTAGAGCCAGGTGAAGAGCACGCCTATGACCAGGGCAAAGGTCGCGACCAGCGAACCGAGGATCAGCAACGCCCGCTTCCACGGCGACATCCGGCGCTTCCCGCCGGTCCCGTTCTTCCCGTTTCTCCACATGGGAACGACGCTACGGACGGTGCTCGCGCCGGACATCGGGGACCGACCCGGGGCCGACCCCGACACCGCCCCCGAGGTCGTTCAGGGGCGCTGTCGGGGTCGAGTGGTCAGTGGATCCTGTGTTCCGTCCAGAACGGGGTGAGGTCCCGGGGCGTTGCCGCCTGGGCGGCGCGCTTGAAGTCCGTGGTGGTGGAGACGCCCAGCCAGTGGTCGCGCACGTAGCCGCGCAGCATGGCCGTCATCGCCGGGGTGCCCAGGGTACGTTCCAGATCGTGCAGGGCGCAGGAGCCGCGGAGGTAGACGACGCGGACGAACTCCGAGCGGTGTCCGGCCGCGTAGTAGGCCATGGAGTGGGTGAGGGCCGCGGTGTCGCTGGGCCAGGCTCCCTGGTCGTCCCAGCAGGTGGTGGTGTCCAGGCCGTAGTACGACTGGTTCGCGTACTGGGCGAAGGATTCGTCCAGCCAGGGCGAGGTGAACTGGTCGTTGCCGACGATGCCGTAGAACCACTGGTGGGCGATCTCGTGGACGACGGCCGACCCCTCCGGTTCGGTCCAGAGCAGGACGAGGCCCGGGAACTCCATGCTGCCGAACTCGTCGAGGTTGTCGCTCATGACGAGGTCGAGCTCGCCGTAGGGGTAGCGCCCGAAGCGCTTCCCGAACGCGTCGACCGAGCCGACGGCGTCCTTCAGGTCGGTGGCGACGCCCTCGGGGGAGGTGGCGGCCGTCCAGTAGGCGTTCAGCCGTACCCCGCCGGGCGTGGTCACCGTCTTCGACAGGAAGGGGCCCGCCGCCCACGCGAAGTCCCGTACCCCGTGCGCGACGCTGGTGCTGACCGTGCGGCCGGGTGTGCCCGCGCGGCGGGTGGTGGTGCCCGTCGCGGGGACGAGGAGCGCGCTGGGGTGGTCGAGGACCACGCGGAAGTCGCCGGTCAGGGTGTAGAAGCTCTCGCCGAAGCCGACGTCCGGGTCGAGGTGCCGGCCCTGGGCGTCGCGTACGGACAGCAGGGGCAGCGCGTTGCCGAGGTAGCGGTGCGCGCCGTCCTTGCCGAAGCGGTGGACGCGGTCCGGGACGGTGATGTCCACGTCGAAGGAGAGGGTCGTCCGCGCCCCGTACGGGAGCGGCGCGGGCAGGTCGATCTGCAGGGCGGTGCAGTCGACGGTGAGCGGGCGCGGGGTGCCTCCGGCGACCCGGCCCACCCGGACGGGGGACGGCGCCTCGGGGGTTCCGCAGCCGTCTGTGCCGTTGCCCCACAGCCTGACGTCGACCGAACGCAGCGGAGTGCGGGCGGAGTTGCGGAAGGACACCGTCTGGCGGCCGGTCCAGTGCGAGCCGTCGGTGTCGCCGCGCAACGACACCTCGTAGGAGGGGCGGTCGGGCGTCGCCGTCGCCGTCGGCGCGGGTGCCGCGGGGTCCGGAGGGGTCTGGGCCGTGGCCGTCTGGGGGACGCAGAGCAGGACGGAAGCGAGGGCGAGCAACAGGGCCCGCCGAATCCTGAGCGAGATCATGGCAGGCACGCTAGAACGTCCGTACGCCCGGAAGGGTGAGTTCCAGTGCACTTGCCGCGGACGCCCCGCCGGGCGGCGCCCGTACGGGCCGGGCAGGCCGAGCTAGTGCCGCATCAGGCAACTTTTGCCCCGTCGACGACGGCGCGTAGGCGCCGGTGGTCGGCGTGGCGGTTTCGCCAGATGATGTAGCGGCGGATCATGCCGCCCTGCTCTTTGTGGCTGGCGTGGTCGGTGCCGTCGAGGGTGAAGTAGCGCAGGGCAGTGAACTGGGCCTCGATGCGGTTCAGCCAGGAGGAGTTGGTCGGGGTGTAGGCGATCTCGACGTTGTTGGCCTCTGCCCAGTCCGCCACCCGGCGGCACCGCTTGGTGGTCAGGTGCGGGGAGTAGTTGTCACACACGATCGCCAGGCGGACTGTCGGCGGGTAGAGGGTGCGCAGGTAGCGGCAGAATCCCAGGAACTTCGATCGGTTCTTCGTCTTCTTGATGTGGCCGTAGAGCTTGTCCTTGGCCAGGTCGTAGGCGGCGAACAGGTGCCGCACCCCGTGTGGGCGGTTGTAGGTCGCCCGCCGCCTGCGGCGTGGTTCACGGTCGGGGTCTTTGTGCCTGCCGCCGCGTTCGGCCCGCTGCCGGCCCGGGTGCGGTTGCGGGTTCAGCGGGCCGAACTCGTCCAGGCAGAACACCACCTCCGGCTCACCGTCCTCGGGCATGACCTCGCCGTCGGTGATGGCGTACAGGTGCTCGACGCGGGCCTTCTTGGCGGCGTGGTCCGGATCGCGGGAGGTCTTCCAGGTCTTTATGCGTTGAAACGAGGCGCCCTCCTCGCGGAGCAGGACCCGCAGGCCCTCGTGGCTGATGTCGTCGACCACCCCCTCGGCGACCAGGAAGTCGGCCAGCTTGGCCAGGCTCCAGGTTGAGAACGGCAGGCCGTGCTCGGCCGGCTTGGACTTCGCGATCTTCTTGATCTCCCGGCGCTCGGGCAGGGTGAAGGTCCTCGGCCGCCCGCCCGCGTACTTCGGATAGGGCGAGTCGAAGCCGTCAGCCTTGAAGTTGTGGATCACATCCCGGACCCGGTCCGCGCTGGTGAACGTCACCTCGGCGATCTTCGCCACGGGCATGCCCTGCGCGGACAACAGCACCATCTGCCCCCGGCGCCAGGTCACCACCGACCCGGTGCCCCTACGGATGATCAGCGGCAGCCGCCTGCCCTCGTCGTCATCGATCTGACGGACCCGCACTCGCGCTGCCACCGGCACAGCTTGCCGGACGCGTCCGCCGGAGTGAAATCCGGACGGCGCGTCACCTCACCACAGCACAAGGGTCTCTGATACGGCGCTAGTGCTGTGACCGGAAAGGTTCACCGGGTCGCGACGCCCGGCACGGCACCTCGCCGCGTTGTCGGACCACGCCGGTACGTCCAGTACGAGGCGCGGTCCTCCGCCTTGCGATGCACCGCACCGAACGCCGCGACCCGGTGAACCTTTCCGGCCACAGCACTAGCCGAGATTCAGAACCTCATCGTCCGCGTGCGTGCCGAACTCGGCGACGCGCACCTCCGCGATGCGCTCGTACCGGCTGATCCGGTCGGTCCACTCCGCGTCGACGCCGAACGCCACCTGCGCGAAGCCCACCCGCCCGACGGCCTCGGCCAGGCCCGGATCGCCAGGGGCCAGCAGCCGCACCGGCGCGTCAAGCGCCACGGTGTGCGGCGGCACGAAGTACTCGTCCGGCAGAACGGTGCGCGCATGGACGAGCGCGCCGACAGCGACAACCGAGCCGGCCCCCAACCGTGCACACTGCAGGACCGTCGCCGCGGTCGCCACATAGACGCATCTGCCGACCTCGCAGCCCAGCAGCGTGGCATGCGGCCCCACGAAGACGTGGTCGCCGACAAGCACCGGCTGATCGCCGGCGACCGCAGACCCGCGCAACACCGCGTTCTCGCAGATCACCGCCGCCTCCCCGACCTCGATCCGAGACCCCTCGGCATCGAGCACCGCACCGTACATCACCCGCGCCCTTGGCCCCACGCGGACATCACCGACGAGCGTGGCCGTCGGGGCGACGTAGGCGGTGGGATGGACCTGCGGTTCATGCCCGCGGTGCCGGATGCGGATTCCCTGCGCTTCAGCGATCATGAGCGGATTCTCGCCCGACTGACCGCGAGCATGCTGGCGGATTTCCGACGTCGCGTTCGCCGAGACATGTGCCATCCGCGATCTGAGGCACTACAGGACGAACGTTGGCCGATACGGAACTAGCACCAACGCGCGGATGCTGTACGGCTGTTGGTGCGTGGACGGATGGACGGGCTAGGCCGTCAACTCGGCGGCCACTGAGCGCAGGAGCGCCAGGAAGGCGGTCGTCGCGGGTGAGGGGGCCGCGCCGCGGGGGGTCGCCGCGTACACCTCGCGGCGCGGGGAGTCCTCCGCCCGCAGCGGGACCAGGGCGATGTCGGCGCGGGCCGAGGAGGCCGCCAGCTCGGGCACCAGGGTGACCCCCAGGCCGGCCGCCACGAAGCCCTGTTTGGCGATCCAGTCGGCGGCCAGGAAGCCCATCCGGGGCTGGAATCCCCGGGCCAGGACGCCGGCCATCAGGGTTTCCTCGGGACGGCTGCTCGCAGCGATCCACTTCTCCCCGGCGAACTCCGCCAGCCGGGCCGAGCGCCGTCCGGCCAGCGCGTGGCCACGGGGCACCGCCACGTACATCCGCTCGTCCAGCAGGTGGTGCAGTTCGCAGCCCTCCAGCGGCTGCCCGCAGGCCGTCCCGACCACACCGAGGTCCAGCTCCCCGGCGGCCAGCAGCGCCAGCTGCCGGGCGGATCCGCCCTCGGTACGGGTCACGCGCACCGCGGGGTGCCGGGCCCGGAACGCCGCCAGGGTGCGGGGCAGCAGGGCGGCGTCGGCGGTGGAGAACGCACCGATCCGCAGGCGGCCCCCGCCCAGGGCGCGCAGCGCACCCAGTTCGGCGCGGGCGGTGCGCAGCCTTTCGTCGACCGCCTCGGCGTGCGGCAGCAGGGCCCGGCCGGCCTCGGTGAGCCGCACCCCGCGCGGCAGCCGGTCGAACAGTGGGGTGCCCCATTCCTCTTCCAGGGTCTGCACTTGCCGGGACACCGCGGACTGGGTGTAGCCCAGGACTTGGGCGGCGGCGGTGAAGGAGCCGTGGCGGGCCACGCTGCGGAAGACCTCGTAGAGGTCATGCGGGATCGGCATGGGAGGCATGCTATTCATTCGCTTGTCGCATGACTGGGGCGGACCTAGCGTCGAAGCCATGAACACCACCGCGGACACCACGCCGCACGTCGCCTTCCTCGGTCTGGGCAGCATGGGCGCGCCGATGGCCCGCCGACTGCTCGCCGCCGGCCACCGGCTGACCGTCTGGAACCGCTCCCCCGACAAGACCCGCGCGCTCGCCGAGGCCGGCGCGGTCCCGGTGGCCACACCCGCCGAGGCGGTCCGCGAGGCGGACCTCGTGATCACCATGCTCGCCGACCCGGCGGCCCTGCACGCCGTCGCCGAGGAGCTGCTGCCCGCCCTGCGGCCCGGCATCCACTGGATCGACACCTCCACCGTCGGCCCGCAGGCCGTACGGGACTTGGCGGGGCGGCTGCCCTCCGGAGTGCTGCTCACCGACGCCCCGGTCATGGGCAGCGTGGACCGGGCTGCCTCCGGTGAGCTGTGGGTGCTGGCCGGAGGCCCGCTGCCCGGCCCGGTCCGCCGGGTCCTGGACACCCTCGGCGAGGTGACCGAGTGCGGTCCGGTGGGCTCCGGCGCCGCGCTCAAGCTGGTCCTGATCAACGCGGCCATCGGCGGCGTCGCGCTGGTCGCCGAAGCCCTGGAGCTCGGCGCCTCGTTGGGCCTGCCGGAGGAGCTGCTGCGCTCGGAGCTGGCCCGCGGGCCGCTGGCCGGTGCGGTGGCCCGGGCCTACGCCGAGGGCTCCCACTTCCCCGTGGCGCTGGCGGCCAAGGACGTGGGCCTGGCCCGCCGCCACGCCCAACTGCCGGTCCTGGACGCGGTGCACACCGCCCTCACCGCCCGCCCCGAACTCGCCGCCCGCGACCTGGCGGCCCTGCGTCCGGTCCGCTGACGGGGTGTGTCGGAGCCCGTCGGAGCAGGGCTTCTTCCGGGCGGCTTACGGCCGGCCGACTCCGGCGAGCCCGGACAGCGCCGTCTGCCAGGCCGTGGTGACCGCCCCGTGGGCCGCGGCCGTTGCCTCGGAGAGGCCGTCCGGCAGGAACAGGGGCGCGCCCACGTGAACGTGCAGGCGTGGCCGGCGGACCGGGGCCGTGAGGACTCCGGCGAGCTGCTTGGCCGTCGTCCCGGAGCTCACACGGCGGGCGCCGGCCTGACCGACGGGGCGGACGGGTGCTCCCGTGGCCCGGGCGAGCCGGGCCAGGCCGCTGCGGAAGGGCAGGGGCGCGGCTTCCCCGGAGTCGCGGCGGGCGGGGATGCCGCCTTCCCCGTACATCAGCACGCACCGCCCCGCCGCCAGCGCCTCGGCGGCGTCGGCCAGGGAACTCGCCGCGCGGGCGGTACCCCGGTGGACCGGGATGTGCCCTTCGCGGGCGAGCGCGCCGCCGAGCACCGGGACCCGCCACAGCCCGGCCGTGGCCATGACCACCGGGTCGACGCCGAGCCGGCGCAGAGCGGCGACCACGATGACGGGGTCGGCCAGACTGGTGTGGTTGGCGGCCAGGATGGTCCCGCCGACGACGGGGCCCGACGTGTCCTCGGAGACGGTCATCCGCCCGAACACCGGGGCGAGGGCGGCGGCGACGCGGCTGATCATGGAATCGAACCTCCGAGGTGTGCGGTCTTCGTGCCCCCAGCGTGTCGGCCGTGGCCCGGTCCGGCATGAGTCGCCCTACTCAACCCGCCTGGGTACGTGCTCCACGCGGCCCCTTCCGCTTCCCTGCGGGAGCGGGAGCTCGAGCGGGCGCGGGCGCGATGGCCGGAAAGGAGGGCGGCGGCCGTCTGGCAGGGTGGTCCACGTGACCCTCTACGTGCCTGCGAGTCGTGACCATGCCGGACCCCGCCGGGCCCGGACCCGTCTGGCGGCAGCCGCTGCGGTGGTGGTGACCGTTGGCGCGGGGTTGGGGCTACGGGCCGTGGCGACGGGCGACCTGGCCAAGTACGGCGGAGACGCGCTGTACACCGTACTGATCTTCGCCTTCATCGTGCTGGCCCTGCCGCGGGTGACCGCCCTGAAGGCTGCCGCGGGCGCTCTCGCGGTGAGCTGGATGGTGGAGTTCCTCCAGCTCACCGGGGTGCCGGCGGAGCTTTCCCGGCACAGTGCGGTCGCCCGCCTCGTCCTCGGGTCCACCTTCAATCCGCCCGACCTGTTCTGGTACGCGGTCGGCGCGGCCGTCGGCTGGCTGGGCCACACCGCGGCGGGGCGTCTGTCGCCGCAGACGGCCTAGCGACTGCGGGTCAGTGCCGCGGGGGCGCCCGCAGACTGGGCCCCTTCGGTCTCCAGGGTCAGCCGGTCGGGCTCCGCCAGGGTCAGCACGTAGAGGTTGTTCTTGGGGCAGTCGAAGGCGGCCGCGGGGTCGGTCGGATGGCTGGTCACCGCTACGAAGACCGCCTTGTCCCCGGTCGTCTGGCGCACTTCCAGGGCCTCCGTGCACCCCAGGTTCCGTCCGGTGGCGACCTCCTTCACCTCGCTGACCTGGCGGCCCACGAGGTCGCCGACGGACCCTGAGTTCAGCGTGACCGTGACGGAGAACGCGCCCGTCCTGGCCCTCGAGACTCCGTCCGCGTCGGGTGTCCCGGGGCCGGTGCCGGTCCACGTACCGACCCACGACCGCGGTAGCGCCGACGCGGAAGCGGACGGGGTCGCCGATCCGTCCCTGCCTCCGCCCCCGCCCCCGCCCCCGCCCCCGCCCCAAGGCATCTTGATCACGAGGGTGGCCGCGACGACGAGGGCTGCGGCGCCGACGGCCGCACCCGGCACCCAGGGCGCGCGTCGTGGCCCGGCGGGAAGGGCGGAGGGCAGCGGCGGGGTCGCCGCGAACACCGCGGGAGGTGCCGGGGGAGGCGTGGGCACGAGCACAGGCGCAGGCGCAGGCGCAGGCACAGACACGGGGAGCGGGTCGGACGCGGCAAGGATGCGGCGTAGTCCGGCCTCCCGGTGGTTCGTCTCCGCCGCCAGCGAAGACGGTAGCGCCCCACTCCAGTCCTCCCCTGCCGAGCCGACCCCGGCCAGCGCCTCGTCGGCGGTCGGCCGCTCCTGCGGATCCTTGGCCAGGCACTCCCCCAGCAGGGAACGGAGCCCCTCGGGAACTCCGTCGAGGGCGGGCTCGTCGTGCACGATCCGGTAGAGGAGGCCGGGGAGTTCCGGCTCCTCGCCGTCGGCCAGAAAGGGGCTGCGGCCGGTGGCCGCGTGGACGAGGACCGCGGCGAGCGAGAACACGTCCGCCGGGGCCTCGGCCACGGATCCGGCCGCCTGTTCCGGCGCGAGGAATCCGGGCGTGCCGATGACCGATCCCGTCCGGGTGTGGCGCGGGTCGTGCACGGCACGCGCGATGCCGAAGTCGATGAGGAAGGGCCGCTCCCGGCCGAGCAGCACGTTCCCCGGCTTGATGTCGCGATGGACGACGCCCGCCGCCCGTACGGCCACGAGCGCGGCGAGGAGTTCCCGGGCCAGGCTCCACAGGGCCGGCTCGGCCAGCGGTCCGTGCCGGTGGACCCACTCGCCCAGGGAGGGCGCGGCGACGTACTCCGTGGCGAGCCACTGCGGGGACGCCCCCGGAGCACTGAAGTCCACCACCGAGACCGTCCACGGTGAACGTACGCGGTCGTTGGCGCGTATCTCCCGCGCGAAGCGCTCGGCGAAGTCGCCGTCCCCGCTCAGTTCCCGGCGGACGGTCTTGAGGGCCAGCGGCCGGCCGGACGCCGTGCGGGCCAGGAAGACCTCGCCCATGCCGCCCTCGCCGAGCCGTGCCAGCAGGCGGTACCCGCCGATCTCCGGCGGGTCGCCGGGCCGCAGTGATTCCACCGACTCCCCCTGTCCACAAGGCCGTTGTCCGTACGCGCGGGGCGCACGGACCGGCCGGTGGAGCCACCTTAGAGGACCTGCAGGGGGCCGGATCGTCAGGACGACATGATGAAGCGCAGGGCCAGACCCGAGGCGGTCATCCAGTGGGTGACCTTGGCGAAGTCGTTGTAGTACACCGTGTCGACGCCGGGGAAGGCGACCTTGACCGGCTGGCCCAACGTGCTCCCGGGCCGGCGGTCCTGGAGCTGGACGGTCATGGTCTTCGCCGGGGCCTCGTCCATGGGGCCGTTCAGGAGCAGGGCGGCGTGCGTCTGCTTGCCCGGAGCGATGGTCTCGAACGGTGTCCCGGGAGTCGGGGCGCTCTCCTTGATCTCGGGAACCAGCCGCCGGGCGTCACCGAGCTGGACGAGGGGATAGTGGTAGACCTTGCACGCCTTCTTGCTGGTGTTGGTGAGGGTGAGGAGGATGTGCCGGACGCTCTGGCCCTTCTCGTCCTCGGTGCTGGTGGTGATCGAGACGTCGCCCGGGGCGCAGAGGGCGACGGCCCCGCCACCACTGCCGCCGGTGCCGGTCGCTCCCGGGGTCGGCTGCGCCGAGGGCGTGTCGCCGGGCTTCGGCGTGCTCGGGGAGCCGGTCTCGCTCGGCGTACCCGAGGTGCTCGGCGTGCCCGGGCTGCTCGGCCGGGCGGTGGGCTTGCCGTCGTCCGGCCCGTCGCCCCCGCTCGGCGAGCACGCCGCGGACGCGAGCAGCGCGGTGACCGTCGCGGCCCCGATGACGTACGTCTTCCAGCCCCTGTGGCTCGTGCGGGCAGCAGTGTTCATGGTGTTCCCCCGTTGTCGGCCCTACGCGGCCGCTGTCGACTCCCGATGATGAGCACAGACCGCGGTGGCCACGAAAGGTTCGGCGGCGGGCCGCCGTGGCCTCCGCCTCGCTCCGTACCGGCACCTCAGCCGGCCTGCATGAGCAGATTCCCCTCATCCACGGGGCGTCAGACACCTGTTACGAAGCAGGGACGAGAACGGCACGCTTCGGTCAGATGACGGGCCGACCGGGCGACGACCGTACGGGGGGCCGACGGCGAAGGCGAAGGCGAAGGCGACAGCGGGATGCGGTGCCCGCCACCCATACCTACGGGATCCGGCCAAGGCCGGGTCACCGCGCTGGCGCCCCCGGGCCGGGCCGGGTTTCACTGCGGGCCCATGAGACGACACAGGTTCACGGGCGCGCTCGGCGCGCTCGCCCTCGCGGCCGCCACCCTCACGGCCGCGGGCCCGGCAGCGGCGGCCGGACCCGGCGGCACGCCCACGCCGGACGCAGCCCCCGCAGCGGCGGCGACGGGCGCGCAGCCGCCCGCCGAGTTCGGAACGGACTGGCACGATCCGCTCACCGCCGCACCGCCCGTGGCCCGGCCCGCGACCCGGTCCTGCCAGGTGCCCCTCGCCGAAGCGCAGTTCCGCGACTTCACCCCGTACCGGGGCTCCTACGCACCTCCCACCGCCTGCGGCCCGTCCGACTGGGCGAAGGTGGTGCTCCGTCTCGACGGCAAGGTCAAGGGGCGCCAGTACGACCGCCTCGGCAACCTCTCCGTCGGTGGCGTGGAGCTCTTCCGCACCTCCACCCCCCAGCCCTCGCCGGACGGCATCGCCTGGTCCGTCGAGAAGGACGTCACCCAGTACCGCGACACCCTGAGCCGCCCCCAGCCCGTCGAGATGCTCATCGGCAACGTCGTGAACGACACCTACACCGGTGTCATCGACGTCAAGGTCACCCTGACGTTCTACGCGGCCGAGGGCGGCACGACAGCCGGCCGCACGCCGGAGCGGGTCGTCCCCCCGGACCGGGTCCTCCCGCTCACCACCCCGGCCGTCACCCTCCCGCGCAACACGGAGCGCCTCCTCGCCGAGGTCTACGCCACGGGCTCCGGCGGCGGCTGCGAGGAGTACTGGTACCTGACCGCCCCGGACCCGGCCCCGTACTCCTGCAAGGCCGCCGGCGGCCCCCACCGCGAGGTCCGGATCTCCGTCGACGGCAGGCTCGCCGGCATCGCCGCGCCCTTCCCCACCGTCTGGACCGGCGGCTGGTCCAACCCGTTCCTCTGGTACGTCACCCCGGGCCCGCGCGCCTTCGACGTGCAGCCTCTCCGCTACGACCTCACCCCGTACGCCGCCCTCCTCAACGACGGCCGTCCGCACCGCATCGAGGTCTCCGTCGCCGGAGTTCCGGACGGGCAGAGCGGCTGGAGCACCCCCACCAATCTGCTGCTCTGGCAGGACGCGGGCCGTGAGGTCGTCGGCGGGGCCCTGACCCGGGAGGAACAGAGCGATCCGGCCAACTCCTCGCGCTGGACGCCCGCGGCGCCCGGCGCCGAGCACCGGGTGGACACCGAGGGCGGGCACCGGCTGACCGTGGCCGGGTACCTGGACACCTCGCACGGCCGGGTCACGACCACGGTCAGCCGCGCGGTGCACCACGGCTCCGTCCACCGCTGGACCGAGGGAGAGGACCGGGACGCGCTCACCGCGACCTGGACCGACGAGGAGAGCGTGACGCGCGGGGCCGTCACCACGCGGACCAGCCGCACGTACACCATGGACGGCGAGACCACCCTCGGTGCGGGCGACCGGCTCCGCACCGTCCTCGCGCTCGGCGACCGTGCGGACACCGTGGTCCTGCGCGGGGGCCGGGAGACCGGCCGGTCCCGGCTCGACGACCGGTACACGGGCGACGCGACCTACACCGCGAACGTCCCGCGCGACCAGCGGCACGCGGTCGCCACCACCTCCGCCCGCTACAGGCTGTACGGGACCGGGGTGCCGGGCGGCTGCTACGACCGCACGGTGGCCACCGCCCAGGGCGCCGTCACCCAGGACCGCCGCCGCTGCTGAGCGCGGCCCTCCCCGGCCGGCTACGCGTCCAGGACCAGGCCGTTGAAGAAGGCGGTCAGCACGGGCGCCAGGGCCTGCGGGTCCACGGCGTGGTTCTGGCCGGGGAGGGTGTGCAGGGTGTAGTTCTCGCCGTGGGAGGCGAGTTCCTTCGCCGCGTGGGCCATGTACGTGTCACCCGCGCCGCCGTGGGCGACCAGGACGGGCACGCTCACCGAGGACCACCGGTCGGTGGGCAGCGGCCGGCCGGACATGGTGGCGGCCATCAGCCGGCCGTCGTAGGGAAGGGACGGGGCGGCGGCCTCCCAGGCGGCCCAGACCGGGGTGTTCCGCATCCTGGCGATGTCCTCGGCGGGCATGGCCAGGCCCGTGGTCAGGAAGTGGGTGAGCGCCTCGGTGGCGCTCCCCCTCGCCAGGGCGGCTTCCACGCGGTCCACGTAGTCGGCGGGCAGCGGCGGGCGGGTCCCGTCGACCACGAACGGCGGCTCGTAGAGGGCCAGGGCGGAGACCGAACTGCCGCGGGCCACGGCTTCCAGGGCCAGGACGGCTCCGGAGGACATCCCGAAGAGCAGCACCGGCCCGCCCACGTGCTCGATCAGCGCGTCGAGGTCGTCGACCTCGCGCTGCACCGCGTAGACGGGGTGGTCGGCGCTTTCGCCGCGGCCCCGGCGGTCGTAGTTGACGACGCTGAACCCGTCTGCCAGGAGGGCGGCGAGCGGTGCGTGCCGGGCCCGGGTCATCAGGGTGCCGCCGACGAGGATGAGTACCGGACCCGTGGCGCCGTGGCGCTCGGCGGCGATCGCCGTGCCGTCGGACGAGACCACCGTGAACATGTCGATTCCCCCAGCATTCGCTTCCGTTGTTCCGCGCCCCGGGCGCGGAGACCCGGTACCGGCCGCGTCCGGCCGGACCGCGAGCCCCCCACCCCCGTGGGAGGGCTCCGCTCCGTCCGTGCCATCCGTGCCGTCCGTGCAGTCCGTACCGGGCGGGAACGATCACCACACTATGGCAGGGCGGTTCACCTCCCCCATGGCCGCACGCGCCAGCAAGGGGACCGATCGCGCCACGGGGGGACCCTGCGCGCCATGTTGGGGACAGCAGGCCCCTAACCCCCACGATGACCTGGCACTTCGGACTGGACTATGCTCAGCCGCTGTGGTCTCGCATGCACATCAGGGGACAACCTCCTCCGCCCTTACCCGTCTGAGCGTCAGCGTCGCGCGGCTGGTCGGCACACCCCCGCACGGATACGCCCACTTGCCGGGCACGGCGCCCCAGCACCTCAACGACGACCTGTGCCGCACCCCCGCGGCGACGGCCATCCGGATCGCGGAGCTCACGACGGTCCAGGCCCACTGGACCGAGATGTCCGTGCTGCTGGCACAGGAGTCGGGCATCGGCACCTTCGGGGTCTGGGACTACCTGATCACCTCCGCGCCCACTCCGCTCGAGGGGATCCGGGACGCCGCGGCCTACTTCGCCGCCGTCGCCGACCCCCTGACGGACGGCATGCGGATCACCGAGGACGGCGAGCGCGTCACCATCAGCCACGTCAACCGGGCCGACATAGCCTACGAGGCGGCCTGCGGCATCCGCGGCTACGCCCTCGGCCTGTACCGGCGCCGCCTCGGCGAAGCCGCGGGGCGCAGCCTCGTTCCCCTGCACGTCTCCCTCGCCGCCAAGGCGCCGTTCCGGCACGACTCCCTCATCGAGCTCTACGGCACCCGGAAGATCGAGTTCGAGGCCCCGGCCAGCTCGATCACCTTCCGCACCGCGGACCTGAGCACTCCGACGCCGCACGCCCAGCCGGGACTGTCGGCCGTGCTGCGCCGGCACGCCGAGCAGACCCTCGCCAGCGCGATCCCGCTGCACGACTGGCTGGATCTGTTCCGTACCGCCCTGGCATCCGCCCACGACGACGGTGCGCCGACGCTGTCCTCGGTGGCGCGGCGCATGACCATCAGCGCGCGGACCCTCCAGCGGCGCCTCGAAGAGCACGGAACGACGTGGAGCGAGGAGGTCGAGACCGTGCGCCGGGACCACATCGCCCGGCTGCTCCACGACACCGACCTCAGCGTCGACTCGATCGCGGCCCGGAGCGGCTACGCCGACGCCCGCGCCCTGCGCCGGGCCGTCAAGCGCTGGTACGGCAGCACGCCCGCGGCCCTGCGCCGCGCGGGGCGCGGCGATGCCGCTCAGGCCGGGGTGTAGCCGCGGGCCCGGACGTGGTGGTGGGCGAGTCGGGTGAACGCGCCTGCGGCCGCGCTCCGGTAGGCGTTCTCACGCCGGAGGAGGGCGACCGTGCGGGTGGGCAGGGCCGGTTCGAGGGGGACGGGCGCGAGGTGGGGGTGGTCCTCCGTGACCGCGTCGGGGAGGACGGTGGCGAGGTCGGTGCGCTGGACGATTTCGGTGAGGGTCTGGACCGAATCGGCCTCCACCGCGATGCGCGGCCGTACCCGATGACCGGTCAGATAGGCGTCGATATGACCTCGCGTGGCGAAATCCCCGCTGAGCAGGGCTAGTCGACGGTCCGCCAAACTGGCTACGGACAACGCCGGTTGCGGACCGGCGGCGGGCCGGGCGGCGGTGACGAGACTGAGGGTCTCGGCGTACAGCGGGGTCGCGGTGATACCGGGCAGGTGCGGGCCGTCGAAGGCGATCCCCAGGTCGAGCTCGTCGGCGAGCAGACCCGTTTCGATGCGGTCCTGGGCCATGTCCTTGACGTCCAGGGTGATGCCGGGGTGGCGGGCGTGGAGCTCCGCGGCCAGCGGCCCGACGAGGTAGGCGGTGAACGTCGGCGTCACGGCCAGCCGGAGGTGGCCGCGCGAGAGATCGGCGACGTCGTGGACGGCACGTTCGGCTGCGGCGAGGTCGCGCAGGGCCCGGCGGGCGTGGTGGACGTAGGTTTCGCCGACATCGGTGAGGCGGACGCCCCCGCGGCCGGTGCGGTCCAGGAGCTGGACACCGACGGCGCCTTCGAGCTGCTTGATCTGCTGGGACAGGGTCGGCTGGGAGATCCGCAGTTCTTCGGCGGCGCGGGTGAAGCTGCCGTGTTCGGCGACGGCGAGCAGGTAGCGCAGGTGACGGAGTTCCAGAGCCATGGACCGAGTATAGATGGCATCTATAAGAAGTATGGGCAATGCGTCTTGGACGCTATAGGTGCAGGTCGTGCATGGTGGATCTCGTCGGCCCCACGGGTCGGCGTCATCGAAGGGAGTGACCATGCACGACCTCATCGAGGGCGTTGCGCAGTTCCGGCGGGAGGTCTACCCGGCCAAGGCGGAGCTCTTCGCCCGGCTGGCGGCGATCCACCGGCCTCGCACCCTGTTCATCAGCTGCTCCGATGCCCGCGTGGTGCCGGAGCTGATCACCCAGAGCGAGCCGGGCGAGCTGTTCGTCATCCGTACGGCAGGCAACCTCGTGCCCGCCCACGCCCCCGGCACGGACGGGGTGGCGGCCAGCATCGAGTACGCCGTCGCGGTCCTGGGGGTGAGCGACATCGTGGTGTGCGGGCATTCCGCCTGCGGCGCGATGACGGCCCTGGCCGAGCGGCACGACCTCAGCGCCGCCCCGGCCGTCGCCGGCTGGCTGCGCCACGCGGACGCCTCGCTCGCCCGTACCGGCGCCGAGGACGACGGGCGCAGGGTCGATGCCCTGGTACGGGAGAACGTGCGGGCGCAGCTGGCGAACCTGGCCACCCACCCGTCGGTGGCCCGCGCCCTGGCCGCGGGGTCGGTGACCCTGCGCGGCTGGGTCTACGACATCCGGGCCGGGGGCGTCGAGGAGCTCGGCTCCCCCCGCCCGGTCTCCCCCGCGGCCTGACCGCCGCCACCCCTCGGGTCCTCGACCCGCATTCCCCACCCCCACCCCATCCGCCGCTCTCCCCACCCCCCTGAGCGGCTCACCGAAAGGACGCCCTCTCATGGTGCACGCCCAGTTCGACAACACCGCCCGTCAGGCCCTGGCCGTCAAGGCCGTGGACGCCAAGATCCGCGAGGACCTGACCTGGCAGCGGATCGCGGACGCCGCGGGCCTGTCGGTCGCCTTCGTCACCGCGGCGGTCCTCGGCCAGCACCCGCTGCCCCGGGCCTCGGCCGAGGCCGTCGCCGCGCTCCTGGGCCTGGACGCCGACGACGCGCGACTGCTGCAGACCATCCCGACCCGCGGCTCCGTCCCCGGCAGTGTCCCCACCGACCCGACGATCTACCGCTTCTACGAAATGCTCCAGGTCTACGGCACCACGCTGAAGGCCCTGGTCCACGAGCAGCTCGGCGACGGCATCGTCTCCGCGATCAACTTTAAGCTCGACGTGAAGAAGGTCGCCGACCCCGACGGCGGCGAGCGCGCGGTCATCACCCTGGACGGCAAGTACCTGCCGACCAAGCCCTTCTGATCAGCGATGGAGCCGGCGGGTCCAGTCCTCGGGGAGCCGGTCGGACGGGCCCGGCACCGGCTGATCCAGCGGATGGCCGGACGGCGGGGTCAGCTCGGGGCCCGACTCGTAGAGCTCGTCGGCGGCGTAGTCCCAGAACCAGGCCTCACCCGGTTCGTAGCTCTGCACCAGGGGATGGCCGGTGGACTTCCAGTGGGCCGTGGCGTGCTGGGCCGGCGAGGAGTCGCAGCAGCCGATGTGGCCGCACTGGGCGCAGCGCCGCAGGTGGAACCACCAGCCGCCCACCGCATCGCATTCGACGCAGCCGCTGCCGGAGGGCGGGACGCTCGGGTCGACTCCGTCGATGGCGGTCATACGGGCTCCTCGGAGGGCTCGGGGTCGGTGACGCGATCGGTGTCGGGGTCGGGGTCGACGTCGGGGTCCGTGGCGGGGTCGGACTCCGGGGCGGTCAGCGGGAGCAGCACCTGGAAGCGGGTGTCTCCCGGGGCCGACTCGACCTGGAGGCTCCCGTGGTGCTTGTTGACCACGATCCGCCAGGAGATCTCCAGGCCGAGACCGGTGCCCTCGCCGACCGGTTTGGTGGTGAAGAAGGGGTCGAAGATGCGGCTGCGGATCTCGGACGGGATGCCGGGCCCGGTGTCGCGGAATTCCACGAGCAGCCGGTCGCCCTCGCGCGCCGTGCGCACCGTCAGCGTGCCCTCGCGGTCCGTGCTCCCGATGGCGAAGACGGCGTTGTCGATGAGGTTGGTCCACACCTGGTTGAGTTCCGCGGGGTAGGCCGGCACGTCCGGGACGGAGCGGTCGTACTCCTTGACCACCCGGATCCGGGGGCCGATCTTGCCGGAGAGCATCAGCAGGGTGCTGTCGAGGAGTTCGTGGACGTCGACGACCCGGTGCGGGGCGCGGTCGAGCTGCGAGTACTGCTTGGCGGCGTCCACGAGGTGGGAGATGCGGGTCGTGGAGTCGTCGATCTCGTCCATCAACAGCTCGGTCTCCACCGTGTAGTTCAGCCAGCCGATGGCCGCCGGCAGCAGGTCCCCGGCCACGTGCGCCGCGACCTGCTCCAGCCAGTCCGTGTCCAGGCCGGCCTGGACGAAGACCGGTGCGATCCGCCAGGCCTCGGCGACGCCGTGGTCCTCCAGCCAGTCGGCGAGTTCGTCCTCCCGGTCGGAGGCCTCGAGCGGGCTCAACGCCGGTGCCTTGGCGACGCGTTCGACGGTGCGTTCCTGGATTTCGATCAGTTCCGCGATCGCTTCGCGCGGGTAGTTCCCCTGGGAGATGTGGGCCAGTTTGTGCCGCATCTTTCCCACGCGTTCCCGCAGGGTGGCCGTGGCCCGGACGGCCGCCGCGGCCGGGTTGTTGAGCTCGTGGGTGAGGCCTGCGGACAAGGAGCCCAGCGCGAGGAGCCGTTCGCGCTGGCCGATGACCTGCTGGGTGCTCCTGGCGCCGAAGAAGAGCCCCTCCAGCAGGTGCGCGGCCATCGGGAACCATTCCCGCATGACGTCCGCGAAGGACTGCGCGGGCAGGACGAAGAACCGTGTCGGTTCGGTCACCCGCATCGAGTTGTTGTACGTCTGCGGGACCTGGTCGCCCAGGTAGGCCTGCATGGCCCCCGCGTACACCCCGCGCTGGGAGGTGCGTCCGACCTCCACCTCGTCGCCGCCGACCCGGCGGGACAGGACGACGGTGCCCTCGATCATCACGTAGAAGCAGGTGGCGGGGTCGCCCTCGGCGTAGACGGGGCCGCTGTCGAACCGCTCCACGCGGCCCTCGGCGCACAGCCGCCCGAGCTGCTCCGGGGTGAGTTTCTCGAACAGGAAGAGCGAGCCGATCTCCTGCGGGGAGCAGGGCATCGCCTGCCCGCTCACGACTCCTCCAGGTACCGGTGGACGAGCATCACGGCCATGGCTCCCTCTCCGACGGCGGACGCGACCCGTTTCGCCGACCGGGCGCGTGCGTCGCCCGCCACGAACACGCCGGGCACGCTGGTTTCCAGGTGGTAGGGCGGCCGGTCCAGCTCCCACGCTGCCGGCGGCCGCCCGTCCGGGGTGAGGTCCGGCCCGGCCAGGATGAAGCCGTGGTCGTCGCGCAGCACCGTACCGTCCAGCCAGTCGGTGAGCGGGGCCGCGCCGATGAAGACGAACATCCACTGGGTGTCGACGAGTTCGGTCCGGCCGGTGTCCACGTCGCGCAGCGTGAGCTGCTCCAGGTGGCCGTCGCCGTGCGCCGATTCGACGGTGGTGCGGGTGCGCACCGTGATGTTGGGCATCTCCTCGATCTGCTGGATCAGGTAGTACGACATGGAGGCGGCCAGGGACTCCCCGCGCACCAGCAGGGTCACCGATTTCGCGCCGCGGGCGAGGTACACGGCCGCCTGTCCGGCGGAGTTGGCGCCGCCGACGACGTACACGTCCTGTTCCAGGCAGGAGGAGGCCTCGGTGAGCGAGGAGCCGTAGTACACCCCGCGGCCGGTGAGGCCGTCGCAGCCCGGCGCGCCGAGCTGGCGGTAGGAGACGCCGGTGGCCAGGATGATGCTCTGCGCGCCGATCGCCGAGCCGTCGGAGAAGCGGACGACGCGGGCCGCGCCGTTCACCTCCAGTCCGGTGACCTCGCGTGCGGTGAGGATCTCGGCGCCGAACCGGCCCGCCTGGCGGCGGGCGCGTTCGGTGAGCTGGGCGCCGGACACTCCGTCCGGGAAGCCGAGGTAGTTCTCGATGCGGGAGCTCTGCCCGGCCTGTCCGCCGGTCGCGGACCGCTCGACCAGCACGGTGCGCAGCCCCTCGGAGGCGCCGTACAGCGCGGAACCGAGCCCGGCCGGTCCTCCGCCGATCACGACGAGGTCGTAGAAGTCGGCGGTCGGTGTGGTGGCGAGCCCCACGTGGGCGGCGAGGCCGGGTGCGTCGGGTTCGATCAGTACGGTGCCCCCGGGGGTGATCACCACGGGCAGCCGCTGTCCGTCGGCCCCGGCCGCCCGCAGTAGTCGTTGTCCCTCCGGCTCCTCGCAGGAGTACCAGCGGTACGGGACCTGGTTGCGGGCCAGGAACTCCCGCACGGTCGACGAGGGCGCCGACCAGCGGTGTCCGACCACCTTGGTGGCGGGCACGGGCCGGTGGTCGCCGGTGCGCCAGGCGGTGAGGAGGTCGTCGACGACCGGGTAGAGCTTCTCCTCGGGCGGGTCCCACGGCTTGAGGAGGTAGTGGTCGAGGTCGACCACGTTGATCGCGTCGATCGCCGCGTTGGTGTCGGCGTAGGCGGTCAGCAGGACGCGGCGCGCGCCCGGGTACACGGTGAGGGCTTCTTCGAGGAACTCGATGCCGTTCATCTGCGGCATGCGGTAGTCGGCCAGGATCACCGCCACCAGGTCGCCGCGGAGCTTCAGCTCGCGCAGCGCCTCCAGCGCGGATTCGCCGGATTCGGCGCGCACGATCCGGTACCCGGAGCCGTAGCGTCGCCGCAGGTCCCGGGCGATGGCCCGGGACACTCCCGCATCGTCGTCCACGGTCAGGATCACGGTCCGTGTCGGCTCGGTCCGTGTCGTGTCGGCGGCCTCTGTCATGGCTCTCCCGCCCCGGGCGGCCTGGACTGGCGGCGTCGCGGCGAGCCGCCCGCACCCGGTTCCCGTCCATCCTAGGGTCGATCGTCCGGGTCCGCGCGGACGGGCACGGGGGCCGGACGGCCGGGCGGGCGGGCGCGATCCGGGGCGGGGCCGATCCGGATCGAGGCAGCCCCGGATCGAGGCAGCCCCGGCGCGGCGGTCCCGGCGGGCAGCCACCCCCACCGGCGGAAATCGCGTACCGCGGCGGCGGCCGGTGGATCAGACTCGTCCCATGGCTGACATGGTGGCGTTCGGGGATGCGGTGACCGCGTGGGCGGCCGGTGACGCCTGTGGGCTCGGTGACGTGGGGGACGCCCGGGAGGCGGCAGACGCGGCGCGCGGGCTGGCCTCGCGGCTGCCCGTACGGACCGTCGTGCTGCTCGAAGGGGCGAGCGACGCCGAAGCGGTCGAGGCGCTGGCCGCGCGACGGGGCCGGAACCTGGCCGCCGAAGGGGTCTGCGTCCTGCCGATGGGCGGTGCGATGAGCGTCGCGCGGTTCGCCCGGTTCCTCGGACCACAGGGTCTGGACCTGCGCCTGACGGGCCTGTGCGACGAGGCGGAGCGCGACTTCTACGCGCGCGGCTGGGAGCGGGCCGGCGCCGGGCCGCAGGGATTCTTCGTCTGCGCGGCGGACCTGGAGGACGAGCTCATCCGCGCGCTGGGCGTGCCCAGGGTGGAGGAGCTCGTCCGGGAGGAGGGGGACCACCGAGCCCTGCGGACCTTCCTGCGCCAGCCCGCGCAGCAGGGCCGCACGGCGCAACAGCAGGTGCGGCGCTTCCTCGGTACGAAGAAGGGGCGCAAGATCCGCTACGGCCGCGTCCTCGTCGAGGCCCTCGACGAGGACCGCGTACCGGCGCCGCTCGAAGGCCTGCTCGCGAGCCTGTGACCCGGCCCGCGGCGGGTGGCCGGGTCAGCCCAGCTGCGCCAGGAAGAAGGCGGCCGCCTCCTCGCCGGCCCGGACCCGGGCGGTCGGGTCGGCGGGCTCCGGGGCGAAGAAGTCGTCGTGGCGGACGGCCGGGCCGATCGAGCGGCCGCTCGCGGTGGGGATGTACTCCAGGTAGGGCCGCGTGTCGGCCTCGTACGGGGTGATCGTGTCCGCTCCGCCCCAGCGGATGGCCACCGGTATCCGGACGGCTTCCAGGCTCTCGCGGGTCACCAGGGAGCCGAGGCCCGGAGCCACCTGGAAGACCGCCCGTACCCGGGGATCGGACAGGTCTCCCCCGCCGTCCTGCAGGGTGCGCCGCGCGGCCTCGTCCTGCGGGTGCTTCGCGCGCAGGGCCTCCAGCACTCCGGGGAACTCGGGGATCTCCGGTAGCGGCGCCTCGCCCGTGAACACGGCCCACAGGATCCCCGGATCGATGCGGGCCCCGGCCAGCGCCGCGGCCGTGTAGCCGCCGATGGAGAAGCCCGCCACTCCGACCGGGCCGAGGGGCTGTTCCCGGGCGAGCGCGTCGAGGGCGAAGGAGATGTCCCGGGGCCGTTCCCAGGCGTGGAGGAAGCCCTCGGGGTCGTAGCCGTCGACGAAGTTGTTGCCGTGGTGGTCGAGGGCCACCACCCGGAACCCCGCCGCGTGCAACGGGCTTACCAGCCACTCCATTTCGCTGCCCGATCCTCCGGTGCCGTGCGAGACGACCACGAGCGGGGCGTGTGCGTCCTGCGACGTACGGCTCGGCTCCCACACGTACAGGCGGACCGGCCGCGGACGGGCCGGCTCCCGCAGGTCCGGGCGGGACTCGTCGTACAGGACACGTATCAGCGGCTCTGGCGCGAAGGCGATCATGGCGGGATCGTACAGAGGCGGGTCAGCGCATCTTGAGCATGTGTCCGGGGGCGAGGGCGGCGGAGATGCGTTCCGCAATGGTCTGGGCCGAGTTGCCCGCCGGGCTCTTGGGGCCCTGGGTCACGGTGACGGAGATGGCGAGCTTCTCCGCGGGCAAGTAGGCCTGGATGGCCGCGTAACCGGAGAAGGACGGGTTCGTCAGGATCCAGCCGTCGACGACGATCACACCCAGGCCGAAGTGGTGGGCCTGCGTATTGGTCAGGAGGCACACGCTGTCCGGGCAGGAGTCCGTCGGGTGGCCCAGCCCGATGGTGCCCGGGTCGAGCTGGGTCTTGAAGGCCTTCGCGGACAGCAGCTCGCCGGTCCCGACACCGCGCGCGGACCGGTCCAGGTCACAGATGTTCTGGACGAGGACCGCACCGGGAGTGGTGGTCCACGAGGGGTTCCAGAAGGTGGACTCCTCGTAGGTGCCGCGCTCGGAGGTGAAGGCGTGCAGGACCGGTTCCGGGATCTGCGGGGTGTACTGGTTGCTGGTCCCGCTCAGACCGAGCGGTCCGTACACGCGCTCCTTCAGCAGCCGGTCCAGCGGAAGCCCGCTGATCTTTTCCAGGGCCTCGCCGAGCAGATTGAAGTTGGCGTGCGAATAGCTCCAGTTGGTGCCCGGCTCGTAGAGGAGCGGTTTGTCCGTCGCGATGCCGATCACCTCGGCCGACGTCCACTGGCGGAACGGTTTGGCCTCCAACTCGGCTAGGAAGGCGGGGTCGGTGACGTAGTCGTGCAGGCCGGACGTGGAACTGCCCAGCATGCGCAGGGTGATCTCCGATCCGTGCGGCACGTCCGGGAGCCAGCGGGAGACTGGGTCGTCGAGTGAGGCCTTGCCCTCGTCGACGAGTTGGAGCAGCACGGCGCCCATGTAGACGATGGCCACGGACCCCGTACGAAATTGCATGGACGGCTCGGCCGGGACTCCCGTCATCGATTCCCCGAGAGCCGTGGTGAGCACCTCGCGGTCATCGGAGGACACCCTCAGGACCACCGAGTTCAGGGCGAACTCCCGCTGGGCCTGCTGCGCGATGGTGAGGACCTTGAGCGCGTCGCCCCGGGCGGGGCCGGGAGAGTTCACGCAGGCCCCCGGAGCCGCGGCGGCCGGCTCCACGCCCGCGGCCGTCCCCGCCGGAAGGGCCGCGCCCATCAGACCGGCGATGCACAGCAAGACCGTACGAGTACGCCTCACGCTCCCAAGTATGGGCGCGCCCCGCGCGCGGCGCATGTGGGACGTCCGAGTGCGTCTTTACGAAGCCGGCCTGAGCCGGCCGGCGGAATCCGCCGCTCCCCCTGACGGGAAATCAGCACGAGCCGGACCCAATCGGACAGATGTTCCACCGGCCTCATGCCTGACGGTCAGTCAATTGCCGAGAACTGCCCCGCGGGGGCTTCCAGAGCCATGTGATGTGTGCCATGTTACATCGCACACTGCATAGCCGTGTACACGACAGAGTTGAAATCCCCGCCAACTCCCGTCGACGTCACGGTCCGCACTCACCAATCGCCGCGTTGCCAGCGCGGCCGCAGACCGGCTCGGAGGCCCACCCCCCATGCGAAGTTCCCCCACCACGAAGGGCCGTACCCGGCCCCTCATAGCCGCACTGGCCTGCTCTCTGGGCCTGACGATGCTCGCCCCCGCCGGCCAGGCCTTCGCGCGCGAATCGAAGCCCGCCGCACCTGCTCCGGCCTGGAAGTCAGGCGCCGCACCGCAGCCCTCGACCCCGGCCGCCGCAGCGGCCGCCCTCCGGGCCGAGCACGCCGCACGTCCCGACGCGGACCTGTCCGAGCGCGCCCCGCTCCGGGCCACCAAGGAGCACGCGCGCACCGAACAGCAGTCCTCCAAGGCGAAGTTGGCGCCCGGCGCGGCTGCCGCCGCCGAGGCCCTCGCCGCGGCCTGCAACGTCGCGGACTTCACCTCGAAGACCGGGGCCGCGCTGGTCCAGCAGATCAAGGCCTCCGAGATGGACTGCGTCAACTCGCTGTTCCTACTCAAGGGCAGCGACGCGCAGGCCGCCTTCCGTGAGGCGCAGATGGTCTCGGTGGCCGACGCCCTGCGCACCGTCTCCGCCACCTACCCGGGTGACAACAGCACCAAGGCCGGGCAGCTCGTGCTCTTCCTGCGCGCCGGCTACTACGTCCAGTGGTACAACGAGTCCACCGTCGGGGCCTACGGCCCGGCCCTGAAGAGCTCGATCCGGGGCGCCCTGGACACCTTCTTCGCCGCCCCGCGCGCGGCCGACGTGACCGATGCCAACGGCCCGACCCTGGGCGAGAGCGTCATCCTGATCGACAGCGCCCAGGAGAACGCGCGCTACCTCGGCGTCGCCAAGCGGATGCTGACCGGCTACAACTCCTCGTACAACAGCTCTTCGTCGATGGTTGCGGCGGTCAACAACGCCTACACGGTCCTGTTCCGCGGCCACCAGAGCGCCGAGTTCCTGCCCGCCGTACAGGCCGACCCGAGCATCCTGACGGTGCTGCGCGACTTCGCCGTCACCCACGACGCCCTGCTGGGCACGGACAAGAGCTATCTGGCGGCCAACGCCGGCCGGGAACTGGGCCGTTTCCTCCAGCACTCGGCGCTCCAGGCGACCGTACGGCCGCTCGTCAAGCAGCTGCTGGACCGTACCTCGATCACCGGCCGGACCTCCTCGCTGTGGGTGCCGCTCGCCGAGATGACCTCCTCGTACGACGCGGCCAACTGCTCCTTCTACGGGACCTGCGACCTGCCGGCGCGGGTGCGTGCCGCCGTCCTGACGGTCAACCACACCTGTAGCCCGAGCCTGCGGATCGTCGCGCAGCAGATGACCGCCGCCGAGCTCGGCGCGAGCTGCACCAGCCTGGCCAACCAGGACTCCTTCTTCCACAACGTGGTCAAGGACAGCGGCCCGGTCGCCAACGACAAGAACACCGTGCTCGAGGTGGTGGCCTTCGACTCCAGCGCCGACTACCAGACCTACGCCGGTGCCATCTTCGGGATCAGCACCAACAACGGCGGCATGTACCTGGAGGGTGACCCCGCGGTCACCGGGAACCAGCCGCGCTTCATCGCCTACGAGGCGGAGTGGGTCCGGCCGGAGTTCCAGATCTGGAACCTGAACCACGAGTACACCCACTACCTCGACGGCCGCTTCAACATGTACGGCGACTTCAATGCGGGGATGACCACGCCGACCGTGATGTGGGTCGAGGGCCTGGCCGAGTACATCTCGTACTCGTACCGGGGCGTCACCTACGACCGCGCCGTCACCGAGGCCGGCAAGAACACGTACAAGCTCAGCACGCTGTTCGACACCACCTACGACAACTCCGACTCCACCCGCGTGTACCAGTGGGGCTACCTGGCGGTGCGCTACCTGATCCAGTCGCACCCGCAGGACGTGGCCGCGCTCCTCGGCCACTACCGCGCCGGCAACTGGGCGGCCGCCCGCACCCTGCTCACCTCCTCCATCGGCACCCGCTACGACGCCGACTTCGCGGCCTGGCTGGTCAAGTGCGCGGCCGGAGACTGCGGCGGCCCCACCAACCCGCCGGTCAACCAGGCCCCGGTGGCCGGATTCACCTCCGCCGTGAACGCCCTGGCGGTCACCTTCACCGACACCTCCACGGACGCGGACGGCACCATCGCCTCCCGCGCCTGGAACTTCGGTGACGGCACCACCTCCACCTCGGCCAATCCGGCCAAGACCTACGCCGCGGCCGGTACTTACACCGTCAAGCTCACGGTCACCGACAACAAGGGCGCCACCGCCACCACCAGCAAGCCGGTCACCGTCGGCAGCGCCGGGCCCGGCGAATGCACCAGCCCCGACGTCCGCGTGCTCGGTGACAACTGCCACCGCTCCAACGTCTCCGCCACGACCGGCAACTACGGGTACTTCTACCTGGACGTCCCGGCCGGCACCGGATCCCTCAAGATCGCCGTCTCGGGCGGCACCGGCAACGCCGACCTCTACTACAGCCCCAACGGCTGGGCCACCACGAGCAACTACACCGCCCGCTCGGCGCAGAGCGGCAACAGCGAGTCGCTGACCATCAACAACCCGGCCGCCGGACGCGTCTACATCAGCCTGTACGCCGTCCAGGGCTTCGCGGGCGTCACCGTCTCGACCCAGTTCGGGACGGCTCAGGTGGAGTGCGCGGACGCCGACATCCGCGTGCTGGGCGCCGACTGCAGCCGCTCCAACGTCTCCGCGACCGCCGGGAACTACCGCTACTTCTACGTGAACGTCCCCGCCGGCACCGCGTCCCTCAAGATCACCGTCTCGGGCGGCACCGGCAACGCCGACCTCTACTACAGCCCCAGCACCTGGGCCACCACGAGCAACTACACCGCCCGCTCGGCCCAGACCGGCAACACCGAAACCCTCACCGTCAACAACCCCGCTGCCGGCTACCTCTACGTCAGCCTGCACGCCGCCCAGGACTTCGCCGGAGTCACCGTCTCCAGCCGCTTCTGAGCCAGAGCCCGTACGGCACACCGGCCCCGGCCCCCACCCTTCTTCGCAGGGGTGGGGGCCGGTTCCGTACTACCCTTCGGTCCAGAACGGCCGGGCCCGGAGGGCCGCGGCGCGGACCGCGGCCCCGTCCAGGAGCAGGGCGGCGTCCCGCAGCCCGCGTTCCGGCCACGCGCACGACAGCGCGAGCGGGCCCGGCGGGGGCAGCGGCGAGATCCACAACGTCAGGCGTACGTCCTCGCCGTCCCCCGGGCCGCCCCAGGCGGCCTCGTAGCCGCTGACGATCATCGCGGACCCCCGCCCGTCCCGCAGACCGGCCTCGTCGTCCTGCACGACTTCCGTGCCGTCGGCGAGCCGGAGGCGGAAGCGGGGTTGCGCGCGCCCGGTGAAGTCGACGGGCTCGGGCGGCGGTCCGCCGGGGTCCGGCGAGGATCCGCGGGCATGGGCTTCCACGTCGATCTCCAACCCGCCCGGGTGGGCCAGCACCTGCCGGGCGACCACCACGACCCCGTCCGAGCGCCCGATCACCACCGGCCCCTCGACGTGTCCACCGATCATCTGCGGCGGTGCCTGCCACTCGGGCGGACCGCCGGCGCTAACGTTCCCCGGATTCTCAAGCACGGCCGCAGCGTAGCCGGTTGGGGGCCGCGCCGGTGTGGCCGAGCCGAAGGTTGTGCAGGGTCCGCCCCGGCCAGGCAAGTCTTCGATGTCTGTTCACTCCCCCGTGACCTGCACCTTCCCGGCGGGAGGCGGCGCGGCCGGTCGAATGATCGGAGCACAGGTCTGGACCACATGAGATGCGCCAATCCCGTGGCCGATTGGACGTGTTGGCCGCGCTGCAACAAATGGTCTATACCTCTGGCGCTATGGTGGCCACCTGAAAAGGGCACATAAACAGCCGTGGGGGCTTTATGACCTTGTCTCATCTTCCGCAACCTCCTTCCGACGACGAGCTCTACTGGTATTTCGGCCCGCAACGACGCTGGGTCCTCATCAGCACGAGCCTCGCCTTCGTCTTCACCGCTGCGACCATGTTCACCTTCGCGCTGCGCACTCCGGCCCTCTGGGCCTTCCTCGCCGTCCTGGGGCTCAACCTCGTCGCCCTCGCCCTCTCCTCGGTGAACAGCCTGCGCCAGCGCAGGCTGACCCGCCCCTCCCACGAGGTGCTCGTACGCGCCTGGCAGCCCGCCCGACTGCCGGGCGTGGACCTCTACTTGCCGACCTGCGGCGAGCCGCTCCCCGTCCTGGACAACGCCTACCGCGCGGTCTCGGCCGTCGACTGGCCGGGCGCGCTGACCACATGGGTCCTGGACGACGCCGACCGGCCCGAAGTCGCCGCGCTGGCGGCCTCGTACGGATACGAGTACGTCGTACGGCCCGATCGGGGGCACCTGAAGAAGGCCGGGAACCTCAACCACGCACTGACCCTGAGCAGCGCCGAGTTCATCGCGATCCTCGACGCCGACTTCGCACCCCGGCCGGACTTCCTGCGCCATCTCGTGCCCTATCTGGCCGACCCGTCCGTCGGGATCGTCCAGAGCCCCCAGTGCTTCGACACCGAGGGAACCATGGGCTGGATCCAGCGGGCCGCGGGCTCCGCCCAGGAGTGGTTCTTCCGCTGGATCCAGCCGTCCCGGGACGCGAGCGACGCCGCCATCTGCTGCGGCAGCAACGCCGTCTACCGGCGCGCCGCCATCGACCTGGCCGGCGGCTTCGCCCGCCTGGACCACAGCGAGGACCTGTACACCGGCCTCGCCCTGCACGCGCAGGGGTTCCGCACCCTGTACGTGCCGGTGCTCGTCGCCAAGGGCACCTCCCCCGACGAGGTCACCTCCTTCGTCAACCAGCAGTACCGGTGGGCGATGGGCAACCTCCACCTGCTCACCTCGCCCGTCCTGCGGGGGATGGGCGCGCCCTGGCGGATGCGGCTGTGCTTCTACGAGGGCGTCGTCGGCTACCTCGCCGCCGCCGTGAACACCTTCGCGGCGCCGCTGCCGCCCCTGGTGATGATGTTCTGGTACCCGGACGACATCCGGCCCTGGCACGTCCTGCCGCTGCTCGCCCCGCTGTGGCTCTGGCACGTGCTGCTGCCGCGGATCAGCAGGACCCGCTGGCGGGTCGAGGTGATCCGGGCGAACGTCCTGACGAGCGTCGCCGCCGCCACCGCCTTCCTGCACACGCTGCGCGGCCGCAGCGCCGACTGGGTGCCCACCGGCGCCCGCGGCCCCGCCCGTTCCGGCGGGATGGCCCGCCGGGTGGTGGGCGTCTCGCTGCTCTGGCTGGTCCTCTCCAACGGCGCGGCCGCGGCGGGCCTGGCGCTGGCCGTGGCCCGCAACGGCTGGGAGCCCAACTGGGGTCTGCTCCTCTACTTCCTGGTGCAGTGCCAGATCAACGGCCCGCTGGTCCGCGACCTGATCGCCGAACTGCGGCCGACGACATCCTCCAGGCGCGAGGCGACCTCCGCCGAGGGCGGCGGACCGGCTCCGGCCGGCGGCCGCCCGCGCAGCCTCGTACGGGCCTTCGCCGACCGCTCCCGCACCGGCGTGCTCCCGCGCCGATGGCCCGAGACGCTCGCCGCTTCGGCGGTGCTCCTGCTCACCGGCCTGGTGGCATCCGGGTTGGTCAACCCCATGCTTCCCTGGCTGAGTTGAAAGGCTCCACCACCATGCACTCCCCCGTGCCACGTCCCTCGCCGTCCTCGCTGACGCCCGATGCGCGGCGCGAGCCTCCGCGCGACGCCGCCCCGCCACCCGGCCCCCCTGGTTCCCCGGCCCCCTCCGGCGGCGAGTCCGGGCCCAGTCCGCACCGCTCGGCGTTCCGGCCCGACATCGAGGGGCTGCGCGCCGTCGCCGTCCTCGCGGTCCTCGCCTTCCACGCCGGGGTTCCGGGGCTCGCGGGCGGTTTCGTCGGCGTGGACGTCTTCTTCGTCGTCTCCGGCTACCTCATCACCGGCCTGCTCGTGCGCGAGGCGGTCACCACCGGCCGGATCCGGCTCCTGGACTTCTTCTCCCGGCGGGCCCGCCGGCTCCTGCCCTCCGCCGCCGTCGTCCTCGGCGCGGTGGCCCTGGCCGGGACCTGGCTGACCGTACCGCTGCGCCGCGCCGACCTGGAGTACGACGTGGTCGTCGCGGCGCTCTCCGCCGCCAACTGGCGGTTCGTCGCACAGCGGACCGACTACCTCGCCGCCGGGCACGAGCAGAGCCCGCTGCTGCACTTCTGGTCCCTCGCCGTCGAGGAGCAGTTCTACCTCGTCTGGGCACCGCTGCTCGCCCTGATCGTGCTCGGCGCGGCCCGGGCCGTGCGCCGCGGCCGCGCCGTGCGCTGCGCCGTGGCCCTGGCGGCCGTACCGGTCGTGCTGGCGGCGTTCGCGCTGTCGCTGCGCTGGACGGACCACTCCCCCTCCCTCGCGTACCTCGCCACGCCCTCGCGGGTCTGGCAGTTCGGCGTCGGCGCCCTGGTGGCCCTGCTGCCCTGGCACCTCATGCGCGGCCCGCGCCCGCTGCGGCTGCTGTGCGGCTGGGCCGGGGGCGCGGCGATCGTCTGGAGCGCCGTCGCGTACGACGCGGCCACGCCCTACCCCGGCTACGCGGCCCTGGTGCCGACCCTGGGCGCGGCCGCCGTGATCCTCGCCGCGATACCCGGCCGGGGCGAGCGCAGCACACCGGGGATCTACGGGATCGGCCGGCTGCTCGCGGGGCGTGGTCCCCGGGCGGTGGGGCGGCTCTCCTACACCCTGTACCTGTGGCACTGGCCGGTGCTGGTCCTCGCCGAGGCCCGCTTCGGCGCCCAGGACTGGCCGGTGAAGGCCGCGCTCACGCTGGCCGCCGTCCTCCCCGCCTACGCGACCATGCGCTGGGTCGAGCAGCCGCTGCGCCGCAGCCGCACCGTCTCCGAACTCCCGCGCCGTGGACTGTCGGTGGGCATCACCGCCGTCGTCCTGCCGGTGGTCCTCGCGCTCGTCGTGGGCACCACGACGCTGAACCTGCTGGGTCCGGCAACGCCCGTCCACCTGGGCGGGCTGCCCCCGGGCGCCGCCTCCGGCCCGCACCTGCTCGCCCGTACGGGCTCCGCGCCCCTGGAGGCCGGCCCGATCGTGCCGGGCCCCGCGCAGGCGCGGGGGGACTTCCCTCCGGACGGGGAGTGCGAGGTGGCCCCGGCCGTGACGCGCAGCCCGGACTGCCTGTTCGGCGCGGTGGACAGTGCGGACCGGATCGTGCTGCTCGGTGATTCACACGCGGGCCAGTGGTTCTCGGCGATGCTGGCCATGGCCTCGCAACGGGGCTGGGCGCTGCAGGAGTTGGTGAAGCAGGGCTGCCCGCTGCCGCAGCTCGCGGTGGACAGTCCCCAGCTCGGCCGTGCCTACCGGGAGTGCGACACGTGGCGCGCCGACACCCTGGAGCGGCTGCGGCAGCAGCCGAAGCCCCGGCTCATCGTGATCTCCTCGCTCAACCGCTACACCGCCGATTCCGGACTCCTCGCCGAGGCCTGGGAGAAGACTCTCGAACCCCTGCGGGCGATCGGTGCGCCGATCGTCTACATCGAGGACACCCCCGTACCGGGTGCGGACGTCCCCGCGTGCGTCTCCGGCAGCCCCGAGGAGCCCGCCGCCTGCGCGTTCAGCCGTACGGACGCCCGGCAGCCCGATCCACTGGCCCGGCGGATCGCCGCCGGCGCCCTGCCCGGCGTACGCGCCGTGAGCGTGAATCCGGTCCTGTGCCCGGGCGAGGGACCGACGTGCCCGGCCGTACTGGACCGCATCCTGCTCTACCGGGACGACGCCCATCTGACGAACGTGGCGGTCGTCGTCCTGACCCCCCGGCTCGAACGGCTCCTCACGGATTCCGGGGCGCTTGCTGCCCGGGGCGCGACCGGGTCCGTATCCGGTCAGGCGCGGCCGGCGGGGTGGACCGAGGTGTTCCGCGACGAGTTCGACGGTCCCGCGGGCAGCCCGCCGTCCTCCGCGAACTGGCTGCACGACACCGGGACTTGCTATCCGGGATGCCCCGCGGCCCAGTGGGGCACGGGTGAGATCGAGACGATGACCGACTCGACCGACAATGTCCGCCTCGACGGCAAGGGGGCACTGGAGATCGTCCCCACCCGCACGGACGGCGCGTGGCGCTCGGGCCGCATCGAAACCCGGCGCTCCGACTTCGCCCCGCCGCCCGGCGGCATCCTGCGGATCGAGGCCGCGATCGCCCTGCCCGAGGTGACCGGCGCCGGGGCGGCGGGCTACTGGCCGGCGTTCTGGACCCTCGGGGCGCCGCTGCGCGACGGGTACACGGGCTGGCCGGGCTTCGGGGAGCTCGACATCATGGAGTCGGTCAACGGCCGGGACAGCGTCTTCGCCACCATGCACTGCGGGACCCTTCAAGGCGGCCCGTGCCAGGAGCCGACGGGCCTGAGCTCGGGCCCCCAGCCGTGCGGGGACTGCCGTACGGGGTTCCACACGTACGCCGTCGAGGTCGACCTCTCCCCCGGCGCCGAGGAGGTGCGCTGGTACCGGGACGGCCGGGTGCACCACCGGGTGGCCGCCTCCCGGATGGACCCGGACACCTGGAAGCGGGCGGTGGACCACGGCCTGTTCCTGATCCTCAACGTGGCCATCGGCGGCGCCCTCCCCCAGGCCGACGGCGCAACCCCGGGCCCGGCCACCGAACCGGGCCACCCGATGCGGGTCGAGCGGGTGGCCGTCTCCACGCGGGGGTGAGGCGTCAGTCCACGCCGAAGCCGCGGAAGGTCCCTGATCCATCGGCGACTTCGGCCCCTTCCCGGGCGAGCTCTGCCCCACCCGCCCGGGAAGGGTGGGACAGTGGAGGCATGTGTGGTCGATACGCCTCCTCCCGGGCACCGGAAGACCTCGCCGGCCTCTTCGAGGCCCGGCTCGATCCGGGCCCGGCGCCGGGGCCCTCGTGGAACGTCGCTCCCACCGACGAGGTGTGGGCGGTCCTGGAGCGCGCCGACCGGGACACCGGCGAGCTCGGGCGGCAACTGCGTCCGGTGCGGTGGGGGCTGGTGCCGTCCTGGGCCAAGGACCCGGCCGTGGGCTCCCGGATGATCAACGCGCGGGTGGAGACCGTCCACGAGAAGCCGGCCTACCGGCGGGCCCTGGCCAAGCGCAGGTGCCTGCTGCCCGCGGACGGCTTCTACGAGTGGGTCGCCGTACCCGCCACCGGGACGGCCAAGGCCTACAAGCAGCCCTACTTCATCCGGCCCGAGACCGGGTCCGTCATGGCCATGGCCGGGCTGTACGAGTTCTGGCGCGACCCGGCCGTGGCCGACCGGGACGACCCGGACGCCTGGCTCACCACGGCCACGATCATCACCACCGAGGCCACCGACGCGGCCGGCCGCATCCATCCCCGGATGCCGCTCGCCCTCGACCCCGGCGACTACGAGGCCTGGCTCGACCCCTCCCACGAGGACACGACGGATCTCCGCGCCCTGCTCCACACCCCCGCCGGCGGCCGGCTCGCGGTGACCGCGGTCTCGACCGCCGTCAACAGCGTCCGCAACAACGGGCCGCAGCTCATCGACCCCGCCGGCTGATCGACCCCACCGGCTGACGGCAGCGGCGGCGACACCACAACCCCGCATCCTCTCGGAAATTCGTACGAGTCCGGTAGCCGATTTCGGGGTTTCCAACGGTTTGGCGGGACGATCCGGCATTTGGTGCCCGCCGCGCCCCGGCCGCTGCGATGCTTCCGCCGGTATCACCGGGCCGCCGTCCTTCCAACGGGCCCCGGAATACCGGCGAACGGGCGGCGCCGCCGGAGCAAGCTGCACTCCGGTTCGCCGTACGGGAGCGTCCGGCCGCGGCTTCCCGGGAGTATGCGACTCCGGCCGCTGCCGGGCGGAGGCGAGAGGGGGAGACTTCGATGTCTTCGACTGCTGTGTTACACGGACCGCGCGCACCGTGGCGGCGCCGGCTGCTGGCGGTGGCCGCGTCCTCGGCGCTGGCCGCGGGCGGCCTGACGGTTCTGGCGCCCCCGGCGTCGGCGGAGGGGGTGTGCGCCGCCCCGGTCCTGGTGGGTGCCACGACCACGATCACCTGCCCGGCGGGGGGTTCCGGAAGCGTCACGGTGCCCGACGGCGTCTCCAGCGGCGTGGTGACCCTGGACGGCGCCGGGGGCGGGAACGCCGCCGACGGCACCGCCGGCGGCAAGGGCGCGCACCTCGTCGCGACCGTCCCCGCCACGCCCGGGCAGACCTTCAACGTGACCGTCGGCCGGCGCGGTGCCAACGGCACGGCGAGTGTGCAGTTCGGCGTTCCGGGATCAGGCGGCGCCCTGGTCGCGGTGACCACCAGCGCGGGCGCGCCCCTGCTGACGGCCGGTTCGGGCGGCGGCGCGGGCGGAGCGGGCATCGGCTCTCCCGCCTACCCGGGAGCGGCCGGCGGTGACAGCGGCAGGCCGGGCGCCGACGGCAACGGCCTGGTTCCCGACGCGCAGGGCGGTACGGGCGGCGGCCCGGGCACCGACACGGCCGGCGGGGCCGCGGGGACCGGAGGGCCGGGCGGCGACAACGAGGGCCCGGACGGCTCCCCGGGCGCCTACCCGAACGGCTCCGGCGGCTCCGCCGGCCAGGGCGTGTTCAGCCCGACGGGCGCCGGCGGCCGCGGCGGAGCCGGGTACGGCGGCGGAGGCCGGGGCGGAGGCGGCGGCAGATACGGCGCCACCGGTGGCGGTGGCGGAGGAGGCGGTGGCGGATCCAGCCTGGCCTCCGGGACGGTTCCCGGCTCATCCGTCGCCCTGACCGACGGCGCCAACGCCGGTGACGGCCGGATCGTGTTCGCCTTCACCCTCCCGCCGACGGTCACGGCCGTCGGCCCGGCCGCCGGACCCACCGGGGGCGGTACGGCCGTGACGGTCACCGGCACCAACCTGTCGGGCGCCGTCCTCACCTTCGGCGCGGGCAACCCCGCCACCGACGTCACGTGCACGGCCACTTCCTGCACCGCCACCGCTCCGGCCGGGACCGGCACCGTGGACGTCCGGGCCACCACCCCCGGCGGCACCAGCACTCCGTCCCCCGCTGGCCGGTACACCTACGTCCCCGTCCCCGTGGTGACCTCGCTAAGCCCCGCCGTCGGCACGACGGCCGGCGGTACGGTCGTCACCGTCGGCGGCACCGGCCTGGACGGCGCCACCGCGATCGTCTTCGGTTCCGGCAACACGGCCACCGGCCTCTCCTGCACCCCCACGGCCTGCACCGCGACCGCGCCCGCCCACGCCGCGGGCCCGGTGGACGTCCAGGTCACCACGCCCGGCGGCACCAGCGCCGTGACCGGCGCGGGCCGGTACACCTACCAGCTCCCGCCCGCCGACATCGACGTGGACCTGACCGCACAGCCCGGCTTCAGCCTGCTGGTCCCCTACCTCACCTACACCCTGACCGCCCGCAACACCGGTCCCGGTACGGTCACTTCGGCCACGCTCACCGCGAGCCTGCCGTCGGGCGCGTCCGCCAACACCCTGTCCCCGGGATGCACGGCCGCCGGATCCACCGTGACCTGCGCCTACGGGACCATCGCCAACGGCGCGTCCGTCACCAAGACGTTCCGGGTACCGCTGGGGCTGCTCTCGCTGGGGCGCGTCTCGGTCTCCGCCACCCGTACGGCGTCCGCGCCGACCGATCCGGGCCCGCTCAACGACAGCGCGACCGCCAGTTGCACGGTCGTCTCCGTCCTCCTGGCCACCTGCCCCTGACCGTAGCCTCCTCCCGCGCCAACGGGAGTCCGCACCCACCCGATGGCCGCCGGCCCGCCTCGTCACGAGGCGGGCCGGCGGCGCGTCCGGGCGGCGCTCAGGAGGGGTCGGCCGGCTCCCGGCCGGTCGGCTCCCCGCTCCACCCTGTCCATGTCCGCCCACGGAGCCCTGCCGCCGGCCCTGGCCCGCATCCACCCGCGCCACCGCACCCCCTCCTTCGGAACCCTCCTCGTCGGTGCGGCCGCGGCCTGCCTGCTCGTCCTCTTCACGCTCGTCTCCGGCGACTTCCTCGGCGACGCCATCCTCTGCATCGGGCTGCTCATCGCCTGCTACTACGGCACCACCGCGCTGGCCTGCGTCTGGTACTTCCGCAAGCGGCTGCGCGACTCCCCGCGCGACCTCCTGCTGCGCGGCATCCTGCCGCTGCTGGGCGGTGTGCTGATGCTGGCGGCCTTCGCCCGCAGCGCCTACGACATGTACGACCCCGCGTACGGCAGCACCTCCTTCCACGGCGTCGGCGGGGTCTTCCTCCTCGGCGCCGGCTCCATCGCCGCGGGCGCCCTGGCCCTGCTCATCGCCCGCACCCGGTTCCGCCGCTTCTTCCGCGAAGGCCGCACGTCGGTCGCCGCGCTCACCGTCACCGAGGACTGACCCCACCCATGCGCACTCTCGCCATAGCCGCCCTGCAGACCACGCCCGTGGCCCACGACCTCGAAGCGAGCTGGCAGCGCTTCAGCGACCAGGTCCGCGCCACCCGCGGGCTCTTCCCCCACGTACAGCTCGTCATCGCCCCCGAACTCCTGCTCGCCGCGGAGGGCCCGCTGCTGGGGCCCGCGCCCGACGACTGGATGGAGCAGGCCGCCGTCACGATCCCGGGACCGCTCACCGACCGGATCTGCGCCCTCGCCCGGGAGACCGAGCTGTGGCTGGTTCCGGGGAGCCTCTACGAGCGCGCCGAGGACGGCCACATCTACAACACGGCCATCGCCGTCTCGCCCGAGGGGGAGATCGTCGCCCGCTACCGCAAGGTCTTCCCCTGGCAGCCGTACGAAAAGGCCCGGCCCGGCCACGAGTTCACTGTCTTCGACCTCCCCGGCATCGGGCGGGCCGGCCTGGCCGTCTGCTACGACGGCTCCTTCCCCGAGACGGTCCGCCAACTCGCCTGGCTGGGAGCGGAGATCGTCATCCAGCCCACCCTGACACCCACCCGGGACCGGGAGATGGAACTGGTCTGCGCCCGCGCCAACGCCTGGACCAACCAGGTGTACGTGGTCAACGTCAACGCCGCCGACCCGGCCGGGGTCGGCGCCAGCGCGATCGTCGACCCCGAGGGCACCGTCCGCCAGCAGGCCGGCCCCGGCGAGGAGGTGCTCGTCGACGTACTGGATCTCGACACCGTCACCCGGGTGCGCCGCTACGGCTCCATGGGAATCAACCGCCCCTGGGACCAGCTGGCCCGGTACGGGGAGTCGATCGCCCTCCCGATGTACGGCGGCGCGGCCTTCCGTACACCGCACTGGCTGGAGGACGGGACCGCGTGACGCGGGGCGCCGTCGCGGCGGTCTCCGCTTCGGCGGTCCCTCACCACACCTTGGCGAGGAAGGCGCGGGTGCGGGGGTGCTGCGGATCGTCCAGGACGGCCCCCGGCGCGCCTTGCTCCACGACGACGCCACCGTCCATGAACACCACGGTGTCGGCGACCTCCCGGGCGAAGCCGAGCTCGTGGGTGACCACGAGCATGGTGGTTCCGGTGCGGGCCAGGTCCTTGATGACGTCCAGGACCTCGCCGACCAGCTCCGGGTCGAGCGCCGAGGTCGGCTCGTCGAAGAGCAGCACCTTGGGTTCGAGCGCGAGCGCGCGGGCGATGGCGACCCGCTGCTGCTGCCCGCCGGACAGCTGCCGAGGGTAGGCGTCCGCCTTGTCGCTCAGGCCCACGCGCTCCAGCAGCCGGCGGGCCGTCGCCTCGGCCGCCTCCCGCGGGCGGCGCAGCGCGGAGACCAGGGCCTCGACGAGGTTCTCCAGCACGGTGAGGTGCGTGAAGAGGTTGAAGTCCTGGAAGACGAACCCGATGTGGGTCCGCTGCTTCCGCACCTCCTTCTCCTTGAGTTCGTGCAGTTTGCCGCGGTGGCCGCGGTAGCCGATCAGCTCGCCGTCGACGCTGATCCAGCCGCGGTCGACCTTCTCCAAGTGGTTGACGGTGCGCAGGAGGGTGGACTTCCCCGAGCCGGAGGGGCCCAGGATCACGGTGACCTCTCCGGCGCGGACCGTCAGGTCGACCCCGCGCAGCACCTCCAGGGGTCCGAAGCTCTTGTGGACGCCTCGGACCTCGACCATGACCCGTCCCTGAGAGGGTTCCCGCCCGGGCTCCCTCACGTGTGCTCGGCCGGGTTGATCTGCGAGGTGTCGATCGCGGAGGGCGTGGTGCCCCATTTCTTCAGGATCCGCGCGTAGGTGCCGTCCTTGATCAGCTCGTTGACGGCGGCCTGGAACGCGGGGGTCAGCGCGGAGCCCTTCTTGAAGGCGAAGCCGACGTCGAGCCGGTGGTACTCGCCGAGGAAGGTGGTCTGCGCGGCGGGCTGCGCGGCCTGGTGGCGCAGGCCGTTGATCGTCGACATGACGACGTCGATCCGGCCCTGCTGGAGGGCGGTCGTCACGGCCCCGGGATCGGAGAAGACCCTGACCTCGTACGGCTTCTTCCCGGCGGCGGCGCAGACCTCCTTCTGCCCGGTGAGGGTCTTCTCGAAGGTCGTGCCGGCGCCCGTGCCGATGGTCAGTCCGCACAGCTGGGTCAGGTCGGAGACCTGCGCGGTCAGTACGGTGCTGCCCGTCCGGACCGCGAAGCCCTGGCCGTCGTTGATGTAGGTGACGAAGTCCACGGATTTCAGGCGTTCGGTGGTGACGCCGAAGTTGCCCGTACCGACGTCGTACTTGCCGCTGCCCAGGGCGGGGAGGATCGTCTCGAAGGAGGCGTCCTGCCGCTCCAGCTTCACGCCGAGGACCTTGGCCACCGCGGCGGCGATGTCGATGTCCTGGCCGGCGGGCGGCTTGTCCTGCCCGTTCGGGTAGTACGCCGACGGAGGGGATCCGACGGAGCCGCCGAGCCGCAGGCTGCCCGCCTTGCGGACCTCGGCGGGGAGCAGGGCGGCGATCGGCTCCACGGCCCGTACGCCGGCGACCGGATCGTCGGCCGGCACGGGAGAGCCGAGGGCGGCGGCCGACGCAGGGGCCGCGTCGCCGGAGCCGCAGGCCGTCAGCGTCGCCAGGAGGGGGAGGGGCAGGAGGACGAGCGCGGTGCGCAGGTGCCTGCGGAGCCCGGCGCCCTTCCCCGGCCCGGTCTTGTTCACCGGGAGGCTCATCCGCGCACCGCCGTCAGGGTCTGGTGGGGGGAGCCGGCCTCGGGCCGGGCGCCGGATGCGGCGTCCCGTGCCACGTCGGGCCCGACGTCCCGCGCGGCGTTCCGTGCCGCGTCCCGTGCCGTGTCCCGCGCGGCGTTCCGCGCCGCGTCCCGTGCCGCGTCCCGCTTCGCGACTTCCTCGCGGACGAGCGGGATCACGTACCGGCCGAAGTCGACGGCGTCGCCGAGCAGGTCGTAGCCGCGGGCCGACAGGATGTCCACGCCGAGGTCGTGGTAGTCCAGCAGCGCCAGGGCCACCGTCTCCGGGGTGCCGACCAGGGCGTTGGAATTGCCCGCGCCCCCGGTGGCGGCGGCGGTCGGGGTCCACAGCGCCCGGTCGTAGCGCTCCTCCGCCTCCGCGATGGCGATCAGGCGCTGGGATCCGGTGTTCTGGGGCGCCCGGGCCTGCGACACCCCGTTGCGGTGGGGCTGCGCCGTCCCAGCCCGTCTGCGCTGCCTGATGGCGCCCACCGTGCGGTGGGCCTTCTCCCAGGCCAGCTCCTCGGTGGGGGCGATGATCGGGCGGAACGCGACCTGGATGCGGGGCGCGTCGGTGCGGCCCGCGGCCCGCGCCGCTTCCCGTACGGCCTCGATCTGCTGGGCCGTCTGCTCCAGCGGCTCGCCCCACAGGCAGTAGATGTCGGCCTCCGCGCCTCCGGCCGCGTAGGCGGCGGGCGAGGAACCGCCGAACGAGACCTTCGGGCGCGGCTGCTGGACGGGGAACACGTCGCTGACGAAGTCGTGGAAGCGGTAGTGCTCGCCCTCGTGGTCGAAGGGCTCGTGGGTGGTCCAGATCTTCTTGACGATGCGGATGTACTCGCGGGTGCGGGCGTAACGCTCGTCCTTGCCGAGGACGTCGCCTTCGCGGCCCTGCTCGTGGTCGTTGCCGCCGGTGATGAAGTGCACGGCCAGGCGGCCGTCGCTGATCTGGTCGAGGGTCGCGAAGGTCTTGGCGGCGAAGGTGGGGTACGAGACGTTGGGCCGGTGGGCCAGCAGGATCTGCAGGCGCTCCAGCTTGCTCGCGATGTACGCGGCGGCCGGCGCCGGGTCCGGGGTGCCGGACCCGTAGGCGAACAGCACCCGGTCCCAGCCGTAGTCCTCGTGCGCCCTGGCGAGCCTGAGCGTGTACTCCTTGTCGAAGGCGGCGCCGGATCGTGCGGTGGTTTCGGAACCGTCGTGGGTGGCGGCTATGCCGAGGAACTCCACGGGCATGGGTGTGGCCTTTCGGAACGTGCGACGGATCGCGGGCTGGGCAGGGTGAACCACTCGCGGAGCAGCCTTGGGTGACGATCCGTCAGCCGAGCGAGTGCGGGACGGACCGGAACGGGGCGGTACGGGTGAAGGGCAGCAGAGCGCAACGTGCGGGCGTGACGACGCGGGGCGTCGGGGGCAGGTACGGCGGCAGCGCGTGTCCGGGTTCGCGACGGCCTAGGGCCTGTCGTCAAACTCCCGTCTGCCGCGCGACGCCTGGCACGCGCTCTCGCCGCACCAGACGCCGCGCGGCCGCCCTTCGGGCGACGACGGGAGTTTGAAGACAGGCCCTAGCGGCGGTTACGGCCCGCAGGACGGCTGCACGAAGGAAGAGCTCGGCCCGCGACGGGGTCACCGAGGGAGGGAAGGGCCGGTCGGACGGCCCGCTGCCGCGTCAGGCGCAACAGGCCGCGGACCACACCCGACCGAAGTCGATGTAGTCGCGCGAGACCAGGCGCTGATGGGCGTTCATGCGACTACTTGACCAGTACGAACCGCTCTTCGTCAAGCAAGGGCCCGAATGCCGGACGGGCCCGACGTCCCCTGGACCGCGCACTGTTGACAGGTTCGTGCGGGGCACGAAACGATCGGCGGCGGACCGGCTCCGTCGCGCTCGGAGGCCGGTCGGGCCGTGTTGAGGGACACGGCGAACGTGACGACGACCCGGTACCCGCGCCCGACAGTCCGGCAGCCCGGCAGTCCGGCAGTCCGGCGGTCCGGCATGCGCATCGATTCCGTGCCGCACAGCCGCGCCCGCGATCCCTCCCACTCCCCGGAGCACCTCCATGCCCACCGCTTCCGACGTCTCCGACGCGCCCCGCGTGTCCGACACCTCCGCCTGGTCCGCCCCCGGCGCCGAGCCGCCGCCGATCGTGCCGCGCCGGCGCGTCGGCCGTCGGCTGTCCGCTGCCGCCGCACTGCTGGTCTTCGCGCTGGTACTGGCCTCCGTCGTCCGCAACGACGCCTTCCAATGGGGCCTGGTGGGCCGGTACTTCACCACCTCCGCCGTGCTCGACGGGCTGCTGCTGACCCTCTGGCTGACCGGCGTGGTGATGGTGCTCGGGTTCCTGTTCGGCACCGTCCTCGCCGTGATGCGGCTGTCTGCCAACCCGGTGCTGCGCACCCTGAGCTGGGGCTACGTGTGGATCTTCCGGTCCACGCCGCTGCTGGTCCAGCTGCTGTTCTGGTTCAACATCGGCGCCCTGTACCCGACGCTCGGCCTGGGCATCCCCTACGGCCCCCAGCTCTTCAGCGTCACCACGGTGAACCTGCTCGGCCCCACGCTCACCGCCGTCATCGGCCTGACCCTGCACGAGACCGCGTACGCCGCCGAGGTGGTGCGCGGCGGCATCCTCTCCGTGGACCCCGGCCAGACCGAGGCCGCGCAGGCACTCGGGCTGAGCAGGCGCCGCACGCTGTACCGGATCGTGGTTCCCCAGGCGATGCGCTCGATCGTGCCGACCGCCGGGAACATGCTGATCGGCACCCTCAAGGGCACCAGCATCGTCAGCGTGCTGGCCGTGCACGACCTGCTGTATTCGGTGCAGTTGGTCTACAACCAGAACTACCAGGTCATCCCGCTGCTGATGGTGGCCACCCTCTGGTACGTCGCCGTCACCACCGTGCTGAGCGCGGGCCAGTACTACGTGGAGCGGCACTACGCCCGCGGCAGCTCGCGCGGCGGCCGCTGAGTTTTATTTCACCAAGAGGCGTTATATGTACGGCGGATGAAATCGGAACACGATTTCACGCATCCCGATATCCAGGCCGTTGACACCCCTTCTCCGGGCTGCCTAGCTTACGCCGCAGACAAAGAGAACAGATATCGGCGGCCTCCTCCTGTTCGGCTCGACGGCTGCTTTTCGATTCTGCGCCTATTTCGAAGCCGTGGAGTGTCCTTGACCGAATCACTGCTCCTCCCCGCGCCCGCCGGCCCCTCCGGGCCGCCAGGGCCGCCCGGGCCCGCCGAGCGGGTCCTCCCGCTGCGCCGGCCCGGGCGGTGGGTCGCCGGCATCGCCGTCCTGGTGCTGGTCTCGCAGGCCGCCCACGGGCTGATCACCAATCCCTTCTACCAATGGGACCGCTTCGCGTACTGGTTCACCCGCCCGGTGATCCTGGACGGGCTGCTCATCACCCTCCAGGTGGCCGTGTACAGTGCGGTCCTCGGCCTGGCCGGCGGCATCCTGCTGGCCCTCGGACGGCTCTCGGGCAGCCCGGTGCTGCGGTCGGTGAGCTGGACCTACATCTGGCTCCTGCGCTCCGTGCCGCTGATCGTCGTCCTGCTCTTCCTCTACAACCTCAGCGCCCTGTACCCCACCCTCAGCATCGGTGTGCCGTTCGGGCCCGCCTTCCTGACCTTCGACGAGTCGCGGATCGCCACCGACATGGTGGTCGCGGTGGTCGGCCTGAGCCTGAGCGAGGCCGCCTACGCCGCCGAGATCGTCCGGGCCGGCGTGCTCTCCGTCGACCAGGGCCAGCACGAGGCGGCCGCGGCCCTGGGACTGCCCAAGCGGTACCAGTTCGCGAGGATCGTCTTCCCGCAGGCGCTCCGCTCGATCGTGCCCTCCTACGTCAACCAGCTGATCGGCCTGCTGAAGGCCACCTCACTGGTCTTCTACGTGTCCCTGCTCGACCTGTTCGGCTCGGTGCAGAGCCTGGGCAGCACCTATCCCGGCGACGTGGTGCCGCTGCTGCTGGTGGCGACCGTCTGGTACGTGATCCTCACCAGCCTGGTCTCCGTCGTGCAGTACTACGTCGAACGGCACTACGCCCGCGGAGCGCTGCGCACCCCGATGCCCACCCCCCTGCAGCGAGCCCGCGCAGGCCTGCGCGACCTGCGGATCCGCCACCGGAAGGAGACGGCCCGATGACCGCGAACGCGAGTACCGTCGCCGCCACGCCCTCGCGGCCGGCCGCCGGCGCCGCCATCGAGGTGCACGACGTGCACAAGTGGTTCGGCGGCCGCCGGGTCCTGGACGGGGTGAGCCTGACCGTCGCACCCGGCACCGTCACCGTGATCCTGGGGCGCTCCGGATCCGGAAAGTCGACCCTGCTGCGGGTCCTCAACCACCTGGAGAAGCCCGAGGCCGGCCACGTCAGCGTCGGCGGCGAGCTGATCGGCGTCCAGCGGCACGGAGGCCGGCTCAAGGAACTGAGGGAACGGGCGATCCTCGCCCAGCGCGGCCGGATCGGCTTCGTCTTCCAGAACTTCAACCTCTTCCCGCACCTGACCGTGCTGGACAACGTCGCCGCCGCCCCGGTGGCCACCGGCAGGCTGTCCCGGCCGCAGGCACAGGCCCTGGCGCAGGAGTTGCTGCGCCGCGTAGGGCTCGGAGACCGTGGCGGCGCCTACCCGCGACAGCTGTCCGGCGGGCAGCAGCAGCGGGTGGCCATCGCGCGGGCCCTCGCCCTGCGGCCGGGGGTCATCCTCTTCGACGAACCCACTTCGGCGCTCGACCCCGAGCTGGTCGGCGAGGTGCTCTCCGTGATCAAGGACCTGGCCACCGGGGGCACCACCCTCGTGATCGTGACCCACGAGATCGGCTTCGCGCGCGAGGTCGCCGACGAGATCGTCTTCCTCCACGAGGGCCGCATCGTCGAGCAGGGTCCGCCCGCGCAGGTGCTGGACCACCCCGCGCACCCGCGGACCCGGGAGTTCCTCAGCAAGGTGCTCTGACCGGCCTTGCCCCGCCCTGTCCACAGCTTCCCCTGTCCACAGCTTCCCCTCCCCGCGGTTTCCCCGCATCGCCGAACACCCGAAAGGCAACGCCATGCACCGCCCGTCCCTCCTGCGCAACAGACTCGTCCGCGGCCTCGGTGCCACGACCGCCGCCGTCGCCCTCGCCGCCGGACTCACCGCGTGCGGCGGCGACGCGAAGGCCACCGGCACCGCGTCGGGCTCCGACAAGGTGACCATCGGCGCCTTCTCCAACGGCGCCGCGCAGCAGGCAGAACTGACCGTCCCCGTCGTCGAGTCCCTGCGCGCACAGCTCCCGAAGGCCGTGCGCGACCGCGGTGAGCTGGTCATCGGGGTGGGCGCCCTGCCCGCCGGGTCCCCGCCCCTCAACTACGTCGGCACCGACCAGAAGACCATCACCGGTTCGGAGCCCGACCTCGGCCGCCTGGTCGCCGCGACCCTGGGCCTGAAGCCCGTGGTGAAGAACTCCACGTGGGAGAACCTCTTCGTCGGCATCGACAGCGGCAAGGCCGACGTGGCCTTCACCAACGTCACGGTCACCGAGGAGCGCAAGAAGAAGTACGACTTCGCGTCCTACCGGCAGGACAACCTGGCCTTCGAGGCCCTGAAGGAGAACACCTGGGAGTTCGGCGGCGACTACCGCAACCTGGCGGGCAGGACGGTGTCGGTCGGCAAGGGCACCAACCAGGAGAAGATCCTTCTGGAGTGGCAGAAGAAGCTCCAGTCCGAGGGCAAGGACTTCACGGTCAAGTACTTCCCCGACGCCAACAGCGTCTACCTGGCCCTGAGCGGCAAGAAGATCGACCTGAACTTCGGCCCGAACCCGGCGGTCGCCTACCACATCGCCCAGACCGCGAGCGGCAACGCCCCGACCCGCAAGGCCGGTTCGTCCTCCGGCGCCGGCGAGACCCTCCAGGGGCTGATCGCCGCGACCGCGAAGAAGGACAGCGGACTGGCCGAGCCCGTGGCCCAGGCCATCAACCATCTCGTCGGAACCGGCCAGTACGCGCAACTCCTCACTGCCTGGCACCTCTCCGACGAGGCCGTGACCACCTCCCAGGTCAACCCGCCCGGGCTGCCCCTCACCAACTCCTGACCCCGCGGCCGTCCCCGGCCCGGGCACCCCACGGAAGGAGGGTTCCGCCCCCATGAGCACCAGCACCACCACCCCGAGCCCGGTGACCCCAGGGATCCCAGCGGCCCCGGCGGCCCCGCACGTCCTCGACAACCCGGCCTGGGCTTCGCTGTCCGGCCCGCACGCGGCCTTCGCCGTGCGGGCCGGCGGCCACGCCGCCCGCTACGCCGCGGACGTCGCCGTGTTCTCCGCGATCGCCGATCCGGCCGACCCCCGGTCCTGGGACGCGCTGGGCTCCCTGGCCGGCCCCGACGGGGTCGTCGTGCTCTCCGGGGTGCTGACCCCGCCCCACGGCTGGGAGACCGTCGGCTCGACCCCGGGGGTCCAGCTGGTCGACACGTCGCTGCGCGCCGAGCCCGCCCCCGAGGCGGTGCGGCTCGGACCGGCGGACGTGCCCGAGATGCTGGAGCTGATCGGGCTGACGAAGCCGGGGCCCTTCCTGCCCCGCACCGTCGAGTTGGGCACGTACCTCGGCATCCGCCACCGGGGCCGGCTGGTGGCCATGGCCGGGGAGCGGCTGCGCCCGCCCGGGTGGACGGAAATCAGCGCGGTCTGCACCCGTCCAGGCTTCCGCGGCAGGGGTCTGGCGACGCGCCTGGTCCGCGCCGTGGCAGCGGGCATCCGGGACCGGGGAGACGTACCGTTCCTGCACACGGCCGCCGAGAACACCGGCGCGATCCGCCTGTACCAGTCGATCGGTTTCACCGTGCGCCACAGGCCCTTCTTCGTGGCCTTCCGGGCGCCGCGCGGCACGGATGGCATTGCCGCCACACGCATTTAACAGTGCCGAATTCCTTTTCACACTCCCGCCATTCCGCGGCCCTGATTGCGGGTATGCCCTTTTCGAGGAGCGCCGACGTGAAATTCCTGGCCATCACCCTGATCACGGACGGCACGGATCCGGCGACGGGCCTCCCGACTCCGACGCGTGAGCGGTTCCGGCAGGTCGTCGACGCCGCGCTGCTGGCGGAGGAGCTCGGCTTCGACGGGTTCGGGGTCGGCGAGCGCCACGAGCGGCCGTTCCTGTCGTCCTCGCCGCCCGTGGTGCTCTCCCACATCGCCGCGCTGACCCGTCGCATCCGGCTGTACACCGCCGTGACCACCCTGAGCCTGCTGGACCCGGTGCGGGCGTACGAGGACTACGCGACCCTCGACCACCTCAGCGACGGCCGGCTGGAGCTGATGATCGGCAAGGGGAACGGCACCGCGCAGCGCGACCTTTTCGACGTGAGCTCCGAGGACCAGTGGGAGCGCAACTCCGAGGGCTACGAGCTGTTCCGGCAGATCTGGCGCGAGGAGAAGGTGACGGCGCAGCCCCGCTTCCGGCCCGCGCTGACCGGCGCCGAGGTGCTGCCCAGGCCGTACCAGAAGACGCTGCGGGTCTGGCACGGAAGCGCCACGAGCCGGGAGTCCGTGGATCTCGCGGCGCGCTACGGCGACCCGCTCTTCTCCGCGAACGTCACCCATCCCATCGGCCCGTACGCCGCGTTGATCCGCCACTACCGCGAGCGCTGGGAGCACTACGGACACGATCCGGCCCACGCGGTCGTGGGCGCGGGCACGGCGGGCTTCCACACGGCGCCCACCTCGCAGGGCGCCGTTGCCGCGTACCGGCCGGCGTTCGCCCGGTACCTCGCCGCCCACGCGGCGCAGGGCCTGCAGCCGGTGTTCCCGACCCTGGAGGACTTCGTCGAGCGGAGTTCCGCCCTGATCGGCAGCCCCGAGCAGGTGATCGAGAAGGTGCACCGCTACCACGAGGAGTTCGGGCACACGGTCCTGCACCTCCAGGCCGAGCCGGGCGGGCTGAACGAGGCCCAACACCGCGACTCCCTCGCGCTGTTCCAGTCACGGATCGCTCCGTTGCTGCGCCGCTCGATTCCGGACCCCGCCTTCGCGTGAGGTAGCGAAGGACTGTTGACAGAAGCATCCCCCTGCACCACCCTTTCACTACTTGCCTAGTGAAAGGGTGGTGTTGTCGTGCTCGAGTACCGCATCGACCGGCGTAGCGGCATCGCCACGTACCTGCAGATCGTCCAGCAGACCAAACATGCCCTGCGCCTGGGCCTGTTGGAGCCGGGCGACAAGCTGCCGACCGCGCGCGAGGTCGTCGAGGCCACCGCCATCAACCCGAACACCGTCCTCAAGGCCTACCGCGAACTGGAACGCGAAGGCCTCGTCGAGGCGAAGCGGGGCCTGGGCACCTTCATCCGCAAGTCCCTGGGCGGCGCCCCGGCGGAGTCCCCGCTGCGGGCCGAACTCGCCGACTGGGCGCGGCGGGCACGGGAGGCCGGGATGGAGCGGGACGACGCGGCCGCGCTCTTCTCGGCCGTACTGGAAGAGCACTTCAAGGGGGACGAAGACGTATGACGCACACCGTGATCGAGGCGGAGGGCCTCGGCCTGCGTTACGGACGCCGGGGAGGGTGGGCGCTGCGCGACTGCTCCTTCCGGCTGCCCGAGGGCCGGATCTGTGCACTCGTGGGACCCAACGGGGCTGGAAAGTCCACCCTATTGGCCATCGCGGCCGGCCTCGTGTCCGCGACGGAGGGCCACCTTCGCTCGGTGCCGCGCGAGGAACTGGCCTACGTGGCACAGGACAAGCCGCTCTACCCGCAGCTCACCGTCGGCGAGACCCTGCGCATGGGCCGCGAGCTCAACCCGGGCCGCTGGGACGCGAGTACGGCGGAGCGGATCGTGGAGGCGGGGGACCTCGCCCCGCACGCGAGGATCCGTACGCTCTCCGGCGGGCAGCGCACCCGGGTCGCCCTGGCCCTGGCCCTCGGCAAACGCCCGAGTCTGCTCCTGCTCGACGAGCCGATGGCCGACCTCGATCCGCTCGCCCGGCACCGGCTCATGGGCATGCTGATGGCCGACGCCGCCGAGAACGGCACCTCCGTGGTGATGTCCTCGCACATCCTCACCGAGCTGGAGGGCGCCTGCGACCACCTGCTCCTCGTCGACGGCGGCCGGATCCGCCTCTCCGGCCCCATCGACGAGGTCGGCGCGGCGCACCTGCTGCTCACCGGCCCCGCCGCCGCCCGCGACGAACTCTCCGCTCACACCGTCGTCGAAGCCCGCACGACGGGCCGGCAGCTCACTGCGCTCGTACGGCCGCGGGGCCCCGTCGACAGCAACACCTGGCAGACGACCCACCCGTCCCTGGAGGAACTCTTGCTCGCCCATCTGCGCGCGCCCGACGCGCCGGCGTTCGCTGTCGACGCCACCGAGGGGGTCTCGGCATGAGCACGCTGACGCTGAAGGGGCCGTACTGGGTCACGGTCCGCCAGCACCGGCGCGTGCTGTGGGCGGTGCCCGCCCTCGTGACCGCGAGCCTCGCCGCAGTGATCGCGCTGCGCGTGTTGCTCGGGGATCCGGACTCCGACCGGAAGTACCAGACGGCCCCTTACTACACGTGGGAGCTGCTCCGCCTCTGCATGCAGTATGCAGGTAACACCCTCCTGCTCCTCCCGCTGCTGGTGGGAGCCTTCGTCGCCGGCCCCATGGTCGCCCGCGAGCTGGAGAGCGGGACCTGGCGGCTCGCCCTCACCCAGTCGACGACGGCGAAGGCCTGGCTCGGCTCGAAGGTCCTGGTGGCGGCAGCGGTCTCGGTACTCGCTTCAGTCGCCCTGATCGGGGTCTACCGCTTGGGCTGGGCGGCGGTGGGCGGGACCTGGCAGCTCCACTGGGCCGACCGCGGTCCCTACGAGGCCACCGGTCCGGTGCTCGTCGGCTACTGCCTGCTCAGCTTGGCCCTCGGCGCCCTGGTCGGGCAGTTGGTCCGACGGACCCTGGTCGCCATGGCGCTCACCGGACTCCTCACGGGCCTCGTGCTGTTGGTTCTCGGTGCGCTGCGCTGGTCCTTCCTGCCCGTGGTGACGAGCACCGCCCCCTTCCCGGGGAACTCATTTCCACTGTTGCCGCGCTCCGCCTTGATGATGGACACCGGGTTCCTCACCGGCACCGGCGAGCGCCTTTCCGAGAATGCCTGTTTCGAGCGGACGCAGAGCGTGACCGACTGCCCCGCCGACTTGACCATCACCGCCCGGTACCTGGACTTTCACCCGGCCTCGCACCACTGGCCGACCCAGCTCATCGAAACCTCCATCCTGCTCGCCCTGGCCGCCGCCGCCCTCTACGCCGCCTTCCGCCTGGTGCACGCACGACACCCCTGAACCTCCTGTGAGCAGCCTGAAGGCCCGTTCGACCCGGGGCGAAAGCCCCGGGCCGGCGGGTCCTCCGGTGCTCCGCTCGCGACCATCGCCGCTGGTCAGCGCCGCGCCACGGCCTGTCCAATGGAAGGAGGTCCACGAGGCAGGAGGCGGCCGTGTCCGAAGAGAAGAAGGGTTTCTGCGCCCTCTGCAAGTCGCGCTGCGGCGCGATCTTCACCATCGAGGACGGCCGGCTGACCGGCGTGCGACCGGACCCCGACCATCCCACCGGTACCGCGATGTGCCCCAAGGGCCGCTCCGCCCCCGAGATCGCGCACAGCACCCGGCGGCTGACCACCCCGCTGCGCCGGACCAACCCCAAGTCCGACCCGGACCCGGGCTGGGTGCCCGTCTCCTGGGACGAGGCGATGGAAGAGATCGCCGAGAAGATCGGGGCGATCGCCGCCGAGAGCGGCCCCGAATCGGTGGCCTTCGCCGTGGCCACACCCTCCGGGACCATGGTCTCGGACGCCACCGAGTGGATCGAGCGCTTCGTACGCCTCTTCGGCAGCCCCAACACCGTGTACAGCGCGGAGATCTGCAACTGGCACAAGGACTTCGCACACGCCTTCACCGTCGGCTCGCCGATCCCGCCGCCCGACTACGCGAACGCGGACCTCACCCTCCTGTGGGGCTTCAACCCGGCCAAGACCTGGCTCGCCCAGTCCGCCGCCCTCTCCGCCGCCCAGGCGACCGGCATGAAACTCGCGGTCGTGGACCCGCGCCGCTCCACCAGCGCGCTGCGGGCCGACCACTGGCTGCGGGTCCGGCCCGGCACCGATGCCGCGCTCGCCCTGGGCCTGGCCCACCTGCTCATCACCGACGAAGGCTACGACGCAGCCTTCGTACGCGCCTGGACCAACGGCCCCCTCCTCGTCCGCGCCGACAGCGGAAGGTTCCTGCGCGCGGCCGAACTCCCCGGCACACCCGACGAGCGCGCCGGCTTCGCCGTCCTCGACGAGGAGACCGGCCTGGCCGAGCCGTACGACACCGCGCGCGCCGCCGACCGCCCGGAGCGCTTCGCCCTCCGCGGAACGCGGGCGGTCGCCCTCCGCGACGGCTCGGTCGTCGACTGCGCGCCCGCCTTCGAGCGGTACGCCGACGCCTGCGCGGCCTGGCCTCCGGCCCGGGTCGCGGCCACCACCTGGATCCCCGAGCGGGAGATCCGCGCCCTCGCCGCGGAGATCGCGGCCGCTCCCTCGGTCACCTACTACGGGTGGACCGGAGTGGGGCAGAGCGCGAACGCCGCGCAGACCGAACGGGCCCTGGCCACCCTCTACGCACTGACCGGCTCCTACGACGCCCCGGGCGGCAACCACGTCGTCCCCGCCCCGCCCTACAACCCGGCCACGTCCTTCGCCCAGTTCGCCCCCGAACAGCGCGCCAAGGCCCTCGGGCTCGACAAGCACCCGCTGGGCCCGCCGGCCTTCGGCTACATCAACTCCGGCGACCTGTGTACCGCCATCGAGACGGGCCGCCCCTATCCGGTCCGCGCCCTCGTCGGCTTCGGGTCCAACCTGGTCGTGGCCCAGCCCGACTCCGACCGCACGGCGCGGGCCCTGGGCGCGCTCGACTTCCAGGTCCACCTGGACCTCTTCCACAACCCGACCAGCACGAGCGCCGACATCGTCCTGCCGGTCAACAGCGCCTACGAGCACGAGGCCCTGCGCTTCGGCTTCGAGGTCAGCCACCGGGCCCAGGAGCACGTCCAGCTGCGGCCACGGATGGTCGAACCGCAGGGCCAGTCCCGCAGCGACACCGAGGTCGTCTTCGATCTCGCCTGCCGCCTGGGCATGGGCGCCGACTTCTTCGGCGGGGACATCGAGGCCGCCTGGAACTGGCAGCTCGAACCCCTCGGCCTGACCGTCGAGGAGTTGCGCCGGCGCCCGGGAGGCGTCCGGGTGCCCCGCGAGGAGTCCTACCGCAAGTACGCCGCCCCCGTAGCAGGCGAAGGCGACACCGTGACCGGCTTCGCCACGCCCACCCGGCGCGTCGAGCTGTACTCCGAACGGCTGCTGGAGCACGGATACCCGGCCGTACCCGAGCACCACGACCCCGCGCCCACGGACGCGGCGTACCCGCTCGTGCTGACCTGCGCCAAGCACGGGTACTTCGTCCACAGCCAGCAGCGTTCCCTGACCTCGCTGCGCCGCCGGGCCACCGACCCGTCCGTGGACCTGCACCCTCGAACCGCCGCCGCCCACGGCATCGGCGAAGCCCAGTGGGTCGAGCTCGCCACGCGCCTCGGCTCCATCCGGCTCCGCGCCCGCTTCGACGACTCCTTGCACCCCTCCGTCGTCGTGGGCGAGTACGGCTGGTGGCAGGAGGCCACCGATCTCGCCCTCCCGGGCTCCGACCCGACCGCCGCCACGGGCAGCAACTTCAACCGGCTCATCGACCACACCGAGACCGACCCGCTCAGCGGTTCCGCCCCGATGCGGGCGGCCACCTGCCGGATCGGCCCGATTCCCGGAGACGGCACCTGGACCGGGACCCGCCCCTTCACCGTGACGGCCCTCACCGAGGTGAGCTCCGGCATACGCGCCCTGCGGCTCGCCCCGCAGGACGGCGGAGCCCTGCCGGACTACCGGCCCGGCCAGCACCTGACCGTGCGCGCCGAGATGCGGGACGGCACCGTCCAGGACCCCTCGGACGGCCGCAGCTACTCCCTCACCGGACCCGCCCTCGCGGCCGGCCGCACCGACTACGGGGTCGCCGTACGCCACATCCCCGGCGGATCGTTCTCCACCCGGGTCCACGAGGAGCTCCGGGTCGGGGACCGGCTCCACCTGGCGAGCCCGGGCGGCGTCTTCGCCATCCCCACGCACACCGACAACCCGGTGGTGCTCCTCGCGGGAGGGATCGGCATCACCCCGTTCCTCAGCTACCTCGAAACCCTCGCCGCCACCGGCGGCACGGTCCCCGAGGTCGTCCTGCACTACGGCAACAACAACGCGGCCGACCACCCCTTCGGGGACCGGCTGCGCGAACTGGCCGCCCGCATCCCGGCGCTGATGATCGTCGACCACTACGCCGCTCCCGGCGCGGACGAGGTCCTGGGCCGCGACTACGACCGCACCGGGTTCATCACCGTCGACGACATCGACCCCGGCCTCATCGCCCGCCGCGCCCGTTTCTACGTGTGCGGACCGCAGCCCATGCTGGACGCCCTCACCGGTGCGCTGATCGCGCGCGGTGTCCCCCGCTTCGAGGTGTTCAGCGAGAAGTTCCGCCCGGCCCGGCGGGAGGTCACCGTGCCCGACGACGCCGAGTACACCGTCACCTTCGCCCGGTCCGGACGCAGCGCCACCTGGCGCAAGAACGACGGCCCGCTCCTCGCCCTCGGCGAGGCCGCCGGGGTCGCGATGCCGAGCGGCTGCCGGGTCGGGCAGTGCGAGAGCTGTGCCTGCACGGTCCTCAAGGGCACGGCGGCCCACCTGGTGACCCCGTCGGAGGACCTGCCCGACACCGACGTCCTGACGTGCCAGTCCCTGCCCACCTCGGACCTGGTCCTCGACCTCTGAGCCGGAGCCGTCAGGAAGAAGTGCTCTCTTCCTTCTCCTCCAGCCCCTCCAGGCTGTCCATGAAGGAGGAGACGGAGAACACCGCACGGCCGGGGCCGGCCGGACCGTAGCCGGGCGGGGAGCTCAGGCCGAACTCCTCCAGCGTCGCCCGGTAGGTCTCCAGCAGGCGGACGTGGTACTCGAGGGGCGCGCCCAGCGGATTGGCCTTGCCGAGCGGGGTCGTCGGCTCCGGGCACCAGGTGGTGAAGCGCGGGACGACGCCGTGCGACATGAAGAACCGCAGGCCCTCCTGGGTCGACGCGATCGCCTCGCTCACCTTGGTGAAACCGAAGGGCTCGGCCATCTCGATGCCCGCCACGAAGTTCGGGATCACGTTGCGCGGTCCGAACACCTCCGTGGAGTCCAGGATCCTGCGGTGCCATTCGTCGCGGCCGACGTAGCGCTCCTTGCCCGGGCAGTGGAGCTTGAACAGGTACTCGTCCCACACCTCGAAGTTGGGGTGGTAGATCTTGACGCCGTGGTCGTGGAAGCGCTGCACGGCGTCGCGGGGCAGGGCCTGCGCGACGACCTTGCCGGTCCAGCGGCCGGGGAAGCGCTCCTCGATGGCCTTCGCGTACTGGCCGTAGAAGTCCGCCTCGTCACGGCCGCCGACCTGGGAGGTGATCGAGCCTCCCGTGAGGGTGTAGGCCCGGGAGATGCCCGCCGTGTCGTACCGGTCGATGATCTCCAGCGCCTCCAGCACCTCATCGACGGGCTTGACCCCGGTGTAGGGGCGGCCGGCCGCCTTGTGCTGGCGCCAGTTGTGGTTGATGTCGCAGAACTGGCACTCCTCCTTGGCGCCGAAGTACTGGCACACCCGGAAGACCGTCAGGTAGATGAGGTAGCCCCACTGGATGGTCGGCGCGACCTCCATCACCGACTTGCCGTTCGACAGCTTGTGCCGGTAGTACTCCGGCATCGGCGGCAGGCCGACGTCCGCGATCCGTGCGCCGTCCAGGTACAGGCCGAGCGCGCCGTCCTCCCCGCCGCGCACCACGTACGGGGAGTCCGGGTTGACCCGTACGGAGACCACGGTGCGGCGCAGTTCGTACGGGCCGCCCGTGAGCACGATCTCCTCGGGGGGCCGGTTCAGCGCGGCGGCGCCGAGCTCCGGGAGGGTGCGGTGGTCGAAGGAGAAGATGAAGTACGACTTCGGCTTGACGTCGCCCGATGCCCCGTCGGCGCCTCCGCTGAGCGCGGACTCGTCGAAGGCCATGCCGCCCCGCAGGAGGTCTTCCTTGATCACGGCTTCCCGGGGCACGTGCGGGAAGCGCCCCATCAGGTCCTCGATCAGCGCGGTACGGCTGGGACTCTCCATCTGCGGCTCCATTCCAGGCTCCTGCCGGACCGCGGCGGTCCGCCCCCTTGGCGTTCCGCGCGGCGCGGCGTTGATCTCACTCTAGTGAGTGCGCCCGGGCCCGGGCGCAGCGCCTCCTGCGGGCATCAGCTGGAACTCCGGGAAGTTTGCGGGAGCCGTTCGCCGGCGGGTCCGTGGGGCAGGAACGCCGAGGGGTGGGCGCCATGGCTGTGTCCGGGCACCGAGTCCAGGGTTCCGCCGAGGCGGGTCCGGGCCGGGGTGAGGGCGTCCGCCGAGGGTGCCGTGATGATCCAGCGTTCTCCGACGAGGTACGTGCCACCGTACGGCCGGGACTCCGACAGCCACGCGGCCCGGCCCCGGGCCGTGCTGAAGGTGGCCAGCCGGAAGGCCTGCGCGCCCACCGTGCAGGCACCCTCGCGCACCTCCTGCGCGTCGACCGTCACCTCGGGGCTGCTGCAGCCCAAGGCTGCCGCGATCCGGTCCAGCGGCTCGGGGGCGGGGGGCTGGGGCGCCGCTCGACCTTCGCCTGCGCTGGCGACGCTTCCCGTGCCTGCGGTGCCTGCGGTGCAGCCGACGCAGAGGAGGGCGGCGAGCAGGGCGATCACGCGGGGCGCCCGGGGCGCTCCCACTCCCGTGTCTCGCACGGCCGGTCAGCCCGCCGCCGGGATCTTCTTGCCCGCATTGTCCACCGCGAACCAGAGACCTTGTACGCCGTGTCCGTTGGTCTGGCCCGGTGCGGTGTCTCCGGTGAAGAGGTAGACCGGCCAGCAGTCGATCGTCAGTTGACGGGTTCCGTCGGGACGTTCCACTGATCCGACCAGCCCGGCGGGAATTCCGACGGCCTTTTCCCCTTCCACGGGTGCGGCGGGCTTCCACGTGTTCAGGCAGGCGTCGAGGCAGCCGAATTTCATCGGCCAGGCGCTGTCCTTTGCGAACCGGTAGAGGGTGCGCCCCTGGGCGTCCACCATGAGCTTTCCGAGTTTCGCGTCGTTCACGGCGGAGAGCGGCGCGGATTCCTTGCCGGCGTCCGCCGTCTTTCCGGCATCCGCCGCCTTGCCGCCGTCCGCCGCCAGCGCGTGCCACGTGCCGCCGACGCCCTCGCCCTTCGCGTCGCCCGGCCGGGTGTCCTTCGCGTACCGGTACACGGGCCATCCCGCGAGGGTGAGCTGGCGGGTGCCGTCAGGCCGCTCCACCGAGCCGACCAGCCCGGCGTCCATGCCCGCCGGGGCCTGGGCCCCGTCCGCCGGGACCGCGGGCCAGAGGGTGGCGCAGGCGCCCTCGCAGTTCGACCGGGGCGGCTGGGCGGTGTCCTTGTCGAACCGGTAGAGCGTGCCTCCGGCCGCGTCCGTGACCACGCTGCCGACCTCGGGGATCTCCCGGACCGCCAGCTTTCCGGCCGGGGTCGGGTCCTCGTCGGTGGGGTCCGAGTCCGAACCCGCCCCGGCCTCGGCGCCACCCTCCGCGTCCGCGTCCGCATCCGCTTCCGCTTCCGGTCCCGCGCCGTAGCCCTCGCCGTCTCCGGCGCCGTGACCCACCGCCCGTTCCGCCCCCGCCGCCCGTACGGTCACCGTACGGGCGGCGCCGTCGTCGCTGCCGCATCCCGACGCGAGCAGAAGTACCGTCAGCACCGATCCTGCGGCGGCCGTGGTCGCCCGGTTCCTGTTGCCCATGATTCTCTCCTTCGATTTCCGTCCGGCGCGCTTCCGTCGGGATATTCATAAGGTCTGCGGGGGCCGCCGCATTCGATGGAGCGGGAATTTGTCAGATCACGCCAAAGCGTGAACTCATTCCTGGATGCGGAGCGCGAGTGCCGGACAACGGCGCACCGCGCGCAGTGCTTTCGGCCGCAAGGGACCGGGGACCGGCATGACGCCGCGCGCCGGATAGCCGTCCTCGTCGAGCCGCACCACATCGGGCAGCAGGTCCACGCAGAGGCCGTGGCCCTTGCACAACGTCCAGTCCACGACGAGCCGTTCGGGGCTCTCGTCAGCGGGCAGCGGCAGTGCGCCCAGCACGCGCCGCCCGCAGCCGCTGCCGAGCGCGTGGTCACGGAACTCGTCGGGGAAGACGGCCAGCGCTGAGGCCACGAACGAGGACGTGCCGTCCGGGTGCGAGCAGGCTCCCCGGCCGCGCACCCCCCGCATCCGTGCCTGGACCGCGTCGAGGGCCGCCCCGCCCCCGCCCGCCACGAGCCGTTCCACGGCGTCGGCGAGCGAGGGCAGGCCCCGTACGCACGGACCGCACTGGCCCGCCGACTCCCGTGCCAGCCAGCGCGCGACCCGGGCCACCTCGCCCGCCGGGCACGTGTCCTCGGGCAGCGGCAGTACCGCGCCGGCTCCCAGTACCGCGTCGTGGGCCGCCAGCGACTTCCGGGAGACCAGCGCCTCGCGCGCCGCCCCCGGGTCCAGCCAGCGGCCGTGGAAGCCGCCGATCAGCACACCCTGTCCGGGCACGGTGCCGCACAGGTCCAGTACGTACGCCAGGGACGTGCCCAGGGGCACCTCGACGACGGTCGTCCCGGCGACGGTCAGCAGGGTCGTGCCGGGTTCGTCGGGCAGCCCGGCCGTGCCGTACGCGGGCGCGCCCAGGCGGGCGGCGACGGCGAGCTGCGCGTACGTCTCGGCGTTGGACAGCAGGGTGGGCAGGCCGCCGAGGCCCCGCTCGCTGGTCCGCGTCCGGTGCCCGGAGGGCAGGGCGGGCCCGCCGTCGAGGCCGTTCACGAGGGCGGTTCCCTCGCCCGTGACGAAGCGTTCGGGGAGCCGGACGACGCGCACGCGCCGCCCGGCCGGGCCCCGCTCGGCGACGGCTTCGGTGAGGGAGCGCTCCACGTCGGGCCGGGTGACGCCGACGACCACGTCCTCGGCGCCGAGCGCGGCGGCGGCCACCAGCGCGCCGTCGAGCACGAGGTGCGGCACGTAGAGGAGCAGGGCGGCGTCCTTCAGACAACTCGGTTCGCCTTCGGTCCCGTTCACGACCACGGCGCTGCGTCCGTCCTGCCCCCTGGCGGACCGGATGACGGCCCGGAGCTTGCGGGCGAAGGGGAAGCCCGCTCCCCCGCGCCCGCCCAGGGCGATGCCTTCGGCGAGTTCGACGAGCTCCTCGGAGGGATAGCGGGGCAGCGCACCGTGCACGCTCAGATGGCCGGCGCGGTCCAGGCGCTCGACGGCGTCGAGTCCGGCCAGCAGCCGGGGCCCTCCCACGCAGCCGAGGGCGGGCCGCGTCCCGGAGCCGCCGTTCACCGTCCGCTCCGCACGCCGCCGCACGCATCGGGCGACGGCGAGACGGACGGCGGGACGTAGGGCGGGACGTACGGCGGGACAGGCGGCGAGACGGACGGCGGGACGTGCGGCCCCGCGCCCGGATCCGCCGCCGGATCCGGGCGCGCGGGGAACACCGTGGCGCCCGGCTGCCGGGTCAGGCGCGCGGTCAGCAGCTCCGCCGCCCACTCCGCCGGCCTGCGCACGAAGGGCGCCGGGCGGTGCGGCGGCGCCTGCCCGGGCACCCGGGACGGTACGGACGGCGCGTGCGGCGGGGACTGCACCGGTGGCGCGGCCGGTGCGCCGGACGGCCGCGCGGCGGCGAGCGCACGGAGCTTCGCGCGCAGCCGCAGCGCCAGCAGGCCGGCGACGGCGATCAGACACAGGGCGTACCCGGCGCTCACCCAACCACTCGCGGCACGCCCGGACTTGAGCCCGTGCACCAGCGAAGCCCCCCACGCGGGGTACGCACCCATGTGCAGGGCCCGCCACCACAGCGACCGCCCCCGGGTGGCGAAGGCACCGCGGACGGCGCCGGAGACGGCCACGGCGACGAACCCGTAACCGGCCAGGCTGCCGAGGCCGATGAGCAGCGGGCGCTGGCCGTCCGCGAAGGGCAGGACCACGGCGGCGGCGTCGGTCCGGGACCGCCCGACCTTGATCCACACGTGCAGGAGCAGGAACCCGAGGCCGGCGACGGCCAGGCCGCGGTGCGCGGCCTGGGCGACGAGCCGGTGCCCGGAGGCGAGCAGTCTGCGGTCGGTCGCCGCCATGCCCCACAGGACGGCGCCGGTGAGGGAGACCAGCGAGAGCACGCCGGCCGCGTGGTCGAGGAAGTCCCACAGGCGGGTCAGCGCGCCGGCCCGGGCCGCCACGAGCAGGGCGGTCAGGGCCGCGAGGGCGGCCGCGCCCAGGGCCGTGGGGTGCGGCCCCCCGGGGGAGGACAGCAGCGGCGGACGCCGCACCGCCCGCCGGCCGGAGGCGCTCGGCGCCGACGGGGCCGCCGGCGTCGACTTCGTCGGGGAGACGGCTGCGGGTGCCGGGCCGGACACCAGGACCGGTACCCGCCCGGATGGGGCTCCGGCGTGGCGCCGGGTACGGCCTCTCGTGCGGCGGGCCCGGTGCGAACGGCCGGGCAGGCGGGGCTGGAGCAGGGGCATGTGGTCTCCCATACGTCCGGACCCGAGCACTTCCACCTCGCGCTCGGCGCCCGGCGGTCGACGTCGTAACCGCTCCTCGGCGGGCGGGAGATGGGCGCCTGGCCCACCGGGCCGGCCGGGAGCGGGGGCCGGAGTGCAGAAGCATCGTGGAGGTATGCAAGCCCTCCACGGGATTTATCGAAACGTGATAATTTCTGGCCCTCGCACAGCCATCGCATCGAACATCCCCGGAAGATTCCCTTCCAGTGGTGCGGTTGCGACGGGGTTGACGCCTGATCCGCCGCCGCACCTCCCCGACGGCGATCGAGCCGATGCCGCGGGACTGCGGGCTTGCCACCGTCCCACGGGGCAGGCCATACCCCGGCTTGAACGAGGTAACAATGTGCGAACTTCTGAACCGCATCTGGTCCCGCCCGCGCGGCGAGTGGACCCGGGTCCTGCGCAAGGAACTGCCCACGCTGGCGGCGGGAATGGTGGAGGAACTGCGGGAGACCGTCCCCGGATTCTCGGCGCTCGCCCGGGACATCGGAGACGAGGTGGTCAGACGGAGGATGGAGGGGGCCCTACTCACCGCCCTCGGCTACCGCGAGGGCGCCGGCGGCACCGGGGCTACGGAGACCCGCACGGGAGACGGAGCCGACTCGGCCCACGCCCGGGAGCCCTCGCACCACCACGCACTGACCCGGTCCGGCTCCGGGCCCACCACCACGACGGCCGCGGCCTTCGAGGCCGAGCACGCCCGGCCCCACCCGCACGCCCACCCACCCGCACACCCGCACGCGGCCTTCCGCGGCGGGGAGTTGCCACCGCTCCAGGCCGTGCCCTTACAACGGTTCGGCTCGGTCCGCGAGGACGCCCGGCGCGAGCTCTTCGCCGCGCTCACGGGTGACACCCCGCACCGCGAAACGGCCCTCGCCGAACTGGCCGAGCTCGCCGGACCGGCCGGCTGGCCGCTCCCCGTCGCCGTGCGGGCGGTCGCCCTGGCCTCGCCCGGCGAGACACAGCAGCTCGCGGCCCTCCTCGACGACTGCCTCGGCGGCATGGTCGCGGGCCAGCCCTGCCTGCTCGTCCCCACCGCCGACCCGGAGGCCCGTACCGCCCTGGACGGCGCGCTGCGCGGCCGGCTCGCCGTGGTCGGCCACCCGGTGGCCCCCGGCGACACCGCCTCCTCCCTGCGCTGGGCGGTACGGCTGCTCGCGCTGGTCCCGGCGCAGGCCAGGTCCGGACCGGACGCCCGGACGGTCTTCGTGGACGACCACCTCTCGACGCTCCTGCTGCTCCAGGACGAGCCGCTGGCCCACGCACTCGCCGCACGCTGGCTGCGGCCGCTGGCGGACCTCACCCCGCGCCAGAGCGAGCGGCTCGAAGTCACCCTGCTCGCCTGGCTCGAGGGCGGCGGAGCTCCCGAGGCGGCCAAGGCGCTGAGCGTGCACCCGCAGACGGTCCGCTACCGGATGCGCCAGCTGGAGAAGCTCTTCGGGCCCGGCCTGCGGGATCCGCGCACCCGCTTCGAACTGGAACTGGCGCTGCGCAGCCGCCGGTTGATGGCCCAGGTCCGGCTGCGGCCGGGCCGGGGCAGCCGCCGGGCGCGCGTGGTGGCCGCCGACTTCCGCCCGTCTCCGGGCGACGGCCGCATCGCCCGCGTCAACGGCCTCTAGGTAGACGGGAGCAGGTAGACGGGGACAGGTAGACGTCAGCGGGTAGACGTCAGCGGGTAGAGCGGACGGACGAGGCGGTGCCGGCCACGGAGCGTGCTCCGTGGCCGGCACCGCCTCTCGTCGGGTCAGCGGCAGCTGCGTCCGCCGTTCACGCAGCGCACCGCCCGGGCCATCAGCTCGTCCGGCATGACGTTGATGAAGTCGCCGTGGTCGGTCACCGGCTTGTGCAGCTGCTCGGGAAAGCTGTCCACCGCGAAGCGGGCGCCGGGGGGCGTCGCGTAGACGATCCGCTGCACCAGTTGCGGGACGGCCTTGAAGCCCGCCGGGCAGGAGCCGTCGCGGGCGGCGAAGGCCACGTGGGTGCGGTGGTTGGCGCTGTCGGTGTTCTTTCCGTCCCAGCAGCTCTGGAAGGAGAACGTCCGGACCACGTCGGTGCCCTTGGGGCAGATCGGGTACTTGTCCTTCAGCTGGCGGTTCTCGAAGCCGGTGCAGCTCCACGAGGCGTTGGCGTTGGGCGGGCCGTTGGTGAAGGCCTTGGCGTCGCCCGTGATGATCCTCAGGAAGCGGGGCATGGCGGTGACCCGGGAGACGGGGCTTCCCCTGAACTGGATGGTCACCTGCTTCGGGCGCAGGATCGTGCCCACGTTGGCGTCCTGGCCGCCGCCGGGGGCTCCCGCGTCCTGCTCGGCCTTGCCGTCGCGCAGCCGGAGCACCGGCCAGTAGTAGGTGGACAGGTCGCCGTTCGTGCAGGTGGTCGCGGAGGCCGCGAGGCTGTTGTTGGTGGAGAAGGCGTCCGTGGTCCTGTTGCCGACGTAGTCGTGCATGTGATGGGCGCCGTTGCTCACCCCGGGCGCGACGATCACGTTGTCGGGGTTGAGGTGGCGCTCTTCGTTGCGGCCGCACTCCACGGAGAAGGAGCCCTTGGAGGCACCGGACTTGGGGGCGGGGCGCCGTACGTTCGGTTTCACCGAGCCGATGGGGACGAAGTCGGCGCGGGCCGGTCCTCCCTTCAGGACGCCGGTCGCGCCGCCCCGGGCGGTCTCCTCTTCGGCGGCCGGTGCCTCCCGCATCGCGCAGGTGCTCAGCTCCGCCAGCCCGTCGGGGCGGGCGGTGGTCCGTCCGATCGCCTCGGAGACCCGGCCGATCGACGCGCCGCGCCGGTCCTTCAGCTCCCCGAGCAGTGCGTCCGCCGGCGCCCGGCCGGTGGCGAGCCGCTGGTAGGCCTCGGCGATCTGGGTGTCCAGGGCGGCGAGTTCCCGGTCCACTTCGCCCCGTGCCTGATCGGGAACTTCGCGCAGCCGATCGCCCACGTCGGGGCAGTCGATGGTGGCCGTCACCGGCGCCGGGCGCGCCGGGTCCTGGCCCGCGGAGGCCACCTGGCCCGCGGTCAGCACCCCGCCGACCCCCAGGGCGAGTGCGGACACCGCGGCGAGCGCCTTGTACAGGGGACGGGCCTTGCGTTTTCGCCCTGCCCCGTCCTGGCGCGCCGGGCCTTGCGTGGAGTCGTTGTCGCGCATGTGATCACTTCACTTCCTCGGTCGGGTGTCGGTCGGAGGGGGGTCCGTGGGACGGACGGCCGTGGGAGGGACGGCGGGAGGGGTGTCCGCGAGGCCTTCGAAATCGACCAGTCCGCTGGCTTCGAGGACCGCGATGTGGTCCAGGACCGTGGCGTTGGCGTCCGTGGCGAGCTCACGGACGACGGAGTTGCGTGTCTGCGCCCGCACTTGGGCGACCAGCGTGAACACCTTGCCGTGCGCCCGCCGCAACAGCTGCACGAACAGCCGCTCGTACGTGGTCCCTTGGGCCCGGTCCAGCTGGTCGAGCCAGGCCTGCTGCTGGCCGGACGGCCGCTCCGGGAGTTCGACACCGAGCGCCTGGCCCACCTCCAGGACCCTGCGGTCCAGTTCGGCGTGCCCTTCGACGAGGTGTTCACCGGCCGTCCGCACCGATGCGCGGGTCCCCCGCTCCTGGGCCTGCCGGCCCGCGGGCAGCTCCCACAGGCCGGCGAGGCGGACCTTGCGCACGAACTCGCGGTCCTGCGGGGTCAGCGGCCCGAAGGCCGTGTTCATCACCCCGGCGCCGTCGTCATCGCCGGAGGCGGAGGCAGGCGCGGGCGCGGGGGCGGGGGCGGAGGCGGGCGAGGAGGCGAGGGCGGACCCCGCGGCCGGGGCGGCCGCGGCGGTTCTCCCGCCGAAGCTCCGTACCGGTATCAGCAGCGCGATCAGCGTGAGGGCGAGGGCGCCGATGACGATGCCCGTCCCCATCACGTGTCGCGAAGCGACCGACATGCCGCCGACGTTCGTCCGACGGATTGACAGCACTGTGCCTCCTTGGCTCCCGGGACGGCCCGGGAGGCGCACGGAGCACGCCGCTCCCCCGGACCCCGGGTGCCAAGGGACGCTAGTGCCGGCCGCGGCTCCCCCACCGAAGGCCCATCCGGACTGGACAAACATCCGGGCGACCCCCCGAAAGACTGCTACGGTGCCGCCCGCCCGGGGCACCGTGCGGCCCGCGCTCTGACGCCTGACGCGAGGACAAAAACCCCGGCGCGTCGGCCAGTTGTCCGGATTTCCGGTCATTCGCGAGGAGTAGAGGGCCCCGCCCCTCAGGTGGATTCGCCCGGACCGCGGGGTGACCCAGGGTGGGGTCGGACCACCGCCCACCCGAAAGGAACGCCCTCGTGCGCAAGAAACGACTGGCATCCCTCCTGGCCGCCGCCGGGCTCCTCGCGAGTACCGTGCCGCTGCTCGCGGCCGCCCAGGCCTCCGCCCTGCCCACCGACACCGTGCTGTCCACCGGCACCGTCCAGGCCGACGCCGCGTACCTGCGGCAGAAGCCTGACTGGCGCCGGTGCAGCGCCGATCAGCCGGCCTCGTACGAGTGCGCCTCCATCAAGGTGCCGCTCGACTACCGGCGGCCCCGGGGACGCACCCTCGACCTGGCGATGTCCCGGGTGAAGAGCACGAACCCCGCCAAGCGGCACGGGGTCCTCCTGATGAATCCGGGCGGGCCGGGCGGAACCGGACTCGATCTGCCGCTGGCTCTGGGCGAAGTGGCGCCCGCGGAGGTGAGCGAGCAGTACGACCTCATCGGCTTCGATCCGCGCGGGGTCGGCGCCAGCAGCCCCATCAGCTGCGGGCTGGCGGACGACGAGCAGGGCATCGACCGGCCGTACCGGCCCGGGTCCTTCCCCTCCGACGTGGCCTGGGCGCGCTCCATCGCCGAGAAGTGCCGGGAGAAGGCCGGCTCCGTGCTCCCGTACGTCACGACCCGCAACACCGCCCGCGACATGGACACGATCCGTGCCGTCCTGGGCGAGCGGAAGCTCTCGTACCTGGGCTATTCCTACGGGACCTACCTCGGCGCGGTGTACACGCAGATGTTCCCCGGCCGGACCGACCGCTTCGTCCTCGACAGCGGGGTGGACCCGGACCAGATCTGGCGGGGCATGTTCCAGGTCTGGGCGACGGAGGCCGAACCGGCCTTCGCCCGGTGGACGCAGTGGGCGGCGCAGCGCGCGAGCGAGCACCACCTCGGCGAGAGCCCGGCGGCGGTGTCGAAGACGTTCTGGGACCTGGTGGCGCGCGCCGACCGGGATCCGATCGTCTTCCAGGGGCAGAAGTTCAACGGTGACGACATCCGGGGTGCGCGCGGGCTGTTCTTCTATCCGGCGCAGGTCACCCCGCTGGTGGTGGCCCTGAAGGAGGCCGCCGAGGGGAAGCCGGCGACCACTCCCGGCGTCTCCGGGCCGGACTTCGACATGAAGCGGGCGCTCGCCGGCACCTCCGGGGCCCCGGCCGAGCCCGCCTCCGACAACTCCATCGCCGTCTTCTGGAGCGTGGTGTGCGGGGACACGGACTCCTGGCCGCGCGATCCCGAGCGCTACCGGCGCGACGCGGTCCGGGACAAGGCCGCGTACCCGCTCTACGGGGACTTCGCCTCGAACATCAAGCCGTGCGCCTTCTGGCCGCGGCCACTCGAGCCGCAGACCCCGATGAAGGCGCGGGCCGGCGTGCTGACCGTCCAGAACGAGTGGGACTCGCAGACCCCGCTGGTCAGCGGCCAGGGCCTGCACCGGGCGCTGAAGGGCTCGCGGATGGTGCTCGCACAGGGCGGTGAGGGCCACACGGTGTACCTGGCCGACCCCACCTCCTGCGTCAACACCCCGGTCACCGCGTACCTGACCACCGGCCGGCTGCCGGCCGAGGACATCACCTGCCGCGCGCCGTCACCGGGCGCGGACAGGCAGGGGGCGCCGGCCGAGCCGCTGCCGATTCCGTCCGGGCCCGGACGGTTCTGACCCGGCCCGGTCCTCCCCGGCCAGGACACTTCTGACCCGGCCCGGTCCTCCCCGGCCAGGACACTTCTGACCCGGCCCGGTCCTCCCCGGCCAGGACACTTCTGACCCGGCGCGGTCCTCACACCGGCCGTGGGGACGCCTCCACCGCCGCCTTGATCCGGCGGCCGAAGTCGGGGGCGTCCTTGCGCGCCGCGCTCAGCGCGAGGCCGACCGGGCGGCGTCCGAAACCGTGCCCGGTCAGGGTGTTGAAGACGCGCAACCGCGTCCGCCCTCCGGGGAGTTCCGCCAGGCCGTAGCCGCCCTCGGCCGTCAGCGGGTTCTTGCTGAGCTCCGACCAGCGGATCCTTCCCGCCGCGTCGAGTCTGCCCACTGCCGGCCCCACTGCCCGGACCCGCCTTCCACGATCGCCGAGCCTGCCTCCGGGCGCACCGCCGCACGCTCAGGCCCGGCCTGAGGCACCGGCCCCGGCGCCCGCCCCGACCCCCCGGTCGAGCAGGGCCAAGTCCGCGGTCAGCTCGTCCAGCCAGGCCATCGCGCTGTAGAACACCGGCGGCGCATCTTCGGGTCCCGGCCGTCGCGGGGCGGGGCCGGCAGGCCAGGGGTCCCTGGGCCCGGGGTCTACGGGCCCCGGGTCCGTGGGCCCGGTGGCGTGTCCGGGGTCCGCGGCCGCTGCCGCCCGGCGCAGGCCGGCCGCCACCCAGGCCCCGTACTCCCGCACCACCGCCTCCTCGCGCGGCCCGGGCGGGGCGCCGGGCGGTCTGCGGCCGCCCCACAGGACGTGGTGGCCGGTCATCATCGCCGCGTGCCAGTCCTCGCCCGGGGCGGTGGCCGGATGCTGTCGCTCCGTCTGGTACTGGGCGTACGCGCTCTCCGCCATGGCCAGCGCGTGCCGCACCCGCCGGTCGGGCTCCACCGCGCGGGACCGCCCGAAGGCGGCCGTGGCCGCCCGGACGTCGTCGGCCGCGGCGTACAGCAGCCCGGCCACGGCGCGGCCCAGTTCGTCGTGGGCGCCGCGCGGCCAGGCCAGCAGTCCGCACACCATCCCGATCACGCTGCCGACCAGGACGTCCAGGAACCGGACCTCGGCCAACTGCCAGGTGACGGGGGCGAGCTGGGCGAAGGCCATGGCGACCACCAGGGTGAACACGGCCTGCGCCCAGCCCACGCCGCGCACGGGCCCGACGCAGAACGCGAACAGCATCAGCGGCGGCAGCACGATCGCGTACACCGTGCTCGCCTCCCCGGCCAGCGCGAGGACCCCGCCGGCGGCGACCGCGCCCACCAAGGTGCCGATCAGGGCCGCCCGGACGGTGGCCCGGGTCTGCTCGGCGTTGGTGCGGGTCAGGCTGAGGACGGCGAGCATGGCCCAGAAGCCGTGCGGCAGGGAGTCCAGTCCGGCGACGGCGCGGGCCACCGCGAGGGCCAGGCCGATCCGGACGGCGTTCTGGAAGTGCACGGACCGGGGCCCGGTGTTCGCTGCCAGCCGGTACCACCAGAGCCGTACCGGCCCCTCCTCGGCGTACCAGAACCGGTCGGCCGGCCCGGCGACCGGCCCCGCCTGCGGCCCCGCGGTGTCGGCGGCCCCCGCACGCCCCCGTACGGCGATCCCGGCGGCGCCGCGCAGGACGAGCGCGGCGTCCGCCAGCTCCACCAGCGCGGCGTTGCGGAACCCGGGCCCGGGACCCGTCACGGGGGTCCGGGCGAGGGAGACCTGCAGGTCCCGCAGCCGGGTGGAGTCCGTCGCGGGCGGGCTCCCCGCCCCGAGCAGCCCGGCCGTCCCGGACGCCGAATCGCGCACGGCCCGTACGAGCTCCAGCCCGTCCGGCCCGGCCCGCGGGCCCGGCTCCGGCGGGGGCAGGGACTGGAGGCGGGCCAGCAGGGTGCGGGCCGCCAGCCCGGTGTGGGCCAGCGCCCGTTCCCGTACGCCGGGTCCCGCGGGCCGCTGCGCCTCCTCGACCCGGGAGGGCCGCAGGGCCTGCGCCCGCTCCGCGGCACGGGCGGACTCCGCCGCGGGGAGGGTGTGGGGCGGCCGCTCCAGCGCGGCGGCGCACCCGGCCGCCTCGTCCGCGGCTGCGGCGGCCAGGTCCCGGTAGCCGGGGACGACCGGGTCGGGCAGCACGGTGGCCTCGGCGAGGATCAGCAGCAGCACCCCGGCGACGGTGCCGGTCAGCCGCTGGCCGAGGGTGTCGGGGGCGTACGGCGGGAAGCTGGGCAGGATGTACAGCAGCTGCAGCCCGGGTGCGGCGCCCGCCGGGCGGGGTCCGGCCGCCGAGGAGAAGGCCACGCAGAAGCCGATGACCAGCATGCCCGCCACGGCGGCCCAGGTCCGCACCGACAGCCAGGTGCCCAGGACCACCAGCGCGCAGGCGGCGGGGAGCACCCGGGCGACGACCAGGGCCCGCTGGTGTCCGCTGCCCGGTATCCGGGAGAGCCCGGCCAGCGCGACGGCCGCGAAGAGCGCGTAGGTGGCCTCGACGGGCCGGTCCAGCCCGTACAGGAACCCGTAGAAGCCGATGCCGGCGGCGAGGGTGACCCGGACGGCCCGCCGCGCGGCCGCCGGCAGGGGGCCGGTGCCGGTACGGAGCTCCATCAGGGCGGCACGCACCCTTTCAGCGTGCCACCGGGCGCCCCTGCGGTCCTGCCGTATCGCTTGACACTTCGTCAGGGTGGGCGCAACTTATATCGGCGGCCCGATATAACTCGGCACCCGACGCAGCTCGGCACCCGACCTAGCTCGGCACCCCATACGACTCGGCGTCCCGATACGACCAGCACCCCGGAGGCCCGGTGGAGCCGTCCCGCACACGAGAACAGCCCCGGCGCCGCACGCCGCGGGCGCAGCGCACGCCGCAGGCGCAGCGCAAGTCCGAGAGCCGCGCCCGCCTCATCGACGCGGCAGCCGGCCTCTTCGCCCGCAAGGGGTTCCACGGCGTCTCCGCCGAAGCCGTCGCCGAGGCGGCAGGGCGGACCACTGGCGCGCTCTACAGCCACTTCGGCGGCAAGGAGGGCCTGCTGCTGGCACTCCTGGAGGTCTGGAAGGAGCGCACGAGCGAGGAACTGGCCGCCGAGATCGAGGCCGGGGACCCGGCCGACCCCGCCGTGCACTTCTCGGCGATGTGGGGCAGCCTCACCCGCCCGCACCCCGAGCACGGCGACTCCTGGCTGCTGCTGGAGACGGAGCTGTGGCTGCACGCCGCCCGCGGGCCCCTCATCGGGGACCGGCTCGCCCAGCGGTACACCGAGATCCGCGCCCAGCTCGGCGAGGGCCTGGCCGACTGGGCGCAGGCCACCGGAACCCCCATGACCCGTACACCAGAGGAGACCGGCGCCCTCGTGCTCGGCATCCTCCTGGGCCTCGCCATGCAGCACCGCCTCGAACCGCGCGCCGTCCCCGACGGGCTCGTCATCGAGGCCCTCGGCGCCGTCCTGGGCCTCGGCAGCCCGTCCGACCCGGATCCGCGCCACCCCGATTCCGTCCGTCCGACGAAGGGAACCGCCCCGTGCCGCCCACCGGCGAGATAGACCTCCTTGAGGACACCTGGGCCCGTGAGGTCCCGCACGCCCAGTTCACCCGGCTGCGCCGGGAGGACCCGGTCCACTGGCACGAGGTGCCGGGCCCGCACGCCGGCTTCTACGCCGTCACCCGCCACGCCGACGTCAAGGCCGTCAGCCGCGACCCCGAGCTGTGGTCCACCGAACTCGGCTCGTTCATGATCCGCGACCAGAACCCCGAGTCCCTGGAGACCCTGCGCCTGGTCCTGCTGGGCATGGACGCCCCGCGCCACTCCCGGTACCGCTCGCTGGTCAGCGCGGGTTTCACCCCCCGGGTCGTACGAAGGCTCGCGGTCCGGATCCAGGAGCGGGCGGTCGCCCTGGTGGAGCGCGCGGTCACCCCGGGCCGGGACATGGACTTCGTCGCGGAGGTCGCCGCATGGCTGCCGATCCAGACGATCTGCGAGATGGTCGGCGTGCCCGAGGGGGACGAGCGGCTGATCTTCGAGTGGAGCAACCGGATGGCGGGCTCCCAGGACCCCGAGCTCTCGGCCGGCAAGCACGACAGCGATCTCGCGGCCGCCGAGATCTACGCCTACTGCGACGCGCTCGCGGACGAGCGGCGGGCCCGCCCCCGGGAGGACATCCTCTCGACGCTGGTCCACGCCGAGGTCGACGGGGACCGGCTGTCGCCGGACGAGATCAACATGTTCTTCGTACTGCTCTGCGTCGCGGGCAACGAAACCACCCGCAACCTGCTCTCCGGCGCCCTGCTCGCCCTGATCGACCACCCCGCGGCGCGCGCCGAACTGGCCTCGGCCCCCGAGGACGAGGCCCTGTGGACCACGGCGACGGAGGAGTTCCTGCGCTGGGGCGGTTCGATCCACAACTTCCGGCGGACCGCCACCCGTGACACGGTCCTGAACGGGCGGCCCGTCGCCGAGGGGCAGAAAGCGGTCACGTACTACACCTCCGCCAACCGCGACGAGGAGGTCTTCGCCGACCCCTTCGTCTTCGACGTCCGCCGCACCCCCAACGAGCACCTCACCTTCGGCGGCGGCGGCCCCCACTTCTGCCTGGGCGCCGGCCTCGCCCGCACCCAGATCAAGGCCCTGGTCCGGGAGCTCCTGCGCCGCCATCCGGAGGTGTCCCTCACGGGGGAGGTGCGCCGCTTGCGCTCGGACTTCATCAACGGGGTCAAGTACCTCCCGGTCCGCTTCGGATAGCCGGGACGGCCGCCCCGGGACCCTCCGGCCCTCCTGGGACCTCCGGCCCTCCCAGGACCTTCGGCCCTCCCGGGGCATCCGCGGCCGCTGTTACAGTTGTCGGCAGCGAAGGGGAGTAGTCCCGAAAACCGCTGGTCGACACACTGGACGCCCCGACGGGTCCCGGCCACCGGGCCACCGCGCTTCACGTGCGGGGCGGACGAGACCTTCGGCCAAGGCATGACCCGTCCCACATCACCGTGTGGGCCGCTTCGTCGTGCCGGGCCGAGTGGTTCTTCCCGTCGCCCCCTGCTGGGTGCCGATCCGAGCCATCAGAGCCCGGCTCCAGCAGAAAGCAGCATCCCGGAATGACTCTCGACCCCGTGGCGATCTTCACCGCCTTCGGTCTGATCTTCCTCGCCGAGCTCCCCGACAAGACCATGTTCGCCTCGCTGGCCATGGGCACCCGGATGCGGCCGCTGTACGTATGGTTCGGCACCTCCACCGCGTTCATCGTGCACGTGGCCATCGCGGTCGGCGCCGGAAGTCTGATCGGCATGCTGCCGAACATGGCCGTCAAGCTCGTCTCCGCCGCCCTGTTCGCCTTCGGCGCCGTCGTCATGATGCGCTCCGGTGCGGACGACGACGACGCGGACTCGGCGGCCAAGGCCGTCACCGGTTTCTGGCCCGTCTTCACCACGGCGTTCATGGCCGTCTTCATCGGCGAATGGGGTGACCTGACGCAGATCACCACCGCCAACCTCGCCGCCACCAACGGCTGGCTGCCCACCGCCATCGGTTCCGCCGCGGCCCTCATGTCGGTCTCCGCCCTCGCCCTGATCGTGGGCCGGTTCATCGCCAAGCGGGTGCCCCTCAAGACCGTCCAGCGCTTCGGCGCCCTGTGCATGGCGGGCCTGGCCGTCTGGACGCTCATCGAAGCCTTCACCGGCTGATCGCCTGATCGACTGATCGCCTGATCAGCCGATCGGGGCTGATCGTCCGGTCCGGGTCACTCCGCCCGCGGCGCGGCCTTGAGCAGGGCGAAGACCGCCCCGCTCGGGTCCGCCAGCCAGGCGATCCGCCCGACGTCGGGCACGTCCGCGCCCGGCATCAGCACCGAGCCGCCGCTGGTCCGCGCGGTGCTCACCACGGCGTCCACGTCCGCGACCGCGAAGTACGGCACCCAGCGCGCGTCCGTCTCCCCCGCCGTCAGCGGCGCCACCCCGCCGAAGGATCCGTCCTCCTGGTCCCCCTCGGCGGTGCTGAGCACCTGGTAGGTCATGCCGGGCGCCTCCATCTCCCGTGAGCGCGTCCCGAAGAGGGCTCCGTAGAAGGCGAGCGCCGCCGGCGGATCCGGCACGTGCAGTTCGACCCAGCACAGCGCGTTGTCGGCGGAGGTCAGCTCCAGTCCCGGTGTCCGGCCCGGCTTCCAGATGGCGAACTCGGCGCCCTGCGGGTCGGTGTACTGCCCGAGCCACCCCTCCCCCATCACGTCCATCGGCTCGACGCGGACGGCGCCCCCGCCGTCGCGCACGCCGCGGGTGGTGGCCTCCACGTCGTCGGTCCGGAAGTACACGGTCCACGCGGAGGTCGCCCCCGGGTCGAGCTGCCCGACCGCGGCGACGGTCTTCCCGTCCGCCTGGAAGAACCCGTACCCGCCGGTCTCGGGTCCGAGCAAGTGGAACTCCCAGCCGAAGACGGCCCGGTAGAAGGCCGCGGCCCGGGGGATGTCGGGGCTCCCGAGGTCGAGCCAGTTGGGCGAGCCGGTGCGGTAGTCGGTACCGAGCATGGGGTTCCTCCTGCGACGGGGTTTCGCATGCGAGGTACCCGCGCGACGGCCCCTCACCCCGCCGCCGCCTCCCATCGCCACACGTACGGGTCTCCCCGGCGCACCGCATTCGGCCGGTCCGCGCCCCCGCCGGGCAGGTGCCACCCGGCGCTCACCGCAGGGTGGGCGTGGTCTCGGTGGCGACGTGGGACAGCTTCTCGGGGTTGCGGACGAAGTAGAGGCCGGTGATGCGGGTGTCCTCGACGTGGAAGGCGATGACTCCGTCGAACTCTCCGTCGATGTGGACGGAAAGGGCCGGGGTGCCGTTGACCATGGTGGAGGCGAGGGAGAACGAGATACCTCCCTTGGCGGCCTTGCCCGACATGCCGGCGAAGACGCGGGCCACGCTGATCGCGCCGACGATCGGCCGCAGTGCGGCGTGCTTGATGCCGCCGCCGTCGCCCATGTAGACGACCTCGGGGGCGAGCACGTCCAGGAGGCCCTGCAGGTCCCCGGTTTCGAACGCCCGCTGGAACGATTCCACGGCCGCCCGGGCCTCTCTCGCGGAGACCGTCTGGCGGGGGCGGCGGGCGTCGACGTGCTTGCGGGACCGGTGCGCGATCTGCCGGACGGCCGCCGGCGTCTTGTCGACGGCGGTCGCGATCTCCTCGTAGTCGAGGCCGAAGACCTCGCGGAGCACGAAGACGGCCCGCTCGGTCGGCCCGAGCGTCTCCAGGACCAGCATCATCGCCATCGACATGCTCTCGGCCAGTTCCACGTCCTCCGCCACGTCCGGCGTGGTGAGCAGCGGTTCCGGCAGCCACTGGCCGACGTACGCCTCCTTGCGGCGGCTCATGGTGCGCAGCCGGTTCAGCGCCTGGCGGGTGGTGATCCGCACCAGGTAGGCGCGCCGGTCGGTGACCGTGTCGAGGTCGACGCCCGCCCAGCGCAGCCAGGTCTCCTGGAGGACGTCCTCGGCGTCGGCCGCCGAGCCGAGCATCTCGTAGGCGACGGTGAACAGCAGGTTGCGGTGGGCGACGAAGGTCTCGGTCGCCGGATCGGGGGCCTGCGCGGGTGTGTCCACAGCTGGTTCTCTTCCGTCAATTCCGTCAGGTTCCGTCGGTCTCCGGGCAGTTCGGATCCTGCCATGATCGACTCAAGATCGACTCAAGATCGACTCATGATCACCGGACCGCCCGGCCCGGCTCAAGCGGTCTGTGCGACAGGGGCGTTGATCCCGCCCTGCTCGGCCTCCAGGCGCCGCTTGCGTGCGTCGCCCCCCTTGAGGCGGTGCAGGCCGTACGAACCCGGCTTGCCCGCCTCCCCGGCCAGGTGCTTCACGATGCTCTGGCACACCAGCTCCTTGACCTTCGCGCCCGGTGTGCCCGCGATGTGGAACCACAGAGCGGTGTCGTTCCGGTGGGCGAACTGGAAGATGCCGGCGCCGCGGCCCAGGCTGATGCACTGACCGAAGAACATCTGGTTGAGGGGCTCGGGCCGCTCGTCCGCGATCCGGCTCAGGACCGTGTCCGCGGCCCGTGCGCCGAGCGGCATCGCGGCCTGGCAGCTCATCCGCAGCGGCAGGCCCGACGGCGCCGCCGAGTCCCCCGCCGCCAGGATCCGTACGTCGTCCACGCTGGTCAGCGTTTCGTCCGTGAGGAGGCGGCCCAGCGCGTCGGTGCTCAGCCCGCTGCGCACGGCCAGGTCCGGCACGCTGAATCCGGCGGTCCAGATGGTGACCGGGCTGGGCAGCTCGCGGCCGTTCGCGAGGCGTACCGCATCACGGGTCACCGCCGTGACCTTGGTCTCCGGGCCTTCGAGCACGGTCACCCCGAGCGCCGTCAGCCGCCGGGCCACGGAGCGCCGCCCGCGGGCGTGGAGGTACGGGCCGAGGACCCCGCCGCAGACCAGGGTCACGGCCCGGCCCTGTTCGGCCAGTTCGGCGGCGGTCTCGATGCCGGTCGGGCCGGCGCCGACCACCGTCACCGCGGCCGTCCGGGGCGCGGCGTCGAGGACCGGCCGCAGTCGCTGCGCGTCCTCCAGGGTGGCGATCGGGTGGGCGAACTCCGCCGCTCCCGGCACGGTCGGGTCCGCGCTGCCGCTGCCCACCGCGTAGACGAGGTAGTCGTAGGAGACCCGGGCTCCCGAGGCCAGGGTCACGCTGCGTTCGGCGGCGTCGATCCGTTCGACGGAGTCGACGAGCAGGGCCACCCCCTCGGCCAGGACCTTCTCGTACGCGACCACGGCGTCGTGGGTCCCGCCCGCCAGCTGGTGCAGGCGGATCCGCTCCACGAAGACCGCACGCGGATTGACCAGTGTCACCGTGACGTCCTCGCGCTGCTTCAGGCGGTTGGCGGCCATCACTCCGGCGTATCCGCCGCCGATCACGATCACGTTGGCGTTCTCGGCCATGGTGTCCATCTCCTTCGTTTCGAGGGTTCGGACACAAGACACCGGCCGGCCGACGGTTGTGACAGCCTGCGCTCAGAATTCTTTTCGGTTGTTCCGAAGGCCTCTCACCCTGCCTCTCACCGCGGCGGTCAGCAGACCTTCCCGGGACCGGCCGCCGTGGCCCGCAGCAGGTCCTTCAGGAGGACGAAGTCGATCTTCTCCGGCCTGCGGAAGCGCAGGCAGCCCTTGCCCATGTCATGGCCCGCGAGCCGCTCCGCGAAGGCTTCGCGGACGTCGCCGCGCATCAGGTAGAAGGAGATGTACTGCTTCTGGCTGGCGAAGGCGATCTCCCCGACGCCTTCCCGTTCGTACGCGGGCATCCCGTACGCCATCACTTCGGTGAATCCGCGCAGCTCCGTCCGGCACAGCTCCCGCAGCCGGGTCAGTGCCTCCCTGCGCTCCTCGGGTACCTCGGTGAGGTATGCGTTCACGTCTTCCGCCTGGCTCTGAACCATGGATCCGAGCGTAGGCGAACCCGCGCCCCCCGTCCTCGTGCAACCTCACGGTTGCGCGATGGGCAGTGACGTGCAACTCTGTAGTTGCACTAGTTGCACCGAATCACTCAACCGCTTGCGACGAAGGAGTCCCTGATGAACGCGGACCGGATCGAACGCGACACCCTGATCGAGGCGCCCCTGGACCGGGTCTGGTCCCTGGTGGCCGAGCCGGGCTTCTGGGTGGCCGACGAGGGGTCCCTGGCCGGCACGGTGGCCAGGGAAGGGGAGTCGATCGTGGCGAAGAACAGCGAATACGGCGAGTTCCCGGTGCGGGTGGAGAAGGTCGACCCTCCGACCTACCTGGCGTACCGGTGGGCCAGCGCCTTCCCCGGCCAGGATCTCCGCGAGGACAACAGCACCCTGGTGGAGTTCACGCTGAGCCGCGAGGGGGACAAAACGCGGCTGCGCGTCGTGGAGAGCGGGTTCGCGGCCCTGGCCGGGTCCGAGGAGCTGCGCGGCAAGGCGCTGAAGGACAACACCGGCGGCTGGCCGCAGGTGCTCGACGCCTTCAAGAAGCGCGCCGAGCAACCGGCCGCGTGAGCGAGGAACTACCCGGCCCCGACGAGGCGGTCGACCACGTCCTCGTCGCACTGGCGGACCCGACGCGGCGCAAGCTGCTCGGCCTGCTCGCCGCTCACGGCGAGGTCAGCGCGACCACCCTGGCCGAGGGGCTGCCCGTCTCCCGGCAGGCGGTGGTCAAGCACCTCGCCGTCCTGGACGCCGCCGGGCTGGTCACCGGCAGCCGGGTCGGACGCGAGGTCCGGTACACCGTGCGGCCCGCGGCCCTGGACGCCACGGCCCGGTGGATGGCCACCCTCGCCGCCGACTGGGACCGACGGCTGGCAGCCGTCAAACGGATCGCCGAGGCGGCGGAGCGGGATGCGCGCTAGGGCCTGTCGTCAAACTCCTGTCGTCGCCCGAAGGGCGGCCTCGCGGCGTCTGGTGCGTGCTCTCGGCGTGCCGGGCGGAAGCCCGCGTACTGGCCCGTACGTGGGCTTTCGCCCGGTGCGGCGAGAGTGCGTGCCAGACGTCGCGAGGCAGACAGGAGTTTGACGACAGGCCCTATGGCCGCCACGGCCCGATAGTGGGAACTGTGAGCGACTGGCCAGAGGGAACCGGACGAGCCGCGCGAGCCGCGGCGAGCGGCGCGGACCACGGCGGCGGGCAGGAGCCCATCGCCTGGTCCGGGCCTGAGGGCGCACAGGCCTTCGCCGCCGTGGAGGCGGCCACGGACTGGCTGCTCGGATACCCCTTCGTCTTCCGGGCCCTGGCCCGGTGGATCGGCAGCGGATCCGTCCTGGTGGACTACGGATGCGGGCCGGGCAAGGTCGCCGACCACGCGGCCCGGCAGCTCGGAGCGAAGGTGCTGGGCGTGGACACCTCCCCCGAGATGCTCGCGCTGGCCCGCGGCTCGGGGACGGCGGTCGCCGAATACCACCTGGTCACGGACGGGCGTGCGGCCTGCCTGGCGGACGGCAGCGCCGACGCCGTGATGTGCAGCCACGTCCTGGCTTCGCTGCCCACCGAGGAGGCCGTGCTCGCGGTGTTCCGGGAGATCCGCCGGATCCTGCGGCCCGGCGGCCCCTTCGTCCTGCTGGCCACCGATCCCGCGTGCAGCGGGACGGAGTACGCCTCGCTGAGCATCGGCGACGCGGGTGCCACGTACGGCCCGGGCGACGAGCTGCCCGTACGGCTCCGGCGTACGGACGGCAGCTGGCAGGTGATGCGAAACCACGCGTGGCCCGTGAATTTCTACCCGCCCCTGCTGGAGCGGGCCGGATTCACCCTCCTCGTCCAGCACCGCCCGACGGTGGAAGAGGCCCTCGGCCTCCCCGGCCTCGTCGACGCGGACCTCGCCGCCGGCCGCACCTGGGCGGCGGAGCGGGCCGGTCCTCCCCTGATGATCACCACGGCGCTGGCGGTCTGAGGGGGCACGGGCCCGCCGCACCTCAACGCAGCTGGAGCACGCTCCGGACACCGGCGTGGTCGGAGGGCCACAGACCTGACGGGGTGCGGTCGGCCTGGGCGGCACCCACCCGGTGGGCCGTCAGAGCCTTGACCTTGCCCCGGAAGAGCACGTAGTTGATGCGCTGAGTGCGTGTGGAGGTGGCGTTGCGCAGGTCGGCGTCGTGGCAGCCGGGCCGAAATCCAGAATGACTGACGGCAGGTCGCGATCCGGGTGTGAGCTGGACGGCCTACGGTGCGCCTGAACGGCGCCGGAGTCACCTCCGGCATCGTGCAGGCGGGCTCAGCAGGCGCAGGAGATGCCCGAGCGCGGGGCGGTCAGGTCGTCGATCGCGCGCTGGTCGGCGCCCTGGGCGGTCTCGAAGGCGAAGCCCTCGCGGACCCAGTGCTCGAACCCGCCGAGCATTTCCTTCACCTGGTAGCCGAGGCGGGCGAAGGCCAGCGCCGCACGCGTGGCGCCGTTGCAGCCGGGTCCCCAGCAGTAGGTGACGACCGTCAGCGCCGGGTCGATCAGCGTCGGCGCCAGCTCCGCGATCCGCGCCGTCGGAAGGTGCAGCGCCCCCGGGATGCGGCCCTGGTCCCAGGCGGCCTCGCTGCGGGAGTCGACCACCACCAGCCCCGGGACACCGGAGAGCAGGTCGGCCCGTACGTCCGAGACGTCCGCCTCGAAGGCGAGCCGGGCGGCGTAATGGGCCGCCGCGACGCCCGGAGCGGCGGCGGGGACGGAGAGGACGGCGCTGGTGGGCTCACTGGAAACGGCGCTGGAGATCGGGGTGGCGGTGGAGACGCTGGCGGCGGTCGCGGACATGGGGGAACTCCTTGTGCGGGGCGAAGGGCTGGGGTTCAGTCACCGGCCCGGGGACTCCCTTGCGGTGATGACTCCATCCTCTGGTCCTGCCGCCCCCGCGACGAGTGGCGTAAACGCCTCCACTCGTCAAGATCCCGCCAGGGGTGCGGTGACCCTGACGAACGCCTTCCGGTAGGCCGTCGGCGTCGTGCGCATCTGCCGGCTGAAGTGGTGGCGGTACGTCGCGGTGGAATCGAAGCCGACCGCCGCGGCCACCTCGTCCACCGTCCCCTCCCCCGACTCCAGCAAGGGCAGGCTCGCCGCGATCCGCTGGGAGACCACCCAGCGGATCGGGCTCACACCGTTGCGACGGGTGAAGTGGCGGAGGAAGGAACGCTCCGACATGTTCGCCGCGCGGGCCAGGGCCGGGACCGAGAGCGGGCCGTACAGTCGCTGAAGGGCCCAGGCCATGCTCCGGGAGATGCCGTCGTCGGCGCCGTCGGGGCCTATCTCGCCGACCGCCGCCTCGATGAACTGGGCCTGCCCGCCCTCGCGATGGGGTGGTACGACGAAGCGGCGTGCCACGGTGTTGGCGACGGCGGCGCCGTGGTCGGCGCGGACCAGGTAGAGACACAGGTCGATGCCGGCGGCGCTGCCCGCGCTGCTCAGCACGTCGCCGTTGTCGACGTAGAGGACGTCCGGGTCGACCTCGATCTCGGGATGGCGCTCGGCGAGGGTGCGGGCGTAACGCCAGTGGGTGGTGGCCCGGCGGCCGTCGAGGAGGCCGGTCGCGGCGAGCGCGAAGGCGCCCGAGCAGATGGAGACCAGGCGCGCACCCCGGGCATGGGCCGCGAGGAGGGCGTCGACCAGCGACGGCGCGATGACGCCGCCCGCCGGGGAGACGCCGGGGACGATCACGGTGTCCGCGGCGGCGAGCGCGTCGAGCCCGTGCTCGGCGCGGAGCGTGAAACCGCCCACCACGCGCAGGTCCCGGCCCGGTTCCGCCGAGCAGACCCGCAGCTCGTACCAGGGCAGGTCCCCCAACTCGGGCCGGGCGAGGCCGAACACCTCGACCACCACGCCCAGTTCGAAGGGCGCCATGCCGTCGAAGGCGAGTACGGCCACCACATGGGCCGGGGCCGGCTTCGTGAGGTGAAGGGATACGGCCTCGGAAGTCATGGCCGTACTGTAGCCAGGCGCCCTGACCAGGACTGACCTGACCTCATGAGGCCTCATCGGGCCGGTGAAGGAGGAGGAGATCAGAAGGGTGAAGAGGAGTACGCACTCCTTGCCACTTACAACATATAGCGCACTGGGGGGCTTGCGGCAAGACCCCCCGGCTGGGGCAAAATCGCGGACCTAGGCCAGAACTTGCCGGAAAATGGGAGATTTACTCAGTGCGTGCTGATATGTCAGCTCTTGGATCACACGGTTCCGTCGAGTCGGCGGCGACGACCGCCACCAGTGCGTTCGAACTTCCCGACCGCCTCTCCCCCAAGGCCGACCCGGCTCTCATCGACGGCGACGAACGGCATTTCGCTGCCGTCTCGCACTGCCTGGAGCAGACGATCGCCGAACTGTCCGACCGTCTGGAAGCCACGCGCAAGGCGCCCGGCGGCATCGGCCGGGAGGCGATGGACCGCGACGCGGAGATCCACCGCCTGACCAGCCGGCTGCGCACCCTGCGGCGCTTCGGGCTGGACCTGTGCCTGGGGCACATAGTGCCCGCCGACGGTTCCGATCCCGTGTACATCGGGCGCCTCGGCCTCACCGACAGCGCCGGGAACCGGCTGCTGCTGGACTGGCGCTCCCCCGCGGCCGAGCCCTTCTTCGCGGCGACGCACGCCGTCCCGATGGGCCTGGCGAGCCGTCGCAGGTACCGCTGGACCCGTGGCCGGATCAGCGACTACTGGGACGAGGTCTTCGCCGCCGACGGCCTCGAAGGGCGCGCCGCGCTCGACGACCAGTCCGCCTTCATCGCCAGCCTGGGCGGCAACCGGTCGGCCCGGATGCGCGACGTGCTCGCCACCATCCAGACCGACCAGGACGCCATCATCCGGGCCGGATCGCGGGGCGCCCTCGTCGTCGACGGCGGTCCGGGTACGGGCAAGACCGTCGTCGCCCTGCACCGCACCGCCCACCTGCTCTACTCCGACCCCCGGCTCGGGCACCGTCGCGGCGGCGTGTTGTTCGTCGGTCCGAGCCGGCCCTACCTGGCCTACGTCTCGGACGTGCTGCCCAGCCTCGGCGAGGAGGGCGTCCAGACCTGCACCCTGCGCGACCTCGTCACCGAGGGAGCCGACGCCGGGGTCGAGACCGACCCGCGCGTGGCCCTCCTCAAATCCTCCGCGGACCTGGTGAAGGCGGTGGAGGCGGCGGTCCGCATCTACGAGGAGCCGCCCACCGAGGGGATGACGGTCTCCAGCCACTGGTCCGACATCTGGCTGGGCGCCGACGACTGGGCGGCCGCGTTCGAGGCGGTGGAACCGGGCACCCCGCACAACGAGGCGCGCGACCAGATCCTGGAGGAGCTGCTGACGATCCTGATGGAGAAGGACGACAGCGACGTCTCGCCCCAGCTGCTGCGCCGTTCGCTGCTCCAGGACCGGGACCTGATCACCGCCCTCAACCGTGCCTGGCCGATGCTCGACGCGGGCGAACTCGTCGGAGACCTGTGGTCGGTGCCCGCCTACCTGCGCAAGTGCGCCCCGTGGCTCGGCCGCGATGACGTGGCCCTCCTCCAGCGCGCGGACTCCCAGGCCTGGACGGTGTCGGACCTGCCGATCCTGGACGCGGCACGGCAGCGGCTCGGCGACGCGGAGGCCTCCGTACGCAAGCGCCGCCACGAGGCCGCCGTCGCCGCCGAGCGTGCGCGCAGGTCCGACGTCATCGACCGGCTGCTTCAGGACACCGAGATCGACGAGAGCGAGGGCGCGGTGGGGATGCTGCGCGGACGGGATCTGCAGGACGCGCTGATCGACGGGGACGCGCTGCCCGGCGCCGAACCCGACCTGCTCGCCGGCCCGTTCGCCCACATCATCGTGGACGAGGCGCAGGAACTGACCGACGCCGAGTGGCAGATGCTGCTGACCCGCTGCCCCTCGCGGAGCTTCACGATCGTCGGGGACCGCGCGCAGGCCCGGCACGGGTTCACGGAGTCGTGGCGGGAGCGGCTCGAACGGGCCGGGCTCGACCGGATCACCATGGCCTCCCTGAGCGTCAACTACCGCACCCCGGAAGAGGTCATGACCGAAGCGGAGCCGGCCATCCGCGCGGCACTCCCCGACGCGAACGTGCCGGCGTCCGTCCGGAGCAGCGGCATCCCCGTCACGCACGGCAGCGTCACGGACCTGGCCGCGGTCCTCGGCGACTGGCTCGACGCCCAGGCCGACGGGGTCGCCTGCGTCATCACCGCCGACGCCGCCGACGCCGTGGACGCGATGGACGTCCTGGACGCCGCCGCGCTCCCGGCGGCGTCCCGCGTCCGCTTCCTGACTCCGACGCTGTCGAAGGGACTCGAATTCGACCTGGTCGTCCTCATCGACCCGGACGCCTTCGGCGAGGGCATCGAAGGCGCCGTCGACCGCTATGTCGCGATGACCCGCGCGACGCAGCGCCTCGTCATCCTCACGAGCTCCTGAGCCGGCCCGGCCGCGTGGCGGCGATCACCGCCTAGCGGAGGGCCCCCAAGGCCTTGGTGAAGGCCAGGGGCTGCTGGAGGATCGAGCTGCACGTCGCGTCCGCGTAGTTCACGACTCCGGCCGGGCACTGCCGGTCGCGGGTCGCGGACCACATCGCCAGCCTGCCGATTCCCTTCTCGCTCGCGAAGTCCACGAGCTGGGTGGCGTCGGCGAGGGTGAAGATCTCGCTCGTGACGTCGTTGACGCCGATCATCGGGGTGACGGCGACGGTCTTCCAGGCCGCCGCGTCCGAGAGGCCCAGTACTCCCTTGAGCTGGGCCTGCGTGGCCGTGGCGGCCTGGATCGCGTACCGGCCCATGTCACCGCTGTAGGCGGGGCCGTAGTCCATGGCCATGATGTTGACTCCGTGGATCCGTACGCCGGCCTTCTTCGCGTCCGCCAACAGGGCCACGCCCGGCTGCGTGAGCCCTTCCGGCATCACGGGCAGGGTGAAGGCCACGTCCAGCCCCGGGTGGGCGGCCTGGAGCAGGGTGATGGCTTGGGCGCGCCGGGTGTTGGCGGCGGTGTCGGGCAGGGCCGCGCCCTCGATGTCGAAGTCGACCTTGGTCAGCCGGTACTGGTCGACGACCTTGCCGTAGGCGGCGGCCAGTTCCCGTGCGGAGCCGCAGTTCAGGGCCAGTTCGTGCCCGGCGGCGCCGCCGAAGGAGACGCGTACGTCCCCGCCCTTGGCCCGCAGGGCGCCGATCTGCGCGGCGACCTTGTCGTTTCCGAGCTCGGTGACCCCGCCCCACAGCGGGGCGCAGCCGCCGCCTGAGGTGATGAAGGCGAGGTGGAACTCCTTGACACCGGTCTTGGCCGCCGTGTCGACGAGGTCGTAGGCGGGGTGGAGCGAGGTGTCGACGTACGGCGCGAAGCGCGCGCCACCGGCCGGGTTTCCGGTCGGCGGCGGGGTCGTGGCCGTCGCGGTGGGCGGGGCGGGCTTGGACGGCTGCCCCGTGGGCTTGGGCGCGGGGGTCGCGGGAGCGCTCGTACCGGCCGTCGGCGCCGGTGTCGCCCCGGTGGTGGGGGCGACCGTGGGGCGGCCGCCCGGCGGGGGTGTCGCGCCCTGGTCCGCCGAGCACTTCGCTCCGTTGATCCGGCAGTTCGTCGGGTTGGCCGCGTTTCCGGCGTTCGCGCTCGCGCTCGTGACGAAGCCGATCGTGACGGAGGCTCCCGCGGCCAGCTCCTTGTTCCATGCCGCCGGCTTCACGGTGACGCGGCGGCCGCTGACCGTGTGCGAGCCGTTCCACAGGGAGTCGATCGCCGTGCCCGCGGGCAGGTCGAACTCCAGGGTCCAACTGGTCTGCGTCCGGCTCGTGTTGTTGGTGATCACGTACGTGCCAGTGTAACCGCCGCTCCAGGAGCTCGACTTGGTGTACACCGCGCCGACCGAGGCGGCCTGGGCCGTACCCGTGAGGGCGAAGGCGGCGGCCGCGATCAGCGCCGCCACCGCCGTCCCGCCCACGGCCTTCGCCTTCGTGCTCGTCCTGCGCCGGTGACCGGTCGTGCTGCCCATCGCGTGCCTGCCTCTGAATTGCCGGGGGTTCGGGGTTTTTGGGGGTGCGGCAGCACGCTAGCCGCCCCGAAACGGACATTTGATCGATTCGGGGTGATGGTCGCGAACCTTAGGTTCCACTTAAGGAAGCGATCGGGCGACCTTAAGGCGGCCGGGCCGCCCGCGCGGCCTAGGTCGTCTCTTTCGACCTAGGGGTCGCCAAGTCCACTGGGTGAACAGTCGGTTGATCTCCGGCGCGAGCGGGGCCGATGCCGCATATGCTCCCTCCGTACCTCAATGCGACGTACATCCGAGCGCCTCGCGAGCCGTAAGGGGACCGCCCCGTGAGTGTCCGAATTCAACCCTCCTCCCAGGTCGACGAGACGGCCGAACTCGGGGAGGGGACCACCATCTGGGATCTGGCGCAGGTGCGCGAGGATGCCAGGCTCGGACGCGACTGCATCGTGGGACGTGGAGCGTACGTCGGTCCCGGCGTACGGATCGGCGACAACGTCAAGCTGCAGAACTACGCGCTGGTCTACGAGCCCGCCGAACTCGGCGACGGGGTGTTCATCGGCCCGGCCGCGGTGCTCACCAACGACTTCTACCCGCGGGCCGTCGACCCCGACGGCCGTCAGAAGCGCGGCGGCGACTGGGAGGCGGCCGGGGTCGTGGTGGCCGAGGGCGCCTCCCTGGGGGCCCGGTCGGTGTGTGTCGCGGGGGTCCGGATCGGGCGGTGGGCGCTCGTCGCGGCCGGCGCGGTCGTGTCGCGGGACGTAGCGGACTTCGCGCTCGTGGCGGGAGTGCCCGCCCGGCGCATCGGCTGGGTGGGCCGGGCCGGAGTCCGCCTTGTGGAACGCGACGGCGAGCCGGGCATCTGGGAGTGCCCGCGCACCGGCGCCCTGCACGACGAGACCGACGGAACGCTGGCCGAGCGCACCTGACGCAACGTCGGCAATTTGGGTCAATGGCATTTCCTCAAAACCACAATCAATGAACATCCTTGGGCATACCTTGTCCCTGTACACGGGATCTGAGCAGGCAACAGGCTGTGTTCAGTGGGGGGTTGTACACGACGAGGGCAATCGCAGACGAGGTGACGGCCGGCGCGGAACCATGCGCCCGTCCGCCGCCGCTCGTCCGCGCGCGCCCCGATCCGGAACTTCGCTGGAGGGGGATCCAGCGGGCCCGGACTGCTCGTGCCATCGGGGGGATCACACCGTAGGCACGCGCACCGTCATGCGCAGTCCCCTCCGCCGGACGACGACCGCCGGGTCTGTCCTAGGAACGATTCAGAGGGGGTAGGTGTGTTGGAGCAGTACGGCTACAGCTCGGACATACAGGGCGAACAGGACATGCGGGGAACCGGGGTGGGGAACCGGTGACCGCCAGACGATTAGAAGCACTGGCCCACGAGGACCCGTCGCTGCACGCCCTCGCCGAGCGACTGCTCACACTGGCCGAGGCGGGGCTGCCCGAGATGTACCTGCCGGGCGCGGAGACCTTCGTCTTCACCCGGGTGGGGACCGTCTCCCCCGAAGGCGTGAGGCGCGTGGAACGGCGCGGTACCAGCACCCGGTACGCGGCCATCACCGCGCTGGGCGCGCGGTTCCTCCCCGAGGAGCGGCAGCGCGCCCTCTTCGACGGCCGCAGCGCCGGGGAGTTCACGGCGCTGCTGGTGGAACGGCTGCCCGCGGTGACCAACCTCGGCGACGCCGCGCTCATCGCCTGGGCCGCCGCCGAGACCGGCCACCCCAAGCTCGCGGACGCCGTGGCGAGGGTGGCCGAGCTGGACGTCCTCGGACGTCCGCAGTACACGGTGGAAGCCGCCTGGGTGCTCTCCGCCCTCACCGCGGCCCGGACCTCGGTGGACGTCGAGTACCGGCTGGCAGCCGCCCGCGACCGCCTGCTGGCGGCCCGGATCGGGGACGGCCCGCTGTTCCCGCACGCCACCGGGCCGGGGCTGGTCCCCGGGTACCGCTCCCACGTGGCCTGCTTCGCCGACCAGACCTATCCGCTCCAGGCGCTGGCCCGGCTGCACGCCGGCGCCCCGGACCCGCAGGCCCTCGCGGCCGCCGACGCCTGCGCCGCCCGGATCTGCGCCCTGCAGGGGGACGGCGGACAGTGGTGGTGGCACTACGACGCCCGCACGGGCGGCGTGGTGGAGGGCTACCCCGTCTACAGCGTGCACCAGCACGCCATGGCCCCGACGGCCCTCTTCGACCTGGCCGAAGCGGGCGGCACGGACTTCGGCGCCCAGATCCGCCGGGGTCTGCGCTGGATGACGGAGGTGCCCGAGATCAGCGGGCCCGACGGCACCCCGCGCGAGCCCATGATCCGCGAGGAGTACGGGGTCACCTGGCGCAAGGTCTACCGCGGCGATCCCGCCAAGGCCGTGCGCGCGGCCCGCGGACTCACCACCAAGGTCGCCCCGCGGGCCCGGCTGGCCCCGCTCGACCGGATCTTCCGCCCTCTGGCGGTGGACCGCGAGTGCAGGCCCTACGAGTTCGGCTGGCTGCTCCACGCCTGGCTCGGGGGGCTCGGGAGATGAACCACAGACAGTCCCTCTTCGGAGTGGCGCTCGACCCCCTGACCATGGACGAGACGGTCCAGCGCTGCCTCGACGCCGTACGGCGCGGTGAGCAGATCGAGATCGGCATGGTCAACGCCGCCAAGCTGGTCAACATGCGCCGCGACCCCCGCCTCGCCGCGGCCGTCGCCGGCTGCGACCTCGTCCTGGCCGACGGCCAGGCCGTGGTGTGGGCCGGCCGCGTGCTCGGGGTCCGGCTGCCCGAACGGGTCGCGGGAATCGACCTGTTCATGCGGCTGCTGGCAGCGGCGGAGACCGCGGAGATCCCCGTCCACCTGCTCGGCGCACGGCAGGACGTACTGGACCTCATGCTCGGCCGGATCGCCGAGCGGTTCCCCGCCCTGCGCGTGGCGGGCAGCCGCAACGGCTACTTCGAGGACTCCGAACAGGGCGAGATCGCCGACGCGGTGGCCGCGAGCGGCGCCCGCATGCTGTTCCTGGGCATGACCTCGCCCAAGAAGGAGATCTTCACCGCCGGCTACGGCAAGCGCACCGGCGCCCACGTGGTGCACGGCGTCGGCGGCTCCTTCGACATCCTGGCCGGCATCACCAAGCGCGCCCCCCTGGTCTGGCAGCGGATGGGGCTCGAATGGTTCTACCGGACCCTCCAGGAACCGCGCCGCCTGGGCAGGCGCTACCTCACCACCAACGCCGCCTTCCTCCTCATGACGGTCCGGGAACTCATCCGCCGCACACCGTCCACACCGTCTGCCGGTTCCGCGAACAGGAGTCACTGATGCGCGTCGTCGTCGTGGGACAGGGATACGTCGGCCTTCCGCTGGCCATCAGGGCCGCCGAGGTCGGACACCAGGTGGTCGGTTACGACGTGGACGCCCGGCGGGTCAAGAGCCTCGCCGCCGGCGAGTCGTACGTGGAGGACGTCTCCTCCGCACGGCTGAGCCGGGCGCTGGAGCTGGGCACGTACCAGGCCAGTGACCAGGCCCGGGACTGCGGCGGCTTCGACGTCGCGGTCGTCACCGTCCCGACCCCCCTGCAGGACGGCGCCCCCGACCTGCGCTACATCGAGGAGTCCGCGCACACCCTGGCCCGCTTCCTGCGGCCAGGAGCCACCGTCGTGCTGGAGTCGACCACCTACCCCGGCACCACCGAGGAGCTGTTCGGCCCGATCCTGGAGGACGGTTCGGGCCTCACGGCCGGCGTGGACTTCCACCTCGGCTACAGCCCCGAGCGCATCGACCCCGGCAACAAGGTGTGGGGCTTCCAGCAGACGCCGAAGGTGGTCTCCGGCGTCAACTCCCTCTCCCTCAAGGCCGTGGAGACCTTCTACGCGGGCCTCGTCGACACCACGGTGCCGGTGCGCTCCCCCAAGGAGGCCGAGCTGGCGAAGCTGCTGGAGAACACCTTCCGGCACGTGAACATCGCCCTGGTCAACGAGATAGCCATGTTCGCCCGCCACCTCGACATCGACGTGTGGCAGACCATCGAGGCCGCCTCCAGCAAGCCTTTCGGCTTCATGAAGTTCACCCCGGGCCCCGGCGTCGGCGGTCACTGCCTGCCCATCGACCCCTCGTACCTGTCGTGGCGGGTGCAGCGCGAGCTCGGTCAGAACTTCCGCTTCGTGGAGCTCGCCAACGACATCAACAGCCACATGCCCGAGTACGTGGCGCGCCGCGTCATGGACGCGCTCAACGCCAAACGCCGCTCGGTCAACGGCTCCCGGATCCTGCTCCTGGGACTGGCGTACAAGAAGAACACCGGCGACGCCCGGGAGTCTCCGGCGGTCCGCGTCTCCCAGCTACTCCTGGACATGGGTGCCAAGGTGCGCGCGGCCGACCCCCACGTGGTGGAGAGCATCAAGGTCGACGCCCGCCTCTCGCGGGTGGAGCCGACCCGCAAGGAGCTGGCCGCCGCCGACGTGGTCGTCCTGCTCACGGACCACGACTCCTTCGACTACCCGATGATCACCGAGCACGCCTCGCTGATCCTCGACTGCCGCAACCGGCTGTCGGGACCCACGGTGGAGGTGCTCTGACTCCATGCCCAGAATCATCTGCGTGGCCGGGGCCCGGCCCAACTACATGAAGATCAAGCCGGTGATGGACGCCCTGGAGGGACGCGGCGCGGAGGTCGTCCTCGTCCACACCGGCCAGCACTACGACGAGTCCATGAACGACGTCTTCTTCCGCGACCTCGGCATCCGCTCCCCCGACCGCTATCTCGGGGCCGGGTCCGGCAGCCACGCCCTGCAGACCGGCCGGGTGATGGAGGCCTTCGAGCCGCTGCTCGACGAGCTGGTCCCGGACGCGGTCGTGGTGGTCGGGGACATCAACTCCACCCTGGCCTGCGCCCTGGTCACCGCGAAGGCCGGGCCGCTGCTGGCCCACGTGGAGGCGGGTCTGCGCAGCCGGGACTGGAGCATGCCCGAGGAGGTCAACCGGGTCGCCACCGACCGGATCAGCGACTACCTGCTGGCCCCCTCCCCCGACGCCGCCGCGAACCTGCGGTCGGAGGGGTACCGGGAGGACCAGATCCACGTCGTCGGCAACGTCATGATCGACACCCTGTTCGCCAACCTGGAGCGGGCCCGGCGCTCCGACGTCCTCGACCGCTACGGGCTCACCCGCGGCGGGTACGGCCTGGTCACCCTGCACCGGCCGGCCAACGTGGACGATCCGGACGCCCTGCGCGGCCTGCTGAAGGCGCTGGGCGAGATCGCGGGCCGCTGCCCGCTGCTGTTGCCCGTGCACCCCCGGGCGGCCGAACGGCTGGCCGAGATCGGCGTCCCCGGCGGCATCCGGCTGGTGCCGGCCGCCGGATACCTCGATTTCATCGCCCTGCAGGACTCCGCCCGGGTGGTGCTCACCGACTCCGGGGGCGTCCAGGAGGAGACCACCGCCCTCGGCGTGCCGTGTGTGACCCTCCGGGAGAACACCGAGCGGCCGATCACCGTCGAGCAGGGCACCAACGTCCTGGCGGGCACCGACCCGGACCGCATCACGGCCACGGTGCACCGGGTGCTCGACGATCCGCCCGCGCCCCGCTGCCCCGAGCTGTGGGACGGCCGCGCGAGCGAGCGCATCGCGCAGGTGCTCTTGGGGGGCGGGAGCGCGGCGACCCGGCCGCGCCCCACCGACCTCGTCCCGGGCACCGCGCCCGTCGTCTAGTGCTGTGGCCGGAAGGGTGTGCCGGAGCACGGCGAACCCTTCCGGCCACAGCACCGTTTCCACCTCTGTTCCACCTGGATCGAAAGAAGGCTGATGGACCTCGCGGAGATCTGGCGGGTCATGCGCAGGCGCTGGTACGTGCTGCTGCCCGGACTGCTGCTCACGGCCGCGCTCATCACAGGCGTGTACCTGCTGGTCCCGGTGGAGTACCGGTCGCAGAGCACGGTGACCCTCCTGAACTCGAAGAAGGCCACGGTGGCCTTCGACGGCAACCCCTTCCTGAGCACCCAGGCCTCCCTCACCGGCATGGCCGACGGGCTGGCCCGCAACCTGAACTCCGACGATTCCAAGGCGGACCTCAAGGCCCAGGGACTGACCGGCCTGTACGAGGCGAAGATCGCCGACAACGCCCAGGGGCCCTTCATGTGGCTGAGCGTCACCGGCACCGACCCGGCGGCCGTCCTGAACTCCGACAAGCTCTTCACCGCGTACGCCGAGAAGCGGCTCCAGGAGTTCCAGGCCCAGCAGTCGGTGACCCCCGAGGCGATGATCCGCATGGCGACGATCGTGCCCCCGCAGAAGCCGGAGCCGCAGACGAAGACCCGGCTCCAGTACCTGGTCATGGCGGCGGCGCTGGGCTTCGTCCTCAGCCTGGTGGCCACCTTCTTCGTCGAGGCCCGGCGCCGCAAGGCCGACAAGCCCGGCCGCCGCAAGCCCCTGGAAGGCGAGCAGGGGCCGCCCGAGGACCCCGGTCCCGGTCCCGACGCCCACCACAACGGCGCCGTCGACCCCACGGCGACCATGGCGCTCAAGGTGCTGCCCTCGTCGGCCTTCCCCTCCAAGGCATCGCCGTGACCTCGCCCACCACGGACACCGCCGCCCAGGACCCACCCGAGCACCCACCCGAGGTCCCGCCCGAGGTCCCGCCCGAGGCGCCGTCCCTGGGTCGCAAGGTGGGATCCGCCGCCCGGTGGAGCCTGGTCAACACCATGGTGATGCGGCTGGGCAACTTCGTCACCGGCATCATCCTCGCCCGCTTCTTCCTCGGTCCCGAGGCCTGGGGCGTCTACGGGATCGCCCAGACGGTCCTGCTGGTCCTGCTCTCCGCCAACGAGCTCGGGGTCTCCCTCGCCATCGTGCGCTGGGAGGGCGACCCCCGCCGCTTCGCCCCGACCGTCCTCACCCTGAGCGCCGCCTCCAGCCTGCTGCTGTACGCGGGCCTGTTCGCGGCGGCCCCCCTGGTGGCCCGGGTGCTCGGCTCGCCCGAGGCGTCCGGCGTGCTGCGCGTGATGTGCGTGTGCGTGGTCCTCGACGGGCTCTCGCAGGTGCCCGCCGGCTTCCTCACCCGGGAGTTCCAGCAGGGCCCGCGGATGGCCATCGACGCCGTCAACTTCGTCCTCAGCACCTCGGTGACCCTGCTGCTCGCCGTCCAGGGCTGGGGTGCGATGAGCTTCGCCTGGGGCTCCGTCGCGGGCAACGTGGCCGCGCTCGTCGGCTGCTGCCTCGCCGCGCCCGGCACCCTGCGGTTCGGCTGGGACCGGCAGCAGGCCCGGGCCCTACTGCGCTTCGGGCTCCCGCTCGCCGGGGCCAGCATGCTCGCGCTCGGCGTCGTCAACGTGGACACCATGGTGGTGGGCTCCTCCCTCGACCAGCTGGCCCTCGGCTTCTACGTGCTCGCCTTCAACATCTCCGGCTGGCCCGTCCGGATCATCTCCGAGGCGGCCCGCCGGGTCTCCTTCGCCGGGTTCTCCCGACTGGCCGACAGCGACACCGGAGGGGGGCCGGGCGCACTGGCCGTCGGCTTCGGCCGGGCCCTCGGCGTGGTGATGACGGGCACGGTCCCGCTCTGCGTGCTGCTGGCCGCCCTCGCCGGGCCGATCGTCGAGCTCGTCTACGGGGAACGCTGGCTGCCCGCCGCCGCCGCACTGCCCTGGCTGATGGGGCTCGGACTGGTCCGGATCGGCTGCGAACTGGCCTACGACTGCCTGGTGGCCATCGGCCATCGCCGCTCCCTCATCGGGGTCCAGGGGCTGTGGCTCGCCGTCCTGGTCCCGGTCCTGGTGGCCGGCGCCGGCGCGGGCGGGATCGAGGGGGTGGCCCAGGGCCACGTCCTGGTCGCCGGGGCCGTCGTGGTGCCGGTGTTCCTCTTCGCCCTGCACCGGGGCGGCGTCGGGCTGGGCACCGTGGCGTGCGCCTGCGCCTGGCCGTTCCTCGGCGGCGCCGTGATGGCGGCCGTGGTCCTCGGTCTGGAACGGCTCCTCGGCGACGGCGTCCTCGCGCTCGTGGCGACCGCGGCCGCCGCCACCGTGTGCTACGCCGTGTGCGTCCTGCCCAGCCTCGGGTTCCTGCGCGGGGCCGCACCGGCCGCCGCGGCCACGACGACGAAGGACTGACACCATGGCACGCGTGCGCAAACGGCTGTGGGCCTGGCTGCTGGCCGGATTCTTAACTGTCGCGGCCCTGACCCTCTACCAGGCCGAGCGGACGGGCCGCAGCGAGTCGGCGGCCGATTCCTGCCCGGAGAGTGCCCTCGAATGCCCCGGCGAGGAGAAGCCCCTCCCCCTGCCCGTGCCCGTCGAGCCCTCCGTCTCGCCTTCCCCATCCGGCAGTCCGAGCCCGTCGGCGACCCCGGCCTCCCCGTCACCCACTCCCCCGCCGGGCAGCAGTGCACCGCCGCCGCCCACACCGGGCCCCGTCTGCAACGCCGCCTCGCCCGGCGCCTGCGGCTTCCCCGACGCCCGCTCCACCGGTCCCCGGATCGCGCTGGAGCGGCACGACACCGGGAACATGTCGGTCAAGACCAACGGCACGGTCATCAAGGGCTGGGACATCCGCGGTTCCCTGGACGTCTACGCCGACGACGTCACCGTGATCGACAGCAGGATCACCTCGACCAACTGGTGGGGCATCAACCTCCGTCCGGGCTTCAAGGGTCTGCGGGTCCTGCACACCACGATCACCGCCCTGCCGGGCAAGGGCCCCGACAACGGGGGCGTCGACTACGCGGTCTCCAACATGGGCGAGAGCTCCGTCGAGGTGGGCTGGTGCGACGTCTCGGTCTTCGGCAACGCCCTGTCCATGGGCCAGGGCAACCTGCACGACAACTACGTCCACGACATCGTCGCCTTCCGCAACCTCGGCGGGGAGTGGCAGCACACCGATGCCGTGATCAGCGGCGGCGGCAACAAGGGCCGGCTGACGATCCGCCACAACACGCTGCTGAACTCCGTCCCGGTCGACAAGGGCGCCAGCGCGGCGCTCGGGCTCTTCGCCGACACCGGTGTGGTCTCCAACGTGCTCGTCGACAACAACTGGCTGGCCGGAGGGGCGTACGCGCTCTACGGCGGCGGCCCGGGAGCCACCGGCATCCAGGTCACCGACAACGTGTTCTCCACCCAGTACCACCCGCACAGCGGGCTCTACGGGGCGGTCGCCGCGTGGAACGCGGGCGGCGCGGGGAACGTGTGGCGCGGCAACCGCATGTCGGACGGGCGCCCCGTCGTCCCCGAGCCCTCCCCCTGACCACCGAGAGGACATGACATGCGCCGCATCGCCCGGGCCCCCTGGGAACTGCTCAAGCGGGCCTTCGGCTGGCTGGTGCTCTTCGAGGCCAGGAACAAGCTCCTGCTGGCCCCCTCGGCCCTGCGGCTGCGGCGTTTCGAGAACGCCGAGACCGGCAGGCTGCGCTCGCTCCTGGGCCGCCCGCCGGCGGCACTGGTCGCCACCGTGATCGCCACGCACCGGCGCCCCGAGGCCCTGCGCGCGGCGGTGCGCTCGGCGCTGGCGCAGACCGTGGCCGACCAGGTGGTCCTCGTCGTGGACGACGGTGCCGGGCTGCCCGAACTCCCCTCGGATCCCCGGCTCTTCGCGGTGTCGCTGGCCCGGAACACGGCCACGGCCGGCGTGGTGCGCAACGTGGGGATCCGACTGAGCCGGTCCCGGTACGTGGCCTTCCTGGACGACGACAACCTGTGGGAGCCGGACCATCTGGAGCAGGCCCTGACGGTCCTGGAGTCGCCGGGCGGACCCGACGCGGTGTACACGGCGCTGCGCAGGATGCTCCCCGACGGATCGCAGCGGGACGTGCTGTCGGTTCCCTTCGACCGCCGCCGCTCGGCGCACGAGGCCTTCCTCGACACCAACGCCTTCGTGGCGCGCCGCACCCCGGCCCTGTACTTCAGCCGGCTGCGGCGCACCCCCGAGGTCCTGCCCCGCGAGGACTGGGAGCTCGTACGCCGCTACAGCCGGCGCCACGAGGTCCGCCACCTGCCCCGGCCGACCGTCCGCTACCTGGTCAACCCTGAGAGCTTCTACACCGCCTGGGAGGGGCCAGCGCCCACCGGTCCGGCGTCCACCGGGCCGACCCCCGCCGTCTGAGCCGGTCCGGTCAGGGCCCCGGGGTGGCGCGCAGGGCGGTCCGGCTGGCCAGGGCCCGCGCCGCGGCCCGGCTCGCCGGGCGGCCGAGCGCCGCCCGGGAGGTCTCCCGTAGCAGCACGGCCGCGCGGAAGGCCGCGGTGGCCGGCGCCGAGTGCCGGCGTCCGTAGAGGCGTACCCGGTTGAGGGTCAGCAGGGTCCACAGGCGCGGGGAGACCTGCGAGTCCCCGCCGAGGTGGACGGCCGAGGCGGCGGGTTCGAGGCGGGTGGCGAAGCCGTGGTCGCCGGCCCGCAGGCAGTACTCGGTCTCCTCCGAGTACAGGAAGAACGATTCGTCCCAGGCTCCGCACGTGTCCAGGCACTCCCGGGAGAGCGCCATCAGCGCACCGGACGCCCAGTCGGCGACCGTCTTCTTCCCGTACGCCGACGGATCGGTGACCAGCTCGCTCCACCGCGGGAAGCGTCCCGCGCGACGGTTGCCGATCACGGCCTCGCCGAGGGCCCGGGTCACCCGGGACTCCCGGCGCAGCGAGTGGTGGAGCGTCCCGTCCTCCTCGTACAGCAGCGGGACGCTGATCCCCACCCGGCCCCGGCCGGCCACCGGGTCGCCGAGCGCGCCGACCAGGAGTCGCGCGCAGCCCTCTCGCATTCGGATGTCCGGGTTGCACACCAGGGCGGCGCCAAAGCCGCCCTCCCAGTCCGCGGCGGCCGCCAGGGCGGCGTTCACTCCGGCCGCGTAACCGGCGTTGCGGCCGGTCTCGACGACGGTGGCCTCGGGAGCCAGCGACCGGATCAGGTCCACGGTGCCGTCGGCGGAGTCGTTGTCCGCGACGACCAGCCGCCAGTCGACCCCGGCCATGCCCTGCGGCAGGGAAGCGAGGAACTCGGGGATCACCCGGGCGCTGTTCCAGGTGACGACGACGACGGCTACCGGACCGGCTGCATCCTGCCGGTCGGGGCGGTCGGCGGCTGGGGAGCCGGGAACTGCGCTGTCGCGGGCTGTGCTGTCGCAGGACACGGGGACTCCAGGGTTCGGGGCTCGGGCGCGGCGCGCCGGATGAAGCCGAGGTAGCTGCCTCCGGCGGCGATCGTCAGGAAGAACATCCCGGCGAACATCGGGAAGCTGAGGGCGTCGAAGGTGGCCGCGCTGACGAGGGCGACGAGGGCCGAGGCGAAGAAGGCCTGGCCGAGCTCCCGGTCGGACTCGTCGGCGGCGAGACGGCGGATGGCGCCGCCCTGGTGGATTCCGGTGAGGAACAGCGCGAGGAGCGCGAGCAGACCCAGCAGGCCCATCTCCGCCAGGGTCAGCATGTACTGGTTGTCGGTGAAGAAGTAGAGGTCCGGGGTGAAGGTGCCCAGGCCCCGGCCGAACAGCGGGCGCTCCTCCAGGTAGGGCACGATCGCGCTGTACTTCACGGTGCGGGCCTGGGTACTGCTGTCGGAGTTCGACACGAAGGACGCGAAGAGCGTGGTGATCGTGCCGATCAGTCCGGGGACCAGGACCTTGAAGACGGCCACCGAGCCGAGCAGCAGACCGAAGGTGGTCCAGCGGCGTTGCGGCTTCCACCGCGGCACCATCACCAGCACCACGATGAGCGCCCCGATGATGGAGGTCCGCGACACCGTCAGCGGCAGGGCCCCGCCCATCAGCGCCACCGGCGCCCAGCGGCGCCAGCGGCTCAGCTGCGCCCGGACCGGATCGAAGGCCTGCTGGATCGCGAAGGGCAGCAGCAGGGCGAGCATGCCGCCGAACTCCAGCGGCTGCGCGGTGGTCGAGCGCGGCCTGGTGAACGCCCCGCGGTCCAGGGTGGTGATCTGCGCGACGCTCGACTGGAGCCCGGGGATGCTGATCTTCTCGGCGATGTTCGTCGCGGTGAAGAAGTCGTAGTAGCCGATGGCGGCGACCACCGCCCCCATCACGACGGCCCGCCGCAGCAGCACGTCCAGGCGTGCCCGGTCCTGGATCCCGGCGGAGATCAGCACCACCAGCGATACCCAGACCAGCAGTCCGATCAGCCCCCGGTCGGCGCCCAGCACCTCCTTGTGCGAGCTTCCCCGGGAGGCGTCTCCCAGGTACGAGGCCAGGACCGACACGGCCAGCAGCCACATGACGACCCGGGGCAGCCGGGTGCCGGGGGCCGGTCTGATCCGGCCGGTCAGCCAGGTCGCCAGGTACCAGAACAGGGCCAGGAGCGCGAAGACGTTGGCCGGGGTGCCGACGCCGCCGAGGCCCGGCAGGGTCAGGTTCGAGGGGATGAAGAAGGCCAGCCCCAGGTAGCCGGTGAGGAGCGCGGTGGCGTCCAGTTCGCGGTGGCGCGACCGCTTGCGCACGCGCGTCTTGGCCGTCCCGGCCGCGGCCTCGGCGGCCTCGCGCCGGCGCCGGCGGCCCGCCAGCAGGCTCTCCATGACGAAGGAGGCGGTGAAGCCGGCGATCAGGCCGGCGATGATCACGGCCAGTACCTGCTGGTAGCGGGTCTTGAGCTGTGGTTTCGGGGTCTGCGGCAGCACCACGGGCGCCGTCTGTACGAAGTACGCGGGCTGTACCTTGGCCGCCGCCTGGAGCGCGTTGAGCTGCTCCCCGGCGAAGTCGGTGAGGGTACTGGTCTCCTTGAGCACCTTGTTGCGGTTGGTGCCGGTGACGGTCAGCGTGAGCATCGGACCCGAGGCGTTCGCGGCGAAGCCGACGGTGTAGGGGTCGGTCACCCCGAGACCGTGCAGGTCCCGCGCCGCGTCCGCGCCCGACAGGGTTCTGATGAGCACGTCGGCGGTCACCACGAGCGAACCGCCCGCGTTCGCGATGGGGTTGCCGAAGGCGGGGGCCAGCTGGGCCACGGCCGCGGAGTCGAGCAGGGCCACCGAGCTCTGCGACTGGTAGGACACCGGGACCGACTGGTACAGCTGCGCCCCCGCGAGGACCCCGCACAGCGTCAGGGGCCCCATGACGTACCAGCGGCGCCGCAGTACCGCTCCTATCTCACCGATGTTCACGAACGCTCCCTCGCAACTGCCCTGGAACCGTTGGCGTGTTGCCCGGCGTCCTGGGAAGATCGAACACGACGGAAGGAATCCTGTGTCGCCTGGTGAGCTGTTCCGCACGCTGCGCCGCCGCTGGTACGTGCTGGTCCTGGCGGCAGTGGTCGCGGCCGCCGGGGCGCTCCAGGTGCTCCGGCCCACCACGACCTACGTGAGCACGGCGATCGTCGTCCTCAAACCGCCGGTGACGAGCAACCAGCCGAACCAGCTCGCCAATCTGCAGCCGCCCCTGGCCGCCGTCTCCCTCGCCGCCGTACAGCAGCTGGACTCCTCCGACGGGGCGACCGAACTGCGCGCCGCCGGGGTGGCGGGCTCCTACCGGCTGATCCCGCGCAACAGCGGCACGAGCGTCACCCCCCGCTACCTGATTCCCTCCCTCCAGATCCAGGCGGAGCACACGGACCCGGCCACGGCCGACCGTTCGGTGCGAGCAGTCGTCGAGGTCTACGGAAAGCACCTCTCGGACATGCAGGCCGAGCAGCGGATCCCGGCGGCGGGCCGGATGAGCGTCACCCTGCTCGTACCGCCGTCCGCGGTGGCACAGCTCGGGACCAAGAGCCGCGGACTGGCCGGGACGGCGGTACTGGCCCTGGTCGTCGGGGTGGCCTGCACGGTGTGGACGGACCGGTTCCTGGCGGGCCGCGCCCGGCGCCGGCGCGAACGCGCCGACGCCGGAAACGGCGGGCAGGAGCGGGACGGGAGCCCCGTGCCGGCGGCCGCGGCGGCCCGCTGAGAGCGCGGGCCGCCCGGCCGCCAACGCCCCTGGTACGGGGCGGTGGTGCGGTGTCATCAGATCCCTCGGCGCTTCCAGGACTGCCACCAGAGCCATTCGCGTCCCCGGTCGGCGACGGCGGACAGCACCAGCGGCTGGAGGTAGGGCATCACGCGGGCCCCGATCCGCCGGCGCCGGCGCAGTGCCCCGTACTCGGCGAGCGAGGTGTACTGCGGCAGGCATTCGGCGGCGAAGGCCTCCAGGTCCTCGACCGGGACGACCCCGGTGCGCCCGCGGTCGTAGGCCCGGTAGGCGCGCCGCAGGGCGTACCGGGCGAGCCGGGTGCGGGCCGCCGTGGACAGCCGGCCCGCCTCCGGGAGCAGGCCGCCGCACTTCTCCAGCACCGAGTCGAAGGCGACGAGGCGCTGGCGCAGGTCGTCGAGCTGTCCGCCGAAGTCCGTGGTGGACATGTTGTTGCCGTGGACCCGGTAGAAGGCCTGGTCGGCTCCCCGGACGTAGCCCACGTCGGCGTGGGCCGCGAGCCGCATCCACATTTCGATGTCCCCGGCGTGCGGAAGCTCCGGGTCGTAGCCCCCGACCTTGCGCTGGAGGCTGGTGCGCACGACGACCTCGGGCGAGGTGATGCACCCGGTGCCCTCCCGGAAGCGCCGCTCCAGCCACCACCGGCCCGGATAGACCACCGAGCCGGTGCTCCGGGTACGGGCCTCGGGCAGCGGCCCGCCGTGCTGGAACCGCAGCGGCCTGCCGTAGGCGAAACCGGCCTGCGGGTGGGCGTCGAGCAGGGCCGCGGCGCGCACCAGGGCGCCGGGGACCAGCCGGTCGTCGGCGGAGAGCAGGGCGACGTAGTCCCCGTCCGCCCACTCCAGCAGGCCCTCGTTGTAGGTGGCGATGTGCCCCTGGTTCTTCTCGTGGACCCGGACCTCGATCCGCGGGTCGGCCGCCGCGAGGGCGCGCGCGACGTCCGCGGAGTCGTCGGGGGAGGCGTCGTCGATGATCAGTACCCGTACGTCGACGCCTTCCTGTTCGTCCAGGACGCTCTTGACGCAGTCGGCCAGGAAGTGGCCGTACTTGTAGCAGGGGATCACCACGCTGACGGTGCTCACTGGCCGGACACCTCCGTCGATCCCTCCGCGAGCGGGGCGGGAGGCGTGGTGGTGAAGACCGGGCCGACCCAGTAGTTCACCGATCCGAAGGTGTTGCTCGGGAAGACCGTGGCCGCCCCGTACTTGTAGAGGCCGTTTCCGGTGCCCGCGCCGCCGCCGTCGGCCGGGGCCACCAGCGGGTAGGAGCGGTGCGCGGCGCTGAAGTAGCCGCCGTCCACGGAGTACTTGCCGTTCGGCGCGTGGTACGAGGCCACGTACTCGGTGTTCGCGGTGATGGCCACCGGGGTGGTGAAGTGCAGCTGCTGCCAGCCGGACACGGTCTCGCTGCCGAAGGTTCCGGTGGCCAGGAGCGTGCCGGTGGCGGACCAGAGGCTGCCCGTGTGCGTACCGGTGTTCCCGGGGCCCTTGTAGAAGGTGACGCCGGTGACGTAGCCGCCCACCGAGGACTGGAAACGGGTACCCAGTTCCACGGAGTTGGTGTCGTCGCCGACGTTGGCGGTGGTCGGGGTGGCGTTCGGACCCCACAGGGTGCAGGGGCAGGTCACCGCCGGCGGGGTCGCGCTGGTGGTGAAGGTCCAGGTGACCGGCTCGGCCATGGTGTTGCCCCACAGGTCGGCGGCCTGCACCGAAGCCGTGTAGGTGGTGTTCAGCGCCAGTTCGGAGGACGGGGTGAAGGTGGCGCTGTTGGACACGTCGAGGATCTTGCTGCCCGGGACGTTGGCGCCGCCGGGGCCCTTGAGGGTGAACACCAGGGCGTCCATGTCCACGGCCGAGCTGAAGGTGGCCTTCACCGTCGTGGTGATCGCGGTGCCGGTCGCCGCGGACTGCGGGGTGGTCGAGGTGACGGTCGGGGGCGTCGTGCTCGCGGTGGCGGTGTCCAGGACGGCGTCGACCCAGTAGTTGCTGCCGGACGAGGCGGTGGACGGGAACCCGCCGGTGCCGCTGTAGCGGTAGACGCCGTTGCCGCCGTCGGTGCCGCTCTTCAGCGCGGTGAACGGAGCCAGCCCGGCGCCGGCCGAGGCGAAGGTGGTGTCGAAGGAGTACCCGCCGTTGGGGGCGAAGTAGGAGGCGATGTAGGTGGTGTTGGCCTTGACGGGGATCGGCGAGGAGAAGTTGAGCTGCTGCCAGCCCGATGCCGTCTCGTTGGTGAAGGTGCCGGTGGCCAGGCGCTGGCCGGAGCTGCTCCACAGGCTGCCCGTGTGGGTGCCGGTGTTGGCCGGGGACTTGTAGAAGCGGACGCCCGAGATCGAACCGGGCACCGAGGAGCGGATCTTCACGCCGAGTTCCACGGCGCTGCCGTCTCCGGCGTTGACGGTGCCCGGGACTGCCGCGGCGGGCCAGACGGTGCAGGGGCACTCCTGGGGGCCCACGGTCAGCGGCACGGTGGTGGTGGCGCCGATGTTGACGCTGTCGTCCACCGCACGGACCTTGATCTGCGCGGAACCGGGGGTGGTCGGGGTCCACTTGTAGCTCCAGGACCCGACGCCCGTGGTGGCCTTCCAGGTGGTGCCGCCGTCGGTGGAGACCTCCACGCGGGCCACGACTCCGCCGCCGCTGTCGGAGGCGGTGCCCGTGATGGTCACGGGCCGCAGGGCGGGCACCGTGGCGTTCGCCGCGGGGCCGGTCACGGTGATGACCGGGCCGGTGTGGTCCGCGGAGGCGGTGGCCGCGACAAGGTTGCTCTGCAGGAACCCCGGCTGGACCCCCATGTCGGCGAAGATGTTGACCGTCGCCTGCTGCATCCGCTTGTCCTCGGTGACCACCGCGTCGTCCGGGTTGCCGGTCGGCATGTTGGTCAGGCCCCAGGACCACTGCACGGTGCCGGAGCCGAAGACCAGGGCGCCCGAGGTCTGGTCGCGGAAGGCGACCAGGCTGTGCGTCGCGGTCCCGTTGCCGTACGTGTTCCCGTAGTCCAGGCGGTACTTGCCGTCGTTGATGTCCACCGTGGTGGACGACATCGCGATCTGCCCGGCCGGGCGCGCCGCGTCCTCCACGTCGCTGTCCCACTCGTAGCCGAGCGTGCCGACGGGGAAGGTGGCGGTCTGGGAGGGGGTCAGGTTCGCGACGGTGGTTCCCCGCCACAGGCGCATCTTGGCGTACGCCCCGGGGACGGTGATCGCGTCGCTGCGGTAGCCGTTCACGCTGAACAGCGATCCGGTGACCTGGTTCTGCGGCTGGTAGGGCCGGCCGTTCGTGGCGCTGGCCGGGTCCATGAAGGTGCCCGTCCAGATCCCGCTCGGGTCGGGGATTCCGTTGGGCTGCGGGAAGGAGAGCTTGGTCTCCTTGTAGCAGACCAGGGTCCGGTTGGCCGTGTTGGCCCCGTCGATGCTGGGGGCCAGGCGGGTCTTCCAGAAGACCTCGTTGCCGGCGAAGTAGGTCTGGTTGACGCCCGCGTGACGGGCGTTCAGGGCGTTGGTGAACTGGTCCTGGGTCCAGTACTCGTCGTGCCCCGAGGACATGAACACCTTGTGGTTCTGCAGCTGGGTGGCGCCCCTGGTCGACATGTCGATGCCCGACATGTAGCTGACGTCGTACCCGTTGCGCTCCAGCCAGGCGACCATCTGGTACTCGGATCCGTAGATCCCGTTCTCCCCGCCGATGTCCATCGGCCGGTTGTAACTCACCTCGTAGGCACGGCCGTCGGGCGCTGGACCGGCGCCGTCGTACAGGTCCTGGCCGCCGTAGTTGTTGTACGCCTGCCAGGTCTGGTCGCTGGTCTGCACGACGATGTCGGAGTGGCTGGCGTCGTTGCGGACCACGAACGGGTAGGGCATGACCCCGTTGCCGTCCGCCTGGTCGAAGTTGGCTATGTAGAGGCCGGAGACGGCGTCGGAGGGCACCGTCCAGCTCGAGGTGACCGGCCAGTTGCCGCAGTCGACCAGGCCGGTGGAGGGCTTGGTGGTGCAGCTCTGCGGGTTGCCGTTCTGCGGGAAGTTCGCCGGGTGGGTCTGGGCCGCCTGGGCGGCGGTCGACATCAGCCGGGCCCCGTCACCCCCGTAGTGGCCGAGCCGGTAGACCGAGACCTTGTACGCCGTCGGCGACTGGATCTTGAACTGCAGGGTCTCGCCCGCCTGCACGCTCGTCTGGGCCGGGAAACCCTTGATGTCGCCGTAGGCGCTGGGCGCGAACCAGTCGGACATCGGTGTGCCCGCCTTGGAGTTCTCGCACACGATCGCGTTGGAGCCGGGGCCGCACGGGTCCGCCGCGACCGCCACCGATGGCGGCAGCGCCGCCGCCATCAGTGCTGCCACCACGGTGAAGAGCCCGTACCGCAGCAGCCTTGTCCGTCTGTTCATCCGAACCTCATTTGGGAGTGGCTTGGTGATTCGACGCCGGAGCGTCAGCGCAGCGCTGCTGAGAGCGCGTCCACGACCCGCTGCTGTTGGGCGGCGGTGACCTGCGGGAAGAGCGGGAGGGAGAGCATCCGGTCGGCGGCCAGCTCTGCGTGCGGGAAGGCCCCGCGGCCGTGGCCGAGGTGGGCGAAGGCCGGGGTGAGGTGGACCGGGGCCGGATAGTGGACGCCGGCGCCGATGCCCTCCGCGTTGAGCTTGCCGACGACCGCGTCGCGGTCGGCGCCGCTGACCCGGATGACGTACAGGTGCCAGACGTGGACGTTGCCCGGCGCCGTGACCGGCAGGGTGAGGCGTCCGGTGGCCGCCAAATCTCCCAGCAGCCCGTCGTAGCGGGCGGCGGCGGCCCGACGGGCCTCGTTGCCCTCGGCGAGCCGGGCCAGCTTCGCCCGCAGCACCACGGCCTGAAGACCGTCGAGCCTGCTGTTGAAACCGGCGACGTCGTGCCGGTACTTGGCCACGCCTCCGTGGTTGGCCAGCGCCCGGACCAGGTCGGCGGCCTCCTCGTCGTCGGTCACCACCGCGCCCGCGTCCCCGTAGGCGCCCAGGTTCTTGCCCGGGTAGAAGCTGGTCGCCGCGATCCCGCCGCTGCCGGGGGTGCGGCCCTCGCGGGAGGCACCCTGGCTCTGCGCGGCGTCCTCGACGAGCTTGGCGTACGGGGGCAGGCCCGCGGCCAGGCCGGCCGTGTCGGCGCACTGCCCGTACAGGTGGACCGGGACCACCGCGCGGGTGGCCTGGGTGACCGCGTCGAGCGCGGCCTGCGGGTCCAGCAGCAGGGTGTCGGGGAGGCAGTCGGCGAGCACCGGCCGGGCGCCGATCCGGGCGACGGCCCCGGCGGTGGCGATGAACGTGTTCGCGGGCAGCACGACCTCGTCGCCGACGCCCACCCCGCTCGCCCGCAGGGCCAGTTCCAGGGCGTCGGTGCCGTTGGCCACGCCGACGCAGTGCCCGACCCCGGCGAAGGCCGCGTACTCGCGCTCGAAGGCCCGGACCTCCTCGCCGCCGATGAAGGCGGTGTCGGCCAGGACGCGGTCGAATCCCGCACGTAATTCGTCCGCGACCTCGGCGTGCGCGGCCTTCAGGTCGACGAGCGGTATCTGGTTCATGCGGCTGTGCTCCCCATCCGTGTCTCCGGCCTCCGGCCGGGCTCCAACTCATCGGCCCGCAGCTCGTCGAGCGCCGGGCCCCCCGCCTCGCGCAGCCGGCGGGCGGGGCTTCCGGCCCACACCTCGCCGGCCGGCACGTCGGCCAGGACGGTGCTTCCCATCCCGGTCAGCGACCAGGCGCCGACCTCCGTGTACTCCCGGACCAGCGCGCCGGCGCCCACGTAGGCCCCGCGCCCCAGCCGTACCCCGCCGCCGAGGCGGACGCCGGAGGCCAGGGTCGCGAAGTCCCCGACCTCGTCGTCGTGGGTGAGGACCACGTGGGGCATGACCGCCACGTGGGACCCCACCCGTACCGCCGCCGTCAGAACGCAGTGCGCGAGCAGCACCGTGCCCGCGCCGAGGACCGAGGAACCGGAGAGCGCCGCCGTGGGGTGGACCACGGTGGCGTACCGGCTCTCGGGCAGGGCCAGGCGCCGCACCAGGCGGGCCCGCACCCCGTAGTCGCGGGGGCTCCCGACGCAGACCACCACGCGGGCGTCCGGGCGTTCGTGCACCAGGGCGCTGCCGCCCAGCACGGGAACGCCGTCGACGTCCCGGCCGTGCAGGGCCGGATCGTCGTCGAGGTGTCCGGCCAGCCGCCAGCGCGCGACCCGGCCCGCCGCCAGGTCCGCGGCGGCCGCGTCCCGTACGGCCTGGGCGGTCTCCCGGGCAAAGCCGCCGGCGCCGACGATCAGCAGGCTTGTCGTCGGCGCGGTCGCGGTGGCGGGAGGGTGCGGCCCGCTCATCCGCCGTCGGCCCGTTCGCGCAGCACCGCCACCACCCGGTCCTGCTGCTCCTCGGTCATCGTGTGGAACAGCGGCAGGATCAGCGAGTCGCGGGTGATCCGCTCGGTCACCGGCAGCGACGCCGCACCGTGACCGGCGTACGCCGGCTCCAGGTGGGAGGCCATGATCCCGCGCCGGGCCGAGATCCCGGCCTCGGCCAGCACCGCGAGCAGCTCGTCGCGGCCGACGGGGAAGTCCTCGGCCAGGAGCACCCAGTACGACTGGAAGTTGCCCTCGCCGTGACCGGGGTCCCGGACCGGGGTCAGGCCCCGGACCCCGGCGAGGAGCTGCGCGTAGCGGGCGGCGAGGAACCGCCTGCGGGCCACGATCTCGTCCAGTTTGCCCAGTTGCACCAGGCCGACGGCCGCCTGGATGTCGGTCATCCGGTAGTTGTAGCCGACCTCCAGATAGCTCTCGGCGATCGGCTTGCTGCTCGCGTGCCGCTGCGCCGCGGACACGTTCATGCCGTGCTCGCGCAAACGGCGCAGCCGCTCCGCCCACGCGGCGTCGTCCGTGGTCACCATGCCGCCCTCGCCGGTGGTGATCACCTTGCGGGGGTGGAAGGACCAGGCGGCCAGCAGCGCCCCCTGGCCGACCGATTTGCCTCCGACGGTGGCTCCGATGCCGCAGGCGGCGTCCTCCACCAGGGCGAGGCCCCAGTCGGCGCATGCGGCGCGCAGGGCGTGCACGTCGGCCGGGACCCCGCCCTGGTGGACGGCGATCACCGCCTTGGTGCGCGGGGTGCGGACGGCGTCCACGGTTGCCGGGGTCAGGTTCCCGGTGGCCTCCTCGACGTCCGCGAAGACCGGGTGCGCGCCCACGTAGCGCACCGCGTTGGCCGTGGCGATGAAGGACAGCGAGGGGACGACGACCTCGTCGCCCGGACCGAGGTCCAGTGCGATGAGCGAGAGGTGCAGGGCGGTGGTGCACGAGCTCACCGCGATGCCGTGCTCCGCGCCCACCCGCTCGGCGAAGGCCCGTTCGAACTCCGCGACCCTGGGGCCCTGGGCGACCCAGCCGGACAGGACCGCGTCGGCGGCGGCCCGCGCCTCGTCCTCTCCGAGCCACGGGATCATGACGGGGATCCGGGCGGGAGCAGCGGCGGAGGCGTTCTGGGCGCTCATCGGCCGGCCTCCGCGGCGGCCGCATCACCGGCAGCCGCGTCCGCGCGCTCGGCCCGCCACCAGTCGACCAGGTCCCGCAGCCCGGTGCGCAGGTCGATCTTCGCCGTGAAGCCGAGGCGGTCGGCGGCCTGCGAGGTGTCCGCGAGGCGGCGGGTCACCCCGTTCACGGCGCGGGCCGGTCCGTGCTCCGGCGTCAGACCCTCGGCGCCCATGGCCTCCAGGAGGCCGTTCGCCAGGTCGAGGAGACTGGTCTCGGAGCCGCTCGCGATGTTGAACACCTCGTCGGTCAGGTCCGATTCGGCGGCCAGCAGGTTGGCCCTGGCGATGTCCCGGACGTCGACGAAGTCCATGGTCTGGGTGCCGTCGCCGAGGATCAGCGGCGGTTCGCCCGCGGCGATCCGCTCCATCCAGCGGATCAGCACCTCGGTGTACAGCCCGTGGATGTCCATCCGGGGGCCGTACACGTTGAAGTAGCGCAGCGCGACGTAGTCCAGTCCGTACATGGAGTGGAAACTGCGCAGCACGCCCTCGTTGAAGGCCTTCGCGGCGCCGTAGAAGGTGTCGTTGTTGTACGCGTGGTGGCGCTCGGTGGTCGGGAAGGACTCCGCCATCCCGTAGACCGAGGCCGAGGACGAGGCGATGACCTTGCCCACGCCGGCGGCAGCGGCGGCCTCCAGCACGTTGAACGTCCCGTCGACCATCACCTCGTTGGCCAGCCGCGGCTCCTCGGCGCACTGGGTGATCCGGATCGCCGCCAGGTGGAAGACCAGATCGGCCCCCTCGGTCGCCTTGCGCACCGCGGCTATGTCCCGTATGTCGCCCTCGACCAGGTCCACCACGCCGCTCGGCAGGGCGCGGGCCAGGTTGGCACGGCGCCCCCGGACGAAGTTGTCGAGCACGACGATCTCCCGTGCCCCGTTGTCCACCAGCAGGTCCACCAGGTGCGAGCCGATCGTGCCCGCTCCGCCGGTGACCAGAATCCTCTTGCCTCGTACGCTGCTCAACGCCCTGCCCCTACTGAGTCGGTCATGGTGTGCCCTGCTGTGCCCGGCGCGCCGCACGCGGCCGCATACCGGGAGGGGTCTGGAGAGGTCAACGTCCGGTGCGCAGTCCGACGACGGCGCCCTTGAACTCCAGGCTGCGGGAGGCAGCTTCGAGGATGTCGAGGACCTGGAGTCCGGCCCGGCCGTCGGTGAGCGCCGGCCGCCGCGTCCTGATCGCCGCGGCGAACTCCTCGACCATGCTGCGCAGGGCCTCCTTCTCACCGAGCGCGGGTGCCACCATGTCGCCGGTCCGGTAGGAGACGAGCATGTCGCGGCGCTCGTCCGCGCCGATCTCCTGCGGGGCCGTGAGGTCGACCCCCCGGTCGAACACCGCGACCCGCTGCGTGGGGTTGAGGTCGTCCCACACCAGGGTGCGCTTGGAGCCGCCGACCATCGTGGTGCGGACCTTCACCGGGGACAGCCAGTTGACGTGCACGTGCGCGATGGCGCCGGTGTTGAGCTGGAGCGTCAGGTAGGCGACGCAGGACTGGCCGGCCCCGATCGGGTCGGCCCCGTGTGCGGCGACGGCGACCGGGTGCACGTTGTCCGGGAGGATGAAGTCGAGGACCGAGAGGTCGTGGGGCGCCAGGTCCCACAGGACGTCGATGTCCTTCTGGACCAGCCCGAGGTTGATCCTGACCGAGTCCACGAACTGGATGTCGCCGAGTTCGCCGGAGCGGACCATGTCCCGGATGCGGGCCACCGCCGGGGTGTAGCAGTAGGTGTGGTCGCACATCAGCGTGAGGCCGCGTTCCTCGGCCTCGTTCACCAGCCGCAGTCCGTCCTCGTAGGTGGCGGCGAGCGGCTTCTCCACCAGGACGTGCTTGCCGGCGCGCAGGGCGGCCAGAGCCACGTCGAGGTGGGTGCCGGCCGGGGTGGCCACGGCGACGGCCTCGACGGCGGGGTCGTCCAGGACCGCCGCGTAGTCGGCCGTCGCCTGGACCGTCGAGTACCCGCCGAGCACCTGCCGTGCCCGGTCCACGTTCAGATCACAGAGCCAGCGGAGCCGGAAATCCGGACTCGACTGGAAGTTGCGGACGAGATTGGGGCCCCAGTAGCCCGCTCCGACGACGGCGACCCCTAACGGCTCGGTCCGTCCCGCACCCGCACCTGCGCCCTCGGCGTCCCGCCCGGCGTCCTTCGCGGTGTCCTTCACAGCGTTCCCTTTCCTTCCGCGCACGCCCGCGGGCGTGTCGACGACCCATGGCCGGAACGCGTGCGAAGGAAGGGGGTGCCGTCGAAGGCATGCCGGGCGCCTGCGCGACCCGTGCGTGACCCGCCGACGGTGATGGCCCCCACGACCGATGCCGTACGTGTTGCACGTACTTCCGCCCCCCGGCCGTCCGGCACCCCTCGCGCCGGCCGGCCACGGACAGGCGGCCTGTTCCCCCAAGCCGCCGAACCCGTAACCTGCCCCAACTACCCTGCGCCGACTGGATCGCAGCGTGGACCACGGCGGTGCCGAAGCACGCCCAATCCGGTCGGCTGCGTTCAATCTAGACCACCGGGCGTACCCCCGGGGAGAGTTGGAGGAAACGGTCGGTACGGGCGTTCGGGCATGCATACTTCCGGGGTGACCAGCATCGTGATCCCGGCCCACAACGAGGGCCGGGTCATCGGCCGGCTCCTCGACGCGCTCCTCGCCGAGGCCCCGGCCGCGGGACCCGACATCGTCGTGGTGTGCAACGGCTGCACGGACGACACCGCCGCGGTGGCCGCCGCCCGGGGCCCCCGCGTACGCGTGGTCGAGATCCCGACTCCCTCCAAACACCGGGCACTTCGGGTGGGCGACGAGCACGCGCGCGGCTTCCCCCGCATCTACGTGGATGCGGACGTGGTGGTCGGCGCGGCCGACGTACGGGCCCTCGCCGACGCCCTCGCCACCAGCCCGGCCCTGCTCGCCGCGGCCCCCGGCCGGGACATTCCGCTTACCGGCTGCGCCTGGCCGGTCCGGGCCTACTACCGCGTCTGGCAGCTGCTCCCGGCCGTCCGCGAGGGGCTGTTCGGACGCGGGGTCATCGCGGTGACCGAGCCGGGGCACGCCCGGCTCGCCGCCCTGCCGCCGCTGATGGCCGACGACCTGGCCGCGTCCCTGGCCTTCGCACCGGGAGAGCGGCGGGTGGTGGAGTCGGCCAGGGTCGTGGTCCTACCGCCGCGCACCTGGGGCGACCTGATCAAACGCCGGGTGCGGGCGGCGACTTCCTCCGCCGAGCTGGAGCGGTTCCAGGCCGCGCGGGCTTCCGGGCCGGCGGCGCCCGCGCCCTCCGCGCGCACCGGTACGGGAGACCTGCGGGCGCTGCTCCGGACCCAGCCTCGACTGCTGCCCGGGGTGGTGGTGTTCGTCGTGGCGGCCCTCGCGGCCCGCCGGGGATCCCGCAGGGCCATCCGAACCGGGGACTTCTCCACCTGGCTGCGCGACGAGAGCAGCCGGCAGGGCTGAGCGGCAGGATCCCGCCGTAGCCCGCCCAGTTGGCCCGTACAACCATTAGGGTGCCATTCGCACGCACGACTGGCTCACCGCTCAGATGGTTCACCGCTCAGACGCCGGACCGGGAGTTCGACAGCATGTACCTCGCGGACCGCTCCGCGCCCGAGGAGGCGAAGACCGCCGCCGACGGATCCCCCGTCCGCGGACCAGCGGTCGCCTCGGCCGTCCTCGCACTGGGCTCCGTCAGCCTGATCACCGACGTCTCCTCGGAGATGGTCACCGCCGTCCTGCCGCTCTACCTCGTCGCTGGACTGGGCCTGAGCCCGCTCGGCTTCGGCGCGCTCGACGGCCTGTACAACGGGGTCAGCGCGCTGGTGCAGCTGACCGGTGGCCACCTCGCCGACCGGATCCGCAACCACAAGCTGATCGCCGGCATCGGCTACGGACTGTCCGCACTGTGCAAGCCGCTGCTGCTGCTCGCCCACAGCCTCGGCCCGGTGGCGCTGATCCTCGCCCTGGAACGCACCGGCAAGGGCCTGCGCACCGCCCCGCGCGACGCGCTCATCTCCCTCTCCACGCCCCCCGAGTTGCAGGGTCGGGCCTTCGGCGTGCACCGCGCGATGGACACCACCGGGGCCCTGCTCGGGCCCCTCGCCGCCTTCTTCATCCTGAGCGTGACGGTCGACGGGTACGACGCCGTCTTCGGGGTCAGCGCCTGCGTGGCCGCACTCGGCGTCGTGGTGCTCCTGCTGTTCGTCCCGTCCGGCGCGGAGCCGGGACCCGCCCGCCCCGAGCCCGCCGCTCCCCCGGTACCGGCCCCGCGGCAACCGGCTTCCCAGGCGTCCGCCTCCCCGAAGCCGGACGCGGTGAACCTGCGCGACGCGCTGGGCCTGCTGCGGCTGCCCCGGCTGCGCGCCCTGGCGGGCTGCGCCGCCCTGCTCGGGCTCACCACCGTCAGCGACGCCTTCCTCTACCTGCTGCTCCAGGACCGCACCGGCATCGGCGAGCGGTGGTTCCCGCTGCTCCCCCTGGGCACCGCTGCCGTGTTCCTACTGCTGGCCGTGCCGGCCGGCGCGCTCGCGGACCGCATCGGCCGGCGCACCGTGTTCCTCACCGGGCACGCCCTCCTGCTGGCCGGCTACGGGCTGCTCCTGTGGGCCCCCGGCCTGCCCGCGCTCCCCTACCTGGTCCTCGCCCTGCACGGCATGTTCTACGCCGCCACCGACGGGGTGCTGCCCGCCGCCGTCGCCGCGACCGTGCCGGCGAAGCTGCGGGCCACCGGCATCGCGCTCGTCGGCACCGGCCAGGCCCTGTCGCGCTTCGGCTGCTCGCTGGCCTTCGGCGCCGCGTGGACCGTCCTGGGCTCCGGCCCGGCGCTCGCCGCCGCCGCGGCCGGCCTGTGCTGCTGCGCGGCCGTCGCCGGCTTCGTACTCCGCCCCACGGCCCCGGACGGCGCCACCGCCGGGGCCCCACACCCCCGACGCCCCCGAGGAAATCGATGACGCGCTCACGCCGGCTGCTCGTACTCGCCCTGGCCGTACTGCTCCTCGGCGGCGTGGCCGGGGTGCTGGTGGTGCGCGCCGCCGCCCGGTCCGAGCAGACCCGCGCGGGCGACCCGACGGCCGCCCCGGGCAAGGTCACGCTCGACCGGCGCGGCGGCCTGGCCTTCCTCAACGGCGCGCAGGGCCCGCACCGCGGAGCCCTCGTCTCGGTACCGGACCGCTCCCGGCAGGACGAGCGGACCGCGTCGGGCCTCACCTGCCTGCGGTTCCACGCCGCGGCCGGCACCGGCGTGTGCCTGAGTTCCTCTCCGGGCACCCTCGCCCAGGACAACCGGGCGCTGATCGTCGACTCCGAGCTGCGCACGCTGCGCGCGTTCCCGCTCGCGGGCACCCCGTCCCGGGCCCGGGTCTCCCCGAGCGGCCGCTTCGCCGCCTGGACCGTCTTCGTCGCCGGGGAGTCCTACGGCTCCGCGTTCTTCTCCACCCGCACCTCGATCGTGGACACCCGTACCGGGGCGCTCGACGCGGACCTGGAGAAGTTCGCCATCGAGCTGGACGGCCGCCCCTACAGCGCGAGCGACGCCAACTTCTGGGGAGTCACCTTCTCCAAGGACGACGACACGTTCTACGCCACCCTGGGCACGAACAGCCAGACGTACCTGGTGAAGGGGTCGATCGCGCGGCGCAGCGTGACCACCCTCGCCTCGAACGTCGAGTGCCCCTCCCTGTCCCCCGACGAGACCCGGGTCGCGTACAAGAAGCGGGTGCAGCGCGGGGCCTTGCTGTGGCGCGAACACGTGCTGGACCTACGGACGTTGCGGGAGCAGCCGATGGCGGAGAAGCGCAGCGTGGACGATCAGGCGCTCTGGCTCGACGACCGGACCCTCGCCTACGCCCTGCCCGCCGAGGGCTCTCCGGACACCACAGACCTCTGGACGGTCCCGGCGGACGGCACCGGAGCCCCCCGCGTACTGGCCCCGGCGGCCTCGTCGCCCACCCGGCTGGGTTGACCGGCCGGGCTGACGGGAACCGTACCCGGGGGGCCCGCAGAATCGTTGGGGCGGGCATGGGCACTCCACACGCCGTCTCCCCGTCCCCGGCCCGGCACCGGGCACCCGAGCGCGCCCCCGCCGCGATGGCACGGGGCATCCCCCGGCAGCAGTCGGGCAGCGCCGCCCCCTCGGGCGGGGCGGTCGTCTTCGAGCAGCTCGCCCGCGAGTGGGAGGCGCGCGGGGCCACCGTTCCCGGCCGTCCCGACCCGCTGTGGGAGCGGCTGATCACCTACGCGCACTTCCAGCGCGAGACGGAGGCCACGCTGCGCAGCCTGCGCCTGGACGGAGCCGAACCCCCTCCGGCCCCCACCTCGGCGGGCCCGCGCTGGACCCGGGTGTGAGCCGGGCATGAGCCGGGGGCGTACGGAAAAGCCCGGGGCCCCGGTCGGTGGTGGCCGACCGGGACCCCGGGCTCCGTACGCGCTGTTCCTGCGGCTCCCGCTACACGCCCGAGGGGGCGCCGAGCATGGCGGACGCCTTCTGGAGCGGGGTCAGGCCCTCGGCGGGCGCCGGGACCGTTTCGAGCGGGCGACAGGTGAAGCCCAGTGCGGTCAGGGCCCTGACCACCTCGGCGGCGGTGAAGTCGCGGCGGTCCTGGCGGGTGATGACGGCTCCCACCTGCTTCACGGGGTAGGACCGGCGCCCTATGACCACGGAGTCACCGGTGATCGGTTCGGGCTTGACGCCCTTCATCGATTCCAGGACTCCGGCCTTGGTCAGGTCGAACGGAAAGCGGGCGATGACGAAGCGCATGCTGCCTCACAGGTAGAAGAGAACCGTCCGTGCCCGGTCCGGCAGGATCCGGGCGGGGCTACCTAAGCCGCCGTGGTGGCCGCGGACTGGCGCTGCGGCCCCCGGGCGCTGGCGGAGGTCCTGCTGCGCCGGTCCTGTGCGGGCCGGCTGCGACGACCCCGGGAGGCGCCGCCGGCGGCGCCCCTGGGCCGCTCGGTGACGGGGGCGGTGATGACGACCGGGACGCCGGACGGCGCCTGGGCGCCGGTGATCCGGCTCAGCTCGGCCTCGCCGGAGCGGACCTGCGCGGTCTGCGGGGTGATGCCCGCGGCCTGCATGAGGCGGACCATGTCGCGGCGCTGGTTGGGCAGGACCAGGGTGACGACGCTGCCGGACTCGCCGGCGCGGGCGGTACGGCCGCCGCGGTGCAGGTAGTCCTTGGGGTCGGTCGGCGGGTCCACGTTGACGACGAGGTCGAGGTTGTCGACGTGGATGCCGCGGGCCGCGACGTTCGTGGCCACGAGCACGCTGACGTGTCCGGACTTGAACTGCGTGAGGGTACGGGTGCGCTGGGGCTGCGACTTTCCGCCGTGCAGCGCCGCGGCGCGCACGCCGTTGCTCAGCAGGTGCTCGGTCAGCCTGTCCACGCCGTGCTTGGTGTCCAGGAACATGATCACGCGGCCCTCGCGGGCGGCGATCTCGGTCGTGGCGGCCTGCTTGTCGAAGTTCTGCACGTGCAGGACGTGGTGTTCCATCGTGGTCACCGCGCCCTGCGAGGGATCGACGGAGTGCACGACCGGGTCGGTCAGGTAGCGGCGCACCAGCAGGTCGACGTTGCGGTCCAGGGTGGCGGAGAACAGCATCCGCTGGCCCTCGGGACGCACCTGGTCGAGGAGCGCGGTGACCTGGGGCATGAAGCCCATGTCGGCCATCTGGTCGGCCTCGTCGAGGACGGTGATCGCGACCTGGTTCAGCCGGCAGTCACCCCGCTGGATGAGGTCCTTCAGCCGGCCCGGGGTGGCGACGACCACTTCGGCTCCGGCGCGCAGCGCGCCGGCCTGCCGGTGGATCGGCATGCCGCCGACGACGGTGGCGATCCTCAGCTTCACGGCGCGGGCGTAGGGCGTGAGGGCCGCGGTGACCTGCTGGGCGAGCTCACGCGTGGGGACCAGGACCAGTGCGAGCGGCTGGCCCGACTCGGCCTGCTGTCCGGCGGTACGGGCCAGCAGCGCGAGGCCGAAGGCCAGGGTCTTGCCGGAGCCGGTACGGCCGCGTCCCAGGACGTCCCGGCCGGCGAGGCCGTTGGGCAGCGTGGCCGCCTGGATCGGGAACGGAGTGGTCATGCCCTCACGGGTGAGCGTGGTGAGCAGCTGGGCCGGCATGGCCAGGTCGGCGAACGCCTCGACGGCGGGCAGCGCGGGGACCACGGTGACCGGCAGGGCGAACTCGCCCTGCGGTGCGGCGGGACGGCGCCCGTAGCCGCCGCCACCCGAGCGCTTGGGGCCGCCGCCACCGCCGGAGCGGCTGGGGGCCGAGGAGCCGAAGCGGCTGCCGGAACGGCTGGAGGAGCCGGAGGAGCCGCCGTACGAGCCACCGTAGGAGCTGTTGGAGCCGTAGGAGCTGTTGGATCCCCCCGAACGGGAGGACGAAGAGCGGTCATTCATGCGGGTCGTGCGGTTCATGCAGAACCTTCCTCGATACGGCGCACATCGAGGAGTTCTCGGCGGCGGAAATCTGGCCGCACGAGGATTCACAAGAATGAGCCGGAGCATAAAAAATATGACGGAGTTGAATCGAACTTCGATCGACCCGTCAGATAAGGATTATCACCCTATGTGTCGGCGAAATATGCGCCGCATGCGGGGTGGGGAGCCGAGGAATGCATCCATCGGCCGAACGGTGGGGCGCTGGGACAGGTTTCCCCGTCGCGCCGCTCACGCGGGCCCAGACGGCCCGCAGATCCAAAAACGCAACGAGCTGGGGCCCGCACCCAAGGTGCGGGCCCCAGCTACGCGGTTAACGCGTGAACGTCAGGCGGTGACGATGTTCTCGGCGGTCGGGCCCTTCTGGCCCTGCGCGATGTCAAAGCTGACCTTCTGGCCTTCCTGAAGCTCACGGAAGCCCTGCGAGGCGATGTTCGAGTAGTGGGCGAACACGTCAGGACCGCCACCCTCCTGCTCGATGAAGCCGAAGCCCTTTTCCGCGTTGAACCACTTCACGGTGCCATTAGCCATGTTTTTAACTCCTTCGGGGCACAGCCCGGAGATCCGCACTGTGCGAATCTCAAGTCGCCGATGATTGCCCAGCCCGGAAAACGCCGGAAAAACAAGAACACTCGCCCTTCTCCTACGAAGAGGAGTGGGCAGAGGTGCTCGAAATTTTGGGAACCTCAACTGCAACTCAAACCACAGTAGCACGCCGAGACCGGATCCGCGTGAAAATTAAATCCATCCGTTTCGGTGGTCCGAAATTCTCGCCCGACCCGTGTTCATTATCTGTGTTGGCGAACCCCGATTTTCGCCGGTGGTCGGAAGCGGGCCCGGGATCCCGTACAGTGATGTTCACAACGACGCGGGGTGGAGCAGCTCGGTAGCTCGCTGGGCTCATAACCCAGAGGTCGCAGGTTCAAATCCTGTCCCCGCTACGAAAGGTCCGGCCCCCTTGACGCCCAGGCGTCAAGGGGGCCGGACCCATTTCCCGCCCGTGTCAGGGCGGATACGACCGCCCCGGTGGCGACGAACCCGGCTACTTGATGCGGGTGCCCAGGAAGCCGGCCGCGGCGAAGGCGACCGCCGTGGCGGCGAGTGAGACCGTGTCGGAGCCCAGGGAGAGCACGGCGGCGAAGACCACCGTCGGGCCGAGCTCCATCGCGGTGTTCATGACCCCGCCGGCGAGTCCCGCCTGATGGGGGCTCCACCCCGTCGGTGGCGAGCACCGCGGCCCCCGCGAAGGCGGCCGCCGTGCCGGCGGGCAGCAGGAGCAGGCCGGGGAGCAGTCCGCAGGCGTACGGGATCTCCGCGGCCAGGCCGGTGAGCGCGAGGAGTGCGAGTCCGGCCGCGGCGACCACGAGCCCGGCGGTGGTGACGCGGGGCGCCCCGTACCGGGCCACGAGGGGACCCGCCACCCGGCCGGCAACGAGCAGCGCCACTGCGAAGGGGAGGAACGCGGCCGAGGTCCGCAGCGCCGACCAGCCGAGTTTCCTGCTGGAGGTGGAGCGAGAGGAGGACGAAGGTCACGGCCGTTCCGGCGGCGGTCAGGCCGATGGCCGAGAGGGCGAGGACCCGGCGCCGGTCACGGAGGAATGCGAGCGGGAGCAGGGGGTCGCGGACCCGGCGTTCCACCAGCGGGAAGGCCAGCAGGAGGGCTGCCGCGGTGAGCAGGGTGACCAGGACATCCGTCGATCCCCAGGACTGGACGTCCGTGAGGACGAAGCCGTAGCTGGCGAGGCTGATTCCGGCGGTGGCCAGCAGGGCGCCCGGCAGGTCCAGGGAGCGGCCCTCGCCCGCCGGGGTGGCGGGCAGCAGCCACGGCGAAGAGGAGCAGTCCGGCGGTCAGCACCCGGCGCCCGCCGAACCGGTCGGTGAGGCGGCCCCCGAAGAGCAGGAGGCCGGCGAAGCTCAGCCCGTAGCCGGCGCTCAGGAGCATCCAGGGCGGCCCGCCCGGCGCCCGGCCCGGCCTTCGCCCGACTCGGCACCGTGCAGATGACGCTGATCTTGCGGCTCGTTCAGATGGCCAGGGTCTCCCCCGCCGGGTGGGCGCTCAGCTCGACCACCTCGACACAGCGCCGGAGCTTGGCCTGGGCGCGGGGCGAGTCGGCCACGGGGACCACGATCTCGCACACCGCGAGGCCGCCGCCCTCGGCGGCGGCCCTGAAGGACAGCGCCCTGACGGACAGGTGGTTGAGGACCGCGGAGATGCGGATGAGGGCGTGACCGCCGTCCCGGACGGTGATGGTCAGCGTGTGGCAGGCGGTGTCGCCGGTGCGCACGGCGTCGTCGACGGCGGGGAGAACATCGCTGCGGGTCATGAGGGGTGGGCTCCTGTCCTGGGGCGGAGTGCGTGGTCCCGGCTGCGTGGTCCCGGAAAGCAAGAAGACCCCTCGCGGATGCGAGAGGTCTGCGTGCGGGCGGTGGGCTGCTGGGGTGGTCTCAGTTCAGCTCCGGGCCGGCACGCCGGCGCTAATCTTCTGCTGGCGCATGCGGAGGAGTCTGGCACGCCGCCGCCGACATGTGACACCGCATCTCACGATGCGGGCGGCCCCGCGCGGTGGGCCCCTGGGGAGCCCCCCGGCCCGGCACCCGTCCAATGGCGCACCCCGGTCGCGACCCGCCGTGGCGGGTGGTGGCCTGGGTGGGTGACCGTACGGCCGACCGGGGCCCGTGCGGCCGGGGCAAGGAGACACATCGTGGCCAAGGCCTATCTGGTGGGTGCCGGCATCGCTTCCCTGTCGGCGGCGGCGCTGCTGATCAGGGAGGGCGGGTTCGCGGGCGCGGACATCACGATCCTGGAGGCTCAGGGCCGCACCGGCGGAAGCCTGGACGCCGCGGGAGACCCCGAGAACGGCTACACCATGCGCGGCGGCCGGATGTTCGAGCTGCACTTCGAGTGCACCTACGACCTGCTGCGCTCCATCCCCTCGCTCGACGCTCCGGGCACCTCGGTCACCGAGGACACCTTCGCCTTCCACGAGGACTTCGCCTGGAACGACAAGGCCCGCCTGGTCGACTCCTCCGGCCTGCGGGTCGACACCCGCTCCATGGGGTTCTCCGAGCGCGACCGCCTGGACCTGGTCGCGTGCGTGGCCTCGCCCGAGTCCCGGCTCGACGGCAAGCGGATCTCCGACTGCTTCACCCCCGGGTTCTTCACGACCAACTTCTGGTACATGTGGTGCACGACCTTCGCCTTCGAGCCCTGGCACTCGGCGATCGAGTTCCGGCGCTACCTCAACCGGTTCGTGCACCTCTTCAAGACCTTCGACACCATGTCGGGCATCTACCGCACCCGCTTCAACCAGTACGACTCGATCGTGCGCCCGCTCCAGAGCTGGCTGCGGAGCAACGGCGTCGTGTTCACGATGAACACCACCGTGACCGACGTGGAGCTGGCCGACGGCGAGGGCACCACCGTCATCGCCCTCGCCTGTACGCGGGAGGGCTCGGCCGTGCGTATCCCCGTCGCCGACGGGGACCTGGTGTTCGTCACCAACGGATCGATGACCGCGAACTCGACCCTGGGATCCACCGACACCCCCGCCGTGCTGGACACCTCCGCGCCGGACGCCTCGTGGCGCCTGTGGCAGACCCTGGCGGCGAAGCGCCCCCACCTGGGCGACCCTTCGGTGTTCGACTCCTCCGTCGAGGACTCCACCTGGGGCTCCTTCACCGTCACCACGCAGGACCCGACCTTCTTCAAGGCCATGGAGGAGTTCTCCGGCAGCGAGGCCGGCAAGGGCGGTCTGATCACCTTCAAGGACTCCGGCTGGCTGCTGACCATCGTCCTGAACCACCAGCCGCACTTCCACGAGCAGCCCGAGGGCACCTACGTCTGGTGGGGGTACGCCCTGTTCCCGGGCAAGGCGGGCGACCACGTGGGCAAGACGATGGCCGAGTGCACGGGCCGCGAGATGCTCACCGAGGTGCTCGGGCACCTGCGCCTCGAACAGAGCGAGCAGATCCTGGAGTCCTCGGTCGTCGTTCCGGCGCTGATGCCCTACATCACCAGCCAGTTCCTGGTGCGCAAGGCCGGCGACCGGCCCGAGGTCGTCCCGGAGGGCTCCACCAACCTGGCCTTCATCGGCCAGTACGCCGAGGTCCCGGACGACGTGGTGTTCACCGTCGAGTACTCGGTGCGCACCGCGTGGACCGCGGTGGCCGGGCTGCTGCACCTGGACCGGCAGCCGCCGCCGGTCTACAAGGGCGGCCACGATCCCAAGGTGCTCCTCGAAGCCCTGCACACGATGCACCGCCGCTGAGCCTCGGTCACGCCCGTCACGCCCGTCGCCCCGTCGCGCTCGTCGCCCCGGCCAAGTGGCCCTGGCCTGCGGGCGGCGACACGGCGGGCGCGACCGGGTACCGTACGCCCCTCGACGACAGAGAGGTGCGGCCATCGTGACCCGAATCCCGGACGTGGGCGATGTGGTGGGCGATTTCTCGCTCCCCGGCGGCCTGCTCAGCGAGACCGCGTTCGTCCGCGGGCAGTACGCGCTCGGCGAGCAACGCGGCAACCCGGTCGTTCTCGCCTTCTACCCCGGCGACAACACCCCCGTCTGCACGACGCAGCTGTGCTCCTACTCCGACGGGCTGGAGGCGCTCTCCGCGTGCGGCGCCCAGGTGTGGGGCATCAGCCCGCAGGGCGTCGACAGCCACGAGGACTTCGCCCGGGCCCGCGGCCTGCGGATTCCGTTGCTCGCCGACACCGACCGCACGGTGGCCCGCGCCTTCGGCATCGCCGCTCCCGTGATCGGTCTGCGGCGGGCCGTGTTCGTCATCGCGCCGGACGGCACCCTGCACTGGAAGCACGTCGGGACCCTCGGCATGAGGTTCCCCTCCGCGGACACCATCGCGGAGCAGCTCGCCGGCGTGGCCGCCGGCTGACACGCCGGGTCCCCGGCCGTCCGGTGGAGAGGTGCTGGGCGGCCTCGGCCCAGGGGTTGGCCGAGGCCGCAGAGGCATTGCGGGATCCGAAAGCCGGACGGGACACCTGGCGTGACGTGAGGAGGTGAAACGTCACGCCGGTATCTGGTTCTAGGACGGTGTGGGGACACCTTCCTTGGCATCTCGACGGATGACCGCGCCGGGCATCAGTAAACATATATACCGCCGAGTAGGCAAGGGTATGAAAATATTCATGTGCAAGAGTGGTGTGAATATGACACCTCACCCCAGTTCGCCCTAGAGGAAGAAGCCGTGCTGGTCCGCGGCCTGCTCATAGCTTTCGAGCCGCGCCTGCGTCCGCTCGGGGTCCGCGTCCGCCATCGCCTGGAGCAGCGCCGCGGACAGGACGCCCGGCGCCGCGTACGAGTCGAAGACCAGCCGCGAACCGGTACCGGCCGTCAGCGCCACATCCGCTTCGTCCACCAGCGGCCCCAGCGTGCGGTCCGTGATCAGCGCGATCCGCAGCCCCGCACCGCGGGCCACCCGCAGCGCCGCCAGGGTCTCCTTGGCGTGCCGGGGCATCGCGAAGGCCAGGACCCAGCTCCCGCCCGCCGCCCGGGCCTGCAGCAGCGCGTCGGAGGCGACGCTGCCGCCGCCGGTCACCAGGCGCACGTCGGGGTGGATCCGGCGGGCCGCGTACGCGAAGTACTCCGCCAGCGAGACGGAGATCCGCAGCCCGAGGACCGTCAGCGGCACCGACCGGGCCAGCTCCCGCCCGATGTCGAGCACCTGGTCGGTGTCGGCGAGCAGCTGCCGGACAGTGCGCAGGTTCTCGATCTCGGCGTCGACGGCCGCCTGCAGTTCGTTGCGCCGGGTCTGTTCGGGGCTGTCCGGGGCGCCGGCCACCGCGCTGAGCGCGATCGGCTGGAGCACCTCGCGCAGGGCCGGATAGCCGCTGAAGCCGAGGGCCGAGGCGAAGCGGGTCACGGAGGGCTGGCTCACGCCGGCCCGTTCCGCGAGTTCGGTGATCGAGAGGAACGCCGCCTCGGTGAGGTGGTCGACGAGGTACTGGGCGATCCGGCGCTGGCCCGGTGAGAGCGGGTGCCCGTCGAACAGCGCCCGGACCCGGTCGGCCGGGGCCCGCTCGTGGTCGACCGCCTGCCCGCTCGGCGTGATCGCTGCCGCCTGTGCGCGCGCCTGCTGCCCCGATGACACCGGCGGACCTCCCTTTCGTGCCACTCCGTGATCCCAACATAGCTCACGGCATCCGGCTGACCAGCGCACTTCCCCCCTGTGGCCGGCCGTGGGGGACGACCTGGGCGCCGCGGGTGCGCACGGGTTCCGCCGCCTCGCCCCCAGGTGACGAAACGTCAGCAGGTCTGCACCGACTGTCCCGTTGCGATCCGGTGCGGGGCCCGGCCGTCGAGGAGGAGCACCACGAGGGCCCGTAGGGGCTGGCTCAGCGGAACGAACGCGCCACCGCCGGCGGCGGGTACGGCCCGTACGCCGTGGAGGGCGAGGCGGCTGCCGGTCTCGGCGTACTGGGCCGGGGTGAGCCGGTAGCCGCAGGGCGGGTCGGCGAGGATCTCGTCCGCGCCCGCGGGGGCGTTGTCCGCACCGCCCAGCGGGACCGGGCCCACCGCGCTCGCCGCCGCCCGGCGGGCCCCCTCCGAGGCCGCCGCCAGGGGGCCCGTACGCGTGGAGACGTAGGCGAACAGGCCGCGCAGCGCTGCCAGTTGGGAGTCGACGCGGCGGCGGTGGTTGAGGGACGGGTCGGCCCGCTCCGCATCCCCGGCCGCGCCCGCGAGTGCTTCGATGCGGCTTTCGATCAGCAGCGCGACCGCGTGCTTGACGCCCGCCGTGTTGCGCAGGATCCGCTCCTGGCCGTCGCCCGCGGACTGCCCGACCGGGGTGCCGGTCACGGGGTCGGTGCGGATGCCGTAGGTCCCGGTGGAGTGTCCGGCCGCGTGGGCCGCACCGCGTACGTACGCGGCGGACAGGACGCGGGACTGCGCGTACACCGCGGGGCCGGTGTTGAGGTTGCGCGGCCAGAGGTCGAAGAGGTCCTTGTCGTAGGTCCCCTGCGTCGCCCGGTACTCGTGCAGGTCGTACACGAGGTGCGGCCGGCGGTCGCGCAGCACCGCGGCCATCGCCCGCGCCTCGGGCGAGGTCAGGGCCATGTGGTCGCGGTTGATGTCGGTGCCCCCGGCGTTGGAGCGGGTGCCGGCCGCCCGCCCGTCCGGGTTGGCGGTCGGGACCACGAGCAGGGTGACCGCCTCCAGGAGGCGCCGGGCCGCCGCGTCCCGGGCGTGGGCGAGGTCCCGCACGGTGCTCAGGCAGGCCTCGCGCCCCGCCGGCTCGTCTCCGTGCTGGCCGCACACCAGCAGCACGGTGACGGGGCCCCGGCCCAGGCTCACCAGCCGCAGCGGGCGGCCGCGCAGGGTCGTACCGATGGTCCGGACGGTGGCGCGCTCGCCGCGGCGCCCCACTGCGCGCAGGAGGTCCCGCTCCTGGGACTCGCTGGTCCAGTGCGCTCCGTACGCGGCCTCGAAGCCGGTGCGGGGCGCCCCTTCGGCCGCACGCACCGGGCCGGGGGTCAGGGCTGCCACCGCGAGCACGGCCGTCAGGGTCGCGGCGAGCACGGACAGGCCGCGCGCCGTCATCTTCTCGATCACGCCCTGGTTGTAGCGGGACGCGGACCGCGGCGGCGGGGATTCGCTCCTGAACTCACCCGGGTGGCCGGGTGAGTTCCTCCGGTACGGGACTGCGCGCCTCCGCCGAACGGCACTCCCCGGTCCTGCTACGGCTGGGCGTCCAGGCCCTCCGGGAGCCGGCCGGTGTGGAGCACCCCCAGGGTCTGGGTCGCGCGCGTCAGGGCCACGTAGAGGTCGCTGGGTTCGTGGTCGGCCGGTTCCACGACGATCACCGTGTCGAACTCCAGACCCTTGGCCTGCCGCGGAGCGAGCAGGACCACGGGGTGGGTGAGGTCGGGCTCCTCCCCCGCCCGTACGCCGGGCAGCGCGGCCGCCAGTTCCTCGTGCAGCGGGCGCGGGGCGATCACCGCGAGGCGGCCCTCGGCCGGCGCGCCCTCCCGTACCGCGTCGGCCACCGCCGCGGCCAGGTCGTCGGTCCGCTCCACCCAGGGCCTGCGCCCCGTGGAACGGACCGAGCTCGGCGGCTCGAAGCCCGGGTGGCGGGCCCGGAGCACGGCTGCCGCCAGTTCCATGATCTCGGCGGGCGTACGGTAGTTGACGCCGAGGCGCACGAGCTCCCAGCGGTCTTCCACGTAGGGCGCCAGGATCTGCCGCCAGGAACCGCAGCCGGCCTCGTCGCCGGTCTGGGCCGGGTCGCCCACCAGCGTCATGGAACGGGTCGGGCAGCGCCTCATGAGCAGGCGCCAGGCCATGGCGGACAGTTCCTGCGCCTCGTCCACGATGACGTGCCCGAAGGCCCAGGTGCGGTCGGCGGCGGCCCGTTCGGCCGCGCTGCGGTGGTCGGCCTCCTCCTGCCGCTCGGCCATCCGCTCGGCGTCGATGATGTCGTGGGCCGCGAGGAACTCGTTCTCCGCGTCCTCGAACTCGTACGACTCCGACCCGGCCGACAGGTCCAGCACGCCCTGCGCGTACGCGACGCGTTCGAGGCGCTCGCGCTCCTCGGCGGCGCGCAGCGCGGTGTCGTCGACTCCGAGCAGCTCGGCGGCCTCGTCGAGCAGCGGGACGTCGGCCGGGGTCCAGTCCGCGTCGCCCGTCGTCGTACGCCGGATCAGCCCGGCCTCCCGCTCGGGGAGGTGGGTGGGCTCGGCGAGGTAGTCGGAGATCAGCTGCCGAGGGGTGAGCGGGGGCCACAGCGTGTCGATGGCGGCGTGCACCTCGGCGCTGGTCGCGATCTCCTTGCCCAGCTGGGCGATGTCGTCGGGACCCAGCAGGTTGGGGCCGCCGTAGGGGTCGGCGCCGAGCCGGTCGGCGAGCTGTTCGGTGAGCGCGTCGATGATCCGGAAGGCGAAGTACGGGCGCGCCAGGTTGTGCGGCAGTCCGGTCGCGCGGGCCCGGTCCCGGGCCTCGTGGGCCATGGTCCGGTCGAGCAGCAGCGTCCCGTAGTCGTCGTGGTCGATTTCCAGGGCCGGTTCGGGGACCAGGTCGGCGTCCTCGCCGCTGCCCGCGGGCACGGTCTCCGGCAGCGCCTGCCGGTCGCTCACGACGCGGGCGAGGATCCCCGCCATCTCCGCGCGCCCCTTGACGGCGGCGGCGCCGGGGCGGTCCACGGCGCTCGCGCGCACGCCGGGGAACAGCTCGCCGGGGGTGGCGAGCAGCACCCCGGTCTCGCCGAGGGCCGGGAGGACCTCGCCGATGTAGCCGAGGAAGGCCGGGTTCGGCCCGACGATCAGTACGCCGCGCTTGGCGAGCAGCTCGCGGTGCGCGTAGAGCAGGTAGGCGGCCCGGTGCAGGGCCACGGCGGTCTTTCCGGTGCCCGGGCCGCCCTCCACCACCAGGATCCCGCGGTGGGTGGAGCGGATGATGCGGTCCTGCTCGGCCTGGATGGTCTGGACGATGTCGTGCATCCGGCCGGTCCGGGCGGCGTCGAGCGCGGAGAGCAGCACCGCGTCCGCGTCGGCCCCCTCGTGGCCGGTGCGCTCGGTGTCGGCGAGGTCGAGGATCTCGTCGTGCAGGGCCGTGACCTCGCGGCCCCGGGTGGTGATGTGGCGGCGCCGGCGCAGCCCCATGGGGGAATATCCGGTCGCGAGATAGAACGGCCGTGCGACGTCGGCCCGCCAATCGAGTACGAGGGGCGTGCGCTCCCCGTCGTCCTGCCTGATTCCAATGCGGCCGATGTGATGGTCCGAACCGTCGGAGAACTCCAGCCGGCCGAAACACAGACCGCTTTCGCCCGAGTTCAGAGCGGAAAGCAGACCGGACTGTTCAGCGACCACGACATCCCGCTCCAGGCGCGCCTGGAACCCGCTGCCGGCCTCGCCGAGCGCACCCTGCACGGCGCGTTCGGCCTGCACCCGCAGGTCGTCGAGGCGCGCGTAGAGATCCGTGATGAATTGCTGCTCATTCCGGAATTCTTCGGTTGACAATTCCACTCCTGACGCGGTACGGTGTCCTCATAAGCTTTTTCACGTCTTAGCTCTGCCTTGATGTGAAACATCAAATATACGCAGACAAACACCCCGGCCGTCAATCGGTCCGGGGTGTTTTTGCGTGGCCATGGGCTTTGTACGTGGCGCCGATGATCTGTGAACTGGATTTACTCGGTGCGCAGCATGCGGACCTTCTGGTCGGCCAGGTCGTAGCGTGCGACCGCCACGGCGAGCCGGCCGGTGGCTATCCTGCGGGCCAGGTCCGGCTCCGCCGCCAGCAGGCCCCGGGTCCGGCGCGCGTGGGCGTCGATGGTGGCGGCGACCCGGGCCTCACCGTGCTGGCCGTGGTCGATGGAAGGCCGAATCTGCTCGGCCAGGTACTGGATGTGGGCGGGCAGCTCGGTACCCGTCTCGTCGGCGTGGACCGCGGCGCCGACGGCCCCGCACGACTGGTGGGCGAGGACCAGGACCAGGGGGACGTCGAGCTCCAGCACCCCGTACGCGATGCTGCCGAGCACCGCCTCGTCGAGCACCTCGCCCGCCGCGCGGACGGTCAGCAGATCACCGAGCCCCTGGTCGAAGACGAGCTCCGGCGGTACCCGGGAATCGACGCAGCCCAGCACGATCGCGAACGGGTGCTGCTCCCGCGCGACCTGGAGGCGTACGGAACGCGACTCGTGCGGGTGCTGCTGGCGGTACGCCGCCCAGCGCCTGTTGCCGGCCGCCAGGCGCCACAGCGCCTCCTCCGGGGTCTGCGGACGGCCCCCGCCCAAGCCTTCGGCGGAGGCCTCGGAGGCGGAGGCCGGGAAGACGGAGCCGAGCCCGAGGACGGACCCGACGGACCCGACGGCCGCCGTGCCGGCCAGGGCGGAGCGCAGGAGGACGCGACGGCTGGGTGAACTGGCGGAAGGCGCCTGTGTGTTCGAGGACATTCGGGGACGCTAACCCCGCACCGGCACGCCGGGACCACCCCCGGACGGAATTGGCGGGTTCCTCCCGGAGCCCGGCTCGATCGGAACGACGGTGTTGTAGGGAACGCTTGCCGGCCGCCATGCCGACCGGCACGTTGCTCCAAACCCGGCGGTACCCGGATCCGCGTTCGCGGACGGTCCCGACCTGCGTCTGGACGCGCTCGGGCGGCCGACACGGCCCACCTCCTCGTGGCTCAGATGCCGGGGAGCCCGATCAGGGCCGCGCCCAGCCCGAGGGCGGCGCAGATGCCGAGGGTGCGCAGGATGCTCCAGCGGAGCTTGAAGATCAGCAGCGCCGCGATCACGGTGATGGCCAGGGCTGCGGGGCGCAGCGTGGTGAGGTCGGGCAGGGCGAGGTGCAGGGGGCCGAACGTCTTGTCGTCCACGTCAGTGAAGAGGGCGTGTTCGGCGAAGTAGAGGGCGAGGTTGGCGATGACGCCGACGACGGCGGCGGTGATGCCGGTCAGGGCGGCGGAGATCCTGCGGTTGCCGCGAAGGCGTTCGATGTAGGGGGCGCCGAGGAAGATGAACAGGAAGCACGGCACGAAGGTCACCCAGGTCGTGAGCAGGGCGCCGAGGAGGGCTGCGGCCCAGGGGTCGAGGCCGCCGGGGTCGCGGTAGGCGCCGAGGAACGCGACGAACTGAACGACCATGATCAGTGGGCCGGGAGTGGTCTCGGCCAGGGCGAGGCCGCTGACCATCTCCTTGGCGCTGAGCCAGCCGTAGGTCTGCACGGCCTGCTGCGCGACGAAGGCCAGGACCGCGTAGGCGCCGCCGAAGGTGACCAGCGCGGTGCCGGAGAAGAACAGTCCCTGGGTGGTGAACACGCTCCCGGTGCCGGTCAGCAGGGCGACGGCAGCCAGCGGGACGGCCCACAGCAGCAGGCCGGCTCCCAGGATGCGCCAGGTGCGGCGGCGGCTGGGCTGCTCGTGGTGGAGGGCGTCGTCCGGGATGAGCGGCGGCGGGCCGTCGTCGGCTCCGTGACCGGCCGGGGGCTTGAGGGCGTCGGGCTTGTAGCGGCCGATGAGCCAGCCGGCGAGGGCGGCCGCGGCGATGACGGCGGGGAACGGCACCGAGAACAGCGCCAGCGCCGCGAAGGAAACGGCGGCGAGGGCTATGAGGAGCGGGTGGCTCAGGGAGCGCTTGGCGACCCTCGAGACGGCCTGGACGACGATGGCGACGACCGCGGGCGCAAGACCGGCGAACACGCCGACGAGGGCCGCAGTCGAGCCGAAGGCGACGTAGAGCGCGGACAGGGCGAGCAGGGCCAGGACACCGGGCAGGACGAACAGGGTGCCGGCGATCAGGCCGCCGCGGGTGCCGTTGAGGAGCCAGCCGGTGTAGATGGCGAGCTGCTGGGCCTCTGGGCCGGGCAGGAGCATGCAGTAGCTCAGGGCGTGGTTGAACCGCTGCTGGCCGATCCAGCGTTTGTCCTCCACCAGGGACCGCTGCATCACCGCGATCTGACCGGCCGGGCCGCCGAAGGTCTGCCACGAGATCGCGAACCATGCCCGGGTCGCCTCCCGCAGCGGAATGACATCGCCACCGGCGGGGGCTTGATCGGCTGTACCCGGGGGGCTCGGGGGCTGGTCGGTGGTGGTCACCGGCACTCTCTTTCGTCCTGGCGAAGCCGTACGAGACGGCGGTGGACGGGACGGCCCGGGCGTACGCGACCGCGTACCTCCACCCCTCCCATTGCTGTGTAACCATGGTTACATCACGCGTCGGATCGCTGAAAGGGCAGGACTCGAGGGATGGACGTGAACAGCTCGTTGCAGCCTCGGACTGCGGCTGCGACTGCGACTGCGGCTGGGGCTGCGGCTAGGACTGCGGCCGCGGCAGACCGGCCGGGAAGCCGCGCGTGAACGGGCCCGAGCGGCAGTGGGCGCTGCTCTCCTACCGCCTGCCGCGCGAGCCCTCCACCCCGCGGATCACCGTCTGGCGCAAGCTCAAGCGCCTCGGAGCCGGACAGATCAGCGACGGCCTGGTCGCGCTGCCCGCAGGTGCCCGCACCCAGGAGCAGTTGGAGTGGATCGCCGAGGAGGTCACCGACTTCGGCGGCACTGCCACCGTGTGGATCGCCCACCCGGCCGCCGCCGGCCATGAACAGCAGCTCGTGGAGGACATGACCCGGGCCCGGGCCGCCGAGTACCAGCAGGTCCTCGCCCAGGCCGAAGACGCACGCGGCACGGACGAAGCCGAACGGCGGCGCACACTGGCCAAGCTGCGCGCCGAACTGCGGCGCATCCAGCGGCGCGACTACTTCCCCCCGCCCGGCCGCCATGCCGCCGAGAGCGCCGTCGAGGCCCTGCACCCCGCCAACACCACGGAAGAGAGCACCCCATGAAGTGGGCCACCCGCGCCGGCATCCACATCGACCGCGCCGCCTGCGCCTGGCTGATCGGCCGCTTCATCGACCCCGAAGCCGAGTTCGTCTTCGTCACCGACCCCGCCCAGGTCCCCGCCGACGCCACCCCCTTCGACATGCGCGGCGCCGAACTCGGCCACCACCACGGCGACTGCAGCTTCGAGACCGTCCTGCGCGTCCACCGCCTCACCGACGACCCCGCCCTGCAACGCATCGCGCAGATCGTCCACGAAGCCGACATCGACGACGAGCGCTTCCACGCCCCCGAAGCCCCCGGCCTCGACGTCGTCCTGCGGGGCCTGTCCATCACCGGCGACGACACCCACACCATGGCCATCGCCAACCCAGTCTTCGACGGGCTCTACGCGTACTACCAGCGCGCCGCGACCCTGGGCCACGAACCCGCCTGACACGACCAAGACCCTGCTGTTCACGCCCGACGGAGCGCGGCGCGGCCCGCGTAGCGCGCCGAGGTGCCCAGCTCCTCCTCGATCCGGATCAGCTGGTTGTACTTGGCCGTCCGGTCGGAGCGGGAGAGCGAGCCGGTCTTGATCTGACCGCAGCCGGTCGCCACCGCCAGATCCGCGATGGTGGTGTCCTCCGTCTCGCCCGAGCGGTGCGACATGACGGCCGTCCAGCCCGCCTCATGGGCCGTGGCGACGGCGGCCAGTGCCTCGGTCAGGGTGCCGATCTGGTTGACCTTGATCAGGATCGAGTTGCCGGCGCCGGTGGCGATGCCCTCGCGCAGCAGCGTCTCGCTGGTGCAGAACAGGTCGTCACCGGTGAGCTGGCAGCGGTCGCCGACGCGGGCGGTCAGCTCGCGCCAGCCCTCCCAGTCGTTCTCCGCCATCGGGTCCTCGATGGAGAGGATCGGGTAGGCGTCGATCAGCTTGACCAGGTAGTCGACGTTCTCCGAGGGGGTGCGCCGCACCCCTTCGCCGGCGTAGTCGTAGACCCCGTCACGGAAGAACTCGGAGGACGCGGGGTCCATGATCAGGCCGATGTCGGTGCCGGGGCGGTAGCCGGTGCGCTCGATGGCGGCCATCACGAAGTCGAGGGCCTCCTCGGCGGTCCGCAGCGCGGGCGCGAAGCCGCCCTCGTCGCCGACGCCGGTGGAGTGTCCGGCGGCCAGCAGGTCGCGGCGCAGGGTGTGGAAGACCTCGCTGCCCATCCGGACGGCTTCGGCGAAGGTGTCCGCACCCACGGGCGCGATCATGAACTCCTGGAAGTCCAGCGGATTGTCGGCGTGGGCTCCGCCGTTGACGATGTTCATCATCGGCAGCGGCAGGAGGTGGGCGTCGGCGCCACCGAGGTAGCGGTAGAGGGGCTGGCGGTGGGCCGCCGCGGAGGCCTTGGCGACGGCGAGGGAGACACCGAGGATCGCGTTGGCGCCGAGCCGGGACTTCGTGGCGGTGCCGTCGAGGGCGACCAGGGCGGCGTCGAGGCCGGCCTGGTCCGCCGCGTCCCGACCGCGCACGGACGCCGCGATCTCCCCGTTGGCGTGGGCCACGGCTTGGTCGACGCCCTTGCCGTGCCAGCGCGTCGAGTCCCCGTCGCGCAGCTCCACGGCCTCCCGGGCGCCGGTGGAGGCGCCCGAGGGGACGGCCGCGCGTCCCAGGGACCCGTCCGCCAGGACGACGTCGACCTCGACCGTGGGGTTGCCCCGGCTGTCGATGATCCGGCGGGCGGTGACGGTCTCGATGGTGACGTCGACGCTTCCGACTGTCTGTGCGGACATGGTGGTTCCTCCCCGTCTGCGCGTGTCGTGGCCCCGGCTGCGACGGCGCTGACGCTGAGCCCGACAAGGCAAAACCCTACAGCAATGCTGTTCAGTTACGCTGAACAGCATGGCTGCGCAGCACGACTGTGCAGGTCAGGTGCACAGCAACGCTGTGCAGCGGGGTAAAGTGCGGCATGCCCACCTCGGAAGCCGCCGCCCTTGCCGCAGAACTGCGCACCGCAATGGGCAAGCTCACCCGGCGCGTCAAACACGAGGACCGCATCCCGCTCGGCCAGGTCGCCGTCCTCGGCACGCTCGACCGCGACGGCGCCATGACCACCAGCGACCTCGCCGCCGACCAGCGCGTACGCCCCCAGTCGATGGCCCGCGCCGTGGGACTCCTCATGGAGCAGAACCTGATCACGCGTCGCGCGCACCCCACGGACGGCCGCAAGTCGCTGGTCGAACTGTCGGACGCGGGCCGGGCCGCACTCGAAGCGGAGCGCGGCCGCAGGGCAGGCTGGCTCGCGCAGGCCATCGAAGCCGAACTCACCGATGAGGAGCGGTCGGTGCTGGCGCACAGCGCCGCCCTGCTGGAGCGGCTCGCCACGCGCTAGGGCCTGTCGGGCCTTGGTCAGATCGTGACCGGGCCGTGGGCGGTGGCGAACTCGACCGAGACCAGGCCCGGTTCCTCATCCTCGACCCAGGTGACGTCGATCTGGTCGAGGGGGTGGTCGGCCGGTTCGCCGAGGAATTCGGCGATGGAGGCGGCGTCGCCGGCGATGGAGACCCCGTGGATGGTGGTGGAGGTGCGCGGGTCGGCGCTCGGGCGCTCCTCCGTGGGGACCAACCACTGGAGGAAGTAGGGCAGTTGCGGCTCCTCCAGCAGTTCCAGCAGGCCGATCTGCTTCCACCTCAGGTCGAACCCGTCGGGGCGGACACGGTGGCCCTCGGCCGAGGCGCGGCCGAGGCGGGCCTCGACCGGGGCGATGTCGTCGACGGAGACCACCCAACCGAGCCAGCCGCCGCCCTCGGCGGCGCGGCGCGCGACCGCCCGGCCGAAGGGTGCGCGGTCGGCGGCGGGGTGGTCGAGTGTGGTGACGACCTCGACGTAGGTGCCGCCGCTCAGCGGGAGAATGAAATTGCGGGTGCCGAATCGCGGGTGCACGCCCCCGTCGACGAACCCGGCGCCGAGGGCCGATCCGATCCACTGGACGGTCGAGACGAAGCTGTCGCGGGCCACCGCATAGGACACGTGATCAAGTAGCACTGCGCCATCATCACCCGACAACCCGCACAAATCCCGACGCCACGCCCACCGCCCCGGCCGCGTCCACCGTGGATTCAGCCGTGGAGCGGATCGATCATCGCCATCCCGGCGGGCGAGGCCCAGTCGAGCCGCTGCTGCGGCGAGCCTCGACCTCGAGCAGGGGCCAGGGCCGTAGCGGTCACTATGCTGCTGGAATGAGCGAACAGGCGTCCGAACCGCTGACCCTCGAAGCCGCCCGGGACCTTCAGAACGCGCTCCGAGCCGAGATCGCCCCTGGCCTCAGCGAGCGGGAACTCGACGCGGTCGAGGCGCGGTTCGGCTTCGCCTTCTCGGCTGACCACAGGTTTTTCCTTGCCGCCGGGCTCCCGCACGGGTCGCGAAGCTGGCCCGACTGGCGGGGCGGCGACCCCGAGGACCTCGCCAGGCGACTTTCGCAACCGATCGAGGGCGTGCTCTTCGACGTGGAGCACAACCGCTTCTGGCACCCGGCCTGGAGTCCGAGGCCGGCAGGGACATCCGACGCGCTGCAGATCGCACGGTCCGAGCTGGCGGCCGTCCCGCAGCTGGTCCCCGTCTACGGCCACCGCTACCTGCCCGGCACGGCAGGCGAATGCGGCCACCCCGTGCTGTCCGTCCACCAGACCGACATCATCATCTACGGGAACGACCTCGCCGACTACGTCCGAAACGAGTTCATCGGCCGGGCGAGCAGCCTTCCCGCCCGCTCGACCGTCGATTTCTGGTCGTACTTCGTCCACGGCGGTCCCGGCACCGACGTCGCCCTGCCCACCCCGCACACCCCCTACGCCGTCACCGCGGCGGAGGCCGTCGAATACCTGCGGATGCTGGCACTGGAGCGCCTGATCGGCCGACAGCACTACCCGCACCAGCTGATCGAGGCAGGGCTCACAGCACTGGTCCTCGACGTCGGGACGGAGTCGCTACCGCTGCTCGCCGGCCTGTCACGCGCCGAGCATGAGAGCGCCGACGTGCTCTTCGACCAGGTACTGGCCGAGCTGGATCTGCCCGGGGGCCTTCCCGCCGATGACACCGATGTTCCCTGGGAGGCGGCACGCTGGGAACTCGTGCGCTGGTGGCTCCGACTGATCGTGAACGGGAGCCTGGCCCCCGCGGCCGGCGGCGACCTGATCACGTACGAGGGCTGGGGCGCACTGGCCCGGCCTCGGTCACTTCGGCCGCTGGTCGACAAGGTCGACGCGTACAACGACTGGGAGGCCGTCCGGCGGCCCAGCACACGTGAGCCACTGGCCGGAGCGATCGTCGCGGAGGCCGAGCGTCTGCTCGCCGGTCCCTGGCCACCGCTGGACTGAGCACCCTGACAGCAGGGCACTCGCCCGATAAGGCCCGCCGGGGTCCTGGCCTCGGGGCCAGGAGCGAGGCCGGGTGTACGGCGCCGGGGCCGAAGCGCCGGCCGACCCGGTCGATGACCGGTTCCAGCGCGCGGGCGTTCTCCGTGGGCCGGTCGAAGGTCAGTTGCTCCGAAGCGCCGGCCGAGCCGGTCAGCTCGCCGACCCGGGCGGTCACTGCCCGCACGCGCGCCCGTTGCAGCCCGAGTGCGGAGAACAGTCCGTACAACGTCTGCTGGAGGGAGGGCGTGTGCGCGGTGGGCTCGCGCAGCGTACGCGACCGCGTGCTGGTAGACCGGTCGGCGTAGGTGACCTGCAGCTCGACCGTCCGGGCGACCTGTCCCGCGATCCGGAGCCGCGCCCCGAGGTCCGTGGCCGCGCCGAGCAGGGCGCGGCGGATCTCGGCCGGGTCGAGGACGTCCCGTTCGAAGCGCCGGGCGCTGGTGATGGCGGCGGGAGGTCCGCCCGGGCTGACGGTGCGGCGGTCGATCCCCCGGGCCCGCTCGTGCAGGAGGCGGCCGGTGGAAGCGCCGGCGATCCGCTGCACCGTGGTCAGCGGAAGGGCGGCCAGATCACCGATCGTCTCGATTCCGTACCGGAGCAGCGAGCGCTCCAGGACGGACCCGACCCCGGGCAGTGCCCGCACCCGGCAGCCGTGCAGGAACCGCTCCTGTTCGGCCGGGTCGTCGGGCAGCACCCGGACGGTGCCGGGCGGGGCGGTGTCGGCGGCAAGGGTGGCGAGGAGACGGTTCGGGCCGATCCCGCCCGTGCTGACCAGTCCGTACCGGGCTGCGAGCCGGGTCTGGAGCCGGTCCGCGAGCTCTGCGGGAGACTGACCGAAGTACCGCGTGGCACCGGCCAGGTCCAACAGCGCGCCGTCCGGGGGGAGCGCCTGGACGACGGGGGTGATGTCGCCGAGCACCGTGAACAGTTCGCGGTAGGTCTCGAAGCCGGCACGGTGGAAGCGCAGGTGAACAGTCGCCGCCCTGGTACTGGTACTGGTACTGGTGCTCGTACTGGTCATCCGGCGCTCCCCTGACTGGCGTGCCACAGCCTCCCGGCACCGCCGCCGCCCTGTCCGCCGGGAGCCGGCAGGGCTGCCGAAACGGCGTCGCCGTCGGAGCACGGGGGCTCGCCGGCGAGCAGCGTACGGACGGCCGCGGGACCGCCGTCCCGGTGGGTGTCGGCGATGTCCTGGAGGTTCCAGGCGTGGGTGCCGATGACGGAGACGGACTTGCCGCGGCGGGAGACGGTGCCGCGCGCGAGGAGCAGGAAGTGGTGGAAGAGCGGGTAGGCGGCCTGCTCGTGGGTGTCGTCGAAGAAGGTCAGGTCGATCTGACCGGCCGGGCTGCCGTCGTCCAGGGAGACGAAGATGGTGCGCCGTCCGGAGCGCATGGGCGGGGTCTGGATGGCTACCTTCGCGCCGGCCACCAGCACGGTCTCGCCGGATGGCTGGTCCTTCAGCCGATGGGAGGGGGTGACTCCGAGCTCGGCCAGCAGGGGGTGCAGCGGTTCCATCAGGTGCCGGGAGGCGTCCATGCCGATGACCTCCAGCTCGGCGTCCAGTTCCTCGCTCGGCGTCATCACCGGCAGACCGCTCGGCCCGGGGTACGAGCCTGCGCCGGCCGGGGTGAGGGTGAGCTGACCGGCTCCGGGGGAGGTCCGCTGGTGGCGGTGGAGCTCCTCGATCTGCAGGAGCAGGTCACGGCGACCGGCTCCGGGGGCGAGGGTGGCGAAGGCGCCGATCCGCGCGAGGCGATCGGCCACCGGGTGGGCGGGCCGGGCGCGGGCCCAGAAGTCGGCGAGGTCCGTGTACGGACGGCCCCCTTCGATCCGGGCGGCCTGCTCCTCGGTGATGCCCTGGACGTCGGCCAGCGATAGCCGCAGGCCCAGCCTGCCGTCCGGGAGCCGCTCGGTGCGGTAGCTGGTGGCGGAGTACTGGACATCGAGCGGCAGGATCGGCACGCCGCGGCGCCGGGCGTCGGACAGCACCAGCCGCTTCGGGTACATGCCGGGGTCGTGTTCCAGCAGCCCGGCGTAGAACGGCGCCGCGTAGTGCGCCTTCAGCCAGGCCGACTGCAGGGTGGGCAGCGCGAAGGCCGTCGCGTGCGCCTTCGCGAAGCCGTAGGCCCCCATGTTCTCCAGCATCCGCCACACCGCGTCGATCACCTCCGGCCGGTAGCCGGCCGCGGTGGCGCTCTGCCGGTACCAGGTCTGGAGCTTCGCCAGGCGCTCCGGCTGGGCCAGGGCACGGCGCGCCTCCTCCCCCATGGCCAGGTCGCTCCGGGTCATGGTGGCGAACAGGCCCGCCACCTGCTCGTTGTAGATGACCACCCCGTAGGTGGAGCTCAGCCACCGCTCCAGGTCCGGGTGGGGGTAGGTGACGGGCTTCTTGCCGTGCCGGCCGAGGAGGAACGGGCGGATCATGTCCGCCTGGACCGGGCCCGGGCGGAACAACGAGATCTCGGCGACCAGGTCGGCGAAGGTCTCCGGCTGGAGCCGGCCGAGGAGGTCCTTCTGGCCGGGCGACTCGAGCTGGAAGACGCCCAGCGACTCTCCTTCGCGCAGCAGCTCGTAGGCGGCCGGGTCGCTCAGCGGCACCTGGGTGCGGTCGTCCAGGTCGATGCGCTCGCCGGTGGTGCGTTCGATCTCGCGGACCGCGTACGCCATCGAGCTCTGCATGCGTACGCCCAGGACGTCGAGCTTCAGCAGGCCGAGGCCGTCTTTTTCGACGTCTTCCTTGTCGAAGACGGTGGCGGGGAAGCCTTCGGTGGCGGTGGGGACGACGGGAGTGCGCCCCAGCAGGGTGGCGTCGGAGAGGATGACGCCGCAGGGGTGCATCGCGGTGCCGCGCGGGAGCGCGTCGAGGCCTTCGACGAGGTCCCACAGCCGCCCGTAGCGCTCCGCGTGGGCCGCGACCTGCCGCAGCTCCGGGAGTTCGCGCAGTGCGGTGCGGGCCTGGCGGGCGGGGATGTGCGGGAACGCCTTGGCGAGGCGGCCGACTTCGTCCGGGGGCAGGCCGAGGGCCAGCCCGGCGTCGCGGATCGCCCACCGCACCCGGTAGGTCTCCGGCATGCTGAGGGTGCAGACCCGCTCGGTGCCGAACCGGTCCATGATCCGGCGGTAGACGTCCAGGCGGCGGGCCGATTCCACGTCGATGTCGATGTCCGGCAGCGTGCCGCGGCGCAGGTTGACGAACCGCTCCATCAGCAGCCCGTGCTCCAGCGGGTTGGCGAAGGAGATGCCGAGCAGGTGCACCACCAGGGAACCGGCGCCGGAGCCCCGGGCCTGCACCCGGATGCCCATCTCCCGGATGTCGTCGACGACTTGGGCCACGGTCAGGGCGTACGAGGGCCAGCCGAGCGTGTTCAGCACCCGCAGCTCCTCCTCCAGGCGGGTCCGCATGGTGGCGGAGCGGTCGTAGCCGTGGCGGATCATCGCCGCCTCACAGCGTTCGCGCAGGGTCCGGGCGGACGTGCCGGGGGCCAGCCCGATGACGTGTTCCTCCGGGAAGTGGACCCGGCCGATCCCGAGGTCGGCGTACGGGTCGAGGCGGCACTCGGAGGCGGTGCGGGTGGTGGTGGCCAGCAGGTGTGCGGCCCCGCCGTTCTCCTGTCCGGCCGCCCGGGCGACTTGCTCGGCGAGCTCGCCCATCTCGGTGGCGCTCTTCAGCGACCGCTCGCCGTTGCAGGTGTGGCCGGGCCGGATGGGGGTGAGCAGGCGGGCCGAGTCCAGTACGTCGGCGACCGGCGCCTGCTCCCGGGTCGCGTAGCGGACCGCGTTGGTCAGGACGGCGAGCAGGTCGAGGTCGGCGGCCAGTCCGAGCGTGCGGGCGGCCAGCCGGAGCGAGCCGGACCCCGTGCCGGTGCGGCGGTGGTGCACGGCTTCCAGTCGCAGGTGCGGCCCGAACGCCTCCCGCCACGGTGCGAGCAGCTCGGCCGCCCGGTCCGGGCGGCCGTCGGCGAGCGCCCGTACCGGCTCGGACGCCGGTCCCAGCAGTACGGTCAGCCCTTCGGCGTGCTGCTGGACCGCGGGCCAGGGGACGATCGGCTGCCCGCCGCCGGCCTGCTGCCGGGCGGCCCAGGCGGCGGTGATCAGCGCGCACAGGTTGGCCCAGCCGGCGCCGTCGCGCGCCAGCAGGGTGACCCGGGGCGCGGAGTCGGCGACGAAGGCGCCGCCCCGGGCCGGAACACGGCCCTTCGACGGCGCCCGGCCGGCCGGGTCGAGGGGCGGGACCGCGAGGTCCGCACCGAACAGTGGCCGGATCCCGGCCTTCGCACAGGCCTGCGCGAACCGGACGGCCCCGGCCACCGTGTCCCGGTCGGTCAGCGCCAGCTCTCGCAGGCCCTGCTCCGCCGCCCGCTCGACCAGCCGGCCGGGCAGCGCCGCGCCGTAACGCACCGAGTATCCGGAGGCGACATGCAGGTGCGCGAACATCGCGTCACCACCTCCAGCTCCTGGTCAGCCCCCGATCGTCGACACCCGACTCCCCGTCCGGTCTCTCCAGCGTAGACGGTATTCGATAGTCTGTTCGACATGCACGTCAAGGCATTACCCCAGGTGGAGTAGGCATCACAGACCGTTCCCGCCTGTTCCGCTTCCTGCTGCCTCCGGGTGCGTGCGGCGCCCAGGACGGGAATGCCGTCACGCCCGTGCCGCGGCCGGTGACCCGGCCGGTACCGCGAGGACGAGGGCGAGCACCGCGTCTCCCGCCTGCCACGCCATTGCGCGGCGCCGTCCGCCGAGGACGGGCGGCCACAGGGCCAGGATCGCGATGCCCCGCGCGGCGGTCCCGAAGACACCGGTCCGGTCGGCCTTGACCGCCGCTTCCTTCAGCGCCCAGGCACCGGCCAGCGCGTCGGGCCGGTCCGTACCGACGAGGGAGAGTTCCCCGGGGGAGAGCACGTGGTCCGCGACCCGCCGTACCGCGGCTGCCGAGGAGATCTCGCACAGGTCCACTCCGACCGGCTGCGGTGCGAGGGCCGCGGCGACGTGGTGGGCGGTGTGACTGATGGAGACGTGCAGGGCGGGCACCGGGCTGCCGTCGACGAGGAGGCGGGGGCTGCCGTCGTCGCGCGGGAGGATCTCCACGTCGGCCGCCGGGGCGGCGAGGAACTCGCCGACCAGGCGCTTGGCGAGGAGCCGTCCCGCCGCCCACTCGGCCTGCCGCCAGGCCGGCAGCGCCCGGACCACCTGCCGCTCGGCCGGTGAGAGGGGCGCGAGGGGCACAGCCCGGTGGAGGTCGGGGCGCCGGGCCACGAGGACCCCGGCCCCGCCCCATCGGCGGACCTGTCCCGGCACGGTCGGCGGGAAGACGGTGTGCACGGCGGCGGGGGTCACGCGGCGGCGGCGGGGGCGTCGGTGGCCGTGTCCGCGTCCACGTCCGTGTCCGCATCCAGCTGCCGCAGTGCGCGCTCCAGCACGGTCACGGCCTGCCGGATCTGGTCGGGCATGTGGTCACAGGTGATGAAGAAGCGCAGCCGGGCCATTTCCTCCGGTACGGCCGGGTACAGGATGGGGTTGACGCTGATGCCCTCCTGGAAGAGGGCCTCCGCGAGCTTCAGGGTCTTCAGCGAGTCCCCGACGATGCAGGGGACGACCGGTGTGTCGTGGCTGTCCCCGACGTCGATCCCCGCCTCGCGCGCCAGGCGGACGAACAGCGAGGCGTTGGACGCGAGACGCGTGACGCGCTGCGGCTCGGCACGCAGCAAGCGCAGGGCCGTCAGCGAGGCGGCGGTGTCGGCCGGGGTCATGCCGGCGCTGTAGACGAAGCCCGGCACGGTGTAGCGCAGGTAGTCGACGACCGCGCGGCCCCCGGCGACGTAACCGCCGCAGCCGGCCAGTGCCTTGGACAACGTGCCCGACCACAGATCGACGTCCGAGCGCTCGATGCCGTGGTACTCGCCGATGCCCCCGCCCGTCGTGCCGATGGTGCCGATGCTGTGGGCCTCGTCGATCATCAGCAGTGCGCCGTGGCGGCGCTTGACCTCGACGAGGGCGGGCAGGTCGGCGATGTCGCCGTCCATGCTGTAGACGCCCTCGATGACGATGAGCACCCGCCGGTACTGGTCGCGGACCTGGCCGAGTACGGCGTCGAGTGCGGCGGCGTCGTCGTGGGGGAAGGGCCGCCGGGTCGCGCCGGAGAGCTTGCAGCCCTGCAGGATGCTGTCGTGGGCGAGGGAGTCGTGCAGAACGAGGTCCCCGGGGCCGACGAGGTGCCCGATCACGGTGACGTTGGTGGCGTGCCCGTTGGCCAGGGTGAGCGCGGATTCGCATCCGAGCCGGTCGGCGAGTTCCGCTTCGAGTTCCAGGTGGAGCGGACGGCTGCCGGACAGCAGCCGGCTGGCGGACACCGACGTGCCGTAGCGCTCGACCGCCTCCTTGGCGGCCGCCTTCACCTTCGGGTCAGTCGCCATGCCCAGGTAGTTGTAGCTGGAGAAGGAGACGAGTTCCCGGCCGTCGACGACCGTCGTGTCCGACATGCCGCCCTCGTGGACGAGGAAGTACGGATTGGCGAGCCCCAGCCCGGCGAGCATGCCGATCCGCTCACCGTGGGCGGCCACCTCCGGGAAGCAGTCGATCCGCGTGTGCTCCTCCGGCGCGGCCGGGTCGTCCGTCCGCTGGTCCGCGGGCGTCGGGACCACGCGCAGGCCGGGGAGGTCCGCGGCCGCGGGCGGGTCGGGGGCGGCCGTGACCGGCGGCGTGTCGGCTGACGTCTCGGGCGGGGGCCCGTCACCCTGTCCGGCGCGCTGCCCCGGGACGGCGGTCGCCGCCGTGGCGTCCGGGGAGCCGCCCGTGATCAGCGCGGCGAGCCGGGCGACGGTCGGCCGGTCGGCGGCCCGCTCGTCGAAGGTCCACTGCGGCCACTGCCGGTTGAGGGAGGTCAACAGGTCGGTCAGCATCAGCGAGTCGAAGCCGAGGTCGTCGATCAGCAGCTGGTCGTTGCTCAGCTGTTCCACCGGGAAGGCGCTGATCCGGGCCACCTGCGCCAGCACGGCTGCGGTGACCTCGCCGGTCACCTCGCCGGCCGCCGCGCGCGGGGCGGGCGGAGCGGGCGCAGCGGCGGGGGCCGCGGACTCCTCGGGGGCCGCGGCAGCGGGCGCGGCCGGGGCGGTGGGCACCGGCGTGGGGAGCGTCCCCGTGAGGCGGGCGAGCAGCTCCGCCTGCTGCTGGACCAGCTGGAGCAGTTCGTTCATCGGGGTGTTCGCCGGGTCGTACGTCGGGGCGTTCATCGAGGTCTCCTCGGGCTGTGCGGGCTGGGCCTGTACGGGCTCGACGGAGCGCACGGGCTGCGGCGGGAGAGAGGCGGCGGCGGGGTCCCGCCGCATGGCGCGTCTGGCCGGCACCCAGTAGGACTGGGTGGCGAGCCCGGCCACCGGCAGGTCCAGCAGCCGGCGGTCCTCCTCGGCGATCAGGGCGCGCGGGTCGACCGGGACGCCCAGGACCGCGAGCCGGGCGAGGGCCAGGGCGAAGGTGCGCCCGCCGTCGGCCGGCCCCTCGACGGGGACGACATGGACGTCGTCGTGGCCGGTGAGGTTGCGGCGGACCGAGGTGAGGAGCGAGCTGCCGCCCGTCACCTGGAGGAAGACGCGGGCCCCCTGGTCGTAGGCGGTGCGGACCGCGTCGCCGAAGAGGACCGGCGCGGACGCGTGACGGGTCCACAGCTCGCGCAGCCGGCCGGGGTCGGTGCAGACCTCGGCGTTCACGGACGAGACGAACGGCAGGACGGGGGCCGCGATCGGGCGGGCGGCGAGACCCGCGCGGATGGTGTCCTCGACGGCGGCCAGGTGCGGCGAGTGGAAGGCGTTGGACACGTCGAGCGCCGCCGTGACGACCCCGGCTTCCGCGCAGGCCTCGCGCAGGGCGGCGAGCCCGTCCGGGGTGCCGCTGACCACGATCTGCCGCGGCTGGTTGAAGCAGGCGAGCCACACGCCGTCGATCCCGTTCGTGAGCCGGCGGCAGGTCTCCTCGTCGGTCTGCACGGCGAGCATCCCGCCCGCGAAGCGGGACTCCGCCTGCCGGAGGGTCGCGCCCCGGTGGACCAGCAGCCGGACCGTGTCCACGTTGGTGAGCGCTCCGGCGGCCGCGGCCGCGGCGAACTCCCCGGCGCTGTGCCCGAGGGCGAGGTCGGGACGGATGCCGCAGTCGGCGAGGACGCGGGTGGCGGCGATCTGGACGGTACCGAGCAGCGGCTGGCACACATCGGTGGCGGCGAGCCGCTTCCTGAGCTCCTCGGTGTCGCCGTGGGACCGGGCCTCCTCGCCGTACAGCAGGCCGGAGAGGTCGAAGCCGACGTCCCCGCGGGCCACGGCGTCGAGGACGGCAACGGCCGACCGGAAGGCGGGGAACCGCTCGTGGAGGTCCCGCATCATGCCCGGGCTCTGGCTGCCCTGACCGGGGAAGAGGAAGGCCACGCGGCGCTGCGCGGCCGGCAGGGGGGCGTCGGCGGCGAAGGCGCCGTCGCCGAGGTCGCCCCGGGCGCCGGCCAGGAGCTGCTCACGGGCGTGGCGCAGCCGCTCGACGAACGCGTCCGTGCCGGTGGCCACGATCGCGAGCCGGGCCGTCAGCGGTTCCCGGGAGCCGAGGGTGTGGGCCACGGCGGCCAGCGGGGCGCGGTCCGCCGTGTCGAGTGTGTCGAGTACCTCGAGTACGTCTCCGATGTGCCGGTCCAGCAGTTCGGCGTTGCCGGCCGAGAGGAGGACGAGGTGGGGTCCGGTGTCTTCGGTGCGGTCCGGGAGGTGACCGGGGGCCGTGTCGGGCTGCCGCTCCTCCAGCACGACGTGGACGTTCGTGCCTCCGAAGCCGAACGAACTGACGGCGGCCCGTCGCGGGGTGCCGGCGGTGTCCGGAAAGGGCAGTGCGGTGGCGGCGAAGCGCAGGCCGGCGGCGGAGATGCCCAGGTCCGGGTGGGGGGTGGTCTCCGGCTGCGGCACGATCGTGCGGTGGTGGACGACCAGGGCCGTCTTGATCAGTCCCGCGATGCCCGCCGCGGCCAGGGAGTGCCCGATGAGGGCCTTGCCCGCGCCGAGGTAGCACAGGGCGGGGTCGTCGTCCGGGTACTCGGTGCGCAGTCGGCGCAGGGCCTCGGACTCGGCCCGGTCGCCGGCCGCGGTGCCGGTGCCGTGGGCCTCCAGGAAGCCCACGGAGGAGGGCGCGACGCCCGCGTCCTCGTAGGCCCGGCGCATGGCGCGCAGCTGGCCTTCGGAGGTGGGGACCAGCGGTCCGGGGGACGCGCCGTCGTTGGCCGAGCCGATGCCCTTGATCACCGCGTATACGCGGTCGCCTTCGGCCAGCGCGTCGGCCAGCGGCCGTATGACGACGACGCCGGCGCCTTCCCCGAGGACGAAGCCGTCGGCGCCCTCGTCGAACGGGCGGCACACCCCGGCGGCGGACAGGGCGCGGAGTCTGGAGAAGCCGACCAGGCTGTCGGGGGTGAGGTTGAGGTACACGCCGCCGACGAGGGCGGTCCGGCACCTGCCGGACCGCACCTGGGCGATCGCCTGGTCGAGGGCGACCAGCGAACCGGAGCAGGCGGCGTCGACGGCGAAGCTGGGACCGCCGAGGTCGAAGTGGCGGCTGACGGTCCCGGCCGCCATGTTGAGGAGGCTCCCCGGCAGGGTGAAGGCGTCGATGGTGCCGAGCTGCCGCGCCCGCTCCTTGGCGGCGTCGGCGTCCGCGTCCGCGGGGACGGCAGCGCCGTCCGCCGCATGCGCGTCCTCGGCCAGGGTGATGGCCCGGAGGGGGGCCGCCATGAGGTCCTTGTAGTCGGACACCGATATTCCGAAGAACACCCCGGTGTTCTCGCGGTCGAAGTCGCCGCGGCCCAGCCCCGCGTCGGCGAGCGCCTCGCGGCTGACGTCGAGCATCAGCCGGTGCTGCGGGTCCATGGCCCGGGCGCGAGCGGGAGGTACGCCGTAGTGCGCCGCGTCGAAGCGGTCCAGGTCCTCCAGGAAGGCGACCTGGTCGGTGTACGAGGCGTTGGGGGCCGACCGGTTGCCCGGCTCGTGGAAGGTCCCGTGGTTCCAGCGTTCCCCCGGGACGGCGGAGAACTGACGCTCCGCGCTCATCAGGAGCTTCCAGTAGGTGCGGATGTCGGGGGCGCCCGGAAAGCGGCAGCCGAGTCCGACGATGGCGATGTCAGTCATGGGTCTTCCTTGTCGTAGCGCCCTGGACGGAAGGCGGCCGGGGCTGGGCGGTGCTGGAGGGTCGGGATGATCGGGATGGTCGGGATGGAGCGGGGCTGGACCGGATGGGAGAGGGGGGAGCGCCTGGTGGTCAGCGGCGCGCGTGGGCGTGGGTACGGACGACGGTGCGGATCGGGGAGCAACGGCCCGGGGCGCACCGTCTCGCGGTGGCCGGTGGCGGCCGGGGTGCCGGCTGCGGCACTTTGGGCTTCAGCGCCTTCGGTGCCCACCAGTTCAGGCCGCCCGCCAGGCGCATGAGCGCCGGTACGAGGACGCCCCGCACGAGCGTGGCGTCGAGGAGGACGCCCAGACCTGCGCCGATGCCGAAGAACTGCAGGAGGGAGACCTGGGAGGTGCCGAAGCTCAGGAGGGTGAACGCGAGCAGGGCGCCGGCTGTGCTGACGATGCCTCCCGTCCGGGCGATGCCCGTGACGATCGAGTCGGTGTCGTCCTCCCCGGCGTCGCGCGCTTCCTTGATCCGGGCCAGGACGAACACCTCGTAGTCCACCGAGAGTCCGAAGACGATGCAGAACAGCAGCACCGGCATGGTCGTGCTGAGCGGTCCGGGCGTGAAGCCGAGCAGGCCGCTCAGATGGCCCGTCTGGAAGATCCACACCATTGCTCCCAGGACGGCCGTCAGGCTCAGGGCGTTCAGCGCGATGGCCTTGAGCGGCAGGAGCAGGCTCCGCGTGAAGCCGAAGAGCAGCACGAACGTGGTGACGGTGATCAGGGCGAGCGCCAGCGGAATCCGGTCCCCCACCGTGTCCTTGGCGTCGACCAGTACCGCGCTCGGTCCGCCGACCAGGACCTCCGTGCCCGCCGGGGCGGGGATGTCGCGGACGTCGTGCACGAGCTGCTGGGCCTCCCGCGAACGGGGGTCGACCCGCGGCACCACGGAGAGCTGGGCCGGACCGTCGCCCTCGGACCCGGCGACCGGGGAAACCTGTGCGACCGCGGCGACCTGGGCCACCTGGGGAAGCGCGGACAGCCTGCGGACGTAGTCCTCCCGCGCAGACCGGGGCGCCGTGCCCGTCACGGAGACGGTGAGCGCGTCGGCGCCCTTCACGTCGAACGCGTCGCGCACCAGGTCGCCCGTCTGCCGGCCGGCCGCGCTCGTCGGTAGCGCCCGGTCGTCGGGGGTGGCGAAACCGGCGTGCGCGAACGGCGCGGCGAGGACCACCAGCAGGCCGATCACCGGCAGCGCCGCGAGCAGCGGGCGGCGTACGACGATCCGCGCCAGCCCCTCCCAGAAGCGCGATCCGGAGCCCGTACGGGCCCGGCGGCGCCACGGCACGGGCCAGGCGTTCACGTGCTTGCCGAGCAGCGCGAGCAGAGCGGGCAGGACGGTCACGGCGCTCACGGCGGCGATGGCCACCACGGCGATGCCCGCGTAGGCGAAGGAGCGCAGGAAGTACGGCGGGAACACCAGCAGCGTCGCGAGCGCGGCGGAGACCGTCGCGGCACTGAAGGCGATCGTGTAGCCGGCGGTGCGCACGGTCCGGATGGCGGCCGTCCGCGGCAGGTAGCCGGCGGCGAGCTCCTCGCGGAACCGCGAGACGATCAGCAGCCCGTAGTCGATGCCCAGCCCCAGGCCGAGCGCCGTGGTGAGGTTCAGTGCGAACACGGACACGTCGGTGACGGAGCCGAGGACGCTCAGGACCAGCAGGGTCCCGGCGATGGCGAGGATTCCGATCAGCAGCGGCAGCGCGGCGGCCACGACGCTGCCGAACGCCAGGACCAGCAGGATCAGGGTGCCCGGCAGCACGACGGCCTCGGCCCGCTTCAGGTCGGACTCCGCGATGTCCTGGAGCTCGGCGTCGGTGAGCGCCGACCCTCCCACGTGCACGGTCAGGGCCGCGTCGGGAGACCCGTGGGCGCCGGGGGCGGTCAGTTCCTCGCTCAGCCGCTCGACCCGCGCACCGAGCTGTTCGCCCTCGCCGTCCACGTGCGCGACCAGCATGGCCGCGTCGCCGTCCCGGCTGCGCAGCTCCGCCGCGCCGCCGGTCCAGTACGAGGCCACGGCGCTCACGTGCGGCTGGGCGGCGAGGCGGCGGGTCAGGTCCTCGCCCTCGCTCCGGGCCGCCGGGCCGTCGACGGAACCGTCGCGGGCCTGTGCGACGACGACCAGGTTGGGGGAGGCCCCCAGGCGCTCGGCGGCCACGAGGGCGGCGCGGCTGGACTGGGACCGGGGATCGTCGTACCCCTGCGTCTTCAGCCGGCCGGTGGCCTGCGCACCGAACACGACGGACAGCGCGAGGAACACGAGGGCGGCGAAGAGGACGAGTCCGGGACGGCGGGTCACGAAGACGCCTGCGCGACGGGACATCGGGGTCTCCGATCCGGGTGGCGGATCGTCCTGCTCTGGTGCAGGACGATGGATCTCCACCGTGCCCCGGTCGGGGACGGGGCCGTAGCCCCGGCTATTCGTTACTTGACAGGAGTCCTCCGTACGTCGTCACCGTCGCGCGATGTCGTCACCGTCGCGCGCCTGTGGGAGTCAGCCCCGCAGGGTGGCGATGGCCTTCTCGATGCGCCGTTGGCGCGTCTCGGGCATCTTCGCGCTCTCGATGGCCCGCACGTGCTCGCGCTTGCGGCTGTCCGTGAGGTTGTCGTAGGCGGCGCGGGCGGCCGGGTCGTCGTCCAGGGCCTGGGCGAAGTCCGCGGGCTCGACGGCGACGCGCGGCTCGGTGTCGAGCTCCAGCTCGACCTCGATCTCCTCGCCGATCTCGACTTCCGAGGCCCGCCGGTTGGCATGGCTGAGGCCGATCAAGTGGCGGCCGCGCAGGAAGGCGACCCGGCTCCTCCAGGAATGCCCGTTGATCGTGATCGTCACCGGCGGCCGCGAACCCTCGCCGAGCGCTGCCACCACCTCGGGCGGAACCAGCAGCCCCCGCATGGGCTCAGGTGGCTCAACGACGGACTGAAACTTCAAGATCTTCTCCTGTTCGTTCTGCCGTTCCCCGCGGATCCCGCCCGCCCGGCTCCGATCGCCGCTCCCGCTTCCCGCGGGCGTCTCACAGCCGTCCGGGACGGCAGCGGCACGCTCCCCGCGCCCGCCGTTCCGGACGGCTGTGAGACGAAGATCGCGGCTACTCGGCGTAGGGCTGGTCGGTTCCCTGGGCACTGTAACCGAGACTCCAGATGTAGCCCTCCGGGTCGGCGAAAGTGCCGCCGTACCCGCCCCACGGCAGGGCGCCGGCGGGCTTGAGGACCTTGGCGCCGGCCTCCTGGGCCTCCGCCATGATCTCGTCGACCCGCGCCTCACTGCGGACGACGTAGGTCAGAACCAGTCCGCTGAAGCCGCTGCCCTCCTGGTCCGTGCCCACCTGGTCGGCGAGGCCTTCGCGGCTGTAGAAGCCGACGGGCGAGGCGCCGTCCGATGCGAAGAACACCGAGATGCCGAAGTCGTTCGCGACCTTCCAGCCGAGCCCCTCGGTGTAGAACTGCTTGGCCCGGTCCATGTCCCGGACACCAAGAAGGATCGAGCTGACGTGCGCTTTCATGCCGTACTCCTTGCACTGTGGATGTAGTCGTGCCGGACATGCGGGCCGGGGCCCGGATGTCACATCGGCGTGTGTTCGCCGGTCAATCGGTATGAAGGGGCCAGGAGTCGGGACGGCGTCGGGGCGAGCGGCGCGTCCGGGTCGTCGTGCGGAAGAGAAACCGTGTGACTGGCGAGGCCCATGATGAGTAGCCTAGGGGCGGCTCCGTGAACGCGCTTCTCGATTCCTGATCGATCCGGATCCACCCCGGACGTTCACGCGCATGCCACGCCGGAGCGCCTTCGCTCCCCCGATGGTGCACCCGATGCCCCGTCAGCAGCCCTCCAGGGGCAACGGAGACTTGACGCCGGCCCTTCGCTCCGACGCGGGTACGGCCCTTGACGCCGTCGGAGGACCGTCACCGGCGCGGACCCCGACCTGGACGGCACTTCGCGCTGGTCCTGCAGATCGCCGATGACCAGCCCGCGCCGAAGCCCGGACGAAAACACCCTTGCCCAATGGTCAAGAAGTGTTGACCATTGGGGCCATGCCTACCGATGATCTTCCCGAGACGTTCCACGTCACCACTGACGAGCAACTGCGTGCCGTTTCCAATCTCACGCGTCACCGGATCATGGCCGTGCTCCGCTTCGAGCCCGCGACGATCACGCAGATCGCCGAGCGAGTGGGCCTCGCGAAGGGGAGTTCCAGCTACCACGTACGGCTGCTCGAGCGGGCCGGCCTGGTGAAGGTGGTACGGACGCGGAAGGTCCGGGGGGTCACCGAGCGGTACTACGCCATGGCCGCGCGGACGATCGCACTGCCGGACCCGGGCGAGGGAGGGCCGGACGTGCTGATGCGGCATGCGGTGGCGGACCTGGAGGCAGCGCCCGCGGAGGGCGAGCGGCACGTACGGATGGCGCACCTGCGGCTCACCGACGAGCAGTTCGCGGAGCTGGGGGCGCGGCTGCAGGAACTGGCGGACGAGTACCGGGAGCTGTCCGATCCGTCGCTGCCGGACGCGTCACTCGTCTTCGCACTGTTCCACCCCGCATCGCGCGAGCAGGCCGAAGGGGACGCCAAGTGACCTCAGACATACGGAAGTTGCCGACCGGGTTCGGGCGACTGTGGACCGCGCAGACGATTTCCTCGCTCGGTGACGGGGTGTCGCATGCCGCACTGCCGCTGCTCGCGCTGACGTTGACGCGGGATCCGATGGCGCTCGCCGTCGTCACGGCCACCGGAACGCTGCCGTGGCTGCTCTTCGGGGTGCTCGGCGGTGCGCTGGTGGACCGCTGGGACCGTCGGCGCACGATGTGGGTCGTGGACGCGGCGCGTGCGGTGCTGCTCGTGATACCGGCGGCAGCGGCCCTGCTCGACGTGCTGAGCATTCCGCTGCTCGCGGCCGTCGCCTTCCTGCTCGGCCTCGGCGGGCTCTTCTTCGACACGGCCGCCACGGCCTACCTGCCGGATCTGCTCGGCCGCGACCCCGTGCTCCTGGAGCGCGCCAACTCCCGCCTGCGCGGCGCCCAGACCGCCGCGTCCGGCTTCGCGGGGCCGCCTGCGGGCAGCGCCCTGCTCGCGCTCGGGCGGGCGGTTCCGCTGCTCGCCGACGCGGTGTCGTTCGCGCTCTCCGCACTGCTCGTACGGTCGCTGCCCGCCGTACCCCGGCCCGTACCGCAGGCCCGCGAGTCGCTGCTGCGCCAAGCGCGGGCCGGCGCATCGTACGTGTTCCGGAATCAGTTGCTGCTCGGGCTCGCACTGCGTCCGGCGGTCGGGAACGTCGCCTTCCTCGCCGTGGAGACCGTACTCGCCCTCTTCGCGCACGATCGTCTCGGCATCGGCGCCTTCGGCTTCGGCCTGCTCCTCACGGCGGAGGCCACCGGCGGTCTGCTCGGCGCGGGCATCGCCTCCTTCCTCGGCCGACGGCTCGGCACCGGCACCGCGCTCACCTGCACGGCCGCCGTCGAGGGACTCGCCATCCTGGGCCTTGCCGTCGCCCCGAACCCGTACGTCGCCGGCCTCGCGCTCGCCGTCTGCGGAGCGGGCATGGGCGCCACGATGGTGCTCGCCCCTTCCCTCCGACAGGCGGTCGTCCCCGCCCACTTGATGGGCCGGGTCGCCTCCACCTCCCGCATGCTCGCCATGTGTGCCGCCCCGTTCGGCGCCTTCCTCGGCGGCTGGCTGGCCACCACGTACGACATCCGTACCCCGCTCTACGCCGCCGCCGGCCTCCTCCTCACCATGACCGCCATCACGGCGAACATGACCAGCAACCGCCAGGTCGAGGCGGCGCTGCGGGCCGCCGCCCCGGCCGGTGATCCGGCTCACCCGGAATCCCGGGATCCCGTCCGGAACGGCGCCCTTTAGGACGCCGCGAAGGCTGCTTCCCTCCAGCGGCTGAGCGACAGCCGTCCCCTGGAAATTCGCGAGCCGTGCGCCCGCCACCCGTCCTACTGTGTACCGCTGCCGTCCCACGCAGGGGCGGCCCGACGGGAGGAGCGACTGAGTGCCGGACGCGTACGAGGTCATGTTGGACGCCGAGCTGAGGAAGGCGTTCGATGTGTGGTCCGGCTACCTGGACGCGCGTACGGGCGAGGATCCGCAGGCCCGCGCCGGACTGCGTTCCGCCTTGGCGTCGGCGCGCGCAGCCGCGGCGGCGGGTGATCCGGAAACCGCGCGCGCCCTGGTGGTGGACATGTACGACGACGCCCGGGGTGCCGCCCTTCCCTGGGCCCCTTCCCTGCCGCGCCCCTGCGAGGCGGACCAGCAGTCGCGTGATTACGCCAAGGATGTGCTGTCGCAGGTGCTCCCCCTGCGCCTGCGGGACGATCTCGCTCTCATCGGGCTCTTCCTGTGGGTCACGAACCGCCGCCTGCGGGCCGCCCCCGGCCTGGACGCGTCCACCCGCGAGGACATCCTCTACGTCACCGCCCGCGCCGAGATGGCCCTCGACCTCGCCCGACCGATCGCAGCGCAACACGAACTCGACCGGCTGAAGGCGATCGCGCGACGTTGCGGCGTGGAGCCCTGAGGCACGCGCCCTGACGGCCGGCCGTGTCGGTGTCAGTGGCCCCGTTTACGGCTTTCGCCATGGACGATCGACGGCCTTCTGGGACCGGCCCCGGATCATCCGGACCGTGCTCGAAGGAGACCTCGGACCGATCGCATAGCCGATGCTGCGCGTGTGCGGCGCATGCTTAGAATCCAGCCATGCCGATCACCTCGTCCATACCCGTCCTTCACGGCAAGAAGGGCACTGATCTCCGCGCCGCGGAACAGGAGTTGGTCCTGCGCCGGTCGCGCCGGGAACACCGCATCCCTTTCGCCGCGATCGCGGGCGTCCACGCGGAAAGGCGGGCCCTCGAGATCAGGCTCACCGCACCCGCCGCGACCGAGCCGACCGTCTACCGGGTCGAGGACGTCAGCGAGGCCGCCGCCACCGCCTTCGCCCGGGCAGTGAACGCCGTGCTTGCGCCGGCCGGCGCCGCCGGTTCCGTCGTGGTCGACGGCTCCACCCTCGTCACCACCCGCACCGCCGAGAGCGAGCCGGAGACCAGGACCCCGAGGGAGGCGTTGCACCGGAAGGTCAAGTGGCTCGCGGCGGGCTCCGTCCTCGTGATCGTCGCGATGAGCGTGCTCGTCGGGTTCGTCGCGGACCCCGTCAACATCGTTGGCATCGTCCTCTTCGGTGGTACCGGCTTCCCGCTCCTGATCTCGGCCGTCGTGCTGGCCCCAGAGGGCCTCAGGCCCTGGCGCCTCCCCCGTCACGGCATCACGGTGACGGCCGATTCCGCTCACGACTCCGCTCGGCCGTGGCTCTACCTGTACTCGGATCTGGACGGGAACGTGTGGAAGTACCTCGACTCGAGCGGCCGCGCGAGCGTCGAGGTCAGCTACGACCCGCGTGACCCCCGCAAGGCCGTTCGCGCCGACGGCGCGGGGCGGTGGGCGGCGGGGATCCTCCCCGTGGGCGCGGGCATCGCCGGCCTGATCCTCCTCGTCATGTTCTTCGCCACCCCCTTCATCGACTTCGGCCCCACAGGCGAGGAGTACAGGAACCAGTACCGGTAGGGACGCGCGCTCAGGCGGAGGCGGCGCCGAACCACCTCGGCAGGTGGGCGTCGAGGTCGTGCTGGTCTTCGCCGACCCATGCCACGTGGCCGTCCGGGCGCAGCAGTACGGCGGGCACGTCCAGTTCCTCGCTGACGTCGACGACGTGATCGATGCGGTCGGCCCACCCGGCGACCGAGAGTCGGCCGGTCTGGTCGAGCAGGAGTCCGCGGCCGGTGTGCATCAGCTCGTAGAGGCGCCCGCGCTTCAGCTCCACGTCCCGCAGCCTGCGGCCGAGCAGTTCGTGGCCCTCGCCGAAGTCGTAGCGGACCTCGACCGCGGTGATCATCCCCGTCACGTACCGGTTCACCTCCTCGAAGTCCATCAGCTTCGCGAACAGCTCCCGCAGCGCGGTGGGACCCGCATCGCTCCCCATCAGCGTGATCTGCGCCCGGGTGTTGTCCAGTACGGCGGCGCCCACCGGGTGGCGTTCGGCGTGGTAGCTGTCGAGGAGATCCTGTGGGGCCCAGCCGTTGACGGCGGCGGCGAGCTTCCAGCCGAGGTTGAAGGCGTCCTGCACGCCGAGGTTGAGTCCCTGTCCGCCGGTCGGCGGGTGGATGTGTGCCGCGTCGCCGGCCAGCATCACGCGGCCGACCCGGTAGCGCTCGGCCTGTCGGGTGGCGTCGCCGAAGCGGGACAGCCAGCGCGGCGAGTGCACGCCGAAGTCGGTTCCCCCGAAGGCCCGTAGCTGCTGCTTGAACTCCTCCAGCGTCGGCGCGCTGCGGTCCTCGGACACGCCGTCGGCGGGGACGATGATGCGGCACGACCCGTCCTCGCCCGCGTGGACGCCGAAGCGGAGCTGGGTCTTGTTGACCTCCGCGACGACTGCGGCGATCGTCTCCGGATCCGCGGCCACCTCCATCTGGCCCAACAAGGTCTCGACCGTGGCGGGTTCGCCGGGGAAGTCGACGCCGAGGAGTTTGCGCACCGCGCTGCGCCCGCCGTCGCATCCGACGAGGTAGCGCGAGCGCAGGCGCGTGCCGTCCGCCAGCTCGACGGTCACCCCGTCCTCGTCCTGGCTCAGGCCGACCGCTTCGCTGCCGCGCCGGATCTCGGTACCGACTTCGACGGCGTGCTCACCCAACAGCCGTTCGGTGACGGGCTGCGGGATGGCGAGACCGTACGGGTGCGCCGTGTCCAGCCGGTCCGGCCACGGCTTCATGATGCCGCCGAACAGGCCGCCGACCTGGAACTTCTCACTGACGGCGAGGAACCGGTCCAGCAGGCCGCGCTGGTCCATCAGTTCGACGCTGCGCGTGTGCAGGCCCTGACCGCGAGACTCTCCGGTCGGCTCGGTCAGCTTCTCCGCCACGACCACGCGGACGCCGTGCAAGCGCAACTCGGCGGCCAGCATCAGACCGGTCGGTCCACCGCCGACGACGGTCACGTCCGCCACGTCAGTCACGTTCGTCATCTCCGTCATCTCCGCCACGTCGGCGACGTCGGTCGTGTGGGGTACTTCGGTCATCACGCAATCACCATTTCCGCAGGTTCCGCCTCAGGCCAGTGATTCTGCGTCACCACCGGGGCCTTGCCGCAAGCCCCCCGGTGCGCTATAAGTTGAGAGTGGCAAGGAGTGGAAACACCTCCTTGCCATTCTGCGTTCCGGGGGAAATCTGCTGGCGAGACCGGCCCCTAGCGGGCGAGCATGGAACGCATGAGTGATCAAGGCGAGCGATGGACCCGGGCGACCGTCTACCCCGACATGTGGGCGGACCCGGACGACGACCCCCGCACCAGCGGAGAGAGCGGTGTGGAGGGCGAGCTCGCCACCTTGCAGGAGTTCCTCACGGACTACCGCCTGACCCTGCGGATGAAGTGCGAGGGCCTGGATCCGGACCAGCTGGCCCGGCGGTCGGTCCCGCCGTCGACGATGTCGTTGCTCGGTCTGGTGCGGCACCTCGCCGAGGTGGAGCGGGACTGGCAGAACTGGATATCCGACGGCGATCCGCTGCCGAAGCTGTACGGCCGGCGCGACGGGGACTTCGACGGAGCCGTCGCCGAGCAGGACGCGGTCGACGGGGCGTACGCCGATCTGGAGCGCGAGCAGGCCGCGACCGACGCCGCGCTGGCCGCGCACCCGGATCTGGGCGAGCGGCTGGGGAAGGACCGGATCGCGGTGCGGGAGCTGATGGTGCACCGGATCGAGGAGTACGCGCGCCACTGCGGGCACGCCGACCTGTTGCGCGAATGCGTCGACGGGAGGGTGGGCCAGTGACCAGAGCCGGCCGGACCGGGAGCGCCCTGGCCGGGAGCGGGTCGCCGGTCTCCTCGCGCTGGGGACGACCCGGACCGCGGTGGTCCACCTGCTCACCATGCTCCTTCCGCCCGCCGCGCTGATCCTGGTCCTGCTGGTCCTGTGAGGGAGGCCGGGGAAGGGCCCGGAGGGAGCGGAAGGGGCGCGCACGGGGACGGGCGCACCCCGTGTGACCATGGCTCCCTCCGTACATCAGCACCTCATGGGGGGACCATGCGCACCCGTACCACCACCGCCTCGGCCGGCCTCGCCGCCGTGCTCGCGGCGGCCCTCGTCCTGTCCGGCTGCTCGGCGTCCCGTGGGGGGAGCACGGCCGGGAAGGGGGCAGCCGGCACTTCCCCGTCGGCAGCGGCCTCCCCCGCACCGGTGCCGGCCGGCTCCGGGTACGAGGGGCCCCGGCCGCAGGACCAGAACCTGCTGGCCTGGACCGGGGATCCGAACGACGCGGGGCACGTCACCGCCCAGTCCGCGGCCGGGGTCGGCGGACGGGTCACCCTGGTCCGCATGGTGCTGCGCGAGCAGCTCACCTGGTCCAACATCTGGCTGGGGCTGGCCGGCATCGACCCGAACGCCCAACTGTCCAACTGCTACCTCGGCGTGTACGACGCCAAGGGCGCCCTGGTCGCGTCCACCGCGGACGTCTCCCCGCAGTTGATGACCGACGCGATAGCCAAGCCGTTCCCCCTCGCCAAGCCGTTCACCGCCGCCCCCGGCACGTACTTCGTCGCCCTCCTCCTCAACGGCACCTGGGCCACGAACGCCCTCACCCTCAAGGCCACGGGCGCCGGGATCTCGGTGAACGCGGGTCTGAACCCGCCGAGCCTGCGCTACAGCACCGTCCTGACCGGTCAGACCTCGCTCCCGGTCAGCGTGAACCTCGCCGAGCAGTCCACCAGCACGATCAACACCGGCTGGGCCAGCCAGTGGTACGCGATCTCCTGAACGCTCCTGAAGCTGCTGTCACTCCTGAAGGCTCCTGAGCTCCTGCCCGCGAATGACTGGTAGGAAAGTTTCCTGTTTGCTAGCATCCCGCTTCGGCGGCTCGGCGCGGTGCCCGTTCCCGTGGGTATGACGCGCTCAGCGAGAGCTCTGACCCGGCCGCTGTGACCACGCCGTCCCTGCCCGCACCCGGGCAGGGACGCGGGGTCTCGTACCGGTGCCAGCTCTCGCCACCCACCAGGCCAGGGAGTCAGGAATGCGCCTGAACACCCCAAGCACGCCTCATGTTTACACATCGCGCCGCACGATCGGTGTGGTCATCACCGCCGTACTCCTCCTCGTAGGCGGCCTGTTGCTCGCCTATCCCGAACGGGCCGGCGCCGCCGCCGACCCTCTCATCTCGCGCGGCAAGACCGCCACGGCGTCCTCCGTGGAGAGTTCGAGCTTCGGTCCGCAGAACGCCTTCGACGGCAGCTCCACCACCCGGTGGGCCAGCCTCGAGGGCAAGGACCCGCAGTGGATCCGCGTCGACCTCGGCGCGAACGCCACCGTCACGCGCGTGGCGCTGCGCTGGGAGGCCGCGTACGCCAAGACGTACCGGGTCGAGATCTCGGCCGACGGCGCCACCTGGACCCGGCTCGCCAACGAGACGGCCGGGAACGGCGGCACCGACGACTGGACCGGCCTCTCCGGCAAGGGCCGTTACCTGCGCGTGTACGGAACCGCCCGCGGCACCTCCTACGGGTACTCCCTGTACGAGGTCGAGGTGTACGGCACCCTCGACGGCGGGACTCCCCCGCCGACCGGCGCCTTCACCGTGGTCGCCGCCGGCGACATCGCCGCCCAGTGCACCGCCTCGGACAGCTCCTGCGCCCACCCCAAGACCGCCGCGCAGGCCCAGAAGATCAACCCGAAGTTCTATCTGACGATGGGCGACAACCAGTACGACGACGCCCGGCTCTCCGACTACCGGAACTATTACGACACCTCCTGGGGCGCGTTCAAGGACAAGACCCGTCCGGTGCCGGGCAACCACGAGACCTATGACCCCGCCGGGCCGCTCGCCGGCTACAAGGCCTACTTCGGGGCCGTCGCCTACCCTCAGGGCAAGAGCTACTACAGCTTCAACGAGGGCAACTGGCACTTCATCGCCCTCGACTCCAACTCCTTCGACCAGCAGGCCCAGATCGACTGGCTCAAGGCCGACCTCGCCGCGAACACCAAGGGCTGCGTCGCCGCCTACTGGCACCACCCGCTGTACTCCTCCGGCGGGCACGGCAACGACCCGGTGAGCAAGCCCGTCTGGAACATCCTGTACGGCGCCAAGGCCGACCTCGTGCTGGGCGGGCACGACCACCACTACGAGCGGTTCGCCCCGCAGGACCCGAACGGGAACGCCACCGCCGACGGGATCACCGAGATCGTCGGCGGCATGGGCGGCGCCGAACCGTACGACATCGAGGACGTCCAGCCCAACAGCCAGAAGCGGATCAGCGGTACCTACGGGGTCCTGAAGCTGGACTTCACCGACGCGGGTTACAGCTGGACCTACGTCGCCACCGACGGAACGACCAAGGACACCAGCCCGAAGTACACCTGCCACTGATGTACCTGGCCACCACAGGCCGCCGGGCCGCTCCGGCCCCGCCCCCCACCACGGGGGCGGGCCGGCGCGTCCCCGCCGCCGTCCTCGCGCTCGGTACGGTCAGCCTCGTCACGGATGTCTCCTCCGAGATGGTCAGCGCGGTGCTGCCGCTCTACCTCGTCCTCGGTCTCGGCCTCTCCCCCCTCCAATTCGGCTTCCTCGACGGGCTGATGGGAGGAGCCGGCGCGGTCGTACGGCTGCTCGGCGGGCACCTCGCCGACCGCGGCCACCGGTACAAGCACGTCGCGGGGATCGGCTACGCCGTCTCGGCCTGCTCCCGGCTCGGCCTGCTGCTCGCGGGCGGCGCCACCGGCGGGATCGCGGCGGCCCTGGCCGCCGACCGGGTCGGCAAGGGCATCCGTACGGCGCCCCGCGACGCCCTGATCACCCTCAACAGCCCGCCCGAGGAGCTCGGCCGGTCCTTCGGCGTACACCGGGCCATGGACACCACCGGCGCCCTGCTCGGCCCGCTCGCCGCCTTCGCCCTGCTCTGGGCGACCGCGGGCGCGTACGACGCGGTGTTCGTCACCAGCTTCTGTTTCGGTCTGCTCGGCGTGCTGCTCCTGGTCCTCTACGTTCCCGGCCACCACCGCCCGGCAGCCACGCCCGTCCCGGCTCCGCCCCGGAGCAAGGCCTTCGGGGCGCTGCGCGACCCCGCCTTCCGGCGGATCCTCTGGGCCGCCGCCCTGCTCGGTGGAGCCACCATCGGCGACGCCTTCGTCTACCTCCTGCTCCAGCGCCGACTGGGCCTGGACCCCGGCTGGTTCCCGCTGCTGCCGCTCGGCGCGGCCGCGGGCTACCTGCTCCTGGCCGTCCCGGTGGGCCGGATCGCCGACCGGGTCGGCCGCCGGTTGCCGTTCCTCTACGGACACCTCGCCCTGCTCGGCGCCTACCTCGTCCTGCTCGCGCCGGGCGGCGGGCCGGCCCCCCTCCTCGTCGCGGCCGTCCTCGCGCTGCTCGGGATCTTCTACGCGGCCACCGACGGGGTGCTCATGGCCCTCGCCGGGCCGGTACTGCCCGCCGGGGGCCGAGCGGGCGGGCTGGCCGTGCTCCAGACCGGCCAGGCCCTGGCCCGGATGCTCGCCGCGGCGGGCTTCGGCGCCGCGTGGACGGTGTGGGGGCCGCGGCCCGCGCTCTGGGGGGCGACGGCGGTGCTGCTCGCCGCGCTGGCGGGCGGCTGGGCACTGCTGCCGCGCGATCCGGGCACGCCCGGCGATCCGTGCGGTCCGCTCGATCCGTCCGGTCCGGCAACCTCGGCCGCCCCGGCCGCCCCGGCCGCCCCGGCCGCTCCGGGTGCCGCGCCCGCCCAGGCCACCACCGCCCTGGGGCCGGGGCAATCCCCCACCCGTGAGAGGAGCACCTCATGACCACGCCGCTCACCACCCCGGCGCCCGCACGCCGGCTCGGCGCCCGGGCCCGTACCGCCGTCACGGCCGCCGCGGTCGTCCTCCTCCTGGGCTCCGCCACCGGGTACGCCGTGCACGCGGGGCACCGCCCGGCCGGCCAACGGGGCGTCGCCGCCGCCTCCTTCGCGCTCGGCGGTCCCGCCCTGTACTTCCGGGACTCCGCCACGGGCCGGGTGGCACACCAGCCCCTGTCCGCGTCGGCGGGCGGAGCCGGGCGCACCACGGGCGGTCCCGCCTGCGACCGGTTCCACGCCGCCGGGGGCACCGCCCTGTGCCTGCGCGCCGAGCCGGGGGTGCTGCCGAAGACGTACGCCGTCGTCCTGGACCGGCAGCTGCGCGAAGTGAGGCGGACGACCGTGCCGGGCGTTCCGACCCGGGCCCGGGTGTCCGCGTCCGGGCAGATGCTCGCCTGGACGGTGTTCGCCACCGGGGACTCGTACTCCACCACGGGCTTCTCCACCCGGACGGCCGTCCTCGACCTGCGCACGGGGTACCTGGTGAAGTCCCTGGAGGAGATACCGCTCACCATCGACGGTGTCCGCTACCACTCCCCCGACGTCAACTACTGGGGCGTGAGCTTCGCCCGCGACGACAGCCGCTTCTACGCGACCGTCTCCACGAAGGGGCGTACGTACCTCGTCGAGGGGAACATGAGCGACTGGTCGGCGAGGACGCTGCGGGAGAACGTCGAATGCCCCTCCCTGTCGCCCGACAACACGAGGGTCGCCTTCAAGAAGAAGGTGTCCGACGACCCGGCCGCACCCTGGCGGCTGTACGTCCTCGACCTGCGGACGATGGCCGAGACCCCGCTCGCCGAGACGCGCGGCGTGGACGACCAGGCGGCCTGGACGGACGACGGGACGGTCGCCTACGCCCTGCCGGGCGCGGACGGACGCGCGAGCGACGTCTGGACCGTCCCCGCGGACGGCACCGGAGCACCCCGGCTCTCCGTCGCGGGCGGGTCTTCCCCGGTGGCGGTGGCGGACGCGGCCGAGGCGCGGTGATGCTCGATGCTGCTCATTCGGCCGTCACTTCGAGCATCTCTTGACATAGACCTGACACTGCGTTGCACTGTGGCCACTTCCCTCCGGCAGTCAAGGCCGGAGGGACATGCCGCCGTGAACACCTGGGGACTCGCCATGCGTCTGCTCAGATTCCTGACCGCCTCCGCCCTGGCATTAGCCGCGTTGTCTCTGCCCTCCGCCGCCGGAGCCGAGCCTCTGCGAGCGGGGGCGGCCGTCGCCGCCACGCCGCCGCAGACCGTACCGGCCCTGCGGCAGTGGACGGCCGGCAGCGGGGCGTACGGCTTCACGAGTACCAGCCGGATCGTCGTCGATCCCGCGTACACCGCGCAGCTCTCCGACGAAGCGGCCACGTTCGCCGAGGACTTGGGCGCGCTGGCCGGACGTCCGGTGGCCGTCGTCACCGGGAGCGCCTCCCCCGGCGACATCACCCTGAGCCTGGGCGACGGCTCGCTGCCCGCCGAGGGGTACCGGATGACCGTCGGCCAGTCCCTCGCCATCCAGGCCGGGACCGACGCAGGGGCCTTCAACGGCACCCGTACCGTGCTGCAGTTGCTGCACCAGTCCACCGCCGTGCCGGCCGGCACGGCGGTGGACTGGCCGACCAAGGCCGAGCGCGGGCTGATGATCGACCAGGGGCGGAAGTTCTTCACGGTCGACTGGGTCAAGCAGCACATCAAGGAGCTGGCCTACCTCAAGCTCAACTACTTCCACTTCCACCTGTCGGACACCTTCGGCTTCCGCCTGGAGAGTGCGACGCACCCGGAGATCGTCTCCGCCGACCACTACTCCAAGCAGGACATCGCGGACCTGATCGCACTGGGGCAGAAGTACCACGTCACGATCGTGCCCGAGATCGACACCCCGGGGCACATGAACCAGATCCTGGCCGCCCATCCGGAGCTCAGGCTCAAGGACAGTTCGGGCACGGCCAGTTCGGAGTTCATCGACCTGTCGCTGCCCGGTTCATACACCCTGATCAAGGACCTGGTCGAGGAGTATCTGCCGCTGTTCCCGGCCCCGTACTGGCACATCGGCGCCGACGAGTACGTCACCGACTACGCCAGGTACCCGCAGCTGCTCAGTTACGCCCGCGCCCACTACGGCGCGAACGCCACCGCCAAGGACACCTACTACGGGTTCGTGAACTGGTCCGACGCCCTGGTCCGCGCGGCCGGCAAGACCACCCGGATGTGGAACGACGGCATCAAGGCCGGGGACGGGACCGTCACCCCCGACGCCCGCATCCTCGTCGAGTACTGGTACAGCTACGGACTCACCCCCCAGCAGCTGGTCAACGCCGGGCACACGGTCGCCAACGAGTCCTGGACGCCGACCTATTACGTGCTCGGCGGTGCGAAGCCGGACACCAAGTGGATGTACGAGACCTGGACCCCGGACCGGTTCGAGGGCGGAAACACCATCGGCGATCCCTCGAAGAACCGCGGTTCGCTGATCCACGTGTGGTGTGACAGCCCGAACGCCGAGACGGAGACGCAGATCGCCGCCGGCATCATGTACCCGCTGCGCGGGCTCGCCCAGCAGACCTGGGGTTCACCGAAGCCCGTGGCCACCTATGCGGCGTTCACGCCGATCGTGGCCGCGATCGGGCACCATCCCTCCTGGCCGGGGATCGCCCAGCCGGGCAACCTCGCCCGCAACCGCCCCACCACCGCGTCCAGCACCGAGACCGCCAACTTCCCGGCCGCACTGGCGACGGACGGCGATCCGGGCACCCGGTGGTCGAGCGCGTACACCGACCCGCAGTGGCTGCAGGTGGACCTCGGGTCCGCCCAGGCCGTCAACCGGGTGGTGCTGCGCTGGGAGGCCGCGTACGGGAAGGGCTTCCAGATCCAGCTCTCCGACGACCAGAGCACCTGGCGCACCCTGTACTCCACGGCCACGGGCACCGGCGGGGTCCAGGACCTGACCGGCCTGTCCGGCTCCGGCCGCTACATCCGGGTGTACGGCACCCAGCGCGCCACCACCTATGGCTACTCGCTGTACGAATTCGAGGTGTACGGAGGCCAGTTGAGCGGGACCCGGACCCTCACCGCGGCCGGGAAGGCGCTCGACGACCCGGCGAGCTCCACCACGTCCGGTACCCGGCTGATCACCTGGACCCCGCACGGCGGCCCCAACCAGCAGTGGCGGCTGACCCTCACCGGCGACGGCAGCTACACCATGACCAACGGCTCGTCGGGGCTCTGCGCGGACGTGGCGGGCGGCTCCACCGCTCCGGGTGCGGCCGTGGTCCAGGCCGTCTGCGGCAGCGGCGACAGCCAGCGCTGGGTGGTCACCCCGCTCGGGTCCGGCGACTATGCGGTGGCCAACAAGAAGAGCGGGCTGCTCCTGACCACCGCGTCCGGCGCGGACGGGGCCCTGGCGAGCCAGCAGTCCAACAGCGCTTCGGTCTACCAGCGCTGGCAGATCAGCTGACCTCGGGCGGGGTTCCGGTGACCTCGGGCGGCGCTCCGGCTGCCGACACCGAGGCCAGCCGGGCCCCGGCTCCGGTCAGCCGGATCCGCAGTTCCCGCACGGTGAGGGGCTCCACCCGGTGGACGCGCCGGATCCCCACCGTGTGGCCCGAGGCGATCAGCCGGCCGTCCGCCCAGACCTCGTGCCCGTCCACGCGCTGGCCCCCGGTGAGGTCCTCGCGCAGTTCCACGTGGTCCACGCGGATGGGCCGACCGAAGTCCGCGAGGAGATCGTCTCCCCCGGCCGTGAGGGCGGCGGAGACGGGATCGCCGAGGCGCCGCTCCAACTCTGCGGTGAACGACAGGAGTCGGGCCCGGTCGGCTTCGTCGATCAGTCCGCGCCGGTCGGGCGGGACGCCCAGGAGCAGCCCGGCGCCCAGCCCCACCGAGGAGTACCAGATCTCCAGCAGGTCCTCGCGGCTCTTGAGGGTGTGGTGGTTTCCCGGTTGCCAGAACCAGTCGGCGCGCAGGGGGACATCGCACTCGGGCGGCAGGTAGGCGGCCGAGCCGAGCTCGGCCTGCCGGTCGTCGTACAGGCTGATGCCCGTGGAGTGCGTGACGTAGCGGCAGGGGTCGGCGGCGAGCCCCTCCTCGTTTCCGACCCAGCGGATCGTGGGGCGGCCCATGTTGAAGACCATGGCGTCCGGCTGGTGCCGGTCGATCACGGCCATGACCGCGTCCCAGTCGTAGGTACGCCCCTCGGAGCCCGCGCCGTCGAACCACAGCTCGCACAACGGGCCGTAGCGGGTGCAGAGTTCGGTGAGCTGGCGGAGGTAGAAGGAGTCGTAGTCGGCGGGCTGCTCGTAGCAGTCCGCGTTGCGGTCCCAGGGCGAGAGGTAGAGCCCGAGGCCGAGGCCCGCCTCCCCGCAGGCCTCGGCCAGTTCGGCGACCACGTCGCCCGCTCCGTCCTTCCAGGGCGAGGAGGCCACGGAGTAGGCGGTGGTGTCGGTCGGCCAGAGGCAGAAGCCGTCGTGGTGCTTGGCGGTCAGCACGACGTACTTCGCTCCGGCCAGGGCGGCGGTACGCACCCACTGGCGCGCGTCGAGCTGCGCCGGCCGGAAGGTGGCCGGGTCCAGCGTCCCGTCGCTCCACTCGACGCCGTTGAAGGTGTTGATGCCGAAGTGCAGGAAGATTCCGAATCCGGCTTCTTGCCAGGCGAGTTGCCCCGGGGTGGGCAGGATCAAGGTCTCGGCGGGACCGGCGGGGGGAGCTGAGGGACCGAGCGTCATGGGAGGCTTTCGGGGTTCGTCGGCGGGCGTTCAGGCCGAGTGGGCCAGGCTCGCCGGGTGGACGGCGTAGGCGAAGGGGAGTCCTCGGGCGTACCGCTCCAGCTCCTCGGCCGCGCAGGCCGCGAGACGTCCGAGTTCGTTGCCGAGGGATCCGGCGATGTGCGGGGTGAGCAGCACGTTCGGCAGGTCGTAGAGCGGCGATCCGGCCGGAAGTACGTCGGGGTGGGTGACGTCGAGGACGGCGTGCAGCCGGCCGCAGACGAGCTCCGCGGTGAGCGCCTCGGTGTCGACCAGCGTTCCGCGTGCCGTGTTGACGAGGGTCGCGCCGTCGCGCATGAGGGCGAGGCGGCGGGCGTCGATCAGATGGCGGGTCTCGGGGGTCTGCGGCGCGTGCACGCTCACCACGTCGCTGCGGCCCATCAGTTCGTCCAGGTGAACGGGTTCCACTCCCAGGGCCCCGGCTTCGTCCCCGTCCAGGTACGGGTCGTGAACCAGTACGTGGGCGTCGTAGGAGCGCAGCAGCTCGATGACGCGGCGGCCGATGCGCGAGGCGCCGATGATGCCGACGGTCCTGCCGTAGTTGCCGATACCGGGGTACAGCGTGAGCGGGTTGAGCTGCGTGCGGGCCTCCCGGTAGGCCCGGGCGGTGGTGAGGACGCGCTTGTTGGCGAAGACGATCGCGGCGACCGTGAACTCGGCGACGGGCTGGGCATTGGCCTCGGCCGCGCTCGTGACGGACAGCCCGCGCCGCCAGGCCGCTTCCGTCATCAGCCCCTTGACGGTTCCGGCGGTGTGCACCACCGCGCGCAGGGACGGGAGGAGGTCGAGGGCATGCTCGGTGAGGGGCGGGCAGCCCCAGCCGGTGAGCAGGACCTCGGCTTCGCGCAGCCGCGCGGGGTCGGCCGCGGCGAAGTCGGTCACCAGGAGCGCCGGGTCCAGCAGCGCGGTGGCGCCGAGCCGGGCCAGGGCCTGCTCGTCGAGCAGGGCCGCCTTCGTGTCCCGGTCCATGACGAGGAGGGTGCGGGGCTTGCGGGGCCCGTTGGGTGTGGGGTGCACGCCGGGGGTGAGGTGCACGCCGGGCTCGCAGGTCGGGCCGGGTTCGGTCACTTGACCGCTCCCGCCGTGAGGCCGGAGCGCCAGAACCGCTGCAGGCCGATGAAGGCGAGGGCGAGCGGGATGACGGCGACCAGGGATCCGGTGATCGCGAGGGAGTAGAACTCCGGGTACTGGAGCACGACTTGGTTCCAGCTGTAGATGCCGAGCACCGCCGGGTACAGGTGGTGGTCGTTGAGCATGACCAGCGGGCCGAAGAAGTTGTTCCAGCTTGCGGTGAAGGAGAAGAGGAAGAGGGTCATGAAGCCGGGCATGAGCATCGGCAGCGAGATCGACCGGAACACGCGCAGTTCGCTCGCTCCGTCGATGCGGGCGGCCTCGAGGACCTCGCCGGGTACGTAGCCCTCGGAGAAGACCCGGGCCAGGTACACGCCGAAGGGGTTCACGAGCGCCGGGAGGAGGACCGACCAGTAGGTGTTGACGATCCCGGCCTCGGAGGCGAGGAGGTACTGCGGGAGCGTGATGACCACCGTCGGGACGAGGGTGCCGGTCAGGACGAGGCCGAAGAGCGCGCCCTTGCCGCGGAACTCGTACTTGTCGAAGCAGTATCCGGCGGCGACGCTGATCAGTGAGGACGCCAGTGATCCGACGACGGAGTAGAGGAGGCTGTTGAGCAGCCAGCGGCCGAAGATGCCGTCGTCGTACGTGAAGACGGACCGGAGGTTGTCGAGGAGGTGGAACTCGCCGAATCCGAAGCCGGCCGTCCCGAAGAGGTCGGCGTGGTTCTTGGTGGCGGCGATCAGCAGCCAGGTCAGCGGCATCAGGGTGTAGAGGACCGCCACCAGGAGCACGGCGTTGACCACGGCCTTGGAGGCCATCGCGCCGCTCCGGCCCGGCCTTCCGGCCGGCTTCCGCTTGCCCTGCCGGGCGGGCGGGGCTCCGGGTGCGGGCGCCGGCTCGCCGCCGGGGGCGGCCGCGGGCGGGGCCGAGGGGGCCGTCTGGGTGCTCATGCCGAGTCACCTCGCTTTCCGATCCGGGTGACGACGTAGGAGAGGGTGCCGGCGACGAGGGCCACGAGGAGCGAGGCGGAGGACGCGAGGCCGTAGTCGTGCCGCTCGAAGGCCGCCTTGTAGATGAACATCATCGGGGACCAGTCCGAGCCCATCGAGCCGGCCCGCTTCGAGAGGAGCATCGGCTCGCCGAAGATCTGGACCACGCCGACACAGGTGAACAGGAGCGTGAGGAAGACGGCGGAGCGGATCATCGGCAGTTTGATCCGCAGGGCGATGCGCAGTTCGCCGGCGCCGTCCATGACGCCCGCTTCGATGACCTCGCGGGGCACTGCCTGCAGGGCGGCGAAGAAGATGATCATGTTGTAGCCGATCCACTGCCAGGCCGCGACGTTCACCAGCGAGGGCAGGACGCTGCCGGGGGCGAAGAAGTCCCAGTGGCCGCCCGCCGCTTCGATCCAGTCCAGGACCGGGCTCAGGCCGGGGGTGTAGAGGTAGGTCCAGATGATCGCCGCGATCAGTCCGGGGACCGCGTGCGGCATGAAGACGGCGAACTGGACGAGGCGCCTGGCCTTGGCCGCGGCCGAGTCGACGAGCAGGGCCAGGGCGAGCGCCGCGCCGATCATCACAGGGATGTAGAGGGCGCAGTACGCGGCCACGTGCAGGAAGGAGGAGGTGAAGCCGTGGTCGCCGAGCGCCTTGGCGTAGTTTCCGAACCCGCTGAAGACCCGTTCGGTGCCACCGAATCCGAGACCGGAGGAACGCTCGGTGAAGAAGCTCATCCAGAGCGCGTACGCGACGGGCAGGATCAGGACCGCGGTGAAGAGCAGGAAGAACGGGCCGAGGAAGACGAGTACCGCCCTGCCCTGGCCTGGCCGGCGCACGGGCGCGGCGCCGCGCGCTGAACGAGTGAGTGGTGCTGCCACCGGATCTCCTTGGTGGTGCGCTGCGGAGGAACAGAACGGAACGGACGGGGAAGGGACTTCACTGCGGGGCGGGACGGGGCGGGGCGGGGCCCGGGTGCCGGGAGGGCTGCGGGCCCCGCGCGGCGCCTACTTCACGAGGTTGAGCCCCCGGCCCTTGATGGCCGCCTCGGCTGCCGTCTGGCCGGCCGCGAGTCCGTCGGTCAGGGTGCCCTTGAGCGCGGCGTCCTGGATGGCGGTGTTGGTGGCCGTCTGCACCGGGCCCCAGACCCAGCCGGGGACGATCGTGTCGACCTGCGCGCCGGCGATCTCGTAGACCTTGTCGCCGCCGAAGAAGCCCTTGTCGTCGAAGGCCGCGGCGGCGATCGGACGCAGTTCGGGGCTGGCGGGCAGGCTGCTGCTCGGCGCCTTCAGGCTGCTGAGGCGGGCCTTGACGCCCTCGGGGCTGGTGGCCGCCCACGCGGCGAACTCGGCCGCTTCCTTGACGTGCTTGCTGCCCTTGGTGACGGCGTAGCTGGTGCCGCCGAACATGCCGGTGGCCGGGGTTCCCCAGTGCGGCAGCGGGGCGACGCCCCACTTGCCGGAGTCCTTGACCAGGGCCGTCATCGTGCCGCCCGCGCTCCACGAGGCTCCGATGAAGCTGGCCATGACCCCGTCGGCCTTGGCCTTCGCGAACTCCGGGCCGTTGATCTTCAGGTTCATGACCAGGTCGTCCTTGACCAGGCCCTGCCAGTACGAGGCCACCTTCTGCGAGGAGGCGTCGTTGATGGCGACCTTCCAGCCGTCGCCCTCGGTGCCGTACCACTTGGCACCGGCCTGCCAGGAGAGCGCCGCCAGCAGGGGCGCGTCATCGTTGCCCCAGCCGCCTATGCGCACGTTCTTGTCGGCGGCCTTGATCTTCTCGGCGGCCGTCTTGTACTCGTCCCAGGTCTTGGGGACTTCGACGCCCGCGTTCTTGAAGAGGTCCTTGCGGTAGTAGAGGAGGTTGGGCGTGGCGTCGTACGGAACGGCCCAGGTCTTGCCGCCGAGGGTCACCCGGTCCTGGACGCCCTGGGGGAACTTCGCCTTCACGGTGGCGCCGGCCGGGCCGCTGATGTCCTCCAGGAATCCCTGGCTGACGAACTCCGGCAGGGTCGGGTACTCGATGCCCGCGACGTCGGGGGCGTTCCCGGCCTTGATCGCGTTGCTGATCTTGGCGTACCCGTCCGGTCCGCTGGTGATGGCCGAGTAGGTGACCTTGATGTTCGGGTGCGACGCGTTGAAGGCGTCCACCACCTGCTGGGCACCGCCGGTCCAGCCCCAATAGGTCAGGTTGACCGGCTCTTTGGGAGCGTCGGCCTTCGGCGCGGCGCCCCCCTCGCTCCCACCGCAGGCAGTGGCGAACAAGGCCAGCGAGAGCGTGGCGAGGGCGGCGCGGGAGGTACGGGAAGTGAGCTTCACTGCTCTGCTCCTCAGATGCGAGCCGTCGATGCGGCGAGGTGATGCACATCATTCGGCCAGAGGAGAAGCGAGTCAATAGGAAAGGAAAGTTTGAGAAAGAAAAGCCAAGTCGCCGTTAGGCTTCGCTGGAAGCGCGCACCCGCAGCTCGGGGAGGATGGCGATCCGCCGCCTGGGCCGGCCCGGCTCGCGCAGTCGCCGTACGAGCAACTCCACTCCCGTGACCCCGACTTCGTGCTTCGAGGGCGCCACCGCGCTCAGCGGCAGGTCCGCCAGGGAGGCCACCTCGTCGTCGTACGAGACCAGTGCGACATCGCCCGGCACGGCCAGCGAGGCGGCGCGCAGCCGCTGCAGCAGCACCATGGCCTCGTGGTCGGGATGGACCAGGGCGGCGTCGACGCGGCCCTCCCGCACCGCCTCCACGAAGGCGGCCATCACCTCTTCGTAGACGGCGTCACCCGCCCCGAACTCCGCGAGGTCGAGGAAGAGCGCGTGCTCGGCGACCCCGGGGCCGGCCTCTTCCATCGCCGCGCGGTACCCCTTCTTGATCCAGGGTGCGGTGGGGGTTCCGCCGCGCATCACCAGGGCGATCCTGCGGCGCCCCGTGTCCAGGAGGTGGCCCACCGCCAGCCTGGCTCCGTACCCGTGGTCCGTGCCGACGTGCTCGGCGGCGGAGGCCTGCTGTTCGGGGCGGCGCTCGATGAGTACGACGGGTACGCCCAGCTCCTCGTACCACTGGCCGCCCGGCTTCCCGTCGGCGGCGGAGGGCGCGAGCAGCAGCCCGTCGACGCCGTCCGCGACCATCCGCGCGGCCTGCGCCTTCTCGGTGTCCACGTCGTACGTGGACACGGCGAGGGTCAGCCGCACCCCGAGGGAATCCGCCGCCTCCCGGGCCCCCTTGATCACCTCGGGGTAGTAATAGGCGGAGGACGGCACGATCAGCCCGAGGACCAGCGGCCGGCCGGAGTCGGGGCCCGCTCCGGGTCCGACTGCGGATCCCGCTCCGGCGCCGGTGGCGGGAGCGGCCGAGGTCGCGCGCGCCGCCGTCGGTGCGGCGGTCACGGCGGCGGTCTCCGCCCAGTCCTCGGGCAGCATCGCGCCGCCGTGCACCCGGGCCAGCAGGCCGCGTTCGGCGAGGACTTCGACGTCCTTGCGGACCGTCACCACGGACACGCCGAGCTCCGCCGCGAAGTCCGTGACGCGCATGGATCCCGCTTCGCGGACCCGGCGCAGGATCGCCTGCTGTCGTTCCTCTGCGTGCACGGTGGAGCTCCCCTCGCCTGCATCCCCTGGTCGAGGTCAGCGTAGCGCGCGAAAGCCGAAACTTCCGTTTTCTTTCGAACGAAAGCTTTGCATAGTGGGGCGTGGCTGAAAGCTATCCGGCGTCGGCTCCGCCGCAGTCGGGGTGACCCCAGCGCGCACCCAGCTTGCCGATCTTCTCCCCCGCCGCGTACTGCTTCCCGCAGGGGCAGGTACCGGGGAACTTGGCCTTGATGATCACCCCGGCCCGTCCGGCGGTCGCACCCTTGGCGGCCGTCGCACGGTTGGCAGCCGTCGCGCTCTTGGCCGACGCGGCTCCGGTGGGACGGCGGGCGGAGGTGCTGCGGGCCGGGGTGCTGCGGGCCGGCGCCGGGACGGGCATGGACGCGTGGCCCAGCGCGGTACCGGCCGGCTCCTGGCTCACGGCCGCGTCGCTGGCCGCCTGGTCGGCGATCGCGTTGAGGTGGTCGCCGTCCTCGCGGTGCGCGGGGACGTAGCGGAACTCCACGTCCCGGTCGGTCAGCAGGGCGTCGATGCTCTCGACGAGCTCGCGGTTGGCCACCGGCTTACCCGCGGCCGTCTTCCAGCCGTTGCGCTTCCAGGCCGGGAGCCACTGGGTCACGGCCTTCATGGCGTACTGGGAGTCCATCCGCACCTGCACGGCCGTGCCGGGGGCCACGGCCTCCAGCAGCCTCTGCAGAGCGGTGAGTTCACCGACGTTGTTGGTGGCCCGGCCCAGCGGACCGGCCTCCCAGCGCTCGGGGTGGCCGTGGACGTCGGCGATGACCCAGGCCCATGCGGCCGGCCCGGGATTTCCCTTGGCCGCCCCGTCGCAGGCGGCGATGATGCGATCAGACATCCCCCGATCATGCCTCACCGAGACCACCGCCCGTGCCCGCGGTCGCACACCGAGGACCGGCCGCCTCCGGTTCCGGCAGCGCGTCCGGTTCCGGCGACGCCTTCGGTTCCGGTTCCGGCGACGCCTCCGGTTCCGGTTCCGGCGACGCCTCCGGCTGCCGCTCCTCGTCGCGCGGCCGCGGCAGGAACCGGTCCAGGAACGGCGGCAGCCACCAGTTGCCCCGGCCCATCAGGAACATCGCCGACGGGACCAGCACCAGCCGCACCACGGTCGCGTCCAGGACCACGCTCACCGCCAGACCCACCGCGAGCATCTTGACCACGACGGTGGGCGAGGCCGCGAAGGACAGGAAGACGGCGGTCATGATGAGCGCCGCACTGGAAATGACCCGGCCGGTGGCCGCCAGGCCCGTGCCGACGGCGACCGTGTTGTCGCCGGTGCGGTGCCAGGCCCCGGCGATGGCGGAGAGCAGGAAGATCTCGTAGTCCATCGACAGGCCGAAGACGATCGCGAACATCATCATCGGGACGAACGACTCGATGGGTACGGGCTGCGACACCCCGATCAGCCCGCTCCCCCAGCCCCACTGGAACACCGCGACGAGGACCCCGTAGGACGCGGCGGTGGTGAACAGGTTCAGGGCGACCGCCTTCAGCGGGACCACGACACTGCGGAACACGAAGGTCAGCAGCACGAGCGCGGCGGCCAGCACGATGGCGATGATGAGCGGCAGCCGGTCCTTGACGGTGTCGCGGAAGTCCAGCTGGCCGGCGGTGGATCCGGTGAGGTAGCCCTCCGCGCCGGTGCCGGTCAGTGCGTCGGGCAGGGTGGCGGCGGTCAGCGTCGTGAACAGGCTGCCCGTGCCGGCGCTCTGCGGTCCGGTGGCCGGGGTGACGGTGGAGACGAGCAGGCGGCCGTCGGGGCTCGGCGCGAGCGGGGTGAACCCGGCTATCCCGGCGGTGTCCCGGAGCGCCGCCGTGAGTTCGGCGCCGATCCGGTCGGCCGGGACGGTGGCTTCGTGCAGGTCGGCCACCAGGACGAAGGGACCGTTGGCCCCGGGGCCGAAGCCGGGTCCCTCGCCCTCGGCGATCCAGTCGTAGGCCGTGCGCGTGGTGCTGCCCGCCCGGTCGGCGCCGTCGTCGACGTGGCCGAGGCGCAGCGAGAACAGCGGTACGGCGCAGAGCGCGAGCAGCAGGGTGCCCGCGGTCAGGAACTTCCACGGATGCCGTGCCACCAGGGCCGCGTAGCGGTGCCAGCCGTCGTCGTCGCCGGAGGATTCGGCGACCGGGCGGCGCAGCGCGAACCGGTCGATCCGGCGTCCCACCAGCCCCAGGGCGGCCGGTACGAGGGTCAGGGCGGCCGCTCCGGTGACGACCACGACGAGGGTGGCGGCCAGCCCCATGCGGCCGATGAAGGTCAGTCCGCACGTGTACAGGCTCAGCATCGCCACGGCGACGGTGACGGCGGCCACCAGGACGGCGCGCCCGCTGGTGGCGGCGGTGCGCCCGGCCGCGTCGACCGGATCGTGCCCGTCGAGGAGGTCTTGGCGGAAGCGGGTGGTGAGGAAGAGGGCGTAATCGATGCCCACGCCGAGGCCGATCATGGTGGCCAGGGTGGGGGCGGCGGTCGCGAAGCTGACGACGCCCGCCACGATGCCGACGATCCCGAGGCCCACGCCGACGCTGACGACCGCGGTGAGCAGGGGCAGCAGGGCGGCGGCCACGCTGCCGAAGGCGAGCAGGAGGATCAGCAGGGCCACGAGGACGCCCGCCGCCTCGCGGGCCCTGTCGTCGGCCGGCGGCCGGACGACCTGGTTCAGGTCCCCGCCGTACGCGACCTCCACGCCCGAGGCGCGGGCCGCGGCGGTGGCCGTGTCGAGGGTGCCGGTGTAGGCGTGCCCGAGGGTTTTGACCTGCCGGTCGAAGGACACCGTGGTGTAGGCGCTGCGGCCGTCCGCGCTGGTGACGACCGGGGACGCGCCGGTGACGTGGGGCATCCGCGCGAGGCGGGCCGCGCTCTCGTCGAGGGCCTCGCGGTGCCCGGCCAGGGAACCGGAGTCCACGTGGAAGACCACGCGTCCGTTGGGGTCCCCGGTCCCGGGGGCGGACGCGGCCAGCAGATCGGCGCCGGTACGGGACTGCGTGCTGGGGAGGTTGATCTGGTCGCTGTAGACCGGGGCGGCGAGCCGGCTGCCGGCCATCGCGCCGGCCAGCAGCAGGAGCCAGGCCGCGATCACCCAGACGGGGTGGCGGGCGCAGAAGGTGCCGAGGCGGCCGAGGCGGCTCGGGCCGCCCTTCCGGCCGAGGGGGGAATGCACGACGGCACCTCCAGGAAGTGTCAGGGCTGACACGAAGCACCTTGGCAGAAAATGTCAGGCCTGACAATTGTCACCTATGACAATTGACAGGGGTGACGTCATTGCTAGGCTTCGACGGTGAACCAAGATCCGGCCGAGCCCGTCTCCGCACGCACGCCCCCACCCCCGCCCGCACCCGCACCCGCACCCGGCTCCGGCCGGGAGCCGGAGCCCGCGTCGGCGTCGGAGCACGGGCTGCGCGAGCGGAAGAAGGAGCGGACCCGCAAGCTGCTCCGCGAGGGCGCCGCGGCACTGTTCGCGGAGCACGGTTTCGCGGGCACCACGGTCGCGGACATCGCCGCCTGCGCGAACGTGTCCGAGCGGACCTTCTTCCGCTACTTCGACAGCAAGGAAGCCCTGCTCCTGCCCGACAGCGTCGACCTGTTCGCGTACGTCGAGGCCGAACTGGCCCGGCGCCCGCCGCAGGAGGATCCGCTCGACGCGGTCTGCAACGCCCTGATCTCCGCGGTGGCCCCGTTCGCCGCCTCCAGCCTCACCGCCCTGACCCACTCCGTGGCCATCGCGGGCGACGAGCGCGTGGTGGCCACCCAACTCGTCCAGCTCTTCGCCGAATTCGAGAACCGGCTCACGCTCTTGGTCCTGAACCGGCTCCCCGCCGACACCCCCGGGGCCGACCTGCGCGCCGGTGTGATCGCGGGCGCCGCCCTGTCCGCCGTCCGCGCCGTCCTGCGCACCCAGCGCCGGCGCCGCGCGAACGGCACCCTCACCGACACCCCACCCTCCGCGCTCCTGCTGGAGGCCTTCGGAACGCTGAAGCAGATCGGATCCGCCCCGCAATGAAGCTCCGACGCACCCCCGTCCTCGTCACCGCCGGGATGGCCGCCGCCCTCGCCGGCGTCTTCGTCGCCGACGTCGCCGTCGAACACACCGCCCAGGACCGCATCGCACGGGCGGCGGGCTGCCGCCTCCAGGCCCGCGGGCCCGTCACCGCCGAGCTCTCCGGCGCCTTCGCCGGACTCCGCGCGCTGACCGGCCGGCTGGGCTCCGTACACCTGGCGGCCGAGGGCGTGCGCCGCGCCGACACCGACATGGACGTCAAGGCCGACCTGTACGACGTCACGCGCGACGGCGGCATCAGCGGCGGCCGGGCGACGGCCACCATCCCCTACGAGGCCCTGCAGAAGCGCCTGGCCGACTCGGGGGAAGCCGCCTCGGGCGCCGAGGGGCTGACGGTGGGCGGCGACGCGAAGGGACTCACCCTCACCGGGACCGTGGGCGGCCTCGGCCTCCCCGTCACCGTGCACGCGAGCACCAGCGCCTCGGCGGCCGGCCTGACGATCACCCCGACGACAGTCACCGTACTGGGCCGCGAACTGCCGATAGCCACCGTGAGCGCACTGCCCGGCACGGCCGGCCTGGCCGAGCGGCTCGCACCCCGCACCGTGGACGTAGGCGAGCTGCCCGAGGGGGTCAGCCTCACCGGAGCCCGTACCACCGGCGCGGGCCTCACGCTGGACGCCTCCCTCACGAAGTCCGCCGCGTCGGACACCGCCGGGAAGGACTGCAAAGCGGCATAGACGACCCTCTCAACCCGAACCTCAACAGCCTTGACCTCAAGCGCGCTTGAGGTGTGAGCATGGTCCGCATGACCACGGAACTCCCGTCCCGCGCGGCGGACATCGAAGCGATCGGCCGGCTCGTCGCCACCGTCGAGCACTCCCAGCGGACCAAGGACCCCGAGGAGTTCCTCGGTCTCTTCCACCCGGACGCGATCTGGACGACGGCCCACGGCAAGGTCCTCATCGGTCTCGACGCGATCTCGGAGTTCACCCGCAAGGTCCTGCCCGCGGCGACCTGGGACGGCCAGGTCACCTACGAGGTGGTCCACGTGCTCTTCATCCGCCCCGACGTCGCGGCCGTCAAGGTCCGCCAGCGCTACCTGTCCCCGGGCGAGGAGAGCGAGGGCGCTCCGCTGTACGTCCTGGCGAAGCAGCCCGACGGGCGCTGGCTGCTGACCGCCTGCCAGAACACCGGGGTCGTCGTCGACGGGAGCTGATCGAACGAGCCCAAATCGGCTCGCGATCGGCACCCGCGTACGGAGAGGATGGCTCGACCAGTCCGCCGTTCGAAGGACCTCCGATGAGCAGCCCGCCGTACGTCCGATCCGCCCGTGCCTGCCTGGACGGGCTGGTGATGGGCGATGCCTTCGGCGACAGCTGGTTCACGCTCTCCGGCGAGAACGTCGAGGAGCAGTGGGCGGCGCGCGGGCTCCGGCCCACGCCGTGGCGGTGGACGGACGACTCCGCCATGGCGTTCGTGCTCTTCGCCCACCTGGCGGCCCACGGAGAGGTCCGGCCGGGCCTTCTGGCGCGGGAGTTCGCCGCCGAGTACGCCCGGGATTCGGGGCGCAAGTACGGGGCGTCCATGCACGAGGTGCTGGGGCGGATCGGTGCGGGCGAGGACCGGCGGGGCGTCACCGCCGAGCAGTTCGGCGGGCAGGGTTCCTACGGCAACGGCGCCGCGATGCGGGTCGCGCCGCTCGGGGCCTGGTTCCGGGGCGACCCGAAGGAAGCCGCCGCGCAGGCCCGGCTGTCCGCGTCGGCCACGCACACCCACCCGGAAGCGGCCGCCGGCGCCGTCGCCGTGGCGGTGGCCACCGCGCTGGCGGCGGCGAGCGCGGGCCGCGACGCCCCCGCCCGCGCCGAGTTCCTCCGGGAGGTCGCCGGGTACGTACCGGGGAGCGAGGTCGGGTCCGGGCTGCTGGTGGCCACGGGCCTGCCAGCGGGTACGTCGGTGGACCGTGCCGCGTCCGTACTGGGCTCGGGCCGGCGGATCTCGGCCCCGGACACCGTGCCGTTCGCCCTGTGGTCCGCCGCGGGGCACTTGGACGACCTGACGGAGGCCTTGTGGCAGACCGTCGGCGGCTGGGGCGACCGCGACACCACCTGCGCGATCGCTGGCGGGGTCGTCGCGGCCCGCACCGGCACCGGCGGCGTTCCCGCCGACTGGCTGACGGCCCGCGAGGCCATTCCGGCGTGGAGCGGGTGGACGCCCGAGCGGCCGGCTCCCCAAGCCCTGTCCCGGCAGATCATGTGACTACTAGGCTGCGGCGATGTGGTCGCGTCGCTGGTGCTGCACTACCTGGAGGACTGGGGACCGACGCTGGCCGAGTTGCGGCGCGTCCTCAGGCCCGGCGGCCGGCTGATCGCGTCGGTGGACCACCCTTCGTGGCCTACACGTTCCAGGATCCACGGCCCGACTATTTCGCGACCAGCAGCTACACGTTCGATGGAAAGTCCGTCCCGATGAAGTTCTGGCGCAAGCCGCTGCACGCGATGACCGACGCCTTCACCGGCGCCGGCTTCCGGCTTTCCGTGATCAGCGAACCGCAGCCCGACCCGGCGGCCCGTGAGCTGTTCCCCGACGGCTTCGGTGACCTGTCGAGCACAACCTGCTTCCTGTTCTTCGTCGTCGAGGTACCGCTGCCGGCTTCGGGTCCTTGATGCCGGGATCGCGTCCATCGCGGATATCGCGCGCGTATCGAAAATCGCATACGCCCTCACAACGGCCCGCCGTGTCCCCTGGGGACATGAACCACAACGCATCCCCGTCGCCGCCGCCCCGCCGCACGCGCAGGATCGTGCTCCTCGGCCTGGCGGCCCTCGGCGTGGTGAGCGCCCTGTACGTCGTGCGGGGGCCGCTCATGATGTCCGCTCCGAGGTGCATGGCCGGGCAGTGGCACGGGTGCCTCGATACGTTCAACGGCGTGGTGCTCATGACCCTCGTCGCCGTGCCGTTGTCCCTGCTGGTGGTGTGGGCCCTGGCGCGCCGTCGGCGCACCGCCGGCATGGGCGCCGGATCGGCGTGGCGGGTCTCGCTGGCCGAGGTAGGCATGGTGCACGGGACGCTGCCGTTCGTGTGGATGACCATGATGCCGGGCTCCGGGGCCGGGATCGTCCCCGGCCGGTTCAGTCTGGTACCGGTACGGGACCTGGTCACGATGGGGCCGCTCGGCATCGCCGGCAACCTGCTGGTCTTCGCCTCGCTGGGGTTCTTCGCCCCGATGCGGTGGGCGGCGCTGGCCTCCGTGCCGCGGATCCTGGCCCTCGGGGCGGGCTGCTCCGTCCTCGTCGAGACCGCGCAGTACGTCCTGCAGCTGGACCGGGTGTCCTCCGTGGACGACGTACTCGTCAACGCCGCCGGCGCCGCCCTGACCGCCCTGGCATCGCGCCGCTGGTGGCGGACCACGGCACCGGCGCCGTCGGACCGGCCCCGCCCCGCGCTGACGCCGACGCCGACGCCGACGGGCTGAGCCGCGTACCCGATGTGCGCCTTGCATACGACGGCGATATGTCCTGGTGCTTAGGCTGCGTGCATGCGCGTACTGATCGTCGAGGACGAGCCCTACCTGGCCGAGGCCGTCCGTGACGGTCTGCGGCTGGAGGCGATCGCCGCCGACATCGCCGGCGACGGCGACTCCGCCCTGGAACTGCTCGGCGTCAACTCCTACGACCTCGCGATCCTGGACCGCGACATCCCCGGCCCCTCCGGCGACGAGGTCGCCCGCCGCATCGTCGCCTCCGGCAGCGGCATCCCGATCCTCATGCTCACCGCTGCCGACCGGATCGACGACAAGGCCTCCGGGTTCGGACTCGGCGCCGACGACTACCTCACCAAGCCGTTCGAGCTGCGGGAGCTCGTCCTGCGGCTGCGGGAGCTCGTCCTGCGGCTGCGGGCGCTCGACCGCAGGCGCGCGTACGCCCGGCCCCCGGTCCGCGAGATCGCGGGCCTGCGGCTCGACCCCTTCCGCCGGGAGGTCTTCCGCGACGGCCGCTACGTAGCGCTCACCCGCAAACAGTTCGCCGTGCTGGAAGTCCTCGTCGCCGCCGAGGGCGGGGTCGTCAGCTCCGAAGACCTGCTGGAACGGGCCTGGGACGAGAACGCCGACCCCCTCACCAACGCCGTGCGCATCACCGTCTCGGCCCTGCGCAAACGGCTCGGCGAACCGTGGGTCATCGCCACGGTCCCCGGAGTCGGCTACCGCATCGACACCCAGCCGGAGGCCGGACGCGAGGAAGCACCCCGGGGAGCAGGCCGTGGATAGAGCGCCCGGATTGAGCGTTCGCTCCAAACTCACCCTCAGCTACGCCGGATTCCTCATGGTCGCCGGCATCCTGCTGCTCGCTGCGGTGTGGCTGTTCCTCCTGCGGTACGTCCCCGATCGCGCGCTCATCGTCTCCGCCGACACGCCCACCCACGGCGTCTTTCCCATCCGCTCCAACCTCCTGCGCGTCTTCGCTCCGAGGGCGGCCGCGGTACTCGCGTTCCTGCTGGTGCTCGGCCTCGTGGGAGGGTGGATCCTCGCCGGCCGGATGCTCGCACCGCTCACCCGGATCACGGACGCGGCGCGGACGGCGGGGAACCGGTCGCTGTCCCACCGGATCCACATGCAGGGCCGCCAGGACGAATTCCGCGAACTCTCCGACGCGTTCGACTCGATGCTCGAACAGCTGGAGTCCCACGTGGCCGAGCAGCAGCGGTTCGCCGCGAACGCCTCCCACGAGCTGCGCACCCCCCTGGCCATCTCGCGGACGCTCCTCGACGTCGCCCGCAAGGACCCGACGCGGGACCGGGGCGAACTCATCGAACGCCTGCACGCCGTCAATGCGCGGGCGATCGACCTCACCGAGGCCCTCCTGCTCCTCAGCCACGGCGACCGCGCGGACCTCACCCTCACCCGCGGGGGCGTCGACCTGTCGCTCCTCGCCGAGGAAGCCGCCGAAACCCTGCTTCCCCTCGCCGAGCAGCGCCGGATCACCCTCGACGTCACCGGCGGACCGGCCCGGACCGACGGCTCCGGGGAGCTCCTGCTGCGGATGGTGACGAACCTCGTCCAGAACGCCGTCGTCCACAACCTCCCCACCGGCGGGAGCGTGACGGTCCACACCGAGGAGCACGGCGACACGAGCGTGCTGCGCGTCGAGAACACGGGCCCCCGGCTCCCCCCGGAACTGGTCCCGACGCTCACCGAACCCTTCCGGCGCGGGGCGGACCGCGTACGCACCGACGAGCACGCCGGTGCCGGCCTCGGGCTGGCGATCGTGCACAGCATCGTCCGCGCCCACGCCGGAACCCTCGACCTCGCCCCCGGCCCCGCCGGCGGCCTCCGCGTCACGGTCCGGCTCCCCGGCAGACGGTAGGCGGCAGGCATCGCCCGTACCCGGCACGGGCCTAGCGGAGACGTACGAGCTTCGCGCCGAGGGACGGTGCGGACAGGTCCGTCTGGAGTGCCACGGGGACCGTCGGGGCGCCCGGCCCGGTGCCGATGGTCAGGACCCCGATCTCGGTGCCGGCCCGCGCCTCCTCAGGGAGTCCCTTCTCCCCTACGGCCAGACTTAGTTCGAGCCGCTGGCCCGGCACGGCGACGACGGCCGTGTCCCGGGTGGCCACCACCGGGGTCCGGGTACCGAGCCCGTCGTCCACGTAGCCGACGACCTGGCCCTTCTTGACCGCGCCGGCCGAGGTCAGTGCCGCGCGGACGGCCTCGACGACCTTCTTGCTGTTCTGCTTGACCAGGATCAGGCTGTTGGAGCCGTCGGGGTCGGCGCCGGTGACGTGCTGGTCGAGCATCGTGCCGAGGATCAGCGGGGTCTTGTCGCCCACCGTCTTGTACGCCGCCCACATCAGCGCACCGCCGGCCGCGGAACTGGAGCCGGTCTTGATGCCCTTGATGCTGAGTCCGGCGATGAGCAGGTCGTCGTTGTTGTTGTTGAGCGGCTCCCGCAGGCCCGGGACGGTGGCGTTGGGAAGCTGGACGATCGCCCGGAACGCGTCGAACTTCATGACCTCCTCGGCCAGTTTCAGCTGATCGACGGCGGTGCTCATGGTCTTGGCGTCGAGGCCGCTCGGGTCGGTGTACGTGGTGGAGGTCATGCCGAGCGCCTTGGCCTCGGCGTTCATCTTCTCCACGAACGCGGCCTCGGAATCGCTCCCGGTGTCCCAACGTGCCAGCAGGCGGGCGATGTTGTTGCCCGAGGGGATCATCAGCATCTTCAGCATGTTCTGCTGGGAGAAGCGGGTGCCGGCCGTCAGGCCCCTGATGCGCGATTCGCTCAGCGAGGTGCCGTCCGCGACGGCCTTGGCGTCGACCTCGATCTGAGGGCCGTCCTCGCCCTTCTTCAGCGGGTGGTTCTTGAGGATCACGTAGGCCGTCATGACCTTGGCGACGCTGGCCGTGGGCACGGGCTTCTGCTCCCCGAACGTGCCGACGTCGCCGGCGCCGCCGATCCGTACGGCGGCCTGGCCCTTCTCCGGCCAGGGCACGTCGAAGCGACCGTCGAGGGTGACGGCGGACGCGGCGTCCCCACGGGTGAACACGGCGTCGGGCAGCGGCCGCAGCGCCTGGACGACGGCCAGTACGGCGACCAGCAGGAGCAACGGCGGCACCCAGATCCGAACCCGCCGGGCAACGGTCCGGCCGGGGGTCGCGGGCGGCGGCGGGGTATTGGTGAGCTGCGCGAGCAGATCGAGCGCGGGCAACGGCTGCTCGGTGGTCCCCTCGGGGGTGGCGCCCTGCGGCTGGGCGGGGGCGGGCACCCGTGTGGGGACGGCCCCTGAAGCGGGAGCCGTTCCCGAGGCGGGAGCCGTTCCCGAAGCCGAAGCCGCTCCCGAAGCGGGAGCCGTTCCCGGAGCCGACTGGATTTCCGGGGCCGACTCGGTTACCGGAGCGGGAGCTGTCCCCGAAGCCGACTCGGATACCGAAGCCGGGACGGTTACCCGAGTAGCCGGGACGGCTCCCGAGGCCTGGACGGGCGCAGGTCCCGGAGTCGACGCGGTTCCCTGACCCGGGACGGGAGCCGTAGTCGGCACGGTTCCCGAAGCCGGGGCATGCGCCGCCGTCGGCACGGCCGGGGCGGGTCGTGCACGTACCGGCGCTGACGCTGACGCTGACGCCCATGTCGGCACAGACGACGAGGGGGCCTCGTCCAGCGGCTTGAGCGCGATGAACGTGCTCGTCCTCTCGGAGTCCGACTCAGGACGGGTACCGGTACCGGTACCGGTTGCTGCTGCCATCCTGTCCGCCGCGGGGCCGGGCCCCGGACCCAACTCCGCATCCGGCCGCGCCCGCGGGTCCGGAGCGGGCGAGACCCGGAGGGCCCCCTCCACGACGGCTTGCGGCTCCGATCCGGACTCCCGCTCCGGCCACGACACGGGCCCCGAGGCAGGCCCGGCCGCGGACTCGGACGCAGACTCAAGCTCGGCCGTGGGCTCTGCCCCGGCCCCAGGCCCGGCCGTGGACGCGGACCCCGGCACAACCGTCGGCTCGGCCCCGGCCACAGGCCCGGGCACGACCTCGGATACAGACACCGCCTTGACGCCGGATGCAGACACGGGCACGGGCACGGCCACGGCCGCAGGCGAAGGCGCGGGCATGACCTTGGCCCCGAACGCAGCCACAACCGCGGACGCGACCCCCGGGTCCGGCTCGGGCTCCGGCTCCGGCTCCGGCTCCGGCTCGAGAGCGGGAGCGGGAGCGGGAGCGGACGCAACCTCGGCTGCGCGCTCGGACGAAGCTCCGGGCGCAGCCAGGGACGCAGGCTCGGCCCCCGGCGCCCGCTCGGAAGCGGACGCGGTCTCAGGCTCGGCCCCGGGCACGGACACCTGCGTGGGTACGGCCCCGGCCGCGGGCGCTGGCTCGGAGCCCGGTGCGGACGCAGTCCCGGACTCCTCAACTGACGCAGCCTCAGGCTCGCCGCCAGACGCGGGCTCGGAGGCATTCGAAGGCGCGGGCACGGCCCTGGACGGTGGGATGGGCTCGGGGCCGGGGGTTGACCCAGTCTCAGATTCGGGCCCGGACCCGGCCGGGGGCTCCGGCATGGCGCCCGAGGCGGGGGCGGACGAAGGCGCGGGCGCCGTCCCGGCCCGGGGCACGGGCACGACCCTGGGCGCGGGCGGGGGCGTGGGCGCGACCGCGGGCGGGGGCGTGGGCTCGCAGCCGGACTCCGGCTCGGAGGCGGTCGCAGACTCAGCATCGGGTAGGGGAGCCGCCGTCCGCGCCGGCACGGTGCGCGGGTCCGAACCCGGCCGGGGTGCGGGCACGACCGCGGATGCGGGCTCGGAGCCGGGCTCCGGCTCGGAGGTGGTCGCAGACTCAGCATCGGGTACGGGAGCCGCCCTCCGCGCCGGCACGGTGCGCGGGTCCGAACCCGGCCGGGGTGCGGGCACGACCGCGGATGTGGGCTCGCAGCCGGACTCCGGCTCGGAGGTGGTCGCAGTCTCAGCATCGGGTACGGGAGCCGCCCTCCGCGCCGGCACGGTGCGCGGGTCCGGACCCGGCCGGGGTGCGGGGGCGGGCGTGAGCCGCTGGGCGGGAGTCGGTGTGTGCGCCTCGCGCGTGCCGGGCGTCCTCGCCGGGTGCCCGTCCCTCGTCGCGCCGGGCGTCTCGCCCTCCACCGGTACCGCCGTCATGCCGTACACCGCCTTGCTCGTGCCGTTCTGGATCAGCAGCCAGTCTCCGTACCTCATATGCGGAGGTGATGCGCACTGGATGACCAGTTGGTCACAATCCGTCCGGCCGGGCCCCGGCCGTGCCCCGGCCGTGCCCCGGCCGTGCCCCGGCCGGCATCCGTCGTCAAACGATCACGCCCCCCTCATGAGCGCCCCGAAGAATCGCCCTCTCCACCCTCTCCCCCACGCACGGCACCACCAGGAACCGGACACCGCTCATGAGCACCAGCACCCCCGGCCCCCCGGCCCCGTCGCGGCGACGTCTGCTCGCCGGCGGCGGGGCCGTGTTCCTCACCGCGGCCACCGGCTCCGTGTTGGCCGCCCGGTCCGGCGGCTCCGTGCAGAGCGACGACGACCGCGGCCCGGGGGCGGGACCGCCCACCGCCTCGCCCACCGCCTCCCCCGCATCCGGATGGATGCCCGGGGTGGCGAGGATCCCCCTGGAGCGCAACTTCGTCCCGGGCGACCGCGATGCGCAGCGCGGGCTCGTGCTCCATGTCCAGGAGGGCGAGGGGTCTTTGTACGAGCGGTTCAACACCCCCGGGATCAAGACCTCCTCGCACTTCTGGGTCTCCCGGGACGGGGAGACGGAGCAGTACGTGTCCGTCCTGGACCGGGCCTGGGCGCAGGTGGAGGGCAACGGGTCGTGGGCCTCGGTCGAGACCTCCGGTTTCGCGACCCGGTCGCTCACCGAGGCGCAGGTCGACGCCGTCGCCCGCATCTTCGCCTGGGGCGCCGGCTCGCACGGCTGGCCGCCGGCCGTCAGCGAGCGCCCGGACCAGCCGGGGCTGGGGGTCCACGCCATGGGTGGCGCCGCGTGGGGCGGGCACGCATGCCCCGGCACCCTCCGGTCCGGCCAGCGCGCCGAGATCATGCGCCGGGCGCGCGAGCGGTTGCCCGGCGGGGAGTGAGCCGGTCGGGCGGTACGCGAGGGCTTGCGCGGGCGGGCGGCCCCAGCGCGATCGGGCAGCGGTTCCAGTCCGGGGCCCGCTCCGCGTCCGGCACGGGGAGCCGCCCGGTCTCGTGCGTGTCCGTGCCGGTCCACTGACAGGAGGTGTCAGTGGACCGGCTCTAGCGTCCGGGCCATGAACGTCATAGTCGAACTCCGGCAGTACACCCTCCGTCCGGGCGCCCGGGACACCCTGGTCGACCTCTTCGAGCGGGAATTCGTCACTGGGCAGGAGGCGGCCGGCATCACCGTGGGCGGCCGGTTCCGGGACCTCGACGACCCGGACCGCTTCGTCTGGCTCCGCAGCTTCCCGGACATGGCAGCACGGGCGCGGGCGCTGCACGCCTTCTACGGCGGCCCCGTCTGGCAGGCCCATCGCGAGACGGCCAACGCGACCATGATCGATTCGGACGATGTGCTCCTGCTGCGCGGACCGGGCTTCGCCGCCCCGGCCACCAACGGGCCCATCGTGGCGACCGTCTGTCACCCCCTGGACCTCATGGCCTTCGCCGGTCACTTCGAGCAGCACCTGCGCCCCGTCCTGGCCGCCGCCGGGACCCCCGCGCAGGCGGTACACCTCTCCGAGCACGCGGAGAACACCTTCCCCGCGCTGCCGGTCCGGACCGGTGAGAACGTCCTGCTCTGGTTCACGGCCGGGCAGGCGCCGCGCCTGCCGGACCTCTCGCTCCGGCTGAAGTCGGCTCCGCAGCAGCTCCGACTGGAGCCCGTCCGGGGGCTGCGGCCGTAGGCCGCCTTCGTCGGATCTTGCCGGTCGAGCGCGCGTCTCCCCCAGTTACCGCGGGAGGGGGAGGAGGGGGGAGCGAGATCCGGAAGAGACGGCTGCCTAGGGTTGGCCCATGAGCACGCCAGACGACGACCGCATGGCCCTCGACCTCCTCGGCGCCCACCTGGAAGACCTGTGCCGGGCGGCCGGCGAACTCCGGCGTGGAAACCGGGCCGTCGTCCCCGAGCCGCCGCGCGAGCTCGGCGAGGCCGCCGCGGACGGTGCGGCCTCGGAACTCCTGCGGTGGGGGTACGGAGAGCTGGCCGGCATCCCGCGCTCACCGGCCGAGGTGTTCGCCCTCGGCGTCGGCAGCACCCTCATGGAGCTGTGGCGGCGTCGCAGTCCCTGGAACGCGGCGGCCCTGCGCCTGCTGGAGGACCCGTACGTCTTCCTCGCCACCGGTCCGCGCCGGAACGAGGACTGGGCCGAGGACGTGCTCGCGCTGATGCACCGCGAGGTCCCGGACCCGCGCGGCTGGCTGCGGCTCGACGGCGACCGCACCAACGATGCCCGCAACGTCGTGCCGGCGTACCCCTTCGAGCCGCCGCCCGCCGCCGGGTTCCGGGACCGCCTGTACGAGCTGGAGCCGGCGGGGGCCGTCACCGCGCTCGCCGTTATGGCGGAGGAGTGGGGCCACTGCCAGCCCGTCCGCAACCGGCCGGATCGCGATGCCCTGCTGGCCGACGCACGGTTCCTGCTGGACCGCTACGGCCGGGACGCCCGGTTCTGGACGAACGCCCGGGACGCGGCCTCGCACCCCGCCCGGGACTTCGTCCGGGCCGGCCTCGAAGGGACGACGGTCCACAGGTTCCTCACGAGCGAGTACATCAAGGGCCTCGACCTGTTCGAAGAACTGGGCCTCATCGCCGTGTCCGACGACGAGGTCGGGGTCTTCTGGTCCATCGGCGCGTACTGACACCGGCTCCCCGGCACGCAGACCCCCGCGCGCGAGGCGGCCGCCGCTCCCCGGACCTGTCGCCTCATCAGGCCTGCGGGTGCAGGGCCAGCAGGGCCGAGCGGTGGGAGACCCATCCCAGGAGGCGGAGCCGTTCCTCGTCGAGGACCGGGAGTCCGTCGCCCTCGCTCGCTGCGAGGAGCGGCAGCGCTTGCTGGAGGGACTGGCCGGCGAGCAGGGCCGGCGGGTGGTCCCGTACCGTCTCGACGGGCGTGTTCTCGGGGAGGCCTTCGTGCAGGGCCCGGGAGAGGGCGGGCGCGCCGACCGAACCCGCGTAGTGGCCGTGGCGGTCGACGAGCGGGAGGCGGTCGGCGCCCGCCTCGATCATCACCGTGATCGCCTCGCGCAGTCCGGTGCCGGGCGCGAGCGCGGGCGGCGGTGGTCCCATGGCGGTCCGGACCTCGATCGCGGCCGGGCCCGTCAGGTCCAAGTCGACGCCGCGGCGGCGGAGTTTGGCCGTGTAGACGGTGTCCCGGCTGAGCGCGTGGCTGACTCCGGTGGCGACGGCGACGGCGGCCATCAGCGGCAGGACGATGCCGTACTCGCCGGTCAGTTCGTAGATGATGACGACGGCGGTGATCGGTGCGCGGGCCGAGCCGGCGAAGACGGCGCCCATCCCGATGACGGCGTAGGTCGTGGCCGAGCCGGTAACTCCGGGGGCGAGGTGGTCCATCGACTGTCCGAAGGCGCTGCCGAGCATGGCGCCGACGAAGAGGCTGGGTGCGAAGACGCCTCCCGAGCCGCCGATCCCGATCGTGACGCTGCACGCGATGATCTTGCCGACGAGCAGCACGAGCAGGAATCCGATCGCGTACCCGCCCGCCGCGGCCTTGCCGAGGACCGGGTAGCCGACCCCGTACATCTCGGGCAGTGCGAGCAGGATCGCGCCCAGCACGATGCCGCCGGCTGCCGGGCGGAGCCATTCCGGGCCGTGCCAGACGGAGTCGCAGAGGTCTTCCACCCCGTACAGCACCTTGGTGAAGAGCACCCCGACGACCCCGGCCACGGCGCCGAGCAGTACGTACAGGGCGTACGCGGCCAGGTGGCCGGTGCTCACCGGTGCCAGGTCCAGGAACCGTTCGTCGCCGAGGAGCACGCGTCCGATCACGCTGGCGGTGACCGAGGAGACGGCCAGCAGGCCGAAGGCGCGGGCCGTGAAATCGCGCAGGATCAGTTCCATCGAGAAGAAGACGCCGGCCAGGGGCGCGTTGAAGGTGGCTGCGATGCCGCCGGCCGCGCCACAGGCGACGAGCAGCCGCATCCGTTCCTCGCGCACGCGCAGGAGGGCTCCGGCGGTGGAGCCGAGGGCGGCCCCGATCTGGACGATGGGCCCTTCGCGGCCGACGGAACCGCCGCCGCCGATGCACAGCGCGGAGGCGAGGGATTTCACCACCGCGACCCGGGGCGGAATCCGGCCACCCTTGCGGGCGACCGCGTACATCACCTCGGGGACTCCGTGGCCGCGCGCCTCCTTGGCGTAGCGGTAGACGAGCGGCCCGTAGAGCGCGCCCGCGACCACGGGCGCGAGCAGCACGAAGTACGGTCCGAGCCAGGGCACGTACGGGTTGTCGGCATGGCCGGCGGAGGAGTAGTCGTCGTGGCCGGACAACACCCGGGTGAAGACCTCGATCAGCCAGCGGAAGCCCACCGCGCCCAGTCCCGCCCCGGCGCCCACGAGTACGGCGGGCAGCAGCATCGCGGCCTGGGTGCGGTCCAGCGCGTCCCGTACCCCGTCCGCCGAGAACGGACCCATCTCCACTCCTCAGGAACCGATCCACTGCCGATCGCGCGCCCCGGCCCCTGACCACGATCCCCCGGACCCCCATCCAACGGGCCGCCTCCCGCCTCGGCCCGGAGGCGGGCCGGAGGGGCACCCGCCCGGCGTAGGGCGGGTCACCGGTCCGTCGCGGGCCCGTCTCCCGTCCGCCGAAGGCACGTCACCGATCCGTCGAGGGGCCGTCCGGGGCGGTGTGCCGCCTGGCCGAAGGCCGACCCCCGTCCGTGCCCGGTCCCGTACAGTCCGTGCTGCCGCCGGCCGGACGCGCGGGCGGAACCCGCCGAAACCCGGCGGAACGCAGGGGTGCCGAGCGGAACCCGGCCCAGCCGGCGAACGGACGAACAGGGGAACACCGATGGCCATCGAAACCGGTCCCGTGGGCCGCCTCAGTCCCCCGGTCCCCGAGCTGGACCCCTCCGTCGTGGAGCGGTGGAGCGCGGGGGGAGGCCAGCTCGTCGAGCTGCTGGCCGAGGTGTGCGGACGGCTCGGCGGGGTCGGTGCGTTCCGGCTCGGCGACGGCCCCGGGGGCGGATCGGGGAGCGGGTCGGGCAGTGCGTCGGGCAGCGGGCCGACGGGCCGGCCGACCGTGCTGGTCACCGATCCCGGGGCGATCCAGCACGTGCTGGCCCTGCATCCGCAGCGCTACGTCAAACGCTCGCACCGCGCCCGGCTGCTGGTCGGCGAGGGCGTGCTCTCCGCGACCGGCGAGGCGTGGAAGCGGCAACGGCGGCTCCTGCAGTCCCAGTTCACGGGGACCGGGATGCGCCGCTACGAGCAGCGGATCGCCGAGGCCGCGCGGATCACCGCCGGGCGCTGGGCCGCGTACGCCCGTACCGGGGAGGTCTTCGACGTCGGCGAGGAGATGCGGCGCTTCGCCCTCGACACCATCTGGCGCTCCCTGACCGGCCACCCGCTGGACGCGGACACCGAGCGCGAACTGGGCTCCGTCGCGGCCGTGGTGGCGGCGCTTCCGACGCTGCCCGCAGATTCCGCCGACGCCGGGGAGGCGGTCGCCGCCGATCTGGCCAGGATCGACGCCGTGGCCCACCACGCCATCGCCGCCGCCCGCCGGGGCTGCGCGGGGCCCGACGGGCCGGGGCTGCTCCACCTGTTGGTGGAGGCCTCGGCCGAGCGGCCCGAGTACTCCGACCGGCTGATCCGCGACGAGCTGGTCACGCTGCTGGTCGCCGGGCACGAGACCACGGCCACCACGCTGACCTGGCTGTACCTGCTCCTCGACCGCCGTCCCGAGGCCCGCGCGTGGGCCCTCGCGGCGGGCGGCGAGGGCTCGGCGGAGCGCCGGGAGGCGATCCAGGCCCTGGTCAACGAGACGTTGCGGCTGTACCCGTCCGCCTGGATCCTGCCCCGGCACGCCGTCGAGGACGACGTCCTGGCGGGCTACGCCATCGAGGCGGGCACCGACGTGCTCGTCTGCCCCTACCTCGCGCACCGCGACCCCGGGCTGTGGCCCGATCCCGGGCGCTTCGACCCGCTGCGCTTCACCGCACCGGGCGGCCGGCCGTCCGTCCCGGGCGGGTACGTGCCCTTCGGCATCGGCCCCCGCGCCTGCCTCGGGCTGCAGTTCGCGCTGCGCGAGTCGACGGTGTTGCTGGAGCAGCTGCTGCCGGCCCACGTGCCCGCCTTCCGGTCCGTCCCGGACAAGGCCGCCTACAGCATCACGGTGCGTCCGGACGGTCCGACGCCGGCCACGCTCACCGCCCGCGCGGACCGCGGGCGGTGAGGAATCCCGCCACCGTCGGCAGACCGGTGGCGGGGCGGGCGCTCTTCGAGGTCGACGGCGGGGCGGGGCCGATCACGAGCGGTGTGCCGCCCCGGAGCCGTGTGCCGAACCGCCCCTGCGGTCCGGCACCCGGCTGCCCATCCCCACGCCTCACGCCCTGCGGGCGGCGCGCCACCGCGCACCGGCCAGGGCGCCCGCGATGAGCAGCAGGCCCGCGCCGGTGCCGGCCAGACCCGCGCGGAGCCCCTCGGGGACGTACGAGCACTGCAGCCGGTCGGCGCCGCCGGATCCCAGCGGGACGCCGAGCAGGCCCTGGTACGGGACCGGGGCGCGGGCCGGTCCCGCGTCGACCGAGCAGCTCCAGCCGGGGGACGCCGTGGTGGCGAGCACCGCGGTGCCGGTCGAGCCCTTGGGTAGCCGGGCGTCGACGGTGTGTCCGCCGGCCGTGACGTGGGTGGCCCCGCCTGCCTTCAGCCGGGCCACGGCGGCGTCGAAGGCGGCCTGGTCCAGGCAGCCGAGCGCCTCGGGCGGCAGGACCTGGCCGTCCTTCGGGGTGCGCACGGAGAAGGCGAAACGCCCGTCGGCCGCCGCCGTGCCCAGTTCCGTGACCGGAGCACTGACCACGGGCGGCCTGCCGACGAACTCCTCGAGCCGGCCGGTGTCTTCGGCCCGGACGGTCGCGTACAGGTCGGGCGCGTGGAGGAAGGCGCGGGCCCCCGGGGCGCACTGCCCGGTGAACGCGGTCCAGCTCGCCGGGCCCTTGCCCTCGGCCCTGGTCAGGGCGAACCCCGGCCCGGCCGCCGGTGCGGGTGCGGCCGGCCCGCCGCTGCGGGCGAGCGCGGGCACGGTGTAGATCCTGGCGCCGAGGGCGGCCTGGCGGCGGGCCCAGACGGAGCCCTCGGGGGCCCCGTAGGACTGGTCGCTGCCCGGTGCGCGGAGGGTGACCAGGGGCGGGGCGGGCAGGGTGCGGACGGTGACGCCGCTCTCGCCGACCGGTTCCAGGACGGTGCCGATGCCGAGCAGGGCCCGCAGCACCGGGTCGCCCACGGGCCACAGGTGGCGGCCGCCCATGCCCTGGCCGAGGCCGAGGCCGCGCAGTCCGCGCGCGGTCTCCACGCTCACGTAGCTGCTGTAGTAGGCGCCGCCCTGGCCGCCGACCAGCATCGCGTCGTTGTTGGTGACGAAGAGGCCGGATCCGGCGTCGGCCCGGGTGGCGGGCCAGTTCTTGTGCGCGCCCAGGGCCTGGTGCGCGCCCTTGCCTCGCTCGGTCATGGTCTGGGCGCGGACGGGGCCGCGCCGGCGGGGGTCGTCGGCCACGGAGTTGCCGTAGACGCAGTACGCGGTGCCGGCGAAGACCGAGACGGCCAGCAGCAGCATGACGCCGGTGCGGGCGGGGCGGCGCAGCCCGCGTGCGTAGAACAGCAGCAGGACGGTGGTGACGGCCCCGCCGGTCAAGGCGCCGGTGAGGGCTTGCCCGTTGACCGGCGGGAGGTCGTAGGTGGCCGCGACGAGCAGGGCCAGCAGGCCCGCGCCGCCGAGCAGGGCCCGGGGCCGGGGCATGTGGGCCAGGCAGATCCAGGCGGCCATCGCCAGCATGCCGCTGAGTACGAAGGACTCGCGGAAGGGGGCGCCGTGCGGGAGGGCCCCGCCCTGCCACAGTTCCGCGGTGGGGGTGAGGACGAAGGAGACGCCGGTCAGCAGGAGGAGCGAGAGCCAGGTGAGGCGTTCGCGGCCGCGCACCTTCGACTGGAAGGGCAGGGTCAGGACGAGGAGGAGGACGAGCACCCCGGCGTAGACGTTCGGCGACGCGACGCGGACGGGGTGGGTGCCCGGTATGAGCATCGAGAAGAAGGTCAGCGGGTCGGTGTTCACGCTGACCACGTACAGCTCGGTGGGCTGGGCCCGCCGGTCGGCGAAGGCGCACACCAGGATGGCGGGGGCGGCGAGGAGCAGTCCGGTGCCGGTCATGGTGACGGCCCGCCACAGCGCCCGGCCGCGGGTGCGCAGGTCGGTGTCGGCGAGCAGGAGCCGTACGGAGAACACGAGCGCGGTGGCCGCGGTGGCCATGGCGGCGGTGTAGAAGTTGGCGAACCAGCACAGGGCGACGAGGAGGCTGCCCAGGATCCAGCGGCGGCCGGTCAGACACCAGTCGGCGGCCATCCCGAGCATGGGTATCGCGACCAGGCCCCAGGTCCACATCGGCACGACGGTGCCCTCGGCGACTGCCCAGCCGCAGACGGCGTAGCCGACGGAGAGCAGGGCGCGCAGCCAGGGCGAGCCGGGGCGCAGGCGTCCCAGGTACACGGTCATCAGCGCGGCGGCGAGGCCCATGCTGCAGAGGCTGACGAGGTAGACGGAGAGCTCCGCCTGCTGGCGGGGCAGGAGGCCGGTCAGCAGGGAGAACGGATTGGTGAGATAGGTGAAGAAGTCACCGAGGAATCCGACACCGTAGCCGCTCTGCCAGTTGAAGAGCAGATCTCCCTGGGCGTTGCCGTGCTGGAGGTCCCAGAGGCGGGTGTGGAACGGAACGTATTGGTGGCGCAGGTCGTTGGTGGCGCGCGGGACGGAACCGAAAGGGTAGACGCCGCGTGCCGCGAGACCGGAACTGTAAGCCGCCATGGATATGAGCGCGGCCGCGAGAGCGGAAAGGAATTCAATATTCCACTTACCCCCGCCCACCTGGGGCGCAACCCCTCTGCGACCTCGCGTGGAGAGGGGCTTTCCGGCTGGCTGGAGTGACGTGGCGGTCATGTGTGGCAAATCCCCGTGCGTGGCCAATCGGCCGCGGGCAGGCCACCGATTCCCGCAGCCTATGCACACCGCCGAAAAATTCAGGCACGCGGCGCAACGAATATGATCGCCATCACGAGATTGTCCGGTCCGTGCAGCATAAAGAATGGACAATCGGCCATTTTTTTGTGCGGCCCGGCCTCACGGAGTCCTCGGGGGGCCTCGGGGGGCCTCACGGAGTCCTCGGGGGGCCGCGGAGAGCGCCGGGCCCGAGTGCCGGAACCACCGGATCCCGTAGGCTCGGCGGATGGCAAAGTACTTCGACGTACACCCCGAAAACCCCCAGCCCCGCGCGATCGGCAGCATCGCCGACGGCATCCGCGCCGGAGGGCTCGTCGCCTACCCGACGGACTCCTGCTACGCGCTGGGCGCCCAGCTGGGCAACCGTGACGGCGTGGACCGGATCCGGTCCATCCGGCAGCTCGACGACCGCCACCACTTCACCCTGGTGTGCGAGAACTTCGCGCAGCTCGGCCAGTTCGTCATCATCGACAACGACGTCTTCCGCGCGATCAAGGCGTCCACCCCCGGCAGTTACACCTTCATCCTCCCGGCGACGAAGGAGGTGCCGCGCCAGCTCCAGCACCCGAAGAAGAAGACGGTGGGCGTGCGCATCCCCGACCACGTGGTGGTCCAGGCCCTGCTGGCCGAGCTCGGCGAGCCGCTGCTGTCGAGCACGCTGCTCCTGCCCGACGAGGCGGAGCCGATGACGCAGGGCTGGGAGATCAAGGACCGGCTCGACCACGTCGTGGACATGGTGGTCGACTCGGGCGAATGCGGGACGCTGCCGACGACGGTCATCGACTTCTCCAGCGGCGAGGCCGAGATCGTCCGGCGGGGCGCGGGGGACACCGCGCGCTTCGAGTAGCGGCGGCCGACGTCCGGTTCGCGCAGCGGCGGGCGGCGAGCGGCGGATCAGGCCGGGCCTGCTCGCCGCCCGCCGACCGTACGGCGGGCGGCGACGTACGGCGTGTCAGGTGGGCGGGTACAGGACGGGCTTGAGGCCGTAGTCGAGCTCGGAGCCGTCCACGAGGAGTGCTTCCACCGTTCGGGTGTGGGGATCGATGTCGGCCACCATCCCGTCACCCGAGTAGCGGGGGTAGCCGGAGGCCCCGTTCTGGCCGGTCCGTGCGACGACGGCCGAGCGGACGGCGTCGTCGGGCGACCCCTCCACCACGTGCTCGGGCACCAGCAGGATCTCGAAGGTCTGCGGTTCGGTACTCATCCCCCGACGCTAACCGGATCCCGCGGATCATGCCGTCCGGCGCGGGCCGGCTAGGGCCTGTCGTCAAACTCCCGTCTGCCTCGGGCGACGACGGGAGTTTGACGACAGGCACTAGGCCGTCTCCTTCCCGGGTGCCGACGGGTGGCGCAGCAGACCGCGCGCCCACCGTTCGTTCAGGCCCGCGAGGAAGCCGATGGCTCCCCAGAAGAACCAGGTCTTGACCAGGGCCCCGTGCTCGGCGCCGGGGAACGGGCCGGGCGCGCACAGTTCGGCCGGGGTGGCCGGCGGGGTGAGGACGGTGAGGATGCCGCCGGCGACGAGGAGGTAGAGCGCGGTGGCCAGGAACCATCCCACCACCACCCGGTACCAGCCCTCTTGGCGCAGCGCCCGGCACAGCTGGACCGGATCCACGGCCGGGCCGGCCCCGTCCGAACCGTCGCGGATGAGCTGCCGGGGATCACGCAGCCGGACGATCACGCTGAAGACCGCGCCCATCGCGCCGCCCGCGAAGCACACCAGGGCCCCCGCCAGGGCCAGTCGCGACTGGCAGCCGAGTTCCACTCCGAAGATCCTGGGCACCCACGCCCCCAGCGCGAAGACCACGACCAGGATCACCGGGCTGACCACGATCCCGCACGTCAGGCCGGTGTTCAGGCCGCGTGCCCCGGCGGTGGCCGTGTCGGCCTCCAGCCGCGTTCCGGCCAGCGCGACCGCCGTCTCCAGCCGGGCCACGTCCGCACCCCGGGCCACGGCGCGCAGGGCCCGGAGCAGGTCCTCGGTGACCGCCACCCTCGTACGCCGTTCGAAGGCCCGCTGCGCGGCCGTGTGCAGGCGGTCGAGGCGGAGCATCAGCTCCGGTTCGGCACACCACAGTTCCCGCAGCCGTTCCGGATCGATGCCGGGCACCTCTTCGAGTGCCCGTATCTCCCCGTCGGCCGCGCCGTCGAACCACTCGCGCGCATCGCGCAGCATCGGCTTCCCCTCTTCGCACAGCAGTTGTACCCGCCTTCGCCGCGTGAGGATAGCCGCCGGCCCGGCGGATGGCCGCCGTCAGTCCGCGGGGCCGGCCTCCTGCGCGGACACCCTGCCCGGCGGCTCGCCGCCCCCGAAGGTGCGGAAGAGTGCGTGGAGCAGGACCGCGGCGAGCGTGCCCGCCACCACCCCGCTGCCGAGAACCGTCCGGGCCCAGGTGGGGAACCCCTGGTAGAGGTCGGGGGCCACCACCGGCAGCAGTCCGGCGGTGAGGGCCAGCGCGATCACGGTGGAACCGCCGCCGGCGCCGGGCGATGTCCGCCCGAGCATGTCGACGCCCATCACCGCGATGATCCCGTAGATCACCAGGGCGGATCCGCCGACGACGGGCGCGGGGATCGCGGCGAGCAGCCGTGAGACGGGTGCCAGCAGGCCGACGGCGATGAGCAGTACTCCCGCGCCGGCGGTCACGAAGCGGCTGCGGACACCGGTGAGCCGCCCGATGCCGATGTTCTCGGCGCTCGTGACCATCAGCGAGGTGCCGAACAGCCCGCCGAACACCGAGATCAGGGCGTCGGCCCTGGCCACCCGGGGCACATCGCGGCCGGGGTCGCTCTCGCGGCCCACCGTCTCGCTGTTGAGCACCGTCTGCCCGGTGATCTCCGCGAGGGTGGTGAGGCTGAAGACGAGGAGGGGCAGCGCGGCGAGCACGTCGAAGTGCGGTGCGCCGTACGGGAGGAGGTGCGGCAGGGTCAGGCCCCCGCCGGCTCCGCCCACGGGCGCGAAATGGCCGAGGCCGGTCGTGAGCGCGATGAGGGTGCCCGCGCCCATGCCGAGGAGCACGGCGGTCTGCCGCCAGATCCCGCGCAGCACCATGAGGAACAGCACGGTGCAGCCGATGGTGGCTCCGGCCAGCACGACGGCCGACGGCGCGGCGTACCCGGGGTTCCCGGGGCGGCCGGTGACCAGCTGGGCGGCGACCCGGATCATGGCGATCCCGATGAGCAGCACGGTGACGCCCATGACCACGGGCGGGAAGAGCCGTACGACCTTCGCGTAGAAGGGCAGTACGGCGAAGAGCAGCGCCGCGGCGAGGAGCACCGAGCCGGTCGCGGTCGCGGGGCCGTGGTCCTTGGCTATCTGGAGGAAGAGGGCGGTGGCCGCCCCGCCGGGGAGCATGACGAAGGGCAGCCGGGCCCCGAACCGCCAGATCCCGAGGGACTGGAGCAGGGTGCCGGCGCCGCAGAGCACGAGGGTGGCGCTGAGCAGGGAGGCGGTGGCGGCGGCGGTGAGACCGAGGGCCTGACCGGTCAGGAACGTGGTGGAGACGGGCGCGGCCACCATGGCCAGTACGTGCTGTGCGGACAGCGGGGCCAGCCGACGCAGCGGCAGCCGCTCGTCCACGGGACTCACGGAACTTACGGGACTCACGGGGCCCTCCGGGCTCTCCGGGCTCTCCGGTGCGCGCTTCGCGGAGGCGGCGCTCATCGGGCTGCCTCTCTGTTCAGCCAGGGCAGCTCTTCGGCGGTGTACCGGTAGGCACGGAAGACCGCGTTGGGTTCGGACGGGAACAGGCCTCGGACCTCGGACTCCTGGTAGGGGCCGAAGTGGGGGACGACGTACTCCCAGCAGAGGTAGCCCTCGGGGGTCACCTCGAAGAGACGGCCGGACGGGGAGTCGGTGACGAGGGTGTTGCCGCCGGCGAGGCGCTGGGCGCTGCCCATGAACGGAGCGAAGAAGGCCTCGCGGGCGGGGTCGTGGTACTCCCAGACCACCTTGCCGGAGGACCGCTCGATCTCGATGACGCGGGAGTAGGGGACGTCCGATCCGGGCCGGAAGACGCCGTTGTCGAACACCAGCACCCTGCCGTCGGCGAGTTCGGTGGGGGCATGCTGCTGTGAGACGACTCCGGGCTCGGTGCGCCAGAGGATCTCGCCGGTCTCCCGGCTGATGACGACCACGGCCGAGACGCTGCGCAGGCTGGCCAGGACGTTCCCGTCGGCGAGCGGCACGACGCTGTTGATCAGCGGCCAGTGTTCGCGCGCGTAGTCGGGGTGCAGGGCGTACTCGGCCCGGTCGAGGTGTTCGGCCGCGCTCCACGACCAGCGTACGGAGCCGTCGGCGTCGACCTCGGTGATGGTGTCGGCCCACACCGTGCCGTCGGCCGCCTCCGAGCCGGGCACTCCGCCGAGCACGCCCTCCGCGTCCGCGCCCCGCAGGGGTTCGAGCGCGGTGTAGAGGACGCGGCCGTCGCCGAGGTGGTGGGCGTCGTGGTGCTGGAGCGGATCGCGGTGCTCGCGCAGGACGGTGCCGTCCGGGGCGGCTTCGAGCATCACGCCGCCGCGGTACTTGTGCCACATCGGGAAGAGGGCCTCCTCGCCGGGGAGCACGCCGCTGTAGGCCAGGTTCCCGTTGTCGAGGATCCGGGCGTGCCGGCCGGGGCGGTAGGGCAGCCGCCACTCGTGGACCACGTCGCCGTGGATGTCGATCAGGTAGACCTCGCCGGTGCCGGTGAGCGGGGCGTAGAGGGTGTACCCGCCTTCCGAGGCGGTGGGGTCGAGGGCGATGAGACCGGTGCCGCGGCGGCGGCGGAAGTTCTGGTCGACCGGGGGCATGCTGTCCTCCTGCGGAACGCGAACGAGCGTGAAACTTTCTTTGATGCGAGCAATCTCCTTTGAAGTTAGCGGCGCATTGTTGCGGCACTGTGAAGGGCGTGCGAAGCCCGCGGCGGGGTGCGGGAAGATGATCGTCAGTGGCGGCGAACGAGGAGCGGGGTGGGCGGCCAGGTGGAAGACGAGACGTCCGAGCGGAGGATCGGTGCGGGCATCCGCAGACGGCGCAGGGCTCTGGACCTCACCCTCGCCGAGGTGGCCGCGCGCAGCGGGCTGTCCTCGCCCTTCCTCAGCCAGATCGAGAACGACCGGGCCCGCCCCAGCATGCGTTCCCTCCAGCGGGTGGCCGACGCCCTGGACACCACGGCCGTGCAGCTGCTGGCCGCCGGTGAGGCCCCGCGCCGGGTGGACATCGTGCGGGCCGACGCCGATCCGGGGCTGGATGCGGGGCTCGGTTCCGGGCCGGACGCCGGGCCGGATCCGGCGGCCCGGGTCCGTCCGCTCGTACGCGGCCAGCACCAGATGCACGCGCTGGAGTTCACCGGGGACCACGACGCCGAGCGTGCGTTCCGGCACCGCAACGACGAGTTGATGTACGTGGCCGACGGCGCGGCCGAGGTCGAGGTGGACGGGCGGAGCCACCACCTGGGCCGCGGCGACACGCTGTACCTCACCGGCGGGGTGGAGCACCGCTGGCGGGCGCTGGAGGCGGGCACGCGGGTGCTGCTCGTCGCGGTCGCCGACCACGTCGAGGCCGTCGTGGACCCCCTCGGCTGACGGGGCTCCGCGCGTGCGGGGCCCCTCCGCGTCGGCTCGTACGGCCCCCTCCGCGTCAGCCCATACGCCCCCCGCACGTCAGCCCGTACGGGCCTTGCGCGTCAGCCCGTACGGGCCTTGCGCTTGCGCAGGGACTGGTGGACGGACCAGGCCACCGAGACCAGGGGCACCGCCACCACCGCCCCCACGATCCCGGCGGCGATGGCTCCCGCGACCACCGACAGGGCCACCACCATCGGGTGCAGGCGCACCGCCCAGCTCATCACGAGCGGATGCAGCAGGTGCCCTTCGATCTGGCCGATGACCACGATGAGCGCGACCACCAGGGCGGCCACGAGCGGCCCCTTGGTGGCGAGGGCGACGACGGCGGCGACGCCGAGGGCCACCGGGGAGCCGATGAGCGGGACGAAGGCGGCCACGAACTCCAGCAGGGCGAGCGGCACGGCCAGCGGGACGCCGAGGAGGTAGAGCGCGATGCCCACGAGGACGGCGTTGGTCGCGGCCACGAGGACGATGCCGTGGGTGTAGCCCGTGAAGGTCCGCCAGGCGGCGCGGCCGGCCTCGGCCACCCGCCCCCGTACCCCTTCGGGCAGTTGTCCGCAGAACCAGTTCCACTGCCGGTCGCCCGAGTGGATGAAGAAGATGGAGCAGAACAACCCCAAGGCCGCCACGGTGAGCACCGACACGACCCGCCCCGCACCGCTCAGGGCCGTGCTCAGCACGGTGGAGCGGTGGCTGGAGAGGTAGGTGCCGATCTTCGACTGGACGTCGCTCAGGGCGTGCGAGTCCAGGTGGAACGGCGGACCCTGGAGCCAGCTCTGGATGCGGGCCAGCCCGACCCGGAACTCGCGCACCAGCGTCGGCCATTCCCCCGCGACGGCCTCGCCGACCAGCGCGAGGCCGCCGAGCATCAGGACCAGACTGACGATCAGCGTGCAGGCCACGGCGAGCCCGCGGGACATCACCCGGGCCAGCAGCGCGGCCGGCGGGCGCAGCATGGCCGCCGCGACCAGCCCGAGGAAGAGGGCCAGCGCGATCTCGTGGAACCGTCCCAGGACGGCGAAGACCGCGTACGCCGCCGCGCCGACGACCAGCAGCCGCCAGGCGTACCCGGCCGCCGTCCGCAGGGCCGGGGCCACCGGGGTCGCGGCGGCGGCCGCCCGTGCGCCCGGGGCCACCGCCGGCTCAGGGGTACGGGCCCGGCCGGTCCCGCCTTCGCCGCGGGGGCGGCCGCCGGGAGGGAGCCGCCGGGCGGGCCGCGTCACGAGTCGCCTGGTCATGTGCGGCCGCACCTCCGGGGTGTGTTGGTCCCCTCGGGCTATCACCCCGGCGGCGGCCGCCCCGTGCACCGCGCAGCGCGTTCGCCCGAAGGCCTCATCCGCGCTGGGCCGAAGGAGCAGGCACGGGCGTTGCCCCTCCTTCGGGGAGTTCGCTGGTCACAGGGGGTTTCCCGGTCCGGTCCGCGGACGGGCGACGGGAAACCCGTCGACCCCGGTGCCCGCCGGGGACAGGCTCTAAGTGTCAGCACGGAGCAAGACCCGAGGGGACACCATGCGCAAGATGATCCGCGGCGCCGCCGCGTTCGCCACCGCCGCGGCCGCCGTCGTCGCACTGAGCGGAGCCGCCGGCGCGTCCGGCGGCCAGCCGGCCGACACGTGGGCCGGATGCCCGGACGGGGCGGTCTGCATCTACCCGCAGAACCAGAACCCCGCCGTGAGCCCGAGCCACGTCTTCTACAGCTACGGGGCCCACAACCTGACCAACCAGTACGGCAACCACTGGGTCCTCAACAACCAGTACGGCGGCGCCACCGCACGCCTGTGCGCCGGCTCCAACGGGGTCAACTGCGGCAACCCGATCGCCCAGGGCACCGGCGTCTACGCCGACCTCGGTCCGATCAACTCGATCACCCTCAACCGCTAGCGGTTCACGGGCCACTGCGCCCGTTCGCCACCCGCACAGACGTTCCGGAGTCCGGCCCGCGGCCGGGCTCCGGAACGCCGCTGTTTCGCGCGACACCGCACGAATGGCCGGTCGGCCCTCCGACCCCCGCGCTAGCCTGGGCACCTGCCTCTCACAGCCTGGGCGCACATTGCCATGGGGGACGTCTTGGGGGATCCGGACCGCGCGAGCGGGACCGCGGCGGCCTTTCCCGCCCAATTGCGAAGGCTGCGCGTGCAGCGCGGCCTGTCACTGGGCGACCTGGCCCGCCGGACGCACTACAGCAAGGGCTATCTCAGCAAGATCGAGACCGGTGCGAAGCCGGTCACCCTCGATGTCGCCCGCAGCTGCGACCGGGCCCTCGGGGCCGAGGGCGAACTCCTGCGGCTGGTACCGGAGAACGAGGGGTCGGGACCGCCCCCGGCCGGATCCCGAACCGAGCCGGCCGGCCGGCCCGGTCCTCCCGGCCTGCCCGGTGCTCCCGCCGCTCCCGGTCCGCCCCACCAGCGTGCTCCGCAGTCGGACGGCGTCTGCCCCTACCGCGGTCTGTCGGCGTTCACCCCGCAGGACGCCCAGTGGTTCTTCGGCCGCGAGCGTGCCACGGCCGCCCTCGTCGAGCGGGTCCACGACCGGCTCGGGCACGGCCCGTTGCTCCTCGTCGCCCGATCGGGCGCGGGCAAGTCCTCCCTGCTCAGCGCGGGTCTGGTACCGGCGCTGCGGCGCGGTGGCTTCCCGGTGGCGGGGGCCGACGGCTGGCCGGCCGTCAGCTTCACCCCCACCGCGCATCCGCTACGGGAACTGCTCGAAGCCACGGCCAAGGCGGTGGGGGGCGATCTCGACGTCACCCCGGGGCAGTTGAGCGCCCACCCGGAACTGCTGCTCGAATCCGTACACCGGCTGACGCACTGCGCCGGCGGCCACCCCGGGCCGGACGGGCAGCAGCTCCCGACCGTGCGGCCGGTGTTGCTGGTCGACCAGTTCGAGGAGCTGTTCACCCTCTGCTCCGACGAGGAGGAGCGCCGCTCCTTCGTACGGGTTCTCCTTGCCCTGTCCGCTTCCCCGGCCTCTCCCGCCGGGTCCGATGCCGGGTCCGGTGCCGAGGCCGAGGCCGGTGCCGGTGCCGGTGCCGGGTACGAACCCGCCGTCGTCGTGCTCGGTGTGCGGGCCGACTTCTCCGGAGAGTGTCTGGACCTGCCGGAGCTGGCCGCCGTGTTCAGCGACGGGCTGTTCGTCCTGCCCCCGATGTCCGTGGCGGAGCTGCGGGAGTCGATCACGCGCCCGGCGGAGCTCGCCGGGCTCGTACTGGAGCCGGGGCTGGTCCCGCTGCTGCTGCGGGACGCGGGCGTACGGGACCCCGGTGCGGGGGACCCCGTGGCGCGCCCCGGCGGTGGTACGGAAGCCTGGCCGGGGGAGGCTCCCTCCAGCGCCCTGCCCCTGATGTCCCACGCGCTGATGGCCACCTGGCAGCGGCGCGAGGGATCCACGCTCACCGTCGCGGGATACGAGTACGCCGGCGGCATCCAGGGCGCCGTCGCGCGCAGCGCCGAGCAGGTGTTCGCCCGCCTGTACCCGGCCGAGCAGCGGATGGTCCGGCGGCTCCTCGTCCGGCTGGTGCACATCGCCGACGGTACGGGGCCGACCCGGCGCCGGATGAGCCGCACCGCCCTGCTGGAAGGGCAGGCCGACACCGTGCGGGCCGCCGCCGCCCTGGGCCCTGCCGTCAAACTCCCGTCTGCCCCGCGGGGCCGCCCTTCGGGCGACGACGGGAGTTTGACGGCAGGCCTCGACGCCTTCGTCCGGGCCCGGCTGATCAGCGCGGACAGCGAGAGCGTGGAGATCACCCACGAGGCCCTGCTGCACGCCTGGCCCCGGCTGCGCGGCTGGATCCACGCCGACCGGGCCGGGCTGCTGGTCCACCAGCAACTGGCCCAGGCCGCCGACGAATGGGTGCGCGAGGCCCGCGACCCTTCCGTGCTGTACCGCGGCAGCCGCCTCGCCACCGCCCGCGCCTGGGCCGACGAGCTGGACGGCCGCAGCCGGCTGGGCCCCCGGGAGGCGGCCTTCCTCGACGCGAGCCGGGCCGCGGAGGAGGCCCGCCGCCGTCAGGACCGGCTCCGGGTCCGGCTGCACCAGCGGATGCTGGCCACCCTCGTCGTCCTGCTCCTGCTGGCGCTGACCGCCGGCGGGGTGGCGTACCAGCAGCGAGCGGGGGCGCTCGGCCAGGAGCGGACCGCCCGGTCCCAGGCGCTGGCCGCCCGGTCGCTGTCCCTGTCCGCCGGACAGCCCGAGGCCTCCATGCTGCTCGCCGAGGAGGCCTACCGGGCCGAAGCGACGCCCGAGGCGCGCGGCGCCCTGCTCAGCACCCAGTCGCAGCCATTCCTGGCGCGGCTGGCCGGGCACGGCGGGCCGGTCAACGCGGTGGCCTTCGCACCGGACGGCCGGCTCCTGGCGACCGCCGGCTCCGACGGGAAGGTGCTGCTGCGGCGGGTGGCCGACCGGAGCACGGTCGCCGCCTTCACCGCGCCCGGCCGGGTGCGCACGGTCGCCTTCAGCCCCGACGGGCGGACCCTGGCGGCCGGTTCCACCGACGGCCCGGTCCGGCTCTGGTCCGTCGGTGCGGGCGGCGGCCCCGTGTCGGTGCTGCCCCCGAGCACGGCGGGCGCCCGAGCGGTGGCCTTCGCCCCCGACGGGGGCACCCTCGCCATCGCCACCGCCGACGGGACCATCCAGTTGCGGGACCCGGCCGGGGAACACGGCGAGCGCGCCGTGCTCACCGGGCACACCGCACGGGTCAACACCCTGGCCTACGCCCCGGACGGCCGGAGCCTCGTATCGGCCGGCGCCGACGGGACCGTACGGCTGTGGGACACCCGGCGGGCGGAGCCGGCCGCCGTGCTGGAGGGGCACACCGGGGAAGTGCTGGGCGCGGCCTTCGCCCCGGACGGGCGTACGGTCGCCACCGGCGGGGTCGACCGTACGGTGCGGCTGTGGGACGTCGGCGGGCGGCGCGCGACCGCGACGCTGGCCGGGCACAGCGACGACGTCAACTCCGTGGCCTACACGCCGGACGGCACCACCGTCATCAGCGGGGGCGGCGACGGCACCACCCGGCTGTGGGACGTCCGGAGCGCCCGGCTCACGGCGACGCTCGCCGGGCACACCGACTACGTGCTCGCCGTCTCCGTGGATCCGGCGGGATCGGTGCTCGCCACCGCCGCGTTCGACCAGTCCGTCGTGCTCTGGGACCTGCGGGGGCCGGTGCTGACGGCGCGCCCGTTCACCGAGGTGTGGCACGCCGCGTACAGCCCCGACGGGAAACTGCTGGCCACGGCCGACGCCGATCACACGGTGCTGGTGTGGGACGTGGCCGGACGGCGGGTTCAGGCCACTTTCGCGGGGCACGCCGAGACGGTGTTCTCGGTGGCCTTCGCCCCCGACGGCCGCACCCTCGCCTCGGCCGGCGCCGACGGCACCGTACGCCTCTGGGACACCGCCACGCGCGCTCCCCTCGCCACCCTCACCGGACACACCGGGACCGTGTTCTCGGTGGCCTTCGCCCCCGACGGCCGCACCCTCGCCTCGGCCGGCGCCGACGGCGCCGTACGGCTGTGGGACACCGCCACGCGCAGTCCGCTCGCCGTCCTCACCGGGCACACCGACTTCGCCAACGACGTCGTCTTCAGCCCCGACGGACGGACCCTGGCCAGCGCCGGGGACGATCTGACCGTACGGCTGTGGGACGTGGCCGGGCGCCGCCCGCTCGCCGCGCTCAGCGGGCACGCGGGAGCGGTACGGGCCGTCGCGTTCGGCCCGGACGGGCGGACCCTGGCGAGCAGCGGCAACGACGGCACCGTACGGCTGTGGGACGCGGAGCAGCGGCGCGTCACCGCGGTGCTGACCGGGCACACCGGCTCGGCGCGGGGCATCGCCTTCTCCCCCGACGGGCGGACCCTGGCGAGCAGCGGCAACGACCGTACGGTGCGGCTGTGGGACGTGCCCGGCCACCGGCTCCGGGCCGCGCTGTCGGGCCACACCAACGCGGTGTGGGGGGTCGTCTTCTCCCCCGACGGGCGGACCCTGGCGAGCAGCAGCAACGACGGCACCGTACGGCTGTGGAACCCGGATCCCGGCGCCCGGCTGGCGGACATCTGCCGGACGGTGGGCCGCCTCGGACCGCGCGAGCGGCAGGCGCTCGTGCCCGGTCTGCCGCCGCGGGCTCCGCGCCGTTGCTGAGCCTTCCGGGGGTTTCCTGGGGGGTTTCCCGTTGCCCGTTCGGGTGGTGCCGCGCCCGGCCCTCGACGGGACGCGGCGGCGGCCGACAGGCTGGTCGCGGGTGCGGCGCCGACGGCCAAGTGCCGGTCGGACGGCCGCGCTTCATCACCACCGCGCCCCGTGAATCGAGGTCTCCCATCGTGTCTCCCCTCGCGTCTCCCCTCCCGTCTCCCCTCGTGCTGCGTCGAACAGGTCTCATCGGAACGCTCCTCGCGCTCCTGGCCGTACTCCTCTGTACCCCCGCAGGCCCGGCGGCCGCCGACGGCGGTTGCCGGGTCCTGGCCCCCGGGGCCTCCGCGGCGGCCGAGCGCGCCGTCGCCGCCGCCTGCGAACAGGTGGGAAAGGGGGTCTGGTACACCTGGGGCGGTGGTCACGGCCCGGGGCCCGGTGCCACGTACGGGCAGGTGGACCCCACCGATCCGGCGAGCGAGCACGATCCCGAACGGCTCGGCTTCGACTGCTCGGGGTTCGTCCGCTACGCCTACGCGCAGGCAGCCGGCTCGGACCTGCTGGACGGGGTGGCCAGTGCGCAGTACTACACGCACCGCGCGGACGCCCGCTTCACCGCCGCCCAGGGGCTCGCGCCGCTGCTCCCCGGCGACCTGCTGGTGTGGGGAACGTCCCGGGACCTGCACCACATCGCCCTCTACCTCGGGGCGGGCAAGATGGCGGAGGCCCGGCAGTCGGGCACCAAGCTGATGGTCAGTGAGGTCACCGACGCACGACTGTCGAACGGCTACTACGGGGCCGTCCGCGTGGACACCGGACCGGTCACCGGACACGTGTTCCAGACCTGGGGCTCGGGCGTCTGGACCAAGGAACGGCCCTCCACGGCGGCCGCGCGCGTCTACGCCTTCCCCGGGCCGACGACCATCCGCGTCGCATGCCAGAAGCACGCGGAGTCGGTGACCTCGGACGGCTACACCAATGACGTCTGGTCGTATCTTCCGGACTATCAGGCGTGGATGACGAACATTTACGTCCGCGGGGCGGCTTGGCTGGAAAACGTGCCTGCCTGTCGTTGATCATCCGTAAGGTCGGAATCGACCCGCAAACCCCCCAAGCCGGCCCGCCCGGCCCATCCGAGGAGCAAAGTGCGCCTGTCCGCGTCCCCGTCGTCCCTGTCGTCCCCGTCGTCCCCGTCCGCCCGGTCGCCGCTCCCCCGCTCACGGCGCCTGGCCGTCGGCGCCGCCCTGCTCGCCGTCGTGGCCGGCGGTACGCTGCCCGCCACCGCCGCCCACGCGGCGACCGCGCCGGGCTCGGCCGCCCAGGCAGCCGCGCAGCCGGCCGCCGCGCCCGATCTGGAAGCGCTGACGCAGGCGTTGCGCAATACGACGGCGGCCGGAGCTCCCGGCGCGATGGCCCGCTTCACCGGCCCGGACGGCGTCCGGTCCCGGGTGGAGGGCGTACGGGACCGGAGCACGGGCGCGGCGATGGACACGCGGGCCCGCTTCCGCATCGGCAGCGTCACCAAGACGTTCTCCTCGGTCGTCCTCCTCCAACTGGTCGACGAGGGAAAGATCAAGCTGGACCAGCCGGTCAACGCGTACCTCCCGGGCCTGCTGCCCGACGACCGGATCACGGTGCGCCACCTGCTCACCCACCGGAGCGGTCTCGCGGACTACACGAACGCGATGTTCGAGCACACCGTGCCCGGCTTCGAGGCCGTCCGGAACAAGGTGTTCACCTACGAGGAGCTCGTCGGCCTCTCGCTCGCCGAGCCGAGGACGACCGAGCCCGGGGTGGCGTACAAGTACTCGAACACCAACTTCGTCGTGGTGGGGATGCTGATCGAGAAGGCCACCGGAAAGCCGGTGGCCAAGGAGTACGAGCGGCGCATCATCAAGCCCCTCAAGCTGAAGCACACCTCCTACGTCCACCCCGGCACGGCCATCAAGGGCCTGCACGCCAACGGCTACCTCCACCCGGACGAGGCCGGCGCCCCGCTGGTCGACTCCACCGAACAGACCGTCTCCTGGGCGCAATCCGCCGGCGCGATGATCTCCAGCGCGGCCGACCTCAGCACCTTCATGTCCTCCCTGCTCGGCGGGAAGCTGCTGCGCCCGGGCACGCTGGACGCCATGCTCACCGTGACCCCGACGGACACCACGAACACCCGGTTCTACGGGCTGGGTCTGCGCCGCTACGACCTCTCGTGCGGTGCGCAGGTCTACGGGCACACGGGCACGGTGCAGGGCTTCTACACCTACGCGTTCACCACCCGGGACGGCAAGCGCTCCCTCTCCGCCATGGCGAACACCTCCAACCGGGGGCAGGCCAACACCGCCCTCGGCGGCACGCTGGAGGCCGCCTTCTGCGGTAAGGCTCCGGCGGCCGGCCCAGCCACCGCGCGCGGCTTCGCGTTCGCCCCGGCCGCGGCGGAGGCGGACCTCCCCGAGAACCGCTGACGGCGATTCCCGGACACCGGGAGGCTCCCGCCCCTTGGCCTGGGGGCGGGAGCCGGGAAAGCTGAACTCCGCATTCCCACACGGGCGTTGTCCGTGTGACCGATGAGGAGGACACGATGGCCGACGCACCGCCCGTGAAGCGTTCCCGCAGGGGGCCGGGCCGACGGGCCCGCAGGATGCTCGCCGTGACGGCGGGGGCCGCGGCGCTGGTCCTCGCCGCCTCGGGGATCGCGTACGCGGCTCCTCCCCCGGCGCTGCCGGCCAACGCGGACGCGCTGGAGCAGACCTTCCAGCCGGCCTACGACTACGACCGCGACGGCTGCTACTCCACCCCCGCCATCGGTCCGGACGGCACCATCAACGGGGGCCTGAAAATGGGGGGCGACGTCAACGGCCAATGCCGCGATCTCTCCGACCTCGACAACACCAACGGCTACTCCCGCGCGAAGTGCAACAACGGCTGGTGCGCCGTCATGTACGCGCTCTACTTCGAGAAGGACCAGGTCTCGCTCGGCCCCGGCAGCGCCGGGCACCGGCACGATTGGGAGCACGTCGTCGTGTGGATCCAGAACAACCAGGTCGGCTACGTCTCCACCTCGGAGCACGGGAACTTCAAGATCCACGCCGCCTCGCAGATCCGCTTCGACGGCACCCACCCGAAGATCGTCTACCACAAGGACGGCTGGAGCACGCACTGCTTCCGTGCCGCGAACTCCAACGACGAGCCGCCGGAGAACCACAAGGGAACCTGGCAGTACCCCACGCTGGTCGGCTGGAACGGCTACCCCGCCGGGCTGCGCGACAAGCTGAGCCAGGCCGATTTCGGCAGCGCCCTGCTCGGAATCAAGGACGGCCAGTTCAACGGCCACCTGGCCAAGGCCAAACCGGCCGCGATCCCCTTCGACCCCAACGCGTGACGGCCGTGCCGACCGTGACGGACACCGGACCCGAGGGCTGACCCGCGGGCTGACCCGCGGGCGGGTGGCGGGAGGGGGCCGGATAGGGTCACGGCGGGAGGCGCCGCACCGTCACCCCTGGTCCGCCCCTGCCCGGCCGACGGCCGCCCTGCCCGGAAACCTGCCTCTGTGAGTACCGCTGTCCACCCCGCGTCGCCCGGGGGCTCCCCCGGCTCCACCGGGCCCGCCGCCCCCGAGCCGCTCCGCCGCCGGGCGTTCGGCGGCCGGGCCCCGGCCCGGCCCACGGCCGCCGCCGCGATCCACAGCATCAGCGCCGCCACGGCGGTCCTGCTGTGGCTCGTGGCGATCGGAGCCATGATCCACGAGCCGATCCTCATACCCCCGCTGGCCGCCAGCGCCGCCCTCGTGCACAGCGCGCCCACGCTGCCCCTGGCGCAGCCGCGCGGGGTCGTCATCGGCCACATGGTGGGGGCGGCCGTCGGGTACGGCGTGCTGGCCGTGGCCGGAAGCAGCGCCTGGGGGGCCGCCGTGGCCGCCGGTGTCACGCTGGCGCTGGTCATGGCCGCGCGCACGCCGCATTCACCCGCCTGCGCCACCGCGGTGGTGGTCGTGCTCCAGACTCCGGTGGCGGCCCGGTTCGTCCCGTTGCTGTTCGGATCGACCGTCCTGATCGTCCTGACCGGGTACGCGGCCTCCCGCGTGCGCCGCACGGCGCCGAGGTACCCCGCGTACTGGTGGTGACCGTAGGTCACCGTGGCCGCGCTTCGAGATGCGCTCCGGGTGGACTGCTGGTTCGCTGAAATCCGCCCGGCGTCCCCCCACAGCGCCCAGGAGTGATCATGAGTGCAGGCGAATCCCACGGCCGTTCCCGGCAGCTGCGCGACAAGGCGCAGGAACTCGACGATGCCGCCACCCGCTCGACCGACCCCGCCGAGAGCCGCCGGCTGCGGGACAAGGCGCGCCGCCTGCGCGAGCAGAGCGAGCAGGAGCGCGTCATCGACGACCCGGGCATGGACCTGCGGTAGTCCCGGCCGGCGGCGTCCGGCCGGCTACGGGACCACGGACTACGGGACCACGGACTACGGGGCCACGGCCGCCGCGGGGGCCTCGTCGAGCTCCCACGCGTGGCGCTTGAACTCGCGGACGAAGTCGGCGTGGTCCTCCCACTGGCGGGCGATGCCGCGCAGCACGTCCCAGTGGTGCTCCACCGCCTGGTCGATGACCCGGCGGACCGCCGGCTCGGCCGTCTCCCGCTGCTCGATGAGGCCCTTGGCCACCGAGGCCTCCAGCGCCGCGTTGCGCAGGGCGCGCAGGGCGCGGGAGGTGTCGTCCATCCCGAAGCCGTTCTCGCTGCCCGTCTCCTCGGCGAAGAGCGGGGTCAGCCGCGCCTCGATGAAGGCGGTGATCCGCTCGAAGTGGCGTACGTCCATCGGGGGCTCCATCTCGGGTCGATGCGCTGTCCGGCGCGAACCGGGCCCGCACCGGCGATCATTATCCCGCAGCCGGGCACCCGCTCCGCTCCGGGGGCGCGGCCACTAATCTGGCCCGCATGGACGAGCTGGACGGGCCGGATGAGCTGGACGTGCTGGACGTGCTGGACGGCGTGGAGGTCATCGCGTTCGCCGATGCCGCGGCCTTCGAGGACTGGCTGGCCGGGCACCACACCCGGCACGAGGGCGTGTGGGTCAAGCTGGCGAAGAAGGCGTCCGGGATCCCCTCGGTCACCTCGGACGAACTGGTCGACATCGGGCTCTGCTACGGCTGGATCTCCGGGCAGCGCCGGTCCCTGGACGAGCGGCGCTACCTACAGAAGTACGTCCCCCGCAGGCCCCGGAGCCTGTGGTCCCAGGTCAATGTCGACAAGGTGACCGAGCTGACGGCCCTGGGCCGCATGCGCGAACCGGGCCTCGCCGAGGTGCGCAAGGCGCAGGAGGACGGCCGCTGGGCGGGGGCCTACGCCTCCCAGCGGACGGCGGAGGTGCCGCCCGACCTCGCGGCGGCCCTGGCACAGAACCCGGTGGCCCGGGCGGCCTTCGAGGCCCTGGACCGGACCGGACGCTACCTCGTCGTCCTGCCCCTCCTCCAGGCCCTCACCCCGGAGACCCGGCGGGCCCGCCTGGAGCAGGCCGTACGCCTCCTGGCGCGGGGCGCCGCCGGCTGACCCGGGCCGCCGGGGCTACCAGCGGAGCGGCAGGCGGCTCACGCCGTGCATCAGGGTGCCCGGCAGCCACGCCGGCGGGCCGGCCGCCGGGTCCTCGGCCAGGCCGGGGAAGCGTTCGAGCAGGGAGCGGATGGCGATGCGGCCCTCCATGCGCGCCAGCGGGGCACCGATGCAGAAGTGCAGCCCGTGCCCGAAGGCCAGGTGGCCCTGCGGGGCGCGGCCGATGTCGAACACCTCGGGGTCCGCGAAGCGGGCGGGGTCGCGGTCGGCGCCCGCCAGGGAGACGAGCACGATGGCTCCGGCCGGGATGGTGGTGCCGCCCAGTTCCAGGGACTCGCGGGCGTAGCGGTACGTGGTGTGCTGCACGGGGCCGTCGTAGCGGAGCATCTCCTCTACCGCTCCGTCGAGCAGTCCATCGAAGTCCTCGCGCAGCGCGGCCAGTTGTCCGGGATGGGCGAGCAGGGCCCGTACGCCGTTGGAGATGAGGTTGACGGTGGTCTCGTGGCCCGCGACCAGGAGCAGGAAGGCCATCCCGATGACCTCGTCGGAGGACAGGGAGTCGCCGTCCTCGTCGCTGGTCCGGATCAGCGCGCTGAGCAGGTCCTCCCCGGGCTCCTTGGCCTTGGCCTCGATGAGCTCCGCGAGGTAGGTCCCCAGCTCCCGGTGCGCGGTGCTGTTCGAGGTGCCCGAGGTGGGGGCGACGATCTCGTTGGACCAGTACCGGAACCGGGCCCGGTCCAGGTCGGGGACGCCGAGCAGCTCGCAGATCACGGTCATCGGGAGCGGGAAGGCCAGCGAGTCGATCAGGTCCCCGCCGCGCTCCGGCCGGGCGGCCATCGCGTCGAGCAGCTCGTCGGTGATCTGCTGGACTCGCGTCCGCATGCCTTCCATCCGGCGTGCGGTGAACTCCCGTGCGACCAGGCGCCGCAGCCGGGTGTGGTGGGGCGGGTCGGATTCCAGCATGTTGGAGTTCACGGCGTTGGGCTGGGCGTCCGGGAAGTTGCCCGAGGAGCGCCACTCCTTGGACAGGGCCGGGTGGTTGAGCGCGCGGCGCGCCTCCTCGTGCCCGACGACCATCCAGCTCGGCTGGATCTCGTCGGCGGTGAGGACGATCTGGTGGACGGGCGCCGCCGCGCGCATCCTCTCGTAGAACGCATAGGGGTCGGCATCGAACTCTTCCGCGCTGGCACTGATGTCCACTACTGGCATCGGACCACGGTACGCCCCCAGTTGGGGACCGGTGAGGGCGGTTTCCGGACACTCCGGGGCAAGTGCCCGATCACGGTAGTCTGCGGCATTCGCCATACGAAAGAGGGGGACGGCCATGACGACCGCATGCGAGGTAGTCCGGACGACGGTTGACGTCGTCACTCGGGACGGCACCGCCGATGCCTATCTGGCCCGGCCCGACGGCGTGGGCACGTACCCCGGGGTGCTGCTGTACGTGAACGCCCTCGGGATCCGTCCGCACATCAAGTCGATGGCGGACCGGATCGCGGCGGCCGGCTACGTCGTCCTGATGCCCAACCTGTTCTACCGCCACGGCCGCGCACCGGTGTTCGAGCTTCCGGAGTTCGTGGACTTCGCCCGGCAGCCGGAGCTCTTCGACCGGGTCGGCCCGGCCCTCGACTCGCTGACAGCCGAGCTCGCGATGCACGATGCCGAGGCCTATCTGGAGCGGCTCGCGGGCCTCCCGGAGGTCGCCGATGGGCCGGTGGCGATCACGGGGTACTGCCTGGGCGCCAGGCTGGCCCTGCTCACGGCGGGTAGGTATCCGCAGCGGGTGGCGGCCGCGGCCGGCTTCCACGGCGGGTTCCTGGCCACGGACGCGGCGGACAGTCCGCACCTGGTGGCGCACCGGGTCACCGCCGAGCTGTACTTCGGCCACGCGGACCAGGACCCGTCACTGCCGGCCGAGGAGATCGACCGGCTGGAGAAGGCCCTCTCGGCGGCGGGCGTCCGCCACCGCGCCGAGGTGTACGAGGGCGCGGCACACGGCTACACCCTGGCCGACACGAGCTCCTACGACGCGGTCTCGGACGAACGGCACTGGTCCGCGCTGTTCGCGCTGCTGGAACGGACGTTCTGAGGCGCGCGGGCCCGGCGCTCTGCCGGGCCCGCGCTCCTACGGCGCTACGGAGTCACGGGGCCCCGGTCACCGGCACTGGCCGGACCGGGGCCCGACCTTTCAGCTCTCCTGAAAGGAATGATCGAAAACAATCGATGGACCTGTGCAATCCCGGTGGGCGAGAGTCAAGGCATCACCCCAAGCCCCAACTCCCCTCTCCCCAAAGGAAAGCAGGCATCCGCGCATGCAGTTCCCGACCACCGACTTCGCCGCCGCGCCCTACGTCTCGGGCGACCCGTACGCCGACTACCGGGGCGGCACCTTCGAGTTCTCCCACCTGACGGACCTCGCCGACCGCCGGCTCGGCGCGGGGGTCGTCGCGGCCAACGACGAGTTCTTCGCCGAGCGGGAGAACCTCCTGCTGCGCACTGCGGCCGCCTTCGACGTGCACGACTACGGCAACAAGGGGAAGGTGATGGACGGCTGGGAGACCCGGCGGCGGCGCGGGGCGGGCGCGGACGAGCCGTTCCCGGCGGACTCCGATCACGACTGGGCGCTGATCCGCCTCGGCTCCCCCGGCGTCATCCGCGGGATCGTCGTCGACACCGCACACTTCCGCGGCAACCACCCGCAGCAGGTCAGCGTGTGGGCGGCCGCCTTCGAAGGGACGCCCTCGACCGCCGAGCTCCTCGAACGGGCGGACGCCTGGGAGGAGATCGTGCCCCGCACTGCGGTGCGCGGCCACGCCGCAAACGGGTTCGCGGTCGGGTCGGGGCGCCGCTGGACCCACCTGCGGATCAACCAGCACCCCGACGGCGGCATCGCGCGTCTGCGGGTCCACGGCGAGGTGCTGCCCGATCCGCAGTGGCTGGCCCTGCTGGGCACGGTGGACGTGGCGTGCGTGGTCAACGGCGGGGTCGTGGAGGAGGCCTCGGACGGCTTCTACTCCTCCCCCGGGAACACGATCATGCCGGGGCTGTCGCAGAAGCAGGACGACGGCTGGGAGACGCGTCGGCGCCGCGACAAGGGGAACGACTGGATCGCGTACCGGCTGGCGGGGCAGTGCGAGATCCGTGCGGTGGAGGTGGACACCGCGAACTTGAAGGGGAACGCCGCCGGTTGGGTGTCGCTGTCCGTCAAGGACGGTGCGGACGGCGTGTGGACGCAGGTCCTGCCGCGCACCCGGCTGGAGCCCGACAGCCCGCACCGGCTGCCGCTCACCGCGCCGGCCCTGGCCACGCACGCCCGGATCGACGTGTACCCCGACGGCGGATTCGCCCGCCTGCGCCTGCACGGCCGGCTCACCGACGCCGGAGCGGCCGCCCTCACCGCCCGCGCGGCGCGTGCGGCGGGCGCGGCGCTCTGACGGGGAGGACGGCCGCTCCGGCGACCCGCTCGGGGCTGCCGCCCGGAGCTCACGGGACCACTCGGCCGGGACTACTCGACGACGAGCTCGACGGGGATGTTGCCGCGCGTGGCCCGGGAGTAGGGGCAGACCTCGTGCGCCTGCTTGACCAGCAGGGTGCCGGTCTCGCCCATCAGGGCCTCGGGGAGTTCCACGCGCAGGACGACGGCCAGCCCGAAGCCCGCACCGTCCTTGCCGATGGAGACCTCCGAGGTCACCGAGATCTCGCTGGTGTCGACCTTGGCCTGGCGGCCGACCAGCCCGAGGGCACTGGCGAAGCAGGCGGCGTACCCGGCCGCGAAGAGCTGCTCGGGGTTGGTGCCCAGGCCGCTGCCGCCGAGGGCCGGCGGCATGGCCAGCGCCAGGTCGATCTGACCGTCGGAGCTGACGGCGCGGCCTTCGCGGCCGTTGGCGGTGGCGACAGCGGTGTAGATCGCGTCCATCTCGGGGGTTCCTCTCACGGGGCGGAGGCGGGCCGTCGACCGACGGCCTCGCTCCATCAATATGGCACACAATTAAGTTGTGCACAATTTAGTTGCCGACACGGCACCCCCGGGTACACTTGCCCCCATGACCGAGCAACCGACCGACACCCTCCCCGACCAGGACTTCCTGCGCCTCGACAGCCAGATCTGCTTCGCGCTCGGCGCGGCGAACCGCGCCTTCGGTGGGCTCTACCGCGTCATCCTGAAGGACCTCGGGCTGACCTACCCCCAGTACCTGGTGATGCTGGTGCTGTGGGAGCACGGGGAGATGCCGGTCAAACAGCTCGGGCAGCACCTGCGCCTCGACTCGGGCACCCTCTCCCCCCTCCTCAAGCGGCTGGAAGCCGCCGGTCTGCTCGTGCGCGAGCGCAGCGCGGCCGACGAACGGTCCGTGCACGTACGGCCCACCGAGGCCGGTACGGCCCTGCGCGCCCGGGCCGTCGAGGTGCCCCGGCGCATCGCGGCCGCGACCGGCTTCGAACTCGGCGAGATCAAGGAGCTTCAGGAGCGCCTGCGGCGGCTCACCGACGCCCTGGACGCTGCGGTTCCGCCGGAGTAGCCGGAGCAGGAGCCGACGGAGCAGGTGGATCCGGGCGCACCGCCCGCGCGGCGGAGGATCCGTGCGGGCGCCACAGGGGGTGCTCACGCCGGGCCCAGTCGGCGGCCACCGAGCCCGTCCGCATGCCGCGCCGCGCCTCCGGGCTCCCCAGGGCCATCATGACGTGGCCCACGACGGCCACGGTCAGCGCGATGGCCAGCCAGTCGTGGACGAAGGTGGCCCCGGTCCGCCAGGACAGCGGCGCCAGCCCGGTGAACCACATCAGCAGACCGGTGCCGAGCATCACCAGGGCCGCCCCGGCGCTCCAGCTCGCGTAGAGCTTCTGCCCGGCGTTGAACTTGCCCGCCGGGCGCGCGGACGGCCGGTGGTCGCGGCGCAGGGCGGAGCGCAGCCAGGTGCGGTCGTGCGGGCCGAAGCGGTTCAGCCGGCGCAGGTCCCCGCGGAAGGCCCGGGAGCCGAGCCCCAGCAGGACGGGGGCCGGAATCAGCAGTCCGGACCACTCGTGGACGGTGACCACGAGGTGGCGGCGGCCTACGAGTTCGGCGAGGGGCGGCAGGTAGAGGCAGGCGGCGCTCGCCAGGCACACCCCGCTCAGGGTGGCGGTGGCCAGGTGGACCAGTCGCTGCGCGCGGCCGAACCGGCGTACGCGGGCGGGGTGTTCGGCTGCGGCTTCGGCGGCGGCCGCGTCGCCCGCCTCGGAGGCCGGGGGTCCGGCCGGGAGTTCAGACGGTCGGGGCATCGTCGCGTCCGTTCGACTTGCCGACCCAGGCGTCGACGTCGTAGCCGAGTTCCTCCCAGTAGCCGGGCCGCACGTCCCGGGTGAGGGTGATGCCCGACAGCCATTTCGCCGACTTGTAGAAGTACATGGGGGCCGCGTAGAGGCGAACCGGACCGCCGTGGGCGTGGCTGAGGGGCTTGTCCTGCATGTTCAGGGCGACCATGACGTCCTCGCGGCGTGCCTGCGGGAGCGTGAGGCTCTCGCTGTAGGTGCCGTCGAAGCAGGTGAAGCGGATCGCGCGGGCCTCGGGATGGACCCCGGCGGCGTCCAGGAGCCGGAAGAGCGGGACGCCCTCGAAGGGGGTCGCGGGGACCCGCCAGCCCGTCACGCACTGAACGTCGCGGACGATCCGGGTCTGCGGCAGGGCCCGCAGCGCGTCGAGCGTGTACGTGGCCGGGCGCTCGACCAGGCCGTCGACGGTCAGCCGGTAGTCGGCCGGGCCGCGTTCGGGGACCGAGGAGGCGACCGAGTAGTACCGGAACCCGCCGCCGCCCGGCAGCAGTCCGGTGAGCCCGGTGGGGTCCTTGTCCGCGGCCGCGCCCAGTACGGCGTCGACCCCGGACTGGAGTCGCGGCGCGAGGATCAGGCCGAGGGCTCCGAGCCCCACCATGCCGAGGAGCAGCCGCCGACCCACGGGGGCACCGCGGCCGTCGGGGTCGGGGTCTGGATCGGGGGCCGGGGCGGCGGCTTGCTGGTCTGTGCTCACGTGCCGATTCGACCACCTGCGCCGCCCCGGCGGCCAGGGTCCGCGCCCGCCCGTCAGACTTCCGTAAGACGCGCTCGGGCGGGAGTCAGGCAGGTCCGGCCGGACCCGCGCGCAGCGGGACCGGCCGGACCGCGGAACCGGACTAGGCCCCGCTCGCCTTGAGCATGTCCTCGCGCTCGACGAGCTTCACGCGCTCGCGGCCCTGCGGCTCGCCCAGCGCCTTCTCGGCGGCGTCGAGCTTGTACCAGCCCTCCCACGTCGTGAAGCGGACCTCCCTCTGCGCGAGGAAGGTCTCCACCGCCTCCGGCTCGGGAGCGGCCGGCGTCAGCAGGCGGCCGTCCGCGTGGTCGGCGAGCAGGTTCGCGACCGTCTCGTTGGCGTCGCCCTTGGTGTGGCCGATCAGGCCGATGGGCCCGCGGCGGATCCAGCCGGTGACGTACGTGGACGCCAGGTGCGATCCGGCTTCGATGACGCGGCCGCCCTCGTCCGGCACCGTGCCGGAGTCGACGTCCCACGGCAGCTTGGGCAGCTCGTCGGAGAGGTAGCCGACGGCGCGGTAGACCGACTGGACGTCCCAGTCGGTGAACGTGCCGGTGCCCTTGACGTTGCCGGTGCCGTCGAGCTCGGTGCGCTCGGTGCGCAGGCCCACGACCTTGCCGTCCTCGCCGAGGATCTCGGTGGGCGATTCGAAGAAGTGCAGGAAGAGCTTGTGCGGGCGCTCGCCTATGTCGCGGATCGCCCAGTTCTCCAGGGTCTTGGCGACCATGTCCGCCTGCTTGTTGGAGCGGCGGGTGGTGATCGAACCCTCGTCGTAGTCGATGTCCTCGGGGTTGACGATGACCTCGATGTTCGGCGAGTGGTCCAGCTCGCGCAGCTCCATCGGGCTGAACTTGGCCTGCGCGGGGCCGCGGCGGCCGAAGACGTGGACCTCGAGGGCCTTGTTGGCCTTGAGGCCGTCGTAGACGTTCGCCGGGATCTCGGTCGGGAGCAGCTCGTCGGCGGTCTTGGCGAGGATCCGGGCCACGTCGAGGGCCACGTTGCCGACACCGAGGACGGCGACCTTCTCGGCCTCCAGCGGCCAGGTGCGCGGCACGTCGGGGTGGCCGTCGTACCAGGAGACGAAGTCGGCGGCGCCGTAGGAGCCGTCGAGGTCGACGCCCGGGATGGTGAGCGCGCGGTCCGCGGTGGCGCCGGTGGAGAAGATCACGGCGTCGTAGAACGAGCGCAGCTCGTCGAGGCTGATGTCGTTCGGGTAGTCGACGTTGCCGAAGAGGCGGACCTGCGGCTTGTCGAGCACCTGGTGCAGGGCGGTGATGATGCCCTTGATGCGGGGGTGGTCGGGAGCGACGCCGTAGCGGATCAGACCGAAGGGGGCCGGCATCCGTTCGAAGATGTCGATGGACACACCCGGCTCGGCGGCCGCCTCGGACTTCAGCAGGGCGTCGGCGGCGTAGATGCCGGCGGGGCCGGCACCGACGATTGCTACCCGCAGGGGGCGAGGCATGGCTGGGTTCCCTTCGAACGACGAAACACTCGATCAAGGGAACCCTAAGCTAAGGGCAACCTAACCCGGCACCCGCCCCTTGGTTATGCCCCTATAACCCTGGCTTATGGCATCCCCAAGCTGCGCTTGGGGCCTCCGGCGGCATCCAGGAGCTGGCCGGAACCCCGTGATACCCATGGGCCGCATGGACACCGACCCCGCCCACCACCCCGAGACCTCGCGCGCCCGCCGCCCCCTCCTCTTCCTCGATGTCGACGGCCCGCTGATCCCGTTCGGCTCCCCGCACGGGCACCCGGTCTACGAGGCTCCGGGCGCGGCCGACGCCTCCAACAACCATCCCCTCCTCTCCCGGGTCGATCCGGCGCTCGGCCCCCTGCTCGCGGCGCTGCCGTGCGAGCTGGTGTGGGCCACGACCTGGGGCGAGGACGCGAACCTGGTTCTCGGCCCTCGGCTCGGGCTGCCGGCCCTGCCGGTGGTGGAGTGGTCCGAGCCCTCCGCTGCGGACGGCCCGGGCCGCCCGGGCGGCCCAGCGCACTGGAAGACCGCCGGCCTCGTCGCCCGGGCGGCGGGCCGGGCGTTCGTCTGGGTCGACGACGAGATCGGCGACGCGGACCGCCGGTGGGTGGCCGCCCACCACCCCGGCCCTGCCCTCCTCCACCGGGTCGACCCCCGGATCGGCCTCGGCAAGCCCGACTTCGCCGTCCTGGAGGCGTGGCTGCGCACACACGGCGCCTGAGCCCGGACAGCCGCGGACCCCGCACCGCCCGGCTCCGCGGCCGCCCCCGCGCGCCACCCGGCGTACGCCCGGGGAGCGTTCGCCGCACCGCCGGGCCAACGAGCGCGGCTTCGGGCCCCGTCCGGCATGGGTAGTCTTCCCGGGACACAGTGTGCGGCGGGGTTCGGGGTGGGGTCATGGGGCGTCAGATACGTGTGCCCGGTGCGGTACTGGCGGCCGTGCTGCTGCTGGCCGCAGCCGGCTGTTCCGGGGCGACGGGGGCCGGGGCGGGGGCCGGGAGGGCTCACGGCGACGACGGGAAGCCGGGCGGTGCGACGCCCTCCGCGTCCGCACCCGCCACGTCCGCGCCCGCCGACGCCAAGCCCACCTCCGGCGACGTGCTCCCCGGCATGGTCGGCGCCTCCGTGGCCCGTACCCAGCTGGCCGCGCTGAAGGTGGCCCCGCCGGGAACCATGTCCGGCTACAGCCGGGACAAGTTCACGCACTGGGCGGAGCAGGGCGACAAGTGCGACACCCGCGAGGTCATCCTCCGGCGGGACGGCGCGAACGTCACCCGGGACTCCCAGTGCAAGGCCGTGTCCGGCACGTGGAAGAGCTTGTACGACGAGGTGGTCGTCACCGAGGCCTCGAAGATCGACATCGACCACATGGTGCCCCTCGCCGAAGGCTGGCGTTCCGGCGCGGCCGGCTGGGACGCCGCGAAGCGCAAGGCCTTCGCAAACGATCTGGCGCACCCTCAACTGCTCGCGGTCACGGCCTCGTCGAACCGCTCGAAGGGCGACCAGAGTCCCGACCTGTGGCAGCCGCCGTCGAAGACCTCCTGGTGCCAGTACGGGCGGGCCTGGACCACCGTCAAGTCCGTGTACGGCCTGACCGTCACCGAGCCCGAGAAGAAGATGCTCTCCACCATGCTGGACACCTGCGCGGCCTGACGTCACTCACCCCAGGACCGCGATGCCCAGGGGACGCGATCCCGCCGCGAGCCGGCGGCTGTTCCCGCTGTCGAGGTCCACGACCGTGATGCCGTTCCAGTAGCCGTCGCGGGTGTAGCCCCCGGTGACGTAGGCCGTCCGCCCGTCCCGGGACACGGCCACGTCCTCGTGCGGCCCGTCCAGCGGGTACACCCGCTCCGAGCCGTCCGGGGAACGGACGGTGAGGGAGGGGCCCTTGCCCTTGCCCGGTTCCACGGCCCCCGTCCCGACCACCAGCAGCCGGCCGTCCGCCGTGACCGCGGCCCCGTGCTGGTGGGTGTCGGCGGTCATCTCCTCCACCGTGGTGCGGCCCGTCTCCGGGTCCACCACCGCGAGCCGCTCGCCCTCGAAGGGGAGCAGCAGCATCCCGTCCGCCGGCCGTACGACGGCGTAGTGCGGTTTCAGCCAGGAGGCGAGGCCGCCCTCCGTCCCGTACGGGGCGACCTCGAGGCGGCGCGGCGGCGCCGATCCGGCAGGGCCGCCGGATCCGACCGGCACGACGGTGACGTCGAAGGAGTCGTGGCCGGTGACGTACACCTCGGAGCCGTCGCGCGAGACGTCCACGTCGAAGGGCCGTCGGCCCACCGGGACCACCCCCGTGACCTTGTTCTTCGACGTGTCGATGACCTCGAGGACGCCGGTGGTCCCGGGCACGTTGACCCCGACGTACGCGTGCGCGCCGTCGGGCGAGAGCCCGATGCCCATGCCGCCGCCCCGGTACTCGCCGCCGGTCACGGGCCCGGTGCCGGTGGTGCGGTAAGGGATCAGGGCCAGCCGGGTCCGCTTCCGGGTATCCACGACGGCGACCCCTTCGGCCGTGGCCACCCAGGCCCGGCCGTCCGCGCCGACCACCAGGCCGTACGGGGCCCTGCCGACCGGCACGGAGGCGACCGCGCCGCGCTCCGGGTCCACGAAGGTGACGGTGTCGGCCCCGAAGTCGGCGACCAGGAGGGTGCCGCCAGGAGTGGTCGCGTCCGTCGGGAGCGGGGAGGCCGCGGAGGCCGCGGGCGCGGCGGCTGCCGGTGCGCCGGGGGTGGAACAGGCCCCCAGCAGCAGGGCGCCGGCGAGGGCGGCGAGGGCGGTACGGGTTCCCCGTACGCGGCGGCGCGGGTGCGGGCGGTCGTGCTGCGGCATGGGCGTGGCCCCTCTCGGTTCCGGGGGCGGGGCCGGTGGTGCGCCCGCTCCCCCGTACCCATCCTCACCTCGCGGGGCCACCGGACCGCTCGGCCCGGCGGCCGACAGCGGGGTCGTCCGATCGGTCGATGCGGGGACGCGCCGGGCCGGGGAGCCGGACCGGGCGCGGGAGGTGAGCAGGGCGGCTCAGCCCTCGTACTCCGTCAGGTCGATGCCGTGGAGGTTGAGGAGGGCGCCGGTCTCCGGGTGGTTGATGTCCTTCTCGGCGGTCATGCCCAGCTTGCGGATCACGTTCTCGGACTCGTCGTTGCCCGCCCGGTTGATGGCGACGACCCGGTCGAGGCCCCGGTCCTGGAGGGCGAACTCCAGGGTGGCGTGCGCGGCCTCGGAGCCGTAGCCCTGGCCCCAGTAGGAGCGGCCGAGCCGCCAGGTGATCTCGGCCGCCGGCAGGACCTCGGGCAGCCACCACGGCATGGAGAGCCCCACGGCTCCGATCAGCTCGCCGGAGGCCAGCAGCTCCACGGCGAAGATCCCGAAGCCCTCCTCGTCCCACTCGTCCTCCCACCGCTCGATGGTCTCGGCGGTCTCCTCCAGGTCGAGGGTCTCGCCGTCGCCGATCCAGCGCATCACCTCGGGGTCGGCGTTGATCTCCGACAGGGGGACGAGGTCGTCCTCGGACCAGCGGCGGAGGAGGAGGCGGGGGGTACGGATCTCGGTCATGAGTCCCATCCTGCCGAACGCGCCGGACATCGGGTAATCGGGTCCCCCACGGGCTCGCCCGCTCCCCCGCCGCCGCCCCGCCCTACCCCTCTGCTACCCCCCTGCTACCCCCCTGCTACCCCTCCGGGACGGTGATCGCATCGAGCTGCGCCCTCAGGTGGACGTGCGAGTCGACGGGCTCGTGCGCGATCCGGCCCAGCGGCGCCGGGAGCGATTCCACGCGGGTGTGCGGATCACACTCGTAGAAGTAGACCAGCGAGATCAGCTCCTCGGCTGGCGCGTCGGCGGGCGGCGGCAGCACCCGGTGGCGGCCCGCCCGCCAGCGGTCGCCCGTCCAGCGCGCCATCAGGTCTCCGATGTTCACGGTGAGCGCGGCCGGATCGTACGGGGCGTCCTGCCAGCCCTCGGCGTCGGTGTGGATCTGGAGTCCGCCCGCGCCCTGCTGCCGGTCGAGGACGGTGACGGTGCCGAAGTCGGTGTGCGCGCCGATTCGGAACTGGCCGGGCAGCGGCGGGCCGAGGAGCTCGGTGCCGGGGTACCAGTTGAGGTTGAACCCCCAGGTGGGGTGGCGGGTGTGCCGGGTGAAGTGGTCCGTCTCCAGGCCGAGCGCGGCCGCCAGCAGCTCCAGCAGCTCGTCGGACAGGGCCCGCATCGCGGACAGGTACTCCGTCACCGGCCCCTGCAGCGCGGGCACTTCGGCCGGCCACGCGTTCGGCCGGAACCACTCGGCGTCCACCGACGCGGTCCCGGTCGGCTCCTCCGCCGCGAAGGACCAGGACTCCTTGAGGTCGGGCGGGGAGGCCGCGCCCTCCGCGTAGCTGTTGGCCTCGGCCCCCGGGCCGAGCCAGCCCCGGCCGCCGACCGGCACGGCGTACGGGGCCTTGGCGGCGGCCGGGAGCCGGAAGAAGGTCCGCGCCGCCTCCCGGATCCGCCCCGGCAGCTCCGGGTCCACTCCGTGCCCGGTCACCAGCAGGAACCCGGCCGCCTGGAGCGCCTCGTCGACGCGGGAGGCGACCTGCCGGCGGGCCTGGGGCCCGCCGGAGCGCCACGGGCCGAGATCGATCACGGGGACCTGGGAACTCACCACGGCGGGACCTGCTTTCCGGATCGGGAGGGCTGCCCGAGCCCGGCCCGGCCGGGATCTTTCGGATCTTGCCGGTCAGGCAGGGTCCGAAAGAGACGGCCTAGGGCCAGGCGTCGCGCGGCAGACGGGAGTTTGACGACAGGCCCTAGCTCGGCGAGCTCAGGGTGTACCGGACCGTGCCTTCCCCGGAGCCCGCCTCCGTGAAACCGGCCCGGCGCAGCACCCCGTGCGAGGGGGCGTTGTCGTCGTCCGCCTCGGCCGCCAGCAAGGTGCAGCCCGGCTGCCCGAAGGCCCAGCCGGAGAGGGCCTTCGCCGCTTCGGTGGCGTAGCCGTGGCCGCGCGCCGACGGGAGGAGGTCGTAGCCCAGTTCGGCACGGCCCTCTGCGTCCGGGGCCGTGTGGAAGCCCATGCCGCCGATCGCCCGCCGGTCGCTCGCCCGGATGATGGCGTACGGGCCCCAGCCCGGCCGGTACACGCCTTTCTCGCGCGCCTCGGCCGTCCTGCCGGCGGCGTACCGCGTGCCCTCGCCGGGTCCGTCTTCGGCCCAGACGAAACCTCCGGTGCCGCCCGCGTGCAGGTCGGCCGCCACGTTCGGGGTGATCTCGCAGAGCAGTACGCGCTCGGCCGGGACGGGGTCGAAGTACCAGCGCCAGATCGTCTGCCGGGACCGGCCGGGCAGTTCGCCCCGGCCGGTGGCCCACAGCAGGGTGCGCCAGGAGTCGTCGGCGTCTCCGTGCGGGAGGTGCGGGAAGAGGCGGTCCAGGACCAGGGCGGGCAGCTCGGGGCCGGGCTGCCAGTCGTGTACGCCGAGACCGCCGAGCACGTCGTGGGTGTGCAGCAGCGTCTCGATGACGCCCATCGCCGCGAAGCTGCCCGGATCCGCCATCCCCGCCGGATGCCACGCGCGGTCCTCCGGCTTGGCGAGGGACACGATGGCGGACAGGAAGCGGCCGGAGGCGGTGATCATGTCGAGCACCCCGGCCGGGGTGGTGCCCTCATCCGCCCGGACCTCCAGGGGGACGTACGCGTCGGTGGCGCGCACGGCGAGCTGCGCAGCGTAGGAGACCAGGTCCTCGGCCACGTGCACGGCGGTGTCGTGGCAGCTCCAGTCCAGCCCTGCGGCCGGGGTGCTCCAGTCGCGGTGAGTCACCGCACGCAGTGCTTCGGTGGCGAGCGATACCGCCGAGTCGATGTCGGTGGCGGTCGCGGGGGAACCCTTGTACATCATCATCCGGCGAACCCTAGGTGTCGTTCCCGCGGGCCGCCAAGGGGATATCCGAGGCCCGGTGGCGCGCCTGCGCGGCCGCGCCGGGGCCGGGGCGCTACTGCTTGTGCCGGGACGGCGCGCTGACCGCGCCCCGGTGAAGGGCGGAGCAAAACGGTGGAGATTTCGACGAGGGACGTCTTCGGGGCGCCCTGCTGGGTGAGCCTGATGGCCCGGGATCTCGGTGCGGCGCAGCGGTTCTACGGTGAGGTCGCGGGCTGGCGGTTCCGGCCCGCGCGGCTCGGCGAGGCCTTCAGCGTGGCCGAGCTGGACGGGATGCCGGTGGCCGGGATCGGGGCGCTGGCCGGTGATCTCGCAGTGGCCGTGGCCTGGACCCCGTACTTCGCGGTCGACGACGCCGACGTGGCGGCGGACCGGATCCGGGAACGCAGCGGCACGATCGCGGTCGGCCCGGTCTCCTTCGAGTCGGGGGGCCGCGGGGCGCTGGCGGCGGACCGGGACGGGGCGGTGTTCGGGATCTGGGAGGGCCAGGTCTCCTCGGGCTGGCGGGTCGGGTCGGGACAGGCTCCGGCCTGGCTGGAGCTGCGCACCCGGGACGCCTTCGAGTCGGCGATCTTCTACGGGGAGGTGCTCGAGTGGGCCACCGGCCGCGCCGGGTGCTGCGAGGTCGCGTACGAGGAGGACCGCGTCGTGCTGCGCCAGGACGGGGAGCCGGTGGCGCGCCTCGACAGCGGTCCCGTGGAGCCGGGTTCCTACAGTCCGTACACCCGGCCGCGCTGGCACGTGCACTTCCGGGTGCCCGCGCTGGAGCCGGCGGTGGAGGCGGCGGTCGCGCTGGGCGGCCGCACGGTGTCCGAGCCCGGGTCGAGCGGGACCGAGCGGTGGGTGTCGCTGCGCGATCCGGACGGGGCGCTCTTCACCCTCACCTCGTCCCGGACGGACGACGGGGCCGGTGGGGCAGGCGGGACTGACGGGGACTGACGGGTTTACGGGGGTCCGCCGGATCTACCGGGGCTGCGGGATCTACCGGGGCTGCCGGATCAACCGGAACTACCGGGCCTACCGGATCTACGGCGTCCGACGGGTCCGGGTCCAGTCGAGGAGCTCGGCCTCGGACCAGGTGTTGACGACCCGGTCGGCCGTCACCCCGCACTCCACGGCGCGTTCGCAGCCGAGGGTCTGCCAGTCGAGCTGTCCCGGGGCGTGCGCGTCGGTGTCGATCGCGAAGAGGGTGCCCGCGGCCACGGCGAGCCGCAGCAGCCTGCGCGGCGGGTCGAGCCGCTCGGGCCGGCTGTTGATCTCCACGGCGGCGCCCGACTCGGCGCACGCCGCGAAGACGGCCTCGGCGTCGAACTCCGACTCGGGGCGGCCCCTTCCCGTCACCAGCCGCCCGGTGCAGTGGCCGAGGACGTCCAGGTGCGGGTTGCGCACGGCGGCGACCATCCGCCGGGTCATGGCGGGGGCGTCCATCCGGAGCTTGGAGTGGACCGAGCCGACCACCAGGTCCACCTCGGCCAGGAGCTCCGGCTCCTGGTCCAGCGAGCCGTCGAGGAGGATGTCGCACTCGATGCCGGTGAGCAGCCGGAAGGGAGCCCAGGTCTCGTTGAGTTCGGCGACGGTCCGCAGTTGTTCCCGCAGCCGCTCCGGGGAGAGCCCCCGGGCGACGGTGAGGCGGGGCGAGTGGTCGGTGAGCACCGCCCAGTCGTGCCCGAGGGAGGCCGCGGCGCGGGCCATCGCCTCGATGGGGCTGCCGCCGTCCGACCAGTCGGAGTGCAGATGGCAGTCGCCGCGCAGGGCCGCGCGCAGGGCGAGGGCTTCGGGGCCGGCCGGCGGGCCCTCGGGGTGGGCCGCGGCCTCGTCCTCCAGCCGCAGCAAGTAGGCGGGGATCTCGCCGCCGAAGGCTTCGCGGATGACCTGGGCGGTCTTGGGGCCGATGCCCTTGACGGCTTCGAGGGTGCCGGCGGCGACCCGTTCGGCGAGCTCTCCCTCTCCCATCCGTCCGACGGCGGCGGCCGCCCCGCGGAAGGCGTGGACCCGGTAGGTCGGCTCCTGGGAGCGTTCCAGCAGGAAGGCGATCCGGTCCAGCGCGGCCACCGGGTCCATCGCGTGTCTCCCTCCGCGAAACGGCAAACGGCAAACGGCACGACAGCACAGCGGGGACGGCGGGGACGGCGGGGACGGCGAAGCGGCGGAGCGGGGACCCGGGTCTCGGACCCGGGTCCCCGCTCCGCCCGGTCAGGCGCCGTCGGCCGGGTCGGCCGCCGGACGGTACTGCAGGGCCAGGCCGGCGAGTACGGCGCCGGCCGCCGCGCTCAGCACCGCCGTGATGCCGGCCCACTCCAGGGAGCCGCCGACCGCGCCGCCGAGCGGGTCGAACCCGGTGACGCCGCCGACCACGTGGAGCCCGGCCACGCCGAGCGCGACCACCGCGCCGGCCCGCCAGGCGCCGGCCGTGTCCCGTACCGCCAGCAGGGCGCCGGCGGTCAGGCAGAGCAGGGTGACGGCCAGGGCGAGCAACCCGCCGGGGTCTCCGGAGGCCAGGGCCGCCAGATCGCCGGGCACGTGCAGCGCACCGCAGAGGAGCAGTGCGAAGGCCACCGGCCAGCGCAGTATGTGGCGCAGCGCGCCCTTACCCGGCCCTGCCGGGCCCCGGACCGGCGTCGTGGACTGGCTCCGGGCCGGGGCCTGGGCCTGCGGTGCGGGCGCGTGGACGGGGGTCCGCACCCGGTCCGCCTGCTCGTCGGGGCGGTGCGGCGCGGGCTGTTCGCCGGTGCCGAGGATGCTGACGAGCAGGGCCACGTCCTCGATGGGCCGGCCGAGGGCGGCGGCCCGCAGCGCGATGTCGGTTTCGACCCCCTCGTGCGGGGGCTCGCCCAGCAGGGTCATCATCTCGCGGACCTCGTGGACGGGCCGGGATACGGCCGCCGCGCGCAGCGCCGTGTGTCCGGGGTTGGGGACCTGTCCGGAGTCCTTGAGGAGGTTCACCAGATCGGTGACCTCCCGTATGGGGCGGCCGGTGGCGGCGGTCTCCAGGAGGGTGTGCGCGGCTGGTGCCGAGGGCCGGGGTGCGGGGTCCGGGCGGGGCGCGCCCCCTGCCCCGGGAGCGGCCTGGGGACCGGCCTGGGCATCGGGAGCGGTCCCGGATTCGGTCCGGGGGCCGGGCTCGGGGCCGAAGTCGAGGTCGTCCGTGCCGGGGGCCGACGGCCGGACGTCCGTGATGTCGGGGAGCCGGCGCGGCTCTTCGTAATCCGTCGCGGCGAGCGTGATCGGGTCATTCATGGAAGGCTCCGTTCGCCGACGCGCGGGTCTACACATCGCACGCCGGTCATCGTGCGTCATGGGAAGCGCACGCTTTGTTACATTCAGCGGCACCGGGCCGCGCTGCGCCATTCGGGGCGGGCAAACGGGGGTCCCCCGCGGTGCCGCGGGCCCGGTCGGCGCCCGGCGTGGGCATGGTGGGGGCATGAAGGGTACGGAGGTACTGGCCGACGCGTTCGGCCGGATCCAGGGCGTGGTGCACGAGGCCGTCGAGGGGCTGGAGCCCGGACAGCTCGACGCGCGGATCGATCCCGGTGCGAACTCGATCACCTGGCTCGTCTGGCACCTGACCCGGATCCAGGACGACCACGTGGCGGACGCGGCCGGCTGGGAACAGGTCTGGGACGGGCAGGGCTGGGAGGAGCGGTTCGGGCTGGGGCTGCCCCCCGGGTCGACCGGCTACGGGCACACCGCCCGCGAGGCCGGCACCGTCCGGGTCGGCTCGGGGGAGCTCCTGCTGGGGTACTTCGACGCCGTCCACGCGCAGACGGAGCACTTCCTGCGGGGGCTGTCCGCCGCCGACCTGGACCGGGTGGTCGACGAGCGGTGGGACCCGCCGGTGACCCTCGGGGTGCGGCTGGTCAGCGTGATCGGCGACGACCTCCAGCACGCGGGGCAGGCGGCCTTCGTCCGGGGCGTGCTGACGAGGGGCCGCTGATGGCGTCCGCGGGAGCCCTGCTGCTGACCCTCCTCCTGGTGGCCGCCGCCCCGGCTTCCCTGGCCGCGGCCACCCCGTCGGGCGGGCCCGGGGCCGGGGCCGGGGCCGGGACCAGCTCCGCGCCGCTCGCCCGAGCCCGGGCCGGCTGGACCGACCACCGCTCGGGCGCGGCTGTCGGAGCTGGCGCCGGTACCGGTACCGGCACCGGTGCCCGCCTCGCCGAGCGGCCCGTCGTCGGGACCGACCGGGGAGCGGTGCGCGGGCGGGAGGCCGCCGGGTACCGCACCTTCGAGGGCATCCCGTACGCCGCCGCGCCGACGGGGCCGCTGCGCTGGCGCCTTCCGGAGCCCGCCGCGCGCTGGGCGGGCGTACGGGACGCGGGTGCGCCCGGGGCCCGTTGCGTGCAGCTGCCCGCGGTGGGACCGGGCGGCCCGAGCGGCTCGGAGGACTGCCTGTTCCTCAACGTCACCGCCCCGGAGCCGGCGGCCTCAGAGCCGGCAGCCCCGGACACCTCCGGCCGTCCCGTCATGGTCTGGTTCCACGGGGGCGGGTTCGTGAACGGCGCCGGGGACCTGTACCGGCCGGGCCGGCTGGCGTCGGCGGGTGGGGCCGTGGTCGTCACGGTCAACTACCGGCTCGGGATCTTCGGGCTCTTCGGGCATCCCGCGCTCCACGGGGCCCCCGATTTCGCGCTGGCCGACCAGCAGGCCGCCCTGCGCTGGGTGCGGGCGAACGCCGCCCGCTTCGGCGGGGATCCCGGCAACGTCACCGTGTTCGGCGAGTCCGCGGGCGCCCTGAGCGTCTGCCTGCACCTCACCTCCCCCGCCTCGGCCGGCCTGTTCCACCGGGCGATCGTGCAGAGCGGTTCCTGCTCGCTCACCGTCCCGGCGCACTCGCTGCTCCCCGCGCTGCCCGCCTACGAGCCGTTCGCGGCGGAGCACCGCACCACGGCCGAGGGGGCCGCCGCGGCGGTCCGGCTCGGCTGCGGCCGCCCGACGGACGACGAGGTACTGGGGTGCCTGCGCGGCCTCGCCCCCGAGGCCCTGGCGACCCCCGAGCTCATGACGCTCTTCTCCGCGGTGTCCTACGGCACCCGGTTGCTCCCCGAGGAGCCCCGGCGGGCCCTGGAACGCGGGGAGTTCCACCGGGTCCCGGTGGTGCAGGGCTCGACCCGCGACGAAATGCGGATCTTCCTCGGGCAGACCCTGACCGCCCACCCGGTCGCCGACCCGCCGGCCTACCGGTCCCGGCTGCGCTCCGTCTTCGGGGCACACGCCGGACTCGTCGAGGCCGCCTATCCGGTGACGGCCCATCCGACACCCGCGCTGGCCTTCGCCGCCGTGCTGACGGACGCCTCCTTCGTCTGCCCGCAGCTGCGGGACAGCCGGTCGCTGGCGCGGCACGTGCCCACGTACGACTACGGGTTCGACGACCGCCGCGCACCGGACTTCAGCGGGCTGCCACCCGTGGCGGGCTTCCCGTACGGGGCCTCGCACGGGTCCGAGCTGCCGTACCTCTTCGACACCGGTCTCCCGATGAGCGCCGCGCAGCGGGTGCTCGCGGAGCGGATGACCGGCTACTGGACCCGGTTCGCGGCGACCGGCGATCCGAACGCTCCCGGGACGGGGCCCTGGTGGCCGCGCTCCCCCGCCGTCCTGTCCCTGGCGCCGGGCCCCTCGGGCGGCATCCGGCCCGTGGACGCGGCGGCCCGGCACCACTGCGGGCTGTGGGACTCCGTGGGACAGGCTCTCTCCGTAGGACAGGCTCTCGAAAGGGCGGGCTCGTGACCGGTTTGACCGACATCCTGCAGCCGTACGTGGACGACGGGACGCTGCCGGGGGCGGTGGCCCTGGTGGACCGGGGCGACGACAAGGAACCCGAGGTGGCGGCCGTGGGCTGCGCGGACGCCGGGGGCGAGGCCCCGATGGTCCGCGACTCGATCTTCCGGATCGCCTCGCTGACCAAGCCGGTCACGGCGGCGGCGGTCATGATGCTGGTGGAGGACGGCCGGTTCGCGCTGACCGACGCGGTCGCGCCCTGGCTGCCGGAGATCGCCGCACCGGTGGTCGTACGGACTCCCGCGAGCCCGGTCGACGACGTGGTCCCGGCGAACCGGCCGGTGACGGTGGCCGACCTGATGACCTTGCGCGCGGGGTGGGGCTTCCCCTCCGACTTCTCGCTCCCGGCGGTCTCACCGCTCTTCGGCGAGCTGCGCCAGGGCCCGCCGCGACCGCAGGAGGTCGCGGGGCCGGACGAGTGGATGGCCGCGCTGGGCCGGATCCCGATGCTGCACCAGCCGGGCGAGGCCTGGTTGTACAACACCTGCTCGGACGTGCTGGGGGTGCTGATCGCCCGGGTGGCGGGGTGCTCGCTGCCGGAGTTCCTGGCGGAGCGGATCTTCGAGCCGCTGGACATGCCCGACACCGGTTTCGCCGTGCCGGCGGGGCAGTCGGGCCGGTTCACGCACTTCTACCGGGCCGGCGCGGGCGGGGGCCTCGACCTCGTGGACGGCCCCGACGGGCAGTGGAGCGCGGTGCCCGCCTTCCCGTCGGGCGCGGGCGGGCTGGTCTCGACGGTGGACGACCTCCACCGCTTCGCCCGGATGCTGCTCGACGGGGGCGGCCCGCTGCTCTCGGCCGATTCGGTGCGGCGGATGGCCACCGACTGGCTGACCCCGGCGCAGCGGGCCGGGGCCGAACTGTTCCTGGAGGGCCAGGGCTGGGGGTTCGGCGGGTCGGTCGACGTCACGCCGGCCGAACCGTGGAACGTGCCGGGCCGCTACGGCTGGATCGGCGGCACCGGCACCGCCGCCCACATCGTCCCCGCGACGGGGGCGGTCACCATCCTGCTGACCCAGCGGGAGCTGACCGGCCCGTCGCCGGCACCGGAGACGATGCGCGCGGTGTGGGCGTACGCGGCCGCCTAGGTGTATTGCCCTGTGAGGTTGGGGACGCGGCTGGCGGGTGGTTTGCCTGCGAGCGCGGTGTGTCCGCGGTGGTGATTGTAGGAGTGCAGCCACTGGGGGAAGGCGTCGCGTCGTTCCTGCTCTGACTGGTACGGGCGGGCGTAGGCCCATTCCTCCAGCAGGGTCCTGTTCAGCCGTTCGACCTTGCCGTTCGTCTGGGGCCGGTAGGGCCGGGTCCGCTTGTGGGTGATCCCGGCCGCGGTCAGCAGGTCGCGCCAGGCGTGGGATTTGTAGCAGGACCCGTTGTCGGTCAGGACGCGTTCGACGGTGATCCCGCAGGCGGTGAAGTAGGCCTGGGCCCGGGTCCAGAAGCCGGTGGCGGTCTCCTTCTTCTCGTCGGTCAGGATCTCGCTGTAGGCGAGGCGGGAGTGGTCGTCGACGGCGGTGTGGATGTACTGATAGCCGAGGCGGGGCCGTTTCTTGCGGCCGGCCTGACGGCCGAGGGTCTTGTGGCCGCCGCCGTCGGGGATGTTGCCGAGCTTCTTGATGTCGACGTGGATGAGTTCGCCGGGCTTCTCGCGTTCGTAGCGGCGTATGACACGGCCGGTCGCCCGGTCCAGGTGGGTCAAGCGGGCCAGCCCGAACCGGGTCAGGACGCGGTGGACGGTCGAGGGCACCAGCCGCAGGAGATGAGCGATGCGGGCCGGTCCCCACCTGCGCAGGAGGCGGACCTTGATGATCCTCCGCTCCGTGCGGGTCGGTGTCCGGCGCGGGCTGCGGTGCGGGCGCGAGGACCGGTCGTGCATGCCGGCTTCACCGTGAGCGCGGTAGCGGTCGGCCCACCGTTGGGCCGTGGTGGGTGAGACCTGAAAACGCTTGGCGGCCTGCCGATACGGCCAGCCGTCCTCGACCACGCAGCGGGCCAGTCGCAGCCGTCCGGTCTCGGTCAGGGGTGCATTACGGTGGGGCATGAGGGCCTTCTGTCGTTCGGTGTAGACGTCGCAATCCACACCGAACCCGGAAGGCCCTCACCCGTTCAAGACGCCTCAGCCGAGACCTCCATCACCCGTCCACAACCTCCCGGGGCAATACACCTAGGCCGTCGGTACGCCCCTCCGCTACGCCCGTCAGTGGTTCTCGGTCGGCCGCAGGTCGCGCGGGATCAGGGTCCAGGTGGTCGCCGCGGCGGCGATCGCGAGGACGCCTGCCAGCAGGAACGCCGGGGTGATCGCGAGGGTGTAGGCCTGCGAGGCGGCGTCGAGCAGGGTCCGGCCGACGCCGCCGCCGAGCTGTTCGGCGGCGTGGGCGGCCTCGCCCACGGAGTCCCGTACGGCGGCCAGCGTGGCGGAGTCCAGGTCCAGCGCCGGGAGGTTGCCCCGGTAGAGCGAGGCGGCGGTGGAGCCGAGGATGGCGACACCCATGGCCGAGCCGAGCTCGTAGCAGGTCTCCTCGATGGCGGCGGCGCTGGAGACCTCGTCGGCCGGGGCCGCGGAGATCAGGGTCACCGAGGCGACGGTCGTGGCGATGCCGGCACCCAGGCCCATGATGGTCAGCGCCGCGGCGAAGGCGGGGTAGCCGAGGCCGGTGAACTGCTGGAGGGTCCAGGGCAGGGCCATGCCCGTGGCGAGGACCACCAGGCCGCCGCCGAGCACGTGGCGGATCGCGAAGCGCTGCATGAGGGTCGGGGCGACCATCGAGGCGCAGATCAGCGCGAGCGGGGCGGGCAGCAGGCGCAGGCCCGCCTCCAGCGGGGTGTATCCCTGGCCGTACTGGAACCACTGGGTGACCAGGAACAGGATCGCGCCCATGCCCACCATGGGCAGGAAGATCGCGGTGGCGGCCACGCTGAAGGCGGGCTTCATGAAGAGCCGGACCTGGAGCAGCGGGTTGTCCACGCGGAGCTGGCGGCGGACGAACAGGGTCAGCGCGACGACGGCGAGGACCAGCAGGGCCCAGGGCAGCGGGTCGGCGACACCGCTCTTGCCGAGCTGCTTGATGCCGCCCGCGAGGGCGAGCATGCCGACGATCGACTGGCCGACGCCGGTCCAGTCCCACTTTCCGGCGGAGCGCGGGGAGCGGGATTCGGGGAGGTAGCGCAGGCCGGCCGCGACGATCACCGCGGTGACGGGCAGGTTGAGGAGGAAGGCGGAGTGCCAGCCGTAGTCCTGGACGAGCAGGCCGCCTACGACGGGGCCGAAGGCCATGCCGCCGCCGAACACGGCGGCCCAGACGGCGAGGGCGAAGGCGCGTTCCTTGGCGTCGGTGAAGACGCTGCGCAGGATCGACAGGGTGGAGGGCATGATCGCGGCGCCGCCGACGCCGAGGAGGGCGCGGGCCGCGATGACGTGCCAGGCCTCGGTGGAGAACACGGCCATGAGCGAGGCGAGGGCGAAGATGGCGAAGCCCGCCATGAGCAGACGCTTGCGGCCCCAGCGGTCGCCGAGGGCGCCCGCGGTGACCAGGAGCCCGGAGAGGGCGAGTGCGTAGATGTCGATGATCCACAGCTGCTGCACGGCGCCCGGCTGGAGGTCGCCGACGAGCGAGGGGAAGGCCACGTTGAGGATCGTGGTGTCCATCGAGATGAGCAGGAGACTGCCGGAGAGGATCGTGAGCACGATCCAGCGGCGCGGGTCCTGCGTGGGGGTGTGCATGGGGGTTCCGTTCACGGTTGCTTCACGGTTTTTGCGGTTCTCTCGGTCCGCGTGGCGCGGTCTGCGCGAGAGGGGTGCGGGCTCAGGCCGCCGGGGACGGCCGGGTTCCGCTGAGGAAGGAGGCGAGGACGAGCCGGCCGATGTCGCGGCGGGCGAGGTGGCCGTCGCGGACGCCCTCGGCGGCGGCGTCGAGCAGCCCCCAGAGCGAGTACCAGATCCAGTACGCGGGCAGGTCGACGCGGAGCCGGCCGAGGCGCTGGCCGAGTGCGAGGAAGGCGAGGGCCCGCTGGTCCTGGCGCTGGATCCCGGCCCGGAACTCGGGGTCGGCGAGCACGGTGGCGTCGCGGGAGGTGAACCCGTACAGGTGCGCGGCGGGCAGCAGCCCGGTGACGAGCCGCTCCAGGGCGGCGTCGAACTCCGCTCCGTCGGCGCTGCCGGGCAGGTCGGCGGGGGCGAGGCATCCGTCGACCACGTCGATGGCGCGGACTGCCACGGCTTTGAGGAGTGCCTCGCGGGTGGCGTAGCGACGGCTGAGCGTGGCGCGGCTGGTCCCGATGCCCGCGGCGATGTGCGCCATGGAGGCGCTGTGATCGCCGGCGAGCACGCGTGCGGCGCCGTCCAGCAGCTCTTCTTCGTTCATCATGCGATCCTCCTTCGTATCAAACGATACAAATTTGTCTCACATGATGCAAGTCTGATTCAGGGGGGCGTCTACAGAGGGACGGGCGGTCGACGGACCCGCTCACCCGTAGGCTGTTCGGGTGATGACGGACCAGGACGAGAATTCCGAGCGGGCGCGCTCCGCCGCCGCGGCGGCGAAGTACGAGAAGTGGAAGGAGAACGGCGTGCTGCTGCGCGCCTCCTTCTACATCGCCGGCACGCACCTCTTCGCGGGGTTCGTCTGGCTGCTGTTCGTGCTCGGCGAGCACGCCGAGAAGTAGGCGCCCCCTCCCCGGGGCTTCAGCCCTGTTCGGCCTCCGACTCCGTGCCCGTACGGGCGCGGGCGCCCGAGCGGGTGCGGCCGGTGGTCTGGGCGCGCTCCGGGTGACGGCGTACGTACTCGCGCTCCAGCTCTTCCATCCGCCGGGTGTGCGTGACCAGCGCGTCGTCCGATCCGTGCAGCAGGGTCTCGTGACGCGTGCGGTGGATGGCTTCGAGCTCCTTCATCAGGCGGCCCTCTTCCAGGCCGTCCGCCGACGGCCCGGCCTCGTGGGCCTCGCGCTCCGCCATGGCAGGTCACCTCTCCCTCGGCCGGGCCGGGCGCCTCGCCCGGCCGCGCTCATCCCATCATCGCCGAGGGAGAGAGATAGACACTGTCTACGGCCCGATGGTAGACAGTGTCTATGGATCAGGACAGCGGGCTGCGCGAGCGGCTGATCGACGTCGGCGTGGAGCTCGTGACGAGCGAGGGGACCGCCGCGCTCGGGCTGCGCGAGATCGCCCGCCGCGCCGGGGTGTCCCACGGGGCGCCCCGGCGGTACTTCGCCACCCACCAGGCGCTGCTGTCCGCCATCGCCCGACGCGGCTTCGAGGAGCTCGGCTCCCGGATCCCCGCCGCGATGGCGGGTCCGGGGGCGCAGGATCCGCGCGGGCAGGTGGGAGCGCTGGGGCGAGCGTACGTCGGCTACGCGCTGGAGCACCGCGGCATGTTCGAGCTGATGTTCCGCCACGACCTGCTGGAGGGCGGCGGGCAGGACACGCCGCCGGAGGCCCGGCTCCGGGACTCCACGCTGCCGCTGTTCGAGCTGCTCGTCTCACTGGTGGCCCGGTGCGGGACGGCCGGAGCCCCCCGCGTCACCGCCGCCGCGCTCTGGGCCAATCTGCACGGCGTGGCGCAGCTGTGGGCCTGGGGCAGCCTGCCGCTCGTGCTCGGCGGCGATCCGGAGGGCTCCGTCGACCGGGTGGTCGATGCCGCCCTCGACGCCCATCTGCCCAGGCGCCGCCCGTGAGGCCCCGGCTCGCGCTCTGCGTCAGCGCGGCCGGCGCGATGCTCGTCGCCCTCGACGGGACGGTGCTGCTCATGGCGCAGCCCAGCCTGCGGCGGGACCTCGGGGCGAGCCTGGCCGAGGTGCAGTGGACGAGCGGCGCGTACCTGCTGAGCGTGGCGGCCTTCCTGGTCCTCGCCGGCCGGCTGGGTGACCGGTACGGGCACACCCGGATGCTGATCACCGGCGTACTCGGCTTCGCGGCGGCCTCGGCGGGCATCGCGCTCGCTCCCGGGGCCGGCTGGGTGATCGCCCTGCGCGCCGCGCAGGGGCTCTTCGGGGCGCTGCTCCAGCCGGCGACGCTCGCTCTGCTGCGGCTGGCGTACCCGCCCGAGCGGATCGGCGGGCCGGTCGCGGTGCGGACCGCGGCGATCGGGGTGGCCGCGGCGGCCGGGCCGCTGCTCGGGGGTGTGCTGGTGGAACACTTCGGCTGGCGTGCGGTGTTCGTGGCGAACGTCCCCGTCGCCCTCGCCATCGCGGCGGCGGCCCTGTTCCTACGGGTCCCCGCGCCCCCGCCCACCGAGCCCGGCCGGATCCGGCCCGGCGGTGCGGTCCTCCTCGCGGCGGCCCTCGCGGCGCTGGTCCACGCGCTGGCCGGCGTACCGGAACACGGCTGGCCGGGGCCCCGGACCCTGGCCGGGTTCGCCGCGGCGGCCGCGCTGGCGGCCCTGCTCGTACGGTCCGAGCGGAGCTCCGCCCAGCCCCTGGTGCCGCGCCCGGTGGCCCGCTCCGTCCCGGTGACGGCGTCCGTCGCGCTGCTGGCCGTGGTCTCCGCGGCACTGTTCGGGGCGCTGTTCGGGGCCAGCTTCGCGCTCCAGGACGCGGCGGGGCTGGATCCGCTCGCGACCGGGCTGCGCGTGCTGCCGATGACGGCCGCCATGGTCGTCGGCGCACCGGTGGCGGGGGCCCTGCTGCGCCGGTTCGGGGCCCGCGGGACGGCGATGGCGGGGACCGGGCTGGTGGCGCTCGGGATCACGGGACTGGGTCCGGGCTGGGGTTTCGGGGTGCTCGGCGCGGGCTTCGCCGCGGTGATGGTGACGGCCACCGGCACGGTGGTCGGGGACGCCCCGGCCGGGCACGCGGGAGTGGTGGGCGGGCTCAAGCAGACGGCGATGAACGTCGGGCCGGCCCTCGGCATCGCGGTGGCCGCGGGGACCGGGGCTTCGGTCGCGGCGCTGACCGCGCTGGCCGCCGTAGGACTGCTGCCCGCGTCACGGCTGCCGTCATCGCGGCTGCCGTCAGCACGACTGCCCGCGTCACGACCGCCCGGGGGCAGCCGTGCGGGCCACGCAGCTGCGGGCCACCTCGTCGGCGAAGGCGCGGGCGAGCGGGGAGAGGGCGGACCAGCGCCGGACGGCCCAGCCGACGGCGAGCGGCGGCAGGGCGGGGACCGGCACCAGGCGCAGCGGTCCGTCTGATCCGGGTACCTGCCAGCCGGGCAGCGCCGGTACGACGGCGTGGCCGAGGCCCAGTTCGGCGAGGAGCAGGGCGGTGTCCCAGTCGGCGGCGCTGGTGTCGGAGCTGATCCGGATGCCTGCTTCGGCGAGGGCGGCGTCGAGCTGGGCACGGGAGGTGGAGTTCTCCGGAAGCCGGATGTGGCGGACGGCTCCGAGGTCGGACGGCTCCAGGCGGGAGCGGGTGGCGAGCGGATCGTCGGCGCCGACCGCCAGGACCCAGGGCAGCCGCATGACGGGGCGTTGCTCGATCCCCCGCACGGGGGCACCGATGGTGATCCACGCGAGGTCGAGGTCCTCGGCGCTGAGGGCGTCGAAACAGCTCCGGCTGGAGTTCTCGGTCTGGAACTCCAGGCTGACCCGGGGGTGGCTGCGCCGGAAGGCGACGATCGCCTCGGCCATGAAGTGGCGCACGGTGGTGGCCCCGGTGGTGACGCGGACCGAGCCGCCGTCGCCCCGTACCAGGTCGTCGAGCCGGCGCAGGGCTCCGTCGAGCCCGGCGATGCCGTCGGCGGCGGCCGCCTGAAGGATCAGGCCGGCCCCGGTGGGCGAGACCCCGCGCGGGTGGCGCTCCAGGAGCGCGGTGCCCGTCTCCTTTTCCAGGCGGCGGACGTGCTGACTGACGGCGGACTGGGTGCGGCCGAGGTCACGGGCGACGGCGCTGAGGCTGCCGGCCCGGCAGACGGCGACGAAGACGCGGAGATCATCGAGGGTCACAACCCCAAGGTATCCCTTGGGGGTTACCAGAAATCCGGAGGATTGACTTGGATGTCCGGCTGTCCGACGATCAGTTCACGGCCCAGGGCGGCAACCCGGCCCCGCCATCGCGAGGGCGGGAACGGGTGCCGACCCGCTGTCAGGCGTCAACGTCACGGGCGAGCTTGGCACTCAGTCGCGTTCCGGTCAGCCGCGGGAGGGGTGGGTCCAGAGTCCTGCCCGGGCGAGCAGCGGGAGGACGCCTTCGCCGAACCAGTACGCCTCCTCCAGGTGCGGGACCCCCGAGAGCACGAACTCGTCGATGCCGAGCCGGTGGTACTCGATGATCCGGTCGGCCACCTCCCGGTGCTCTCCCACCAGGGCCGTGCCCGCTCCGCCACGGACCAGGCCGATGCCGGCCCACAGGTTGGGCGTGATCTCCAGGTCGTCGGCGCGCCCCCCGTGCAGCGCCCGCATCCGGTGCTGGCCTTCCGATTCGCTGCCGCGCAGACCCGCCTGGACGGATCGGATCGCCTCGGGGCTGAAGCCTTCGAGCAGGCGCCGGGCCTCGGCCCACGCCTGCCCGGCGGTGTCCCGGGTGATCACATGAAGCCGGATGCCGAAGCGGAGCCGCCGCCCCTCCCGAGCGGCGCGTGCCCGTACGCGGGCCAGTTTCTCCGCCACCTGCTCGGGTGGTTCCCCGAACGTCAGGTACACATCGCTGTGGAGTGCGGCGACCTCGATGCCCGCCGGCGACGATCCGCCGAAGTAGACGGCCGGCACCGGGTCGGGCAGTCGGCCGAGCCGGGCGCCCTCCACGCGCAGGTGCGATCCGCTGAAGTCGACCAGCTCGCCTCCCCACAGACGTCGCACGATGTCCAGGAACTCGCCGGTCCTGCCGTACCGGGCGTTCTTCTCCAGGAAGTCGCCGTAGGCGCGCTGTTCCTCGCTCTCGCCTCCGGTGACGACGTGGAGGAGGAGCCGGCCCTCCGAGTGCCGCTGGAAGGTGGCGGCCATCTGGGCGGTGAGGGTCGGGGAGACGAAGCCGGGCCGCAAGGCGACCATGAACTTCAGGCGTTCCGTTTCGCGCGCGAGCATGGCGGTGGTCACCCAGGCGTCCTCGCACCAGGCACCGGTCGGGGTGAGCGCACCGGCGAAGCCCAGCTGTTCGGCCGCGACGGCGATCTGCGCGAGGTAGCGGACGGTGGCGGGCCGCTGCTGCTCCTTGCCGCCGGAAGCAACGTCGTGGCCGCCGCCCACCACGTCGCGGCCGTCGCCGTACGTGGGCAGGAACCAGTGGAAGGTCAGCGTCACTCGGTTCTCCGGTCACTCTGGGAAGGGGTGCACGGATCGGACGTCTACTCGCCCGAGCCGATGCGCCGGTTCGGGCCGGAATCGTGGGCCGCCAGGAGGTCCAGGACGCTGTCGGCCCCGGCGATGTGCCGTACCAGCCGTTCCAGGCCGAGCCCGAAGCCGGCCGTCTGGATCCCGGACCGCTTCTTCCATTCCGCGTACACGCGGTTCGGCTCGCCGCCGAGCAACCGGGACTGCTCGGAGATCTCGTCCGCGTCCTTCGGCCGGAGCCCTCCCGTGGCGAGTTCACCGTGCCCTGCGGGGAGCATCAGGTCGTACGTCTCCTGGAGCCCGTCCTCACCCTGCTGGTAGAGCGAGTCGCGCACGCCGAGTGGATAGCGGTGTATCCAGAACGGTGAAGTGAATTTCTCGGTGAGGATCCGCTCCTCCTCATGGGTCAGATCGGTGTTCTGCGGCTCCCGCGGTCCTCGCCCGGCGAGAGCGAGCGCCTCGGCGAAGGAAATCCGCGGATAGGGTCCGCTCCGCAGGCCGGCCAGACGCTCCGCGGCCCCGCGCCCCTCCTGCGGGAGGACCGGCTCCAGATGGCGGGCAAGCCCTCCGAGGATGCCCTCGGTGACGCTGAACACCTCATTCGCGTCCGCGGCCCGCCACTCGACCACCACCTGAAAGAACGTGTAGAGGTGCCTGCCCGACGTGTCCTCGCCTTCCATGAGGAGACGTAGGCAAGGGGTCACGCAATAGACACGGTCCGCATGCTCAAGGGCCATCTGCTTTTCCACGGAATGACTCACTGGCAGCTGGTAAGCCCACTTGCCTTCGACCGAAACCCGGCCGCCCTCGTCCTTCACTTGCGGGCGCGCCCGATCCCCCAGGACCGCAATCGAGTGCCGGGCGCCCGGCTCGTCCTGAGAGGAGAGCAGCGCGGGGAGAATCTCCAGGAATTCCTGATCGGCAAGGCTCCGACGCAATGCCTGAAGGATCCGTCCGGTCCACTGGTACGACTGCGCGGGCGAGAAAGTCACTGTCACTCCGATGAAGTTGGGGCGATTACCTACCTTGCGCGCTGGAAGTTCCCTTCCGTTCTGCGCCTGGCGACCATCAGACAAACGCCCGCCCGCCACTATGGCCTGTTCCTTCCGTGCACCAACTCGTCACCAGGAAGTGGAATGCGGGGATCAGTGCGATCCGTCATGATGGGGCGCCCGCCGCCCGGCCCGGGACATGAAATGGAGAGAATAATTCCGTAGCCCGATCCGGCCAGTTTTCCCCGACAGGCCTTTAACCGTTGCCTGCCGATAATCCCCGCGATAGCGTGAACCATTTCCATGAAGATGCACGTGTCGAAGCAAGGATGTGCTCATGGCCGAAGTGCGTACGGGTGGCCTTGGTTTCTTCGATCTGACCGGCAAGGTGGCTGTCGTCACCGGTGGCAGCAGCGGTATCGGGGCCGCGTGCGCACGGCGTCTCGCCGAGGCCGGAGCCCACGTGGTCGTCGGCTACAACTCCGGCGAAAGCCGCGCGCGCGATCTCGTCGCCGCCCTTCCCGGTGAAAGGCACAGCGCGGCGCACATTCCGCTCGACGACTCCACCGCCGTGCGCAAGGCCGCCGATGCCGTCGCCGACCGGCACGGCGTGGTGGACGTGCTGGTCAACTCCGCCGGCACCACCACGTTGGTCGACCACGGCGACCTCGACGGGCTGACGGACGCGGAGTTCGACCGGATTCTCACCGTGAATGTACGGGGTACCTTCTCTGTGATTCGCGCGTTCACCCCGCTCCTGCGGTCCTCGGGTGACGCGGTCATCGCCAACATTTCCTCGATATCCGGCTCCACGGGGCTGGGAAGCAGCATTGCCTACTGCGCCGCCAAAGCGGGCCTGGACGTCATGACCACCTCCCTGGCGCGTGTGCTCGGCCCCCAGGTGCGCGTCTTCAACCTCTCGCCGGCGGCGGTCGAAACCGGCTTCGTCCCCGGCCGCGATCCGGCCGCGGTCCGGGCCCAGGCCGCGTCGGCGCCGCTCCAGGTCGCCGCGGACCCGGACGACGTGGCCTGCTCCTTGATCGGCGCCGTCACCTCCCTGCGGCTCAGCACCGGCACCGTCGTCGTCATCGACGGCGGCGGCCACCTGTAGGGGCCGGGCCCTCGGCGAGGAGTTCGCCGATGACGTGGCGGGCGATGGCCGCCATGACGGGGTTCGTCTCCTTGTAGTAGTTCAGTTCCATGAGGGCGATCGACAGGGCCCAGCCGCGGGCACGCGTCCACATCGCGTCGTCGGCGTCCAGGGCGGCCCGGAAGGCGGGGCGGGCGGTGGCCGGGAGGACGTACCAGGCCGGGATCAGGTCGACGGCGGGTTCGCCGAGGCCGGCGCAGCCGAAGTCGATGACGGCGGTGAGCCTTCCGTCCGCGAGGAGCAGGTTCCCCGGTTGCAGGTCGGCGTGGATCCAGACCGGGGGTCCGGACCAGGGCTCCGCCCGCAGGGCCTCCTCCCACAGGGCGGTCGCCTCCCCGGTCTGGACGTCGGCGTCGGCGCTCGCGGCCAGTTCCGCGAGCGCGGTACGGGTTTCGGCGTCCCGAGCCGCCAGGGTCTCGCTGCGGTAGGAGGCCGGAGCGTCCACCGGATCGGCCCGGTGCAGTGCGGAGACGAACTCCGCCAGGTCCTTGGCCAGGAGGTCCGGCTCCGCGATCCGGCCGGGCACCGGGTTCTCTCCGGGGACCCAGCCGAAGACGGACCAGGACCAGGGATAGCCCTCGGCGGGCCGCCCCGTGCCGATGGGGGCGGGGATGGCGGCCGGCAGGCCCGGGGCGAGCCTCGGCAGCCAGACGTGCTCCATGCCCACGTCTCCTGCCGCGCCCGGCGTGCGCGGCAGGCGTACGACCAGGTCCCCGCCCAGCCGGTACATGGCGTTGGACGTGCCGGCGGAGTCGACCCGCTCTACGGGGAGCCCCGCCCACTGCGGGAACTGCCCGGCTACCAGCCTGCGTACGAGGGAGGCGTCGATGTCGGGTTCGTCGGCGTGCATTTTCCCGGCGGGCATGAGCACCTTCCTGAAGCGTCCGAGGAGCGCGGCGGCCTCCACGGTAGCCGCTGGGCTCCTCGCGCCGGAGCCCGGCCCGGCTGGGTGCCGGGCCGGGCTGGGTGGGGGGTGTCAGGCGGTCCTCATCGGGCGGGGATCACGGAGAAGCCGGGAACCCCACGGGTCCCGGGTCCCGGGTCAGGGAGTGAACGTCCAGCGCTGGGCCGGGGTCGTGGCGCACGCGACCCGGGTGAGCTTGGTGCCGTTGGCCGTGGCGGAGCCGGCCGGGGTCAGGCACTGGCCGGAGTTGCGCAGGCTGCCGTCCGGGCCGGTCTGCCAGCTCTGGCCGGAGCTTCCGTTGCAGGTCTGGATCGCGACGGCGTTGGCGGTGGCGGCGTCCAGGCAGACTCCGCCGAGGCCGGTCAGCCGGCCGTCGGCCTGGAGGGTCCAGCGCTGGTTGGGGCCGCCGTGGCAGCTGTAGAGGGTGGGCTGGGTGCCGGGGGTGGTGGCGCTGCCCGGGAGGTCGATGCACGTGGCCGAGGCGCCGTTGACCAGGGTGGCGGCCGCGGGCAGCGGGGTCGGGCGACCGGTCAGGGTGATCTCGGCGGCGCTGGTCCAGGGGCCGCGGCCGCCCGCCTCGGTCAGTGCCTTGAGGCGGAGGTATCGGCCCGCTTTGGCGGACAGGGAGACCGACTTGAGGGCCGCCGTGTCGGCGAAGGTGCCGGTGGCCACCGGGGATCCCCAGTCGGTGGTGGTGTCGGAGACGTACACCTCGTAGCTGCCGATCCGGCCGTTGACCCCGCCGTCCTGGCGGGGCAGGTAGCCGAGGCCGTCGGCCGTGTAGCGGGCGCCGAGGTCGATCTGGATCTCGTGCGGGAGCGGCGCGGCGGTGCCACCGGACCAGGCGGTGTGCCAGATGGTCCCGGTGTTCCCGTCGAAGGCGTTGCGGGCGGCGCCGTTCTCGCCGCTGGTCTCCTGGCTGTCGGCGGAGACCAGGGTCCAGGCCGTCTGCGGGACGGGGCTGGAGGTGACGGGGATGGGGTCGGCGGCCGGGACGGAGGCGCCGGTGGCCGAGACGCTGAACGCGCCCGACTTCGTACCCGTCTTGGTCCACAGGATGCCGCCGCGGTCGGCGGCGTCGAAGTACCAGCCGGTCGCCGCCGCGTCGTAGGCGGCCTTGCTGGTGAGCCGGGTGAGGGCCGCGCCGTCCACGGTGAGCGCCGTGGGGGCGGTGGCCACGTGAAGGCTGAACTCGTAGCCGCGCGAGGCCGGTTTGCCGGTGTAGCTGCCGGCCGGGGCGGAGACGGACACGGTGACGGTGCCGGAGCCGGAGGAGGGGGCGGTGACGTCGACCTGCTGGCGGGCGAAGGCTCCGCTCTGGTGGGCGCGGGTGATGCCGTCGTCCTCGTAGAGGCTGAAGGAGGTGGCGCCGCGCGGGTGGATGTCGTAGGTGAGGGTGGAGACGGGCTTCTCCCCCGTGTAGTTCATCTGCGGCCACATCGGGACGATGGCGCCGCCCTTGACGAAGAGGGGCAGGGTGTCGAGGGGTGCCTGGTAGCCGTTGAGCCAGCCCGGTCCGGCGTAGGTCTTGCCCGTCCAGTAGTCCGTCCACGCGCCAGCCGGGAGGTAGATGCCGTCCCGTACGGAGGTGTCGGAGACGACGGGCGCGACGAGGAAGGAGTCGCCGGCCATGAACTGGCCGCTGGTCAGGTTGCCGCGCGCCACCGGGTCATCGGGGTACTCCAGGACCATCGCGCGGGTGCTCGGGACGCCGGTCTCGTGGGCGGTCCGGCTCATCGTGTACAGGTACGGCATCAGCCGCATCTTCAGCTGGAGGTACTTGCGGTTGATCGAGAGGTACGGCTCCGCGAACCGCCAGGGCTGCTTGTCCTGGTAGCCGGCGGTCGGGCCGGTCGCGCCCCAGCCGGACATGGTCATGAAGGCCGGGGTGAAGGCCTTCCACTGGAGGTCGCGGGCGTACGTCTTGGGGCTGCCGGCGAAGATGCCGTCGACGTCGCCGGTGGCGTAGTTGAGGCCGGAGAGGCCGGCGCCGGTGATGGCGGGGACGTGCCAGCGCATGTCGTCCCAGGTGCCGTTGGTGTCACCGGTCCAGACGACGGCGTTGCGCTGGGTGCCGGCCCAGCCGTCGACGGTCCAGACGTAGCGTCGGGCGTCGGAGTTCTTCTCGATGCCGTCGACGGCCTGCTGGACGCCCGCGAACGCCGTCTTGTAACCGCCGCCGATCCAGGCGACGTCGGTCTTCACCCCCCGTGAACCGGCCACCCCCACTTCCTCGTTGATGTTGCCGAGACCCGTGGAGGTCCACAGCCCGGTCTGGAAGCCCTTGGCCTTCAGGGCGTCGACCGTGGACTTCAGGGGCGTGGTGTAGCCGCAGCCGTAGCCGTCGTTGGGCAGGAACCAGCCCGAGGGCATGTCGGCGGCGCGGGCGTCCGTGGCGTAGCCGACGACGTCCGGGGTGGTCTGGTGGCGGAGCCGGTTGTGATCGCCCTGGTAGGCCGGGTTGGAGGCGTTGAAGCAGTCGGCGTTGCCGAGTTCGAAGCCCCATGCCGGAGCCATGAAGGGTTTGCCGCTGACGTCGGTGTAGGCGTCCAGGACGGTCTTGAGGGAATCGCCGGTGAAGTACCAGGCGTCGAAGCGCTTCTCGTCGTGGGTGAGCGTGGTGGGGGCGTTGAAACCGTACGAGCCCGGGGCCCAGGTATTGCGCATCACGCCGTAGTTGTTCGTCGACACGTAGAAGGGCGCGGGGCTGGCGTTGTTGTTCTCGCGCCACTTGTTGTCGACCGCGATCGGGACGGTCTTGCCGCGCAGTGCCCATTCGCCCAGGCGCAGGCCCGTCCCGTAGAACTGCTCGTCCGCCGCGCGCGCGAGGTACTGGGTGGTCTGGCTGCTGGTCCAGGAGGTGGGCTGCGTCTCCTGCCAGACGAGGGTGGAGTTGTCGGCCCGGTAGACGGAGAACTGCAGCGGGGTCTTGTTGACCCGGATGGACAGGGAACCGGTGGTGATCTTGTAATACGTGCCCGTGTCGGTCCAGGCGGCGCCGACCGGGCCGAAGTCCGTCGTGGGGGCGAGGTCGGTGCCGGCCGGGTCGTTGGTGAAGGTGCCGTCGGGTGAGAGCCAGAGCCGGAAGATGTCGGCGCGGGCGACGACCACCCGGGCCTTGGCCCCGCCGGAGGTTGCGATGGTGAAGGTGTTCCCGGACTGGGTGACGCCGGTGGCGTTGCCCGCCGTGGCCGGGGCCGGCGCCGCGGCTGCCGCGGAAGCCGGCGAGGAGATGGGTCCGGCGGTGGCCAGACCGGCCACGGCGAGGACCGCGGCGAGCAGCGCGGCCGCCGGGGCGCGCCGCCGCCGTGGGCTTCTGCGGATGCTGATGAGTCTCATGGGGCGGCTCCTCGTGCGGTCCGGACTGCGGACACACCTTTTGGCATGCACCGGGCAACATACGGTCCCGAGGTCTCATTTGAAGGAAGATGATTGGAATGGCTGGTCAACGAGCATCTTTGAGCATGTAGAGCCTGCCCGGTCCTTCACTCGGATGGCCCAACCGCCCTGCGCGACCCGCCCCGCGCCGTGACCCTGAGACGAACTACGGACTTTTCTGGAGGGCCCGGCGCTCATGGAACAGGCGAAACAGCCCGCATCGCTCCGTCAGATCCTGCTCGCCCCCGGGACCCTGCGACTGCTCACCCTTTCGGCGCTCATCGGCATCCCGGTCTCGCTGTTCGCCTTCGGCTTCGTCAGCCTCGTACGCGAACTCCAGAACTGGGTGTGGCACACCGCACCCGACCTGCTCGGCTACTCCCTCCCCCCGTGGTGGTGGGGCATGCCCACGCTCACCCTCGCCGGACTGCTGGCCGCGCCGATCATCACGCGGATGACCGGCGCCGGCGGACACGTCCCCGCCTACGGTTTCGGCGGCCCGCCGACCATGCCCCGCGAGACCCTGAGCGTGATCCTGGCCGCGCTGGCCTGCCTGCCCCTCGGCGTGATGCTCGGACCCGAGGCACCCCTGATGGCGATCGGCAGCGGCCTCGCGCTGCTCAGCATCCGCGCCGCCAAGCGCGCCGCCGAGCCCGAGCTGGCCACGGTGCTCGGCATGGCCGGATCCACCGCCGCCATCAGCACGATCTTCGGCAGTCCGCTGATCCCGGTGGTGATGGTGCTGGAGGGAGCCGCCCTCGTGGCCGGTGGTCCGCGCCTGCTCATACTGATCCTGCCCGCCCTGGTCGCCAGCGGGGTCGGGGCCCTGGTCTTCACCGGCTTCGGGCACTGGACCGGCCTCGGCATCGGGGCACTGACCCTCCCCGAGGAACCCGCCGTCGGCCTGCCCGACGCGGGCGACTTCCTGTGGGGCATTCCCATGGCCGCCCTGATCGGCGTCCTCATCGCCCTGGCCAAGTCCGCGGGACTGCGCGTCCACGGCTGGGTGGGCACCTCCGCGCAGCGGATCGTCCTGTGCGCGGTGGCCGTCGGCGTCTGCGTCACCGCCTACGCGCTGATCACCGGGCGCTCCCCCGAGGAGGTGGCCCTGTCCGGCCAGATCACCGTCGGCCAGCTGGCCGCCGAGCCCTCGGCCTGGGGCGTGGGCGCGCTGATCGCCCTCGCGGCCTTCAAACTGATCGGCTGGGGCATCGCCCTGGGCAGCCTCCGGGGCGGCCCGATCTTCCCGTCCATCATGATCGGGGCGGCGACCGGCGTCGCCTTCGGCAGCCTTCCCGGATTCGGCATGGGCCCCGCGCTGGCGGCCGGCATCTGTGCGGCGGGGGTGGCCGGCACCCGGCTCCCGGTGACCGGCGTGGTCCTGGCCGCCACCCTGCTGGGCAAGGAGGCCGCCACGCTGATGCCGCTGCTCATGCTCTCGGCGGTCACGGCGCTGCTGGCCTCGGCCCTGATCGACCGCCAGCGCCCGGCGGACCCGGCCCACCTCCAGCCCGCCACGGCCGACGCCTGAGCCCTCCAGCCACTGGGCCCGAATGACCGACTCTTCGCCCTTTTCGTAACCTTTGACCTACGCTCCCGGCATGTACGACGGCGGGCTCGTCCAGTGGATCGGCAAGCTCATGCGAGGGCCCGTCCCCAGCCCGTGACGGGCAGCGGGCTCACGGCCAGGACCGGCGCCGCCGGCGAGCCGTGCCGGTGCCCGCAGGGCTCGAAGACCAGAACCACCGGCTGCCCCGGACGCTGACGCCAGGAGATGCGTTCCGGGGCGCCCTCGCACACCGGGCAGCACGGCAGCGGACCCGGCCGACCCGTCGGACTCAACGTGCCCGTCGGGCTCAGCGGGTGCGGCTCCGGCCGGTACTTCCGGTACTCGGGGGCGGCCGCGAGCTGCGTGGAGTGCGGATCGCTCATGGAGACTCCCTGGTCGTGCGGTTGGACTGATCGCACTGTGCCATGGACGTGCCCCTTTGCGCACGGGTGAATCCTCCCGTGTTCCGGCGATGTTCCGGCAGGTCAGAGCTGTGCGCCCCGGGCTCCTGACACCCCTCCCCGCGGACGCGGCGCTCAGCGCGACCCCTCGGCGACCTCCACCACGCCCGATTCGTACGCGGCGATGACCGCCTGGGCCCGGTCGCGGACGCCCAGCTTGCCGAAGATGCCGGTGATGTGGTTCTTGACCGTGGAGACGCTGATGTCCAGGTCCGCGGCGATCTCCGCGTTGTCGAGTCCGGTGGCCAGCAGCCGCCAGATCTCCCGCTCCCGCGGTGTGAGTCCGGCCGGGACTCCTGCCGTCTGCCGGGCGGGCCGCACGGGGACCCGTACGTACGTGGAGATCAGCCGGGTCAGCAGGCGCGGCGCCACCGCGGCCTCACCGGTGTGGACGGTGCGGATCGCCGCGGTCAGCTCCTCCGGGGAGACGTCCTTGGGCAGGAACCCGTAGGCTCCGGCGCGCAGGGCGGCGACCACGTACTCGTCCATGTCGAAGGTGCTCAGCGCCAGGACCCGGCACTCCGGCAGCAGCCCGGACAGTTTCCCGGTGGCCTCGACCCCGTCCAGGACCGGCATCCGGATGTCCATGACGACCACGTCGGGGCGCAGCCGCTCCGCGAGGGCGACCGCCTCGGCGCCGTCCCCGGCCTCGCCGACGACCTCGAACTCCGGTTCGGGGGCCAGGATCAGGGCCAGGCCCCGCCGGACGAGCGGCTGGTCGTCGGCAATGAGCACACGGATCATCGGCGTTCTTCCTCTCCCTCTCCCCCGGGCGCATCCGGCCCGTGCGGCACCGGCAGGCGCGCCGCCACCCGGAATCCGCCGTCGTCGAGGGCGGCCGCCTCCAGGGTGCCGCCCTGCAGGGCGACCCGTTCTCGCATTCCGATCAGACCGTAGCCGGAAACCGGAGCCGGCCGCGAAGGCGCCGGCCGGTTCCCCGCACCGTCGTCGCGGACCTCCACCGTCACCTCGTCCGGACCATACGTCAGCCGTACGTGGGCCCGGGCCTGCCGCCCGGCGTGCTTGCGGGTGTTGGTCAGCGACTCCTGCACGATGCGGAACACCGTCAGGCCGAGGGCCGGCGGCAGCGGGCGGACCGGCCCGTCGACGGTGAACCCGGTCTCCAGGCCGCCGAGCCTGGCTTCGGCGACGATCCGGTCCAGGTCGCCGGTGCCGGGCTGCGGGGCCGGCGGGGTGCGCTCCGGTTCCTCCCCCGCCCGGAGCACGTCGAGCAACTGCCTCATCTCGCGCAGCGCCATCCGCCCGGAACCCTCCAGGGTGACCAGGGCCTCGCGGGCCGTCTCCGGGTCGTGCGCGAGGTTGGCCCGCGCCCCGCCGGCCATCAGCTGCATGGTGGTGATGTGGTGCGCCACGATGTCGTGCAGTTCGCGGGCGATGCGGCGGCGCTCCTCGGCCACCGCCCGCTCGGCCAGCAGGATGCGCTTGGCCTCGGTCTCCTGATGCCAGCGACGCGTCAGCAGCGCGGCGGCGACGACGAGGAGGGCGGCGACCGTGTTGCCGAGCAGGCCCATGAACCCGGTCGTCCCGCCGTAGCCGCTGCCGACCACCGTCAGCGGCACGGCCGCCAGGGCGGCCGCCGCCGTGACCGCCGGGCCGCGCACGCGGGCCACGGAGTAGAGCGCGACGGTCACTCCCGCGGAGAAGTGCGGGCCCTGTGACGTGATCAGGTTCAGCGCCGCGCCCAGGGCGAGGACGGCGCAGAGCACGGCAATCGGCCTGACCCGCCGGGCCAGCAGGCAGGGCGCGGTCAGGACCACCAGGACGAGGGCGGACACGGTGAGGGGCCGACCGCCCTCGGCCGCACCGAACGCATAGCCGACCATGTCGACGACAACGGCGGCGATGGCGACGAGCGCGTCGTTGCGGGTCCAGTTCGGGGCCCCGATCCCGTTCAGGGCCCGGACCCCGTTCAAGATCCGGGCCCCGCTCAAGGCCCGGGCCCCGTTCGCGCCCTGCGCCGGCGCGCTCCCGCCCGCCCCGTCGTCCGTTTTGATCATCGGCATATTCCATCTTCCCATCGGGCGGCCCGCGGATTGCGGGCCCCGAGGAGGAGTGCGGACCAGGACCTGAGTCCTGGTCGGGGGGCCCGCACCGGTCCCCGGTCCCGGGCGCGGGCTCCTCCCGGGACCTGACGTTTCGTGACGCGGCCGGTGATGAGCTGGTGAGCAGGCCGGGGACCCCCGGCCGCCGCCCCCGTTACGGAGGACTCCTTGATCCGCGCCCTGACCGCCTTCGCCACCCGAAGTCCATGGAAGGTCATAGCCCTCTGGGCGGTACTGGGCATCGCCCTGACGATCCTCGGCCAGGCTCTGGTCTTCCGCGCCACGCAGACGAGCACCGGCGCGTTCCTTCCGGCCTCCTACGATTCGGCGGCCGCGCTCAAGGTCGCCGAGGAACACTTCGGGGTCGAGCCCGACGCCAACCCTCTGACCGTGCTGGTGGCCCGCGCCGACGGTGCGCCGCTGACCGCCGCCGACGAGCGGCGGATCGACGCCGAGGCGGCGAAGCTGACCCGGCAGCGGATCGTCATGCCGCGGCCCGAGGACGTCCCGCCCTTCCTGGTGCAGGACCGTTCCCAGCTGCCCCGGATCAGCCCGGCGATGACGGCCCCGGACCGGAGCTTTCGGCTGCTGTCGGTCGAGTTGACCGGCAATCCCATGGATCCCGGAATGCAGGACCTGTACCGGGCGTTCCGGGACCACACCCGGGCCGAGTTCGCGGAGGCGGGCCTGCGGACCGGGTTCACCGCCGGACTCGCGGACACCGTGGACACCGCCGACGCGGAGGAGACCCGGTCGAAGATCGTGGGCGCCGTGATGGTCGCGGTGATCGTACTGCTGCACGTGCTGGTGTTCCGCAGTGTTCTGGCGGCTTTGCTGCCCCTGGTCGCCGTCAGCATCATCGGCGGAGCGGCGGCCGGGGTCGTGGTCGGTACCGCGCTGCTGACCGGCATCGAACTCGACGCATCCACACCCCAGTTGATCAGTGTGGTGCTGGTGGGCATCGGCATCGACTACTTCCTCTTCCTGCTCTTCCGCTTCCGCGAGCACCTGCGCAAGCACCCGGAGCAGTCGGGCCGGGCCGCGGCGGCCGAGGTCGCCGGCCGGGTCGGTACGGCGATCACCTGTGCGGCGCTGACCATCGTCGCCGCGTTCTCCACCCTCGCGGTGGCCACCTTCGGCCAGTTCCGGGTGCTGGGCCCGGCCATCGCCGTGTCCGTACTGGTGATGCTGCTCGGCAGCCTGACCCTGATGCCGGCCGTCCTCGCGGTCACCGGCCGCAGGATGTTCTGGCCCTCGCGGGCTCTGAAGCGGGAGCCCCGCCAGGGCGTGGCCGCGCGGACGGGCAACCTGGTGGCGCGGCGCCCGCTGACCCTGGTCCTCGCCTCGGTGGCCCTGCTGGGGGCGCTGGCCGCGGGGTTGGTCGGGATGCGGGTGGACTACGGGCAGAGCAGCGCGGGCGGGGAGCGTACGGCTTCGGCGGCCACCGAGGCCGAGATCGCCCGCGCGCTGCCCGCCGGGGTGTCGGATCCGGCCGGCGTGTTCGTGACCGCCTCGGACGGGGGCACGCTGACGGCCGAGCGCCTCGGTGGACTCTCCCGCGCGCTGGCTTCGGTCGACGGGGTGGGCCGGGTGGCACCGACGGTGCTGAGCAAGGATCGCCGGGCGGCCCGCATCGACCTGTTCCCGACCGCCGATGCGCACGGACAGGAGGCCCGCGACCTGGTCTCCGGACCCGTCCGGGAGACGGTGGCCGCGCACCGGCCCAGCGGTACCGAGGCACATGTCGGCGGTACGGCGGCGATCTTCTCCGACATCGCGTCCGCCGTGGACAAGGACCTGAAGGTGGTCTTCCCGGTGGCGGCGGCGCTGATCGCGCTGATCCTGTTCCTGCTGCTGCGGAGCCTGCTCGCGCCCCTCGTGCTGATGCTCGCGGTGGGGCTGGGCTTCGCGGCCACGCTGGGTGCCTCGACGCTGGTGTTCCAGCACGCGGCGGGCCGTCCGGGCGTGGACTTCTCGCTGCCGCTGGTGCTGTTCCTGTTCGTGGTCGCGCTGGGCACCGACTACAACATCCTGATCACCGACCGGATCAGGGAGGAGATGGACCGGCCCGGTCCGGCCCGTGCGGCCGTGGCCCGGGCCGTGCGCCACACGGCGCCCGCCATCGCGACCGCGGGCCTGGTGCTGGCGTTCTCCTTCGGGAGCCTGGCAGCGAGTCAGGGCTCCGCGACCCAACAGATCGGCTTCGCCACGGGCCTCGGGATCCTGCTCTCCGCGTTCGTGCTGTCGATCGTGCTGGTGCCGGCGCTGGCCGCACTGCTGGGCCGGTCCCTGTGGTGGCCGGTCAGGCAGCGCCCGTGTTCCGAGAAGTCGGTGCCGGGCGGCGGCACGCACCGGGAGCCCGAGCGGGTCATGACCGGCTGAGCCGCCGGCCCGGCCGGCGGGGGCCGGTGCGCGAAGCCCCGTGGAACGGGCTTCGCGCACTGGCCCCCGCACGCTCACGCCAGCTTGTCCACCTCGGGGTGCTCGGCCAGCCAGGCGCGGACGGCCTGCTGTTCCTTGCCCTTGCCCGATTCCTGGATCCTGGCTTCCAGACCGGTGAGCTGGGCCTCCGTCAGCTTGAAGGAGCTCAGCCACTGGGCGACCTGCGGTTCGTCGGCCGCGAAGTCCTTGCGGGCGACGTTGTGGATGCCGTCGCCCTTGCCCCAGGCGCCCTGGGGGTCCGCGAGCTTCGTCAGCTCGTAGGAGGCGTACGCCCAGTGCGGCGACCAGAGGACGACCGCGACGGGCTCCTTCTTCTCGTAGGCCCGCTTGAGCTCGGCGAGCATGCCCGGGGTCGATCCGTCGACGACCTTGTACTCCCCGTCGAGCCCGTACTGCGGCAGCACCTTGTCCTTGAGGATCCCCATCGCGCCGGCGCTGGGCTCGATGCCGATGATCCGGCCCTTGAACTCCCCCGACTTCCCCTTCAGGTCGGCGAGGGTCTTGACGTCCTTCATGTAGGAGGGGACGGCCAGCTCGATCGAAGTCGGCCCGTACCAGGTACCGAGGTCGTCGAGCTTGTTGCCGTACTTCTTCCAGTACTCGGACTGCGTGGTCGGCAGCCAGGCATCGGTCTGGAAGTCGACCTGCCCGCCGGCGAGCCCGGTGAAGAGCGCGCCGAGTTCCAGCTGCTTGGCCTCGACCTGGAAGCCGCGGCGCTCCAGGAGCTCCTTCCACAGGAAGGTGGAGGCGATGCCCTCGTCCCACGGGATGTAGCCGATGCTGAGCTTGCGCCCCTTGCCGATGTTCTCGACCCCGGCCCCGCCCACCGCGTTGACCTGCGATTTCCCGGAGTCTCCGAAGATTCCGAGGCCGCCCGCGACCAGGGACAGCACCACGGCCGAGGCCACGGCGAAGACGGGCTGCGGGCGGTGGCTCCACACCTTGGCGGTGCCGGTGGCTGCGGAGCGGGCCTTCGCGAGGGCGCGGCGGCCGAGCGGGGAGACCTGACGGCCCAGCGCCCCGGTCATCCGGTCCAGGTACATGGCGAGGATGACGATGGAGATGCCGGCCTCGAAGCCGAGGCCGATGTCCACGCTGCCGATGGCCCGGTAGACGGCGCCGCCGAGGCCGCCGCCGCCGACCATGCCGGCGATGACCACCATGGACAGGCCGAGCATGATGACCTGGTTGATGCCCGCCATGATGGTGGGCAGCGCCAGCGGGAGCTGGACCCGGACGAGGGTGTCGCGCGGGGTGGTGCCGAAGGCGTCGGCGGCTTCGACGAGTTCGGCGTCGACCTGGCGGATGCCGAGCTCGGTCATCCGGACGCCGGGCGCCAGCGAGAAGATGATCGTGGCGATGATGCCGGGCACCACGCCCACCCCGAAGAAGATGATGCCGGGGATGAGGTAGACCATGGCCGGCATGGTCTGCATGAAGTCCAGGACGGGCTTCAGGGTGGCGCTGACCTTGTCGGAGCGCGAGGCCCAGATGCCCAGCGGGATCGCGAAGAGAAGCGTCACCAGGGTGGCGACCAGGACCAGCGCGAGCGTGGACATGGCCTCGGGCCACAGGGCGACGGAGTCGACCAGGGCGAAGCCGGCGAAGGCGAGCAGGGCGGCGAGCAGACCGCGCAGCCACCAGGCGGCGACGGCGAGGATGCCGGCGAGCAGCAGGGGGTTCGGCGCGGACAGGACGGCTTCGATGCCGTCGTAGAGCCCGGTGACGAGCGCGGCGATGGCGTCGAACAGCCAGGACAGGTGGCTCTGGAGGAAGTCGACACCGCTGTCGACCCAGGATCCGAGGTTCAGGCGGGGCATCAGGCAGCCACCTCCGCGCAGTCCAGCGGGGCGCGTCGCTCGTCGCCGATGAAGGCGACGAGGCGGCCCTGCGGGACGGAGCCGAGGACGGAGCCGTCCTCGGCGGTGACGGCGACGTCGTGCGGGACGCGGGCGCTGACGGCGCACACGTCGGCGAGCGGGGTCCCGGCGGAGACGGTGGGGCAGCCGCAGTCCGGCCGGCCGCCGGTGGCGCCGGTCATGACGGCGTCGGCCGTCAGCACCCGCGAGCGGTCCACGTCCTGGATGAACGAGGCGACGTACTCGTCGGCGGGGCGGGTGAGGATGTCCTCGGCCGTGCCCTGCTGGACGATGCGGCCGTCGCGCATGACGGCGATGGAGTCGCCGAGCCGCATGGCCTCGTTGAGGTCGTGCGTGATGAAGACGATGGTCTTGCCCAGGCTCTTCTGGAGTTCGAGCAGCTGGTCCTGCATGTCGCGGCGGATCAGCGGGTCGAGCGCGCTGAAGGACTCGTCCATCAGCAGCAGGTCGGCGTCGGTGGCCAGGGCGCGGGCCAGGCCCACGCGCTGCTGCATGCCGCCGGAGAGCTCGTCGGGCCAGGACTTCTCCCAGCCGCCGAGCCCGCACAGGGCCAGCGCTTCGGCGGCCCTCCGGTCGCGCTCGGCCCGGGGGACGCCCTGGACCTCCAGGCCGTAGCCGGCGTTCTCCAGCACGTCGCGGTGCGGGAACAGGGCGAAGTGCTGGAAGACCATGCTGATCTTGGTGGAGCGTACGCGGCGCATCTCGGCCGGCGAGAGTGCAGTGAGGTCCTCGCCGTCGAAGAGGATCCGGCCCGCGGTGGGCGCCAGCAGGCCGTTGAGCATGCGCAGCAAGGTGGACTTGCCCGAGCCCGACAGACCCATGACGACGAAGATCTGGCCGGGCTCGACGCGGAACGAGGCGTCGATCACCGCCGCCGTCGTTCCCTCGGCGCGCAGCTCGTCGCGGTCGGTCGCGCCGCTTTCGAGCGCGCGGACCGCCTTCGCGACGGCCGCGCCGTTGTCGGGTCCTTTACCGAACACCTTGTACACATGCTCGGCTGTGAGCGTGGACACATACACCTCAAGGGTCGTACCGGAAACGGCCCACCGGCGTGCGTGCGGCCGGCGGGCCGTGGAGCGCGACGGGATCCGCCCGTCACCCGTGCGTCCCGGCCGCTGTCGGCCGGCGGACGGGTCCGCTCCAGCCGCGCTACTGCCCGCGCTTAACCCTTGCAAACGGTGAAGTGAGTCATGTCACTTACGCTACGTCGCCACCCGCGCCCGCGGCTGCGCCCGTGCAGTCGGATTCCGCTTGCTGCGGGGCCCCGGCTCCGGCCGACTCCGTGGACCCCTCTGCGGACCCCTCTGCGGACCGCTCCGGGTCGGCGAGCATCGAGGCCCGCAGGTGCGCGAGCACCCGGGTCAGGAGGCGCGAGACCTGCATCTGCGAGATGCCGAGGGCAGCTCCGATCTGGGCCTGGGTGAGCTCCTCGCCGAAGCGCATCGACAGCATGCGGCGCTCGCGGTCGCTGAGGCGTTCCAGCAGCGGCGCCAGGGTCTGGATGTCCTCGACGCGCTCCAACGCCGGCTCCTCGGCCCCCATCGTCTCGGCGAGGCTGTGGCCCTCGGTGCGGCCGTCGGCGCGCTCGGAACCCGGGGCGTCGAGGGAGCCGCTGGTGTGGCCGTTGGCGGCGACGAGCCCCTCGATGACCTCTTCCTCGGTGAGCGAGAGGTGCGCGGCGAGGTCCCGGGCCGTCGGCGGCCGGTCGAGGAGCGCGGTCAGCTCCTCCTTCGCCTTGGCCAGGTCGATGCGCAGCTCCTGGAGCCGGCGCGGGACGCGGACCGCCCAACTGGTGTCGCGGAAGTGCCGCTTGATCTCCCCGGTGATGTACGGCATGGCGAGGGAGGCGAACTCCACCTCACGGGCCGGGTCGAACCGGTCGATGGCCTTGATCAGGCCGATGGTGCCGACCTGGAGGAGGTCCTCGAGGTCGCCTCCGTCTCCGCGTCCGCGAAAGGGCCGCATCGCGAACCGGACGAGCGAGATGTTCATCTCGATGAGGGTCTCGCGGACGTACCGGTACTCGGGGGTGCCCTCGTCGAGCTCGTGGAGCCGGCGGAAGAAGAGCCGCGTCAGCTCGCGCGCGTCCGCGGGGGCCACCTCGCGGGGCTCCGCGATCCGGGGCGGGAGCACCGTGGCCGCGGGCTCTGCGCCGGCGGCGGGGCCGGTGGCTCTGCCACCGGAGTCCGGGGCTCTGCCGGCGGCGGGGCCCGGGAGGGGGCCGGCGAGCCGGCCGGCGCAGGGGCCGGGGCGGGCACCGGTGCGGGGGCCGGGCAGGGAGCCGGTGCGGGGTCCGGGAAGGGGGCCGGTCCGGGGTCCGGGAAGGGCACCGGGAAAGGCACTGGGAAGGGGGCCGGCGGTATGGGAGAACGGGGTGGGCATCGGCACGGGGTCGCTCCTTGGGCTGGTCGGCTTGCGGCGCGTGACCTTGATGGGCGTACACCCTAGCCGGTTCCGGATCCCTTCCCCACTTCCCTTCCTCCGTGATCAACCAGCCGGAGCCCGGCCGCATTTGCAGTGGGGCCCCGTTCCGGTCGCACATCGGCCGTCCGGCCGCAGTCTCCTCGGCCGTCCGGTCAATTCCCTCCGGCGACGGGCCCGGTGGCGGCTGCCGAACCGGCTCCCGGGGCGGTTCCCGAGGTCGTGCGGAGCGCCCGGACGAGGGCGTCGATTCCTGCCTCGGCCTTGGAGCGCGGGCAGCCCACGTCGAGGCGCACGAAGCCCGTACCTTCGGGCCCGTAGGCGGTTCCCGGCATGATCGCCACCTTCTCGGTATGAATCAGCTCACGTGGGAGCGCCTCGTCGCACACCGCGAGGGGCCGGAGATCGATCCAGGCGAGGTAGCCGGCCTCGGGGGGGCTGCCAGTCGAGCTCGGGGAAGGCCCGCGCCAGGCGCTCCCGCACCCTGTCCAGGTTCTCGGCGACGTACGCGGTGAGGGCGTCGAACCACGGTCCGCCGTCGCGGTAGGCGGCGATGCCCTTGTCCTCACGCGCCAGGCCCAGCCGAATCGCCATCGCGAAGAGGACCGGAAGGAACTTGAAGGCCGGCAGGGGGCCCCAATCCCTAAGGCCTGATTCCTCCCGCGCGGGCCCGGGCGGGCCATGTGCGGGCCCGGGCGGGGCTCTTGTGCGGAGCTTGTGAAGGCAGCACTCTGAGCGGACGACTCAGGGGGGTCCAATTTCATGATCATGCGATCGCACTTATTGCGGCGGTACGGAGCCGCGCTCGCACTCGCCTCGGCGCTCGCGCTCGGGGTTGACACCGGGGCCTCGGCCGCAGCCCCGCCGGAGGGGGTGATCCTGTACGCCGGAGCTCCCGGAGCCGTCGGCGACAGCTACCTCGTCCTGCTGGACCCGGCGCGCGCGGGTTCCCGTACGGACCGGGGCCGGGCCGTGGTCGAACGGTTCGGCGGCACGGTCGACCGGACGTACGACGCGGCCGTCAACGGGTTCTCCGTCCGGATGACGGAACGCCAGGCCCGGCGGCTCGCGGCCGATCCGGCCGTGACCACGGTCGCGCAGGACCGGAAGCTGCGCCTCGACTCCACCCAGCCGACCCCGCCGTCCTGGGGCCTGGACCGGATCGACCAGCGCAGGCGGCCGCTGAACAACGCCTACACGTACTCCACTTCGGCGGGTGTGGGGGTGACCGCGTACGTCATCGACACCGGAATCAACATCAGCCACAAGGACTTCGGCGGGCGTGCCCGGTACGGCTACGACGCGATCGACAAGGATTCCGTGGCCGAGGACATGCACGGGCACGGAACGCACGTGGCCGGGACGCTCGCGGGCACCACCTTCGGGGTGGCCAAGCGGGCGAAGGTGGTGGCCGTCCGGGTCCTCGACTGGAACGGGGAGGGCACGACCGCGCAGGTGGTCGCCGGCATCGACTGGGTGACCCGCCACGCGGTGAAGCCGGCCGTGGCGAACATGAGCCTGGGCGGTGACCCGGACAGTGTCCTGGACGCCGCCGTGCGGGGTTCCATCGCCTCCGGCATCACCTACACGGTGGCTGCGGGCAACCAGGACAAGGACGCCTCGGGACACTCGCCGGCCCGGGTTTCCCAGGCGCTGACGGTCGGGGCGGTGGGCGCCCGCGACGCGCGCTCCTCCTACTCCAACTTCGGTTCGCTGGTGGACCTGTTCGCCCCCGGCGACTCCATCACCTCGGCGGTGTACTGGGATGACGAGTGGAGCACCCAGATGTCGGGGACCTCGATGGCCTCCCCGCACGTCGCGGGCGCGGCGGCGATCTACCTGTCCCTCAACCGCACCGCCACCCCGGCCCAGGTGGCGAGCTACCTGAAGGCCAAGGCGACCACCGGGGCGGTGCTCGACCGCGGCCCCGGCTCCCCGGACCGCGCCCTCTACATGGGCAGCGCGCCGAACCGGGTCGTCGCCAAACGCTTCTCCAACAGCAAGAACTACGCGGTCGGGGACCTGCAGACCATCAGGTCCCCGATCACGGTCAGCGAGGTGGCGGGCCGCGCCCCCTCCAAGCTGGACGTGGAGGTGTCCGTCAAGCACCCGGACTCCGGGACCCTACGGATCGACCTGATCGCTCCCGACGGGTCGGTGTACCCGATCAAGGACGAGTACACCGACTGGGGCGAGAGCGACCTCGTCGGGCTGTACACGGTCGACGCCTCCTCGGAGACGGCGGCCGGGGTGTGGAGACTGCGCGTGTTCGACGCCTTCGCCGGGAACACCGGGTACCTGGACTGGTGGGCGCTGCGATTCTGAACGGCGCGGTCCTGAACGACCGGATCAGCCGTTGGGGACGTTGTCCACGAAGGCCGTGCCCGCGGTGCGCAAGCCCCCGACCTTGGCCGCGACCTGGGCCGGGGTGAGGACCTGGTCCTTGACGTGCAGGACGTAGTCCACCTTCTGGTCGTAGGCGCGGGGGGTCGAGCCCGGCTGGCCGTTCAGGTCGATCAGCCACTGGTTGAAGTTGATCGACATGGTCCGCTCGGGCAGGTACGTGGCGTCGTGCGTGCCGAAGACCTGGCCGTCGACGTAGTAGGTGATGGCGTTGTCGTCGATGGTGAGCACCAGGTCGTGCCAGCCCGCGTAGCTCGTCCGGGACTCGGTGTGCTGGTTGACGGCCTCCCACGGGTCGGGGCGGTACGTCTCCCAGGACGTGGTGTAGAGGATGTTCGAGGGCTCGCCCCAGCCGCCGTTGGGGAGGTACTCGAAGTCGTACTCGGCGTAGTCGTCGGCCATCGGGGCCTTGAGGTCGTTGATGGGGAAGAAGGTCTGCACGAGGTGGTCCCCGTCCGGGCCGTACTTCGGGGCGTCGGAGAACTTCACCCGCGCCGCGTACGTGCCGTTCTTGAACTTCATGGCCTTGGTGAGGACTTCGGTGTGCTTGGTGCTCTCGCCAGTGCCGGCCGTGGAGGTCTCCAAGTTCATGACGGTATTACCGCCCTCGGCCGCGAAGGTGACGTTCTCGGGTGCCCAGGTGGCGCCCGGGACCCCGGGGCCGCCCGCGTTGGAGCGCACGCTCCAGCCGTGTGCCGCTATCGCCGGGTCGGAGGAGGAGGTGTAGGTGAAGTCGTCGAAGAGGGTCGCTCCGGACGGGCCCGGGTCGGTCGGGGTGGGCGTGGGCGTGGGAGTGGGGTCGGTCGGAGTCGGCGTCGGGTCGGGGACGTTGCCTCCGGGCGCGGTGCCCCAGACAGTGCCGGTGCCCAGCTTGGCGGTCACCTTGTCCCAGTCGCCGTACGCGGTGCGGGACGCGTCGAAGGAGTAGTCGTCGGACTGGCGCAGCGTCTGCCAGTCGGCGCGGTGGAAGCGCAGCTGCATGTCGCCGGTGTCGGCTCCCGGGGCGAGGCTGCCGGCGCCGCCGGTGAAGGCGATCTCCAGGTAGCGGTCGGCGGTGGCCGTCGGGGTGGCCATGGTGTGGAAGGTGCCGGTGATGTTGGCGCAGCCCTTGACCGCCCACGAACAGGCGTACCGGTACTGGGTGTCCGGGCCGTCGGCCTTGAAGTAGTAGCGGAAGGAGACCTGGCTCAGGGCGACGCTGCCGGAGCCGTTGTTGACCACCTTGAACCAGGGCTCCGCCTGGTCGGCGGTGGCCCCGGTCGCGCTGGTGCGGTACTGGACCTTGACGGAGTCGGCCGCTGCGGTCGCGGGCAGGGCCGTCAGGGCGGCTGAGCCGAGACCGGCGGTCAGGGCGACGGCCAGGGCCAGGGCCGTACGGCGCTTGCGGACGGGGGTGTGGCTCGGGGTGTGGCGCGGGGCACGGGTCGGGGTGCTCATGCTGCGTTCCTCTCGGGGTGGGGGGAGGGAAGGGATCGGCCGCGCACGCCGAGGGCGGCGAGCCGGGTCTGGTGGTGGCCTTGGCGGCGCAGGAAGTCCGGCCAGTCGCGGTGCGCCGACCAGGCGGTGTCGGCCAGGGCGCACAGCCGGGGGAAGGCCAGGTATTCGAGCTCGGCCGGGGTGCGCGCGTACTCGGTCCACAGCTGCGCCTGGGTGCCGAGCACGCGGCGCGCGGCCTCGGGCTCCCAGTGCGCGGGGGCGGGGTCGTTGTCGTAGACGCCGCGCAGGTCGAGCACGCCCCCGTCCTGGCCGCGCGGTTCACCGGGGTCGGCTGACTGCGGGTAGTCGAGGTAGGTGGAGCGGTAGGGGGTCATGATCACGTCGTGGCCGCGCAGGGCGGCGGCCCGTCCGTGCTCCGCGTCGAGCCAGGCCAGGGCGGTGAAGGGGACGGGCAGTTCGGTGCCGGTCCCGGTCCAGCCGAGCGGGCGGCGGCCGAGCCCGGCCAGGTGCGCCGCGACCTCGCCGAGGAACCAGCCGTGGAGCGCGCCGGGGCCGGCCAGCCCTTCGGCGGCGATCCGGGCGCGGGCGGCCGGGGAGCGTTCCCATTCCGCTCGGGGGCATTCGTCGCCGCCGAGGTGGACGTAGGGCCCGGGGAACACGTCCGCGACCTCGTCCAGCACGCCCCGGCAGAAGTCGAGCACGGCGTCGTGGACCCCGAAGACGTTCTCGCAGACCCCCCAGCGGGTCCACGTCTCCAGCCGGACGCCGGGCCGGTTGCCGAGTTCGGGGTAGGCGGCGAGGGCGGCGCGGGCATGACCGGGCATCTCGATCTCGGGTACGACGCTCACCCCGCGCCGGGCGGCGTAGGCGACGAGCCCGGCCAGCTCCGCGCGGGTGTAGGCACCCTCGTACGGGATCCCGTCACCCGCGGTCTGGGCGCGCCGGCCGCCGATCTCGGTGAGCCGGGGGTAGGCCGCGACCGGCATCCGCCAGCCCTGGTCGTCGGTGAGGTGGAGGTGCAGGACGTTGAGCTTGTGCAGTGCGAGCAGGTCCACGAAGCGGCGTACGTAGCCCACGGGCTGGAAGTGGCGGGCCACGTCCAGCAGGGCTCCGCGCCAGGCGAACCGCGGCCGGTCGGTGATCCGTACGCAGGGCAGCATCCACCGGTCGGCGGCGGGCCTACGGGGCTGCGCGCCCCCGGCGGCCGGCGCCTCGAGGGCCAGCGCTTCGGGGGGCAGCAGCTGGCGCAGGGTCTGCACTCCGTGGAGCAGCCCTTCGGGGCGGACGGCGCGCAGCAGGACTGAGTCGGGGCGAATGGTGAGGGAGTACCCCTCGGGGCCGAGCGGCTCCTCCCCCGGGGCCGTGTCGCCGGGGGTCAGGAGGATGGCGATCCGCCCGTCGGGGTCCGGGGCGAGCGGCAACCCGGTGGTGGGGGTGAGCAGTTCGCGCAGCAGGCCGGCCGCCGCCTCGGCGCCGGGCCCGGCGCGCAGTCCGGTGCGGTGGTCCAGGGTGAAGCGGCCGGGCAGGGCGGTGACCGAGTCGGGGCGCGGGACGAGCGCGAGGTCGGGGCGGAGGGAAGCGGCGGCGGTATCGGCCAAGGCGGCGGTCAAGGCATCGGTCACGGCGGCGGTCACGGTCTCGGAGATTCCTCACCTGGCAGTTCCGTCAACTCATCCGAGGAGGGCTGGAGTTGACCAACTGACCAATTGGTTAGCTGAGTGGCTAGAAGGTGACACGGCCCGAGTGCGCCGTCAACCCCGTACGGCCCGAATGATTTCGGCGGACTCCTCGCGCCCGGCCAACCCCGAGTGGTTAGATGCACATGACCAGTTGGACAGGTGAGCAGAGAGAAATGGGGGCGGGCCATGACGAAGGACGCAACCGACTCGTCAGGATCCGTACTCAAGCGGGAACGGGTCCGCGAGCACCTACTGGGGCTCATCGACATCCGGCGGCCCGGCGACGCGATCCCCTCCGAACGCACCCTGTGCGCCACCCTGGAGGTCTCCCGCCCCACCCTGCGCGCGGCGGTGGACGAGCTCGTGTCTACGGGGCTGCTCGTACGCGAGCACGGGCGCGGGATGTTCGTCGCCCCCGCGAAGATCACCCAGGAACTCGCCGCCGACGAGGCGGCCTTCGCCATGCGGCAGGCGGCCGGCCACTGGTCCAGCCGGATCCTGGAGCACTCCACCATCCAGGCGGGCGCACGGATCGGCCGCCGGCTGCGCATCTCCCCCGGTGCGAGCCTGCTCTACGTCGCCCGGCTGCGCCTGGTGGACGGTGCCCCGATGGCCATCGAGCACCTGCACATCCCGGCCGATCTGGTTCCGGCCCTGACCCCGGCGGAGCTGGAGGCCGGGGACCTCTACGAGCATCTGCGCGACCACCACGGCGTGTACGTGCACGAGGCGCAGCAGTCCATCGAGCCGACGGTGGTGAACGAGGGGGAGGCGGGCCTGCTGGACGTCCCGCTGCTCTCCCCCGCCCTGTTCATCGAGCGGCTCACCACCGACTCCACCGGCCGGCCCGTGGAGTACGTGCACTCCGTATACCGCGGCGACCGCTACCGGATCGTCTCGCGCCTGGCCCTCGGGGCGCCCCCGGGCTCCGGGCGGCCCGGCGGGCACCACCCAGGGATCCCGCCGGGCGACCTCGGCCGCCGGGCGGTCATCACCTCCACCACCACCGGGGACGTCCACACGAGCACGTGACGGTCCGGCGCGCGTGTCCGTCGTCAGCCATCCGTCGTCCGTCGTCCGTCAGCTACGGACGAGGACCGCCTGGAGGTCGTGGGCCTTGTCCATCGTGACGTTGACCTGGGTCGCGGTGATCGCGTAGCACTGCCCGTCCAGCTCCCACGCGGCGATCCGGTACCCGCGCGGCGGGGTGGCGGTCACCTGCATCGAGGTCCCCGGCCGGTACGGGCCCCAGGTGTCGGGGCGCAGCCCCTCGCCCAGGGTCAGGGCGGCCCGGTGCGGCCGGGGTACGGACCCCCTGCCGGTCATATCGCTACGTCGCTACGTCGCTACGTCGTTACGCCGCTACGTCACCCGGAAGCCGATCGCGGCCGGGGACCGGTCGAAGGTCAGCCGGTCCCAGGTGGGGAAGGCGAGATCGGTGACGGCGAGCAGCCGCCCGGAGGCGTCGTGCAGGGTGCGGCGTACGGAGAGCCCGCCGGGGGTCGCGGCCTGCGGCGAGTTGGTCCGGGTCATGGTGATGGTCTCGGCGACCCGGCCCGCCCGCGCGGCCCCCTCCAGCCAGTGGTGCAGGGGACCCAGGTCCTCGTCCCGGACGCCCGCCACCAGGCGGTCCCGGTAGCGGGAGAGTTCCGGGGTCCGCACGACGGTGCGGGGGCAGAGGTACGTCACCGCGTGCCGCCGGGTCTGGCCCGTCGGGCCGCTTTCGCGGTGGTGGTGGACCAGGGTCTGCTCCCCGCCGCGCATGCCGAGCTGCTCGGCGAGCGCCGGAGCCAGGGTGACGAGGGTGAGCCACGCCTGGGCGGGTGCCCCGGCGGGCGTCGGCGTCGGCGTGGCCGCCTGGGCGGGGGCGGCAACGGCCGCCGGGGCAGGGGGCTGCGGGGCCGGGGACGGGGCCGGGTGGCCGGCCGGGAACGCCGCGGGGGGCCGGTGCTCCGGCACCGCCGGGAAGGCCGGCCGGGTGCCGCGCCGGCCGGTGACGACGAGGCCGTCCTCCCTCAGGTGCTGGAGGGCGGCCCGGATGGTCTGCCGGTTGACCTCGTAGCGGGCGGCGAGGATGCGCTCGGAGGGGAGCCGGGCGCCGGGAGTCAGTGCGGTGAGGTCGATCTCGCGCCGCAACGCTGCGGCGATCCGCTGGTACTTGGGCATGGCGGCCGGGCCGCCGCCCCGCGAAGGGGAGGGCATGGCTTCTCCTCTGACGGGAGGTCAAGGACTGCGCGGTCTGCTCGACCAACGTAGCATTGGTCTATACCTATCGGTGAGGGGGGATCCGGTATCCGGACCCTGTTTGGCCGGAACCGCGCGCTCCCTCAGGGCCGCAGCGGGTTGGGAAGCGGCAGGTAGCGGGCGTCCGCACCGTCGGCGCGGGTCCAGCGCAGCAGCAGGTTGGTCTTGGCCGGGAGGCTCGGGGCGGCCAGCAGACCGGCGATCTCGGGCAGGCCGTGCTCGGCACCGAAGCGCCGGAACTCCGCGCGGGCGGCGGGCCACAGGTCCCCGGCCGCCTCCGGGTGGCTCTCCGCGAGCGCGCCCGCCACCTCGGTCAGGTGATTGACCACCAGGCAGTAGACCAGGCGCTGCCAGGCGGCTTCCCGGTCCAGATCCGGGAGGAGCTTGACGCCCTCCGCATCCCGGAAGAGGGCCTGCGCGGGCACGCCCTGGGCGTCTACGGCGACCAGGGTGTTCTGGAGGTGCGCTTCCAGGACCACTCCGTGCCGGGCGAAGAGGTGCAGCACGGGCGGCACCACCTGGCGCAGGTACGCCCGCCACCACCCGGCCGGGTCGGCCGTTCCCGCCAGGGGGCTGCCCGGATACCCCTCCGCCAGCGCGGCCGCCAGCAAGGGCGTGAACCCGGGCTCCGCGTGCGCCGCCAGGCCGTCGCGGACCAGTACCGCGAGCTCCTCGAAGGCGAAGGCGGCCGTCCGGTACCCCCGGTCGGGCAGCCAGGCCGCACCCGACCCGGACCGGCGCAGCTCCGCGAAGCCCGCCTCGACCGCCGCGTCCGTGCGGCGCAGCTTCAGCAGGTCGTGCTGCCACAGCCGGCGCACGTCGTTGGTGATCCGCACGTCGAGGCTGAACTTCACGAACAGATCGCCGGCCGCGCCTGCGCTGCCGCTGCCGCTCCCCCTGCCGCCGCCGTCGCCGTCGCCGTCGCCGTCGCCGGGAACGTACAGGGTGCGGATCGAGGCGGTCGGCCAGACCGGCACCCGCCCGGTTCCCAGCGACAGCAGCCTCCCGTCCGCGAGCGCCTCGCGGACGGCGGGCCTGCCCGCGACCAGGTCGAGCTGCCAGGGGTGGGCGGGCAGCAGCCGGTAGCCGGCCGGCGCGCGCGGCCCGCCCAGCGCCTCCGCGAGCGAATCGATCGCGGCGGCCGCGGCCGGCCCGCCCTCCTCGGCCACTTGGTCCTCACGCACTCCCAGGAAGGCCAGCGGGAAACGGGCGTACGCCTCGGGGGCGTACGGCAGCCAGCCGTTGGCCGGCCCGCCGCCCCGGGCCTTGGGGGCCGGGTGGTGGGGGTGCCCCATGATCAGGGACTGTTCGGACCGGACGTACGGGTCCGCCGGCTGCGGCGTGGCCGCGCGGGCGGCCAGCAGCGCGGCGATGGTCTCGCGGCTGTCGGCGATCTCGACCGGGAGCTCGTCGTTGGACACCCCGGTGTACTGGCGCAGTTCGTCGGAGACGAGTTTGACCAGCTCGGTATGGGTGAGCGGATGCCAGCCGGCCCCGGTCCGCAACTCGGGCCGCTCGGGCCTGCGCCCGGCGCGCACCCGCAGCAACCGCCCGCTGCCGAGCAGCCGGTGGACGGCTCGGCCCTCCTCCGCCGTCCCGGCGGAACCTGCGGGCTCCGCGGCCTCCCTGAGCAAGCAGTTCAGCAGCGGGGCGGCCGCGCAGGCATCGGCAGCGTTGTCGACGGCGTTGAGGTCCACTGATTCCATCCCTTGATCTTCCCAGGGAACCCTGCGCGGCCTTCAATCCGGGCAGGATGTGAATCCTGCCCGGAGGCTCGGAGCTCCGGAGTCCCCGCGCTGCCAGTGGCCTCCGCTACGTCCACCAGGCCTAGAAGGCTGATGAAGATGTTGGGTTCTGGCCCCGCCGCGTCAGCGGCGGGGCCAGACTCGTTGTTGTGGTTCAAGGGGAGTGGGTCGGAGAGCTGGTCGGGCCCGATGTGTGGGCGACGTGCCGGGAGTTGATTCCGGCTGGGAGTGTGTTCGCGTTCCTGGCCGAGCACCGTGGCCGGTTGTTTCCCGCGGAGATGTTCGCGGATATGTATCCGTCGGCGAACGGGCGGCCGTCCATGCCGCCGCAGATCCTGGCCGCCGCGATCACGGTGCAGGCCCTGCATGGCCTGTCGGACTTCGAGACGGTCCAGGAATTACGCTGTGACCTGCGGTGGAAGGCCGCGTGCGGGCTCGGTCTGCACGACATGGCGTTCAATCCGTCGCTTCTGGCGTACTTCCGCCGCCGGCTGGCCCGCTCGGCCCGCCCGAACCGCGTGTTCGAAGCGGTCCGCGAGGTCGTGAAGGCCACCGGGGCACTGAAGGGCAAGCACCGCCGGGCACTGGACTCCACGGTTTTGGACGACGCGGTCGCCACCCAGGACACCGTCACCCAGATCGTCTCTGCGATCCGGGCGGTGATCCGGGCGGTCCCCGGCGCCGCCGAGGTGGCCGCGGTGCAGTGCACGGCCCACGACTACACCGACCCGGGCAAACCCCGCATCGCCTGGAACGACGTCCAGGCCCGCGCCGACCTGGTGGATTGCCTGGTCGCGGACGCACTGCGGCTGCTGGGGCACCTGCCCGAGCAGCAGCTCGGGCAGGCCGCCGGCGCGGTCGGCCTGCTGGCCTTGGTCGCCGGGCAGGACGTCGAGCCCGCCGACGGCTCCGACGGCCGCGACGGACGGTGGCGCATCACGCGAGGGACCGCCCCGGGCCGCATCGTCTCCACCGTCGATCCCGAAGCCCGCCACGTCCACAAGACCCGCAGTCATCAGCAGGACGGATACAAGGCACACCTCGCGGTCGAGCCCGAGACCGGCCTGTTCACCGCCGTCGCACTGCGTCCCGGCTCGGGGGCCGAAAACCACGAGGCAGCCGTCGGCCTGGATCTGCTCGCCGATGAGGAACAGCCGGTTCACGCCTTCGGCGACACCGCCTACTCCACCGGCGACGCCTGCAAGGTTCTGGAGGGGGCCGGTCACCGGCTGTTCCTCAAACCCGCCCCGCTGCGGGCGGCCGTTCCCGGCGGTTTCACCCTCGAGGACTTCGCCATCGACACCACCTCGGCGACCGTGACCTGCCCCCAAGGACACACCGTCCCGCTCTCCGATCCCGGCGGACAGCACCATCAGCGCAGAGCCACTTTCAAGGATCTGTGCACCGGATGCCCCCTGCGCGAGCGGTGCACCAAAGCCAAAGCAGGCCGGATCCTGACCATCCGCCCCCACCACGACCAGCAGGCGGCTGCCCGCCACCAGGCCGCCACCGATCCCGACTGGCAAGCCGCCTACCGCCGCTGGCGACCACCCGTCGAACGCGCCGTCGCCTGGATCGTCCACCGGGGCAACCGCCGACTCCGATACATCGGCACCATTAAGAACGACACCTGGCTCCACACCCGAGCAGCCGCCCTCAACCTCCGCAGACTGATCAACCTCGGACTCACCAACACCAACGGCACCTGGCACCTCGCCCCAGCCGGCACATGAACGCGAGCGGCTGCCCGGCCTCCGGCCGGACAGCCCCTCAACAAGATCTTCATCAGCCTTCTAGAGCCTGTCGTCAAACTCCTGTAGACGCCGCGAGGCAGACAGGAGCTTGACGACAGGCCCTAGCGAGAAGCCCCGGCTACGGCCGAGGGAGGAGTCACTCGGTACGTCCAGAGCGCCGGAGGTGCGCGGGGGCGTACCACCGGCCGTGATCTTCAGCATCCGCGATGATGACGTGATCATCACGTCATCCGAGAGGACCGGGGCCCTGGATCCCAGCATGCACCTCCCCGCCACCGCGGCCGAAGACGCCGTCGCCGCCGAACTGGCCGGACTGTCCGAAACCGGACCCACCTGCCCCGCCGGACCGGCCGGCGCACGCGCCGACCTCCGGGCCGCGTACGCCGCCGCGCTCCCCGGCGCGCGCGGCGCCGTACTGACCCGGCTGTGGCGGGCCTTCGCCTTCGAGCCGCTGCCCTGGATCACCCACCGGGAGCGGGGTTCCGGCGCGCTCGCGCTCCGGCTCGCCTCGGGCTCCCGGCTGGAGGGCCCCCTCCCCGACCCGTACGCGACGACCTTCTCCGCGGCCCGCGCGACCGCGCACCCCGTCACCGAACTGCTGCTCGACGGCCGCCCCTACCGGCGGGCCGCCACGCTGGTGGCGGCGCTCGGGCTGCCGTACGGGGAGGAGTTCGCCGCCGAGCTCGACGAGAGCACGGCCTCCCTCGCCCTGTCCCGCGCGGGCCAGCCGGCCGGCCGCGGCGCCGGGGACGTCGCCGCCTGGGAGTGGGAGCAGCGGGTGGTGGACGGCCATCCGTACCACCCCAACTGCCGCTCCCGCCCCGGTTTCACGGTGGCCGAGCAGCTCGCGTACGGACCCGAGCACCGGCCGCTGGTCACCCTCGGGCTGGCCGTCGTACGGGACGCGGAGTGCCGGGTGACCGGGGAGTGGCCGGACCGGTGGCGGGAGGCCGGGCGGATCCTCGTACCGGTCCACCCCTGGCAGGCCGAGCACGTGCTGAAACAAGGGGAAGGGAGGGAGGAAAACGGGCACGGGCACGGGCACGGGTACGGGTACGAGCTGCGGCCCGGGCCCGACGCGCACCCGTTGATGGCCCTGCGCACCCTGTCCCCCGCCGACGGCGGGCCGCACGTCAAGACCGCGCTCAGCACCCGCCTCACCTCCTCCGTGCGGGACATCTCCGTCTACTCCGTCGAGACGGCCGCCGCGGTCTCCGCCTTCGCCCAGAGCCTGTCCGAACGGCTCGACGGCCGCCTGCACATCACCCGCACCCTGGGCGCCGTCACCGCCGGCAGCCCGGACCTGGCCGCCGTGCTCCGCGAGCCGCCGGAGGCGTACGCGGACCGTGGCGCGGGCGAGCGCGTCCTGCCCGTGGCCGCCCTGGCACTGACCCCGTACGCGCGCTCCGGCACGTGGCGGGCCGGTTTCGCCCGCCTCGCGCTGTCGGTGTGCCTGCGGGTCCTGGATCTCGGGGTGGCCCTGGAGGCCCACGGCCAGAACCTGCTGGTCGTGCTGTCCGCCGACGGCGCCCCGCTGCGGCTCGTGTACCGCGACCTCGCCGACATCCGGATCAGCCCGGCCCGTCTCGCCCGCCACGGCCTGGCGGCTCCACCACTGTCGGGGCGGCTGATCACCGACGACGTGACCCTGCTGCGCCGCAAGCTCTTCGGATCGCTGGTGGCGGGGGCGCTCGGCTCCACGGCCGGTTCGGCCCCCGCGCTCGCGGCGGATCTGGCGGCGGCCGCGCCCGGCCTGCCGTCCACCGCCGATACCCGGGCACTGCTGACCGCGCCGCTGCCGACCAAGGCACTGACCCTGATGCGGTTGAGCCCGGGGGTGCCGGGCGATCAGTGGGCCGAGCTGGACAATCCGCTGACCGGGGGCTGAGTTCGGGGCTCCGGCGGGCTACTGTCCGGGGGCATGGCATCGACTTCGCGCTTGAACTCCGTCCGGTCGTCCTACGACGCCGTCGCCGCCGACTACGCCGCGCTGCTGACCGGAGAGCTGGAGGGCAAACCGCTGGACCGGGCCATGCTGGCCGCCTTCGCGGAGTGCGTGCGCGGGGACGGGCCCGGCGCCGGCCGGGCGGTCGCGGACCTGGGCTGCGGACCGGGCCGGGTGACGGCGCACCTCGACGGCCTGGGAGTACGGGCCTTCGGTGTCGACCTGTCCCCCGCGATGGTGGCGGTGGCCCGCCGGACGTACCCGGGGCTGCGGTTCGAGGTCGGCTCGATGGCCGCGCTGGATGTCGCGGACGGAGTCCTCGGCGGGGTGCTGGCCTGGTACTCCACCGTCCACACCCCGCCCTCCGGGCTCCCCGCGCTGTTCGCCGAGTTCGCCCGGGTACTGGCTCCGGGCGGGTACCTGCTGATCGCGTTCAAGGCGGGCGACCGGCAACTCCGGCTGGAACACGCGTACGGGCATCCGGTCGACCTCGACGTGTACTGGACCCCGCCCGAGCTGATCAGCGAGCTGCTGGCCGGGGCGGGCCTGGCCGAGACGGCCCGCCTGGTCCGGGAACCGGATGCCACGGAGAAGTCCCGGCAGGGCTTCCTGCTGGCCCGCCGGGCGGGCTGACCCGGGGCCTGCCCCCCGCGCCCCCGGGCTGACCCCGGAGCCCCCGGGCTGGGCCGGGGCTGGGCCTGACCCCGGCCGGCCCCCGGGCGGACCCTGACAGGGCCCGGTCGGGGGGCCGGCTCGAAGCCCCCCGCGGCCACCCGCGGCCGCCCCGGCATGGGCCGTTCGGGGGGCAAGCCCGCCCCCGTGGGCCCGCCTTCGCCCCGAACCGGCCGGGCGGTGGCAGGAAGGAGGGATGACCCTCCACCGCCGCCAGGTGCTCGCGGGAGCCGCCACGGGCGTCCTCGCCTCGATCGGCGCGACGGCCCGCACGACGCCCCGTACGACGGCCGGTACGACGACCCGCCGCGCGGACCCGGACTTCGGGGCGCTGGCCCGGGCCCTCGACGGCCGGGTGGTGACGGCGGGCGACCGGGACTACGACGAGGCCCGGCAGCTCTTCCAGCCCCGCTACGACACGGTCCGGCCGGGCGCGGTGGCCTACCCCGCGCACCCGGGGGACGTGGCCGCCTGTCTCGACTTCGCCCGGCGCTCTGCCGTCCCCTTGGTGCCGCGAGGCGGCGGCCACGGCTACGCGGGCTGGTCCACCCGTGAGGCCGGACTCGTCATCGACACGGGCGCCATGGCGGAGGTGGCCGCGGAATCCGGAACCGGGACCGGAACCGGGACCGGGACCGAAACCAGGACCGGGACCGTGACCGGGGTCCGGATCGGCGCGGGCGCCCGGCTCGGGGAGGTGAATTCCGTCCTCGCCGCGCGGGGCCTGGCCGTCCCGACGGGGCTGTGCGCCTCCGTCGGCATCGCCGGCCTCACCCTCGGCGGCGGGCTCGGCCTCTCCTCCCGCACCTGGGGCACCGCCTCCGACCGGCTCACGGGAGTGACGGTCGTGACCCCCGACGGGACGGTCCGCGAGGCCGGCGCCGACCGCGAGCCCGATCTGTTCTGGGCCCTGCGCGGGGGCGGGGGCGGCAACTTCGGGGTGGTCACCGGGTTCCGCTTCCGCACCCACCCGGTCTCCGACTGCGCCTTCGCGGAACTGCGCTGGTCCGCCGCCGACTCCCCCGCGGTCCTGCGGGGCTGGCAGCGCTGGCTCCGGGCGCTGCCCGATCCGTTCTGGAGCCAGGTGGAATTCACCGTCGACGGCGGGCCGGCCGGCGCCCCGGCCCTGCGGGTGCTCTGCCTGGACGGCGGGCTCGCGGAGCTGGAGCGGCAACTGACCCGGCTGTCCGACCTGGTGGGTGGCCCGCCCCGGGAGAGCTGGACCGTCGTACGCGGCTACGGGGACACCGTCCGGGCGATGGCGGGCTGCCCCGACGGGAGCCCCGCCGCGTGCCGGCTGCCGGGCAGCCTGCCGGGACACGATCCCTCGGGGCGGCTCGGCCGCGCCTCCTACGCCGCCCGGTCCGACTTCTGGGCCCCGGACGGGCTGACCGAGCCGGCCGTCCTCGCGGTACTGGCCGCCCTGCGGCGCTACGCCGGGAGCGTGCCGCGCGGCGGTTTCGGCGTGGTGCAGTTCGACGGGGTCTGCGGCGGAGCCCTCAACCGGATCCCGGCGCGGGCCACCGCCTTCGCGCACCGCTCGGCCGGGTTCCTCGCCCAGTACCTCGTCTCCTGGCCCGGCCCGGCTCCGGCGGCCGACATCGGCCGCCACCAGGGCTGGCTCGACGGGCTCTGGCAGGACCTGCGGCCCTGGGCGGGCGGAGCCGCGTACCAGAACTACGCCGATCCGAAGCTGACCGGCTGGCGCGAGGCCTACTACGGGCCGAACCTGGCCCGCCTCGAAGAGGTCCGGCGCCGCTACGACCCGGACCGGCTGTTCCGCTTCCCCCAGGCCGTATAGCCCCTTCGCCATACCCCCTTCGCCATAGCCCTTCGCCCTCCCTCCCATCCCCGAAGAAGGAGACGGACATGCGACGTACGTTGACGGTGGCGGCGGCCACGGCCGCCCTGCTGCTGCCCGGCGGGCCCCTGCCCGAGGCCGAGGCCGGCACCGCCCCGGCTCAAGCCCCGGCTCAGGCCCTTGCCACCGACCGGTGGTCGGCCCGGGAGGCGGAGTCGTTCTGGACTCCCGACCGGATGGCGTCCGCGGTCCCGATCAGCCGCGGCGGCGCCCCGGCGGCGGTGGACGGCACCGGCCGGGACTTCGACGGCATCCCGGTCGTCGGCCGGATGTTCGTCATGAAGGGCGGCGGCGCGTACTTCTGCACCGCGAGCGTGGTCGCCTCCCCCGGCCGCGATCTGGTGCTCAGCGCGGCGCACTGCCTGCTCGGGACGGACGCCCGGCAGGTGGCCTTCGTACCGCAGTACACGGCCCAGAACCCCCAGCCGTACGGGATGTTCCCGGTCCTGCGGAACGCGGCCGGCCGCTCCAAGGTGTGGATCGATCCGCGCTACCGGCAGCTCGGCGCGGACAAGGGGGCGGCCCTCGACGTGGCCTTCGCCCAGGTCGGCCCGGACGCCGACGGCTTCCCCGTGGAGGACGTGGTGGGCGGCAACCGCCTGGTCACCGGCGCCACGTACGCGCACAAGAAGGTCTCGCTGATCGGCTATCCGGCCTCCGCCGCCCGGCCCCGGCTGTGCGTGAACCGGACGGCGAAGTTCACCAGCACCGATCCGGGGATCCCCGGATCGTTCCTGCGGATCGACTGCACCGGCTATCCGGGGGGCACCAGCGGCGGCCCGTTCCTGACCGGCTTCGACGAGCGGACCGAGACCGGCGACGTGGTCGGGGTGATCGGTGGCTGGAAGACGGGCGGGGACACCGCCGACACCTCCTACAGCTCCTACTTCGGCGCCGACATCAGGAAGTTGTACGAGACGGCTCTCTCCGGGGCGCGGGTGGCGTGAGCACCCTCACCCATCGGGTGCGGCGCGGGTTGCCCACCGTGCGCGGGGTCGCCGGCAGGCCTCCCGCGGTCAGCGGTTCGGCGGGCGCGAGGCCGAGCTGCCGGCGCAGGTCCGCGAGGGCGGTGTGCACGGGCCCGAGGATGACCTCGGCGCACGGATGGGCGTACGCGAGGGCGTGCGCGGCCGTCTCGATGGCCTCGGCGGCGTCCTCGGCGGCGCCCCGGCTCCACCCTCCGGGGGCGGTCCGCCCCCAGGGCGCGAGGGTGTCGTAGAGGTGGCAGGCGGCATCGGCCACGGCGTCGGCCTGTTCACCGACGCCGGGCGCCGCGATCGTCGGGAGCTCCATACCCGCTCAACGAGCGGAACCCGCCCGGGGAACGACGGCCGCGGCAGTCACGGGGACAGCGGGGGCACGGGGACGGTACGGTCACGCGGACGGTGCGGTCACGCGGACACCGCCTGCAGCCAGAGCGGCAGCAGCAGGAGGGAGACCAGGGAACTCTTGATCACGACGGCGGCGGAGAGGTTCACGCCCACGTCGTAGCGCTGGGCGAAGATGAACAGGTTCTGGGGCGTCGGCATCGCGGCGATCAGCACGAGGTACGTGAGCCACTCGCCCCGGACCCCGAACAGTGCCCCGCACACCGCCCACGCCAGCAGGGGGAAGGCCACGCACTTGAAGCCGATGAGCGCCAGCTCCTCCCGGGTGGTCCCCCGGATGTCGAGGCCGATGCCGCCGAGGTGAAGTCCGAGGGCGAAGAGGGCCACCGGGGAGGCGCTGTCGCCGACGAAGGCGGCCCCGTCGAGGACCACCTCCGGGACGTGCACGGAGAGCAGGTTGAGCAGGATCCCCGCGTTGCAGGCGAGGACCAGCTGGGTGACGAGCGAGGCGCTGACGGCGCGGCCCAGGCGCCGGGCGGGGCCGCCGCCCGAGCCGGGGCCGGAGCGGCCCAGTTCCATGATGGCGATGACGACGAGCGACAGCACGCACACCTGGAAGAGCAGCACCGGGAAGATGGGCGCCGCCGTGCCGAAGAAGGTGATGAAGACGGGGACGGCGAAGTAGGCGGTGTTGACCTGGACCCCGGCCATCACGCGCAGCGCCACGGCCCGGGGGTCGCGCAGTCCGGCTGCCGCCGAAGCGGCGGCGACGGCCGCGACCGCGAGGGCGGCGGCCGCCGCGTAGCCGCCGATGGCCCGCCAGTCGAAGAGCGCGGAGAGGTCCGCGGCGTAGATGTTGCCGAACAGGTAGCAGGGCACCGCGAAGAGGAAGGCGTAGTCGGCGAAGGCCTTGGAGGCCTCGGCGGGCACCACCTTGCGGCGGGCGAGGAACACGCCGACGCCGAAGGCCAGCGCCACCGGGATCAGTTTCTCCAGCGCCGCCGCCCCGCCCATGCGTACCCGCTCCCCGCCGTTCGGTGCTGGCCGTTCGGTGCTGGCCGTTCAGTGCTGGCCGTTCAGTGATCGTCCACGCCGGGCGCAGTCTATGCCGGGCGTCTGAGGCGGCCGGGGGCGGGCTTGACCCTGACGTGCGGGTCAGGGTTTAGCGTCGGCGCACCCACCCGCCCCGGCCCGGCGGCGGCCGTCCGCGCCGTCGCCCGCCGCGCCGTTCCCAGGAGCCCCGATGGTCACGGACCTGCCCCGTACCGCACGCGAGATCCGGCTCGCCGCCCGCCCCGAAGGGCCGCCCGGGCGGCCGCGCCTCGCCGTCGTCGAGGCACCGGTGCCGGAGCCCGGGCCGGGCCGGGTGCTCGTCCGCAACCGTCACTTCCTGGTGTTCCCCGGGCTGCTCACCCTGATCGGCGGCGCGGTCGAGGGGCTGCCGCTGCCCCCGCTGCAGGCTGGTGACACGCTGTTCGGGCCTGCCGTCGGCGAGGTGGTGGCCGCCCCGGCCGGCAGCCCGCTGCGGCCGGGCGCGCTCGTCTCGCACCTGCTCGGCTGGCGGGAGTACGCCCTGGTGGACGCCGCCGACTGCACCCCGCTGGACGGCACCCTGCCCGACCCGGTGGCGTACCTCGCGCAGGGCCCGGCCCCGTACGGCGCGCTGACCCGGCTCGCCGGGATCCGGCCCGGGGACACGGTCCTGGTCACCGGAGCGGCCGGCGCGGTCGGGACCCTGGCCGGCCAGACGGCGCGGCTGCTGGGCGCGGGCCGGGTGATCGGCACCACCGGCTCTGCGGAGAAGGCGGACCGTCTGGTGGCGGAGCTGGGCTACGACGCGGTCCTCCTGCGGGGTACGGGGCGGCCCTTCGCGGAGCAGCTCGCCGGAGCGGCGCCCGGGGGGATCGACGTACTCGTGGACACGGTGGGCGGCGAGCAGTTGTCCGCCGCCCTCGGCGCCGCCCGGCAGGGCGCCCGCTTCGCGCTGGTCGGCGCGCTCTCGGGCCAGTTGACGCCGGGGCACGCCGGGGGCGGCGCCCCGGTGGAGGTCGACTCGTTCCGCATGGTCGTCAGGGGCGTCTCGGTGCGCGGGTACCTCGGTACTGAGCATCCGGACGTGGAGGAGGAGTGGACCGGGCGCTTCGGAGCCTGGCTGCGCTCCGGGGAGATCCACTTCCCGCACGTACGGATCCCGGGCATCGATCGCGCCCCGCAGGCGTTGCGGGAGTTGACCGAGGGACGGCACTTCGGCGCCGTGGTGGTGGAATTGCCGGGGTGGTCCGGGCCGCGAGCGGGTGGTTCGGGGACGGGGACGGTTCGGTGAGGACGGGGGTGGCGCGGGATGCGGATCGGTGACGCGGCGGCGGCAGCGGGGACCACGCCGAGGGCGCTGCGGTTCTACGAGCAGCGCGGACTGCTCGCCCCGCAGGGCCGCAGCCCCTCCGGCCAGCGGGAGTACGGGCCCGGGGACGTGGCCAGGATCCGGATCATCCGCGATCTGCTGGCCCACGGCTTCACCGTCGAGGACCTGCGTGGCGTGGCCGACCGGCTCCACCTGCTCGCGGCGGATCCGCCGCCGAGCTGTGGCTCCGGCGGCGGGGTCGTCGGGCACCGGCTCGCCGTGCTCGACGCGGAGATCGAGCGGCTCACGCGCTTGCGCGAGGCCCTGGCCCGACGGGCGGGTCTCGATGCCCCGGCCGCCCCTGCGGCGGGGCCGGAGCCGGTGGCGGACCCCATCCCGGACCCGGACCGGGTGCCGGACCGCATGGTGGCGCCGGACTCGGTGCCGGACACCGTCCCGGGTGGCCGGGGTCGGACGGGGAGGTCCGGTCAGCCGGTGAGCGTCGGCGGCGCGCCGCGGACGCATACGCTGGACCGATCATGAGCGAGCGAGCCCGATTCCGATCCCTCTTCCGAGTCCGGCCCGGATCCCGGTCCGCGTCCGGACCGCCGCATGGATCCGCGTCCGGATCCCCGTCCGGGTCCCGGCCCGGATCGGCGCCCCGGTCCGTGCCGGTGGACCCGGATGCCTCCCACGCCCGGCCAGGGCAGTTCGCGGTGGCGCTGCGTACGCCCGCGCGGGCCGCCGAACCGCTCCTCGCGCAGGCGCCCGAGGCCTGGCAGCGGATGCTGCCGTACGCCGTGACCGCCGTGTGCGTGATGGCGCTGCTGCCGGTGACGATCGCGGTGCTGACCAACGACTACAAGGCGGGCGGCGGCTGGGCCGGGGCGCTGGGCGTGGCCCAGACCCTGCCGCTGCTGCTCGCCGTGACCCGGCCGCTGCCCGCGTGGGGGATGGTGCTCCTCGCGGACACGGTCGGGGCCGTCGTACTGACCCAGGCCGACCGGGTGGCCGGGCACGCCTGGCCCTGGACCCCGATGGTGATCATCGGCTACCTGGTGCTGATGGCCTGCCTGGGGCTGCGCGAGTCCATCCGGACCCTGGTCTGGGTGTGGCTGGCGACCGGGGTGGCCGGGGCGGTGCTGAGCCGCTTCCAGCCGGACGGCGTGACCAACACCGTCGCCCTGCTGTTCGTACTGGCCGGGGTGATGCTCGCGCTGACGGGAGCGCTGCGCGGGCTCGGTGACGCGCGCCAGAAGATCGCCGAGCAGGAGAGCATCAGCGAGGCCGAGCGGGCCCGGCGCACCTTGCTGGAGGAACGGGCCAGGATCGCGCGGGAGTTGCACGACGTGGTGGCCCACCACATGTCGGTGATCACGGTCCAGGCGGATTCGGCGCCGTACCGGCTGCCCGGCATGGCGGAGCCGGTGCGGGAGGAGTTCGCGGCGATCGCGTCGAGCGCGCGCGAATCGCTGGGCGAGATGCGGCGGCTACTGACGGTGCTGCGCGGCGACGAGGCGAACGGCGCCGACCGGACCCCGCAGCCGGGGCTCGGCCGGTTGCAGCAGCTGGTGGAGGCGACCGTACGGGCCGGGCAGCCGGTGGAGTTGGCGCTGGCCGCGGGCGCGGCCGGGGCGGCGGCGCCGGCCGTGGACCTGTCGGCGTACCGGATCGTCCAGGAGGCGCTGGCCAATGTGGTGCGGCACGCGCCGGGTGCCGCGACGCGGGTCTCGGTGACCTTCGACGAGGAGGAGCTCCTCGTGCTGGTGGTCAACGGACCGGCGCGGGACGCGGTGGTGGCGGTGGAGACTTCGGGCACCGGGCACGGGCTGGTGGGCATGCGGGAGCGCGTACGGTTGACGGGCGGGACGCTGGACACCGGTCCGCTGCCCGACGGCGGCTTCCGGGTCGCCGCCCGCATGCCCATCAACACCGCTCCCGAGGAACCAAGTTGACCATCCGCGTGATCATCGTCGACGACCAGGCCATGGTGCGGGCGGGTTTCGCCGCGCTGTTGTCGGCGCAGGCCGACATCGACGTGGTGGGTGAGGCGCCCGACGGACGCCAGGGGATCCAGGTCTCCCGCACCGTCCACCCCGACGTGGTGCTGATGGACGTCCGGATGCCGGAGATGGACGGGCTCAGCGCCGCCCGCGAGCTCCTCGATCCCCCGCCGGGGGTGGTGCACCGGCCGAAGGTGCTGATGCTGACCACCTTCGACATCGACGACTACGTGTACGAGGCCCTGCGCGCGGGGGCCTCCGGCTTCCTACTGAAGGACGCCCCGCCGGCCGACCTGATCGCGGCGGTGCGGGTGGTCGCCTCGGGCGAGGCGCTGCTGGCTCCGTCGGTGACGCGGCGGCTGATCGCGGACTTCGTCGAGCGGCGGCCAGTGCCGCGCCGCGATCCCGCGCTGCGGCTGAACGGGCTGACCCCGCGGGAGACAGAGGTGCTGGAACTGATCGCGCGCGGGCTGTCGAACCAGGAGATCGCCGGTCATCTGGTGGTCGCCGAACAGACGGTCAAGACGCACATCGGGCGGGTGCTGGGCAAGCTGGACCTGCGGGACCGGGCCCAGGCCGTGATCTTCGCCTACGAGGCGGGGCTGGTGCGGCCGGGCGACACGACGGCCTGAACGGCCTGAACGGCCGGGCCCCCGGCCCCCGGCCCCCGGCCCCCGGCCCCCGGCCCCCGGCCCCCGGGGAGGATCTTCTCCTCCACCCCCTACCTGGGTATGACATCCGGTTTGGCTCCACGGTGCGACGCCCTCTTCGCCACCTCCTCCTTACCTTCCTCCTCGTCACGAGGAGAGGAGAAGGGGCATGCGCCGCTTCGCAAGGACACTGGTCACGGCCGCGCTGGCGGCGGCCGTCGTCGCCGGAACCGCCGGATGGGCCTCCGCCGACGCCCAGACCGCGGTCACCGGCCCGCCGCCGGGCACCGCCGCCTGGCGGGCCGACACCGTGTCCGGGCAGCCGCTGCCGGATCCGGCGCGGGCGACGCCCTCCGAGGTCGCGCGGTTCTTCGCCGGGCTGGACGGGTCCCGGGCACGGGACCTCGTACGGGCCCACCCGTCGGTGGTCGGCAATCTGGACGGGGCTCCGCTCCCGCTCAGGTACGAGGCCAACCGGCTGGCCGTGCCGGCGAACGGCGAGCCCCGCTTCGCTTCGCTGGCCGAGCCCGGCCGGCAGATCCTGGCCTTCGACCCGCGCGGACGGGGCACCGTCACCGAGGTGTTCGGGGACCTGGAGCGGACCGCGCACGTGTCGGTGATCGTGCCGGGCTCGGACAACGACGCCACGACCTACGACCGCGCGCGGGCCGCGTACACCGGCCCGGCGGGCATGGCCCGCTCCCTGCGGTCCGCGACCGGGGATACGGCCGCCGTCATCGCCTGGACCGGCTACACCACGCCCGTCGGGATGGGCCTGGACACGGCCCGCGGGCGGCTGGCGGAGGCGGGCGCGGTCCGCCTCGCCCGTTTCACGGAGGGGCTCGACGCGGTCGGCACACCCGATCCGGTGCTCTTGTGCCACAGCTACGGCTCGGTGGTCTGCGGGCTGGCGGCCCGGGACACGGACGCCACCGACATCGTCGCCTTCGGCTCCCCCGGCATGCGGGCCGACAACGTCGGGCAACTGCACACCGGAGCCCGCGTCTGGGCGGCGCGCGGGCCCTCCGACTGGATCGCCAACGTGCCCAACGTGGAGTTCGCCGGGCTCGGCCACGGCGCCGATCCCACCTCGGCGGCCTTCGGCGCCCGCCCGGTCCCGGCCGCCGACGTGGCGGGCCACACCGGCTACTTCATCCCCGGCACCGGGTCCCTGAAGGCCTTCGCCGCGATCGCGACGGGAGCGGGCCGATGAGCATGCTGGAGACCAGGCCGGTGAGCCGACCTGTGAGCGCGCCGGCGAGCAGGCCGTCCGTCCTCACCAAGGTGCGGGCGGCCGCCGGCCGGATCGACGCGAAGACCCCCGCCCACCGGGACCGGGCGGTCGACGGGCTGCGGGCGCTGGCCCTGCTGGCCGTTCCGACCGGGCACTGGCTGCTCGGCGGGTTCAGCCTCGACTCCGACGGGGCCCTGCACAACGCCAGCCCCCTCTCCGCCTTCGGCGGCCTGGCACCGGCCAGTTGGGTGCTGCAGATGCTCGGCGTCTTCTTCCTCGTCGGCGGCTACGCCTCGGCGCTCTCCTTCCGGCGGCACACCGGATCGGCCGGGGCCTGGCTGAAGGGCCGGATCGCCCGCCTGGGGCGGCCGGTGCTCGGGGTCACGGCGGTGTGGGCGCTGGCCGCGCCCGTGCTGTACGCGGCCGGAGTGCCCGAGGCCACCCTGCGGACCGGGGCGAAGCTGGTGATCCAGCCGCTGTGGTTCGTCGGGGTCTACGTGGTGGTCACCGCGCTGACCCCGTACTGCGTGCGCGCCGCGCACCGGTTCGGCGGCTGGGCGGCGGCCCCGCTGCTCGTCTCGGTCGCCGTGGTGGACTTCCTGCGCTACGGGCCCTTCGCGGACTCGGTGCCCGGGTGGGTGGCGCTGGTGAACATCCTGCCGGGCTGGCTGTTCGCGTACCAGCTCGGCGTGGACTGGGGCGAGGGCCGGATCGGGCGGCGCGGTGGGTGGCTGCTGCTGGCGGGCGGGGGCGCGCTGTTCGCGGCCCTGCTGATGGTCTTCCACTACCCGGCGTCGATGGTCGGCGTGCCGGGCGAGGCCCGGACCAACTCGCATCCGCCGTCGCTCCTGGTACTGGCCCTGGCCGCGGCCCAGTCAGGGGCCGCGATCCTGCTGCGGGACCGGCTTGCGCGGCTGCTGGCCCGGCCGCTGCTGTGGGCTCCGGTGGTCGTGATCAACCTGTGCGCGATGACGATCCTGTGCTGGCACCAGACGGCGATGCTGGCGGCGGCCGTACCGGGTTCGTTCGCGGGCGGGCTGGCCGGGCTGACGACGGCGCCGGACAGTGTGGGGTGGATCGTGGCGCGGCTTGCGTGGATGCCGGTGTTCGCGGCGCTGCTGGTGGGCATCGCCCGGTACGCGCGCCGGTTCGAGCAGCCGTGGAAGCGGGCCACGGCGGTGCGCCGCACCGCGGCGGGCCTGCTGGCGGCCGGGTTCGCGGTCTTCGCGCTGGGGCTGGCCTAGGGCCTGTCGTCAAACTCCCGTCGTCGCCCGAAGGGCGGCCGCGCGGCGTCTGGTGCGTGCTCTCGGCGCGCCGGGCGAAAGTCCGCGTACTGGACGTACTCGGGCTTTCGCCCGGTGCGGCGAGAGCGCGTGCCAGGCGTCGCGAGGCAGACGGGAGTTTGACGACAGGCCCTAGGGCCTGTCGTCAAACTCCCGTCTGCCGCGTACGAAACGAGAGCGCCGCTCCCCTCGGGGAGCGGCGCTCTCGTGCGGTCTCGGTGAGCCGTCAGGCGATGGAAGCGGCGACGATCGCGGCGACCGCGAGGTTGCAGGAGGCCGTCACCCACACGGCGGGGTGCGGCTCGGGGTCGACCACGATGGCGCCGAGCTTGCCCGGGGTCACCAGGTCCAGCACCAGGAAGGCCACGGCCATCAGGACCAGGCCGAGGAGTCCGAACGCGGCCGTGGAGAGCAGGCCCTTGCCGAAGCTGTCGTACGTGGTCCAGATCGAGGTGAAGACGATGCCGCCGATGCCGAGCAGCGCCGAGGAGAGCATCACGGCGGCGTTCCGGTTGCGCTCTTCCCAGATCTGCTTCGGCAGCTTGCCGGGGGTCAGCACGTCCACCAGGACGATGCCGAGGATGAGCAGCACCAGGCCGACGCCGCCGAATGCGGTGGTGCGGCCAAGTCCGTTGATGATGTCGCTCATTGGGAAGCCGTCTCCGGGGTGGGGTAGGAAGTACGTCGCGTGCCTGTCGTCGCGGTGGCCGAATCTATCGCACGGCATGGCGCCCGACCATGGGGAGGTCAGGAAATGGCAGAGCTCAGGGCCGCGCGGGCCGGGGAGGCCGCGGAGCTGACGGGGCTGGTCATGCGGTCCAAGGCCCACTGGGGGTACGGGGCGGAGTTCCTTGCCGCGTGCGCGCCGGAGTTGCGGATCGGGGCCGGGGACGAGGTGCGGCGGCGGATCGTGGTCGCCGAGGGCGCGGCCGGGGCTGCCGGGCGCCGGTCGGGCGACGGCCCGTCCGCCGTGCTCGGGCTGGCCTCCCTGGACGGGGAGCCGCCGCTCGGGCGGCTGGGGCTGCTCTTCGTCGAACCGGCCGCCATCGGCGGAGGTGTGGGTCGCCTGCTGTACCGGGACGTGCTGCGGCGCGCCGCCGGGCTCGGCTTCCGCCGGCTGTTGATCGACGCCGATCCGCACGCCGCCGGGTTCTACCGGGCGATGGGCGCGGTGGCCTTGGGGCCGGGTCCGGAACCGGAACCGGGGCCGGATGCCTCCGGCGGGCTGGTGCGGTTCGAGGTGGCTCCCGTGCCCCTGGCGGACTGGGCCCGGGCCTGGACGGGCGGCGGGGCGGCCGTGCACGTGGGCAATGTCGCCGAGTACAACGCGCAGTTCGCGGACGCCTCCCTGGACCGGGAACAGCGGGCCGCCCACCACTACGCCTGTCTGGCCGCCTTCTACAGCCCGCGGCCGGCCGCGCTGGTGCTGCCGCGCCCGGTGCCGCCCGGCTGGATCTCCCTGCTCGGGCGCCAACTGGACTGGCCCGCCGGTGTGGAGGTGTACGACGGGCTCGCGGAGCGGGATCCGGTCCTGTCGGACGCCGTACGGTCCCGGCCGGCGCTGGCCGCACGGCTGACCGGGACCGGGGCCGAGGCCGGGCCCGGAGCCGAGGCCGGGCCCGGGGCCGAGGCCGGGCCCGGAGCCGAGGCCGGGCCCGGAGCCGGGGCCGCGCCCCTCGTCCCGTGGGGTCTGACCGCGCCCTTCGCCCGGCTGGCTCGGCGGCCCTGGCGGCCGGACGAGCTGCGGTACGAGTCGAAGTCCGCGGCTCACGGGCTGTTCGGCCGGATCCTCGCGGAGGGCGGGCACCCCGCGATCACCCTGCCCGCGCAATGGCGGGCGGACACCCGGCGGGCGGCGGTCCGGCTGCTGGCGTCCCGGACCAAGGCGGGCGAGAGCACCGTTCTCAAATCGGAGCACGGCGTGGGCGGCTCGGGCACCACGGTGATGACCCCCGAGCGGGTCCGCGCGGCGGGCGGCGCCCGTGCGGTGGTGCGGGCGCTGCCGCGCGGACCGCTGCTGGTGGAGGAGTACGTACGCGGTCCGGCGGATCCGGCCGAGCCGCGCGACCTCACGTACGACGGGTTCGTGGACGCGCGGGGCCGCGTGCACGAGGTCGGCGGGGCGGTGATGGACGTGGCGGACGGCGGGTACCGCGGGGCGACGGTGGGCCCGGGGGTGGTCCCCGGGTGGGCGGCAAAGCCGCTGCTCGCCTTCGGCCGCGCGGTGGGCCTCGAGCTGTCGGCCGCGGGCTACCGGGGCTGGTTCGACGTGGACTTCGTCGCCGACGGCGCCGGACGGCTCGCCCCGACCGAGACGAACCTGCGCCTGACCGGGCCGTCCGTGGCCTTCGTGGTGGCGGCCCGGCTCGACGAGCTGCGGGGCGCGGGACACTTCGTACGGATCGCCGACCGGGTGGAGCTGGGCGCCCGGCTGCCGGAGGCGGCCTTCGGCGAACTGTGCGAGCGGCTGTCCCGCCGGTGCGCCGGGATCGGCGCGGTGTTCCTCCCCGCCATCCCCACCGGCGCCTTCGAACCGGCGCCCTGGATGGGCGCCCTGGTGGCCGCGACCGGCAGGGATCTGCTGGACGCGGCCGAGCGGCTGGTGCGGGCGGAGGCGCTGTCCGTCGGGGCGATGTTCGATCAGGCGGCCGGGACTCGGGCGGCCGGGGCCCAGTAGGCCGGGACTCGGGCGGCCGGGTCTCAGCCGGCCGCCCGTGCTGGGGCCACCGGGTCTCAGCCGGCCGGATCGGTGGCCCGGGCCCCGTCCCGCTCCGGCGCCTGCGCCGGAACCGAGGCCGAGGCCGAGGCCGACATCGTGTCCGCTTCCACCTCCACGCCCACGTCGAAGGCGCTGAGCGGCGGACGGGACGCGTAGACGGCCACGATTCCGGCGGCGATCATCAGCGGAATGTTGAAGGCGTAGACGAGCGCGGCCTGTCGGGGCCAGTCCTGCTTGGCCGCGAGCCGGTAGAAGTTGTCCTGCGGCCACCAGGCGACCAGCAGGTAGACGATCGCCAGATGGGCGGCCGCGGTGATGCGGGGGCCGCGGCGCCCGTGGCGGCGCATCCGGGACCGGCCGGCGAACAGGAACCACACACCGGCCGCGAACGCCCAGCACTCGCACATGTAGAGGAGGAAGAAGAGCGTGGCGTACGGGTTCGGGACGCCGGAGAGGTCCGTCGAACCGGGCCAGAAGATCATGGTGAGGAGCATGGTGAAGCCCGCCACCAGGACCAGCCCGACCCCCATGAAGAAGATGAGGTTGGCCCATCCCGCGATATTGGGCCCCCAGTCCTTCCACACGTACCTGTGGCCGTAGTTGGCGCCGTACTTCCCGCTCCCGCCACCGCTGGGCTCCTCCCCGTTGCCCTCGCCCCCGCCCCGCCCCGGCGGCATCGGGAGCGCCGACCGCTGCTCTCGGCCCGCCCGGTCCCGGGGGATGCGGGGCACCCGGACCACGGCGCCCGGCATCATGGCCCCGGGGAGCCTGCCCGCCAGGTGGCGGCGGAGTTCCGCGCCGTTGGGGAGGTCGGAGCCCGGGGGCCAGCTGTCGTCCTCCTCGGGCGGGGCGAGGAAGGCGACGAGCAGCGGCCGCGCGTTCACGCCCGTACCGGCGCCCTTGACCTCGGCCAGGAGCGCCGCGCCCACCCTTTCGTGGCTGCGGATCGCGGACTCGACGGGATGCGGGTCGAAGGCCTTGCCGTCCGCGGTGAGCCGGTCGCGGATCCGGCCGCGGAACTCCAGCAGCCCGTCGGGGCGCAGCACTCCGAGGTCCCCGGTCGGGACCGGTTCGCCGCCGCCGGGCACGGAGAGGCGGATCTCCCCGTCGCGTACGTCCAGCCGGCAGCCGGGGAAGGCGGTTCCGATCAGCGAGAGCTCCTCGGCCCCGTCCAGGGGCGCCGCGAGCTGCGGGAGTTCGAACCGGGCGCCGGTGCCCGCCGCTTCGGTGGGCCCGTAGACGTTGAGCAGCCGGGCGCCGGGCCGCAGCCGGGCGAGCAGGGCGGCCTGTTCGTCGAGGTAGAGGCGGTCTCCGGCGACCGTGACCATGCGCAGGGACCGCAGTCCCTCGTCGGGGCGGTGCAGGGTCCGTGACAGGGACGCCTCCCGGTCGCGTACGAGGAGTTGGGTGGCGGTGCCCGGGTCGGTGTGCAGGACGGTGACCCGCTCGGCGTCGACGGCGCGGCGCAGCGACTCCGGTGTCCAGCGCGGGCCTTCGGGCAGGACGAGCGCGCCGCCTTCGCACAGGGCCCGCGTCCATCCGGCGGCGAAGCCGGTGAGGTACGGGGCGGCGGTGATCAGGTGCCGGTCCTCGGGAACCGGCCCCGCCACCGCGGCCCACCCTTCGTGGGCGGCGAGGAGCCGGTCGTGGGAGAGGGGGACGGCCCGATGGTCCGCGCCCCCGGTGAACAGCACGGCGGCGGTGTCCCCGCGCGAAGCCCGATCCGGCGGGTCGGTGGGCAGCCCGCCCGTGGCGACCGCGTGCTGCCCGCCGATGCGGATCACCCGCAGGTCCCCGCCGTCGTCGAGGCGGGCCTGCTCCGCGGTGTCGGCGAGCAGGGCGAAGGGCCGGACCGCGGCGAGCTGGTGCTGTCCGGTGCGCGGGTTCTCTACGTCGATGACGGCGTAGGCGGCGCCGGACTTGAGGATGCCGAGGAGGAGGACGACGAGCTCCGCGCGCGGGGCGGAGCCCACGGCGACGACAGCCCCTTCGGGCAGTCCGCAGTCGAGCAGGTGGCGGGCCGCCTGGTTGGCGCGCGCGTCGAGTTGTCCGTAGGTGAGGCTGTCGGTGCCCGCGGCGACGGCCTGGGCTCCCGGGGTGTCGCGGGCCCAGCGTTCGAAGCGGGAGAGAACGGTGTCGCCGGCGCGTCGGCCGGAGTGCGTGAAGGGCTCTGATCCCTGCGTCATGGGCCGATTCTGGCACCGGGCACCGACAGGCACGAGGGCCGCGAAAATACCTCGTACGAGCGAGGGTTGATCCACTATCGTCCTGCGCTGGTGCCAACTGGTGCCGGTGGACAGGTTTCGAATGGTCGGAGGCCCCATGGCCAAGGAATTGCAGGTGGCGTACGACTGCGCCGATCCGGGCGCGCAGGCGGTGTTCTGGGCACAGGCACTGGGCTATCGCGTCCAGCCGGGGGGCTCCGCCGACTGGGCGGCCATCTCGGATCCGGACGGCAAGGGGCCGCGGCTCTACTTCCAGAGGGTCCCGGAGGCCAAGACCGAGGCGAAGAACCGTCTGCACCTGGACGTGCGCTCGGCACCCGGCCTGAAGGGGGACGAGCGGATGGCCGTCCTCGAGGCGGAGGCCGCCAGGCTGGAGGCGCTGGGCGCGAAGCGCCTGTACCGCCTGGAGTCCGATGAGGTCAACGAAGGGATCATCGTGATGAACGATCCCGAAGAGAATATCTTCTGCCTCGACTGACCTGTCGAACAGGGTTCCTGGTCACCCAGGGGCCATCTGCCTCTTGACCTCAAGTTTGGTTGAGGTCCTACCGTTCGGCTCATGGATATGGAAGTCACCGCCTGGACCTCGCTCCACAGCGCGATCAACGCCCAGCAGGACCGGCGCCCGCTCTCGCGGGCCGGCCTGCGCCGGATCGCCGCCTTCGCCCGCCCGCACCGCCGCGGGCTCACCTTCTTCCTCCTCCTCAGTGTGGTGACCGCGCTGCTCGCGGTGGCCACCCCGGTGCTCGCGAGCCGCGTGGTCACCGCGATCGTCGAGGGCCGTGAGGGCGGTACGGTCACCCGCCTCGCCCTGCTGATCGCGCTGATCGCGGTCGCGGAGGCCGGGCTGGGGCTGGTCCTGCGCCGGCTGTCGTCCACGCTCGGCGAGGGGCTGATCCTGGATCTGCGGACGGCGGTCTTCGACCACGTGCAGCGGATGCCGGTGGCGTTCTTCACCCGGACCCGCACCGGGGCGCTGGTCAGCCGACTCAACAACGACGTGATCGGCGCGCAGCGGGCCTTCAGCAACACCCTGTCGGGGGTGGTGTCCAATACCGTGACGCTGCTGCTGACCCTGACCGTGATGCTGGGCATCTCCTGGCAGATCACGCTGCTGGCCCTCGTGCTCCTGCCGGTGTTCGTGCTCCCCGCACGCCGGATGGGGGTGCGGATGGCGGCCTTGCAGCGGGAGGCGTCCGCGCTCAACGCCTCGATGGGCACACAGATGACCGAGCGCTTCTCGGCGCCGGGCGCCACCCTCGTCAAGCTGTTCGGACGGCCCGACGAGGAGTCGGCGGAGTTCGCGGCGCGCGCCGCCCGGGTGCGTGACATCGGGATCCGCACGGCGATGGCCCAGTCGGCCTTCATCACCGCCCTCACCCTGGTCTCCGCACTGGCCCTGGCGCTGGTCTACGGGCTCGGCGGCCACTACGCGCTCGCCGGCACCCTGGACGCGGGCTCGGTGGTCGCCCTGGCCCTGCTCCTGACCCGGCTGTACGCGCCGCTGACCGCGCTCGCCGGGGCGCGGGTGGAGGTGATGAGCGCGATGGTCAGCTTCGAGCGGGTCTTCGAGATCCTCGACCTGAAGCCGCTGATCTCCCAGAAGCCGGACGCCCGCCGGGTGCCGGAGGGGCCGGTAGCGGTGGAGTTCGACCAGGTCTCCTTCGGCTACCCCTCCCCCGACAAGGTCTCCCTCGCCTCCCTGGAGGAGGTCGCGACCCTCGACGCGCGGGGCGGTACCGAGGTGCTGCACGAGGTGTCCTTCCGGGCCGAGCCCGGGCAGATGATCGCCCTGGTCGGCTCCTCGGGCGCCGGGAAGTCGACGATCGCGCAGCTGCTACCCCGGCTGTACGACACCGACGCGGGTGCGGTCCGCCTCGGCGGGGTCGACGTACGGGACCTCACCGCGGACTCGATCCGCGAGACGCTGGGCATGGTCACGCAGGACGGCCACCTCTTCCACGAGTCGGTACGGGCCAACCTGCTGCTGGCCCGCCCGGAGGCCGGGGAGGACGAGATCTGGGAGGCCCTGCGCCGCTCCCGGCTGGACGGACTGGTGGCCTCGCTCCCCGACGGGCTGGACACGGTCGTCGGCGAGCGCGGCTACCGGCTCTCGGGCGGGGAGCGCCAGCGGCTGACCATCGCCCGGCTGCTGCTGGCCGGCCAGCGGGTGGTGATCCTGGACGAGGCCACGGCCCATCTGGACTCCACCTCGGAGGCGGCGGTCCAGGAGGCCCTGGCCGAGGCCCTGGCGGGCCGGACCGCCGTGGTGATCGCGCACCGGCTGTCGACGGTGCAGGCGGCCGACCTGATCCTGGTGGTGGAGGACGGCCGGATCGTGGAACGCGGCACCCACGCCGAGCTGCTGGCGGTGGGCGGACGGTACGAGGAGCTGTACCGCACCCAGTTCGCGGCGGCGGGCCCAGACGGGGACACGCCGGCGGCGGATGCCGTTCCGGGCGGCGCGGCGGCGGTCTCCGGCGGATGATGGCCAACGGGGCGGCCGGCAGCGGCCCCCCGCAACCGCTGGGACACCGGAGTCAGGAGCAGCCGATGGACATCAAACTGGAACTGGTCGCCGTACCGGTCACCGACATCGACCGGGCCAAGGCCTTCTACGAGCGCATCGGCTTCCACGCCGACCACGACATCACGGTCAGCGAGGAGATCCGCTTCGTCCAGCTGACCCCGCCGGGCTCGGCCTGTTCGATCGCCCTCGGCAAGGGCCTGACCCGGATGACACCGGGTTCGCTGGACAACATGCAGGTCGTGGTCGCGGACATCGAGGAGGCCTTCGCCGACCTCAAGGGCCGGGGCATCGAGGTGACGGAGATCGAGGACATGCCCTGGGGCTCCTTCGTCTACTTCTCCGACCCCGACGGCAACGGCTGGGCCGTCCAGCAGACCACCCCGCGCACGGGCTCGACGGGCTGAGGCCGCGGCCTCTCGGCGACTCCCCGGTGGCCCTGTGGAGCCCGGTGGGCGGGATCCGCTCCCGGACCGGTGGAGACTGGCCCCGGGGGACGCATGAGGGATCGTCGAAGAGGGAGTAACGCCATGAGTACCGTCGCGCTGCTGGGGACCGGAATCATGGGGACGGGAATGGCCCGGAATCTGCTGCGGTCCGGGCAGGAGGTCCGGGTCTGGAACCGGACCCGGGAGAAGGCGGCCGCGCTGGCCGCCGACGGTGCGGTGGTCGCCGACAGCCCGGCCGAGGCGGTGGCCGGGGCGGACGTGGTGATCACCATGCTGGCCGACGGTGCGGCGGTGGCCCGGGCCATGGCCGCCGCCGTGGAGGGGCTGAGCGCCGGTCAGGTGTGGGCGCAGATGGGCACGGTCGGCCTTGCCTCCCTCGAAGAACTGGCCGCCTTCGCGGCGGAACACGGGCTGGTCTTCGTGGACGCCCCGGTGCAGGGCACCCGCCAGCCCGCCGAGGCCGGGACCCTGGTGGTGCTGGTCGGCGGCCCGGCCGACCCGCGCCTGGACCCGGTCTTCGCCGCCGTCGGGAGCGAGGTGCTGCGGGTCGGGGAGGAGCCGGGGTCCGCGACCCGGCTGAAGCTGGCCACCGTCGGGTACGCGATCACCGTGACGGCCGCGGTCGGCGAGGCCCTGGCGCTGGCCGAGGGGCTGGGGGTGGACCCGGACCTGTTCGCGCGGGTCGTGACCGGCGGGCCGATGGACAGCCCGTACCTCCAGACCAAGATGCGGGCCGTGCTGGACCGGGACTTCACGCCGAGTTTCACGGTGCGCGGCGCGGAGAAGGACACCGGTCTGATCGCCGAGGCCGCGGAGTTGGTCGGGGTGTCGGTGGACCTGGCCGTCGCCGCGCGGGCCCGTTTCCACCGCGCCGACGCCCTGGGGCACGGCGACGAGGACATGGCGGCCGGCTACTTCGCGGGCTTCCCCGACCAGCCCTGAGGGACGGCCCCGCCCCGGTGAGCGGGGCTCAACCCTCGTACGGGTGGGGGCGGGTGCGCAGGGCCTGGCCGTGCCGCAGGCCCTCACGGAAGGCCGCCTCGTACGCCTGGTCACCGAGCGCTCCGCGCGCCGTGCGCTCGAACTCCTCGCGCACCGAGGCCAGTTCGGGCGTACCGCGCTGTGGGTGGCCGACGGCCTGCCAGTAGGCGTGGCCCGTGCCGTACGCACGGGCCGCGCCGGCCCCGTCTCCGGTCGCCGCGCGGGCCGCCGCGAGCAGGTCGAGACCGAGGGCGGTGCCGAAGCTGTCGCCCAGCTCCCGCTTGCTCTCCAGCATGGCGCGGGCGTGGGCGGCGGACTCGGCGGGGCGCCCCTCGAAGAGGCAGATCAGGGCCAGTTGGTAGTCGGCGTAGGCCCGGGTCCAGTGTTCGCCCCGCTCGGCGCAGCCGGCGCGCAGCAGCTCCGCTTCTTCCCGGGCGTCGGTGAACAGGCCCGTGCCGGTGAGCGCGAAGACCCGTACGAGGTGGCAGCGGAGCCGGGGCCCCGAGTCGAAGGGCGTGCCGGGGAAGGCCTCCAGGGCGTTGTCGGAGACGATCCGCGCGGCCAGCGGCCGCCCGGCCAGCAGGTGGCTCAGGCCCAGCAGGTACGCGGCGTCCAGCGCCGGCCCGGGGTCCCCGTCGAGCCCCGCGGCCAGCGCCTCGCAGCCGACGGCGATCCGGTGAGCCTGCTCCTGTTCTCCCTGGAGCAGCAGGGTCACCCCGAGGGCCCACAGGGCGCGCACCCGGATCCGAGCGGGCACCTCCTCGGGCCGCGCGGCGGCCAGCGCCCGCTCCAGGTAGCCGCGGGCGGCGTGCAGGTGGCCGCAGCAGGCCCAGTAGAAGCCGGCCCGCGCAGCCAGATCCAGGGCCCGCTCCGGGACGGTGGCCAGGTGGTGGTCGAGGGCCGCGCAGAGGTCTCCGTGCACCGCCTCGACCTTCCGGTACCCGGTCCGCTGGGCGGGCCCGAGCCAGTCCCGTTCGGCGGTGCGCACGAGCTCGGTGAAGTACGCCGCGTGCGCCTCCCGCAGCGCCTCGCGCTCCCCGGCCTCGTCGCGCCACATGGCCCCGTACTCCCGGATCGTGTCCAGCATCCGGTACGAGCCGTCCGCGCCCCGGCGTACGACGGACTTGGCGACCAGCGCGTCGAGCAGCGGCGGGACGTCCGCCTCGGCGAGGGGGGCGGCGGAGCAGACGGCGCGTGCGGCCGCCAGGTCGAAGGAGCCGCCGAAGACGGACAGCCGCAGCCACAGCAGCCGTTCGCGCGGTGCGCACCACTCGTGGCTCCAGCCGATGGCGGTGCGCAGCGCGCGGTGGCGCGGCGGCTGGACGGAGGCGGCTGCGGGTGCGGGTGCGGACAGCGGGCCGATCCTGCGGGCGAGCCGCTCGGCCAGCTCCTCGATGGTGTGGTCGGTCAACTGGGCGGCGGCCAATTCGAGCGCGAGGGGGACCCCTTCGAGGCGGGCGCACACGGAGCGGGCGGCCGCTAGCCGCGCCTCGGTCCAGGGCGGCGCCTGCCCGGGGGCGGCAGCGGCGGCCCGCCGGGTGAACAGGGCGAGGGCCTCCTCGGCTCCGAACGGGTCGACGGCGTGCGGCAACGGGCCGATGTCCAGGACGTGTTCGTCCGCGAGTCCGAGCGGCTGCCTGCTGGTGAGCAGCAGGACGAGGTGCGGGGCCGCGTCGAGCAGCTCCCGTACGAGGCTCCGTACCGCCGTCACCAGGTGCTCGCAGCAGTCCAGCACGAGGAGCAGCCGGCGCCCGCCGATCCATTGCCGCACCGCTGCGGCCGGAGCACGGGCGGTGTGGTCGGCGAGGTCCAGGGCGTCGGCCACGGTGGCCACGAGCAGTCGCCCGTCGGGCAGCGGGGAGAGGTCGGCCCAGTGGACCCCGTCGGGGAAGGGGGCCGCAGGATGGCCGGCCCCGGGATTGCCGGACCCCGGATCGCCGGACCCGAGCGGACCGGACCCGGGATTGCCGGACTCCGGATCGCCGGACCCGAGCGGACCGGACCCGGGATTGCCGGACTCCGGATCGCCGGACCCGAGCGGACCGGACCCCGCCAGGGCCGCCGCCCGGCGGGCCAGGCGGGTCTTGCCGACGCCGCCCGGCCCGGTCAGGGTGATCAGCCGGCCCTCACGCAAAGCCCTTTCGAGCAGGGCCAGTTCACCGGTCCGCCCCACGAAGGAGGCTCGGTCCCCGGCCTCGTACCCGTCGCCATGTCCCAGCACCCGCCCAGTGTGGCGTACGGGACGGGTGCCGCAGGTGCGGTCACTCGCGGACGGGGTCCCGGGTCAGGGCGCCGGCGGCGGGGGGCGTCACGGCTCCGGGCTGCGGATGCACGGGCGCCCGGGGTGCGTCGCAGGTGACCGAGCGCCCGTTGGTCCCGCAGTGGGGGTGGTAGAGCGTCCCCGTCTTGGTGATGGCCTTGATCTTCACGTCGTTGCCCTGGATGGTCAGGGCGACCGTGCAGACGTCGGCGGGGTAGCCGGTGACCGGTGCCACGGTGAGGTCGGTCCAGCCGAAGTCGCCCCACTGGCCCGCCATATCGCGGGTGCGGCGGCCGAGGTAGGCCTTGCCGTCCTTGAGGACGAGCGCGAACTCCTCGGAGTTGTTGGGCATCTGGTTGTCCACCGAGGCACAGGGACCGATGGGACCGGGCACCCCGCGCGCGGGCCCACCGGCCCACCGGCCCACCGGCGCAGACCAACCGGCCCGGCCGGCCCGGCCGGCCCGCCCAGTCCACCCCGCGGCCAGCGGTCACCGCACGTGCAGCCCGAATCCCGTGCGCCCCGCAGGCTCCAGACCCTCCTTCAGGTGCAGCGAGGGGATCTCGTAGTCCCCGAAGTTCTGCCGCCGGAAGGCGATGGGCTCGGTCGACTCCAGGGTGAGCAGGCGCTCCACCCAGGCCTTGGCCACGTCCGTGTAGTCCTCGCCGGTCATCCGGTCGGCGCCGTACAGCACGAACGGCGGCAGCGCCTCGATGCCCGGGTAGTAGAGGATCCCGTGGTGGATCGGGAACAGCAGGTCGTCGATGGGGCCGTTGATCCCGCGAGCGGTGTAGTGCGACTCCGGGCCGCCGGTGGTCACCGAAAGCAGGGCCCTGCGGCCGGCGAGCGTGCCTTCGCCGAAGCGCTCCCCGTACTTGGTGTCGCTGTGCTCGCCGACTCCGTAGGCGAAGCGGTAGGTGAACACCCGGTCCACCCAGCCCTTGAGGATCGCGGGCATCGTGTACCACCACAGCGGGAACTGGAAGATGATCGTGTCGGCCCACAGCAGCTTCTCCTGCTCGGCGAGCACGTCCGGGGTGAGCGCCCCGGCCTCGAAGGCCCGGCCCGAGTCCAGGGCGACCTTCAGCGGACTCGACGCGTGGGGGCCGTAGTCCGCGGCGTCCACGGCCGCCTTCCAGTGCATCGCGTACAGATCACTCACCCGCACCTCGTGCCCGGCGCCCTCCAGCGTGGAGACCGCCAGGTCCTTCAGCGAGCTGTTGAGCGACTTAGGCTCGGGGTGGGCGTGGACGATCAGCGTCTTCACGGGAACTCCTCGGGGTCGGATGCCTCGATCCTGGGCCCCGCGGCGCCCGTTGTTCAGGGGCGCGTCTTCCATCGGACCGGACTTCCTGGTACCGGCAGGGCCACCTTCGCGGGCGCCGCCGCGACCATACTGGGCCCATGGACGATCTTGCGGGCTTCCTGCGGACCCGGCGTGCACGGGTCGACCCGGCGGCCGTCGGCATCCCCACCGACAGCCGCCGCCGGGTCGAAGGGCTGCGCCGGGAAGAGGTCGCGCACCTCTCCGGTGTCAGCGTCGACTACTACGTGCGCCTGGAGCAGGGCCGTGCCACCCAGCCCTCCGAACAGGTCCTCGACGCGCTCGGCCGGGTCCTCGGCCTCGACGAGACCGAGCGCGAGCACCTCTACCGGCTCTCCCGGCAGCGCCGCCACCGCGCGAAGGCGCCGGGCGGGAGGATCCGCCCGGAGGTGCTGCGCGTCCTCGACCTCGTCGTCGGCGCGCCCGCGCTGATCATGGACCACCGCCTGAACGCGCTCGCCGGGAACCGCCTCGCCGGGCTCCTGTTCGGCCGGCCGATGCCGGGCCTGAACATCGCCCGGCACCTCTTCCTGGAAGAGACCGAGCGCGGCCTCTACGCGGACTGGGAGCAGTGCACCCTCGACGTGGTCGGGCACCTGCGCCTGGCCGCCGGCCAGTACCCCGAGGACCCCAAGCTGGCCTCGCTCATAGGCGAACTGGCGATGGGCAGCGAGCGCTTCCGCCGCCTGTGGGCCCGCGCGGACGTGCGCGCCCGCACCCACGGCCGCAAGGCGTACAGTCACCCGCTGGTCGGACTGCTGGAACTGCACCAGGAGAACTTCGCGCTGCCGGGCGACTCGGGCATGGAGCTGCTGGTCCTGTCCGCGGCCCCCGGCAGCCCCGCCGAGGACGGGCTCCGGCTCCTCGCGGGACTGGGCGCGGACAGCGCCGACGTTCGTCCCCCGGTGAACGTCCGGGTACACGACTGACCGGGTGGGCGGCCCGCCCCTCCGCCCTCCGCCCTCCGCGCGCCGGCCGGCCCGCCCGCCTACGGCGCGAGTACGTCCAGTTCTTCCAGCGCGCCCACCGCGATCTGCCGCGTCAGCGCCTCGGCGCCGGCCGCGTCCCCTTCCCGTACGGCCTCGGCCACCCGCACGTGCAGGGTGACGGCGGCCGGGTCGGGGTCGTGGAACATCACCGCGTGTTGGGTGCGCCCGGTCAGGACCTCGGCGACGACGTCGCCGAGCCGCGCGAACATCTCGTTGCCGGAGGCGTTGAGCACGATCCGGTGGAAGGCGATGTCGTGGCGGAGGTACCCGTCGAGCTGATGGCCGCGTGAGGTGCGGACCATGCCCAGGGCCGCCTCGGTCAGTTCGGCGCACTGCTCCGGGGTGGCCCGCAGCGCCGCGAGTCCGGCCGCGACCGGTTCGATGGCCGAGCGCAGCACGGTGAGGGAGCGCAGCTGGCGGGGGCGGTCCGCGCCGGCGAGGCGCCAGCGGATGACGCGCGGGTCGTAGACGTTCCACTCCTCGGTGGGGCGGACGGTGACGCCGACCCGGCGGCGGGACTCGACCAGTTGCATCGATTCCAGCACGCGGACCACTTCGCGGACCACGGTCCGGGAGGCGTCGAAGCGTTCGGCGATCTCGTCGGTGCGCAGCACGCTGCCGGGTGGGTGCTCCCCGGCCGTGATCGCCAGGCCGATCGTGTCCAGCACGTGGGAGTGGAGCCCTTGGCCGCCCGGCCCGCCCGCTCCGGCTTGGCCGCCTTCTCCGCCTTCTCCGCCCGGTCCGCCCGGCCCGTCAGTGGTCATGGCGTAAGCGTACGGCGACCCCCGCATGGACAAGAGATGTGATGTTTTACCGGGCACCCCTTGAATAAGTACTACGTAATGGGCTTCAGTGGTACTCCCCAGGCCTTCCGGGCCGATGTCGACGAGGACAGCGAAACGAGGTGCGCGATGGCGCGCGTCATTGTGGTGATGGGCGTGGCCGGGACGGGAAAGACGACCGTGGGCCGGATGCTCGCCGACGCCCTCGCCGTCCCCTACGCGGAGGGCGACGCCTTCCACCCGGCGGCCAACGTCGCCAAGATGTCCGCCGGCATCCCCCTGGACGACGCGGACCGCCGGCCCTGGCTGGACTCGATCGGCGAGTGGATGCGCAACCGGGCCGGGGTCGGCGGCGGGGTCATCTCCGCCTCCTCCCTCAAGCGGGCCTACCGCGACCGGCTGCGGGCCGTCGCGCCGGACACCGTCTTCGTCCACCTCACCGGCGACCGGCCGCTGATCGAGGAGCGGATGGCCGCGCGCAAGGGGCACTTCATGCCCACCACGCTGCTGGATTCGCAGTTCGCCGCGCTGGAGCCGCTCCAGCCGGACGAACTCGGCGTCCTCGTCGACGTGTCCGCAGGCCCGGAGGAGACCACCGCACGGGCGCTGTCGGCCCTGCGCCGCCTCCCGGCGCCGGTCGCGTAGCCGCCCGGACCCGCCCCGTCCCGCCGCCTTTGGAACGAGAACGAAGGAATCCATCACCGTGACCAGTCTCAGCGTCGAGACTCTGGCAGCGGCCGCCACCGAGCCGATCACCTCGGCCGGCAACACCCAGCTGGGAATAGCCGTCCTCGCGGGCATCGCCGTCATCGTCCTGCTCATCACCCGCCTCAAGCTGCACGCCTTCCTGGCGCTGACGCTCGGCTCGCTAGCCCTGGGGGTGTTCGCCGGCGCTCCCCTGGCCAAGACCATCTCCAGCTTCACGGCCGGGCTCGGCGCGACCGTCGCGGGGGTCGGCGTACTCATCGCGCTCGGCGCCATCCTCGGGAAGCTGCTCGCCGACTCGGGCGGCGCGGACGAGATCGTGGACACCATCCTGGCGCGCGCCAAGGGCCGGGCCATGCCGTGGGCGATGGTGCTGATCGCCTCGGTGATCGGCCTCCCGCTCTTCTTCGAGGTCGGCATCGTGCTGCTGATCCCCGTGGTCCTGCTCGTGGCCAAGCGGGGCAACTACTCGCTCATGCGGATCGGCATCCCCGCGCTGGCCGGGCTGTCCGTGATGCACGGGCTGATCCCGCCGCACCCCGGTCCGCTGGTCGCCATCGACGCGCTCCACGCCAACCTGGGCCTCACCCTCGCGCTCGGCGTGCTCGTCGCCATCCCGACCGTCGTCATCGCGGGCCCGGTGTTCTCCCGGTACGCGGCACGGTGGGTGGACATCCCAGCGCCCGAGCACATGATCCCGCAGCGGCCGTCCGCGGAGCTGGAACACCGCCCGCGCTTCGGTGCGACGGTCTTCACCATGCTGCTGCCGGTGGTCCTGATGCTGATGAAGGCCCTGGTCGACATCGTGGTCAACGACCCGGCCAACGCGGTCCAGCGGGTCACCGACGTGGCGGGCTCACCCCTGATCGCGCTGCTCGCGGCGGTGCTCGTGGGCATGTTCACCCTCGGCCGGGCAGCCGGCTTCACCAAGGCGCGGCTGTCCGTGACGGTGGAGAAGTCGCTGGCCCCGATCGCGGGCATCCTGCTGATCGTGGGTGCGGGCGGCGGCTTCAAGACGACGCTGATCGACGTGGGCGTCGGTCAGATGATCATGGACCTGTCCGAGAGCTGGGCGATACCGACCCTCCTGCTGGCCTGGCTCATCGCGGTGGCCATCCGCCTGGCCACGGGCTCGGCCACGGTCGCCACCATCTCCGCGGCCGGCCTGGTGGCCCCGCTCGCGGCGGGCATGTCGTCCACGGAGACCGCCCTGCTGGTCCTCGCCATCGGAGCGGGATCGCTGTTCTTCAGCCACGTCAACGATGCCGGGTTCTGGCTCGTGAAGGAGTACTTCGGCATGACGGTCGGCCAGACCCTCAAGACCTGGTCGGTGATGGAGACCATCATCTCGGTGGTCGGCCTGGGCTTCGTCCTGCTGCTGTCCCTCGTCCTCTGACCCCGCCCCTCGCCGCCGACTCCCCCGCCGGATCCGCGCCCGGTCCGCGATGGGTCCGCGCCCGATCCGCGCCCGATCCGCGCCGGGTCCGGCGGGGATCAGACCGCGTCCGATCAGCCGGTCCGCCGGTGCCTGCCCCGCATGCCCTTCCGGGACCCGGGGCGGGCCAGTTGGGCCGCCGCCAGCTCGAAACCGCCCGCCGCGGTGGCGCAGCGGTCGGCCAGCGACGCCACCTCGGCGCGGAAGGCGTCGCCCCCCGGGCCCTGCCAGCGCAGGTCTCCGGCGGCGCGGCGGAGCCGTTCGGCGTGCGAACGCAGGGCGGCCGAGTGGGCGCGCAGGCCCTCGGCCGGGGCCGGACGGGTCTCGGTCCGGGGCGCGGGCCCGGCGGTGTCCGTCACTGGGTCCGCCCCGGGACGTAGACGTCGGGATGTCCCGGCAGCCGCACCAGGTGGCTTCCGGTGACCCGGCCCCCGAAGCCCTCGAGGGCCGCCGCCGGACCCGGCTCGGGGCCGGAACCCACCCAGGTGACCCGGTAGACGGTGGTGAACTCCCGGCTCGCGGCCAGCCGTCCGGCCGTCCGGGCACCCGGGCCGTGGCCGAGCAGGGCGAGTTCGGTCCCGGAGGGCACCAGGCGGCGTACGGTCGCGGCCACCTCCCGGACGTGCGCGGCCGGCTCCCCGTACGGGCCGTCGGCGCGGCCGGACTCCCTTGGTGGTCCGGCGAGTTGAAGCACGCACCGCTCGACTCCGTCCGGGCCGACGACCTGCTGGAGCAAGGCCGCGCCCGCGGCCCCGCCGATCCGGTCGGCATTGCCCCGGTACCCGGCCGGGGTGCCGGTGGTGTCCAGCTCGGCGAGGAGGCGGTCCCCCGGTTCGGAGCAGGCGGGTCCCCGGTCGAAGAACGCCCGCAGTGCGGCTCCGATCCCGAGGAGCGGCTCGGCGGTCACGGCCCTGCCGGTGGCGACCTGCCAGCCGGCGTGGTCGTTGAACGGGTTGTCGTCGGTCAGCGCGTTCCAGGCCAGGATGTCGGCGAAGGAGGGGTTCAGCAGGGCGAAGGCGGGACCCTCGCCGCGTCGGCGCACGAGGTCGCGGAACGCCCGGACGGCGTCCGCCTGCCGGCCCTCCTCCACCGCGAGGAACACCTCGGCGGCGGCCGGGTCTGCCGCGCGAGCCGGGTTACGGGTGCTCTCGGCCCGGATCCGGCCCTTCAGGCCGCACACCGCGAGGCTGACGGCGAGGCTCTCCCGGCCGGTGAAGACCCCGGCGAGCCAACCGGCCCGCGCGACGCCCCGGCCCCGGGCGGCCCAGCCGAGTCCGTCGGGGTCGGTGAGGGCGCGCAGCAGCGTACGCCAAGCCGCGCGGCGGCGGCTGCCGAAACCCAGTGCGGTGACCGGCAGCCGGGAGCCGAGTGCCAGCCGGGAGGCGTAGCGCGAGGCTTCACCGACGGCGTCGGCCGCCTCGGCCAGTTCCCGGCACAGGGCGCCCAGTTGATCGGCGTCCGGGTCGGTGGGCGCGGAGGTCGCGGAGGTCCCGGGGGTCGCGGCGTCGGACATGGATTCCTCGTCGGGTCGGATGAGCATCGGGCAGGACGGGGCGGGACGGACGGGTCGGGCAGGTCGGGCAGGTCCACAGGCGGGCAGGTCGGGTGGGCCGGATGCCGTGGCGCCGCCGGGGTGCGGGCGGGGCCGGGCCGGCGCCGGGGTCAGCGGCGGGTCAGGCGCAGGCGGATGCCCTGCGGGTCCAGGGCCGCGGGGAGCGGGCCGAGGGGGTCGAGCACGGGCCGGACGGGCCGGACCCGGTGTCCGCGCAGCACCTCCGCGCAGAGCGCGGCGGTGACCAGCAGCCCCAGTTGTTCGCCGGGGCAGCGGCCGTCGGCATGGCTGAAGGGGGCCATCCGGACGTCCCGGTCCGCTTCGCGGGAAGCCCACCGGCCCGGTACGAAGACGTGCGCGGCCGGCACGTGTTCGGGGTCGCGTTGGTGGAACAGCACGGGCAGCACCACACAGGTCCCGGCGGGATGCCGCACGCCCCGCCATTCGGTTTCGGCCCGGGTGATCCGTATCAGGTCGGGGACGGCCGGATACAGCCGCAGCGATTCCCGGACGCAGGCCCGCAGCCGGGGCAGCGCGCCCTGGGCTGCGCCCTGCGCCCATCCGGCGGTGCGGGCCTCGGCGGCGACGGCGTCCTGTTCGGCCGGGTGCGCGCCGAGGAGCAGCAGGGTGCGCAGCAGGACGCCGGGGACGAGGTCGAAGGCGGCCAGCCACTGGCGGACCTGCCCGACCGGATCCGCCGATGGCCGGCCCGGCCGGCCGAGGGGGTCCGCGTGCCGGCGGGCCCGCCCGATGAGGGTGTGCGGCTCCGCGAGGTCGGCGTACGCGGCGATCCGTGCGCCGGCCCTGTCGTGCGAACGCCCGAGCCTTCGGCCGAGTTCCGCGTCCTCGGCGGCCGCGTCGCCGAGGACGATGCGCCGGGCCGCGCGGGTCACGGAGTGCCGGACGCGGGCGAGTTCGAGGGAGCCGCCGGCCGTCAGGCGCCGGGCCTCGTCGGTGAGGACCGAGAGAAACGCCCCGCACGAGGGGTGCACGGTCAGCCCCGCGGCGAGCACGGAGTCGTCGACCGCCCTCCGCCCGGCGTGGAGCCCGGTGTGGAGCCCGGTGTGCACGCAGCCGTCCGGCTCTCCGGCGGGCCGCACGGGGGATCCGACGGGTTCGGCGTAGAACTGCCGGATGTCCTGCGGATCGAGGATGAGCAGGACGGTGCCGGTCAGCCCCCGCACGAGCACGGGCGCCCCGCCGTGCCGCTCGCGCAGGGCCCGCAGGGTGGCGGCCGACCAGCGTGGCCGGCCGGGCCCCGCGTGCCCGCGCACCGCACGGGGCCGCACGCTCACGAAGCCCCGTACCAGAGCGGGCAGAGCGTGGGCGGCGGCGAACCGGGCGCTCTCGCCGCGCCCCGCCCCGGCCGTCATACGGGGGCCTCCGCGGCCGGGGCCGGTGGCGTGCGCGCATCGAGGGCGGTCTCGTGGGCCGTACGCATCCGTGTACCTCCGCGCAGCCTGGACTCGACGGTCGGTGATCTCGCGCTCACCGTACGTCGACCGTCCCGGGTCCGCGCTCCGAGGACCACGAGGGGGGTACGGGAGGTCAGCGGGCGGGCTACGGGTGGACTACGGGCGGGACGGAGCGCCCGGTTCGGGACCGGGGCCGGGATCCAGGCCGAGATCGGGGTCGAGGTCGGGGTCTAGGTCGACGAGCAGCGCCGCGACCTCCGGGCCGGCGACGAGATAGTCCGTGAAGGTCTCGTTGTGCAGGGCCCAGGGCGAGCGCCCTAGACGGACGAGGCCGATGGCGGCCGCCGGCGCGAGGCCTCCCTCGACGAGGCACTGGGCGACGACCAGCCCGGACCGGTTGTAACCGGAATGGCAGCGCACCAGGATCCGCCGTCCGGAGTGCAGGGCCTCGCGGGCGGACGCGGCGAGCCGGAGGACGGTACGCAACTGCGCGCCCGTGAGCGGGGCGTCGGGCAGCTCGCCGACCAGGTGTTCCACGCGCGGGTCGGGGCCGTGGCCCGGGCGGGTGAAGAGGCTGATGACGAGATCGAACTCGGCTCCGACGACGACCGGCCGCAGCTCCCCGGCCGGGTCGGTCCAGTAGTGGCCGCCCATCCACAGGCCGGGGGCGATCTCGTCCCAGGGGCTCTGCGGACCGGGCACGTCACGGTCCTTGTGCCGGGTCTTCTTCATCGGACTCCGAAGATACAACGGCGGCGCCCTGTACGGTATTTCAGGCGAAGGCCGCCTCCCGGAAGGCCGTGCGGAGCGGGGTCGAGGGGGTGGTGGGGAGGAGGGCGGCCCAGCGGCGCCCGCGCGGGGAGATCCACAGGGCCGGGCCTTCGCCGTGGGACCAGGAACCGTGCGCGGCGGGGTGCCAGAGGAGGCCTCGGGCGGGGAGCAGTTCGCCGGTGCGGATGCGGAGCGACTGCGCCGTCCAGGCCCGGCTGACGGGGCCGCCGCCCGCCGGGGCGAGGAGGTGGCTCAGGAACCGGCCGAGGTCGGCGACGGGCGCGCGCAGGGTCCCGTCGGCGGCGAAGCCCGTCCGGGTCATGCCGAGCGGCGCCCAGATCCGCTCGGCGGCGAACCCGGCGAGGGGGCTGCCGCACAGCCGCTCGGCGAGCCCGGTGAGCGCGGGTGACACCCCGGAGCCGTGGGTGAGCAGGTGGTGCGCGGTGGTTCCGGCGGGCAGGCCCTCGCCCGCCCCGTAGGCGGTGAGCGGGGTGTGCAGGGCCAGCTCCCCCGCGTCCACGAGCATCCCGATGACGGGCCAGACGGCCAGCACGCCCGCCAGCCCGCCCACATCGGGGGCGGTGGCACGGTCCCCCGCCCGGGTTCCGGCGCCGGCACACTCCCCGGCCCCGGAACCAGCTTCGGCAAGCTCCCCGGCCGGGGACTCGGCTCCCGCCCGCTCCCCAGCCCATGATTCGGCTGCGGCACGCTCCCCGGCCCGGGACTCGGCTCCGGCCGCAGCTCGGGCTCCGACCCGGCCTCCGGATTCAGGTCCGGCCCCGGCCGCGACTCCCGGCCTCTCCAGGACCTCGATCCCGGCCTCCACCACCGCGTCCGGACCGTCCGCGCCACCGACGGCCCAGCCGGCCCCGGGGTCCGCGTCCCGTACGAGAGCCGCGATCTGGTCGACGCTCCTCGCCGGAGCGTGCTGCGTGACCGGCTCGCACTGCCCGCACTGCCCGCGCTGCTCGGCATGCCCGGTCTGGTCGGCCTGTCCGGCCCGGTCGCTCTGGAGCGTCATGGTCAGCCACGGTACGGCGCCCTCCGCGCCTGCCCCGCGCGTCGCGCGGTCGGGCCGGGGCGGGCCACCCGAATGCCCCCGCACCGTGCCTGGTACCCCCGTGCGCGGGGGCTCGGGGGCTCGGGGGCCTCGGGGCCCCTACCCGTGCGGCCCGTCGGGCCCGGCCCCGTACGCCCGGCCCCGCCGCGGAGCCGTACGCAGGTTCAGGCCCCCGCCGCCCCGTCCGCCCCGTCCGCCGCCGGTTCGGCGCGCGGCTCCGCCCGGATCCCCGTGACGACCACGGTGATCAGGCAGAACGCGATGAGGATCTCCGCCCAGAGGAAGGCGAGGTAGTCGAGGAGACAGCCGATCGGCGGTGTGCCCGGGGCAGTGTTGCGGAAGGCCGCCAGGGCGAACAGTGTGGCCGCCATCCAGCCGAGGGCGGGCCAGGTGAGCCCCTTGCGGCGGGTGACGAGGAACCACCCGCCGATCAGGACGGACACGGCGAGCGCCCACATCGCGATCATCATGAACACCGCGAACACGAGCACGCTGTTGGAGCGGGCCAGCCCGATGTCGAGGACGGCCGCGCCGTCGTTCGCCGTCGAGGCCTCCACCGTGGACGAGAAGAGCACGTCGTTGTTGGAGAACAGGACCCGCACGGGAACCTTCTCCTGGCCCAGTACCGCCGCGAACTCCACGTCCGTCCCGTAGCCGTCGAACGGATAGTCCGTGATGGAGCCGCCCGTCAGGGCCACCTGCACGTCCCGGCTGGAGATGCGCTGGTGGGCCTTGAAGGTCAGGTCGGCGCGGGTGGCCGTCGAGGTCTGGAGGGTCAGGTCGTCGACGGGTGCGATCCCGCCGGCCTCGGCCAGCGCCCCCCGGGGCGTGACCAGGACCCGCAGCACCAGCTCGCGCCCGGCGGCGTCGACGCGCTGGATGGTCGCCTCGACGTCCACCCGGTCGGAATCGGCCCGGCCCGCGGTGTGGACGGTGTCCTGGGCCTGGCGTTCGCCGAACTGGAGCCAGGCCCCCACGCCGACCGCCGCCACGATCGCGAGCAGGAGCAGCGCCGGCAGCAGCGGGAAGCGCCGCCCGGACGGGCGGCGCCGCAGGGCACTCACGCGGCGGGCTTGCCGGGCTGGTCGTGGGTCGAGCAGTGGATGCCGCCGCCGCCCGAGGCGATCGTGTCGATCGCGACGGGGACGATGTCCCGCTTGGGGAAGTGCTCCTGCAGGATGCCGCGGGCCCGGTCGTCGGCCTGGCGGTCGCCGAACTTCGGCATGAAGACGGAGTCGTTGGCGATGTAGAAGTTGGCGTAGGTCGACACGAAGTCGTCGCCCTCGCCCGTGATCTTGTCCAGGTCGGGCTGCGGCAGGTCGATGATCTCGAACTTCCGGCCGCGGGCGTCCGTCGCCTTCGAGAGGACCGACTTCGCCTGGTCGGCGGAGCGGGACCAGGAGTCCTTCGGGGTGTTCGGGTGGGCGCGGTCCAGCAGGACGACACCGGGCGCGGCGAACCGTACGAGGCTGTCCACGTGGGCGTCGGTGATGTCCTCGCCGCGTACGCCGGCCAGCCAGATCACCTTCTCGACGCCCAGGGTCTGCTTGAGTTCGGCCTCGATCTGATCCCGGCTCTTGCCGCGGTTGCGGTTGTCGTTGACGATCGAGCTCTCGGTGATCATCAGGGTGCCCTCGCCGTCGGCCTCGAAGGAGCCGCCCTCGGCCACCAGCGGAGCCTTGACCCGGAGGATCCCGTACTTCTGGAGCAGGAGGCGCCCGACCTGGCCGTCGTTCTTGTGCTCCTGCTTGTTGCCCCAGCCGTTGAAGTTGAAGTCGACGCCGATGACCTTGGCCCCCTCCTCGACGAAGACGGGGACGGTGTCGCGGGCCCACAGGTCGTCGACGGCCAGCGGGATCACCTCGACCTCGGAGCCGCACGCCCGCTGCGCCGCGGCCACCTGCTCGGGCCGGGCCATCATGATGACCTCCTCGTACCCCCCGACGGCCCGGGCGATCCGCGCGATGTCCTCGCGCACGTAGCGCAGGTCTTCCATCCAGACCGCGTCCAGCGCGGGCCAGGCCATGAAGGTGCGGGTGTGGCTCTCCCACTCGGCGCCGAGCCGGCGCTCGGGGCCGGCGGCCGGGGAGGGCTGCGCGGTGCCGGGGGCGGCGTTGGAGCGCGGGGCGCTCTGCGAGGGGCCGCAGGCGGCGGCTCCGAAGGCGAGGGCGCCGAGCCCGGCGAAGGTGCGGAGGGCCGTCCGGCGCGTGGGGGGCAGGTGGGACACGGGAGAGCTCCGATCGAGGACTGGCGGGACGACTGCATCCGGCCAGAGCGGGCGCGGGAGGCACGGCACGGGCCGACCGTCCCGAGCCCCTGGGACAAGGGTCCGCCCTTCGTCCGCGAAGGGCCGCGACGCGGGGCGGACGGTGCGGGCACGTGTCGCCCACTCTGGCACTGACTGAAAATTCAGTCAATTCATGGCACGATGCGCGCAGGCCCCTGCCGCGTTTCGCATCGCATCGCATCGCACGCATCGCACGCATCGTCGAAAGAGCCACCGCATGTCCGAGCAGCACTCCGGCGCACAGCCGGCCCGTACGGCACTGTCCGCAGACGATCCCCACGAGATCGGCGGCTACCGCCTGCACGCCCGGCTCGGCTCCGGCGGCATGGGCGTGGTCTATCTGGCCCACACGCCCGGCGGCCGCCCCATCGCGCTGAAAGCCGTCCGCAGGGAGCTCGCCTCCGATCCCGAGTTCCGCCGGCGGTTCGCCCAGGAGGTGGCCAGTGCCCGCCGGATCCACGGCCTGTTCACCGCCCAGGTGATCGACTCCGGGGTCGAGGACCCCACGCCGTGGCTCGCCACCGCGTACGTGTCCGGTCCCTCGCTGCAGGAGGTCGTACGACGCCACGGACCGCTGCCGGTACGTACGGTCCTGCTGCTCCTCGCGGGCATAGCCGAGGCGCTCCAGGCCATCCACGGGGCGGGCGTGGTCCACCGCGACCTGAAGCCGGCCAATGTGCTCCTCGCGGAGGACGGCCCCCGGGTGATCGACTTCGGCATCGCCCGCGCGGCCGACGCCGCCGCGCTCACCGGTACGGGGCTGCGGATCGGAACGGCGGCCTTCATGGCGCCCGAGCAGGCGCTCGGCCATCCCGCGACGCCGGCGACCGACGTCTTCGCGCTCGGGACGCTGGCCGCGTACGTCGCGTGCGGGATCGCACCCTTCGGGAACGGGCCCGAGTCCAGCGCCCTCTACCGGGTCGTCCACGAGCATCCCGACCTCACCCGGGTGCCGCACGAGCTGTATGGCCTCGTCTCGTGGTGCCTCGCGAAGCAGCCCGAGGACCGTCCGCAGCCGGCCGAAGTGATCGCCTCCGTGCGGGCGCACCCCCTGGTGTGCGGGCACCCGGAGTTCACCGACGGCTGGCTGCCCCGGCCGGTCCGGGAGGAGCTCGGGGGCGGTGACGCGGGCTCGGGCGCGGGCGCGGGCGCGGGCTCAGGCTCGGGCTCGGGTGACACCGCTTGGCCCGCCCCTGCGCCGCTCCAGGCCACCAGGACGGCCACCGCGTACCCGGGCCCGGCGGGTGCGGCTCCGCACTCCCCCGGACCGGCCTTCCCCGGACCGCGCACGGGTGCCGGAGCCGGGCCCGACGGACACGCACCGGCATCCGCCTCCGCACGGGTCCACGCTCCCGTCCCTGCCGCGGTCCCCGCTCCGGCATCCTGCCCCGGCCCGGGCCGGGGCAGGCCGGGCCGCGGGCGAAGGCTCCCGCTGCTGCCGGCCCTCGTCGTGGCCGGCACCCTGCTCGTCGGCGCCGGAGCCGTGTACTACCTGGACGACCCCGCGGGCGAGGACCAGGTCACCGGCGGCAACCCCGTCACCGGTCCCACCGGCCCCACCGCCACTGCGCCCACGGCCTCCCCCGGAACCACCCCGCCCGACCCTGCCGCCGCCTACCTGCCGGGCTACACGAAGACCGAGCTCACCGCCCCCGACTCCGGATACGAGTTCGACCTGAAGGCCGGGAAGGTGGTGCCCGCGGAGACGGCCGCCTGGTACCTGGCGCGCGACGGCCAGGCCCTGGTCCCCTCCGAGGACTCGGACTCCTTCGTGTCCGACGTTTCCGGCTCCGGATCCGGGGAACTGACGGTGGCCACCTGCCTCCAGGGCATCGAGACCCGCCCGGCCGCCGGCCTGCCCCTCGCCGCCCTCGCGCAGGCCCGCCCGTTCTGCGTGCGCAGCCCGGACCGGAGCGAGGTGGCGATCGTGAGACTGGTCGAGGCCCCGGCCGGCGACTCCGTCACGATCCTGGTGGACCAGTACCGCCGCACCTGACGCCCCGTCCGGCTCCGAAACCCGGATGACGCCGGCCCCGGCCTTCGGCAGGATCTCCGCATGACCCTGCTGCTCCCGCCCCGCGTGACCGCGTCCGCCGCCCGTATCCGGGACGCGGCGCACGCGCGCGGGCTGGCCACCGTACAACTGGACGGCTTCGCCGTGCCCGACGGGCTGCGGGCTGACCACCTGCACGCCGGGCCGCGGTTCGCCGATGCCATGGCCCCTGGGCTCGGCATCGGCCTGCTGGAGGCTCCGTCCGACTGGCTGGCGCGGCTGCCCCGGGAGTTCACCGGGCGGGAGGTCCTGCTGATGCCGATCCGTGAGGCGTACGGGCTGCGCAGGCCCGTCTTCGTGAAGTCGCCGAACGACAAGGGCATCCCGGCCCTCGTCTACGCCGACGGCTCCCGCCTGCCGGGGCCGGACGCGGTGGATCCGGGGACGGAGGTGCTGGTCAGCGACGTGGTCCGGTTCACGGCGGAGCACCGCCTGTTCCTGCTCGACGGGGCCGTGCACACGGCGAGCCGCTATGCCGAGGACGGTCGCCTCAGCCCGGGTCCGGCTTCGGCCGACGCCCTCGCCTTCGCGTCCGGCCTGCCCTTCTCCACCCTCCCGTCCGCGATCGTCGTCGACGTGGGCCTCGCCGGCGGACGATGGTCGGTGATCGAGGCCAATGCCGCGTGGGCCAGTGGTACGTACGCCTGCGACCCGGGGCGCGCTCTGGACGTGGCCCTGCGTGCTGCGGCCCCGCTCCCCTCCTTCGCGGACCGCGACCGGGAGTTCCTCCGGTGACCACCGGGGACTGACGGCGAAGGGCGGGGCCCCGGAGGAGCCCCGCCCGTTGTGCTGTCGCCGGGGTCAGCTCTTGTCGGGGCGGTCGGTCACCCGCAGGGAGTTCAGCAGGGGTTTGCCGAAACCGGTGTGGGTGACGAAGCGGATGTTCAGGGTGCCGTCCGTGACCGTGACCGTGTAGCTGCGGGTCAGGGCCGTGTACGTGCCCGCCTCCAGGGAGACGTCCAGCGAGGGCAGTACCTGGGTACCTTCCGCCAGGACGTCGAAGACGCGCTTGTTCGGCTTGGTGGAGGAGAGCTCCGCGAAGCCCAGTTCCACGGTGTAGGTGCCGTTGGGGACGCCGTCGAAGCGGTATTCGTACATGCCCTCACGGGCGCTGCGGAAGAGCTTCTGGTCGTCCGTGCCCGCGATCGTGCGGCTCGTGGACTGGGCCGAGCTGTTGCCCTGGTAGCCGTACGAGCCCGTCGTGTACTTGCGGTCGGGGGACCAGCCGTCGCCCAGCGAGTCCGTGCTCGCGCCCGTGGAGCCGGCGTCCAGGGCGACCTGGTAGCGCGGGACGACGAGCTTGACGGGGACGGTGAGCACCGGGGTCCGGCCGCTGGCCGAGGCGATCTTCAGGTCGGCCGTGAGGACGGTGCCCGGGGTCAGGCCCGTGGTGTCCACCGCCAGGGTGAGCGGGGCCTTGCCGCCCGTCGGGAGGTCGCCCGCGCCCGGGGTCGCCGTCAGCCAGGCCGCGTCCTCGGCGACGGTGAAGGCCGTGCCGAGACCGGGGTTGGTGAGGTCGAGGGTCCGCGTCCGCTTCTGGCCGGGCGGCAGGACGATCTCGACCGCCGGCTTCGCCGGGGTCACCTTGCCGGTGCGCAGGGACCGGGTCACCTGGGTGACGTCGGCCGCCTTGACGTCCACGGTGGCGGCCGCCGGCTCGTACTGGGCCGCGGTCAGCGCGAGTTCCCGTGCTCCCGACGGGCTCTGGACCACGTACCCGCCGTCTGCCGCCGTGGTGGCGGAGACCGCGGTGGCGCCCGTGCCGACGGTCACGGTGGCTCCGGCGACGCCGTTGCCGTCGTTCGCGTCGAGCACCCGGCCCGCCACCACTCCGCTCCTGGTGGTGCGGAAGGAGACGGACAGGCCGTCCGTGATCACCGGCGTGTTGAAGGAGTACCGGTAGGCGTCGGTGCCGGTCGCGTTCTCCACGCCGACCGTGGCGGTGGAGCCGCCCTTGATGCCGGTGCCGCCGGTCCCCCGGTAGGAGTACCGGACGGTGCCGTCCTCGCCGATGGCCGCCGCGAAGGAGAACTTCTCGGACTGTGCCGACCAGTGCGACACCTCGCGCCACTCGATGACGTAACTGCGGTGCGGCGCGGTGCCGGTGACGGCGGTGAAGACTCCGGAGCCGCTGCCGGCTGCGCCGACGACCAGGTCGTCCCAGAACGGGTAGAGCGCCGCGTTGGGCGTGGCCGTGCTCGGGATGTCCCCGTTGACGTCGGCCGTGTTGTTGCCGCCGAAGCTGACCGTGCCGTTCGTGCCGATCCAGGCCTGCCCGTACGTCTTGCCGTAGAGCGGCAGCGGGAAGGGCAGGTCGACGCGTTCGGTGGTGTTGTCACCGGTCAGCGCGAGCCGCCGGTCGCCCGGCTCGTACGGTCCGCCGCCCGAGGCCGCGCAGGCGTAGCCGTAGCCGTCGGTGCGTTCGGGCAGGTTCACCGCGACGGTGGTGTCCCCGGCGACGGTGACGGCGGCCGCGCCGGAGGTGAGGCAGCGGGAGGTGTGGGTGGCGTTCACGGTGTAGGTGCCGTGCGGCAGGGTGATCTCGAAGCGGCCCTGGCCGTCGCTGGTCGCGGTGACCGGGGTGTCGGCGACGGTCACCGCGGCGCCGGCCACCGGGCCCGCGGCCGAGGAGACGGTGCCGGTGAGCTTCCCGGAGTCCGCCTGGACGAGGTCGATGTCGCCGGTGGCGGTGGTGTCCTCGACGACCGACACGGTCGCGGCCTGCTGTCCGTAGCCGAACTTCGACGCGGTGAGCGCGTACGCGCCGACCGACAGGGTCGGGAAGCGGTAGGTGCCGTCGGCCGCGGTGGTCGTCGTACGGTCGATGGGGCCGTCGGCGACGATCTTCACGCCGGGGACGGGCTGCCCGCCGGAGCGCACGGTGCCGGCGAGCGCGCCGAGGGCTCCGCGCGGCGCGGAGGTGACGGCGGCGAGCGCGTCGAGCTTGCCCTCGCCGAAGACGTTGTTGTCGGCGGCGGCGCCGCCGCACTGGCTGCTGTCGGTGTCCAGCGCGGTGCCGTCGAGCAGTGCTTCGGTCTGCGCGATGTCGCCTTCGAGGGCGGGGGCGGCCGACCAGAGCAGCGCCACGGCCGCGGCGGTGTGCGGGGAGGCCATGGAGGTGCCGGAGAAGGACGCGTAGGCGCCGCCGGGGACGGAGGAGCGCACGTTCACGCCGGGGGCCGCGATGTTCGGTTTGACGATCCCGCCGGGACCGGCGCCGCGCGAGGAGAAGGAGGCGATGGCGCCGTTGATGTCGAAGGCGCCGGAGCTGTAGGAGCTCGCGTAGTCACCGGGTGATCCGCTGGTGGCGCAGCCGGGTCCGGAGTTGCCGTTGGAGAAGGCCGGGAAGATTCCGGCGGCCCGCCAGGTGTCGACGATCTGCTGGTACCAGGTGTCGCCGCCCGGGCCGCCCCAGGAGTTGTTGACGATGTGCGGGGCCAGGTCGGGGCGCGGATTCTGGCCGTTCAGGTCGGTGGGGGCGACGATCCACTGGCCGGCGGCGAGCAGTGAGGCCTCGGAGCAGGAGTTGCTCTCGCAGCCCTTGGCCGCGATCCACTTGGCTCCCGGGGCGACACCGATCTTGTTGGCGCCGCCGTCGTCGCCGACCATCGTCCCCATGGTGTGGGTGCCGTGGTCGTTGTTGTCGCAGGGGGCCGCGGTGGCGCAGACGCCCGCCGGGTCGAACCAGTTGTAGTGGTGGTCGTAGGTGCCGTCCGCGGCCCGGCCGCGGTACTGGGTGGCCACGGCCGGGTGGGTGTGGTCCACTCCGCTGTCGATGTTGGCGACGACGATGCCCTCGCCGCGCACGCCCAGCTGGTCCCAGACCTGCGGTGCCTTGATGCGGTCGATGTTCCACTCGACGGCGTCGGCGGCCGCCTTCTCCCGGGTGCCTTCGGCGGGCTCGGGGAGGGCGATCCGGTCGTCGGCGTCGATCCGGGACACCTCGGGGCGCTGGGCCAGGGCTCCGGCGAGCTTGTCGCTGCCGACGACGCGGACCGCGTTGACGATCCAGTACGAGGTGTACTCGGCCTTCGCGCCGTCCAGGGCCTTGATCACTTCGGCCTGGCTGCGCGCGGCGTGGTCCTTCTTCAGGCGCAGGACCGTTTCCGCCTTCGCGGCCCGGGTCTGCTGCCCGTGCGCGGCGGTGAGGTCGGCGGCGCTGTCGAGGTAGACCCAGAAGACCGCCTTGGCGGAATCGTCGAGCTGGGCGCGGAGACTCGGTTCGATCTTGCGTTCGGCCGCGCCCGGGGTGGGTCCGGGGCCGGGGGCGGCGGCCGCCGCGCCCGCGCCCAGGGGCAGCAGCAGGGCCGCCGTGAGGGCGGCGAACCCTGTGCGCAGGGGCCGTAATCGTGAGCGGGGGGTCCGTCGGGTGTCGCTTCGTGCCACGTGTGGTCTCCTCGTACGCCGTGTGCAGGTCGTGCGGAAAGGGTGTGCGTGACGTGCGCGGGCCATGGTGTGCGAGGTGTCATGCCCGCTACAAGAGCGCCTAATGAGCCGAACCGCCCGACCGGGTGGCCGTTCCCGGCCACCCGCGCCAGCCTGGTGGGGTGAGCGACCCCGCCCTCCCACCGTCCTCCCCGGCCCCCTCCGCCTCCCCCGGCGTGCGGCTCGGCACCGCGCAGGGCCGGTGGATCGTCCTGACCACCGTGCTCGGTTCCGCCATGGCGCTGCTCGACTCGACCGTGGTCAATGTGGCCCTGCCCGCCATCGGGCGGGATCTCGGCGCCGATCTGGCGGTGCTCCAGTGGACGGTCAACGCCTACCTGCTGACCCTCGCGAGCCTGATCCTGGTCGGCGGGGCGCTCGGGGACCGCTTCGGGCGGCGGCGGATCTTCGTGCTCGGGGTGGTGTGGTTCGCGGTGGGCTCCCTGCTGTGCGGGATCGCGCCGAACGCCGGTGTGCTCATCGCCGCCCGCGCCCTCCAGGGCATCGGCGGGGCGCTGCTGACGCCCGGTTCCCTCGCGCTGATCCACGGCTCGATCCATCCCGACGACCGGGCCCGCGCGGTGGGCCTGTGGTCGGGGTTCGGCGGGGTGGGCGCCGCCGTGGGGCCGTTCCTCGGCGGCTGGCTGGTGGACGGGCCGGGCTGGCGCTGGGTGTTCCTGTTGAACGTGCCGGTGGCCGCGCTCTGCGTCCCGGTCGCACTGCGGCACGTACCGGAATCGCGGGATCCGGCGGCGCACGGGCGGTTCGACGTGGCCGGGGCGGTCCTGGGCGCGGCCTCGCTCGCGCTGCTGACCTACGCGCTCATCGAGGCCCGGTCGGGCGCCGCGTTCGTGGTCGGCGCCGCCGTGGGCGGAGTGCTGCTGGGCGGGGTCTTCGTGGTGGTCGAGCGGCGGCGGGCCGACCCGATGGTGCCGCCGGACATCTTCTCCTCGCGGCTGTTCACCGCCGTCAACCTGGTCACCCTGTGCGTGTACGCGGCCTTCGGCGGCTTCTTCTTCCTCGTGGTGCTCCAGCTCCAGGTGGTGTCCGGGTACTCCGCCCTCGGTGCCGGGGCCGCCCTGCTGCCCACCACGGCCCTGATGCTGCTGCTGTCGGCCCGGTCGGCGCAGCTCGGGGAGCGGATTGGCCCGCGCGTCCCGCTGACGGTGGGACCGCTGCTCTGCGCGGTGGGGATGCTGCTGATGCTGCGGGTGGGCCCGGAGGCCTCGTACGTAGGGGACGTGCTGCCGGCGCTGCTCGTGATGGGGCTGGGCATGGCGGCCCTGGTGGCTCCGCTGACGGCGACCGTCCTGTCCTCGGTGGACCCCGGGCGGGCGGGCCTGGCCAGCGGCATCAACAACGCGGCCGCGCGCGCCGCGGGACTCCTCGCGGTGGCCGCACTGCCGCTGCTGGCGGGGATGGGGCCGGACGCGTACCTCTCGCCCGGGGCCTTCGACGCGGCCTTCGGGCGGGCGATGTTCTGGTGCGCGGGGCTGCTGGTGGCCGGGGCCGCCGTGGCCTGGACGACCGTTCGCTCCCCCGCGCCCGGGGCCTGTCACCCGCAGTGCCGTACGAACTGCGCGGTGACCGCTCCGCCGCTGGAACCCCCGGGCGCGGCGGAGCGGTAGTAGCCCCTGGTGGGTATCGCCGGGCCGGCCCCTACCAGGGGCTCGGCGCCGGCGGGGCGACGACCGGCGGGCGGTCGTCGCAGGTGATGGTGTTGGGCAGTTCCCAGCCGGCCAGCCAGGGTCCCGTGGCGCCGCCGCCGTCGTTGCCGCCGCGGTCGACGAGGGTGAACTCCGAGCCGGTGGCGGGGAAGTTGAAGGAGCCGCAGTTGTTGACGCCGACGGCGCCGACGTTCCGGGCGTCGACGTTCTCGAAGCTCGCCGAGCCGGCCGCCCGGGCGCTGACCACCGAGGTGCCGGTGCCGTCGACCCGGACGTCCTTGAAGTGGACGTGTCCGATGCGCACCTTGTCCTTCACCGGCCAGTCGCTGACCAGCATGACCGCGTTGTAGGTGCTGTCCAGGAAGGAGTTCGCGGTGACCCGGATGTCGGCCTGGTCGATGTCGCGGTCCAGGGCGTAGAACCAGATCGCGCCGAGCCCGATGTTCCAGTTCAGCTCGTACGTGCCGGAGCGCACGGTGGTGTTGCCGTCGATCCGCAGGCTGCCGGTGAAGGGTTCGGCTCCGAAGCGGGAGCCGACGTGCAGGGCGCTGCCCTCGCGGACCGGGTCGGCCACGAGGTTGGCGGAGACGGTGGTGTCGGCGCCGCCGTAGATCGCGATGCCGTTGGCCAGGGTGGGGCTCTGCACGGTGTTGTGGTCGAAGGTGTTGCGGGCGTTCGTGGTCTTCTCCGCCCACAGGGCGAGGCCGTCGTCGCCGGTGTTGCGGACGAAGTTGTCCTGCACGAGGGAGTCGGTGACTCCGGTGTGGAAGTTCAGGCCGTCGGCGATCTGGTCGGTGATGACGTTGCGGGTGACCTTCACGTCGCCCATCGGGCCGTCGAACCAGAGGCCGGCCTTGGTGTGGTGGATGTGGAGGGAGTCGATGGTGGAGTCGCTCATCGCGCCGCCGACTCCGTTGACCTGGTCGGTGTCCACGCGTTCGCGGACGTCGCCCTCGATGGCGAAGCGGGAGAGGTGGACGCCCCGGCTGCCGCCCTGCGCGGCCTCCTTGCCGTAGAAGCCGACGCCCTTGCCCTTGACGGTGGTGTACCAGCTGCCGGCGCCGTTGATGGTGACGCCGTCCACGATGATGTGGCGGTTGACCTGGTAGGTGCCCGGCGGCAGGTAGACCGGGAGCCGGTGGCGCTTGGCCAAGGCGATGGCCCGGTCGATGGCGTCGGCGGAATCCCGGCGGCCCGTCGGGTCGGCGCCGAACAGAAGGGCGTTGGCAGCGGCCGCCTCCACGTGCGGGGCGCCGACGCGCTGCGAGTCGAGCAGGTCGATGACCGTCCAGGCGGCGGGGCTCCCGGCCGGGACGGTGAGCCGGACCGTGTCGCCCGCCCGGTGGGTGCGGCCCAGGAGCAGGCGCTGCTCGTCGTACATGTGGGTGGGGCGGAACGGCTTGGCGATGACCGGGGCCGGGGTGGTGGCCGCCGGGACGCAGCCGCACTCGGTGATCCACCAGTCGGGGTGCAGGAGGCCGGCCTGCGGGTCGCTGCTGAACGGGTACTGGTTGTACAGCCAGGAGTACTGCGAGGTCAGCGTCATGGCGCGGCGGTTCTTGCCGTTCACGGTGACGTCGAGCGGGGCGGTGATGCCGCCGCCGGCCGGGGCGTCGGGGAGGCTGTAGCGGACGGTGACCGCGTCGGCCGCCGCGGGCAGGGTGAACTCCACGTACTGGCCCGGGACCAGCCGTACCGCCTTGCGGCCGGAGGCTTCGGCGGGCAGCGAGTAGGCGGAGCGGTCGGGGCCGATGAGCGTGCCGGTGGTGACGGCGTTCTCCGCCTCCTGCTCGGCGAAGTCCACGCGAGCTCCGCGGCCCTCGGCCAGTACGGGATCGAGGGCGGCCCGGGTGACGGCCGTGGGCGCCGCGGGGTCGGCGTCGCCGGGCCGGGCCGCGGCCGGTCCCGCGCCCAGGGCGCCGAGGCCGAGGACGGACGCGGTGAACACCGCCAGAACGGCGGCGGCCCGCGCGGGAACGGCCCGTGCAGGAACGGCCCGCGCGGGAACGGCCCGTGCGGGAACGGCCCGTGCGGGAACGGCGGTTCTCCTTGCGGCGCCGGGTGCGGCTGCTCTTGCGGCGAGGCTTGCGGCTCTTCTTGGGGGCATGGCCGGGACAGTAGGACCCCGCACGCAAACACGGCAAGACTCGTGCAGGATTCTTCCGCATCTTGTCAAATTCTTCCACGGATCCGTGGTGTGGCAGACGTTCACACCTCGGCCTACCGTGGGATCGGGAGGGCCTCATGTGCTGGAGCGCGACGGCCGACCTGACGGCGGGCACGGTCATCACCGCCGTCGGGATCGCCTGCCTGGTCCGGAACCGGCGCGCCCGGGACCTGCCCGTCGCCGCGCTCCCGCTGATCCTGGGCGCGCACCAGCTGGTCGAGGCCGCCGTCTGGAACTCCGGCGGCGGCTGCGGTCCGGCCACCACCGCCTGGGCCGTGATCGCCCTCCCGCTGCTGCCCGTATGGGTGCCGCTCGGGGTGCTGCTCGCCGCCGCGCCCGAGCTCAGGCCCCGGATGTACTGGCCGGCCGCCGCCGGACTCGCCACCGGCGCGTACCTCTCGTACTGCCTGGCGACCCGCCCGGTGAGCGCCGAGGTCCGCGGCCACACCCTCGGGTACGGCGTGAACGTTCCGTGGATGCCGCTGGTCCTGGCGGGCTACCTGTTCGCCACGCTCGGCGCCCTGCTCCTCTCGGGAGACCGCCGGCTGCGCCTCCTCGGCCTCCTCCTGGGGGCCGGGGCCCTGGTCTGCACCGCCCTGTGGAGGCTGGAGTTCGCTTCCACCTGGTGCGCCTTCGCGGCGGCCACCTCGACCCTGATCCTGGTCTGGACCGGCGACCGCACGCGTTCCCCTTCTGTACGCGGGGGCGCCGGCCGAGGTGCGCCGAGCCTGTAACACCGGCCCGGGCGGGGAACAGGAGCGTGCGGCGAAGGTAAAAAGATTCGGGCGCCGACCACGGCCCACCTTGCGGTTTGTCGCTTTTCGGCCTCGGAGCCCACCGGATGCAGCCACGACGGAGTGGCTGGGTGCGCCGAGAGCCCCGCCACACCGGGGCGGCGGGGCTCTCCGCAACGCGTTCGACTTCTGACGTGGTGGATTCGGGCGGGCCCACCGCACCCGCAGGCCCCTCCCCCCGGGCGCTCGCGTCACTCCGGGAGTACCGGCCATCCACAGCGGGTCGTCGTTCCCAGTGTCCGATGGGACCTTCAACCCCTTTCCACAGGCCGCGAATCGGCGCCGCCCACGGCCGCCACCCACGAAAGACGCCTTGACGTATCTAGTGACTTCGCAAGCACTCGGCAGTAGAACTCGTTCTCATTCCGCCTAGAGTGAGGAAGCTCACATGAGCGACAAAGGCCTGCACAAAACGAACCAGAACGGCGTCTCGCGTCGAGGATTTCTCGGTAGAACGGGTTCCATACTGGGCGCAATGGCCCTTGCCGGTCAGATCGCCCCGTCCCAGGCCCAGGCCGCCACGGCCGGCGCGGCCGCCGCCGCCGGCCCCATCGACAACGGAGCGCACGTACCGGCCCTCGTGATCGGTACCGGGTACGGCGGTTCCGTCGCCGCCCTGCGGCTCGCCCAGGCCGGTGTCGACGTCCACATGATCGAAATGGGCATGGCCTGGGACACCCCCGGCTCGGACGGCAAGATCTTCTGCAACACGACCACCCCGGACTACCGCGCCTACTGGCTCCGCACCAAGACCAAGGCGCCGCTGAGCAACTTCCTGGGCTTCCCCATCGACAAGGCGGTCCCGCGCTACACCGGCATCCTGGACGCCGAGGAGATGGGCGGGATCATCGTCTACCAGGGCCGCGGCGTCGGCGGCGGCTCGCTGGTCAACGGCGGTATGGCGGTCACCCCGAAGCGCGCGAACTTCGGCGCCGTCCTGCCGACCGTGAACGCGGACGAGATGTACGACACCTACTACCCGCGCGCCAACGCGGGCCTCGGGGTCAGCATGATCGACCCGGCCTGGTTCGAAAGCGTCGACTGCTACCAGTTCTCCCGCGTCGGCCGCAAGCACGCCCAGCGTGCCGGGTTCCCCTTCGTCTTCGTCCCGGACGTGTACGACTGGGACTACATGGAGCAGGAGGCGGCCGGGACGGTCCCCAAGTCCGCCGTCGCCGGTGAGATCCTCTACGGCAACAACGCCGGCAAGAAGTCCCTCCAGCAGACCTACATCGCCCAGGCCAAGGCCACCGGCAAGGTCACCATCTCGCCCCTGCACAAGGTGACTTCGGTCTCCCCGGCCTCCGGCGGCGGGTACACGGTCGTCATCGACCAGATCAACACCACGGGCGACACCGTCGGCACGAAGACCGTCGTCGCGGACAAGGTGTTCTTCGCGGCCGGCAGCGTCGGCACCAGCAAGCTGCTCGTCCGGCTCAAGGCCACCGGCGCCCTGCCCAACCTGAACAGCGAGATCGGCAAGGGCTGGGGCGACAACGGCAACATCATGTGCGGCCGGGCGAACCACATGTGGGACCCGACCGGCAAGGTGCAGGCCTCCATCCCCTGCGGCGGCATCGACAACTGGGATGCGGGCGGCGCGTTCGCCGAAGTGGCACCGCTGCCGACCGGCATCGAGACGTACGCCTCGTTCTACCTGTCGATCACGAAGAACCCGAACCGCGCGGAGTTCACGTACAACGCGTCGACGGGCGGGGTCGAGCTGAACTGGCAGACGGCGTGGAAGGCGCCGTCCATCGCCATGGCCAAGACCATCTTCGACAAGATCAACTCGAAGGAGGGGACGATCTACCGGACCGACCTCTTCGGCACCAACAAGATCTGGGGCGACCACCTCACCTACCACCCGCTCGGCGGGGCAATCCTGGACAAGGCCACCGACAACTACGGCCGCCTCCACGGCTACACCGGCCTGTACGTCATCGACGGCGCGCTGATCCCCGGCAACACCAGCGTCAACCCGTTCGTCACCATCACGGCGCTCGCCGAGCGCAACATCGAGAAGATCATCGCCACCGACCTGTAAGAGGGTGCGGCGGACAGCACGAAGACCGGGGCCGTCGGATTCTCCGACGGCCCCGGACCCGTGTGCGCACCGCACGCGCTGCGCGCTCAGTGGCCCGGCAGCACACAGACGCTGTCGAGGCCGAGCACGTGGTTGAGCCGGCCGAAGGCCAGCCAGGAGCCGATGCTCATCGTCAGCTCCACGATCTCCACCTGGCTGTAGCGGGCCGTCATCCGCTCCCAGAACTCCTCGTCCAGGCCGTGGTGGTCCAGGCAGTACCGCTCCGCGTACTCCGCCGCGAGCCGGGTGCGCTCGTCGAAGCGGTCCGTGGTGCGCCACTCGGTGACGGCCTCGGGGAACTCGTCCTCGACCTTCTCCCCGTCCCGGTCGGTGCGCCAGTCCAGGCAGAAGACGCAGCCGTTGATCTGGGCGACGCGCAGCCGCGCCGCTTCGAACTCCCGCAGCCCCAGGGTGGTGTGGGCGTACACCGACAGCGAGAAGTTGGCGGCGGCCATCCCGATGCCGGGTACCAGGTCGCCCCACACGTACTCGATGGGGTGCTGGCCTTCGGGGATGTCGATCCTCATGACAGTTTCCTTCCGAGTTTGCCGACGGCGGGGCGCAGGGGGACGTCCAGGGCGTCGTAGAGACCCGGTTCGGCCTCCACCAGCCAGTCGATGGCTCCTACGAGACGTCCGACCGCGGTGGCGTTGCCGCCGGCCGAGCGGTTCTCGCCCTCGTCGGTGGCCTCGATGGTGACCTCGATGTGCGGGCGGCCCTCGATGATCACCCGGTGGGCGCCGTCGCCGCCGTCGGGCGGGGCCGGCCAGTCGGGGGCGCAGGAGGCGTGGATGCGGGTGACGTGCTCGATGACGATGCGGGGTTCGCCCTCGACGATCCCTTGCACCTCGAAGCGGATGGCACCCTGGGTGCCTCCCTCGAACTCCCCCATCGTGCGCGTGGTGACGGTGGTGTCGAGGGCGCGGCGCTCCACGGTCTCGCGGATGTCGTCGAGTTCGACGCCCAGCGCCCGGGCCATCATCCGTATCTGCCCGCCCCACACCATGGTCGGGATGGACGGCATGAGCATCATCGGCTCGTAGTCCATGGGCTGGCCCATGCCGATGAGGTAGCGGACGGAGTCCGGTTGGTCGTAGGTGGAGTAGTCGAAGATCTCCTGGCAGCGGATGACGTCGATCCGGGTGCCGAGTCCGCTGAGCAGCAGCGGGAGGACGTCGTTGCCCCAGCCGGGGTCGACGCCGGAGGCGAAGAGCGAACCGCCGCCCTCCGCGACCGCGGCGGTCACCGGATCGAGGAACTCCGGTGGGGCGCTGCGGTAGTCGTAGAGCGGGTAGAGGGCGGGGCTCACGACGACGGCCCCGGAGCGGATCGACCGGGTGATGTCGGCGAGCGCGTCGTCGGGGCGGATGTCGCCGGACGCCGCGTAGACGATCGCCTGCGGACGGTCCGCGAGGACCGCCTCGATGTCGTCGGTGGCCACGACGCCCGTCTCGTAGTCGAGTTCGCCGAGTTCACCGGCGTCGCGGCCGACCTTTTCCGGATGGTGGACGATGACGGCGGCCAACTTCAGCGCCGGATGGGCCTCTACGGCACGGATGGCCAAACGGCCGACGTTGCCGGTACCCCAGACAACCGTGGAAATCATGCGCGGAGGGTAGCTTCAGGACCTGTAGGTTCCTAGAGCCGTGTACGGAAATTCCGGCCCGCTGTCACTGGTTTTGCGCACCCAGCACGAACAGCAGGTAGACGAAGAATGCGAACAGATGGCCTACGAACAAGTAGGCGATGAGCCGGATGATGAGACCGCGCGGAAACTTCGACTGCTGCGCTTGCCGTGTCGGCTGCACTTGCTGTGTCGGCTGTGTCTGCTGCGTGTTCTGCGTATCGGGCATGGCGTACGGCTCCTCGCCTATCGGTGGTGTGTGGTCGTCACGGCGCCGCCGCCGAGGCACAGGCCGGCGAGGCTGCTCTGCAGCAGGGTGTGGACGAACAGCAGCTCCGCCCCGGCGGCCGAGGCTGCGCCGATCCGGTGTGCGGTGAGCGAGTCGAAGTGCGCGCTGTCGCCCGGCTCCAGCAGGTACTCGCTCTCCCCCAAGTGCAGCCGCAGCCGCCCCTGCAGCACGTACAGCCATTCCTCCCCGGGATGTACGCGGACCAGCTCGCCCTGGCTGCGGCCGTAGGGGACGTGCACGCGCAGCGCCTGCATCCCGCGGCCGGAGCCGCCGGCCTGCCAGTACGTCCAGCCGTCCGCCTCGCGGGCGCCAAGGCCGCCGGCCCGTACGATGGGATCGGCTACGGCCGGGGTCTCCCCGAGCAGCTCCGAGACCGTCGTGCCGTAGGTGCGGGCGAGTCCGAGCAGCAGCGGCAGCGAGGGCTGGCGGCGGCCGGTCTCCAGCCGCGACAGGTGCGCCGGCGAGAGCCGGGCCCGGGCGGCGGCGGCCTCCAGGGTGAGCCCGGCCCGGCGGCGCAGATCGCGCAGCTGCGGGGCCACGGTGGGCAGCTCGGCTTCGGGGGCGGTGTCGCCCGGGCCCGTATCGCCCGAGGCGCCGGGGGCCGGGTCGGCCGCTTCGCCGGGGCCGGGGGCAGGACCGGTTGTCATGCCCCGATTGAGCCAGATCCTTACCTTCCTGGCAATCCGTCTTGCCTCTGAGGCAAACCACCGCCCCCTTTACGAGGCGTCGCCGGGTCCAGGTCCAGATCCGGGCCCGGTGGGGCCGCCGAGCACCGTCTCCACCGTGTCCGCGTCCTGCGCCCGCTTGTCGGGACGGTGGCGCAGGACCCGCGCGAAGCGCAGGGCCACCCCGGCCGGGTAGCGGGGGGAACGCTGCAGGCCGTCGTAGGCGATCTCCACCACCAGTTCGGGGCGCACCCGGACCGTGTAACCGTCGTCCTCGACCGCGAGCTCGCCGAGCCGCTCGGTCTGCCAGCGCAGCATCTCGTCGGTGAGTCCCTTGAAGGTCTTGCCGAGCATCGCGTAGCCGCCGTCGGCGGTCCGGGCGCCCAGGTGCAGATTGGACAGGAGGCCGGTGCGCCGGCCGTGGCCCCGCTCCACGGCGAGCACGACCAGGTCCAAGGTGTGCACCGGTTTCACCTTGAGCCAGTGTTTGCCGCGCCGGCCGGCCGCGTAGGCGGAGTCGAGGGCCTTGAGCATCACGCCCTCGTGCCCCCGGCCCAGGGTGCGCGTCCAGAACTCCTCCGCCTCGGCCGCCTGGCCCGCCGGGTCGTCGACCACGAGCCGGCCGACCCGGTACTCCTCCGGTACCAGGGCGGTGAGCGCCGCGTACCGTTCGCGCACCGGCAGGTCGAGCAGTACGCGGTCGCCCGCCGCCAGCACGTCGAAGAAGTAGGGGACGACCGGGAGGGTCCGCCGCGCGGCCTCGACGTCGCCGCGGGAGCCGACCCGGCTCGCCACCTCCTGGAACGGCACCGGCCGCCCGTCCTCGGCGGACCGTCCGATGACCTCCCCGTCGAGGATGAACCGGTCCCCCGGAAAGGACCGGGCCAGCTCGGCCACCTCCGGCAGCCGGTCGGTGATCTCGTCGAGGGAGCGCGTGTACAGCCGTACATCGTCCCCCTCGCGGTGGACCTGCACCCGGATCCCGTCGAGCTTCTCCTCCACCGCACACGGCCCGAGCGCGGCCAGGGCCTCGGCCACCGACTTGGCGGTGCTCGCCAGCATCGGCTGTACGGGCTGCCCCACGCGCAGGGTGACCTCGCTCAGGGCCGCCGCCCCGTCGGAGAGCACGGCCGCCGCCACCCGGGGCAGGGAGCCGTCGAGCATGGCGGCCCGGCGCAGGGCGGCGGCGGGCACCCCGGCCGCGGCAGCCACCCCCTCCAGGGCCACGGCGTCGAGCGCACCCTGGCGCACCTCCCCGCCGAGCAGGCTGCGCAGGAACCGCTGTTCGGCCGCGGTGGCGGCGCCGAGCAGACCGTCCAGGATCCGGCGGCGCTCGGCCTGGGCGCCGGCCCCGGCCACCGCGGCGAACCGGGTCACGGCCTCGTCGACGGCGGTCACGGTCAGGGTGGCTTCGGCGGCCGGTTCGGTCTCCCCGGCGAGCGCGCGCCAGCCGATCCCCGGGCGGCCCTGCGGGAGCCGCCCGGCCAGGTAGGAGACGACCAGGGCCGCTTCCCCGACGGGCGCGGCGGCGAACAGCTCCGCGAGCAGGGCCGTCTTCCTCGACCTTGCGGAGGTTTCGGCGACCTCCCGGGACACGCGCGCGACCTCGGCGAGCAGCATGCGGCCATCCTCCCGCCGGGCGCCGGGCACCGCAGCCCGGCGGGGCGCAGCTCGGCAGGACGCAGGCCGGCAGGCACCGCAGCCTGGCAGGCGTCGCGGCCCGGCAGACGGCAGCAGCCCCGCCTGCGCATCCAGCCCCTCCGGCGTTTGAGGAGCGGGGTCTGGGGCGGAGCCCCCCACGCGGCGGAGCCGCAGAATGCGGCACAGCCGGGAAGGGGCGGGGTGGGGGAAAGCCGGCCCCGGCCGGACCCCGAGTCGGACTCGGCTGGCGGGGCCGGCCCCCCGCCGCCGCGTGTACCGCAGGCGCGGTATGCCGACCGGTCGGCGTACTCCTTGAGGACGTCCGCAGTTCAGCCTGCGGGAGCGCGGCCACCGGCGGCCTGGCGCTTAGGGTTCCCGTATGAAGCTCCGACTGCCCCGGCGCCGCCGAAGCCGCCTGCTCGCGGGCGCGGCCGCGCTCGCCGTCGTCGCGGGGGCGGGCACCCTCACGGCCACCGCCGCGGCCGGCGACGCTCCGTCCGTGCGCCGCGAGGACAAGGTCCTCGACATGCCCGGCGCCGGCATCGACATCTCGTACTTCACCAGCGGGGACACCGCGGGGGACGGCGGGGCGAAACGTCCCGCCGTGCTCCTCGCCCACGGTTTCGGCGGCAGCAAGGAGGACGTGCGCCCGCAGGCCGAGCGCCTCGCGCGCGACGGGTACGCCGTGCTGACCTGGTCGGCGCGCGGCTTCGGCCGCTCCGGCGGGAAGATCGGGCTGAACGACCCCGACTACGAGGTCAAGGACGTCTCCCGGCTGATCGACTGGATCGCTGCCCGGCCCGGGGTGCGCCTCGACGCGGCCGGAGATCCGCGCGTCGGACTCGCGGGCGGCTCCTACGGCGGGGCGATCTCGCTGCTCGCGGCCGGCAACGACCCGCGCGTGGACGCCATCGCCCCCTCGATCACCTACTGGAACCTCGCGGACTCCCTCTTCCCGGGCGGCGTCTTCAAGAAGCTGTGGGCGGGCCTCTTCTTCACCACCGGTTCCGCGGGCGGGCTGCAGCCGGGAGCCTCCGCCCAGGGCGCCGCCCCGCAGGCGGCCCCGCCCGCGCCCGGCTGCGGACGCTTCCAGCCGGAGCTGTGCGCCATGTACGAACGGGTCGCGGTGGCCGGCAAGCCCGACGCCGAGGCCCGCGCGCTGCTGGAGCGGCGCAGTCCCTCGGCGGTCGGCGGCGCGATCAAGGTGCCGACCCTGATCACGCAGGGCCAGGACGACTCCCTCTTCCCGCTGGACCAGGCCGATGCCATGGCCCGGGCGATCGCCGCCAACGGCGCGCCCGTCTCCGTGGACTGGGCCGCCGGCGGCCACGACGGCGGCATGCGCGAGGCCGACCGCGTCGAGGGCCGGGTGAAGACCTGGTTCGACCGCTACCTCAAGGACGACACGGCCGTGGACACCGGCCCCGCCTTCCGCGTCTCCCGCTCCGGCGGCATCGACTCCACCGACGGCCGGGTCACCCTGCGCGGAGCGAGCGGCTCCACCTATCCCGGACTGCTGTCCGGTCCGCGCGAGTTCGCCCTGACCGGCCGGGAGCAGACCTTCGCAAACCCGGCGGGCGCGGCCCCGCCCGCGCTGTCCGCGCTGCCGGGCATCGGCGGGCAGCTCGCCGCCCTCGGAGGCGGCCTGTCGCTGGACTTCCCCGGGCAGAACGCCCGCTTCGACTCGGAGCCGCTGACCGGGGAAACCCGGATCACCGGGACCCCGACCATCACCCTAAAGGTGAGGTCTACGGCTGAGGACGGTTCGGCCGTCCTGTTCGGCAAGGTGTACGACGTCAGCCCCGACGGGCGCCAGCAGGTGCTGCCCAGTCAGCTGGTGGCCCCGGTGCGGGTGGAGGGCGCGCAGCAGGACAGGACCGTCGAGCTGCGGCTGCCCGCGATCGACCACGCGGTCGAGGCCGGGCACCGGCTGCGGCTCGTCGTCGCCGCCACCGACCTCGGCTACGCCTCCCCGGCCGCGCCGGCGTCCTACACCGTGTCGACGCAGGGCCCGCTGGCCGTGCCCGTCGCGGCCGGGGTGCGCACGGCGTCCTCCGGTCTGCCCGCCTGGACCTGGTGGATGCCGCTCGGGGCCGCGCTGCTGGCCGCGGCGCTGGTGGGGGCCCGGAGGACCGGCCGGGGGCCGGGCGGGGGCGGGGCGGGCGCAGCGCAGCCCGACCCGGCGCTGGCCGACGTACCGCTGGAGATCACGGGGCTGACCAAGCGCTATGCCAAGGCGCAGGACCGCTACGCCGTACGGGACCTGTCCTTCCGGGTGGAGAAGGGCCAGGTGCTCGGTCTGCTCGGGCCCAACGGCGCGGGCAAGACCACGACCCTGCGGATGCTGATGGGCCTGATCGGTCCGGATGCCGGGGAGATCCGGGTCTTCGGGCACCAGGTACGGGCCGGCGCGCCCGTGCTCTCGCGGGTCGGGGCGTTCGTGGAGGGTGCCGGCTTCCTGCCGCACCTGACGGGGCGCGCCAACCTGGAGCTGTACTGGCAGGCCACGGGCCGCCCCGCCGGGGACTCCCACATGGAGGAGGCCCTGGAGATCGCCGGGCTCGGCGACGCGCTGGAGCGGGCGGTGCGCACGTACTCGCAGGGCATGCGCCAGCGCCTCGCGATCGCCCAGGCCATGCTCGGCATGCCGGACCTGCTGATCCTCGACGAGCCGACCAACGGTCTGGACCCGCCGCAGATCCGCGAGATGCGCGACGTGATGATCCGGTACGCGGCCGGCGGGCGGACGGTCATCGTCTCCAGCCACCTGCTGTCGGAGGTCGAGCAGTCCTGCACGCACCTGGTGGTCATGGACCGCGGCCGGCTCGTCCAGGCGGGCGAGGTCGCCGAGATCACCGGCGGCGGGGACGTCCTGCTGGTGTCACTGGCCGAGCCGGTGGACGAGACGGTCGTCGGGAAGATCGCCGCTCTGGAGGGAGTGGAGTCCGTGGCGAGCGCCGAGGACGGTCTGCTCGTACGGCTGGACGGCGCGAGCGCCGCCGAGCTGATCGCCGAACTCGTACGGCTGGAGGTGCCGGTCTCGGGAGTGGGACCGCACCGGCGGCTGGAAGACGCGTTCCTCACCCTGATCGGAGGCGCGGCATGAACACCGTGACGGACGTGAACACGAACGCGGACTCGCCCGCGGCCAAGCACGCGAGCAGCGACGTGACACCGGACGGCATCGGCCGCGAGGTCGCCCACGGCTACCGGGCGAACCGGACACTGCCGCTGCGCGTGGAGGCGCTGCGGCAGTGGCGCCGGCGGCGGACGCTGGTGATGGGCGGGATCCTGGCCGCGCTGCCCTTCATCCTGATGATCGCCTTCGCGGTCGGCGGCGGCCCGGGCAGCCGGAGCGGCGGCGACGGCCGGATCACCCTCATCGACACGGCGACGGCCTCGGGCGCGAACTTCGCGGCCACCTGCCTGTTCGTGTCGGCCGGGTTCCTGCTGGTGGTGCCGGTGGCGCTGTTCTGCGGGGACACGGTGGCCTCGGAGGCCAGCTGGTCCTCGCTGCGCTACCTGCTGGCCTCGCCCGTGCCCCGGGCGCGGCTGCTGTGGAGCAAGCTGGTGGTGGCGCTCGGGTTCAGCCTGGCCGCGATGGTCCTGCTGCCGCTGGTGGCGCTCGCGGCGGGTACGGCGGCCTACGGGTGGGGGCCGCTGGAGCTCCCCGCGGGCGGCTCGCTGCCGGCCGGGGACACGGTCGGGCGGCTCGCCATCGCCGTGGCGTTCGTCTTCGTGTCGCAGCTGGTCACGGCCGGTCTGGCGTTCTGGCTGTCGACGCGGACCGACGCGCCGCTGGGCGCGGTGGGCGGGGCGGTCGGACTGACGATCGTCGGCAACGTGCTGGACGCGGTGACGGCGCTGGGGTCCTGGCGGGAGTTCCTGCCGGCGCACTGGCAGTTCGCGTGGGCCGACGCCTTGCAGCCGCAGCTCGAATGGGGCGGGATGATCAAGGGGACGGTGGTGTCGGTGTCGTACGCGGTGGTGCTGTTCGCGCTCGCGTTCCGCGGGTTCGCACGCAAGGACATCGTGTCGTGAGGTTCGGGGTCCACTGAACGGTCCCCGTTCGGCCGAAGGGGGCCAACCGGGGCGGGCCTGCGTGTGCCTGCCGCCCCGGCGGCCCGTACCCCCCAAGAATCGCCTCGGTCAGGACGTACGGACGCGTCCGAACGGCACCGAGGGGTACGACCGATGGACAGAGCGGGACTTCCGCCTCGCAGGTTCGTGCTGACGGGCGGCCTCACGGCCGCCGCGGCCCTGCTCACCGGGTGCGCGGCGAAGACCACCCCGAAGGCGACGACCGCCGCGCCGGAGCCCCGGCCGAGCACCCCCGAAGGCGCGTACAGCCGCCTGATGGAGGGCAACAAGCGCTGGGTGAGCGGCAGCCTCAATCACCCCGACCGGGATCCGGACCGCCGCGAGCTGGTGGCGCAGGCGCAGGATCCGTACGGCGTGATCCTGGCCTGCATCGACTCCCGGGTGCCGCCGGAGCTGCTCTTCGACACCGGGCTCGGCGACCTGTTCGTGCTGCGCACGGGCGGGCAGGCGGTCGGCCCGGTGGTGACCGGCTCGGTGGAGTTCGGGCCGATGACGGCGGGCACGCCGCTGATCATGGTCCTCGGACACCAGCGCTGCGGGGCCGTCGACGCCTCGTACAAGGCGTTGCGGGACGGCGACCCGCTGCCCGGCAACCTGCAGGCGATCGCCAAGGCGCTGGTGCCGGCGTACGAGCTGACGGTCAAGGACCCCGGCGCAGACCCGGTCGACACGATGATCCGCAATCAGATCAAGGTGACGGCGGACGAGCTGCGGGCCAACACGGATCTGGCGCCCCTGGTGCGGAAGGGCTCGCTGGCCGTGGTCGGCGCCTACTACTCGCTGGACACCGGCCAGGTAGAGGTGCTGACCGGGGTGCCGACGGGGAGCGCCTCGCCGAGCCCGTCGGCATCGCCATCGGCATCGGGCTCGGCGTCGGCATCCGCGTCGGCGTCAGAGTCCGCATCCGTATCGGCATCCGTATCCGCCTCGGCGTCCCCGTCGGGGTCCGCTTCCGTCAGTCCGTCGCCCGACGCCCCCTGACGGCGGGATCCGGTCAGCCGGCGGCAGCTGCCGCGACTCCGTCGACCTCCGCCAGGAGTTCGGCATCGAGCGGCCGGTCGGCGACGGCCGCATTGGCCCGTACCTGCTCGGCGGAGGTGGCGCCCGCGATGACGGAGGCGCAGCCGGGCTGGGCGGAGAGCCAGCCGATGGCGAGTTCCAGGACGGTGCGCCCGTGCTTGTCGGCGAGCGCCGCCAGGGCTTCCACGATGTCGAGGCGCTCGTCGGTGAGGTAGGCGTCGCGCCCTTCGAGGCGGGAACCCGCGGGGACGGGGGCGCCCCGGCGGATCTTTCCGGTCAACAGCCCGTTGGCCAGCGGGAAGTACGGCAGCACGCCGACTCCGTAGTTCAGGGCGGCCGGGACGAGCTCGCGCTCCGCCGACCGCTGGAGCAGCGACCATTCGTTCTGGGCCGATACGAAGGGTGCCGCGCCGGTCTCGCGGGCCACGTGGGCGGCTTCGGCGAGCTGCCAGCCGCTGAAGTTGGAGTGGCCGATGTATCGGATCTTGCCCTCGGTGACGAGTTCGGTGAGCGCGGCGAGCGTCTCGGCCACGGGGACGGCCGGATCGGGGCTGTGGAGTTGGTAGAGGTCGATGTGGTCGGTCTGCAGGCGGGTCAGGGAGGCTTCGACGGCGCGCCGGATGTAGGCGCGGCCGGCGCGGGAGCCCGCGGCGGGACCGTAGCCCATGTCCACGCCGTCGTAACCGAACTTGGTGGCGAGGACGACCTGGTCCCGGCGGCCCTTGAGGGCTTCACCGAGGTGGGTTTCGGAGCCCCCGGCGCCCCCGTAGATGTCGGCGGTGTCGAGGAGGGTGATGCCCGCGTCGAGGGCGGCGTCGACGACGGTGCGGGTGGCCCGGGCATCGAGGCGACCGCCGAAGTTGTTGCAGCCGAGCCCGATCGCCGAGACCTGAAGACCTGAACTGCCCAGGGGGAGATGGCGCATGCTTTTCGTTCCTCCGCACTCGTCCGGCACATGATCGACCGAACGGCAGTCTAGGCCGGGGGCGGGGTGCGCCGCCGTCAGTCCTCACGGGCCTGCAAACGGGACCACTGCCCGTGAAGCCGAGACCATGGGCCAGGGCAGAGGCGTTCAGGTCCGCGCCGTCCATGGCCGGCTGTTCGGAATCGAGCGGATCGATCGAATCGATCGTTTCGGCTTTCTGTGGTGGAATCGAGCGGCGCGCACCACGGACACGCACCACGGACCACGCAGACCGCAGGGGGATCCTTGAGAGCACATGTCGACCAGCGTCAGGCCCGGGTGCTCGCCCTCGTCCGGGCCCGGGGCAGTGCCCGTGTCGCGGATCTCGCCAGGGAACTGGGCATCTCCCCCGTGACCCTGCGGCGGGACGTCGAGGCGATGGCGGCGCGGGGTGAGATCCAGCGGATGCACGGGGTGATCAGCCGTCTGGAGTCCGTCCCGGCGGGCCCGGAGGCCGCCACGGGCCGTGGCGCCGGCGGGCTGGTGGTCGGGATGGTCGTGCCGACCACCGAGTACTACTACGCCGACGTCGTACGGGGGGCCCGCGAGGTGGTCGAGGCGCGGGGTGCGCGGCTCACCGTGGGGCTGACCCGGTACCTGGCGGGCGAGGACCGCACGCAGGCGGACCGGTTGCTGTCCACGGGGGCCGACGGCCTGCTGCTGACCCCGAACTGGGAGGCCGGAACACCCGGACCCGGCGAAGGCGCGTGGACGGCCGAACTCCCGGTGCCGACCGTCCTGGTGGAGCGGTGGGCCCCGCCGGGGCATCCGGCGGCCTCCCTGGACCGGGTGGCCTCCGACCACGCGGACGGCGCGGCGCGGGCGGTGCGGCACCTGGCGGAACTGGGGCACAAGCGGATCGCACTGGCCAGCCGGGAGACCCCTACGTCGGGGCGGCTGCGGACCGGCTTCGCGGCGGCGGTGGCCACGCTCGGGCTGGAGCCTGCACCAGCGTGGCCTGCGGCCGACTCGGGCACGGCGGCCGGGGCGGGCACGGCGGCCGGGGTGGCGTCGCGCGCCGAGGCGGCGGCCTTCGCCCGGACCCTGGACTATTTGTGCGCCGCGGTGGCCGAGGGGGGCGTGACCGCAGCCCTGATCCACAGCGACACGGACGCGATCATGCTGATTCCGCGGCTCCAGGCGCGCGGGGTGCGGGTGCCGGAGGACCTGGCAGTGATCACGTATGACGACGAGGTGGCCGAGCTGGCCGACGTACCCCTGTCGGCGGTGGCGCCGGCCAAGCGCGAGGTGGGTGCCCGGGCGGCCGGAATGCTGCTGGACCGACTGGAGGACAGCGGGGCGGGGCGGGAGGGGCCGCGCCAGCATCTGGACTTGCTTCCCCGGCTGACCGTCCGGCCGTAGTTCCGGGACGCGGGGCCGGGGACGTGGGCCGGGGATGCGGGCCCCGAGCGCTTGGCCCTGTGTGCGTTTCGATCGAATTGCGGATTTGCGCTTGACGACATGATCGTCCGCGCAAAAGGATGAGTTTCGCGAACAGCTCCGGGGCCGCCTCTTTGGGGAGCGGCGGCCCCGGAGCCCATCCGGCACGCTCCCGCCCACGTGCGCCCCCGTGTCGTTCCCGGCGCCGCGGCCGGGGTTTGTGACCATCGGGACTTCGGATCTCACCGCAGGAGCCGTCAAGTGACCCACCCCGTCTCGGACTCCGCCCCCTCCCCTCTCACCGCGCCCCGCCGGCCGGTCACCGTACTCGCCATGAGCTCCGGGACCCGGGCCGCCGTCCTCGGTGACCGGATCCTTCCGGAGCTGGTCAGGGTCGCCGATGTGGACCCCGGGCTGCTCGTCACCGACTTCGGCGCCGCCTGCTCCGAGGGCGCCCTGCGGCAGCGGCTGGCCGTGGCCGAGGTCCTGTTCACCGGGTGGGGCTGCCCGCCGCTGGACGCGCGGGCGCTGGAGCTGATGCCGGAGCTCCGGGCGGTCGTGCACGCCGCCGGAAGTGTCAAACACCATGTCACCCCGGCCTGTTGGGTGCGGGGGCTGCTCGTCTCCAGCTCGGCCGCAGTGAACGCCCTGCCGGTCGCGGAGTACACGCTCGCCGCCATCCTGTTCGCCAACAAGCGGGTACTGGACTCCGCGCACGCCTACCGGGCCGCCCGCGGCTACGTCGACCCGCTGCGGCACTATCCCGCCGTCGGCAACTACCGCCGTACCGTCGGCCTGGTCGGCGCCTCCCTCATCGGCCGGCGCGTACTGGAGCTGCTGCGCCCCTTCGACCTGCGGGTGCTCGTGCAGGATCCGTACGCGGATGCGGCCGAGCTCGCCGCCCTCGGTGCCGAGGCCGTCACCCTCGACGAACTGCTCTCCCGCAGCGACGTCGTGAGCCTGCACGCGCCCGAGCTGCCGCAGACCCGCAGCCTGCTGAACGCGTCCCGGCTGGCCCTGATGCCGGACGGGGCCACGCTCGTGAACACCGCGCGCGGCTCGCTCGTCGACACGGCGGCGCTGACCGAGGAGCTGGTCTCGGGGCGGCTGCACGCCGTGCTCGACCACACCGAGCCGGAGGTGCTGCCCGCCGGCTCCCCGCTGTACGACCTGCCCAACGTGCTGCTCACCCCGCACGTGGCCGGTTCCCTGGGCGGGGAGCTGGACCGGCTGGCGGCCTCGGCCGTCGAGGAACTGGAGCGCTACGCCCGGGGCCTCGGCTTCCGCCACGCCGTCGACCGGGCCCGGCTCGGCTACTCGGCCTAGTGCTGTGGCCGGAAAGGTTTGCCGGGTCGCGGCGTTCGGTGCGGTGCATCGCAAGGCGGAGGACCGCGCCTCGTACTGGACGTACCGGCGTGGTCCGACAACGCGGCGAGGTGCCGTGCCGGGCGTCGCGACCCGGTGAACCTTTCCGGTCACAGCACTAGGCAGAGTCGCGGTCCGCCGCGCGGACCAGCCGCTCCAAGTGCTCCCGGCCCGGCCCGAGCCGCTCCGGCAGTTCGCCTGCGCCGGGATACCAGCGTTTCTCGTACTCCCAGCAGAGCCAGCCCCGCGGCGGCAGCAGGGCCACCGCCTCGGCGAGGGGCAGCGCTCCCCCGCCGAGCCCGAGCGGGGTCAGCTCGTGCGCGGACGCCACGTCCTTGACCTGCGTGTACCCCAGGTGCCCGGCGAGGGCCCGGCTCGACTCGGCCGGCGACTCTCCACCGAGCCAGGTGTGCAGCACGTCCCACAACGCGCCCGCGCCCGGATGCGCGACCCGGTCGAGGACCCGGGCCGTGGCGGTCGCGGTGCGGTGCGAATCGTGGGTCTCCAGCAGGATCCGCACCCCGTGCCGCTCGGCGAAGGGGGCGGCGGCCCGGAGCCTGCGGACCGCGTGCTCGTCGGCTTCGGCCGGGGGCAGGTCACCTCCGCCGGGGAAGACCCGTACGTAGGGGGCTTCGAGGTCGGCGGCGAGCCGGATCAGGGCCTGGACCTCGGCGAGGACGGGCTCGTCGGGGCCGGGCGCGGCCACCCGGGCGTAGCCCGCGACGCCGAGCACGGCGACGCCGACGGAGGTCAGGGTGCGCAGTCCGGCCGTGCGGTCGCCGGCGGGGCTGTCGGGGTGCAGGGGTTCCTCGGGGTGGGCCCGTAGTTCGAGTCCCTCGTACCCGTGCGTGGCGGCGAGCTCCGCGCTGCGCTCCAGCGGGGTGCCGGGCAGGCCGAGGGTGGAGAAGGCGAACCTCACGGATGGCCCCCTTCGGTGGCGGCGGACGGTCCGGCGACGGGCCGTCCGGCGGCGGGCGGCGGCGCGGTGGAGGCGCGCACCGTCAACTCGGCCGGCAGCGTGGTGATACCGCCGGGGGGCAACGCTCTGCGGCCCGTGACGAGCTGGGCCGCGAGCACCCCGGCCTCCCGCAGCGGCAACCGGACGGTGGTGAGGGCGGGGGCGGTGTCGACGCAGACGGGCAGGTCGTCGAAGCCGGCGACGGAGACGTCCTCGGGTATCCGCAGGCCTGCCTCGCGCAGAGCCGCGGCGACGCCGGTGGCGACGGTGTCGTTGGCGGCGGCCACGGCGGTGAAGGGCGCTCCGCGGCGGAGCAGTTCACGGGTGGCGTCATATCCGGCGGAGCGCTCGAACCCCGCATGCACGGTGAGGCCGGCGCAGTGTGCGGGCAGTGCGGGGTCGTGGTCGCGCAGCGCGTCCTGGTGTCCGGCGAGGCGCTCCCGGGTGGTGCTCAGTCCGGGCGGACCCGCCACGTAGGCGATGTGCCGGTGGCCGAGCGCCAGCAGGTGCTCGGTGAGCCGGAAGGCCCCGCCCCGGTCGTCGAACATGACGGTGGCGACGGGAAGTCCGGCGGGCATGGGCAGCGGGGGCCGCCCGCACAGCACCACCGGGGCGCCGGTGGCGGCGATGCGGGCGAGGCGGGCGGCGAGCGCCCTGGTGTGCTCCGGATCCTCCACGGCGCCGCCGGTCAGGACGACCCCGCCGGCCCGCTGTCCCTCCAGGAGGGCGAGGTAGTCGAGCTCGGCGGCCGGGGCCCCCTCGGTGTTGCAGACGACGGCGAGCCGGCGCGCACCGCCCTGTCCGCCGGGGGCCAGGGCGCTCTGCAGGGATCCGGCGAGGATCCCGAAGAAGCTGTCCGCGACATCGTGCACGAGGACGCCGATGAGGTCCGAGGTCGCGGCGGCGAGGGCCCGCGCGGGGCCGTTGGCGATGTAGCCGAGGTCCTCGACCGCTTGCTCCACGCGGGTCCTGGTGCCGCCCGCCACCGGGTACCCGCCGTTCAGTACGCGCGAGACCGTGGCGGGCGATACGCCCGCGTGCGCCGCCACTTCGGCGAGTGTGACCGCCATCATCCCCTCCTTCCGATCCGTCCCGGGTCATCGTCTCACCCGGTGTGTGGATCTCCATACTCGCCGACGAAGAAAGCGCTTTCTATCACCCGTAAGAGTCTTGCACCCCGACAGCGCGCGGGCCTAGCCTGATCGGAGAGAAAGCGCTTTCTATGCGGCCTTCTCGGTCACTCGGCACAAGGAACACGCAACAAGACGAAGGAGGGGGACATCGTGCAGCGCAGGACGATCAAGATCGCCATGAACGGCGTCACCGGGCGAATGGGATATCGCCAGCACCTGGTCCGCTCCCTGCTCGCACTGCGCGAGCAGGGCGGGCTCGACCTCGGCGACGGCACGGTGCTGTGGCCGGAGCCGGTGCTGGTCGGGCGCCGCGAGGAGGCCCTGCGGGCCATCGCGGAGCGGCACGGCCTGGAGCACGTGAGCACGGACTTGTCGGCGGTGCTGGCCGATCCGGAGGTCGAAATCTACTTCGACGCCCAGGTCACCAGCGCCCGCGAGCCGGCCGTGCGACAGGCCGTGGCAGCCGGAAAGCACGTGTACTGCGAGAAGCCCACCGCCCTCACCTTCGAGTCCTCGCTGGAGATCGCGCGCCTGGCCGCCGCGGCCGGAGTCAAGCACGGGGTGGTGCAGGACAAGCTGTTCCTGCCGGGCCTGTTGAAGCTCAAGCGGCTCATCGACGGTGGCTTCTTCGGCGAGATCCTCTCCGTCCGCGGGGAGTTCGGATACTGGGTCTTCGAAGGCGACTGGCAGTCCGCCCAGCGCCCTTCGTGGAACTACCGCTCCCAGGACGGCGGCGGCATCGTCGCCGACATGTTCCCGCACTGGGAGTACCTGCTGCACGAGCTGTTCGGCCGGGTCCGCACGGTGCAGGCGCTGACGCGCACCCACATCGGCCGCCGCTGGGACGAGGACGGCAAGCCGTACGAGGCCACCGCGGACGACGCGGCGTACGGGATCTTCGAGCTGGAAGGGGGCGCCGTAGCGCAGATCAACTCCTCCTGGGCGGTGCGGGTGAACCGCGACGAGCTCGTGGAGTTCCAGGTGGACGGGACGCACGGCTCGGCGGTCGCCGGGCTGCGCGGCTGCCGGATCCAGCACCGCGCGGCGACGCCGAAGCCGGTGTGGAATCCGGACCTTCCCCTGACCGAGACGTTCCGCGACCAGTGGCAGGAGGTCCCGGACAACCATCCCGCCGACAACGGCTTCAAGGCCCAGTGGGAGCTGTTCCTGCGCCATGTCGTCCAGGACGAGCCCTGGCAGTGGGACCTGCTGGCCGGGGCCCGCGGGGTACAGCTCGCCGACCTCGGGCTGCGGTCCTCGGCGGAGGGCCGGCGGCTCGTGGTCCCGGAGGTGGCGCTGTGAGCATCCGGCTCCCCTCGGCGGACGGCGGGCTGCGCCTGCACACGCCGGTCACCGCTCCGCTGGCGCCGCTCACCTGCGGCCCGGCCCGCAGCCGCACCTTCTACTCGGCCGCGCACGTGGTCGCCGATCCCCTCTGCGCCTCGGCCGATTCCGGGCCGGTGATCGACTGGGAGAGCACGCTGGCCTTCCGGCACACGCTGTGGGCGCAGGGCCTCGGGGTCGCCGAGGCCATGGACACGGCGCAGCGCGGGATGGGGCTGGACTGGCCGGGCGCGGCGGAGCTGATCCGCCGTTCGACCGCCGAAGCCCGGTCGGTGGGCGGCCGGATCGTCTGCGGGGCGGGCACCGACCAGCTGGCTCCGGACACCACGCATTCCCTGGCCGCCGTCACCGCGGCGTACGAGGAGCAGCTGGCGCTGGTCGAGGAGTGCGGGGCGACGCCCGTGCTGATGGCCTCGCGCGCCCTGGCCTCGGCGGCGCGCGCCCCGGAGGACTATCCGGAGGTGTACGGGAGGCTGCTGCGGCAGAGTTCCCGGCCGGTGGTGCTGCACTGGCTGGGGCCGATGTTCGACCCGGCGCTGGAGGGGTATTGGGGTCACGCGGACCTGGACGAGGCCACGGACGTCTTCCTGAAGATCATTTCCGAGTATCCGGAGAAGGTCGACGGCATCAAGGTCTCGCTGCTCGACGCGGGGCGCGAGATGGACATCCGGCGGCGGCTGCCGACAGGGGTCCGCTGCTACACGGGCGACGACTACCACTATCCGGAGCTGATCGCCGGTGACGGCGAGCTGGCCAGCGACGCCCTTCTGGGCATCTTCGATCCGATCGCCCCGATCGCGGCGCGGGCGGCGCTCGCCCTCGACCAGGACGACACGGCCGGGTTCCGGGAGCTGCTCGATCCGACGGTGGCGCTGTCCCGGCACCTGTTCGCGCCGCCCACCCGCTACTACAAGACGGGTGTCGTGCTCCTGGCCTGGCTGGCAGGGCACCAGGAGCACTTCGCGATGGTGGGCGGACTGCACTCGGCCCGCTCGCTCCCCCATCTGGCCACCGCGTACGAACTGGCCGACAACCTGGGCCTGTTCCCGGACCCGGAGCTCGCCGAGGCCCGGATGCGCCGACTGCTCGCGCTGCACGGGGTGGCGTCATGAGCCCGGCGAAGACGCCGCCGCCGGCGGCGCCGGCCCGGTTCAGCCTGAACCAGGAGACGATCCGCCAGTGGTCGATCCCCGAGCTGGTGGCCGGGTGCACCGCCGCCGGGGTCGGCGCGGTCGGGCTGTGGCGGGATCCCGTACAGCGGTTCGGGGTGCGGGAGACCGCGAAGCTGGTCGCCGACGCCGGACTCCGGGTCAGCTCGTTGTGCCGGGGCGGCTTCTTCACCGCCGCCGATCCCGTGGGGCGCGCGAGCGCCCTCGAGGACAACCGCCGTGCCGTGGAGGAGGCCGCCGAACTGGGCGCCGACACCCTGGTCCTGGTCTCGGGCGGCCTTCCGGACGGGGACCGGGACCTGGCGGGAGCCCGGCGGCGGATCGTCGACATCCTGGGCGACCTGGTCCCGTACGCCGCCGGGCACGGGGTGCGTCTGGGGATCGAGCCGCTGCACCCGATGTACGCGGCGGACCGCTGTGTGGTCTCCACCCTCGGTCAGGCCCTGGACATCGCCGAGCAGTTCCCGGCGTCGCGGGTGGGGGTGGTCGTCGACTCCTACCACCTGTGGTGGGACGAGCGGCTGCCCTCCGAGGTGCGGCGGGCCGGTGAGGCCGGGCGGATCGTGTCCGTCCAGGTCGCCGACTGGGTGACACCGCTCCCCGAGGGCGTGCTGCTGGGGCGGGGACAGCTGGGCGACGGCTCGATCGACCTGCGGGCCTTCCGGGAGCTGACCGACTCCGCGGGGTACCTGGGGCCGGTCGAGGTGGAGATCTTCCATCCCGGCCTGTGGGCCCGCGACGGCGAAGAGGTACTGCGGGAGGTGATCGACCGCTACCGCGAGCACGTCGCATGAGGGGGTGCGTGAACCGAAGACACGGGGGCCACAGCGTTTCAGGCGAAGCAGCGTTTCAGTCAAAGGAGACTGTGATGACAGATGTGTGGAGCCGCCGTGCCTTCCTCACGGCGGTCGGTGGCAGCGTGGTACTGCTCGGGTCCCCCGTCCTCCCGGCGACCGCCGGGACGGTGACCGCTGTGCACGCCGCCATGCGCGCGGTGTGGCAGGGCCTCGTCCTGGGGACCGTGTCCTCCCCCACCGCGGAGCCGTTCCGCACCCGGCTGACCGCGCTGGGCACGCAGGCCGGGCAGTGGCGGTCCTCGATGGCCCCGGCGACCGGTTCGCTCTGGCCCGACCAGGTCTTCACCACCGACCCCGAGTGGATGGCGCAGAGCTACTACCGGCTGCGGAGCATGGCGGAGGCCTACGTCAGGCCGGGGACGGGGCTCACCGGCGACGCCGCGCTGCGCACGGCCGTGCTGACGGGGCTGGACCACCTCCACGCCCAGGTCTACAACGCCGGCCAGGCACGGTACGGAAACTGGTGGTGCTGGCAGATCGGCGCACCCCAGGCGCTGCTCGACACCGTCGTCCTGATGTACGGCCAGCTGTCGGCGGCCCAACTCGCCGGATACTGCGCCGCCGTCGACCACTTCGTCCCGGATTCGTCCGTCGCCTCCTATACGGGGATCAGTACCGGAGCGAACCGGGTGGACCTGTGCCGGGTGCTCGCGCTGCGCGGCGTGGTCGGCGGTGCCGACGCGAAGATCGCCCTGGCCCGGGACGCGCTCACACCGGTGTTCCCGTACGTCACCTCCGGTGACGGGCTCTACCGGGACGGCTCCTTCATCCAGCACACCTATGTCGCGTACACCGGCTCCTACGGCTCGGTCATGCTCGGCGGACTGGGCATGCTGTTCGGCCTGTTGAAGGGGACGACGTGGGAGGTCACCGACCCCGGCGCGCAGATCGTCTTCGACGCGGTGGAGCACGCGTGGGCCCCGTTCCTCTACAACGGGCTGATGATGGACGCCGTATCGGGGCGGGCCCCCAGCCGGGGGGTCCAGGTCGCCGATACCCTCCAGGCGCAACTGGACGACCACACCCGCGGGCACTCGGTCCTCGCCGCGATCCTGCTCCTCGCCGAGGGCGCGAGCACCGCCGAACGGACGCGCTGGCGTGGCCTGGTGAAGGGCTGGACGGCGCGGGACTACTACAGCCCGCCGCTGGCGGACGCCACCCAGAGTCTGTCGGCCCTGGCCCGCCTCTCCGAGGTCCTGGCGGACGCCGCGGTCACGGCCGCGCCCGAGCCGGTGGCGCACCGGCTGTTCCCCTCGATGGACCGGGCCGCGCACCGCAGACCGACCTGGGCGGCCTCCCTGTCCATGGCCTCGAAGCGGATCACGCACTACGAGACGGGCAACGGCGAGAACCTGCGCGGCTGGCACACGGGCAGCGGCATGCTCTCCTGGTGGGGCTCCACTTACGGGAACGGTCAGTACTCGGACGCGTTCTGGCCCACGGTCAATCCGTACCGGCTGCCCGGAACCACCGCCTCCCGCAAGGCGCTGGCCGACGGAGCCGGGGGCGACTGGGGCGCTTCCCGGCCGGATGCCACCTGGGTGGGCGGCACCACCGACGGGGAGTTCGCGTCGGTGGGCCAGCACCTGAAGGGACTGGGCAGCACCCTCACGGCCCGCAAGTCCTGGTTCTTCCTCGACGACACGGTGGTCTGCCTGGGCGCCGGGATCAGCTCCACCGACGGCGCCGCGGTCGACACGGTCATCGACAACCGGAACCTGGGCGCGACCGGCACCCACGCCCTGACCGTGGGCGGCACGGTCCAGCCGGCCACGCTGGGCTGGACCGCCTCCTTCCCCGGACCCGGCTGGGCGCACCTGGCGGGCTTCGGCGGCTATGTGATGTCGGGTTCGAACACCTTCCGGGCGCTGCGGGAGGCCCGCACCGGCCGGTGGAGCGACATCAACCGGAGCGCTTCCACCACGGTCCTCACCCGGCGCTACCTGACCCTCTGGTACGACCACGGGACGAATCCGGCCGCCGGCAGCTACGTCTACCAGCTGATGCCGGGCGCCTCGGCCGCCCAGACCTCGGCGCGGTCCGCCGCCACCGGTTGGCTCACGGTGCTCGCCAACAACCCGACCGCCCAGGGGGTCACGGTGGGCTCGCTCGGCTTCACCGGGGTGAACTTCTGGCAGCCCGCGACGATCGGCGCCCTGCAGGCGAGCGCGCCGTGTTCGGTCACGGTGCGGGAGCCCGGCGACGGCACTGCCGTGGTCTGCGTCTCCGACCCGACCCGCACCCTGTCGGGGCTGACCCTCGTGTGGAACCGGCCCGTCACCCAGGTGCTGTCCCAGCCGCCGAGCGTGGTCTCGGCGAGCACCGGGAGCACGCTCCGGCTCGACTTCGGCAGCCTCACCGCTCGGGAGGGGGCGAGCCAGGTGGTGAAGGTCAAGCTGGGGTGATCTCCGGGCAAGCCGATCCCGGACACCCCGCAGGGCGGTAAAAGCGGAACCCACAGGGTGACATAGCGTGACCTGCATGGATCAGGAGCACATATCCGGGGACGGCGAAGGCGCGGGCAGGCGGCGGTTCCTCGCCCTGGCGACGGGGGCGGCGGCCACCGCCGCCGGGCTGGGAGCCGTGGCCGGCTGCGCGAACGGGGACGCCGGGGAGGCGGACGGAGCGGACGGGGCGGGGCCCGGCGGGAGCCGGGAGCCGTCCGGTCACCCGGACAAGCAGGAGGGGCCGCGCGGCTTCGACGTCCGGGCCGAGAACGCCCGCCCGGGCAACGCCGACTGGCAGGTCGCCAAGGCCGGCCCGGCCCACGCCATCGAGGGCTTCGCCGACCGGGTCAGCGTGCTGCCCGGCGAGTCCTTCGGCCTGCACGTCTCCACCACCGCGCCCCGGTTCACCGTATCCGCCTACCGCATGGGCTGGTACGGCGGCGCCCGGGCCCGCCTGGTCTGGCGCTCCGAGGCCCTGCCCGGGGTGCGCCAGCCCGACCACACGGTGGACACCGCGACCCGTACGGTGCGCACCCGGTGGGCCCGTAGCACCACCGTGGAGACCAAGGACTGGCCCGAGGGCTGCTACCTGCTGCGCCTCGACGCGCAGGGCGGCGAGGGCCAGCGGTTCGTCCCCGTCACCGTGCGGTCCGCCGCCACGGCCGGGCGTACCGTCGTGGTCAACGCGGTGGCGACCTGGCAGGCGTACAACCGCTGGGGCGGCTACGGCAGTTACGACGGCCCCAGCGGCGGATACGCCTCGCGCTCGCTCGCCGTGACCTTCGACCGGCCCTACGAGTACGACGACGGCGCGGGCCTCTTCCTCGTGTACGAGGCTCCGCTGCTCGCGCTCGCCGAGCGGCTCGGCATCCCCCTGGCCTACACGACGACCACCGACGTGGCCCGGGAGAAGCGACTGCTGGAGGGCGCTTCGGCGGTCCTCTCCCTCGGCCACGACGAGTACTGGTCGCCCGAGCAGCGCGCGCACGTCACGGCGGCCCGGGACGCGGGCACCAACATCGCGATCCTGGGCGCGAACTGCTGCTACCGCCGGATCCGGCTGGAGGCCTCCGAGCTCGGACCCGACCGTACGGTGGTCTGCTACAAGTCCTCCTACGAGCAGGATCCCGGCTTCAAGCGGGGCCACCCCGCCACCGTCGACTTCCGTTCCCCACCGGCCGCCGACCCCGAGAGCACGCTGCTCGGCGTGATCTACGACGGCTACCCGGTGGACGCCCCCTACGTGGTGACGAACCCGGGCCACTGGCTCTTCGAGGGCACCGGCGCGAAGGCAGGCGACAGCTTCCCGCACTTGGTCGGCGTGGAGTACGACAAGGTCAACACCGGTTTCACGACCCCGCGCCCGATCGAGATCCTGGCCCACTCCCCGGTGGTCTGCGAGGGCCGGCCCAGCCACCAGGACACGGCGTACTACACGACCCCGAGCGGCGCCGCCGTCTTCGCGACGGGGACGATGCGCTGGGTGGAGGCCCTCGACGCGAAGGGCGACGGCCGCAGCCGGGCCAACCACGGCCTCGACGCGCGCTCGGGCGCCCTGACCACCCGGGTGACGGAGAACCTGCTCCGCACCTTCGCGGCGGGCCCGGCGGGACGGACGCATCCGGCGCAGGACAACCTGAAGGCGGTATACGGGCGTTAGGCCCCACCCCGAACGCACTGGACTCCACCCGTAAGGGGTGTTTAGGATCATGTCGCGGCATCGCGTGTCGGTCACCGGCTGGGTGAGGCATGGAGGTGCCGGGACGTGCCTTTCGGAGGCATCCACATGACGGTTCAGCTCAATCACACGATCATCCACTCCCGTGACCGCCGGGAGTCGGCCGAGTTCCTGGCGTACTTCCTCGGCCTGGAGGTCGGAGCCCCCTGGGGCCCCTTCATCCCCGTCGAGATCGCCAATGGCGTCACCCTGGACTTCGCGACCATTCCCGCCGAGTCCATCACCGCACAGCACTACGCGTTCCTCGTCTCCGAGGCCGAGTTCGACGAGGCCTTCGAGAAGATCAAGCGAGCGAAGCTCACCTACTTCGCCGACCCGCACGGACAGCGCCCCGGCGAGATCAACCACAACGACGGCGGCCGCGGCGTCTACTTCGAGGACCCCTCGGGCCACGGCATGGAACTGATCACGGTGCCGTACGGCGGCTTCAAGGAGTAGGACCGGCCCGGCAGCGGGGGGGCTCGCGCGTCCCCGCCGCCGGATCCCGTGCACGACGCGATGGCGTTCAGTCGAGGATGCGCCGCATGACCCACACCGGCAGCGCCGGGTTCCGGGCCGCCGCCCGCGCCGTCTCCTCATCGCCGAGCAGCCCGACCAGCGCGGGCACCGGCAGCCGCGGATGCTCCGCAGCTTCCCGGCGGACCGACGGGGACGGGTCGCGGAGCAGCCGCTCCGCCGACTCCGCGGACAGCCGGGGGTCGGTCGCCGCCCGGGCCCGGACCTCCTCGTCCTCGTCCCGGCTGAAGCGTTCCACCAGCTCCGCCGTGGAGTCCGGGTCGTCCAGCGCGAGCTGCCGCAGCCTCCGGTTGGGGTTCTCGGCGTAGCGGAGCAGGTCGCGGCCGGGGAAGTTCGGATGGCCGTAGGGGCGGTTCGGGGTGGACAGGCTGCCGGTCCACCAGGTGAAGACCTCGAGCAGCATGTCCGCCGGGGCGTCGTCGCAGCGCTCCGCGAGGAACAGCCGCACGGTCCGGTCCTCGTCCCGGGCCAGCCGCTCCACGACATCGGCCGGCAGCCGCCGGGCCATCGCCACGCTGCCGCGCAGTACGGGGTGGACGGAGCCGGCGAGCCGGCGCATCGCCTCGGGATCACCGTGCAGGGCCGTCACCCACGCTGCGGGGTGGCGCATGCCGTCCAGTTCCAGGCCCGGCAGGAAGCCGGCCCGCTCCTCCTCCGTCAGCTCGGGCCGCAGCGATACGGCGAGGCGTACGGAGTAATCCGGATCGGCGGCGAGTACGGCGACCTGGTCGGGTTCCAGGTACGGATTCTCCGCGAGGAACCTCCGCCAGGTGGGATCCGGGCTCCCGGTCAGGCGCAGCACGAGGTCCCGGGCCAGCCGCCGGCTCTCCACCAGGTCGAACGTCTTCCTCACCCGGTCGAAGAGCTCGCACGTGACCGGGACCTCCTCGTGCCGGGCCAGCGCGACCGCCGTCCGCACCACCTCGGCGCGGTCCTCGGCCAGGCGGGCCCGGATCCCCTCGTCGAAGCCCGCCCAGGCCGCCTCGGCCGCCGCCGCGCGCACGGTGGCCTCCGGATCGGCGGCCAGGGCCCGGAGCAGCCGCTCCGGCATGCGGGGCAGGCTCGCGGCGTCCGCCCGGGCCTCGGCGGAGCGGGCCGCCGCCAGCGCTTCGTACACGTCCTCGGCGAGCAGGCCCCCGGCGGCGTCCGCCAGGTACGCCAACGCGTACCGGCGCCCGTCGTCCGGCTCTCCCCGCACGAGCCGGGACCACTGTTCGGTGGTGAGGGTGACGCAGGTTCGGGTGCCGGTCCTGAGGAACCGCAACGTGACGCCCCGGTGCTCGGCCAGGCTGCCGCGCACGCGCCGGTCCGGGTGCGCGATCGCGGCCTCCAGCACCGCTTGCGGCAGGTCCGCCCGGTACAGCAACTGGTCGCTGATGCCGAGCAGCCCCACCAGGATCTCGTCGGGCGCGGCCCGGTTCATGCTCAGGCCCTCCCGTCTGTCCTGGCGCAGCCGCCGGCTCACCGCCTCCCCGAACTCCAGGGCGTCCCAGCCCGCCGTCACGTCCGTCTCAGTGCCCCGTCCGGTCCCCATCCTCCGGAAGGTAGACGATGTTCGGCGCGCCCGTCGTCGGGTGGGTGGCGATGCGGGTGCGGACCCCGTAGACCTCGGCCAGCAAGGACTCCGTCAGTACCTGGGCCGGAGTGCCCGAGGCGGCCACCCGGCCGCCCGCCAGGACGTACAGGCGGTCGCAGTACATCGCCGCCAGGTTGAGGTCGTGCAGGACCAGCAGGGCGGTGGCGGGCAGGGCGCGGACCAGGCCGAGGATCTCCAGTTGGTAGCGGATGTCCAGGTGGTTGGTCGGTTCGTCCAGGGCGAGCAGGCCGGGGTCCTGGACGAGGGCGCGGGCCACCAGGGCGCGCTGGCGCTCGCCGCCCGAGAGCCCGTCGAAGCGGCGGCCGGCGAGGGCGCCCGCGCCGACGGTGTCCAGAGCCCGCGCGACGCGGCGTACGTCGTCGGGTCCGTCCTGCTCCCAGAACCGTTTGTGCGGGCTGCGCCCCATGGCCACCACCTCGCGCACGGTCAGCCCGAAGGTGCCGGCCGCGTCCTGGGGCACCACCGCCACCCGCCGGGCACGGTCCTTGACGCCCAGCGAGGCCGCGTCCACGCCGTCCAGTAGGACGCGCCCGCCGGTCGGGCGCAGGGTGCCGTAGACGCAGCGCAGCAGTGTCGTCTTGCCGCTGCCGTTGGGGCCGACGACTCCGACCGTCTCGCCGGGGCGGGCGGTGAGGTCGATCCCGTGCAGCAGCGGCTGCCCGTCGATCTCGTAACGCACGGCCTCGACGGCGAGTTCCGCCGGCCCGGCCGCCCGCCCAGCCGCCGGCCCGGCCGCCCGCCCAGCCGCCGGCCCGGCCGTGCGCCCCGCCGCCGGACCCGCCGGCCGTCCCGCCGTCATCCCACGACCCCTTCGGTACGGGTGGACCTGCGCAGCATCCACAGGAAGAACGGCCCGCCGACGAGCGCCGTGACCACGCCCACCGGGATCTCCTCCGGCGCGGCGGCGGTACGGGCGATCAGGTCGGCCAGGGTCAGGAACACCGCCCCTCCCAGCGCGGCCACGGGCAGCAGTGCCCGGTGCCCGGCGCCGACGACCATCCGGGCGGCGTGCGGCACCATCAGCCCCACGAAGCCGATCGCCCCGCTGTAGGCCACCAGTACGCCGATGACGAGCGAGGTGAGGACGAACACGGCGGCCCGGAACCGGCTCGTGTCCAGGCCGAGCGTCTGGGCGCCCTCCTCCCCCGCCAGCAGCAGGTCGAGCGGCCGGGCCAGGGCGATGAGCAGCCCGGTGCCTAGGAGCAGGGCCCCTGCGGGGAGGGCCAGTTCGCCCCAGCGGGCCCCGCCGAGCCCGCCGAGGGTCCAGAACAGCACGCTGCGGATCTGGTCCGGACGGGCGGCCAGCACCAGGATCAGGCTGGTCAGGGCGGACAGCACGTACTGGACGGCGACTCCGGCGAGGATCAGCCGGCCGGTGGTCATGGCGCCGCCGCGCCGGGCCATCGCGTAGACGGCGACGAGCGCGCCCATCGATCCGGCGAACGCGGCGAGCGGGACGGCGGTGCCGCCCGCGAAGCCGAGGAATCCGGCGCCGAAGACGATCACCAGCACGGCTCCGGCCGAGGCCCCGGAGGAGGCTCCGAGCAGGAACGGGTCGGCGAGCGGATTGCGCACGAGGGCCTGGAGCACGGTTCCCGCGACGGCGAGTCCCGCGCCGACGACGGCCCCGAGCAGGACGCGCGGCATCCGGACGTCCCACACGATCGCCCCGAAGGCGCCTGCTCCCCCGCCGGGTCCCGGCCCTGCGAGCACGATGTCGAGCACCTGGCCCGGACGGATCCGTACCGGTCCCAGGGCCAGCCCCGCCAGCGCCGACGCGGCCAGCGCGGCGGCGAGCAGAGCCAGTACGACCGGGGTACGGGTGAACGCGCGGGCGGCCCGGAGCCTCACGGGGCGACGGGGTGGAGCTGGCCGCCCAGCGACTCGACGGCGTCGGCGACGCGTACGCCGAGCACGGCGGAGGACAGCGGCAGCACGACGAACCGCCGGTTCTTGATCGCGGGTACCTGTGCCAGCGCCGGATCGTTCAACAGACGCTGCTTCTTGGCTTCGACGGTGGTCCCGCCGTAGTCGTAGATGAGGACGACCTCGGGCCCCCGCTCGATGACCTTCTCCCACGACACGTCGCCGAAGGTGTCGTCGAGGTCGGCGAACACGTTCGTCCCGCCCGCCAGCGAGACGATCTCGTTGCCGATGCCCCTGCCGCCCGAGGTGAAGGCGGAGGCCTCGCCCGAGTCGTAGACGAAGACGGCGGGCTTGGCCCTGTCCTTCACACGTGCGCTGACGGCTTCGATCCGGCGCTGTTCGTCCGCGAGGAGCCGCTCGCCGCGCTCGGGCACGCCGAAGGTCCGTGCCACCTCGGTGATTTCGGTCCTGAGCTGGTCGAGGCTGACCTTGCCCTCGGTGCAGTACTCCACGCTGAGCCGGGAGTTGATGCCGGACTTCGCGAGTCCCTCGCGGTCGCGGCCCTGCGCCTTGTCGAAGGCGCTGGAGTAACCCCCGTACACGAAGTCGGGGTTCGCGCCGAGGAGGATCTCCTTGGCGGGGTAATCCTTCGCCAGCACCTTGATCTTGTCGTACGCGGGCCGGTAGGCGGGCAGCACGGCGTCGTCCAGGTAGGCCGTCCCGACCGTCCTCCCCTCCAGCCCGAGGGCCAGGAGGATCTCGGTGGCGTGCTGGTTCATGGCGACCGCACGCTGAGGCGGCGCCTGATAGGTGCTGGTGACACCGCAGTTGGTGACCGTGTACGGGAAGCCGGGCGCGGCTCCCACCGCCTTCACGTCCTGCGGTCCGGGAGACCCCCCGCACGCGGCCAGCGGTATCAGGAGGGGGACCGGCAGGAGCGCGCGCAGCAGCGCACGGGAGTACGAAGACATGGTGAAGCCTCTCCGGGGGATCCGCGTCCCCTGGTCGAACCGAAAAGGCGGTGCTTCAGTGTCTGACTCCCGGGTCCCCGTGCGGGGGCGTCCGGTCACAGTGGCGGGACCGCACCGGATTCACACCGGTTTCCTGTCTCGCACCGCCTGGATAACCCGGCCAGTCTGCCAGAAGGCGCGGGGCGTCATCGTCCCGGGCGCACCGCGCCGGCCGGCCGGGACGCCCGCGGCGCCCGGGACGCGAGGGTCCGCAGCGCCTCGTCGGAGGGTGATCCCGGCTCGGCCGTGTAGAGGTAGAGGGTCTGGTCGGGGTCGTCCGGGAAGGTGAGGGACTCGTACTCCAGGGCCAGTTCGCCGACAGCGGGGTGCCGGAAGCGCTTGGTGCCGTGGGTGTGCTCGAGCACGTCGTGCCCGGCCCACCAGCGCCGGAAGTCACCGTCGAACGCGGCCAGTTCATCGACGAGGGGGCTCAGCGCCGGATCGTACGGGTGCCTGCCCGCGTAGAACCGCAGCGCGGCGACGGCTCCGCGCGCGGCGCTCTCCCAGTCGGCGAAGAGCGCCCGGGCGGTGGGGTCCAGGAAGAGGAACCGGGCCAGATTGCGGCGGCGTTGATCCGGTGTACCCGACGTCTCTGTGCCCGAATCCGGTGTGCCCGACTCCGCTTCACCGGACTCGACTGTGCCCGACTCGACTGCGTCCGACTCCGCGGCGCCCGACCCCACCGTGCCCGACCCCGCCATGCCCGACCCCGGCGCCTCCGCGCCGAAGCCGGCGTAGAGGGTCTCCGCGAGCCGGTTCGCGGCCAGGACGTCGAGCCGGCGCCCCATGATCATCGCTGGGGTGCCGTCGTCCAGGGCGTCCAGTACCCGGTAGAGGCCCGCCCGGACCCGCTGCGGGCCGGCCGTCTCCACGGGGCCGGGGGCGCCGGCCGCCGTGTCGGTGGCGCGCCCGGGCCCGGGCGCCCGCTGCGGCCGGGCCAGGCCGAAGAGGTGGGACCGCTCGGTGGCATCGAGTCGCAGCGCCCGGGCCACGGCGTCGAGGACCTCGGCGGACACGTGCAGGGTGCGGCCCTGCTCCAGCCGGGTGTAGTAGTCCACGCTGACCCCCGCGAGCTGCGCGACCTCTTCGCGCCGCAGCCCGGGCACGCGGCGCCTTCCCGGATGAGCGGCGACGCCCACCTCCTCGGGTCCGATCCGGGCGCGGCGGGAACGCAGGAAGTCCCGCAGGTCGGACTGGGGCACGCGCTCGGCGGTGGGGGTCATCCCCCCAGGCTAGTAGTGCTTCGTTACGTCGGGTGATCTATCGCCTGGTGGTGGGCATCCTCCGGTTATGAGGCTTGGGGAGGTGGAACGGCTCCGTGGTGAGTTGGCGGAGTTCGTTGCTGATGTGTTCGCGTCGTTTCCGCGGCGGGATCAGCGCAGGTGGGGCGGGTGTTATCTGCGGGGTTTGATGCTGGACGGGCGGCGTAAGTCGATCCAGCCGATGGCCGAGCGGTTACCGGACGGGAACATGCAGGCCTTGCAGCAGTTCGTGAATCAGTCGCCGTGGGATCCGCTGCCGGTGCGGCGGCGGATCGCCGAGCGGCTGACGGAAGCTGTCGGGCCCGAGGTGTGGGTGGTCGACGACGTGTCGTTCCCCAAGTGCGGGACGGCGTCGGCGGGAGTGGCCCGGCAGTACTGCGGCGCGTTGGGCAAGACGGCCAACTGCCAGGTCGCGGTCAGCGTCCACGCAGCGACCGACTTCGCGTCCTGCCCGTTGGAGTGGGAGTTGTTCCTGCCCGAGGACTGGGCCGGGGACGAGGGGCGGCGGCAGAGGGCCGGGGTGCCCGACGAGATCGGGCATGTCTCCAAGATCCGTCTTGCTCTGGGTCTGCTCGACCGCCTCGCCACCTGGCTGCCGAGGGTGCCGGTGATCGTGGCCGATGCCGGCTACGGCCGCAGCGTCTCCTTCCGGCTCGCGCTGGAGGAACGCGGATGGTCCTACGTGATGGCGGTCGATCCCAAAGAAGTCGCACGGCCTGCCGCCGCCGAGCCCCTCCAGCCGGCTTACGGCGGGCTGGGGCCGCCCACACTGCCCCGCTACCGCGAGGCGGCCCGGTCCCTGCCGGATTTCATCGATGCCGGCACCTGTTTCCGGGAAGTCACCTGGCGCCAGGGCAGCAAGGGTGCGATGACCTCGCGTTTCGCTGTCCTGGAAGTGCGTCCGTCGGGCAAAGAGGCCTGCCGGACCGCCCAGGAACAGGCCGGTGGACGCAACCAGTGGAACGGGGTCCTGCCGCTGCGAACCCTGCTGGTCGAACAGCCCGCAGGAGCGGACGGGCCGACCGCTACTGGATGACCAACCTGCCCGCCACCACCCCGATCGCCGACCTGGTGCGGTGGGCGAAGATGCGCTGGCGGATCGAGCACGACTACCGCGAACTCAAGCACGGACTGGGCCTGGACCACTTCGAAGGCCGGACCTGGCGCGGCTGGCACCACCACGTCACCCTCGTCACCGCCGCCCAGGCCTTCCTCACCCTGCGACGGCTCGACCCAAAAGCACACACGCCGGCCTGACCCTCTACCAAGTCCTCGACACGCTCCAGGACCTGCTCAAGTGCTGGACCGGCACCTGCACCACCTGCGGCCACCCCCTGCCCCGCAACAGAACCAGACCCAGAACCTAACGAAGCACTACTAGGCCGTCCCTTTCGGATCTTGCCCGGCCCGCGCCGCCCGGCAGATCCGGAAGAGACGGCCCAGGCGCTCCGGGATGCCGTGTCACAGCCCCGTCACAGCGGCCCCGTGGGTGCCGGACCCGGGCGACCATGGCCCGATGCGCAGACACCACGTGATCATCGCCCTCACCGGCGCCGGACTCCTCGCCCTCACGGGGTGCGGCAGCGACTCCGACGCGCCGGCTCCCGGCAAGACCTCCGGCCCGGCCCCGGCCTCGACCGTGCCGAGCACCGATCCGAGCGGCAGGCCCAGCGTCGATCCGAGCGCGGCCCGCCCCGACAGCGGCCTCCCGCCGAGCCCCGCTCCCGCGCAGCGCGCCGCCTATCTGGCCGCGCTGAACACGATCGACCCCGAGATCGTCAACGGCAAGGACGACAAGGCCGTCTCGCGCGGCCTCGACCAGTGCCAGTCGATGAAGGGCGAGAAGGACCCGGCCAAGCGAGTGGCCGGCGCGAACCAGCGCTTCATCGGCCCCAACCACCCCGACGGCTTCGGCCCCGTCAAGTCCGCCCTGATCGTCGCGGCCGTCCAGGCCAACCTCTGCCCGACCTACTGAGTCCCTCCAAGCGTGAGGGCAGAGCCGGCCGCAGGCAGCTCGGCCAGTGCGCCGAAGCGCGGCGCGATCATGTCCGCACACCCGGCCTGCCTGTCTGCCATGGATTAAGACATGCTGTCCGAATCCGACGCGCCTTCCTCGGTCTTGAAGGTGCGGAAGCCGCGGCGGTGGTAGTTGGGCAGCGCGTTGGAGTTGTCGGCCGACGACGTGTGCAGCCATACCCGGCGCACGCCCGGCACCAGTTTCCAGCCCTGCCGGACCGCGAGCGTCAGCGCATGACCGCCGAGCCCCTTCCCAGTGAACTCCGGCAAGAGCCCGAAGGTCCTGATCTCGACGTCGGCGCCCGGGTGGAGGTCGTAGCAGACCATGCCGGCGGGCTCGTCCGCCAAGGTCAGCAGCCAGCACGTCCGGTCCGGATGCCCGGCGAACCACGCCTGCCACTCCTCGGGGCCACGTCGGGCGCTGCGCCACTGGTACGGCGCACCGATCCTGGCCATCAGGCCGGGAACCAGCGCCAGGTCCTCGCCAACGGCGACGAGCGCCAGTCCCGGGGCCGGAGCACCGGGAACGAGCTGACTCGGGTCGGTCATCTCCACATACGTCACGGTCTTCGCCACCCAAGGGAGGCTACGCCCCCGGGGCAAGCGAAAAGGGACTCCGGGAGCGTTCTCCCGGAGTCCCTTTTCGATGAATACCTGGTCAAGCATGGCAGGGGTGGCAGGGCTCGAACCTACGACAACCGGTTTTGGAGACCGGTGCTCTACCAACTGAGCTACACCCCTTCGGTGAGACCAACCATGTCACGGCGGACGCCGAAGATCCACTGAATTCGGTGATCAAACACGAGGAATTTCGTCCCGGGTCTGCACGCCGGCACATCCGAGCCGGTCGACGACCGGGCCGTCTTCGCTGGTCAGAGCGATGCCGACAGGGGTCGGCCCGCCGCGACCGATCCTATTTGATGTCCAGATTTTGAGACAACAAGTGTCGCGCCGTGGACAGTTGACCCCGCGGCACGCCCACCGGAGGCACCGCGCGAAGCCGCCCAGGGGAGGCGCCCGGCCACGCCCTGGGGTGCATCTCTCCGGAACGCACCCTCCCTCTTGCGGCCGTGGAGAACCGCACCCCGTCCCCGGTGCGTGGTACCGGCGAACGCGCTGGCGCACACACCGAATTGGGGGAAACGGGTGGCATCCAGAACGAGGGCGGGCACGGCGGCACTCACAGCCGCTGTGGCCGGGACGCTGATCATGGGGACGGCCGCGGCCGGCATCCAGCCGGCACTGGCCGCGAACTCCACCGCACAGGACGCGCAACAGGACACCTATCAGGACTCGCAGGACACGCAGGAGTCGCAGGAGACGACGGGGAGTTCGGCCGGCGCGAAGCCGCCGGCCGACGCGACGGTGACGCTGATCACCGGTGACCGCGTGGTCGTCGGCGGCGACGGCGCCGTCGTCCGGATCACGCGTGGTGCGGGCCGCGAGAAGACCACCTTCTCGGTCCGGCGCGAGGCCGGGCACACGTACGTCATTCCGATGGACGCCCTGCGCCTGCTCGGCGACGGCGTCCTGGACCGGCGGCTGTTCGATGTCGCCCAGCTGGCCAAGGACGGGTACGACGACGCGCACCGCGGCGCACTGCCCCTGATCATCGGCTACCGGAAGGACGGCGCCCCGGTGGGTGCCTTCGCGACCGGTGACCCGCTCGCCCGGGTCGCGCGCGAGCGCCGTCCGCTGCCCTCCGTGGACGGCGAGGCCTTCGAGGTGCCCAAGGCCGAGACGGCGGCCCTGTGGTCGGCGGTCACCGGCAGCATGGACGCCCGTGCGCGGGGAGCCGCTCCCACCACGCCCATCGCCCACGTGTGGCTGGACGGCAAGGTCCGCGCCTCCCTCGACACGAGCGTGCCGCAGATCGGCGCGCCCGTCATGTGGAATGCGGGCTACACCGGCAAGGGCGTCAAGGTGGCGGTCCTGGACACGGGCGTCGACCAGGACCACCCCGACCTCAAGGGCGTCGAGATCGCCGAGAAGAACTTCAGCGACTCCCCCGACTCCCTCGACCGGTTCGGGCACGGCACCCACGTGGCCTCCATCGTCGCCGGGACCGGCGCACGGTCGGGCGGCCAGTACAAGGGCGTGGCGCCCGGGGTGCGGCTCCTGGACGGCAAGGTCATCAACGACGACGGCTGGGGATCCGAGTCGGGCATCATCAGCGGCATGCAGTGGGCCGTCGACCAGGGCGCGAAGATCGTCAACATGAGCCTCGGGGGCCAGGACGACCCGGGTGTGGACCCGAAGGAGGCGGCGGTCGCCCGCCTCTCCGCCAAGGCCCTCTTCGTGATCAGCGCGGGCAACAGCGGCGACCGGCCCGGGACGATCGGCTCGCCCGGAAGCTCCCCGGCCGCGCTCACGGTCGGCGCGGTCGACAAGCAGGACCGGATCGCGGACTTCTCCAGCCGCGGCCCGACGGCCGACGGGGCGTCCAAGCCGGACATCACCGCTCCGGGCGTCGACATCACCGCCGCCCTGAGCACGCACAGTTGGAATCCCGACGACAAGAGCTACACCACCATGTCGGGCACGTCGATGGCCGCCCCGCACGTCGCGGGCGCCGCCGCCCTGGTGCTCCAGCAGCACCCCACCTGGAGCGGAGCCCAGCTCAAGGCGCTGCTCACCGGATCGGCCCGCCCCGACCCGGCGCTCACCGCCTTCGAACAGGGCTCCGGCCGGGTCGACCTGGCACGGGCCGCCACGGCCGTCGTCGTCTCCGAGTCCGGCTCGCTCAACTTCGGTACGCGGCTCTGGCCGCACGCCGACGACAAGCCGGTCGGCAAGTCCCTCACCTACCGCAACTACGGCACCAAGCCCGTCACCCTCAAGCTGAGCACGGCCGCGACCGGCCCGGGGGGCGGCCCGGCCCCGGCGGGAATGTTCACCGTCAAGGACGCCCAGCTCACCGTCCCCGCCGGTGGCACCGCGACCACCACCGTCACCGTCGACACCCGCAAGGGCACGGCCGACGGCACCTTCGGCGGCAGCGTACGGGCCGAGGGCGGCGGCCAGTCGGTGCGCACCGGCATGGTGGCCGTCCGCGAGGTGGAGTCATACGACGTCACCCTCCGGCACACCGATGTCGACGGCAAGGCTCCGCTGAGCTACTCCAGCGCACTCGCCAAGATCGACAGGGAGGTGCCGGGACGCATCGATTTCCCGGTCGTGCCGGGCGGGACCGTCGTGAAGCGGATACCCAGGGGCAACTACCACTTGGAGAGCGTCGTCTTCGGCGCGGGCGGCCGGATGGCCGTCTTCGTCCAGCCGGTCGTCAAGGTGACCGCGAAGACCACAATCGTGCTCGACGCCCGCAAGGCCAAGCCGTTCACCGTCACCACCCCGGATCCGGCAGCACGGCTGGTCGGCGGCACCCTCGGGTACACCGATCCGAACGCGCGGGTGGCCAGCTCCTGGACCTTCGACGGACGGACACCGGTCCGCACCGCCGCGCTCGGCACGACGAGCACCGGCATGCAGGCGCAGTTCAACGGGGTGTGGAAGAACCCCGGCGCGGCCGGCAAGAACGTCGACTACCGGCTCGCCTTCAACCGCACGGGCAGCTTGTTCACCGGCCTGACCAAGACCGTCACCCGGTCCGAGGTCGCCGAGTTGAAGCTCGGCTTCGCGGCGTCCGTCACCGGGGCGAAGGGCTTGCTCTGGATGACGCCCTACGACGTGACCGGTACGTCCGCCTTCGGCATGCGCGACCCCATCGAGCAGGACCTGCCGATGTCCGGCGTCCAGTACGTCAGCACCATCGGGGTCCGCTGGACCTGGAACGTGTACCAGCTCAACGCCCAGGGTGACTCGCGCCTGGGCTACGACACCGACCTCATCACCTACAAGCCGGGCAGCAGCAAGGCCGTGAGGTTCAACTTCGGCGTGGTCGGTCCCAGCATGGAGAACGGGTTCCAGGACGTCGGCGTCCACCGGACCGGCGACAACATCTACGCCAACCTCCGGCTGTTCAACGACGGCAGCGGCCACGTGGGCGGCTCATACGTCACCGGGGGTTTCACCCGACTGGAATCCGGCGGCAAGGTCATCGCCGAGGGGGCGGAAAACGGCCAGGTGAGCGCAGACGTTCCGGCCGGCTCGGCGGCGTACCGACTGAGCGCGGAGTCGAGGCGCTCTCCCCTGGACACCACGACCAGTACGAAGGTGGCCGCGGCCTGGACGTTCACCTCGGCCCGGCCTCCCACGGACGAGTCGGTCAGACTGCCGCTGTCCACGGTGCGGCTCTCCCCGACGCTGAGCCTGCGGGGGACGGCCCGGGTGGGCGACGCCCTGAAGGTTCCGCTGCACCTGGGCGGGCCGGCCGCGGGGGCCGGGCAGGTCGCCGCACTGACCGTCCGGGTCTCCTTCGACGAGGGGAAGACCTGGAAGCTCCTCGCGGTGACGACCGATGCGAAGGGGGCCCGCTCGGTGATCGTGCAGCACCCGGCGGCGGCCAAGTCCGTGTCCTTCCGGGTGGACCTGAGGGACAAGGCCGGCAACACCGTGCGCGAGACGATCACGAACGCCTACCGGCTCGTGCCGTGAGGTGACCACAGCACCGGTCCGTCCAGTCTGACGTGACCGTGGCGAACACAGGTGGGCCCCGCCGGCGGCGGGGCCCACCTGTGTTCGCCCACCACGTTTCACCCCACCCCCTTGACCCGCTGTGGTCCAGACCAATAGTTTCCGCATGTACAGCGCACGCGCCCCGGCACCACTCACCGCATCCGCAAAGGAAGCCCATGCGCCGCAGCATGCTCGGCAGGCTGGCCGTTGCCGCCTGCTCCCTCTCCCTGCTGACCGCCTTCGCCCCCGCCCACGACGGGGGCGGCCACGACGGCTCCGGGCACGGCCGCTCGTACAAGAAGGTCGGCTACTTCACCCAATGGGGCGTCTACGGACGGGACTTCCAGGTCCAGGACCTGGAGAAGAACGGCAGCGCGAGCAAGCTCACGCACATCAACTACGCCTTCGGCAACATCGGCGCGGACGGCAAGTGCTTCACCGGCAACGTCCCCGGTGAGGCCGACGCCTGGGCGGACTACGTCCGTCCGCTGGACGCCGAGAACTCGGTGGACGGCGTCGCCGACGACTGGGTGCAGCCGCTCGCCGGCAACTTCAACCAGCTCCGCGAGCTCAAGGCCAAGCACCCGGACCTCAAGGTCCTGATATCCCTGGGTGGTTGGAGCTGGTCCACGCACTTCTCGGACGCCGCGCTCACCCCGGCCTCGCGCAAGGCTCTCGTGTCCTCCTGCATCGACCTGTACATCAAGGGCAACCTTCCGCAGGACGGCAGCCGCGGCGGCGCGGGTTCGGCCGCCGGGATCTTCGACGGGATCGACCTCGACTGGGAGTGGCCCGGCTCCTCGGGCGACGCCGACACCACCTACCGCCCCGAGGACAAGAAGAACTTCACGGCGCTGGTGAGCGAGTTCCGCACCCAGCTCGACGACTACGCCCGCAGCCAGAAGCGGAAGGCGAAGTACGAGCTGTCCGCCTTCGTCCCGACCGCCCCCGCCAAGATCGACGCGGGCTTCGACGTCCGCCGGATCATGCGCGACCTCGACTTCGTGACCCTCCAGGGCTACGACTTCCACGTCTCCGGCGAGGCGACCACCGCCCAGCAGTCCGCGCTGTACGCGAGGAACGACTTCAGCGTCGACGGGACCGTGGACGCCTGGGAGCGGCGCGGCGCGCCCGCGCATAAGCTCGTGATGGGCATGCCGTTCTACGGGCAGGGCTGGACCGGCGTCAGCGGCGGCGGGGACGGCATGGGGCAGCCCGCGACGGGCCCGGCTCCGGCCGCCTGGGCATCCGGATACGCGGACTACAAGGAGCTCAAGCAGCTGGCGGCGTCCGGCAGTTACACGCTGCACCGGGATCGCCCGGGCGGCAGCGCCTGGCTGTTCGACGGCACCACCCTGTGGACGTACGACGACCCTCAGGTGCTGCGCACCAAGACCCGGTACATCCGCGAAGAGGGCCTCGGAGGCGCGATGTTCTGGTCGCTGGACGCGGACACCGCCGACGGTGAGCTGATGACCGCGGTCGACGAGGGCCTGCGCGGCCGCTGACGGCCCCGCCCCTGAACAGCGCCGCCGGGCCGCGGAAAAACGACGCGGCCCGGCGGCGCCCCAACCCTTACGCTCCCCGCATGAAGACGAAGACGGTACGCGCGGTCAACGCGCTCACCTCCCGGTGGGCCGGTCACACCGCGGCGGACGGCACGGGCACGGTGTTCACGGCCGCCGGGGTCTGGCCGCTGCTGGCCCTGCTGGCCGACGGCGCCGCCGGACCCGCCCGCACCGAACTGGAACAAGCCCTCGGCATACCCGCCGACGCGGCGGCCGAAGCCGCCCGGGAACTACTGACCGCCCTGGACGGCGTACGGGGCCTGCGCGCGGCCACCGGCCTGTGGGCGCGACGGGACCTCGCCCTGGAGACGGCCTGGTCGGACCGCCTCCCCGCCGGAGCCCGGGGCACTCTGACCGGCGACGAGGACACCGATCGCAAGGCCCTCGACGCCTGGGCCGCCGAACGCACCGACGGCCTCATCGAGAGAATGCCGGTGCCCGTCGACGAGGAGACACGCTTCGTGCTCGCCTCCGCGCTCACGCTGCGCACGCGGTGGATCCAGCCCTTCCACGCCTGGACCACCGAGATCGACGAAGGCCCCTGGTCGGGGCGGACCGTGCAGGGCCTGAGCCGCAGTACGCCCCTCCTCGACCGGGTCCGCGTGGCCCGGGCGCCCGGCGGCCCGGTCACCCTGCTGGAGGTGGTGGGCGACGGCGGAGTCGACGTCCATCTCGTCCTGGGCGAGCCGCAGGCCCCGCCGGGCCGGACCCTCCAGGCCGGTATCGCGGCCGTCACCCGGGCAATCCCGACGACGGGCGCGAGCCTGCTGCCCGAAGGGAACCCTGGGCCGGGCCTGCACATCGGCAGCATTCTCTCGGAACGCCGCGAACACCGGCTCGTCATCAGCACGGTGGCCTTCGAAGTGGAGGCGGACCACGATCTCCTCGACTCGGCCGGGCTGTTCGGCCTGGAGAGCGCCCGCGACAGCCGCAGCGGCCACTTCCCGGGCATCAGCGGCGAACCGCTGGCCGTCGGCTCCGCCCGGCAGTCGGCGGTGGCGCGCTTCCACTCCGAGGGCTTCGAAGCCGCCGCCGTGACGGCGATCGGGGCCGTCGGCGCCTGCGCGATGCCCCGGCTGAGGTACCGTGTCCGACACGCCGAGGTCGCCTTTAACCGCCCCTTCGGCTTCCTCGCCGTCCACCGGACCTCCCGCCTGGTGCTCGCCGCGGGCTGGGTGGCGGACCCCCTCCCCTACGAGGAGATGGACCACGAGGCGGAGGAAGCGGAGGCCTGGGCCAAGCTGGATGCCGAGGAGTGGGGTTGAGCAGTTCCCGCTCCGCCCGGCCCTTGCCCGTAGGCTCCGTTGCATGGACAACTCGACGGTGGAGGCGGTCAACCGCCTGACGGCACGCTGGGCGGCGGCACGGTGGCGGGCGCAGTCCCCGGACACGGCCGAAGGCACGGTGTTCACGGCGGCCGGGCTCTGGCCGCTACTGGCCCTGCTCGCGGACGGCGCCGACGGCCCGGCCCGCACCGAACTGACCGAGGCCCTCGGCATACCCGCCGACACCGCGGCCGAAGCCGCCCGGGAGCTGCTGACCGCATTGGACGGCGTACGGGGCCTGCGCGCGGCCACCGGCGTGTGGACCAGGCGGGACCTCCCGCTGGAGGAGGCCTGGTCGGCCCGGCTCCCCGCCGGGACCCGGTCGGTCCTGACCGGCGACGAGGACACCGACCGCAAGGCCCTGGACTCCTGGGCGGCCGACCGAACCGGCGGCCTCGTCGAGAAGATGCCGGTGGAGGTCGGTCCGCACGTCGACCTGGTCCTCGCCTCCGCGCTCGCGCTGAACCTGACCTGGGAACAGCCTTTCTCCGAGCGGCCGGTGCAGCCGCCCCACGGCCCCTGGACCGGGCGCTCGCTGCGCGGACTGGCCGTCACCCACGCCCTCCCCGAGCGGATCCGGGTGGCCCGGGGGCCCTCCGGCCCGGTCACCCTGCTTTCCGTACCCGGTGCGCCCGGCGCACGCGGCGTGGACGTGCACCTGCTGCTCGGGGAGCCCGGGACCGCGCCGGGAGACGTGCTGACCACCGGGATCGCCGAGGTCACCGGCGCGCTGGCCTCCTCGACCGCGAGCGCGCTTCCCGACGGCGCCGCTGGTCCCGGGCTGTCGCTGCGCACCGTGGACTCGACCAGCCCCGACCCCGTGGTCCGGATCGGCACGGTGGCCTTCGACATCCGCGCCGAGCACGACCTGCTGCTCCACTCCGAGCTGTTCGGGCTCACCTCCGCGGCCGCCCGCCCCGGCCACTTCCCCGGCATCTCCCGCGTCCCGCTGGCGGTCGGCTCGGCCCGCCAGTCGGCCGTGGCCCGCTTCCACGCGGAGGGGTTCGAGGCCGCGGCCGTCACGGCCGTCGGCATGTTCCGCGGGGCCGCGAGGGTCCCGTCGTACCGGGTCCGGCAGGCCGACTTCGAAGTGGACCGGCCCTTCGGCTTCCTCGCCGTCGACCGGGACTCCGGTCTGGTGCTGTTCGCGGGCTGGGTCACCGACCCCGATACCCTCGTCCGATGACTTCCGACAAGATCACCGCGGCCGATTCCGGCACCTGGCTCCTCGGCGACCTCCCGGTCCGCCGCATCGGGTTCGGCGCGATGCGCCTCACGCACCTCGCCGACGGCTCCCCCAGCGACCGGGACCGGGTGACCGGGGTGCTCAGGCGGGCGGTCGAACTGGGGGTCAACCACATCGACACCGCCGCCTTCTACTTCTCCGCGACCCGCTCCGCCAACGAGCTCATCAACCGGGCCCTCGCCCCGTACGCCGACGAGCTGGTCATCACCACCAAGGTCGGGCCGGGCCGCGACGCCGCCGGCGACTGGTGGTGGGCCACGCCCGGGCAGCTGCGCGGGCAGGTCGAGGAGAACCTGCGCCAGCTCGGCCGCGACCACCTGGACGTGGTCAACCTGCGCGTCCCGCGCCAGGCGGAGACCGGTTCGATCGCCGAACACTTCGGCGCCCTCGCCGAGCTGCGCACGGCCGGGCTGATCCGGCACCTGGGCGTGTCCAACGTACGGCCGGACCACCTCGCCGAGGCGCGGGCCATCGCGCCCGTGGTCTGCGTGCAGAACGCGTACGGGATCGGTTCGCCGGCCGAGGAGCACGCCTTCCTCGACACGTGCGGCGAGCAGGGCATCGCCTTCGTCCCCTTCTTCGCGATCGCGGGCGCGGGCAAGGAGGCCGGCGGGGTCACCGAGGAGGGACCGGCGGTACGCGATCTCGCGCGGGCCCACGGTGTGTCCCCGGCCCAGCTCCGCCTGGCGTGGACCCTGAGCCGGGGCGCGCACGTCCTCGCCATCCCGGGCACCGGCAACCCGGAGCACCTGACCGAGAACGTCGCCGCCGGCGCGCTGCGACTGTCGGCCGAGGACACTGCCCTGCTCGCAGCCGCGTAGCCGGGCGGCCGGGGCCCGCTCCCTGCCAGTCGTGGACCGAGCCGTCGGCGATGGGCGTCCTTGCTGTCCACCGTGCTCATGTCGTCGCCTGTCCTGTGCCGAGGAGGTGGTCTCGGTGGGCGGCCGCCAGGGCGGCCGTGTCGGTGAAATCGGGGATGCGTCCGGTGCCGCCGCGGCCGGACACGGAGAGGGAGGCGGCCGCCATCGCGTACCCGACCGCGTCCGCGAGGCCGTCGCCCAGCGCGAGCCGGGCCGTGGCGGTGCCGGTGAAGCAGTCCCCGGCACCGGTCGCGTCGACCGGGTCGGGATTGACCGGGACCGGGAGGTACGCCGCTGCCGTGCCGTCGTCCAGCAGCAGCCGGCCGGCGCCCGCGGTGACCGCGACCGTACGGGCGCCCAGGGCCCGGTAGCGGGCGGCGGCCTCGGCCGGGTCGTCGGTGTCGACCATGGCCAGCGCGTCGGCCGGGCAGGAGGTCTTCAGCAGCCCGGTCAGCGGGGCGATGATGGCCAACAGCGTGCGGGCCTCGGCCCGACTGGTCAGCCGGGAGCGGAAGTTGGGGTCGTAGGAAAGGTGTCCGCCGGCCTCGTGCACGGTCCGGGCGGCGAGCAGGACGGCTTCACGGCTGCTCGGCGACAGGGCTCCGGTGATACCGCTGGTGATGAGGGCCTTGGCGCCCGCCAGCAAGTCCCGCCAGGACTCGACGTGTTCCACCGAGAGGGTGGAACCGGCGCTGCCGGTGCGCCAGTACACGAACTCGCGGTCGCCCTCGGTGTCGTCGCAGAGCAGGTAGGCGCCGTTCGGGCGCGGGGAGCGGCGTACGTGGGAGACGTCCACGCCGAGCTCGGCCGCGCGGGCCAGCAGCGGGACGCTCAGCTCGTCCTCGCCGACGACGGCGAGCAGGGCGGTGCGGGCTCCGGCGGCGACCGCCGCGGCCGCGGCGTTGAGGGCGTCCCCGGAGAAGGAGACGCGGGCGAGGGTGCCGTCGGCGGCGTCCCGCAGGGCGGTTTCGGCGTGGATCTCGACGAGGACTTCGCCGAGGACGAGGACGTCGTACCCCTGCGGGTCGGTCCCTGCTGCGGTCCCTGCCGCGGTCGCGGCCACAGCCCCGGTCAGGGGCCCGGCCCCGGTCACGGTCGCCGCTCCGTACCCGCGCAGTCGCCGCAGCAGGGCTGGGCGAGGGCGGCGAAGACGGCGGCCAGTTCGCCCGGGTCGGCGGGCAGGCCGCTGCCTATCCCGACGGCGGCGGCGCCGGCGGCGAGCCAGTCGCCGGCCTCGCCGGGCTTGATCCCGCCGGTCGGGATGATCAGGGCGTCGGGGAGGACGGCCTTGAGGGAGCGGATGAACTGCGGGCCGCCCACGTGGGCCGGGAACACCTTCGCCGCACCGCCGGACCGGACCGCGGAGGCGATCTCGCCGGGGGTGAAGCCGCCTTCGATGAAGACGGCCCCGCGCTCCCGGGCGACCTCTCGCACCTCGGGGGCCGGGTAGGGGGAGATGAGGAAGGCGGCGCCCGCGTCGAGTGCGGTCCGCGCGGACTCGGCGGTGGTGACGGTGCCGACGCCGATGAGGGCGGAGCGCCCCTGTGCGTCGGCGAGCGGCACGGTGCGGGCCACCGCCTCGGCCCAGCCGGGGGTGGAGGTGGTGAGTTCGACGGCGCGGCAGCCGGCTGCGAGCAGGGCGGCGGTGTTGCGGACGGCCTCGTCCGCGTCGGCGTTGCGCAGGACCGGCAGCAGTCGCTGCGCGACGATGACCGCGTACGGGTGACAGGACAAAGGAGCCTCCATTTGTTCCACGTAACGGAACTTGGTATCGTGTAACGGAACTTCTGGTGCAGACCATACCCACCCCTGGAGATCCCTTGTCCACGGACGAAAGGCCCGAGTCGGCGGAGGCCGAAGGCACTGCCCGAGGCGGCCGGACCTCCGCCGCGGGTACGGCGCTGGAGAAGTCGATGCGGATCCTGGAAGCCGTGGCCGCGCCCGGCGGCCCGCACCGGCTCACCGATGTCGTGGCCGCGGCGGCCGTGCCGAAGTCGAGCACCTTCCGCATCCTGGCCTCGCTGATCGAGCAGGGCTTCGTACGCTCCGAGGGCGAGAGCCGCTACGGCGTCGGCCCCCGGCTGCGCGGACTGTCCGCCCTGGTCAGCGGCGGGGAGCCGGTCAGCATCGAGCAGATCCTGCGGGAACTGCAGGAGGCCACCGGGCAGGTGGTCCATCTCGCCCTGCACAGTGGGGAGACCATCACCTACATCCGGAAGCTGGAGAGCGAGCAGCCCTTCCAGACCGCCTCGCGGGTCGGCATGCGGATGCCGCTGCACACGACCGCGATCGGCAAGAGCATCCTGGCCCAGCTGCCCGGGGACGAGGCCCGCGAGCTGGTCGCCGCGGCCGGGCTGCCGCGCCGCACGCCCAAGACGCTCACCACGCCTCAGGCCCTGGAGGCGGAGCTGGAGAGGGTGCGGGATCGGGGGTTCGCCCTGGACGACGAGGAGAACGAGGCGACCATCCGCTGCATCGGCGCCGCGATCCTCGACTCCCGCGGCCGCCCGATCGGCGGCGTCAGCATCACCACCGTGACCTTCCTGGTCTCCCGCACGGAGATCGAGGCCTACGCGCCCGCGCTGCTCGCGGCCACCCGGGCCCTGGCACCGCTGCTGTAGCCCGCCACCGGGGGCCGCGAGCCGGCCAGCGGGGCTGCGAGCCGGTCAGCCGGGGCCGTGAGCCGGTCAGCGGGGGCCGCGAGCGGTCAGCCGGGGTCGGCCGCGCGCCGCGAGTCCTCGGGCCAGTCGGCGGCCGGGGCCCGGCCGGCGGTCCGCGCCAGCAGTTCCCGGGCCGTCCGCAGGTGCCGGTGGCCCGGTTCCAGGACGGACTCGGCCCGCGCGAGAGCGCCGGTCAGCACCTCGGCCGCCTCGGGGGCCCGGTCCCGGGCGAGCAAGGCGCGGGCCCATTCCAGGCGGGAGTAGAACACGTGCGGGTGGTCCTCGCCGAGTACCCGGGTCCGGTCGGCGGTGAGCTCCGCCCAGGCCACGGCCGCCTCGGCGGTGCGCCCCGCGCGGGCCGCCAGCGCCGCCAGGCTCCCCCGGACGGCGAGCGTGTGCGGATCGTCCGGCCCGATCCCCTCGGCGGCTTCGGCTTCGGCCAGCAGTCGCCTCAACTCGGCTTCCGCGTAGACCGGTTCACAGGGCCGGAACCAGATCAGGCTGCGCCGGGTCGCGAGCACCTGCGGATGGCCGCCGCCGTGGACCCGTAAGCGGTCGGCCAGCAGCCCCTCCAACTGGCGGGCCGCCGCGCGGGGATCGCCGCCCTCGCCGGTGAAGTAGGCCAGCTGATGGCGGGCCGCCAGGGTGTCCGGGTGGTCGGGCCCCAGCACCTGCGCCACGTCCGCGAGCAGCTCTGCGAACTGGGCCGCGGCGGCCAGATGGTTTCCCGATTCCCCTACGAAGAAGGCCAGTTGATGCCGCGCCGCCAGGGTGTCGGGGTGCCTCGGCCCGAGCCGGCCGGCGCGCCGGTGGGCGATCCCGGCCAGATCGGCGGCGGCCCGTCGCGGTTTCCCGGAGTCCCCGATGGCGATGGCCAGCGGCAGTTCGACGCCGGGGACCCCGCCGCGAGAGGCGAGGCCGAGGGCTTCGACGGCCCGCGCGAGGCGGCCCTCCTGATGGGCGACGAGCCCCATGTCGTAGGCGTCGGCGGGCTCCACCAGCGGCAGCAGTCCGCGCCACAGGTGGTCGGGCACCGGCCCGTTGCCCGGGGCGTTCAACAGGTAGTCGAATGCGGTGAATCCGGCCCCGAAGTTGCCGATGAGCAGCCCGCTCGTGGCGTAGGCGGCGGCGCACGCCCAGTCCATCGCCTCCGCGAAGGGCTCGGGCTGGAGGTCCCCGCCGCCCCGGGCCGCGAGGTAGGGGGCGTGCAGTTCGCGCAGCCAGGCGCGGCTCACCGGGCGGCGCAGTCCGGCCCGGCGGCAGTCCACCGCCGCCGCGACCACTGCGGCGCCGCGTGGATTGGCGCCCGGGGCCCAGGCGTTCTCCCAGGCCGCCAGGAGTTCCGGACCGGCCGCGAGCACCTCGGCCACCCCGAACCGCTCGCCCGCGCGCAGCGCGGCCCCGATGCGCGGATCGCCCCGGTGGGCGGCGGCCCGGCCCCGCTCCGACGCGGACCAGTGGCGGGGCAGCCTGATGACGGCCGCCTGGTGGAGCAGGTCGCGCTGGGCCCGCCAGGCGTCCCGGTCGGAGCCGGTGAGCCTGCTCTCCTCACGGGCGTCGTAGCGCCGGTACTCCTGGACTCGCATCGTCGCGATGACCACCGCCGTGCGCAGGGAGGCCAGTTGTGCGCCGCCCAGGCCGCCCGCGCCGAGGAAGTCCTCCAAGTCGTCCAGCCAGAGCACGGCGCGGCGCCGCCGCCCGGCGATCCGTACCGCTTCGGCCAGCGCGGCGCGGGAGAGCGGGCGGACGAAGGCGTGCCCGGGGTAGCGGGCACGGGCCACCTCGTAGGCGAGCCGGGTCTTGCCCGCAGTGGACTCCCCCACCACGAGGACGAAGCGGGTCCGCTCCAGGGCGGCGCGCAGCTCCGGTTCGGCGTCGCGCCGGATGTACGGGGGCGGGGCCGCGGCGGCCTCGGCCGGGTGTACTCCGGCCAGTTCGGGGCGGTCCACGTGGCGCAGCAGTGGGAGCCTGCCCGCCGCCGTGCGCAGCACCTCCCCTGCGGGCCGGGGGTCGGCGCTGGGCCGCATCCGCTCGGCGGCCAGTCCGGACAGCGTGGTGACGGCCGCGCCGATCCCGGCGGCCCAGGGCCCCGAGGTCCACACCGCCGCCAACGCCACCGCACCTGCTCCGAGCCCTACCGAAGCGAGGTATCCGGCCCAGCCCCGCGCCCGGCCGGATCCCCTGAAGAGCAACGCCGGCATGCCGCCCCCAACACGTCCCGTGGGAGCCCCATTGTCACCCCGTACCCGGCCGGCGGAACCCCAACGGAGCTACTGGGTGGGGATGTTCGTCAGTACGTGACGAAGACGCGGCGGGCCGGGCCGTCCACCGGATCCGGCCCCCGACGGGGATCACGAGCTGCGGGTCGGTGTGCCCGAGGTCCACGTCGAAGACGGCCATGGTGTCGGGGGCGTACGCGCCGAGGGCCCGCAGGACCGCCTCGCGCTGCTCGTGGCGGTAGCGCTCCCGCTCCTCGGTGTCGAGGCGCTTCTCGAAGGACCAGCTCTTCGCCCGGCCCATCAGCAGCGCGGGGAACTGCCGCAGCAGTCCGCGCTCGCCCATGCTGCGCAGGATCCAGTAGACGTCCTGGGCGCGCGGCATGTCCTCCGAGGTCTCCAGGAAGAGCACCCCGCCCGCGTACTCCTCGACGGGCCGTACGAGGCGGTCGGCCATCAGGAGCCAGGAGATGATCTCCAGATTGCCGCCCCAGCTGTTGCCCTGAACCACCCGGTCGGCGTTGTGCCACGTCCAGCCCTTGGCCGGCTCCAGGTCCGGTTCGGCGTCGAAGGTGCGGGGGTCGTCCCAGTGGCCGCCCACGTCCCCGCTGGCGCCCGCGGCGGACAGCTCGTACTCGCCCGAGGTGAACAGCGCCGCCCGCAGGGACCCGGCCGTCAGCGGATGCATGGCGCCGGGCCGTCCCAGCTCGACCATCACCGAGCTCCCGTGGTAGCCGACCAGCCCGAGGCTCCTCAGGTACAGGAGCAGGTTGGTGTTGTCGCTGTAGCCGAAGAACGGCTTGGGGTGGGCGCGCAGCAGATCGGCGTCGAGGTGCGGGAGCAGCGTGATCTGGTCGTCGCCGCCGATGCTGGCGATCACGGCCTTGATCTCGGGGTCGGCGAAGGCGGCGTGCAGGTCGGCGGCCCGCTCCTGCGGGCTCGCGCCCATCTTCCGGGTGGTCGGATACTCCACCGGTTCCAGCCCGAACTCCTCCCGGAGCCGGCGCAGGCCCAGCTCGTAGGGCTGCGGGAAGAGCGCGGGCAGCCCGGCCGAAGGGGAGAGCACCGCGACGCGGTCTCCGGGGCGGGGCTTGGCGGGGTAACGAGGATCCGTCATCGCCTGATCTTAGGAGCGGGCCCGGCCGCCCCCGTAGGGAATTTCCGAGCCTCCCTCTTCCCTAACATTCCCTATCATGCTGCATTCGCACCTCCTCGGGTAGGATCCGGACGTATGAGTGATGAAGGACGCGAGCTGTACTCGGTCGGCGAGGTCGCCGAGCTGCTCGGGCTGCATGTGCGCACCGTCCGGAACTACGTGCGCGACGGCCGGCTGAAAGCAGTCCGGATCGGCAAGCAGTACCGGATCAGCCGGGCGGACTTCGAGGCCCTGACGAGCCGCCCCGACCCGGGCGCCAAGGATCCCTCCGGCGCCGGGGAGGCGCCGAGGCGGCACCTGGAGGTGTCGAGCATCGTGCAGATCGACGCGATCGGTCCCGACGCGGCGAACCGGCTCGCGAACCTCGTCACGGCGAGCGCGCAGTCCCCCCGGGCCACCCCGGCCGCGCTGCGCGTCCAGACGGTCTACGACAAGGAGCGGGCCCGCATGAAGATCGTGATCCTCGGCGACGCCGCCACCACCGCCGATCTGCTGCAGCTGGTCGACGGGGTGCTCGGCCCGGGCAACGGCATGGGGAACGACCTGGACCACGGCCTGGACCACGACGCGGAGGCGGTGCACCGTGGCTGACCTCCTGGTGGAACACCACGGCGTACCGGTCCTGGTCTGCGCCGCCGACGGACCGCCGGTCGCCACCGAGCAGGACGCGCTCGACCAGCTGATCGGCGGCGCCTTCTACCGGACCGACGTCGTCGCCGTCCCGGTGGAGCGGCTGGACGCCCGCTTCTTCGACCTGCGCAGCGGGCTCGCCGGGGCGATCATGCAGAAGTTCGTGAACTACCGGGTCCGCCTGGTGGTCGTGGGCGACCTCTCGCGCCACCTGGGGGAGAGTTCGGCCCTGCGCGATCTCGTACGGGAGTCGAACGAGGGCCGCCACATCTGGTTCCTGCCCGATCTCGACGCCCTGGCCGCCAGGCTCGCACCGGCCGGGGAGGCTCCGGATTGCGCATCCGCAGAACCGTTCGGCGGATAAGCGTTATCAAAGTCCCCCTCGACGGTCTCCCAGGTATTGGGCATCATCGAGCGCCGGTACGGACAGGGACTTTTCTATGAGCACTCAGCACACGGCAGCGCTGGTCGCCGCGGCCCGCGCGGGCGATCCCCGCGCTCAGGACGACCTGGTCAGCGCCTATCTGCCGCTGGTCTACAACATCGTCGGGCGGGCTCTGAACGGCTCGGTCGACGTGGACGACGTGGTCCAGGACACGATGCTGCGGGCACTCGACGGGCTGGGCGGCCTGCGCGACGACCACAGCTTCCGGTCCTGGCTGGTCGCGATCGCCATGAACCGGGTACGCGCCCACTGGCAGGCCCGCCGGAGCGCCCCCGGCGAGAGCGGACTGGAAGCGGCCTGGGAGCTCGCCGATCCCGGCGCGGACTTCGTGGACCTGACCGTCGTACGGCTCCAGCTGGAGGGCCAGCGCCGCGAGACGGCCCGTGCCACGCGCTGGCTGGAGCCCGACGACCGGGCGCTGCTGTCCCTGTGGTGGCTGGAGTGCGCCGGGGAGCTGACCCGCGCGGAGATGGCGCAGGCGCTGGAACTGTCCGCGCAGCACACAGCGGTACGGGTCCAGCGGATGAAGGCCCAGCTGGAGGCGGCCCGGGTGGTGGAGCGGGCACTGGGTGCCCAGCCGCCCTGCGAGGACCTGCGGGTGGTGGTGGCGAGCTGGGACGGCCTGCCCTCGGCGCTGTGGCGCAAGCGCATAGCCCGGCACGCCCGCGCGTGCCTGCGGTGCGGCGGGTTGTGGAACGGCCTGGTCCCGGCCGAAGGACTGCTGGCCGGGCTGGCGCTGCTGCCGGTCTCGGCGGCGCTGCTCGCGGGCGTACGGGCGGCCACGGCCTCCGGCTTCACCGCCGCGGGGCCGGCCACCACCGCTTCGGCGTACGACGCGGGCGGCTCCTTCGCCCCGGGCGGCGGCCCCGGCCCCTCCGACGGCGGCGGGGCGCAGTTCGCATCGGCGTCCGTCCCCGGGGACGGACGCGCCTCGCTGCGCAGGCAGCGGCGCACCCGCGGCCGGCGCCGGGTGATCGGCGGCGCGGTACTCGCCGCCTGTGTCGTGGGAGGCGGGCTGACCTACCTCGCCACCCGGCCCCCCGCCGACTCCCCCGAGGCGCCCGCGGCCGCGCTCGTGGCTCCGCAGGCGGGGGCCGCGTCGCCCCCGGAGCCGGCCTCCCCCACCCCGAGCCCCTCGGCGTCGGCCTCCGCGAGCGCCTCGCCGAGCCCCAGCCCGAGCCCGACTCCGAGCCCGACTCCGAAGCCGACCCCCACGCCCACCCCGAAGCCGAGCCCGAAATCCACCCCGCCGAAGAGCCCCGCTCCGGCCCCGCCGGGCGGCAGCACCGTCGCCCAGGTGATATCCCTGGTCAACTCCGAGCGCGCGAAGGCCGGCTGCGGGCCGCTCAAGGACGACGCGCAGCTGCGTACGGCCGCCCAGGGCCACTCCGACGACATGGCGCGGCGGGACTTCTTCTCGCACACCAACCCGGACGGCGCGGACCCGGGCAAGCGGACCACCGCCGCCGGGTACCGCTGGTCCACCTACGGGGAGAACATCGCGAAGGGACAGCGGACCGCGGCCTCCGTCATGGATTCCTGGATGAACAGCCAGGGCCACCGCGAGAACATCCTCAACTGCTCCTTCAAGGACATCGGCGTGGGCATCCACCAGGGCGACGGCGGCCCGTGGTGGACGCAGAACTTCGGTGCCCGGATGTGACCCTCACGGCCCGGCTTCCGGGCCGGGTCCGCCGACACTCTCCCCCCGGTCCCCTGCTCTGCCCGCTCCGCCGCACCCCGCCGGTGCGATCTCCCCGCAATGATTCAAAATGAGGGCAAGATAGGAGCTGGAAGCAAACCGGCAGATCACGGTGGAGGTGGGGCGCATCAGCAGGCAGAAGCTCCGTCCGCACCAGCGCGAGGCCGTCGACGCCGCCGTGCGGGCGCTGGAACTGCCCGCCGGGCGCAGGGTCCCACGGACCGGGCTCCGTACGCAGGTCATCATGGCAACGGGCTCCGGCAAGTCGCTGGTCGCCGTGCACACGGCCGAGGAACTGCGGGCCGGCCGGGTCCTGGTGCTGGTGCCCTCCCTGGATCTCCTCGTGCAGACCGCGTCGGCCTGGCGGGAGGGCGGCCGGACCGGCCGCGCCTTCGCCGTGTGCTCGCTGCGCGGCGAGGACGCGGGAGTGCCCACCACCACCGACCCGGCCGAACTGGCCGGCTGGGCGGGCCCGCCCGTCGACCGGGTCACGGTGTACGCCACGTACGCCTCGCTGGGCCTCGGCACCATCGAACGCGCGCACCGCGAGGGGCTGCCCGGCTGGGACCTGATCGTGGTCGACGAGGCGCACCGCACCTCGGGACGGATCGGCAAGCCCTGGGCGGTGGTGCACGACAACCTCCGGATCCCCTCGGTCCGCCGGCTGTACATGACGGCCACGCCCCGGGTCTGGCAGTCCCCCGAGGATTCCGCGTCCGCCGGGAGCTACGAACCCGCCGAGGGCTCCGGCCGGCTGGAAGCAGTACGCGGCCGGGGCGAACTGGTGGCCTCCATGGAGGACGATCCGGACGGGCCGTTCGGCGCGCGCTGCCACACCCTGACCCTCTCGGAGGCCGTCGACCGGGGCATCTGCGCGCCCTACCGGGTGGTCTGCGTGGACGTCAGCGATCCGGAGTTCCAGGCGGCCGTGCTGCTCGGGCCGGACGGACGCTCCGACGCCGTGCGCGGGGTGCGGCTCGCGGCGCTCCAGACGGCGCTGGTGACGGCGGCCGTGCGGCAGGGGTTCCGGCGCACCCTCGTCTTCCACCACCTGACCAAGGAGGCCGAGGCCTTCGCCGCCGGGCTGCCGGCGGTGGCCGCCCGGCTGCGCGCCACGAGCTGGTCCCCGCGGCCGGTGTACCCGCGTACCGTCTGGGCGGACTGGCTGTGCGGGCAGCACACGGCGGCGCACCGGCGCCGGGTGCTGAGCGCCTTCGCGGACGACCGGGTCGCCGACAAGGCCTTCCTCGGCAGCGTCCGGGTGCTGGGCGAGGGCGTGGACACCAAGGAGTGCGACTCGGTCTTCTGGGCCGACGTACGGGGTTCCATGCCCGACCTGGTCCAGGCCGTCGGCCGGGCGCTGCGCATCAGGCCCGGGGAGGGCAAGGTCGCCTCCCTCGTGGTGCCGGTGCTGCTGGGGCCCGGCGAGTCCCCCGAGACGATGCTGACCTCACGGGCGTACGGGGACCTCGCGCGGCTTCTGGAGGCGCTACGGGCCCACGACACCCGGCTCGTCGAGGCCCTGGCGCAGCCCCAGGCCCCGAGCCGGCGCGCGGCTCCGGGCTCGGGCGGCGCGGAGTCCGTGGGCGGCCCCGGTCTGCGCGGCGGCGCGCAGTCGCTGCTGAGCTTCTCCACCCCCCGCGACCCGGCGCTGCTGGCGGCCTTCGTCCGGCTGCGCGTCCTGCACCCGGAGCACGAGCACTGGCGGCGCGGGGTGGAGGCGGCCCGGATCTACGCCGGGATCGCCGGGGACCTCAAGGTGCCGTTCGCGTTCAAGGTGCCCGGGAGCGGCGGGGCCGGCGCAGTCCCCGGGGCGGGCACGGCCGGCGCGGCGGCCGGTGAGATCCTCGGCGGCGAGGCTCCGTGGCCGCCGGGGCTGGCCCGGTTCCCGCTCGGCCAGTGGATCGCGGATGCCCGGCGCACGTACCGCCGCGGGGCGCTCGGCCGCCGGCGGGTGGCGCAGCTCGACGAACTGGGCATGGTGTGGAGCCACTTCGACGTGGCCTTCGAGGAGGGGCTGGCGGCGGCGAGCGGCTGGGCGGCCGAGCACGGTCACCTGCTGCCTCCGGTGGACGCGACCTGGCGCGGCGCCCCGGTAGGGGTCTGGGTCAAGAACCAGCGGGCGGCTGCCCGTCGGGAGGGCCCCGGAGCCCTGTCCGAGGAGCGCCGGGAGGCCCTGGAGGCCATCGACGCGTCGTGGTGTCCGGCCTGGGACATCTCCTGGCAGCGGGCCTTCCACCTGACCCGGGTCCACCTGGACGCGGGCGGCCGGCTCCCGACGCGCCCCGGGGAGGCCGTCGTCCAGGGCGAGGACCTCGGTGTGTGGGTGCGCGGCCAGCGCACCTCCTGGGAGCGCCTCGCGTGGGCCCAGCGCTGGCTGCTGGAGCACACCCTCGGGGTGACCCCGGCCGAGGGCGCGGACCGGCCGAAGCCCCGGGTCGCCCACGCGGACGCGTGGGCGGCGCACCTGGAGGCGGCCCGGCGGTTCCACGACCGCGAGCGGCACCTGCGGGTCCCCCGTACGCACGTGGAACGGGTCGGCGACCGGGACCTGCGCCTCGGTTCCTGGATCGCCAACCAGCGCTCCCGCGCCGCGACCCTCACCCCTGAGCGGACGGCCGCGCTGACGGAGCTGGGGATGCGCTGGCCGGCGTCCTGAGCGCGGGACCCACGGCGGACGGGCACGGACCCACCGGCGCACAGGCGCGGGCCCGCCGGCGGACGGGCACGGGCCCGTCCGGGTGGCGGCCCGTCCGGGCGGCGGACCCGCCAAGCCGGGCCCGGACGCCGCGCCGCGTCAGTGGTGGAAGCCGGACTGCGGCGGGGCCGCGGGCACGGGCTGCGGGTGCGCGATGAGGTGTTCCACGGCGAGGCGCAGATCGGAGACGAGCAGCGCGATCTGGTCCCGGGTCACCCCGTGCCGGATCAGGACCCGCTGGATGACCGTGTCGTCGCGCTCGGCGGGCAGCGGGTACGAGGGCACCTGCCAGCCGCGCATCCGCAGCCGGTCGGAGAGGTCGTAGAGGGTGAAGCCCGCACCCTCCGGGTCGGTGAGCCGGTAGGAGACGGCGGGCAGCGCGCCCTGGCCGTCGTAGAGCAGGGTGAAGGGGCCGATGGTCTCGATCTCGCGGGCCAGGTACTGGGCGGTGTCGGCGCAGGCCTGCTGGACCCGGCGGTAGCCGCCCCGGCCCAGGCGCAGGAAGAGGTAGTACTGGGCGATGATCTCGCCACCCGGCCGGGAGAAGTTGAGGGCGAAGGTGGGCATGTCCCCGCCGAGGTAGTCCACGGAGAAGACGAGGTCGGCCGGGAGCAGGTCGGCGGTGCGCCAGACGATCCAGCCGACGCCCAGCGGGGCGAGACCGTACTTGTGCCCGGAGGTGTTGACGGAGACCACGCGCGGCAGCCGGAAGTCCCAGACCACGTCGGGGTGGAGGAAGGGGGCCACGAAGCCGCCGCTGGCGGCGTCCACGTGGATCGGCACGTCCCAGCCGTGCTCGGCCTGGATCCGGTCGAGTTCGGCGGCGATCTCGGCGACGGGCTCGTAGACGCAGGTGTAGGTGACGCCGAGGATGGCGACGACGCCGATGGTGTTCTCGTCGACGTGGGCGGCGAGCTGCTCGGGGCGCAGGCCGGTGGCTCCGGGCTCCAGCGGAACCTGGCGGAGCTCGACGTCGAAGTACCGGGCGAACTTCTCCCAGCAGACCTGCACCGGCCCGCACACCAGGTTCGGCCTGTCGGTGGGCAGTCCGGCGGCGCGGCGGCGCTCGCGCCAGCGCCACTTGAGGGCGAGGCCGCCGAGCATGGCGGCCTCGCTGGATCCGGTGGTGGAGCAGCCGGTGCCGGTGGTGCCGGCGGGGGCGTTCCACAGATCGGCCAGGATGTTGACGCAGCGGGACTCGATCTCGGCCGTCTGCGGGTACTCGTCCTTGTCGATCATGTTCTTGTCGAGGCACTCGCTCATCAGCCGGTGGACCCCGTCGTCCGACCAGGTGGTGCAGAAGGTGGCCAGGTTCTGGGCGGCGTTGCCGTCGAGGAGCAGCTCGTTGTGGAGGAGCTGGTAGACCACGTCGGAGGGCGAGTGGTCTTCGGGCATTCGGTACTTGGGGAGGACCTCGCCGCTGAGGGCGGACGCGAACACGTCCGTCTCGGCGTCGCGGGCACGCAGGTCCTTCGTCTCATGGAGAGCCATGTCGGGACTATAACGGGACAGAACCGAACAGATCATCCTGAAGCCGACTTCAGGATCCTTCAGGGAGGGTTCAGGAGGGGCTCCGAGAGTGGAGTCATCACCAGCCGGTGAGACAGACAGTGAGCCAGGCGGTGAGACAGCCGCTCGGGAGGGCCCCATGAACGTCCGTACGACCGCCACCACGAAGACCCCGGCCACCGCCCGTCGGCGCCGGCTGCTGGCCGCCACCCTCACGGCCGGGGCCCTCACCATCTCGCTCACCGCGTGCGGCGGTTCGGGCTCCGACGCCGGCGTGGACAAGGCGCGCGCCGCCGGCAACGCCGCCCCGGCCGCGGCCGCCGGCTCCTCCACCGCCGCCGAGTCCCCCTCGGCGACCCCGGAGCGGGCGCCGGCCGAGCAGGGCGGACCGAAGACCTCCCGCGCCCGGGCCATGGCGACCGCCGAGAAGTCGGTGCCCGGCGGCAGGATCACGGACGTGGAGCTGGAGACCTAGGACGGCACCCAGGTCTGGGAGATCGACGTCGTGACCGCCGAGCCGCGCGTGCACAACCTCTCGGTGGACGCGGCCACCGGCGCGCTGCTGGGCAACCGGGCCGACCGGATGTCGTCGAGGACGAGGTCTCCCTGACCTCCGTCCTGCGCCGCGGATTCGAGGCCGAGGGACTCCGGGTCGACGTGGCCCACGACGGGCACGAGGGCCTGCGGCTCGCGCTCACCGACGCCTACGACGCGATCGTCCTCGACGTGATGCTGCCGGGCCTCGACGGACACCGGGTGTGCCGGACCGTACGGGCCGCCGGGCTCTGGACGCCGATCCTGATGCTGACCGCCAGGGACAGCGAGTACGACGAGGCCGAGGGCCTCGACACCGGCGCCGACGACTACCTGACGAAGCCCTTCTCCTATCTGGTGCTCCAGGCCCGCCTGCGCGCCCTGCTGCGCCGCGGGGGCGCAGCCCGGCCGGCCGTCGTCGAGGCGGGCGACCTCGCACTGGAGCCCGAGAGCAAGCGGTGCACGCGAGCCGGGACCGACATCCCGCTCACCGCCAAGGAGTTCGACCTCCTCGCGGTGCTCGCGCGGCGGCCGGGGGTCACGGTCTCCAAGGGGGCACTGCTGGAAGAGGTCTGGGACCTGCCGGCCGACAGCGATCCGAACGTGGTGGAGGTGCACGTGAGCGCGTTGCGCCGCAAGCTCCAGGGCCCCTTCGGGGACACCGCCCAGCCGCTGCTGCACACCGCCCGCGGGATCGGCTACCGGCTCGTCCCGCAGCCCGCCGCGACCCCGTGAAGCGCCTCCGGCCGCGATCGATGCGCCGGCTCCCCGGGCTCCGGCTCCCCGGGCTGCGACGCCCCGAGTTCCGGCTTCCCGAGTTCCGGCTCCCCCGGCTGCGGCTCCCGCTCGGCTCGGTCCGCGTCAGGACCACCCTCGGCGCCGTCGCCATCGTCACCGTCGCCCTGCTCGCCGCCTGCGCGGGCCTGCTGGGCGTGATCCGCCACGGACTGGTCGGCTCCGCCGAGCGCACCGCGCTGACCCGCGCCGAAGCCGTCGCCGGGGTGACCGGGTCGGGGCGGCTCGTCGACCGCCTCGCCGTCCCCGAGGGCGAGGACAGCCTGCTCCAAGTGGTCACCGACGACGGCCGGATCCTCGCCGCGAGCCACAACCTGGCCGGCCGCGGCCCCGTGGCCTCCTTCGAGCCCGCCGACGGCCACGACTCGGCCGCCCGCAGTCTGGACCTGGCACTGCGCCCCGATCCCCGCCCCCACCCCTTCCGGCTCGTCGCCGTCCGGGCGACGACCGCCGACGGCGCGGGGGCCACCGTGTACGCCGGCACCAGCCTGGAGACCGCCCGGTACACCCAGGACCTGATCCTGCGCTCCATGGTCCCCGGCATCCCGCTGCTGCTCCTCCTCGTGGCCGCCGTCACCTGGCGCTCCACCGGCCGGGCCCTGCGCCCGGTCGAGGCGATCCGCACCGAGGTCGCGGAGATCACCGAGCGGGACCTGGGCCGCCGGGTGCCGGTCCCGGCCTCGCGCGACGAGGTCGCCCGGCTCTCCCGAACGGTGAACTCCACCCTGGACCGGCTGGAGGAGTCCATGGACCGTCAGCGCCGCTTCGTCGCCGACGCCTCGCACGAGCTGCGCAATCCCATCGCCGCGCTGCGCGCCCACGTGGAGGTGGGCATCGCCCATCCGCAGCTCCTGCACGGCGGTGAGCTGCTGGAGGACGTGATCCGGGTTCAGCAGCTCGCGGACGACCTGCTGATGCTGGCCCGCCTCGACGCGGGCCAGTCCCCCGAGCGGGGCCCCCTCGATCTCCGCGACCTCGTACGGGACACCGTGGTCCGGCGCCGCGAAGGGCGGGTGCCGGTGTCGGTGGAGACCACCGGACCGGCCCTGGTCCGCGGCAACCGGGGGCAGTTGGCCCGGGTGCTGGACAACCTCCTCGACAACGCCCAGCGGCACGCCCACGAGGCCGTCACGGTGACCGTCACCGCCGGGCACGGCGCGCCCGCCGGGGTCCTCCTGGAGGTCGGCGACGACGGCGCCGGGGTCCCGGAGGCCGACCGGGAACGGATCTTCACCCGTTTCACCCGGCTCGACGCCTCGCGCAGCCGGGACGCGGGCGGGACCGGGCTCGGGCTGGCCATCGCGCGGGACATCGCAGCGGCGCACGGCGGCACGCTGAGCGCCGGACCGGGTCCCGGGGGGGCGGTTCCGGCTGCGGCTTCCAGCCGACTCTGCGGTGTGATCCCTTCCATACCCACCCCGTGCGACCGCAGGATTTCCCGTCAGTTAATCTTTTTTATATAGGTCTTCCCGTCCGGGTCGCAGGAGTCAGTCCGGACGGGAAGATCATCCAGAGAGCTCGACCTGCCAGTTATCCGTGCATGTCCGGATAACGGCCCTCCGTTCTCCGCCGTTCTCCGCGCCCTGATACCTCTTCGGGTCATGAACAAGATCACCCGCCGACAGGCCTTAGGCACCACCGCCGGCGCACTCACCGTCCTCGGCCTCGCCGGCGCCACCGCGCACGCGGCCGTCACCCGATCCCGTCCCGCCGCACCCGCCACCCCCGCGGGCACCGTCGACGAGGTCTACCAGGGCCGCCGCATACGGATAGTCCCCGCCTCGGGCGGCACGGGCGACCACGGCGGCCACCACGGCGGCCACCAGTCCCCCGGTCAGCCGACCGTCTTCATAGACGGCCGCGAACTGCACGTGATGCGCAACGCCGACGGCAGCTGGATCAGCGTCGTCAACCATTACGAGACCTTCTCCGGCCCGCTCCCGCTCGCCCGCGCCGCCGTACGCGAACTCCAGGGTGCCTCCCTCGTCCCGATGGGCGGCATGCGATGACGATCCGCAAGAACCAGGCCTCGCTCACCCCCGAGGAGAAGCGGGCGTTCGTCGCGGCGCTCCTCGAACTGAAGCGGACCGGCCGCTACGACCGCTTCGTCACCACACACAACGGCTTCATCATGAGCGACACCGACTCGGGCGACCGGGTCGGCCACCGCTCCCCCTCCTTCCTGCCCTGGCACCGCCGGTTTCTTCTGGAGTTCGAGGCGGCGCTGCAGGCGGTTGATCCAGCGGTGACCCTGCCGTACTGGGACTGGACCGCGGACCGGACCGCGCGCTCCTCCCTCTGGGCCGCCGACTTCCTCGGCGGCACCGGACGGGCGCGCGACGGTCAGGTGCTCGACGGACCGTTCGCGTACGCGACGGGCAAGTGGGAGATGGCCGTACGGGTGGACGGGCGCTCATACCTGCGGCGCGCGCTCGGCACCGGGGTGGCCCAGCTGCCCACCAGGGCCGAGGTGGACTCCGTCCTCGCGATGCCTGTCTACGACCAGGCTCCCTGGAACAGCTCCTCCGGCGGCTTCCGCAACCACCTGGAGGGCTGGCGCGGGGCCAACCTGCACAACCGGGTGCACGTGTGGGTGGGCGGCCAGATGGGTACTGGGGTCTCCCCCAACGACCCGGTGTTCTGGATGCACCACGCCTTCGTCGACAAGCTGTGGGCCGACTGGCAGGCGCTGCACCCGCAGTCGGCGTACCTGCCCGCCGCGGGCACGGCGAACGTCGTGGACCTGCACGACACCATGCGGCCGTGGAACGACGTGACCCCGGCCGACATGCTGGACCACCGGAAGTTCTACACCTTCGACACCGAGCCGGTCCCGGCGCCAACCGGGGCCGCCGCCAGCCAGCGGTAGTGCAGTTCGGGGCGGCCGACCTGGCCGTACCGGGGGGTGCGGTCCGCGCGGCCGGTGTCCACCAGGTGCTCCAGGTACCGGCGGGCGGTGATCCGGGAGATCCCGGCCGCCTCGGCCGTCCCGCCCGCGGTCAGCCCCTCGGGGGCCGCCCGCAGCAGCGCGGCGACCCGGTCCAGGGTCGGGCCGCCGATCCCCTTGGGGAGTTCGGCCGGCCGGGGCGAGCGCAGGGCCGCCATGGCGCGGTCCACGTCGTCCTGGCCGGCGGCCTCGCCCGCCGCCGTCGCGCGGAACTCGGCGTAGCGCAGGAGCCGTTCGCGCAGGGTGGGGAAGGCGAAGGGCTTCAGGACGTACTGCACCACCCCGAGCGAGACGCTCTCGCGGACGACCCCCAGGTCCCGCGCCGAGGTCACCACGATCACGTCGGCGGGATGGCCCGTGGCCCGCAGGCCGCGGGCGAAGCGCAGCCCGTGGCCGTCGGGCAGGGTCAGGTCGAGCAGCAGCAGGTCGATCCGGGTCCGTTCCAGGACGCGGGTGGCCTCGGCGAGGGAGTGGACGACCGCGACGGCGGTGAAGCCGGGCACGCGCCCGACGTACAGCGCGTGCGCGTCGGCGGCCACCGGATCGTCCTCGACGACGAGGACCCGCACCTCGGGCGTGCTCATGCGTCCGCCTCCCCGCGCGTCGGCAGTCGTACGGTGAACCGGGCGCCGCCGTCCGGCAGTCGGTCGGCGTCCGCGCTGCCCCCGTGCCGGTGGGCCACCTGCCGCACCAGCGCGAGGCCCAGACCCCGCCCCTCACCCTTGCCCGACCAGCCGCGCCGGAACACGTCCTCCCCCTCGGGGAGTCCGGGGCCGTTGTCGGCCACGCTCAGCAGCAGCCCCTGCCCGTGGGGGCCGGACGCGCCGTCGGGGCGGATGGTGACGGAGATCCGGCCGCCGGGCACACCGGTGAGGGCGTCGACGGCGTTGTCGACGAGGTTCCCGAGGACGGTGACGAGGTCCCGGGCGGGCGGACCGCCGGGCCCGGCGCCGATGGCTTCGCTGTCCGGGGTGACGACCAGCTCGACCCCCCGTTCGTGGGCCTGCGCCGCCTTGCCGAGCAGCAGGGCGACGAGCACGGGCTCGCCGACGGCGGCGATCACTTCGTCTGTCAGGGCCTGGGCGAGGGACAGTTCGGCGGTGGCGAAGTCCACCGCTTCCCTGCTGCGGCCGAGTTCGATGAGCGAGACCACGGTGTGCAGCCGGTTGGCCGCCTCGTGGGCCTGCGCGCGCAGCGCCCGGGTGAATCCGCGTTCCTGATCCAATTCACCGGTCAGGGACAGCAGTTCGGTGTGGTCGCGCAGGGTGATCACGGTGCCCCGGCGGCCGCCGCCGGCGACGCTTGCGCTGTTGAGCACGAGCACCCGGTCCGCCGTCAGGTGCACCTCGTCCACCCGGGGCCGGTCGGCGAGCAGCGCCCCGGTGAGCGGGGCGGGCAGACCGAGGTCGGCGACCGCGGTCCCCTTGACCTCCCCGCGCAGGCCGAGGAGTTCGCGTCCCGCGTCGTTGACGAGGGTGATCCTGCGCCGGCCGTCGAGCATCAGCAGCCCTTCGCGGACCCCGTGCAGGGCGGCCTGGTGGTAGTCGTACATCCGGCTCAGCTCGGCCGCGTTCATCCCGTGGGTGTGGCGGCGCAGCCGGGCGTTGATGACGTAGGTGCCCGCCCCTCCGAGGGCGAGGGCCCCGCCGGCCACCCAGGCGAGGGCGGAGAGCCGCTCGGCGAGGCGGGCGCTGACCGAGCGGACGGTGATGCCGGCGGCGACCATGCCGATGACCCGGCCGTCGTCGGTGATCGGGGTGACCACGCGGAGGGAGGGGCCGAGGGTGCCGGTGTAGGTCTCGCCGAAGGTCTCGCCCCGCAGGGCGGGGGCGGTGTTGCCGAGGAAGGGTTCGCCGATGCGCATCGGGTCGGGGTGGGTCCAGCGCCGTCCGTCCGGAGCCATGATCGTCACGAAGTCCACGCCCGCGTCGACGCGGACCCGCTCCGCGTAGGGCTGCAGGGCCTCGCGGCCGTTCCCCCGCGCCGCGTCCCGTACCGACGGGGAGTCGGCGACCGCGCGGGCCACCGCCCCGGCCTGGCGCCGGGCGGCCTCCTCGGCCTGGTCGCGGGCGGTCGCGTACGCGAAGACGGCGCAACCGGCGACGACCGCGGCGACCAGCACCACCTGCATGGCGAAGAGCTGGCCGGCGAGGCTGCGCGGCGGCCGGGGGAAGCGGAACATGGCGCTCAGTGTGCACCCGGGCGAGAACTCAATGAACGCAAGGGTGACCGGGGTCACAGCGACGGGCGATGGTCCTCCCGGGACGCCTTCGCCATCGGGGAGGCGAAGGGCACTACCGGGAGGCATCGTGGCCGCCAGGCGCGACAAGACGCATTATCTGTACATCGCGGTGATCGCAGCGGTGCTGCTCGGCATCGCCGTCGGGTTCGCCGCGCCCGGCGTGGCCGTGGAGCTCAAGCCGCTGGGCACCGGATTCGTCAACCTCATCAAGATGATGATCTCGCCGGTCATCTTCTGCACGATCGTGCTGGGCATCGGCTCGGTGCGCAAGGCCGCCAAGGTCGGCGCGGTGGGCGGGCTGGCGCTCGGCTACTTCATGGTGATGTCCACGGTGGCGCTGGCCATCGGACTGCTCGTGGGCAACCTGCTGGAGCCGGGCAGTGGGCTGCACCTGACCGAGGCTGCCCGCAGCGCGGGCGAGGCGCAGGCCAAGGCCGGCGGCGCCGAGAGCACCCCCGAGTTCCTGCTGGGGATCATCCCGACCACGCTGGTGTCGGCCTTCACCGGGGGCGAGGTGCTGCAGACGCTGCTGGTGGCGCTGCTCTGCGGGTTCGCGCTCCAGGCCATGGGCGCGGCGGGCGAACCGGTGCTGCGCGGGATCGGGCACGTGCAGAAGCTGGTGTTCCGGGTGCTCGCGATGATCATGTGGGCGGCGCCGGTGGGTGCGTTCGGCGCGATCGCGGCGGTGGTCGGGGCGACCGGAATGGACGCGCTGAAGTCCCTCGCGGTCATCATGATCGGCTTCTACACGACCTGCCTGCTCTTCGTCTTCGTGGTCCTGGGCACGCTGCTGCGGCTGTGTACGGGGATCAGCGTCTTCGCCCTGCTGCGCTACCTGGGCCGGGAGTTCCTGCTGATCCTGTCCACCTCCTCCTCGGAGTCGGCGCTGCCCCGGCTGATCGCGAAGATGGAACACGTGGGCGTCTCGCGGCCGGTGGTGGGCATCACGGTCCCGACGGGCTACTCCTTCAACCTGGACGGGACCGCGATCTATCTGACGATGTCCTCGCTCTTCGTCGCGGAGGCGATGGGCAAGCCCCTGGCGCTGGGCGAACAGATCTCCCTGCTGCTGTTCATGATCGTGGCCTCGAAGGGCGCGGCCGGGGTCACAGGCGCGGGTCTCGCCACCCTCGCCGGTGGACTCCAGTCGCACCGGCCTGAACTCGTCGACGGCGTCGGCCTGATCGTGGGCATCGACCGGTTCATGAGCGAGGCGAGGGCGTTGACGAACTTCGCGGGCAACGCGATCGCGACCGTGCTGATCGGTACCTGGACGAAGGAGTTCGACCGGGTCCGGGCGGCCGAAGTCCTCGCCGGACGACTGCCGTTCGACGAGAGCACGCTCACCGACGACGGACACGACCAGGCCACGGCCGTACCCGCCCAGCCGGGCGGCACCAAGGACGGCGTACCCGTCTGACGGGGACGCTCCGCGGACCGGCCGGGCAGGGCTCGCCCCCACGGTGCCCAGCCCGGTCGGTCCCGATACGTCGAGCGGGAGTCGATTTTCAGCCAAGATCAGATGAACCGTCTCGCTGCAAAAGGTACTTCCATACCGGGGCACGCTTCTGACATCTTGCGTCCACCACTCGTTTCGTACGGACCGGTAGGTGCCACCCGCACCGCAGGACCGTCTTCGGAGGACGCATTGATACCCCACATATCCAGCCGACCTCGACGCACCCTCGTACTGGCGGCCGCCCTGAGCGCCCTGGCCTTCGGCGCACCGGCCGCGCTCGCCGGCACGGCGCCCGTATCCCCGGCCGGCATTCCGACCGCCTCCGCACCCGCCAAGGCCAAGGCCGCGGCGCCGACTTCCCAGAGTGCGACCTGGGCTGCCGGCACCCGCGCCTACGTAGTGATCACCGCCGCCGGTGACAGCTCCGCGGTCCGTTCCGCCGTCACGGCGAACGGCGGCACGGTCTTCTCGTACTACGACCAGATCGGCGTGATCGTCGCCCACTCGACCTCCTCGACCTTCGCCGCCACCATGCGCGGGGTCAGCGGGGTCCAGAAGGTCGGCGCGACGCGCACCTCGGACGTACCGGCCGACGCCTACAACCCGGCGCTGCCCGCGAACCCGTCCCAGTCGACGACTCCCACGGGCGAGCCCGTGCGCGCCGACATGACCCAGATCAAGGCCGACCAGGCCTGGGCCGTGACCACCGGCTCGGCCTCCGTCAAGGTCGGCATCCTGGACACCGGCGTCGACGACCAGCACCAGGACCTGGCGCCGAACTTCAACGCCGCGGACTCCGCCTCCTGCGCCTACGGCAAGGCGGACACCCGGGTCGGCGCCTGGCGCGACGTGGACACCCACGGCACGCACGTGGCCGGCTCCGTGGCCGCCGCCAAGAACGGCAAGGGCGTCATCGGCGTGGCCCCGGGCGTGAAGATCTCCTCGGTCCGCGTGGCCGAGCCGGGCACCTCGCTCTTCTTCGCCGAGAACACCATCTGCGCCTTCGTGTGGTCCGGCGACCACGGGTTCAAGGTCACCAACAACAGCTATTACACGGACCCGTGGCAGTTCAACTGCCCGGACAACATCGACCAGGCCGCGATCATCGAGGGCGTCAAGCGCGCCCAGGAGTACGCGGAGAGCAAGGGCTCGCTCCAGGTCGCCGCGGCGGGCAACGAGAACTACGACCTCGCCAACAAGACCACGGACTCGGCGAGCCCCAACGACTCGACGCCGACCACCCGGACGATCACCAACGCCTGCCTCGACATCCCGACCGAGCTCCCGGGCGTGGTCACGGTCGCGGCCAACGGCACCGGTGTCACCAAGGCCTCGTTCTCCAACTTCGGCCAGGGCGTCATCGACGTCGCGGCTCCGGGCAGCAACATCTACTCCACCGCTCCGGGCGGCGGTTACAGCAGCAAGAGCGGTACGTCGATGGCCACCCCGCACGTCGCGGGCGTCGCGGCGCTCATCGCCAGCGCCAACCCGACCTTCACCCCGGCGCAGATCCGCACCGCGCTGGCCACCCAGGCCAACGACACCGCCTGCCCCTCGGACAGCCGCTGCACGGGGACCACGGCCAACAACGGGTTCTTCGGCGAGGGCCAGGTCGACGCACTGAAGGCGGTCGGCGGCTCTACCCCGCCGCCCACCGGCAAGTACTTCGAGAACCTCACCGATGTCGCCATCCCCGACAACACGACCGTGAACAGCGCCATCACCGTCAGCGGGGTGACCGGCAACGCGCCGACCACCCTCAAGGTGGGCGTGGACATCAAGCACACCTACATCGGTGACCTCAAGGTCGACCTCGTCGCCCCGGACGGCTCGGTCTACGTCCTGAGCAACCGGACCGGCGGCTCCGCGGACAACATCGTCCAGACCTTCACCGTCAACGCCTCCACCGAGGTCGCCAACGGCGTCTGGACCCTGCGCGTGAACGACAACGCCAGCCAGGACACCGGCAAGATCGACGCCTGGAACCTGACCTTCTGATCGTCGGGCCTTCCGGCCTTCTGATCAGTGGCACCACGGGGGCCACCGGGGAGCGGTACGACCGCTCCCCGGTGGCCCCTTCCCGCTTACTTGGTCCGCAGTACGCAGTCCCCGCAGAGCCCGCCGCCCGGCACCTGGTAGTACAGGCAGCAACTGCGGCGCACGAAGGCCACCCCGAGGCCGGGTTCGTGGAGATAGGTGCCGGTCCCGCCGAGCGGTCCGCCGTCGGCGAGGAGTTCGGCGGCCAGCAGCGCCGCCGCTTCCCCCGACACCCGGTCCGTGAGCACCCGGACGGCGCCGACCAGCCCGGAGGCGGCGTTGCCGCGCAGCACTTGCGGCGAGACGCCGAACCGTTCGCGCAGCGCCGTGTCGAGCACCGCGAGGTTGCCGAGCACGGTGTCCGCGAGGGCCCGCGCCGGGGTGGCCCCGGGGAGCTCGGCGGGCTCGGGCAGCCACAGCTCCAGCGAGCCCGCGCCTGGCAGCCGCCACCACAGGCGGCCGGGCCCGAGGTCCGGGACCCGCCCGGAGAGCACGGCGCAGCCGAGCCCGAGCGACCAGAGCCGTGAGACGATCCCGAACTGCGCGGTCGAGGCCGCCACCCGCCCGGGGCCGCTCCCGATCCGCCGGCCGACCTCCGCCACGTAGGCCCCGAGCTGCTCCCCGTACAGCTCGTCGAGCGGCCGGAAGCCGGGGGCGGGCGGCTCCTTCCCGTACGCCACGGTGAAGAAGGGGCCGACGGAGCGCAACTGCCGCAGTACGCCGTCCATGTCAGGCGCCGTAGCCGTCGTCGGGGCGGAAGCCGGCGGGATCCGGGCATGCGTGGTCGCGCAGGACGGCCGTCGAGGCCTTGTACAGCACCCAGTCCGCCCCCTCCTCCGGGCTCCCGTCGTCGTCCGCGACGGGCGGGGCGAAGAGGAAACCGGTCATGATCCCGGGCGAGGGCTCGGTGACCAGGGTCCGCTGGTCCGGCAGGTTCTCGTACGTCTGGGTCTGCCACACCAGACCGGCCCGGGCGAACTCGGCGGTGAGCCGCGGCTCGGTGACCCGGGTCCGCACGATGTACGCCGCATCCCGGCCGGTCCCCGGCACTTCCAGCTCCGCATGCCATGCGGGGACGTACATCCGCTCCAGCAGTCGGCACGCGCAGAAGACGATCTGAAGATCGCCGTAGCAGTACCAGTGCGGCCAGGGACTCTCCTCGTCCACACGGTCCGACCATTCGGGCTCGCCCTTCGCGGCCACCAGGTCGTAGAGGTGCGCGCCCACGTGGAAGTCACCGAGGCGGCCGGTGGCCGCGAAGCGGGTCAGTTCCGTCACGAAGTCCATCCCCGGATGATCTCAGGCACGCGGAACCCCACGGCCCGCGGGATCCGGAGGATCCGCGGGCCGTGGGACCGGCAGCCGGGGGTGCGCGCCGGTCAGATGCCCGCGAGGAAGTGCAGCAGTGCCCGGTTGAAGGCCTCCGGCTGCTCCACGCCCGGCAGGTGCCCGGCCCGCTCCACCACGGCGAGCACCGAGTGCGGGACCAGTGCGTGCAGGGACTCGGCCTCGGCCACCGGGGTGTAGACGTCGTCCCGGCCGACCACGATCAGGCAGGGCACCTCGGCCGGCAGCGCCGCGAGCACCGGGGCGTAGTCGGGCCGCTCAGCCCGCCCGCGCAGGGCGGCGGCCGCGCCCTCGGGGTCGGTGGCGTACATCATCCCGGTGACCTCGGCGGCGGCCTCCGGCATCCCGGTCACGTTGTACGGCGCGAGCATCTTGTCGATGACCTCGTCGGTATAGGGCTTCATTCCCTCCGCGAGGAGCCGCTCGGCGAGGTTTCGGCGGAAGGCTTTGCCGTCTTCCGTTTCCGGCGCGGAGGAGGTGTCGGAGAGGACGAGGGCCCGCACCCGGCCCGGGTGGCCGAGCCGCATCTCCATGGCGATCTGGCCGCCCATGGACACACCGACGACGACCGCCTGTTCGACGCCCAGACGGTCGAGCAGACCGGCGAGATCGTCGGCGAAGTCCGCGAGCAGCGTTGTGCCCGGCAGCACCGGGCTTTGCCCGTATCCCCGCAGGTCAGGGGTGATCACACGGTAACCGGCCGTGGTCAGTGCGGCCGTCTGGGGGGCCCACATCGAGTGGCGATGCGGATGTCCGTGGATCAGGATTACGGGGGCTCCGTCGCGGGGACCCAAGTCCTCGAAAAAGAGTGTCACGCCATTGCCAATTTGGGGGTTCATGAAAGGACTCTAAGGAGCTACATTGAGCCACTCGCGTTCACCTGACAGCCCGTTGCCTTTCACTCGTGTTTTGCACGGGGGGCGACGTCAGGGACGCAGACTGTGCAACCACCCCACCGCCCAGAAGGACCGAAGGCTCCGTGCCCGTACCCGTACTCCTCGCCGGCCGCTCCGTGCGGCTTGAGCCCCTCGCCCCCCACCACACCGAGGCCTTGGCCCTGGCCGGGGCCGAGGATCGTACGACTTACGCCTTCACTCCCGTACCTCACGGGTTGCAGGCGTCACACGAGTACATCGACCGTGCCCTCGCCGATCAGGCGGCGGGTCGATCGCTCCCGTTCGCGGTGGTCAGAGCCACCGACGATCGGGTGGTCGGTTCGACCCGGTTCCTGGAACTCGACTACTGGCAGGGGCCGCTGGTATGGCCCGCCGTGCCGGGGGTCCCGTTCGGCGATCCGGCGACGGCGATCCCCGATGCCGCCGAGATCGGCAATACCTGGCTGTCTCCGGCGGCCCAGGGCACCGGCATCAACACCGAGGCGAAGCTGCTCATGCTCCGCCATGCCTTCGAGACCTGGGGGGTCCGGCGGATCTCGCTGCGCGCGGACGCCCGCAACGGACGCTCGCGCGCCGCGATGGAGCGGCTCGGGTTCACCAGCGAGGGGGTCCGCCGGGCCCATTCGCGGGGCCTGGACGGCGCCGTGCGCAGTACGGCCTTCTACTCGATCCTCGACGAGGAGTGGCCGACCGTGCGGTCGGTCATCGAGCTGCGGCTGTCGGCCGCGGCGCAGCGCAAGCGGCGCCGCAAGACGCTCATCCCGGCGTAACGGTCCTTCTCGGAAATCCGCACGCCCTGCTCCCGCCCCTGCTCCCACCCCTGCCCCGCCCCCGTCCTCCCGGTGTCAGCCGAGGAAGGCGGGGGCGAGGGCCGAGGTCATCAGCCGGGCGGGGGCCCCGCCGCCGTCGGCGGGCAGGGAGTACAGGTCGGCGCCGAAGTCCCCGGGCAGCGAGTAGACGACGGTCTGGTCGTCGGTCCACACCACCTGGTCGTCGACGCTGCGCGCCTCGGCGAGCGGGGCCTCGGCCATCGTGGCGAGGTCCAGGACGTAGAGGCGCCACGGCGCGTCCGGCGGCAGGCCCGGCACCCGCTTCTTGAACACCAGCCGGGTTCCGTCGGGTGACAGGGACGGGCATTCCAGGTTCTCGCGCAGCGTGGTCACCGTGCGCGCCGCGAGGTCGCCGCGGACCAGGTGGGTCCGGCCGCCGGTGGCCAGCGTGGCGTAGAAGGTCCGCTCGTCGGCGGCGAAGGTGACACCCCAGAAGTTGACGTCCGCGGTGCGGTACGTCTTGCCGTCCTTGTGGATGGTGAAGTCCTCCAGCGAGGCGTCGTACGTCCCGCTGCGCAGGTCCAGCAGGGAGGTCCGGGTCGAGAAGTTCGTACCGGCGTACGAGTCCCCGCCCACGAAGACCGTCCAGGCGACGAGGTGGCCGCCGGGCGAGACCCGGGCCCGGGTCGGGATGCCGGCCAGCGGGCGGGAGGCGACCTCCTTCAGCCGGGCGTCGAGGACCACCGCCTGGTAGCCGTCCTGCACCCCGCCCTTGTCGGCCTGGAGGCAGACCCCGGTGCCGGCGGACGCGTGGAAGCGCAGGCAGCTGACCCCGGAGGCGGTACGCGGGCCTTCGGGCTCGCCGGCCGCCGCGGTGGCGAGCTCGTCGCGGTGCGGCCCCCAGGCCATGTTCCGGAACACGATCCGCCGGCCGCCGACGCCTGAGGCGAGGGACACCGGGCCGGGGGTGATCGGCGGCCCGCCCGCCTGGACCCGGTTCTTCTCCTCGGCGTGCGAGGAGGCCCGCACGACGGCGAGCGCACCGATGGCGGCGAGCAGGACGACGCCGCAGACGAGGATCAGGATCCGGCGCTGGAGGGGCATACCGAACACGGGCGTTACCTCCGGACAGGGGGCTGGGGCGGCGCGGAGGTACCGTACCGATCGGCATGTGCAGAGGCCAGGGATAACCGGTGACCAGACCGGAACTCGGCGCACCCTTGTCGCGCCGGGCAACGCGCTCCCCTCCGGAACCCCAAGAGAGGTAAAAATCGGGAACCCGTGGCCACGAACGCTCATCTTTTCGATCGAAAGCAGTCCCACCCCGCCCCCACGGGGCAGCACCAGCCGGAGAGCAACCGCACATGTCGCACGCACCCGACGGACAGCAGCAGCCGTACCGCTCGGAAGGGCCCTACCAGCAGCAGCCCTACGGCGAGCCGTACGACCAGCACGGGCAGCCGTACGGGCAGCCGTACGACCAGCAGTACGACCAGCAGTACGGGCAGCAGTACGGGCAGCCGCTTCCGCCGCCCCCCGCGGAGCCGCGCCGGCCGTCCCGGGTCCGGCGGTGGGTGATCGCGGGTGCCTCCGTCCTCGCGCTCGCTGCCGTCGCCTCGCTCGTGATGAGCCACTACGAGATACCGCCCTTCACCGACAAGGGCGACGCCGTCTCCTTCGGGCAGCTGCCGCCGTCCGGCTCCGCCGGGGGCGACACCGGCGGAGCGCCGGTCGCGACGCCGCCGCCGAACTCGAAGATGTCGATGCCCACCGGCCCGGCGGCCGCCTTCAAGAACTCGATGACCCTCCCCGACGGCACGCACGTCGCCGTCACCACGCTGGACGGCAAGAAGTCAGGGTTCAAGGGCAAGGTCTGGGTGTGGGCGCCCAAGGAGTACAACGACCCGAAGTTCGCCAAGAGCGGCTTCCCGGTCATGATCGCGCTGCCCGGCGGCGCCGGTTACCCGAACAACTACTGGATGGGCACCGACCTGGGCCTGCAGACCAGCATCAGCAAGTGGTACGCCCAGGGGAAGAGCAAGCCCTTCATCCTGGCCATGCCGGTGCTGAACCCGGGCCCGGACGACAAGGGCATCTACTGGGACGGATCCGACATCCCGGGCCAGCCCAAGATGGGCACCTGGCTCACCGACGACGTCCCGGACCTGATGCGGCAGAACTTCCGCACGGTCAAGTCCCGTGACGGCTGGGCCTACATGGGCTCCTCCACCGGCGGGTTCGCCAGCTTGAAGGCCGTGCTCAAGCACCCGGAGAAGTTCAAGGCCGCGATCGTCTCCGGCCCCGACATCGTCCCCGACTCCTCCCTGTGGAAGGGCCACGACAAGGAGAAGGCGCAGAACAACCCCGAGCTGCTCGCCAAGGCGCTGATCGGCAAGAAGGGCAGCCCGGACGTCTACCTGGCCTTCCAGGTCGGCACCAACGAGAGCAACAAGAACACCCTGCCGAACGTGCAGAAGTTCATCGCCGACTACGGCAAGGGGCCGATCCACACCAACCTGAGGATCATCCAGGGCGGCCAGCACAACGCCAAGACCTACGTGCCCAACATGGGCGAGGGGCCGATCCAGTTCATCAGCAAGGTCATGGAAGGACCCGTCGAGTAGTCGCCGCACCCACGCGCACCGGCTCCTCGCGCCCCGGCTCCCCGTGCACCGGCCCGCCGAACACCTTCGGCGGGCCGTCGCCGTTCCAGGGCGCCCAGCCCGGGTCCCCGTCGACGGCGAAGCGCACCCAGGCCGCGTGCATCTGCGCCGCCAGTTCCTGAGGGGCGTCCGGTCCGGCCAGCCAGGACGCCTCGGGCACGTCCAGGGTGTCGAAGACGAAGCCCAGTTCCAGGGCGTGGCAGGACCCGAGGCCCGCGACCCCGGACGGCCACGCGAACTCGTACACGAAGCTCGGCGCGCTCCGCCCGGCAGCGCCCGCCAGCACGCGCAGCGGATCGCGCAGCAGCCGGTCGGCGAGCAGGTGGCCGAGGAGGTCGGCCGGTCCGGCGCCCGGCCGCTCGGCGCGCAGCGCCCGTACGGCGGCCCGGTCCTTGCCGGAGCGGATCCGGCCCAGAGCCACGGACAGCGGACCCAGCCGGTCCAGCAGCCGCATCATGCCGGTCGGGGCCAGCCAGAGCCGGTACTCCTCGGCGGTCCAGCCCAGCAGCAGCGGTACGTCGCCCCGCGCGGCCGCCGCTTCGAGCGGATCGAGCGGCAGCGTCTGCGGGTCGGCGACCAGGCCGAAGGCGGGCCCGCCGAGCAGCGGTGAGGAGCGGCGCAGTACGGCCGCCTGGGCGGCGAGCAGGTCGGGCAGGGCCGCCCGGGTGAAGGCTTCGGCGGTGGCGGGCACCTTGAGCAGTGCGGCCATCCGCCGGACCATGGTGCGCACCCGGTCCCGCGGCCGCACCTCGGGGGCGCCGCTCTGCAGGACGGCCTGGTGGAAGAGGCCGGCGGCGCGGGGTGCGGCGAGCAGGGCGCCGATGCTGATGGCCCCGGCGGACTCCCCGAAGACGGTGACCCGGCCGGGGTCGCCGCCGAAGGCCGCGATGTTCTCCCGCACCCAGGCCAGGGCGGCGATCTGGTCGAGCAGCCCGCGGTTGGCGGGGGCGTCGGGGAAGAGGCCGTAGCCGAGGACGCCCAGGCGGTAGTTGACGGAGACGAGCACCACCCCGTCGCGGGCGAAGGCGGAGCCCTCGTAGACGGGCACGGCCGAGGAGCCCCGGGTGAGGGCGCCACCGTGGATCCACACCATGACCGGAAGCGGGGCCGAAGGCATCTCCTTCCCCACGGGGGCCGGGGTCCACACGTTGAGGTTCAGGCAGTCGTCCCCGGGAACGTCCGGGTCCGGCAGCAGCGCGGCGAACGCCTCGGGGTAGGGCACCTTGGGCGCGGTGGGGCCGTACGCACCCGCGTCGCGCACCCCGTCCCAGGCCTCGGGGGGCTCGGGCGCGGCGAAGCGGCGGGCTCCGACGGGCGGGGCGGCGTAGGGGATGCCCCGGAAGACGGCGATGCCGCCCGGCCCGGTCCTGCCCTCGACCTCGCCGTGGGCGGTCCGGACCCGGGGACGGGGGCGGTCCGGGGTCTCATGCGCCGCTGCGGCCATCACGTCCTCCTGGTGTCAGGGCTCCTAGTATCAGGCCTCCTGGTGCCGGGGCTCCTGAGTGTCGGGGCTCCTGAGTGTCGGGGCTCCTGAGTGTCGGGGCTCCGCGCCCGTCGCACGGTCGCACAGGCATGCGCGGGGTGACAAGGCGTGACCCTGCCGGGGGCGCGCCGGGTTGGGAGGGGCATGCGATCCCTGTCTCTCCCCCACACCATGCGCAGCCTCGTCCGGGCCGGATCGGTCCCCGTCCTGCTGCTGGCGGCCACGGCCGGAGCGGCGGCCGGCGGCAGCGCGTACGCGGCCGACGGCCCGAGCGCCGCCCTCGGGACCCCGACGGCCGTCGGGCCCGCCTTCCAGTACCTGGGCACGGACGACCGCCCGCACGGCATCGACTCCCCCAAGGGCTGCGTGGAGGCCCTGGGCGGCGGCGGGCGGGCGGTGACGAACAAGACCGGGAGCTCGGTGGCCCTGTACCGGGAGCCGGGCTGTGTGGGTACTCCGGTGGCGGTACTGGCGCCGGGCGCGGTCATGCCGGTGCGCCCGTACTTCTCCTCCGCCCGCTTCTCGGCCACCTCGTAGTCCGGAATCGGCCAGTGGTCCCGGACCACCGGGCGCTCCGAGATCACCAGCGGCTCAGCGACCGTGACCCTTGGGCGCTCCCCGCGTTGTACGCCATGTCAAACGCCGCAGCTTCTGTTTCCTGCGGCACCCCTGTTCTTCTCTAGGAGATCTTGATGTCGCGTATCGCGAAGGCATTCGTCATCACCGCTGCCGCCGGTAGCGCCCTGGCCGCCGGTGCGGGTCTGGCGGCTGCCGATGCCGGAGCGCACGGTGCGGCGGTCGGCTCCCCCGGTGTCCTGTCGGGCAACCTGCTCCAGGTTCCGGTGCACGTCCCGGTCAACGTCTGCGGCAACACCGTCAACGTGATCGCCCTGCTGAACCCGGCGTTCGGCAACACCTGCGTCAACGCGTCGGGTGGCGGCGGCGACCACCACACCGAGGGCAACTACGGCGGCTGACTCGCCTGGTGACCCGAAGGGCCCCCGCCGGACGGCGGGGGCCCTTCCTCGTGTCGTCCGCTGCCACCGGATCCGCCGGGGCTCACTCGTAGCGGCGGCGGGGCTCACTCGTAGCGGTAGATCCCCTGGTGGCCGAGCATCTCGCGCGGGGTGACGTCCCACGGCGGCATCGGCTCGTCGAGGGCGATCACCCGGCCGCGCTGGAGGTCACCGAGGGCGAGCGGGGCGGCGGGCAGGTAGCCGGAGTCCGGGTGCCGCTGCTGCCAGCGGTCCCAGAGCAGGTCCACGAAGGCGTGGTGCAGCCAGAAGGCCGGGTCGTTGGGGGCCGTGCCGCCGGTCATGTGGCCGCCGATCCACTGGTGCACCTTGTTGTGGTTGCGCCACTTCTCGCTCTTCGGGGCGGCCCAGCCCTCCAGTTTGTTGCGGAAGCCGCCGCGCCCGGCCGTGGAGTCCCAGGGCGAGCTGTCGTACAGCGGGTCGTCGATCGCCCACTGGAGTTCGGCCCGGGTCGGCAGGCTGATCGGGTTCAGCGGACGGCCCAGGTTACGGGTGAGGAAGGCGGCCTCCGTGATGCCGACCGTGACCGTCCAGTTGCCCTTGCCGTAGGCGAATGGTCCGCTCATCACCTGGCGGTCGCTCTCCCGGCCGGTCCCGCCGAGGAAGTCCTCCGCCCACAGGGAGGAGGCCGGGCTGTTGTCGGTGGTCCAGTCCCAGTACGGGATGGTGACGCCCGCGTCGACGGCCTGGAGCTGCCGTTCGAACTCCAGCAGGTAGCGCCGGTGCCAGGGGAAGAAGGACGGCGACATGTGCCCGACGCGCAGTTTGCTGTCGCGGTCGGGGACGAAGTACTTGCCATGGGTGCGCACGAACGCGTCGTAGGTGCCGTTGCGCTTGAGCTCGATCACGGCCGCCGTGAAGCGCTTCTTCTGGGCGCTGGTCAGGTTCTTCTGGTTCTGCCGGATGTACACGCCGTGCTACTCCTGTCGCCCGTGGTGCGCAGCGGCGAACGCCAGCTGGGTGGTGCCCATTTCGTCGACGGCCGCGCGGGCGAGCTCCAGCGGGGTCGCGTAGGACTGGAAGTGGTTGATCCCGCTGAGGTACGTGCCGTCGGAGCGCCGCATGACGTGCAGGGCACGGCCGTCGATGCGGACGCTGGTCCCCGCCGGGTCGACGGCGATGTGCCGGCCGCGGTACGTCTCCTCGCCCGCCGGGGTCAGCGGGGCCGGTGTGAGGGTCTGCCGGGGACGGCGGGCGCGCAGTACGGGGGCCAGCGCCGCGGCCGTGCCGGCGAACACGGCCGCGGTGAAGGCCGTACGGAGGACCGCGCGGCGGGTGAGTGGTGCGGCGGGTGCTGCGTACATACGGTCTCCCTCGCTCGGTGGCCGGTGGCTACGGGTCTAACGCGGCGCGGCGGGTGAGGTCACCGGGGAGCCCCCCGCCGGTTCATGTGGTTGTAGGAGGAAACGGGCTGGACACCGGCCTCCGCGGCTGGACTCGGCCGCGGACGCGGCCGTCTCCGAGGTGGCGACCCGGTTCGTGGAGAGCGACCGGTTCGAGACCGTGTGGACCACCGCCAACCGGCCGGAGTGTGCCGGCCGCCTACCGTCCTCTCCCTGCTCGCGGCCGGTGGCCGCTGCGCCGACCGCGCGGACGGCGGTAGCCGCGCAACGTCACGGCGTCGCAGGGTCCTCGGGCGTGCGGAGCCAGGCCGCCGGGAGGGGTTCGTGGGCCACCACGTACCCGACGGCGATGGCGAGGGTGACCACCATGAAGAACGCGATGAGCCAGGACAGCAGGACGAAGACCGAGCCGAGGCTGCCGAACTCCTGCAGGCTGCGATCCACGGCATGGGGCATGTAGACCCGCGACGCCACGGTAAGGGCCCGGCTGCACGCGGTCGCCGACAGCAGGGTCACCAGAATTCCCACTCCGCCGGTGCTCGCGACGGCCGTGGCGTCGACTGCGGAGTACACCGACTGCACCTGGTCCAGTGCGGCGTCCGTGAGCCCCAGTGTCGTACGGATGGACGTGACCAGCTGTTGCTGGAGCCAGTCGGGTGCGAGTGCCGCGATGACGAAGACGGCCGGCACCGCGCCGAGGAAGGCCTGGGCTGCCAGCCTGGTCGCACAGTCCAGCACCCTGACCGATCCGAGCTGCTCCAGGAGCCGGCCCAGCAGCGGGGTGTGCTTGCGCATCCACCCCGGGACGACGCGCATGTGAGGGATCGTCGCCGGTTCAGACACGGTGAGACTCCTCGGGGCGAGGTTCCCGGCGGCTGTGAACCGCCCTCCCAGAACCATGGCGGAAGAGCCCGTTTCCGGCATTTCGCCGGGCGTCAGGCCGTGGTGCGCTGGAGCCGGGGCAGGTGCAGATCGCGGAAGATCGCGGTCATGCGCAGGGCGAAGACCAGGGAGGCGGACACCACGATGTCGGCGGTGTCCGGGACGCCGGCCCAGTGCAGGCCGAGGTAGGAGAGCGCCCCGGCGAGCGCGGCCGTCGCGTACACCTCTTCGCGCAGGAGCAGCGGCGGGAACTCCCCGCAGAGCACGTCGCGGACGACCTCGCCGGTGACGCCCGTCAGGACGGCCAGGATGAGCACAGCGACGGGGGTGACGTGCGCGTCGATCGCGGCGCGGGCGCCGATCACGGTGACGACGGCGAGGCCGACGGCGTCGACGACCATGAGCGCGCGCTGCGGGAGCTCCCGGCGGCGCAGGTAGAGCATGGTGGCGACGGCGACGGATCCGATGAGGACGAGCAGCAGCCAGTCGTGTGTCCAGTAGAGCGGGTGCCGGTCGAGGATGAGGTCGCGCAGGGTCCCGCCGGAGATGCTGGCCGCGAAGGCGAGGACGAGCCCGCCGAAGGGGTCCATGTTGGCGCGGTGTGCGGCGAGGACGCCGGATGCGGCGAAGGCGGCGATGCCGAGGAGGTAGAGGGCGTGCAGCATGGCGCCTCCTTCGAGGGGCGGGGCGGTACGAGGGGACCCGTAGAGGGTGCCGGATCCGCCCGGGCGCCCGCATCGGCCGTTCGGCCAGGGCGGGACGGGACGGCGTGACGGACGGCGGTACGGGGCGGCGGTACGGGGCGGCGGTACGGATCCGGCCCCGGGCCCCGTCCCGGAAGCGGCGCGTCAGCCGGCGTCGCCGAGCCGGTCGCGCTGGATCCGGTGCGCGAGGGTGCGGCGCACTGCGGCCGGGGTGTCCGTAGTGGCCCCCGAGGGGACGTCGAGGCCTCGGCTGATCGCGTCGTACGCCTCGCGGTAGGCGGCGGGCACCTCCTCGTGGTGCAGCCTCAGGTCCTCCTCGACGAGGCGTCGCAGCTCGTCCACGTCCCGGGGCGTGAAGCGCTTCTTGCCCCGGGCTACGGCGTCGACGTGGCGGGCACAGCGCGCGGTGTCCGGGTACGCCTCGGCGATCTCCTCGGCCAGGCCCCACAGGCGCCCTTCGAGCCACGGTGCGTCGCCCTGGTCGAGGGAGAGTCCGATCGGCGGGAGCGGGTCCTCCTCCTTGTACTTCGCCACCTGTTTGGACACGGCGGGCTGGCTCATGGCGGTGAGCTGGGCGATCTTGTCCTGCGTCCAACCGAAGCCCGCGAACACCTTGATCATCTCGGTGCGCAGCTTGCGCATCTCCTCGCCCGCGCGGATGACCTCGTTCATCTCCGCGAGCATCCGCCCGGCCTGCTCCTCCGTCAGCGACTCCGGGATCCGCCGCACGCCCTCTTCACCTGTCATAGCTCGGTTATACACCGGAACCACGCCACGGCGACATCTTCCATAACCAGGTTGTACAACCCGGTTGTACAACTGGGTTATCGATGGCAGGCTGCAGTCATGCCCACCTTTTGCGCACCCGACGGCACCCGGCTCGCCTACCACACGACCGGAGACGGCGACCCGCTCCTCTGCATCCCCGGAGGCCCCGCGGACTCCCAGTACCTCGGCGACCTCGGCGGCCTGTCCCGCCACCGCCGGCTGATCCGCCTCGACCTGCGCGGCACCGGCCGGTCGGCGGTTCCCGAAGACACCGCCTCCTACCGCTGCGACCGGCTCGTCGAGGACGTGGAGGCGCTGCGCGAACACCTCGGGCTCGCCCGGACGGACGTGCTCGGCCACTCCGCCGGGGCGAACATCGCGATGGGGTACGCGGCCCGCCACCCGCAGAACATCGGCAAGCTCGCCCTGATCGGCCCCAGCACCCGGGCCGTCGGGATCGAGGTCACCGGCGACATGCGGCTCGAACTCGCACGGCTCCGCAAGGACGAGCCCTGGTTCCCGGCCGCGTTCGCCGCCCTGGAGGCCGTCTCCGCCGGCACGGGCAGCGAATGGGACGCCCTCACTCCCTTCTTCTGCGGGCGGTGGGACAGCGCGGCACGGGAGCACCACGCCGCCGGCCTCCCGGTCAACCGGGATGCCATCGCCCACTTCGGCGCCGACGGCGCCTTCACCCCGCAGACCACCCGGGCGACGCTCGCCGCCTTCGCGGCACCCGTCCTGCTGCTCACCGGGGAGTTCGACCTGAACAGCCCCCCTCGGTCGACGGCCGAGCTCGCGGGACTGTTCCCCGACGCCACGCTCTCGGTGCAGCCCGGAGCGGGCCATTACCCCTGGGTCGACGATGCCGGACGGTTCGCGGCGGCCGTCTCGGCGTTCCTGGGGTAATGACCGCCCGCCCCCTACGGCGCCGGGAGCTCCGCGAAGTCCGCGACCAGGCCCCGGTGGTGGCCGGCCGTACCCAGGGCCAGGGAGTCGGCCTTGGCCCGCTTGAGGTAAAGGTGCGCGGGGTGTTCCCAGGTCATGCCGATGCCACCGTGGAGCTGCACGCACTCCTCGGCCGCCCGGACCGCCACGCCCGAGCAGAAGGCCTGGGCCACCGCCACCGTGAGCGGCGCGTCGGCCGCGCCGGTCGCGAGGGCGTCGGCCGCGGCGCGGGCCGCCGCGCGGGCGGAGGCCACGTCGAGCCACAGCCGGGCCAGGCGGTGCTTGATGGCCTGGAAGGACCCGAGGGGGCGGTTGAACTGGTGGCGGGTGCGCAGGTACGCCACCGTCTGCGTCAGGCACCACTCGGCGGTCCCGAGCTGTTCCGAGGCGAGCAGCCCGGCCCCCGAGAGCAGTGCCCCGGCGATGGCCGCGCGGGCGGTGGCCGGGTCGGCGAGCCTGGTTCCGGTGGCTCCGTCGAGGGTGACGCCGGCCAGGGGACGGGTCAGGTCCAGCGCCACGAGCGGGGTCCGCGAGACCCCCGCCGCGTCGGCCGGGACGGCGTACAGCCCGGTGTCGGCGAGGACCAGCAGCACGTCGGCGCAGACCGCGTCGGCGACCGATGTCACGCTCCCGCTCAGCGACCCCGCGCCGGAGTCCCGGACCGGCGCGGGCAGGGGTGCGCCGGGGGCCAGGGTCAGCGGCAGTGCGGGCACGCAGATGCGCCGGCCCGCCGCGAGCTCCCGTAGGAGGTCGGCGGACTCCGTGCTCTCGCAGCCGAGCAGGATCTCCGTCGAGAGGACCGCGCTCGTGAGGTACGGGACCGGCGCCGCGGCCCGCCCGAGCTCCTCCAGGACCACGGCCGCCTCCCGGTGGCCCGCCCCCTGCCCGCCCAGCTTCTCCGGTACGAGGAGCCCCGCCGTACCGATGCCGGCGGCGAGCACCCGCCACAGTTCGGGGTCGTGGGGCCGGCCCCCCTCGATCCGGGCGAGGACGGCCGCGGGGTCGCAGCGGGCGGCGAGCAGGGACCGTACCGCCGTACGGAGTTCCTCCTCCGTCTCGGAGTACAGCAGGTCCAGGGGGGCTGCGGCGGGAGAGCTCATCGGGCCAGGTCCTTCCACGCGAGGTCCTTGTCGTCGCGCGGCTCGGCGGGCAGGCCGAGGACGCGTTCGGCGACGATGTTGAGGAGGATTTCGCTGGTGCCGCCCTCGATGCTGTTGCCCTTGGCCCGGAGGTAGCGGTAGCCGGCGTCGCGGCCGGTGAAATCGACGATCTCGGGGCGGCGCAGGGTCCAGTCCTCGTACAGCAGGCCCTCCTCGCCGAGGAGTTCCACCTCCAGCCCGCTGATCTCCTGGTTGAGGCGGGCGAAGGTCAGTTTCATGCCCGAGCCCTCGGGGCCCGGCTGGCCCTGGGCGAGCTGCTGGCGCAGCCGCTCCCCCGTCAGCCGGGCCACCTCGGCCTCGACCCACAGCTCCAGCAGCCGTCCGTGCAGGTCGTGCGTCCGCAGCTCCGGCCGCTCGCGCCAGGCGGCGGCGACCGGGGCGATCATGCCGCCCTCGCGCGGGATCCGCATGCCGCCGATGGAGACGCGTTCGTTCATCAGGGTGGTGCGGGCCACCGCCCAGCCCTGGCCCACCTCGCCGAGGCGGTGGGCGTCGGGGATCCGGACGCCGGTGAGGAAGACCTCGTTGAACTCGGCCTCGCCGGTGATCTGGCGCAGCGGACGCACTTCGACGCCGGGGGCGGTCATGTCGCACAGGAAGTAGGTGATGCCCTGGTGCTTGGGCAGCGCCGGGTCGGTGCGGGCGATCAGGATGGCCCAGCGGGCGGTGTGGGCGCTGGAGGTCCACACCTTCTGGCCGTCCACCACCCAGTCTCCGCCGTCCTCGCCATCGGCCGCGCGAACCGCACGGGTGCCAAGGGCGGCCAGGTCGGAGCCGGCGCCGGGCTCGCTGAAGAGCTGGCACCACACTTCTTCGCCGGTCCACAGCGGGCGCAGGAAGCGCCGCTTCTGCTCCTCGGTGCCGTAGGCGAGGATCGTGGGCGCGGCCATGCCGAGGCCGATGCCGATCCGGCGCGGGTCGTTGTCGGGGGCTCCGGCGGCCTCCAGCTCGGCGTCCACGACGGTCTGCAGGGAGCGGGGCGCGCCGAGTCCGCCGAGGCCCTCGGGGTAGTGCACCCAGGCGAGTCCGGCGTCGAAGCGGGCCCGCAGGAACGCTCCGCGTTCGGTGGTGGCGGGCGGGTGCGCGCAGAGCAGGTCCCGTACGCGGGCGAGCAGGTGGTCGGCGGTGACCGCGGCGGCCGTCATCGCGAGCCCCCCGCGGGCGAGCCGGGCAGCGTGGCGTCCAGGGACGGTACGACGACCAGCCGGCCGGTGGTGGTCCCGTCGGCGAGCCGCTGCACGGCGTCCGCGGCTCCGGCGAGCGGTACCCGCTCGCTGACCAGCGGTCTGATGGAGCCCTCGGCGGCGAGCCGGGTCAGCTCGGCGTGGCAGGCGGCGATCGCGGCCGGGTCCTTGGCCGCGTACAGGCCCCAGTGCAGGCCGAGGATGGCGTAGTTCTTGACGAGGGCGTGGTTCAGCGCGGGCGTGGGGATGGTGCCGCTCGCGAAACCGACCACGACGATCCGGCCCTCGAAGGCGACGCACTTGGCCGAGGCGGTGTAGGCCTCGCCGCCGACCGGGTCGTAGACGACGTCGGCCCCGCGTCCGCCGGTGAACTCCTTGACCCGGGCCACCAGTTCCTCGCTGGTGCGGTCGATGACGAGATCGCAGCCGAGCTCCTCGGCGGCGCGCACCTTGGCCTTGCCGCCGACGACCCCGATGACGGTGGCCCCGGCGGCCTTGCCGAGCTGGACGGCGGCGCTGCCGACCCCGCCGGCGGCGGCGTGCACGAGGAGGGTCTCGCCGGCCTGGATGCGGGCCCGGCGGTGCAGGCCGAACCAGCCCGTCTGGTAGCCGATGTGCAGGGCGGCCGCCTCGGCGTCGTCGAGGGTGTCCGGGGCGGGGAGCAGGGCGCGCGCGGGGGCGGTCACGTACTCGGCGAACCCGCCGTGGGGCAGGCTCGGGTTGGCGATGACGCGGCGGCCGTCGTCGGTCTCGCCGCAGATCTCGACGCCGGGGGTGAAGGGGAGCGGCGGGCGGATCTGGTACTGGCCGCGCACGAGCAGCGCGTCGGGGAAGTTGACGTTGGCGGCGAGCACCTTGAGCCTCACCTCACCCTCGCCGGGCACCGGTTCGGGAACCTCTTCGAGGCGCATGACCTCGCGGGGCTCGCCGGGGGTGTGTACTCGCCATGCCTGCATCCGGGGCCTCCAGCCGCCGACGGGAACCACGCCTCGCGGGCATACTAAGCGGTCGCTTGCAGCTCTGTGAACCGGTGGGACGGGGTGGAAACCCGGCGCTGACCCGGCGGTGACCCGGCGCTGCCCCTGGCCCTGACCCCGTGGCGACCCGCCGGGAGCCTGCCTGGAACCCGCCGGGAGGAACCCGCGGACCGGGATCCTCCGCAACCACTCCCGTAAATCCGGCCACTTCCCGCACACCTTCGGGCAGCATGTGGCGTGCACGTGTCATGACTTAACGGGGAACAGCACATGTCCAGGGGGAACCGCCATATGAGAAGAAGCATGTCCGCGACCGCCGCCGCCGTCCTGGCGGGTCTGGTCACCGCGGCGGGCCCGGCCGCGGCCGCCGAGGCGAAGTGCACGCCGAAGATACAGGTGTTGGGGCATCTGGCGCCCGACACCTACTACCCGCAGAGCGCGTCCCAGGGGGTGCTCGACCTGGGCGCGGGCAACCTCTCCGTCGGCTTCTCCGGCAACAAGCCGGTGTACTGGACCGGCACCCGGCTCCACCGGGTCCCGCTGGCCGACTCCACCCGCACGGGCGAGGTGATCGCCGTCAACAAGAGCGGCCTGATGCTCGGCCGGGTGACCGGCGAGAGCGGCTACCTCTTCACCTACCGGGCCGGGGACGCGGCGGTCACCCCGCTGCCGGGGAGCGGCTGGCCGGACATCGAGGCCGACGTCAACGACGCGGGGTACGTCGTCTCCACCACCGCGCAGGGGATCGGCACCGTCTGGAAGGACGGCCTGAAGGTGCGGGAGCTCCCGCTGCCCGCCGACAGCGGCCCCGGGACCCGCATCAAGATGGTGACCGCCGTCAACACCGCGGGGGACGTCCTGGGGCTGGCGGAGCAGGACTACGAAGTGCCCGAGACGGGCCATCACAAGTGGTGGAACTATCCGCTGATCTGGCCCGCGGACGGCTCGCCGGCCCGGGCCCTGGCGCCGAGCGGCGGCGGCGGGTTCGACGACAGCTACGTCCAGGACATGGACGAGGGCGGTCGGGTCGTCGGCTACAACTGGCTCGGCCCGTGGTACGAGTACAAGCCGTTCGTCTGGACCCCGCCGCACACCGGCCCCGCCTCCTCCCCCGGGGTGCTGAACACGCACCCGTACGGGACCTTCGAGGCGATCAGCCCGACGACCGGCGTGAGCGTCGGCACGGCCAAGTTCCACCCGGAATCGCAGACCCTCCCCGACCAGGCGCAGCTGTGGCCCGGCACCGGGCCGGTCCTCGCGCTCCCCCGGCTGTCGGCGAACGGTGCCAGCACGGCGGAGGCCGTCTCCGACGGCGACCGGGTCGGCGGATCGGCCGTGAACGCGAACGGCAAGCTCAGGCCGGTCATCTGGACCTGCGCGAGCAAGCAGGCGTACCTGCCGCAGCCGTAGGCTCCAGCGCGTGGCCCGGGGCGGTCCCGGGGGTCGGCCCGGGGCTGACCCGGGGCTGACCCGGTGGGGTCCGCGGCGGGTGCCGGTGTCCCGGCCATGGCGATCTGAGCGTTCGCACGCTATCGATGGCGGTATGACGAACGCTCCGCGCGGTCTGCCCGCGCCCCCGCCGCTCGGTTCCGCCGCCCTGCCGCCCGGCACGTTCACCGGCCGGGCGGTGCTCGTGACCGGCGGCGGGACGGGGCTGGGCAAGGCCATCGCCACCGAGTTCGCGCGGCTCGGCGCGGATCTGGTGATCGCCGGCCGCCGGATCGAGCAGCTGAAGTCGGCCCAGGAGGAACTGGCGGCCGTCCCCGGAGCGGGCCGGGTGACGGCCGCCGTCTGCGACATCCGAGACCCCGAGCGGGTCGCGGAGGTCTTCGACGCGGCCGGGGCGGCCTTCGGCGGGGTCCCGGACGTGCTCGTCAACAACGCGGCCGCCAACTTCCCCTGCCCGGCCGAGGACTTGTCCCCCAATGCATGGCGGGCGGTGGTCGACATCACCCTGACCGGCACCTGGTTCGTGACCCGGGAGTTCGGCCGCCGCCACCTCGCCGCGGGCAGCGCCGCGTCCATCGTGAACATGGGCGCCTCCTACGCCTGGACCGGCGGGCCGGGCTACGCGCACAGCGCCGCCGCCAAGGCGGGGGTGAAGAACCTCGTCGAGACCCTCGCCGTCGAGTGGGGCCCGTACGGCATCCAGATCAACGGCCTGGTCCCCGGACTGTTCCCGCACGCGGACATGACCGAGGACATCCGGGGCGGCCTGGAGCGGGCCGCTCCGGACGACAAGGACACCAGACAGCCCGCCCTGCGGGTCGGCGCACCGCGCGAACTGGGCTGGGCCGCCACCTTCCTGGCCTCGCCCTACGCCCGCTTCATCACCGGCCACACGCTGGTGGTGGACGGGGCGAACTGGCAGCGGCGCTCGCTCGTGAACCCCGAAGTGGTCCCGATCCGCGAGCAGTTGGGGAGGGGACCTTTCATCCCGTGATGTGACGACGTGGCGAGGAAGGGCAAGGGGGAGGAGAAGGGGAAGGGAGCGGAAGGGGACGCGCGCCGTCGGGCCCGTTACGTCATTTCGGCACGATGCGCCATGGTGCGATCGTGTGGCACATTGGCCCCGTCCACAGCCCCAGCCGGCCCCATCCACTCCCGGAGGTGTTGCAGTGAGCACGGTGAGCACGGGCCGCCCGTCGTTGACGGCACGGCGCAGGGAGGCCACCAGGCACGAGATCGCGGAGGCGGCTGCCGACCTGTTCTCCGAGCGGGGGTTCGAGGCCACCACGGTCGACGACATCGCGCGGGCGGCCGGCATCTCGCTGCGCACCTTCTACCGGTACTGCCCGACGAAGGAGGACGCGCTGACCCCCGTCCTGACCGCCGGCGTCTCCACTCTGGTCGAGGAACTCGCCCTGCGCCCCGCGTCGGAGCCCCTCACCGAAGCGGTCCAGGCCGCCTTCACCACCGCCACGGCGGGCACGCGCTACGAGGGGCCGGGCCAGACGGCCCGCCTGATCCAGGTGATGGGCGGCGTCCCGGAGATCCGCATGCGCTGGCTCGCGGCCGCACGCGCGATGCAGGACCGCCTGGTGCCCGTCCTCGCGGTCCGCACGGGGCGCCCGGAATCCGCCCTGGAGACCCGTGTCCTGGCGGCCGTCCTCATCGATGCGGTCACCGTCGCCCTGGAACACTGGGCCGCCGAGGGCGGCCGCGAACCCCTCCCGGCGGTCTCGGCGCGCGCTCTGGCCCTCCTGCGCCTGGAGGAGTAGCGGGGCCGGTGTGGCCGGGCCGGTGTGGCCGGCGGAGCGAGGGCGGCGCGGCCCCGGTTGTCAGTGGTCCGGGGCACCATGGACCTCATGTCCCTCGCTGATCTGACCCTTGACCGGTGGCGCTCGTTCGACCTGCCGGACGTCCACCGGTTCGCCCGGGAAGCCGCCGACCTGGTGGGCGGCCGGGTGAGCCGTGTCGATGCCGCCCCGCACCTCGGCGGCCCGCTGCACCGGGTGCTCGTCGAGCGGGACGGGCGGGAGTTCGCCCTGATACCCGGGGGAACGGTCCGCCTCGGCTTCGACCTGGACGTCTGGGAGCCGACCCCGGAGCAGACCGCCGACTTCGAGCAGAGCCTGACCGAGGAGTTCGGGTACGGTCCCGATCTCAAGGCGCACCTCGCCGAGTTGCTGAGCCCGCCCCGGACGGTCACCCTGGCGACGGTGCTGATGGCCGTGCGGAACGAGCCGCTGAGCGAACCCCCCGCCGACACGCCCGCCGTGCTCGCGGGGCTCGGGCTGCGGATGCCCGGCGCCGACGAGTGGGAGCACGCCTGCGGGGCCGGGGCGCGCACCCTCTTCCGGTGGGGCGACACCTGCCCGATCGGCGAGCCGTCCTACGGCAGCGGCGCGGGCGGGCCGCGCTGCGAGCCGAACGCCTTCGGGCTGCGCATCGCCTACGACTCCTACGCCGCCGAGATCAGCGGCGACCCGGGCGCCGTGCACGGCGGGGACGGCGGCGAGTCCGTGTGCGGCGGGTACGGGGACCTGTGGGCCTGGCTGACGCTGGCCACGGCGAACCGCAACCCCGCGATGGCCGAGTTCGTGTACGGCCCGGAGGGCGAGTCCGCGTGGGAGGCGTTCTCCGTTCGGCCCGTTCTCAGCCTCCGGTGAAGTGCGGGGGCCGGCGCTGCGCCTTGGCGGTGTAGCCCTCGCGGGAGTCCTCCGAGGTGAGGGTGAGGGCCGCCGTCATCGCCACGCGGTCGAGGGCCGCGGGCAGGGCGGCGTCCGCGTAGGAGTCGATCGCACGCTTGATGCCCTGGACGGCGAGCGGGGCGTTGGCCGCGATCTCCGCCGCGAGTGCGCGGGCGACCGGCTCCAATTCCTCGGGCGGCACGACCTGTTGGACGAGGTTCAGCCGCTCCGCCGTCCGGGCGTCGATGCGGCGGCCGGTCAGGGACAGGAGTTTGGCCCAGCCGGCGCCCGCCTCGCGGGCGATGCGCAGGTCGCCGCCCGCGTCCACCGCGACGCCCAACTGGGCTTCGGGCAGGGCGAAGAGGGCGTCCTCGGCCGCCACCCGGATGTCGGCCATCAGGGCCAGCTCGAAGCCGAAGCCGAGGCAGTAGCCCTGCACCGCGGCCACGACGGGCTGCGGCAACCGGGCCAGGACCGCGAAGCGTTCGTGCACCCAGCGGATGCCCTCGTAGTAGTTGCGGTTGCGTGCGGCCGCCGAGGCCCCGGTGATCGCACCGCCCGGGGCCGTCACGTCGATGCCCGCGCAGAACGCCCGCCCCTCGGCCCGCAGCAGAACCACCCGTACGGCGGGGTCGAAGCGGATCCGGTCCGCCAGCAGGCCGAGCTGGCGCGTGGACTCCCAGCTCCAGCCGTTGAGCTTCTCCGGCCGGCAGAGGGTGAGTTCGGCGATCCCGTCCGCGACGTGCAGACGGATCCGTTCCTCACCCTCCGCGATTTCCGTGCTCAGGGTGTCGATCACGCGGACACCCTAGGGCGCCCCGCTCAGCGCGGGAAGACCTCGAACGGCACCGCCGGACGGCCTGCGAACCGGGCCGCCGCCTGCTGGGCGTAGCCCGTCAGGAAGGAGCGTACGTACGTCTGCGGATCCTCGTCCGTCAGCGCCGCGATGTACGCCTTGTGTTCCATCAGGGACTGCACCGACCGCTCCATCCCGGGACCGGCATCGGCCGCGTGCGTGGGCGTCGTGGTGCCGGACACCGCCACCCAGCGCACCCCGTTCCACGGCTCCAGGCCCTGCTCCGTGAGGAGTTCGGGGAAGATCCAGCGGTTGCCCGCGTCGCCGGCCGCGTCCAGTGTGGCCCGGCCGACCGCCTTGTGGTCCGGCGTGTTCCAGTAGCCGCCGCCCTCGGCCCCGCCCCACGTGTCGCGGTGGTTCATCGTGATCACCAGCTCGGGGCGGTGGCGCCGGATGGCGGCCGCGATGTCCCGGCGCAGGTCCAGGCCGTACTCGAGGACCCCGTCGCGGTGGTCGAGGAACTCCACCGTGGGGACCCCGACGACGGCCGCGCTCGCGCGCTGCTCCGCCTCGCGCAGCGGTGCGCACGTGGCGGGGTCGATGGTGTCGATGCCGGCCTCGCCGCGGGTGGCGAGCAGATAGACGACCTCGCGGCCGCCGTCCGTCCAGTCCGCGATGGCCGCGGCGCAGCCGTACTCCAGGTCATCCGGGTGCGCCACGACGGCCAGCGCACGCTGCCAGTCGGTGGGCATGGGCTCCAAGGGCGGAGGCCCGTCCAGTCGTTGGTTCATACGTCGCACAATAGGCGAATGGACACTCAGGGGCAGGTGGTGGCCCTGCTCGACGCCACCGGGTCGTTCTTCGAGCCCGCGGCCACGGCGTTCCCGGGGGCCGGCGCCGCCGCCTGGGAAGGGGCCGCGCTGCTGGATCCGGGCGCGGCCGGGCCCGAGGGCTCCTGGCGGCTGGACTTCCGGTGCTTCGCCGTGTCGCGGCCGGGCGGCCGCTGGGTGCTGATCGACGCGGGGGTCGGCCCGGCACAGGGCCCGGCGGCAGGATGGGCCCCGGTCCCGGGCCGGCTGCCCGCCGCGCTCGCGGAGGCCGGGATCGCCCCGGCCGACGTGGAGTCGGTGGTCCTGACCCACCTGCACGAGGACCACACCGGCTGGACTCAGGACGAGTCCGGCCGGCCGTTCTTCCCCGACGCGCGGTACCTCGTACAGAGCGCGGAAGTCGCGGCCCTGGACCGGGCGGACCCCGTGTGGGACTGGACGGTCGCCCCGCTGCGGGCCACCGGACAGCTCCACGAGGTGACCGGGAAGCACCGGCTCGCTCCCGGCATCACCCTGCTGCCGACCCCCGGGCACACGCCCGGCCACCAGTCGGTGCTGGTGGAGGGGACGGCCGGGCCCGGCGGCGGGGGCCGGGGCCGGGACGTGGTGGTCACCGGTGACGTGCTGGTCCACGCCGTGCAGCTGGCCGATCCGGCGGTCCCGTACTCCCACGAACGCGACCGGGCCGCCGCCCGTGCCTCGCGGGAGGAGCTCCTGTCCCTGGCCGTCCGCCACCGCGCCCTGCTGGCCACCGCCCACCTGACCCGGCCCTTCGTGGAGCCGCCGGAACCGGGTGACTGAGCACCCGGGGCGTCTGCCCGCAGCCGACGTGCGACCGCTGGGGAGGCGCCCTAGCATGAAGGGTGGCGTTCCGAGGGAGGAAGCCATGGTCCCGCGGTCGGACAAGCACATCACGCGCGGCGCGAAGCGGCGGCTCGTTCGGCTCGTACCCGCAGTCCTACTGACCTCCGGCGCCGTGCTGCTGACGAACGGATCCCCGCCCGCGGCGGCCCAGGTCCGCCTCCCCGCGGAGGTCACGGCCCCTGCTGTGACGGCGCTTCCGGGACAGACCGATGACGAGCGGCTCGCACTCGACACCCTCGACGAGGTGGTGCGGGGCGACTTCGCCGCCGTATCGGCCCGCTTCGACGAGACGCTGCGGCACCAAGCGACTCCCGAGGCGCTCGCGCAGTCCTGGAAGGACTACCAGGAGCAGTTCGGGCCCTACCGGTCGCACGGTGACCCCCAGCAGGTCACGTCCGTCCACGGGTCCGTGGTGAACGTGCCCCTCCGGATGGAGAACGGGGCCGGAGATTTCCGCGTCACCTTCAACGAAGGCGGACACCTCATCGGTTTGTACTTCCTCCGCACGGGCATCCCGGTCCCGTAACTCCCCCGGGTTCGGGGAGCTCAGGCCTCGTCGCGTACGAGCGCCAGCAGCCGGTCCAGGACGCGCGGGCCTGAGGCGCGTACCCCGTCGTGCTCGAACTCGTCCGTCACCCAGGTCTTCAGGCCGCGGATCGCCCGGGCGGTGGCCAGGGAGTGCGCGGTGTCCACGTACATGTCGTCGTGGTAGACGGCCGCGGCCACCGGAACCTCGTTGACCGCGAGCCGCGCCGGGTCGTAGAGCGGGGTCCAGCCGGTGCGGGCCAGCAGCAGTTCGGCGGTCTCGCGCAGCGGGGCGAGCGCCGGGTCGCAGTCGAAGTGCCAGGGGTGGATGGTCTCGCCGGTGAAATACAGCGGCTCCGCGCCCGCGAGGGTCTTCGCGGCGTCGAACCGCGGGTGCCCGGAGCGGACCCGCTCGGCGGCCCAGCCGATGGGCGCGCCCGGGTCCTGGGCGTAGATCGCCTCGTGGATCAGGGCGTAGAGGGGATGCCCGGCGAAGGAGAGCTGGGTGTGCACGGCCTCCAGGAAGGCGTCGGAGAGGGCGGGCCCGTCCGGGGTGGGGACGAAGGCGTCTTCCAGCAGGTAGTGCAGCTGGTGGCTGCCGTCGGACACGCCGAGGAGCAGGCCCAGGGACTGGAAGGCCTCGGCCGTCAGCAGGTACCCGCCGGGGAGTTCGGCCGGGCGCTCGACGAGGTGGGCGGCGATGCGGCGGGCCCGCTCCACGTCCATGGGGTAGCGGGCGTAGTGCGCCCGGTTCTTGCGCTCGACGCGGGGGTACGCGGCTTCGTACACCTCGGCGGCGGTGGCGTCGAGGGAGGGCAGCCCGCCGGTGATGAGGGCGGCGGCCAGCCCCTCGGGGGCGGCGCCCAGGTAGTGGGTGACGCAGAAGCCGCCGAAGCTCTGGCCGAGGACCGTCCAGGGCGCGCCGCCGGTGAGGAGCGGGCGGACGGTCTCGGCGTCGCGCACGATGGAGTCGGCGCGGAAGTGGGCGAGGTACTCGGCCTGCTGCGCGGGCCCGCCGCGCAGCGGCAGGGTCTGCCGGTTGACCGGGGTGGAGCGGCCGGTCCCGCGCTGGTCGAGCAGCAGCACCCGGAACTCGGCGAGGGCCCGCTCCAGCCAGGCCTGCCGGCCGACGAACCGGCGGGCGCCGAAGCCGGGTCCGCCCTCCAGGTAGAGCAGCCAGGGCAGCGACTCCGGGTCCTTGCCGGTGGCGACCAGCTCGCGCGCGTACAGGTCGATCCGCTCACCGTCGGGGCGGGCGTGGTCGAGCGGGACGCTGAAGTGGTGGTCGGTGAGGACGACACCGGGCTGGCGGTAGCTGCCGGCGGCTGCGATCTCGGGGTTCACGGAGGTCACGGAGGTCACGGAGGTCACGAGGGTCACGGGAGGTCCCAGGGGTCGGCTCGGTGCGGTGGTGTACGCGGCAGCCGTCCCGGGGCCGGTGGGTGAGGACGACCGGGGCGGCGGGCCCGCCCGAGCTTACGAGAGGCTTCGCCGCTCGCCGCAACCGGCGTCACGGGCTGTGGCGCCACCAGTAGCGCCCGACGATGAGTTCCTCGAGCGAGCGGAGCCTGTCCGCGGCCATGCGTGCGTGGCCGTCGGGGTTTTCCCGTGCGACACGGAGGTCGCCTGCGAGGTGAGTCGCTTCGCGCACCTCGCAGGCCGCGCGGAGGGCTTCCGCGGGAGTCGCCGTCGCGCGGGCGATGACGTCGAGGACGGTCTCCACGTGCGGGCCGCTGAACCGGGCCAGGAAGAACCAGTCGTCGGCCGGTTCTCCGTAGCGCGCCCATTCGAAATCCAGCAGGGCGCTCACGCTTCGGCCGTGCGCGAGCCAGTTACCCCAGTGACAGTCCGCGTGAACGGGGACGGCCGTGCCTGCGTGCAGTGGCGCGCGCTCGGCGATCGCCCTCAGGCCGTCGAGCAGCCGGGGAGGCACGGCTGCGTGCCCGTCGAGACCGGCGAGGCCCTCGATCTCGGCGAAGAGTGCGGCCCGGCCGGTGAACCCCCCGTGATCGGGGGTCTGCCTCAACGTCTGCTCGGCCCGGCCCGAGGGCGCCCAGCCGTGCAGTCGGCCGAGCCGCTCGACCGCCTCCTGCGCCAACGCCCGCGCGGTCGCGCCGTCCACACCGGCCATGCCCATGCCGGGGGCCTCCCCGGGCACGCGGGCGTAGCAGGCATAGCGGACCTCGCGCGTCTCCAGCCGGTGGACCCCGCTGTCGAGCAGCGGGGCCGTCAGGCCGGCGGGCAGGTGGGGTGCGAGCGCGATCTCCCTGTTCAGCCGCGCGTGGGCAGCCCCATCGATGATCTTCACGACCACGTCCGAGCCGACGTACACGTGATGGGAGCTGCTCTCGGCCGTGGCCATGGGGCCGGGGTCGCGCCCCAGAGCCGCGGCCGCGATCGCGCGAGCGACGTCGTGGGCTCGCCCCAGGTCGGTCATCAGCGGTCCCTGGGCGGAGCTCAGAACTCGACCACCGAGCGGAGGACCTCGCCCCGTTCCATCCGTTCGAAGGCCGCCTCGACACCGTCCAGGGCGATGCGCTCGGAGACGAACGCGTCGAGGTCGAGCCGGCCCTGCAGGTAGAGGTCGATGAGCAGCGGGAAGTCCCGCTCGGGCAGGCAGTCCCCGTACCAGGAGGACTTCAGGGCGCCGCCGCGTCCGAAGACGTCCAGCAGCGGGAGTTCGAGCGTCATGTCCGGCGTCGGGACGCCGACCAGCACCACCGTGCCGGCCAGGTCGCGTGCGTAGAACGCCTGCTTGTACGTCTCGGGACGGCCGACGGCCTCGATGACCACGTCCGCCCCGTTGCCGCCGGTCAGCTCCTGGATGGCCTTGACCACGTCCTGCGTACCGCCGTTCACGGTGTGCGTGGCGCCGAGTCCCCGCGCCCACTCCAGCTTCCGGTCGTCCAGGTCCACGGCGATGATGCGGGAGGCTCCGGCCAGCCTGGCCCCGGCGACGGCGGCGTTGCCCACTCCCCCGCAGCCGATGACGGCCACGGAGTCGCCGCGCCCGACGTTGCCGGTGTTCAGGGCGGCGCCCAGGCCGGCCATCACCCCGCAGCCGAGCAGCCCGGCGGCGGCCGGCGAGGCGGCCGGGTCCACCTTGGTGCACTGGCCGGCGGCGACCAGCGTCTTCTCGGCGAAGGCACCGATGCCGAGGGCCGGGGAGAGCGGGGTGCCGTCCTCCAGGGTCATGGGCTGGGTCGCGTTGTGCGTGGCGAAGCAGTACCAGGGGCGGCCGCGCTTGCAGGCCCGGCAGCTCCCGCACACCGCACGCCAGTTGAGGACGACGAAGTCGCCGGGCGCGACGGAGGTGACGTCCGGGCCGACCGATTCGACGACCCCGGCCGCCTCGTGGCCGAGCAGGAAGGGGAACTCGTCGTTGATCCCGCCCTGCCGGTAGTGCAGGTCGGTGTGGCAGACCCCGCAGGCCTGAACCCGTACGAGCGCCTCGCCGGGGCCCGGGTCGGGCACGAGGATCGTCGTGGTCTCCACCGGTGCGCCCTTGCTCCGGGCGATGACCCCTCGTACGCGATGCGTCACTGCTACCCCGATCTCGTTCACGGTCTCGTCGACTGCACCGGAGGTCCCGTCAGGGCTCCGCCGGTCCGGCCAACGTACACGCGCAGTCCCGTGTGCGGGAGTTGCCCCGCGCCCCGGTGCGGTGGGCTGCCGCCGGATCGCGGGGTGCGGCCGGGGCGCGGTACGTTCCGGTGGTGCGCAGACAGGCCTGTGAGCGCCGACCACAGCACCACACTTCACCACGCAGACCCGCTTTCGTCCCCCATCCTTCGCCGAAGCGGCGCCCGGTCAAAGGCCTGACGGGCACATCCCGACGGCCGGGCCGATGATTCAGACGGGCCGGCCGGACAGTTCGGGCGGCAGCGCCGCGCGCAGGGCCGTGCTGAAGGCGGCGACGGCGGGGTGGGCGGCGGCGCCGCTGCGGAAGGCCACGTTCGTGCGGCGCTCCATGACGAGGCGGGTGAGCACGACGGCGGGCTCCGCGTGCCCGGTGATCCCGAGTTGCGGCACCACCGCCACCCCCTGACCGGCCGCGACCAGGGCGAGCACGGTGGCGAACTCGTCCAGCTGGTGGCGGATCCTCGGCATGAACCCGGCGTCCTCGCAGGCCCGTACGGTCATCGCGTGGCAGAGCGTACCGGGCGTGGCGGTGATCCAGGGTGCGTCGGCATGCGTACGGAGCAACGCGCGCTGCCCGGCTCCGCCCACCCCGGCGGCACCGGGGCCCACGGGGCCCTCCTCCCCCACGCTCCCGGGCGCCCACGGCGTCGGTGCCCCCGGCTTCGGTGCCCCCGGCTTCGGTGCCCCCGGCGTCGGTGCCCCCGGCTTCGGTGCCCCCGGCGTCGGTGCCCCCGGCTTCGGTGCCCCCGGTGTCGGCGCCCACTGCGACGGCGTCGCCAGGTACATCGCCTCGCGGTAGAGCGGCTCCGTGGCGAGCCCCGGCTCCTGCGGCGCGGGGACGAAGTCGTACGCGTGGATCAGGGCCACGTCCAGGTCCCCGGCCCGGAGCGCGTGCGCGACCGCCGCCGGGTCGGTCTCGGACACCATCGGCTCCAGTCCCGGGTGCCGGCGGGCCAGCTCGGACAGGGCCGCGGGGACGATGGCCCGGGTCGCGGTGGGGAAGGAGCCGATCCGCAGCGCGCCGGCCAGTCCTCCGCGCGCCTCCGCGAGCTCGGCGTCGGCCCGCTCCAGCAGCTCCAGCACCGCGTCGGCGTGCCGGACCAGGTTCTGGCCGGCCGGCGTGAGCCGGACCCGGCGCCCGGTGCGCTCCAGCAGGGGCAGACCGGCCTCGCGTTCGAGGACCGAGAGCTGCTGGGACACCGCCGATGGGCTGAAGGAGAGCGCCTCGGCCACGGCGGCGATGGTCCCCCGGCGGGCGAGTTCGCGCAGGAGGCGCAGGCGTCGTACATCAAGCATCGGATCAGCTTACGGTTCAGGTAAGAAATGCGAACTGGATTCGACGCTCGGAGCGCGCGAGGCTCGACCCATGATCCAGACGCCGAGCACCGCCACAGCCACAGCCACATCCACACCGTCACCCGCCGCACAGCGCCCGTACGCCCCGCACGGGATCCACGTACCGCTGATCACCCCCTTCAGCGCCGACGGCGAGGTCGCCGCCGAGGCCCTGGAGGCGCTCGCGCACGGGGTGCTCGACGCGGGAGCCACCGGGATCGTGGCGCTGGGCACCACCGGCGAGCCGGCCGCCCTCGACGAGGCCGAGCGCGACCTCGTCACCGACGTCTGCGCGCGGGTCTGCCAGGAGCGCGGGGCGGCGCTGACCGTGGGTGCGGGGGCGAGCGGGACCCGGGCCGCCGAGGAGTCGCTCGGCCGGCTGAAGCGGTGGCCCGAGGCGCGGGCCGCGCTGGTGACCGTGCCCGCGTTCGTACGGCCCTCGGCCGCCGGGGTGCTGGCGCACTTCGAGCGGCTGGCGCGGGTGAGCCCCGTACCGCTGGTCGTCTATCACGTCCCGTACCGGACCGGGCAGCCGCTGGACGCGGCCCTGCTGCGGGAGGTCGGGGCGCTGCCCGGGGTGGCCGCGGTGAAGTACGCGGTCGGCTCGCTCGACGGGGAAGCGGTGGCACTGCTCGGTGATCTGCCGGACGGTTTCGCGGTGTTGGCGGGCGACGACGCTTTCCTGTCGCCCCTCCTCGCGCTCGGTGCGGCGGGCGGGGTGCTCGCCTCGGCCCATCTCGCGACGGCCCGGTTCGCCGAACTCGCGGCCGCCTGGAAGGCGGGCGAAACGGACCGGGCGCGCACTCTGGGCCACGCGCTGGCCCGGCTGTCCGCGACCCTGTTCGCCGAGCCCAACCCAGCGGTGATCAAGGGTGTGTTGTACGCGCAGGGCCGCATCCCGACCCCGGACGTACGCCTCCCCCTGCTGCCCGCGCGCACGGAAACGGTCGCGGCGGCACTGCGGGAACTGGCGCAGCTGCCCTGACCCCCTCCCCCGGGCGCGAGCACCCCTGACGGACGACCGGGCGGTCCGCCGGGAGCCGCTGACCGCCGTCGCCCGGCTGGAGACGGAAGCGGTCGCCTCGGCGACGGCCGGGAGCTGCGGCCCGTCCGGCTGCACCCGGCTGGTGCGGATCGGGCCGGACCGGCCCCAGGGCCCGCGGCCCGGCCGTCCGACGAGGAGAACGTGGAGCAGGACGGGGAGGGACCGGCCAGGATCCACCCCGCGACGGAAGAGGACGGCAGGACGATCACACACGAGGGCTGATTGACCCGGGATGGGCGATTCGCCACCCAACGGGCGGTTCGCCCGAATCGGCCCCACCGAGGGGCGACTTGCCCGGATTGGGCCGTCGCCCGCCGGCCCGTGATGTGAGTCACGCCGGAGGCGCCAACATCATTTCCCCGCGAGAGGTGATTCCCTTTTCCCGGTTGGATATTCGGGAATTCCCGGACCTCTTTTCAAGGTCATCCGCCGGGGCGAATGCGGGAAGTTGATCTCCCGGGCGAATTCATGTCTTGTTCCGGCCCGCCGGAACCGCCTACGTTCACCTCATTCCCGGTGGTAAGCAGCCGAATCCGGTCGCCGCCAGGGCTCTTCCGTCCCCCCACGTGAGGAATTCCGCCATGCCCGCACAGGGAAAGCACCGCCGGCCGAAGCAGCACCACGCACTCACCCGCAAGCTGGCCCTCGCCGGCACGGGCAGCGCGGCGCTGGCCCTCCCGCTGATCAGCGCGACCACGGCCGGGGCGGCCGAGACGACCATCGCCCCTACGACGTACTCCGTGGTCAGCGGCGACACCCTGAGCAAGATCGCGGCCGAGCACTCCATCGGCGGCGGCTGGCAGAAGCTCTACGAGGCCAACAAGAGCATCGTCGGCGCCAACCCCTCGGCCATCCGCCCGGGCCTGAAGCTGAACCTGAACCTCACCAAGTCCGCCGCCGCCGCGCCGGCCGCGGCCAAGGCCGCCACCGGCTACGCCAACAACCTCGACGGCTGGATCCGGGAGTCGCTCGACGTCATGGCGCAGCACGGAATTCCCGGAAGCTACGAAGGAATTCACCGCAATGTGATGCGCGAATCCTCGGGGAACCCGCTGGCCATCAACAACTGGGACTCCAACGCGGCGGCCGGGATACCCTCCAAGGGTCTCCTCCAGGTCATCGACCCGACCTTCAGGGCCTATCACGTAGCCGGCACCCCGCTGGACTCCTACGACCCGGTCGCCAACATCACGGCGGCCTGCAATTACGCGGCGGCCCGCTACGGCTCGATCGACAACGTCAACGGCCCCTACTGAGCTAGTGCTGTGACCGGAAAGGTACGCCCGGCCTCACTCCAGGCCGTAGCGCCGCGCCGACTCCTCCTCCTGTGCCAGCCGGTGCAGGGCCTTCAGTACCGGCTGGACGAGGACGACCGCGGCCACCGCCGTCTCGACCTTCTCCTCCTCGGAGGGATACGTCTCCATGAAGTCGAGGTCGCGCACCGCCGCCTGGTGCATCAACTCGGCGTACGGAGCCATCAGATCGGCGTCCCACGGATAGCCGAGCCGGATGAGGGTGGACACCGCCGAGACGAGCGAGCGGTGGACGGGGGACAGCTCTCCCACCTCACGGGCCGTCGACCAGCCCAGCGTCTCCAGCAGCCGGTCCACCTCGCGCCGAGCGGTGATCACCGCCGGATCCTCGTCGTCCGGCTCGGGCCCCTGCGGAAGCGCCCACAGCGCCGCACCTATCCGCATCGTCCGCCCCAGGGACTCGTCGTCCACGTGCGCGAGCACCTCCCGGGCCGTGGCGACCGGAATCCCGCCGACCTGGATCAGAGCGCGGACCAGCCTCAGCCGCCGCAGATGCCCGTCGTCGTAGTCGGCGGTCGTCGCGCTGACCCGACGGCCCGGAGCCAACAGGCCTTCGCGCAGGTAGTACTTGATGGTCGCCGTGGAGACGCCACTGCGCTCGCTCAACTCCGCCAGTCGCATCTCTTGAGCCTTTCTTTGGAGAGTGCCACTATCCAAGCATGACCGGACGGCACGGCCAGCCAGTGCCGCAATCCAACCAGGCCGTACCTGGAGGCAGAGTGTTCGCCAAGCCGATACCGGGCCGCACCACCGCGGCTGCCGAGGGCGACGTCGTCGTCCTGCTGCTCGGAATGCGCATCAACCACTTCTGGGCCCCGCACCACTGGGTCCCGGTCGTGCTCGCCATGCCCCGCATGCTCCGCGAACTGGCCCGGGACGAGGGCCGGGGCCTGCTCGGCCACGTCATGCTCACGGCCTCGCCCCGCACGTACTACGTGGTCCAGTACTGGGAGTCCAAGGAGAAGCTCTACGCGTACGCCGCGGCCCCCGACATGCTCCACCGCCGGGTCTGGGCGATCATCAACCGCAAGGAGCGCGCGGGCAAGGTCCGCCAGCACGTGGGTCTGTGGCACGAGACCTACATCGTGCCGGAGGGGTCGTACGAGTCGATCTACGCCGACATGCCGCCCGCCGGCCTGGGCGCGGCCACCGGTGTCCTCCCCCTGGAGGCCCGCGGCCGCCGCGCCGCGGACCGCCTGCGCCACCGCTCCGGTTCGTGAAGGCGAGCCCGGCCGTCAGCTCCGGTAGACCTTCTTGATCTTGAAGTCGGTGCCGGCGAGGACGTAGCCGCCCTGTCCGTACTCGTCACTCAGGTAGGGGCGGATCGCGGGGGCGCTCATCCAGGGCGAGACGTTGAGGTAGCGGGAGCTCGGCTTGTCGACGCCGAGCTCCTTCGTCGACTCGGCCAGCAGGGCGGGCAGGGCGTCCCAGTCGAGCGCCGCCATGTCCATGAGCGGCTCGTCGGGCTTCACGGTGCCGGACGGGCCGGTGCGTTTGGCGACGCCGCCTCGGTACTGCCAGGCGTCGACCGTCCTGGCTCCGGCCGCGGTGGGGATGTCGGCGAGCACGTAGTCGTCGTAGACCCTCAGGTCGACGAAGGTGGTGGTGCCCGTCTGCTGCTTGAGCGCTTCGACGGCGGTACGGATGTTGGCCGGGTCGATCATGCTGCCCTTGGGCGGCGTGACCGGCTTCTGCGTGCTCGCCTTCGGGGTGGGGGTGGGGGTCAGGGCCACGGCGGTACCCGGGGCCGGGGAGGCCGGTCCGGAAGCGGACGGGGTGCCCGAGGACAAGGCGCCGCCGCTCTTGCCCTCGGCGCCGCCCGCGTTCCCGTCGGGAAGCCAGTTGACGAGGCCGACAACCCCGGCGGCCAGGACCACCGCGAGGAGTCCGGCGAGCAGGGCGGACCGGCGGCGCCGGCGCGGGGCGGGCGGCGGGAGGAAGGCCGTGGGGACGGTGGGCCCGTACGGGTTGCCCGCGCCCGGAACGAACGGCGCCGGGGTCGCAGGCCCGAAGCTCCCGAGGGCGGGCGGCGGTACCACCGGAGCGGCGCCGCCGAGAGCACTGCTCGCACCGCGGAGCAGCGCTTCCAGTTCCTCGGCGTCGGGCCGCACGGCCAGGTCCCGCACCAGCAGGCGTTCCAGTACGGGTCCCAGCGGGCCGGACCGCACCGGCGCGGGGATCGGCTCGTCGAGCACCGCGACCACGGTGGCCAGGCTGGTGGCCCGGCGCAGTGGGTGCACCCCCTCGGCGGCCACGTAGAGCAGCATCCCGAGCGACCAGAGGTCGGAGGCGGCCAGCCCCTCCGCGCCGCGCGCCCGCTCGGGCGCTATGTACTCCGGCGAACCGATCAGCGCTCCGGTCGAGGTCAGCCCGGTCGCGCCGTGCAGGGCGGCGATCCCGAAGTCGGTGAGCACCGCGGAGCCGCTCGGCCGCAGGAGCACGTTGGCCGGTTTCACGTCACGGTGCAGCACGCCCTCCGCGTGCGCGGCCCGCAGCGCGGAGAGCAGGTCGAGCCCGAGGCGCAGCACGTCCGCCACCGGCATCGGCCCGCCCTCCAGCCGGTCGGCCAGGGAGCCGCCCCTGACGAGCTCCATCACGATCCACGGATGGCCGTCGGAGCCGGGCTCGGGCTCCACGATGTGGTGGATGGTGACCACGTTCGGGTGGGCGAGCCGGGCGAGGGCCCGGGCCTCGCGGACGGCGCGTTCGCGCAGTTGGACGACGAGTCCGGGCTGCGCGGCGGCGGTCGCCGGGTCCGGCGGCCGCACCTCCTTGAGGGCGACTTCCCGGTCCAGCGCGATGTCGCGGGCGCGCCACACCGTCCCCATCCCGCCGCTGCCCAGGGGCCGCGCGAGTTCGAAGCGCCCGTCGATCAACCGTCTGCCGGCCTCACTGCTGTCCATGGCCGGTCATCGTAGGCGCCACCACCGACGCCGGCGCACCCGGACCGGGACGTGGACACCACGGGCCCGGGCCCGGGCGCCGTGCGGCGTGGCCGGTGCGCGGCGTGGGTAGGGTGCCTGTCCGATGTCCCCGAGGGGCTCAGGCCCGGACGGAGGTGGAACGGTGTCCGCATGGCTCCCGCCCGCCGAGTACGTCAACACCATCCAGCGGGCGACCGGTTACGCCTGCCTCTACTTCACCGACACCGCCGGCCGCCCGGTGCAGCTCCGTGCGACGTACTCGACGGAGACCTGGCAGTGGCCCGGCGGGAACATGGACCACGGCGAGACGCCCTGGGAGTGCGCGCTGCGGGAGTGCCTGGAGGAGACGGGCATCGCCTTCGAGGGCGAGCGGAAGCTGTTGGGCACCCAGTTCATCGCCCACCGGGGCGAAAACTGGCCCGCGAACCACATCGGCTTCCTCTTCGACGGCGGCACCCTCACCGACGAGCAGATCGCCGCCATCGTCCTCGACCCCGAGGAGCACAGCGAGGTACGGGTCCGCTCGGTGCGGGAGTGGGAGGCACTCATGACCCCCTCGAACTTCGCGCGCCTGCGCGAGATCGACGCGGCCCGCCGTACCGGCACGGTGGCCTACATGGAGCACTGACCGGGGCAGCCGGTCAGTTGCGGGAGTTGCCGAAGAGGAGCCGGTAGGCGACGAGGAGGACCAGGGAGCCGGCGATGGCGGAACCCCAGGTGGCGAGGTCGAAGAAGTCGTTCTGGATCGACCGGTCCAGGAACTTCGCCGAGAGCCAGCCGCCGGTGAAGGCGCCGGCGATGCCGATGAGGGTGGTGCCGATCAGGCCGCCCGGGTCACGGCCGGGCAGCAGGACCTTGGCGATCCCGCCCGCCAGCAGTCCGAGGATGATCCAGCCGATGATGCCCATGCCCGTTCACTCCGCTTCGATGTGCGCGCCTCTTCGTGCGCGCGACGTCCGTTCAGGTCTCACACGGGGAGACGCGTGAACAGGCGGAACGGTTCTCGGCCACGCCGGAAGGAACCGTCGGCGGCCCTGCGGATCAGGCCGCCACACGGGCCAACGGCGCGGCCTGAGCCGGAACGACCGCCGTCTGTTGCGGGGTGCCCGCCTCCTGCGGGGTCCGCGTCTCCTGCGGGGTCCGCGTGAGCAACAGCACGCCCCGGGCCGCCGCGAGCGCTCCCGCCACGGCCAACAGGATTCCGAACGCGCCGCCTTGGATGCGTTCGCCGAGCAGGATCATCCCGATCGCGGCCGCGGCCAGTGGGTTGGTCAGGTTGACGACCGCGAGCGGGGCGCCCAGGCCGCCCCGGTAGGCCCGCTGGGACAGGAGCATCCCGCCGACCGCGAAGACCACCACGAGCAGGCCCACCGAGACGACCCGGACGCTGAGCAGGGACCCGCCGCGGCCACCCGCCACGGCGACGGTCTGGGTCAGGGCGGAGGCGGCCGCCGAGGCCAGCCCGGACGCCGTCGCGTGGCGCAGCCCCGAGCGGGTGTCGCTCCGCGCGGTCAGCAGCATGATCACCGCGGCCGTGGCTCCGGAGACGGAGAGGGCCTCGGACAGGGTCAGGGTCTCGTCGGGAGACGGGCCGGAGGCGGGCAGCAGGAGCAGGCCGAGGCCGACGACGGTGGCCAGGGTGCCCCGCCACTCGCTGGCCACGACCCGCCGCCCGGCGCCGTGCGCGCCCAGTGGTACGGCGGCGACGAGGGTGAGCGCGCCGAGCGGCTGGACCAGGGTGAGCGGCCCGTACCGCAGGGCGGCGGCGTGCAGGAGCGCGGCGGCGGCGTTCAGGCCCGCCGACCACCACCAGGCGCCGTTGCCGAGCAGCGCCGAGGTGCTGCGGGCGACCGCGCGGCGGGCTAGGCGTTCCTGGGCGACGGCGGCGGACGCGTAGGTGACGGCCGCGGCGAGGCAGAGCAGGACGGCGAGGAGCGTGGAGTTCACCGGACTGCTCCTACGGGCTCCATGGCGTCCACGGCTGCCGCACCGGCACCGGCACCCACACCCGCCGGAACCGGACCCGGACCCGGCACCGCACTCCGCCCCGGCACGCTCCGCCGGGTGACGAGCGAACGGCCGACCGGGCGCGGGACCAGCAGCAGGGCGGCCCCGAGGAGCAGCGTGGCGACGATGGCGTCGATCCAGTAGTGGTTGGCCGTGCCGACGACCACGAGCAGGGTCACCAGCGGATGCAGCAGCCACAGGGCGCGCCACCGCGAAGAGGTCGCGGCGATCATGCCGAGGGCCAGCATCAGAGCCCAGCCGAAGTGCAGGGAGGGCATCGCGGCGAACTGGTTGGCCATGGTGTCGGCGGCGGGCGCGGCCCGGTAGACGGTCGGTCCGTAGACCTGGCCGGTGTCGATCAGGTGGGCCGCTCCCAGCATCCGCGGGGGTGCGAGGGGGAAGGCCAGGTGGAGGACGAGGGCCGCGCCGGTCAGGACGGCCAGGACCCGGCGGGCCCAGAGGTAGTGCGCGGGGCGGCGTACGTAGAGCCAGACGAGGAAGAGCACCGTGGCGGGGAAGTGCACGGCCGCGTAGTAGGTGTTCGCGGTGTGCACGAGGGCGTCGCCGTGCAGGAGCAGTCGCTGGACCAGGCCTTCGCCGGGCAGGTGCAGGGTACGCTCGGCGTCCCAGACCCGGGTGGCGTTGCGGAAGGCCTCGTCCGTGCGGCCGGTGGAAAGCGTACGGCCGCACTTGTAGACGGCGAAGAGGCCCACGACGAGCAGGAGCTCGCGTATGAGGCGACGACGGGCACCCGGCCCCGCGTCGGCCCCGACGGGTGTGGTGTGGGAGGTCATCCCCCGGTCTCGCTTCCTGTACACGGCTACACGGCTCACAATCGACACACCAGTGTATCGATACATTCTCGTATCGATACGAGTGTGTACCGATACGCTCGCGTTCCCGTAGACTTTCACTAGAGGCAGCTGCGGTGCGACCGAAATATCTCGGCCGCGAGCAGCAGCAGAATGTGGCCACGCAGCACCGAGGAGAGCCGCCCCATGACGTCGCCGACGCCGGAAGCCGCCCCGGCCCCCGCGCGCCGCTCCAAGATCACACCGGAGCGGGAGCAGCAGCTCTACGACGCCGTCCTGGAGCAGTTGCGCGAGGACGGCTACGAGGCGCTGACCATGGAGAAGATCGCCGCGCGGGCCACCTGCGGAAAGTCCACGCTCTACCGGCAGTGGAAGACCAAACCGCAGCTCGTCGCCGCCGCCCTGCGCGCGGACCGGCGCGGAACCCTCGCCGCGGTGGACACCGGAACCCTGGCGGGCGACCTGCGCGAGGCGGCCCGCATCGCCGCCTGCACCTCCGGGCGCGACACCCGGCTGATGCAGGCCCTCGGACACGCGGTGCTGAGCGACGAGGAGCTGAAGGCGGCCCTGCGCGAGGCTCTGGTGGAGCCGGAGCTGGCGGCGTTCGACGCGATCGTGGCGCGGGCCGTTGCGCGGGGCGAGCTCGCCCCCGGGCACCCGGCCGTGGAGTTCCTGCCGGCGCAGCTGATGGGCGTACTGCGCATCCGGCCCGTGCTGGAGGGCCGCTACGCCGACGCCGAGTACCTCGTACGGTTCGTCGACGCCTGCCTGCTGCCGGCGCTGGGCGCGGCCCCGCCGGAGGCGGGCCGGGCCCCCTGAACGGGCCCCCCTGAACCAGCGGGCCGCCGTCCCCGATGACCGGGCGGCGACCCGCTCGCGCTGCCTCGTGGGGACGGTGGCAGCGCAGCCCCCGGGCCGGACGGCGGGCACTCCCTCGTGGAGTGACCGCCGACCGGTCCGTGCGGCGGTCGGCCGCACAGCCCTGCGGATCGACTCCGGGCGGACCGGCTCCGGACGCCCGGGCGGATCGACTCCGGCCCGCACAGCCCGCTCGGCTCCGGCCCCCGCAGCCGGCTCAGCTCCGGGCCGCGCCCATCGCCCGCGCGAACTCCTCCGGGTCGGCGTCGAAGCCCCGTAGAACCGGATCCATCGACCAGACCCCCGCGGCGTCGCGGGTGAAATCGGCCACCGTGACCGCGCTCGCCGCGCCGAAGCCCGTGAGGTCGTCCACGGCGAGATCCGTGTAGCCCTCCCGGATGCGCAGCCCCTTTCCCGCGACGTCGGCGAAGGTCAGCGCCGGGCCGCCGCCCGGCCGCTGGATCACCACCCCCACCACGACCCGGACCAGCTCGTCGGAGATCCGGTTCAGTTCGAGGGTCATCACCTCGTCGAAGCCCAGCCCCAGCCCGGTCCTGCTGTCCCGGTTCAGCATGATGGTGCCGTCGGGCGCGCGGCTGCCGAAGTGCACCAGGTGGACGGGCTCCCCGTACGGGTCGGCGGCGGCATACACCGCGGCGAGCAGGTCGAGATCGTGGACGGGCGCTCCCGCCGGGCTGGGATCCCACCGCAGCGCGATCTCCACCTTGGCCAGGCCCTTGCGTACTCCGCTCACCGAACTCCCCCTCCGACCACCGTGTGTTGCCCTCCCATGCTGTCACGGGTCCCGCCCCGGGGCTCGAACGACCGTACGTTCCCGGCCAGTCCGGGGGGCGGGACGACGTCGGCGGGAGGCGGGGGCGGGAGGGGGCGCGAGGGGGCGCCGGCTACCAGTTGCCGTCCTGTACCGGCTTGCCCGGCCGGGGTCCGTTCCCCAGCGGTGCGACCTGGCCGGGGGCGGGTTCCGCCCACGGAGCCTCGTCCGCGCCGAGCCATTCGCCCACCGGCCGCACCCCGCCGAGGGCGTCGGAGGGGGCGAGGTCGGCGGCGTCCTCGTCGTAGTAGTCGAACCACGGCAGCCCTGCCTTGGTGTACGCGGCGCGGTCCACCGGCGAGGGCGGCGGCTCCTCCCCGGTGATCCTTCGCCACGCGGGCGGGGTCACCAGGTGGACGAAGACCCGGGCTGCCGGCTCGGCCGCCCAGTCCTTCGCCTTGCGGTCGTCGCGGTACACCTCCTGGCGCATGGAGCCGCCGACGCCGAGCCCCATCGCGGGCGCCGCCTGCGGGACCGGCCCGCCGCCCGACCGCCGCAGCGGACCCGCGGCCGAGGCGGGGGTCGCCGGCGCCCCGGGAGGCCCTCCCACGGGGCCGCCCGGCGCCGGGGCCGCCATCGGCGCCGGCATCGCCATCGGCATCGCCGGGGGCGCTCCGTAGCCGCCGCCCGCGTAGCCTCCTCCCGGAGGACTGCCCGGCGGCAGGATCCCGTACGGTACGCCGCCGGTCCGGCCGGTCCCGGCCGTGCGCGCCCGCTCCTCCTCCCGCCACCGCTCCAGCGCCTTGGCGCCGAGCGGGAAGGCCTGGAGCTGCACGCCGCCCGCGGTCTCCTCGCCGGTGACCTGGCCCTCCACGGTGGCGCCGAGCCCCAGCGGCACCGCCACGAACTGGCGGACCGTGCCCGTGCCCGAATTGATCCCGTCCAGCCACGGCTGGCGCGGCAGCACGAGGTAGTTCTGCGGCCGGCGCCCGAGCGCGCCCGTCCACCGCTCGCCGGAGACGGCGCACACCTTGCCGACGCCGACCTGGAGCGCGGTGGGCTCCCGGGTCCCCCCGAAGCTGAGCCACATCGCCTCGCGCAGGTACACGGGGAGCATCACCCCGCCCTTGGCCAGCCAGTCCGCCGGAACCGTGTCCGGATAGTCCTCCACCCGCCGCAGCGGAAACTCCCCCAGCCCCGGGGGCAGATTGTGCGTACCGGTCTCCGGCAGCCGCAGCGTCCGCATGAACCGGACCTGCGCCCCCTCGCCCAGCAGCAGTGCGTTCCCCTCGACCCTTACCCCGCCCTTGGCCACCCGACCGGCTCCTCTCCCGCTCAGTACCGGATCCGCCGCAGGATTTGCCGCCGTTCCGGATCGTTACCCTCAAGATTTGCTCAGATGTCGTGACACTGCGCCCGACGTGTTCCTAGCTTCCTCATATACGCGTCCACCAGCCTCCGCGGTTCCCCGCGCCCCCGGCCCGGTCCCGGTGCGCTCCGCGCGCTCCCGCGCGGCTCGGCCCGCCCGCGACCCCGCGTATCCGCGTACCCCAGGAAAGAGTGCAGCATGAAGGTTCCCAAGGCCGGCGCCATCGCCGCAGTGATCGGTCTCGCCCTGACCGCATCGGCGTGTGGCGGTGACGACGACCAGAGGACCTTCTCCGTCGGCATCAAGTTCGATCAGCCGGGCGTCGGCATGCGGGAGCCCGACGGCACCTTCAGCGGTTTCGACGTGGACGTCGCGACGTACATCGCGAAGGAGCTCGGCTACCCGAAGGACCGGATCGCCTTCAAGCAGGTCCTCAGCAACGACCGCGAGCTCCTGATCGAGTACAACGAGGTCGAGATCGTGGCCGCCAGCTACTCGATCAACGACAAGCGCAAGCAGAAGGTCGACTTCGCCGGACCGTACTTCCTCGCACACCAGGATCTGATGGTCCGCGCCGACGACCCCACCATCACCAAAGCCGAGGACCTCAACAACCCGAACAAGAGACTGTGCTCGGTGACCGGCTCGACCTCGGCGGAGAACGTCAGGAAGAACCTGGCCCCCAAGGCGAGCCTCCTGGAGCTCGGCGGCTACTCCGAATGCGTCGTCGCCCTCAGGGACGACCTGGTCGACGCCATGACCACGGACAACTCCATCCTGGCCGGTTACACCGCCCGCAAGGGCAACGAGGGCAAGTTCCGGCTGATCGGGCTGAGCCTGAGCAGCGAGAACTACGGGATCGGCATGAAGAAGGGCAACACCGAGCTCCAGGTCAAGATCAACAACGCGATCCGCAAGATGGTCGAGGACGGCACCTGGGAAGCGGCCGTGAAGAAGAACTTCGGCCCGGACTACAAGTACGAGCCCGCGCCCGCCATCACAACGGGCAGCTGACGACCGTCGAGGCGGTGGCCGGGTCCGACCAGTCGGCGTCGAAGCGGGCGTTGACCACGTAGAGCCGGCCACCGTACACCTCGGCCGTCGTCGGCTCGTCGAAGCGCGGGTCGGTGATCCGCTTGACGAAGCGGGCCCGGCGGCCGTCCCCGCTCAGGGTGAACACGTCCACGGCATAGGCCCAGTTGCGTACGACGTACAGCGTCCGGCCGTGCAGCACGAGCCCGTCGCCGTTGCCCACGGAGCCGCCGTCGAGCACGGTCCGGGTGGCGGCGCCGGTGCGCGGGTCCACGCGGAACAGCGCCTCGGCGGTGTCGTGCACCACGAGCAGGGCCCGGCCGTCGGGGGTCCGCTCGATCCCGTTGGCACCCCAGTACGCGCCGCCGGGCGGAACCGGGTCCCACTCGCCGCCGAGCCGCAGGGCGCGGGGGGCCGCTCCGGGGCCGGTGAGGTCCCGGCCCGCGGGCAGGAAGTACAGGACGTCCGCGAAGGAGTCGGTGAACCAGGCGCCGCCGCAGCCGACGACGGCGTCGTTGACGAAGGCCGTGCCGGTCGCGGCCTGGTGAGTGGCCAGAACCCGCCCGTCCCGGGCGTCGACCACCCGGATCTGCCCGCTGGCGCCGCCCGCGACCAGTAGCCTGCCGTACGGGTCGAGCTTGAGGCCCACCGACATCGGCCCCTCGCCCCGGGTGATGATCCGCCCCGCGCCGGTGGCGAGGTCGAAGCGGTAGACCGAGCCGTCGAGCAGCGAGCCCGTGTAGGCCGTGCCGTGCGCGGAGACGGCGATCCCTTCGGGCTGGAAGCCCGCCGGGATCGCCAACGCGACGGGCCGCGGCAGCCAGGCCGCCTGCTGCGCCTGAGCTCCCTGCGCCTGAGCTCCCTGCGCCTGGGCGAGCGGCGCCGCCGCTCCGACGAGCGCGGCGCCTCCCAGCGCCGCGGCCGCACCGATGAACCCGCGTCGTCCTATGCTCCCCGTCATGACTGACCCTCTCAACTACCGTGCGCAACAGGTGGGTTGACCCTCACACCCCACCACATCGATTGCTCCCCGGCAGCCCCCGGTCAGGATCTTTCACAAGGGGACGGCGAAGCTCACCCCTGCGAAACCGGGGCCTTGACGCGCAGGACGGTCAGGAACTCCCGCATCCAGGCGGAGTGGTCGGGCCACGCGCGGGCGGAGACCAGCGTGCCGTCGACCACGGCCTCGGAGTCCTCGAAGGCGGCGCCGGCCGCCTTCATGTCCAGCTCCAGGGCCGGATAGGCCGTCACCCGACGGCCGTCGAGGGCGCCGGCCGCGGCGGTGATCAGGGGGCCGTGGCAGATCTGCGCGATCGGCTTGTCGCTGCCGGCGAAGGCCGCCAGGATCCGCCGCACCTCGGGGTCGTTGCGCAGGTACTCCGGAGCGCGCCCGCCGGGCACGACCAGCGCCGCGTACTCCCCCGGGTCCACGTCGGCGAAGGCGATGTCGGCGGGCCAGGTGTAGCCGGGCTTCTCGGTGTAGGTGTCGAAGCCGTCCTCGAAGTCGTGGACGACGAACCGCAGCTTCTTCACCGCCGGCGCCGCGATGTGGACCTGGTACCCCTCCTCGATCAGGCGCTGGTAGGGGTAGAGGACCTCCAGCGACTCCGCCGCGTCGCCGGTCACGATGAGGATCTTCGGTGCCATGGGCTGCTCCTGGTCGGGCTGTTCACGGTGTGGCCTCCGCAACCGTGCCCGCGGCGCCCGATCCTGCATAGGGATTCTTGCGCCAATCACCCGGACGATGGCGACACGTGACGCGCGTAGAAAATCAGGGCTCCCGACACGTGCTTTTTACCTGTAGGGCACATGACAATGTGAACCTCGCTCTGCCACCTGATACCCCGCCAATTCCCCGGGCGGGAGCGGTGCGTGTGGAGAGGTACCCCCACGTGATGAGAATCTCGCGCCTTACTCCCTGGGCAGCCGGCCTCGCGGCCGCGTCCCTCATACTGCTGCCGGCCTCCGCCTCGGCCGGCCAGCAGAACAAGAAAGCAGCCCTCACCAACGAGGCCGCCCCCACCGCGGCTTCGGCCTCCGTCGACGTCGACACCTACTACGCCACGGCCGAGGGCAAGACCGGCGCCGCGCTCAAGACGGCGCTGCACAACATCATCAAGACCCAGTCCAAGGTGACGTACGACGGCGTGTGGAACGCCCTGAAGGTCACCGACCAGGACCCCGCGAACTCCAACAACGTCATCCTGGTCTACTCGGGCCGCTCACAGGCGAAGTCCACCAACGGCGGCGACCCCAACGACTGGAACCGCGAGCACGTCTGGGCCAAGAGCCACGGCGACTTCGGCACCGCCACCGGACCCGGGACCGACCTGCACCACCTCAGGCCCGAGGACGTCACCGTCAACAGCACCCGCGGGAACAAGGACTTCGACATGGGCGGCGGCCCGGTCTCCGAGGCCCCCGGCAGCCTGACCGACGCCGACTCCTTCGAGCCGCGGAACGCGGTCAAGGGCGACGTCGCCCGCATGCTGCTCTACATGGCCGTGCGCTACGACGGCGGTGACGGTTTCGCCGACCTGGAGATGAACGACAAGGTCAACAACGGCAGCGCGCCCCTCTTCGGCAAGATCAGCGTCCTGAAGCAGTGGAACCTGCAGGACCCGCCGGACGCCTTCGAGCAGCGCCGCAACCAGGTCATCTACGACACCTACCAGCACAACCGGAACCCGTTCATCGACCACCCGGAGTGGGTCAACTCCATCTGGTAGGCAGCCCTACTGCACGGTCTACAGCCGACCGGTCTACAGCCGGTCGGCCAGGGCCTTGAAGGCCGGCCAGTCCAGGGCCGGAGTGCGGGAGTCCCAGACCTTCTGGGACAGGGCGGCGAGCGGGAGCCGGATGCCCGCCGCGACCTGGGCCTGGGTCTGGGCTCCGGCCAGATCGCACCAGACGGCGAGCCGCGCGCCCAGTATCTGCCCGGCGTACCGCGCGGGCACGGCCGCGGTGCCGCGCAGCACGAGCGGGGTCCACTGCTCGTAGATGCGCCGGCCGTCGGGGTACGTGAACTGGTTCGGCTGTCCCAGCACGTAGTAGAGGTATTCGTCGTTGAGGTTGACGACCTTGCGGCCCTCGCGCAGGTACTCCAGCGGCGGCCGGGCCCTGTTCTCCTTGCCCGTCCAGTACTCGACCTGGATGTCCCGGGCTGGCTGGACGAGCCCTCCGGTGAAGAAGCCGTCGTTCCAGGCCGCCGGTGCCCGGCCCGCCGAACGGACCACGTCCGCCCGGTCGTTCAGCCAGCCCGTCGCCAGGTCCTGCACCCGGGCGCCGGGCCCGTAGCGCTGCCGGGCGGCCGCCGTCAGCTGCGGGAAGGAGGTCTGCGGATCGCGGTAGACCAGGGCCTGATACTCGTCGGCGCCCAGGTTCCAGAGAGAGCCGGGGAACAACGGCAGGTACTCCCGCAGGAGTTCGTCCACGAGCTTCGCCGCGGCCGGGTTCGCGATGTCGACCGCCCCCTTGACCGCCCTGCCCTGCACGTCGCGCAGTTGCAGCCCGGGGTAGGCGCGCAGGACCGCTCCGAGGTGGCCCGGCGAGTCGATCTCGGGGACGACCGCGATGTGCAGCCGGGCGGCGAGCGCGGTGATCCCCCGCACCTGCGCCTTGGTGAGGTGGGGGGTGGAGACGATCTCGGGATGGGTGTCGGACTCGATCCGGAAGGCCTGGTCGTCGGAGAAGTGCAGGCCGAGCTGGTTGAGCTTGAGGTCGGCCATCTCGCGCAGCCGGTCCTCGATCCAGTCCGGGGTGAAGTGCTTGCGGGCGATGTCGAGGTTGAGCCCGCGCTGCGGTTTGGCCGGGGCGTCGCGCACGGTGCCTTCCGGGGCCGAACCGCCTCCGCTCACCTCCTGTTTCAGGGTGCGGGTGCCGTAGAACACCCCGGCCTGGTCGGGACCGGTGATGCGGACCTGCCCGTCGCGCACGGTGAGGGTGTACGACTCGGGCGCGCCGGAGCCCTTCGAGCCGAGGGCGAGTTCCACGTCGCCCTTGCGCGGGGTGGCCGACTCGGCGAATCCGATCCGCAGCTCCCCGGCCAGCAGCTTGCCCTCGTCCGCCAGGGCCGCGCTGTCGGCCGGCGGTACGACGACCCGCGCCCCGGGGCCGGGCCGCCAGCCGGGGCCGTGGGCCGGCACGTGTTCCCGTACGGCCGGGACGGTGCGCGGGGCGGTGGACAGCGGAAACGTCGGCGTCGGCGAGGGCGCCGGGGCTTTCGGGGTGGAGGGGGTGGTCGCGGGAGTGGCGGGGGTGGCGGCGGGGACCGTCGTGCTCGGCTGGGTCCTCGCCGCGGCCGGAGCCCGGGCGTGCCCCGGGCCGGACGCACCGGACGCACAGCCGGGGACGGCGGCAAGGGTGACCAGCGCGGCAACGGTTGCCGTCGCGATGACGTGGCTTCGCCCGTACTTCTTCGTCTCCCGCATCATCCACCTCTCCCCCGTACCAACGTGGCACGGCGGACGGCGCCGCGCGACCGGGCGGGGGATCAGACGAGCAGAGCGAGCGTGCCGAGCGCCGACTCGGCGAACCCGTGGTCCTGGGCCGGGCCCCGCCGCCGACGCCGACGCCGATGGCTCCGACCAGCCGGCCGTCGCGGTGGACCGGTGCCTGTGATGTGTGGCTGTGTGTGTGGGGGGAGGGAGGCGGTGCGGTACGAGGGGTGACGTGCCGGATCAGTGGTGGGCCGGGACGGCGGTGGGCGCCGCCGGGGCGCCGGCCGCGACGACCCGGCTGCTCCCTTCGCCGCCCGCGCGGATCCCGTACGCCGTTCCAGCGCGCCGGAGACCAGGGCGAGGGCCAGGGCGGAGGCGGCCAGCGCCGCGCCGACCCCGTTCGGGGCGGTCCAGCCGAGTCCGGCGGCGATGACGAGTCCACCGAGCCAGGCGGCGAGGGCGTTGCCGAGGTTGAAGGCGCCGATGTTGACGGCGGAGGCCAGGGTGGGGGCGCCGGCGGCCTGGTCGAGGACGCGCTTCTGCAGCGGCGGCACGGTCGCGAAGCCGAGGGCGCCGATGAGGAGGAGGGTGATGGCGGCGAAGACCCCGCCGAAGCCGAGGACGGTCATGCCCATCGCCAGGAGCACCTGGGCGTTGCGGAACGCGGCCGGCTCGTGGCGGATCCGTACGCCCTCGGGGCGGGGCAGGTCGGGAACGAACCGCGCGATGCCGAGCAGTCCGAGGAGGCCGAGCGAGGCGACGATCAGGAAGGTGACCCGCCAGCCGAGGTGCTGGCCGACGAGCGTGCCGAGCGGGACGCCGACGACGTTGGCCACGGTGAGGCCGGTGAACATCATCGCGATGGCTCCGGCCTTCTTCTCGGGGGCGACGAGCTCGGCCGCGACGACCACCTGCGCATGCACCAGGTCGCGGACTCGGTGGCGCTCAGCCAGAGCGCGACGACCCGGCTGGTCAGCCGCCTGGAGGACCGCGGGCTGCTCAGCCGCTACCTCTGCGACACCGACCGCCGGGGCATCTACACCGAGGTCAGCCCGGCCGGCCTGGAGCTCCTGGCCGAGGCCCGCCCCACCCACGACACCGCCCTGCGCGAGGCGCTGGACGCGGTGAAGAACACCCCGGCGGGGAACCAGGGGGACTAGGGCCTGTCGTCAAACTCCCGTCTGCCGCCCTTCGGGCGACGACGGGAGTTTGACGACAGGCCCTAGGACACGCCCTGGATCCGCTGCTCCAGTACCTGGCCCGGCCAGGTACCGGAGAGGAAGGGGGCGGTGCGGGTGAAGCCGTTGCGTTCGTAGTAGGCGACCAGTTCGCCCGTGCCGCCCGCCCAGCAGTCGACCCGCAGCAGTTGCACCCCGGCCCGCCTGGTCTCCTCCGCGGCCCGGACCAGCAGCGCGGCGCCGATGCCCAGGCCGGCGTGGCGCCGGTCGCAGACCAACAGGCGTACGTACCGCTCGGGTTCCCCGGCCGGCGGGATCATCGGCATCTTCGGGCTGGGGCCGGAGTCCAGCACCAGGGCTCCGACGGGCTCCCCGTCCAGCTCCGCGATGTACGGGGAGTTCTCGGTCGTGTAGCGCCGGACCCGCTCCACCGCGCCGGGAAGGCGCGAATGCGGGGTCGTGCCCCACTGTTCGGTGTTGCCGCGGGCGTTCATCCAGGCCACCGCGGAGTCGAGCATGGCCAGAACGGCCGGAACGTCCGCCGGGCCGCCCGGCCGGATTCGCAGGTCGTGTGTGGTGTCGTTCATCGGACGAGCCTATGCGCTCTCGCGGTGCGTGCCCGTGGCGCACAGCGCGCGGTACTCCGTGGGCGTGAGCCCGTACGCCTCGCGGAAGGAGCGGCTGAAGACCATGGGGCCGCTGAAGCCCCAGCGGGTGGCAATGGACTGCACCCGGTGGGTGGTGAGTTCGGGCCGGGCCAGGTCGGCGCGGCACTGTTCGAGGCGGCGCCGCCGGATCCGGGCCCGGACGCTCTCCCCCTGCCCCTGGAAGAGCTGGTGGAGACCGCGCACCGAGATGTTGTGGCGGGCTGCGATCGCGGGCGGGGCCAGCTCCGGGTCGCCGAGGTTGTGCTCGATGAAGGCGTGGATGCGCCGCAGGAGGACCTCCGTGCGGGCTTCGGAGGGGATCCGGTCCTCGGCGTCCAGGTGCTGTGCCAGGCAGGCCGTGGCGAGGTCGACGGCGACCGCGCCGAGCCGGGCCAGCTCCTGCGGCTCGCATTCGGCGGCGTGGTCCTCCAGGGCGGTCATGAAGGAGGCCAGGATCGCGGCGATTCCGCGGTCACCCGGGATGCGGCGGGCCAGCAGCCGTTCCAGCCGCTCGGGACGCAGCGGCAGGACGTCCCTGGGGAGCATCAGGATCGTCGCCCGTACCCGGCCGCCGTCCGCGAGCATCGTGTTGTCGGAGGGGAGCGAGGTGTCCCACAGCATGAGGTCCCCGGCCCCGACCGTGCACTCGTTGCGGTGCTGGGACATCGACGTGACGCCCGTGCGCAGCAGGGCCAACTGGTACTGCTCCGGATCACCGCGCCGGATCAGCGCGGGCGTGCGCCGCGAACGCAGCGGCGACAGGGCGAACTTGGACGCGCGCAGGGGCCCCAGGTCCACTACGGCCGCCTCGCCCTGGAACTCGGCCGGCCGCTCGCTGCTGAGGGCGGCCGGCATCACCTCGCGCGAGATGATGTCGGCGTACCAGTCGAAGCGCTCCCGCGCCGGTACCCCGCCCGACGACACCACGTGCCACATCCCGCGCCCCCTGTTCGAACTCTTCGGCAGGATCCAAGGATGCGGCCAACGGATCGCCGTCGGCGCATGGTTCGAGCCGCGTGGCGCCCCGCGGCCCGAACGGGCAGCCGCCCGCCCGCGCTCCCGTCCCCACTCCCACTCCCGCTCCCGCTCCCGTTCCCGTTCCCGTTCCCGTCAGCGGCGGCTCGGTGAAGGCGTGGGCGGCGGGAACGAAGGCGAAGCCGTGGCCGAGGCCGACGGCGGCGAGACCGCGGCCGACGTGCCCGACGGAGTGGAGGGGGCGGAGGGGGCGGAACTCGGCCGGGGCGCACCCGTACCGGGCTCCGGCGACCGCGACGGGCTCACCGTGGGCACGTACGAGGTCGAGGGCGCGGCCGAAGGCGTGAGCGGCGACGGGGAAACGGACGGGGAGGAACCGTCCGGGACCGGGCTCGGAGCCGAGCCGGTCGGCGAGGGCGACGGCGGCGCGGCCGGCGGCACCGGTACCGGGCCCGGGCGGACCGGAGCGTCCGGAGCCAGTACGGCGTACCCCAGCACCACCACCGCGGCGGCCGCCGTCAGCCCCGCCAAGGGCAGCGTGAAACCGCGCGGCCAGGCCCACGGCAGGCGCCGCACCCCGGGCCCCGGCGGCTGCGCCGGGCGCAGTTCGCGCACGGTGATCCCGGCCGCCCGGGCGTCCAGGGCCTGCCGTAGCCGGTACTCCACCGGCCGCCCGTCCGGCGCCCCGGAGGCTTCGCGCGCCCCGCCGGACGGCTCGTACGGCTCGGACGGCCCGTACGGCTCCCTGCCCGGCCCCGTAGGCGGCTCCTGCCCACCCGTCATATCCGACCCTCCAGAATCCGTTCCAGCGCGTCCAGCCCACGGCTCGCGTTCGACTTGACCGCCCCGCGGCTGATCCCCAGCGTCTCGGCGATCTCCGCCTCGCTGAGGTCGGCCCAATAGCGCAGCACGAGGACCTGCCGCCGCCTCGGAGTCAGCCGCCCCAGCGCGGCGAGGACCTCGCGGTGTGCCTCGTCGAGGACCACGGACGCCTCGGCGGAGGGTACGTCGGCGGGTGCCTGCGGGGTCCACGCGCGGGCCGTCCGGCGACGGCGCAGCACGGACCGGGCGGTGTTGACGACAGCGGTGCGCAGGTAGCCCAGTGCGTTGTCCACCTCCGAGATCCGCTCGCCGTGGCGCCGGTACAACGCCGTGAAGGCGTCCTGCACCACGTCCTCGGCGGTGCCTATGTCGTCCACCAGCAGCACCGCCAGCCGGACCATCCGCAGCCGGTGGGCGTGGTAGAGCTCGGTCACGGTGGGCGGCGGGCCGGCCCTCTCGGAGGGATGGCCGTACGTGTACCCGTGCCGGTACGGCTCCGACGGCGCGGGCGGGGCCTGCGCGCCCGAGCGCTCGCGGCGCAGCAGGAACGACCACAAGCCCCGCCGCGGCCGGTCGAAACCGGACGCGGCGGGGCCCAAGGAGGGTACGAGGTGGAGCACAGGGGTCCTCAGCCGTTGGCGCGGCGCCGCACGGTGTACAGGGTCGCGGCCCCGGCGGTGATCAGCACGGCGGCCCCGGAGCCGAGTGCGACCGTGGTGGCGGAGGAGCCAGTATGCGCGAGCTCGGGCGCGCCGGGCGAGGCGGGGGCGGCGCTGGGGGCGGCGCTCGGGACGGCGGTCGGCGTCCCGTCCGGGGCAGCGGTCGGGGCGGCGGTCGGGGACACGCTCGGGACGGCGCTGGGGGTCGCGGTCGGCTTCGTGCCCGGGGGCAGGCTCACCGAGGGCGCGGGGGCCGAGGGGGCCGAGGGGGCCACGCTCGGCGCCGTGCTCGGCGTCGCGGTCGTCGCCGGTGCGGGCGCGGCGGAGGCCGGCGACACGGACGACGCCCCTTGTGCGGCGGAGGCCGGCCCGGCCAGCGCGAGGGCCGCGCCGGCGGCGGCGACGGCGAGGACCGTCGCCCTGCGGACGGACAGCGGGGCGCGCTTCAGGTTCTTCACGGTGGTTCTCCACGGTCGGCTGCGGGGCGCGGGATCACGCCCTTCACCCCCGCACGACGCGCGAGTGCCCGGGAGGTTGCCGCCGTTCCCGAAAAACTTTTCGCGGCGCAGGCCTCCGCCCGCTCAGGCCCGGCCGGACCCCCGCGTCTCCCGCGTCGCCCGCGGCCGCCGCAGGGCCGTGCCGATGACGGCCACCCCCTCCTCGATCTCCCCCACCGGGCCCGCCGCATAGCCGAGCACCAGGCCCGGGGGTCCCGGGGTCATCCGGTGCCAGGACAGCGGCTGGGCCTTGACCCCGAGGTCCAGGGCCACCGCGGCGAGGGCCGTGTCGTCGAAGCCGCCGGCGCCGTCCGCTCCGTCGAAGGTGACCATCAGGTGCAGCCCGGCCGCCGCCCCGTGCACCCGCGCGCCGGGCAGTTCGGCGGCGATCGCGCGGAGCATCGCGTCCCGGCGGGCCCGGTGGCGGCGGCGTACGAAGCGCAGGTGGCGCTCCAGTTCCCCCGAGGCCATCAGCCGGGCCAGCACCAGCTGGGCGAGGACGGGATTGCCGAGGTCGGCGTAGCGCTTGGCCTCGATCACGGCGTCCAGCCGGCGCGGCGGGACCAGCAGCCAGCCCAGGCGCAGGGCGGGGGCGAGGAGCTTGGAGACGCTTCCGGTGTAGCAGACGGCTTCCGGGAGCAGGGCTCGCAGGGCGGGGACGGGGGCTCGGTCGTAGCGGTGTTCGGCGTCGTAGTCGTCCTCGATGACGACTCCCCCGGCCGCCGCCCAGCCGAGGAGCTCGCGGCGCCGTTCCCCGTCCAGGACGACTCCGGTCGGGAACTGGTGCGCCGGTGTCAGCACCACCGCCTGGGCCGGACCGGCCGCCAGGGCGGCGGTGTCGATGCCGCCCCCGTCCACCGGTACGGGCAGGATCTCCATGCCCCCGTGCTCCAGTTGCTGCCGCGCCCCGAGCGAGCCGGGGTCTTCCACCGCCATCCGCCGCACGCCCTCCGCGCGCAGCACCTGGGCCAGCAGTCCGAGCGCCTGGGCCACGCCCGCCACCACGACCACCTCGTCGGGGGTGGCCCGGATCCCGCGGTTCAGGGCGAGCCAGCCGACGATCGCCTCGCGCAGCGCGGGGGTGCCCTGGGGGTTCCCGTAGCCGAAGTCGGCGGGGGTGAGCTCGGCGAGGACCCGGCGCTCGGCCTGGAGCCAGGCCGTGCGCGGGAACGCGGTCAGGTCGGGCGCCCCGGGCGAGAGGTCGATCCGGCACGGGGCGGCGCGCAGCGCGTCGACGAGTCCGCCCCGGGGCCCCGGTGTGAAGGGGCGGGCCGGATCCGGGGCCCCGGACCGGGCGGGCCGGGACGGGGGCGGCCGCTCGGTCACCGGGGCGGCCACCACGACGGTCCCGGCCCGGCCGCGGCCGGCCACCTGGCCGGTCTCCGCCAGCCGCTGGTAGGCCTCGGTGACCAGCCCCCGGGAGACCCGCAGTTCGGCGGCGAGGACGCGGCTGGCCGGGAGCCGGCTGCCGACGGCGAGCGTGCCGTCGGCGATGGCGGCGCGCAGCCGGTCGGCGAGCCAGTCGGTGCGGCCGCCGGCCGGGGCCCGGCCGATGTCGAGCTGGAGGAAGTCCGACCCGGCTGTTTCCGATGGCACTGTTACGGACCCCTGGATGGCGCTCTCTTTGGACCTGTCCACGGGTCCATTGTGGGCCCAGGCTCGACGGTATGAACACCTCGCCCCCTTCGGACCCTTCGCCCCGGCAGTTGCGCGGCCTCGCCCCCGGTATCGCCGGCATGGCCCTGGTCGGCAGCAGCGTCACCGTCTCCCACTCCCTCGTGGACGCCCCGCTCTTCGGCGTGCAGGCCGCCCGTTACGCGGTGGCAGCGCTGCTCCTGTTCGGCCTGGCCCGCATCGCCCGGGTGCCGATCACGGCCCCGCGCGGCCGGGAGTGGCTGTGGCTGGCCGGGGTCGCCGCGACCGGGCTGGTGCTGTTCAACGTGGCCGTCGTACGGGGTGTCGCGCACGCGGAACCGGCCGTCATCGCCGTCTCCGTGGCCTCGGCACCGATCCTGCTCGGCGTGATCGGACCGCTGCTGGAGGGCCGCAGGCCGATCCCGCGGGTGCTGCTGGCCGCGGTGGTGGTCGTCGCCGGGGCGGTCCTGGTGGAGGGGACGGGCCGGACCGACGCGGCCGGGGTGGGCTGGGCCGCGCTGGCGCTGGGCTGCGAGGCCTCCTTCACGCTGCTCGCGGTACCGGTGCTGCGGCGCCACGGCCCGTGGGGAGTCTCGCTGCACGCGGTATGGCTGGGTGCGGTGATGCTGGCGGTGCTCACGGTGTGCGTCGAGGGGCCTTCGGAGCTCGTGTCGGTGACCCCGCGCCAGTGGGCGGCCGTCGGATACCTCGCCGTCCTGGTGACGGCGGTGGCCTTCCTCCTCTGGTACCGCACGGTGGCCGCGGTGGGCGCCGGCCGGGCCGGGCTGCTGGCCGGGGTGGCGCCGCTCGCGGCGGCCGGCGCGGGATCCGTGACCGGCGGCGGGGTGCCGGGGCCGGCGGTGTGGCTGGGCCTGGCCGTGGTGGTGGCCGGGCTGGCGGTCGGACTCCGGCCGGAGCGTGCCCCGGGCGGTCCGGCGGTCGCGCCGCCTGCCCCGCTCGCGCCACTCGCGCCCGTCGCGCCCGTCGCGCCCGTCGCGCGAAAGCCTCGTAACGCCCAGGAGTCCGCGGCCCCTTGAGCGCTCCCCGCCTTGTGGATCACAATCCGCAGATGGCAACGCCTCCGTACAGCAGCTGGATGCGGTACTTCTCGCCGACCGCCAACCACCGCCGGCTCGGGCTGGTGTGCCTCGGTGTGGGGGTGCAGCAGGGCGAGCTGCCGGTGGTCGGCCCGCGGATGCTCGACCACCACGTCGCGGTGGTGGTCTGCGCCGGCCGGGGCTGGTTCAGCCACGGCGGGCGGGCCCCGCAGCCGGTGACGGCCCCGGCGCTGCTGTGGCTGGTGCCCGGGGTCGAGCACCACTACGGCCCCGATCCGCAGACCGGCTGGGACGAGTGCTTCGTGGATTTCGCCGGCCACAGCGTGGCGGCGTACACCGACCTCGGCTACGTCACCCCCGACCGCCCGCTGGTACCGCTCAGCGGGACGGCCGGGGTGCGGCACGTGGTCGACGGGATCGTACGGGCGGCCCGGCTCGGCGGCCCCCTGCTGGAGGTGGAGGCCGCCGCGGCCGTGCACGGGCTGCTCGTCGCGCTGCGCTACGCCCGGGCCGGGGTGTCGCGGCACGGGGACACCGTGATGGACACGCTGGCCCGGGACGCGCTGCTGCCGATATCGGTGGCCGAGCACGCCGCCCGGCTCGGGATGACCCTCCCCGAACTGCGCGGGGCGGTGCGGGGCAGTACCGGGGAGGGGGTCAAGGAGTACCTCCTCGGTATCCGCCTGAGCCGGGCGAAGGAACTGCTGGCCCGCACCGACCTGCCGGTCGCCGGGGTCGCCCGGCGGGTCGGTTACGAGGACGCCGCCTACTTCAGCAGGCTGTTCAGCCGCCGGGTGGGCGTGGCGCCCGTCCGGTTCCGCCGACAGCAGTCGGCGCAGCAGCAGTCGGCACGGTGGCTCCCGCTGCCCCAGGAGCCGCTGCCCCAAGAGCCGCTGCCCACGGAGCCGTCACCCACCGAGCCGACACCGTCGGCCCCGTCGCCGCCGGCCCCGACACCGCAGGAAGGCGTCACGGCAGGTAGCCGATGTTGAGTTCCGCGACCGCCGTCCACGGATTGCCCGAAACCTCCCTCGTGGCCTTGAGCTTGACGTAGCGCGCGGTGCGCGCCGTGAAGGCGACGTCCTGCTGCGCGGTGGTGTTGGCGAAGGTGCCGGACGCGGCCGCCGGACCCCAGGTGACCCCGTCCGTCGAGGTGAGGACCTGGTAGTCGGCGATGCGCCCGTTGCTCTGCGTCTGGCGGGGAAGGTAGTGCAGGGCGGAGACGTTGTAGGAGGCGCCGAGGTCGAGGGTGATCTCGTGCGGCATCTGCGCGGTGGCCTGGTACCACTGGGTGTGCCAGATCGTCGCGCCGTCCCCGTCGAGCACGTTGGCCGCGGCGCCGTTCTCGCCCACGGTCTCCTGGCTGTCGACGGCCTTGACGCTCATCTGCGTCTGCGGGACGAGGAGTTCGCCGCCGCTCCCGGTGCCCAGGTCGTCGACGGCGAGGTCGTCGAGGATGAAGTCGGCCTCGTTGTGGGAGCCTTCGCCGGTCACCTTCCGTACGCCGATCCAGGCGTCCGTCCCCGCGGTGAAGGTCTTGGTGAAGGTGGTGGCCGTACGGGCCTGGTTCAGCGCGGTCGCCGTCTCGGTGCTGCCGGAGCCGGTGATGAACTGGTAGTCCCCGCTGAAGCCGTTCTCGTAGCTGAAGGTGACCTTGTACGAGCGGCCGGGTGTCAGCCGCAGGGTCTGCGGGAGGGTGCGGTAGACCAGCCCCTGCCGCTCCTCGTGCGATTTCAGCGAGTTCTGCCCGGTGATCACGTCGTCGACCAGCTTTCCGCTCCAGCCGGCCTGCGTGTACGGGGCGTTGCGCTGGGCGATGTGGGTGCGCGGGTCGGTGGCCGAGCCGCCGGCGCCGCCGAAGGCGAAGGGGCCCCAGCCCGCGTCGACGTTCTCGAAGTCCTCGGTGAACCAGTGGCCGTTCAGGGGGGTGCGTGCGGAGCGGACGACCCGTACGTCGTCCAGGTACACGGTGCCTGAGCCGGAGGCCGCGGACAGCTTGAGGGTGGCCGCGGACTGGCCGGCGGGGACGTCGAAGAGCACCTTCATGCGCTGCATCTTGGTGCCGTTCTTCTCGCTGCCGCCGAGGTTGTTGGTCAGCGTCGAGGAGTCGGCGTACACGGAGGCCGCCGTGCCTGCGGCAGGGGTCACGGTGAGGGTGGCGGCGCGTCCGGCCGGGGTGGAGACCCAGACGGAGGCGGCGTAGGTGCCGGGGGTGAGCCCGGTGAGCTGCTGGGAGACGGCGGGCGAGGTGCTCGCGGCCATCGTGAGCTCGTTCTGCCCGTGGGCGTTGCGGGCGACGGCGGCGCCGGTCCCGGTGACGGACCAGGCGTTCAGGTTGCCGGAGAAGAAGGAGGGGTCCTTGACGGGGGCGCCCTCGCCCCAGTTCGGGTCGGCCTGGGCGGGGGCGGCTCCGTTGGTGACGACGTAGGCGGTCCTGGCGGCGGCGCTGATGGTGACCTGCCCGCCGGTGACGGCCAGGTCGCCGACCAACTGGCGGCCGGTGTCGGTCAGTTTGTACAGCTTGGGCGAGGACCAGCCGGCCGGCAGGGTCCAGGTGGTGGAGGCGGCCTTGTCGTTCCAGTGGTAGAGCTTGCCGTCGCGCGGGAGCAGGTAGGCGGAGCCGTCGAGGACGGTCCGGCCGGCGGTGGTGATCTTGCGGGTGTTCCCGGAGGTGGTGACGGTGGTGCCGTTGGCAAGGGTGACCGTGTTGGCGGTCCACTTCACGATCGGGGATTCCTGGAGGTACTTGGTCGGCAGGTTCGTCGCGAAGGTGGTGGTGAGGAAGGAGGTGAAGTCCCGCTTGCCCTGCCAGCCCTCGTAGGCGGTGATCTCCGCGCCGCCGAGCAGCGGGTTGGCGGCGATCCAGTCGTCCTTGGTGTGGTTGGCGATGAAGCGGGCGATGTTCGAGTTGATGCCCTTGAGGTCGGTGCCGCCGTAGTTGACGTCGGTGGCCCAGTGGTGCCAGAGGGACTGCCCGGTCATGGAGGCGGGGAACTCGGTGGCGAGCTGGTAGCCGAGGCCGCCGATCTCGCGTTCGAGCTTGCGCGAGAGGTAGCCGTCGCCGTACCAGACGTCGACGTAGAGGAAGTCCAGGCCGGGGGCGGCCGCCTTGAGGTCCTGGAGCCGCCCCAGGCGCCCGCCGGACTGGCCGTCCTTTCGGGTGTCCACGTAGTACGACTGGTCGAGCCAGTCCCAGCCGAGGCCGCCGGTCTGGTGCGCCGGGTCGAAGGTGGCCGAGACCGGGTACTCCTCGGTGGCGTTGATGTGGACGCCGAAGTCGGCGTTGTAGGTGTGGCCGACGGTGGTGAGGGTGTTCAGGTCAGTGGCGCCGCCGAGCTTGGAGCCGATGTTCTTGTAGTCCATGTGGGCCGAGTCGTGGCCCTCGGAGGCGTACCCCTTGAGCAGGACGAACTGGCCGAGGCCGTCGGTGGCGAGGTTGACCCGCTTGGTCTCGTCGAGGGTCTCGGCGAAGGGATGGGTGGCCGCGGAGGCGAAGTTGAAGGGGATGCGCTGCACGACCCGGTCGGCGGTCTGCTGCCAGCCGGTGGGCGCGGTCCAGATGTCGCGGTAGGCGACCGCCGCGTCCTGCCAGTCCACGGTGGAGTCCGCGTTGCGGTCGGCCGTGATCGCGACGCGGACGTAGGGCAGGGGCTCGGTGTCGGTGTCGGCGGCGCCCGAGGCACGGTAGAGCCAGGATCCGCTCCACAGGCCGGCCCGGCGGTAGGTGCCCTTGTCGGTGACCTGCTTGCTGATCCGGCCGTTCTCGTTGGCGGTACCGCCCGAGGGGGCGTCGTAGTACGAGTTGGAATCGATGGCGGCGGCCAGCTTGCCGGTGTTGACCAGGCCGTACATCACGGTCGTGGCGGAGGCGTCGACCGGGGTGTTCGCGGTGACCGGGGTGAAGGTGTCCCCGGTGCCGGTCGTGGCGGTGTGCATCTTCGCGGTGGAGAGCGCCGCGCCGCTCTGGCTGCTGCGGACGCTGACGAGGTTGTGGCCCGGGATCGCGAAGCTGCGTACGCGCAGAGCTGCCGTGTCCTCGATCGCCGTGACCTTGAACTCCACCACCGAACCGGCCACCGAGAGCCGGGATCTGATGGTCACTCCGGAGAGGGCCAGCGCGTAGTCCACGCCGGAGGCGGAGGGGGTGGCGGTGACGGTGGGCGTGTGGGTGGTTCCGTTGACGACGATCGCGCCGATGGTGTCCTCGTTGCCGTTCAGCACGTCCCCGGTGGCGGTGCGGGTGTAGCTGATGACGCGGGGGAAGGCGCTGTCCACGCTCACGGACAACTCGGGCGAGGTGATCGTCACGGGGGTGGCCGCCACGGCGGGGGTGGCGGGCACGGCCACGACCAAGGTGGCCACGAGACCGGCCACCGCGGCTGCGGCCGGCCAGAGGGGGGTTCGCATCGGACCTCCGGGAGTCGGCGCTTCCTGGGCACAAGACCGCACACCGTGGAGGCCGGCGGTCCGCTCACTGACCTGACAGCCTGCGGACCGCGGACCGGCAGGCCCATGGACAAAGCCGAACCCCGTCGTGGACTTATGTGGCGGGTGGGTCGGGTGGGCGCACGCGCCGCACGCTCCGAAAGAGACGGTCCAGGCCGTCTCGACTCCTTCCGTCCCTCGGGGCCCTCGGAGCCCTCGGGGAGTCCGGGTACGCGGCCACGGGCTCGCCGCGCCGGATCCACAGCAGGGCGCCCGCCCGGAGCATCGCGCCCGACTCGGGCGCCCCGGAGAACGAGGCGGCGCGGCCCGGTGTCGGCAATTCGACGGCGCGAGGGCGCCGCCCCCGGCCGCCGCGCTCAGCAGCACCCGGCGGACGCCCGGCTCAGCCCGGCGGCGACTGCGTCGCCCCGGGCGAGCAGCCGGGGCAGCGCGCCCCCGAGCAGGGTGCCCGCCGCGAGCACGCCGGAGACCGCGGAGCCGGTGCGCAGCTCGGCCTCGGGGGCCTCGGGGCCGGAGTGGGCCTGGACCGAGTCCTAGGTACTCGCCGGCACCAGGACGACGGCCGTCCCGTACGCGCACACCTCGGTGCCGACGTCGGCCGCGTCGGTCACGTCGAAGCGCATCATCAGCACGGCGTTCGCACCGCGCGCCTTCGCCTGTTCGATGAGGCGTTCCATGGCCTGGTTGCGGGTCTCCACCAGGGTCTTGGTGAGGCCCTTCAACTCGCCGCCGATCATCGATTTCAGGCCGGCGCCGATCTGACTGCCCAGGTGGCGGGAGCGCACGGTGAGGCCGAAGACCTCTCCGATGACCTGCTCGACCCGGTAGCCGGGGACGTCGTTCGTCGTCACCACCATGACACCGGTCTGCTGCGCGCCAGGGCCGCCGCCGTAATCCTCGATACCCATGGCATCCACTCTGGCGGCGGCGCGCGGTACCCGCATCCGGAGGAGGGAGCCGCAGCTCCGGGGCAGCCTGGCAGCACCCCGGCCGGCCCCCGCACATTGGGCATATCGGGCTAAGTCACGGTGCGTCAGCCGGACCTCCCGGCCCTCCGTCGCCATAGTCGTCCGTGGCAACCGTCTGGTTGCCACCCCGCGCCGCGTGACGCGGCCGGGCGGACGTCTTCTCGGAGGAGCCGGCTCATGCTGAAGCCCACCAGGACCATCCTCGCCCTCACCGCCGGAAGCCTGGTGCTCGGCCTGGTCGGGGCGGGCACGGCCGTCGCGGCCGACCACTCGGAGCCCCGCGGCCCGGTCCTGACGTCGCCCATCGACCGGGACGACGACGAGGGCGACGACGACGGCCGGGACGACGAGTACGGCAACCGCAGGCACGCCCACGGCGTCGTCATCTCGCGCAGCCCGCTGACCGTCCGCAGCAGGCCGACCACCCACTCCCACAAGGTGGGCCGGGTCCACCCGCACGAGAAGCTCGCCATCGAGTGCAAGACCCGCGGCGAGCGGGTCGACGGGAACAACCTCTGGTACCTGCTGGAGGAGCGGGACGGCCGGGACGAGCAGGACTCCATGGACGAGGACCGCAAGAACGCGATGACCCCGAAGTCGGCGAAGGCCGCCAAGGACCGCGACGACCACTGGGTCTCGGCCCGCTACGTCAAGAACCTGGGCAAGGTCCGCTACTGCCGCTCCTAGGCACCGACCCGCCCCGCGGCGAAGCCTAGGGCCGCACATCCGGGCGTACGGTCCGCGGTCCCACGCACCGCGCTCCGTACGCCCGTACCCGTGCCCGAAGTTCCCGGTCCGCCGTGACCACGACGCACCCGCCGTGCTCCGCGCAGGCGGCCGCGAGCTCCACGATCCGGTCGTCGCCGCTGCCCGGCGCCTCGTCCACCCGTACACCGGGCACCGACTCGACTCCCCGGGCCGCGCCTTCGACGACGAGGACGATGTCCTCGCCCTCGTCGCGCAGCGCCAGCCGGTCCCGCAGCCGCTCGGCGGCGCCGCGCCGGTCGCGCCACCAGCCGTCCGGCACGGACCCGACGACGTTGGCACCGTCCACGATCAGTACGTTCGGCTCGTCCACCTCCCCAGTATGGCGAGCCGGTCCAAACGGGTGCCGCCCATCGGGCAACGCGGGCGTCTCCTTCCCCGCCACCCCGGACCACACCGAAGGCAGAGCCCAGTCCACCGAGATCACCCTCAGCCCCGAGGAACAGGCACTCCTGGAGCGGGAGGCGCAGAAGCGGCGCGGCCGTGCGCGGGCATTGGAGCGCTCCCGCCGGGCGACGAACAGCGCGCAGTACTGCCTGTCGAAGAAGCAGACCCGACGGGCAGGGCAGCGTGCCGCCAAGGGCTTGGAGCCCAAGGCCGTCGTCGTGCCCGGTGGTGCCCGTGCTGCCCGCGTCGATGGGGTGCCGAAGCGGGCGTTCCGCCGTGACCGGCTGTCGGTGAACTACCGGGAGCAGCACGCCCGCCAAGCCGAAGCCGCCGCCTCGAAGGCGGAACACCGCAGCCACCGCGCCCGGCAGATCATCGCCGCCCACGGCCCCGTCCTCGTGGTCGAGGACTGCGACATCCGCACTTGGTACCGGCTGTGGGGCAAGCGCCTCTCCCGGACCACCCCCGGCCTGCTCATCGCCGCCCTCGACCGCGAATGCCAGGCCGCGGGCGGCCGACTCGTACGGGCCTCCACCTGGTCCACCGCCCTCTCCCAGCACTGCCTGTGCGGCGAACGCGTAAACAAGTCACTGCGGGACCGGGAACACAGGTGCATCGCGTGCGGCCTCGTCGGCAAGCGCGACCTCGTGTCCGCCGCCCTGGCCGCGTTCGTCCGCTTCACCGACGCGAACGACCCCACCACCGCGTACCTGGACACCACCGCCCCGGCTGCGATCCGCAGCTCACCCTTTGGTGAATGGCGGACCAAGTCTTAGAAGTCGCCGTAGTTGACCTGCCAGGTGGCCAGCCCCATCCGGCGCCAGATGGCCACCACGCGGTCGCGGTCGTCCAGGGAGACCCGGACCGCGTACCGGTCGCGCACGTGCGCGTTGAACAGCTCCGCCTTGACGATGTCGTCTCGGCGCGTGTCCCCCGCCGCCCGCATCCACAGCTCGTCGTACGGGACTTCGTGCTCCCGCAGCCAGGCCTCCGTCGGCTCCCGGTGCTCCTCGCCCCGCCCGGACAGCAGCACGATGGTGTCGCCGTCGGCCCGCCGGAAGGAGTCCAGCGCGTCGCGCACCGGCGCGTTCAGGGTGTCGAGGCCGCAGCGCGAGAAGTCGTACGGGTTGCGGTCGCCGGTCATCGCGAGCGTGCCGTCGATATCGCACATCACCGCCGTGGGCAGCGCCGGGTCGGGGACGTACGGGGACACGTCCGGCTGGTCGTTGAGCCATTCCGCGGTGAGCCGCCAGCCACCCTTCTTCGCCTTCGCCTGCTTGTCGGCGAGTATCCGGATGATCTCTTCGCCGACCTGGCGCTCGCGCGCCGCGTCACGCCGCAGGCACTCCTCCACGGGCACGTCGGTGTAGTCGTGCACGACGAAGGTGGCCCGTCCCGCTACGGCCGCCTTGAGCCGCTTGGGGATGTACGAGGTCAGGTGGGTGTTGTCGACGACCACGTCGAAGCCGCCCTCGACGGCCGCGCTGACGGCCGCGTCCTGGATGTCCAGCACGGTCTGCTCGTGCTTGTACGAGCGCCCGCGCTCCGGGTCCGGCACGTCGAGCATTGCCCGCAGGTCGTCGAGGTTGACGCGGCGCATCCGGCCGCCGGACTCCGCCTGGAGGGCGCGCGCGGCGGTGGTCTTCCCGGAGGCCGGCAGACCCGTCATGACGTGGACCACCGGCAGCGCGGGGGGCGCGGCCGGGGGCGCGGGGGTCTCGGTTTCGGGTACTTCGGACACGGGTTCAGTTCTCCTCGTCGTCTCGGAAGGGGTCGGACGCCTCGGGCCGCACCTGACGCCAGGTGACCATCTCGGTCGTCCTGCCGTCGAGGCGCTGGAACAGGGCGCCGCGGACCCCGCTGTCGCGGATCACGGTCTTGGCGGCGCGCGCGAACGCGCCCCGGTCGCCGGCCAGGTGGGCCAGCGAGGCGTACGCCTCGTCGATGGCACGCTCGCGGAGCGCGGCCTCGGTCTCCAGACGCTCGATCACCGAGCGCACCCAGTGGTCGAACTCGTCGGGCACCTGCTCCAGCAGTGCGTCGAGCGGCTTGCCGCCCGAGGCCTCGATGTCGGCGACGGTGCAGTTCAGACCCTGGGCGAGCTGCTTGAGGGGCAGGCCGGCGAACCGCTGGATGCCGTGGCCGCGCCAGATGTCCCGCTCGGTCACACCGGTGAGCACCTTGTGGAGGCGTACGTACTCGGCGATCTTGGCCTTGGCCCGGACGCCCGAGGCGAAGCGCAGGACGAAGCCCTCCGCGTCGGTGCCGGTCGCGGCGGCGCCGCCCGGCAGCGTGCTGGACCCGGTCAGCGCGAGCAGCTCGCCCAGCGGCATGGCGGGCCACACCTTGACCACGGAGCCGATGCCCTCCCAGTGGCCGGCGGCCTCGGCGAGCGGCACCTCGGCGCCGTCCGCCCCGTACGCGGCGAGCAGGACCAGGTCGCGGCGGTCCCCGTAGTCCACGACGATGCGGTTCTGCGGGTACACGATCTCCGCGAGGTAGGTGGTGCCGGGGACCAGCGCGGAGGTGTCGCGTCCGTCGAGGCGGCGCTGCGCCCAGACGGCCTGCGTGCTGGTGAAGGAACCCCTGGAGGCGGCCCGCCACTTCCCGGCGTAGTGGAAGAGCACCCCGAGGCTGCCGTCGACCTTGTCGTACACCTCGAACGGCTCGCCGTCCGGCAGGGCCGGTGCGTACGGCCGGCCCGACGCGTGCTCGCCGACGTTGAAGAATTTGGGCAGCGGCAGCGCGACGACCTCGCCGGTGACGTCGTCGGCGACGAGTCCGCGGCAGATCGTGGTGACCTGGTTCCAGACCTGCTCGTACTGGGCGGTCCGGGTGTAGCTGTAGAGGGACAGCGGCAGCTGGGGGTGTGCCTTGCGGGCCACGTATCCGGCGTCGATGGCCTCGGTCAGCGCCTGTGCGGGCATCAGGTCGTGCAGAGTCAGGCGGTCCTGGCTCATGGGGTTCCTCCCGGTTCGAGATGCCCCATTCTCAGGGGCGCACGGCCCCGGCCGAAACCGAATATCCTCCCGTTACCGCAGGTCCGTCGCCCTGCGCGGGCCCTGTCCGCCCACCCGGTTGATGTCGCGGGGCCGCAGGATCCGCTGGGTGTTGGCATCCCCGGGCCCGGCCGCGGCGACGGCGATCATGGCGCGGCCGAGTGCCCGGGTCGTGGTCACGAGGTCGGGCGCGAAGCGCCGCAGGACCGGGAAGAGCGGCGCGGTGACGGCGTAGCCGGCGCGGTACAGCGGGGTCTTGGAGGGAATGCCGCGGTCCGGCTGCACGATCCCCGGCCGGAACATGTACGCCTCGAAGGGAAGCTTCAGCAGGTCGTTCTCGGTCTTCCCCTTGACCCGGGCCCACATGGAGCGGCCGCTCTCGGTGCTGTCGGTGCCCTCGCCGGAGACGTAGGCGAAGGTCAGCCGCGGGTTGGCGGCGGCGAGGGGGCGGGCGGCGGCGAGCGTCAGATCGTAGGTGATCCGCCGGTACTCCTCCTCCTTCATGCGGAAGGAGGAGATGCCGAGGCAGAAGAAGCAGGCGTCGTACGAGGCCAGGTCCGGTCCGGGCACCGACAGGTCGGTCGGATCGGCCCGGACGAGCTCGCTCAGCTTGGGGTGGGTGACGGCGAGGGGGCTGCGGCCGATGGCGAGCACGCTTTCGACGGAGTCGTCGCGCAGGCACTCGCGCAGCACGCCCCGGCCGATCATGCCGGTCGCGCCGAAGAGGATGACGTTCACGGGTCCACCCTAGGACGTGTCTTCCGGCTCAGTGGGAGACGCACAGTTCGTTGCCCTCGGGGTCGGCGAGGGTGGTCCAGGTGGAGGGGCCCTGGCTGCCCTCGTGCAGGTGCACCGCCCCCTTGGACAGGAGCCGCTCGACCAGGGCCCGCGGGTCGTCCTCGCCGGTGCGGACGTCCAGGTGGACGCGGTTCTTGACGGTCTTGGGCTCCTCGATGAACTGGAAGAGGATGCGGGGCGCCCGGTCAAGACCCTCGGGGTGGCGGATCCCCTGACCCGCCTTCCAGACGAGGACGCCCCGGTGGGTGGTGGTGTCCTCCTCGGTCGCCCGCCCGGCGGCGATCATCTCGCGGATGAACTGCTCGTCGCTGGGCTCGACTTCCCACCCCAGGGCCTCGGCCCACCAGTCGGCGAGGGCGTGCGGCGAGGCGGAATCCACGGTGATCTGGAACGTGTAAGCCATGCCGCGACCCTACCCGTGGCACTCCGCGCATCCGCGGCAGGAACGCCGTCGGGGGGCGTGGGAGCCCGGCGGGAACTTCCCTGCCGGGACCCCCGGTTCGAGGACCGGCGGGCTCACCGCTCGCCGGACTGCGGCCCGCCCCGTCCCCGCCGGACTGTTACCCGTCCCGTCCACGCCCGGCCGTGAAAGTCGCGGGCCCACCCCGGGCCCACCCCGGGCCCGCCGGGGCCCGCCGGGGCCCTGCGGGTCGCACCTCCTCACGTACGCCCGGCATCGCTAGCATTTCCGGGGACGATGCCCCCTCCGCTCTCCCTTCCCGGGTGCGCCAAGCCGCCCGTCACGGACCGGCCACGCGATGACCAGAGGTACCCCCATGACCTCCACCCCACCCCGGCGGCGCGGGATCCTGCGCCCCCTGGCCGCGCGGCTGTTCCCGCCGGACGCGGCCGGCGGCGAGTCGCCCCACGGGGTGCTGCCGCCGCTGCTGATCGCCCTCACCTTCGTCAGCGGTGTCGTCGATGCGGTGAGCTACCTGGGCCTCGGCCACGTCTTCGTGGCCAATATGACGGGCAACGTGGTCTTCCTCGGCTTCGCGATCGCCGGGGATCGGTCCCTGTCCGCCCCGGACTCCCTGCTGGCGGTGGGCGCCTTCCTGGCCGGGGCGGCGGCCGCCGGGCGGCTGCGGCGGACCACCGAGGCGGCCAGGATGTTCACGCCGCTGGTGGCGGTGCAGACGGCCCTGGTGGGCGGGGCGCTCGCTCTGACCGCGCTCGGCGCCGGGCCTCCGGGCGTCATCGCCCTGCTCGCCCTCGGCATGGGCCTGCAGAACGCCGTCGTGCACCGGCTCGCTGTGCCCGATCTGACCACCACCGTCGTCACCAGGGCCCTGACCGGCCTGGCGGCCGATCCGTGGGGGCCGGGGCCGCTACGCCGCCTGGTGACGGTCGCGGCCCTGCTGCTCGGAGCCCTCGCCGGCGGTGTGCTGACACTGCGTCATGGTGTGGTGTGGGCACTGGCCTTGGCCGTGGGTCTACTGGGCTGCGTAGCCCTCTCCCCCGGGTGGGACGGCGCCGGGCGGCGGCCGTAGGGCCGGACTCGCCTCCGGTGCGTACCGGCCGCCGCCGGGTACGTCGGGCTCGACAAGCACCCCTCCACGGCGCGCGGTTCCGCCGTCCGCCAGGCCCGCACGCCTTCCACGCCGTACACAGCGGCATTCCTGGTGGCGGCGACACCAAGGCACCCTTTCGGCGCCGGACTGTCGGCGGCGGCACTTCACCTCCGGCCTTCACCTCCGGCCTTTGGTTTCCGGCCTTTACCTTCCGGCCTTTCGGCGGCGCCGTCTCGGTGGCGCCGTCTCGGTGCAGCGTTTCCGGGGGCGACGTTTCCCGGGTGGCGCGTCACGGCCGGAGCCGCCGCCCGCCCGCTGACTTCCGCGGCCGGGCCCGCCCGCGTTCCACGAGGAACGCCACGAAGGTCAGCACCCACGCCCCGACCGCCACCCAGAGCAGCACCGCGCCGAGGGGCCGCAGCCACGCCACCCCGGTCGGTGCGGCCGCCGACAGGCAGGCGGTCGCCGTCATGCCGAGCGGGAAGACGCTCGACCAGCGCCGGATGTCGTAGCGGGGGCGAGGCCGGACCGCCTCGGCGGCGAGGAGCACGGCGTACCAGGCCAGGGAGAGGCCGAGGGCCGCCAGGGTGACGGTACGCAGCCCCGCGTGCGCCCATCCCGTCCACAGCGGTGACGCCGTGAGCCCGGATCCGGCGAGGGCGGTGATGGACAGCGCCCCGCCGGCCACCCAGTGGTCGCCCGCGCCCGAGACGACCTGCCGGAAGTCGAAGCGCACGAGTGCCTCGGCGTAGAGCAGCAGCCCCAGGCAGAAGGCGGCCAGCGCGGCCCGGCCGAGCCAGCCGCGGCCGGTGGCGGCGGCCAGGGTGCCCGCCAGCACGGCGAGCCCCTGGGTGGCCACGCAGACGAGGAACGCCGCACCGGGCATCCGGTAGCCCCAGTGCCGCAGTACGGCGACCATCAGCCCCGGCCAGAGCGCGGCGGCCAGCGCCAGCAGCCCGAGGGCCACGGGCTGCCATCCGAGGAGGGAGAGCCGGGCGCCGAGCACGGTCGTGGCGGCCACGGCGGTGAGGGCCGCCGGGGTGTCCGCCTCGGCGCGGAACCGGCGCCGGTCACCCAGGAGCCGGGCGGCGAAGTCGGCGGCGAGGACGAGCCACAGCGCGGCGGAGACGGCCAGTGCGGCGATCGACAGGGCGTCCCGGCCGATCAGGTGCAGGCCCGCCGAGATGATCCCGGCCGCCATGACGGCGGCGCCGGCGGCCGGCGACAGCTCTGCCCACCATCGACGCCACTCTGAAACTCGCACCCGCCCAGCCGACACCACGGGGCGCGTCCCTCCCGGACGGCACGCCATCACGGCGCGGGCGATGGCCCCTTCGGACGCGCGACACGCCCACCTTCAGGTGGGATTGTCCCAATTCAGCGGTACTGTCGCCGTGAGACAACTCACCATCGGGTCCACCGGTCGGGACTGCCCGCTGACGACGCACCACCGGATCCAAGGGCCCTTCGGGGCCCTACCGGCTGGGCGTGGACGACACCCTGGACGTGGTGGGCATCCACGGCTGGGGCGGCATCGTCGGCATGGTCATGGCCGGCCTCTGCGCGACCGGAACCCTGACGGGCCACAAGGGCCTCTTCTACGGCGGCTCCTGGGACCTGCTGGGCAAGCAGCTCACCGCCACCGTGATCCTCGGCCTGTTCTCGTTCGTGATGACCGCACTGATCGGCAAGGCCATCGAGGTCACCATCGGGCTGCGCCAGCCCGGCGCCATGGTGGAGAAGGAGCAGGCCTACGCCGACGTCCTCTCCGACCACCTCGAGCAGCTGTCGACCGACGGCTCCCGCGCCAAGGGGACCGGCCAGGAACCGGAGAACGCCTCCGCCCTCGTCGCCCGGCTGCGCGAAGTCCTGCTGACGAGTGCGCAGAGCGGCGCCGGCGACCGCCGGGGCGGCGACGACCGCGGCTGAGCACGGCCGCACGGCCGAACAAGATGACCCGGCCCCGGCCCCGGCCCCGGCTGCGTTATGCGGCCGGGGCCGGGTCACGCAGCCCGCCGGACCAGGTCTCCCGCGTCCAGGGGCCGCCGCCACACGATGCGGCGGCGTACGGCGTCCAGGTCGGCCCGCAGCGGACCGGGCGGCACGGCCAGCACCGGGCAGGGGGCGTGCGCCAGGCAGTACCGGGACACCGAGGGATCCGTAGACCCCCACCACGACTCGTCCCCGCAACGTGGCCGTCCTCCCCGTCCGCTGCCGCTCCGTCTCCTCGGTGGAACGGCGACGACGGGACCTTCGGCCCTCACCCGGCGGACTCCTGACGGACCCTTGACGTGGGACCCGGGGGCCCTGACGGGTCCCTGACGCGGGGGCCCGGCGCACGTGCGGTCAGCCGGTGAAGCCGAGGCCGCCCAACGCCTTCTCGATGCGCGCGCGGTGCTGCTCCTCCCAGGCGTCCAGGGACTGCCCGGCCTCCTTGGCCAGCTTGTCCAGGGCGGCGCTCAGGATCTCCTCCTGGCGGGCGGCCGGGGTGACCACGATGCCCTCCTCGTCGGCGACCACGATGTCACCGGGGTGCACGCTCACTCCGCCGACCCGGACCGGGCCGCCGAGCGAGCCGAGCTTCTTCTTGCCGCCCGGGATGGGGATGACTCCGCGGGCGAAGACGGGGAACCCCGCTGCGCGCACCTCCGCGAGGTCCCGCAGGAGCCCGTCGAGCACGAACGCGGCGATGCCGCGGCGCTGGGCGACGGCGCACACGTTGCCGCCGGCGAGGGCGTGGTCGAGGTCGCCGGATTCCACGACGATGACCGAGCCGGGCTCGGCGCGGTAGATGGCCGCGTGCAGCATCAGGTTGTCCCCGGGCTCGCACCGCACCGTGTACGCGGGTCCCGCGACGCGCGGGGCGTCCCACAGCGGGCGGATGCCGATGTCCATGACCTGCTCGCGGCCCAGGAGGTCGGCGAGGGTGGTGGGCGGAACGCCCTTGAATCCGTATGGCATGTCAGTCCTCTTCTCACTGCCGGTTCTCCCGGGCCCACAGGGCACCGTGATCGCAGGGCACCGGGATCGTAGGGCACGGATCACGGCGCGTGCTGCGCCGTGTAGCCCGCGTGGGCGATCGCCGCGATGACGGCGGCCGGGTCGACGGGCCGGTCGGTGTCCACGACGGTGCGTCCGGCCCGGACGCTCGTCGTGCTGGCGGCCACTCCCGCCAGCTCCTCCACCTCGTCGTCGATCAGCAGTCCGCAACTGTTGCAGTGCATGCCGGTGACTGTGAACTCCATGCGCTCCTTCACGAGGTGCCCTCCTGGCTCTCGAAGGTGATCCGCCCGCCGTACATGCCCATGCCGCAGCTGTACTCGAGCGTCCCCGGCTGCCGGGTACCCAGGTCGATGCCGGTGGTCCCGGTCGTGGGGAGGATCTCCTGGACGCCGAGGTCGGGGATGACGAAGGCGCGGACGCAGCCGCCCGTCCCCCGCGTCGCGACGACCAGGGTGGTGGGGACGCCCGCCTTCGCAGTGACGGCGGCCGGTGCGTACGCGTTCGTACGGGCCCGGATGGTCACGGTCTGCGTGCCGTCCGGGTTGAGCACCACCGTCCCGGCCGCCGCCGGGGCGGCGACCGCCGCCGGGGCTCCGGTGGGCCACCAGCCGCCGAGCCGCAGCCCGCTGCCGAGGGTCCACACCGCGACGAGCAGCACCACGACGGCGGTCGCCAGGGTCAGCCGCCCCTGCCACAGCCGGGCGGCGGAGCGCAGGAAGAAGCCGAGGGCGGCGAAGAGCGGGCCGGTCCCGAGGACGAATCCGGCCATGACGACAGCACCCGCGAGGGGGCCGCCGGAGGTGACGGCGAGGAGCTCGACGCTCAGGGTCACCCCGCAGGGGATCAGCACCGTCAGGAAGCCGAGTACGGCCGGGGTGCTGACGGACGTGGACCGGGCCGACCGGCGGACCCGCCGGCCCCAGGAGGCGGGCGTGCGCGGCACGAAGCGGCGTACCCAGCGCACTGCGAACATGTCGAGGGCGAACAGGACCATCAATACGCCCGCGCACAGCATCAGCACGGCCCGGGTGCGCGGACCGGGCTGGACCGCGGCTCCGATCAGGCCGAGGGCGGCGCCGAGGAGGGTGTGGGAGAGGAGCTTGGCACCGAGGAAGGCCCCGACGGGGGCGAAGAGGCCGCTGCGCTGCCACCTCTCCGCGGACCACTCGGTGGACCGGCGGCCGACGGCCCCGGCGAGCAGGCCTCCCTGGACGGCGGCGCAGGACGCGCCGCCGGCGAACAGACCGGTGGAGACACCGGTGACGAACAACGCGGTGGATGAAGCCATGGGAACGGACTCCCTGTACGTCGCAGCGGATCAGGACACGGCGAAGCACCCCGGCCGTCCGGCGAGCGGGCGGGTACGGGTGCGGGGCCCGTCAGGTCCGGCTGACGCAGAGGGAGTCGAGATCCGGCGCTCTCGGGCGGGAGCATTCCGGGGGCGGCCCGGGCCGCGGGTGGCCGTCGGCCACGGACCGCATCGCCCCTATGGCGGAACCCGCGAGATCGCCGGCCGGACCGGCCTGCACGGTGGGCGCGTACGCCGACGCCAGCGGGCAGTCCTGCCCGGAGGCCGGACAGCCCCCGTCGGTGCCCGCGCCCGCGCCGCTGCCCATGTCCATGTCCATGTCCATGTCCATGTCCATGTCCATCGTGGGCGCCCCGGCGATCGCCGGGGCCTCGGACGTCCCAGGCATCCCGGCGGCCATCCCGGCCATCCCGGCCGTCCCGGCCGGCGCAGGCGCCCCGTTCAGCGGCGGCCCGGCCATCCGCATGCCCGCCGCATGCCCCGCGGACGCGGGATGCGTGAACAGCCCGCCGCAGACGAGCAGCAGCACCGCCACGACGCCCGCGGCGACGGCCGAGGCGCGGCGAAGGGCGCGGATGGGCTGCATGTCCGTGATGCTACGACAGCCGTCCGGCCGCCTTCCGAACCGGGGCGGGGGCGGGGCGGGACGGAGCCGCCCTGTCCTGGCCTGTCCGGCATCCGTCGCTCCGGCCGCTCCGGCCGCTCCGCCGGTACCGTGTGGCCATGGAGACCTACACCACCCCACGCGTGAAGTCCGCCGGCGTCCACACCGACCGGGTCTGAGGCCCCGGCCATGGACGCGCCCCGCCACGGCGCCTGGCTCCGCGCCGGAATCTCCCGGAACGGCGGCCCGCTCCGGGAGACCGAGCACATCGTGTGGCTCCAGACCGACACCCTGTACGCGGACAGCCGCGGGTTCGCCGGAACCACCTCGTACGACGGCGCGCTGATCACCTTCCACCACGACGTCGGCGCCCCGGGCCACGACGTCGGCGCCCCGGGCCACGACGTCGGAGCCCTGCGCCCCGACGGCAACGGCCTGATCGAAACGGGCACCAACCTCGACGGCAGCACCTTCCTGGAGGTCTGGTCCCCGCTGCCGCACTCCGGGGGTCCCTCGGGATGCTGGATCGCCTCAGGCACCCAGACCGTGCGCGTGGGCGCCCACGTGGTGCACGTGGACGCCGCCGGCCACGGCACGCACCACGTCCTCCTGCCCACCGGCGACGTCCCGCCGGCGGCTCAGCCGGGCTGACCCGCGCCGGTGTCCGCGGCCCCGGTCGTACGGGCCTGCCCGCGGCCGAGCAGTTCCGCCAGGCCGCGCCGGGTGGCGGCCATGACCACGCGGTCCTGCGGCCGCAGGACGTAGCCGGGGCGCAGGTCCCACACCAGGGCGGGCCCCCCGGCCGCGTCGTAACCCGGCTCCCTGGCGAGGTCGGGGCGGCGGTTCGCCGGGGCGGCGGTGTCCAGGGCGACGACCCGCCAGGCGCCGGGCCGGAACGATTCCGCGATGGTGCGGCCCTCCAGCTGGGGATGGCCCGCCACCTCCAGCACCGCGAACACCAGCACCCTGCGCTCCACCGGGATCGCCCCGAGCACCTGGCGGCCCATCATCGCCCCGGCGAACGCGGGCGCGGCCAGATGGGAGACGCTGCGGCTCCGGGTGAGGGCCGCTGGGTGGGCCTCGCGCAGGGTGCGGTAGACGGCGGTGGCGAACTCGTCGTCGTACAGCCGCATCACCACCCGTACGTCGGGCTTCTCCGAGCGGGCGTAGAGCGCGGCCTCCAGATTGGTGGTGTCCGAGCTGGTCACCGCCAGCAGGGCGGCGGCGCGGTGGATCCGGGCGGCTTCCAGGACCCCTTCGTCGGTGACGTCGCCGAGCACGACGGGTACGTGCAGGCGGCGCGCGAGGGCGATCCCCCGGGCCCCGGGGTCGGACTCCACGCACACGACGGGGATCCCCAGCTCCCGCAGCCGCGCGAGCACCCGGGCGCCGACCTTGCCGAGGCCGAGCAGCACGACGTGGCCGGAGAGTCCGCGCGGCGGTCTGCGCAGGGCCGTGGCGGTGCGGAAGGCGCCCAGTGCCTCGAGCGCCGCCGCGACCAGCACGGGCAGCAGGAGCAGGCCGACGAAGCCGGCCAGGATCTGCAGGAGTTGCCGCTCGGTGGGCTGGTCGAGCGCGGGGTCGTTGATCGCGAAGACGTCGAGCAGGGTCACGTAGACGGCGTGCAGCGGGGTGTCCCCCGTGACCAGGGAGGAGGCCACGGCCAGGGCGCCGACGGCGGCCGTGATCCCGGCCAGTGACCAGCGGAGCCTGCGGGAGAACAGCGAACCCACCGGCAGGGAGACCTGGTTCAGCCGCCGCCCTTCCGGTGCGGCCGTGGCGTGGGAGACCGCTTCCAGTGCGACGATCCCCCGCCCGGTCGCGGCCGCCACGGACCGGGCGTCCGGGAGCAGTTGGGGTCCGCGGTCCCCGCCCAGTTCCGATCCGTCGGCGCCGGCCGGGTCCACGGCGGTGGCGGAGAGCAGGGCCAGGGTGCACAGGCCCGGGTCGGCCACCTCGCCGCGGCCCGGAGGCGTACGTTCCACCGCGCGCAGGAGCAGCCCGTCGGCCTGGACCACCTTGCTGGTGCCGGCGATGGCGGAGGCGACGAGGGCGGGGGCGGCCGTATCGGCATCGGAGAGCACGGTCGTGGCGGAGTCGAGCGCCCTCAGGTCGAGCCCGGGTTCGGCGACGAGCGCCGCCTGGTCGAGCAACTCCTCCAGGTGCTGGCCGAGTTTGCGGTTGTAGAGGCGGATGACGAGCCGCAGCCTGGGGTTCAGCCGCCGGGCCATCAGGGCGGCCCGTACGTTCGTCTCGTCGTCCTCGTAGACGAGCGCCAGCGCGGCCGCCCCGGCCACCCCGGCGGCGGCCAGTGCTTCCTCGTCGGGGGCGGGAGCCTCCAGCACCCGCAGTTCCGGTACGGGCGCCTCGCCCGCGGGGGCCCGGTCCCCGGCGGGCGTACGGATCCGCGCGGCCGGAAACCGCCCCAGCAGCGCGCGCCCGGCCCCGACCCGGGTCCGGCTCTGCCCGGCCCCCGCCCCGGGCCGTACCTCGCGGGCGGCGGGCACGACCAGCGTCACCCGCTCCTCGTACACGTCGCGGAGCTCCGCGGCCAGCCGGTGGGCGAGCCCGTCGTCCCCGCACACGACCATCAGGTCGGCGGAGTCGGTCTGTTGGTGAGGATGCGCGGCAGGAGAAGACACCGCCCCAGCATGCCGTGCCGGCCGGTCCGGCCCGGCGGCGGCCGGCCCCCTGTCGTCGCGGGCGGGCGCCCTCGCGTCAGTGGATGACGGTGAAGCTGCGCCAGGGCAGGGCCTCGGGGGCCGTGACGTTCGAAAGGGTCGTGGCCACGTAGGTGCCGTCGACGCGGTCGATCTTGCGGCAGTCTCTCGTCCGGTACAGGACGATGTCCACGAGGGTGTTGTTCTCCACGTGGGTCGCCCCCCTCGGCAGGGCGATCTTGTGACAGCCCTTGACCGAGGTGTTGCTGTAGCTCACCTCGACCGGCGAGTCGTGGCTGCGGAATTCGAGCATTCCTACGGTGCTCCGGCCCAGGCCCGAGCAGGCGGTGGCCGTCAGCAGCAGCGCTGCCGTTCCCGCGATGATGCTGATACGCCTGCTGTGGGACATGGCGCGGTCCTCGTCTGTGCGGTGATGGCGGTCCTACGCACAGACTGCCCCGGCACGGCGCGCGCGGCTTCCGATGCTCCGCCGTCCGGGTGAAACACGGCCCCGGGCCGGCCGCCGGTCACGGCCGGCCGGCCCGGGCGCCGGGATCAGACGAGGTCGAACCGGTCCAGGTTCATCACCTTGTCCCAGGCGGCGACGAAGTCCTTGACGAACTTCTCCTTCGCGTCGTCGCTCGCGTAGACCTCCGCGAGCGCGCGCAGCTCGGAGTTCGACCCGAAGACCAGGTCGACCCGGCTGCCGGTCCACTTGACCTTGCCCGTGGCGTCGTCGCGGGCCTCGAAGGTGTTCGCGTCCTCGGAGGTCGGCTTCCAGGTCGTCCCCAGGTCGAGCAGGTTGACGAAGAAGTCGTTGGTGAGGGACCCGGGGGTGGCGGTGAGGACGCCGAGCGGCGACTGCTGGTGGTTCGCCCCGAGCACCCGCAGGCCGCCCACGAGGACGGTCGTCTCGGGGGCGCTGAGGTTCAGCAGGTTCGCCTTGTCGAGCAGCAGGTACTCGGCCGGCAGGCGGTTGCCCTTGCCGAGGTAGTTGCGGAACCCGTCGGCGACCGGCTCCAGCGCGGCGAACGACTCCACGTCGGTCTGCTCCTGCGAGGCGTCCACGCGTCCCGGCGCGAACGGCACCCGGATCTCGACCCCGGCGTCCTTGGCGGCCTGCTCGACGCCGGCGCCGCCCGCGAGGACGATCAGGTCGGCCAGCGAGATCTGCTTGCCGCCGCTCTGGGCCGAGTTGAAGGACTCTCGGATCCCCTCGAGCGTGCGCAGTACCGTCGCCAGTTCGTCGGGGTTGTTGACCTCCCACCCGCTCTGCGGCTGGAGGCGGATGCGGGCGCCGTTGGCGCCGCCGCGCTTGTCGCTGCCGCGGAAGGAAGAGGCCGCGGCCCAGGCGGTGGAGACGAGCTGGGACACCGAGAGGTCCGAGGCGAGGACCTTGGCCTTGAGGGCGGTGACGTCCCCGTCGTCCACGAGGGAGTGGGTCAGCGCGGGGAGCGGGTCCTGCCACAGCAGCGTCTCGGAGGGGACCTCGGGGCCGAGGTAGCGGACGACCGGGCCCATGTCGCGGTGGGTCAGCTTGTACCAGGCGCGCGCGAAGGCGTCCGCGAACTCGGCCGGGTTCTCGTGGAAGCGCCGCGAGATCTGCTCGTAGGCCGGGTCGATGCGCAGCGAGAGGTCGGTCGTGAGCATCGTCGGGGCGTGGCTCTTCGACGGGTCGTGCGCGTCGGGTACGGTGCCCGCCCCGGCGCCGGCCTTCGGCCGCCACTGGTGGGCGCCGGCGGGGCTCTTGAACAGCTCCCACTCGTAGCCGAAGAGGATGTCGAAGAAGGTGTTGTCCCAGGCGATCGGGGTGTTCGTCCAGATCCCCTCCAGGCCACTGGTGATGGCGTCGCCGCCCTTGCCGGTACCGAAGGAGTTGGCCCAGCCCAGGCCCTGCGCCTCGATCGGGGCGGCCTCGGGGTCGTCGCCGACGCTCTCCGCCGGGCCCGCGCCGTGGGTCTTGCCGAAGGTGTGGCCGCCCGCGATCAGGGCGACGGTCTCCTCGTCGTTCATCGCCATCCGGCGGAACGTCTCGCGGATGTCGCGCGCCGCGGCGATCGGGTCCGGGGTGCCGTTGGGGCCCTCCGGGTTGACGTAGATGAGGCCCATCTGGACGGCGCCGAGGGGGTTTTCCAGCTCGCGGTCGCCGGTGTAGCGCTCGTCGTCGAGCCAGGTGGTCTCGGGACCCCAGTAGACGTCCTCGTCCGGCTCCCAGACGTCTGCGCGGCCGCCGCCGAAGCCGAAGGTCTCGAAGCCCATCGACTCCAGGGCGACGTTGCCGGTGAGGATCATGAGGTCGGCCCAGGACAGGCTCTGGCCGTACTTCTTCTTGACCGGCCACAGCAGGCGGCGGGCCTTGTCGAGGTTGCCGTTGTCCGGCCAGCTGTTGAGGGGGGCGAAGCGCTGCTGGCCGGCTCCGGCGCCGCCGCGGCCGTCGCTGATGCGGTAGGTGCCGGCACTGTGCCACGCCATGCGGATCATGAACGGGCCGTAGTGGCCGAAGTCGGCGGGCCACCAGTCCTTCGAGGTGGTGAGCACCTCGGCGATGTCCCGCTTGACCGCCGGAAGGTCGAGCGTGTTGAACGCCGCGGCGTAGTCGAACTCCTCGCCGAGGGGGTTGGCCACGGCGGGGTTCTTGGCGAGGATCTTCAGGTTGAGCCGATCCGGCCACCACTGGCGGTTTCCGCCGCCCTGGGTCGGGTGCGGAGCCCGCTCGTGCGCGACCGGGCAGCCGGCGCCGCCCTCGGCCTTCGCATCCGTGACAATTGCATCGTGGTTCTCAGACATGGGGAATCCTTCCGGACCGGACCAGGCGGTCACGGTGATCAGGAACTGCATGCGATGGAACATTTCGGGGCACGGGTACCCGGCAGCGGGCCCCGGTTTCACGGTCGTCCTGACGCCGGGCGGTCACCGTCGCGGACGGTCTCACGTCCAGCCTCGCGCTGCTCCGGACCGTTCCTGTCCCTTGGCTATCAACACAACTGATCCTACGATGGACGGAATCCAAGTCAAGAACGACACCAAGCCCGTATCCAGTCGGATTCCAGACTGTGGGCGGTAAATTCCGGGGGATCCCGCCAACCTGCCCCGCCGAACTCGAAAACGGTGAGCCGATATGAGTGACCTGCTGGAGCGGCTGCGCGAGCGTGGCTGGCGGATGACCTCCCAGCGGCGCGTGGTCGCGGAGGTGCTCGACGGTGACCACGTGCACCTCACGGCCGACGAGGTGCACGCCCGCGCGGTGGAGCGGTTGCCGGAGATCTCCCGGGCCACCGTCTACAACGCCCTGGGCGAGCTGGTCTCCCTCGGCGAGGTCCTGGAGGTCACCACCGACGGCCGGGCCAAACGGTACGACCCCAACGCGCACCACCCGCACCAGCACCTGGTGTGTTCCGGCTGCGGACTGATCCGCGACGTCCACCCCACCGGCGATCCGCTGGCCGGCCTGCCCGCGGAGCAGCGGTTCGGCTTCATGGTGTCCGGGGTCGAGGTCACCTACCGGGGGCTCTGCGCCTCCTGCGCATGAGACGGGGCCGGGCCCGCCGCACGGGGCGGCGGGCCCGGCCCGAATGCGCCCCTACGGGTTCGCGCGCACGGTACGCGAAGTGGACGTCAGCCGAGCCGGACGTCAGCCGAGCTGGACGTCGGTGTCGGGCCGGGCGACCTTGAACAGCGCCCGGGCGATCACGGCGGCGTCCGCCTCGGTGAGGTGCGCGGAGAAGTGCTTCTGGATGCTCCGCATGTAGACCGGGGCCGTCGCCCGATGGGCCTCGGCCCCCTGTGGGGTGATGACGGCCCAGGACGCCCGCTTGTCGTGGGGGTCGGGCAGTTTCTCGACCAGGCCGGCGCGCACCATCTCGTCGATCAGGCGGCTGACCCGGGTGCGGCTCAGGACCACCCGGTTGGCCACTTCCTGCATCCGCAGCCCGTGCTCTCCGGCCGCCTTGAGCTCGAGCAGCACGTCGTACCACGTCAAGGGGATCCGGCCGTCGCGCTGCACGTCGCTCTCGATGGCGCGCACCGCGGTGTTGTGCGCGAGGAGCATCGCCCGCCACGCCTCGAGTCGATCGTCCTGTCCGTTCACACCGCGATCCTACCCCCATTGCGTGCGCCCGCACACACTTGTTAAGGTGCGTGCGTACGCACTTATTGGTCCCTGATTTTCGGAGGCTGGCTCCATGGCGGTTCAAAACCTCTCCCGCGACGAGGTCAAGCAGAAGCTCGACGGCGGTAAGGCCTCGGTCGTCGAGGCCCTGCCGGAGCAGTACTACAAGGAGGCGCACCTGCCGGGGGCGCTGCTCCTCCCCCTCGACGACGTCGACGCACTGGCCCCCGGCCTGCTGCCCGACAAGGACGCCGAGGTCATCGTCTACTGCACCGGTACGACCTGCTCCAACTCGGGGATCGCGGCCGAGCGGCTCGCGGAGCTCGGCTACTCGAAGGTCTTCACGTACAAGGACGGCAAGGAGGACTGGATCGGGGGCGGCCTCCCGACGGAGTCCGGAGCCTGAGCGGCGCCCGGGACGTCACCGCGGCCCGTCGGGCCGCACGGTTGCCGCCCTGAGGGCAAACCGGTGTGCCGGGCCCGCCTGTTGGCGGGCCCGGCACCGGCGTCGGCCGTCAGACGCGGTCGGCTGCGATCAGGAGGTACTGGAAGGAGCCGTCCTTGTAGGACTCGATGAACGCCTCCTCGATACCGGTGACCAGCGAGGACGTGGCCCGCAGCTCCCAGTAGGGCAGCGTCGCCGGGGTCAGGTCGATGACGGCCTGCGGCACGAGCCGGTTGTCCGCCATGGCCCGCAGGTACTCCCGGCGGGAGTGGATGTTGCACTCGAAGTGCGCGTTGATCTGGGAGACCCACTTCGAGGGCTGGCCGTAACGCGGGTTCCAGCAGCCGGTGATGGTCACGTACCGGCCGCCGACCTTCAGGACGCGGGAGTGCTCGGCGAAGAGGTCGTCCAGGTCGACGTACATGCTCGACTCGTTGTTCCAGGACGCCGTGGCCCGCCCGGTCTCGAAGGGCGTGCCGAGCATGTTGCAGACGCGGGCCCGGACGTGGTCGTCGATGCCGAGCTCGCGGGCGCGCTGGTTGGCGAAGTCGGCCTGCTTGGCGGACAGGGTGACGCCCTCGACCTTGCAGCCGAAGCGCTGGTGGGCCATGACCATCGAGCCGCCACGGCCGCAGCCGGCGTCCACGAGGGTGTCCTCGCGGCCGACGGGGCCGAGGTGGTCCAGGAGGAGTTCGGCCTGCGCCGACTCCAGCCGGTGGAGCTCGGCGACGAGCTTCTTCTCGTACGCGCCGTCGCCGGCGTCGCCGAGGGCGGAGTGGTCGACGTCGCCGATGCCGTAGTGGTGGTGGTAGAGGCCGTCCACGTCGCCGAGGCGCAGGTTCACGGGCCTGGCCTCGTTGTTCCAGTAGCGGGCGATGTCCCCCTGGTAGGGGGTCGCCGGCCCCGGAATGATCACGGAGGCCGGGGTGGTGCCGTTGGAGCTGGTGGTCAGATCAATGCTGGTCACGAATGAAGTCCGTCCTTACCAGAAGTCGGGCAGGCTGTAGCGATAGGTATTGGTCTGGTGCCAGTAGTGGTTGCCGTCGACCCAGACGGCGACTCCCCGCAGGAAGCGCAGCACGCTCGGGACGGGGCAGGCCGCGGCCAGGGCGGCGGCCTCCGCTTCGAAGGCGTGCATGAGGTCGTTGTGGACCTCGACCGCCTTCAGGTAACCCTCCTGGTCGGAGGTCCCCTCCCGGTCGGCGATCACCACGGGAAGGTTCATGTGCCGCCCGGGGGCGGCGAGTTCCTTGGTGTAGGAGTACAGGTCGTTGACGATGGTGGCGGCGTTCCCGGCGAGTGAGATGACCCGTTGCATCGGCGCCTGGGCGTGCAGATCGGCCGGGAGTTCGTACCCGCCGACGGTGTCGGTGATGGTGGGGCAGGGGCGGAAGTTGTTGAACTGCCGCATGGCCAGGTACTCCCACACCTCGGGGACGTACTCGGTCTGGCTCCAGGCCGCCTCGGCGAGGTACCCGAGGTGCAGCCGGGCCATGTCGTGCCGGTAGCGGTCCGCCTGCGAGGTACTGGCCTGCGCGAGGAAGTACTCCATGGCGGAGCTGTAGGCGCGCCGGGGCGCGTCGGACTGGAGCGACCGCGCCCACTGCGGCTCGTACTCATTCGTCGTGTGGAGGGGGTCGATGGCGGTGTGCGCCAGCAGAAGGCGTCCGCCGAGGCCGATGGGCGAGCCGCCGTGGTCCTCGCAGTAGTAGTCGTCGACCGCGTTCTCGGCGACCATCAGCCGGGCGGCGACCATCAGGTGCTCGACGGTGGGGGCGTCCGGGTGGCAGGCCACCATGTAGCGGCCGATGTGGAAGCCGTCGAACTGGTTCTCCCAGGCGTCGGGGAACAGATCGACCTCGTCCACCGCCCAGGCCTTGATCCGCCGGCCGACCTCCTCCACCCGCACCGGGTCGGGCTCCGGCACGGGGTGGTAGTAGAGGCCCGGGATCGGGTTTCCGGCCGCCGGCGCCCCGGGCTCCGGAGCCGCCGCGGGCGCGGGGGCTCCCTCCCGGCGGGCCGGGTGCAGGCCCGCCGTGCCCAGGCCGCTGGGTCCGCCCAGGAGCCGCAGGAGGGCGGCGCTGGGGGCCGGCGGGGCGGGCGGGGCGGGCGTACTTGCCGTGGTGGGCGGGGCTGCTGATGGCGGCGGGAAGGACAGGCCGGGCCCTGCGGGCAGGCCCGGCAGTGCGGGCAGGCCCGGCAGGCCGCCGGACGCGTGGGCCTGGGCGCTGCCGAGGACGTGGGCCCCGAACTGGGCCGCGGCGCCGGGCAGGCTCGACTGCAGAGGGGAAGGCCCGGGCTCGGGCATCCGTGACTCCTTGGTGAGGTGGGTGGTCCGTCCCGGATCCCGGGCGCGCAAGACACCCCCTAGAGGGTCCGGGCTGTCGTCGTACGGGGCCTCCGGCCGGTCAGTCGCTCCGGCGGGCGATCTGCACGTTCTCCAGGACTCCGAGCGCGTCGGGCACCAGGATGGCGGCGGAGTAGTAGGTGGTGACCAGGTAGGAAATGATCGACTTCTCGTCGATGCCCATGAAGCGGACCGACAGGCCCGGCTCGTACTCCTCCGGCAGGCCGGTCTGGCGCAGCCCGATGACGCCCTGGTTGTCCTCACCGGTGCGCATGGCGAGGATCGAACTGGTGTTTTCCTTGGTGATGGGGATCTTGTTGCAGGGCAGGATCGGGACCCCGCGCCAGGCCGGGACCTGCTGTCCGCCCACGTCCACGTGGTCCGGGTAGAGCCCGCGGGCGTTCATCTCGCGGCCGATCGCCGCGATCGTGCGGGGGTGGGCGAGGAAGAGCTTGGTGCCGCGGCGGCGGCAGAGCAGCTCGTCCATGTCGTCCGGGGTGGGCGGGCCGGAGTGGGTCTGGATCCGCTGCTTGAAGGCGGCGTTGTGCAGCAGGCCGAACTCCCGGTTGTTCACCAGCTCGTGTTCCTGGCGCTCGCGCAACGCCTCGATGGTGAGCCTGAGTTGCTCCTCGGTCTGGTTCATCGGACCGTTGTAGAGGTCGGCGACCCTCGTGTGGACCCGCAGGACGGTCTGGGCGATGGAGAGTTCGTACTCGCGCGGCTTGGATTCATAGTCGACGAACGTGCCGGGCAGTTCGGCCTCGCCGGTGTGGCCGGCCGACATCGCGATCTCGGCCTCGCCGTGCTTGTTCTGCCGCTGCAGGGGCAGCGAGCTGAACCGCTCGATGTGCTCCTGGAGGTGCGGCGCCCCGGACAGGATCCCGGCGAAGTCGGCGCGGGAGAGCGTGAGCAGGGTGCCGGGGGTCTCGGCGGTGGCGGTGTAGTCCCACCGGGCGTCGGAGTCCAGCAGGGCGTTCTCGCCGAACCGGTCGCCGTCGGCGAGTACCGCGACGGAGATCTCGTCGCCGTACTTGCCCGCGGAGGTCTGGCTGATCCGGCCGTGGGCGATCAGGTGGATCTGCTCGGCCGGAGCACCCCGCTCGACCAGCACCTCACCGGCCCGGAAATCGCGCTGGACGCAGCGGCCGGCGATCGCCGCCAGTACTTCCTCGTCGTCGAAGCCGCGCAGCAGGGCCAGTTCGCCGAGCTCGCGCGGGATCACCTGGACGCGGGCACCGTCCTGGACGAACTCGATGCTCCCGTCGCCGACGGTGTAGCTCAGCCGGCGGTTCACCCGGTAGGCGCCGCCCTTGGTCTCGACCCAGGGGAGCATCCTCAGCAGCCAGCGGGAGGTGATCTCCTGCATCTGCGGGGCGGACTTGGTCGTGGTGGCAAGGTTGCGGGCGGCCGACGTGCCCAGGCTGGACTGCTTGGGCGGATCCAGCTGTGCTTCCGGGCTGGTGTCAACAGTCATCGGTCGAGCTCTCCTTCATCAGCGGGAAAGGAAGGCGAACGTCTGGGCGTCCGTCCAGATCCCGGGGAACCGTAACGGCGGAGATACCGGCCCACCCATGAAAAAACGTTGCCGTTGCTTCGTTCTAGTGATCTTGTCCCGCTCGGGGTTTGTTTGGCGGACCGATGGTTTCCAGCCGGGTCCGCGAGGCTGCCCCGCCCTGTCCGTCGCCCTCAGGGCGCCTCGATGTCGCCGGCCTTCGTCGAATCCACCAAGATGTGCTTGACCGATCAATCCTCGGCACGTAACTTCGACCGAACCTACTCGAGAGCCACTGGAAGGAGGCGAAGCCGGATGTCGACCATCTCCGTACCGCTTCGCCTCGCACACCAGACCGCCTGGGCTCCGGGTCGGGTAGCACACGGCTGCTGAACAGCCCCTTTCCCGGCGTGCCCCATCGCGGCCCCGGAAATTTTCCATCAGTCTGTCATCACCCTGCCACCACGTACGGCGCCTCTTTGCGTGCCGATTTGTCGCGCTCCGGGTCATCGAGCTGCGACCACTGAACGAGAAAGCTCCTGCACATGGCGACTAGGACAGTCCGATCGACCGCGCCCCGGAACGGGGACCTCCCGTGGTAGCGGCGCGGATCACCGTCAACGGGAAAGAAACACCGATCTCTCCGGCCGCAGCCCACACCTCGGTGCTGGATTTCCTGCGCGACCGCGGCCTCACCGGCACCAAAGAGGGCTGCGCCGAGGGTGAATGCGGCGCCTGTTCGGTGCTCGTGGCCCGGCCCGGGGTGAACAAGCCCACCGACTGGGTGGCGGTCAACGCCTGCCTCGTTCCGGTCGCGGCGCTCGACGGGCAGGAGGTCGTCACCTCCGAAGGCCTCGCCACCGTCGACGCGTCCGGCGCGCCCACCGCGCTGCACCCCGTGCAGGAGGAGATGGCCGTCCGCGGCGGCTCCCAATGCGGTTACTGCACACCGGGGTTCATCTGCAGCATGGCCTCCGAGTACTACCGGCCCGACCGCTGCGCCCATGCGGACTCGACCGCGGACCAGGCTGCGGACCCGGCTGCGGACCCGGTCGGCCACGCCGACTCCGAGCACGGCCCGAACGGTTTCGACCTGCACGCGCTGAGCGGTAACCTGTGCCGCTGCACCGGTTACCGCCCGATCCGCGATGCCGCCTTCGCCGTCGGTTCGCCCGCCGAGGACGACGTGCTGGCGCAGCGACGCGAGCAGTCCCCGCCCGAGGCCGCCACCACCGAATACACCCAGGACGACAGTGCGTTCCTGCGCCCGGCCTCCCTCGCGGAGACGGTGCGGCTGCTGCGAGAGCGGCCCGAGGCGGTGGTGGTCGCCGGCAGCACCGACTGGGGGGTGGAGGTGAACATCCGGTCCCGCCGGGCCCCTTGTGTGGTCGCGGTCGACCGGCTGCCCGAACTGCGGGAGCTGCGCGTCGAATCCGGTCACATCGAGATCGGGGCGGCGCAGACGCTCACCGAGATCGAACGCCGGCTCGACGGCAGCGTCCCGCTCCTGGCGGAGCTGTTCCCGCAGTTCGCGTCCCGGCTCATCCGCAACAGCGCGACCCTCGGCGGCAACCTGGGTACCGGCTCCCCCATCGGTGACAGCCCGCCGGTGCTGCTCGCGCTGGAGGCCTCGCTGCTGCTGGCCGGCGCCGACGGCGAGCGCGAGGTCCCCCTGGCCGAGTACTTCACCGGCTACCGGCAGAGCGTGCGCCGTCCCGGCGAGCTGATCCGCGCGGTGCGCATCCCGCTGCCGCTGTCGCCCGTCACGGCCTTCCACAAGATCGCCAAGCGGCGCTTCGACGACATCTCCAGCGTCGCGGTCGCCTTCGCCCTGGACATCGAGGACGGGATCGTCCGCAAGGCGCGCATCGGCCTGGGCGGCGTGGCCGCCACCCCGATCCGCGCCCTCACCACCGAGGCGGCCCTGGAGGGCAACGCCTGGACGGCACAGACCGTCGAGGCCGCGGCCCGGATCCTGCGGGCCGAGGGCACCCCGATGGACGACCACCGCGCCAGCGCCCTCTACCGCTCCGCGATGCTCGGCCAGAGCCTGAACAAGCTGTACGCGCAAACCACCGAGGCGGTGTCGTCATGAGCCAGTTGTCCCAGCGTCCCGAAAAGCCCGTCGTCGGGGTTTCGATGCCGCACGAGAGCGCGAACCTGCACGTCACCGGTGCGGCGCTCTACACCGACGACCTGGTCCACCGCACCAAGGACGTCCTGCACGCCTACCCGGTCCAGGTCATGAAGGCCCACGGCCGGATCACGGCGCTGCGCACCGAGCCGGCGCTCGCCGTGCCCGGTGTGGTCCGCGTACTGACCGGCGCCGACGTGCCCGGCGTCAACGACGCCGGAATGAAGCACGACGAACCGCTGTTCCCGGACTCCGTCATGTTCCACGGCCACGCGGTCGCCTGGGTGCTGGGCGAGAGCGTGGAGGCGGCCCGGCTCGGTGCGGCGGCCGTCGAGGTGGAACTCGACGAGGAACCGTCCGTGATCACCCTGCGGGAAGCGATCGAGACCGAGAGCTTCCACGGCGCCCGGCCCCTGATGGTGACCGGCGACGTCGACGCCGGCTTCGAGGACTCCGCGCACGTGTTCACCGGCGAGTTCCAGTTCTCCGACCAGGAGCACTTCTATCTGGAAACGCACGCGGCGCTCGCTCTCGTCGACGAGAACGGGCAGATGTTCGTCCAGAGCAGCACCCAGCACCCCTCGGAGACCCAGGAGATCGTCGCCCACGTACTCGGCCTGCACAGCCACGAGGTGACCGTGCAGTGTCTGCGGATGGGCGGCGGTTTCGGCGGCAAGGAGATGCAGCCGCACGGGTTCGCGGCCATCGCCGCGCTCGGCGCCAAGCTCACCGGCCGGCCGGTCCGGGTACGGCTCAACCGGACGCAGGACCTGACCATGTCGGGCAAGCGCCACGGGTTCCACGCCACGTGGAAGATCGGCTTCGACGCCGAGGGCCGCATCCAGGCCCTGGACGCCACCCTGACCGCCGACGGCGGCTGGAGCCTGGACCTGTCCGAGCCCGTGGTCGCCCGCGCGCTGTGCCACATCGACAACACCTACTGGATTCCCAACGCGCGCATCGCCGGCCGCATCGCCAAGACCAACAAGGTCTCCAACACGGCCTTCCGCGGTTTCGGCGGACCCCAGGGCATGCTGGTGATCGAGGACATCATGGGCCGGTGCGCGCCGCTGCTCGGCCTGGATCCGATGGAGCTGCGCGAGCGCAACTTCTACCGGCAGGGACAGTCGACGCCGTACGGGCAGCCCGTCCCCCACCCCGAGCGGATCTCCGCCATCTGGCAGCAGGTCCGGGACGACGCGGCCCTGGCCGATCGGGGGCGCGAGATCGCGGCCTTCAACGCCTCGCACCCGCACACCAAGCGGGCGCTCGCGATGACCGGGATCAAGTTCGGCATCTCCTTCAACCTCACCGCCTTCAACCAGGCCGGTGCACTGGTGCTGGTCTACAAGGACGGCTCCGTCCTGATCAACCACGGCGGCACCGAGATGGGGCAGGGCCTGCACACCAAGATGCTGCAGGTTGCCGCGACCACGCTCGGCATCCCGCTGCACAAGGTACGGCTGGCCCCGACGCGCACCGACAAGGTGCCCAACACCTCGGCGACCGCCGCCAGTGCGGGGGCGGACCTCAACGGCGCGGCGGTCAAGAACGCCTGCGAGCAGATCCGCGAGCGGCTGCTCCAGGTGGCCGGCACGCAGCTGGGTACGAACGCCTCGGACGTGCGCATCGTCGAAGGCGTCGCGCGCGCCCTCGGCAACGACGGGGAACTGGCCTGGGACGACCTGGTGCGCACCGCGTACTTCCAGCGGGTCCAGCTCTCCGCGGCCGGTTTCTACCGGACCGAGGGCCTGCACTGGGACGCGAAGGCGTTCCACGGCTCGCCGTTCAAGTACTTCTCCTACGGGGCGGCCGCGACCGAGGTGGAAGTGGACGGCTTCACCGGCGCGTACCGGATCCGGCGGGTGGACATCGTCCACGATGTCGGCGACAGCCTCTCCCCGATGATCGACATCGGTCAGGTCGAGGGCGGTTTCGTGCAGGGCGCGGGCTGGCTGACGCTGGAGGACATGCGCTGGGACTCCGGCGACGGCCCGAACCGCGGCCGCCTGCTGACCCAGGCCGCGAGCACCTACAAGCTGCCGAGCTTCTCGGAGATGCCCGAGGAGTTCAACGTCAGGCTGATGGAGAACGCCACCGAGGAGGGCGCGGTCTACGGGTCCAAGGCGGTCGGTGAGCCCCCGCTGATGCTGGCCTTCTCGGTGCGCGAAGCCCTGCGGCAGGCGGCCGCGGAGTTCGGGCCCGCGGGAATCAGCGTGGAGCTGGCCTCGCCGGCCACGCCGGAGGCGGTGTACTGGGCGATCGAAGGAGCCCGCAACGGCATTGCGTTCCGCGACGGGCAGCCGGCCGACGGCAGCGGAGTCCTCGCCGACGCAAGCGCATTGAGCAATGTCTGACATGAGTTGGGTCGCCGCGGTCGCGCGGTTGCGGGCACGCCGGGAACCCGGCGTGCTCGTGACCGTCGCGGCCGTGCGCGGCCACGCGCCCCGCCGGGCCGGTGCCAAGCTCGTCGTGGGACGGACCGAGACCTGGGGGTCGATCGGCGGCGGCAACATCGAGGCCGTCGCCATCGACCGGGCGCGCGAGCTGTGCGGCGCGGCCGATCAGGAGCCGGAGCTGATGGAGTTCGCCCTGAACGACAAGGTCACCGGCCGGCACGGCGTGCAGTGCTGCGGAGGAGCCGTCACCGTGCTGCTCGAACCGCTGCCGGTGGTCCAGGCGGTGGCCGTCTTCGGCGTCGGGCACGTCGGGCTGGAACTGGCGCGCATCCTGGCCCGCCAGGACCTCGACCTGCACCTCGTCGACAGCCGCCCCGACATGCTCGCCGACGAGCGGCTCGGTGTGCTCATCGACGCGGTGGCGCAGGTCCACGTCCACCACACCCCGCTGCTGCCGGAGACGGTGCTCGGGGAGTTGCCGCCCGGCACCCACGTCCTGATCATGACGCACGATCACGCCGAGGACGCCGCACTGTGCGACGCCGCCCTGCGCACCGACGGTCTCGGCTCGATCGGTCTGATCGGCTCGTCCGCGAAGTGGGCGCGGTTCCGGCAGCGCCTGGCCACCGAGGGCGGTCACGACGCCGGCACCATCGACCGGATCACGACCCCGATCGGATTGACCGAGATCACGGGCAAGGAGCCCGCCACGATCGCGGTGAGCGTCGCGGCGGACCTGCTCCGCACCTTCGAACAGGACCGCCAGTGGGCGGTCCCGAACACCATCGCCGACGTGGCGTACCCGACGGTCGCCGGCGGCGCGTGAGTCCTCGCGGGCGCACGCGCCGCCGGCGGCCGGGCCTGGCCGGGCGGTCCCGCGCGTCGCTCAGTGCGCGGCGGCCCGCGCCGGGCGCCTGAGCAGGTAGCCGGCCGCGCCCAGGACGAGCACCGCCATGCACGCGATGAACACCAGTCCCGCGCCCTCCAGCCCGAGGAGGCCCTCCAGTACGCCCACCCCGATCACGGGCAGCGAGATGCCCGTGTACGCCACCAGGAACAGCGTGGAGATCACGGCTGCCCGCTGGTCCGCGGGAGCCGCCCCGGCCACGGCGGACAGCGCCCCGCGGAAGGCGAGCCCCTGCCCGAGCCCGCTGACGAGGGCACTCAGCACCACCAGCGCCAGCAGGTCCCACCACAGTGCGCCCGCGAGCAGCGCCAGCCCGGCGAGGAGCACGACACACCCCAGCGGCAGCGAGCGGTCCACCCCGACGCGGCCGACGGCCAACTGCCCGGCGGTGGAGGCGAAGAAGGCCAGGGCGACCACCAGCCCGCTCACGGCCCGGTTGTGCACGTCCAGGGACTCCGCGAGGAACGCCGGGCTGACGGAGGTGAACACCCCGAACAGGGCGAAGCCCACGAACGCGGCGGTCGCGGCCGGCCCGAACACCACCCGCACCTGCGGGGGCAGAGCGGGCTTCTGCGGTCGTACGGTGCTCAGCGGCCGCCGCTCGCGCACCGTCTCCGGAAGCCGCAGCAGGACGACGGCCGCGCCCGCCACGAGCGCGAGGTGCACCACGAAGGGGAGGTACAGCGGCCAGGAGGCGTACTGCGCGAGGATTCCGGCGAGCAGCGGGCCGCAGCCCAGTCCGCCCATGTTGGCGGCCGTCGCGACGAACGTGGCCCGCGAGGCGCCGCCGGGCGGTGCCAGCTCCATCACGTACGCCGTGGCGGCCCCGGTGAACAGGCCGGCGGACAGACCGGACAGCAGCCGTCCCGCGTACAGCCAGGGCATCCCGTCGGCGCACAGGAAGCAGACGGCGCTCGCCGCGGCGAAACCCAGCCCCGCCAGCAGTACAGGCCGCCGGCCCACGGCGTCCGAGGCATTGCCCGCCAGCAGCAGTACGCCGATCACCCCGAAGGCGTACACGGCGTACACCACGGTCACCATCAGCGCGGAGAAGCCGAACTTCTCCTGGTAGAGCCCGTAGAGGGGGGTCGGCAGCGTGGTGCCGGCCATGCAGACGGCGAAGACCGCCCCGCCCAGCAGGCACCGGCGCCACCCTTGTCGATCTTGATCCATGCCGCTGACCGTATCCCGGCGGGAGCCCGGGGCTCGCGTCAGTACACCAGTTTGTAGGTCACGTCCTTGGGGACCGGGTCCGGTGCGGTGTCGGTGTAGAGGAGCCGGATCATGGTGAAGCGCCGCAGATCGGGATGTTCCGGCCAGGTCTGCGGATGACTCAGCGTCACCGTGACCGGGTAGGCGCGGAAGCGGCCGGCCGCGCAGTACGGGCGGCAGTCGTTCACCATGTCGGTGCCGGTGGCCGTGGCGCTGCCCGGCCCCCAGCTGTCCCACCGGAGGCCGACGAGCCGGTTGTTCCCGTCGCCACAGGCGAGGATGTACTCCGCGGGGCGCATCTGCGCCTGCGAGAAGCAGTCGACGAGCACCACCGGATCCCGTGGATCCGGGGTCCGCGCCGACGACGCGGCGCCCCCGGTGTGTGACGCGGCGCCGCCGGTGTGTACGGAGGAGGCCGCGGAGGTCGGGAGCACGGCGGCCGTCAGGGCCGCCACCGTGCACAGCAAGGTCGCCGTCCGCACCTTGCGCCGGGATGCGCGTGCGGGGCGGCCACCTGCGGAAACGTTCACGGAAGACCTTCCTTGCCACTTTGCGCACCGCCGGCACCACCGGGGTCTTCCCAGCTTCCCCCATGCGGCTGAAGCCCGCACCCGCGGGAACCGCGCGGGTGCGGGCGCCGGGTCACCGGTGCGGCCGCCGCGTCACTTGCGCAGCAGGGCGCAGACGAAGTCCTCCTGGACCTCCCGGACCTGTTCGAGCAGGTCCGGGTTGACACTCAGGGAGGTCTGCGTGGTGATCGAGAAGGTCAGCGAGCGCCGGCCGTCCGCCGTGGCCGCCGCGAGCTGCGTGTAACCGGCCGTGTTGCCGGTGTGGCCGTACACCGTTCCGCAGCGGGTGGTGTAGCGGAAGATCCCCAGGCCCGCCTCGGAGCGGCCGGGGCCGGGGGGCTGGGACAGGGCGCCGGGGATGAACCTGAACTGCTGGCGCCGGGTGCGCTCCGAGACGAGGGCGCCGCCCGCGTAGCCCCGGATGAAGGCCGTCAGGTCCTTCGGCGTCGAGACGATGCCTCCGGACGCCCAGGCCCCCGAGGCACCCACGGCCTCGCTGACGTCGATGGGCCCCTCCTGCGGATCGATCTGGTAGCCGTGGAGGAAGGGGGTGGGCAGCCGGTATCCCTGGGGCAGGCTCGTGGCCCGCAGGCCCAGGGGCTCGTAGACGAGCTCGCGCAGCAGCGTCTCGTACCGGCGTCCGGTGGCGGCCTCGGCCATGAGGGCGACGGCGATGTTGTCGGAGTTCGAGTACTCGTAGCGGCTGCCCGGGGGGAAGGAGAGGTCCTCGTCGGCGACGAACTCCAGCAGGCGACGGGAGTCGAAGCGGTGACGGGGGTCCTGGGAGATGATGTCGATGAACCCCTGGGAGTTCGAGTAGTCGGGCAACCCGCTGGTGTGATTGAGGAGTTGACGGAGGGTCACCGCATGCCACGCGGCCGGCTGTCCGGGCAGCACCTCGCCGATCGTGTCGTCGAGGTGCAGCCGGCCGCGGTCGACGAGCCGGAGGGCCACCGCTCCGCTGAAAGCCTTGGCGACGCTGGCGATCCGCATGTGGTCCGTCGCCCGCGGCGGCCGGCCGCTCTCCACGTCGGCCACGCCCGCCCGGTAGACCTCCGTACGCTCGCCGTCGCGCAGGACGGCGATGACGCCGGGGGGCCCGTCGGGCCGCTCCACCAGCTCCCGCAGCTCCTGGTGGAGGGCGGCCCCGGGGGGCGGATTTCGGTCCGCTCCGGCCTGGGCGGGCTGCACGGAGACGGCGAGAAGGGCGCCGCACGCGGCGGTGGCGGCGGCCAGGCGCAGCGACGGACGGATCCGACCGGAGTGGCCGTGCGGGCGTCGGGACACGGAGGTACCTCCCGGGGAAGACGGACGCGGTGGCCCACGATGGCAGGGGCCGTACCGGCTCCGGCGACGACGCGGCCGCACACCGGTGCGCCGTGGCCCATCCGGCCCTGACGGGCCGGCCGCCTACGGGCCACCTCCGCGGCTACCAGACGGGAATGGGCGCGGGCGCCTCCGTGCCGAGGTCCGGTGCGTCGCGGAGTTCGACGGTGGCCCCGGGCCGGTGGAGTTCGAGGATCACCAGGGTGTTCTCGCCCGCGCGCCACAGGGGACCCGGCGCGTACAGCGTCTTCTGCGGGCCGCGCTCCCAGAACCTGCCCAGGGCGAAGCCGTTCAGCCAGACCATGCCCTTGGTCCACCCGGGGAGGGCGATGAAGGCGTCGGCGGCGCAGTCCAGCTCGACGGTGACCCGGTGGAAGGACGGGCCGTCCGGGAGCGCGCCGTGTCCGAACTCGAGTCCGGACAGGTCGTCGAGGGGCAGCGGCCTGATCTCCCAGCCGAACTGGTACTGGTTGTCCAGCCTGACTCCGTCGCGGATGCCCTTGCAATCGGCCAGCAGGGGCCCGTAGTTGATGCGCCCCTGGTTCTCCACCAGGATGTCCAGTTCCGCTCCCCCGTCGGGCACGGCAACGGTCAGGGCCGCGAGCGGCTCGTCCCGTTCCAGCAGCCCGATCTCCCGTCCGTCCAGGAAGACTTGGGCCCGGTCGGCCAGTCCGTCGATGCGCAGCGCCGCCTCGGGCAGGGGTCCCCGTAGGCGGGTCCGGTAGTGGATCAGGCCCAGGGACTGGCCCGCTTCCTCCATGGTCAGCGGCTCGACGTGGTGCACGGGCTTGGCGAGCGCGTCCAGGGAGTCGGCCAGCGAGACGCGTGCGTCCACGGAGAGCAGCCGGGGAACCACGCGCGGGGGCAGAGCGGGGGGTTCGTGGGTGACGGGGCCGGTGTGGCGGCCGATGACCTCTCGGAAGAGGTGGAACTTCCGGGTGAGTTCGCCGGCCTCGCCGACGGGGGCGTCGTAGTCGTAGCTGGTCACGTCGGGCTGGTATGTGGTGCCGTCGTGGTTGGCGCCGTTCCACCAGCCGAAGTTGGTGCCGCCGTGCCCCATGTAGATGTTCACCGAGGCGCCCGCGGCGAGCAGGCTGTCCAGGGTGGCGGCGGCGTCCTCGGCGTCGCGCGTGTGGTGCGGCTCGCCCCAGTGGTCGAACCAGCCGTGCCAGTACTCCACGCAGACCAGCGGCCCCTGCGGCTGGTACGTGCGCAGGGTCGCGAGCGAGCTCTCGGGGCGCGAGCCGAAGGTCCCGGTGGTCAGGACGCCGGGGATGCGCCCGCCGAGCTGGAAGCCGTGGTCGGCGCCGTCGGTGGTGAACAGCAGACAGTCCAGGCCCCGTCGGACCAGGCCGTCGCGGAGGTGTTCCAGATAGCCGGTGTCGTTGCCGAAGCTGCCGTACTCGTTCTCGACGCCCACCGCCACGACCGGCCCGCCCCGGCTGCCGAGCAGGGGGACCAGTACGGGGGCCAGGGTGTCGAACCACGCGTCGACCGCGGCCAGGTACGCGGGGTCGCGGCGGCGGATCCGGATCGTGCGGTCGGCCAGCAGCCAGCCGGGCAGTCCGCCGAAGTCCCATTCGGCGCAGATGTAGGGGCCCGGCCGGACGATGACGTCGAGGCCCAGATCGCCGGCGGTCCGGATGAAGGCCGCCACGTCGTTCGGCCCGTCGAAGGTGAACGCGCCGGGGCTGGGCTCGTGGACGTTCCAGGCCACATAGGTCTCGATGGTGTTCACGCCCATCGCGCGCAGGCGCAGCAGGCGGTCGGCCCAGAGGTCCGGGTGCACCCGGAAGTAGTGGATGGCCGCGGAGACGATCCGGTGCGGGCGGCCGTTCCGCAGGAAGCCGGTCTCGTCCGTGGCCAGCGTCGTGATCGGCGTCGCAGTCGGCGTCGCGACCGGCGGGTGGGGTGGCTTCACGTGGGCGCTCACTTTCGGTGACTTCCGGTGGTGCTCGACTCGTCGGCCGACGGGGCTCCGGCGGAAGGAAAGCCCCCGCATAGAAAGCGCTTTCTACGGCCACGGATCACGCTAGGCCGAAGCGGCCCGGGGGGTCAAGGGAGATCGCATGGCGGCTCCGCTCCGCCGACCGGTCACCCGCCGCTGCCCGACTGGAGGAAGAAGTCGGTCTTGCGCACCGCGAGGGACTGGGCCATCGCTCGCAGGTCACCGTCGGAAACGGTGGGTCCGCCTCCGGTGAGGACCACGATGGAGCCCTGTCGTCGCGCGATGTACCGGACGGAGTTGTACGTGTCCGAGCGCCAGGTGTCGGGGGCCACTTGTTCGCAGCGGCCCGTGCCGCTCTGCGTGCTGCCGGCCTTGACCTCACACGCGTCCGGAGGCGCAAAGCCCGGCAGTTGCGGTCCGACGGTCACCCGGATGCCGCGTCGTTCCCGGTCGTCGGCGCTGGTGGGGACCGACGACGGGAGGATCAGGTAGCCGAAGGTACCGCTGAAATCGTCGACCTCCGCGAAGTACAACCGGTAGCCGTCCAGCTCGGGGGCGATCAACGGGACCCGGGAGGCGCCGAGTTCCCGCTCCCTGTACGCGGCCACCTGCTGATCGCCGAGCACACCCGTCACCGGCCACAGGAGTACGAGGACTCCGGCGAGCGCCCCCCAGCGCCACACCGAGCCGACTCCGGGAAGCACGACGGCGGGAAGCACCACGGCGGCCGCGGCCGCGTACACCGCGGCCAGGAGGAGCGGAGCGGCGAGCGAACCCCATAGGCCCGAACCACCCGCCCGGTAGGACAGGACCTCGGCCGGCACCGCCAGCAGCGCGCCCGCTCCGGCCACCCCGCAGGCAGGACGGACCCCCGCCACCCGCAGCCCCACCCAGCCGAGCAGGGCCGCGACGACGTGTACGGCCACCATCAGCATGAGGCCGAACCCCAGGCACCCCCAGCCCTCGCTCCGGCAGAAGTCCTCGAAGCCCCAGGGCACTACGGCCACCAGGATCCACAGACAGCCCAGCAACGCGCCCACGCCGGCGGGCCGGATCAACGACCGGATCGACGACCGGATCACTTCCCGGCCCCGCCACCCCGCCCCACCGGCGCCCCCGCCCCCTTGGTCCTGCGCCGTCACGTCCATGCCTGCCGTCCCCCTCGATGGAGATCCATCCGGGTGACCCATCGTGGTACCGCCGCCGTGCTCGCGCCATGAGTACGGGTACTCATTCGCCGAGCGTCAGAGGAAGTGGCCGCTGGCCAGATACGGAGCCGGTTCGGCCATGCCCCGGAGCGCGAGGTATCCCTCCTGGCCGATGTCGAGCCGCGCGGCCAGACCGACGTCGACCGCCCAGTGGTTGGCGGTGGTGATGCAGTTGACGAGCGTGTCGCCCCGGGAGGCGGCCAGGGCTTCCCACAGCAGGTTCTGGGCGGTCCGCGGCTCCGCCGCGGCGAGGAGCACGGCCCGGTTCTCCTCGTCGTCGATGTACGCGTAGCCCGGCCTGCGCAGGTCCTCGGACACGACGAGCCTGAGGCGGTCCAGCATGTACGCGTGGTCGGGGCCGTGGCCGGCCCCGCGGATCTCCTCGTCCAGCCGGTCCATCCATTCGAGGTCCTCCGGCCGGCCCTCCCGGAGCCCGCTGATCGCGGGCAGCGTGGACCGGTCGACGGTGCCGACCATGCGCATCTGCGGGTAGAGCAGGAAGCCCGCCTTCCGGTAGCGCCGGGTCGCTCCCGAGTGCACCGAGGAGGAGAACAGCCCGGGGCGGCCGTCGGCGTGCGCCAGCGCGGCGTCCATCAGCCGCCGGCCGATGGCCTGGCCCTGATACCGGGTCAGTACGCCGTAGGTGGCGAGGTACCAGATCCGGCCGCGGTTCTGCGACATGGCGAACCCGACCACGCCGCCCCCGTCGACGGCGTCCGCATCGACGCCGTCCGCATCGACCGCGACCCAGCAACCCGCGGGATCGGCCTCCAGGTAGAACCGCATCCGTTCGATCCACTGCTTCGACGCGGTTTCCGAACGGGGACGGATCTCCGGTTCGCCGACCCTTCTGCTGCTCTGGTCCGCCTCGAAGAACAGCACCGCCGAGGCTCGCTCCGCCGACGGGAGGTCTTCTTCTCGCGCCGGCCTCACCTGCACTGATTCCATTTCTGGTTCCTGTCCTGGTAGAGCTATGCACGGATGGCGGTTGGACCCGCCGCGGCGTCGGCAGGCTGATGTGTCCACCGACCGGTGGACAAGAAGTTCAGTCGGCCAGACGTCATGCCCGCCACGCCCCGCCGCGCATGATCCAAGCATGAACCGACTACCTGTCAGAATCGCCCGGTGGAGCGCCCGGCACGCAGGGCGAGCGATCGCCTGCTGGTTCTCCTTCGTCATCCTGTGCCTGGGGACCGGCATCGTCGTCGGCACCCATCAGGCCACCTCCGCGGACTTCCGTGTCGGCGAGGCCGGCCGCGCCGAGGCGATCGCCGCCGAGGGCGGCCTGGAGCGCAGGCCCACCGAACAGATACTCATCCGCTCCCGGTCCGGTCCGCCGGACGCGGCTGCGGCCGACGTGGCCGCTCGGGACGTCACCGAGCGAATGCGCCGACTGCCCGGCGTCGACAGTGTCGCCGCCCCCCTCCGCTCCCGAGACGGCGCGGCCCTGATGGTGGCGGTGGTCATGAAGGGCCCCGAGCTGGACGGGAAGAAGAATGTCGTTCCGCTCCTGGAGCAGACCGCGCAGGTGGCAGCCGCCCACCCGGGCCTGATCGTGGAGGAGACCGGCTCCCCGGCCATCAGCAAGGGGGTCAATGATCAGCGGGGCAAGGACCTGGCCCTGTCGGAGCGCCTCACGCTGCCCATCACCCTTGTCACCCTGCTGCTCGTGTTCGGCTCCGTCGTGATGGCGGGCGTCCCGTTGCTGCTCGCGCTCTCCTCGATCGCGGCCGCCCTCGGACTGTCCATGGTCGCCTCCCACGTCCTGCCCGACCCCGGCGTCGGCACCAACATGATTCTGCTCATCGGCCTCGCGGTCGGGGTGGACTACACCCTCTTCTACCTGGAGCGGGAGCGCGAGGAGCGGGCCCGCGCCCAGGGCCGGCTGAGCTCCGAAGCCCTGGTCGAGCTGGCGGCCGCGACCGCGGGACGGGCCATCGTGGTCTCCGGGCTCGCCGTGATCGTGTCCACCGCTTGCCTCTACCTCGCCACCGACGTCATCTTCTCCTCCCTCGCCACCGGGACCATCCTCGTCGTCGCGGTGGCCGTCGCGAGCTCGCTGACCGTACTGCCCGCCCTGCTGGTGAAGATCGGGCGCCGCACCGAGCGCCGGGCGGCCCGTGCCGCGGAACGCCGTGTCCGGCGCGGCGACCAGAACCCCGTCCGGCTGACCTGGCCACGCCGGCCGCGCCGTGGCGGCCTCAAGGCTCACGCGGGGACCGGACGACTGTCCGGCGCCCTGCTGAGGCCTGCCCACAAGCGTCCCGTGCTCACCCTGTGCGTGTCCGTGCTGGTCATGCTCGGCCTGGCCGTACCCGCGTTCGGCCTGAAGCTCGTCGATCCGGGCCGGGACACCTTCTCCCGGGACATCCCCGCCATGCAGGTCTACGACCGGCTCAACGCGGCCTTCCCCGAACTGGCCACCCAGCACCGGGTCAGCGCCCGATCCACCCCTGAACGCGCTGGTGAGGTCCGCGAGGCCTTGACGGAGCTCGGCCGGCGTGCCCAGAACGATCCACTCTTCGACAAGACCGCAACCGCCGAGCCGAAGATCCTGACCTCGGCCGACGCGCGGATCAGCGTGCTGGAGCTGGCCGTTCCCTTCACCGCCACCTCGGAGGAGGGTGTCGCGTCACTGACCAGGCTCCGCCAGGAGCACCTGCCCGCGACGGCCGGCGCGCTGGCGGGAGTCGAGACGGCCGTATCGGGAGACGTGGCCCGTGGCCGCGACTATGTGGATCACGAGAACGGCAAACTTCCCCTGGTTCTTGGGTTCCTGCTGCTGGTGACCTTCCTGATGACCCTCTGGGCCTTCCGGTCGGCGGTCATCGCCCTGATCGGGGTACTGCTCAACCTGCTGTCGGCGGGCGCCGCCCTCGGCGCTCTCGTCGCCACCTTCCAGGGGACGTGGGCCGAAGGCCTGCTGGGCTTCGACTCCCTCGGTGCGATCGCTTCCAGGGTCCCGTTGTTCCTCTTCGTCATCCTCTTCGGACTCTCCATGGACTACCAGGTGTTCGTCGTCAGCCGGATCAAGGAAGCGATGGACAACGGGATGACCGCCCGCGAGGCGGTGCTGGACGGGATCAGCCGATCCGCAAAGGTGGTGACCAGTGCGGCCATCGTGATGGTGACGGTGTTCGGGGCCTTCGTGGCCCTGCACCTCACCGAGATGAAGCAGATGGGCTTCTGCCTGGCCCTCGCGGTCCTGCTGGACGCCGTGGTGGTCCGGCTCATGGTCCTTCCCGCGCTGCTCCTTCTCCTCGGGGACCGGGCGTGGCGGCCGCTGCGTCGCACGCCGGCTGCGAGCGACGGGAAGAGCCACCTGCCCGACACCCGCCCGCGGCAGAACGTAGGCTGACGATCATGCTGCAACGGCCCCGGCACGGCGACCCGTTCTGGATGTGGATGCTCCACTGGTGGGACGTCCTGTCCTGGGCGGTCATCGGGCTCCTGTTCCTCCTCACCGCACTCGCCGATCTCCCTGGTGCGGTGAAGTACGGGTCGCTCGCGCTGCTGGCCCTGCTCGCCTTCAGCTACGCCTTCGTCAGGCGGCTGCCCGGAAATCCCGTCCGCGGCGGCTACGCCCACCTGATCGTGCTGCTCGTGACCCTGGCGGCCCTCTCGTACCTGCGCGACGGATACGGAGTCCTCTACACCCTGGCCCTGCCGCAGTTCGTCATCTTCGTCGAGAACCTCCGGGCGGCGATCGTCCTCAGCGGCCTGGGTGCCGCGGCGATCACCCTCGGTGGCACCCTGCGGCAAGGCTGGGGCGCCGAGAACCTCACCACGAACACCATCTCCTCCCTCGCCGTCTACGCGGTGAGCGTCCTGATCGCGCTGCTCACCCCGAGGGCGCTCGCGGCCCGCGACGAACGGGACCGGCTGCGGGCGGAGTTGAACAGCGCCCAGCTCGACCTGGCCGCGGCCCACCGGTTCCAGGGCGCGGCGCAGGAACGCGAACGCCTCGCCCGGGAGATTCACGACACCCTGGCCCAGGGGTTCGCCTCCATCATCGTGCTGGCGGAGGCGGCCCGCTCCGGCCTGGAGAGCGATCCGGCCCGCAGCGCACAGCAGTTGCTCTCCATCGAGCAGACCGCGCGGGAGAACTTCGCCGAGGCCCGGGTCCTGGTCGGGGCCGCCCCACAGAGCGGCCTCACACCGGGATCCGTCGCGGTGACCCTGCGCCGGACCCTGGACCGCTTCTCCGAGGACACCGGGCTCCACGTCATCTCCGACCTGGCGGAGGTCGAGTGTGACCAGCCGACCCGGATCGCGCTGCTTCGCTGCACCCAGGAGTCCCTGGCCAATGTCCGCAAGCACGCGGCCGCCTCGACGGTGGACGTCGTCCTCGCGCAGCGGCCGTACGGTGTGGAGCTGGAGATCACCGACGACGGCCAGGGCTTCGCCGTCGAGGACGCCCGCGGGTTCGGTCTCGGCGGCATGAGGAAGCGCCTCGCCGAACTCGGCGGGGACCTCACCGTCACCAGCTCTGTCGGCGACGGCACCCGCATCCTGGCCCTGATCCCCACGAACGATGAGGCATGACATGACGACCCCAGAACCGTCCTTGCGCGTCGTGGTGGTGGACGACCACACGGTCATGCGCGCCGGAGTCGTCGCCCTGCTGGCCTCGGAACCGACCGTCGACATCGTCGGCGAAGCCGGGGACGGCCGTGCCGCCGTGGAACTGGTCGAGCGCCTGCGGCCGGACGTCGCACTGATCGACCTGCGGATGCCCGTGCTGGACGGGGCGAGCGCCACGGCCGAGATCATCGCCGGCCCGGCCCCTACCCGGGTGCTGATCCTGACGACGTACGACACCGACGAGGAGATCGAGCGCGCGGTCGAGGCCGGGGCGATCGGTTACCTGCTCAAGGACACCACCCGCGAGCAGCTCGTCGATGCCATCCACTCCGCGTCCCGGGGCGAGACCGTCCTGGCCCCCCGGGTCGCGGAGCGGCTGGTGGCCCGGATGCGCCGGCCCGCCGTCGTGCCGTTGACCGCCCGCGAGGTGGACGTGCTCAACGCGGTGGCGGACGGGCTGTCCAATGTGGAGATCGGCCGACGGCTGGTCATCGCCGAGGCCACGGTCAAGACCCACCTGCTCCGGGTCTTCGCCAAGCTGGACGTCAGCGACCGGACCCACGCGGTGGTCGTGGCCATGGAGCGAGGACTACTGGTCCGCCGCTGACGTCCCTCACCGGGCGCGGTCGTCCTACGTCAGCCCCGCAGCGGACCTTCGCAGGTGTACGGCGAGGTGCCGGAGCTTCCGGCGATCGCGGCCGGGCCGAACCAGCAGTTCATGTCCTGGAAGTTGGTGCCGCTGCCGAGTGCGCGCTCGATCAGCCGGCTGTCGGTGGCAGCGGACATGTCCTTGAAGACCAGGTCCGGGTTGGTCGCGCCGCTCAGCGTGGCCGTCAGCTGACCCGTGCACACGAATCGCCGGTTGGTGCCGGCGGCGCCCGTGTCCGCGCACTGGGACGTGGTTCCGCTCGCCGCGGTGAGCGCCGACTGCACCTGGGACGCGGTGTCGTGGGTCAGGGTCCCGGTGGGCTGGAACACCGTGTTCGGCACGTACAGGTCGCCGACCTTGGCGATCTGCTCGTCGAGGAAGGCGTCGTAGCCGCTCTGGACGGCCGCGTCGGCGCCGAGGCGGATTCGCCAGGCGTCGAATCCGGTGACGTCGTTGGACCGCAGGAACCGGTACATGGCCTGGAGTTCGGAGGGCTTGTCCCGCCACAGGTACTCGTAGAAGGTGCCGGCGTAGTCGTAGAACCGGAAGCCGTCCCCGGCGTAGGTCGCGTGCAGGAGCTGGTCCACGGTCATCCGCGGGCCGCCGGCCGCCGTGTCCTCGATGACCCCCTGGACCAGGGACTTGCGCACCGCGACCCCGTCGTCGCGGGTGGCGCCGTCGAAGAACTCCGCCGTCCCCTCGTCCATCGCCGTGGTCCGGTCACCGCTGTACCAGGCTCCGGAGCCGAAGGTGCCCGGGACGGCGAACCGGCCGTTGAGGTAGTGGGCGTACTCGTGCCGGAACAGCTCCTCCAGGGTCAGGGAGGAGTCCTGGGGCACGCGCCGCTGGTACGTGTAGAAGGTCGCCGTGGACTCGATGTACATGCCGCCGTTGTCGGTGCTGAGACCGGTGAGGACCGGCTGGTAGGCCACGTAGTCGGCGCGCGAGGCGTAGAGCACGATGTTGAGGGTGGTGTTGGTATCGCCCGCGAGCGGCTGATCGGTGCCGAGGACGCGGTGGAACTGCGTCTTGACCTGCTTGCTCGCGTAGTAGAGCTGGTCGACTGTGGCCCGGTCGAGCGCGGTGCGGACCTTGAGTGCGCCCTTGTCGTAGGTGTACGTGTACGGGAAGAGCCGCGCCTCCAGTTCGGCCTTGCACTTCGGCGAATGGCAGGCGCCCCCGCCGGCGGCCTGGGTGGCGTTCGCGGCGGTGGCCACCCGCTCCACACGGTCGTGCTTGTCACGACCGGACGTGGACTTGGCCGGCGCGGGTTCCGCCTTCGCCGCGGCAGCGGGTGCGGATCCCGGAGCCGGCACGGCGGCGGCTTGGGCGATGGGGAGCGCGGACAGTGCGAGCGTCGCGGCTATCGCGGCGGTGAGCAGGGAGGTACGCACGGATCTCGGAGCGCGCAAGGAGGTCTCCTGACGGGGCAGCAGGGGCGGATGGGGCAGTGACGCGTAACATAGCAATGTGAAATTGCACTGAGAACCCCCCGTGCGCCATGGGCTTTTCCCGGCCCGTACGAGAGGCGACCCGGGACGGATGGCCCACCGATGACTGGCCCCATGACGGCGGTCTTGTGCGCGACGACGCACCTCCACATACTTCACTGGCAGCGCCTGTCAGGGACACGCCAATCCCTGAATGCGCCTCACAAGGCGGCCCCCAACCCCATGGGCCCCGACGCTCCGAGGAGGAGATCAGTGAGGATCACGCGCACCAGTTCCCCCACCCGCACAGCACGGCGAGCCACCTTCACCGCTGTGGCCACGGGCCTGTTGACGGCCGCCGCGCTCACCGTGCCCACCGCCCAGGCAGCCGCTCCGCAGACCTTCGGGGCGACCCAACTGGCCAAGGTCGACCAGGCCGTTCTGGGCGCCGATGTCGGCGGCACCGCCTGGTACGTCGACCAGGCGGGCGGCCGGGTCGTCGTCACCGCCGACAGCACCGTGTCCGCCGCCGGCCTCGCGAAGATCAGAAAGGCGGCGGGGGCCGAGGCGGGGGCGCTGCGGATCGAGCGCACCCCCGGGACGTTCAGCCGCCTGCTGGGTCCGGGCGATGCCATCTACGGCGGCGGCTACCGCTGTTCGGTGGCCTTCAACGTCGTCAGTGGCAGCACGTACTCCTTCCTGACCGCCGGCCACTGCGGCAACGTGGTCAAGACCTGGTACACCAACTCCGCCCAGAGCACGCTGATCGGCCCCACCGTCGGGTCCAGTTTCCCGGGCAACGACTACGCGCTGGTCCGCTACGACAACGCCTCGATCAGCCACCCCGGCGGCTTCACCGCCGCCGACGCCTACGTGGGTGAGCCCGTCAAGCGCAGCGGCTCCACCACCGGCACGAGGAGCGGAACGGTCACCGCCCTGAACGCCACCGTCCACTACAGCGGCGGCGGCACGGTTCGCGGCATGATCCAGACCAACGTGTGTGCGGAGCCCGGCGACTCGGGCGGCGCACTGTACGACGGAACGAAGGCCCTCGGCATCACGTCCGGCGGCAGCGGCAACTGCTCGGTCGGCGGTACGACGTTCTACCAGCCCGTGCCCGAGGCACTCGCCAAGTACCGGGTATCCCTCCTCTGAAACCAGCCGGCAGCGGTCCGGGGGCTCCGTCCCCCGGCAGCCCGGAAAGTGCCCGCCCCGGCCTCACGCCGGGGCGGGCACCTCGGCGGAGGGGGCCAGGAGCGGGGGGCCGAGCGGAACGGCCTTGCCTCACGGTCCATGATCAACTCTTAGCGGGCCCGCGCACGGAAGCGAAGCTTCCCCGAACGGGCCGGCTTCACCATCTGGGGGCTGACGCTCCAGGCCCGCTGACGCCTGTGGGCCGGTACCGGATGGCGTAACGTCTCTGGCCCTCGTTCCGGGCATCGACCAGCATGGGGACAGCTGGACCGGCGGACGAGATGGGCACGCATGCGCGCCACTGAAGGCAACCAGGATTATCCCTTCGCTGTCACGAACACGGCCGCGGCGCTGCTGGACGGTGCCGGGACGGTCGTCGCCTGGACGCCGGCCGCCGAGGCCCTCCTGGAGCTCCGGTCCGCAGACGTGTGCGGCCGGCCGGCACGGGAACTGCTGGCGGACGCGAGCAGCTGGGAAGCGGTTCTGGCGCAGCGGAGAGAGGGAGGGGTGGCGGGGTGGGAGGGCCGGGCCACGCTGCGGCGCGGCTCAGGAGGCCGGCTGGAGATCGGCTTCCGTGTCGTTCCGCTGAACGAAGGCACGCCGGGGAACCCGGCCCGCTGCCTCGTGCTCGGCGCACCCCTGGAGCTCGTCGCCCGATGGCGGCAGGACCACGCCTTCACGCACGAACTGTTCCTGCAGGGCCGAGTGGGCCTGGCCGTCTTCGACACGGACCTGAAGCTGCTTCGGACGAACACGCACCTGTTGCCGTACACCGGGGTGCCCGTCGACCTGAGGGGCCTGCGCCTCGCCGACTTCCTGTGGGCCGAGGACGCGCGGATCATCGACGACCGCCTGCGGGAGGTGCTGCACAGCGGGAGCCCCCTGATCGGCTTCAACGCCACCGCGCGCACCTTGGACGACGCGAGAGGCGGCCGGGTCATGACCATCCAGGCGTTCCGGCTGCAGGAACCCGACGGACGTCCGATGGGTGTGGCGGCGGTGTTCACCGACGTCACCGACCTCGAGCGGTCGCGTGGGCGCCTGGACCTGCTGTACCGCGCGACGGGAGCGCTGGGCGGTTCGCTGTCCGTGCTGCGCACCGTCGAGGACCTGGTCAAGGTCCTGGCGCCCGCGTTCGGCGACTGCGCCGCGGTGGATCTGGCGGAGACCGTTCTGACCGGCGGTGAGCCGCCCGCCGACGGGCAGCATCTCGCGCTGCCCCTGATCCGGATGGCCGTCGCCGGAGCGGAAGCGGACGTGCTGCGTAGGGGTACGTCCCGCTTCACCGCTCCTCTCGCGGCGGGCGGGCCCGGCCCGGCCGCGCCCGCGGCGCCGGAATGCCGGGGAGAGCTGGTCACCGGCCTCGGGATCCGGTCGCCGGGGCCCGGGAGCGACGATGCCCCCACGTGGGCGACCGCCGTCCCGGGTGCGCATTCGGCGATGACGGCGCCACTGTGCGCACGGGGCATCGGGTTCGGGAGGCTCACGCTCTGGCGCACGGGGGACGCTGCCCCGCTGGACGGGGACGACCTGGCGCTGCTGGAGGAGATCGCCGCCCGCGCGGCCGTCGCCGTGGACAACGCGCGGCGGTACACCAAGGAGCGCCGCACCGCCGTGGGCCTGCAGCGCAGCCTTCTGCCGCCGGCCACCTCGGATACGCCCGCACTGGAAGCCGCCGGCCTCTACCTGCCCGCCGACGCGGACAGCGGAGTGGGCGGCGACTGGTTCGACGTCATCCCGCTGTCGTCGGCCCGTGTCGCCCTGGTGGTCGGGGACGTCGCCGGTCACGGGCTGCACGCCACGGCCATGATGGGGCGCCTGCGCAGCGCCGTACGCGCGATGGCGGACCTGGAGCTGGAACCCGAGGAACTGCTGGCGCACGTCGATGACATGGTGCTGCAGGTCGCGGCCGAGGCGGAGAGCGGCGATTCGGAGGACGGTGACGCGGGCGCGCTGCCGCCCGGCGGACCGGCCGGTGCCACCTGCCTGTACGCCGTCTACGACCCGGTCACCCGAAGGTGCGTCATGGCCAGCGCCGGACACCCGCCTCCGGCCGTGGTCAGCCCGGACGGAACCGTGGAGTACGTCGACCTGAGCCCCGGGCCGCCCCTGGGGGTCGGCGGCTGGCCCTTCGAGCCGGTCGAACGCGATCTGCCCCCGGGGAGCGTCCTCGCCCTGTACTCCGACGGCCTGATCGAACGCGGAGCGGGGGACATCGACCAGGGAATGAGCGACCTGGCGGACCGCCTGCTGGCCGCGGACGTGCTCGGCCGGCCGCTGCGTCAGGCCCGGCACGACATCGTGGAAGGACTGCCGGCGGGACGGCTGAGGGACGACGTCACCCTCCTGCTGGCCCGTACCCGGGTGGTGGACGACGACTCCGTCGCCACCTGGCTGCTCGACGCCGACCCGGCGATCGTCGGCAGCGCGCGCCATCTCGTCCTGGACCAGCTGACCGCCTGGGACCTCGACGAGCTCGCCTTCAGCACGGAGCTCATCGTCAGCGAGCTGGTCACCAACTCCATCCGCCACGCCGGTGGCCCGGTCCGGCTCCGGCTGATCCGGGCGGACACCCTGACGTGCGAGGTCTCCGACTCCAGCAACACGCAGCCGAGGATGCGGCGTGCGAGGAGCCACGAGGAAGGCGGCCGCGGCCTGTACATCGTCGCCCAGCTCTCGCACCGCTGGGGCAGCCGCTACACGGCGGGGGGCAAGGCCGTCTGGTCCGAGCAGAGCCTGCCCCCCGCGTGACGGGCACCTGTGCGTCTGCCGCTACGGCGCGGCCACGGGCATGACGTGGCCCAGCAGGCCCTCCTTCGTGTAAGGCCCCTCGCAGTCGGCCCTGTTCGAGACGAAGTGGTCGAATACGGAGGGTATGTAACACCGGTAGAGGGGCAGCGAGCCCGGCACCGCCCTGGTGTACACGTATCCGACCGCACCGAGGGGCTGTTGGCCCTCGCACCCCGGGTCGGCGGTCAGCAGCGAGTGGTTCGCCACCTTGCACTCGTAGAGCCGGACCGTGCCGGGCGCGGGGTCGCGCAGCACCTTCCAGACCCCCTCGTGGGTGAACCCGGAGGGCAGGGACCGCGAGGACGCCAGGTGCCCGGCGTGGGGGCGGTAGCCGCGGACCAGCGGTACGTACGGGGTGGTGTGGCGGCCGGCGCCCTCCCAGGTGCGCAGGTAGCCCTCGGCTCCCCGCATCAGCTCGTCCACCACGTCCTGGCCGCCGGTGACCCTGATGTCCTCGATCCAGTCGGGTACGAGGCCGTAGTGGGTGCCGCCGCCGTCGGTGTTGACGTCCCAGACGCGCGAGCCGGTGACCTGCCGGTCGAGGAGCGAGCCGCCGTCGGGGCTGCGGAAGGGGTAGCGGACGGGGTCGCCGGCCGTGGCCCGGGGGCCGGGGAGCCAGGCGAAGCCGTTCATGTCGGTGCCGATCCCGTACCCGGCACCGTACGTGGCGCGCAGGGCGGCGTGCCTGCGCGCCTCGGCGGCGAACGCGGGCGCCTCGTACATGTGGCCCGTGATGAAGCCGCCCAGGCGGTAGACCCGCTCGGTCCAGCTGTCGTCCATCCAGCCGTGGGTGGAGAGCACGCCGGAGTAGCGTTCGGTTTCGAGCACGCGCAGCGCCTGGTTGGCCGCCTTGACGCTCATGTGGTCGATTTCCAGCATCATGTGGCGCTTGGTCATGCCCAGCACCGCGTACTCGCCCAGTGCGGTCAGGCCACGGCGGTTGCACTGCGCGGCGGCCTGCAAGGAGGCGCCGTACTGCGGCAGTTCGACGCCTTCCGGCAGGGCTCCCCGGATCCGGGCCTCCGCCTGCGCCTGCGCCTGCGCCTGTGCCTGCGTCTCGGAGGTGCCGGGGTCCTCGGCCGTCACGGCGGCACGTACCTCCGCATGGCCCTCGGCGGCGAGTCCGAAGCCGATCGGGTTGTCGTGCGCGGCGCCGGGGCAGGGCTCCGTGCTCCAGAAGGTGCCCGTCGACAGGAACTGGCCGACGTTGATGGCCATGCCCTGGGTGCCCGAGTCGAACCGGACGCCGCACAGGGCGTTGTCGAACTTGTGGCAGAGGAACATGCTGCGCACGCCGAGCCGGTGCAGTTCGTCGAGGCCGCGGTCGATGTCGGCCATGGTGCAGCGGGCGCCGTCCAACACCTGCTTGCAGCCGAACGGTTCGGAGGTCTCCACCCCGAGCACGACGGCGAGCTTGCCCTCCTGGATGACCTTGCGGGCCTGGCCGGGCTCGGTGACGACCCGGAACCAGCCCTTGCCGGCGCCGCCGTACATGGTGTCGACGTGGTCCTGGAGCTCGTACGTCTTCTGGATCTGGAGCCTGATCGCGGTCATCTCGTCGCAGCCGCGGTCCTTGAAGAAGTAGAGCGAGCAGATGACGCCGTTGGTGACCATGTCGTTCACCAGGATCCGCTGGCCGCCCCGCCAGGCCCGCTCCACCCAGGCGTAGTACGTCTGCTGGTGGGTGGCGGAGTCGTGGGCCGGCCAGTCGCGGAACGTCGGCCAGCCGGTCGGGTCGTGCCGGCCGTCACCGCCCTTGGTGATCATGTCGAAGAGGGCGAGGACGCCGTTCGGGTAGTGCTCGGGGCAGTCCTTGAGGGCGTCCGCCACCCCCGCCGCGGAGAAGGTCTTTCCGCAGACCAGCCGTCCTCCGAAGCCCTCGTCGGACATCAGGTGCACGTGCCCGTCGACGTATCCGCGGACCCGGCCCTGGTCGTCGGTCCCGGTGAACGGCTCCCCCGTGACGTTGACCTGCGAGTCGGGGGCCGGGCGCGCCACGGGTTCCCACCACTGCGGGCCCGCCGCCGCGCCGGCGGTCGGGGGGCCGAGCAGCAGGGCGACCAGTGCGAGGACCAGGCCGGTTAACAGGTACCGGCTTCGCCCGGGGGCTCTTCGTCGGTTCATCCCCATCCCTTTCTCCTTCACGATGCGTTCATGACATGACGTGGGCGCGGACCAGGGCCAGGTACTCGGCCGCCAGGCGATGGCAGTCGCCGGGCCACCGTGCGGAGACGTAGTTGCCGTCCTTGACGGTGAAGCCGCGTCCGGGCCGCGCGGCGGTGTCGCGGACGGGCAGCGACGGGCCGGCGAGGAAGTGGCCCGGATCGGCGAGCGCCGCGGTGACCTCCTGCTGCACGGTGGTGCGGTACGTGCGGTAGTAGCGCCCCAGCCAGAACCGGGTGAGGTTCCACCCGGTCAGCTCCAGCAGGGACGTCAAGGCCGTTGTCCGCCGGCCGTGGAGGACCGAGCGCCCGGTGGCGGGATCCTTGGCCCGGGCGGCGAGCAGCACTCCGTGGCAGACGGCTCCCACCGGCAGCCCCTGGGTGAAGACCCGGGCGAACAGGTACTGGGCGGTGGCGTCCTCGAGCAGCGTCCGCATGCCCGCGGCGTGGCCGCCGGGTACGAACAGGCCCGTGATGTCGGCCGGGTTGACCTCCTTGTACGAGGAGGGGGCGAGGAAATGGGGGTCCTCGGTGAGGTCCCGGTAGGCGGCGAGCTCGGCGCGGCGGGTCATCAGCCAGGGCGACAGCCAGGAGAAGCCGAGGTGCGTGAGCCGGGGGTCGGCGTACGCGGCCTCCCCGGCCGGGGTCGCGAACCGCACCTCGAAGCCGGCCTGCCGCAGTGCGGCCCAGGGAACCGCCGCCTCGGTGGGGTCGTAGTCTCCCGCGGGGAGCAGGAAGAGAATCACGGCGTACTCCTCTGAGCGGTGGTGATCGCGGCAGCAAGAGCGGCACGCTCCCCGAACGGGGGGCGCTGGAGCGTGCCGCTCTTGCTGCCCGAAGGCCGACCTTAGGAGCAGCCGTCGGCGCCGTCATTCACTTCGGCGGCCAATCCGTTGACTCTCCGGACCGGCGCCCGGCGTCGTCCCGCGGGCGGTGCTGACGGGGGCGGCGGCGACGCGGGCGGTGTTGACGCGGGCGGTGCATCCGCATTGACTGACCGATGTGTCAGCCATCGAGCCGCCCTCCGTCACCGCGTGCTACGCCCTCGCCGTCCTGAGCGCCACGGCGGAGGGCACCGGCGGGTCGGCCTCCTGGACCTTGCCCACGGACCGGCTGGAGTTCGGCGAGATGCGTGCCCTGTGGGACGAAGTGCTCGGCGCCGTGGGCGCCGGCCCGCACACCGGGCTCCTCGTGGGCGACCGCATCAGGCCCGAGGGGCTGCACATCCTGGGCCACCTCGTCCTCACCTGCGCCAGCCTCGCGGAAGCCGCGCAGGCGGCCGAGCGCTACCACCCCCTGGTGAGCCAGGCGGGCACGGTGACCTTGCACCGCCGGGACGGCGTCGGGCGGGTCGGTTACCGGCCGAACGTCGACCCGGAGGCCATGCATCCCCAGCAGGTGGAGGCGGTCGTCAGCAGCATGGTGCGGGCGGGCCGCTGGATCGCCGGCGACGGCTGGGCGCCCCTGGCCGTGTCCTTCGCCCACCCCCGCAGGGGCTCGGCGGAGCCTTACGCCCGCGTCCTCGGCTGCCCCGTCGCCTTCGACGCCCCGGAGACCGCGATCACGGTCGCCGACGAGGACCTCGACCGGCGCCGCCCCCTCTACGACCCGGCGCTCAACGCCCTGCACCGGGCCTACGCCGACCGGCTCCTGCACCAGCTGTCCGCGGCCGTGACCGTCGCCGGGCGCGTACGGCAGTGGCTGGAGCACGCCGCGCTCGAGGACGCGGGCCCCGAGGGCCCCGCCAAGGAGCTCAGCCTCAGCGTCCGGACCCTGCGCAGGGCCCTGCACGCGGAGGGCACGTCGTGGCGCGCGCTCCTCGACACTGCCCGCCACGGCCGGGCCGGGCGGCTGCTGGAGACCACGGACCTGCCGCTGGACCGGATCGCGCCGCTCGTCGGCCTGAGCGGTGCGACGGCCCTGGTCCGTGCCTTCACCCGGTGGGAGGGCATGCCTCCGGGGGCGTACCGCAGTCGGCACCGGCCCGCGTCCGCGGATCGCGACGCGGCCGGCCGCGGGTGAGGAGGGTCACCGCGGGCGACGCCCCGGCCGGCCGTCTCCGTTGCTAGATTGTCCGGCGGCCGACCCGAGGCCCCGGACGAGATGCGCCGTACCCGGTTACGCACGACGACGCGCGAGGTGCCGCACCAGCGGCGCCTTCCGCTGTCCGCACCCGGGCAGCGTCCTCGTCGAGCAAGATGGGCCGAACGCCATGACCGTGCCACTCACCCGCAGCCTGTACCGGACGACCGCGCACGCCGCCGGGGGCCGCACCGGATCCGTCCGCACCGACGACGGCCGCCTGGACGTGCGCCTGGCCCCGCCGCGCAAGAAGGTCCCGGGCACCACCAACCCCGAGCAGCTGTTCGCGGCCGGTTTCGCCGCCTGCTTCACCTCCGCGCTCGCGGAGGTCGCCGCCGAGTTCGGGGCGGACGCCTCCGCCGCGCGGGTGGCGTGCGAAGTGCAGCTCGGCACCACGGACACGCCCGCGGGCTACGGCCTCGCGGTGGCCCTCACCGTCAGCCTGCCCGGGTGGCGGGCGGCAGACCTCCAGCCGCTGCTGCACCGGGCGGACGCGGTCTGCCCCTACTCGCAGGCGGTACGCGGCAACGTACCGCTGACGCTCCTGGCCCTGGACGACCCCGCTCCCGCTGACGGGGCCTGAGCTCCGGCCGGTACGGTGACGGCATCCCTCGCGGCCCCGCTCACAGCATGACGTGCTTGACCTGGGTGTAGTCCAGGAGGCCGGACAGGGAGAGGTCGCTGCCGTAGCCGGAGTGTTTGACTCCGCCGTGGGGCATCTCGGAGACCGTGGTGCCGTGGGTGTTCACCCAGACGATGCCGGTGTGCAGGGCGCGGGTGGCGCGCATCGCGCGATCGTGGCCGGTGGTCCACACGCTCGCGGCCAGGCCGAAGCGCACGCCGTTGGCGAGGTGCAGGGCCTCGGCCTCGTCCGCGAAGGACTGGACGGTCACGACGGGTCCGAAGGTCTCCTCCTGCACGATCTCGTCGTCCTGGCGGACGCCCGCGACCACGGTGGGCTCGTGAAAGAAGCCGGGGCGCGGGAGCCGGCTGCCTCCGGTGACGATCCCGGCGTGGGGTGGCAGACGGTCCAGCAGTCCCCGTACGGAGGCGAGTTGGGCGGCGTTGTTGAGGGGGCCGAAGTCGGCGCCGGCGCGGAGCCCGGCGGCCTCGGCGGCGAAGGCCCCGAGGAACGCGTCGTGGATCCGGCGGTGGATTAGGAGCCGGGTGGGCGCGGTGCAGTCCTGGCCCGCGTTGTAGTAGGCGACCGCGGCGAGGGCGGCGGCGGTGGCCTTCACGTCCACGTCCTCGTGGACGATGACGGGTGCGTTGCCGCCGAGTTCCAGATGGACCCGCTTGAGGCCGGCCGCGGCGGCCGCCGCGATCTCCCGTCCGGCTCGGACGCTGCCGGTGACGGCGATCAGGGCGACCGCCGGATGGGCGGTGAGGGCGCGGCCGGTGTCGCGGTCTCCGCAGACGACGTTGAGCACGCCCGGCGGCAGGTGTTCCGCGGCGATCCGGGCCAGGAGCACGGACGAGGACGGGGTGGTGTCGGCGGGCTTGAGCACGGTGGTGTTTCCGGCGGCGATGGCCGGAGCGATCTTCCATGCGGCCATCATCAGCGGGTAGTTCCAGGGGGTGATCTGGGCGCAGACGCCGACCGGTTCGCGGCGCAGCAGGGAGGTGCGGCCCTCGGTGTACTCGGCCGCGGCGGCGCCGGGGAGGTTCCTCGCGGCTCCGGCGAAGTAGCGGACGGCGTCGGCGATCGCGGGCAGTTCGTCGTCCCTGAACTGCCCGGCGGGCTTGCCGGTGTCCCCGGTCTCGGCTGCCGTGAAAGCCTCCGCGTGCGCCTCGATGGCGTCGGCGACGGCGAGGAGGGCGCGCTGGCGTTCTGCCGGGGTGGTGAGGGACCACTGTCCGTACGCGGCCGCCGCCGCGAGGCAGGCCGCGTCCGTGTCGGCGGGGCCCGATCGCGGGGCGTGGCGGTGCACGCGGCCGGTGGCGGGGTCGGTGAGGGCCATGGTCTCGCCCGAGGCAGCGGGCTGGTCCACTCCCCCGATGTGGTTGCGCAGGGGCCCGATGTGGTGCTCCAGGGGGCCGATGTGGTGGTCCAGGGGTCCGATGTGGGGATGCAGGGCCTCAGCCACGGCGCAGGGCCTCCTCGGCGGCGGCGCGTCCGGTGCGGACGGCGCCTTCCATGTAGCCGGCCACCCACTGGTCGGATCCGCAGACGTAGAAGGGTGGTTCGTGGGTGCCGTGCCGGGGGCCGACGGCCATGACGTCGCCGGGGGTCCACTGGGTGACGTACCCCTGGGTCCACGGGTCGGTGCCCCACATGCGGATGAACGTGGCGAGCGGCTGGTACGCCTCGTCGCCGTAGAGGCGCGCTACGTCGGCCAGTAGTTCGGCGGTGCGCAGGGCGGCGGGCGTGGCGAGAAGGACGCCGTAGCGTTCGGGCGGGACGAGGGCGGAGAGGATTCCTTCGCTCTGCGGCCAGGTGCTGCCGAGGACCCCTTCGCTTTCGGAGAGGCCGCTGAGGCCCTGGTCGCGCCAGAAGGGTCTGACGTACGCGGCGGTGAACTTGGCGGCGAGGGCGTGGCGTTGGCGGTGCAGGGAGGAGAGCCGCTCGTCCGAGACTCCGGTGACGGCGACCGCGCGGAGCGGGCCGGCCGGGAGGGCGCTGACCACGGCGGCGGCGGTGAGGGTTTCGCCGCCGGCCAGGCGTACGGAGCTGCGGCCGGGCCGTCGTATCGCGACCGCCTCGACGGGTGAGCCCGTACGGATCCGGCCGCCGAGGGCCTGGGCCATGCGCAGGGCCACGGTCGCCGAGCCCTCGGCTACGCGCAGGCCCTCCCACGCCTCGTACTCGTAGTGGCCGGTGCCGGGTACGGCGGCGTGTTTGCGGAGGGCCGCGAGCAGGGAGGTCCGTTCGCAGGAGCCGTCGGCGAGGGCGAGTCGGCCGATCTCCCAGAGGCGTACGACGGCCTGGGTGGCGCCCTGGGCGCGGAGCCAGTCGCCGACGGACAGCCGGTCGACGGGTACGGCCTCGGGGTGGGACCAGGGGTCGGCGGGGTCGACGGTCGCGGCGAGCGCCGTGAACGCGGCGGTGACCTTGGCGTGGCAGGCGTCGTCGCCGGGGCCGAACCAGTGGGGCGGGTCCGCGGCGGACACCCCTTCGGGAGTCGCGCGGATGAGGGCGCCGGGCTCGGCGACGTAGCTGGGGACCAGGGTGAGGCCCAGTTCCGCGGCCAGGGCCGTGTAGGCGGTGTGGGCCCGGCCCACCACCTCCCCGCCGAGCTGGACCAGCCGGCCGTCGGGGAGGGTGGTCTGTTCGACGCGTCCGCCGACGCGGTCGCGGGCCTCGACGACGAGGACGTCGGCCCCGCCCTCGGCCAGGTCGCGCGCGGCGGCGAGACCCGCCAGTCCGGCGCCGAGCACGATGACGTCGTGGTTCATGGGGTGTGCTTCCTTCGGTCGGTGCCGGATGGCAGCGGGGCGCGGGGAGGACCGGTCAGTCGAGGACCAGGCAGTGTTCGGGGTTCCAGCCGATCTCGACCCGCTCGCCGCCGCTCCAGCGGTCCTCCATGCGGGAGCGGACGGTGTTCTGCTCCAGGACGGACACCGTGATGCCGGGAGCCAGTTCGATGAGGTAGGTGGTGGTCGGGCCGGAGTAGACGGTCTCCCGGACGACTCCGCTGACCTGGGCCATGCCCGGTTCGAAGCCGGAGAGCCAGATCTTCTCGGGGCGGATCGAGAGGCTGACCCGGCTGCCGTCGGGGACGCCGGACCGGGGACCGACGGGCAGGGCGGGGCCCTGGTCGAGGACGACACGCCCGGAGCGGTAGGTCCCCGGGACCAGGTTGGAGGTGCCCATGAAGGAGGCCGTGAAGCTGCTCGTGGGACGTTCGTACACGTCTTCCGGCGTGCCGCACTGCTCGATGCGGCCCTCGTTCATGACGGCGAGGCGGTCCGACATGGTCAGGGCTTCGTCCTGGTCGTGGGTGACGAAGAGGAAGGTGATGCCGACCTCCCGCTGGATCTGCTTGAGCTCGACCTGCATCCGGCGGCGCAGTTTCAGGTCGAGGGCGGCCAGCGGCTCGTCCAGGAGCAGGACTTGGGGCCGGTTGACCAGGGCGCGGGCGAGGGCGACGCGCTGGCGCTGGCCGCCGGAGAGCGTGGGCGGCTTGCGGCCGGCCAGGTCCCCGAGCTGGACGAGGTCCAGCATGTCGCCGACCCGTCGGCGGATCTCCGCGCGGGGAACGCCGCTGCGCTTGAGGCCGAAGGCCACGTTGTCGGCGAGCGAGAGGTGGTCGAAGAGGGCGTAGCTCTGGAAGACGGTGTTGACGTTGCGCTTGTTGGGCGGCAGACCCGTGACGTCCACGCCGTCGAGCAGGACGCGGCCTTCCGTGGGGGCGGCGAAGCCTCCGGTCATGCGCAGCAGGGTGGTCTTTCCGCAGCCCGAGGGACCGAGCAGGGAGAAGAACTCGCCGGGGGCGATGTCGAGGGTGACGTCGTGGACTGCGTAGGTGTCCGTGGTGCGGTACTGCTTGGCGACCCGGTCGAGCCGGACGGCGGGGTGCGCGTCCGCGGCGTGCGCGTCCGCGAGGTTCGCGTTCGCGACGTTCGGGTCCGCAGGATTCGGGTCCGCGGGGTGCGCGTCCGCGGGCGGATGCGGGTTGGGGTGCTGCATGGGTGTCACTTCCCGGGGAGCAGATCGAGGCCGCCTCGGCGGCCGAAGAGGCGCGGGATGGCGAGTGCGAACGCGATGAGCGCGATGGAGCCGACGAGCATCAGGGTGCCGACGGCGTTGATGGTGGGCTGGACCCCGAACCTGATGGCCGAGTAGATGCGGACGGAGAGCGGCTGCGGGTCGACGCCGGTGGTGAAGTAGGCGAGGACGAAGTCGTCGAAGACCAGGGCGAAGATCAGCACCCCGGACGCGAGGATGCCGGGGAGCAGCGCGGGCAGGGTCACCAGGCGCAGGGCCTGCCGGCGGGTGGCTCCGAGGTCCATCGCCGCCTCCTCGACCTCCGGGTTGAGGGCGGCGATGCGGGAGCGCAGGATGACGGTGACGTAGGAGATGGAGAAGGTGATCTCGGCGAGCATCACGGTGGTGGTGGACAGGGTGATGCCGAGGCCCTTGAAGAGCATCATCGCGGCGACGCCGGTGACGATCTCCGGGGTGATCAGCGGTACGAGCATGACCAGGCCGGCGAAGGAGCCGAGGCGCCCGCGGCCGCGGACCAGGCCCAGGGCGAGGGCCACGCCGAGGACGAGCGAGACGGCCATCGCGACCAGGGACACCCGAAGGCTCATGCCGAGCGAGCCGATGAGTGCGTCGTCGCGGAGGAACGCGTCGTACCAGCGCAGGCTCACCCCGTCGAAGACGGTGAGGGACTTCTGCGCGTTGAAGGAGAACAGGACGACGACGCCGACGGGGAGGTAGAGCAGCGCGAAGAAGACCGCGGTGACGGCGATGGCGAACCGGGGCCGGCGGTCGGCTCCGCGGCGCCGTCCGCGGGGGCGGCGCGGCCGGGTGGCGGGCCGTTCCGGCGCCTCGTCGGCGGGCCGGAGGGCGGTGCGCGGCGTACGGGGCGCCGTACGGGGAACGGGGCGCGGGGTCATCGGACCGCCTCCGCCTCGTCCTTGCGGGTGCGTCTCAGGTAGCCGAGCATCCCGAACAGCAGGACCCCCATCAGCAGGATGGTCAGGGCCGAGCCGAGGGGCCAGTTCTGGCCCTGGAAGAACTTGTCCTGGATCAGGTTGCCGATCATGATCTGGTCGGGGCCTCCCATGAGCTGGGCGCTGACGAAGTCGCCCATGGCGGGCAGGAAGACGAGGACGCAGCCGGCCGCCGCGCCCTGGCGGGTGGCGGGCACGGTGACGAAGAGGAAGGTCCTCAAGGGGCCGCCGTAGAGGTCCCGTCCGGCCTCGATGAGCGAGGTGTCCATGCGCTCCATGGCCGCGTACAGCGGGATGATCATGAAGACGACGAAGCCGTAGACGAGTCCGGCGATGACCCCCGGGCCGGTCTGGAGGATCTTGGTGTCGCCGTCGGCGAGGCCGGTCGCGCGCAGGGCCTTGAGCACCGGCCCGTCGTCGGAGAGCACCACGGACCAGCCGTACATCCGTACCAGGTAGTTGGCGAAGAACGGGACGACGATCGCGGCGATCAGCAGGTGTTTGAAGCGGCCGCCGCACAGGGCGATGGCGTAGGCGACGGGGTAGGCCACGGCCAGGCAGATGAGGCAGGTGATCAGCGCGTAGCCGAGCGAGCGCAGCAGGACGGTGCGGTAGGCCGGATCGGCGAGGGCGGCGAAGTTCTCGAAGTTGAGCCCGAAGCGCGGGTTTCCGAGCGGGTCGGTGGTACCGAAGGCGAGGGTGGCCACCAGGAGCAGGGAGGCGAGGAGGAAGCCGGTCATCCACAGGGTGCCGGGGAGCATGAACCAGGTCCACAGCCTCGCCTCCGCCCCCGCCCGGCCCCCGCGCGGCGGACGGGGCAGGACGGATCGACGCTGCGGATTCCGGGGACTCCGCGGGTCCCGGGGACCCCGAGGATCCCGAGGGTCCCGAGGATCAGGTCGTGCCATGTCAGCCGGCCTTCAGATCGGTCCAGGCGGCGTCGCGCAGCTGCTCGCCCTTGGCCGTGCCGTTGCGGAAGTAGAGGTCGTCCTTGAGGTCGGCCGCGGTCACCCGGCACTGGGGGAAGGGCTCCACGAGCGCCGTGTACGTGTCCTCGCTGCCGCGGACCGGCATGGGGTAGCCGATGTACTCGATGTTCTTCTTCACGTTTTCCGGGCGGAGCATGTAGTCGATGAAGAGCATCGCGGTGCCGGGGTGTTGCGCGTTGGCGGGGATGGCGTAGCAGTCGGAGTTGAGCGGGGCGCCCTCGCGGGCGACTTCGAAGCCGAAGACGGTGGGGTCCTCCGCCTGGGCGAGCATGGCCGCCATGTCCCCGCTCCACGCCTGGGTCATGTCGGCGTTGCCGTTGAGCAGGTTGTTGTAGCTGTCGCTGGAGAAGCCGCGCAGGCGGGGGCGGAGCGAGCGCAGGGTGTCGGTGACGCGCGCGAGGTCGTCCTGGCCGTCGGTGGTGAGGCCGAGACCGAGCTTGAGCGCGCCCATGCCGAGCACCTCGTCGCGGTCGTCGAGTACGAAGACCTTGCCCTTGGCCTGCTCGTTCCACAGGTCGTCCCAGGAACCGGTCAGGTCACCGAGCCGGTCGCGGCGCCAGCCGATGCCGGTCTTGTACATGGTGAAGGGCACGGTGTGCCGGGAGTGCGGGTCGTACCAGGGGTCGGCGAAGTAGTCGTAGCCGCCGAACACGGCCTCGGCGTTCTTCAGCCGGGTGTGGTCGATCGCCCGCAGCCTGCCCCCGGTGGCGAGGCGCTGGGACCATTTCGCCGTGGGGAAGATGATGTCGTACTGGTTCCCGGAGTTGAGCTTGGCGGCCATGCCTTCCATCGAGTCGAAGTTCGACTGGACGACCTTGACGCCGTACTCCTTCTCGAAGCCTTCGAAGACGGCCGGGTCGACGAAGTCGGCCCAGTTGAAGTAGACGAGGTCGCCGTCGACCTTGACGTCGATCGGCGTCTCCTCGGCCGCTTTGCCGGACGGGTCGTCACCGGACGCGAATCCGCAGCCGGCTGCCGTGAGGCCGAGGGCGGCGGCGGTGCCGGCGCGCAGGAGGGAGCGTCTGGACAGGGGGTGTGCCTCGGGGGACATGCTGGGTCCTCTCCGTAGGGGGGCCGTGGGGGGGGGACGGCGAGTGGGAAGACGTGCACGGGCGGAGGTGGGGGTGCGGTGAGGTGCGGTGAGGTGAGTAGGGGAACGGAAGGTGCCTCAGGCGCGGTTCAGTGCTCGGCGTCGGCCGTGTCGGGATCTGCGACGGCGTCCAGGTCCGCTCGGATGCGGCCCGCGAACCAGCCGACCGCCGCCTCGCGGCGGGACAGCGGGCCGGGCTCGAATCCGGGGGTGGAGAGCCCCTTCTGCACGCGGGCGACCAGCTCGACGTCCTCGTCGTTGGTGATCCAGCCGATGTGGATGTTCAGGCGGCGGGCGATGCGGGTGCGCAGGCTCGTACCGCGCCGGGTGTAGAACGCGCCGGGGACGGCCACCCGGTCCACCGCCGTCGGGATCGCGGTCCAGGCCAGGACGTGGTCGGGGTAGAAGTCGATGAGGGTGTTCGGGTAGATGACCGCGTACCGCCAGACCCGCCGGTCCGCTTCGGTGAGGCCGGGCATGGGTGCGGCGATGCGCTGGTAGAGGCGTTCGGCCCAGTTCGAGGACGGCTTGTCCCGCAAGGGCGAGGCGAACAGTGCGTAGGACTCCTCGATCTCGCAGGTGTAGCCCTGGTAGTCGAGCAGCCGCATCAGCCCCGGGTGGGCCACCGGTACGTGGTAGCCCTCCAGGTAATTGTCGACCGTCACCTTCCAGTTGGCCTCCTGCACCTCGGCTGCGGCCAGGTCGTGGATCCGGGCGCGGCCGACGGGTACCAGACCGGCCCCGGCGTAGTGGCCGACGGCCTCGGCGAGCCCGGCGCACTGCTGGGCCAGGGGCACCGCATCGGGGTCGAGGTTGACGAACACGAACCCGAGGAAGGATTCGACGCGGGCCGGGAGAAGACTGAGCGCGGGTTTGTCGAGGCAGGGGATCTGCCGTGCCTCCGGGGCGCCGACCAGGCTTCCGTCGAGGCGGTAGGTCCAGCCGTGGTAGGGGCAGCGGATCGCTTTACCGGCCGGTTCGGGGGCGGTGACCAGGCGCGTTCCGCGGTGGCGGCACACGTTGAGGTGGGCGGCGAGGGCGCCGTCCTCGGTGCGGACGACGAGCACCTCGCGGCCCGCGATGGTGGCGGCGAGCCGGGCGCCCGGGTTCGGCAGGTCGGACTCGTGGCAGACGAGCTGCCAGGCCTTGGCGAAGACGTGGCGGATCTCCTCGGCGGCGATGTCGGGATCGGTGTAGTAGCGGGCTGGCAGGGCTGGCCCGGGGACGTCCGGGACCGGCCGGCCGTCCGGGACCGGCTGGTCGGCCGGGGGCTTTTCGGGGGCTCTGGAGTGCATCGGGTGACTCCTCCGTACCGGCGGTGCGGCGATCGGTCTCGGCGAAGGGTGGCGAGACGACCCGGCGGCGGGCAGCGGGCCGGGGCGGACGCCGCGGCCTTGCTGACCGATTGGACAGTCAGATTGCTGGCTGATTTCCGCTGGGTCAAGACTTGTACGCTGACCGATCGGTCAGCTAGCGTAATTCTCGTCGCCGCACCGGAGTTCATCCTCTTCTGAGCCTTTCGTCCGGCCGGATGCAGCCCCGCCGCCCTGGCACCCGCCCGGGCTCGCACCCCCTCCACCCCCTCCATCTCCTGCCACACGCCATCGGCGTCCCTGCGGTGAGCCCCGGGCATCCCCACACCGCCCCCGGCTCCCGGCACCGGCCCGGTCGCCCACGGCACCCCCACTCCTCCCGGAGGCACGCATGAGCGGTCGTCGGTGTCTGGACTGGCTCGGGCTCACGCCCGAACCGGAGCGGGAACTGCCCGCCGCGGTCGCCGCCCTGCGCGCTTCCTCACACCGTCCCCCTACGGGGCCCACGGGGCCCACAGAGCCCGCACCCGCACCGCCGCCGGAGCTGGTGGCCTCCGAGCGGCGCCGCCTGGAGCACCTGATCCTGCGGGGCAGCCGGCGCGGCTGGCTGCGCTACCTGGCCGAAGTCGCCGCGCTGGTGACCGCCGTTGCCGACGGCGCCGGGCAGGGCGACCGCCCGGCCGCCCTACTCGCCGGCGAGGTGGTCCTCGACCACCACCGCATGCTCATCGGGCTCCCGGGAACGGGATACGCCCGAACCGCCGCGGACCGCGCGGCACTCGAGAGCGCCGTACGGACCCTGCGCTCCAACTCCCGGACAGGAAACAGCCGATGACCACGATCCGACTCCCGGCGGGGCAGCCGCCGGGCTCCGTCCTCGGAGCCGCTCCAGGCACGACCGAGGACGCCGAGGCGTACCTCGCCACCGGTGGCTACGCCGACGCCACCGGCCCGGACGAACTGCTGCACCACCTCGCCGCATCCGGTCTGCGCGGGCGCGGCGGGGCCGGTTTCCCGGCCGCCGTCAAGCTGCGTGCCGTACGCGAGCGCGGCGGCGTCCCGGTGGTGGTGGCGAACGGCGAAGAGGGCGAGCCCGGCTCCGTCAAGGACCGCTGGCTGCTGCGGGCCAGGCCCCATCTGGTCCTCGACGGCCTCGCCCGCGCCGCCGCGGTCACCGGCGCCGTACGCGGCTACGTCTACCTCTCGGACCCGGTGGCCGCCGACCGCGTCCGCCGGGCGCTCGCCGAACGGGAGCCGTGGCTGCCCGTCGAGGTCGTCGAGACCGCCCACACCTACGTGGCCGGGGAGGAGACCGCGGTCGTCCGCCGGATCGACGGCGGGCCGGCGCTGCCCACCGCCAAGCCGCCCCGCCCCTTCGAGCGCGGGGTCGGCGGCGCGCCGACCTTGGTGTCCAACGTCGAGACCCTCGCCCGCATCGCCCTCACCGCCGCCCGCCCCGGCCTGCGGCAGGCGATCGCCCGCTCCACGCTGGTGACCCTGTCCGGCGGGAGCGCGGTCCCCGTCCTCACCGAAGTCCCCTACGGAGTCCCCCTGCGCGTGCCGGCTGCCGCGCTCGGCGTCCCGGACGCGTCCGGGGCCCTGATGGGCGGACTGTTCGGCGGGTTCGTCGACGCCCGCGCCCTGGAGCTCCCCCTCGAACCCGGCGCGCTCACCGCGGCGGGCACGGCACTGGGCTGCGGGGCGATCCGCTTCCTCGCCGCCGGAGCCTGCCCGGTGAGCACCGCCGCCGATGCCGTCGGCCACCTCGCGGCGCAGAGCGCACGGCAGTGCGGGGTCTGCGTCTCGGGCACCGCGGCGGTCCGCGACGCCGTCCACGCCCTCGCCGCGGGCACGGCCGCGCCCGACACCCCCGCCCGGTTGGAGCGGTGGTCGCTGGGCCTGCGCGGACGCGGCGCGTGCGGCCTCCTCGACGCCGCCGCGGGCATCGCCGGCAGCCTGCTGACCGCCTTCCCCGGACCCGTCCGGTCCCACCTGCGGGGGCCCTGTCCACGCTGCGTCGCCGCCCTGCCCGGGCGTGGCCACGGGGGCCGCCTCACCGTGGCCGTACCGGAGGTCGCCTGCGCGGCCGTGGACGACGGGACCGTACCCCGCTTGCCCGTGCTGAAAGGAACACCGTGAACCTCCTGCTGGACTCCACCCGCTGCCAGGGCTACGGACTGTGCCAGGAACACGCACCCCACCTGGTCGAACTCGACGAGTGGGGCTACGCGAAGGTCATCGCCGTCGCCGTCCCGCCCGGCGCCGAGGACGCGGCGCGCGCCTGCGCAGCGAGCTGCCCCAACTCCGCGCTCCGAGTGGAGAAGTGACATGGGACGCGATCTGACCGCTCTCTTCGACCCGCGCTCGGTCGCCGTGGTCGGCGCCAGCGACGATCCGGCGAAGTACGGCCACGCGGTGGCCTCCCAGGCGCTCCGCGCCGACGGCCGGCGCCCCGTACACCTGGTGAACCGGCGCGGTGGCACCGTCCTCGGCCGCCGGGCGGCCCCGTCCCTCGCCGCGATCGGCGAACCCGTCGAGCTGGTGGTGATCTCCGTCCCCGGCAGCGGCTTCGAGGCCGCCGTGGAAGACGCCCTGGCCTGCGGGGCGAAGGCGATCGTGGGCATCACCGCCGGGTTCGCCGAGGCCGGCCCGGCGGGAGCGGCCCGCCAGCGCGCGGTCGTCGCCCGGGTCCGGGAGGCCGGAGCCTTGCTCGTCGGACCCAACTGCCTGGGCATCGCCGACAACACGACCGGGCTGTACCTCGCCTCGGACCGTTTCGCGCCCGGCGGCACCGCCCTGCTGAGCCAGAGCGGCAACCTCGCCCTCGAACTCCAGCTCCGCGGCGCTCCGCACGGTCTGGGCTTCTCCCGGTTCGTCTCCCTCGGCAACCAGGCCGACGTCACCCTCGTCGACCTCGTCGAGGACTGCGCCCGCCACGAGGCCACGACCGCGATCGCCGTGTACGCCGAGGACTTCGGCGACGGCAGGGCCTTCGCCGGGGCCGCCGCCGCGGCGGGCAAACCGGTGGTCCTGCTCACCGCCGGGCGCGGCTCCGCCTCCGCACGCAGCGCCCGGTCACACACCGGCGCCCTCACCACCTCGGCCGGAGTCGTGGCCGCCGCCTGCCGTGACGCGGGGGTGGAACTGGTACGCACACCACGGGAGATGACCGTCGTACTGGCCGCCCTGAGCAGCCTCCCCAGGGCTCGTGCGGGAGGGCGCCGGACCGCGGTCTTCACCGACGGCGGCGGCCACGGGGCGATCGCGGCGGACGCCGCCGAGGACGCCGGGCTCGACGTTCCGGAGCTCACCGAGGCGACCCGGGCAGGGCTGCGGACCGTGCTGTGGGAGCAGTCGGCGGTCGCCAATCCGGTCGACCTGGCGGGGATGGGCGAGCAGCAGCCCCTCTCGTACGCCGACACGGTCGGGCACCTCCTCGCCGCCGACGAGGTCGACGCCGTCCTAATGACGGGCTACTTCGGCGGGTACGCCGCGTCCGAGGGCGGCCTGGGCGGCGGGCAGGCGGGCGGCTCCGTGCTCGCGGAGGGGGAGACGCGGGCCGCCGAGAAGATCGTCACCCACCTCGCGGGCTCGCCGAAGCCCCTGGTCGTGCAGTCGATGTATCCCGGGTCGCCGAGCTGCCGGGTGCTGGCCGGGGCCGGGATACCGGTGTTCGCCGCCACCGAGGACGCCGCCCGCGCCCTGGCGGCGATGACCGGCCGGGCGGCGGGCGCGGCCCCGGAGCTCCCCGCACTGCCCGCCGCCGCCGCGCGCCTGCGGGACCCGGGGTACCACGGGGTACGCGCACTGCTGGGCGCCGCGGGTGTGCCGTTCCCGTCCGCCCGTGAGGTCACCGACGAGGCCGGAGTACTGGCCGCGGCCGGGGAGTTCGAGGGCCCGTACGTGCTGAAGGCCCTGCACCTCCTGCACAAGTCCGACGCGGGCGGCGTGGCGCTGCGCCTGGCAGACCGGGACGCGCTCGTCGGCGCCTACCGGGACATGCACGCCCGGCTCGGCCCCGGCGCGTACTCGGTCGAGGCGATGGCCGATCTCTCGGACGGCATCGAGCTGATCGTGGGTGTGAACCGCGACCCCCGCTTCGGACCGGTGGCCATGGTCGGGCTCGGCGGGGTCCTCACCGAGACCCTGCGCGACGTGGCCTTCGCGCTGGCGCCCGTACCGGCGCGGCGGGCGGAGGAGCTGCTGCGGGGCCTGCGGACAGCCGCCCTGCTCGCGGGTGTCCGCGGCCGGCCCGCCGTCGACGTGGCGGCCGCGGCGGCCGTGATCGAACGCATCACGACGGTGGCCGCCGCGCATCCGGAGATCGCCGAGCTGGAGGTCAACCCGTTGCTCGTCCGCCCCGACGGCGTCCTGGCGCTGGACGCACGGGCCGTCCTGGGCTGACCCCGTCCCGCCCTCATGCCCCGAGCCCCACTCCCCCCGTCCCTTTCGCCCCGGAGCACGCCATGGACTTCCGCTACACGCCCGAGCAGGCCGACCTCAAGGCCCGCGCCGCCGCCTACGCACACCTCCTGATGGGGTACGAGGACCAGTCCGAGGAAGCGGGCGGCCCGCTGCCCGCCGAGACGGTCCGCGAACTGACCCGCGCCGCCATGGACGCCGGCGTCTACGCGATCAACATGCCCGCCGCCTGGGGTGGGGCCGGCCTGTCCCTGCTGGACCAGGTCATCGTCGAGGAGGAGTTCGGCAAGGTCACCAACTGCCTCTGGGACATCCCCTGGCGGCCCGCGAACGTCCTGGCCCACGGCACCGAGGCGCAGCGCGAGAAGTACCTCCTGCCCGTCATCCGGGGCGAGCGGTTCGACGCGTTCGCGGTCACCGAACCCGGTGCGGGCTCGGACCCCCGCTCGTGCACGAGCACGGCGACCCGCACCGAGGGCGGCTGGCTCGTGAACGGCGAGAAGTGGTTCGTGACCTGCGGTGACATCGCCGACTTCCTGCTGGTTCAGGCCGATGCGGGCCCGGAGCGTGCCGCGACCCTGTTCTTCGTGGACAAGGGGGCGGCGGGCGTCGAGATGACTCGGGTCCCCCGGTTCATGCATTCCGCGGTGAACGGGCACCCCGAGTTCACCTTCACCGATGTCTTCGTCGCCGACGAGGACGTGCTCGGCGGTGTCGGCAACGGCTACGAGCTGACGAAGGAGTGGTTCACGGACGAGCGGCTGATGATCGCCGCCCGGACCGTCGGCGCGGCGGAGCGGGCCCTGGAGCTCGCCCGCGACTGGGCGGTACACCGCCGCCAGTTCGGCTCCCCCATCGCCGACTTCCAGCTGATCCAGGGCATGCTCGCCGATTGCGCCGTCGACATCGCCGTCAACCGCGCCTACACCCACCAGGTCGCCTGGGAAGCCGACCAGCCGCACACCGACCCCAAGACCCTGCACGCCAAGGCGTCGACGGCGAAGCTCGCCGCGAGCGAGGCCGCGGGGCGGGTCGTCGACCGGTGCGTGCAGATCTTCGGAGGCCGCGGCTACGACCGCTCGTACCCCGTCGAGCGGATGTACCGGGAACTGCGCGTCGACCGGATCTGGGAGGGCACCTCCGAGATCCAGCGCCTGATCATCGCGGGCGAACTCGTCAAGCGGGGTACGCGGGCACTCGCGCTGCCCGGCCGCTCCTGACGGGTCCCCAGCACCACCACCCGCCACCCCGCCACACCGTCACCCCGATCACGAGGACGAACACCACATGGACTTCCGCCTCACCGCCCGTCAGGAAGAGCTCCGCGACGCGGCGCGCGCCCTCACCGGGTTCATCATGAAGTACGAGCTCGACTGCGAGGAGAACAACGGTCTGCCCCCGCAGGCCCACACCGAGATCCGCGACGCCGTCCTCGACAGTGGCCTCCAGGCCGTCAACATGCCCGCGGAGTGGGGCGGCGCAGGGCTGAGCATCCTGGAGCAGGTCACCGTCCAGGCCGAGCTCGGACGGCTCACCGGCGCCCTGTGGGACATGGTGTGGCGTCCGGCCAACGCACTGTCCTTCTGCACGCCGGAGCAGCGCGAGCGGTACCTCGTCCCGGTGATCCGGGGACGGCGCCGCGACTGCTACGCGGTGAGCGAGCCCGAGGCAGGCTCCGACCCGCAGAGCCTGCGGACCACGGCGACGCGGACCGGGGACGGCGGCTGGGTGCTGAACGGCGAGAAGTGGTTCGTCACCGTCGGCGATCACGCCGACTTCATGATCGTGCTTGCCGCCGCCGGGGAGGAGGGGGCGCCGACCCTGTTCCTCGTCGACAAGGACACCCCGGGCATCGAGATGACCCGGGTGCCCCGCTGGATGCACACCTTCGTCTACGAGCACCCCGAGTTCACCTTCACCGATGTCCGCCTGCCCGCGGACGCCGTGCTCGGGGAGGTGGGAACCGGCTACGACATCACCCGCTCCTGGTTCACCGAGGAACGGCTGATGATCGCCGCGCGCACGATCGGAGCGGCGGAGCGGGCCCTGGAGCTCGCCCGTGACTGGGCGGTGGAACGCCGCCAGTTCGGCTCCCCCATCGCCGACTTCCAGCTGATCCAGGGCATGCTCGCCGACTGCGCCGTCGACATCGCCGTCAACCGCGCCTACACCCACCAGGTCGCCTGGGAGGTCGACGAAGGCGTCCTCGACCGCAAGACGCTGCACGCGAAGGCCGCCATCGCCAAGCTGTCGGCGAGCGAGGCGTCCGGCCGGGTCATCGACCGCTGCCTGCAGATCTTCGGAGGCCGCGGCTACGACCGCTCGTACCCCGTCGAGCGGCTCTACCGCGAACTGCGCGTCGACCGGATCTGGGAGGGCACCTCCGAGATCCAGCGCCTGATCATCGCGGGTGAACTCGTCAAGCGCGGCACGGGCGTGCTGCGGATGCCGTCCTCGGTGTGACCCGGAGCGGCGCTCCGGGCCGCACCCGCGCTCTGCGGCCCGGGGCGCCGCCACATCCCTCCGGCGCCCCGACGGCCGGAGCCCGGGCACCCCATGCGCGAGGATGGGGGTCCGGCGGGCGGGGCCGCCGGGGCCCTTCCACCCACCCACGCACCCCATCCGACGGGTGCCGACACGGGGAGCAGCCCACGTGACCAAGGCCGAGCGGGCACTCGAAACGCGTGAGCGAATCCTCACGGCCGCGTGCGAAGTGATCGCCGACATCGGTTTCGAGCACGTCAGCATGCGCAAGGTCGCCGAGGCCGCCGGCGTCTCGAAGGCCCTGCTCCACTACCACTTCGACACCCGCGAGAAGCTCTTCGCCGAGGCGATGACGCACTCCTTCGCCAAGACCGGTACGGACACCGGCAGCGAGGACGATTCGCTGCCGGCCGCCACCGTCCTGGCGCGGATCGTACGGAGCATGCTGCCCACGGACGCGGAGCTCCGCCAGGACTGGAAGCTCTGGCAGGAGCTGTGGGTGCGCGCCCTGCGCGACGGCACGGCCCGGGACCTCGCCGTCGACCTGTACGACCAACTGCACGCATGGGTCGCCGGGGTCGTGGAACGGGGCATCGCTTCAGGAGAGTTCACCGACTGCGACGTCGCCGAGGTAGGCACCCTGGTGCTGGCCTTGTGCGACGGCCTCGGCAACCGCCTGATGCTGGAGGACCCCCGGATCGACCTCGCCACGGCCCAGTCGACGATCTGGCGGGCGATCGCGCCGGCCCTCGGGATCGCCCCCGTCTTCCCCGAGGTCGCGCCGGGAGTCACGCCCGCAGTCGCCCCGGATGTCGCCCCGGCGCTCTGACGGCGGGGGCCGCCCCGGGCCTTCACCGGGCGCGCGGCCATCCCGTACGCCGCCGGGAGGCGCGCGGCCCGCGCCCGGACGGCAGGGGTGCTGCCAGGCCGAAGACCACGGTGATCCGGGCGCCGCCGCGGGGTCCGCGGGCGATGCGCACCGAGCCGCCGGTGACGGACCCGGCCCTGCGGGCGATGTCGAGACCGAGCCCCGAGGAGCCGGTGCTGCTTCCTCGGGAGAGGGCCTGGTCCGGTTCGGGGATGCCCGGACCGGCGTCCTCCACGACCAGCTCCACGGCCTGCGCGGTGCGGGCGACGCGCACGGCGAAGGGGGTACCGGGCGGGGTGTGCCGGAAGACGTTGCCGATGAGCGCGTCCACCACGGCGGCGACGTCGTCCTCGGGGAGGCCGACGGCCGCGGGCTCCTGGGTGAGGTCGAGGGAGCAGGGGCGGTTCTGCTGCTCCGCCAGGACCGCCCAGAAGGCGGTCCGGCTGCGCACGACGTCCGCCGCCTCGCAGCGGGGTCCGGCCGGTCCCGGGCGGGTGGCCTGGTGCGGGGTGCCCGCTTCCGGGCCGAGCATGCCCTGTCCCATCGGGCCCACGGCGAGCGGGGTGCGAGCCGCGGTGATGATGGCCCGGAGTTCCGTTTCCAGTGCGCACACGGCGGCCTCGACCCTGGCCGACTCCGGTGAGCCGGCCATGCGTTCCGTTGCCAGGTGCAGGGCCGTTAGCGGGGTGCGCAGCCGGTGGGACAGGTCGGCGACGAGCTCGCGTTCGACGGCGAGCAGCTCGGTCATCCGGTGGGCCATGGTGTTGAAGGCGATGCCCGCCTCGCGCAGTTCCCTGGGGCCCATGGGGTCCACGCGGGCGTCCAGGTTGCCCTGCCCCAGGGCCTGGGAGGCGTGGGCGAGCCTCTTGGAGGACCTGACGACCTTCGCGCCGAGGCGGTCGGCGACCAGCACGGAACCGCCGACGAGTCCGACGGCGAGGAGGAGCATGACCGCCCAGGAGGCCGTGACCCCGCGGGTCAGCTCCTGTTCGGGGACGAAGTTCTCGATGACGGCGACCTGGTCGCCGGGCAGTACCACCGGCTGCAGGCAGATCCAGCCGCCGGGAATCCGCTCGGAGATGGACTCGCGGCCCTGCTGGGCGCGTTCGAGCAGCGCCGTGGGGGCCCGGGACGCGCCGAGGGCGGGCTGGTCCGGCAGGTGGACGACCACGTACTCGGCCGCGTCCAGACTGGCGGCGGATTCCCGCAGGGCGGACGGATCCGTGGTCAGTGTCAGTACGGGGGCCAGGGCGGCGGCCCGTTGCTCGGCGGCGGTGACGCTCTGCTCCTTGACGAGCGACATCACCAGGGCGGCCAGCGGTATGAGGAAGGAGAGGGCGACCATGGACGTGACGGCGAGCGCCACTCCGGCCAGGGAGCGTCTCACCGCGGCGCCACCAGCTTGATGCCGACGCCGCGGACGGTCAGCAAGTAGCGCGGGGCGGCCGCGCGTTCGCCGAGCTTGCGGCGCAGCGACGACAGGTGCACGTCGACGGTCTGGTCGTCCACGTACGGCTCGCGCCAGACCTCGGTCAGCAGCCGCCGTTTGGAGACGACCTGACCGGTGTGGTGGGCGAGGAAGGCCAGGAGGTCGAACTCGCGGCGGGTGAGCCGCAGCTCGCGCCCGGACAGGTACGCGGTGCGTGCCCCGGGGTCCACCGCCAGCTCGCCCACGGTGGTGGGGCGCAGCGGTTCGGCCGCCGCTGACGGCACCGGACCCCGGCCGCCGTGCGCGGCATGGGCGGACGGCAGGTGGCTGGTGCGCCGCAGGACGGCGGAGAGGCGTGCGATGAGCTGTCCCCCGGAGAAGGGTTTGACCAGGTAGTCGTCGGCGCCCGCGTTGAGGAGCCGGATGATTTCCGCTTCGTCGTCGCGGGCGGTGGCCACCAGGACGGGAACGGAGGAGATGCCCCGGATCATGCGCAGTGCGTCTCCTCCGTCCAGATCGGGCAGCCCCAGGTCGAGGACCACCGCGTCGACGGGCGACTGGGTGACCTCGCGCAGGGCGCCGAACCCGTCGCCGGCGCTGCGTACGGCATACCCGTGCTCCGCCAGGACTTCGATGAGTGACTGGCGGATGCTGGGGTCGTCTTCGACGACCAGGACGCTCGGCATGGGCACACCTTAGGTGAACGCTCGTTCCTATCGGTCGCCGAAGGCCGGACCCTCGTCGGTGACGCGCAGCTGGACGGGGCGGTCGGAGACCGGAATGGTGCAGCCCTCCTGCGAACTGCAGCTCGCGTACCCGAGCAGGACGGTCGCGTCCCCGTTGCCGTCCAGGCGGACGGGCAGTGTGGTGGTGACGGGTCCGTCCGGGTAGACGGGGACCGGGGCGTCGACGCCGGGCACGCTGATCGTCCGTACGTCCGCCGCGGCCGTCAGCTTCCCGTCCGCCCGCAGGGCGCCGGTGACGTCCATCGAGGTCGGGCGGCCCACGCCCTCGACGCCGGTGGCGGGCAGCTCGGTGCTGTAGAGGTGGAACCCCTTCTCCTCGGGGGTGAACACCGCGGTCAGGGTGGCCCGCGGTGGCTGCCAGTCCGAGACCGAGAGCGTGACGGTGACCCCGTTCTCGGTGAAGCTCGTGGTGGGCGCGGAGCCGGTCTTCGCGGGCTGCCCGGCGCAGGCCGTGAGCGCGGCCAGGGAGAGCAGGGCGGCCGCGAGGCGGGCCTTGCGGGAGTGGTGCGCGTACGGGGACACGTTCATGGCTGTGCTTTCGTCAGGGGGCGGAGGACAAGAAGCGGAGGGAGGGGAAGGGGCGCAGGGAGGGGAAGGTCCGCGGCTCAGACGGCCGTGGTGTACGCCGCGCTCCACAACTGGAGCCGGTACACCAGGTCGTTCCACACGCCCGTGGCCAGCAGGACGCCGACGAGGACGAGCATGCCGCCGCCGATCCGCAGGACCCACTGGTAGTGCCGTTTGACCAGGCCGAAGGCGCCCAGGGCCCGGCGGAAGGCCAGGGCGGCGAGGATGAACGGCAGGCCCAGCCCGAGGCAGTAGGCGGCCATCAGCAGGGCCCCGCGCGCCGCGCTCGCCTCGCTCCAGGCGAGCGCCTGTACGGCGGCCAGCGTCGGGCCGATGCACGGGGTCCACCCGACCGCGAACACCGCCCCCAGCAGCGGCGCGCCCGCCAGACCGAGCACGGGCCGCCGGTGGCTGCGGAACTCCCGCTGGGTGAAACCCGGCAGGAATCCCATGAAGGACAGCCCCATCAGCACGGTGAAGACGCCGAGCACCCGGGTGACCACCTCCTGGTGGGCCAGCAGGGTGCGGCCGGCGTACCCGAACAGGGCGCCTCCGGAGACCAGGACGGCCGTGAAGCCCAGGACGAACAGCAGCGCGCCGGCCGCCATGCGGCCGCGCTGCCCGCCGCGGGCGTCCGCCAGGTCGGATACCGACAGGCTGGTCACGTAGCTGAGGTAGCCCGGCACGAGCGGCAGTACGCACGGCGAGAGGAAGGAGACCAGTCCCGCGAAGAACGCCACGGGGGCGGCGACGGCCGGCGTCCCGTGGAGGAGGGAGGGGGCGGCGTCCGCGGCGGGGGCGAGCGCCACCATGTGTGCGACCGTCGCCATGCCGGTGAGGACCGTCATGACGTCTCCTGCGCGACGCGGGTGAGCAGGGGCTTCAGTTCCTCGTCGGTGACCGCTCCCCCGATGCTGACGGCGATCCGGCCGCGGCGGTCGATCACCAGCGTCGAGGGGATGGTCTGCGGGTTGAGGAGCGCGGGCGGAAAGCGGAGCAGGAGCTCACCGGTGGGGTCGTGGAGGCTGGGGAAGCCCAGGCCGTGCGCGCGGACGAAGGACCGCGCCGCCGCACGGTCCCGGTCGCGGGTGTTGATCCCGAGGAACCGGACGCCCTGCGTACGGGTCTCCCCGCTGAGCCGCTCGAGGTCGTCGGCCTCCGCGCGGCAGGGCCCGCACCACGATCCCCAGACGTTGAGGACGACCACCTGGCCCCGGAACCCGGCGAGGCCGACCGGCTTTCCGTCCAGGTCGGCGCCCTCCAGGGCGGGCGCCTGCGGCCGGGCGCCCGTGTCCACGACCGCAGCCGCGGACATGGGCCTGACCGCGACGCTCGCGGGGCCGGGCGACTCCCCGCCGTCGCCGTCGCCGCCGTCGCCGCCGTCGGAGGCGGCGCCCGCAGCGGCGTAGAGGCACCCGGCGAGCGCCACCGCGAGGCCGGCGCCGACCAGGGCGGTGGTGCGTGGGACCGCACGTCTCATGACGCCCACTTGCGGAGGAAGGAGCCGATGCCGTCCGAGGTCAGGGCGGGATTGCCGGTGACGTGCGTGTCGGTGCGCACCGTGCCGGACGGCGAGACCACGACCAGCACGGGCATCTTGTACGTCCCGCCCGAGGGGCTGTACTTGCGCAGGAGGGCGGAGTTCGCGGAGCTGTTGCCGCCGATGTCCACCTTGACCAGGTGGTACGAGGCTCCGAGGAGCGATGCCGTCTGCGGCTGGGCGAACACCTTGTCGGCCGCCTTGCAGTTGCCGCACCAGTTGGCGCCGAAGTCGAGCAGCACCATCCGCCCGTCGGCCTTGGCCGCGCGCAGCGCCGCGTCGATCAGCTTCTGCGCGTCGGCCGAACTGTCGTAGCCGGGGCCGGGGATCCGGGCCGCCGGGGCGGGCGCGGCGGAGGTGCGGGACGGCTTGGGGGCGGGCTTGGCGGGCTGGGCGCGTGAGGGGGTGGGCGAGGCGCCGGCCGAGGTACGGGCCGACGCGGAGGCCGACGCCGACGGCGGCGTGGCGGACGCGGACGGGGACGGAGACGCCTCGGCGGACGCGGACGCGGACTCCGTCCCGGCCGGGAGGGTCTGCGACGGCTGTACGGCCGTCGCCGGCGCGGCGGCGCCGGTGGGCTGGCTGGACGGGCCGCACGCTGCGGTCAGCCCGGCGGCGATCACGGCCGCGGCCAGCAGGGGCACCCGCCCGGCCAGGGGCGCGGCGGAGCGCGGGCGCGTCGTGCGGCGGGCTGCACGGACGGGTCGGAGTATGCGAGAAGTCATGGCGAAGACACCCCAAGGCACGGTTCGGATTACGGGAAGCGCGAGACGCCTTCCGGATCGGTGGATCCGATGGCGCGACGGACGGCTCGGCGGCGCGGCGGCTGGACGGGGTTGCCGGGGCAGTCGTGCCCGGGCGCCGAAGGCCGCTCGGCTGACGTGAGCATAGGACCGCTGGGGGTCGCTGGAACCGGGTGAGCGCGATCTTGAGGTTCCCCTAAGGAACAGCTCACCTTCCGCTTCGTGAAGCTCGGGCGATGAGCGTGCACAAGGGGGTGAAACCCGTAAAAGGGGATGAGGGGGTCGAGTGGCGCGGACCGGTCAGAAGGACGTCTCGCGCACGCTGGCCCTCGCCGACGGGGTGATCGTCGCCGTGATGACCGAGCGGTGGTCCGCGCTGGTGAACGTGACGGTCAGGGTGTCGTCCGCGGTCTGCGACGTGCCGGCCTTGTAGCCCCGGCTGGGCACGGCGGAGATCAGGCACACGCCGCGGCTGCCGTAGCGCACGGTGACCTTGCCGCCTTCCGAGGGGACGGTGTGCAGGCCCGGTCCGCCCTCGTCGCAGTCGACGCGCGGTCTGGGTGGTGTCGCACGAGGCGTTCCCGTGGGGGCCTTCGCCGAAGCGGGCGCCGAAGCCGGGGGTGACGGCCGCCCGGTCGCGGAGGGCGAACCACTGGGGGTGGCGCTCGGGACGTGCGGGCTCGGGGACTGGCCCTGCGCCGCCTGCCAGGCCGGCGGCGTGTCGACGACCACGGGGGCGGACCGCGCGACGGGAGGCGTATGCCTGGTGGAACCGACCACGAACTGGACCGTGGCGAGCACGGCGGTCACGCTGGCGGCGGTGCACGACAGCCATATGAGCAAGTAGCGCGGAATTCGGGGCACGGCCCCATAGTGACCGACCCGCCGGCCCGCCCGTCACCGCCTCCCCCGTAAGAACGCGGCCTGCCGGCCCGACCCCGGCCCGACTCCGGCCGGACCCCGATCCGGCCGGGAACGCCGACGTCCCCCTGGCGCGCGAATGGCCAGGAGGACGTGTGCCGGGCCCCGCGGGGAGGGGCGGGGCGGGGCAGATTGTGAACGGCGGGTGGGAACGACGGGTGGGAGTTCTTACCTCGGCGTGCCGAAGTTCTGCGTCCACCAGGGGCCGCCGTCGCCCTTGTGGAAGCCTATGCCGATCTCCCGGAACCCGCAGTTGAGGATGTTGGCCTTGTGACCGGGGCTGTTCATCCACGCGTTCATGACCGCGGCGGCGTCCGCCTGGCCGCGGGCTATGTTCTCGCCCAGGCGGGACCAGCCGTATCCGGCGGCTTCCACGCGGGTGGTCATGGTGGAACCGTCGGGTCCGGTGTGGGACATGACGCCGCTGCGGGCCATGGTGTCGCTGTACGCCCGCGCCGCGGCGCTCAGCTTGGCGTTCGCGGTCAATGCACCACAACCGGCCGCGTCCCGCTCCTTGTTGACCAGGGACAGGACCGCGGATTCCACGCCGGACGCACCGGAGGAGCCGCCCGAACCACCGGAACCACCCGACCCACCGGAGCCGCCACCGGTGGTCGCGGCGGGCGTACGGGTGGGGGGCTTGGGCTTGACGGCCGGTGTCGATGCCGCGGGCGCCGGGCGGCTCGCCGCCGCCGACTTCGTGGGTGCGGCGGATCCGGTGACGCCGGCGGTGGGCGTCGCGGACGGCATCGCGCCCGTCGCGGACGCGGCGGCGGCGGAGAGCGTGGGAGCGGCGGGAGAGGCGGGAGAGGGGGTTTCCGCCGCCTCCCCACTACCGGAGCCCGCCGCCCCGGAGTTCGGCCCGCCGGCACGCGCTTCCTCGTCGGGGGCGGCCACCGCGACCCCGACCGCCACCGCCGCGGCCGCCGCGGTGAGGGACAGCACGATGCGCGTGCGCACCGTCTTCTTCCGTCGCGCCTCGACGCGGGACGGGGCTCCGGGGGTTCGGCTGCGGCTCATGCCTGTGGCACCTCTCGGCGAGAAGGAAGGACGGGTCCCCGAGCGTAGGCTGATGACCAGCGAAAACAGCGCCCCGGAGCCGTTCTTCAAGGTCCCTTAAGGAAGCCCGCAGACTCGGCACAGGAACGACGGTGGACCCCAGCCGCCCGGGCGGGCGGCTTCCCCCGCGGCCCGTCCCGAGCGGCCGGCGCGGCGACGGTGGCTGCCCCCGTTCCCTGTGCCGGCAGCGCTCGTCCACTGAGGGCCCCACCCCGAACCAGCCACCCCCACAAGGGCCTTCGGACACATATGTGGATCCACATCGCATGGATGGATCGAGCCCAGGGTCTTGCGCGAAGCCCTGTTCCGTTTCTACTCTCCCGGCCAATGGTTAGGAACTATTCCTAACCATTGGCCGATGCTCCACACCGACCGCTCCCCCCACTCGCGCAGCACTCACCCGAGGACGCCCGATGTCACGAGCACATCAGCAACGCTCCGCACACAGAGACCGGCGCCGCCCCCGCTGGCACCGCCCGCTGGCGGGCTTCGCCGCCCTCGCCGCCGCCATGGCGGGCCTCACGGGCGTCACCGGCCTCAGCGCCTCGGCCGCGACGGCCGCCGTCGGCGCCGCCCTGCCCGGTGCCGCCGAGGCCACTCCGGTGCTGGTATCGACCGGAAAGCCCGCGACCGCGTCCTCGGTCGAGGCGAGCGGCTTCGAGGCCGGCAAGGCCGTGGACGCCAACGCCGCGACCCGGTGGGCCAGTCTGGAGGGCGTGGACCCGCAGTGGGTCCGCATCGACCTCGGAGCCGCCCACACCATCAGCCGGGTGAAGCTCAACTGGGAGGCCGCGTACGGGAAGACGTACAAGATCCAGACCTCGAACGACGGGACGAACTGGACCGACGTCTACTCCACCAGCACCGGCAACGGCGCCACCGACGACCTGACCGTCACCGGAACCGGACGCTACGTCCGCATGCACGGCACCGCGCGGGGCACCGCCTACGGCTACTCCCTCTGGGAGTTCGAGGTCTACGGCTCCCCCGTCTCCGGCGGCTCCGACACCACCCCGCCCAGCGTCCCGGGCAGCCTGCGCTCGACGGCCACCACTGCGAACAGCGTCGCGCTCGCCTGGAACGCCGCCACCGACAACGTGGGCGTCACCGGCTACGACGTGTACCGGGGCACCACGCGCGTCGCAACGGCGGCCGGGACCTCGTACACGGACACCGGCCTCACGGCCTCCACCAGCTACGGCTACACGGTCAAGGCGCGGGACGCGGCGGGCAACACCTCCGCTGCGAGCAACTCGCTCAGCGTCACCACCCAGCCCTCGAGCGGCTCCGGTCCGGCGGTTCCGTTCGGCAGCCACACCCGCCCGTACGCCGCCGGGACGCTGAAGCCGACCGGCGCCCAGGGCACGCTCGACCAGAGGACCATCGACTACTACACCAACTGGAAGTCCGCGTTCGTCCGCCAGAACTGCGGCAACGGCTGGTACCAGGTCATCTCCCCCGACGCCGACCACCCGTACGTGGCCGAGGCGCAGGGGTACGGCATGGTGATCGCCGCTACGATGGCCGGCGCCGACCCGGACGCGAAGAAGATCTTCGACGGTCTGACCAAGTGGATGATCGACCACCCTTCGTCGGTCAACCCGGACCTGCTCGCCGCGGAGCAGGACACCGCCTGCCGAAGCGTCAACGGCGGTGACGGCGCGACCGACGGCGACATGGACGTCGCGTACGGTCTGCTGCTCGCCGACAAGCAATGGGGCAGCACGGGCACGTACAACTACAAGGCGCTCGCGGTCAAGCACATCAACGCGATCAAGAAGGACGAGCTCAACCCGTCCACCAACCTGCTGAAGCTGGGCGACTGGAGCAGCTCCGGCGACCAGTACTACTACATCTCCCGCACCTCGGACTGGATGGTCGACCACTTCCGGGCCTTCCGGACCGCGACCGGCGACGCGGCCTGGGACACGGTCCGCACCGCGCACCAGAACCAGATCACCGGCCTGCAGGCCTCCTACGCGCCGAACACCGGGCTGCTGCCCGACTTCGTCGTCAACACCAACACCACCCCCAAGCCCGCCCCCGGGCAGGTTCTCGAGGACCCGAACGACGGCGCCTACTGGTGGAACGCCTGCCGGACCCCGTGGCGCATCGCGGACGACGCGGTGACCAGCGCAGACGCCAAGTCCCTCGCGTCGGCCCGCAAGCTCAACAGCTGGATCAAGACCAAGACGGGCGGCGACCCGAACAAGATCGCCATCGGATACAAGCTCGACGGCACGCAGATCTCCTCCGGGAGCGAAGCGGCGTACTTCGCCCCGTTCGCACTGGCGGCCATGACCGACCCGGGCAGTCAGGTCTGGCTGGACGCGCTGTGGAACAAGATGCTGGCCGCCCCGATCGACACCAGCAGCTACTTCTCGGCGAGCATCCAGCTCCAGGTCATGATCACCGCCTCCGGCAACCACTGGGTCCCGTAGCCCGAGAAGGAGTTGCCATGCGAGGAATCCGAAGAATCCGAAGGACCCGAAGAAGAGAAACGGTCCTGCTGCTCCTGTCCAGCCTCCTGTCCGCCTCCTTGATCACCGTCCCCCAGGCACGGGCCGCCGACGGCCTGGTCTCGGCCGGGAAGCCCACGACGGCCTCGTCCCTGGAGACGAGCGCCTTCCCGGCCTCGCTCGCGGTGGACGGCAACACCGGCACCCGGTGGGCCAGCGTGGAGGGCGTGGACCCGCAGTGGGTCCGCATCGACCTCGGAGCCACCCACGCCATCAGCCGGGTGAAGCTCAACTGGGAGGCCGCGTACGCCAAGACGTACGAGATCCAGACCTCCGCGGACGGTTCGGCCTGGACCGACGTCTACTCCACCAGCACCGGAAACGGCGCCATCGACGACCTGACCGTCGCCGGAACCGGGCGCTACGTCCGCATGCACGCCACCGCCCGCGGCACCGCCTACGGCTACTCCCTCTGGGAGTTCGAGGTCTACGGCTCCCCAGCCGGTCCGGGCGGGCCGGTCGTGGACGTGTCGACCGCAGCCCAGTTGCAGAGCGCCCTGGCGGCGGCGCAGCCCGGGCAGACGATCCGGCTCGCGGCCGGGGAGTACCGGGGCGCCTTCGTGACCCGGCGGGCGGGTACGGCCGCCGCGCCGGTCACGCTCACCGGTCCGGCGACCGCGGTCCTGGTGAACGACGGCCCCTCCGGCACCGCGCCGTCCTGTCCGGCCCCCGGCGGCGGCTGGGACCCGGGGTACGGACTGTGGCTGTACGACGCCCCGTACTGGAACCTGACCGGTTTCACCGTCAAGGACTCCAAGAAGGGAGTCGTCCTCGACAACTCCCACCACGTCACCCTCGACGGGCTCTCGGTCCACCACGTCGAGGACGAGGCGGTGCACTTCCGGCGCTCGTCCTCGGACGGCGTGATCCGGAACTCCACGATCACGCACACCGGACTGGTCCAGCCCGGCTACGGGGAGGCCGTCTACATCGGCTCGGCCGGCTCCAACTGGGGCTGCCACGGCAACCAGGGCGGGGCGGACCGCTCGGACCGGGTCCAGGTGCTGAACAACCGGATCGGCCCGAACGTGGCCGCGGAGCACGTCGACGTCAAGGAGGGCACTACGGGCGGGGTGATCCGCGGCAACAGGTTCGACGGGACCGGGATCTCGGGGCAGAACTCGGCGGACTCCTGGGTCGACGCCAAGGGCATCGGGTACCTCATCGAGAACAACACGGGGGTCTTCGCCCCGCCCGGCACCTTCGCCAACGGCTACGAGACGCACAACCCGTCGACGACCCCTTCGTTCGCCAACGGCTGCGGCAACGTCTGGCGCGGCAACACCTCGGACCTCGGCGGTGTCGGCGCCTACGCCATCAAGATCACCTCGGTCTCGAAGTGCACCGCCGACCCGAACGTCGTGCACTCCGGCAATACCGTCACCCACGCGGGCACGGGCCTGACGAACGTTCCCGTCACTCCCTGACCCGCCGACCCGCGCCCCACCCGGCCCGGCCCGGCCCCTCGCCAGGGCGGGCCGGGTGGACATGCGGGCCTCATCTGATGCCGTGGCGCCGGAGCGTCGCGGCGAGAGCGGTGGCGTGCGCCACCACGGCCCGCGCCACGCGCTCCGTCTCCTCCTCGGTGGCGGCGTCCACCGGCATCGAGCAGCTGATCGCGTCCGAGGCCGGGATCCGGTAGTGCACGGGCGCCGACAGACAGGCGACCCCGGGGGTGCCCTGCTCCCGCTCCAGCGCCCAGCCGCGGTCCCGTACGCGCGCCAGCTCCTCGTGCAGCGCCGCGCGCTCGGTGACCGTGTTCGGGGTGAACGCCTCCAGCCTCGGTGGCAGTACGCCGTCCACCTCCTCGGTGGTGAGGTCGGCGAGGAGCGCCTGCCCGAGCGCGGTCAGGTGGGCGGGCAGCCGGCGTCCGACGCGGGAGACGGCACGGGCGTTGCCGCGTGCCTCGCGACTGGCGAGGTAGAGCACGTACGCGTCGTCGAGGCGGGCGAAGTGCACGGTGTAGCCGGTCTCTTCGCGGAGGTCCTCCATCACGGCGTGCGCGTACGGCAGGGCCGGGTCGCGGTCGAGGTAGGCGGTGCCGGAGAGCAGCGCGTGCGGGCCGACGCCGAAGGCGGAGCCGGTCTCGTCCGCCTCGACCCACTTGAGCTCGCGCAGTGTGCGGACGAGGGCGTGCAGGCTGCTGCGCGGGTAGCCCAGGCGTTCCTGGAGCTCGGAGACCGTGAGCTTGTCCTGGGAGGAGGCAAGTGCCTCCAGGATGCGCACCGTTCGCTCCGCGGATTTGACGGTGGCGACATCCGTCGCGGGTCCGGGCATGTGAACCCTCCAAATTCTGCACGGCTGTTGACCGGCATGGTAGCGGACGCTAACTTCCCCTTGCAGAGCAACCAGATCCTCAGATCCTGTCCACATATCTAGACGGGAATCATCATCCGATGCATCGCAGAGCCGCATCCACCACCCTGGCCACCTCTCTGGCCGCCTCACTGGCCGCCCTACTCGCCCTCACCACCCTCACCGCCTGCGGTGCGGACTCCGGCGCCAACGCCTCCGGCAGTGGAGACGACAAGGCGCCGCTGGAGATCTGGGTCCGCAAGCCGCCCGGCTCCCCGACCGAGAAGACCCATCAGGACCTGGCCGCCGCCTTCACCAAGGCCACCGGCATCCACGCGAAGGTCACCGCCCTGTTCGACGACTTCGAGACCAAGCTCCAGCAGGCCGCCGCGCAGAAGAAGCTCCCGGACCTGATCGTCAACGACACCGCCCAGCTCGGCTCCCTGGTCAAGCAGGGCCTGGTCCGCGAGGTGCGGCAGTCGCAGATCAAGGGCGGCGAACAACTGGTACCCAGCTCCTGGGAGGCGGCCAGGGCCGCCGACGGCAAGTACTACGGCGTACCGTTCTCCGCCCAGACCTTCGCGCTCTTCGTCCGCAAGGACTGGCGGGAGAAGCTCGGCATCGCGCCGCCCGCCGACTGGGACCAGCTCGACGCGCTGGCCGCCGCCTTCACCACCGGGGACCCGGACGCCAACGGCAAGGCCGACACCTACGGCTACGTCATCCCCGGTACCACCAAGCGCGGCTACCTGGACTGGTACTTCTCCAGCTTCCTGTGGTCCACGGGCGGCGACTACTTCACGGGCGCGGGCAAGGACCTGAAGCCGGCCGTCGACGGTCCGGGCGCCCTGCTGGCCGCCCAGCGGCTCAAGGACCAGTTCTGCGCCGACAGGAGCGTCGTCCCGGGCGCGGTCACCACCGAGACCACCCAGGCCCACCCGCTGTTCGAGACCGGCAAGGGCGGCATCTACTTCACCGGCCCCTACAACATGGCCCGTTTCGACAAGGCGCTCGGCAAGGACACGTACGAGATCCTGCCGCTGCCCGCCGGACCGGGCGGCAGGAGCTCCGTGCTCGCCGAGGGCGAGAACACCTATCTGATGGCGGGCTCGAAGAACCCCAAGGGGCAGGTGAAGTACGCCGAGTTCCTCATCGGTGCCGAAGGACAGACCGCCGGCATGGCCGGGGACACCGCGGGCAACGTGGTCCGGCTCCCCGTCAACCCGTCCGTCCGGCTGTCGGCCGTACGTCAGGACACGCGCTGGCAGGTCTTCGACAAGGTGTACCGCGAGTCCGGCCGCTACTCCCCCGTCGTGAAGGACTGGACGCCCTTCCGCCAGGCGTCCGCCGAGGCCCTCAACGGCATGGTGGCCGACTGCGGTTCGAACCCCGGGGCCGTTCTCGGCAAGCTCGCCGGCGTCTTCTCCGCGGAGCTCAAGAAGCAGGGAGCGGGATCCTGATGCGGCTGCCGGGGCGGCCGGGCAGCGGTGTCACAGCGGCGACTCCCTGGCTGTTCCTCGCCCCGGCGCTGCTGCTGTTCGCGCTCTTCAAGTTCCTGCCGATGTGGCGGGCGGTCGAGATGAGCTTCCACGAGGTGCGCCCCTACCTGGGCGACCGGTGGGTGGGCGGGGCCAACTACACGCAGGTGGTCACGGACGAGGCCTTCCTCGACGCCCTCGGGCACACGGCCCTGCTGGCGATCGGGCAGACCGGTGGCTCCGTCCTGCTCGGACTGGCGCTCGCGCTGCTCCTGGAGGGCACGGCCCGCCGGCTGTGGATCATCCGGACGGCCGTGTTCCTGCCGACGGTGACGGCGATGGCGGTGGTCGCCGAGGTGTGGCGGATCCTCTACCACCCGGCCGCCGACGGCGCGGTCAACACCCTGCTCGGGTGGCTGGGGGTGGGGCCCTCGCAGTTCCTCAACAGTCCGGACAGCGCGCTGTGGTCGGTCATGGCGGTCGGCGTGTGGCGCGGAGCCCCCTACGACATGATGATCTTCCTCGCGGCGCTGGCCGGTGTCGACCGGACCCTCTACGAGGCCGCGGCCGCGGACGGCGCCGGGGTGCTGCGCAGGCTGTGGCACGTCACCCTGCCCGCCCTGCGCCCGGCCTTCACCATCCTGCTCACCCTCGCGGCGATCCGCTCCCTGCGCGTCTTCACCGAGATCTTCCTGCTCACCAACGGCGGACCCGACGGCTCCACCGAGGTACTCATGACGCTGATCTACAAGCTCGGCCTGGAACGGAACGAACTGGGCGTCGCGGCCGCCGGGTCGATGGTGCTGCTCGCGGCCTCGGTCACGCTGACGCTCGCCGTCCGGCTGGCCCGGGCCGGGACCGGGACCGGGACCGGGACCGGGACCGGGAAGGAGGCGGCCCGGTGAGCCGTCTCGACACCGCGCTCGGCCTCGAGGAGCGGCGCGGACCGGCCGCGGCCATCGGCAAGCTGGTGCTGTACGCGTTGCTCGTGATGGTCTTCGCCGGGCCGCTGCTCGCCCTGCTGGCCAGCGCCTTCAACCACACCACCGACCCGACCTCGCTGACCCTGCTGCCGAACCGGCCGACACTGGAGAACTTCCGGGCGGCCTTCGAGCGCGACGTACTGCTGTACCTGCTCAACTCCTTCCTGGTGGTGGGCGGCGGCCTGCTGCTCCAGATCGGGGTCAGCATCTCCGCCGCGTACGCCCTGGCCCGCAAACGCTTCCCCGGGCTACGGCTGGTCCTGCTGCTGATCCTCTCCACGATGATGCTGCCCGAGGAAATCCTCGCGATCCCGCTGTCCCTGGTCCTCTCCGACCTGTCCCTCACCGGGAGCCTCTGGGGAATGATCGTCCCGGTCGGGGCCTGGGCCTTCTCGATCCTGGTCACCGCGGAGTTCATGAAGGAGATCCCGGTCGAGCTGGAGGAAGCCGCCCGCCTCGACGGGGCCGGCGACCTGCGGGTCTTCTGGTCGGTGATCCTGCCGCTGTGCCGCCCGGCGCTCGGCGTGATCGGCATCTTCGGCTTCACCATGATCTGGGACCAGTACATGCTCCCGCTGCTCGTCGCCACCGACGCCGCGCAGTTCACGCTGCCGCTCGCACTGCGCACCCTGCGCGCCGACGAACAGGTCGGCGTGGGGGTACTGCTCGCCTCGGCGCTGCTCGCCCTGCTGCCCAGCGTCATCGTCTTCGTCGTCATGCAACGGCAGTTCATGCGCGGCCTGACCTCCGGCGCCGTCAAGGGCTGACACGCCCTCCCACTCACCCCCAAGGGGAACTCATGCGCCTGCACGGGCTGCTGTCCTTTCCGCTGACCCCGTTCACCGACGTCGACGAGCACGACGAGCACGACGAGCAGGCCGGCCACGCCGGCCACGACGACAAGGTCGACCTGGCCGTCTTCGCGGAGCACCTGGAGCAGCAGATCGCCGCCGGCCCCTCCGGCCTCTTCGTGGCCTGCGGCACCGGCGAGTTCACCGCGCTGTCGGCCGACGAGTATCGCGAGGTGGTCGCCACCGCCGTACGGGTGGCCGACGGCCGGCTGCCGGTCGTGGCCGGCTGCGGCGGGGGGCCGCGCATCGCCCGCGAGTTCGCCGTGACCGCCGCCGAATGCGGGGCCGACGGGCTGCTGTTGCTGCCGCCGTACCTCATCGCCTCGTCGCCCGCCGGCCTCGTCGGCCACATCCGCTACGTCGCCTCCGGCACCGAACTGCCGATCACCGTCTACCAGCGGGCCAACGCCGTCCTCGACGAGGCCGCCGCCCTGGCCCTGCTCGACATCCCCACCGTCACCGGCATCAAGGACGGCCGGGGCGATGTGGACGCCATGCTCCGGCTGGTCACGGCCATCCGCAGCAGCGGCCACCCGCGCGCCGCCGAGTTCGGCTTCCTCAACGGCCTGCCCACGGCCGAGCTGTCCGTCCAGGCGTACGAGGCCATCGGCGTGGAGTGCTACTCCTCGGCCGTCCTCTGCTTCGCCCCCGACATCGCCACCGCCTTCCACCGCGCGGTGCGCGCCGGCGACTCCGAGGCGGTGCGGGTGCTGCTCGCCGAGTTCTACCTGCCCTTCGTCGCCCTGCGCGACGCCGCCCCCGGCTACGCCGTCGCCCTGGTCAAGGCGGGTGCCCGGCTGGCCGGGCTGGCCATGGGCCCCGTCCGGCCGCCGCTCGTGGACGCCTCCCCCGAGCACGAGCGGCAGTTGGCCGGCATCATCGCCCGGGGCCGGGCCGCGCTCGCCGGGCTGACGGTGTGATGCGGCTCGCGGAGATCGCCGAGGTCACGGTCACCCCGGTGGCGTTCCCCGACCCGCCGCTGCTCAACTCGGCCGGGGTGCACCAGCCGTGGGCGCTGCGGGCGATCGTGGAACTGAGCTGCGGGGACGGCCTGGTCGGGCTCGGCGAGACGTACGGGGACGCGCCGCACCTCGCCCTGCTCCGGGCGGCGGGCCCGGCCCTGGTGGGGCTGGACCCGTACGACACCCACGGGCTGCTGCGCCGGATCCGGGGCGTCCTGGGCGATGCCGACACCCCGGACCGGCACGGGCTGACCGGCGGGTCCAGCCCGCAGAAGACCACCCTGCGGGTGCTCAGCCCCTTCGAGGTGGCCTGCCTGGACCTCCAGGGACAGCTTGCCGGGCGGCCGGTGGTCGATCTGCTGGGCGGCCGGGTGCGGGACCGGGTGCCGTACGCGGCGTACCTCTTCTACAAATGGGCCGGCTCCGATCCGTACGGTGAGGCACTCGACCCGGACGGCATCGTCGCGCAGGCCCGCGCCATGGTGGAGACGTACGGGTTCCGCTCGATCAAGCTCAAGGGCGGGGTACGGCCGCCGGGCGAGGAGATCGAGGCGGTCCGCGCCCTGCGGGACGCCTTCCCGGAGCACCCGCTGCGGCTGGATCCCAACCAGGCGTGGAGCGTGGAGACTTCCGTGAAGGTGGCCGCGGAGACCGCCGGTCTTCTGGAGTACCTGGAGGATCCGACGCCCGGGATCCCCGGCATGGCGGAGGTGGCCCGCTCGGCGTCCATGCCGCTGGCCACCAACATGGTCGTGGTGGGGCCGGACGACATCCCGGAGGGCTTCGGGCGGCGCGCGGTCGGCGTGGTGCTGGCCGACCACCACTACTGGGGCGGGCTCCGCAGGTCGGCTGAACTGGCCGCGGTCTGCGGGATGTTCGGCGTGGGAGTGTCCATGCACTCCAACAGCCACCTCGGCATCAGCCTGGCCGCCATGACGCATCTCGGGGCCTCGCTCCCGGAGTTGGCCTACGCCGCGGACACCCACGCCCCCTGGCAGTGCGGGGTGGACGTGCTCGCCGAGCCGCTGGAGATCGCGGGAGGCTCGGTGGCGGTCCCCGACCGGCCGGGCCTCGGGGTGCGGCTGGATCCCGAGGCGCTGGCCCGGCTGCACGAGAACTACCTGCGCTGCGGCATCCGGGAACGCGACGACACCGCGTACATGCGGACCTTCGACCCCTCCTACGAGAAGAGGCGCCCCCGATGGTGACCACGGACAGCCCGGCGGACAGCCCGGCGGACAGTCCGGCGGACAGCCCGACGGTGTCGGCTCACGCCTACCCCTGGGACGTCCTGGGCGACCCCGCCTTCGCCGACCGGGTGAGGGCCGCCGGGATCGACTCCGTGACGCTGGCGGTGACCTACCACTCCGCCCGGGCCGCCACCCCCCTCCACCCCGGGCGCCGCTTCGTGCACGCCCGCCATGCGGCCCTCTACCGGCCGGTCCGGCCCGGACCGTGGAGCGGACGGCGGCTCGTGCCGGCGGGAGCCGACTGGGTGGACGGACCCGATCCGGCCGGAGCCGCCATAGCCGCCCTGGCCGCCGAGGGCATCCCGGTCAGCGCGTGGCTGGTGCTCGCCCACAACAGCCGGCTCGGCATCCTGCACCCCTCCCTCGCCGTCACCAACTGCTTCGGCGAGTCCTACCCCTACGCGCTCTGCCCCGGGCATCGGGAGGTGCGGGAGTTCTGCGCGACCCTCGCGGCCGAGGCCCTGCACGGGCTGCCGCCGGGCGCCGTGCACGCGGTGTCGCTGGAGTCCGCCGGACAGCTCGGGGCGGTGCACGCGGGGTGTCACGAGAAGACCGACGGCGCCTACCCGGCGGCGGTGCTGCGGGCCCTGTCCGTGTGCTGCTGCGGCGCGTGCCGGGAGGGATGGCGGCAGACCGGCCTCGACGAGGACGAGGTGCTCGTCCTGCTGCGCCGGGCGGCGCGCACCGACAGCCCCGGGCTCCCACGGGAGGTGGCGGACGTAACTCTGCGGGTCCGGCACGCGGCGGCGGACGCGCTGCGCGGGGCGGTCCTGACCGCCGTGCGCGAGGCCCTCCCCGGGGCGTCCGTCACGTTGCACGCGCACCCCGACCCCTGGGCGACCGGCCCCTCGCCGGGCCTCACGGACCGGGCCGCCGCCGAGGTGGACTCCCTGCTGGTGCCGTGCTGGCCCACCGAGCCCGCGACCGCGGAACTGGTCCGCCGGGCCGCCGGCCACGGCCCGGCGGTGGACGCGTACGTCACCGCCCAGCCACCAACCGACCCCGCCCTGCTACCCGGCCACGTACGGCGCCTGCGTGCCGCCGGGGCGAGCCGGCTGAGCCTGTACCACCTCGGTCTGCTGCCCGCAGGGCTGCTGCCGCTACTGGCCGATCTGGCAAAGGAGTTCCGCTCGTGAACCAGCACCGCACCCTTCTCCTCACCGGCGCCGCGGGTGGCATCGGCACCTTCCTGCGCACGAGCCTGCCCGGCTACGGCTACACGCTGCGCCTCGCGGACCTGAAGCCGGTCGAGGGGCCAGGCGGCGCCGGGTCCCTGGTCTTCGACCTGGCCAACGCGAAGGCGGTGTGCGCCGCGGTCCGGGGGGTCGACGCGGTGGTGCACCTCGGTGGAATCTCCCTGGAGGACCGCTTCGAGGCCGTCCTCGAAGCCAATGTCCGCGGGACGTACCACCTGTACGAGGCGGTACGCGCGGAAGGCGTGCGCCGGGTCGTGTTCGCCAGCAGCAACCACGCCGTCGGGTACGTGCCTCTGGGCAGCGAGACCCCTATAGGGAGCGCGATCCCCGCCCGGCCGGACACGTACTACGGCCTGTCGAAGGCCTTCGGGGAGAACCTCGCCTCCCTCTACGCCGACAAGTACGGGGTGGAGACCGTCTCGATCCGGATCGGGTCCTGCTTCCCCGAGCCCCGGACGGTGCGGATGCTGGCCACCTGGCTCAGCCCCGCCGACTGTGCCCGCCTGATCCACGCCGCGCTGACCGCGCCCGGGGTCGGCCACACCGTGGTGAACGGGATCAGCGCCAACACCCGCGCCTGGTGGGACCTCACGGCGGCGCGGGCCCTGGGCTACGAGCCCCGGGACGACGCGGAGGCGTACGCGCCGGCGCTGCTCGCCGCGCACGGCGACCTGCGCCCGGACCACGTGGACGCGCGCTACGTCGGCGGCTCCTTCACCCTGACCGACCCGCACCACCGGCCGCCCCGCTGAGCCGAACACTCCAGGTCCCGGGCGGGCTCGGCCTCGTGTCGCCGAGCCCGCCACGCCGGCTCCACTGCGGAGCCGGACCGTGTCACATCGTTAGCGCTGCAGTGTCAGCAGAGCCGGTCGGTAGGGCCATTGGCCGTAGTCGCCGCCGGAGTTGGGGTCGCGTCCCTGGTAGAGGAACTTCAGGTTGCAGGGATCGACGGTGAAGGTCTGATCGGCGCTGGTGCGGATCAGTTCGCCATGGCTGATGTCGTTGGTCCAGGTGGCGCCACTGTTGGCCTTGCCGGCGAAGGAGTTGCTCTCGGTCGCGGCCTGGGGCGTCCACGAACCGTTCAGGCTGGTGGCCGTGAACGAGCGGAAGTAGCGGCCCTGCGAGCCCCTCGCCTCGACGAGCATGAGGTAGCGGTCCTGGCCCTGGAGCTTGTAGACCTGCGGGGCTTCGAACAGGTTGTCCGCCGTATCGCTCATGATCGTCGTGTAGTTCGAGCCGAAACTGCTCGGGAAGTTCCCGATCGGCATGCTGGCCCGGTAGATCTTGCCGTTGTCACCGGCGAAGAACAGGTACATGTTCGTGCCGTCAGCGATGAGCGTCTGGTCGATGGGGCCCGTGGTGGAGCCGGTGATGCTTCCGGTGAAGAGCACCTGCTGTGAGGACCAGCCATTGGGGTTGGACGGGTCGCTCGACGTCCGGTAGGAGAAGGCGCTCCCGCCTCCCCACTGGTAGGCGAGCACCCAGATGTTCTTCGGCGCGAAGTAGAAGAGCGTGGGCGCGACGGCGGAGTTCGACATCGTGTTCTGGCTGGCCGAGGCCATCTCCGGCCAGTTGGTGAACAGGCCGAAGTTCATCGAGCCCCAGCCCGCTCCCGTTCCCGCGGCGCCGTGCGTCGTCGCATAGACGAGCTGCTTGCCGTTGTAGGGGGCGACGGTGAAGTCCTTGAGCGAGGCCCACCCGGACTTGGGCTGCGCCAGAGCGCCCGTCGAGGTCCAGCGGTAGGTCGACGGAAGAGCGCACGCGCCGGGGTTGCCGGCACCGACCTTGACCAGCTGCCACTGCTGATTGGTGCCGCCCCAGTCGTCGTACTGGACGATGTTCGCGTTGTCGGCGGTGGAGCCGCCTTGCACTTCGAGGGCCTTGTTGCTGTGGCGCGCGATGAGCCTCACGTAGCCGTCCGCGCTGTCAGCCAGCCGCCACTGCTGATTGGTCCCGTTCGCGTCGGCCCACTGGACGATCGAGGCGCCGTTCGCGGTGGACCCGTTCTGGACGTCCAGCACCTTGCCGGAGTGGCGGGACTTGATGCGGTAGTTGCCGCCGCCGGAGTCGACGAACTGCCACTGCTCCTGGTTCTGATCGTTCCGGGTCCACTGGGTGATGCGGGCGCCGTCGGTGGTCGCCAGGTTGTAGACGTCCAGGGCCTTGCCGCTGTTGCGGTTGACCAGCACGTACGAGGCGTTGGGGTCGACGGTCGCCGCGCTGGCGGGCTGGACGCTGAGGAAAGTGGCCAGGAGCAGCAAGGGCGCGAGGACGGCGAGCAGGCGTCGTCTCAGGTGGACCGGGGATGGTTGGCGAAACCACATCAGGAGAGCTCCTTCGGGGGGTGGGGGTGAGGTGACCCCGACGGACCGCGGAGCGGCCGCATCGAGGGGTCGGGGACGGGATAGGTGTGAAGGCGGCCGCACATGCCGAAGCGCTGGTGCTCCGGGCGCTCCAGGCGTGACACTGCGCCGTGGCCCAGGTGAGAGAGGTCTCCGGCCTTCAGCCGTTCCAGCTGTCGGCCGGTCGTGACGGCAGCGGCCATGGGGCCGTCACGCCAGCGGATCCACCAGGCGTCCAGGAGCTCGCTCTTCAGGCGGTGGGCTGCGATGTGGAACTCCGGCAGCCCGCCTTCGCGCAAGGCCAGGAAACCCTCGACCGCCAAGTCGCGGCGGCGGCGCGCTGCCGCGGAATGGTCGCCGGTCAGGGCTGCCGCCTTCCGGTAGGCGTGGGGATCGGCCAGCACCGGAGCAGGGAAGGTGAAGACGGCGTCGCCCGCCTCGGGAAGGCCGTCGTTCTGCATGAGCACCACGAGGCGCAGGCCGCCGTCGTTGACCAGGCGGTGGATCGTGCCGGGGGTGAACCAGACGACGTCGCCGGGGTGCAGCGGGGTGTCGGCGAAGCCGGAGGTGGTGAGCGTCTGGACGCTGCCCGCGCCGCCGGTGACTACGTACGCTTCGGAGCAGACGAGGTGCATGTGGGGTGTGCCGCCGCACAGCCCGTCGGCGGCCTCCCAGTCGTACACGGTCAGCCCGGAGATCCCCACGCCGCCGGGGAACGGGGTCACCACGGGTGTTCCGCGATGTGGCGGGACAGGCGCCCGGGGGTCCATGCGCCGTTGGCCACGACGATCCGGTAGCGGCGCGACAGGGTCTCGCCCGGGGCCAGCGGCAGTTCCTCGTCGAATGCCAGGGAGGGGTTGACGGCTGGGAAGGGCTCACTGCGGACGAACCAGTCGCAGGGGGCGTCCGGATCGTCCAGGAACAGGAGCGTGGAGGAGCGGTCGACCTCGTCGTGCGTGCCGGTGAAGGCCAGCCAGTCGCCCTGCTCGCCCATCGCGGGGCCGATCACTTCGCCGCCGGTGAATTCGCGCGGGCCGCGCCAGAACAGGCCGCAGTATCCGGCGAGCCTTCTGCCCTGTGTGCCGGGGCTGCCGAACAGCAGACCGGCGCCCCGGACGTTGGTCAGTGCGGTGGTGACGTCCAGGGTCCAGGAGTCGGCCTCGACGTCGCGGGCGGTCAGCGTGCGGCGCTCGTCGATCCAGTGCTCCCCCGCCATCGTGTACCAGGCCAGGTCCTCGGTGATCACGGCGCGGCCGTGGCCCGTCTCGGCGGCCACGGCGAGGCTGCGCATGGTGCCGAGGTTCGGCAGGTCCACGTAGCCCTGGCCGCGCAGGTAGGTGCCGCCGCCCCAGAAGTTGTGCCCCGAGAGCCACGACGCCGTGATCTGGACGCCCTTGTGCCAGCGGTGGTCGTGCGGCCGGTACCCGGTGACCACGTCGCCGGCGAGCGTGCGCACCGGATGCAGGTAGGGCTTCGGCGCCTCGAAGGGGTCCATGACCGGCTGGTGCACGTACCGGAAGAGGTCGACGCCGCGCGCTCGGACGGTCAGCGAGTCTTCGTCCTCGATGAGTTCGAAGGTCATCGGAACACCTCCGGGCGGCCTCCGTTGAGCGAGCCGTAGAACGGGTCGGCCGCGTCGATCTCTCCGCGCCGGACCGGCAGGCCGGTGATCGCGGCCTTGTACAAGGCGCTGACCAGTTCCATGGTGGGCCTGCCGAGGTCGGGCCGGATCCCCGCCTCGTAGTCGTCCAGGAAGGCCGCGAGCTGGGCGGTGTGCGAGCTGGGCAGGTCCTCCGGCGGCTCCCACTTCACGCTTTTCGAGCTGGTGGTGAACGTCCAGTCCGCGTTGGAGTAGCCGTACAGATGGCGCAGTTCGACCGTGGCGTCGGTGAGGTCGAACCGCAGGTAGCTCTCCTCGCGCGGGGAAAGGACGCTGTTGACGACCGTCGCGATGGCTCCGTTCTCGAACCGGACGAGGGCCGCGGACACGTCCTCGGTCTGGACGTCGCGTTCGAGGCGGCCGGCCATCGCGCGAACTTCGGCCCATTCGCCGAGCACCGCGAGCATCAGGTCCATCTGGTGGATGCCGTGGCCCAGGGTCGGGCCACCGCCCTCGCTCTCCCAGGTGCCGCGCCAGGGCATGTCGTAGTAGGCGTCGTCGCGGTACCACGCCGTGACGCACTGCGCGACCAGGGGACGGCCCAGCGTCCCGGCCGCGATCCGGTCGCGCAGGTACCCGGCCCCCGAGCCGTACCTGTGCTGGAACACCGCGCCCGCGACGGCGGGGCCCTCGGCGCCGCGGATCCGGTCGAGCTCGGCCAGCGACAGGGCCACCGGCTTCTCGCACCACACCCACGCCTGCGACTCCAGGCAGGCCACGGCCTGGTCGGCGTGCAGGAACGGAGGCGTGCACAGGTGCACTAGGTCCGGCCTCTGCTCCTGGAGCATCGTGTGCAGGTCGGTGTAGACCGCGGGTATGCCGTGTTCGGCCGCGAACGCCTCGGCGCGCGCGGCGTCCACGTCGACGGCGGCCACGATCTGGGCCCGGTGCGCCTGTGCCCGGAGGGCGGGAACGTGGCAGATGCCCGCGATCCCGCCCGTTCCGACGATCGCCGTCCTGATCATCCGCCCAGCACCTTCCTGATCGAGTGATAGGCGGGCTTGGGCAGCAGGTTCTCGTCGTAGGGCAGCGCCGCACCCTCACCGGGGAAGACGGAGGGGATCCACGAGTACTTGTCCGTGTAGTCCCAGATGGTGATGCCGACGCATTTCTCGACCGCCAGGCAGGCCTTGACGTAGTCGGCGTACCAGGTGGCCTGGGTGGCGAGCTTTTCCGGGGTCGCGGGGAGGTTCATCCTGATGTCGAGCTCGGTGATCGCGACCTCGACCCCGAGGTCGGCGAAGCGCTGCATGTTCTGCTGGACATCGGCGGGGAAGCCGTACTGGAGCGCCAGATGGCCCTGGATGCCGAAGCCCTCCACCGGGACGCCGTCGGCCTTCAACTGCTTGATCAGGGTGTAATAGGCGTCGCTCTTGGGGCCGATCCAGTCGACGTTGTAGTCGTTGAGGTACAGCTTGGCGTGCCGGTCGGCCTCGTGGGCCCAGCGCAGGGCGTCGGCGATGTAGCCGGGGCCGAGCGTCTTGTAGAAGAGCGATTCGCGGTAGGTGCCGTCTTCGTTGAAGGCCTCGTTGACGACGTCCCAGTGGATCACCTGGCCCTTGAAGTGCCGGACCTCCGTCTGGATGTGGTTCTTGAGGACGGCCCGCAGTTCGTCGGCGGTCCAGGCGCGCTCGGTGAGCCAGGCGGGGAGCTGGTTGTGCCAGATGAGGGTGTGGCCGCGGACCTTCTGGTGGTGGGCCTTGGCGAACGAGACGACCTCGTCGGCGGCTGTGAAGTCGAAGACGCCGCGCTCGGGCTCGGTGGCGTACCACTTCATGGCGTTGCCGGGGGTGGTCTGCCCGAATTCGCTGCCGAGGAGCTTCAGATAGGCGGCGTCGGTGAACTCGGGGTTGTCGGTGGCGGAGCCGAAATACTTGTGGTGCTTCTTGGCCAGTTCGCCGAGCGTCCTGGGGCGGGGCTCGGCGGCTGCGGGCGCGGCGGCGAGGCCGGCCGCCAGGCAGACGGCGGCGGACAGAGCGGTGAGAATCCGGGACGTGGACCTGGGAATGGGCATGACGGGCTACTCCTGCGGTGATGGTGGGTTCAGTCGAGGACGATCGTGGTCAGCGCGCGTGGGGCGAGCGTCGCCTTGAGGGTCGTGCCGTGCGTGGAGACGATGTCGGCCGGGGTGATCGAGCGGGTCTCGTCGGTGACGTAGCCGTCAGGGCGGCGGTCGTGCCCGCCGCGGAGGGAGAACTCGGCGGAGCTCTCGGTGGTCGCGGTGTTGAGGATCTCGATCACGCGGCTGCCGTCGGTGTTGCGGAAGGCCGTGATCTGCAGTCCAGGGGCGGCGTTCGTGACCGGCACGCGGACGGCGCCGGGGCGGATGAACCGGCTGAAGGCGGCCAGCGCCCAGTACCGCTTGGACACCCGGTAGTCGTCACCGGGGTTGGCGAGCTGGATGAGCCCTCGGGTCGCGCCGAGGGACGCGCCGGTCCAGTAGACGTAGGCGTTGGCGTTGCCGACGGTCAGGGTGTTCTGGATGTCGGCCGCGACGGTGAGACCGTCGTAGCCGCTGCCGTCGTCCCAGTTCTCGTTCCAGGTGGCGCCGTCCGGCGACCATTCCGACATCCACACGTGCTTGTCGGTCGGCTGTGCCACCTCGGTCGGACCGCTGTAGCGGTGGCCGGTGATGGTCCGTACGGCCTTGCCCGCCGCGGGGTCCGCCCCGATGGCCTCGGTGTAGGCGACCTGTCGGTCCCAGCCCGCGGCGTCGCAGCAGACCACCCCGGTCTTCAGTCCGGACGCGCGGACGGTCGGCCCGAGCACCTTGAGGAAGTCGACGGCCTGCTGCGGGGTGAACCGCATCGAGGCGTAGGTCGCCGTCCAGTCGGGTTCGTTGGTGAACCCGAGGTCGGTGATCCCGATGCCTTCCTGCCGGTAGAACTTCGCGTACTGGACGAGGTAGTTCGCGTAGGCCTGACGCCATTCGGGGCGCAGCTCGCCGCCGTCGTTCTCGCTTCCGTTGGTCTTCATGAAGGCCGGGGCGCTCCAGGCGTCGGCGACGAACCGTGTGACTCCGTAGTCCTTGGCCTCCTTGGCGAGCCAGACCTGGCCGCCGTCCCAGCCGTCCCAGACGTACTTCGGCGTGGCCTGCGGCCCGCCGGGATCGGCCGGCAGGATCGTCGGCATGTGGTCGTAGACCCTGTCGGTCGACGACCCGATGCCCAGGCGCAGGATCGAAAGGCCCGCGCCCTTGTCCTTACTCAGCAGCAGGTCGAGCACCTCGCGCTGCTTGGCCGGGCTGAGGCCGCGTGCGCCGTGCAGCAGATCGGCCCGCTGGAAGGCCATCGAGAAGCCGAATCCGTCTATGGGCTGGAGCTCGGCGCGGAAGTCGATGACGGAGTGCGCGGAAGCGGGGTGCGCGGAAGCGGGGTGCGCGGGGGCGGCCACGGCCTGCGCTGTTAGCGCTAACAAAATTGCGGTCGATGCGATCAGGCGTTTCACGGGGTCTCCTTGGGGGTGGAGGTCGCGCGGGACGGGTCAGCCCTTGGTGGCGCCCGCGGTGAGTCCGCCGATCAGCTGCCGCTCGGCGACGGCGTAGAAGGCGAGGGCGGGGACCATGGCGAGCACGATGTAGGCGAGGACGAGCGCGTAGTCGGTCGAGTACTGGCCCTGGAACTGCTGGACGCCGACCGGGATCGTCTGCCATTGGGGGTCGTTGAACACCAGCAGGGGCAGGAAGAAGTTGTTCCAGCTCGCGACGATCGCGAGCACCGAGACCGTGCCGAGCGCCGGACGCGCCATCGGCAGCAGGATCTTCCAGAAGAAGCGGAACTTGCCGCAGCCGTCCATGACGGCCGCCTCCTCGACCTCTGCCGGGATGGTCCGGAAGAACCCGCGCAGAATGATGATCGTCATCGGGAGTCCGAAGGCCGCCTGCGGGAGGATCACTCCGAGCGGGTTGTCGAGCAGGTCGAAATTGCGCAGCAGCAGGAACAGCGGCAGGACGGCCACCGCGAACGGGAACATCAGCCCGATCGTGAACAGTGTGTAGAACAGCTCCCTGCCCCGGAAGGCGTAGCGGGCCAGTACGAACGCCGCCATCGCGGAGACCGCCACCGTGCAGCAGGCCGTGCCGATCGCGATGCCCGCGCTGTTGGCGATCTGCCGCCAGAACATGCCGTCGGCGAGGATGCCGGTGTAGTTGCCGGTCTTCCAGTGCTCCGGCAGCCCGAACGGGTTGGTCGTGAGCTCGCCGGTGCTCTTGAACCCGGAGATCACCGCGTAGATCAGCGGCACGACGACGAACGCGCCGATCAGCCAGACCACGGCGTGCAGCGACAGGCCGCGTGCCGCTTTGCGGGCGTTCATCGGCCACCTCCCGTGGTGACGGCCCCGCTCAGGTCACGGCGCAGTACGTAGCGCTGGTAGAAGAGGGAGAAGACCAGACTGATCATGAACAGCACCACGCTGATCGCACTGGCGTAGCCGACCTGGTAGCGCTTGAACCCGAACTGGAACATCGAGATCGCCATCGTCTCGGAGGAGTGGTTGGGCCCGCCGGCGGTCATGACCCAGACGAGGTCGAAGAGCTGGATGGCGCCGATGACCGAAAGGAAGACGCTGATCCGGATCGTCGGGCCGAGCAACGGCAGCGTCACGTGCCGGAAGCGCTGCCAGGCGCCGGCGCCGTCGATGGAGGCGGCCTCGAGGATCTCGCCCGGGATGCTTTGCAGCCCGGCGAGGAAGAGCATCATGTGGAACCCGAAGTACTTCCAGGTCATGACGACGAACAGGGTCGGCATGACCGTCGAGGGATCGGCGAGCCACTTGCCCTGCAGCCCCTCCAGGCCGAGGGCGCCCGCGAGATGGTCGGCCATGCCGCCACCGGGAAGGAAGATCATCGTGAAGAGGACCGCCGTGACCACTTCGGACAGGATGTACGGCGCGAAGAACAGCATCCGGTAGACGGCCCGGCCGCGCAGCCTCTGGTTGAGCAGGACGGCGGTGAACAGCGCGAACGGCAACTGCACCGTGATCGACAGCGTGATCAGGTACAGCCCGCGCCTCAGATCGCCGAGGAAGACCTGATCCTTGAAGAGGGTGGCGTAGTTCCCGAAGCCGACGAAGTCCTCCAGGGGGCCGACCCCGCCCCACTTGAAGAAGCCGGTGTAGACGGCGACCGCGATGGGGGCGAGGACGAAGACGAGGAAGAGGACCAGAGCCGGGACGAGGAACCAGGCGACCGACGCCCAGCTTCCCAATCCGCGCAGGAGCGGCCGTGCCGGGGCGGGCGGGCGAACCGGCCCGGCGTCCTGCGTCCGCTCCTTGGTCAGTGGTTGTTTTTGATCCACGGTTTGGCGTTGTTGCGTATTTCGATGCGGGTGTTGGTCGCGCCCACCACGCTGGCATTCAGGGCGTCATCAGCAGGGCCCAACCGGACAATCGACTGTCACTCCGCCTCTACCGACTCGCCGCATGATCCCGAGCGAAGAGCAGAAGGACGTCTAGGGTGACGCCAGGAGGTGGAGCATGCGAGTTGGGCTGCACGCGCTCGGCATCGGTGACGGTGCCCGTCCCGAGGTGATCCGTTCGGTGGCCACGGCCGCGGAGACGCACGGGTTCGCCCGGCTCTGGTGCGGTGAGCACGTGGTGCTCGTGGATACGCCAGCCTCCCGCTACCCCTACTCCGTAGACGGCCGGATCGCCGTGCCAGCAGACGCGGACTGGCTGGACCCCCTGCTCGCCTTGACCTTCGCGGCGGCGGTAACCAGCCGGATCGATCTTGCTACCGGCGTGCTCTTGCTGCCTGAGCACAACCCGGTCGTTGTCGCCAAACAGGCCGCCACCCTGGACGTGCTCTCCGCCGGGCGGTTCAGCCTCGGTGTCGGGGTTGGCTGGTCGGCAGAGGAGTTCGCAGCGCTTGGAGTCCCCTTCACCGGGCGCGGGCGGCGAACCGACGAGTACCTCGCCGTGATGCGCACCCTATGGGCCGAGGACCCGGCCTCCTTTACAGGGGAGTTCACCTGTTTCGACGCAATCCGGGTCAATCCGAAGCCGCTGCGTGGAGGCAAGCTCCCGGTCGTGGTCGGCGGCAATGGCGACGCGGCCTTGCGCCGCGCGGCCAGGTCTGCTGAAGGCTGGTATGGGTTCAATGTCCCGGTGGCCGATGTCCCGGGGCGCATTGCCGTTCTCGCCGACGAGTGCGCCCGCCGTGGTCGCGCTATTGACGAGCTCACGGTCGCTGTCGCGTTGAGCGACGGCACGCCGGAACATCTCCCCGCACTCGGCGCGGCAGGCGTCACCGAACTCGTCGTCGTCGGGGCGCCCCCGCCCACTCCCGACGCGGCAGCTGTCTGGGTCGAAGGCCTCGCCCGGACGTGGATTCGCCCGGAGGAATGACAAGGTCTGGCAGCACCAGCCGCATATTCTCAGACCTGAAAGGCGTCCCCTGCAGGGCCAAGTTGGAGCTGGTCTTCATGGCTGCGCCCTCACCGGAGTGGGGCCATAACATCTCTGCAGGGCAGGTTGTGCCGGGCCCGGAATGCCCCCTTCCTGCCTGACCGGGATCAGTTCTGAGGTCGGGGCTTCCTGTCCCAGTGGTCGGTGCGGGGTTTGCTGCTGCGGGTGAGACGTCTGGTCATGAGGGTGATGAGTGTCCAGTTCAGGTGGGCTTCGGAGTGCTGGGGGAGGCGTTCGTAGTCTCTGGCGTTGCGGCGGGCGTTCATGATCCATCCGATGGTGCGCTCCACGCGCCAGCGGCGTGGAAGGACGACGAAGCCTTTGGCGCCTCTGGGCCGGGAGACGGTGCGCAGGGTGATGTTGAGGAAGGTGCGGGCCCAGTCGACGAGTTGGCCGGCGTAGGCGGAGTCGGCCCAGACCTGGGTGATCTGGGGCTGGGTGAGGCGCAGGCGCCACAGGAGTTCGCGGGCGGCGTCGCGGTCGGGCATGTCGGCGGGGGTGACCATGATCATGACGGGCATGCCCTTGGTGTCGACCACGATGTGTCTCTTGCGTCCGTTGATCTTTTTCGCTGGGTCGTAGCCGCGGGTGGCCTGGCTGACGGTGTGGGCGCCTTTGACCGACTGGGAGTCGATGATCAGGGTGACGGGGTGGGGGCAGCGTCCCAGGCCGGTACGGATCCGGCGCCGGAGCTGGTCGCGGATGTAGGTGACACAGCCTGCGCGGTTCCAGCGGGCGAAGAATCCGTAGACGGTTTCCCAGGGCGGGAAGTCCGCTGGCAGGGCCCGCCACTTCGCTCCGTTGTCGACGATGTAGCGGATCGCGTCCACGATCTGCCGGCGGGGCCACTTCTCGGGATGTCCGCCAGTCTTGGTCTCGCAGGCCGGAACGGGCAGGAGGGGTTCGATCAGCGCCCACTCAGCGACGGTGGTGTCGGAGGGGTAGCGGCGGGGCCGGAGCCTGGGCATGGAGATGGTTCCGGCCTGCTATTTGGCGAGCTGGGCGAGAGTCGCGCGGACCCCGGTCAGCTGGGCGACGACCAGCTGGGCCCACTCGTCTTCGGGGCACCGGGCCAGGTGCGGGGCGACCGTGCCGGTGATCACGCGGGTCAGGCGGCCCAGGACCTGCAGGAGCTGCTTCTTTTCGTACTCGATCCAGTCCGCCGGGTCGTCGGAGAACATGTATCCGTCGCGACGGCGCCAGATGATCGGTGTGAGGTGCTCGGCGGCACCCACGTCCCGCAGCTGCCGAATCCCCCGCATGACCTGCGATTTCTTCAGGCGGGTGGCGGCGACGAGCTGGCGGGACTGCAGGCCGGCGGGGCGGGCTTCCATCAGAGCGACGCGGACCAGGTCGCCGTAGTGCTCGGCGAGCGGCACGATCGGGCGGGAGGCCACCGGTCTACTCGCCCTTGAGGAGCCGGGCGAGCTGCTCGTCCAGGGTGAACACCCCTGCGTCGATGGCCGACTCCAGCCAGTCGGCCGCCGCCCGCACCCTGGCTATGCCCCGGCGGACAGTTTCACGCTCGTCCTCGGTGAACTCCTGCCCCCGCAGGCGCGGAACGAGCCGGCCCAGCGAGGCCACGTAGGAGTGGCAGGAGCCCACCAGGTCGAGGTACTCGATGGTGTGCTCGATCTTGCGGACCGCAGGGACCCGCTCGCGGAGCTTCTCGCGAGCCCGCTCGGAGTTGTCGAACTGGGCCCGGTTCACCAGCAGCCGCGCGGTGTCATCGCGCATCGCCTCTCGCGCGACCTGCGGGCGGCGCAGCAGGTCGGTGGTGACCTGTTTGGCGACCTCGTCGTCCCGGGTCAGCTCCGCAACCACCCGCACCCGGTCCTCTGGGCTGACCCGGGCCGCCGCAGCCGGGCGGCGCAGCAGGTCTGCGGTGACCGCGGCCGCGACCTCCTCGTCCCGCGTCAACTCGGTGACCGCCCGCACTTTCTCCTCGACCGTGACGGGGGTTTCGACCTTGTGGCCCAGCAGCCGCTTCGCGCCGTCCGGCGTCCACTGTCGCCGTCCACTGCGCTCGTTGAACGGCGGGTCATCGAGCGACGCCCACCGCTCGGCCTCGTCCACGACCGAGCCGAGAATCCGGTGGACCGTGAAGGAGATCCCCTTCCGGCGCCAGCCGGCCGGCCATTTCGCCGCGGTCCACCGCCAGGCGGTCACCGTCCGCTCCGACACGCCGATGTCGTCTGCGAACCGCTGCAGCGACACCTTCACGGTGAACTCCGGCTCACTGACCGCACCGGGCTGGGGACTGCCCCAGGCCCGCATCGGCTCGATCTCCAGCGCCAGGTCCCCGAGCGCGAACTGAGCCCCCGTGACCTGCTCGACCAGCTCGCAGCCCTCGGCCACGATCTCCTCGTAACGCCGCACGGTCACATTCCCGACCATGTCCGCCACAACCCCCACCACCCCTGCCTCGGTCCGGAGCCAGCCGCCTTCGGCAACCAAATAGGGGAACTCCGGTCCACGTCACGGGCAGCGTCCTGCGACCCCGACACGCCCGGCAGAGCGCGCACCACCGGCGCGCGAAGCACTCCGTCTCAGGCTCTCGTGCCCAGCACTCCGGCCATGCCCTGATACGCGCCGTTCGGCTACGGCGTATCTGAAACACCGTTCCGCGACGCCGCTCTCACACGGAAAGCCCTCACCCGGCACCGCGACGAGCAGTACCGGGCCGACCTCTGCCGCTCCACCCCCACCGTCCAAGACCGCCCGCACACCGGGCACGCAGCCGACTCGTTCCGCTGCAGGGCCACCACCCGCGACCGGGCTCGCTGAAGCCTGCGCCAACGTCGTGACCTGCACCGCGACGAACAGAACACCGCCCCCGTCGCCATCGACACCGGCAGCGGATCACCACACTCACGGCAGTACCGCCGACCCACCCCACCAGAGCCCACACACCAGATCATCCAGCCCGACAGACCCCAAAACCAGCCTTCAAAAACAACCACTCAGGGTGGACACGGAGCTAGGCACCCTTCGCAGCCTCGGTGATCGACTTGGTGACCTGCTCGGGCGTCTTCTTGCCCGCGATGAGGTCGGCGACGCTGTCGTTGACCTCCTGGCCGACCGCCGGCGGGTAGGCCTGGTCGAGGAAGAGCTGGAAGCCCGTCGCCTTGACCAGGCTGTCGGCCACCACCTTCCTGTTGGGGTCGGTGAGCTGGCTCTCCGCGCCCTTGACCACCGGCAGGTAGCCGTTGGAAGCCAGCAGCTTGGACTCGTTCTCCAGGACGAAGAACTTCAGGAAGTCCAGCGCCTCCTTCGGCGCGCCCTTGCGCAGCGCGAAGCCGCCGCCACCGCCGAACACGTCGGTGGCCTGACCGACCCCGCCGTCGACCGTCGGGAAGGGGAAGAAGCCCAGGTCCGCTCCGAGGTCGGCGCCCGCGTCCTTCTGCACCGATGGCCCCCACTGGCCCATCAGCTCCATGGCGGCCTGGCCGTTGCCCATGGTCGCGGCCTGGCCGCCGGGGGTGGCGTAGCCGGCGCCGAGGAAGGCGGTCTGGAACGGCTGGAGGTCGACCAGCTCCTTGAGGTGGGCGCCCGCCTGGACGAAGCCGGCGCCGGTGAAGTCCTTGGCGGTCGCGGCCTGCTGCAGCGCGGGGAGGCCGGCGACGCGCATCGCGAGGTAGGCCCAGTAGTAGTGGCCGGGCCACTTCTCCTTGCCCGCGAGGGCGATCGGAGTGACGCCCGCCGCCTTGAGCTTCTTGACGTCTTCCAGGAACTCGGCCCAGGTGGCCGGCGGAGCGGTGATCCCGGCCTTGGCGAAGAGCTTCTTGTTGTACCAGAAGCCGACCATGCCGACGTCGTAGGGCACCGCGTAGGTCCGACCCTCGAACTGGTAGGCCTGCAGCGAGACCGGGGTCAGCTCGGACGACCAGCCCAACGCCTCGGTGAGGTCCTCGACCAGCCCCGCGTCGATCTGCTGCCGAAGAACGCCGCCGCCCCAGGTCTGGAAGACGTCGGGGAGTTTGCCCGACGAAGTGTTGGCCGTCAGCTTGGACTTGAACGCCTCGTTCTCCAACGAGGTCGTCTTGATCGTGATGTTCGGGTGAGCGGCCGTGAACGCCGAGGAGATCTGCGGGAAGAGGGACTTGCCCGGTTCCGTCGTGGCGATGTTCCACCACGCGAAGGTCACCTTGCCGTCGGCCGCCGGCCCCGAGCCGGAGCCTCCGCCGCCGCAGGCAGCGGTCAGCGAGACGGACAGAGCGGTCAGGCCCGAGAGCGCCAGGAAGCTTCGTCGGCTCGGGGGTGTGCTGGCCATGGGACCTCCGGGGTGGGGAATGCGGTTCGGTTTCGAAACTGTTTCGCAACATCCTCGATTCGGTGCTGCCACAAACTAGGAACGCACGGCCCCCCGGTCAAGCCTTCTTACTGATTTCCCTTGGGCAGCAACGCACTTGGAGCTTGACAACCTGGTCGCGCCAACCGGAAACTCTTCGAAAGTTTGCGATACCTGTCGCCAGCCCAGAACGTCCGCACAGAGGAGAGAAGTTGAGCGAGCAGCGTCCGACCCTGGCCCTCATCGCCGCGGAGGCAGGGGTCTCCCAGGCCACCGTGTCGAAGGTGGTCAACGGCCGCTCCGATGTCGCACCCTCGACCCGCGAACGGATCGAGGGCCTGCTGCGCTCCCACAACTACCTCCACCCCGGCGGGCAGGCCAGGGCCCGCAGGTCAGGCCTGGTCGACCTGATCATCGGCGGTCTGGACAGCGCGTGGGCGGTGGAAATACTGCGCGGCGTCGAGGCCGAGTGCGCCCAGCGGAGCGTCGGCACCGTCGTGTCGCTCGTCCCGCCGGGCGAGGCCACGCCGTCGAGCTGGGCCGCACTGCCGGTCCTGCACCACAGCGACGGCGTCATCCTCGTCACCGCCTCGGTCACCCAAGCCCAGCGTGCCCAGGTCGAACAGGCCGGGGTGGCGCTGGTGGTCATCGACCCGATCGACCTGCCGGGCAACGGTGTGCCGAGCATCGGCGCGACCAACTGGGCGGGCGGCCTCGCCGCCACCGAGCACCTGCTGGAGCTGGGGCACCGCCGGATCGCCGCCATCGGCGGGCGCAAGGAGATGCTCTGCAGCCAGGCCCGCATCGACGGGTACCGCGCCGCGCTGGAGCGGGCCGGGATCGAGGTCGACCGCGACCTGATCCGGTTCGGCGACTTCCAGCACGAGGGCGGGTTCCAGCGCGCCCGGGAACTGCTCGCCCTCCCCGAGCCGCCGACCGCCATCTTCGCCGGCAGCGACCAGCAGGCGATGGGCGTCTACGAAGCCGCCCGCCAGGGCGGACTGAGCATCCCGCAGGACCTCAGCGTGGTCGGCTTCGACGACCTGCCGATGTGCGAATGGCTGTCACCGCCACTGACGACGGTGCGCCAGCCGCTGGAGGAGATGGGCCGGCTCGCGGCCCGCACCCTTTTCCAGCTCCTGGACGGCCAGCCCCTGGTCAGCCCCCGGATGGAGCTCTCGACCGAGCTCAAGGTCCGGCTCTCCACCGCCCCGCCCCGTCTCTAGGAGAACTCCTTGACCGAGCCCTGGCGTGACCCCCTCATACCCGCGTCCGTACGAGTCGCCGATCTGCTGAAACGGATGACGCTGGAGGAGAAGGCGGGTCAGCTCACCGGCTTCTGGGCGCTGCCCTCGGATCCGGGCGCACCGGTCGCGCCCATGGAAGACGATTCCGGCGAGTCCGCGCCCGGCCTGGACGACATCGTCGCCCACGGGCTCGGCCAGCTCACCCGGGTGTACGGCACCGCGCCGATCACCGCGGAGGCCGGGATGGAGCGGCTCGCCTCACTCCAGCGGCAGGTGACCGGATCCGGCCGGTTCGGGATCCCGGCGGTCGCTCACGAGGAGTGCCTGACCGGGTTCATGACGTTCGGGGCGACGGTCTTCCCCGGGCCGCTGGCCTGGGGCGCCTCCTTCGATCCCGGGCTCGTGCGCCGGATGGCCGCCGCCATCGGCGCGGGGATGCGGCGGGTCGGCGTCCACCAGGGGCTGGCTCCGGTGCTCGACGTGGTCCGCGACTACCGGTGGGGCAGGACCGAGGAGTGCATCGGCGAGGACCCCTACCTCGTCGGAGCCATCGGCACCGCCTATGTGCAGGGCTTGGAGGGCGCCGGGATCGTGGCGACGCTCAAGCACTTCGCCGGGTACTCGGCCTCACGCGGCGGCCGGAACATGGCCCCCGTCTCCTCGGGGCCGCGCGAGTTCGCCGACGTACTGGTCGAGCCCTTCGTACGGGCCCTGCGCGAGGGAGGCGCCCGGTCGGTGATGAACAGCTACACCGACGTGGACGGAGTCCCGGTGGCCGCCGACGAACGGCTGCTGACCGAGCTGCTCAGGGGTGAACTCGGTTTCAGCGGTGTGGTCGTCGCCGACTACTACGCCGTCTCCTTCCTGGAAACCCGGCACGGCGTCACCGGATCGCGCGGCGCGGCCGGCGCGCTGGCCTTGACCGCCGGAATCGACGTCGAGCTGCCCACGGCACGCTGCTACGGCGAGCCGCTGACCGAACTCGTCCGGTCGGGAGCCGTGCCCGAGGAGCTCATCGACCGGGCCGCGGAACGGGTCCTGCTGCAGAAGGCCGAACTCGGCCTGCTCGACCCCGACTGGGAACCCGTCAAGGCCGAGCCGGTCGACCTCGACCCGCCGGAAAACCGGGCCCTTGCCAGGCTCCTCGCCGAACGGTCTACCGTGCTGCTCGCCAACGACGGCATCCTGCCGCTGCGGCCGTGCCGCGTGGCGATCAGCGGGCCGTACGCCGACGACCCCCAGTCCTTCCTCGGCTGCTACTCCTTCCCCAACCACGTCGCGCTGCCCGGCGACCTCGGGCTGGAGATCCCGACGCTCGGCGCGGCGCTCACCGCTGCCGGGTTCACGGTCACCGCGGACCATCCGGACGTGAACGTGCTGGTGCTCGGTGACCGGGCCGGCATGTTCGGCCGGGGCACCTCCGGAGAGGGCTGCGACGCCGAGACCCTCGACCTGCCCGGCGACCAGGCCGCACTCGCCTCCGCCGTTCTGGACTCCGGGGTGCCGACCGTCCTGGTCCTCGTCTCCGGACGGCCCTACGCGCTCGGCACGCTGGCCGAGCGCGCATCGGCCGTGGTGCAGGCCTTCTTCCCCGGCGAGGAGGGCGGGACGGCGCTGGCCCGGATCATCAGCGGGGCCGCGGAACCGTCCGGGCGGCTGCCCGTCTCCATCCCCCGCCAGGTCGGCGGCCAGCCCGGCACCTACCTGCACGCGAGGCTCGGCGGGCACACCGACTGGAGCTCGGTGGACCCGACCCCACTGTTCCCCTTCGGACACGGGCTGAGCTGGACCAGCTTCACCTGCTCGGAACTGTCGGTGGATCCCATCGCCGCGACGGACGGGGCCGTCTGCGTTTCGGTCACCGTACGCAACGTCGGCGAGGTGCCGGGGACCGAGGTGGTCCAGCTGTACCTCTCGGACCCCGTGGCGTCCGTCGTCCGGCCGCAGCGGTGGCTCGCCGGATTCGGCAGGGTCGAGCTGCAGCCGGGCGCGGCCGCCCGGATCACCTTCTCCGTCCACGCCGACCGGACCTCGTTCACCGGGCTCGACCTGCGCAGAAGAGTGGAGCCCGGGGAGATCGGCGTGGCCGTCGGACGGTCCAGCGGCGATCTTCCGCTCCAGGGCTCCTTCACCCTGCAGGGCCCCGTACGACACCCGGCGGCCGACCGGGTGCTGTCCGTGCCGGTCGAGATCGTCCCGGTTCCATGACCACGTCGTTCGGTGATCCCGTCCTCGGTGATCCCGTGCTGCCCGGGTTCCGGCCCGACCCGTCCGTCTGCCGAGTGGGCGCGGACTACTACCTGGTGACGTCCAGCTTCGAATGGTTCCCGGGGCTTCCCGTGTTCCACAGCCGCGATCTCGTGAACTGGCGGCGCATCGGCTCCGCGCTCGACCGGGCGTCTCAGCTCGATCTCGACGGGTGCGAGCCCTCACGGGGACTGTTCGCACCGACGATCCGGCACCATGACGGGGTCTTCCATCTCGTCTGCACGCTGATGGACGGCCCCGGCCATTTCGTCGTCACGGCGACCGACCCGGCGGGGCCGTGGTCGGAGCCCCACTGGTTGGACGGCGACGGCTTCGACCCGTCGCTGTTCTTCGACGACGGGCCGGACGACGGCGATGGGGACGGCGACGGCGACGGCGACGGCCGGGCCTGGTTCACCGCCGCACGAGTCGTGGACGAAGCCGCGGGCCGCACCGAGATCTGGATGCGCGAATACCTTCCCCGCGAACGACGGCTCACGGGACCGGAGCACGTCCTGTGGTCGGGAAGCCACCCGGGCGCCCGCTGGTCGGAAGCCCCGCACCTCTACAAGATCGACGGCAGCTATCTGCTGCTCACCGCCGAAGGCGGCACCGATGTGGACCACAGCGTGGTGGCCGCCCGCGCCGACCGCGTGACCGGCCCCTACGAGGGCGCCCCCGGCAACCCGGTGCTCCCACCCGCCAAGGGGCCGGTCACCTGCACCGGGCACGCCGACCTCGTGCAAACCCCGTACGGCGACTGGCAGGCCGTCCTCCTGGGCGTCCGCCCTGGCTCCGCCCTCGGCCGCGAGACCTTCCTCAGCCGGATCACCTGGGACGACGGCTGGCCGCTCTTCTCCCCCGTCGACCACACCGACCTTCGCCGCCCCCTCCACGACGACTTCGCCACCCTCTCCGCCGACTGGAGCACCCTGCGCACCCCACCCGCGCGGTTCTGGACCACCGGCGACGGGCTCCGACTCCAGCTCCGCCCCGAACGCCTCGGCGAACGCACCACCCCGTCCCTTCTGGCCCGCCCCCAGGAACAGCCCGAATGCGACGTCTCCACCGAACTGCACTTCGCCCCCGCCGCACCGGACGAAGAGGCAGGCCTCGCCGTAGTCCTCGACGACGACGCCCATCTCCTCTTCCTTCGCACCACGGAGGGACTCAGCCTCCGCCACGGGCCCGAGGTCCTGGCCGGCATTCCCCTCCCCCCGGGCCCCGTTCGCCTGGGGGTCCGCATCCGCGGCTTCAGCCACACCTTCGCCCACGCGGCACCCGACGGCGCCTGGCAGGACCTCACCACCGTCGAAGCCACCTTCCTCACCCCGCTGTTCACCAGCATCCAGCTCGGCCTCTACGCCACTTCCAACGGCCGCCCCTCCACCAGCCAAGCCCACTTCACGCGGTTCGACATCACGTACCCGAGCCAGCAGGAACCGCCAGGCAGGTCCTGACGTCACTGACGCCGCGACCAGGTGGCGGTCCGCGTCCGCCACCTGCCGCCTCGGACCGCACCTCCCGCCCAGTCGACCCCCGTTGACCTCGGTGTACGTGGCCGCGCTGCACGCCGCCGGAGCGGATCGATCGCCTGGAGCAGCTGCGCGCGGTGCGCGGGTCGGCCTTGTCGCCGCCCCCCGTCGAAGGTATTGACACGCCAATTGTGAGCGTTAACACTCATGCGCAGCAGGAGGCCGCAGCACCGACCTCGCAGCCGCCGGTCGAGGCCCAACAGCCCTTGTGCGCGGCACCCTCATCTCTCACGGACCATGGAGTTCGCCATGCCGGTTCCCCCCTTAAGCCGCCGCGCCGTGATCAAGGCGACCGGCGTCGCGGCCGTGGCCGCGGCTGTCGGCCCCGTACTGAACACCGTCTCCGCCACGGCGCAGACGCCGCCGGTCAGGTCCGACGTCGGAGTGTCGACGTTCCCGTTCGACCTGGGTCAGGTCCAGCTCACCAGCAGCCGCTGGCTCGACAATCAGAACCGCACCCTGGCCTATCTCCGCTTCATCGACGTCGACCGCCTGCTGTACAACTTCCGCGCCAACCACCGGCTCTCCACCAACGCCGCGGCCCCGACCGGAGGATGGGACGACCCGGCGTTCCCCTTCCGCACCCACGTGCAGGGCCACTTCCTCACGGCATGGGCCCAGGCCTACGCCGCGGTCGGGGACGCCACCTGCCGCGACAAGGCCGACCGCATGGTGGCCGAACTCGCCAAGTGCCAGGCCAACAACTCCACCGCGGGGTTCTCCGCCGGCTACCTGTCGGGCTTCCCCGAGGCCGACTTCACCAGCCTCGAAGCAGGCACGCTGAACAACGGCAACGTCCCGTACTACTGCGTCCACAAGACCATGGCCGGTCTGCTCGACGTGTGGCGCCTCATCGGCAACACGCAGGCCCGCGACGTGCTCCTCGCGCTTGCCGGCTGGGTCGACCGGCGCACCGCCGCACTCAGCCAGAGCAGGATGCAGTCGTTGTTGGGCGTCGAGTTCGGCGGCATGAACGAGGTTCTGGCCGACCTCTACCAACAGACCGGCGACGCACGCTGGTTGACCACCGCCCAACGGTTCGACCACGCGGCGGTCTTCGACCCGCTCGCCGCGAACCTGGACCAACTGAACGGTCTGCACGCCAACACGCAGGTGCCCAAGTGGATCGGAGCCGTCCGCGAGTACAAGGCCACCGGGACGACCCGCTACCGCGACGTCGCCGCCAACGCGTGGACGATCTGCACCACCTCGCACACGTACGCCATCGGCGGCAACAGCCAGGCGGAGCACTTCCGGGCCCCGAACGCCATCTCCGGCTTCCTCGTCCCCGACACCTGCGAGCTCTGCAACTCCTACAACATGCTCAAGCTGACCCGAGAACTGTGGCAGCTGGACCCCGGCCGGGCGTCGTACTTCGACTTCTACGAGAAGGCGCTGCTCAACCACGTCATCGGCGCCCAGAACCCGGCCGACCCGCACGGGCACGTCACCTACTTCACCCCCCTCAACCCGGGCGGCCGCCGCGGCAAGGGCCCGGCGTGGGGCGGCGGCACCTGGAGCACCGACTACGGGACGTTCTGGTGCTGCCAGGGAACGGGCATCGAGTCCAACACGAAGCTGATGGACTCCATCTACTTCCACGACGGCAGCACCACCCTCACCGTGAACCTGTTCCTCCCCTCCGTCCTGAACTGGACCCAGCGAGGCATCACCGTCACCCAGACCACCTCCTACCCGGCCGACGACACCACGACGCTCAAGGTCACCGGCGGCGTCGGCGGGACCTGGTCGATGCGCGTCCGTATCCCCGGATGGACTTCGGGCGCCACCGTCAGCGTCAACGGCGTCGCCCAGACCGTCACGGCCGGTCCGGGCACCTACGCCACCCTCACCCGGTCCTGGGCCTCCGGCGACACCGTCACCGTGAAGCTCCCCATGCGCGTGGCCCTCCAGGCCGCCAACGACAACCCCGGTGTCGCGGCGATCACCTACGGCCCCGCCGTCCTCGCCGGCAACTACGGCAGCACCACACTGTCCTCCCTCCCGGCCCTGGACCCCTCCTCGATCACCCGAACCAGCGGCACCGCCCTAGCCTTCACGGCCACCACGAACGGCACGAAGGTAGACCTCGCACCCTTCCACGACGCCCAGGGCTTCAACTACACCGTCTACTGGCGGACCGACACCGCCGGCTTCCGTCTCGTCAACGCGGCGAGCGGGCTCGTCCTCGGCATCCGGGACATGTCCACCGCCGACGGGGGCCTCGCCCTGCAGTGGACCGACTCCGGCACCGCCGACCACGACTGGCTCCTCCTCGTCGACGGCGCCGCACTGCGGCTGCGCAACCTCAACAGCGGGAAGGTCCTCGGTGTGAAGGACATGTCCAGCGCCGACAACGCCCCGATCCTCCAGTGGACCGACACCGGCACCGCCGACCACCGGTGGACCGTCGTCGACGCCGGCAACGGGTACCACAAGCTTCGGAACGTCCACACCGGCAAGCTGCTCGGCATCGAAGGCGGCTCCACCGCCAACGGCGCCGCAGCCGTACAGGTGCCCGACGCGGGCGCCCCCGCCGCCCAGTGGCAGTTCGTCCCCGACGGCGCCAGGCGCATCCAGAACGTCGCCAGCGGGCGGGTACTCGGTGTGCGGGACATGTCCACCGCCGACGGCGGCCTCGCCGTCCAGTGGGACGACAACGGCACCGCCGACCATCTCTGGACGGCCGTCGTCGACACCGGCGGCCACCTGCGCCTGCGCAACTCCCACAGCGGCAAGGTCCTCGCCGTGGAGAACGGCGACACCGCCAACGGCGCCCGGATCGTCCAGTGGGCGGACAGCGGCACCGCCGACCACCGGTGGCGCCTGCGCCACGGCGGCGGCGACACCTTCAGGATCCAGTGCGCCAACAGCGGCCGCGTCCTCGGCGTCTCCGGCGCCTCCACCGCCCAGGGAGCACAGACCGTCCTCTGGGACGACAACGGCGCCAACGACCACCTGTGGCGATTCATCTGACCCGGCGCAGATCGGGCCGGCCCTGCCGGAAGCGCCCGCCGATCAGGCCGACGCGGGCAGATCGGGGGCGGACTCGCGCACGGTCAGGCGGGTCGGGAGGATCAGCGGGCTGGGGCGGTGTCCTTCGATGACACTGACCAGCATCCTGGCCATCTCCTGCCCCAGCGCCCGCACCGGCTGATGGACCGTGGTCAGCGGCGGGCTGGTGTGCCGGGCGCTCGCCAGGTCGTTGAAGCCGATCACCGCGACGTCCTCGGGCACCCGGAGCCCCCGTTCCCGCAAGGTGCGCAGAGCGCCGATGGCCATCGCGTCGGAGGCCGCGAACACCGCGTCGGGATCGGGGTGCGCCCGGAGCAGCCTCTCCATCGCCTCGGCCCCGCCCTCCTCGGTGAACTGCCCGGGCTCAACTCCGAGCAGCGGCAGGCCGGACAAGGTCAGACCGTCGGTGAACCCCTGTTCCCGGGCGACTGCGGCCCGGGCGTCCACCTGGCCGGTGATCATGACGGGCCGTCGGCGGCCCGTGCGCGCGAAGTGCTCGGCGGCCAGGCGGGCACCGCCCCGGTTGTCGGCGTCCACGTACCACGTGGGTTCCCCGATGAGCGGGAGGCCACCGAAGACGACGGGCAGATCGACCTCCTCGCCCAGGCGTCCCAGCGGATCGTCGCCCCGCAGCGCCATCAGCATGACGCCGTCGGCCCGGCGGGAGCGCAGCAACCGCTCGAACCTCTCCCGGCCGCGCGGGGTGTTGGCCAGCAGCAGGATCAGTTCCAGTTCGGTCTGCTCCAGCGCCGCGCTGACGCCGACGATGACCTCCGCGAAGAACGGGTCCGCGAACAGCCCCGGTTCGTCGCTGGAGACCGCCAGCACCACCGCTCCGACTCTGCGGGTCGCCAGGGCCTGCGCGGACGGATTGGGTACGAAATCCAGCTCGCGCACCGCCCGTTGGACCGCCTCCCGTTTGGCGCGGCTGACGTGCGGGGCGTTGTTGATCACCCGGGAGGCCGCCGTGCGCGACACGCCGGCTCGTGCGGCCACCTCGTCGAGAGTCGGCATGCGCTTGGGTGACGGCTCCATGGAAGAACTACTCCTCGGACTCACGCGGACGGCGAACGGCGAACAGCGAACAGCGAACAGCGGCCATGATTCCATCACCGCCCCGACTTCGGACCTGCACGCGGTCCCGCCCTTGGTCTCGATCTGGTAGCGCTTCCAACCAATGACGCCACACCGACCCATGGTTGTAATTCCGCGTTCAACCACTTGACACACCCTGGCGACGGCCCCAATCATCCCATCAGCGCGGTCCGACCCCACACCAAAACTGGAAGCGCTTCCACTTCCCCACCCCCCACCGGAGGAAGAACCATGCGCAAGTCCGTACGAGCCGCATCCGCCCTGCTGGCCGGTGCCCTCACCGCCGGTCTCGCCCTGATCAACGCCGGCCCGGCATACGCCGCCGACCCGACCACCATGACCAGCGGCTTCTACGCCGACCCCGACAACTCCGCCCTGCGATGGACCAACGCGAACCCCGGCGACGGGCGGGCGGCGGCGATCCGGACGTCCATCGCCAACACCCCGGCAGCCCGCTGGTTCGGGAACTGGAGCGGCGACATCGCCGCGGCCACCGGCGCCTACGTCGGCCGCGCGGACTCCTACGACAAGCTGCCGATCCTGGTCGCGTACAACATCCCCCATCGGGACATCTGCGCCGGTCACTCCGGCGGCGGCGCGGGGAGCCGCGCCGCGTACGACGCCTGGATCGCCGCCTTCGCCAGTGGCATCGGCAACCGCCCTGCCGTCGTCGTCCTGGAACCCGACGCGCTCGGCCACGAGAGCTGCATGACGGCCGCCCAGATCGCCGAGCGCAACGCCATGCTGAAGAACGCGATCGACCAGTTCAAGGCCAAGGCACCCAACACCTGGGTCTACCTCGACGCCGGGAACCCCGGCTGGGTCGACGCCTCGACCATGGCGCGCCAGCTCGCCGCCGCCGGCGTCGGCGGGGCACGCGGCTTCGTGCTGAACGTCTCCAACTACTTCACCACCGACCAGAACACCGCCTACGGCAACGCGGTCAACTCCGCCCTGGGCTCCTACGGCTACACCAAGCCGTTCGTCGTCGACACCAGCCGCAACGGCAACGGTTCCAACGGCCAGTGGTGCAACCCCGCAGGCCGCCGGATCGGTACTCCCAGCCAGCGCGGCGGCGGTGCCGAGATGCTGCTGTGGATCAAGGTCCCCGGCGAGTCCGACGGCAACTGCGGCGTCGGGGCCGGCTCTTCGGCCGGACAGTTCCTGCCGGAGGTCGCCTACAAGATGATCTACGGCTACTGAGCCCCCTCCCCTCGCCGAAAGGCCCAACCCCTACCGAAGGAACCCCGTGCGCACCCCCCTGCACCGATTAGTCCTAGCAGCGAGCGCACTCACGCTGCTCCTCGGCGCCGCCGCCCCGGCCTCTGCCGAGGCGAGCTCCGCGCCCGCCTCCCACACGCTTGCGACGAACACCCGCTTCTACGTCGATCCCGACAGCGACGCGGCCCACCAGGCCGTCACCGACCTCCTCCACGGCGACTTCGAGGGCGCCAAGTCGATGGCGAAGCTGGCCAGTTGGCCGGAGGCCGTCTGGTTCACCGACGGCACCCCGGAGCAGGTCGAATCCCGCGTACGCGACCTGGCGCGCCGCGCCGAGCGAACCCGGACGGTTCCCGTCCTGGTGGCCTACAACATCCCGCTGCGCGACTGCTCCCAGTACTCCTCCGGCGGTGCGCAGTCGGACGCCGAGTACCAGGCCTGGATCAGCGCCTTCGCCCGGGGGCTCGGCCGCAGCAAGGCCGTCGTCGTCCTCGAACCGGACGGGCTGGCCAACCTCCCCTCCGACTGCGGTCCCGACAGCGACCCCACCGGCGCGATCACCGCAGGACGCTTCGCCGACCTCAACCACGCGATCGACGCCCTGGGTCAGCAGCCGAACAGCGTCGTCTACCTGGACGCCGGAAACAGCCACTGGCGCAGCGTCGGCGACATCGCACAACGCCTCCTCCAAGCCGGCGTCACCCGCACCCAGGGCTTCTCGCTGAACGTCTCCAACTATCTGGCCACCGGCCTGTCCACCCACTACGGCACCTGGGTCTCCCAGTGCCTGTGGTTCGCCACCAAGGGCCCGGACTGGGCCAGGGGGCACGCCGACTGGTGCGCGAGCCAGTACTACTCACCCGCAGCACCGAACGACGGGCAGCCGGGAAACTCCGTGAACGTGGACGATCCGTCCACGTGGCACTGGACCGACCGGTGGTTCCAGCAGAACGTCGGCGCCCCGCCCGCACAGGAACTCACCCACCTGGTCGTCGACACCAGCCGCAACGGCCGGGGCGCCTGGACCCCGCCCGCGGGCAAGTACAGCGGCGACCCGCAAACCTGGTGCAACGCCCCGGGTCGCGGCGTCGGCGACCGGCCGACCGCGAACACCGGCGTCCCGCTCGTCGACGCCTACCTGTGGATCAAGACCGTCGGCCAGTCCGACGGCCAGTGCAACCGCGGCATCCCGGGCGGCACCATCGACCCGGAGTACGGCATCGTCGATCCCGCGGCCGGCGTGTGGTGGCCGGAGCAGGCCAAGTCCCTCGTCCGGAACGCCAACCCCGCGCTGGGGTTCAACACGGTCGTGCGCTGACCGAAGGAAATGCTTGTTTATGCTTTCAGCTACAGATCCCGCTTGAACGGCCCTCATCGAAATACTTTCGATGAGGGCCGTTCAATGAAAAGGGACTAATAGGTGCCCGTCGGGAGACAGATTCTCGAAATGCTTTCGAAACTCTTGACTTGTTTCGACGGTGTTTCCAGACTGATGGCCGAGGCAGTGTGGCCCGTCCGTGTCCGGTTCCGGGCGCCGCCCTCAGATCTCCACGCGCTCATGAGCGTCCCATTCCCGTGGACGCGGGCGTCGTTCACGCGGATTCACCATGCCGCGATCCAACCCTTCCGTGATTTCTTTCTGGAGGCTCATTCATGGGCTCACAAGCCATTCCCCCACCCACCGTCCGACGGAAGACCGGCGGCCTGTATGCGGCCCTGGTCGTCGGCGTCCTCGGCACGGCCGCCGCGCTGGTGGCGCCGCCGACGTCACACGCCGCCGAGAGCACGCTCGGCAGCGCGGCGGCGCAGAGCGGCCGGTACTTCGGTACCGCCATCGCCTCGGGCAGGCTGGGCGACTCGGCGTACACGACGATCGCCGGCCGCGAGTTCAACTCGGTGACGCCCGAGAACGAGATGAAGATCGACGCCACCGAACCCCAGCGGGGCCAGTTCAACTTCGCCGCGGGTGACCGCGTCTACAACTGGGCGGTGCAGAACGGCAAGCAGGTGCGCGGCCACACCCTGGCCTGGCACTCCCAGCAGCCCGGCTGGATGCAGAGCCTCAGCGGCAGCACGCTGCGCCAGGCGATGACCAACCACATCAACGGCGTGATGGCCCACTACAAGGGCAAGATCGGCCAGTGGGACGTCGTGAACGAGGCCTTCGAGGACGGCACTTCGGGAGCCCGGCGCGACTCCAACCTGCAGCGCACCGGCAACGACTGGATCGAGGTCGCCTTCCGCACCGCGCGCGCCGCCGACCCGGCCGCCAAGCTCTGCTACAACGACTACAACGTCGAGAACTGGACCTGGGCCAAAACCCAGGCCATGTACGCCATGGTCCGGGACTTCAAGCAGCGCGGCGTGCCGATCGACTGCGTCGGCTTCCAGTCGCACTTCAACAGCGACAGCCCCTACAACAGCAACTTCCGCACCACCCTGCAGAGTTTCGCCGCCCTCGGCGTCGATGTGGCCGTCACCGAACTCGACATCCAGGGCGCCTCGGGCACGACCTACGCCAACGTGACCAACGACTGCCTGGCCGTCCCGCGCTGCCTCGGCATCACCGTCTGGGGTGTGCGCGACACCGACTCCTGGCGATCCGAGCAATCGCCGCTGCTGTTCGACGGCAACGGCAACAAGAAGCCCGCCTACTCCTCCGTGCTCAACGCACTCAACGCCGGATCCTCTACTCCCACTCCGACCCCTTCGCCCGGTTCTGGACAGATCAAGGGCGTCGGGTCAGGCCGCTGCCTGGACGTGCCCGGTGCCAGCACCACCGACGGCACCCAGCTCAACCTGTGGGACTGCAACAACCGCACCAACCAGCAGTGGTCGTACACCGCCGCAGGCGAGCTCAGGGTCTACGGCAACAAGTGCCTGGACGCCGCCGGCACCGGAAACGGCACCAAGGTCCAGATCTACAGCTGCTGGGGTGGCGACAACCAGAAGTGGCGCCTCAACTCCGACGGATCCATCGTGGGAGTCCAGTCCGGCCTCTGCCTCGACGCCGCCGGCAACGGCACCGCCAACGGCACCCTGATCCAGCTCTACTCCTGCTCGAACGGCAGCAACCAGCGCTGGACCCGCACCTGACGACCTGCCCTGGCCAAGGGACACAGTTCCCGTATTGACTCCTCCCCTCCCTGAAGGGAGAGGATTCCTGGCTCACTTCGCCTGCGGCCCGGCGGGCGCGCAGGTCTTACAAGATCAACACCAGCCGGGTGCGAGACCAGCCCGGGCGAGCATCACGCGTGCGGAGTTCTTGTCCCGCGGGGACACAGCTCCGCACGCGGTGCACGTATACGTTCTTTCGGAGAGGGGGAGGCGGTGCTTGGCTCTCGCTCCGCAGTGCGCGCAGTCCATGGTGGTGAACGCGGGGTGGACAAGGTGCACGGTCCGGCCGTGCTTGCGGCCCATCTCGATCAGGGCCGTCTTTATGGCGCCGATCGCGGCGTCGGCGGCTTTGCGGGCCATGGTGGACTTCGCGAGGAACTTCGGCCGGAAGTCCTCCACCGCGAGGTGGTCGAAGTCGCGGACGAGACGCTTGGCCCACTTGCGGCCGGAGTCCTGCCGCTGGCGGGCGATCTTCTTCGAGACCTTCGCCGCAGCCCGGCGAGCCATGCGGTAGCCGGCGGTGTCGGGACGGTTCTTCGTGGTCCGGCGCCGGGCCATCATTCTCTGGTAGTGCGCCAGCTTCGCGGCGGCCATCTTTCCATGCTCGGCGTGGGGCAGGTCGTGGGCGTCGGACGTGGTGGTCGCGGTCTCCTTCACGCCCCAGTCGATACCGATCACGGCGCCGGTCTCCGGCAGGTCCTCGGTCACCGTGGGGACGACGAAACTCGCGTACCAATGGCCGAGGCTGTCCCTGTACACGCGGACGCTGGACGGCGGTTTGGGCAGTTCCCGCGACCACACCACCGTTACGGCGATCCCGCCGGCTAGGTGCAGGCGGCCATCCTTGAGCCGGAATCCGCGCTGCGTGTAGTTCAACGACGGCGCGGCTTCCCGCTTCCGCTTGATCCGGGGCATCTCCGCCCGCTGCCGCATCGGCAACCGGGCCTTGATGTCCTTGAGCGCCTTCGCCCGGGACTTGGCGAAGTCCCTGATGATCTGCTGCTGAGGAACGCTGCTTCCCGCACGCAGCCAGGACATCGAACCGCGCGCCACACTCAGCATCTTGTCGAGCTGGCGCGGCCCACACGTCGTCTTCGCGTCGGCCGTCTTGTTCAGGTGGTGGACCTTGCGGGAAATCGCCACGCACTCGTTCCACACCCAACGACACCGCGCCCACTCCCCCTCCAGGGCAGCAAGCGCGGTAGACGACACACGAAGCCGGTAGGTGTATGGACCCATTCCTCCCCGGGCTGAAGCCCGGAGCATCCTGGAAGAAATCAGGTGACACGCCCCGCATGGAGTGGAGCCAGGATGATCCTGGCTCCACTCCGTCGTCTGCCCGACGCGCTCCGCCCGCCGCACCCGGTCGGTGGGCGGACGGGGCGTGACGATCGTTCAGGAGCAGAGTGCACCGTTCAGCGTGTAGCGCGCCGGGATCGCGTTGGTACCCGAGTACGTCGCCTGGAAGCCGAAGCTCGCGCTGCCACCGGGTGCGAGTGTGCCGTTCCATCCGGCGTCCCGGGCGGTGGCCGCGGTGCCCGTCTGGCTCACCGTGGCGTTCCAGGCGTTGCTGATCCGCTGATCACCCGCGAAGCTCCAGCCGAGGGTCCACCCGGAGATCACCGAGGTTCCGGTGTTCTTCACGGTCACCGTCGCCGTGAAGCCGTTGCCCCAGGCGTTGTCGATCCGGTAGGCCACCGTGCAGGCGGCCGCCGACACGTCGTCGTCCGCCTCCGTCGCCGTGAAGGTCGCCGGCTGCACGCCAGGACCACCGACGGTGAAACTCGCGCTGTCCGAGGACCCGTCGGCATCCTGCGCGGCGAAGACCGAAACCTGCTGCGCCGTCGCCCAGTCGGCCGGGGTGAACACCAGACTCGCGGCCGCCGACAGGTCCTGGTCGCCGGAGTTCCGGGCCACCGTCACCGTGACGTTCTGCGCCGGCGCGGCCGAGAGCCGCACGCCCACCGGCGCCGAACCGCCCTCCGGGACCGTCACGGCCGCCGGCGCCACCTGGACGACCGGCACCGCCGGCACGCTGCGCCGCTCAGCCGCGAAAGCCGCCAGCCAGGCCAGTGAGGCGTTCCAGTTGATGGCCACCTCGTTGGTGGAGTACGAGCCGATGTCGTCCACGTAGCAAGCCGCCGGTGCGCAGCCCGCGAGCTTCTCCTTGGCCACCGGGTCCTCCAGTCCCGCGTTCGGCCCGCCCGCGAAGGAACCGGCCGGCGGGTGCGGTAGCGAGGCGTCGTTCTGGTGTGCCCAGAACCGGTGGTGCTGGTTCTCGGAGTGGCGTTCGCCGTAACCGGTGACGTAGGAGAGGTCGAGTGCGTTCCGGCCGAGCAGATAGTCCAGGGACTCCAACGCTCCCGCCCGATAACGTTGTTGACCGGTGAGCTCGTATGCGACGGCCAGCACCATCGCGTTGTTGGTGACGGAGCTGTTGGAGCCCCACACGTACCCGGTGGCGGCGAGGGGCACGGCGTAGCCCTGTCCGGCCATGGTGGACAGGTGGCCATCGGCGGCCGCGGTCAACAGGCCGCGCAGCCGGGCCACATCGGCGGCGGGCAGGGCCACGCCGGGGACGGTGGCGAGGGTGATCCGGCCGGGCGTCGCGGTGCCGCCCCACCAGAACCCGTCGACGGGCTTGGTGTGGTGCGCAGAGGAGGTGACGGCGTCCCGGTACTGCGACTCGCCGGTGGTGGCCAGGAGTTCCGCCGCCGCCCAGTAGAACTCGTCGGAGACGTCTGCGTCCTCGTACGCCCCGCCGCCGGTGTTGTCGGTCGCGAGAGCAAGCACGTTCGGGCTGGCCTTGGCAGCCGTCCAGGCGCGGCGGGCCGCGTCCAGGCAGCGCGCGGCGAACGCGGCGTCGTAGGGCGCGTACACCCGGGCACACTGCGCGGCCGAGGCCGCCAGGTTCAGCGTCGCGGCGGTCGACGGCTTGTGCAGCTCACGTTGCTCGGAGTCGAGTTCGGGCCGGGTCGGCAGGGCGGTCCACTTGGCGTCGTGCATCTTGTGGAAGGCCATCCCGGCCATCGGCTTCCCGGCCGGAACCTGCATCCGCAGCAGGAATTCCAGCTCCCAGCGGGCCTCGTCCAGCACGTCCGGCGTCCCGTTGCCACGCTCCGGCACCCGCAGCGTCGCGTCGCCGAGCGCCGCGTCGCCGCCCGAACGGCGCGCCCGCTCGAAGGAGTTGACCATCTCCCAGACGGAGATGCCGCCGTTGACCACGTACTTGCCCTGGTCGCCCGCGTCGTACCAGCCACCGCGCACGTCCAGTGGGTAGTCGCACACCCCGGCCTGGCAGGGGACGCTGGTGTCGCCCTTGTTCGGGGCGACGCCCAGGTGCCCGGCGGGGCGGGCGTAGGCGCTGCCGCCCGCCAGAGCCGCGTCGATCGCGATGCCGCTGCGCTGCTGGTAGAAGAACGACATGCTGTCGGCGCGCAGTCCGTCGTACAGCGATGCGGAGATGTCGAAGGGGTGGCTGCTCTGGCCGTCGACGACCAGGGTGAAGCCGGTGCCAGTGCCGGTGTACGCGCCGAAGTCCACCAGGTGCGTGGACTGGCCGGACGCCTGGTCGGACCCGCGCACCGTGGTGGCGCCCGAGGCGGCCACCGTGCCGGATGCGTCGCGCAGTTGCCAGGCGAGCGGGGCGGTCGCGGAGTTGGCCACAGTGGCGCGCTTGGGGCCGTCGGGCAGGTAGCCGAGCTGGTTGACCCGTACGGGTGTGCCGGCGGCGGCCGCCGTGGTGGCGGCAGCCGCGACCGGAACGGTCAGGGCGGTCGTGGACAGGCCGCCGACGGCCAGCGCGAGGCCGGCGAGCACGGCGGCCGCGCGACGTGGCACGCCGCGGGCGGAGGTGACAGGAGGCACGGTGAAGCCTTCCTCGGGGGGTGGGGGCTCATAGTGGGAGCGCTCCCAATGAAGCCAGGCGCCTGGCTGAACCGGTAGTTGAGCGACGTTTGTCCGAGAACAGGCCGCGCTTCAGACCCTCGGGGCGTGAGGGGCGTTGCCGTAGTAGGCGTCCGGTCCGTGCTTACGGGTGAAGTGCCGCTCCAGCAGGTGCTTCGGCGGTTCGGAGGCTTCCCCGAAGCGGGACCCCAGCGCCAGCGTGTGCAGTGCCATCTCCGCCACGGCCTCGCAGACGACGGCGTTCTCCAGCGCCGCCTTCGCGGTGGCACCCCAGGTGAAGGGTCCGTGCCGTGAGACGAGCGCTCCGGGAACCTCGTCGGCCCGGCGGGGGTCGCCGTCGAGCCGGGCGACGATCACCTGTCCGGTGTTGTACTCGTAGTCCCGCGCGCACTGTTCGGCGGTGAGGTCCTCCGTCACGGGGACGGGCCCGTTGAAGGTGTCGGCGTGCGTCGTGCCGAGTACGGGGATCGGGCGGCGCGCCTGGGCGAAGGCGACGGCGTGCGTCGAGTGCGTGTGGGTGACGCCGCCGATGGAGGGGAAGGCCCGGTAGAGGCACCGATGGGTTTCGGTGTCGGTGGACGGCCTGAGGTGTCCCTCGACGACCCGCCCGTCGTCCAGTGCCACCACCACCAGGTCCTCCTCGGTGAGGTCCGCGTAGGAGACCCCGGACGGCTTGATGACGAAGACGCCGGCGTCTCGGTCCACTCCGCTGACGTTTCCCCAGGTGAGGGTGGCCAGACCGGCCTCCGGGATGCGCAGGTTGGCTGCGAGGACCTCACGACGGAGGTCCCCCAGGAAGGTCTCGCTCACCGGATTTCTCCCAGGATGCCCCGGCCTTCGGGCCGGGGAGGAATGGGTCCTTGGAGTGGAGCCGCGAAGCGGCGGAGTTCTCTGCGCATCTGGTCTGACCTGTACTTTCGGTTGTTGTCAGTGGTCGGGGCTAGGTTGTTGGGATGGCGACGACCGCGGTAGTGGGGGATGCCGGGCATGCCCGGTGGACGTTCCGCGTCCGCGTGTCGTCTACCGCGCTCACTGCCCTGTTGGGCGAGTGGGACCGGTGCCGGTGGGTGTGGAACGAGTGCTGCGCGAAGTCGAAGCAGACGCATGTGTGGAACAAGGGCCGGCCCGAAGGCGAGGACAAGCGGACCTGTGGTCCGGCTCAGCTCGACAAGATGCTGACCGAAGCCCGCACCAGGACCACCTGGCTTCGCGAAGGGTCCTCGGTTCCGCAGCAGCAGTTGATCCGGGATTTCGGGAAGTCCCGGGCCACGGCGCAAAAGGACGTCAAGGACCGGTTGCCGGTGCGGCAGCGGGCGGGGATGCCGAAGTGGAAGAAGAAGCGGGAAGCGCTGCCGTCGCTGAACTACACCCGGCGCGGCTTCCGGTTGAAGGATGGCCGCCTGTACCTGGCGGGTGGTATCGCCCTGACCGTGGTGTGGCCGCGGAGTCTTCCGGCCGACCCGTCCAGCGTGCGTGTCTATCAGGACAGTCTCGGGCACTGGTACGCGAGTTTCGTTGTTCCCGCCGAGGTGCGGCCGCTCCCGGAGGCCGGGCGTGTGATCGGTATCGACTGGGGCGTGAAGGAGACCGCGACCACCACATCCGACGAGCATGACCTGCCGCACGCCGAGCACGGCAGGAAGTCCGCCGCCGGTCTGGCCCGGTATCAGCGGATGATGGCCCGCCGGAAACCGGCGAAGGGCAAGCCCGGGTCGAAGGGCTATCAGGCGGCGAAGAAACACGTCGCGAAGCTGCACAAGAAGGTGGCGCGGCAACGCCAGGACACCGGCCGCAAGTGGGCCAAGCGCGTGGTCCGCGACCATGACGCCCTGGCGGTGGAGGACTTCCGCCCGAAGTTCCTCGCCAGGTCCACCATGGCCCGCAAGGCTGCCGACGCGGCAATCTCCGCGACGAAGACGGCCCTGATCGAGATGGCACGGAAGCACGGCCGGGCCGTGTACCTGGTACACCCCGCGCACACCACGATGGACTGCGCACAGTGCGGAGCGAGAACCAAGCACGCACTCCCCCTTTCCGAACGAACCTACGCCTGCACCGCGTGCGGAGCTGTATCCCCCAGGGACAAGAACTCCGCACACGTGATGCTGGTCCGGGCTGGTCTCAACCCGGCTAGTGCTGATCGCAGAAGACCAGACCAGGCGCTGCCTGGCCTGGCTCCGGCATGCGCGGCGGGTTTCTCCGGGACCGCTGTCCGGCAGGCCCCGCGGTCGCGCATGAGTGGGCTGGACTGATCGGGGGCCGCAGCAGGCGTCGCGGTTGGCCCGCCTTGGCCGCCCCGATCAGATTGTGAGCGCTAACAAGCAGCAATCTCAAGAGGTACGAGAAGATTCATGCCCACAACATGCGATCAACGCTGCATAATGTGAACGCCAACATCTATACCTGGTCGACAATCTTCCGGTCGGTCCGAGGTGTGTGCGGGCCACGGCCGGTTCGGTACCTTGAGGGAAGGCCGCTCGATGAGGAAAGGAAGAGAGTTGACCCAGCTCCCAGACGTCTCGCGAGCGCCCACGATGACGGACGTCGCGCGCGTCGCCGGCGTGTCCCATCAGACCGTGTCACGGGTGCTCAGCGACCACCCGAACGTTAGTGCCAAGACCCGGGCCGCGGTGACTCAGGTCATCGAGCAGCTGGGGTACCGCCGCAACTCGGCGGCCCGGGCCCTGGCCACCCGCCGGACCCACACGCTGGGCGTCATCGCGGTGAACACCACGCTGCACGGGCCCGCCAGCACCGTGGCGGGAGTGCAGGAGGCCGCTCGGGACCGCGGCTACCTGACGTCCGCCGTCACGCTTCGCACCGCCACGCAGACAGCCCTCGCCGAAGCCATGCAGCACCTCGCCGGGTGGGGCGTGGAGGGGATCGTCGCCGTCACTCCGCAACGCGCCGCGGTACGCGCCCTGGCGGCACTGGAAGCACCGTGCCCCGTGGTCACCGTGGAAGGCGGCCACACCCTCGACCTGCCGGGGGTGTCGCTGGACCAGAACCTCGGCGCCCGCATGATCACGGAGCACCTTCTCGCGTCGGGCCACGCCACCGTGTGGCACGTGGCGGGCCCCCCCGACTGGCTCGAGAGCGAGGCCCGCACACAGGGGTGGGAGGACGCGCTGCGCGATGCCGGCGCCGAGGTGCCGCCCGTGCTGCGCGGCGACTGGAGTCCGCTGTCGGGATACCAGGCCGGCCAGCAGCTGGCGGGTCGGGTCCTTGCGTCACGAGGGCGGGGAGCCGGCCTCACCGCGGTGTTCGTCGCCAACGACCAGATGGCCCTCGGTGTCCTACGGGCCCTGCGGGAAGCGGGCCTGCGCACGCCCGAGGACGTGGCGGTCGCCGGCTTCGACGACATCCCCGAGGCGGAGTTCTTCCCGCCCCCGCTGACGACGATCCGCCAGGACTTCGCCTCGCTCGGCCGCGACAGCATCGGGCTGCTCCTGGACCACATCGAGGGCCGGACCGACGAGTCGACCCATCTGGTGGTGGCGCCCGAGCTCATCGTGCGCGCCAGCACGGCCCGCAGGATCGCTCCCCCCGGCGAATGACCCCCACGCGGCCGGCGGTTGGCCCCTTCCGCAGGGAGCCGGGGCCCCGGGGGCACCTCGTACGGGGGGAGCCGGCGCACGCACCAAAGCCGCTGTCCGGTGCCCCCCGGCACCGGACAGCGGCTACGGCCGCCGCCGCCCCTCTCAGGCGGTGACCGTGGTGAAGCTGTGGATCGTGGTCGACCGGTACAGCTCGCCCGGGCGCAGGACGACCGTCGGGTAGTCGGGGCGGTTCGGGGAGTCCGGGAAGTGCTGGGTCTCCAGCGCGACCCCCGCGTAGGCGTGGTACGGCCTGCCTGCCTTGCCCGTGATGTCACCGGTCAGGCCTTGCGCGGTGTAGACCTGGATGCCCGGTTCCGTGGTGCGCACCTCCATGCGGCGGCCGGATGCGGGGGCGTACAAGACAGCGGCCTGACGAGGGCTGGCTCGCCGGGCGCCCTCGAGGACCCAGTTGTGGTCGAAGCCTCCGCCGGCGAGAGCCAGTTGCGCCTCCGTATGGGTCAGGACGTCGGAGAGGCGCCGGTGCCGGCGGAGGTCGAACGGGGTGTCGCTGACCGGGCGGTGAGGGCCGTCGGGGATCAACTCGGCGTCGACCGGGGTGTAGAGGGGGGCCGCGACCTGGAGGTGGTGGGCCAGGACGTTGCCACGCCCCTCCCCTTCGAGGTTCCAGTAGGCGTGGTTGGTGAGGTTGACGATCGTCGGCGCGTCGGCGACCGCCTGGTACGACATCGTCAGGTTGTCATCGCGGTCCAGCGTGTAGGTGAGGCGCACGTTCAGGGCGCCGGGGAATCCCTGGTCGCCGTCGGGGCTGTGCAGGAACATGCGGACACCGGTGCGGTGCGCCGAGTGGAAGGGTTCGCACCGCCACAGGCGCTGGTCGAACCCGTCGGGACCACCGTGCAAGGTGTGCCCGGTCTCCTGGGTGGCGAGCTGGTGGGTGACTCCGTCGACGACGATCCCGCCGCGCGCGATGCGGTTGGCGTAACGGCCCACCGTCGCACCGAAGTAGCGTGCGGAGCCCTCGCAGGCGGCGGGGTCGCGGGGCGCGAGCACCACGTCGGCGGTGTGGCCCCAGCGGTCCGGCAGGATCAGGGAACGGAGCCGGGCGCCGCGCGTGTGGACCTCGGCGCGGGCCCGGCCGGGGAAGCCGAACCGCCACCTCTCCCCCGTTCCGTCATCGTCCAGGCGCAGGGGGCGGGCCGTCCGCGGACAGGCGGCCGTCTGCCTGGGCTCGGCGGCCTGGTCGACAGATTCGTATGCGTGTTCCATGGCGGTATTCCCTGGAAGTCGGTCCACCGGCGGGCGCGCCGGGAGGCACGCTGTGATCGCGGCGCGCGAACGCGGTGGCGCGGGCTGGTGGGCTGCGGAGCCGGGGTCAGTCGGCGGCGGGGTCAGTCGGCGGCAGGGCGGCGGCCGATCATCAGGCGTTGCAGCACGATGAACACGAGCAGCAGGGCGCCGATGACGATCCGGGTCCACCAGGAGCTGAGCGTGCCCTGGAAGTTGATGACCGTCTGGATCATGCCGAGGACGAGCACGCCGAGGGCGGTGCCCAGGACGAAGCCGGAGCCTCCGGTCAGCAGCGTGCCGCCGATCACGGTGGCGGCGATCGCGTCGAGTTCCATGCCCATGGCGTGGAGGGCGTAGCCGGAGAGCATGTAGAAGGTCAGCAGCAGGCCGCCGAGCGCGGAGCACAGGCCGCTGACGGCGTACACGGCGATCTTGGTGGAGCCCGCCGGAAGACCCATCAGGCGTGCGGAGGACTCGTTGCCGCCCAGCGCGTACACGTTGCGGCCGAAGCGCGTGTGGTGCAGTACGACGAAGGCGATCACCAGCACGGCCAGGGCGATGACCACCGGGATCGAGACGAACAGTCCCGCCGGCCCGTACAGCCTGGTCTGCGCGATTCCCGCCGTGGTGGGGTCGCTGATCGTGATGGATTCGGTGCTGATCGTGTAGCAGAGCCCGCGGGCGAGGAACATGCCGGCCAGGGTGACGATGAACGGCTGGATCTCGAAGGTGTGGATGATCCAGCCCATGAGCGTTCCGCTCGCGGCGCCGACGAGCAGGACCAGCGGGATGACGGTGGCCAGGGGCCAGCCGTGCGACTCGACCAGCCAGGCCGTGAGCATGGTCGACAGGGCCACCATGGAGCCGACGGACAGGTCGATGCCGCCGGTGAGGATGACGAAGGTCGCCCCGACCGCGACGACCAGGAGGAATCCGTTGTCGATCAGCAGGTTCAGTACGACTTGCGCGGAGAGGAAGCCCTCGTAGCGCACCGATCCGACGCTGAACATGACGGCCAGCAGGACGGCCGTGACGATCAGTGGGATACGGGTGCGGGTGCGCGGGGACACGGTCGCGAAGGGGCGGGTGAGGTGCGCGGCGGCGCTCGCGATGCCGGTACTCATGCGCGTACCTCCTGCTGCTGCGGGGTGGCGCCCGCCGCGGTGTGGGATCGGGGAGTGGTCGTCCTGCGGCGGCGCAGGACCTTGGCCCGGAAGACCGGGGACTGGACGAGGCAGACGACGATGACGACGAAGGCCTTGAAGACGAGGGTGGTCTCGGGTGGGACGCCGAGGGTGTAGACGGTGGTGGACAGGGTCTGGATGATCAGTGCGCCCAGAACGGTGCCGCCGAGGGAGAAGCGTCCTCCGGTCAGTGCGGTGCCGCCGACGACGACGGCGAGGATCGCGTCGAGCTCGATCCACAGTCCGGCGTTGTTGCCGTCGGCGCTGGAGACGTTGGAGCTGATCATCAGCCCGGCGACGGCGGCGCACAGCGCGCTGAAGACGTAGACCAGGGCGAGCAGGCCGCCGGCCCGGATGCCGACGAGGCGGCTGGCGGCGGGGTTGCCGCCGACGGACTCGATCAGCATGCCGAGTGCGCTGCGGCGGGTGACGAAGGCGGTGAGCGCGACGAGGGCGGCTGCCAGGAGGACGGCGAACGGGAAGGTCAGCCAGTAGCCCCCGCCGATCATTTTGTAGGGGGCGCTGGTCACCGTGACGATCTGGCCGTCCGTGATCAGCTGGGCGACGCCGCGGCCCGCGACCATGAGGATCAAGGTGGCCACGATGGGCTGCACCCCCAGCCCGGACACGAGGAAGCCGTTGGCGAGGCCCAGTACGAGGGCGACGCCGAGCGCGAGGGAGACGGCCGTGAGCAGGGTGGCGACGCTGCCGGGATGCGCGGCGGTGGAGATGTGCCCACAGGCGAGGGCGCCGGCGATGGCGACGGTGGAACCCACCGAGAGGTCGATCCCGCGGGTCGCGATGACCAGGGTCATGCCGAGCGCCACCAGGATGAGGGGCGCACCGAACTGCAGGATGTCGATGAGGCTGCCGTAGAGGTGGCCGTCGCGTATGCGGACGGAGAAGAAGTCGTGGTGGAACGCGAGGTTGCCGAGGAGCAGGGCGAGCAGGATGAGCGCGGGCCACAGCAGGCGGTGGCCGGCCAGCCGTCTCCCGATCGCGGCGGCCGCCTCGGCCTTGGCGGGCTGGGTGGTCATGAGTCCGTTCCGGTGGCGATGGTCGTGAGGAGGCGTTCCGGCGTGACGGTGTCGTCGTTCGCGAGGGTGGCCACCATGCGGTGGTCGCGGAGCACGGCGATGCGGTGGCTCAGGCGCAGGACCTCTTCGAGTTCCGCGGAGATGAACAGCACCGCGGTGCCTTCGCCCGCCAGGCGGGCCACGAGTTTCTGAATCTCCGCCTTGGCTCCGATGTCGATGCCCCGGGTGGGTTCGTCGAGGATCAGGAGCCGGGGGTCGGTCAGCAGCCAGCGCGCGAGCAGGACCTTCTGCTGGTTGCCTCCGCTGAGGTGGCGTACCTGCGCTTCGGGGTCGGCGGGGCGGATGTCCAGGGCTTCGATCCAGTGCCGTGCCAGTTCGTCCTGTTTCGCACGGGCCAGCGGCCTGGTCCAGCCGCGGGCGGCCTGCAACGCGAGGATGATGTTCTCGCGGACCGTGAGCTCGCCCACCAGTCCCTCGGACTTGCGGTTCTCGGAACAGAACGCGATGCCCCGGGCGATGGCGTGGCGGGGGGTGCGCAGGAGTACCTTCTTGCCCTCGATGCTCACCTCTCCGGCGTCCGCGCTGTCCGCGCCGAACAGGAGGCGCGCCACCTCGGTGCGGCCCGAGCCCAGGAGGCCGGCCAGTCCGATGACCTCGCCGGCATGGATGTCGAGGTCGTACGGTTCGATCGAGCCCGTGCGGGTCAGCTGTCGTGCCCGGAGGAACGGCTCGCCGGCCTCCCGTTCGGCCGCTTCCTCGTGGGCACGGCCGGACAGCTGGTCGAGGGTGGCCAGTTCTCCGCCGATCATGCGCTGCACCAGCGTCACCGGGGTGAGTTCGCCGATGGGGTACTCGCCTTCCATCCGGCCGTTGCGCAGGATGGTGACGCGGTCGCAGAGATCGAATACCTGGTCGAGGAAGTGCGTGACGAACAGGATGGCCACACCGCGGTCCCGCAGGCGCCGCACCAGGGTGAAGAGCTGGGCGACCTCCTCGCGATCCAGGCTGGAGGTGGGTTCGTCCAGCACGAGCACCTTCGCCGAGACGTCCACCGCCCGGACGATGGCGACCAGTTGCTGCACCGCCAGGGAATGTGAATCGAGCAGACTGGTGACGTCCAGTTCGAGGTCCAGTTCCGTCAGCAGCTCGGCCGCCCGCTGCCGCATCGCGGACCAGTGGATGAGACCGAACCGGCGCGGTTCGCGCCCGATGAGGATGTTCTCGGCGACCGAGATGTTCGGGCAGAGGTTCACCTCCTGGTAGACGGTGCTGATGCCGGCCCGCTGCGCCTGGAGGGGGTCCGTGAACGCGTGGGGCCGGCCGTCGACGACGATGGTGCCGCCGTCGGCGGGGTGGACGCCGGTGAGCACCTTGATCAAGGTGGACTTCCCGGCGCCGTTCTCGCCCATCAAGGCGTGCACCTCACCGGGGAAGAGCCGCAGGGCGACTCCGTCGAGGGCGAGCACGCCCGGGAACTGCTTGCGGATGTCGTGGGCTTCCAGGACCGGCCGCGGGCCGCCGGCGCCCGTGGGCGGCGGGGTGGACGGAGATGCCATCCGCCCTCCTCTCATGTGTGGGGTGGGGTGGGGTGGTGGAGCGGGCTCCGGTGCCAGGCGTCACGGGCCCCGCGAGCTCCGGAGGAGACGGGCCGGGCCGGGCCTCTCGCGGCACCGGAACCTGCCGCGTCAGTAGTTCCGGGTCGGCAGGGCGGCCGCGGCCTTGTCCTGCGGGAAGACGCCCTCCTGGGTCTCGACCCGGGTCGGGACGCTCTCCCCCGCCACGACCTTCTTGGCCAGCTCCATCAGCTGGTCGCCGAGCATCGGGTTGCACTCCACCACGACGTTGATCTTGCCCTCCGTCATCGCGACGAAGGCGTCCTTGATTCCGTCCACCGAGATCACCTTGATGTCCGTACCGGGCTTCTTGCCGGACTCCTCGATGGCCTGGATGGCGCCGAGGGCCATGTCGTCGTTGTGGGCGTAGAGGACGTCGATGTCCTTCTGGGACTTCAAGAACGCCTGCATGACCTCCTTGCCCTTGGCGCGGGTGAAGTCGCCCGTCTGCGAAGCGACGATCTTGAACTTGCCGTCGGCGCGGATCGCGTCGGCGAAGCCGGCCTTGCGGTCGTTGGCGGGTGCGGAGCCCGTGGTGCCCTGGAGCTCGACGATGTTGACCGGGCCCTGTTCGTTCGCGTACGCGCCGGTCAGCCACTCGCCCGCGGACTTGCCCTCCTTGACGAAGTCCGAGCCCAGGAAGGTCTTGTAGAGGGAGGTGTCCTTGGTGTCCACGGCGCGGTCGGTGAGGATGACCGGGATGCCCGCGTCCTTGGCCTCCTTCAGCACCGTGTCCCAGCCGGACTCCACGACCGGCGAGAAGGCGATCACGTCGACCTTCTGCTGGATGAAGGTGCGGATCGCCTTGATCTGGTTCTCCTGCTTCTGCTGAGCATCGGAGAACTTGAGTTCGATCCCGGCCTTCTTCGCCGCCTCCTGGACGGACTTGGTGTTGGCGGTACGCCAACCGCTCTCGGCGCCGACCTGGGCGAAGCCCATGGTGATCGCGCCGCCGGAGCCCGTCTTGGCCCCGGAGGCCGGGGTGGAAGCGGGGCCCTCGGTCGAGCAGGCGGTCAACGCCGAGGAGGCGAGAAGGGCGACGGTGAGGACGAGAGCTGCTCTGCGAGCCATGACGGGTGTCCTTTCGGGGTGTACGGAAGAGGCTCCGCACGGCCGGTGCCGGGCCGTGCCCGTGGTCATGGGCGTGGCGGGGGGCGGGGGCGGGGCGGGGGCGACCGGAACGGGATGCCCTTGAGAAGGGGCGCCGTCGCATTGTGAGCGCTAACAAGCCGGGTTCTCAACCCCTCTGCGCGCGTTACCTGTCCGTTACCACGTCACGTGGGGCAACGAGGCGGGCTCCATCCGTTCGCGAGACCGTCGACGCCGTCGCCCGGATCAGAGACCTCAACCCGCGTCGAATCAACCACACATCGAGGCGAGGCCCCGTATACGAAGGCCGCCGCGCCAAGGGGGTCTCCCACATGATCCACGCAGACCTCTTGCCTATCGACATTGTTAGCGCTCACACTGCAAGGCATCGGACCCTTCGCCGACCGTCAGGATTGTCGGACGGCATCTCCGGCTGCCGGGCCGCGCCGCGTGCCGCCCCCACGGCTCCTTCGAAAGGCACTCTGTTGACGTCACCCCATCCCCTCGCGCCCACCCCGCCTTCCGAGGAATCGGAGCAGTACACGGTCGGCGTCGACTTCGGCACGCTGTCGGGCCGCGCCGTGGTGGTGCGGGTTCGCGACGGTCAGGAACTGGCCGCGGCCGTCCACGCCTACCGGCACGGCGTCATCGACCGATACCTGCCGCAAGGCGGTGCGCCGCTGCCTCCGGACTGGGCCCTGCAACACCCCCAGGACTGGCGGGACGTACTGCGTCACGCCGTCCCGCAGGCCCTGGCGGCGGCGGGGATCGATCCCGCCGCGGTGATCGGCATCGCCACCGACTTCACCGCCTGCACCGTCCTGCCCACGCTGGCCGACGGGACTCCCCTCGCCGAGACCGAGCTCGCCGGACGCCCGCACGCGTGGCCCAAGCTGTGGAAGCACCACGCCGCCCAGTCCCATGCCGACCGCATCAACGAACTCGCCCACGCCCGCGGGGAGAAGTGGATCGCCCGCTACGGCGGCCGGATCTCCGCCGAGTGGCAGTTCGCGAAGGCCCTCCAGGTCCTGGAGGAGGATCCGCTCGTCTACGAAAGCTGCGCGCGGTGGATCGAGGCCGCCGACTGGATCGTGTGGCAGCTCACCGGAACCGAGTCCCGCAACGCCTGCACCGCCGGATACAAGGGCATCCACCAGGACGGCGCCTACCCGAGCGAGGAGTACCTGGCCGCGCTGAACCCCCGGTTCGCCGACTTCGCACGCACCCGCCTCGAATTCCCCCTCTCCGCTCTGGGCTCACGCGTGGGCTCGCTCAGTACGCAGGCGGCAGCGTGGACGGGGCTGCGGCCCGGCATCGCCGTGGCCGCGGGCAACGTCGACGCCCATGTCACCGCGGCGGCGGCCCAGGCCGTCGAGGACGGACAACTGCTCGCCATCATGGGGACCTCCACCTGCCACGTCGTGAACGCCCCCGTCCTGGCCGACGTCCCCGGCATCTGCGGTGTCGTGGCCGGCGGGATCGTCGAGGGAGCCTACGGCTACGAGGCCGGCCAGAGCGCGGTCGGCGACATCTTCGCCTGGGTGCTGGACCAAGGCGTCCCGTCGGACTACCTCGCCGAGGCCGCCGAGCGCGGCGAGGACCTGCACACCCTGCTGACCCGGAAGGCCGCCGGACAGCCGGTCGGCGGACACGGACTGGTCGCCCTCGACTGGCTGAACGGCAACCGTTCGGTCCTCGTCGACCACCACCTCTCCGGAGTCATCGTGGGTCTCACCCTCGCGACCCGCCCCGAGGACGTCTACCGCGCACTGCTCGAAGCCACCGCGTTCGGCACCCGCGTCATCGTGGAGACCCTGGAAGCAGGCGGCGTACCGGTCCACGAGTTCATCGTCGCCGGCGGACTGGCCAAGAACGAACTGCTGATGCAGATCTACTCCGACGTGCTGCGCCGCCCCGTCTCCCTCGCCGCGTCCGACCAGGGCCCCGCCCTCGGGTCGGCCATCCACGCCGCCGTAGCCGCCGGCGCGCACGCCGACGTACGGACGGCCACCGCCGCCATGGGCCGCCGACTGCCGGCCGTCTACTTGCCCGACGCCCCGCGGGCCGACGCGTACGACGCCCTCTTCGCCGAATACCGGCTCCTGCACGACCACTTCGCCACCGGTGGCCTGCTGCACCGCCTGAGGCACATCCGCGACACGACCCACACCGCGGGCTGACCCCCGCCCCCGTTGCCCGTTCCCGAATCCCCACCCGCGCGCCGCCCTCACCAGCGCTGCGGGACGTCACCTTCAGGAGTCCATGTGCCCAGCCGAACATCCCCCGCCCAGGAGATCTGGTTCCTCACCGGCAGCCAAGGCCTGTACGGGGAGGAGACGCTGAAGCAGGTCGCCGAACAGTCGCGGCAGATCGCCACCGCGCTGGCCGACGCCTCCGGCATTCCCGCGCGTGTGGTGTGGAAGCCGGTACTGACCGACGCCGACGCCATCCGCCGGGTGTGCCTCGACGCGAACGCCGACGACCGGTGCATCGGGCTCATCGCCTGGATGCACACCTTCTCGCCGGCCAAGATGTGGATCGCCGGACTGGACGCGCTGCGCAAGCCGTTGCTGCACCTCCACACCCAGTCGAACGTGGCCCTGCCCTGGGACACCATCGACATGGACTTCATGAACCTCAACCAAGCCGCCCACGGAGACCGCGAGTTCGGGCACATCCAGACCCGTCTCGGCGTACCCCGCAAGACCGTGGCCGGCCACGTCACCGATCCGGTGACGAGCGCACGCGTCGCGGTCTGGGCGCGGGCGGCCGCCGCACGATCCGAACTGGCCACCCTCAAGGTCGCCCGCTTCGGCGACAACATGCGCGACGTGGCCGTCACCGAGGGCGACAAGGTCGAGGCCCAGCTGCGCTTCGGCGTCTCCGTCAACACCTACGGCGTCAACGACCTGGTGGAGGTCGTCGACAGCGCGGACGAGACCGAGGTGGCTTCCCTCGTCGAGGAGTACGCCGACCTGTACGACCTGGCGCCGGAACTGCGACCGGGCGGCGGACGGCATGACGCGCTGCGTTACGCGGCCCGCATCGAAGCCGGCCTGCGCACCTTCCTCGAAACGGGCGGCTTCGGGGCCTTCACCACCAACTTCGAGGACCTGGGCGGACTGCGCCAGCTGCCCGGCCTCGCCGTGCAGCGGCTTATGGCCCAGGGGTACGGCTTCGGAGGAGAGGGCGACTGGAAGACCGCCGTCCTGCTGCGCGCCCTCAAAGTGGCTGCCGTCGGCCTCCCGGGCGGCACCTCCTTCATGGAGGACTACACCTACGACCTGACACCCGGCAACGAGCTCATCCTCGGTGCGCACATGCTGGAAGTCTGCCCCACCATCGCCGCCGCCAGGCCCAGCTGCGAGATCCACCCCCTCGGCATCGGCGGGCGGGAGGACCCGGTGCGCCTGGTGTTCGACGCGGCCCCCGGCCCGGCCGTGGTGGTCGGGCTCGCCGACCTCGGCGACCGCTTCCGCCTGATCGCCAACGACATCGACGTGGTGGCGCCCCCTCACCCGCTGCCCGCCCTGCCCGTTGCCCGCGCGGTCTGGCGGCCCCGCCCCGACCTGCGGACCTCCACCGAATCCTGGCTGACGGCCGGAGGACCGCACCACACCGTCCTCAGCACCGCCCTCACCTCCGACCACCTCGACGACCTGGCGGAAATGCTCCGCCTGGAACTCGCCCTCATCGAGGAGACCACGACTCCGAAGCAGTTCCGGCGCGATCTCCGCTGGAACCAGGCGTACTACCGGCTGGCACTGGGGCTGTGAACCGCTCGAAGCCCGGGGCGTCCCGCCGTCACCGGTGACGACGCGGCCGGGCTTCCGGGAGAGCGGGCGACGGATGGACGCGTAGAGGCCGGGCAGGCCCTTGCGGGCTGCCCGGCCTCGTCGTACGCGGAGCTGCTCTTCAGGCGGGGCGGGCTGTCATTCGAGCAGCTCCGCGTACGAGCCCATGGCCAGGGCGATGTCCGCCTGGGCCCAGAACCGGTGGTAGGTGAAGGCGGGCGCGGCGCCGCCGGCGAGGTAGGCCTCGATCTTCGGCCAGGCCGGGTCGTCCTGGTAGAAGGTGCGGATCGAGGCGAAGGTGGAGGCGGAGTTCACCGTGTCGCCGTTCGGCATCGTGCCGGTCCAGGTGCTGGGGATGTACACCGGGTCGTTGAAGCGGCTGTAGTCGGTCCGGGTCTCCTCGACGGAGACGCCCAGGGGGTCCTGGTGGTGGGCCCACATGCCGTCGAGCAGGGCCTTGGCGACCCGCTTGGCCTCGGCGTTGCCGGACTTCGCGGCGTAGTAGGTGAGGGTCTTGGCGTAGGCGGCGGCCACGCCCACGTCGTCGGTGTAGTCGGCGACGGTGACGTGCAGGCCCGCGTTGGCGCCGGGAGCGGACGCGTTCCAGGTGTCGGGGGCGCCGGACCACTTGAGGGTGGAGGGGATGCGGTACGTGCCGTCGGGGTTGATCGTGGTCTTCGACAGGGCCCAGCCGACCCACTTGTCGAGCACGGCCTTGGCGCCTGCGTCACCCGTCTGCTCGTAGAGCTCGGCGACCCGCTCCATGGACCAGGCCTGGAAGCCGAACCACTGGTTGGACGCCGGGTCCTGGTAGACGGGCTTCTCGTCGTAGAAGAGCCCGTGGAAGGTGGGGGTTCCGGCCGGAGGCTGCGCGTACCGCCCCTGCCAGCTGTTGGTCGCCCCGCCCGCGATGGCGCCCTCGTCGGACTGGAGCCAGCGGTAGAACTCCAGCTGCCGGTCGAGGCTGGTCGCCCAGTCCGCCGAGCCGGTCGCCGACTTGGGCTTCAGCGGGGCGTACTCGCTGAGCGCGTAGGCGGCGAGGGGGTTCTGGTAGCCGCCGTGGGCGTGACTGGAGCCGATCCGCCAGGACCAGGCGGCCGCGGTGTCGGTGGCGCCGCCCCAGGCGTAGTACCAGGACATCAGGTAGTGCGCGCTGTCCTTGCCCGTGCCGGCGGGGCAGACGGTCGGGCCGACACAGTTCCCCGCCTTCTTGAAGTACTTGTCGAACATGGAGTACCGCAGGTAGTCGCCCATCTTGGCCGCCTTGGAGACGGTCGCGGTGACCTGGGTTCCCTTGCCCTGCTCCTTGGCCCAGATGTCGGCCCAGTAGGCGGCCTGGATGGCGCGCGCGTCGGCGTCCGGGGCGTTGGTGAACTTCCACTGCTTGGCGTAGGAGGCGTCCCCGGTGAAGAGGTCGAGGTAGCCGTTCTTGCCCCCGTAGGCGAACTTGTCGCAGGTGGGGTGCGGAACGGTCTCCCAGACCGATTCCTCCGGTCCGCGCTGGAAGGTGTTGATGTACGAGGGTCCGGTCGCGGTCGGTCCGGCGGAGCACTTTCCGGGCTCGTTGCCGAAGCCGTAGACGTTGTCGACGTCCTGGAGCCAGTGCATCCCGTAGATGTCGTCCGTGCCGTACGCGCTCTTCAGCTCGCCGGCGAGCGGGTCCACGCCGGAGGCGACTCCCCCGTCCAGCTTCGCCGGGTACTGCGAGGGGAGGTCGTGCTCGGGGGCGTAGGTGGCGGGCTTGGAGGCGTTGTAGGAACCGGTCGTCGGCTGGTCGGCGTGGGTGGGGATCATGAACTTCTCCATGGTGTCCCACGCGCCGTTGAACTTGGTCCAGTCTCCGGTGATCTTCCCGTACATCGCCTGCAGCCAGATCAGATAGCTGTAGGCCTCCGAGGTCGTCTCGTGTCCGTGGTCCGGGGCCTCCACGATCAGCGTCTCGACGGAGTGGTACGGGATGCCCTCGGGCGAGAAGTAGCCGTTGGCCGGGTTGGTGATCTTCCCGTGGAGGTCGAGGAAGCGGGCGTCGTACGTGGAGTCGGCAGCCAGCTGGGCTACCGTCACCTCGACCTTGGCATGGCCGGGGGCGGTCGCGGTGAAGACGGCGGAGCCGCTGCCGGTGGTGCCGGCGGTGACCGTCACCTTCTGGGCGGTGTTCCAGTTCGCCTGGGTGAACGTGAGCGTCGCGGGCGCCGCGGTGAGGTCGGTGTTGCCCGAGGTGCGGGCGATGCCCACCGTGACGTTCGCGGCCGGCTGCTTGGACAGCTTCAGGCCGAAGGTTCCCGTCTCCCCGCGGCGTACGGAGAGCTGTGCGGGGGTGGCGACAAGTGCGGGGCCGGCGGCGACGGTGATGCCGACGGGCGCTGATTCGGCGGACGCCCCGAGGCTGTCGTAGGCCTTCGCGTAGAGGGAGTGGGAACCAGCCGCGAGGCCGGTCGCATCCAGGGTGAAGGGCGCCGTGGAGTCCGTGCCCAGCAGCGTGGTGTCGCTGTAGAACTCGACCTTGCCCACGGTGGCGCCGTCAGCCGCGGCGGCGGTGGCGGCGAGCGGGACGGGCGTGCCCGCCGTGTATACGGCGCCTGCGGTGGGGCTGGTCAGGACGGCTACCGGGGGCTGGTGGGCTCCGGCGCACGGGGTGCCGTTGACGGCGAAGGAGGTGGGGGCGGCGTTGCTCCCGCTGTACGCGAACTGGGCGCCGGCGGTGACGGCCGCGCCGGCGGCGACGGTCTTGTTCCAGTCCGCGGCCGTGACGCTGACCGTCTTGCCGGACTGGGACCAGGTGCCGTTCCAGCCGTTGGTGAGCTGCTGATTGCCCGAGTAGCCGTAGGTGAGGGTCCAGCCGTCGAGCGGGGTCGCGGACCGGTTGGTGAGGGTGAGCTCGGCGGTGAAGCCCGAGCCCCAGTCATTGGTCTTGTAGTCGACGCTGCACTGCACGGCCGCGGCCTCGGCGGTGCTCGCGCCGACGGCCGTCAGACCGAGGGGAAGGGACAGGGATACGGCTACGGCCGACGCTGTCAGCAGCTTGCGTCGGGCGTGTGGTCTGGGTGGGGGGTGTGCAGACATGCGGATGGTTCTCCTCGCGGCTCGGGGAGACGGGTGGGAAGCACGATTGCGCACAAGCTCCGACCAGTGGGAGCGCTCCCACCATGCAGAGGCGGTACGTACGGCGTCAAGACGTGTGAAGAGTCGAATGCATTCCGTCAGGAATTTACTCAACACCTCTTTTGTTTGGCGGTAGTTGACGCTACGGTCTGGCCCCAACCAGTGGGAGCGGTTCCATCAGTCGGCGCGCCGGCACAGTGCGCCCCTGCCGCAAGGACCGCCCATGTGACATCGCCGCGTCTGTCGGCGCTGCTCGGCGGAGCAGCGCCGGCCTTGCGTGACGGCGGTACGGCCGCCGCCTGGCCCGTCCACGGCTCCACCACTTCTTTCCCCAGCAAGCCACGCCGAGACTCCACACCCCGCCCCGCCCGCCGCCCGGTCCCGCCCGTCATCCGGGTTCCCCCGGTGACGGGCGAGGCCTGCGCGAACACCCGCGGTCACGCGTTCGTCCACCGCGTCATGGCGTGGTCCGCGCCCGCGCCCTCTGTGCCGCGGCTGTACCCGGACCCCTGGAACTGATCCTCAGGGACGGCCCCGACACCTCGAGCGAGGGCAATCCATCCGATGTGTCACCGGGCTGCGCACCCGCCTGCGCACCCTCAACTGAAAGGCACCCCACGAAATGAGCCGCACGATCCCCCGCACCGCACTTCTGGCGGCGCTCAGTCTGGTCACGGCAGCCGGCGCGACCGCGACGGTCTTCGGCACCTCCGCCGGCGCCGCCTCCGCCGGCTGCAAGGTCGAGTACCAGATCCCCAACCAGTGGAACACCGGGTTCGGCGCGAACGTGATCGTCACCAACACCGGTGACCCGGTCGCCTCCTGGACCCTGGAGTGGTCCTACGCGAACGGCCAGCAGGTCACCCAGGGCTGGAACGCCACGATCACCCAGTCCGGCGCCGCGGTGACGGCGAAGAGCCTCTCCTACAACGGGTCGCTGGCCACGGGCGGTTCGACCTCCTTCGGGTTCAACGGTTCGCACACCGGCACGAACACCGTCCCCGCGACGTTCAAGCTCAACGGCGTCACCTGCAACGGCACGACCGACCCGACCCAGCCGCCGACCACTCCCCCGACGACCCCGCCCACCACACCCCCCACGACCCCGCCGCCGACCGGCGGCAAGGTCGACAACCCGTACGCCGGCGCCAAGATGTACGTGAACCCCGAATGGTCCGCCAAGGCCGCCGCCGAACCGGGCGGCAGCAGGGTGGCGAACCAGCCCACCTCCGTCTGGCTGGACCGCACCGCCGCCATCGCGGGTGTCAACGGCGGGATGGGCCTGCGCGCCCACCTCGACGCGGCGCTGGCGCAGAAGGGCAGCGGCGAGATGGTCGTCCAGTTCGTGATCTACAACCTGCCCGGACGCGACTGTTCGGCGCTCGCCTCCAACGGTGAGCTCGGGCCGACCGAGATCGACAGGTACAAGACGCAGTACATCGACCCGATCGCAGCGATCCAGGCCGACCCCAAGTACGCGGGGCTGCGGATCGTCAACACCGTCGAGATCGACTCCCTGCCGAACCTGGTCACCAACGTCTCCGGCCGCCCCACGGCCGTCGCCAACTGCGACGTGATGAAGACCAACGGCAACTACATCAAGGGCGTCGGCTACGCCCTGAACAAGCTCGGTGCCATCGCCAACGTCTACAACTACGTGGACGCGGGCCACCACGGCTGGCTCGGCTGGGACGACAACCTGGGCGCCTCCGCGGAAATGTTCAAGCAGGCGGCCAGCGCCGAGGGCTCCACGCTCTCCAACGTGCACGGCTTCATCGTCAACACCGCCAACTACAGCGCCCTGAAGGAGGACCACTTCAAGATCGAAGACTCGGTCAACGGCACCTCCGTACGCCAGTCGAAGTGGGTCGACTGGAACCGCTACACCGACGAGCTGTCCTACGCCCAGGGCATGCGGACCAAGCTGGTCTCGCTGGGCTTCGACTCCGGCATCGGCATGCTGATCGACACCTCCCGCAACGGCTGGGGCGGCGCGGCCCGCCCGACCGGCCCCGGCGCGCTGACGAACGTGGACACCTTCGTCAACGGCGGCCGCTACGACCGGCGCATCCACCTCGGCAACTGGTGCAACCAGTCCGGCGCCGGCCTCGGCGAACGGCCGCAGGCGGCACCCGCCGCCGGCATCGACGCGTACGTGTGGGTCAAGCCTCCGGGCGAGTCGGACGGCGCGAGCAAGGAGATCCCGAACGACGAGGGCAAGGGCTTCGACCGGATGTGCGACCCCACCTACACGGGCAACGTACGCAACGGCAACAGCATGTCGGGGTCCCTCCCGGACGCGCCGCTCGCCGGACAGTGGTTCTCCGCCCAGTTCCAGGAGCTCATGAAGAACGCCCACCCGGCGCTGTGACACACAGCCGGTGAAGGACCCGGAGCCGTACGGAGTCGTCTGCATTCCGTACGGCTGCGGGCCGTACCGCACTCAGGCCTGAGGCCTCAGGCCTCAGAGCTCAGGCCCCAGCAGCACTCAGCAGCAGCTCGGATCCCTCAGTTCTCAGGAGGAATCCCGCACGATCAGCTCCGTGGGAAGGACCCGCCGCCGCTCCTCCCCCGACGCGGGACCGGCTCCGGACGCCTCCGCGATCTTCTGGAGCAGCAGCCGGGTCATCGTGCGTCCCATCTCCTCGATCGGCTGGCGCACGCTCGTCAGGGGCGGATCCATCAGGCGGGCCACCGTCGAATCGTCGACCCCCACGAGGGCCACGTCCTCCGGGATCCGCCGCCCGGCCTCGCGCAGCACCCCGCGCGCGCCCGCCGCCATCACGTCGGAGGCGGCGAAGACCGCGTCCAGGCCGGGGGCGCGCTCCAGGAGCTCGCGCATCGCCAGCCGGCCGCCCTCCTCGGTGAAGTCCCCGGTCGCCACCAGCGACTCGTCGGGCAGGATCCCGGCCTCCGCGAGCCCCGCGCGGTAGCCGCCCAGACGCGCGCGGGCCACGTACATGTCCAGCGGGCCGCTGATGGTCGCGATCCTGCTCCGGCCCCGCCCCACCAGGTGGGCGACGGCCGCCCGTCCCGCGCCGATGTTGTCGGAGTCCACGTAGGCGACGGGTTCGGCCTCGGAACGCCGGCCGTTCATGACGACCGGCAACCCCAGTCGTGCGATCCGGTCCGGCAGCGGGTCGTCGCCGTGGACGGACGCCAGCAGGACGCCGTCGACCCGCTGGGCGGCCAGGTAGTCCTCGAACCGCTTCCGCTCCGCCTCGGTACGGACCAGGGTGAGCAGCAGCTGCTTGTCGGCTTCGGCGAGTTCTGCGCTGACGCCACGGATCAGGTCGAGGAAGTACGGCTCCGAGAACAGCCGGGCTTCGGTCTCCGGGATGACGAGGGCGACCGCGTCGGTCCGGCTCCCGGCCAGCGCTCTGGCCGCCTGATTGGGTACGTACCCCAGCTCGGCGACGGCGCGGGCGACGGCGTCCCTGGCCTGCTCGCTCACCCGTGGGGAGCCGTTGATCACCCGGGAGACCGTGCCCCGGCCGACACCGGCCAGCGCCGCGACCTCTTCCAGGGTGGGCCTGCCGTTCTGCCGTCCGCTCACGACCCTCGAACTCCCCTCGTGCGACATCGCACTCCGCGCCGGCCGGGCCAGCTGATCAGGTGAATCAGGTGAATAAGGCACGATGATGGACCCCAACCGCGTCGCACGGCACACGTTACGCCGACGAACTCATGGGAGCGCTCCCACACTACCCCTGATTCCTCGGACTTGCCACGCCCGCCTTCACAATCCGGCGGGTCGCACCGGAGAAGCGAGGGGCAAGCGTGCGCGGAAACCTCTCTGTAATGAATCCGCGTTCATCTCTTGACACCTACACCCGCCAGGCCGCAACCTTCCGGCAGCGACGTGGGAGCGCTCCCATCCAGGGGTGCGACAACGCCCTTCACATCAGGTCCGGGCATGGCCCTCGCCGAGCCGCGAACAGCCTGTCGGACCCCCTGGCGCACAACGAGCACCACCTTGGACGAGGAGAGTGGAATGCGCACTTCCAGCAGCAGACACGGACGCCGTGCCACCGTCGCCGCGGCCGTCGCCGTCGTGACCGGTGCGGCCTTGCTCACAGGCTGCGGCAGCGACAGCGATGGCGGCAAGGATGCCGGCGCGGCCGGCGGCGAGCAGATCACGCTGCGGATCGGCACCTTCGGTTCCTTCGGCTACGACGACGCGACCGGCGCCAAGCTCTACGCCGAGTACACGAAGACCCACCCGAACATCAAGATCGAAGAGTCGAACGTCGCGGACGGCCAGAAGTACTGGGACACGCTCAAGCTGCGCCTCTCCCGCGACAGCGGCCTCGCGGACATCCAGGCCCTGGAGGTGGGCTACATCGCGGAGGCGACCGGTCCGGCCATGGCGGACAAGTGGACCGACCTCGGCAAGACCGGAGGCGCAGACGTCGGCGCGTTCCTGGACTGGAAGGTCAAGCAGGCCACCACGGGCGACGGCAAGGTGATCGGCCTCGGCACGGACATCGGCCCGATGGCCATCTGCTACAACAAGGACCTCTTCGCCAAGGCCGGCCTGCCGACCGATCGCACCGAGGTCGCGAAGCTGTGGGCGGGCGACTGGGCGAAGTTCATCGCCACCGGCGAGACGTACAAGAAGAGCGCCCCGGAGGGGACCGCCTTCCACGACTCCGCGAGCGGTCTGTTCAACGCGGTGATCTCCAGCGAGCCGGTGCAGTACGCGAACGCCAAGGGCGAGCTGGATTACGAGAACAGCCCGGGTGTGAAGAAGGCGTGGGACACCGCCGTGGCGGCGGCGAAGGGCGAACTGACCGGGAAACTGCGCCAGTTCGACGAGAAGGGCACCTGGAACGCGGCCTTCAAGAACACGAAGTTCGCCACCGTCGCCTGCCCCAGCTGGATGACGGGCATCATCAAGGACCAGGCGGGCCCGGAGAACCAGGGGAAGTGGGACATCGCCGCGCCGCCCGTGGCCGGCAACTGGGGCGGCTCGTTCCTCGCCGTGCCGAAGTCGGGCAAGCACGCCAAGGAGGCGGCCGAGCTGGCCGCCTGGCTCACCGCACCGGCGCAGCACGCCAAGGTCTTCGGCGTGAACGGCAACATCCCCTCCTCCAAGGACACCCTGAGCTCCCCGGTGGTGCAGGGCGCCAAGCTGCCGTACTTCGGTGAGACCCCGGTCGGGAAGATCTACTCGGAGGCGGCGGCCGGCATCACGCCCGCCCCGATCAGCCGCTGGGACGGCCAGGTGAAGACCTTCCTCACCGACAACGGCATCCTCGACATCGAGCAGCGCGGCACCGACCCGGCGAAGGCCTGGGAGAACGTCAAGAAGCTGGTCGACGACAAGATCGACCAATAGCGGGGGCAGTGTGACGGCCCGCCGCCACCCGCTACCTCCCCGCGGGTGGCGGCGGGCCGTCGACCGTCCGCACCCACCGCATCACTGAACGCATCGACCTGGAAGGACGCCCCCCGTGGCCACCTCCGTACGGGCGACGGGTGGCGGCTCCGCGCCGCCCGCCGCACAAGCCCCGGGCTCCAGCGCCGGCCCCGGCTCCCACAGGCAGCGACCCTCGGGCCGGAGCGGTTGGCGCAGCACGCTCTACCGCCTCGATCTGAAGGCGATCCCGTACGTCTTCATCGCTCCCTTCTTCCTCACCTTCGCGGCCTTCGGGCTCTTCCCCCTGATCTACACGGGCTGGCTCTCGCTCCACCGCGTCGAACTCGGCGGCAGCGCGCAATGGAAGGGGATGGAGAACTACACCTCCCTGGCGACCAGCGAGTTCTTCTGGAACGCGCTGGCCAACACCTTCACCATCGGCGTGATCTCCACCGTTCCCCAGCTGCTGATGGCCCTCGGTCTCGCGCACCTGCTCAACTACAAGCTGCGCGGCCGCGGCTTCTTCCGCGTCGCGGTCCTCGCCCCGTACGCCACCTCCATCGCGGCGGCGACGCTCGTCTTCGCGCAGCTCTTCAACACCGACTACGGCCTGATCAACACGGTCCTGGGCTGGGTCGGCTTCGAGCCGGTCGCCTGGGAATCCTCCAAGTGGCCCGCGCAGATAGCGATTTCGACGATCGTCACCTGGCGCTGGACCGGCTACAACGCGCTCATCTATCTGGCGGCGATGCAGGCCGTACCCCAGGACCTCTACGAGGCCGCGGCCCTGGACGGGGCCTCGCGCTGGCGCCAGTTCCTCAGCGTCACCATCCCCTCCATCCGGCCGACGATCCTCTTCACCGTCATCGTCTCCACCATCGGCGCCACCCAGTTGTTCGGCGAGCCGATGCTCTTCGGCGGCAGCGTCGGCATCAGCGGCGGCAGCGGAAACCAGTTCCAGACGCTGAGCCTGCTCATGTACGAGAAGGGGTGGGTCACCGGCGCGCTGGGTCAGGCCTCCGCCATCGCCTGGGTCATGCTGCTGCTCCTCCTGCTCATCGGCGGCCTCCAGGCGCTGATCTCCCGCTCGAACCGCAATCGCAGCCGACGCAACCTCAACCACCGCAGTAGCAGCCGCTCCGGCCACATCCGCACGAAGGCGGGGAGCTGACCCCATGGCCCGCACACTCGAAAAGACCACCACCGCCGCGGCGCCGCGCGCAAGGCGCCTTCGCTCGTCGGCCGGCCGACAGCACCATGCGGGACCGCTCACCTACGTCCTGCTGGTATTGGCCGCCCTCGTCTCCCTCTTCCCGCTGTACTGGAACCTCGTAGCCGCCTCCCACACGGGCGAGCGCGTGGTCGAGGCCCCGGCCCCGCTCCTGCCCGGCCCCCGGCTCTTCGACAACCTCGCCTTCGCCTGGAACCAGGTCGACATGGGCGAGGCGCTGGTCAACACGACCATCGTGGCCGGGCTCGTGGCGCTGTCCACCGTCCTGTTCTCCACCCTGGCCGGCTTCGCCTTCGCCAAACTGCCCTTCAAGGGCCGGGGCGCCCTGCTGGCACTGGTGGTGGCGACCATGACGATTCCGCCGCAGCTCAGCGTCATCCCGCTCTACCAGATCATCACCGACCTCGGCTGGGTCGACCAGCTCCAGTCGGTGGTCCTGCCCTCGCTGGTCGCCGCCTTCGGTGTGTTCTTCATGCGCCAGTACCTCATCGAGGCACTGCCGGTGGAGCTGGTGGAGGCGGCGAGGATGGACGGCGCGCACAGCCTGCGCATCATCTGGCACGTGGTCTTCCCCGTAGCCCGGCCCGCGATGGCGGTCCTGGGGATGCTCGTCTTCGTCCAGGCCTGGAACGACTTCTTCTGGCCGTTCATCGCGCTGACCCCGGACGGGAATCCGACCCTCCAGGTCGCCCTGGCCGGCCTCGGCGCGGGCAATCACACCGTCGACCAGGCCGTCGTCCTGACCGGCGCACTCATATCCACGCTGCCCCTGCTGCTGGTCTTCGCCGTACTCGGCAAGCACATCGTGGGCGGAATCACCGCCGGCGCCGTCAAGAACTGACGGCGTTCGCCCGGGAACGGCCTACCTCGTCGGCCTGTTCGCGCCCCGTCTTCCGGCACCGGTTCATCCGGCACGACTTCAACCACACTTACGTTGGGAGCGCTCTCCTATGACCGCGTCCGAGACCCGGCCACTCACCGCCACCCGCACGTTCCCGTCCGGCTTCCTCTGGGGCACGGCCACCGCCGCGTACCAGATCGAGGGCGCCGCCCGCGAGGACGGACGGACCCCGTCCATCTGGGACACCTTCTCCCACACCCCGGGCAAGGTCTTCGAAGGCCACACCGGTGACGTGGCCGTCGACCACTACCACCGCTTCCCCGAGGACGTCCGGCTGATGTCCGAACTGGGCCTGGGCGCCTATCGGTTCTCCGTCTCCTGGTCGCGCGTCCAGCCGACCGGCCGGGGACCTGCCGTACAGAAGGGCCTCGACTTCTACCGCAAGCTGGTCGACGAACTGCTCGCCGCCGGCATCACCCCCGCCCTCACCCTCTACCACTGGGACCTCCCCCAGGACCTGGAGGACGCGGGGGGCTGGCCGGAACGCTCCACCGCCGAGCGCTTCGCCACGTACGCGGGCCAGGTGGCCGACGCCCTCGGGGACCGGGTGAAACACTGGATCACCCTCAACGAGCCCTGGTGCAGCGCGTTCCTCGGCTACGCCTCCGGCGTGCACGCCCCGGGCCGGACCGACCCCGTCGCCGCCCTGCGCGCGGCCCACCACCTCAACCTCGGCCACGGCCTCGCCGTCCAGGCCCTGCGCGCCGCACTGCCCGCGGACGCCCAGCTCGCCGTCTCCCTCAACCTCCACGAGGTCCGCCCCCTGACCCCCTCACCCGAGGACCAGGACGCGGCCCGGCGCGTCGACGCCGTCGGCAACCGCATCTGGCTGGGCCCCATGCTGGAGGGCGGATACCCCCAGGACCTCCTCGCGGACACCGCGCACCTGACCGACTGGTCCTTCGTCCGGGACGGCGACACCTCCACGATCCACCAGCCCCTGGACCTCCTCGCCGTCAACTACTACACCCCGACAGTCGTCTCGCACGTCGCGCCGGGCGACCAGAGGCCGCAGGACGACGGCCACGGCAACAGCGATCACTCCCCCTGGCCCGGCGCGGACGAGGTCGCCTTCCACCAGGCACCGGGCGAACGCACGGCGATGGGCTGGCCCGTGGACCCGAACGCCCTGTACGACCTGCTGACCCGGACCGCCGCCCGGTACCCCGGACTGCCGCTCGTCATCAGCGAGAACGGAGCGGCGTACGAGGACGAGATCGGACCCGACGGCACGGTCCACGACCCCGAACGCGCCGCCTACGTCCACGCCCACCTGGAGGCCGTACACCGGGCGATCACCGACGGGGTGGACGTACGCGGCTACTTCCTCTGGTCATTGCTCGACAACTTCGAGTGGTCCTACGGCTACGCCAAACGCTTCGGCGCGATCCACGTCGACTACGACACCCTGAAGCGCACACCCAAATCGAGCGCGCACTGGTACGCCCGCGTGGCCCGGACGGGAGAGCTGCACGCTCCTGGCGACGCGTAGAGCCGTTCCGGTCACAGCACCAGTCAGCGGATGGGCAGGCGGGTGGGGTCGGCGATGATCTGTTGGACCGTCGACCATGCCGCACCCAGGACCGGTCCGCGGCGCCCCAGGGCGGAGGGGCGTACCGCCTCCGGGTTCCAGGGCCGGACGGTGACCCGGGCGGCCAGTTCGGCGCGTACCGACGGGAGGAGCCAGTCGGCGAGTTCGGTGTAGGCGCCGCCCAGCACGAGGCCGTCCGGGTCGATCAGGTTCACCGCCGAGGTCAGGGCGAGGCCCAGGGCCCGTCCTGCGCGGTCCAGGGCGCGCAGGGTCGCGGCGTCCCCGGTGGCTGCCCGTTCGGCGAGCAGGGCCACCGGGTCGCCGACGTGTCCGAGCCCGGCCTCGCGCAGTACGGCCGCCTCGCCCGCGTACTGCTCCAGGCAGCCGCGTGCCCCGCAGGCGCAAGGGGCGCCCTCCGGGTGGACGGGCAGGTGGCCGAGTTCGCCCGCGAAGCCGCGGGCGCCCCGGAACAGCTGTCCGCCGATGACCACCGCGGCACCGATTCCGGCCTCGGCTGAGACGTGTACGAAGGTCTCGGCGGGGTTGCCCCGGTGCCACTGTTCGGCCAGCGCCCCCAGGTTGGCTTCGTTCTCCGGCTCGGGCGCGGTATCGGGGTCGGGCCAGTGGTCGGCGGGGCGCACTGCCTGCCAGCCGAGGTTCGGCGCGTTCGCGACCAGCCCGCCCGGGGTGTTCGGCACCACCCCCGGCACGGCCAGGACGCGGCCCTCGACGCGCAGGCCGAGGGCCGCGGCCTCGGACTCCGCCTCGGCGCCCAGCGCGGCGGCCTCCGCCAGCACCTCTCCGGCCGGCCGGCCCGCGTTGGCCCGCTCCACGCGACGCCAGACCCGGGGTTCACCGCGCAGGTCCACGACGCACGCGGCGAGATGGGTGACGCCGATCTCCAGGCCGAGGCCCGCGGGACCCCGATCGTTCAGGGCCAGCGCCCGTCCGGGACGGCCGACCCGTCCGCTGGGCGCGGTCTCCGTCTCGGTCAGCGCTCCCCGACCGATGAGCTCGTCGACCATGGAGGAGACGGCCGGCCTGGTCAGGCCCGTGTGCCCGGCCACGTCCGCCCGGGAGAGCGGCCCGTGCGCGGCGACCACGCCGATCACCACCGCGAGGTTCCGCCGGCGCATCCCCTGCTGCGAGGCGGGCGCGGCCTCCGCGCCCCCGCTCGCCCTGCCGGTCCCCGTCATCGGCCCGCCCCTCCTATCGCTCTCCCGGCGGGACCTCCTGCAGGGCCCGCGCCCGCCGCAGCGTACTGGTGATCCGTTCGAGCGTGTCGTCGTCCCGGGGTACGGGCTCCAGGACCCGGCCCTCGGCGGTCCGCCAGCGCCGGGCGACGGCGTCGGCGGGCTCACCGGTGAGCAGTGCGGCGGCCTGGGCGGCGGCCCCGAGCGCGACCAGTTCCCGGGCCTCGGGCACCTGGACCGCTCGGCCGGACAGTCGCAGGACGGTCCGCTGCCAGGCCCTGCCGCGGGCTCCGCCGCCGATCAGCAGCAGGGGTTCGTCGGGGTCGGGGCTCTCGCCTCCGGCGCGCAGTACGTCGTCCAGGGCCACGAGCAGGGCGTGGGCGGCGCCGTCGTGGGCGGCCTGGAGCACCTGACCGGGCGTGGTGTCGTGGCGCAGGCCGTGGACCAGGCCGGAAGCGCCCGGGAGGTCGGGGGTGCGCTCGCCGTCCAGGTAGGGAAGCACCACCACGGTGCCGCCTCCCTCGACGTCCTCGCGGTCGCGGCCGACGAGGGCGGCGATGCGGTCGACGGCGAGGGTGCAGTTGAGCGTGCAGGCGAGCGGCAGCCAGCCGCCGAGGGCATCGGCGAAGCCGGCGACGGTTCCGCCCGGGTCGGCGGGCCGGGTCCGGCCGACGGCGTAGACGGTGCCGGAGGTACCGAGGCTCAGCACCGGCCGCCCGGGGGTCAGGCCCAGCCCGAGGGCGGCGGCCATGTTGTCACCGGTCCCGGTCGCCACCAGTGCGCCCTCGCGCAGCGGCATCCCGGCCCGGACGACGCCCGCCCGGGCTCCCGGCGCCAGGACCTGCGGCAGCAGCCCGGGGTCGAGGCCGATCCGGCCGAGGACGTCCTGGTCGTAGCCGTCCGGGCCCCACCAGCCGGTTCCCGACGCGTCTCCGCGGTCCGTCACCGCCTCACCGGTCAGCCGCTCCGTCAGGAAGTCGTGGGGAAGCCGGACGGCCGCGACGCGGTCGGCGGCGGCACGCTCGTTCGTGTGCAGCCAGGCCCATTTGGCGGCCGTGAAGGCGGCCGTCGGGACGCTTCCGGTGCGGCGGGCGAGCTCTGCCGCGCCGAACGCGGCTGCGAGTCCGGCGGCCTGCGGGGCGGAGCGGACGTCGTTCCAGAGCAGTGCCGGGCGCACCGGCCGTCCGGCCGCATCGAGGGTGACCAGGCCGTGCTGCTGGCCGGCGATCGAGCAGGCGGCGGCGCGGTCCGCCCAGCCGGTGCCCGCCATGGCCTCGCCGAGCGCCCGCCACCACTGTTCGGGGTCGCTCTCGCGGCCGGCGCCCGCGCTGACGGCGTGCGCGGCGCGGCCCTCGCCAAGGACGGCGCCGGTGTCCAGGTCGACGGCGAGGGCCTTGGTGGACTGGGTCGAGCTGTCGACACCGATCACGACACGCTGAGCAGACATGCGTTCCTCCGGTGGGGTTCCTTCTGGCGTCTCGGCATACTAATTTGTTTTTCGCCATTACAAATAGCCCTCGGCTCAGATCCGGAGCGCCTCATGACCAGCGACCCGCTCGTCCCCACTCCCGCGCACAGGTTCACCTTCGGCCTGTGGACCGTCGGCTGGCAGGGCCGGGACCCCTTCGGCGACGCCACCCGACCCGCCCTCGACCCGGTCGAGACCGTGGAGCGGCTGGCCGAGCTCGGCGCCTACGGCGTCACGTTCCACGACGACGACCTGATCCCCTTCGGCGCCGGCGACGCCGCCCGCGAGCAGGCGGTCAAGCGCTTCCGCACCGCACTGGACACGGCCGGGCTGAAGGTGCCGATGGCCACGACGAACCTCTTCACCCACCCGGTGTTCAAGGACGGCGCCTTCACCGCGAACGACCGGGACGTGCGCCGGTACGCGCTGCGCAAGACGATCCGCAACATCGACCTGGCCGTGGAACTCGGCGCCTCGGTCTACGTCGCCTGGGGCGGCCGCGAAGGCGCGGAGTCGGGCGCGGCCAAGGACGTGCGCTCCGCCCTCGACCGGCTGAAGGAGGCCTTCGACCTGCTGGGCGAGTACGTCGAGAACCAGGGATACGACCTGCGCTTCGCGATCGAACCCAAGCCCAACGAGCCGCGCGGCGACATCCTGCTGCCCACCATCGGCCACGCCCTGGCGTTCATCAACGAGCTGGAGCGGCCCGGGCGGGTCGGCCTCAACCCGGAGGTCGGCCACGAGCAGATGGCCGGGCTGAACTTCCCGCACGGCATCGCCCAGGCCCTGTGGCACGGCAAGCTGTTCCACATCGACCTCAACGGCCAGACCGGCATCAAGTACGACCAGGACCTGCGCTTCGGCGCCGGCGACCTGCGCCAGGCCTTCTGGCTGGTCGACCTGCTGGAGTCGGCCGGCTACGACGGCCCCCGCCACTTCGACTTCAAGCCGCCGCGCACCGAGGACTCCGCCGGCGTCTGGGCTTCGGCGGCCGGCTGCATGCGCAACTACCTGCTCCTGGCGGAGCGCGCCCGCGCCTTCCGGTCCGATCCGGAGGTCCGGGCCGCGCTCTCCGCCTCCCGGCTGCCCGAACTGGCCCTCCCCACCGCCGCGGACGGCCTGGCCGGGCTGCTGGCCGACCCGACCGCCTTCGACGCCTTCGACGTCGACGCCGCCGCCCGCCGCGGCATGGCCTTCGAGCAGCTGGACCAGCTCGCCCTCGAACACCTCCTCGGCGCCCGCTGAGCCGGTGCACCCAAGAGCGGGGCCGTGGCGTTCCACGGCCCGGCTCCCCTGCGCCTTGGCCGAACCGGGGCTGCAGGGATAGACGCGGGCGAGATCGACGCCGGAGACAGGATGAGGAGCCCCAGCCGATGCGCGGCTGGGGCTCCTCGGTTGCGGTGAGTATGGGTCAGCAGGTGGAGTTGCCCACGCCGTAAACCGCTCGTCTACACGTCGGCGGACCGCACCACATCGCGATCACCGTGGATCGGGCGGGTCAGCGCTGCAGGGTGAGCAGACCCGGCCGGTACGGCAGCTTCAGGTAGTCGGTGCCCTCCGGTGTGCTGGTGGGGAGGCCCTGGTAGAGGAACTGCAGGTTGCAGGGATCGATGGTCATGGTCTGGTCGGGGTTGTTGCGGACCAGGTCACCGTGGCTGACGCCCTTGGCCCAGGTGGAACCGCTGTTGGCCTGGCCCGCGAAGGGGCTGCTCTCACTGCCGGCCTGGACGGTCCACGGACCGTTCAGGCTGGAGGCGGTGAACGAGCGGAAGTAGCGGTTCGAACCCTGCGCCTCAACGATCATGAGGTACTGGTTCTGGCCCTGGACCTTGTAGACCTCCGGCGCCTCGAACAGGAGGTCCGTCGCGTCGCTCATGATCGTCGTGTACGAGGAGCCGAAATTGCCCGGGAAGTTCCCGATCGGCATGCTCGCCCGGTAGATCTTGCCGTTGTCAGCGGCGAAGAACAGGTACATGTTCTGGTCGTCGGCGATCATGGTCGGGTCGATCGGGGCGTCCTTCTGGCCCGGCGCGGGGCCCTCGGGGAGGCTGCCGGTGAACAGCGGCTGCGCGGCGGACCAGCCGTTGGGGTTGGTGGGGTCGCTGGACGTGCGGTAGTAGAGCGGCCACTGACTCCACTGGGAGACCATCACCCAGATGTTCTTGGGCGCGAAGTAGAACAGTTCGGGCGCCACCGCGGGCTCGTTCATCTTGGTCTGGGTGGCCGCCCCCATGTCCGACCAGTTCGTGAAGGGACTGAACGCCGTCGAGCCCCATGCCGTTCCGTTGGAGGTGGTCGCGTAGACCAGGTGCTTGCCGTTGTACGTGGTGGTGGAGAAGTCCTTCAGCGCGACCTGCCCGTTCGCCGGCTGCGCCAGCGGGCCGGTCGAGGTCCACCGGTAGGTCGACGGAAGGGCACACGCGTTGCTCGCCCCGGACAGACCGGTCCACTTCTGGTTGCTGCCACCGTGGCACGACCAGAGCTGCACGCCCGTGCCGTTGGCCGTACCCCAGCCCGAGACCTCCAGGCACAGCCCGGACCGCACGCCGATGATCGTGCCGTCGGAGTTCACCCGCCACTGCTGGTTCTCGCTGCCGTTGCACGTCCAGATCTGCACCGGGGCCCCGGACGTGGTGGCGCCGCCCCGGACATCCAGGCACTTGTTGCCGTACACGGTCAGCTGGCTGCTGTCCGTCAACGTCCACTGCTGGTTGATTCCACCGTGGCAGTCCCAGATGTGCACGTTTGCGCCGTCGGTCTGGCTGAAGCCCGCCACATCGAGACAGCGGCCGGAGGCAACACCGCGCAAGTCGCTGGTGGTGGCCGCCTGAGCCGGGCTGGCGACGAGCAGCGCCGCCAGCGCGGCCAGGGCCGCAACCGCGGCGGCGAGCACCGCGGACAGGCGTCTGCGGCTGGAACTTTGTCTGCGCATTGAGATCTCCTTTGTGACCGGATGAGCTGTCACACGGTTGAGGCAGGGGCGACCTGCCCTCGGCGCCTGCGGATCCGGCTGGATCGGGCACGGCGCGTCGGAGCGGCGACAAGGTGTGGCCCCTGGGGGTGGGGGACGCCGAGCATTGTTAGCGCTAACAATTTGCAGTTCGCACATCGGCGTTGGAGGCAGGAGACCAGGGGCCTGAGCGACTGTCAAGATCTTCTGCAAGAATCCGTCGGATCACTGAAGCAGAAGCAGGACGGTCAACCGCGCGGGGAGTTGGTGGAGTTGAGACCCCCGTAAGTCGGCCTCAACCCGTAACGGCCCCGCACTGCCCACCTGAAGCCAAGCGGCTCTGCCGCGGACTGGAGCGGCCTGGAAGGGGCGTGTGGTCCGCGGATCACGGCCCAGAGGACATTGACGCGGCGCCGGGCGAGGGCGAGGGCGAGGACTGCTTGCCTGTGTCCTTCACCTTCCTTCCTCTTCCGGTCGCGGTACGCCTTGGAGACCGGGCAGAAGAATGCGCTGACCTGCGCGGAGAGGTTAAGGGCCCGCTGGAGGCCGCGGTGGTAGCGGCGAGGTCCGCGCATGTTCCCGCCGACCTTCCCGGAGTCCCAGGGGACGGATTGTGGGCGGCTACCGAGTGCGGGCGACGAGCTCGGCGGCCCAGCTCTTCGCCTCGCAGGGCGGTCATCTGGTTCCGGACAGCTTCCACGGCCCGGGCTACGAGCGCGGCCGCCCCGCCGACCTTGCGGTTGCGGAGCCATGTCTCCAGCCGCCTGACGCCCATGCGGCGGATCGCGGCCGGGGTCTCCAGATCTCGGGCGCGATTCCCTCCGCCGGCTCGTCGTCACACTGTTCCCGCAGGCGACCTCGCAGACGTTGTCTTACAAAGCGATCGAGTCGCGAATCCCCATGGGCGGTCGAGTCGTCGCGGGGCTCCGGGCGGCCAGGCTGCCCAAGCCATACCGACTGCAACAGACAACGAGCCATACCCAGAGCCCCTGGGCTCCGTCGATCCCACGAATGCGCGGTCCGAACCCGCAGTAGGAACGTAAGACCGGGCAACCAACCCCGGCCGCCCAGGTCGTGCACGGCGCGGTGGCCGAGACCGAGCAGCAGGTACCGTGCCTGGTGGCCGCCTCGGGGCCCGGATCTGTTCTCCACCACAGCCATGGGACCCTCGGCCAGCTGCTGGATCCGACCGCGACGTGCGGCACGGAACTGGCGCGCCGGGCGGGGCGGGCCCCTCGAAACCCCGTCACACTCCCGTCCTCGAGCCGACGAGCCGGTCGGCGGTCGGCGGTCGGCAGGCGGGGTGCCCAGGACCAAGATCCGGTCCACTCGTGGATACGTCTCACCCCAGCCGCAGAAGCCGCCGCTTGCGGTCAGACCGCCCCGGACGCGCTCGATGCGGAGGCGCATCGCGGAGAACGGCGATCCCCGCCCCGTCGTTGCCCCAACGGCGATCCGAACAGACCCTTGACGGCACACTTGTGAGCGTTAACACTCAGGTAACGCCAGGCCGGAGCCGCCGCGAACCCGGACTTCACACAGTGCGAGGAAACGACTCCCGGCCGGCCCCGCTCGACCGCTTCCGGTTTCTCCCAACCGGGTCGCACCGTGCCGGTCGCGGAACATCACTGGAGGAACTGTGCGGAAGCTTTCAGCCGGCCTTGTCACCCTGGGTCTGACGCTGTCGCTGGCAGCCTGCGGCCAGAGTGCCAACGGCGCAGGCGAGGGTGGGGCCGGCGGCGGGGAGGCCAAAGGCGGCCTCGTCGGCATCGCGATGCCGACCAAGTCGTCGGAGCGCTGGATCAATGACGGCACCAACATGGTCAAGGAGTTCCAGGCCAAGGGTTACAAGACCGATCTCCAGTACGGCGACAACGTCGTGGAGAACCAGGTCTCCCAGGTGGAGAACATGATCACCAAGGGCGCCAAGCTGCTGGTGATCGCCGCCATCGACGGTTCCTCGCTCACCAACGTGCTGCAGAAGGCCGCCGACGCCCACGTCCCCGTCATCTCCTACGACCGGCTGATCCGCGGCACCGGGAACGTCGACTACTACGCGACCTTCGACAACCACAAGGTCGGCGTCCTCCAGGGCAGTTACATCGTCGACAAGCTCGGCCTCAAGGACGGCAAGGGCCCGTTCAACATCGAGCTGTTCGCCGGCTCACCGGACGACAACAACGCGACGTTCTTCTTCAACGGTGCGATGAGCGTCCTCAAGCCGTACATCGACGACAAGAAGCTGGTCGTGCAGAGCGGCCAGACCTCCTTCAATCAGATCGCCACGCTGCGCTGGGACGGCGGCCTCGCCCAGTCCCGGATGGACAACCTACTGAGCAAGTCGTACACCGCCGCCCGCGTCGACGCCGTGCTCTCGCCGTACGACGGCATCTCGATCGGCATCATCTCCTCGCTCAAGGGCGTCGGCTACGGCGCCGGCCAGCCCATTCCCGTCGTCACGGGCCAGGACGGCGAGCTGGCCTCGGTGAAGTCGATCATCGCGGGCGAGCAGACCCAGACCGTCTACAAGGACACCCGCCAACTGGCCAAGGCGGCAGTCCAGATGGGCGACGCGCTACTGACGGGCGGCAAGCCCGAAGTCAACGACACCAGCCAGTACAACAACGGCGTCAAGACCGTACCGGCGCAGCTGCTCCAGCCGGTCAGCGTCGACAAGGAGAACTACCAGAAGGTCCTGGTGGACAGCGGCCAGTACACCGCGGACCAGCTCAAGTAGCCCACGGAGCCCGACCGACGGGTCCGGCGACGACGAAACGGCGGTGCGACGCCCGCGGGACCGCCCGGCGCCGCACCGCCCCGACGATACGGATGCACAACCATGGCCCGACCCGTTCTCGAGATGCGGTCGATCAGCAAGACGTTTCCCGGTGTGAAGGCCCTCTCCGAGGTCAACCTCACCGTCGCCGCGGGTGAGGTGCACGCCGTCTGCGGTGAGAACGGTGCCGGCAAGTCCACGCTGATGAAGGTACTCAGCGGGGTCCACCCGCACGGCGGCTACCAGGGCGAGATCTACTTCGAGGGCGAGCCCTGCCGGTTCCGGGACATCCGGGCCAGCGAGCAGCGCGGCATCGTGATCATCCACCAGGAACTCGCGCTGGTGCCCTACCTGTCCATCGCCGAGAACATCTTCCTCGGCAACGAGCACGCCACCCGGGGCGTCATCAGCTGGCACAAGACGCTGACCCACGCCGCCGCACTGATCCGGCAGGTCGGACTCGACGAGAGCCCGCACACTAGGATCGCCGATCTCGGCGTGGGCAAACAGCAGTTGGTCGAGATCGCCAAGGCGCTCGCCAAGAAGGTCAAGCTGCTCATCCTGGACGAGCCGACGGCCGCCCTGAACGACGAGGACAGCCGCAAGCTGCTCGACCTGATCCTCGAACTCAAGGCACAGGGCATCTCCTGCATCCTCATCTCGCACAAGCTGAACGAGATCGCCCGGGTCGCCGATGCCGTCACCATCCTGCGCGACGGGCGGACCATCGAGACCATCGCGATCGGTTCCGAGGGCATCTCCGAGGAGCGGATCATCCGCGGCATGGTCGGCCGCGACCTGGAACACCGCTACCCCGATCGGCAGCCCTATTCGGCACCGGGGGCGGAGATCGGCGAGGTCGCCTTCGAGATCGAGGACTGGAGCGTCCAACACCCGATCGACCACCGGCGCAAGGTGGTCGACGGCGTCTCCCTCAACGTCCGTCGAGGCGAAATCGTCGGCATCGCCGGCCTCATGGGCGCCGGCCGCACCGAGCTGGCCATGAGCGTCTTCGGCCGCTCGTACGGGCGGTGGACCGGTGGCCGGGTGCGGCTGGACGGCCGGGAGATCCGTACCCGGACGGTGCCGGAGGCGATCGGGCACGGCATCGCGTACGTGACCGAGGACCGCAAGCAGCTCGGCCTCAACCTGGGCGACGACATCAGCCGGAACATCTCTCTGAGCGCCCTCGGCAAGGTCGCCCGGCGGGGCTGGGTCGACCGGCACGAGGAGGCGAGGGTGGCCGAATCGTTCCGGCGGACCATGAACATCAAGGCCCCCTCGGTGTTCGCGGAGACCGGCAAACTCAGCGGCGGCAACCAGCAGAAGGTCGTCCTCAGCAAGTGGATCTTCGCCGGGCCGGAGGTGCTGATCCTCGACGAGCCCACCCGGGGCATCGACATCGGCGCCAAGGCTGAGATCTACACCGTCATCGCCGAACTCGCCGCCCAGGGCAAGGCGGTGCTCGTCATCTCCTCCGAACTCCCCGAACTCCTGGGCCTGTGCGACCGGATCTACACCATGGCCGAAGGCCGGATCACCGGTGAGGTCAACCGCGCGGAAGCCACCCAGGAATCCCTCATGCGGCTCATGACCATGAGCGCGGCATACCCCGACAAGCAGGTGTGAGGCATGGCCCAGACCAAGACCACCCCAGACACCACGCCCCGCACACCGGAGCCCGGCCGGCGACCGTCGGCCGGTGCCGTACTGGCCCGAGCGCTGCGCGGCAACCTGCGCCAGTACGGGATGCTGCTCGCGCTGGCGCTGATCGTGCTGCTGTTCCAGTTCTGGACGGGCGGCATCCTGCTCCAGCCGCTCAACATCACCAATCTGATCCAGCAGAACGGCTACATCCTCATCCTGGCCATCGGCATGATGATCGTGATCATCGCCGGGCACATCGACCTGTCCGTCGGGTCGCTCGCCGCCTTCGTCGGGGCGGCCGCCGCGGTGATGATGGTCAAACACCACGCGCCGTGGCCCGTGGCGCTGGTGGCCGCGCTGCTGATCGGGGCTCTCGCCGGGGCCTGGCAGGGCTTCTGGATCGCCTATCTCGGGATCCCCTCGTTCATCGTCACGCTGGCCGGCATGCTGCTGTTCCGCGGTGGGACCCAGATCCTCCTTCAGGGCCAGTCGGTGGCGCCGTTCCCCAAGGGCTTCCAGAACATCAGCAGCGGCTTCCTCCCCGCGGTCGGCCCCCACACCAACTACCACAACCTCACCCTGCTGCTGGGCTTCGTGGTGCTGGCCATCGCGATCCTGCAGGAGGTGCGCGGACGGCGGCGGGCCGCCTCGTACGGCCTGGAACCGCTCCCGGCCGGTCTGTTCCTGGTGAAGCTCGGCGCGATCACCGCGGCCGTGGTGGCCTTCACGCTGCTGCTGGCCAGCTACCACGGGGTGCCGATCGTCCTCCTGATCCTCGGCGTCCTGCTGGTCGGCTTCGGCTACGTGATGCGCAACTCGATCCTCGGCCGGCACACCTACGCCATCGGCGGAAACGAGGCGGCGGCGCGGCTGTCCGGGGTGAAGAGCAAGCGGGTCGTCTTCCTGGCCTTCGTGAACATGGGCGTCCTCGCGGCCCTGGCCGGGATGGTCTTCGCCGCGCGGCTCAACGCGGGTACGCCGCAGGCCGGCATCAACTTCGAGTTGGAGGCGATCGCCGCCGCCTTCATCGGCGGCGCCTCCGCCAGCGGCGGTGTGGGTACCGTCCTCGGTGCGCTCACCGGCGGGCTGGTGCTGGGCGTCCTGAACAACGGCATGTCGCTGGTCGGCGTGGGTACCGACTACCAGCAGGTGATCAAGGGCCTGGTCCTGCTGGCGGCCGTCGGCTTCGACGTCTACAACAAGCGCAAGGCCGGAGGCTGACCCTGCCCCTCCCCGGCGCGGTGCCTTGCGCCCGCTCGGGGAGGAGCGCCCCGGTCGTCATGCCTGTGCCTCCGCGGGGCGGTTGGAGACCCTGGTCACCCAGCGGCCGGGGTCGAAGCCGTCGTCGCCGGTCAGCACCCGCCACATCAGGATGCGGTTGTACCGTTCCAGCCGGCCGGTCGCCGCGCGCTCGGAGCCTCTCCTCGCGGCATCCGTGCCGCCCAGCCCGTTTCCCCGCACTCCCCCGCTCAGTGAACGGAAAGGTGCGGGACACCGCTGCCCGGCCGCCCTGAAGGACCCGCCGCGCGCCTGCTTCCCACCGTCGGCAACCTTTTCGCGTCCGGCGGCGACCAGGCAGTGCACCTCGACTCGGATCTTCGAACGGACGGACATGCAGACTGCACGGCAGGCCGCGCGGCAGCGCAGGCGCAGACACAGGCTGATGCTCGGTACAGCGGTCATACTGACCGCCGCGGGCGTCCTCTTCTGCCTGGTGACGGCCATGCTCCCCGGCCCCAATGCCAAGGCCGGGGCCGGCGCCGGGGCCCGCGCTGGGGCCGACCTGGCCGCCCCCGCCGCCACCCGTACGGGAGCCACGCCCCCGGCCCCGACGAGCCCACCACCCCCGGCGGCCGGGTCGCATGCCGCGGCGACCCCGAGCGCGAGCGCCGCAGCAACCACCACGGCGGCGGCGCCCCCGCCTACGGCGAAGAAGACCCCACCGGCGGCATCCACCCCGGCACCGTCGGCAGGACGCATCCGGCCGGGTACCACCTACAAGGGCGTCGCCACCGCCTACGCCGCCGCCGACGGCAACGGCGCCTGCCTGTTCGGCCCGAGCGACGACCTCATGATCGCGGCGATGAACGCCACCGACTACGAGTCGTCCAGGGCCTGTGGCGCGTACGTGCGCGTCCGCGCCGCGAACGGCGCCTCGATCACGGTCCGGATCACCAACGTATGCCCGCTCCCCTGCGCGCCCGGACAACTGGACCTCAGCGAACAGGCCTTCGCGAAACTGGCCGAGCTCAAGCTCGGCCGTATCCCGATCACCTGGAGCCTGGTGAGCCCCCGCACGTCCGACACCCTCTCCCTCCGGTACAAGACCGGGTCCAGCGCCCACTGGTGCGGCATCCAGGTGATCGACCACCGGAATCCGGTCGCACGGCTGGAGGTACGCACCGGCAAGGGCTGGCGGAAGCTGCCCCGTACCGACTACAACTACTTCCTCTCCGCCGACGGCGGTGGGTGCGGCGGCGCGATGAGGATCACCGACATCTACGGAGAGCAGTTGACGGTCGACGGGACCGCGCTGCTGCCGAACGTCGCACAACGGACCAGGGTCCAGTTCGCCGCGCACTGAAACCTCACCGCGGCGGGGTGGCGGAGCCGGGGCACGCCGCATCGGCGTGCCCCGGCCAACCGGGCACTGGTACGCTGCCGCCCGGATGTTAGCGCACACATTTTGCGGAGGGGACGACCAACGGACATGGTCCTCGATGACGCGTCCGCGGAGTTCCACGACTTCTTCGAACGCCACTACGCCGAACTCGCCCGGTTCGCCCGTCTCCTGACGGGCGAGGCGGACGGCGCCGACGATCTGGCCGCGGACGCCCTGATCGCGCTGTGGCAGCGCTGGGACCGGCTGCGCCAGGCCGAGTACCCACTCGCCTACGCCCGTGGCGTGGTCGCCAACCTGGCACGGTCGCGGATCCGCAGCACGGTGCGCGAGCGCCGCCGGATCGCCCTGTTCTGGTCCCGCGGTGCGGAGCCGTTGCACGGTCCGGACGTGGCCGCCGTCGTGGACGTGCGAACGGCTCTCGCCCGGTTGCCGTTCCGGAAGCGGTCGTGCGTGGTCCTGCGGCATGCCTTCGACCTGTCGGAGAAGGACACCGCTCTGGCGCTCGGAATATCGGTCGGTACGGTGAAGAGCCAGACCTCGAAGGGGATGGCCGAGCTGGAACGGATGCTGGGCAGCACAGGAGCAGCCGGGGAACTGTTGGCGGGGAGGAGGAGCCGTTGAACGAGGAACTCACCGGGCGGCTGCGCGCGGCCGCCGAGGCCCACCAGCCCGACCGTGCCCGGATCCTGGCACGCGTGGAACGCGGCATGTCCGGTGCCCCCGTCCGCCACCGCGAGTCTTCGGGCGCGAGGCCCTGGCCCAGGATCGCGCTCGCTTCCCTGGCAGCGGCCGGCACTCTGGCGGTCGGCGGCTTCGCCGTCGCCGCCATCGTCCAGTCGCCGCCGGCTCGGCCGGATGTCTCGGCCACCCCCGCCGCGCCGTCCGCGCCGTCCGTGCCGTCCGGGACTCCCCGGCCGACATCGTCGACGCCATCGGCGCCCGCCACCAGCCGCCCGACCACGCCGGACCGTTCGTCCTCGCCGGGCCCCGGCCCTTCGGCGTCAGGCGCCGCGGGCTCGGCCCGGCCGGGCAACGCGCACGTCCAGGACGGGCCTCTGTCGTCGGCCGGCTCCTTGGGCACGAACAGCAACAGCTTCTGGGCACAGAGCAACATCACCCTGAAGTCCGCTCAACCGCTTACCGCACTCACCGTGGAACTGCGCATCACGCAGACCGGCGGAGTGCAGAGCACCGGCAGCTGGCGGACGCTGCCCGCCGAGGATTTCACCGTCACCGTGCAGAACGAGGGCGGAGCGGTGGTCTACCGCTGGATCCTCAAGCCGGGCCGCACGGTACCGGCCGGACAGCATGTCTTCGCCGGCCAGTACAACCACGCCGCCGGAGCACGCGAGGTCGAGCACGACGGCTACCGCGTCGACGCCGTCGGCCCCCGCGGCGCCCTCTCGGTCTGGGGCGGCTTCACCCCGGCACGGTGAGGCCGTGCCGGTTCGCCGGCCCGTGGGTGGACGGCGCGGACCGCCGCCCGCCCACGGGCCGGGCCCGGAGCATCAGGACGGGTCGCCGTACACCACGCCACGGCCGTAGGCGCCCAGGTAGAGGCGCCCGTACACGTCGGGGTCGCCGCTGATGACGTTGACGGCTATCCCGCCGAACTGGTGCTGGTCGTCGTTGATCCGGACCCAGGCCGAGCCGCCGTCGGTTGAACGGAACAGCCCGGTGACGCCCTTCACCTTCCCGCTGAGGTACAGCGCCTGGTACTGGGCACCCGGGGCCGGCTTGCCGAAGCCGACGGCGCTCGCCTGCTCCACGTTGCCGGGCTTGCCGAAGCTCGTACCACCGTTGGTGGAGTGCAGGAGTCCGTTGTCCCCGCCGGCGATCCACAGGTCACCGGCTAGGCCCGGAGCCGTCTTGAGCTGCCCGCCGCCCAGGCCGGTGGCCCGGGCGGTGAAGTGCTTCCCGCCGTCGGTGCTCGCGTACAAGGTTCCGCCGCTGAGGGCGTAGAAGGTGTTGGCCGCCGACCGGTCGGCCACGACGGCCGTGTCCTTGGGCAGACCGGAGACCGCTGTCCAGGCCGAGCCACGGCTGCCCGAATGGAACGGAGCCTGGCCCGCGGGGGTCCACACCACGGCGGCACCGTCCGCCGAAGCGGCCACGGAACCGCCGCCCGCATCGCGCACCGGCGGGGCGGCGAACGGTACCCAGCCGACTCCGCCGTCGGCCGAGTAGGCGCCGTGCTGCGCGCCACCGAGACCGACCCGCACCATGAACCGCGGCTTCGACTGGGCGAAGTCGATACCCGTGGTGTTGGTGAACAGCGGCCCGGACAGCGCCTTGGCGGGCACCTTGGTGAGGTCCTCGTGCCGGAAGCCGCCGATGTCGCCGAGCGCACTGATCAGGGGAAGACCGGGGGGCTTGATCAGTCCGAGCGTCGCCGTCTCCTCCAGGCCCTTGGCCGGGATGGTCCAGTGCGTCGCCCGCCCGGTGTCCGCCGCGGTCACGTCGTGGCTGCCCACATCCCCGATCCGGTGCCGTACAGCACGTGCCCGGAATCGAAGGGATCGATGGCCAGGGCGCCCATCCAGTGACCGATGCCGCTGCCCACGTACGGCGCTGCGGAGCTGTCCCGGACCGAGGTCGCACCGAGCGCCTTCCAGGAGGCGCCGCCGTCGGCCGACCGGTAGATCTCGTCCGAGGGCCACCAGCGGTCCAGCGTGGTGACCATCACCATGGACGGGCGCTGCGGATCGACCGCCAGGCCGGCGAACCCGTAACCGCCGCTGGACGGCGAGATGTTCTTCCAGCCCCCGGTGGACGGCGTGTGCTTCCACACCGAACCGGCCGTCACGCCGTTCGGGCCCGGCGCGTTGGTGTACGTCAGGTACAGCGAGCCGTCGCCGGACAGCACACCGTGCTGCGGCAGCTGCCCCTTCGGCTGGCCGGGCACGGCCTGCCAGGTGCTTCCGCCGTCGGTGGAGCGGTACAGCGAGGTGGTCTTGTCGGCCACCCCGACGTAGATCGTCCGGCTGCCGGACGGGCCGAAGGTCACGAACGAGAGGCCGACGCCGCTGCTCGCACCGTCCTTCACGGGGAAGCCGGCGACCTGGCTCCACGTCACGCCGTGGTCGGTGCTGCGCCAGAGGCCGTTCTTGCGGGTACCCAGGTAGAGCGTGCCGTGGTCGGACGGGTCCACCACCAGCCGCTCGCCCATGGACCGGCCGTCCTCGTTGCCGCCCAGTTTGAACGGCAGGTCGGTGCGCTGGAACGTCCTGACCTGGTCGGTGGAGCGCAGGATCGCGCCGTTGCCCGCCCAGTCGTTGGTGTAGGTGCCGCTCGCGAGGTACAGGCGGTTGGGGTCCACCGGGTCGGTCGCCAGGCTCTCGATCCCCAGCAGGTTCCAGTCGGCTCCGCCGATCCAGTCGGTCAAGGAGGTCCAGCGGGCGGCGGTCGCGTCCCAGCGGTAGGCGCCGCCGATGTCGGTCCGTGCGTACAGCAGGTCCTTGCGGGCGGGGTTGAAGACCAGCCCGGTGACGAACCCGCCACCGACGATCTGCGCGTTGTGCCAGGTGTACCTGCCCGAGCCGCCCACCTTCACCAGCTTCCACCGCTGGTTGGTGCCGCCCTGGTCCGCGTACTGGATGAGCGGCACACCGTCGCTGCTGGAGCCGCCCCACACGTCCAGCACCATGCCGCTGCTCCGGGAGACGATCTTCACCGCCGCACCGCCGGTCTTCTCGATCTTCCACTGCTGCGCGGCGTCGCCGTGGCCGGACTGCTGCTCGATGGCGGCCGCCGACTGTACGGAGGCACCCCGCACACCGAGGACCTTCTTGCTGCTGCGGTTCTCCAGCTCGTAGTAGCCGTCCCCCGTCGGCCTCAGCCGCCATTGCTGACTCGCGGCACCGGCCACGCGGCTCTGCTGCCGTGTCCAGGCGCCGTCCGACGTGTCCGCACCGGGTACGTCCAGCACCTTGTCGCTGCGCACGGACACCACCTCGTAAAAGGCGTCGGAATCCAACGTCGCGGCCTCCGAGTCGGCCTGCACGAACAGCAGGTAGGGGCCGAGCACACCGGGCACGCCCAGCGCCAGACCCATCGTCGTCCAGCGCCGGCGGTGGCGTCCACGTCTTCGGGTCGCCCGTCAGTCGCCGCAGCTCCGCAATAGGTTGCCGCCCTCCGGAGTCCTCCTTGACCGACTGGATCGGCGGAGCCGACTGGATGTCGATCGCTCATCCGCAGCACCACGCGGCGCCGGCACCCCCACCCTCGCTGATCGCCGCCGTGCCAGAACCGGCGCACCAGCACGGCTCGGCAGAGCACATTGACCACGCGATCGACCGGCCTCGTTCGAACGGCGAGCCAGTCGCAGCCATGACGGCGGTCCTGGCCGCCCTCGCCGCAGGACACGTGCCCGCACTACACGTTCCTTCTCGGCGCACGGCCGGGAACACCGGGCCTCCAGGTGGTACGACTCCTCTCGTCCTGAACTGCGTCTGCCGGCAGTAGGGGCGCCCCCGCACGTCGTCGCCCCCTCCGCGATCCGCCGGAGGGTGGAGCCGAGCGTGCTCGCGCGCCCCTCATCTTCGCCAAGCCGGAGGGCTGCAACCCCGGCGGGATCAAGGACCGGCCCGGGCTGCACATGATCCGCCAGGCCCGACTACGGGGCGATCTGCTGCCCGGCCCGCCTGTGATCGAGTCCTCCTCCGGGACTCTCGGCCTCGGGCTGACCCTCGCCGGCCTGACCTTCGGGCACCCTGTCACCGTCGTGTCCGATCCGGGCATGGAGCCCTCGGTCGTACGGCTCCTCACGGCGCTCGGCGCCTACGTCGACCAGGTCGAGACGCCCCACCCGACCGGCGGCTGGCAGGGGGCGAGGCGGGAACGGGTATCCGAGCTGCTGACGGCGGCGCCCGGCGCGTACTGCCCGGACCAGTACGCCAACCCGGACAACGTCGGCGCATACCGGCCGCTGGCCGCCGAGCTGATCGCGCAGCTGGGCCGGATCGACGTCCTGGTCGCGGCCGTCGGCACCGGCGGCCACTCCGCGGGCATCACCGCCCGGCTGCGCGAGCGCTCCCCCGGCCTTCGGCTGATCGGCGTGGACTCGATCAATTCGGCCATCTTCGGACAACCAGGGGCTGCGGGCCCAAGTACGGTCCTTCGATCCGAGCATGCGGCTGCTGATGGCCAACCAGTTCGCCATCAACCTGGGCTTCTACATGCTGATGCCCTACCTCGCCGACCACCTCTCCCAGGGGCTGGGCCTGGCCGCCTGGGCGGTCGGCATGGTGCTGGGCGTACGGAACCTTTCCCAGCAGGGCATGTTCCTCGTCGGCGGGACGCTCGCCGACCGGTACGGGTGCAAGCCGATGATCCTGGCCGGCTACGCCCTGCGCACAGTGGCCTTCGTCCTGCTGGGCGTGGTGCAGTCGCTGCCGGCTCTCGTCGTCGCCTCGGCGCTTACCGGGCTGGCGGGGGCGCTGTTCAATCCGGCGGTGCGGGCGTACCTCGCGGCCGAGGCCGGACCCGACCGGCGCGTGGAGGCGTTCGCGGCGTTCAACGTCTTCTACCAGGCCGGCATCCTGGTCGGGCCGCTGGCCGGACTGGCGCTCTTGGCTTGGGACTTCCGGGCCGTTTGTCTGGCTTCGGCGGGCATCTTCGGCGCGTTGGCCCTGCTCCAGGCACGGGCGCTGCCGGCCCGCCCGCCGGCCGATCGCAGCTCCGAGGCGGCATGGCGGTCGGTCCTGCGGGACTGGCGGTCCATCGCGGCGAACCGGCCCTTCCTGCTGTTCGCCGTCGCCATGTCGGGCTCGTACGTTCTGGCTTTCCAGGTCTACCTGGCTCCGGGGCGCCCCGCCAACAGCTGCCAGCCACGGCCTGCGGTCGCTGTCCGTGAGGGCATGACCGGCGGCCATCTTGCGGCGATTGCCCTCGGAGTGGAAGTCGTCCGCGTCCCGGTACGTCCAGCCAAGCCGTTCGGCGAGCAGCCGCGCCACTGTTGTCTTGCCCGACCCGGCGAGGCCGACGACGAGCACCAACTGCGGCTGTCCGGTCACGGTTCCGTGTGTCACGGGTGACGTTCCCGGACGTCAGTCCCTTACCGGCCGGGGTGCGACGCACAGTCCCCAAATGATGAGGGCGTCGATGGCGATGATCAGAAGCGCCCACCAAGGCGTGTAGGGAAGCCACATGAAGTTGGCGATCATGCTGAGGCCGGCCAGCGACACGCCGACGACCCTGGCCCATGTGGCGCCCTTGAACAGAGCGGCGCCGGTGAGCGCGATCACGATGCCCAGGATGAGGTGGATCCAGCCCCAGCTGGTGAGGTCGAACTTGTAGACGTAGTTGCGAGTGGCCAGGAACACGTCGTCCTCGGCGATGGCCGAGATGCCTCCGAGCAGCGTCATGACGCCGCTGAAGATCATGATGACGGCGGCGAACACCAGCCAACCGCTGCTGTGCGCTTCCTCTTGCCGGCCGGGTGCGCTCGCATGGGTCGTCATGACAGTCCTCCTTGCGTCTGGCCTGCCCGTCGAACGTTTCCGTCCGACGGTCGGATACCTCCAATCTGCCCCCCCTCGTCCGTCGGCGCATGTCGGCCGGCCTCGGCCGACGGACAGCTCAGGCAAAGGACCTCGACAGCACCAACGAGTCGACGCGGGTCCCGGACGAGCCCTTCACGGTCGGCCAAAAACGCGTTCACACCGATGGGGCGGCGCCGGGCAGCGGATGCCCGGCGCCACGGCCCCGCTGCTACTCGCGGGCCATCATGGCCTCGGCTGGGCGTAGCGCAGCCCGTTGGCGGCGAGCCGGTCGATGTTCGGGGTTTCGATGGGGCCGCCGTAGCAGCTCATGGCCCCGAAGCCCACGTCGTCGAGGACGATGTACACGACGTTGGGGGAACCCTTTGGCGCCTTCGGCTGCTCATAGGGAGCCCAGTCGGGTACTGAGTCGCGGACATCAAGGTTGATCACGCCCCGGAACTTCTGAGCCATGACCCATCCCATCTCTCGTGCAGAGCCGGTGCCGGCGTGCCCGGGATGCGCACTGGCAACTCCTGGCAGTCTGTTCGGGCCTGGGATGCGTCGCCTGCCCAGGCGGGCACTCGGGTGACCGCGTGGCCCGCAGGTGCTGCACCCTGTCCCGTGCTCGGTGACCCGCCGTTTCCCGGTCCGTTCAGGGGCCCTCGGGGTAGAGCGGGGCCCAGCTCTCTCTGACGCTGACGGTCAGCCACGCCTGCCGCGCGGCCTCGGCCAGGGCCCGCTCCGCGCCGGCGTCGTAGGGGATGTCGTCCCGGGTTCCGTCGTCGTGGTGGATGAGGAGGGCCAGGCCGTGGGGCGCCGAGGCGGCGTACGTGAGCATTTCGATGTCCCCGTTGGAGTTTCCGCAGGCCAGCACCGGGCGGCGGCCCAGTCGGCTCCAGATCTGCACCGGCTTCTCCGGACCGTCGTCCACCACACGAATGGCGTCGCCGTATACGACGGTCTGCCGGCTGTCGGACCAGCTCGCATCGGCCGTGGACCCGATGACCTGCTCGGGCCGAACGCCGTACACCTCGGCCGCGATGACCCGCATGAAGTCACGCCCGCCGCCGGAGACGATCACGGTGGCGAATTCCCTGTCCCTCAGGTGGGCCAGAAGTTCCAGCATCGGCTGGTACGCGCATGCCGTATAAGGGCGCCGCAGGACCGGATGCCGAGTGGTACGGAAGAATTCCCGCATCATCGTGGCCACCGCGTCGGTGTCCAGGCCCCGCTGCGTGGCGATCACCGCCTCGGCGAGGACGGGCAACCGGGTGTCGTCCCCTGCGTAGTGGTCCGCGACCACCGAGGCGATCCACGCCGGATCGCCCGCCAGCACGGAAGCGTACGGTTCACGGTCCGCCAAGGCGGAATCGGCCTGCGCCATCCGCCGCCACCGCTCGGTGAGGTAGTGCAGTTGTGCCGTCAGCGGAGCACGCAGCGGAAGCCCACATGGCAGGTGGCACTGTCTTCGCATTGCCCCTGGCGGGCAGCTGGGCGGTAGCGCAAGCAGTAGTTCGGGGCGCACAGGTGCGAGCCGCCCTTGGTGACGCGGTGGGGGAAGCGGCCGGCGCCGGCCGGGTCTTCGGCCATATGGTCGACTCGTGGGTTCCGCGGAGCCCGCCGCGGGCGGCGAACTCCCACTCTGCCTCTGTGGGCAGCTCCTTGCCGGCCCAGGCTGCATAGGCGGCGGCGTCCTCGTGGGCCACTTGGGTCACCGGGTGCAGCTCCCTGCCGCTGAGGGTGCTCGCACTGCCCAACGGTCGGCGCCAGCAGGCGTCCGGGGCGTAGCACCACCACTGGCGCCAGTCGTCCAGGCCCACCGGCCTCGGCGTCATCCGGAACACCAACGCCCCGGGGACGAGCGCGGCAGGGTCGGCGTCCGGATAGACCGCCGGGTCGAGCTCGCGCCCGGCAGGCGCTGCCGGTCGACGTAGTGTCCTGCGGGCGTCTCGGATGCTTTCGGTGAACATTCTGGACGCAGCCACCAGGCCGGCGGCACAGTGTTTTCTGACAGCTGTCCCACTCCTCTTCGTGGTCGGTTCCTTCGCACCACAGGGCGTGCAGAACCAGCTCCTCAGTTCCGTCCGCGCGGTTTTGGGCTCACTGGTGCCGCGAACGAACAACTGGAGCAGGTGTACCACTCCGGAACCGAATCTTTGCAGGAGGCCACCGGCGTCGTCGGGGCCTTGATGGTTCGGTGCCGGGCTGTGGCTGGGTCTTCCGCTCACGTTGCTGTGCCAGACGGCCTCGTGGTGGTGGAGCCAGCACCTGCTGCTGGGAGGTGCCGTCCGCTGGCCTCCGCTGCTGCCCGGTGCCGTGCTCGGCGGTGTCGGGGCGAGGCTGGTTCGCAGGATCGCCCCAACGGACGCCTACCTTTCGCGCATCCGCCGTGTTCATGGCTGGCTGGGTTCAACGAAGAGTCCACGCCTGCTGCGATCAGGCACTGGCCGCAACAGGATCCGGCCGAACCACGGGCGGCGTCGCGCATCGCTGAAGAGAGCGCACACACATGACACTCGACCTGATCCTCATCGGCCTGGCCATCACACTCATCCCGTTTTCGGGCATGGCCCTGATCCTGCTGCTGTCCGCCGACCGTGGCGTACGCAAGGGGCTCGCCTTCATCCTCGGTTGGCTCGCGTGCCTGGTGCTGGTGATCTCCTGCGTTCTGCTCTTCACCGGCGGATCACCGCCCAGGGCGCACACCGCCCCCTCGACCGCCGCCCTCGCCGCCAAGCTGGCCATCGGAGTCGGTCTGATCGTCTACGGCACGCACAAGAAGCGAAGGGGGAGCCGCCGCCCCCGGGAAGAACCGGCCTGGCTGGCGAGGGTGCGTGACACCTCGGGATGGTCGGCGGCCGGCATGGCCGTCCTGCTCCAGCCGTGGGGCCTGGTCGCAGCGGGGTGCGCGATCGTCATGAACGCCGACCTGTCCCACGCCGTCACCTGGCTGACGCTGATGCTCTACTGCCTGCTGGCCACTTCCAGTCTTCTGGCGATGGAGTTGTACGCGACGTTCCGGCCCGCTCGCGCCGGCGCCCGACTCCAGACCCTGCTCCACACGATCACGAGCCACCAGGACCAGGCCGTCGTCGTCCTGTCCCTGGCGGCGGGATTCTGGCTGGCGGGCAGGAGCCTCTACGAACTCACCTGAAGACGGTGGAGTACGGCCGCGGCGGCGCCAGGGCTGAGCGAGCGAGCCACCGGAGCGTGGCGGGGCGGGCCGCGAACGTGCGCTCACGCTGGTGCGGTGATGGAATTGGAGGCGGTGATGAGTTCGGTCGGCGAGGTGCGGCTGCCGCACATCGCCGGAGGACACCAGGCGAGGAGGCGGTATGAGCGTCGACGAATTCTCCGAGATGGGACCTGTCGATTACCTGATTCTGGAGTTTCCCGGTAATCGCATGACCGGCGAAGGCCTTCCTCTGCTGCTCGATCTCGTCGACCGGCACATCATCCGCATCCTCGACCTGTCGTTCGTGCGCAAGGACGCAGACGGCTCGGTCAGGGCCCTGGAGATCACAGACATGGACGGCGACGGTCAGCTCGACCTCGCCGTCTTCGAAGGCGCTTCCTCGGGCCTGCTCGGCGAGGACGACCTTCAAGAAGCCGCCAACGTACTGGAGCCCGGCAACTCCGCGGGCGTCCTCGTGTACGAGAACGTATGGGCCGCGCCGCTGGCCGCAGCCCTGCGCCGCAGCGGAGCCCGGATGGTGGCCAACGGAAGGATCCCGGCAGAGGATCTGCTGGCGACTCTGGAGGCCGTCGAGACGGGTTCCACCCGCCCCTAGCGGCCGAAACCCGCCCCACGACAAGGACACCTGCCATGCCTGGTCTACTCCGCGGGATCGCCCGCACCGCAGTCGTTGCCGGTACTGCCACCGCCGTCTCGAACCGGGTGTCGCGCCGCCAGGCCGGCCGATGGGCACAACAGGAGGACGAGCAGACCGCCGCGGCGCCGGCCCAGCAGGCCAACAGCGCTCCGGCGCCCACACCTGCACCCGCACCCGCACCTGCGGCGTCAATGGACGCCAAGCTCGCTCAGCTGAAGGACCTCGGTCAGCTCAAGGAACAAGGCGTGCTCACGGAAGCTGAGTTCGAGGACCAGAAGCGCCGCATCCTCGAACTCTGACATCGGTCCCGCATGCTGCCGCCGCCCGCCGCCTTCTCGCGCGGGCGGCGCGTCGCTGCCCGCGGGCCGGGCGGGCCGGAAGCCGCAGAGCGGTCGCCGCACCCAGCCAGGGCGAGGATCACGGTTCGCGTTCCTCCGGTGCCGATGAGGACCGGCGTCGTTCCAGCCCGAGCCGTACCGCCCCCACCATGACCTTCGCGATCAGACCCACCAGGATGAGGTCGGCCACCATCTGGAAGGTGGTGAGCACCCGTGCTGTCTGAGAAACGGGCACGATGTCACCGAAGCCGACGGTGGCGAAGACGGTCACGGTGAAGTACAGGGCGTCGATCCTGCTGAGCGGTTCGGAGAAGGAGTGCGCTCCTTGCTCTCGCCCGTACAGGAAGTAAGTGGCCGAGAACAGCAGCAGAAAGAGCGGGACGGCAGTGGTCAGCACCTCGACCGCACGCAACCGGGGGTGCGACGAACCGATGATGCTGACCGCTTGCAGGGCGAGCAGTGCGCCGATTCCCACCAGGCCCAGGAGGAGCACCGTGACGGTGCGCTGGTCGAGACCGCGGTCGAAGGGGAGCAGGAAGTAGCCGGTGGTGGTGGCTGCCACCACCACCGTTGAACGCAGGAGTGGCAGGAGCAGGCGCATGTGGTGCGGGTGAAGCCGCCGGTCCCCGTCACTTTGCGGTGGCGTGCTCATGAGGGCCGCGGCTCTTTCTCGCCGCCATGCCGACGCTTCCCGTCCGCCACGCCGGAGTCGTCGAGGAACTCGCGAACCACCGCGACGACCGACAGAACGGACAGCAACGCGGCCAGGATCACCAGCACAGCGGACAGAGTCGAACGCCTCCGATGCCGGCTCGGTCTCCCGCTGACTTCCAGCTCCGCGATACGGCGCGGCAGTGCCGCCGACTCCGTCCGCTCCGTGTCCGGAGCAGGAGTGCCGCGGGAGGGGTCAGGCCGACTCGGCCGACGTTCCATAGAGGTCTCCTGGAGGGCGCTCCGCGGGGTGGCCGCGAGCAGCGGTGCACCCGCTGCCAGTCCAGCAAAGGCGCTCCTCCCGGGTCTCGCGACCGGAGCGGTGCCGCACGTCGTCCTCAGTGGCCGCCGTGCCGGCCCGGGAGCCGGACCGCCGTCCACGGCCAGTGGGATGAAGCCTGCGCTCGGATTCGATCAGCGGATGCGGCGGGGAGAGAGCGGAGGTATGACTGAGAGGAACCCCGGCTGAACGGAGTGGAGTCAGGCGAGAAGCTTCGCTTTGGCCCGTTCGTACTCCTCCGCGGCCTGATGAATCCCGCAACGTGGGCACGGATCGTCTGCGTCGGCGCCCGCCGCCCGCCGTCCGACGCAGGTGTAAGCGAGCGCCTTGGGCTGGTTACGCCTTGATCGAGCGGGGCTGGGTCGTGGGAATGCGCTGGGTGAAGAACAGAGCGACAAGTGCAGCGAAGGCAAGGATGGCGAGTGCGGCGCGCAGCCCGTCGAGTCGCGCGGCGGCGTTCGCGTCCAGCGCCTCCTGGGTCAGCTCCTCGCTGGTGCCCGCTTCGTCAAGGGCGCTCTTCAGTTGGGCGTCGGAGAGGAAAGGCACGCCGCTTTGGAGTTCGACGGCCGCCTGGCTCTTCACACTGGCCGGGACCGCCGGATTCTGCTCCACGCTCGCGAGGAAGGAGGAAGTGAGCGAGGCGATCAGGAGCGATCCGGCGAGTGCGGTACCGATCGAGGCGCCGAGGTTGGTGACGGCGTTCTGGACACCGCCGACCTCCGCGCTGGCTTCCTCCGGCATCGCGGAGACCGTGACGGATCCCAGCTGGGAGGCGAGTGCGCCCATCCCGAGCCCGATCAGGAGCATGGGAATGGTGACCACTTCCGCTCCGGCGTCCGCGTCGAGCGCGGCCATCAGGATCACCGCACCGGCGAGCAGCGCAGTGATTCCGCTCCGTACCACTCGCCGCGGTGAAACGTCCGGGAGGAAGCGCGGGATGAGGACGGCGGCTGCGAGCAGGGTCGCCGAGAGCGGCAGGAGGCGGGCGCCGGTGGCGAGCGCGGACAGGCCCAGGGCGACGGAGAGGTAGAGGGGGACGATGAAGAAGATGCCCATCTGGACGAGGTATTGGAAGAAGAACATAGTCAGCCCGCCGGTCAGCTGCTTGTTCTGCAGCATCGCGGGGTCGAGGAGGGGTTCCTTGTGCTGCTGCACGAGGCGGGCCTCCCAGCGGAGGAACAGCCAGGTGAGCCCCATGCCCAGCAGCATCAGCCACACGGTCAGGGACATCCCGAGCAGGGCGGGTGCGTCGGGCTTGGGCTGGAACCAGCCCCACTCGTCCGAGCGGAGCACACCGTAGACGAAGCTCCCGAGCCCGAGAGCCGAGAGCACGGTACCGATGAGATCGATGCGCGGCCGTTCGTCGCTGACCGTCTCGGCGATCGGACGGGCAAGGGCCAGGATGCCCAGTACGACGAGGACCTCGCCCGCGAACACCCATCGCCAGGAGAAGTACGTGGTCGCGACACCGCCGATGATCGGGCCGACGGCGATCGCCACCGCGCCGGCCGCAGCGACCATCCCATAAGCAGCGGGACGGCGCTCCGCGGAGAAGTTGCCCGCCACCAGTGCCACGATCGCCGGCAGGATCAGCGCGGCCCCGATCCCCTCCAGGAACGACCAGCCCACGAGCAGCACGGGAAGGTTCGGTGCGAGGGAGGTGGTCAGGGAGCCGCAACCGTAGATGACGCAACCGATCATGAAGGCGCGCTTGCGGCCGATCAGCGCCCCGATCTTGCCCCCGGGGATCATGAACATCGCCATCACCAGGGTGTAGGCGGTGATGGCCCCCTGAATCCCGGCGACGGTCGTGCCGACGTCCTCGGCCACCGTCGCAATCGATACGTTCATGACAGAGCTGTCGAGCGCCATCAGGAACTGACCGGCCGCCAGTGTCGGTAGAACGAGTCGCGCCGTTGCCGGGCTCTCGGCAGTGCCTGCTCTGGATGCCATACGCGCATCTTCCCAGCCACTGCGGAAGACGATCCGCGACCCGCCCTCGGGGTCAGCCGGTTGGCGGAGATCCAGGTCACCGGTGTGTCACTTCGGGCGGGAGTCCTCAAGGCGCGAGAGGGGCAGCCCCGTACGCTGCGGCAGCTGCATTCCCCGTGCGACGGGACGATGCAGCTGCCGAGCGCGCCGCCGGCACGCACCTCACCAGCTGTCAGGCCTCCCCCGGCTCCTCCGCGGGTAGCCGGCCTTCGTGTACGGCATCGACCAGGGCCTGGTGGTCACGTTCGTTCTGGTCGGCGTATGCCTCCGCGAATGTGGCGAGTGCCCGGTCGAACGAGTCGCCGCTGCCGAGGTACGCGGCGATCGCGATGCGGTCGCCGGACCGCGCGTGCGCGCGAGCCAGGGTGAACCCGCACAGTTCGCCGAACACCTGCATGTCCTTCGGCCGCATCCTCTCGGGCATGGCGATGCCCTTCCAGTCGCGCAGCTGACGGACGTAGAAGTCGCGCTGTTTGCCGTCAATGCCCTCCACCCGCTCCCAGCCGAGGAAGATGTCGCTCGTGGCCTGCATCAACCGCTGGCCCGCGACCACCCTCTCGCCCTGGTTGCGGTACCGGCTCGCGCCGACGTGTGCGGCGAGCACCGAGGTGTCGGCCTCCTTGGCCTGAAGGAAGAGCGGGTCCTGGTCGTCCCGGCCGAGAAGGAGGAAGATCCAGCACCGGGTGCCGACGCTGCCGACACCGACCACCTTGCGGGCGACGTCCGCCAGTCGGTAGTCCGCCAGAAGCGTCCGCCGGTCGGAAGCGAGAGTGCCGCCATACCGCTCGATCAGGCCGCGGAACTGGCGCTCCAGCGCGCTGCGCTCGACGTCCGGCAGCAGGTCCCCGGCCGGGATGAGCAGTGGGGGGTCCGCCGCGATCCTGGGCCGGCCGTCGACCGTCTCGGTGAGCTTGTCGAAAGCCTGCAGGCTGTCGCGGGTGCGGGCCTTCACCATCGCACGGGCCAGGTTCTTCCGACCGCGCTTCGTTCCGACTCGGCCCGCGGCAAGGGACTCAAGGAGGTCCGCATCGATCTTCGCGTACCAGATGTCGAGGTTGCCCGTCTCCGCGAAGCGGATCATCGCCTTGCGGTACGAACGGACGGTGGAGCTCACGATGCGGGCGCGCTCGGCGTCGTCGAAGCCGTTCGCCCGGCCCGCGATCGCGAGGCTCGCCGACAGCCGTTTGACGTCCCACTCCCAGGGACCGGGCAGCGTCTCGTCGAAGTCGTTGATGTCGAACACCAACTGCCTCTCCGGGGAGGCGAGCAGACGGAAGTTCAGCATGTGTGCGTCCCCGCACAGTTGGGCGGTGAGTCCCGCGGTCGGGCTGTCGGCCAGGTCGGCCGCCATGATCGCGGCGGCACCCCGGTAGAAGCGGAAGGGGGATTCCATCATCCGGCCGTAGCGGATCGGGACGAGTTCGGGCACCCGTGCCGCGGACTGCGCGTTGAGGATCGCCAGCGGGTCCGGCCGGTCAGGAGACGGCATGTACACAGCGTGGTCCGACCGCGGCGAGCGGCGACGCGCCTCCTTGCCGAAAGCCGCGCGATCCTCGGGCGTGCTGTGACGTACAGCGCGCATCGCCGCGGTCGCGTTCTGGGACATCGCGTACCCTCCCTGCCTGGTCCTGCCGCCGCCTGGACGCCCGGCGCAGGCACGTCGAAGGCAAGGGCAGTTCTGTGGTCTTCCGTCTGATCTGTGGCTTTCCGCCGATGTCGGCCGTGCGGATCACCGAATGCCGGGGCGGGCCGCTGATCTCAGCCCTCGGCTGAAATTTCGGCATCGGCGACGGCGATCGCGATGCCGAGTGCCGTGGCGATGTTGCCTGCTGCCGTCATGACCCGGGCGGTGCCCACGATGGGCGCGATGGCGACCAGGACGTCCTGCAGCTGCTCGGCGGTCACGCCGGACTTGAGGGCGGGGTCGATGTGTGCAAGGTAGGAGATCGGCGGGGCGTCCGAGGCGGCGAGTGCCGCCAGGCGCGTGAGCAGAAGCATGTCAGGGGCCATCCCGCATCGCTCGATCGAGTCGACCGTCATGGCGGCGAGGGTGTCCAGAACAGGGGTGTCGGATGCAGTGGACATGTGGCGTGCCCTCCTGATGAGTCTGGATCCTGCGGAAGATCTGCGAGCGTTGGGAGCCGAGTTCCGCGGATGTGGGGATCCTTCAACCGTAGAACCCATCCGGCCAGGGCGCATGCCCGCGCCATGGCGGCGGGCATAAAGCCCAACGACGGGGCGCCGACTTGCAGTGAGCGCGGACGAGGGATTTCCTTCCGTGGGTGCTGAAAGCCCAGAACCGTGACGGGTCAATTTTCAGCAAGCGACGAAACCCCCCTGACCTGCGCAGACGGCGTGCGAGCTTCTCGTCGGGAACCGCCCACCGCGCACCCGGAGGTGCGCAGTGAACCTGAGAAGACGAGATTGGGAGTAGTCGGACCGGCCGCACGCGATGTGGGTTGCGCGGGGCGTTACGGGAGCCGACGACGGACACGCGTGCAGGGAGGCAAGACCGGTATCGGGACAGCGGCCGGCTCGTCTTCTGGGCGATGTACACCGCTCGCGGTCCGCGGAGCGATGAAGCGGAGGAAGGCATCTAGGGGCGGCCCGGCACGCAGGCTGCATCCGGAACGGAGACACCCATGAAGGACTTCAAGTTCGAGCAGAAGCGCTCGCTGTCACGTCTTGAGGCAGCTGACCAGCTCACAGCACTCGCAGCCGCGCTGCGGGGTAGTGGGGATGCCGAACTGGAACTCGGCCACGGAACGGTGAGCCTATGGATCCCCGACGACCTTCACAGCGAAATAGAGATCGAGATCGGTAACGGGGAGGTCGAACTGGAGATCGAGTTCAAGTGGCCGACCGCCTCCACCCGGACAGCGCCATCGCGGACGGTCGCAGGCACGGAGGAAACCACAACGCGAAAGAGCGCTCCGGCAAAGCCAGGCCGCAGCAGCACCAGCACGGGCAAAGGCGCGAAGCGGGCGGCTACGAAAAAGCCCTGAGCCGTGCCGCGGCCAGGAATTTCGGACGACGGTGTCTCAGCTCAGTGCCAGCTTCCGTAGCCGCCGCCAGTCCATGGGAGCCCTCGTCCGGGGCGCACCAGGGCGGTGGCGCGGTACCCGTACGCGCAGGGCCCTGGGATGGATCGTGCAGCGTACGGGCGTTGGCAAGGTCAGCGCCTCACCGTCGACGCCGGCTTCGATCTCGGGCTCGTCCGCGTCGATGACGACGTCCTGGGCGATCAAGGTGGTGAGACCGGGCGCGTGCTTTCCCGAAAGCAATTCGGCCGCCTGCTTGGCGCTGTCGACGTTGATGCCCAGGACGCCGAGGGCACCTGAATCCAACACCTCACGGCGTCCGAGACCGGCCAGGTCACCCATCCGGTAGGGGTTGTTGCTGATGAGCACGGCCTGGGGCCCGTCGATGACCGTGTCCGCGACGCGGACGGCCAGCCTGGGACCGCGTCGGTGGGTCAACAGGTCGGGAAGCGTGCGGAGGATGGTGCGGACCTTGTCGTCGCGGTAGGCGGGACTTTGCACCACGGCTGCGTAGGTACCGAAGGACGCGTTGTTGACAAAGGCTCGCTCACCGATGAAACCGATGTCGATGCGCAGTTCGACGCCATCTGTCAGCGCATCCAGGCAGGTCGACGGGTCGCGCCGGTCCAGGCCGAGATCGAGGGCGAAGTGGTTCCGGGTTCCGGCCGAGATCACCATGAAGGGAATGCCGTGCCTGGCGGCGACTCCGGCGACCAGGGCCTGTGTGCCGTCCCCGCCGGCGACTCCGAGGAGGTCGGCGCCGTCTTGGACTGCCTTTTCGGCGAGCGCGACCACGTCCTGCTGATGAGCTGTGTCCAACAGGAGGACGTCGGCACCGAGTGCTTCGGCCTTCCCCTTGAGGTGGAACTTCCCCACCTTTCCACCACCTGATCGTGGATTCATGATGAGGAAGGGACGCTTGGGAGGAGCAGTCCGCATCTCCGGGGTGCCGACTTGCCCGGCCTCCCTGCTGAGTGCCGTTCCGCCGACGGAAACCCCGATGGCCCACAAGGCAAGGGAAACGAGTACGACCCACAGCAGATCCGCCCATGCGTAGAGCGCCAGCACCGCAGTCGGGGCGAAGGCGGCCAAGGCGAAGGCGAGGAGCCTGACGGGCCCCCGCAGGGTCAGTGCCCACCACAGGCTCGCTGCCGAAATGGCCAATCCGGCCAGCCCGACGCCCAAGAGCGCGATGCTCTTGATTCCGGCGAACACGAGCAAGATCACCACTGCCGCGAGCCCGGCCGCGAGGGCAAGCCGTGCAGACCAACGCTGTACGAGGCGACCGCGCGCCCCGGAGTCCCTGTGCATGGAGCCTCCTGCCGGTCGGGCACGGCCGACGCGATGTGCGCGGCACGGTTTCCCGTGGCGATCCCAGTCATTGTCCGAGCACGTTCGAAGGCCTCCGGCCACCATGCCCATTGCACCACCCGGCGGTACGCGCCGCATGTTGACCACCGCCGTTGCGACGCGCAGTCTCATTGGCCGCCGGCAGCAAAGTCAGGTGGCGGGAAGGTCGGCCGTCTCAGGGTCGCGGAAAAGGCCCTGCCGCGGAGGTCCACTCGCACGGCACGGTACAAGAGTTCGACTTGCACGAAACTGACGCGAGGAGCACCGGATTGCGCCTCATGGTGTGGCAATCGCCCTTCGCCTGAGTGATCACATCTGGCACGGGGTACCACCCAGCATGATCACTGTTGGGGTCGAAGAGGAGTATTTGCTGGTCGACCCGGAGACACTCCTTCCTACCCCGCTCGTGCAGCAGGTACGGGCCACGGCCCGCCTGGCGCCCATCGCGGACGAGCGAGAGGTCCAGGACGAGCTGCTGCAGGCCCAGATCGAAGTCGCCACCCCTGTGTGCACGGCCCTCGTGGAGGTGGGAGGCCATCTCCTGCGGTTGCGCCAGGCGGTCGCCGCCGCCGCGCAGGCGAACGGCTGCCGCATCGCTGCCTCTGCCACCGCGCCGGTCAGGTCCGCCTCGCCCGTACCCGTCACCAGCACGGCGAGGTACGTGAAGATGCAGCAAGAGGCCCGGTTGCTGGTCGATGAGCAGCTGATCTGCGGGATGCACGTCCATGTGGGGATGCCCGACCGCGAGACCGGGGTGGCCGTCCTGAACCGGCTGCGTGTCTGGCTTCCGACGTTGTTGGCGATGTCCGCGAACGGGCCCTTGTGGGACGGGCGGGACACCGGCTTCGCCAGCTGGCGCACGATCATCTTCGGCCGCTGGCCGGTCAGCGGCCCGCCACCGCACTTCACGGGGCTCGCGGACTACGAAGCGCGGGCCGATGCGCTGGTGGAACCCGGGGTGATCCCGGACAGGGGGCAGTTGTACTGGCACGCCCGGCTCTCCGAGAGCTATCCGACGGTTGAGGTGCGCTGCTGTGACGTGCAGCTGGAGGCGGACGACGCGGTGATGCTCGCCGGTGTCGTTCGCGGGCTCGCCGCCACCGCGATCGCCGAGGAGAAGGCGGGAGTCGCTCTCGTGCCATGCCGACCGGAGCTCCTGCAGGCCGCGACGTGGCACGCGGCCAGACACGGACTGGGCGGCACGCTGGTGGACCCGACGGGCCGTCTACGGAGCAGCGGGGACGTGCTGTGCACGCTCCTTCGGTACATCGGCCCCGCCCTCGAAGAGCACGGTGATCACCGCGAGGTGACCTCGCTCGTCCACCGGCTGCTCCAGCGGGGAACGTCGGCCGACCGCCAGCGCCGCGCCCTGGCCGAAGCCGGCCTGCCGGCGGTCGGCGCGCTGATCACTGCTGGGGCCACTACCGCGTGAGCTTGCCGGATTGAGGATCAAGGCGCGTGGGAGCCGGCTCGGTGTAGTGCGGGACCGGACAGATCCGGTGGACCAGGAAGGCGACCGGCTTGGTTCCGGGTCGCCGTTCGCTGTCGTGGCGAGTGGAGCACGGCAGGCTGCCGTCACCACGCTGGTGTGGTCGCATCGACTCATGAAAGATCCGTTCGCGTGCGACGATCCGCCTGTGCTGTCCGCATGGGCTCCGGCCGATCGTGCGGCAGCTCGCCGTGCGGTGGCGGCTCGGGCCGCAAACCCCGCGGAGTGCGAGGTTCTGCTCGACATGCTCGGGCTGCTTCCCTACGACCAGCACGTCGACCGGGAGTCGGCGTCAGGACCGGAGCACGGATCCTGATGGCGGTCGGTGGCGGCAGCACCTTCCCGACCGCCGACCACCTCGCCACGTGACGCCAGGGGCACCCCCTGTCAGGGACAGGCGCCGGCCGGGTCATCGTGGACGAGGGCGCAGACCATCTGTGCGCCGCGCCGGTGATCTGGGTACTTCGCGAGCAGCTCGGCTTTGAAGTCGTTCCACTGGCGGGTGATCTCGGCGGTGGCCCCGGCCGTCGCGCGCCGGAAGTTGTCGCCCGTCTTGGAGCGGGCGGATGCGGGGGTGTCCTTGTTCAGGGCTCGGTTGTGGGAGACACGGCCGTCGCAGTCGGGGGGCTTGACGCCGGTGGAATCGAAGTCGGGGTAGCAGCCTGTGGCGAGCTCCGCGGGGATGCGCTCACGGGCGTCCCGGGTCCAGTCGGCGTCGTTCATGGTGCTGTAACGGCGGATGTCGAGGAACGGCGCCGTACCCTTCCGCTCCAGGCCGGGCGGGTTGTCGAGGCCGATCGGTCCGCTCGCGGGCCGGTCGCTCCAGTTGGAGTGCGAGTAGAAGTCCTCTATCTGGTGCCACCCGCGACCCAGCTGTTCGAGGACTGCGCACTTGGCCCGTCGGGGCTTCCCGTCCCAGGTGCAGTGCGAGGACAGGTCGTTCTGGTCGGCGCGTACCTTGCCGTCTGCGTCGACGAGGCCGTCGGCGGCATCGACCGCGTTGCGGAAGCGGGTGACGGATGTACGGATGCACGCGAGGAGCTCGGTGGTGGCCTCGTCCCGGGTCCGGGGATAGCCGGAAGCGTAGCGGGGGGTGAGGTAGTCGGCGTTGTCGCAGTGCAGGGGGCCGACATCGAAGTACGGCGGGCGGTCGTTGGCGTTGATCGCCCCGTCGCGGGCGTCTGCCATCTCGGTCAATGTGAGGGGCTCCCAGGGCAGTGCCGCCCGGGTGATGTCCTCGTGATTGCCACCGGTGAAGGCATGAGCGGGGCCGGTCGGCACGGTGACCAGAGCGGCCGTCAGGAGGACTGCGAGAGCTGTACAGGACCTTTGGGGCAGGCAGGACGGAATGCGGCGGGACATACGAGCCTCCAGGGTGCTGGGGGCGTGGGCGGCGGGACGGCATGGTCCCTGCGGGACCCGTTGCAGATGCGAGGTGAACGCGGTAAAAGCCTCGGTCCAAGCTCTCCTGGTCTGCACCCAAAGGGAGCCCACTCGACGGGGATCCCGGTCGATGGCTGGGACGCGGAGACCTTCAAACGTTCCCCGGCCGCGAGAGCACAACCATCCCTCCATGCTGCGCGTCGCTCGCCCGCCCCGCATTCGTGGTCTCCTCCGCGGCCCTGAAACGGGGGATTGTGGCCTCCGGTTCCAGCATGACGCCCCTCCGCGCTCGTGGCGAGCTGCCACAGCGCCCATTCGGCGTGTGTCGGATCCTGGAAGGTCGCCTCCATCCACGTGTAGTTGCCGAAGAAGACTGGTCTTGGTGACCGCGTGGGTGTCAGTGGCGCCGGTGAGTTTGCCGACGCCGCGTGCGAAGAGCACGTCCGAGGACGAGGGCGAGGACGGTGAGGACCGAGCGCAGTGCGGTTTCCCGTCTGCCGATGTGGCCGCTCGCGCGGTGACGGCCAGACGCTCAGCGAACGTCCCGTTCTTGTACTCCTGTTTGCGCTGTGGTCCGGCTGGTGCCATCGCCTGCGAGGAATTCCGCCAGTGCCAGTGCGACGAGAAGGACGAGCGCGATGCCCAGGATGACCCAGCCGGTCGGGTAGCTCCAGAGGATGACGGTGAGCACGGCTGCTGCGACCAGGATCCAGGTGATCCACCTACGGTGGCGCCGGGCGAACGGGCCGACCGGGCCGGTGCGCAGGCCCGCGTGGTCCGCTGTGGTGCGGACGGCGCCGATGCCGGAGTGCCACAGCCGCTGCACGAGCGTGGCGGAGCGGCCGGAGCCGGTGAGCCAGGCTGCCAGGGCGACCACCACTCCGAGTACCACCGCCATCCGGACCGTCGTGCGTAGGTAGTGCGTCATGGCGTCGTAGACGCTCCCGGCGGCGGGCTGCGAGACCGTGTCCGGCAGCGCGTTCAGGTAGACCACGCGGAAGACGGTCAGGGCGACGCCGAGCATCAGTGTGGCGAAGGCGAAGGCGAGCGCCGCCGAGATGAGTACGCGTCGGCGGTGACGGGAGAGGAGCACGCCGGCGGCGATCAGGAGCACCGAGAGCACGGGCAGCCAGTTGCCGGCGATCTGCAGCAGCCGAAATCCGGTCTTGACCTTGCCGATGTTGTCGGCGCGCAGGACCGTGAAGTCGGTCTTGACCTCGGGGATTTTGGCGGCCGCGGTCATACCCTCGTCGACGAGGCGTTGTTTGACCTGATCGACGACCGGTCCCAGATCAACGGTCACCGAGTCATTGTTGATCTTCACCGCCCCTCCCCCGCTCCCGGTGAGCGCCTTGTCCACCGCGGCGTGGATGCGGCGATTCGCCTCGGTCCAGATCCGCTCGAAGGTCTCGGAGGCGATGACTTCCTGCGCCTTGTCGTGGACAAAACTGGCGACGGCGCTCTCGAGGGAGTTGCCGAGTTTGCCGAGTGCCTTCTCCAGGAGGGGCCGGTCCTGGGGAGCCGCGCCCTCCAGGAGGGCCGGGACGTCGATGTGTTCCATCACAGCGTTGGTGACCCGGTTGGCCGCTGCCGCCTGGATGTCCGGGTCGGAAGCGAGCGGGGCGACCGTCTGCACGTAGCGGTCCGTGTCGCCGACCACGCTCGACGCCCACGCCGAGACGGCTGCGAGCGGGGCGAGCACACAGCCAATGACGATGAGCAGCGCCGCGAAGAAGGCTCTCCACCGGTGGTGAGGCTCCCGAGCCGCCTTTTCCGCCTCCAGTGCCGCCAGCCGGGCATGGAGCTGTTCTAGTTCGGAGTCCTGCGGGCCTGAGGCCGTACCGCCTTCGTGTGTCATGACGTGTCCTCTCCTGCCCGTACTGGTTCACCTCACAGCGGACTGCGCGCCGCGGGCCGGCGCGAGCGGTGCGCATCCAAAGGGGTGAACGGCTGTGCGAAGAGGTAGCTTTGGCGCGTCCCGTCCAGCTGCGGAGTCCGGCCTTCTGCGGCACGAATTCCTCCTGTCAGAAGCTCATCGCGCTTCCTGCCGCTGAGGATGCGCCAAGCCGCCGCCCTCGCCGGGCGCGAGCCACCGTGACAGCGCGTGAGCGCCTGGGTGGAAGCCCGCCGGTGCCGGATCCCCGCCGATGCGCCGCTCAGCATGCCCTGACGCTCGCACCAGGGAACCACTTGGCCCTACTCCTGCTCGCCACACTCGCCCTGCTTACGTCCGGAGGCCGTGCGGCCGAACGCATGCGCCCCGCCGACGGCGGAGCGGACGGCTCGGCTGATTCCAGCGCTCACGAAACCGGAGCGATCGCCGTCCGATCCGCGCCGCATGGCAAGGCGCGGCAAAACACGAGAAAATAGGGGTGGCCGGAGTGAGAGCCACCCGATCAGCGGGCACGGCCTCGCCCACAGCACGGAGGAGGCGCCACTCCATTCTCAGCGCGCTCGATGGCAGGGCGGCGGAGTGCGGTGGCAAGGTGACCGGCAAACTCATTGCAGATTCCGGAAGCCGGGGCGAGCGGGAGGAGGTCTTCCCGCAGGTTCAGGTGAGGAAAACAGGTGATCGCTCATGTGCCGATGGCTCGCTTACTCGGGAACACCCCTGCCGCTCGACACCATCCTCTACAAACCGGCCCACTCGCTGATCGATCAGAGCCTGCACTCCAAACTGGGTGTCGAGACAACGAACGGTGACGGGTTCGGCGTCGGATGGTACCCGGAGGGCACCACCGTCGGCACCCCCGCCCTCATGCGAGACGTCGGTCCCGCCTGGAACAACCGCAACCTGCGGGAGCTCGCGGACCACGTCACCTCCCCCTTGTTCTTCGCCCACATCCGGGCATCGACGGGCACGGCGGTACAGCAGACGAACTGTCATCCGTTCCGCCACGGCCGCTGGATGTGGATGCACAACGGCTCCGTCGCCGGCTTCCACGCCATGCGGCGGGACCTCGCCATGCTCGTCGACCCCGCGCTGTACTCCGAGATCGAGGGAACGACGGACTCGGAGATGATGTTCTACCTTGCGCTCACCTTTGGCCTGGAGGAGGACCCGCCGGGCGCCGTCGCCCGGATGGTGGGGCTGGTGGAACGCGTCGGCCGCGAACACGGCGTGGAGAACCCGATGCAGATGACGGTCGCCGTCACCAACGGCACGAGCGTGTGGGCCTTCCGCTACTCCAGCCAGGGCGCCTCACGGTCGCTCTTCTACAGCAGCCGGGTGGATTCGCTGCGCAAGCTGCACCCCGAAGTCACCTTCCTTCAGGAAGTGTCCGACGAGACCCGCCTGGTGGTGTCCGAACCCCTCGGCGATCTGCCCGGTGCCTGGAACGAGGTACCCGAGAGCAGCTACGGCGTCGTACATGCCGGAGCCGACGAGTTGTGCGCCTTCACCCCAGAACCGGTATGACCCGGCGCCGCATTGTCACGCGCCCCCGTCACAACCGACAGCAGACCGACCATGAAGGACACTGAAGGTCCAGCCAAGGGACTGCCCGCTGCGCCACGGAGCCAACCGTGGCCTACGGTCGTTCGAAGGCCTGGAGCGCGCCCCCGAGCGAGAAGCACAGCGCGCCGAGCATCGTCCCCCAGTTGGCGATGTCGGTGTTGACCAGGCTGCCGGTGGCAGGCCGGGTGAACGCGGCCAGCGCCGAGACCATGAAGAGCACCGACCCGAACTGGTTCACCGCAACGATCCACCAGCCGAGGCTGCGCGAGCGGAAGCAGGGCCGGGACCGATGGCAGATCTCGACGAACGCGAGATGCCCGGAAACCAGGAAGAGCACGCACCCGACCACGTCGGGAGCCCAGATCAGCCGGTTGGTCTGCTGCACCGTGAGCCCCTGCAGGAAGGAGCCGAGGAGATTGATGCCGAACACGAGCGTCCCTACGAACAGCACGAACGCGCTCAGCCAGTCCAAACGCATCGGCTCGTACCCCCACCACCTCCAGTCGGCAGTGAGTAGTGGACCACCGCCCGGGGAGTGGCGAGGTGCGTTCAGCACCTGCAAGAGCGAGGTATAGCCCCCCAAGTTGAAGAACAGGCCGCCCGCGAAATAGACCGAGGCACTCTCGACCACGTCGCCCGATCCGAACTGGGCTACGGCGGCGCCGAGGGCGAAGAGTGCTCCCCCGATGAAGAACGCGCCTGAGGCGAGGGCATTGAGTCTTCGAAGGCGGCCGAGGGCCTTTGCGTCGGTGGTCTGGGACATGATGACCGAGTCCCCCGGACCGTGGACCGACAACGCCCCACGCCTGCGCGCGAGCCGCGACTCCCACACCACCAGTTCCCCTTCAGGGCGGTGCCAGGTGAGCCGGGTCGTGAACGGTCCTGCGCCTTCGGCGCGCTGCTCAGGATGTCCCACGACCCGAGCCTAGTCCTGCGGGCAGTGCCTGCCAGGCAGTGAAACGTACTACCCCTCGCCGTAGCGTGTGCCGTTCATCCAGTCTTCGCGGGCCTGTGCGACGTCCTCTTGGGACCGGCCGATCCAGTTCCAGAACAAAGCGCGGCACACCAACGTTTTCGCAGGTCAATTGGGCCTCGGATAGCTGAAGGTCAGCAAACCGTCAGCATCGGTATCCGAGGAGTCCGGGCGCATGGCAGCCACGACACTGGCCCGCGGGATGGGCAGCTTCTTCAAATGCCCGGGCTGATCCCGGGCAGGTGGATGCGGCGGCTCTCCGCGCGGCGGCTCCTGGTCACCGACTCCGCGCCACGGGCCCTGCCGCTGGGGGCGGTTCCGCTCGCGCACCTGGCGGGGCTGCTCACCCCGGCCGTGCACGTCGGGCTCCTGGGCGCCTCCTCTCTGTTTCACGCCTGCGGGCAAGGCGGCAAGCACGCCCTGTTCGCCCCGCTGACCTGGGTGTTCACCTTGCCTTCGGTCCCATCGAAGTCGCCCTGCCCTGTTCGTCACCGACAGCCGCCATGCCGGAGCAGGGTTGCTCGGCTCCTACTCGGGCGCCTTCGAAACCGGAGCCTCATCGGCGCCCTCGCGCTGAGCGCCGCCGTACGCCTTCCCCTGTGGCCAGCCTTGCCGTCCGCGGCTTCCTCATGGACCGGGCCAGCGCCCCCGCCATCCTCGTTGGCTGCGGTGCAGTGCTGATCGCCATCGTCCCCATCAGCACCGTTGCACTGAAGGGTCGGCGACGTTGTCGTGCAGGCGGCCCTCGAGTCGGCGCAGATAGGCCAGCACAGGGCCCAGATATCCGGCCATGCAGGCGGCGCTACCGTCTTGCTTGCGCAGCTGCACAAGATGAGCCAGCGACGCGCGCGCCTGGGCAGCCATCCCCCTCGTCCGGGTTGCCAGCGTGTACCAGCCATTCCAGTTCCAGCTCCAGCAGCCGCTGCGCGGACTCATATTGACCATGGGCATGACGGAATGCGGCGAGATTGACCATGAGCAGAGCCGTGAACGTATCTGCTGTCCCTGCCGAGCGGATGTGCCCGACAAGCGCAGAAGCATGCTGGGCCAGCTCCCAGCTCCGCTCCGGCCGGCCGGTTCGCCGGAGTCAGCGGGTGGTCTGGGTGTCGGCGGCGTGGAGGACTTCACGGATCAGGAGGTCGAGGTCGTCGGTGGTGGTCCGGTAGTTGCACATGCATGCACGCAGGACAGTGCGGCCTCGCGCGGCGACGGTGGCCAGGTAGGCGCGTCCGTTGTCCTGTACGCGGCGGGCGACGCCGGTGTGCAGGGTGTCCGGCTCCTCCTCGCCCGGGTCGGCGATGCGGAAGCAGACGACCGGCCAGGGACCGCCTGCCACGAGTTGGAGCCGGGGTTCGGCAGTGATCTTGTCTCGCAACTGTTCGGCGAGCGTGAGGTAGTGCTCGATCAGGGTGGTGACGCCGCCGCGACCCAGGTGGTTGAGGGTGGCCCACAGGGCCAGTGCCCGGGTGCCGGGTCGGGTCAGCTCGATGGTGGCGTGGGATAGCCAGGGCTGGGCATCCGGTTCGCCCGGGGTGAGGTAGGAGGCACGGTGGGCGAATGCCGTGTGCAAGTGCTCCGGGTCGGGGACCAGCAGGGCTCCGCAGCCCACTGGCACGCTGAGCGTCTTGTGCGGGTCCACGGTCAGGGAGTCGACGCCTCCGATGCCCTGGTAGAGGGAGGCCAGGGCGGGGACGGCGGCGCCGAGGCCGCCCCAGGCGCCGTCGGCGTGGTGCCACATCCCGGTGCTCCGGCACAGGTCGGTGACGGGTTCGAGGGGATCGACGGCGCCGGTGGCGGTGGTACCGAGTGTGGTGATGGTGCAGAAGGGCAGCAGGCCCGCGTCCAAGTCGGCGGTGACCGCGGTGCGCAGCGCGGTGGGGTCCAGGCGGTCGTACGCGTCGGTGGGGACGGGACGAAGCCGGTGGGCCGGCAGACCGATGCAGGCGGCGGCCTTGGAGACGGACATGTGCGCCTGGGCGCTGTAGTAGAGCGTGAGGCGGGCGTGGTCGCGGTCGTAGGCGGGGCCGTCGCCGGAACCGCGGCGGGTGAGGAACCAGGTACGGGCGGTGGCCAGGGCGAGCAGGTTGGCCATGGAGCCTCCGCTGGCCAGGACTCCGCCCGTCGTGTCGGGCAGCCCGGCCAGGCCGGCGAGCATGCGGACGGTGCCGCGTTCCAGGTCCATGAGGGCGTTCTCGCCCATCCCGCAGGTCGCGTTGATGGCGGAAGCCAGCAGTTCGGCCACGAGACCGGCTGGTGCGGGTGGGGAGTTGACCCAGGCGAAGAACGCGGGGTGCCCGTTGCCGGTGGGGTGCGGCGCGATCTCGTCCCGTACGAAGTCCAGTACCCGTCCCAGTTCTTGCCCCGTCTCGGCTAGCGGCGCCTCGCGCAATCGCGTCCGGTGGGCCGGAGCCATGGGACGGGATACCGCGTTCGCCGGGAGGTCGGTCAGGTACTGGGACACCCACTCCGCGGCGAAGACGAGTTCGTCCCGCAGCGTCTTCGGGTGTACCGCGGGCAGCACCTGCCCCAGAGGTGAAACGGTGTCGTTGCACTGGGCCGGTTCCAGGTAAGGCGAGTTGTGGGCCATGGCGGCGGGAAAACCCTTCGTCGTCACAAGGCCCCAGGTCAACGCACCAAAGGACCGTGATCCTAACGAGTAGTCCCACCGGACGACACGCGCGGCAAGAAGTCGAACAGGAGGGCGGGTAACCGCTTCGGGCCGCCGCGTCCGTGGCGTGTGACGCGGCCCTCGCGTTCGGCAGGCTGTACCTCAGCGGGCGACTGAACAGCGGCGGCGAGTACCGAAGGGGATACGCGTCGGCAGTATCACTTCATTTCGTCCGCCCGGCGTTCGTGCAGTGCCGCGCGGCCGGCTTCGAGGCGGGCGACGGGGACCCGGAACGGTGAGCAGGAGACGTAGTCAAGGCCTGCGTCGTGGAAGAAGTGCACGGAGGCCGGGTCTCCCCCGTGTTCCCCGCAGACGCCGATCTTGAGGTCGGGCCGGGCGGCGCGGCCTTCGCGGACCGCGATCTCCACCAGGCGTCCGACACCTTCGCGGTCGATCGTCTCGAACGGGGAGGTCGGGAAGATGCCCTTGTCGAGGTAGGCGGAGAAGAACGCCGCTTCGACGTCGTCGCGGGAGAAGCCCCAAGTGGTCTGGGTCAGGTCGTTCGTTCCGAAGGAGAAGAACTCCGCCTCCGTCGCGATGCGGCCGGCCGTCAGAGCGGCCCTGGGCAGTTCGATCATGGTTCCGACCGGGCACTCCACCGTCACGCCCGTCTCCTGTGCCACCGTGGACAGCACTCCGGCCACCTCCTCCTTCACGAGGTGGAGTTCCTCGACCGCCCCGACGAGCGGGACCATGATCTCGGCTCGGGGGTCGCCGCCCGCCCGCTTGCGCGCCACGACGGCCTCGGCGATCGCGCGCACCTGCATGGCGACCAGTCCGGGTACCACCAGGCCCAGCCGGACCCCTCTCAGGCCGAGCATGGGGTTCTCCTCATGCGTACGCGTGACGGCGGCCAGCAGCTCCCGGTCACGCGGGGTGGCCGACCGGCCGAGCGCTTCGTCCCGCGCGAGGCGCACGGCCAGCTCCGTGCGGTCGGGCAGGAACTCGTGCAGGGGCGGGTCGAGCAGCCGGATGGTGACCGGCAGGCCGTCCATGGCGGCGAGGATTCCGGTGAAGTCTTCGCGCTGCAACGGCAGGAGTGCGGCGAGCGCCGCGTCCCGTTCCGCGTCGGCGCGGGCCAGGATCATGGCCTCCACCAGCGGACGACGGTCGCCGAGGAACATGTGCTCGGTGCGGCAGAGGCCGATGCCCTGCGCGCCGAAACGGCGGGCACGGGCCGCGTCCTGCGGAGTGTCGGCGTTCGCCCGCACTTCCAGTCGCCGGATGCCGTCGGCGTGCTCCATGAGCCGGTGCACTTCGGCGCAGGCCTGCTGTCCGGCGTTGTCCGACAGCTCCCCGCCCTCGTCGAAGTAGCGCACGACCTCGGATTCGACCAGCGGTGCGGCGCCGAGGCGGACCGTCCCGTCGAAGCCGTCAACGGAGACCATCTCGCCTTCCGACACGGTTACTTCACCGGCGACGAACCGGCGCGCGTCCGAATCCACGGACAGTGCGTCGGCGCCGCAGACGCAGACCTTTCCCATGCCCCGCGCGACGACCGCCGCGTGGCTGGTCTTGCCGCCCCGGCTGGTGAGCACCGCCTGGGCGGCGAGCATGCCCGGCAGGTCGTCGGGGGTGGTCTCCTGCCGTACCAGTACGACCTTCTCGCAGGCGGCAGCCCTGCGGACCGCTTCCGAGGAGTCGAACACCACCGCGCCCACGGCCGCTCCGGGCGACGCGGGTACGCCCCGGGCGATGACCGGAGCCGCGGCGTCGGTGTCGAACCGGGGGAACATCAGGCGGGCCAGCTTGGCGCCGTCGACCCGGTCCAGCGCTTCGTCCGCCGAGATGAGGCCCTCGTCGGCCAGTTGCGAGGCGATGCTGAAGGCGGCCTGCGCGGTGCGCTTGCCGATCCGGGTCTGGAGCATCCACAGGGTGCCGTGTTCGATGGTGAACTCGATGTCGCACAGGTCTCTGTAGTGGTTTTCCAGCTGTTCCATGTGCGCGCGCAGCTGCTGGAACGAGGTCGGGTCCAGGGTGGCCAGCTCGTGCAGCGGCACGGTGTTGCGGACGCCCGAGACGACGTCCTCGCCCTGTGCGTTGGCGAGGTAGTCGCCGTAGAGGCCTCGGCGGCCGGTGGCCGGGTCGCGGGTGAAGGCGACGCCGCTGCCGGAATCCGTACCGAGGTTCCCGAACACCATCCGCTGGATGGTGACCGCCGTGCCGAGGTCGTCCGCGATGTGTTCGCGCCTGCGGTAGAGGCGGGCACGCTCGCCGTTCCACGAGGTGAAGACGGCGAGGATCGCCTCGCGGAGTTGTTCGCGCGGATCCTGCGGGAACGTGCGACCGGTCCGCTCGAGGACGAGGTCCTTGAAGGTCTCGACGATCCTGATGAGGTCGCAGGTGTCCAGCCGGGAGTCGTCCGTGACGTGGTGCTGCTCCTTGACGCGCCGGAGCACACCTTCGAACAGTGCGCCGTCGACTCCCATGACGACACTTCCGAACATCTGCACGAGTCGACGGTAGGAGTCCCAGGCGAAGCGCTCCCGCTCCGGCGTCTTGGCCAGTCCGAGTACCGACAGGTCGTTGAGGCCGATGTCGAGGATGGTCTCCATCATGCCCGGCATGGAGAAGCGCGCTCCTGAACGGACCGACAGCAGCAGTGGATCGTCGACCTGTCCCAGCCTCTTGCCGGCGGCCCGCTCCAGCGCTTCGAGGTGTTCGCCGATCTGGCGGTCGAGGTCCTCCGGCGGCTCGCCGGTGGCCAGGAAGGCCCGGCAGGCCTCGGTGGTGATGGTGAAGCCGGGCGGAACGGGCAGTCCCATGCGTGCCATCTCCGCCAGGTTGGCGCCCTTGCCGCCGAGCAGGTCGGCCATGTCACGGCTGCCCTCGGCGAAGTCGTACACGTAGGAACCCCTGGAACCCATGACTGCCACCAGCCTCCTCGGCGGAATGGTGCTCTTGCTCCCACACTGGCTGACCGGCGCCGTCTTCCAGAGGGGCCGGACGGCCCTTCCTGGGGACACCCGGCCCCAGGTCGGCTCAGGCCTCCTCGGTCCCGGCTTCCCGGCTCCAGGCCCGGTAGGCCTCCAGAGCCGTGGGCAGGGTCGGGTAGATGCGGCTCGCGCCCACAGAGGCGGTGAGCCCGTACGCGTCCAGGTCCTCGCGGAGATCCTGTTTGACCCGGGCCAGAGCGAAGACGATTCCGCGGTGCTCCAGTTCCTGGCGGAGTGCGTCCACGGCGTCCAGGGCGGTGATGTCCACTTCGACGTTCGCCTCGGTGTTGAGGACGAACCACCGGGTCCCAGGCTCCTGTTCGTGGACGGCGGCCAGGGCCCGGCGGCGGAAGTTCTCCGCGTTGGCGAAGAACAGCGGCGAGTCGTAGCGGTAGATCAGCAGCCCCGGAACGGTCCGCGCCGTCGGGTAGTCGTCCACGTCGTGCATGCCGGCGAGCCCGGGGACCATCCCCTCCACGGCATCGTGCGGACGGGCCACGCGGGCCAGCAGCTCCACGACGGACAGCGCCACGGCGACGAGGACGCCGTACAGGATGCCGAGGGCGAGCACGCCCACGAGACATCCAACGGCCAGCAGCAGTTCGCGTCGGCGAAAGGCCGCGAGGCGTCGGAACTCGCTGACCTCGACCAGCCGGACCGCGGCATAGACGACGATGGCGCCGAGGACGGCGCTCGGCGTGCGGGCCAAGAGGGGGCCCAGGAAGAGGAGGACCAGCAGCACCGTGAGCGCGGCGAAGAGGGAGTAGGCCTGGCTCCTGGCCTTCGAGGACTGGGCGAGGGCGGTCCGGCTGGCGCTGCTGCTGACGGGGAACCCGTGGAGGACGCCCGCTCCCAGGTTCGCCGCCCCCAGAGCCAGGAGTTCACGATTGGGGTCCAGCGACTGCGGATCCGCCCGGGACGCGAAGGCCCGGGCGGTCAGGATCACGTCCGAGTATCCGACGAGGAGGACACCCAGCGCGGGGACCACCAGCTGGGTCAGGTCGCCGAGCGGTGGAAGCCCCGGCAGCGGCAGCCCGGAGGGTACGGATCCGATCACGGGGATCCCGTACCTGTCGTCAAGTCCGAACGCGGCCATCACGGCAGTGCCGAGGGCCAGGGCGAGCAGAGGCCGGGGAAGGAGACGCCAGTGCCCCGGCAGGGCGAAGAGCAAGGCGAGGGCGGCCAGGGCCAGGCAGACGGTCGGCCAGTGGACGTGCCCGACGTTCATGGCGAAGGAGTACAGCTTCGGCAGGAAGTCCGCGCCCGTCGTGCGCACTCCGGTGAGCCTGGGCAGCTGGTCGACGACCATGATCAGGGCGACACCCGCCAGGTACCCAACGAGTACGGGCCTCGAGAGCAGGTCTGCGAGGAATCCCAGCCGCACGGCCCAGGCCACCATGAACAGGAGGCCGACGACCACTGCGAGGGCGGCCGCGAGCACGGCATACCGGCCCGGGTCCCCGCCGGCGAGCGGTCCGACGGCGACGGCGGTCATCAGCGCGGTGGTCGACTCGGGGCCGACCGAGAGCAGTCGCGAGGACCCGATCAGTGCGTAGAGGACGATGGCAGGCAGCGCGGCCCAGAGTCCCGCGACCGGCGGGAGCCCGGCCACGGCGGCGTACGCCATGACCTGCGGCACCAGGTAGGCGGCGACGGTGACGCCGGCGAGCGCGTCCCGCCCGAGCCAGGACCGCTCATACCCCTGGAGGCCAGGTGGCAGCAGGGACGATCTTCCAAGCCCGGACATCGGTCTCCTCACTGACGGTGTTCCCTGCCGTGTGCGCCCGCCACCCTCCGCACTTCAGCCGTTCTTGAGGGTCGCCGCATGGTCGGGTACGGCGGTCTGCAGCTCCTTGGACGGGCGCTCGTAGCCCGTGGAAGCGGGACGGGGCGGCAGGGTCAGCGAGGGCAGGGCCACGTCCGCGTAAGGGACCGAGGACAGCAGGTGGGCGATCATGTTCAGCCTGGCGCTGCGCTTGTCGTCGCTCTCGACGACGTACCACGGGGAATCGGCGGTGTCCGTATGGACGAACATCTCGTCCTTGGCCCGCGAATACGCCTCCCAGCGGGTGAGGGATTCCAGATCCATCGGAGAGAGCTTCCAGCGCCGCAGCGGGTCCTGGGCCCGGCGGCGGAAACGCTCCTCCTGGACCGCGTCGCTCACGGAGAACCAGTACTTGCGGAGCAGGATCCCGTCCTCGATCAGCATGCGCTCGAAGACCGGACACTGGCGCAGGAAGCGCTGGTGCTCCGTCGGCGTGCAGAAGCCCATGACGTGTTCCACGCCGGCGCGGTTGTACCAGCTGCGGTCGAACAGGACGATCTCACCGGCTGCGGGCAGGTGCTCGAGGTACCGCTGGAAGTACCACTGCGTGCGCTCCCGCTCCGTCGGCGTGGGCAGGGCCGCGATCCGCGCCACGCGGGGGTTGAGGTGTTCGGCGACGCGCTTGATCGTGCCTCCCTTGCCCGCCGCGTCACGTCCCTCGAAGACGACCACGAGGCGGGCGCCCTCCGCCCGAGCCCACTCCTGAAGCTTGACCAATTCCGTCTGGAGCCGCAGCAGCTCGCTCTCGTACGCCGCCTTCTTCAGACCCATCCGGTGTCCCCTCTTCTGGTCGGCCGGTGCTCCGGTCAAGTCAGTCACCGCCGGCATCGGTGCGCAACGATGTCCCTTCCGGTCCGTCCCGTGTCGATACTCTGACACCGGACGGGGGCAGCAAGCCGGAGGAGAAGCGCGTGAGTGTGGGGGATCCGTTGACTCAGGTGCCGCGGATGCGGCTGGACGAGCTGCTCGACGAGCTCCAGGTGCGCATCGACCAGGTCCGCGGCACGCGCGACCGGGTGCACAGCCTGCTGGAGGCCGTCGTGTCGGTCGGGCGGGAGCTGGATCTCGCCCACGTGCTCCGGCGGATCGTGGAGGCGGCCGCGCTGCTCGTCGACGCCGATTACGGAGCGCTGGGTGTCATCGGCCCCGACGGACGGACCCTCTCGCAGTTCCTTACAGTCGGACTTACCGACAAGGAAATCGCCGAGATCGGGCCCTTGCCTGCCGGCCACGGCTTGCTCGGGGAAGTCATCAACCACCCCGAGCCCTTGCGCCTCACCCATCTCGGCGCTCACTCCTCTTCCTACGGCTTTCCGGCGCACCACCCGCCCATGCGGACCTTCCTCGGGGTCCCGATCCGGATCCGCGACGAGGTCTTCGGCAACCTGTACCTCACGGACAAGCGCGGCGGGATCGACTTCGACACCGAGGACGAGACGGTGATCTCCACCCTCTCCGTGGCGGCGGGCGTGGCGATCGACAACGCGCGACTGTACGAGGGCTCCCAGCGCCAGCAGCGGTGGCTCAGGGCGAATGCGGAGATCACCGGCAGCCTGCTGTCCGGCAGTTCGCGCCCGGCGGTCCTGGAGCTCATCGCCCGGCGCGCACAGGAGATCACCGCAGCGCGGCTCGCGGACATCTCCATGCCGGTGGCCGGAGCCGAGGGCCTGGTCGTCGAGTTCGCGGTCGGCGCCGACAGCGAAGCACGTCAGGGACTCGTCGTCCCCTTCACCGGAACGCTCTCGGGAGCCGCGCACCAGACCGGCCGGCCCGTCGCGTCCGTGCACGCCTCCGACGATGACCGCTTTACCGCCGATGTCCAAGTACAGGGAGGGCTGGGCCCTGCTGTGGCGGTGCCGCTGGGAACCACCGCCGGAGCGAGCCGGGGCGTCCTGCTGCTCGCGCGCCCGGTGGGCGATCCGGCTTTCGGCGAAGGGGAACTGGAGCCGCTCGTCGCCTTCGCCGGGCAGGCGGCGCTGGCCCTGGAGCTGGCGGAGCGGCGGCGGGACGCCGAGCAGATCGCCCTGCTGGAGGAGCGTGACCGGATCGCCCGCGACCTGCACGATCTCGCCATCCAGCGGCTGTTCGCCACCGGCATGACCCTGCAGAGTGCCGCTCGCCTCGTCGAGCACGAGGGGGCTGCGGAGCGGGTCGGCCGTGCGGTCGACGATCTCGACGAGACCATCAAGATCATCCGATCGACGATCTTCGGGCTGCGTACGAAGGACCGCGAGAGCGGCCCCGGGCTGCGGGCCCGCGCCGCTCGCGCTGTCGGCGACGCGGCCGCCGCCCTCGGCCATCCGCCGCGGCTGAGCATGGAAGGCCTTCTCGACACGGACGTGCCGCCGCAGATCGCCGACCACGTCATGGCGGTGCTCGGCGAGCTCCTGAGCAATGCGGCCCGCCACGCGCAGGCCACCCGCGTAGGGGTGACCCTCAAGGCCGCCCCGGGGGAGATCATGCTGACCGTCTCGGACAACGGCAGGGGGATTCCGGCGCAGGGGCGCAGGAGCGGCCTGCTCAACCTCGCCGAACGGGCCGAGGGCCTGGGCGGAACCTTCTCCGTCGACACCCCCGACGACGGAGGCAGCAGGCTCGTCTGGAGGGCGCCACTGCCCACCGGGAGCTGACGCCACGGTCACGACGGGCCCCGGGCTGCCGACGCGGGGGGCGTCCTGTCCGCCTCCAGCCTGAATCCGGTGACGAGATCGGGGCGGATCCGCAGAGCGCCGGCCATGGGGTGCGCCACCCACGGACGGAGGAGTAGCGCATAGCGGTCGACCTCGTCGGCATCGGCTACCAGGCTCGCGTAACCGGTGACGACCACGCTCCACCCGAGATGAGTGTCGGGGTCGATCGCATCCGCTTCGTAGGCGACCACCACACCGGGGACATCGGCGGGCGCCACCAGAGAGGCGAGCGCACCGTCGTCGTGGATCCGTACGATGATCTCCCCGCCCTCGACGAGGTGGTTGACCGGACGGACGGCAGGCAATGCGTGCTGTGTGAAGACGATGCGCCCCAGGGACACCGTCGCCACCAGCCGCAGGGCCTCGTCCCTGTCCAGCTCCCGCATGCGTCGGACAGTGGTCCCGTTGCGCACTTGACCGTCGGCCTGCAGGGTGCCGTTCTGGTCCATGATGCGCACCTTCGTCTCGTCCATCGGTTTGCGCCGCTTCCGGGACACCAGCCTCCCTCACGGTCAACAGGACAGCCAGGGCCGGATGGTCCCCAACCGCGCACCGGTTTCGGATACGGCCGCGCCTACGTCGCCACGAGCTGGAGCCTCCGGTCGACTCCCAGCACCCTCATGGACTTGACCAGGAGGTGCGGCACGTCGCAGAGGACGAGCCGTGCGCCCCCTGCTCGGCAGAACCGGTCGAGCCGGAGGAAGAGTTCGATGCCCGAGCTGTCGCAGAAGGAGATCCCGGACAGATTCAGGACCACGAGCCGGTGGCCCGACCCGGCGAGGTCACGCAGGCGAGGCTCCACCCGTCCCGCCGTGTGGAAGTCGAGCTCTCCGGCGAGGGCAACCCGCGCGCCCCGGTCGTCGTGGGCCACGGCCTTCAGGTCGATCAAGGCGGTCGTCATGGAACCCTCCGCGCTGTATGCGGCTCAGGCGAGCCGCGCCATTCCCCGTGCGGAACCAGTTCATGCGAGCCGAGTACACCGGGGAAGGTCCGGCCGGCCCCTCGGCAGGGCCGAAGGTCCCTTTCCGAGTGGGCCCGCCCGGCGCCCGTCGTACGGAGCGCCTGCTCAAAGAGGGCCGATCGGCCCTGTCCGTTCGGCCCCTCCGGGAGGCAGGATGCTGGAGTTCGTGCGCACAGGACGAACCCGGCGAAGGAGTTGTCCCATGACCGACAGCGGTGCCCTCACCCCCACGAAGACGCCGATCACGGTCTTCCTCCTCGACGATCACGAAGTCGTTCGCCGCGGAGTGCACGACCTGCTGGATGCCGAGCCCGACCTGACCGTGGTCGGCGAGGCAGGCACGGCGGAACAGGCGCTCGTCCGGATTCCCGCTCTGCGTCCCCAAGTGGCTGTGCTGGACGTCCGGCTCCAGGACGGTGACGGGGTGAGCGTCTGCCGTGAGCTGCGCTCGCGGATGCCCCAACTCGCCTGCCTGATGCTCACGTCGTTCGACGACGAGGACGCCCTGTTGGACGCCGTGATGGCGGGTGCCTCCGGATACGTGCTGAAGCAGATCACCGGCACCGACCTGGTCACGGCCGTACGTACCGTCGCGGCCGGCCAGTCCATGCTGGACCCGGGCGCCACGACTCGCCTGATGGCCCGGATGCGCGGTGATGTCCCCAAGGAGGAGCAGGTCCCGGGCCTCCCCGGCTTCACCGACCGGGAGAAGGAGATCCTGGTCATGGTCAGTGAAGGACTCACCAACCGCGAGATCGGCAAACGGATGTACCTCGCGGAGAAGACGGTGAAGAACATCATCTCGCGGCTGTTCACCAAGCTCGGTGTGGAGCGTCGCGTCCAGGCGGCGGTGATCGCCAGCCACACCTTGATCCCGCCCAGCCAGCACCCGGTCCCGACGGCCAAATAGTCGTCAGTGGGGGGCCGGGCGCGCCGTACGGCGCGCCCGGCCCCCCACGTTCGCCCGTCGGCTCAGTGGTGCGGCACCACGGCGACGGGGCAGGCGGAGTGGTGCAGGACGGCATGCGCCACGGATCCGACGCGTGCCCCCACGGAGGATTCGCGGACCCTGCGACCGACGACGATGAGTTGCGCGTCCGAGGATGCCGTCAGCAGCACGTGGCCCGCGCTGCCCTGCTCCACGTGCTCCCTCACGTCCACGTCGGGGTACTTCTGCCGCCAGGGCTCCAGGGCCTGGTCCAGCGCGGCCTTCTCGTAGGGCTCCAGACCGCCGAACTGGTCGGCGATCCACATCGATCCGGGGCTGTAGCCGTAGACCGGGGGCAGGCTCCAGGCGCGTACGGCGCGGAGCGGGGCCTTGCGTGCGGCGGCCGCCTCGAAGGCGATGCGCAGCACCTCGGCGGACTCCTCCACGCCACCCTGCTGGCCGACGACGACCTCGCCCAGCTCGGGCAGGGCCACCGGCCTGTCGTATGCCGAGCGCACCGAGACCACGGGGCACTCTGCCGCGGCGATCACCTGCTGGCCGTAGGAGCCCAGCAGGAATCCCACCAGGGCGCTGTGCCCACGGGTGCCGACAACCAGCATTTCGGCGCCCTTGGCCGCGTGCAGCAACGCCGGCACCGGCACGTCGGAGAGCAACTCGACGGTGAGGGCAAGTCCCGGGTACCGGTGGGTGAGTTCTGCCTCGGCTTCCCTCAAGGTGTCATCGGCGCGCCGGGCTTCGGTGTCGCGGTGCTGGGCGATCGGCTGTGCCAGCGGCTGCCAGAGCCAGGCGTGGACCATGTGCAAGGGCAGGTCGCGCCGTACGGCTTCGCGAGCGGCCCAGTCGGCCGCGGCCCGGCTTTGCGGGGATCCGTCCACTCCGACGACGAGGGTGCGCTTCACGGGTCTGTCCTCCGTACTGATGCCGGGGCATCGGGATCGGCCGGCGGGGGAAGCGGCACCGGCCGGGGGTGCCGGCGCCGCTGAACCCACCCTCGCCGCGACGGGACTTGCCCCACAGGGGCCGACAGTCCCTCACCGAGGGCCGGTCCTCCCCTCGTGACGGGGACGGGGCGAGTGCAGAGTGTCGGCATCGGCTCAGTCGACGAACGTTCCGGACCGCCGCACGGAGGAGCGGACATGACCGCTTACCCCATCTCGGAGCTCGACGCCCACTGGCGCGCCGCCAACTACCTGGCAGTCGGCCAGATCTACCTCATGGCCAACCCGCTCCTGACCGAGCCCCTGCGCCCGGAGCACATCAAGCCCCGGCTCCTCGGGCACTGGGGCACCTCCCCCGGCCTCAACCTCGTGCACACCCACTTGAACCGCGTCGTCAAGGACCGGTCCCTCGATGCCCTGTGCGTCTGGGGTCCGGGCCACGGCGGACCCGCGGTCCTCGCCAACTCCTGGCTGGATGGCACCTACACCGAGACCTACCCCGGCATCACGCGGGACACGACGGGCATGGCCGCGCTGTTCCGGCAGTTCTCGTTCCCGGGCGGCGTGCCGAGCCATGTGGCACCGGAGACGCCCGGCTCCATCCACGAAGGCGGCGAGCTCGGGTACGCCCTGTCCCACGCCTACGGAGCCGCCTTCGACCACGCGGGCCTGCTGGTCGCCTGCGTGATCGGCGACGGCGAGGCGGAGACGGGCCCGCTGGCCGCGTCCTGGCACGCGAACAAGTTCCTGGACCCGGTCCACGACGGCGCCGTCCTGCCGATCCTTCACCTGAACGGCTACAAGATCGCCAACCCGACGGTGCTGTCCCGGATCCCCGAGGCAGAGCTCGACGCGCTGCTGCGCGGCTACGGCCACGAGCCCCTCTACGTCACGGGCAGCGACCCCGTTCTCGTCCACCACGCCATGGCTCGCGCGATGGACCACGCCCTGGACCGCATCGCCGCCATCCAGGGGGAGGCCCGGTCCGGTGCCACCGACCCTGACCGGGACTGCGCGCGCTGGCCGATGATCGTCCTGCGTACCCCCAAGGGGTGGACCGGACCGGCGACCGTCGACGGCGACCCGGTCGAGGGCACCTGGCGGGCCCATCAGGTCCCCCTGGCCGGGGTACGCGAGAACCGGGCACACCTGAGGCAATTGGAGGAATGGCTCCGCTCGTACCGGCCGGAGGAACTCTTCGACGCCGACGGATGCCCCACCCCGCGGGTCCTCGCATGCGTCCCCGAGAGGGATCGGCGCCTGGGTGCCGTCCCGTACGCGAACGGCGGCCGGCTGCTGCGGCCGCTGCCGATGCCGCCGCTCGACGCGTACGCCGTCCCGGTCGACAAGCCGGGAGCCACCCTCCACGAACCGACCCGCGTCCTGGGGCGCTTCCTCACCCGGATCATGCACGACACCGCCGAGCGCCGGGACTTCAGGGTCGTCGGACCGGACGAGACAGCCTCCAACCGGCTGGACGACCTGTACGACGCCACGGGCAAGGCCTGGCAGGCCATCACGGAGCCCACGGACCGGAACCTGTCGCGGGACGGCCGGGTCATGGAGATCCTGTCCGAACACGTCTGCCAGGGCTGGCTGGAGGGCTACCTCCTCACCGGCCGCCACGGCCTCTTCTCCACGTACGAGGCATTCGCCCACATCGTCGACTCCATGGTCGGCCAGCACATCAAGTGGCTGAAGACCTCGCGCGAGCTGTCCTGGCGGGCCCCGATCGCCTCCCTCAACTACCTGCTCACCTCGCACGTCTGGCGCCAGGACAACAACGGCTTCTCCCACCAGGACCCCGGCTTCGTCGACCACGTCCTCAACAAGAGCCCCGAGGTCGTACGGGTCTACCTGCCGCCGGACGCCAACACCCTCCTCGTCGTGGCCAATCACGCGCTGCGCAGCCGCGACCAGGTCAACGTGATCGTCGCCGGCAAGCAGCCCTCCTTCGACTGGCTGCCCATCGACGAGGCCCGCACGCACGTGACGCGCGGCGCCGGCGTGTGGGAGTGGGCGGGGACCGACGACGGTACCCGCGAACCGGACGTCGTGCTCGCCTGCGCCGGAGACGTGCCCACCATGGAGGTGCTGGCCGCCGCGGCCCTGCTCCGCGAGCACCTCCCGTCGCTGGCCGTCCGGGTCGTCAACGTCGTCGACATCGCCCGGCTCATGCCGCACGAGGAACACCCGCACGGCATGACCGACACCGAGTACGACGCCCTCTTCACCACCCACCGGCCGGTGATCTTCGCGTACCACGGCTATCCGTGGCTGATCCACCGGCTCGCCTACCGCCGCACCGGACACCCGAACCTGCACGTGCGCGGGTACAAGGAATCCGGTACGACGACGACCCCCTTCGACATGGTCGTGCGCAACGACATGGACCGGTACCGGCTCGTCATGGACGTCATCGACCGCGTCCCGGGCCTCGCCGGCCAGGCCGAGGCGCTGCGCCAGACCATGGCCGACCAGCGCATCCGCCACCACGGCTGGATCCGCGAGCACGGCACCGACCTGCCGGAGATCGCCGACTGGTCCTGGCCGTACTGATCAGCGCCCATGGGTCGGGACAGGGCCCTTTGGTCCCGTCGCAGCGGCTTGCGGGGCCGGTCGGCCCCTACCTCGCGGACACCGGGCTTCCGATACTGGAAGTGGACTCGAACAAGGAGGCCTCCATGACCACCCCGTCCCCCACCCGGATCGCCGCCGCACTGCCGCCGGAATTCCGCACGCGGCTGCTGGACATCGCCCGGGAGGTCAACGTCCCGGACGGCACCCGCCTCTTCAACGAGGGCGGCAGGGCCGACCGGTTCTGGATCGTACGGACCGGCGTCGTCGCGCTCGACCTGCATGTTCCGGGCCGGCAGGCCGCCGTGATCGAGAGCCTCGGTCCCGGCCAACTCGTCGGCTGCTCGTGGATGCTCCGGCCCCGCACCTGGCGGCTGGGCGCCGAAGCGACGACACCGGTACGCGCGTACGAGTTCGACTCCGCCACCGTGCTCGGTCTGATGGACGCCGACCCGGCTTTCGGGTCCGCCGTCGGCCATTGGGTCGCAGAGGTCCTCGCGCACCGGCTGCACTCCGCCCGGATCCGACTGCTCGACCTCTACGGTCCGCACGGCAGCGGCGCCCGCATCTGAGCGGACCTGCCGATCAGCCACACCCCAGCACTGAGGAGCCACCATGCCCGTGTCCCGGTACACCGTCAGCGACGTCATGAGCCAGACGGCCGTGGCCATCGGCCGCGAGGCCTCGTACAAGGAGATCGTCGAGCTGATGCACCAGTGGAAGGTCAGTGCCGTCCCCGTGCTGGAAGGCGAGGGCCGCGTCGTCGGGGTGGTCTCCGAGGCCGATCTCCTGCCGAAGGAGGAGTTCCGGCGGGATGACCCGCGCCTTCCGGAACAGCTGGAGGAAGCTGCCAAGGCTGGGGGCGTGCTGGCCGAGGAGCTGATGTCGAGCCCGGCCGTGACCGTCCACCCCGACGCCACGATCGCCGAGGCGGCCCGCCTCATGGCCCGCAAGCGCGTGAAGCGCCTCCCCGTCGTGGACAGGCTCGGCATGCTGGAGGGGGTCGTGAGCCGGAGCGACCTGCTCAAGGTGTTCCTGCGCCCGGACGAGGAGATCGAGGAGGAGATCCGCGAAGCCGTCCTCGCCGAGCTCGCTCCGCCGGTACACCTGCTGGTCACGGTGCAGGACGGCATCGTCACCCTGCGCGGTTCCCTCCACAACCGCGCCCTGGTGCCGCTGACGGCCCGCGCGATCCGAGCCGTCGAGGGCGTCGTCGACGTACGGATGGAGCTGGACGGCGCCGAAGGCGCCGCGGCCTGAGCCGGGCGCCCGTACGCTCCGGACCGCTTGCGGGCCGCGAGGTGCTTCGGCCCGGCCCCTGAGACAATCCGTACGAGAGGTACGTAGAGCGGATCTGCCACAGGGGCGCACATGTCCGACGCACCAGCACCCCCGGTCCCGGCCGGGGCGCCCATCAAGGTCTTCCTCCTGGACGACCACGAGGTCGTTCGCCGCGGCCTGCACGACCTGCTGGACGCGGAACCCGGCATCGAGGTCGTCGGCGAGGCGTCCAGCGCCGAGCAGGCACTGGCCCGAGGGCCGGCTCTGCGCCCTGACGTCGCGGTGCTCGACATCCGCCTGCCCGACGGAGACGGGATCACCGTCTGCCGCGAACTCCGCTCCCGCATGCCGGAGCTCGCCTGCCTCATGCTGACCTCGTTCGACGACGAGGACGCGCTGCTCGACGCGATCATGGCGGGGGCCGCGGGCTACGTCCTCAAACAGATCAAGGGCTCCGACCTCGTCTCCGCGGTACGGACGGTCGCCACGGGCCAGTCCATGCTGGACCCGGCGACCACCGCCCGCCTGATGCACTCCCTGAGGGACCCGGAGACGGCGAAGGCCCCCTCGGACGCGCGGCTGGCCGCCCTCTCCGAGCGGGAGCGCTCGGTGCTCGAACTGATCGGCGAGGGCCTCACGAACGCGCAGATCGCCAAGCGGTTGTACCTGTCCGAGAAGACGGTCAAGAACCACATCTCCCGGCTGCTCGGGAAGCTCGGCGTGGAGCGCCGGGTGCAGGCGGCCGTCATCGCCGCCCAGGTGCAGGAGCACGAGAAGGATCAGCGCTGAACACTGGCGTACGCGCAGACTGGAGCCCTTCGGGAAGGGCTCCCTACAGCGGGATCCGCCATTCCAGCTTCGTCCCCTGACCGCCCTGCCCGCGCGCCGACACGGAGAGTTCACCACCCAGCCGCTCGGCCCTCTCGGCGAGATTGCGCAGGCCGCTGCGCCGGCCGGCGTCCGGGATGCCGATCCCGTTGTCCGCCACCGTCACGGCGAGTACGCCTTCGGCGGCCGAGAGGGAAACCTCTGCTCGGGTCGCCCTCGCGTGGCGGGCCACGTTGGTGAGCGCCTCCCCGATCACGGCGAGCACCTCGTCCGCGACCTTCGACGGCACGTCGGTGTCGATCAGGCCTTCCATCCGCAGGGCCGGCGCGAAGCCGAGCACCGCCGCGGCCGCGTCCACGGCCCGGACGGCGCGGAGCCGGAGCTTCGGGGGCGCTCCGGGCACCTCGCGCTCTCGGAGCCCGAAGATCGTCGATCGGATGATCTTGATGGTGGCGTCCAGGTCGTCGATCGCCCTGGCCAGCCTTTCCGACGCCTCCGGGTGCTCGACGAAACGCTGGGCGCTCTGCAGGGTCATCCCGGTCGCGAAGAGCCGCTGGATCGCCAGATCGTGCAGGTCGCGGGCGATGCGGTCGTGGTCCTCCAGCAGGCTCATCTGCTCGGCGTCCCTGCGCCGGTCGGCGAGCTCAAGGGCCAGCGCGGCCTGTCCGGCGAAGCCGGGCAACGCGGCCACCTCCGCGGCGGAGAACGATGAGCGGCCCCGACGCCTGGCCAGCATCAGCACGCCGCTCAGCTTCTCCTTGGTCCCGACCGTGACGGCGACGGCGGGTCCGAAGCCCGCCCACCGTTCCGGCTGCACGGTGATCCGTTCGTCGGTTTCGGCGTCGGCGACGGTGACCAGCCCGGTCTCCTCTTCGAGGGCGGCAGCGGCCAGGGTCCCTTCGCTGCTCGGCAGCACGACGCCGCGGTGTGCTTCGGCACCGTTCCCGAGAGCCAGCGAGCCGCTCAGTTCGCCGCCCTGGCCGACCAGATAGAAGACCCCGATATCAGCCGCGGTGATGTCCCTGGCCCGCTCCAGCATCCCTTCGAGTACCTCGCTCTCGGGCGAACCGGACAGCAGCTCGCTGGTGAATTCGGAGCTGGCGGCCAGCCAGCGCTCCCGGAGGCGGACCTCTTCGAAGAGGCGGGCGTTCTCGATGGCGATGCCGGCCGCCACCGCGAGCGTCGACAGGACCGTCTCGTCCTCTTCGTCGAAGTCGATCCCGCCCCGCTTCTCGGTCATGTAGAGGTTGCCGAACACCTCCTCGCGGACCCGGATGGGGACGCCGAGGAAGGAGTGCATGGGAGGGTGGTGTGCCGGAAAGCCGTACGAGGCGGGGTGCTCGGACAGCTCGGCGAGACGGAGGGGTTCCGGGTGGCGGATGAGTTCGCCGAGGATGCCGTGGCCGGAGGGCAGATCACCGATCCGGGCGCGCAGGTCGTCGCTGATGCCGACGGGGAGGAACTGGGCCAGCTTGCGGTCGTCGCCGATGACTCCGAGGGCACCGTACTCGGCGTCGACCAGGATGACAGCGGCTTCTACGATGCCTTGGAGCACCTGGGGGAGATCGAGCTCGCGCCCGACGGACATGACGGCTTCGAGGAGCCCGTTGACCCGGTCCCGGGTACCGCGCACCTCGTCGATGCGCAGCTGGAGCTCGTCGAGCAGTTCGTCCAGCTTCAGGCGCGGAGCCTTCGGCCCGGCCCCGGCGCGGTCGTCCCCGCCCATGCGTACCTCCAGCGGCGGCCCCGAAATGCACCCCGGGTTTCAGTTCTCACGGTAGCCCGGAGCCGCTGCCCCCGCCCGGGTGGCCGTCGCGCAGGGTGATCAGGGCCTCCGAACGCGTGGCGTGTCGTCCGGGCGGCCAGGAACCCGCCGACGCCCGTGGCAGCCGCGAGGGCGAGTGCCGACCACCCGAGGGCTTCGGTCTCCAGTACGGACTGCAGCGGCGAAAGGTAGAGAGCCGCTGCCGCGAGCAGGGCGGAGGCCAGCACGGACAGCGGCAGGAAGAGGTTCTGCCGGACGATCAGCCGGGTACGCAGACCCAGCGCGACGCCGAGCCGGCCGCTGAGCAGGGACAGGAAGAGAACGCTCTGCCAGGGCAGGCCCCAGGCCTGTGCGACCGTGCCGACGATGAGGCAGGCTGCGGTGACGACACCGGCGAGCACGAGGAGCCGTTGCCACGCGCCCGCACCGAGGATGTGCTGGCCGGGCGGCCTCGGGGGCCTGCGCATGGCCTCCGGAGCCGCCGGTTCGGCTCCCATGGCCACCCCGGTGAGGCCGTGGGTCAGGAGGTTGATCCACAGGATCTGGCCGGCCCGGAGCGGCAGCGGGAGGCCCAAGAGGGGACCGATCAGCATCACGAGGATCTCGGCGGCGCCGCCGGCCAAGCCGTAGACCAGGAAGCGGCGGATGTTGTCGTAGACCCGTCGCCGGAGGAGACGCTCGGCTACGACCGGTTGGTGGCGGCCGCCGTGATCATGGTGGGTGCCGGGGTGGGGACGCTGGCCTCCACCGTCAACCCCTTCGCCACCGTCGTCGCCTCCGACAGCGCGGGCATCGGCACGGGTGAGGGCATCCTGCTGCGGCTTGCCATGTGGGCGTGCCTGACGGCCATCGCGGCCTGGTACGTGGTCTGGTACGCCAAGCGCGTCCTGGCCGACCCCTCGCACTCGCTGACCCCGGCCACCGACGAGGACCGCGCTCTCGCGGAACAAGGTGAAGAGGAGGCCACCCTCACCGGTCGGCACCGCGCCGTCCTCGGCGTCTTCGCCGCGACGTTCCTCTTCATGATCTTCGCGGTCGTCCCGTGGGCGGACCTGGGCGTCACCTTCCTGCCGACGCTCGGCTGGTACTTCCCGGAGCTGGCGGCCCTGTTCATCGTCGCTGCCGTCGCGGTGGGCCTGATCGGTGGCCTGGGCGAGCAGGGCACGGCCGAGGCGATCACCCGTGGGGCCGGGGACTTCGTCGGCGCGGCCGTGATCGTCATGCTGGCCCGCGGGGTCACCGTGATCATGAACAACGCCGCCGTCACCGACACCATCCTGAACGCCCTGCACAGCACCGTGTCGGGTACTTCCCACGGGGCATTCGCGGTGCTGATGTTCCTGGTCACCGTCCCACTGGCCTTCCTCGTTCCGTCCTCGTCCGGACACGCCGCCCTCGCCATGCCGATCCTGGCCCCGCTCGCCGACTTCGCCGGCGTCAGCCGGTCCCTGGTGGTCACGGCGTACCGGTCGGCATCGGGCTGGGTGAACCTGATCACCCCGACCTCGGCCGTCGTCATGGGCGGCCTGGCCCTGGCCAAGATCCGCTACGACCAGTACCTCCGCCTCGCCGCCCCCTTGATGGGCACCCTGCTCCTGGCGATCGGCGGATTCCTGGTCCTGGGCGCGACGCTCGGCTGAGCCCGGCCCGGACGGGCCCCGGCCTGCGGGGGTCCGGAGGTCTTTCGGGTTGCGGCGTGAACCGGGGAGCCGGACCGCGTACCAGAGGGACGTTCGGCCTCCCGCCCAGGGCCGCCCGGACCATCCTCCCTCCGCTGCACGGAGCGGGAGGGTGGGACACGCACCGCCGACAGCGGTCGCTCTCTCACACACTTTCCTGGAGGAACACCATGTCACGTACCGTCGTCGTGGGCTTGGACGGATCACCCGCATCGCTGGCCGCCGCCGAGTGGGCGGCGCGCGAGGCCCGGCTCCGCCGCCTCCCGCTCAAGCTGCTGCACGCCGTGGAGTATTGGACGCCGCCCTACGGGTACGCGTCACTCGCCGGGGCTTCCGCCCCGGCCTCGGCCTCGACCGAGTACTGGGGCGAGCGCATCCCCCGGGACGCCTTCGAGCAGCTGACCGAGCGTCACTCCGGCCTGGACATCACCACGGAGCAGGTGGACGGGCAGCCCCTGACCGTCCTGGCCGACGCCGCGCAGGAGGCCGAGGTACTGGTCCTCGGCTCCCGCGGGCTGGGGGCGATGACGGGATTCCTCGTCGGATCCGTGTCCCAGGCGGTGCTCGCCCACGCCGAACGCCCGGTGGTCGTCGTACGGACGGGCTCCTGGATGGAGAGCGCCTACCTGTCGGCACCCGACGGCAGCGGGCCACAGGAAGGCGCCTACCGGCCGGTCGTTCTCGGGCTGGACCTCTCGCGCCCGTGCGACGAGCTCCTCGATTACGCCTTCGCCGCAGCAGCCGCGCGAAGGGCCCCACTGCGCGTGGTCCACGGCTGGAGCATGCCGCCCGCCTACAACTTCGACCGGGCGCTGATCGCCCCCGAGGTACGGGACGGCATGGCGGCCGACACGGCCACCGCGCTCGGGGACGCCCTGCGACCCTGGCGGGGCAAATACCCCGACGTCCAGGTCGAGGAGGAATCATCGGTAGGCCCGGCCGCCGCCCACCTCGTCGAGGCCTCGGCGAACGCCTCGCTGATGGTCGTCGGCCGACGGATCCGCCGCTCGGCGATCGGCACGCACCTCGGCCCGGTCGCCCACGCCGTGCTCCACCACTCCGCCACCCCGGTCGCGGTCGTACCGCACCCCTGAGGCAGTGCCGCACCGGACCGGTGGCACCGGACCGGACTGCCGACATCCGTTCCCCGAAGGGCGTCCGGGTTCGTCGTCACAGACGAGCCAACGGGCGCCCTTCGCCATGGCCGCGGCCGGCACGCTCCCCGATTGTCTGCGGGGCGGGGCTCGGCGGCAGGCGGTCGGGCCCTGCCCGTTCCGCCCTTGGCAGGGATGCCCGGCTCCCCGGACGACGCGTCCAGACCACGGCGTCGCGAGGCACAGACGGCAATCCGCCCGCGGGCCGCAACCCGAAGTGGCCCCCAGCGAGGGACACCGGGGGCCACGAAACAAGCCGCGGGGGTAGCGGCCGACGGTGTCGCCGGACGCCTTCGGACCAATCGCCGTCCCGCAGGCTCACACTTCCGGAACGACGATCACCGGGCAGTGCGCCCGGTGCAGCAGACCATCGGCCACGGAGCCGAGCCGCAGGTCCGCGTGCTCTCCGGTGGCACGGCGGCCGACGACGAGCGCGAGGGCGTGTTCGGAGGCCTTGGCGAGTTCCTCCACCGGCTGTCCGACCGGGAGTTCGTGGGTCAGCACGACCTCCGGGTACTTCTGCGACCACTCGGCCGTCGTCTCGAACAGCATCCGCCGCTGCTCCTGGAGGGCGGTTTCCTCGCCCTGGGTCACGACGGCCGGCGGCTGCCGGATCGAGAGGGCCCGCAGCCGGGCTCCTCGCGCGTCGGCCTCCTCCAACGCGAACGCCAGCGCCGCCTTCGAGGACTCGCTGCCGTCGATGCCGACGACCAGGTAGGGCGGCTGCCCGGGGACGTGCGCGTCGTCACGGGCCGAGTGGGCAGACTCCGGACCGGTTTTCCCTTCCACCTGGCGCGTGACGGTCCCGCCTGGAGCCCCGTCCGTGTGGGGTGCCTCCTGCCGCGAGGGCACGGCCACGACGATCCGGAGCCCCAGACCGCGCCGCCCGGCCTCGTCGGCCGCCTGGGCGAGGGACGGGTACCAATTCCTTCCGGGGTCGATTCCGACGAGGATCTCGCGGCCTTCGGTGGTGGTCATGACGCCTCGTTCCTGTGTTCGTCGCCGTGGCGCGGGATGAGTTCGACGGGGCAGTACGCGTGGTGCACGAGGCTGTGGGTCGCACGCCCCAGGGTGCGGCCGATGTAGCCGGGCGACCGGCGCCCGCCCATGACCAGCAGGTCCGCGTGGCGCGATGCCTCCACCAGGACGCCTGCGACCGACACGCCCTTCAGAGCGTCCGTCTGGACGATCAGCGAGGGGTACTCGTCCCTGATCTGCTCGGCGACGGCCGTCAGGCTCTGCTCATGGCTGTCGGGCACCTCGTCGGACTTGTCGAGCGGTCTCCCCACCGTGCCGACGGCCTCGAGCAGGTTCCGCACGTGCAGCAGCCGCAACGTGGCCTTGCGCAGCTCCGCCGCACGGGCTGCGTGGCGGACACAGTCGAGGTCGTGCTCGTCCCGTACGGCGGCCAGGACGACCCCGTGGTTGACCTCGTCCTCGCTCCCCCGCACGACGATCACGGGCGTACGGGCCTCCGCGGCGACCTCACCCCAGGGCTCCAGAGCATTCTCCTGAGCCACCCCCAGGGACTGGCCCGACAGCCGCGCGGCGACCCCCACCGCCCGCCTGCGGTGATAGCCACCCCCGCGGTCGATCTCAGAACGCATCAGCGCCGCCGCCACACGGACTCGGTCCAATCCCGCTGCCGCCACCTCCGCACGCGACTCCGGACGGTATGCGCCCAACGCCTTCAGCAACTTCTGCGCAGCCGACCTCAAGCCCTCCGGCTCCTTGCCCGAACCCGGCAACTTCAACAAGGACTCCGCCGCGCCCCGGATCGCGGACTCGGCGAGTACACCTGGCTGCTCGAAGGAACCGTCGCCCAGGATCCGATGCGTGTCTCGCAACAGGCCCAGGGCCCGCTCGCCGTTGGGGCCCTGGGCCTGAAGAGCCGCGGCCAAAGAATCGTCAACCGGTTCGAGTGCCGGGTCGTCCTGTCCCTGTTCCGCTGGTATGTCGAGCCCGGATCTGGCATCCCGGACTCAACCGGCCGTTGCTTGGCCGCCGTCGACGCCCTCCTCGCCGATCGGACAGAGTTGCACCATGGACGATGGCCAAACACGACAGGCAAGTGGAACCCGGACGGACAGTGGGCTCCAGCCTTCCCTCGAAAGCGAGACGCTGCCGAAGGTGGACACCTCTTTTGCGGCGTCAGCCCAGTAGTCACCCACGGCCCTCCACACGCGTGCTGCGGAAGGCCGCGGGCCGATGGGTCATGCCGCCTTCAACCGCGCGGCCTTCCCACCAAGATGGCGGATGTGGACGCCGGGGCCCGGGAAGAAGACAGTGACCCGGTCGGTGTCCGACCAGCAGACGATGTCGCGGCGTTCGGTGCTGCTCATCAATCCTCATCCCCGACTGTCCGGGTGTCGCGCGGGATGAGCTGGACCGGGCAGTGCGCGTGGTGCACGAGGCTGTGTGTGGCCCGTCCCAGGGTCGGGCCCAGGTAGGCGGGCGCGCGTCGGCCGCCCATGACGAGCAGGTCCGCGTGGCGGGACGCCTCTACGAGCACCCCGGCCACGGACACGCTCTTCTCGGCGTCGGCCCGGACGGTCAGGTCCGGGAACTCGTCGCGGATCTGGTCCGCCACAGCGGTCAGGCGTTGGGAGCGCTCACCCGCGATCTCCTCGATGTCATCGAGCATGCTCACGACGCTGCCGACGGACTGCAGGACGTTCCACACGTGCAGCAGCCGCAGCGATCCCTTGCGGATCTCGGCCTCGCGCGCCGCTATCCGGGCGACTCCGAGGTCGTGCTCGTCACGGACGGCGGCGAGCACCACACCGGTTTCCGCCCAGTCGTCGGCGCCCCTGACCACGATGACGGGCGTCTTGGCGTCTGCCGCGACCTTCAGGCCGACGGAGCCGAGCATGAGGGAGTTGAACCCGCCGAGGCCGCGGTTTCCGACCACGATCGTGCCGTTGCGGCCGGCGGCTCGGTGCAGGCTCGTGGCGGGGCCGCCGCGGCTGAGTTCCGTGGTGACCTGCACTTCCGGATACCGCTGGACGAGGGCGTCTGCCGTGGCCTGGAGCAGTTCGCTGCCGGCGCCGCGGACACGCTCGAGGGTCTGTGCCGACACGTACAGGGCCCTGCCGTCGGTGTCGGCCGCGTACACGACGTGCAAAGGGCACCCACGGCGTACGGCCTCGGCCGCCGCCCACAGCGCTGCCCCTCGGGCCGGCTGGGAGCCGTCGACTCCGACGGTGACGGTGCCGAGCTCCGAACGGCTGATGGTGCCTTCCATGATTCCTCCTCGCCCAGAACCAATCGGGGACGACTCTCACGCTGGCACTTCGGCCCCATCGCCAAGAGGGCCGCTCAGGACCCGATCGGGACCAAAGGTCCCTGTCGGGCGGACTGCGGAGGGACCCGGGGGCTGACGCCGCGGCAAGCCGTGGTGACGCCTCGTGGAAGGGCTGGTCGGTCCGGCAAGGGACCACATGGCCCCTCCCTCCGCTTTCGTCCCGTCGGCAAACCTGGAGGCGGACCACAGCCCCACAGGACCCGAGGAGTCAGAGCATGTCGCACCGCGCCGTCGCAGACGTCATGACCATCGTGAGCCGCTCTGACCTGCTGCGTCCCATGCTCCGCCGCGACGACGCGATACGCGACGAGATCACCGGCGAAGTACTCGGGCGCACGCTCCGGATGACCCCGGGCGGCGTGGCCGTCTCCGGGGTCGTCGGCGTCGACCGGACACTCGGCTTCGCCGTGGACGATCTGGCGCCGGATCCTGCACTGCCTCTCGACGCCGGTCGGGGGAGCGACGATGCCGCACTGCTGCGACGAATGCGCCGTCGACGTGATCAATCGGCTCAACTACGAGGACTACGACATGTCGGTGGACGAGCCGAAGGCCATCGAGAGGTAGGAGAAGACCGTGAGACATCGAGAACTGCGCGAGCTGATGACCCGCGAAGTGGTCACCGTCGCCGCGAACACCCCGTTCAAGGAGATCGTCCGGACCCTCGTCGAGCACCGGGTATCGGCGATTCCGGTCATCGACCCCGCCGGCCGGCCGCTCGGCGTGATCTCGGAAGCTGATCTGCTGCCGAAATCCGAGGGCCAGGGCGACTACTTCCGGTCGCTGCCGGAGCGGGAGTCCTTGCAGGAGGACAAGGCGGCAGGGCTGCGGGCCGAGGAGCTGATGTCGGCCCCTGCGGTGTGCGCCGGCCCCGACTGGAGCGTGGCCGAGGCCGCCAGACTGATGGAAGCCCAAGGAGTCAAGCGGCTGCTCGTCGTCGACGAGGCGGACGCACTGGTGGGCATCGTCAGCCGACGGGATCTGCTGCGGATCTTCCTGCGGGACGATGACGCCGTCCGCCACGAGATCGCCGGGGACGTCCTCGACCGCACGCTGCATCTGGACCCGGCCGCCGTGACCGTGGACGTGACCGACGGGAAGGTCGAGGTGCACGGAACGGTGCAGTTCAAGAGCCTCATCCCGGTGATCGAGCGGCTCTGCCGGACCGTGGACGGCGTGGTCTGCGTGACTCAGCACCTCGGCTATGCCATCGACGACTCGGCATAGGTGTGAGGGCAGTCCCGTGAACTGTCGCATCGCCCCGCCCCCATCGTCGTGGGCTGGGAACCCGTCGGTCTGCGCTCGGCACCCACACCGGCCCCGCCAGCCACGCCGTCATGCACCACGCGGCCGCACCGGCCGCGGTCGTCGCCCACGGCCGAGACCGGCCTCGCAGTCAGGAAGTCCCATGGCCACCACCCCGCACCCGGACAGCGCAACCGTCACCCGCCTCGTCGAAGACGCCGTCACCGCACCCTCCATGCACAACGCCCAGCCCTGGCGGTTCGTCTACCGCTCCGGCTCCGGGACGATCGAACTCCACGGGGACCCCGGCCGGGCGATGCCGCACACCGACCCCGACCGCCGGGCCCTCCACCTGGGCTGCGCCGCCGCACTGTTCAACCTGCGCGTGTCCGCCGCCCGGACAGACTGGGAGACCCTCGTACAGACACTGCCCGACGACGGCGACCCGTGGTTCCTCGCCACCGTCCTGCTCCGGCCCGCCCCGGCCACCGACGAGGAACTCGCCGCCCTGCACCCGGCCCTGCGGCGCCGTCACACGAGCCGCTTCCCGTTCACGGACGAGGAGATTCCGCCCGCGCTGCTCGACGGCCTCCGGTCCGCAGCCCTCCTCGAAGGCTGCCGCCTCGTCGTCCCGGACTCCTGGCACACGGAAACGCTCCTCGGCCTGGTCCACGACTCGGAGCATCGGGAAGACATGGACCCCGCCGCGCGGGCGGAGACCACGGCCTGGACCCACACCGGCACAGCGGCGGAGGCGACCCGGCCCGACGGCATCCCGGCCGAGGCGTTCGGCCCGCTCCCCTCCGGCCCAGGAGCCACTGTGCGTGACTTCGGCCGCGACAAGCCGGTACCCGGCCGGGCCTGGGCAGCCTTCGAGCAGCGGCCGCAGATCGCGCTGCTGGGCACATCGGGTGATACCCCGGAGGACTGGCTGCGGGCTGGACAGGCCCTCGAGCGGATCCTGCTCCAGGCCACCGCGGACGGCCTCGCCACCTCCATGACCTCGCAGCCCCTCGAATGGCCTGAGCTGCGCTGGACAGCACGCGATCCCCTCGCCGGCATGGGCCACGTCCAGATGGTCATCCGACTCGGCTACGGCCCCCAGGGACCGGCGACCCCTCGCCGCCCCGTCGCCGAAGTCCTGGAAATCCGGTGACGGCCCGCCCCGTCCCCGGCTGTCCCCGCTGCCTGGGCAGTAACGATGGCCGGTGAGGTGAATCGGGATACTGCGGCATTCGTTCGTAAAGGGCCGACGGATCAGTCCTCCTCGATTTCGTGTTCCTCGCGCAGCCGTCCGGACCAGTAGGGTTCCAAGCGCTCCCACTCACGGCCCCATTGCTCCAGGCTGCGTGCCTCGACATGTCGGAGCCGGACGTGGACGATGCCGACGGTGGACAGGGCCAGCAGGGCGAAGGAAGCCAATCCGACAGCCACGGCGAACGAGGCGGCCTCGTTTCGGGACGGTGGGGGCGTCGCCTCGGCGCCCGCGTCGTCGGCCCAGATCGTCGCCGTGGCTCCCAGGGGCGTGCGGAGGGGAATCCCTACGGTCTCGGTGTGGCGGTGGCCGACGGGAAACTCCCAGGCGGCCCGCGCCGTTGCCTCCGGAGTGTCGGCGAAGCGGGAAGGCGCCGCGCGTTCCGCCCGCGCCACCGTTGTCACCGTCACTCGGTGGCGGTGCGCTTCCTCCTTCTCGGCGCCGCGCTTCTCCGCCTCCCAGGCACTGAGGCCGATGAGGATTTCTCAGCAGGCGGGGCCGAGCTCGGCGCTGATGTGGTGAGCCCAGGTCCGAATCCGCTCGGGGTTGCGGAAATCGCCTCCCCTGCCCGCACGGACCATCGCCCGGGCGATGAACCCAGGTGTGCCCGCCCCGATGCTGCCGCCGAAGGTGATGTGCTCCCGCGCGCCGAGCCTCTGCATCTCCCTGGCCACCCCCGGCACCGGCGGGATGTCGTGCTGCTCGGCCGAACTGTCGACAGGACCGCTGCTAAACAGGTAGACGGCGCGGTGCTTGAGGTTGATCTCGTTGCGATCCGCGCAACTCTTGGCCTCGCCGCTCCAGTGGCCCGCGTACAGGGCGCCGCCGAGCACGACGGCGTCGTAGCCGCGTACGTCGTCCACCTCGCCCGCGCGGACGACGACGACCTCCAGGCCGTCCTCACGGAGAGTCTTGCCGATCTCCGTCGCGATACCGGCGGTCGCACCGTGCTTGGTTCCGTAGGCGACCAGGACCCGCTTGGCAGTCATGACGATTCTCCCCTGGTGTCGGTCCGCTGTTGTCCGACCTCACTGTCTCGGGGAGGTGGCAAGTGTGCTTGGGGCCATCGGCCCCCGGCTGGGGCCGTTCGGCCCGCACTGCGAAGGTCCCGGCCCTGGGCAAGGTGGCCCGCACGCGTGCCCGTCTACCCGAGGAGACCCCAGGGGGTAGGTCCCTCCTGGTCCGCCGACCCGGTCCGGATGGTCCCCAAGGTGTGCACTGGAAGGCCCTCCCGGCGCTTGGGACCCGGCGGCAGTCTGAGGGGGAAGAGCTGGAAGCCCCCGACCACCCTGAACCGCGCCAGGCGGGACAGGACCCGACGCATGCGAGGAGCAGTCATGCCCTCCACGCCCTACACCGTCAAGGACGTCATGACGACGCCCGTCACCACCGTCACGCCCACCACCGATTTCAAGGAGATCGTCGCCGCGATGGAGCGTTGGAAGGTCACCGCGGTCCCCGTCATCGAGGGTGAAGGCCGTGTCGTGGGCGTGGTATCCGAGGCCGACCTCCTCCCGAAAGAGGAATTCCACGCACACCGCCCGGGTCTCATCGAGCAGATGCGACGCCTCGGCGAAACCGCGAAGGCCGGCTCGGTCCGCGCCGAGGAACTGATGACCAGCCCCGCCGTCACCATCCGCCCCGATGCGACGCTTCCCACCGGACGCCCGCCCACGTCCACCATGGCCTGAGCGGTGGCGGGACGGCTTGCGGACGAATTGGCCGACTGCGTGAGCTGCGTGCGGATGGTCAGGACCGGCGAGCCGACATGTCCGATCACGGAGAGCAGCTTCTCCTGCGCCTACTCGGATGCCCCTTCGGGTACCGGACCTCGCTTGTTCACCACGACATCGACGACCGGACGGGACGTGAGACGGCTCATGTGGAACCCCTCCTTCACATGCCCCAGTCTGGCCTCGGCCTTCCCCCTTCGGTCAGTGCCGTCCGGCCCCGGCCTCGGGCCCATCGGGCCCCACGCGCGAGGGGCGCGGCCGTGCCCGAAGTCGTGGTCGAGGGCCCGTCGTTACCGTACGGGGCACACACCAGGCGACCGGCCGTGGCAGTCAGCGTCGAGGTGAGGGCAACGGCAGGGCGAACCAGACGGCCTTGCCCTCCGCCGTCGGGAGGGTGCCCCAGGAACTGGCGAGGCGGCGTGGAGCTGCCCGGCGATATCCACCCCGGCGACCTGCTTCGCCGTACCGGTGGCAGGCGCCCACCAGTTGTCCATGGCCTCCGGCTACAACCTCGTCGGCCGCCCGGCGGTCGTCTCGGTCCACGAGGCGACGGCCCGCCTCCTCGTGGACCGAGACGCTGGAGGACTTCCGCAGCCGGGACATCGGCGGCTAGCGCCAAGGCCGGTAGCCGAGCTCGACCACCATCGCGGCGATGACCGCCCAGACGCCGATGCCGAGCAGCCGCAAGGCATCGAGGACCGCGCCGGAGGCGATGACGGTCAGGCCGGCCGCCCCGGGGGCCAATGGGGTCGTGCGGATGCCGGGCGGGACGCCAGAAAGGGGTCACAGGAGTGAGAATCCCGCCGAATCCTCGTCCAAGCGAGGGTCCGGCGGGATTCCTGTCGGCTTTTTGGCGCCGGATCACCGATTCCGGACGTCACCCGGCGTGGACGTGCGGGCGGCGGGCCCGGTCGGGTTCGGCCTCGCGGATGACCTCGCGGGTGACGGGGGCGACTTCGCCCTGGCCGAAGAGGAAGAAGCGCAGGAAGTTGGCCATCGGGTTGCCCTCGGTCCACTCGAAGTAGATGTGGGGGCGCTGGCCGGTCTCGTCGCGTACGTGGAGCAGGAACGCGGCCAGGGCGTTGGGGATGCTGGAGCTCTCCAGGGTCAGGACGCGGTAGCGGCCGTGGAGCACTTCGCCGCGGACCCGCATGCCGGATTCGAACTCCGAGGCGTCCAGGACGGTGACCTCGACGAACATGACGTCGTCGCCGGGCGGGATGTCGTTGTCCGCGCGGATCTGTTCCTTCTTCTGCCGGTACTCCTCCAGGTCCCGGTTGTCGGGCTCGTTCGCGATGAAGCGGATCGTGCGGTTGGACGTGTCGCGGATGAAGCGCTGCGCCATGTCGTCCAGTTCCACGTCCGTGACGCGCAGCTCGAAGACGCGCGCGAGGCGGGAGAGGAGGGAGAGGGCCATGATGCCGGCGATGAAGCAGGCGCCGATCTTCACGCCGTCGGGGCGCTCTACGACGTTGACGGCGGTGGTGTAGACGAGGACCGCCGAGATCACGCCGAAGGCGATGGTCCAGCCGCGCTCGCCCGCCCGGCGGGCCGCGATGGTCACCGCGACGGCCGCCGAAGTGATCAGGACGAGGACGCCGGTGGCGTACGCCCCGCCCTGGGCGTCGACGTCGGCGTTGAAGATCCAGGTCACCAGGAAGGCGATCAGGGTGAAGACGATGACCATCGGGCGCAGGGCGCGGGCCCAGTGCGGGGCCATGCCGTAGCGGGGCAGGTAGCGCGGCATCAGGTTCAGCAGGCCGGCCATGGCCGAGGAACCGGCGAACCAGAGGATGAGGATGGTCGAGATGTCGTAGACGGTGCCGAAGGCCGAGCCGAGGTATTCGTGGGCCAGGAAGGCGAGGGCACGTCCGTTGGCTTCGCCGCCCGTCTTGAACGCGTCGGCGGGAATCAGCAGGGTGGTGATGAAGCTGGAGACGATCAGGAAGACGCTCATGATCACGGCGGCCGTGGTGAGCAGCTTCTTCGTGCCGCGGATCCGGCCCGCCGGCCTGTCGGGAGTGTCGTCAGGATCGCCCTGGACGTGCGGCATGACCGCAACACCCGTCTCGAAACCGGACATGCCCAGCGCGAGCTTGGGGAAGACGACGAGCGCGATCGCGATCATCATGAACGGGTTGCCGTGCTCGGTGGTCAGCGCCTGCGACCAGTCGGTGATGACATGCGGTTCGCTCAGCACCTGCCACACGCCGACGGCCATGACGATCACATTGAGGCCGAGATAGGTGGCCACCAGGACCACGGCCACGCCGATGGCCTCGCTGAACCCCTTGAGGAACACGGCGCCGAGCAGCGCGACCATGATCAGAGTGATCAGCACCTCGTGCCCGTGGAGGGTGCTGGTGAGGTGCGGGTTCTCCACCAGGTGCGCGGTGGCGTCGGCGGCGGAGAGGGTGATGGTGATGAGGAAGTCGGTCGCCGCGAACCCGAGCAGGGTCAGGACGAACAGCTTGCCCTTCCAGAACGTCAGGAGCCGCTCCAGCATGGCGATCGAGCCCTCGCCGTGCGGGCTCTCTTCCGCCACCCGCCGGTACACGGGCAGCGCGCCGAAGAGGGTGAGCAGGACGAGCACGATGGTCGCCAGCGGCGACAGCAGTCCGGCCGCGAGCGCCGCGATACCGGGCTGGTAGCCGAGGGTGGAGAAGTAGTCGAGACCCGTCAGACACATGACCCGCCACCACGGACGGCCGTGCGGCTGGGCCGCCGCCTCCTTCGCGGCGGGCGAACTGTTCTCGGCGGTCAAGCCTTCCAGCATCCACGCCCGCAGGCGCGAGGAGCGGGCAGGGGTGGCCATCGTGGTGGGCTCCTGTCGTACGGCAAAGAATCAGCCATCGACATCGACGGCGGAGCAAGCGTACGCAGCCTGATCACCTATGCACGCAGCTGAGCGAATCCTGACGTGTCCTTAACGCGGGCAGTCCCCCGGCGGCTTAGCGACCGGCATGGCACCCAAACCGAAGGCGTCCTCCACACGAGGAGCGGGGACGGACTTCAGCCGAGGCCGGGGATCGTGGACACCAGCAGGTCGATGAGCTTGATGCCGACGAACGGCAGGATCAGGCCACCGCGGCCGTACACGCCGAGGTTGCGGCGTAGCAGGTCGTGCGCGGAGGCGGGCCGGTAGCGGACGCCGCGCAGGGCGAGCGGGATGAGGGCGACGATGATCAGGGCGTTGAAGATGATCGCGGAGGTGATCGCGGAGGTCGGGCTGTGCAGGCCCATGATGTTGAGCGCGCCGAGGCCAGGGTAGGCCGCGGTGAACATCGCGGGGATGATCGCGAAGTACTTGGCCACGTCGTTCGTGATCGAGAAGGTGGTCAGGGCTCCTCGGGTGATGAGGAGTTGCTTGCCGATCTCCACGATCTCGATGAGTTTGGTGGGGTTGGAGTCCAGGTCCACCATGTTCCCGGCCTCCTTGGCGGCAGAGGTGCCGGTGTTCATCGCCACCCCTACGTCGGCCTGCGCGAGGGCGGGCGCGTCGTTGGTGCCGTCGCCCGTCATCGCGACGAGCTTTCCGCCCTCCTGTTCCCGTTTGATGAGGGCGAGCTTGTCCTCGGGGGTGGCTTCCGCGAGGTACTCGTCGACGCCCGCCTCGGCGGCGATGGCCCGGGCCGTCAGCTCGTTGTCGCCGGTCACCATGACCGTGCGGATGCCCATGGCGCGCAGCTCGGCGAACCGCTCGCGGATGCCGTCCTTGACCACGTCCTTGAGGTGGATGATGCCGAGGACCCGCGGGCCGTCCCAGTCGTGGACCGCCACCAACAGCGGGGTGCCGCCGGACTCGGACACCGCCGCCGACCAGTCGGCGGCCTCGGACGGTACGGTCCCGCCGCGTGCCACCACCCAGTCGCAGACCTGCGTCACCGCGCCCTTGCGGATGGCGCAGCCGGCGCCGTTGTCCCAGCTCAGATTGAGGCCGCTCATTCGGGTGCGGGCGCTGAATTCGGTGAAGCGGGGGTTGCTGAGGTCTTCGGGGGCGGCGGGCTGGAGTCCGTACTGCTGGGCCAGCGCAACGACGGAGCGGCCTTCCGGTGTCTCGTCGGCGAGGGAGGACAGCTGGGCGGCGTCCGCGAGCTTGATGTGTTCGACACCGGGGAGCGCGATGAAGGCCGCGGCCTCACGGTTGCCATGGGTGATGGTGCCGGTCTTGTCGAGGAGGAGGGTGTTGATGTCACCGGCCGCCTCGACGGCGCGGCCGCTCATCGCGATGACGTTGCGCTGGACCAGGCGGTCCATGCCGGCGATGCCGATCGCGGAGAGCAGGGCACCGATCGTGGTGGGGATGAGCGTGACGAGGAGAGCCACCAGGACGGTCGTGGACTGGGCGGCGCCCGCGTAGGCGGCCATCGGCTGGATGGTGACCACGATCAGGATGAAGATGACGGTCAGGGCTGCCAGCAGGATGTTGAGCGCGATCTCGTTCGGGGTCTTCTGCCGGGTGACGCCCTCGACCAGGGCGATCATCCGGTCGATGAAGCTGTTGCCGGGCCGCGAGGTGACCCGTACGACGATCGCGTCCGACAGGACGGTCGTACCGCCCGTGACACCGGTCCGGTCGCCGCCCGACTCCCGCAGTACCGGAGCTGATTCCCCCGTGACGGCCGACTCGTCCACCATTGCGGCGCCGTCGACCACGTCCCCGTCGGCCGGGACCAGCTCCCCGGCCTCGACGAGCACGAAGTCGAAGGGCTGGAGTTCGGCCGGGGTCACCGCCTCGGTTTCCGCGCGGCGCAGGTTGGCCCCGTACGTCCAGTGGTTCAGCCGGAGCGCGACCGTGTCCGTACGCGCCTTGCGCAGCGATTCGGCCTGAGCGCGGCCCCGGCCTTCGGCGACGGCCTCGGCGAGGTTGGCGAACAGGACGGTCAGCCACAGCCAGACGCTGATCACCCACGTGAAGACGGACGGGTGGATGAGCGCCGAGAGCGTCGTCAGGACCGATCCGACCGCGACGACGAACAGCACCGGCTTCTTGACCAGTTCGCGCGGGTGGAGCTTGCCCACGGCCTCCCGGGCGGAGGCCGCGAGGAGCTCGGGCTCCAGCACGTCTCCCTGCCCGGCGCGTTTCCGGGACGGCCGTTTGACCGGAGCCCTCGGAGGGGTTCCGAGACCCGGAGGAACGTGCTGCGCGGCGGCGGGAGCCATGAAAGGACCTTCTGGTGAGTTCGACTTCGGCAAGACACCCCTGCCGGCAGGCCTGGCAGGGGTGCGTGAGAGAGGGGTATCGCCGCCGGGGACTACTCCATGGACCCCCTCGGCCGTCATGTGAGTGATCGAGGCCCCCGGCGGCGCAACAAGCAGGAAACTACCGCCCGTTTTCGAGCTGTCCCCCCATGCACTCGGAGGAATTGGCACCGTCTTGACGGCGGCGCACGAGATGCGTCAAGCATCCGTCAGGGCTACGTCAACGCAGGTCAGCGCACGTCACCAGCGATACGGAGACGCAGTCGGCAGATGACGGCGTCGGTGTCACGGCGTACGGCGTGGGCGACGACGGAACCGCGCTGGTTCTGCAGCATCCGCTGCCACAGGTGGGCGGGTTCGGTCTCCGGGATGAGAACGGTCACCTGGGCGTCCGGGTGTGTCCGCGCCAGCTCGCGGACATACGCCGACACCGGACGGCCGAGCGACCGGGCGTCCGAGGAGACCTCGATCAGCTCGACGTCGGGCTTCCACAACTCCCAGTCCCGGCGCAGGGCTTCGGCCGACTGCTGGTCCTCGGGGGCCGGGTGGGTCACCGTCACCGCGAGGACCTCGTCGCCGAGCGAGCGTGCGGCGGTCAGGGCCTGGCAGGTCAGCTGGGACAGCCCGGAAACCGGTACGACGACCAGGGAGCGGGTACGCCGGGGCGCCTGCGGGATACGGCCGAGCTCCAGGCGCTCGCCGATCTGGGCGTAGGTGCGGTGGATCTTCTCGAATCCGAGGACGATCAGCGGCAGGGCGATGACGATCAGCCAGGCGCCCTCGGTGAACTTGGTGGCGGTGACCACGACCGCCGAGACTCCGGTCAGCAGCGCACCGAAGCCGTTGAGGGCCGCCTTCGCCCGCCAGCTGACTGGACGCTCGCCGCACCAGTGCCGGACCATGCCGACCTGGCAGATGGTGAAGCCGACGAAGACGCCGATCGCGAAGAGCGGGACGAGGGTGTTGGTGTCACCGCCGGAGAACACCAGCAGGACGGCGGATACCAGTGCCAGCCACACCACTCCGTGGCGGTGCACCTGCCGGTCCGCCTTGAGGCCGAAGACGTGCGGCAGGAAGTTGTCGCGGGCCAGCAGGCTCATCAAGACCGGGAGCCCGCCGAAGGAAGTGTTCGCGGCGAGCGCCAGCAACAGCACGGTGGCGAACTGGACGACGTAGAAGGCCGCGTTGTGCCCGAAGGAGGCGTCCGCGAGCTGGGCGAGGACGGTGACGCCCTCGACCGGCTGGAGGTGGAAGCGGGCGATCAGGACCGACAACCCGATGAGCATCACGCCCAGCAGGGCGCCGAGCGCCACTTCGGTGCGCTGGGCCCGCCGGGCGGCCGGGGCCCGGAAGGACGGCACGGCGTTGGCGACGGCTTCGACTCCGGTCAGGGCGGAGCAGCCGGCGGCGAAGGCCTTCAGCAGCAGAAGCGCACCGACCGTGGTGGCGCCCTCCCCCAGCGCGGAGGCGTGCCCGTCGGCCGAGGCGGTGCTCACCGGCCCGTGACGGAACAGGCCGACCACGACCATGGCCAGGATCGAGCCCACGAACACGGCGGTGGGGACGAGGAAGGCCTTGGCCGACTCCACGACCCCGCGCAGGTTCACCGCCGTGACCAGGATGAGCACGCCGAGGCAGATCCACACCCGCTCCCCGTACAGCCCCGGGAAGGCCGAGGTCAGGGCGGCGACGCCGGCGGTCACCGAGACGGCCACGTTCAGCACGTAGTCGAGGATCAGCGAGGCCGCCGCCACCAGGCTCGTTCGCCGGCCCAGGTACCTCTTCGCGACGGCGTACGAGCCCCCGCCGTCCGGGAACGCGGCGATCACCTGCCGATACGAGGCCACGAGTACGGCCAGGAGCGCGGCGATCGCCAGCGTGACAGGGAGGGTGAAACCAAGGCCGTACCCACCGGCCGCCGCCAGGACGAGCACGATCGACTCGGGTCCATACGCGACAGAGGCCATCGCGTCGAGCGACAGCGCGGCCAGGCCTTGGAGGGCGGTCAACCGGTGCCGGTCCCCCGCCGCTCGCGTCCGCACGCCGGTATCAGGAGGCTCCTCCGTGGCCGGAGCCCGTCCTGCCGTGGCCGACTTTCCCATGTGCATGGACATCTTCGCTGTTCCTCCGTTGGACAAAGTGAGGACAGCGTCCGGACGACGAGGCTGGATGACCAGTGCTCTTGGCGCAATCCATACGACCGGCGCCCCAGTCTTCTTGCGCTCCTTACGCCGGGCTCGGCAAGTCGTATGAGATGCGTCAAGACGTGGCCGGGGTGCGTGAACTCCCCCTGCGGCGAGGGAAGGCTTGCTGTGGGGACAGGAGGCATCACATGTCCGGGTACCGACTCCACGACCGCGCCGTCCCGCTCGCGGCGCTCGTGGCGCCCTTCCTCGTGGCGCTCGCGCTCGTACCGTTCCGCGGGGATCTTTCGGCGACGAACGAGGCTCTGATCATGGTCGTCGCGGTGGTCGCGGTCGCCGCGCTCGGCACCCGGGCGGCCGGCGCCCTGGCCGCGCTCTCGGCGGCCGCCTGGTTCGACTTCTTCCTCACCAGGCCCTACCAGCGGTTCACCATCGCCGACGGTTACGAGATCCAGACGGCTGTCCTACTGCTCGCCGTCGGGCTGATCGTCTCGCAACTGGCCGTACGCGTACGGCGCCTCCAGATGGTCGTGGTCACCGACGCCGCGCACCTGTCCAGCCTCCAGGGAACCGCACGGCTGGTTGAGGACGGCGGCTCACCAGAGGCGGTCGTCGAGCAAGTGCGCCGGGAGCTCGTCGGCCTGTTGGGGCTGCGCGCCTGCCGCTTCGAGTACGGAAGCCTCATGGGGTGCCTGCCCCGGCTGGAGCGCGACGGGAGCCTGTGGCTGCGGCGCGGCGGCCGGATCACGCAGTACGCGGACTGGCCGGACGGGGAAACCGAACTGCGGGTCGTCGGCGGAGGCCATTACTACGGCCGCTTCCTCCTCGACCCGCTGCCGGACCGGCCCCTGCCCTCCGAAGAGGCGCGCCTGGTGGCGGTCGCGCTGGCCGCGCAGGCAGGCGCCGCCCTGGACACGGCCGGCCTGTCCCACCGGGGTTGACCGGCGGTTGACCGGCCGTTCACGGCCCCTGGCGTAAGTGTGGCGTTAAGAGTTCCTTGACGGCCGTATGGACACCGTCAAGACGTCTTAACGCCGAGGTGAAGACACGGTTGTCTCGTCATCGGCCGTCTGGCCGATTCTTCTCTTCCCTCTTCATCCAGGAGCTCACGGTGGCCGATCTGGCCTTCGTCGTCACCACGGTCGCGGTCTTCGCGCTGGTGGCCCTCATCGCCCGGGGGGTGACCAAGCTGTGAACGTCGAAAACATCATCGGCCTCGTCGTGGCCGTCTCCCTGCTCGGATACCTCATCCTCGCCCTCGTGTACCCGGAGAGGTTCTAGCCACCGATGAGTCCCGTTCTCGCTGGTGTGCTCCAGCTCCTCGCACTGATTGCAGCGCTCGCACTGGCCTACCGCCCGCTGGGCGACTACATGGCCCGCGTCTACTCCTCCGAAAAGCACTACAAGCCGGAGAAGTGGATCTACAAGGCGGTCGGCGCCAACCCCACCGCCGAGATGCGCTGGCCCGCCTACCTGCGCAGCATCCTCGCCTTCTCCGCCGTGAGCGTCCTCTTCCTCTACGCCCTCCAGCGGGCCCAGGGCATCCTTCCGGGCTCGCTCGGCTTCTCCGCGATCGACCCGGACCAGGCCTTCAACACCGCCGCGTCCTTCGTCGCGAACACCAACTGGCAGTCGTACTACGGCGAGCAGGCCATGGGCCACGTCGTACAGACCGGCGGCCTGGCCGTGCAGAACTTCGTCTCCGCCGCCGTGGGCATGGCCGTCGCGGTCGCCCTCGTACGGGGCTTCGCACGCTCCCGTACCGGTGAACTCGGCAACTTCTGGGCCGACATGGTCCGCGGAGTGGTCCGGATCCTGCTGCCCATCTCCGTGATCGGCGCGATCGTCCTGGTCGCCTGCGGTGCGATCCAGAACTTCGCCGGCATCCACGAGGTCGGCCAGTTCCTGGGCGGTACCCAGCAGTGGAACGGCGGCGCCGTCGCCTCGCAGGAAGTCATCAAGGAGCTGGGCACCAACGGCGGCGGCTACTTCAACGCCAACTCGGCCCACCCCTTCGAGAACCCGGGCCCCTTCTCGAACCTCTTCGAGATCTTCCTGATCCTCCTCATCCCTTTGTCACTCACCCGCACCTTCGGGCGCATGGTGGGCAACCTGCGCCAGGGCTACGCGATCCTCGCGACGATGGCCACCATCTGGATCGGCTTCACCGCGTTGATGATGTGGACCGAGTTCGCGCACCACGGCCCCGCGCTCCAGGCCGCCGGCGGCGCGATGGAGGGCAAGGAGACCCGCTTCGGCATCGGTGCCTCCGCGATCTTCTCGGTCGCCACGACGCTGACCTCGACCGGCGCGGTCAACTCCTTCCACTCCTCCTACACCGGCCTCGGCGGCGGAATCCAGCTGCTGGGCATGCAGCTCGGCGAGATCGCGCCCGGCGGCGTCGGCTCCGGCCTCTACGGCATGCTGATCATGGCGATCATCGCCGTGTTCATCGCCGGCCTGATGGTCGGCCGCACCCCGGAGTACCTGGGCAAGAAGATCGGCACCCGCGAGATCAAGTTCGCGGCCTGCTACATCCTGATCACCCCGGCCCTGGTGCTGTGCTTCACCGCCGCGGCGATGGCCCTGCCCACCCCGGCCAACTCCATGACCAACAGCGGGGCGCACGGCTTCTCCGAGATCCTCTACGCGTACACCTCGGGTGCCAACAACAACGGCTCCGCCTTCGCCGGGCTGAACGCCGACACGCAGTGGTTCAACAGCACCATCGGCATCGCCATGCTGCTCGGCCGCTTCCTGCCCATGGTGTTCGTCCTCGCGCTGGCCGGCTCACTCGCCGAGCAGAAGCCCGTACCCGAGACCGCGGGCACGCTCCGTACCGACAAGCCCCTCTATACGGGCTTGCTCGTCGGCACCATCCTCATCGTCACCGGTCTGACCTACTTCCCGGCCCTCGCGCTGGGTCCGCTCGCCGAAGGGCTCGCATCATGAGCACCGCCACACCTACCAGGGCTCCGCACCAGGACGTGCCCACCGGACACAAGCCGGACAGCGGACGCGTGGGCGGCGGCCTCTTCGACCCCAAGCAGCTGCTGAAGTCCTTCCCGGACGCCGTCCGCAAGCTCGACCCCCGGGTGATGATCAAATCCCCCGTCATGTTCGTCGTCCTGATCGGCTCGGTGGTCACCACCGTCCTGGCGATCAAGGACCCGAACGACTGGTTCGGCTGGGCGATCACCGTCTGGCTGTGGCTGACCACCATCTTCGCGAACCTCGCGGAAGCCGTCGCGGAGGGCCGCGGTAAAGCCCAGGCCGACACGCTGCGCAAGGCCAAGACCGACTCCATCGCCCGCCGCCTGACCAAGGACGGCAAGGGTGAGGAGCAGGTCCCGGGCGCGGAGCTGCGTATCGGCGACCTGGTGGTCTGCGAGGCGGGCGACATCATCCCCGGCGACGGGGACGTCGTCGAAGGCGTCGCTTCCGTGGACGAGTCCGCCATCACGGGTGAGTCAGCTCCGGTGATCCGCGAGTCGGGCGGCGACCGCAGCGCCGTAACGGGGGGCACGAAGGTCCTCTCCGACCGCATCGTCATCAAAATCACGACGAAGCCGGGTGAAACCTTCATCGACCGGATGATCGCGCTGGTCGAGGGCGCGGCCCGGCAGAAGACGCCCAACGAGATCGCGCTCAACATCCTCCTGGCGTCCCTCACCATCGTCTTCCTGCTCGCCGTCGTCACCCTCCAGCCGTTCGCGATCTACGCGGGCGCCGAGCAGTCGATGATCGTGCTGACGGCGCTGCTGGTCTGCCTGATCCCCACGACGATCGGTGCTCTGCTCTCCGCGATCGGCATCGCCGGCATGGACCGGCTCGTGCAGCGCAACGTTCTCGCTATGAGCGGCCGCGCGGTCGAGGCCGCCGGCGACGTCTCCACTCTCCTCCTGGACAAGACGGGCACGATCACCCTCGGCAACCGTCAGGCCTCGGAGTTCGTCCCGGTCAAGGGCACGACGGAGGCGGAACTGGCCGACGCCGCGCAGCTCTCCTCCCTCGCGGACGAGACCCCCGAGGGCCGCTCGATCGTGGTCCTCGCGAAGGAGAAGTACGGACTGCGCGAACGCCACCAGGGCGAACAGGCCCACGCCGACTGGATCGCCTTCACCGCCCAGACCCGTATGTCGGGCGTGGACGTCGACGGCAAGCAGACCCGCAAGGGCGCGGCCGGCTCGGTCATCACCTGGGTCAAGGAGCAGGGCGGCGAGGTCTCCGACGACGCCGACATGCTCGCCAACAAGATCTCGGAAGCGGGCGGCACTCCGCTCCTCGTCGCCGTCAAGGACGACAAGGGGGCCCGTGTCCTGGGTGTCATCCACCTCAAGGATGTCGTCAAGGAGGGCATGCGCGAACGCTTCGACGAGCTGCGACGCATGGGCATCAAGACCATCATGATCACCGGCGACAACCCGCTGACCGCCAAGGCCATCGCCGAGGAGGCGGGCGTGGACGACTTCCTCGCGGAAGCGACGCCCGAGGACAAGATGGCCCTCATCAAGCGGGAACAGGCCGGCGGAAAGCTCGTCGCGATGACCGGCGACGGCACGAACGACGCCCCGGCCCTCGCCCAGGCCGACGTGGGCGTCGCGATGAACACCGGCACCTCGGCCGCCAAGGAGGCCGGGAACATGGTGGACCTGGACTCCAACCCCACCAAGCTCATCGAAATCGTGGAGATCGGCAAGCAGTTGCTGATCACCCGGGGAGCCCTGACCACCTTCTCCATCGCCAACGACGTCGCGAAGTACTTCGCGATCATCCCGGCCATGTTCGCCGTGGTCTACCCGGGCCTGGACAAGCTCAACATCATGGGCCTGCACTCCCCCGAGTCGGCGATCCTCTCCGCCGTCATCTTCAACGCGCTGATCATCATCGCCCTCGTACCGCTCGCCCTCAAGGGCGTCCAGTACAAGCCGACCAGCGCCGATCAGATGCTCCGCCGCAACATCGGCCTCTACGGACTCGGCGGCCTCATCGCCCCGTTCATCGGCATCAAGATCATCGACCTGCTCATCTCCCTCATCCCCGGCCTCTCCTGATTAGGAACGTGCTGATCCCGCCATGAACAGTTCCGTATCCAGCACCTTCCGCCTGATCGGCGCGGGCCTGCGCGCTCTCCTCGTCCTGACCGTGATCTGCGGGGTCATCTACCCCCTCGCCGTCACCGGCATCGCCCAGGCAGTCTTCAACGACAACGCCAACGGCTCCGAAATCAAGGACGAGAGCGGCCAGGTCGTCGGCTCCTCCCTCATCGGCCAGACCTACAACCTGCCGAAGAACGACCCGAACGACGCCAAGGAAGCCGCAAAGCCGGACCTCAAGTGGTTCCAGCCGCGCCCCTCCAACGGCCTCGGCGCCAACAGCATCAACACCCAGTACTCGCTGATCCTCTCCGGCGCCACCAACCGCTCCGCCGACAACGGGGCCGTCGACGGCAAGTGCAGCGACCAGGCGGAGGAAGGCACCCTCTGCGCCCAGGTCATCGCCGCCAAGGACGCCGTCATCACGGACAACTCCACGGCCTCCTACAAGGTCAAGCCCGAGGACGTGCCGGCCGACGCCGTCACCTCCTCCGGCTCCGGCCTGGACCCGGCCATCTCCCCCGAGTACGCCAAGCTCCAGATCCACCGCGTCGCCGAGCAGAACAAGCTCGACGTCAAGCAGGTCGAAAAGCTCGTCGCCGACCATACCGAGGGCCGGACGCTCGGATTCATGGGCGAACCCCGCGTCAATGTCCTCGAGCTCAACATCGCCTTGAAGGCGCTGTCCAAGAGCTGATGTTCCACATCGCACGGTAACGAAGCCGGCGGGGCGCCGAAGCTCCCCCAGCTACCGCTGGGAGGGGCCCAGCGCCCCGCCGGCTTCCTGCCGTGTCCGCAACGAAGGAAAGGCTGCACACCGATGACCCGGGTGCTGGTGGTGGAGGACGATCCTCAGCTCGTCCGCGCGCTGAAGATCAATCTCCAGGCGCGCAAGTTCGAGGTGGAGGAAGCCGCTGACGGCGGCACGGCCCTGCGACTCGCCGCCGCCCACAAGCCGGACGTCATAGTGCTCGACCTCGGACTCCCCGACATGGACGGCATCGAAGTCATCAAGGGCGTCCGCGGCTGGAGCAAGGTCCCCATCCTGGTCCTCTCCGCCCGTCACACCTCGGAGGACAAGATCCGGGCGCTGGACGCCGGCGCGGACGACTACGTGACGAAACCGTTCAGCATGGACGAGCTCCTGGCCCGGCTGAGAGCATCCACCCGCAGACAGGAGTCACCCGAGTCCTCCCAGTCGGCGGAGGTCTCCGTCGTCACGACCGACGAGTTCAGCATCGATCTGATCGCGAAGAAGGTGCACCGGGGCGAGCGCACCGTACGGCTGACCCCGACCGAATGGCACCTGCTGGAGATCCTCATCACCCACCCGGGCCGGCTGATCTCCCAGAGTCAGCTGCTGCTGGAGGTCTGGGGACCGACGTACGGGGAGAACACCAACTACCTGCGGGTCTACATGGCCCAACTACGGCGCAAACTGGAGGCGGATCCCTCGCACCCGCGCTATCTGATCACCGAGCCGGGCATGGGATACCGCTTCGAACCCTGATCACCCGCCCAATCCCCAGCACACAGAAGAAGAGACGGAACATGGGACGCGGCAAGCTCCGCATCTACCTCGGCGCCGCGCCGGGCGTCGGCAAGACGTACGCGATGCTCTCCGAGGCGCACCGCCGGACCGAGCGGGGCACCGACTGCGTCGTCGGCTTCGTCGAGCACCACCACCGCCCGCGCACCGAGGTCATGCTGCACGGCCTCGAACTCATCGAGCGGCGCAAAATCGAGTACCGGGGCACCACCTTCACCGAGATGGACGTCGACGCGATCCTCGCCCGGCGCCCCGCCGTCGCGCTGGTGGACGAGCTCGCGCACACCAATGTGCCGGGCTCGCGCAACGCCAAGCGCTGGCAGGACGTCGAGGAGCTCCTCCAGGCCGGCATCGACGTCGTCTCCACCGTCAACATCCAGCACCTCGAATCGCTGGGCGACGTGGTCGAGACGATCACCGGGGTCCGCCAGCGCGAGACGGTCCCCGACGAAGTCGCCCGGCGCGCCGACCAGATCGAGCTGGTCGACATGTCCCCGCAGGCCCTGCGACGGCGCATGGCCCACGGCAACGTCTACAAGCCCGACAAGGTCGACGCGGCCCTGTCCAACTACTTCCGCCCCGGCAACCTCACCGCCCTGCGCGAGCTCGCCCTGCTCTGGGTCGCCGACCGGGTCGACGAGTACCTCCAGGAGTACCGGGGCGAGCACAACATCCGCACCACCTGGCAAGCCCGCGAACGCATCGTCGTCGGCCTCACCGGCGGCCCGGAAGGCCGTACGCTCATCCGCCGCGCCGCCCGCCTCGCGGAGAAGGGCTCCGGTGGCGAAGTCCTGGCCGTCTACATCGCCGCCAGCGACGGACTGACGTCCGCCTCCCCCAAGGAACTCGCCGTCCAGCGGACCCTGGTGGAGGACCTCGGCGGAACCTTCCACCACGTCATAGGCGACAACGTCTCCGACGCGCTCCTGGAGTTCGCCCGCGGATGCAACGCCACCCAGATCGTCCTCGGCGTCAGCCGCCGCCGATCCTGGCAGTCCGTCTTCAGCCCCGGTGTCAGCGCCACAGTCGCCCGCGAATCGGGACCCGACCTCGACGTCCACATCGTCACCCACGACGAGGCCGCCAAGGGCCGCGGGCTCCCGGTCGCCCGAGGGGCACGGCTGGGGCGCTCGCGCATCATCTGGGGCTGGCTGGCCGGTGTGGCCGGACCCGCGCTCCTGACCGTGCTACTGAACCAGGTCGTCCCCGACATTGGGCTGGCCAACGACATGCTGCTCTTCCTCACCTTCACGGTGGCGGCGGCGCTGCTGGGCGGGCTGCTCCCCGCGCTGGCCTCGGCGGCCTTCGGCTCCCTGCTCCTGAACTACTTCTTCACCCCGCCCCTGCACGAGTTCACCATCTCCGACCCCAAGAACATCGTCGCCATCGCGATCTTCGTGGGGGTGGCCGTGTCGGTGGCCTCCGTGGTCGACCTGGCCGCCCGGCGCACCCACCAGGCCGCCCGGCTGCGCGCCGAGTCGGAGATCCTCTCCTTCCTCGCGGGCAGCGTCCTGCGCGGCGAGAACTCCCTCGACGCCCTCCTGGAGCGGCTGCGCGAGACCTTCTCGATGAAGTCGGTCGTCCTCCTGGAGCGCACCAGCGAAGTCGACCCCTGGACCAACGCCGCATCGGTCGGCACCGGCGCCGTCAGCCGCCCCGAGGACGCTGACGTCGACCTGCCCATCGGCGACAACATGGCCCTCGCCCTGACCGGCCGGGTGCTCCCGGCCGAGGACCGCCGGGTCCTCGGCGCCTTCGCCGCCCAGGCCGCCGTCGTGCTCGACCGCCAGCGCCTGGTCGACCAGGCCGAGAAGTCCCGCGGGCTCGCCGAAGCCAACCGGATCCGTACCGCGCTGCTGGCTGCCGTCAGCCACGACCTGCGCACCCCGCTCGCCGGCATCAAGGCCTCGGTCAGCTCCCTGCGCTCCGACGACGTGGAATGGTCCGAGGAGGACAAGGCCGAGCTCCTCGAAGGCATCGAGGACGGCGCCGACCGCCTGGCCGCGCTGATCGGGAATCTCCTCGACATGTCCCGCCTCAACACCGGCACCGTCGTCCCCCTGATCCGCGAGACGGACCTCGACGAGGTCGTCCCGATGGCACTGGGAGGCGTACCGGAGGACAGCGTCGTCCTGGACATCCCCGAGACCCTACCGATGATCGCCGTAGACCGCGGTCTGCTGGAACGGGCCGTCGCCAACATCGTCGAGAACGCCGTCAAGTACAGCCCAGAGGGGCAGCCGGTCAACGTCTCCGCCAGCGCCCTCGCCAGCCGCGTCGAACTGCGTGTCGTCGACCGCGGCCCCGGCGTCCCCGACGAGGCAAAGGGCCGGATCTTCGAACCCTTCCAGCGCCACGGCGACGCCCCGCGCGGTGCCGGAGTCGGACTGGGTCTCGCCGTCGCCCGCGGCTTCACCGAGGCCATCGGCGGCACCCTCACCGCCGAAGACACGCCCGGCGGCGGCCTGACCATGGTCATCACCCTCCCCATAGCGGGAGGTGGCCCTCCAACTCTCCCCAACCTCCCGGCTGCCGCCACCACGTAGCCGCCGTGCCCGCCTGTCCGCCCTCACGACAATTCGGAGTTCTCCAGCCATGAACTGGCAGTTGACCGGCCTCGTCCTCTTCTCCGTCACGCTGCTGCCCGTCGGCATGGCCATGGCCGCCGACCGGATACCGCCCCGCCTGCGCGGTCGACTCGCACCGGTACGCCCGCGCGGCTGGTGTGTGCTGGCGATCTACTCCGTGGCCCCGCTCAACGCGGTCCCTCGCCTTGCCGATGCTTCCCCCGACGTAACCCTCACCTGTACGGCAGCCGCGGGGGTCCTCGCCGTCACCGGCTGCCTGCTGCTGGGCATCGCCACCCACCGGCACGGCCGCCGCTCCGCGGCAGCTCTACCGGAACGTGCCGCGGGCTGAACTGACGACAGAGATCGGCACTCCTGCCTCAAGGAACAGCAGTCCAGCGATGCTTCCGTCCGTGTGGAAGGTCACGCGGAACTCCCCGGGCTGGTGTTCCATGCGCAGCGGCACGTTGACCACGGTGAATTCGCCGAATGTGACGTGCTTGGGATTCCCGGCGACTGATAGGTTCCGGCCGGACTGCCCCTGGCGGTCCGCACTTGTGATCGCCGGGCTCGCCATCGGCTGGACTCCCTGCCGTCAGGACGCCGTCAGGAATCGCGCCACCGCGTCAGAAGTCCGTCAGGATCCGGATCCTAAGGGCCCGCCCGCTCTAACGTCACACCCATGGGACGACGTTTCACGCTGTCCGCGACCGGTGCACGCGCCGAGCTCGCGGGGCCCGCCGGTCCGGTGGTGCACGACATGGATTGGGCCGGTGCAAGGCGCACGGCGATCGGCGCCGCCGCCCTGCTGCTCGCCGCACTGCTCGTGATGGACGCCGTGGCCGGCCGTCTCGACACCCCCCGCACCGCGCTCTGGACCGGGCTGGCCTGCACCCTCTTCGCCATCTTGTTACCGCCGCGAGTCTCCGCTCGGCCTGGTCTGCTGACCGTACGCGGGCTGCTTGTCGAACACAGGGTCCGGACAGATGCCCTCGTCTCGGTCCGCTTGTCCGACGGGGTGGCCCAGCGGATGATCCTGCGGGATGCCCACGGCCGCCGAGTCGAGATCGACCCGGACGTCCTCGTCCGCAACCCCGCCCTGTGGCACCGGCTCGACACGGACACCCGCAGCTCCGTCGAACGGGGCACCCTGCTGTGCGGGGCAACCGCACTGCGCCAGCTGGCCGAACGAATCGACCGTGCCGCCGCCCAAACCGTCTTCAAGATCTCCGGGCTCGACTGAACCGTCTTCGTCGCACGCCTCCGCCGCCATTTGCCCGGCCATCCACCCCTGATCCGGGACTCCTGACGCCTCCTGAACGCGCCCGGCACGCGCTGACGGCCGCCCCTGCATACGCTCGCGCCGTGCTCAACGTGACCGGTCTGCTCAAGCGCCTCGTGATCGGCCGGGCCATGCGCAGCGAGGAGCTGGGCGAGACCCTGCTGCCCAAGCGCCTCGCCCTGCCCATCTTCGCCTCCGACCCGCTCTCCTCGGTGGCGTACGCCACCCAGGAGATCCTGCTCGTCCTCACCCTGGGCGGACTGGCCTATCTGCACTTCACCCCGTGGATCGCGCTCGCGGTCGTCTGCCTGATGACGGTCGTGGTGCTCTCCTACCAGCAGGTCGTGCGCGCGTACCCGAGCGGAGGCGGCTCGTACGAGGTCGCCTCGACCAATCTCGGACCGTCGGCCGGCCTGGTGGTGGCCGCCTCGCTGATGGTCGACTACGTCATGACCGTGGCCGTGTCGGTCGCCTCCGGCGTGGACAACATCATCTCCGCGCTGCCGAGCCTGGCCGAGCATCGTGTGCTCCTCGCCCTCGGCTTCGTCGCGCTGCTGACCGCGATGAACCTGCGCGGCGTCAAGGAGTCCGGCCGGGCGTTCGCCACCCCGACATACCTGTTCATCGGCGGCGTGCTGATCATGGTCGCGACGGGGCTGTTCCGGTACCTGATCGGCGACGCGCCGGTCGCGGAGAGTGCGGCGTACGGAATCGAGCCCGAGCCGGCCGACGCGAACCTGGCGGGCTTCGCGATGCTCATGCTCGTACTCCGGGCATTCTCCAGCGGCTGTACGGCGCTGACGGGTGTCGAGGCCATCTCCAACGGCGTGCCGGCCTTCCGCAGGCCCAAGGCCGCCAACGCCGCCAAGACCATGGCGGCCATGGGCATCATCGCTATCACCATGTTCGTGGGCGTCACCGCCCTGGCCCTGATCGCCAAGGTGCACATCGTCGACGACCCCTGCCGCCTGACCGGGCTCGCCGACTGCGCGGGGTACGCCCAGCGGACCGTCATCGCCCAGCTCGCGGCCTCCGTCTTCGGCGGCTCGGACAGCGTCGGCTTCTACTTCATCCAGGCCGCCACCGCGCTCATCCTGATCCTGGCCGCCAACACGGCGTACAACGGCTTCCCGCTGCTCACCTCGATCCTCGCCCAGCACCGCTACCTGCCGCGCCAGCTGCACAACCGCGGCGACCGGCTCGCCTTCTCCAACGGCATCATCGCCCTGGCCGTGGTCGCCGGACTCCTGCTCTGGGGCTACAAGGCGAACGTCACCAGCCTCATCCACCTCTACATCCTGGGCGTGTTCACCTCCTTCACCCTCTCCCAGCTGGGCATGGTCCGGCACTGGAACCGAGAACTGCGCACCGAAACCGACCCAACCGTGCGCCGCCGCCACATGGTCACGCGGTCCATCAACGGGCTCGGCGCCTGCGTGACCGGCCTGGTCCTGGTCATCGTCCTGGCCACGAAGTTCACGCAGGGCGCCTGGCTCGCCGTACTCGCGGCCCTGGTCCTGTGGGTGATGATGCGCGGCATCCGCCACCACTACGACCGCACCGCGGCCGAGCTCGCCGTCACCGACCCGCGCGCCGAGATGGCCCCGCCGCCCCGGGTCATCGCCATCGTGCTCGTCTCCACCATCCACAAGCCGACCCTGCGCGCCCTGGCGTACGCCCGCGCCATGCGCGCGGACCGGCTGGAGGCACTTACGGTCGCCGTCGACCGCGAATCCGCCGGCGCGCTCCAGCGGCAGTGGGACGCGTATGAGATCGAGACCCCGCTGAAGGTCATCGACTCCCCGTACCGGGAGATCACCCGCCCCGTGGTCGAGTACGTACGCGACATCCGCCGGGACAGCCCGCGGGACATCGTCAGCGTGTTCATCCCCGAGTACGTCGTCGGCCACTGGTGGGAGAACCTCCTCCACAACCAGTCAGCGCTGTGGCTCAAGAGTCGGCTGCTCTTCACCCCGGGCGTCATGGTCACCAGCGTCCCCTGGCAGCTGACCTCCTCCACCCGCGCCGACCACCCGGCGGCCCGCGCCCCCGGCGCCTACCGCCGCGGCGAACCCGTCCGCGAGGAGGCGGCGCCGAAGGGCTGAGGCGGCCGCTGCCTTCGCGTCAGTCGGCTTCGGCTCGGGCCTCGACGTCCTCGATGCCCGAGGGGCGGCCGGCCCGGGCCCAGCGCAGGTAGAGCGCGCCCGCGATGAGCAGCGTGGCGGCCAGGGAGAGTACGGGCCAGCCGCGGAGCAGGTTCACGAGGAGGGTGAAGGCCACGGCCGCGGCCGCGAGGCCGTTGACCCAGGCGAGGGCCGTCTTGCGCTCCGTACGGGCGAAGCGGGTCATGGCCAGCAGGCCGACCAGGAAGCTGACGAAGACCGCGACCGCGTAGAAGAGGACGAGTTCCTGCTCCTCCCCCGCGGCGGCCACGATGATCAGGGCGGCCGCCGCGAGGTAGACGACGGCGGACCAGTACGGGGTGTGGTGGCGGTTGGTCCGGCCGAGGACGGTGGGCAGTACGCCGGGACGGACGGCGGTGCCTGCCAGCGCCTTGAGCAGGCCGGGGCCGGCCTGGAAGGAGGAGCTGGCGGCGGCGAGCAGCAGGAGGGCGCTGGTGAGCTGGAAGGCGCCGTAGAGCCATCCGGATCCGGCGGCGGCCCGGGCGATGTCGGCGATCTGGGTGGAGTCCTCACCGGGGATGCCGATGTGCAGGCGAACGGCCAGCGCGGTCAGGCCCAGGGTCAGACCGCCGACGATGACCAGGAGCAGGGCGAGCGTGCCGCGCCCGAAACGGCGGCGGTGGGTGTCGTCGAGCTGGCCGAGCTGGGCGATCGCCGTGGAGGGGGCCTCGATCCCGGTGGCCAGGGCCATGGCGACGGGGAAGGCCAGGACCACGGCCAGAGCGGCCGAGCGGCCCGGGTCGGTGGAGGCGGGGGCCGTACCGGCCGCGTGCGGCGAAACGAAGCCCTGGACGAGTACGGCGACGCAGACGAGGACGAACAGCACGGTCATCACGGCGAAGAGCAGCCGTCCGCCGTGCCCGAACCAGGTGAGCCCCGCGACGACCAGGAGCAGGAGTAGCGCGAGGGGGATCCGGAGTGGAGCCAGGCCCGGGAACAGCGCGATCACGGCACTGGCGGCGGCCGCGATGGAGATCCCGATGGTCAGCACGAAGTCGACGACCAGGGCGCCGATCGGTACGAACGTCCACCGCGGACCGAAGGCCCGCCCGGCGGCAGCGGCCGCTCCCCCGCCCTGGGGGAAGCGGCGTACGAGCTGCCAGTAGTTCGCGGTGACCACCACGACCAGCCCTACGACCAGGGCCATCGTCGGCAGCAGCAGCGCGAGGTCGCCGTGCAGGGCGCGCAGGGCTGCCTCGATGGCGTACGCGACCGAGGAGACGGGGTCGGCGATGACGGCGAAGGCGAACGCGAAGAAGAGGATGGAGCGGCGTGGGCCGCGGCGGCCGGCGGGGACAGGCACAGCAGGTTGCTGCATGGCGGTCATAGGGGGATGCCTCTCGGCGAGAGCCAAGCGCATGGACGGGCCCATGCGTATCTGACTGCCGACCAGGCTTCCCGGCACACCTGGCGTTAAAGATACGTCAGTAACTCGTCAGGAGGCAGCTGAAAACAACCGTTCCACAAGGGAGTTGCCCCTGCAGAGCCATCGACGCCTCCTCACAGAACATGAATGGTGCTAGCTTCATTAGCACCATGCTGCTCAGACTGGACACCGCAGACAGCCGCCCCCTCCACGAGCAGGTCGCAGGGGCGATCCGGCGGGCCGTCTCCGAGGGCGAGTGCGCTCCCGGGGACCGACTGCCGCCTGCCCGCGAACTGGCGAAGGCCCTGGACCTGAACACCAACACGGTCCTGCGCGGGCTGCGCACCCTGCGGGACGAAGGGGTGCTGGAATTCCGGCGCGGACGCGGGGTCACGGTCGCCGCAGCCGCCGGCCGACGGTCTCAACTGCTCGAAAGAGCACGCGAACTGGTCGCCGACGCGGCCCGCCTGGGCTACAGCAGAAGCGATCTCATCGAGATGATCAAGGAGCTGTCGTGACCGACCGGACGGAGAAGCTGAGGAGCGGGTCCCGTTGGGGAGCCGCCACCTGGGCCGTGGGGGTGCTGTTCGCGCTGGTCGGACTTCCGGTGGCCGCCGCCGACCGGCTGCCGCAGCGGCTGGCCACCCACTGGAGCGGCAGCAACCCGGACGGCTCGATGCCCCTGTGGGCGGCCGTCGTGTTCCCGGCACTGATCTGGGCGGTTCTCGTACTCGCCCTCACCCTCGCCCTCACCGGCCGGCCCGGGAGTCGGCAGGCCGCCGGGCCGTGGGCCGGAGTCACGCTGCTGTCCGGCGGGGTCGTCCTCGTCGGAGCCCAGGCGGCGATCGTGCGCGCCAACCTGGACCGTGCCGACTGGCGGGATGCCGGATCAGTAGGTGCGGGGCTCGCGATCACAGCGGCGGCCGCGCTCACGGCCGGCCTGCTCGGACGGTTGACAGGGCGGCGCACGGCCGCCGATGCGGGCCGCCCGGCCGGGGCCCTGCCCACTATGCCCATACCCGACGGGGAACGCCTCGCCTGGCTCTCCCGCACCACGAACCGCTGGCTCCGCCTGACCGCCGCACTCGCCGGCGTGATCGCCGCGGCCGCCGCACTGGCGGGGGCGGTCGGCCTGACCGGCCCGCAGTGGGCACTGATCGCCCCCTTCGCGCTCGTCTCCGTCCTGACCCTGGGCTGCTCCGCCGTACAGGCCCGGGTGACGCAGACCGGCCTGGAGGTGGCCTTCGGCCCCCTCGGATGGCCAGTGCGCCGCTGGGCCGTCCACGACATCGCCGCGGCCCGCGCGGAGACCCGTACCCCCGCCGAGGTCGGCGGCTGGGGCTACCGGCTCAGCGGTCTCGGGACCACCGTCATGCTGCGGGCCGGGGAGTGCCTGGTCATCCGGCCCCGCAAAGGACCGGAGTTCGCCGTGAGCGTCGACGACGCAGAACGCGGCGCTGCCCTGCTCAACAGCCTCGCCACTCGCAGCCATGACTGATCCAGCGCACTCTGCCTGACAGGCCGCGGACCGGCCCCGGACACGCGCAACGGCGGCGCCGGTACGTACGAACCAGTTGTTGCTCGCCGAGCTCCTCCAGCCCGCCTTGCCACTCCCCTGAGTAGCCTGTCGTGAGCGACGTTGGACGACCCCCGACCTGCAGGGCTCCTCTTGGCGAGACGTTGTCCGCTGGGGGGGAATCTGGGGGGGAATGAGGCCTCGCTGGGGGGCGGCTGGGGGGAATCGGCTGCATATACGGCGAGCAGGGCGAAAGGCTCGGAAAGGTCGATCGCTGCAGGTCAGACCGCCCGGGTAGGGAATTTCCGCAGGTCAGCGGCATCCAGGTGACGACTTCAAGAAGATCTCCTCGTGGGCGGCCATCCTCTTCGCCCCTACCCTGGTAGGGACGATCTATGGCATGAACTTCGAGACGATGCCCGAGCTCAAGTGGGCCGCCGGCTACCCGTTCGCCCTGGCGCCGATGGGTGTGGGGTGCGTCGGCCTGTACATGGTCTTCAAGCGCCGGGACTGGCTCTGAATGGGGAGGGAGACCGGCTGTGCGCAAGCACCTTCCGAAGCTGTTCGTCGCCGCGATCGGGTCCTGGATCGCGCTCATCGTGATCTGGATCCACCTCACCGAGTAGGTTCCCGCAGTGCCGGTCGCCCGGCGAGAGCGGGTCAGAGCCAGCCGTTGCGGCGGAAACCCCGGTGGATGACGAAACAGGAGACGGTGATGACTCCGAGGACCATGGGATAGCCGTAGGTCCAGCGCAGTTCGGGCATGTGGTCGAAGTTCATGCCGTAGACCCCGCAGACCATGGTCGGCACGGCGATGATCGCGGCCCAGGCCGTGATCTTGCGCATGTCCTCGTTCTGGGCGACGGTCACCTGCGCGAGGTGGGCCTGGAGGATGGATTCGAGCAGCGCGTCGTAGGAGGCGATCTGCTCGGTGGCCCGTGTCAGGTGGTCGGCCACGTCGCGGAAGTAGGCGCGGATGTCCGGCTCGATGACGGGCATGGGCCGCGTGGCCAGCTGCTGCAGCGGCCGGTCCAGGGGCGCCGCGGCCCGCTTCAGTTCCAGCAGCTCCCGCTTGAGCTGATAGATCCTGCCCGCGTCGCCCCGACCGCTGTGATCGCTGAAAACGGCGGACTCCACGGCATCGATATCACTCTGTACCGCGTCCGTGACGGCCAGGTAGTCGTCTACGACATGGTCCGCTATGGCGTGCAGGACCGCGGCCGGCCCCTTGGCCAGCTGCTCCGGCGTGGCTTCGAGAACCTCCCGCAGCGGGCCCAGAGAGCCGTGCCCGCCGTGGCGGATCGTGATCACGAAATCCGCGCCGACGAAGGCCATCAGCTCGCCGGTGTCCACCACCTCACTGGTGGCCGTCAGCTCCGCATGCTCGACGTAGCGCACGGTCTTGAAGACCGCGAACAGCGTGTCGTCGTACCGCTCCACCTTGGGCCGCTGATGCGCGTGGACCGCGTCCTCGATCGCGAGCGGGTGAAGGCCGAACAACTCGGCGAGGCCGGCGAACTCCTCCTGGTCCGGCTCGTGCAGACCGATCCAGACGAATCCGTCCCCCGACTTACGGACCCGCTGCAGGGCCTCTTCCGCCTCACAGCCACCGTGCTGCCGTACGCCGTCGACGTAGACCACACAGTTCACGACCGCACTGCCCAGCGGCGACCGCCCCGGGTGGCTGAGGTCCACGGCACGCCCGTAACTACGGCGCACCGCCTGACGGATGTTGCTGAACAGCGACACTACGACTCCTTCGGCAACGGCGGCTTCAACACCGCGCGTTGTTGACTGTCCACAACATGCCCGCGCTGGCCTGCGCGACAGTCCGCCAGCCGGCTGCAGCCTCGGACGAGAGCTCGCCCAGAGCCGTCCGAGGCAGTCCGAGGCAGTCCGAGAGTCCAGGACCAGGCGCCTCGCCGTGACGCCCCACGCCGGCCGGCGTCCCCGAACATGCGCTCCAGAAATCTAACTACTCGTCAGTAGAGTCAGCAAAGGGTCAGCATTCGTCCGACCAGACCTGACCACACCCTGCTCCACATGGGATGGGAACCCAAGATCAAGAGACCTGCCCGGAGACCTCAACTTCATCCGCCAGACCATGGGAACCGGAACGAAAGGACAGCCCTTCCGTCCGGCCTACCCATGACAACATCGGCACAGTTCAGCGCACTCTTCCCCTGGGTTTCAGGCGAGTTGGGGGTAGTTCCGGAGCCGGAATCGGAGCGCCGTCGTAGCCCTTCACCTCGCCGTAGCGGGTGCCGTTCATCCACTCTTCGCGGAAGCCTGCGATATCCTCTTGGGAGCGTCCGATCCAGTTCCAGAACATCACGATCTCCTCCTCGAACGGCTCGCCGCCCAGCAGCATCAGGCCGGCGTCCGAGACCGCGCGCAGCGGGAGGTCCGTGCGGCCGCAGCCGAGGTAGAGCATGGCGCCCGGGAGGACCGGGACGCCGTCGACGTGGGCTTCGCCCGACATCGACAGGACCGCGTACTCGAAGTCCGGGTTCAGCGGGAGCCGGGTCTCCGTGCCCGCCGCCAGGGTCAGGTCCGCGCCGACGATCGGGCTGTACGCGGTTCCGGGCGAGGTCGCCGAGTCCAGGGTGCCCAGGATGACCGTCGCCGTCAGGCCCGGGGCGCTGACCTGCGGGAGGTCCGCGTGGTGCTGGAAGTGCGGGTCCACGTCGCGGTGCGCGTCCGGGAGGGCCACCCACAGCTGCGCGCCGTGCAGGAGGCGGGCGTGCGGGCGCGGGCTCTCCTCCGAGTGGCTGATGCCCCGACCCGAGGTCATCAGGCCGAGCTCGCGCGGGCGGATCGTCGCCAGGCTGCCGACGCTGTCGCGGTGCAGCACCTCGCCCTCGTGGAGCCAGCTCACGGTCTGGAGCCCCGAGTGCGGGTGGGGCGCGACCTGCATGCCGGGCTCGTCGGCGATGTCGTCGGGGCCGTAGTGGTCGACGAAGCACCAGGCGCCGACCATGCGGCGGCCCAGGTTCGGCAGCAGCCGGCGGACCTCGGTGGACTCGCCGAGTTTGACGGTGCGCGGGCTCAGGAGCTCGCGCACGGGCTCGGCGACGACGAACCCGCGGCCGCCGCAGGTGGAGAGAGCGGGCTGGCGATCGAGATTGCTCATACCGCACAACTTAGTCCCGGCGCCGCCGCCGAGGTCATGGGAATGTGCGTACGGATCCTCGTGTTGAGCAGCCGGACGGAACGACGAGCACGGCAAGGCGGGGCAGAGCCCCCGGCTCGGCCCGGCTCGGCTCGGCAGATGCACAGTGGAAGGGATCCCGATGGACGTCATGGGTGCGATCGACGCGCAGCAGGGCTACCTGGAGCACGGGACCGCCGCCGAGCGCTGGGACCGCGGCCTGCTCTTCTTCGAGGCGAAGGAGTATGCGAACGCCGCCCGCGTTCTGCACGGCCTGGCGGCCGAGGCTCCCGAGCTGCTGGCTCCGCGGCTGCTGCTGGCCCGCGCCTACTACCACTCCGCGCAGCTCTCCAAGGCCGAGCGCGAGCTCCGTGCCGTTCTGGACCGCTGGCCCGTGGAGGACTACGCGCAGCTGATGCTCGGGCGGACCCTGCAGCGCCAGGGCCGGGCCGCAGAGGCGGCTCCGTACCTGCGGATCGCCGCCGCGATGGCCGGGGACTTCCCGGAGTAGCGGTGCCGGAGGGGTCGCAGGGGCGTACGGGACCGGGTCCGGGCCGGGCCCGCGGCGCGGCCGTGTGCCGCGCCGCCGACTCTCCCGGCCCCACCCGTGCGGGACCGGGGCGGTCCCTCGGTTAGCCTGGGGGCAATATGAACCGTCTGACCACGCCCTTCGGCTCCTACGAGCTCGCCCGCTTCCCCGAGGACCCGCGCGACCGGCTCTTCGCATGGGACGCCGCCGACGAGTACCTGCTCCGCCACCTCGAATCCGGTACGGGTGAACGCGGCCCGGTGGATCTGGCCGGCGCCGGGCAGATCGCCGTGATCGGTGACCGCTGGGGGGCGCTGACGACGGCGCTGGCCGCGTACCACCCCACGCAGATCACCGACTCCAGCCTGACCCGCTCCGCCACCGCGGCCAATCTGGACCGCAACGGCATCGGGACCGCCAAGGGCACCGTGACCCTCCTGACGACGCAGGACGCGCCGCCGGAGCGGATCGACGTGCTGCTGGTGCGGGTGCCCAAGAGCCTGGCGCTGCTGGAGGACCAGCTCTACCGCGTCGCCCCGCACGTGCACGCGGGCACCGTGGTCGTCGGCGCCGGCATGGTGAAGGAGATCCACACCTCCACGCTGCGGCTCTTCGAGAAGATCCTCGGTCCGACGAAGACCTCGCTGGCCGAGAAGAAGGCCCGGCTGATCTTCTGCACGCCCGGGAACCCCGGGGCCGCGCACCCCAGGACCGACGGTCCGTGGCCGGTGACGTACACCGTCGACCAGGACGCCGGGTCGGGCTCCGGTCTGACCGTGGTCAACCACGCGGGGATCTTCTGCGCGGACCGCCTCGACGTCGGCACCCGCTTCTTCCTACAGAGCATTCCGACCAACACGGACGGGGCCCGCGTCGTCGACCTGGGCTGCGGCAACGGCATCGTCGGCACGGCGGTCGCGGTGGCCGACCCGGAGGCCGAGGTCGTCTTCACCGACGAGTCGTACCAGGCGGTGGCCTCGGCCGAGGCCACGTACCGCGCCAACATCCAAGGACGCCTGGACCGCGCCGAGTTCATCGTCGGGGACGGCGTATCGATGCTGCCGCCCGGTTCGGTGGACCTGGTGCTCTGCAATCCGCCCTTCCACTCCCACCAGGCGACGACCGACGCGACGGCGCTGCGGATGTTCGCGCAGTCGCGCAAGGTGCTGCGGCCGGGCGGCGAGCTGTGGGTGGTGGCCAACCGCCACATGGGGTACCACACCCACCTGCGCCGCCTCTTCGGCAACAGCGAAGTCGCTGCGAGCGAGCCGAAGTTCGTGGTCCTGCGGGCGGTCAAGCGGCGCGAGCAGCCCCGCGGCGCGTGACCTGCCGGTACGCCCTGCGCGGCGCTCTCCCAACCGCCCCGGGCTAACCCGCCGGTAGGCCCGTCACCACGTCCTACACTCGGCCGCGTGAGCAGTCAGGTAGATCAGGACGCGGCCGTCGGCGGGCACTACCGCCGGGAGGAACTGGCCCGTGCGGCCGGGGTCAAGGTGCGCAACCTGCGCTACTACCAGGAGCGCGGGCTCCTCCCGCCGCCGCGCCGGGAGGGGCGGATCGCCTGGTACTCCGACGACCACCTCACCCGGCTGCGCCTGATCAACGACCTGTTGGGGCGCGGCTACACGGTCAACGGCATAGCCGAGCTGCTGGCTGCCTGGGAGCAGGGCGGTGGACTCTCCCAACTCCTCGGTCTGGAGCGGGAGATGACCCGCGACTGGGAGGAAGAGGACCCGGTCGTCATGTCCCGCGCCGAGCTGCGGGAGCTGTTCGGCCCGACGGCCTCCCCCGAGGACACCCGGCGGGCGGCCGAGCTGGGGTACGTCACGATCGACGGCGACCTGGTCACGCACCGCAGCAAGCGGCTGCTGGCGGCGACGGTGACGCTGGTGCGTGCGGGGGTTCCACTCGCGGAGGTCCTGGACGCGGGTGACTTCGTACAGACGCAGGCGGCCGCGGTCGCGGACCGGTTCGTCGCGCTGTTCAGCGCGCACGTGATCGGAGCGGACGGGCTGGAGCAGCTTTCGGCCACGCGCCTGCGGCAGATCACCGAGGCGGTGTCGGCGCTGCGTCCGCTGGCCGGCGAGGTCGTGGCCGCCGAATTCGCGCGGGCGATGGCCCGGCGGGTGGACGCCGAGGTCGCCGAGCTGCTGCACACGGAGTCTCCCGGGGCGTGACTTGGCGAGTAGGACTCGGCCGAAAGGGTACGCCCGAGCAACCTTGCCAACCCCCATTGGCACTCTTACATTCAACTCGTCGGTAACAAACAACGGCGCACAGCCGAACATAAGGGACGATCTCATGGCAGATTCCCCGAAGTTATCCGAGAGGGCCGACGATGCGGGCAGGGTCCGCTGGCGCCGGTTCGCCGTACTGACCCTCCCCGCCGTCGCCGTGACCGCCGGCCTCGGCATCGCCCTCGCCGAGGGTGCGCTCGCCGCCTCCTTTGCCGTCTCGGGCCAGCAGTTCAAGGTGTCGGCGAAGAGCCTGGAGGGCGAGGGCTTCGCCCAGTACGGCAGCGTGGACGTCAACGCCCGCGAGGAGCTCATCCCGGTGGCGGTCACCGCCATCAGGGAGGCCAAGCTCCACAGCCTCTGCCAGTCGGTGGTCACCACCCTCCCGATCATCGGCGACATCTCGCTCAACCTCACCGCGGGCCAGAAGGCCCCCGTCGAGGCGAGCAACCTCTTCGTGGACGCCACCCAGCTCTCCGGCGACGCGGTCTTCACCAACATCGAGATCGGCCGCGACGCCTCCACCCTGGACAAGGGGCCGGCGGACGCGGTGGGCATGCAGGACCTCTTCGCCCAGCAGGCCGACACCGTCAGCATCACCGATCTCCACCAGACGGCCTGGGCCACCAATGCGGGCACCTTCAAGCTCTCCGGGCTGAACATGAACATCAGCAAGGGCAAGAAGGAATGCTTCTGAGCCGCTGGCGGCGCTGGCGGCGCGGCCGGCCCTTCTGGGGCGGGCTGTTCGCCATCCTGGCCGGGGCCGAGATCTGTGTCCTGCCGCTCGCGCCCTTGAAGATCATGCTCCAGCAAGGGGTGGCGGGGATCCCGTCGGTCCTGATGGGCATCGTCATGATCGTGCTCGGCCTCACCGCCTGGTTCTCCCCGCCCCAGCGCGCCCTGGCCGGCGTCCTCACCACCCTCATCGCCATGGCCGCACTGGTCCTGTCGAACCTCGGCGGGTTCCTGATCGGCACCCTGCTCGGCATCCTCGGCGGCGGCCTGATGTTCGCCTGGCAGCCGTACGCCGCTCCGCACCCCGGCACCTCCGGGGCCGCATCCCACACAGCCGCATCCCACACAGCCACGTCCCCCACGCCGGCTCCCCCACCGCACCACGATCCCCAAGGAGCACAGCCATGAGCCGTACGCGCACCACCACGCTCGCGCTCGCCGCGGGCGCCGCGGCCGCAGCCATGTCCCTCGCCCCGGTCTCCGCCACCGCCCTGCCCTTACCCCTGGCCGGGTCGACCACCGTCACCCCGGCCGGGCACGCCTTCAAGGCCGCCCTCAGCGGGAAGGCCACCCTCAAAGCCGGTTCCGTAACGGTGACTTGCACGGTCTCCGTCTCCACGGGCACGGTGCCGGCCGCCCCCGGCAACCACAACCCGGCGGGTCCCGTCTCCTCCCCGATCTCCCCGCCCACGTACAGCTCGTGCACCTCCAGCATGTGGGGCGTGACCCCCACGGTCACCACCAGCGGCGCCTGGTCGGTGTCCATGCAGGACGGCTCCCCCGTCACCGCCACCATGACCGTGCCCACGGGCGGGCTGGTCGTCCACACCACCGGCCTCGCCGTCTGCACCGTCACCGCCGCCCCCTCCGGACCGGCGAGCGCCCCCGGATCCTGGACGAACGGCGCCCCGCCGAGCCTGACCTTCACCAACGCCTCGGTGCCGGTCACCGTCACCGGCGGCTTCGGCTGCCCGACGAGCGCGACCGCGTCCACCTTCAACGCCGTGTACAAGGTCACCGACACCACCGACCCCGCGCAGCAGATCACCGTCGCCCCCTGACGCGGACGCCCTTGCGCGAGGAGGCCCGCCGGTCCCGGACCACTCCGGAGCCGGCGGGCCTTCGTACACACGGGCCTCAGCGGTGGGCGGGGAACTCCACCACCTGCTGATAGGTGGGCCGGTTCTGCCAGTTGATCTGCGGGTGGGTCAGGCCGCCCACCGGACGCTGCACGATCGCGTCCGCACACCACTGGTTGCCCGCGGCGCAGATCCCGTCCGCCGGATACACGGCGGCGGGGGTGGCGGCCGCCGCCTGCTTGAGCGTTGCCGTCATGGCGTCCCGGCACCCGGAGAGCGAGCCGCCCCCGCAGTACGCGCGGGCCAGTGGTCCGGACACCGGACGGCCGAGGACCGTACGCAGGTCCTTGTCCACATAGCTCCACCAGCCGTACTGGAAGGCCGAGCCGGCGTGCGAACCGGTGGGCCCGTGGCCCGCGTTGGGTGCCTCGTCGATGGTGAGCGAGGCGCGCAGGGCGTCGTAGAGCGGCGCCCCGAGGCCGGGCTTGAACTCGGCCTCGACGAGCAGCGGCCACCAGGCGTCCATGATCCGGACGGCGTCCGCGTGCGCGTAGGCCTTCGAACCGGGCGCGGTCTCCTTGCGCTCGGCGCCGGCGGCCTGCCACGCGGCGAGCTTGTCGATCGCGGCCCCGACGGCCGGGTCGGTGACGGGCGCGCTGCGCAGCACGGCCAGCAGTTCGGGCAGCAGGTTCTCGGCGCGCAGGTCGGTGACGGCCGCGTCGGCCATGGCCTGGGTGAGCTTGGCGCGGGTCACGCCGCCCGCCGCAACGAGAGGTTTGACGCGCTGGTCGAGGAGGTCGCCGCGGTGGACGGATCCCATCCCGAAGCCGGCCGCGCCGTACCCCTTGGCCTGCTTGTTGTTCCAACTGATGTAGTAGTCCTGGCCGATGGACTGCGGGTGCTCGGCGGGCGGAGTGTAGGCCGCGGTGTTGGCGGCCGGGTCGAAGTCCTGCCATTCGTATGGCTGCTTGCCCTGGATGGGCAGCGCCGCGTCGACTCCGGCCGGACGCACCGGGTTCGACCCGCTGTTGTAGTAGGCCGCTTCGCGGGAGTCGGCGTAGAACCAGTTGAAGGCGTAGCCGATGCGCTGGGCCGCCTCCTGGAAGGTGCGGGCGTCCTTCACGTAGGAGGGGTCGTTGAACATCTGGAAGCCGATGATCGAGTCGGCTTCGTGGCGGTACGTGGAGCGCAGCGCGGTGTAGGCCACGGGCCGGCCCGCCACGGTCGCGCGGTGCGTGACGATGCCGTAGTGGGTGCGCCACACCTGCATCCGGTAGGAGCCGCCCGGGGTGGGGTCGGCGACGGACGACTTCCAGGTGTTGGTGTGTTCCAGCTTCTCCATCGGGGTGCACGTGCCGCGGTAGAGGTACGAGGTGCTCGTCCTGGTCGGGGCGCCGCCGCCGGGCTCGCACAGTTCGACGGCGAAGGTGTCGGTGATGTCCTGGCCGGCCGAGGTGGCGCTCCAGGCGTAGTCCTGGCCGCGGCCCAGCTGTACGTACATGCTGACGCCCGCGAAGGAGGCGCCGCGCGCGCTGATGCCCGGGCCCTGGAGCTCCTGGAGCATGAGGAGTTGGGGCGCGAGGTAGCCGGTCTGCGGGCCGAAGACGGCGACCGGGTGGCCGCTCGCGGTCTTCGCGCCGGAGACGAGCAGGGCGTTGGACATGCTCTGCTTGACCGGCCCCGGCGGGGTGGCCGCGGCGGCGGTCGCGGCCGAGCCCGTACGGTCGTACACGAGCTGCTCGGCGGTGACCGAGCCGGCGTCGGGCAGGGCCGCGCCCTGGGGGGCGGCGGGTTTCTGCGCGTAGGGGAAACTCGTCCCGTCGTGGACGGTGAGCACGGCTTCGGGGTCCTCGCGCTGGCGGAAGGACTCCCAGACCCGGGTGCCCTCCTCCAGGCCGTACGTCTGCTGCGCGGACAACAGGGAGAGCGCGGCCTGTACTTCGCCGCCTCCGCCGCCGCCGAACAGGCCGCCCACGACGGAGGCGAGGGCGATCAGGTCGGTGAGTGTGAAGGGCTTGATCTCTCCGGCGTTGGTGATCGAGTTGATGTGTCCGGTCAGCACGTACTCGCCGGGGAAGTAGCGGCCGTTCTTCGACTGCACGCGATAGGTGTTGATGCCGTCGATGTACGCCTGGGCGTCCTCCATCGCGAGCCGCCCGCGCTCGCCCTCCGCGGTCCGGATCCGGTCCACCTGGGCCTGGAGGTCCGCCTCGGTGTACGGGGCCTGCGGCCAGAACTGCTGCTCCAGGCCCTGGTTGGCGAGGGCGCCGCCCGCGAAGGGGGTGAGGTCGCCCCGGCCGACGTGCCGGAAGAGGTCCATCTGCCAGAGCCGGTCCTGGGCGGCCGCGTAGCCGGCGCCGAAGGAAGTCCCGTAGCGGGTCGTGCCCTTGATGTGGGGGACGCCGCTCTTCTTGTCCCGGGTGATGGTGACGTCGGAGCGCGGGCTGCTGGTGGACTCGACCTGGTCGGCCGGGACACCGAAGGAGGCATCGTTGAAGAACTCGTTGACCTTGGCGTCGGTGAGGCCGGGATAGCCGGCCACCAGAGAGTCGTAGCGGGCCAGTTGGTCGGAGGTGTGGGCGGGCAGCGTGCCGAACGCCTTGTGGGCGAGGATCTGGGCGAGGGTGGCGTTGCCGCTCTGGCCGGGCGGCAGGATGTCCGCGCACTGCCCTCCGCAATAGTCGGCGTAGTCGGCGATCGGGAGCGCCACCGGCGCGTCGGACGCCGAGGCGGCCGGGGCCAGCAGGGCCGCTCCGAGGGCGATGAGTGCGGTGGCGACGGCAGTTCTCGTGCGAGCGCTCGTGCGGGCTCTCGTGCGCGTGGTGGGGCGTCGCATACGTGCTCCTCCGTGGGGGGCAGGAACCGGTCACGGGGAGGGTAATGGCAGGTGCTACCACTCAGTAAGATGAACGACCGTCACTTTTCTCCGGCGCGGAAGATCCCGCGCCGGAGATGGCGCGCGGGAAAACCCGTTGCCCGGGGGCGGCCGGCCGGGCGAAGCTCCGTGACATGCCAGAAAGCACCGCAGAGACCAGCACGCGCACCCCCCGCGGCGTCACCGACCTGTTCACCGCCGGCGGCCGCCTCACGGCCATCCCGCGCAAGGCGGCCCGCCGCGAGCAGTTGCTCGTCCACCTCGCCGAGACCCTCTTCGCGGCGGACCGCACGTACACGGAGCCCGAGGTGAACGGCCTGCTGCTCACCGCCCACGAGGACTGCGCGGCGCTGCGGCGGTACCTGGTCATCGCCGGGCACCTCACCCGCACCCGCGACGGCTCCGGCTACCGGCGGGCCACCACCACCCTGTAGTAGGTCGTCAGGCGGCCGTCCTCGCCGATCACATGGAAGGCCACGGCCGGCGGCTCGTCCGTGTGGATGTACTCGCTCCCACCGGACGCCGCCTCCCACGGGAGCCGCGTCGTGGACACCACACTCGGAGCCACGAGCAGCGGCCGCCCCGCGAACGTGGTCGCCGCGCCGGTGTGGGCGTGCCCGCACAGGAACGCCGTCAGGTGCGGGTGCCGCTCGGCCAGCGCCGCCAGCCGCTCCTCGCCGAACTGCCGGCTGCCGTCCACGTACGGGATGTGCAGCGGGACGGGCGGGTGGTGGAAGGCGACCAGGACGGGCACCTCGCGCGGGGTGTCGGTGAGCACCCCGTCCAGCCAGGCGATCGTCGAGTCCTCCAGGTAGCCCCGGTGTTCACCGGGTAGGGACGAATCACACACCGCGAGGACGAAGCCGTCGCCGCGCAGCACCTGGTCGACCGGGGCCGCGGACGGGCGTTCCTCCCCCAGCAGGCCGCGCCGGAAGCCGGCACGGTCGTCGTGGTTCCCGGGACAGACGACCAGCGGATGACGGGAGCCGAGGGCCTTGCCCGCCTCCTCGTACTCCTCCGGGCGCCCGTGATCGGCGATGTCCCCGCTCACCAGCACCGCGTCGAGCTCGTACGGGAGCCCCTCCAGGTACTCCATGACGACCCGGGTCCGCTCGGCGGCCCGCTCCCCGCCGTTGAGGTGCACGTCGCTGAGGTGAGCTATCACGATCACGGGCGGTGGCTCCTTCGGTCCGGAAGCTGGGATTGTATGCCGCGGCACTTGGGGCCTGGTCACGGCCCGACGGGCCGACACGGAAACCTCCGCCGCTCGTCCCTGACCGCGGTACGCCTCCAGCGGCCACCGTAGGCCGTCACTGATGCGGGATGCCGATGCCGGCTGCCCGCAGGTGCGCCTCGACCAGCGTGTTCAGCCGGGCGATGGACGGCTCCTGGTCTTCCCGGTGGTGGTTGACCACTCCGTACCGGGCTGACGTGTCGGAGTGGCGCCGAGGCCCGGTCGGCATCTCCAGCAGCGAGCGGTCGGCCAGCAGTTTGGCGGCCAGCGCGGACGCCAGCTCCTCGATCCGCGGGTCGCCCGGATCCCAGGACATCGCGTCCAGGCCGCGCTTCGTCAACGCGACGAACTCGGGGTCGTCAAGCCCGTGTTCAAGCCTGGAGAGGAAGGCGTCGAAGACCTCCGGGACCAATGCCCGGGCCAGCACCAGGGCCTCCCGTTGAGTGGCCACGTACTCGGGGTCGAAGCCGAGGGCGGCGAGTCGGTCCAGGACCGCGCAGGCCCGGTCGGGCAGCAGGGCCCGGTCGCCGTGGGCGAGCCGGTGCAGCGTGTCGCGTCGCGCGAGCAGGTCCTCGACCTGTTCGGTGAGCCGGCGATGGACATCGTCCAGGGCGGCGGCGAACCGCTCGGGATCGGCGTCGAGCAGTTCGCCGATCTCGGCCAGGGGCACGCCGGCTCCGGCCAGGGTCCGGACCTGGACCAGTCGCAGGAGGTCGGCCGACACGTAGCGCCGATAGCCGGAACCGTCTCGCTGCGGCTCGGCGACCAAGCCGAGCTGGTGATAGTGCCGCACGGTCTTGATCGTGACGCCGACGAACGCCGCCGCCTGACCTATCGTCAGCCCGCCTGCCATCGACTCACCGCACCTTCGGATCGTGGGCGCCTGCGGTGTCGCGATCCGCATCGGCGACGGGACGGCAGGGCTCGGGCAGGATCGAGCGGTGGCCACCGGGGACCTGGGCGCTCACATTGACGTACGGGTTGCGGATGATCACACGGGCGAGGGTAGCGCGCACCGGGTCCCGCTCATCGACCAGGCCGTGGAGGCCGACACCCCTTCCAGGCCGGGAATCCTGTGATCCGCGCCGGGGTCGGCCCTTGGCCGCGATGGAAGTTGACCTTGACCTTGGGTCAGGGTGCACGCTCATCGCATGGCCACCTCGACGGGGGCCGGTAGACAAGGAGATTCATCATGAGTGCAAGCAACAGCGGCTTCTCCGAAGCAGGGCTGCGCAGGCTGCGCGAGGTGCTGGCAGGGCACGTCGAGTCCAAGAAGATTCCCGGGTTGGTCGCCCTGGTCAGCCGCGGAGGCCGGACGCACGTCGAAACGATCGGGACGATGCGTCATGAGGGTGGCGAGCCGATGCGCAGGGACACGGTCTTCCGGATGGCGTCCGTATCCAAGCCGGTCACCACGGCGGCGGTGATGGTGCTGCTCGACGAGTGCAGGCTTCGACTGGACGAACCGGTGGACCCGTGGCTGCCCGAACTCGCCGACCGTCAGGTTCTGAAGCGGCCCGACGGCCCGCTCGAGGACACCGTTCCGGCCCGGCGGCCGATCACCGTACGGGACCTGCTGACCTCCACCTTCGGGCTCGGACTGGACTTCGATCTATTGGCCTCCCCGATCAGGGCCGCGACCTTCGAGCGCCTCGACTACAGCGTGGCCTCCGGGCCGGCGCCCGACCCGGACGAGTGGATGCGCCGCCTCGGCGAACTGCCCCTGTCGTACCAGCCCGGTGAACGGTGGCAGTACGACCTCAGCAACGAGGTACTCGGCGTGCTCGTCTCCAGGGTCACGGGGCAGCCGTTGGAGACGTTCCTGCGCGAACGCATCCTCGATCCCCTGGGGATGAAGGACACCGCCTTCCACGTACCCGCCGGCAAGATCGACCGGCTGCCGCCCCTCTACGGACCCGACCCGCAGACCGGAGAGTTCCTCGTGTGGGACGAGGCGGAAGGCGGAAGGAGCAGCCGTCCTCCGGCGTTCCAGGGCGCCGGCGGCGGCCTGGTCTCCACCGTCGACGACTACCACGCCTACTTCCAGATGCTGCTGAACCACGGCATGCACGGCGGCGAACGGATCCTGTCCCGGCCCGCCGTCGAGCTGATGACGACCAACCGCCTCGCGCCCGAACAGCAAGCCGCCCGGGACTCCATGTACAGGAACATCGCCCACCTCACGGTCGGCCAAGGGCAGCAGGGCGGCTGGGGCTTCGGAATGGCGGTGCGCACCCGTCGCGGCGACTACGCGCCCATCGGCCAGTTCGGCTGGGACGGCGGTACCGGCACCACCGCATACGCCGACCCGGACAACCAGCTCACCGGAATCCTGCTCACGCAGGTCGGTATGTCCACCCCGGACTCGGCCCGCCTGATCCACGACTTCTGGACCACGCTCTACCAGGCCATCGACAACTAGATCCAACCCCATGGGGCATTGGCGGACCGCGGCTCCGCCAACCAGGCCCAGGACCGGGGATACGGGCTCGTCGCCGACTTGGACGGCAACCTGATCCCGGGCCTGGTCATCTGCGCAAGCCGACCGACAACGCAGAGAACTGTCAGTTTCCGCGCCGCGAGGGGCAGGGTCGACCGGAAAGCACCCCAGACAACTGGGATGTCCGAGGGCCTGGAACCTCGTACAGAATCGGTCCGCGGGCACCGCTCAGCTGTTCGACAGCGGGACGGTCCGGCGCGTCCGACGGTTCGGTATCGCGCCATACGAGAGAGCCACGAGTGACCGGAAGGCTCCATTGACCACTACAGCGTTTCGTCGGGCAACGATCCGATTCGCCCACATGAATGCCGGGGAACTCGTCGACCGGTCATCCGTCGCGGCCTCCACGGTGGTGGACCGGGAATGGGCCTGGGGTGGGTCCCGCGGTGCGGGAATCCGGATCTGCGTCATCGACAGCGGAGTCACGCCGGACCATCCCGAGATCGGGCCCCTGGAGGGGTCGTACGCGGTGGAACGCATCGAGCAGGACGCCGCGGGCGACGGCCGGCCGAGCTACCGGATCGTCCCGGACGACGAAGGCGACGCCGCCGGTCACGGCACCGCGTGCGCGGCGATCATCCGGCGGATCGCGCCGGACGCGAGCCTGACCAGCGTACGAATCCTGGGGCCGGGACTCGCGGGCGACGGCAACATGCTGCTGGCTGCCCTGCGCTGGGCGGTGGCCGAGCGCTTCCACGTCGTCAACCTCAGCCTCTCCTCGCGCAAAGGCGACTTCAAGGCCTCGCTGCACGACATCGCGGACGAGGCGTACTTCAACCGGGTGGCGATCGTGGCCTCGGCGCACAACAGCCCGGTCCGCAGCTATCCCTGGATCTTTCCCTCGGTGATTTCCGTCGGGTCGCACGAAATTGCCGACGCGGAGCGCATCGAGGTCAGTCCGCAGCCCCCGGTCGAATTCTTCGCGGCCGGTGTCGGAATCGAGGTCCCCTGGACGGGCGGCGGCCGTTCGTTCCTCTCCGGGAACAGTTTCGCGACCCCCCACGTCACCGGATTCGTGGCCCGCATCCTCGGAAAGCATCCACATCTTCCGGTGAGCGAGGTCAAGCACGTCCTCGCCTCCCTCTCGGACAACTTCACCGACGCGTCCGACCCACCCCGCGCCCCCACCCCTGTCACCTCGTCCGCCGTACCCGCCCCATCCGCCGTACCCGCCGCACCCGCCGCACCCGCCGCTCCCGCCCCATCCGCCCCATCCGTCGAAGGAGCCGGCCATGACGAATCCGGTGCATGACGCCCCTCTCAGCGGCCCTCCGCTGTCCCGGCGCGACGAGGTGTTGCGCTCGACCGTACGGCTGGCCCGGCTTGTCTTCGGCGCTCCCGCCTCGTCGGTCTTCCTGCACGACGCGGCGGGCGAGGCACTCGTTCTGGAGGCGATCTCCGACCCCCGGGAGGACAGCCTGGTGGGCTGGACCATCCCCGACTACAGCGGCATAGCCGGGTGGGTCTTCCAGAGCGGGGAGGCGGTGATCGCCGACAACCTCGACAACCACCCGCAGTTCAACCGGGACTTCGCGGCCTCCACCGGCCGGATACCGAAGGCCATCATCGCCGCGCCGCTGGACACCGACGGGTCCGTCTTCGGCGTTCTGGAGGTGCTCGACCCGGTGCTGGGCACGCGCAGCGCGACCTCCGTCCTGGAGTTGGTCTCGGAGCTGGCGCGCCAGTGCGCGGCGGCCCTGGTGCTGGCGGGCCCGCCGCCCGGCCCCGCCGGACGGAACGCGGCGGCCGCCGAACGGCTGACCACCCTGGTGGCCGACCTGGCCAGCACCGACGACCCGAACGCCGCGCGGACGCTCGCCTCGCTCGAGGAGATCGCCAGCGCCCTGTCATCGAGAAGGGGGTGATCCCATGCACCTGCTGGAAATCGGCGCCATCCGCAACAAGCCCGCCGCCGGCCTCTATCTGGCCCTGACCCGCCGCTGCCCGCTGTCGTGCGCCCACTGCTCCACCGACTCCTCCAGTACCAGCGAACAGCATCCCGAGACTCCGTTCCGTCGGCTCGTGGAGTCCTTCGACCACGAGACCCGGCCGGACCTGCTGCTGATGTCCGGCGGTGAGGCGCTGCTGCGGGCCGCGCTCGTCGCCGACCTCGCGCGCACCGCCCGGTCCGTGGGCTCCCGTTCGTACGTGCTGTCGGGCATGTGGTTCGCCCGGGAGAACCGGCAGCTGCCTGCGCCGGTGTCCGCGGCGATCCGCGAGGTGGACCACTTCGCGGCCAGCCTCGACGAGTTCCACGAACGCGAGGTGGGCCGGGCCGACGTCTTCCGGGCGATGCACCGCATACGCGAACTGGTGCCGCAGGTGAGCTTCCAGCTCACCGGGCGGGGGGACGACGATCCCTACCTCCAGGGCCTGGTCGACGATGTGCGCCGCGAGTTCGACGACCAAGTACCCATTCTGGTGGGCACTTTGAGTCCGATCGGCCGTGGCCGCCAGCTCGGCGGGCTGACTCCCACGCCCTCCTCCGGCGTCCCGGTCGCGCCCGTCGACCCGTGCGACCGGATCACCTGGCCGCTGGTCACCTACGACGGCACTGTCTACGCCTGCTGCAATCAGGACCTGGTGGAGCGTCGCATGCCGGAGCACCTGATCCTCGGCCACGCGTCCCACCAGTCGTGGCCCGAGCTGCGCGAGAAGTTCCTGCGCCGGGAGCTGTACCGGGCGCTGCGCGTGCTCGGACCCAGTTTCGTGGCCGCCCGCTTCTCGGACGGACCGTGCGACAAGGGCATGTGCGGCAACTGCGTCGCGCTGTCCGGCGACGCCGAGGCCGAGCGGCAGGTGACGGAGTACCTGCGCAGCGACTCCGGGCGGCAGGTGGAGGCCGCCGCCCGCCGCATGGTCGAGCAGGTGGACGGGACCGCCTTCTCGGACCGCCGCTCCGGCCGCTACGGCGGCCTGGTGTCCCTGGGATGGGAGGCGGACCGTGAACAGCCGTCCTACACGGGCTGACACCGAGGCGGTACGCAGCCGCCCCACGCTGGCGGACACCGAGGCGATGCGCCACCGTCGCGGTGAGTCGGTCCTGCTGTACATCACCGACCAGTGCCCGGTCGGCTGTGCACACTGCTCGGTGGACGCCCGCGCGGACGGCGGCAGGGTCGCCGACTGGGAGGTGTTCCACGACGTCGTCGCCGGCATCGTCGCGCTGCCCGGCCTACGGTCGGTGGCGGTCTCCGGCGGCGAGCCCTTCGCCGAGCAGCGGGCGCTGCCGCACGCGATCGGGGCGTTCGCCGACGCCGGGCTGGAAACCATCGTCTTCACCAGCGGGTACTGGGCGCGCGAGAACGGCTCCGCGCCCGGCTGGGTACAACGGCTGCTGCCGCGGATCTCCACGCTCTTCCTGAGCACGGACGGCTTCCACCAGGGCGGTGTGTCGAACCACCGGTTCGTCGGCGCGCTGCGCGCGGCCCACCGGGCGGGCTGCCGCATCGTCGTCCAGGAACTGGACACGGGCGACGGCGCGCGGGTGGCCGAGGGGCTGCTGTTGGAGGCGCTCGGCCCGCGGTGGGCCGACGACGCGGAGACCAACGTGATCACCCCCCTGCGGTACGGGCGGGGCGCGGGGGTCTTCGCCCTCCAGAGTCGGCACGAGGTGGGGGCGTTCGCGGCGTGCACCCTGCTCGGCTCGCCCACGGTTCGCTACGACGGGGTGGTGATCCCCTGCTGCAACGAGGGGCTGATCACCGGTCACGGCCCGTCGGCGCTGCGTGCCCCGACCCGGCGGCCCGAGGGCGTGGCGCAGGCGCTGACCGGGTTCCGCGACGATCCGCTGCTGAGGGTCGTGGGGCGCCTCGGCCCGGGGGCGGCGGCCGACCTGCCCGGCTTCGAGGCCCTGCGCGAGGAACGCTTCGAGAACGTCTGCGGCGGTTGCTGGAAGGCGTACGACATCGCTGGCCGCCCGGGGCGGGCCGCCGACTCCGTGACAGCACTGGGCGCGGCCCTGAGGGAAGGCGGTTGACGGTGGAGGAGCAGACGAGGTCGCAGGCGCTGCGCCGCAAGATCGGGCTGCTGATGCCGGCGGTGGACGCCGCGTCCCGGCAGATGTGGACCCATCCGCACGGCGACCAGGTGTACCTGGAGTGGCTCAAGACGCTGCACGGGACGATCCGGGCCACGGTGCCGCTGATGCTGGCAGCCGTCGAGCAGTGCACTGTCCGTCAGGACGACCCGGTGGCCGATCTGGTGGGCCGCTACCTGGCCAAGCACATCCGTGAGGAGTACGGGCACGACCAGTGGGTGGCCGACGACTACGTGGTCGCCGGGGGTGATCCCGAGACGCTGCGCACGACGCTGCCGGGGGCGGCCATCGCCTCGCTGGTCGGCTCGCAGTACTACTGGCTGCGCCATGTGCATCCGGTGGCGCTCGTGGGGCACATCGCGGTGCTGGAGGGCAACCCGCCCAGTCCCGGGCTGGCGGGTGACCTGGCGGTCAGGACCGGGCTGCCGGAGGCGGCGTTCCGCACCATCGCCCGGCACGCCCAGCTGGACGTGCAGCACCGCGACGACGTGCACCGGCTGATCGACCGGCTGCCGCTCGACCCGGCGCAGGAGGAACTGCTCGGTGTGAGCGCGCTGCACTCCATGAGGGGGTTGATCGAGGTGATGGAGGACGTCCTCGGCCGGGTCCACCGGCGCTCCCCGGTGGCCCTCGCCGGATGAGCCGCGTGCGGGTTCCGGGCCCGCTGGCGGGCCGCGACTTCCGGTTGCTGTACACCAGCACGGTGGTCTCCGGTCTGGGCGACTGGCTGGACCAGGTGGCACTGCTGGTGCTGGTCACCACGGTCTGGCACGGCGGCGCGGGCGATCTGGCGCTGGTGGTGGCCGCGAGCATGCTGCCGCTGCTGGCGACCCCGTTCCTGGCGGTGCTGGTGGACCGTCGGCCGTCGCGCCGGGTGCTGATCCTCACCGACCTCGTGCAGGCAGGGCTCACTCTGGGCCTGGTGGTCGCCCCCGGGGTGTACTGGGCGGCCGCTCTGGTGCTGGTCCGTTCGGCGCTGGGCTCGGTCGGCGGGCTCGCGGGCCAGATCCAGCTGCGGGTCTCGGTGCCGCCCGACGGTGTCCAGGCCGCCACCGTGCTGCTCCAGACGGCGATGCAATCGGTCAAGATCCTCGGGCCCGCGCTCGGTGGTCTGCTGGTCGCCTTCATGTCGCCCCGGGCGGTGTTCGCGGCCAACGCGTGCACGTTCATCGTCGGGGTGATCGCCGCCCGCGCCCTGCGCACCACGTCGTCACCTTCCCGGAGTACGGATCTGCACTATTTCAAAGAACTGGGGGAAGGCTTCCATCACGTATTCGGATCACGCCTTCTGCGTTCCCTCCTGTTCGTCATGTGCAGCCTGATGTTCGTCGTCTTCCTTTACGATTCCATGGCCGCCCTGATCGTGCCGGCGCTGGGAATGGGCACGTCCTACATCGGCTACATGGTGTCCGCCGTCGGATTGGGCGGGGTCGCCGGTTCGCTGCTCATGGGCCGTTTCGCGGCGCGTCTTCGGCCTTTCCTCACCATGGCGGGGTCGGTCCTGGTGATCGGCTGCATCATCGTCGTCATCGGATTCACCATTGTCCATGAAATACGTATTGACTCCACCATATGGCTGTGTGTTATTTTCCTTCTGGGAATCGCAAGCGCAGGAATTCTCGTCACTTTTCCCAGCGTCGTGCATTCCGAGACGCCGGTCGAACTGACCGGCCGGGTATGGGCGCTCATGAATTCCGTGCCGGCCGTACTGAACGTACTGGCCCCCGTGCTGGCCGCGGCCCTGGTCGTGTGGATCGGGCTCGGAAGCCTGCTGCTGCTGGCGGGCGCCGCCCTCCTTCTCACCGCTGTCGTGGTAGCCGTCCGGCTCGGCCGCGTACCACCCACCGCTCCGCCGCCCGTCGCTCCGCCGCCCACCGCTGCGCCATCCGGCGCGGACGACGGTGCCGGCCGGGCCGAGGAGCCGACGCCCCGCCCGGCCCCCCTGAACTCCGGTGCACCGCACCGGGAAACCAGAGCCCCGTCCGTGAAACGCGCGGGCTCGTCAACCGAGGAGATCACCATGGCAGACAAGATCGACAAGCTGGCCGAAGCCGGATTCTCCATGACCGACGCCAACGACGCCCAGCAGGCGGTGCTCAAGTCCCTCACCGAGGACGAGATCGACGTCCTGCTGAGCGTCAAGTCCCGGGTCGAGGCCGCGGGTTCGGACGTCGAGGGCCACTCGGTCTCCGACCCCAGCGGCGGCTACCTCTGGTAGTGCCGGCCCTCGTCAGGGGATCGACCCCGGACCGGTGACGTCTGGGCCGTAGCACAGACCGGGTGGTTCACGACGAGGCAAGCGTCGTGAACCACCCGGTGGTCGCTCAGTGAACGGGGAGGACAGCATGACCAAGCCCACCGGTCCCATCGTATCCACCGCGAGCCGGTGCGCCGGCTGTGGTGTGGACAACCCGTCGGCGGCCCGCTTCTGCATGGCCTGCGGGATGGAGATCGGTCTACCCGCCACTCCCGCCAGCGGCCTGCGCTTCGTCTCCGTCATCTTCTGCGACGTGGTCGGCTCCACCGGACTGGCCACCTCGCTGGAACCCGACCGGTGGGCGGCCGTCCTGGACGGCTACTTCTCCCTGGTCGGCTCGCTGGTGGAGCAGTACGGCGGCAAGGTGGAGAAGTTCATCGGCGACGCGGTCGTCGCCGTGTTCGGCGTCGAGGGGCACGGCGAGTCGGCCGCCGCGGCCGCCGTCTCCGCCGCCACCGCCATCGGGCACCGCACCGGCGAGTACGCGCGCGGCCTGGGCGAGCTGCTGCTGGGCGACTTCCCGGTGCGGTCCGCGGTCGCTTCCGGCCATGTCGCGGTCAGCGGCCGGACGTCGAGCTTCGTCATCGGCTCGGTGCTCAACCGGGCCGCCCGGCTCCAGCAGTACGCCCCCGACGACGGGGTGATCGTGGACCTGGCCACCCGGCTCCAATTACAGGACCACTTCCCGCTGCGGGCGATCGAGCCGGTCGCGGCCAAGGGCTTCGCCCGGTCCGTCCCGGCCTGGATCGTCGGTCCGGCCGACACCCAGGCCCCCGGCACGGGCACCGTCGGAAGGACCGGCCTGGTCGGCGAGCTGGCCGCCCGTATCGAGGCGGCCGCCACTGCCACCGGCCCGACCCTGATCCTCGTCGGGGGCCCCTCCGGGGTGGGCAAGTCCCGGCTGGTCGCCGAGGCGCTCGACCACTGCACCGGCCTGGCCACAGCCGTCCTGCGCTGCCCGCCCGCCGGGACCGGACTCGGTCTGCTGGCCTGCTGCCTGTTCCTGGAGGAGATCGAGAACGCCGCACGGCAGGGCCACGACAGAGTGGACGTGACGGTGCAGCTGACCGGCGCCTCCACGCGCGCCGAGCAGGCCCTGGCCCAGGACCGCGGCGAGCTGGGCCGTGCGCTCACCGCGGCATTGGACCGCCTGCGGGGCGCGCGGCCCCTGCTCCTGGTGATCGAACACAGCGAGTGGACCCCCGGGGCACTGGCCGACCTGCTCGACGAGCTGACCGCCGCACCGGGGCGGCCGGTCGTGGTGCTGCTGGTCGGGGTCTCGGCCCCCGAGGCGCTGGCCGGCCGGGAGGACCACCGGCTCACCGTGCCGCCACTCGGACGGCCCGACGCGCGGCGCCTCGCCCGCCGACTGCTCACCGCGCAGCACGACCCGACCGCCGCCGACCGCTCCCGGTCCCCCGGCGCCGGGGCCCCTGGACACGACCCGGCCCCTGCCGCCCTCCTCTCCCCCGCCGTCGCCGCCGAGGAGATCGCCTCACGGGCCGGCGGCATCCCCCGGTACATCGAACAGATGGTCGTCCTGAGCCGCTTCGCCCAGCCCGGCGACGACTGGGCGCCACCCAGCGCGCACGCCGCGCTCGGTGCCCGGCTGGACCACCTGGACACCGACTCGCGGGAACTCCTGGTGCTGCTCGCCGCCGCCGGCCGGGACCTGTCCCTGGAAGACCTGGGCGCCCTGATGGACCCCGACAGGGTCGCCGCGGCCGCGGCCTGCCTCCTCGCAGCCGGGCTGGTGGAGTCCGCCGACGCCCACAAGGGCCGCCTGGCCCCGGCCTTTCCGGTCGTGGCCGAGGTGGCACTGCGGCGGCTGACGCTCTCCGAGACCGCCGACGTGCACGCCAGGCTCGCGCGCTCCCTGGAACCGGTGGCCGAACGGCGCCCCGCCGTCGCCGAGTTGCTGGCCCGGCACTGGGAGGCGGCGCATACCGCGCTGCGCGGGGTGGAGCCCGGCTCCGACCGGACGGCCCGGGCGGCCGAGTCCGCCGTGACCGCATTCGGCGTCGCCGCCCGCTTCGCCCTCTCCCGCGGGCGGCCCGAACTGGTGCTGACGCTCACCGGACGCGCCCGCGCACTGGCGGAGGCGGACCGCGCGCAGGGCCACGACCTGGACGTCCTGGAGGCGTATGCCCTCGGCACCCAGGGAATGCCGCAGGCCGCCCTCGAACGCGTCGAGCGCGTGCTGTCGGACCCGGGCCGGGCCGCCCCGGCCGCCCGGATCCACGCCCGCCTCAACTCGCTGTACTCCCGCACCTATCTGACCGGCGACGCGCCCGCCGTACCGGACGATCCGCACTACCTCGCCGCGGTCGCCTCACCGGAGCCCGAGGCCCGGGTCGGGGCACACCTGTACGCCGGGCTCCAGTCCCTGCGGGCGGGCGACCACCCCGCCGCCGAGCGGGCGCTGCGCTCCGCGCTGCGGTCGGCCGACGGCGCCGGGACCTGCCTGGGCCTGACCGAGGTCTACGCCAACCTGGCGATGGCCCTGGTCAACGGCGACACCCCGGTCCCCGCCGCACGCGCCGACTGCGAGCGGCTGCATCAGGAGGTCGCCGGTTCCCGGCTGCTGAGCTCGGCCACCGGCGTCGCGCTGGCGCTGGTGCGCCACATGTCCGGCGACCGGGCGGCGGCCGACTCCGCGATGGACGAGGCCGAGGAGGTGCTGCGCGATCTGGGCCAGGGCACCGGGGCCGCGACCATCGCGGGCTGGCGTGCCGTCCTGGCGGCCCGGTCCGGCGACTGGGGTGCCGCGGCCGAATGGTGGACCGCCCAGGGCGATCGCTGCGCCGCCCTCGGCATGGCCCGCCAGGCGTCGCTGTCCCGCCTCCAGGCCGAGCTGGCCCGGGAGGCGTCCGGTGAAGGACGCTCCGGCGGCGCGCGGGGCGGCTCCGCGCTCGACGAGGTGGCCGTTCCACCCCCCGAGGCCTGGGCGGAGTACACCGTCGCCCTGCAGGCCCGCGCCGTACGGGCGTTGCGGGCCGACGACCCGGAACCGGCCGCGACGCACCTGGACGCCGTGGTCCGCCATCTGGGCACGGTGCGCGGCAGCGGCGCGGTGATCACACCGCTGCTCTTCAGCGCCGTCCTCGCCGGCCGTACCGGCCTCCCGGTGGCCGGGCGGGCGTTGACCGCGCTCCAGCGGGCCATCGAAGCCAAACAGGACCTGGGCGTGCTCGCCCCCTAGCGGTACGCACCGCCCCACCGCACGACCCGTCCCCCGCGAGGGAACCCCGAGAAAGCAGCCGCCCGTGCGCGTCCTCCTGCTCTACGCCAACCCCCACCAGGTCCTGCCGGTCGGCCCGTACGGACTGGAGATCCTGCGGGCCGCGGTCACCGAAAGCGGACTGCCGGTCGAGGTGTCCGTGTGCAACCCGTTCCTCGAATCGCTCGACCACACCGGCCTGTTGACCGAGGTGCTCGACCGGACCCGGCCCGACCTCGTCGCACTGTCGATCCGCAACATCGACAACGCCGTGGTCGCCTGCGACACGGCGGCCGGCGCGGACGGGCGGTGGATCGACGTGGTGGACTACCTGGCGCCCATCGCCGAGCTGACCGCGACGCTGCGCGCCTGGGACCCCGGACTGCCGGTGGTGGCGGGCGGCGCGGCGTTCACCTCCTGCCCGGTGGAGGTGATGGACCGGCTCGGACTGGACTTCGGACTCGCCGGTCCCGGTGAGGCCGCGTTCACCGCCCTGCTGGCGCGCGTGGTCGCCGACGGCGGCACACGGGGCGTGCGGAAGGTGGTCGCCGAGACGCTGTCCACGCTCCCCGGCGGCCTGGTGCGCGCCGCCGACGGAGCCCTGGGGCCCGGCCTGCGGCCGCAGCCCGACGTGGTGTCCCGGCCCACCACCGCGCTGCCGCGGATCGCACCGGAGTACGTGCTGTTCGCCAAGGCCCGGGGCATCCCCACCGCGCTGCGCAGCCACGCGGGCTGCCCGCTGCGCTGCTCGTACTGCGTCGATCCGCTGAACGTCGGCAGGGTGGACGCGCGCCCCGCCCGGGCTGTCGCCGCCGAGGCGGATCACTACGTCGAGCGGTACGGGCTGACCCACTTCCATCTGGCCGCCCCCGAGGTCAACCTCCCCTACGAAGGGGCGCTGATCGAGGTGTGCGAGGCACTGGCCGGAAGCCGCCACGGTGAAGTGATCAGCTGGCACGGCTACTTCAACGTCAGGCCGTTCTCCGAGCGGCTGATGGACGCCTTGATCCGGTCCCGCTGCGTGCGTCCGAGTTTCTCGGTGGACGCCTTCGACGACCGGATGCTGCGCGGGCACCACAAGAACTACCGGATGTCCGACGTCGAGGACACCTTCGGTCTGTTGCTGCGGCGTCGGCCGGAGTGGATGGACGTCCAGATCGGGGTGCTGTTCGGCCAGCCCGGCGAGACGGCCGCCACCCTGGAGAACGCGATCCACCACATCCGCCGACTGGCCGACCGGGGCGTGTCGGTGGGCTACTCCTGCGGGCTCCGGGTCTACCCGCACACCCCGCTGGCCCGCACCCCTCTCGACGCCGGGCACCTGTACCGGGCGGACGGGCCGCTCTCCCCGACCGGCGGCGCCGGACCCCGCACCGTCTCCGCGGCCGACCTGCTGACACCGCTGGTGTACTGCGAGCCGATGCCGCCCCGGGAGCTGGCGGCCCACCTTTCCGACCGGCTGTCCGACTGCCCCGGAGTGACCTTCATCGACGAGGGGCCGGTGAAGGAGGCCCGGCAGCCGGACTGGCTGCGCCCCCTCAACGTGGCCACCGTGCACCTCGCGCACGGGCGTTCGGGGCCCGCGGCCGAGATGCTGCGGCTGGTGCTGGGCTCGGGCGACACGCGGGCGGCGGGCATGACGCAGCGGCTGCTCCAGGAGGCGGCCGCACGGCCACCCGTCCCGGTGGGCACCGGGGGCCTCCAGACCGCCATCGCCTGACCGCACCCGCCCCGCCCTGCCCTGCCCTGCCGTACTTCCTTCCCCATCTACAGAGGACACCCATGGAACTGACCTGGAGCACGGATGACTTCGCCGTCTTCGACGACTTCCTCGCCCCAGAGGCCGCAGCCGCGCTGTGGGAGCAACTGCGCACCGAGGACTACCACTTCGTACACGGACGCCGGGACGGGGCGTGGAACAAGGTCTACGGGCTGTTGGACGGCAGTCCCCTCAGCGGGCCCGGCACGCTGAACGACCCGGAAGGCCACTTCACGGGACTCTTCGCCGACCACGCTCCGCACCCGTCCGGCGGGGCGACCGACGCCGTGGTGAAGCAACTGGCCGAGGAGACGACCCACATCGAGCCGTGGACCGGGCGGTTCGGAACGGACTGGCACGCCTTCACCTGCCGCCCCTTCCTCTACCCGCAGGGCTCCGGACTGGCCTGGCACGACGACTCCGGCGACCGGGCCGCCTCGTTCGTGCTCTACGTGCACCCCGAGTGGCAGGCGTCCTGGGGCGCCGAACTGCTCGTCTCCAGCGGAACACCCGGGGCGCGGTCCGCCGATCAGAGCGCCCACCTCACCTCGCGGGTCGGACACTACGTCGCCCCGCACCCCAACCGACTGGTCGTCCTGCGGTCGGGCGTACCGCACATGATCAAGAAGGTGGAGCCGCACGCCGGGGACCGGGTCCGGGGCTCCGTGGCGGGCTTCTTCCTGCGCCGCCCCGCCGACCGGACGCAGTGACCGGGGCCGCCCCGGCACCCGCCCGCCGCCTGGACGGCCTTTCCGCACAGTGCGGTTGGCCCTCAGGCCCGGCCGTCGCCGGGTTCCGCCGCAGGCGGGGCCTCCCCCGCGCCCCGGGCACGCCGGCGGGCCGCCTCACGGACGGCGATCACGTCGATGAGGTCGCTGACGGTGCCGAGCGCCTCGGAGGAGAGCCCCACCGCACGCAGTGCCACACTGCGCACCCCGGCGTCCCGCAGGGCGCCGAGGAGTTCGATCTCCGCGGCGATCTTCGCACCGTGCTCGTCGTCGAAGAAGTAGGAGACCGGGACCTCGAAGTGGTCGGCCAGGGCCTCCAGATGGCGCTTGGTCGGGTTGTTCCTACGCCCGGTGCGCAACTGCCACAGGTACGTGGTCGAGAAGGACACCCCCGTAGCCTCCCGGCACGCGGTCGCGACCTCCTCATTGCTGAACGGCAGGCCGTCGGGCCTGCGGGCGAGCCGGAAAAGTCCGTCGATCCTCCGACTCAGTGACGACGGCGTGGGTTCCGCTTCGGCCACTGCCTGCTCCCTTCGGCCGCCGCCCTCCAGTACGCCTACCCGCACAGGCGACTCCAAATCCGTTGATTTTCACTGTAGTTGACACCCTCGGAGTCGGCAGCCATGCTGAAACGGTATACGGATATGAAAACTGCGAAATGGTTGTTCATCTCAGATGAAACGCCTGGCTGTCCCCGCCCGCCTGGGTCCACCTCCCGGAGCCGTCCTTGACGATCCCCGCGCCCTCGTCTGCGAAGAACGCCCGCCCGTCCGCGGCATGTCCACCCACCGCGTTCCCCGCCGACATGGTCGGACGCGACGCCGAGATCGCCGCGCTGTCGGCGCTGCTGACTGATCCGTCGACCCCCGGAGTGCTGCTGACCGGTGTCCCGGGCGCGGGCAAGACGCGGCTCGCGGTCGAGGCGGCGGCCGCGTACCGCGCGTCGACCGGCGCCACCACCGTGCGCGTGGAGACCGCGACCGAGCCATCCGCAGACAGCACGGACAGCGCGCTCGACCTTCTCGCCGACCTCACCGCCGGCCGGGACGCGGGAGGGGCCCGGCCGCTCCTGCTCGTCGACGACCTCGACCGCTCGGACCACCACCGGCTGCTGCGGGCCTGCGCAGTCGCGTCCGTCGTGGTCCTCGGCACGGCCCGCCAGCCCCCCGCGGCCCACGGCCTCGTCCCCTTCCCGGTGGACCCGCTGCCCGTGCCGCTCGACTGCTCGGCGCTGGATCTCGGCGCACTGGCGCGCGTTCCCTCCGTGCAGGTGTACCTCGCCTGCCTGCGCACGATCAACCCCGCGTTCTCCCTCCAACTGCACAATCAGCAGGTCATCGCCCGGACCTGCGTCGAGGTGGGCGGGAACCCCGGCGCGCTCTGCCGCACCGCGCGGGTCGCCGCGCTGGAGAGCCCCGAGGTGGCGTGGGCCTCGCTCGGCGACCGGACCGTCCCGTACCCGGTCCACGCCGAGGACCGCGACCCCTCCGCGGCGCCGGACGGCGATCCGCGTGTCGTCCCTCCCCGGGCCGCCGACGGGACGCCGATCCGGCTGCTGGCCCACTGCCAGGTGTTCAGCGGCGGCTTCGGCCCCGAGGCGCTGCGCCACATCACGGCCGTCGCGCCGGAGGAGTTCTCCTCGGCGCTGGAGACCCTGCTGCGCGGCCATCTGCTCACCGCCTCCACCCTGCCGTCCGGCCGCCTGGACGGCACGGCCCGGTTCCGGCTGCGGCTGCCCCCGGACGGACCCGCGCGCCGGCTCCCGCCGCCCGAGGACACCGCGGCCCGGCTGGCGCACGCCCGCTACTACGCGGCCCTGGCCCGCGCCGCCGCCGACCGGATCGTCTCGGGGCACCAGCGCTCGGGCCTGATCGCCTTCTGGAGCGAGGAACGCAACCTCCGTACGGCACTGGAGACGCTGCTCCGCCACGAGCGGACCGGCGAGGCGCTCGACCTCGTCGACCGCGTCCGCGTCTACTGGCGGGCAACGGGCGGCTGGAGCACCTGGGCCGAAGGGCGCCCCCGCCCCGACCCGTCGTGGACCGCGACCGGCCACCGCGACCGGATCCGCGTCGACTTACTGCTCGGCGAGGCGGGCATCCTGGCGGGCCAGCCCGAGGCTGCCACGGACCTGCTGGACCGGATCACGGCGGATGCCGCACAAGCCGCAGGGCTGTCCGCGCGGGTGACGCGACTGCGGGCCCTGTGCGTCCTGGCCGCCGACCCCCACCGCGGCGCCGCCCTGCTCCTCGAGGCGGCAGAGCGACACCGGTCCGACGGCGACCGCCACGAGGCCCGCTACGTGTCGCTGGAGGCCGCACTCGCGGGATTCCGTCTCGGCGACACGGCGGCCGCGGCGGCCACCGCCTTGGAGGTGCTGGCCGCGGCCCAGCAGGGGCGCGACACGCTCGCCGCCGGCACCGCCCTGCTCCACCTGGCCGTCTTCGCGGCCGCGGAGGGACGCGCGCAGGCCACGGCGCACTACTGCGAGCGGGCTCTGTCGGCCCTGCGCGCCCTGGGGCCGCCGGCCGTCCTGGGCGCCATCGCCACCACGCTGGGCAGTCCCGCCCTGCCCGACGTCGTCGAACGCGCCGTCGGCACCGCCCGCGGCTTAGGCGCCTTCCACACCTGGCGCGGCGCGTTCCCGGAGGAGGCGGGGACGCCCGACTTCGCCATGGCCCGGCTGGAGGACCCGGTGCGGGAGCTGCTGGGCGAGGCCGCCTTCTCCCGCGCCCTGGTCGAAGGTTCCAAAGTGTCGCTCCCGGACCTTCTGGCCTCCCTCGTCCCGGCCCCCACCCCTCCCGCCGCCGCGCCCGCGGGCACCTTACCCCCGGACACCCGAACCCGGATCGAGCCACTGACGCCGCGTCAGACCGAGGTCTCGCGCCTGGTGGCGGCCGGTCTGAGCAACCGGCAGATCGCCCACCGGCTGGCGATCTCGGAGTGGACCGTGGTCAACCACATCCGGGACACGATGAAAAAGCTGGGCTGTTCCTCCCGAGTGGAGATAGCGAGCTGGATGCACCACTCCGGCCTGCGCCCGTCACCGGAGCCGCCCCTGTTCCTGCGCACGGCCCTTCCCCCGTCCACCCCCGCCCTGTCCGGACCGACGCTCATCCCGTCCTAGGAGCGCCCTACCCGGTGGCGCATGTGCTCCACCAGCCCGGCCACGGTGAAGGCCTCGGCCACCTGGACCAGCCACGCCACCTCCTCCTCCACCGAACAATCGACCGGGTAGGCGAGCGCGAAGTCCTGGTCCCCGCAGGCGCCGGGGCCGATCCTGGCGGACTCCAGTGCGGCGGCGATGACCGCGGCCTCGGCCATCGCCGCGCGTCCCGCGGGGGGCACGGGGAACCGGGCCAGCGCCGCGTCCGCCAGCGCGCGGGCGTCGGGGGGAACGTAAGAACGGAGTTCCAGGTAGCCGTCCCGGATTTCGATCACCCGGCGATAGAGGGCGAACTCGGACCGGCGCAGGGAGAACAGACGCACCGACGGCCAACCCAGGTCCAGGGCCGTCCCGGGGGAGACGGCCCGTAACGCCGACCACAGCGGCTCCAGGGCACGGTAGGTCCGGTAGGCCCGTAGCCACCGCCCGACCGCGGTGGTGACGCGGACCCAGCCCCCGGCGGTCCCGCCCAGGACGCCCAGCACCAGACAGCACAGACCGAGCATCCGGCCCACCGGGTCCAGCCCGGCGCTCTGCCGGTTGTCCACGGCCATGGAGACGATCGACGACACACCCCACAGGGCCCAGACGAGGCCCACCGTGACACTGGCCGTGATCAGCCGCAGGCCCGTGCGCAGCGCGCCCGGACCCAGCCCCCGGGCGAACCGGTGCACCGGGACCAGGAACAGGGCCAGGCACCACAGGCTGTAGCCGGTGAAGACCGTGTCGCTGGAGGCGAGGAGCACCGCTCCGGTCCCCTCCACGAGAAGCGAGCCGCGGCGGGTACGTACGCCGGAGGAGAGGAACAGCACCGCGCACAGCACGACGGCCGAGAGGGTGACGCCGATGTGCAGCCGTCCGGTCAGCAGTCGGGGCCGGGGCAGGCCGATTTCGATGACGGTCAGCGGGAGGAAAGCGAGGCCGGCCATCTCCAACTCGCGGCCCAGGAGGTGGGTCAGCTGCGGGAGCCACGGCCACAGCCGCTCCAGGTACATCGTCGGAGCGGCCAGCAGGACCATCGCCGCGGCCATGCAGAATCCGAAGCGGCACAGGTAGCGCACCGCGAAGGGCGAGTCGCTTCCGCCCCGCAGCAGACGCAGTTCGTAGCAGCCCAGCCACAGCGCGGCGACGGCCGGGAGGTACGCGAGCAGGTCAGACACGTGGCCGCTCGGGGCGGCTCGAGGGGGCCCCGACGAGGGTCCCGGCCCGTCCGTGGTCCCGCCCCGGCACGGGACCTTCCCTCAGCACGCGGTGCAGGATGAGAGAGGCGAGCAGTTCTGCCTCCTGCTCGGCGGGCTCGGCGTACACGGTGCGGCCCAGGACCCGGCGCACCAGGTCGGGGGAGAGTCCGGGCAGCAGCGCGCGTACGCCCGGTGTCTCGGAGGTGGGCAACCGATCGTGCCCGCAGAGCAGGTGGGCCGCCTCGTGTACCAGGATGTGCTGCCGGTGCAGTGCGCTGGTCCCCGGGGTGCACAGTATGTAGTCGGCGTGGTCGGTCGTCACCAGCAGACCGCACGGGATCGCCGCGTCCACGGCGACCGGCAGGACCTCGATCGGGCGGCCACGCCGTTCGGCCAGGAGGGCCAGGAAGACCTCGGCGTCGAAGGGGTCCGGCAGTTCCAGCCCCTCCGAAAGGGCGCGAACCCTCCGCCACAGGCGTCTTTGTGACCGGCCGGTGAGCATCAGGGACCCCTCCCACCAGAACGTCGCCACCGCTCCGCGTCTGCTGTCGTCGAGCGACCCGACGTCCCTCCCCCGGGCCGCTCAGACGTTCGCTCTGAAGGATCTGCCCGAAGCATATTTTTTGATTATATGCGCGTCCAGTCGTACGTCGACAGAGCGCATATCGCGCTCCCGTCGCGCGCCTCCCGCCCCGCCCTGTGGGCCGGGTTGAGGTTCGGAGCGCCGCTCGAGCACAGAGCGATCCGGTCGCCGGCGCGGACTGCCGGATCCGCATGCCCCTGGGAGCACACCGCCGATGGGCCGTGTGGATCAGCGGCATTGACTCTTCCAGGGGCCGACCCCTCCTCGACGGCGAGCCTTTTGCGTGAACGGGCCGCGGTATTGGCTACGAAGGAGCCAGGCAGCGGAAAAAGTACCCGGGAGAGGTGAATGGAGCAGCCGCCGGCGACCGAAGGTGCGGGGACGGGCCCTCCTCCCCTCACGACCGACCGCAGACGCCTCCTCGCACTCGCCGCCGCGTCCCTGGGCGCCGCCCACTTCCCCGGCGGCGGCGCCGCCGTCGCCGCGCCCGCCATCCCGCGCTGCGGCCTCGACGTGGCCGCGGAGAACGCCCTCACCGGCACGGCCCACTGGCGTGTGACCCGCACGGGAGCGGCCGGCGACATCGAGGGCTTCACCAGCCGGGTCAGCGTCCTGCCCGGCGAACCAGTGGACTTGCACGTATCGACCACCGCGAGCAGCTACACCATCTCGGCGTTCCGAATGGGCTGGTACGGCGGCACCCGGGGACGCCTGGTATGGCGGTCCTCACCGCTGCCCGGAGCAGTGCAGCCCCGGGCCGAAACGGACGCCGAGACCCGCATGACCCACGCCGACTGGCGGCCCTCCGCCCGGCTGTCCACCGCCACCTGGCCCGAAGGCTGCTACCTCCTGCGTCTGGAAACCGGCGACGGCCGTGCGCAACGATACGTACCGCTCACCATCCGCTCCGCCTCCACGACCGGCCGCCTGGTGATCGTCAACTCCGTGGCGACCTGGCAGGCGTACAACCGCTGGGGCGGCGCCGACCTCTACAAGGGGACCACCGGGAAGAAGGCTTCGCGTTCCCTGGCGGTGTCCTTCGACCGCCCCTATGCCGGCGGCCGGGGTTCCGGTCAGTTCCTCGTCTACGAAGCCCCGCTCGTCGCACTCGCCGAACGCATGGGCCTTGCCCTGGCCTACGCCACCGGGCCCGACATCGCACGGGACCCGCAACTCCTGTGCGGGGCGGCCGCGGTCCTCTCGCTGGGGCACGACGAGTACTGGAGCCCGGAGCAGCGGCTCCACGTGGCCGAAGCGCGGGACACCGGTACCAATCTGGCGGTCCTGGGCGCCAACTGCTGCTACCGCCGCATCCGCTACGAGCCCTCCCCGCTCGGCTCCGACCGGATCGTGGTCTGCTACAAGGACGACTACGCCCGGGACCCGGGCTACCGGCGCGGACAACCGCCGACCAACGACTTCCGGAGTTCCCCGGCGGCCGATGCCGAGAGCAAGCTCCTCGGAGTCATCTATGCCGGCTACCCGGTCGATGCCCCCTACGTCGTCACCCACCCCCACCACTGGCTGCTCGCGGGGACCGGTGCCCGGCTCGGCGAGTCGATCCCCCACCTCGTCGGGGTCGAGTACGACCGGGTCAACACCCGACATCCCACCCCGAGACCGATCGAGATCCTGTCGCACTCCCCGGTGGTGCGCAAAGGACGCCGGGCCCACGCGAACTCGGCCTATCTGACGCTGCCCGGCGGCGCGGGAGTCTTCGCCACCGGCACCATGCGCTGGGTCGAGGCACTGGACGCGGGCGGGCCCGCCGCCGCCCACCACGGCTTGGACGCGCGGGCCGGCGCGTTCACCCGCGTCGTCACCGAGAACGTCCTGCGCGCCTTCGCGCAGGGCCCGGCCGGGGCCGTCCGCCCGGCCGCCGACAACGTGGCCACCCACTACCCGGCAAGCCCGGCGGCCGCCACACCCGCCCCGTAGCTCCCCCGGCCCGACCCCGGAATCCGCGAAGCCGTGTACACCCCGAAAGGCCGTCATGCGCAGACTCCGTACCTCTCTCGTCGTCCTCTCCGCCCTCGTCACGCTCACCGCACTCGCCCCCGCCGCCCACCCCACATCCGCCCGCACACCGGGGGCGGGTACCAATATCCTCGTCGTCGGCATCGACAGCCGGGCAGGACTGTCCAAGGCCGAGAAGAACCGCCTCAACGTCGGCGGCAAAGGGTGCAACTGCACCGACGTGATGATGCTCGTCCACATGTCCGCGGACGAACGGCGCGCCAGTGTCGTCTCCATCCCCCGCGACTCCTACGTCACCTACCCCGAGGACAAGACGCCCGCTCGCTCAGGCAAGATCAATGGCGCCTACGCCATCGGTGGGGCCGCCCTCACCATCCGCACCGTCGAAAAGGTCACAGGTCTGCGCGTCGACCACTACCTCGAAACCGGATTCACCGGCTTCGAACAAGCAGTCGACGCTCTTGGCGGTGGCGTCATCTGCACGGACAAGCCCCTCCAGGACATCAACTCCGGCCTCGACATCACCACCGGCGTCCACGAGGTCGACGGCCGTGGCAGCCTCCGCTACGTCCGCGCCCGCCACATCAACAACCCCGGCGATCTCGGCCGCGTCCGACGGCAGCAGCGCTTCACCACCGACCTTCTCGCACGCCTGACCGCCCGTGATGGCCTCTCCGGCCCCCTCGCCGCCGCACGGACCGCGCGCACCCTGCTGAAGTCCGTCCGCACCGACCCGGCGACCAGCCTGGAAGACCTGGTCCGCATCGGATGGGCCCTGGGCCGGCTGAAGCCGAGCCAGAGGGAGTTCACCACGGTCCCGATCAGTGTTTTCGACCACCGGGTCCCGGGAGTCGGCTCGACGCTGCTGTGGGATCAAACCCGCTCCGACGCACTGTGGTCCGCCCTCGCCGCAGACAAGCCCATCACAGGCGACGCCCACATCCAGCCGGCATCCGGTACGCCCGCCAGACCGGAAAAGGTGCAGGCCCGCGTAGACGACGCCACTGTGGCGCCGGCTCTGCGAGCCGCCGGTTTCCAGGTCACCGACACCTCCGCGACCGCACCGGCCACGCGCCCCGCCGGCCCGCCCGTCATCCGTTACGCCCCAGGCGCCGAATACGGCGCGACCACCCTCGCCACTGCCCTTCCGGGAGCCCGTCTCGAACGTGTTCCCGGACATGACGCGATGTTCGACGTCGCGCTCGGCACCAGCCCGGTGACTGTCCAAAAGGTCCACTACGACCGCAACACCATCGAAGGTGCCCCTGCGACCGGTCACCAACTGGGCTGCATGGATGGCCGGCCTTAACCTGACGACCCCGCGGACCGGCGTCATGTTCCGACCTGCCAAGCACGCAGACCACCGACGTCTGTCCTTAACCCCGGTACGCCTCCAGCAGCCGCAGCCAGATCTCGCTGATCGTCGGGAACGCCGGAACCGCGTGCCACAGGCGCCCGATCGGCACCTGGCCCGCGACCGCGATGGTCGCCGCGTGCAGGAGCTCGGCCGCGCCCGGTCCGACGAAGGTGGCGCCGAGCAGGATCTCGCGGTCCAGGTCCACCACCATGCGGGCCCGGCCGCGGTATCCGTCGGCGTACAGGCCCGCTCCGGAGACCTTGCCGAGGTCGTAGTCCACGGCCCGGACCCGGTGGCCGGCGCGCTCCGCCTCCGAGAGGGTCAGGCCCACCGATGCGGCCTCCGGGTCGGTGAACACGGCCTGCGGGAGGGCCTCGGTATCGGCGGTCGCCGCGTGCGCGCCCCAACGGCCCGTGTCGAGCGGATCGTTGCCCGCCGCACGGGCGGCGATGACGGCGCCGGCGATCCGGGCCTGGTACTTCCCCTGATGGGTGAGCAGCGCCCGGTGGTTCACGTCGCCGACCGCGTACAGCCAGTCGATCCCCGGGACCCGGCAGCTGTCGTCCACCGCGATCCACTCGCCCGGGGTCAGCCCGACGGTGTCCAGCCCGATGTCCTCGGTGCGCGGGGCGCGCCCCGTCGCCACCAGCAGTTCGTCGCCCTCCAGCGTCTCGCCGCCTTCGAGCACCACGGTGACCGGCCCGGTCGAGCCGTCCCGTACGACGGACTCGACGGCCACGCCCGTACGGACCACCGCGCCCGCCTCGCGCAGCGCCTCGGCGACCAGTTCCCCGGCGAAGGGCTCCATGCGCGGCAGCAGCCCGGAGCCCCGTACGAGCAGGGTCACCTCGGAGCCGAGGGCCTGCCAGGCCGTGGCCATCTCCGAGGCCACCACCGACCCGCCGACGATCAGCAGCCGGCCCGGCGCCGCCCGCGCCGACGTGGCCTCGCGGCTGGTCCACGGCCGGGCGTCCCGGATGCCCGGCAGGTCCGGGACCGCGGCCCGGGTACCGGTCGCGACGACGACCGCGTGCCGGGCGGACAGCACGTGGTGCTCCCCCTCCGGGCTGGTGACGGCGACCTTGCGGACTCCGTACAGCCGTCCGTGGCCCCGGTAGACGTGGGCGCCGACCGACTCCAGCCAGTCGATCTGGCCGTCGTCCTTCCAGCTCCCGGTCCAGTAGTCCCGGTGCGCGAACACCGCTTCCGCGTCCAGTGGACCGGCCACGGCTCCCGCGAGACCGGGCACCCGGCGCGCGTCGGCCCGGGCCAGCGCCGGGCGCAGCAGTGCCTTGCTGGGGACGCAGGCCCAGTACGAGCACTCGCCGCCGACCAGCTCGCTCTCGACCAGCGCCGTGCTCAGCCCGGCGGCGCGGGTCCGGTCCACGACGTTCTCGCCGGCCGGCCCCCCGCCGAGGACCACTACGTCATACTCCACCGCTTCGCTCATCGGGCCAGTCTCACCGCACGGCGGGGGCCCGTCACGTAATCAGGCGTCCGGCGTGCCGGGCTCCTCGGCCGTGGCGCCGGCGGCGCCGGCCTGCTCGGCGGCGATCTTCGTCCGCACCTCGTCCATGTCCAGGGCCCGGGCCTGGGTGATGAGGTCCGTCAGCGCCGCCTCGGGCAGCGCGCCCGGCTGCGAGAAGATCGCGACCTGATCCCGGACGATCATCAGGGTCGGGATGGAGCTGATCTGGAAGGCGGCGGCGAGCTCCTGCTGTGCCTCGGTGTCCACCTTGGCGAAGAGCAGGTCGGGATTGGCTTCGGCCGCCTTCTCGTAGACCGGGGCGAACTGCAGGCAGGGACGGCACCAGCCCGCCCAGAAGTCGATCAGGACGAACGAGTTCTCGCTCACCGTCCGGTCGAAGTTCTCCTTGGTGAGTTCGACAGTAGCCACGGTTTTCCAGACCTCCAGAGTGCTGTGCTGCTTGTTTTCCCTGAACGAATGACCGGCCCCAAGCATTCCTGACCGCGCACAATGGGCCCATGAACCACACCGGCCCCGTCTCCCCCGAGGACGTCACTGCGGCCACCGCCCCCCACACCGTGGAGTTCCTCCGCCGGCTGTACCCCGGCGACGACCCGGACCGTGCGGCCTGGGGCGTCCGCATCGACGGTACGGACCTGCGCGCGCTCGTCGCCGAGGCCACCCGGGCCGGCTGGTCACACGAGTGGGACACCAGCGAGGAGCCCCCCGACGGGCGGGAGGAGTACCTCATGAGCCAGCATGCCCCCCTGGTCATGGCCGACGACGCACACGCGCGCCGCCACTTCCTCGGCGACCCCGACCCGGAGCGGCGCGAGCCGGGGACCGGGGCCATGGCCCTGCTGGGGTGCATCTGCGGTACGGACGAGTGCTGGCCCCTGATGGCCACCGTCACCGTGACGGCGGACACGGTCACCTGGTCCGGCTTCCACCAGCCCTTCCGCCCCGAGTGGGGAGTCCTCGCCATGGGGCCGTACGCGTTCCCGCGCACGGCCTACGAGCAGGCCCTGGCGGCTCCGGTCCGGCTCCCCGGCCGCGGGCGCCTCTACATCTCCGACGACTACTCCGACTACCCGTCCGGCGACTCCTCCGACCCCGCGGACACCGGGGGCTCCGGGGGCTCCGGGGGCTCGGGGAAGAACCCTTAGAAGGGATGCCCGCTAGAACGGATGCCCGCCCGGCGTGGCGCGGAGCGTGGTCCAGCGCAGCTCGGTGAAGGCGTCGAGGTTCGCCTCGCCACCGAAGCGGGCGCCGGTGCCGGACGCGCCGACTCCGCCGAAGGGGGCCACCGCCTCGTCGTTCACCGTCTGGTCGTTGACGTGCGCGATCCCGACCGGGATCCGCCCCGCCAGGTCCAGCCCGCGCGCCGCGTCGCCGGTCACGATCCCGAGGGAGAGCCCGTAGGGACCGGCGGAGGCCAGCTCCACGGCTTCGTCCTCCGTCGCGAAGGACCGTACGGGCGCCACCGGACCGAAGACCTCCTCCGCGTAGGCGGGGCTGTCGTCGCCGGCGCCCGCCAGCACCGTGGGCCGGTAGAAGAGGTCCTGGTGGGCGCCGCCCGTGACGAGCTTGGCGCCCTGTGCGGTGCTGGCTTCCACCAGGCCGTGGACCCGGTCCAGCTGGGACCGGTCGATGAGCGGCCCCAGGTGCACCCGCTCGCGGTACGGGTCCCCGACCGCGAGCTCCTCCGCGCGCGCGGCGAGCCGCTCCACGTACTCGTCGTAGAGCGAGGCGTGCACGAGGTGCCGACCGGCCGTCATGCAGATCTGGCCCTGGTGGAAGAAGGAGCCCCAGGAGGCCTGCGCGACGGCTGCCTCCACATCGGCGTCGCGGAGCACGACGAGCGCCGAGTTCCCGCCCAACTCCAGGTGGGCGCGCTTGAGGTGACGGCCCGCCAGCTCTCCGACGACCCGGCCGCTCGCGGTGGATCCGGTGAACGAGACCACCCTGACCAGCGGGTCGGTGACCACCGCCGCGCCCGTCCCGGCGCCGCCGGGCAGGACGTGCAGCAGTCCGCCCGGCAGGCCGGCCGCCGCGAAGACCGCGGCGAGTGCGAGCCCGCCGCTCACCGCGGTACGGCGGTCCGGCTTGAGGAGCACCGCGTTGCCGAGGGCCAGCGCGGGCGCGACCGAGCGGATCGAGAGGATCAGCGGTGCGTTGAAGGGCGCCACCACGCCCACCACGCCGACCGGTTCGCGGCGGGTGAAGGACAGCCGCGGGGCCTCGCTCGGCAACACCTGCCCGGTCGGACGCGAGGCCAGGGCCGCGGCCTCGTAGCACTCCTGCGCGGCGACGTGCAGCTCGAAGTCCGCCTTGCCGGGGATGGATCCGGACTCCCGGACCAGCCAGTCCCGCAGCTCGTCGGCGTGGGCGGTGAACAGGTCACCGGCCCGGCGCAGCACGGCCGCCCGCTCCAGGTGGGTGGCCCGCGCCCAGTCCCGCTGGGCCGCGTGGGCCCGTACGGCGACCTCCGCGACGTCGGCCGGGGCGGCCAGACCGATGGTCGCGAGGGTCTGGCCGGTGGCGGGTTCGACGACCGGGGCGGTACCTCCGGTGAGGGTGGGTCCGTCCTGCCAGAGGGTCGGATCGAGGAACGGCATGGCGCGGGGCCTCCGGATGCGGGGAGCGTGGCGGGGGGGCGGCAGCACGCGCCATCGTGCCACCCCACCGCACCGGAGGCACCAATTCTCCTCACTTGCAGAGCGGTTGCCGCCCGACTATGACCGGAAACGATCGATCACCGGGAGTCGGTCAGCGCTCCAGAACGAGGGCGATGCCCTGCCCCACGCCGATGCACAGGGCCGCGATCCCGGTACCGGATCCGGCCGCCGCGAGCTGGTGCGCCACCGAACCCGCCAGCCGGGCGCCCGAAGCACCGAGCGGGTGCCCGATCGCGATGGCCCCGCCGCGCGGGTTGACCACGGCAGGATCCAGCTCGGGCCACGCGGCGAGGCATCCCAACGCCTGCGCCGCAAAGGCCTCGTTGAGTTCGAAGGCGGCCAGATCGGCGAACCCGCGGCCCGCCTTGGCGAGCGCGCGCTCGACCGCCTCCACCGGCCCCAGTCCGAAGAGCTGGGGCTCGATCCCGGTGACCGCCGACGCGCTGATCCGGGCCAGCGGCTCCCGCCCGGTCGCGGCGAGGCCCTCCTCGTCCGTCAACAGCAGTGCGGCGGCTCCGTCGTTGAGCGGCGAGGCGTTGCCCGCCGTGACCGTGCCGGTGCCGTCGCTCCGGAAGGCGGGCTTCAGGCGCGCGAGCGCCTCCGGGCCGGAACCCTCGCGGATGCATTCGTCGCGCAGCAGGTCCACACCCGCGTACGGAACCACCTCGGCGTCGTACTGCCCGGCGGCCCAGGCGGCCGCCGCCTTGCGGTGGCTCTCCAGCGCGAAGGCGTCCTGCGCCTCGCGGGTGATGCCGTGCTTGTCGGCGACGAGCTCGGCTCCCTCACCGAGCGAACCGGCCCACTCCGCGGGCATCCGGGGGTTGGTCATCCGCCAGCCGAGCGTGGTGGACCACATCTGCTGGTGCCCGGCGGGGAAGGCGCGCTCCGGCTTCTGCACCACCCAGGGGGCCCGGCTCATGGACTCGACACCCCCAGCGATGGCAACGGAGGCGTCGCCGAGCGCGATGGCGCGGGCCGCCTGGACGACGGCTTCGAGCCCGGAGCCGCAGAGGCGGTTGACGGTGACCCCGGGCACGGTCACGGGGAGCCCGGCGAGCAGCACCGCCATGCGGGCCACGTCGCGGTTGTCCTCGCCCGCGCCGTTGGCGTCTCCGAAGACGACGTCGTCGATGCGGGCCGGGTCCAGTGCGGGCGTACGGTCCACGAGCGCGCGCACCACGTGGGCGGCCAGGTCGTCGGGGCGGACACCGGCGAGGGCGCCGCCGAACTTCCCGATCGGGGTGCGGACGGCGTCGACGACGTAGACGTCGCGGACGGTACGGATGCTCATGGAGTCCCTCCGGGGCGAGCGGGAGGCGGCGCGGCACACCGACACCGCTGTCCGGCCCGGCGCACGCTCCGCCCGCGCCCGGTGGGGCGCGCCCGAAGTCTCCGTCCCGCCGCCCCCGCTGTCAACGGCCCCCCGCCCTCACCGGGGCCCCGACCTGCGCCGCGACCCGGACCCCGCGCCTCAAACGTACAGGCCGCCCCCGGCCACACCCAGCCCCGCCGGCGTTTGAGGCGCGGGGGTCCGGGGGCAGGCCCCCGGGAACGGCGCCGCACACGACCGCGGCGCGGCCCTGCGCTTCGTTCCAGCCCCGCCGACGTTTGGGACGCGGCCACGGCGCCGCAGCCGGGACGGGCGGCCCGCCCTCACTCCCCCCGCCCGGACGGAGTCCCTCCGCGGCGGCCCCGCGCCGGGGTGCCCACCCACCCGGAGCAGAGCGACAAGCTCACGTCGAGTCCCGCGGCACCGCCACCGCAGCCATCAGGTCATGCCTGCGCACCGCCGCCGCAGGATCCCGTACCGCCTGGTCCACCAGCGCCGCCAGCCGCTCCCCCGTCGGCATCTCGATCTGCACCGTGCTGAGCCTCGGCCGCAGCAGCCGCCCGATCAGCAGGTCGTCCGCACCCATGACGGCGACGTCCTGCGGCACCCGCAGCCCCACGTCCTGGAAGGCCCGCATCAGCAGCATCGCGTACTCGTCGTTGTACGCGAACACAGCCTCCAGTCCCAGCGAGCCCCACCGCTCCGCCAGCTTCGCCGCCGACTCCTCCGAGTAGGCCATCCGCAGGGCCACGATCTCCGCCCCGGCCACGGACCGCGCGCCCTCCAGCCGGGGCGTGGAGAACAGTCCCAGCCCCTCCTCCTCCGGCACGACCACACCGATCCGCCGCCGGCCCCGCCCCACCAGGTGCTCCGCCGCCCGCGCGCCGACCTCCGCCTGGTCCATGACCAGCGCGTGCGCACCGGCGACGGCTTCCGGCCCCATCGTCAGCACCGCGCGCGCCCCGGCCCGCTTGAGCGTGGCCACGTTGTGCGGGGACAGGGTGATCTCCCCGAGGGAGAGCACCGCGACCGGCCGCAGTTCGGCCCAGGCCCGCGCCGCCTCGTCGCCGGTGAGGCCGAGGCTGCCGTACTGGACCACCGTGTAGTCCAGGCTGCGCAGCGCCCACTGCAACTCGTTGAGGAAGGTGCTGTACAGCGGGCCGATCGGCACGTGCGAGGTGGGCAGCAGGACGATGCGCGTGTGCCCGGCGCGCAGGCTGCGGGCGGCCGCGTGGGGGACGTAGCCGAGCTCCTCGGCTGCCTCGCGCACCTTGCGGCGGGTCGGCTCGCTGATGCGGACGGCCTCCGCGTTGTTCAGGACGTACGAGACCGTCGCGCGTGACACTCCAGCGAGACGGGCGACGTCCGCGCTGGTCGGGACGGGCGCCGGCGACGGTGACGGCGGCGTGGGGGGCTTCGGCGGCTTCGATGACTGTGACATTGCCGTGGCATCTTTCCAGACCGTTTGTGCCCAGGGGCTAGCGGATGGCCGGAAACCAATGCTACACAGTGGTTACACGATTCACTGACACGTGTAACCACGACGTCACCCGAGCTTCACCAAAGGTGTCTCCACACGTGCCCGTGCCGTGCCCAGTCGTGCCGCCGCCCTGCCGTGTTCCGTCGCACCCCCGCCGTCGCGACAGGGCGGCGCGCACTCCTCCCCGTACACCCCGCAGTGCAGCACCACTCCCTCCCCTCGCCCCTCACCAAACTGCCCAGGAGGGCACCGTGGCCCTTTCCTCCCCCGGCACCGGCACCGGCACCGCCGCCGCCACCACCGACGCCCCCGCCTCCCGGCGCGGCCTGCTCACCTTGCTGCTCGTCGGCAACGGCGCCATGTACGCCCTCTACATCGGCGTCGCCGGCGTACTCCTCGCCCTCCAGGTCGAAGACATCGACGCGGCGAACAAAGTCGCCAACTTCGGCCTGATCGCGGGGGTCTCGGCGATCTTCGCGACGGTCTTCAACCCGGTCGCGGGCGCCCTGTCCGACCGCAGCGGACGGCGCAACCCCTGGATCCTGGGCGGTGGACTCGCCGCGATACCGGCGATGTTCCTGCTCGGCGCCGCGGACACGATCCTGCTCATCACCATCGCCTGGTGCCTCGGCCAGGCCGTGATGAACATCTACCAGGCCGCCATCACCTCCGTGGTCCCCGACCGGGTGCCCATGAGCGCCCGCGGCAAGGCCTCCGCGGCCGTCGGCCTCGGCCTGCCACTGGGTTCGACCATCGGCGCCCTGATCGGCGCGGCCTTCTCGGACGACTACCGCACCGGATACCTGATCTTCGGCGCGATCGTCGCCGGCGCCGCCGTCCTGTTCACCACCTGCACCCGCGAGGAACGGCGCCCGGCCAAGCCCTCCATGCCGGTCAAGGCGCAGCTGGCCGCCTTCGCGAGCGCCCTGGGGGACCACGACTTCCGCTGGGCGTTCATCGGGCGGGCCCTGCTGGTCCTCGGCTACTTCGCGGTGAGCGGCTACCAGCTGTACATCCTCCAGGACCACACCGTGCTGCCCGAGGGCATGAAGCCGGAGGCGGCGGTCGCCATCATGATGCCGCTGACGAGCGTGGCGATGGTCGTCGCCACCGTCCTCGGCGGCTGGCTCTCGGACAAGTACGACCGCCGCAAGCTCTTCGTCGGCGCCTCCGCCCTGCTGTCCGCCGTCGCGCTGGTGATCCCGGCCCTGTCGACCAGCTGGACGGCCATGCTGGCCTTCGCCGTGATCAACGGCCTCGCCTTCGGCTGCTACATGGCCGTGGACACCGCACTGGTGACGATGGTGCTCCCCAAGGCGGAGGACGCCGCCCGCGACATGGGCGTGCTCAACATCGCCAACGCCGGCCCGCAGATCGTCGCCCCCTTCATCGCCTCGGTGATCGTGTCCCTGAGCGGCGGCTACACGGCCCTGTTCATCGCGGCCGCCGCCCTGGCGGTGGCGGGCGCCCTGGCGGTCAAGCCGATCCGCAGCGTCCGCTGAACGGATCCGACGGCCCACACCCCCTCACCCACCACCCCTGACGCTGAAAGGCACCACCGTGCAGCTCCACACCCACACCTGGGGCGAAGGCGACCGCATCGCCCTCCTGATCCACGGGATCATGGCCGACCACCGGACCTGGCGCCGGGTCGGACCCGCCCTCGCCGAGCGCGGCTACCGCGCCATCGCCGTGGACCTGCGCGGCCACGGCGCCAGCGGCCGGGGCGAGTACAGCCCGGAGGCCTTCGCCGACGACGTCGTCGAAACGCTCCCGGCCGGAGCCGAGCTAGCCATCGGCCACTCCCTCGGCGGCCTGACGCTCTCGAAGGCGGTCGACCGCCTGAAGCCGAAGCGCGCCGTGTTCTCCGACCCGGCCTGGCACCTGGCAGAGCTCGGCGAGGGCTTCGGTCCCGAGATGTTCGCCCAGTTCAAGTCCGCGCCCAAGGAGCAGATCCAGGCGATGAACCCGCGCTGGGAGGAGGCCGACGTGGACGTCGAACTGGCCACCCTGGCCGTCTGGGACGAGGCCACCGCCCTGAGCCTGACCCCGCTGATGGGCACGGACCTGCTGCCGGCCGCGCCGGTGGTCCCGTCCCTGGTGCAGCTGGCCGACCCGAGCTTCCTGATCTCACCGGAGCGCGCGGCGGTCCTCAAGGAGCGCGGCTTCGAAGTCCGCTCGGTCACCGGCGCCGGCCACACCATCCACCGCGACGACTTCGACGGCTTCATGGCATCGCTGGAGGGCTGGATCTAAGGACCGGCCCCTGGAGGCCTCCTCCCCACCACCTGGGGGCCTCCTCCCCACCACGCAACGCCCCGCCCTCCCCGCAGAACTCCCCGTTCGGCCGAGAGGGCGGGGCAACGCATCGCGGCGTAACGAACAGGCCGCCCCCGACCGCATCTCCCCCTCTGATTCACTCGGTTGCATGAGGACTGGAACACCCATCGACCGCACACGACGACTACTGGCGCACGAGCGGCGCCAACTGGCGAGCCTCGGCCTATGGATGGCGCGGCGCATGCACGGAGTGGGGGGACCCGACGTCGCCGTCCGATACGCGCGGGCTCAGGCCCCGATGGCGTACGGGCTGGTGTTCCTGTGCGCGATCGAGACGGTCGGCGTCTCCTTCATGCTTGCCCCTTATCCGGTCGCCCACTGGGTGATGCTGCTCGTCGCCCTCTACACGGTGCTGCTCGCACTGGGGCTGCACGCCACCGCCGTCACACGCCCTCACGTCGTAGGACCGGGCGGCCTACGGATACGGCGCGGCGCACGGCTCGACCTGCTCATACCGTTGGACCACATCGCGTCCGCCCGGTACGACCTGCGCTTCCCGAACGCGGACGACCCCGATGACGGCGTGTTGGACGTGGCCATCGCCTCGCAGACATCGATCACCATCGAACTGGCCCACCCGGTCACCCACGTAAGCCTCTTGGGCCGGCGCAAGCAGGTCCACACGGTCCGCTGCCACGCCGACGACCCCCGGACGGCGGTCTCGGCGATCAACAACCTGCTGCCGATCGACAGGTGACCTCCGCCCTCCTACGGGAAGTGGTCGTCACCCGCGTCAGTCGAGGACGGCCGTGGCTTCGACCTCGACGAGGAGATCGGGTTCCCCCAGCGCCGCGACGCCCAGCAGCGTGATCGGCTTGACGGGGTCGATACCCAACGTGGCCGCCGCCCGGGCCACGCCCTCCCCCAGCAGCGGCATCTTCTCCGGGCTCCAGTCGACGACGTAGACGGTCAATTTCGCCACGTCGTCGAAGGATCCGCCGATCTCGGCCAGGGCGGTGCCGATGTTGAGATAGCACTGCTCGACCTGAGCGGCGAAGTCCCCCTCACCCACACGGCGGCCCTCGGCATCGCGCGCGACCTGACCTGCGAGGAAGACCATCTTCGACCCGGTGGCGATCGAGAGCTGACGGTATACGTCGGGTTTCGGCAACCCGTTGGGATTGACCAGCTTCACGGCCATGACAGCTCCTTGTCGTCGGGGCGCGGGTTCCGCGCCTCTCCAAACCATAGCGCTGCTATGTATTGTAAGGACATGGCGCGCACCAAGGACCCGGCGATCCGCTCCCTCCTGATCGAGCGAGCCGCGATGATGCTGCGCACCCGCGAGCCGGTCACCCTCCGTTCGCTCGTGGCGGGAACCGGCGTATCGACGATGGCCGTCTACACCTACTTCGGAGGCATGGACGGCCTGTGGATGGCCATGCGCCAGGAAGGCTTCAAACGCCTGGCAGCCAGGCTCGACGCCGTGTCGATGTCCACGGATCCGGTACGGGACCTGGCCGCCCTCGGAGCGACCTACGTGAGCAACGCCCTAGCCGCCCCCGACCTCTACCGGATCATGTTCGACGCCGGTTTCGAGCTCGAAGACGCCAAGGCCGCGGACGAGACGTTGCACTGCCTGGTCAGCGCCGTCGAACGCGGCAAGACGGCCGGCCGCTTTCACGACGACGTCGCCCCCCTGACCCTGGCGACGCAAAGCTGGGTGATCGGCCACGGACTCGCGTCCCTGGTCGCGACGGGCCCGCTGCCGCACCAAGTCCTCACCCAGGGCGTGCCCATGCTGACCGCGCTGTTCACGAGCTCCGGCGACGCTGCCGACAGATGCCGCCGCTCCGTCGAACTCGGCTGGCGGACACCACCCGTCCCACCCGCGGAAGGACGCTCAACTGCCGGGACGCCGCCCGGCCCGCCACGCAGCAACCCGGTAACCTCGCCCGAATGACGGCACTTTCCCATCACAGCAATGGTCACGTCGAGCAACCGGGCCGCGACGGGCACACCGCGACCGCCGAGGCCGAGCCGCACGCCATCGGGCCGGTGCAGACCTCGTACGCCCCCGATCGCGACGGGGATCCCGATCCCGGCGAGATCGTGTGGACCTGGGTTCCGTTCGAGGAGAACGACGGGCGCGGCAAGGACCGGCCGGTGCTGGTCGTGGCCCGCGAGGAGAGCGGCACGCTCCTGGCCGTGCAGCTGTCCAGCAAGCGGCACGACCACGACCGGGAGTGGGTCCCGATCGGGACCGGACCGTGGGACAGCGCGGGCCGGGAGTCCTGGGTGGACGTCGACCGGGTGCTGCGCGTCCACGAGGACGGCATGCGGCGCGAGGCCTGCGCGCTGGACCGGGGCCGGTTCCAGCTCGTCGTCGACCGGCTGTGCGAGCGGTACGGCTGGCGCTAGTGCTGTGGCCGGCTGAGCCGAGGCGTGACCGGCGGACGGCCGCGCCTCGGCATTGCCGCTCTACCGTTCGCACCGGTCAGGGCAGCGGCTTCATGAGGTCCGCGAGCACCCGCTCGAACGTCTCCCGCGTCTGCGGCTTGCGGTCGAGCACACCGAACACCACCCGTTCGAACACACCGGCGAACCGCCCCGCCAGCAGTCCCCGGAAGGCCTCCGCCACCTGGGCGGGGTCGTTCTGGAAGACCCCGCACCCCCAGGCCCCCAGCACCAGCCCCCGGTAGCCGTGCAGCGCGGCCACCTCCAGCACCAGCTCCGCGCGGCGCGCGAGCGCGGCCGGGAGCTCGGGCTCACGGTCCGGCTCCTGGCGGCGGATCGTGCCCGCGTTCGGGGCCGGCGAGGTGAGGAATCCGACCCGGAAGGGGGTGTCCAGCAGGTTGCCCCGGTCATCACGGAAGACGGGGACCCCGGGCGAGTGAATCACCCGGTCGGTGTAGAAGGTGCTGACCTCGGCGCGGTGGATCTCGTAGTACTCCGGGGCCTCCAGGAGGGTCTCGTACAGCGCCGAGGCGCGGCAGAGGGCCTCCTCCTGGGCCTTGGCCCCGCGGACGTAGCCGCCCCCGGGATTCCGGGCCGAAGCGAAGTTCAGGACGGCCACCGGAGCGTTCCCGGGGTGTTCCCGGTGTTCCCCGGCGAGCCTGCGGGCGGCGACCGTGCTGCTCTCGCCGGTGACCTCGACGACGGTCCGGTGCGTATCCCTCGAGGCCGGCTCACCTGGAATGACCCGGTTTGGGCCATATATCCTGGTTTCCGCCTTGGCCTCCGCCACGGCGGCGGCGAGCGACACCTGCCGTCCCGACCGCGTCCGGTACCCCCCGGCCGCCACGATCTCCGCATTCTCCCGCGCGATCTCGCGCAATCTGCCGCTCATGCGGCGATCTTCGGCGCTCCGACAGGGCGACCGCAATGGATTTGTGCCCCAAGGGACGGGTAGGCACGGGTGATGTCACAGCCGACGACAGGAGACGAGGGCCCCGTCATGCCCCAGGACTCACTCACCCGACTGACCGAACCCACCGCCGAGGAGCTGATCCACGGCATCTGCTTCAAGACCGGACCGCCCCGCCTGCTGGGTGCGGAGCTCGAATGGCTGGTGTTCGACGCCGAACGGCCCGGCCGGCCCGTTTCCCACGAACGCCTCGCCGCCGCGCACGACGCGGCCCGCGCCCTGCCCCTCGGCTCCCGCGTCACCGTCGAGCCCGGCGGCCAGCTGGAGCTCAGCTCGGCCCCCGCCTCCTCCCTGACCGGCTGCGTCGACGGCCTCCAGGCCGACCTGACCGCCGTCCGGAGCTCCCTGCGCGAGCAGGGTCTGGTCCTGCGCGGACTGGGCCAGGACCCGCGCCGGCCGCTGCGGCGGATACTGGCCAGCCCGCGGTACGAGGCCATGGAGACCTACTTCGACCGCACCGGCCCGGCAGGGCGCGCCATGATGTGCGCCTCGGCCTCCGTCCAGGTGTGCGTGGACGCCGGTCACGAGGAGCCCGGCCCGCTGGGCCACGGCAGGCGCTGGCGCCTCGCCCACCTCCTCGGTGCGGTGCTGGTCGCCTCCTTCGCCAACTCCCCCGCGCACGAAGGCCCGTACGCCGGCTGGCGGTGCGCCCGCCAAGGGGTCTGGGGCGACCTCGACACCCGGCGCTGCCTCGCCCCACCCCTGGAGGCGGAGCCGCGCGGTGCGTGGACCCGGCAGGCGCTGGACACCGAGGTGATGTGCGTGCGGACGCACGAGGAGGGTGCGCCCTGGGCGGTACCGCGCGGGCTGACCTTCCGCGACTGGCTGCGCTCCGGCGGCGGCCCCCGCCCGCCGACCGCCGGGGATCTGGACTACCACCTGACGACCCTCTTCCCGCCGGTACGGCCCCGGGGCCATCTCGAGCTCCGGATGATCGACGCCCAGCCCGGCGAGGACGGCTGGCTGGTCCCGGTGGCCGTCGTGCACGCGCTGTTCGACGACCCGGAGGCCGCGGAGACCGCGTACCGGGTGGCGAAGGGGCTGGCCGACTCCTACGGCGCCCAGCCCGCGCCGCGCAACCCGCTGTGGCGCTCCGCCGCCCGCAACGCGCTGGCCGATCCGGAGCTGCGGTCCGCCGCCCGCGCCTGCTTCCGGGCCGCGGCCTCGGCGCTCCCCCGACTGGGAGCAAGCCGCCACGTCATCGACACCGTAGGCGAGTTCACCCACCGCTACGTGTCCCGCGGCCGCTGCCCGGCCGACGACCGGACCGAGCCGCAGCAGACCCGGCGGCGCCCGCAGCACGCCGGCGAGGAGGCACGCTCATGACCGCCGAACCGGAGCTCCTGCGCGAGCGGGCCGCCGCCGCCCTGACCGCGGCGCGCGTCCGCACGGCCGGACTCACCGACGCCGTCACCGAGGCGGAACTGACCGCCCAGCACTCCCCCTTGATGTCTCCGCTGGTCTGGGACCTCGCACACATCGGGAACATGGAGGAGCTCTGGCTGCTGCGCAACGTGGCCGGCCGCGAGTCGATGCACCCCGAGATAGACCCGCTCTACGATGCGTTCGAGCATCCCCGTGCGGAGCGCCCGAAGTTGCCGCTGCTGAGCCCTGACGAGGCCCGCCGGTACGCCGCCGAGGTCCGCGGCCGGGTCTTCGACCTGCTGGACCGCACCCCCCTGGAGGGCACGGCCCTGCTGGACGGCGGCTATGTCTTCGGGATGATCGCCCAGCACGAACAGCAGCACGACGAGACGATGCTGATCACCCATCAGCTGCGGCAGGGCGCGCCGGTGCTGGCGGCGCCCGACCCGGAGCCGCCGCAGGGGCCGCCGCCACCGGCGGGCGAAGTGCTCGTGCCCGCAGGGCCGTTCACGATGGGAACCTCCACGGAGCCCTGGTCCCTGGACAACGAACGGCCCGCGCACGTCCGCGAGGTCGAGGCGTTCTGGATCGACACCGTTCCGGTGACCAATGCCGCGTACCAGGAGTTCATGGCGGACGGCGGTTATCACGAGGAGCGCTGGTGGGAGGCGGCCGGCTGGGCGGAGATCCGCCGGCACGGGATCGAGGCGCCGCTGTTCTGGCACCGCGAGGGCGGCAGCTGGCTGCGCCGCCGTTTCGGCGTCACCGAGCCGGTACCCGGGGCCGAACCGGTGCTGCACGTGAGCTGGTACGAGGCCGACGCGTACGCCCGCTGGGCGGGGCGGCGGCTGCCCACCGAGGCGGAGTGGGAGAAGGCCGCCCGCCACGATCCGGTGGCCGGGCGCTCCACCCGCTACCCGTGGGGCGACGCGGACCCCACGCTGAAGCACGCCAATCTCGGCCAGCGCCACCTGCGGCCGGCCGGAGCGGGCGCCTACCCGGCCGGGGCTTCCCCGCTCGGAGTGCGACAGCTCATCGGCGACGTGTGGGAGTGGACGGCTTCGGACTTCCTTCCCTACCCCGGCTTCCGGGCGTTCCCCTACCGCGAGTACTCGGAGGTGTTCTTCGGCCCCGAGCACAAGGTGCTGCGCGGCGGTTCCTTCGCCGTGGACCCCGTGGCCTGCCGGGGCACCTTCCGCAACTGGGACCTGCCGGTGCGCCGGCAGATCTTCTCCGGGTTCCGGACCGCGCGCGGCGCCGGCTCCACAGGCTCCGCGGCCTCCACAGGCTCCACCGGGACGGCCTGATGTGCCGTCACCTCGCCTACCTCGGGGCGCCCGTGAGCCTCGGCCGGGTGCTGAGCGAGCCCGAGCACTCCCTGGTCCGGCAGTCGTGGGAGCCGCGCCGCCAGCGTTCCGGCACGGTCAACGCCGACGGCTTCGGCGTCGGCTGGTACGCGGAGGGGGACCCGGTGCCCGCCCGCTACCGCCGGGCCGGGCCGATCTGGGGCGACCTGACCTTCAGCGACCTCGCCCGGGTGGTCCGCAGCGGGGCCGTGCTGGCCGCCGTACGGGACTCCACCCGCCCCGGGGCCGATGGGGAGGCGGCGGCCGCCCCGTTCGCGGAGGGGCAGTGGCTGTTCAGCCACAACGGGTCACTGCGGGACTGGCCGGACGCCGTGGCCCCGGTCGCGGCCGGGCTGCCGCCCCGGGAGCTGCTGTCGCTGGCCGCCCGGACGGACTCGGCGCTGATCTGGGCGCTGGTCCTGCACCGGCTGCGGACGGACCCGGACCTCGGTGCGGCGCTGGCCGGGACAGTACGGGAGCTGGCCGAGGCCGCGCCCGGATCCCGGCTGAACCTGCTGCTGACCGACGGCCGGGCCATCGCGGCGACGGCCTGGGGGGATTCCCTGTGGTACCTGGCCGACGCGGCGGCGCAGCGCACGGTGGTGGCCTCGGAGCCCTACGACGACGATGCGCGCTGGTGCGAGGTACCCGACTGGACCCTGCTGACCGCGACCCGCACCCGCGTCGACCTCGTCTCCCTGAAGGAGCCCCCCGCCGGCGCACCGCACGCACCACAACCACCCCACGCACCGCACGCACCGCACGCACCGCAGCAAGGAGACGAAGGCAAGTGAACGACTTCCAGCTGACCCGCACCCTCGACGAGCACGCCGCCGAGACGGCGCTGCGTACGGATGTGCACGACGGGCTGACCCGGTCGCCCAAGTCGCTGCCGCCCAAGTGGTTCTACGATGCCCGGGGCAGTGAACTCTTCGAGGAGATCACCCGGTTGCCCGAGTACTACCCGACGCGCGCCGAGCGGGAGATCCTGCTCGAACGGGCCCGGGAGATAGCCTCGGTGAGCGGGGCCCGCACCTTGGTGGAGCTGGGTTCCGGATCCTCGGAGAAGACCCGGCACCTGATCGAGGCGCTGCCCGCGCTGGACACGTACGTACCGGTGGACGTGAGCGAGAGCGCGCTGACCGGGGCGGCCAAGACCCTGCTGGAGGAGCATCCGGGGCTGCGCGTGCACGCGTTGCTGGCCGACTTCACCCGGGCGCTGCGACTGCCGGAGTCACCCGGGCCCCGGCTGGTGGTGTTCCTGGGCGGCACGATCGGGAACCTGCTGCCGCCGGAGCGGGCCGTGTTCCTGGCGGACGTACGGGCGATGCTGTCGCCCGGGGACGCCCTGCTGATGGGGACGGACCTGGTGAAGGACCCGGCCGTGCTGGTGTCGGCGTACGACGATGCACAGGGGGTGACGGCCGAATTCAACAAGAACGTACTGGCCGTCGTGAACCGGGAGTTGGGCGCGGAATTCCACACCGCCGACTTCGAGCACGTGGCGGTGTGGAACCGGGAGCACGAGTGGATCGAGATGCGGCTGCGGGCCCGCAGGCAGGTGGTGGTGAAGGTCCGGGCACTGGATCTGGAGGTGCCCTTCGAGGCGGGTGAGGAGATCCTGACCGAGATCTCGGCGAAGTTCCGTCAGGAGGGGGTGCGCAGGGAACTCGCGTCCGCTGGACTGGAGTTGACCCATTGGTGGACCGACGCGTCGGGCCGCTTCGCCCTGTCGCTGTCGGTGGCGGACGGCATCGGCGCCGACGGCTGGGAGGGTACGCCGGGCAGCAGCGGCGGCGCCGCCGGGCGTGACACGGGTACCGGCTCGGCGAGTTCGGCGAGCACGGCGGCCTGAGCCGCCGCCGCGAGGTCCCGCCGGTGCGCGTACCGGCCCGGCGGGATCCGCGGCAGCAGCCACACCTCGGCGCGTACCCCGCGGGCCCGCGCGATCCGCCACAGGGAGGCGGTCAGCGGATCGTCCCCGACGAAGGCGGGCGCCCCGGACGGCCCCCCGTCGTCGAGCAGGTAGCTGATCCGTACGGGCTGCACGGGCACCTGCGCGTACAGCGCGGCCTGGAACGCGGCCCGCCGGAAGGGGCCTTGGGCGCGTCCGCACCAAGTGGAGCCCTCGGGGTAGACGGTGACGCGGTCGCCGGCATGCAGGGCCCGGGCGAGGGCGTCGACGGTGGTGGGCAGGGTGCGCAGGCGGTCGCGTTCGATGTAGAGGGTGCCGGCCTGCCGGGAGAGCGGCCCGAGGACCGGCCAGCTCCGGATGTCGCTCTTGGCCAGCATCCGGGAGGGCAGGACGGCCGCGACGAGCGGGATGTCCAGCCAGGAGATGTGGTTGGCGACGATCAGCCGGCCACCGCCGGGGCCGGGGGTCCCGTGCACGGTGATCCGCAGGCCGAAGGCGCCCAGCAGCGCGGCGGCCCAGGCCCGTACCACCACGTGCCGGGGCCGCTCCGGCAGCAGCCTCAGCGGCGGGGCGCCCAGGATCGCGAGCAGGATCAGGGCGACGGCGCCGGTGAGACGCAGGACCGCGCGCGGCACGCTCGCGGTGCGCCCCTCGTGGCCGGCGCAGACCGCGGGAGTACAGGGCGAGGTCGGGAGCCAGGCGCTCATGCGGCCGGGGCGAGCGAGAGGAAGTGCTTGAGGTAGCGGGGGTTGGTGCGCCGCAGGGAGAGCAGGACGTACAGGTCGGCGCAGCCGAACTCGGCGTCGAGGGCGGGCTCGCCGCAGACCCAGGCGCCCAGGCGCAGGTAGCCGCGCAGCAGCGGGGGCAGTTCCATCCGGCCGGGGAACTCGATGCCTTCGGGGTCCCAGGGAAGGTGCGGGGTGACCCGGTACTCGGCGGGGGCGAGGTTGCGGGTGAGGACGTTCTCCCGGGTGGCGGCGGCCAGCACCCCGCCGTCGGAGAGCGGTATGGAGCAGCAGCCGGCGAGCCAGTTGTGCCCGGAGCGGTCCATGTAGCGGGCGAGGCCCGCCCAGATGAGGGCGATGACGGCGCCGTTGCGGTGGTCGGGGTGGACGCAGGAGCGGCCCACCTCGACCAGGTCGGGGCGGATGGGAGCGAGGGCGGAAAGGTCGAACTCGCCCTCGGAGTAGAGGCGTCCGGCGACGGCGGCGCGTTCGGGGGGCAGCAGCCGGTAGGTGCCGACGACCTGCTCGGTCTCCTCGTCCACGACGAGGAGGTGGTCGCAGTAGGCGTCGAAGGCGTCGGAGTCCAGGCCCGGCTCCGGTCCGTCGAGGCGGGCGCCGAGCTCGCCGGCGAAGACCTGGTGGCGCAGCCGCTGGGCGGCGCGCACCTCGTCCTCGTTGCGGGCGAGGCGGACGGCGTAGCGGGGTGCGGGGGTGTCCTCGGCGTGCGGGGCGGGCGCCGCGGAAGAGGTGAAGGCGGAGGCGGAGGCGAAGGAGGCGGGAACGACGGACGGGGACAGGGGGGCGATGGTCATGACGGCTCCTGGTCCGGCACGGGAAGCCAAGCCGGCGGGTGTGTGGCCTGGCTTCTTTACTTCTTCCGTGACCGGCTGGATTCGACATGGCCGCTTCGCGGCCCTTGGATGTGCGGACGCTGAACTTGCCGGGCGGACCCCTCCGGGGCCCTCTCCCGCCGTCCTCACCGCCCCCGCCCGCCCCAGGTCAGCGGTCGGAGCTGAGGACCTTGCTGATGCTGTCGGAGGCCGTCTTCGCCGCTTCCCGGGGGTCCTGGCCGGTGAGGACGGCCGTCATGAACGGCTTGATCGGGTTCTCGGCCTCCACCTCGGCCCAGCGGGGGGACTGCGGGGTGGCACGGCCCTGGGCGGCGCCGGGGGCCATCGCCGTGGCGCCGTCGTTGCCCGCGACCACGTGCGCGAGGGTCGTCTTGTTGGGCACGTAGCTCATCGTGCGGGCCAGCTCGGTCTGCCACTTCTCGCTGACCAGGGCCGTGATCACGTCGACGGCGTGTCTACGCTGCCTCGTCTTCTCGGGGATGATCAGGTCCGAGCCGCCGGTGAAGACCGAGCCCACCTTGTCGGCGGTCTTGCCGGGGATCGGGAAGAAGCCGAGCTTGCCCTTGAGCTGCGGGTTCGCGGCCTCGATGGCGGCGGCCTGGCCGGGCGGGGCGATGATCTGGGCGATCCCGCCGCGGGCGAAGACGTCGGACTGCGGGGGCGTCTCCTCGTCGGCCTCCTTGGGGCCGTCGCCGAGGGCCTGGAGCTGCTTGTAGAACTCCATTCCGGCCAGGGCCTTCTCCTCGTCGAGGGTGCCGTGCCACTGGCCGCTGCTCTCGACGGCGAGCTCGCCGCCCTCGTCCCAGACGAACCCGGCGAGGACGTACCAGTTCTGCCCGGCGAGGTAGATGCCCTGCTGGCTGCCCTTGTCGAGCTTCTGGGTGGCCTGGATCCACTCCTGACGGGTCTTGACCGGCGTCTTGACCCCGGCGTTCGCGAAGAGGTCCTTGTTGTAGATCACCACGCGGTTGGCGGCGTACCACGGGACGCCGAACTGGGCGCCGTTGACCTTTCCCGGCTCGGAGAGACCCTTGAGCCAGTCCTTGCCGTCCCACTCGCGCAGGGCTTCCAGGGTGAGCTCGGAGACGCCGCCGCCCTCGACGTACTGGGCGACCTGGGTGTTGCCGACCTCGATGACGTCGGCGCTCTCCTCGCTCGTGCCGGCCAGGACGGCGTTGACCTTGTCGCCGATCCCCTTCCACTCCTGGATCTTCACTTCGAGGTCCACGCCCGGGTGTTCCTCCTCGAAGGTGCTCGTGAACTGACCTATGAACGCGTCGGAGGCGCTGCCCTTCATCAGCCAGAGCGTCACCTTCTGCGTACCTCCGCCCGACCCGGGAAGACCGCAGCCGGTGAGGGCGGTCGCGGCCGCGAGAGCGGTGGACACGGCAAGGAAGCGCATCTTCACGAAGGTCACCTTCTGGGGGATGGATCGCAGATGGCTTGAAATTGGCATAGACCAATGGGTGGGTCAAGGGGGTATCGCTATGGATTGTTCACGCAAAGTTCGCGGACCCGGACTTACTGGGGCACCGTAGAACAAGGCAACAGCCACCCAGTGTCGGGAGACCCCCATGTCCAATCACACGTACCGGGTGACCGAGATCGTGGGCACGTCCCACGAGGGCATCGACCAGGCCATCCGCAACGGCATCGCCCGCGCGGGCGAGACGCTGCACAATCTCGACTGGCTTGAAGTCGTGCAAATCAGGGGTCACATCGAGAACGGCGAGATCGCGCACTACCAGGTGGGGATCAAGGTCGGCTTCCGTCTCGACGGCGAGGCCTGAGGCCCGCCCTCGGGGCTCAGCGGGCTCCCGGGCGCCGGCGGACTCCCGCAGCCCTGCGGGACTCGCGGGGCCCCGCGGGCGCGGCCGGAGCATAGGGCCTGGCCGGAGCGTCGGGGCGCGGCCGGAGCGTCGGGCGCGCCCTTGGAGCACCCGAGCCCGGCCGGGCCGCGCCGCGGGGCACCGGGGCGGCCCTCAGGTGCGCCCCTCCCCCTCCTGCGCGTCCTTGAGCTCCGGCGCGTCCGCCGCCCAGTCCGCGAGGACCACGCGGAATCCCGCCGCGCGCGCCGCCTGGCAGACCAGCTCGTCGTCGTCCACCAGCATCCGCACCTCGCGGCCCCGCGAGATCCGCCGGAGGACCTCCAGCTTGGTCGTGCGGGCGGGCCGCCGGTCCTGGTTCCCGCGCATCCACAGCCGCCCCTCGGGCAGCCCGCTCCGCGCGAGCCAGTCCTCCGTGTCCGCGCGGCACCGCTCCGGGCGGCCGGTGAGGTACGTGACCTCGCAGTCGGCCGCGCTCTCCACCGCGAGGGCGATGCCGCGGGCGAGGGGCGGATCGGCCGGAGCCGCGCCGAAGAACCCGCTCCAGTCGCGCGGCCGGCGCTCCAGGAAGTGCTGGCGGTGGGTGGTGTCGGCCAGGGTGTTGTCGATGTCGAAGACGGCCAGGGGCCTGCGGTTCTGAGTCTCGGTCACCCCGTCAGCCTAAGCAGCGACGACCTCCGGACGGCCGCCGGGAATCCTGGCGCCCTCCGCGCGTTGATCCCTGTGTGATCCGCACACTCTCGATACTCGACCGGTCCCGCACCCGCGAGGGGCACCCCGCCGCCCAGGCCCTGCGCGACACCGTGGAGCTCGCGCGCACCGCCGAGCGGCTCGGATACCGCAGGTTCTGGGTCTCCGAGCACCACAGCGTGCCCGGGGTCGCCGGATCCGCGCCCACGGTGCTGGCCGCCGCGGTGGCCGGGGCGACCACCCGGATCCGCGTCGGCACCGGCGGTGTGATGCTGCCCAACCACCAGCCCCTGGTCGTCGCGGAGCAGTTCGGGGTCCTGGAGTCGCTGTTCCCCGGCCGGATCGACATGGGGCTCGGCCGTTCGGTCGGCTTCACCGGCGGGATCCGCCGCGCGCTGGGGCGGGACGCCGCCGACGCCGACCGGTTCGAGGAGCAGCTCGCGGAGTTGCTGGGCTGGCTCGACGGCTCCCAGCAGGCGCACCCCGAGGTGCACGCCCGCCCGGCGGAGGGGATGCGGATCCCGGCCTACGTCCTGGCCACCGGCGAGGGGGCGGGGATCGCTGCCCGCGCCGGGCTGCCCCTGGTCGTCGGGGACCTGCGGGCCCGGGCGCGGGTCGCGGAGATCATCACGGCGTACCGCGAGGAGTTCCGGCCCTCCCCCTGGGGTGCGCGGCCGTACGTCGTGGCTTCCGGGACGGTCGCGGTGGCCGCCACCGCCGAGGCCGCCCGCCGGATCCTGGTGCCGGAGGCCTGGGCGGTCGCGTACTCCCGCACCCGGGGCAGCTTCCCGCCGCTCCGCCCGGCCGAGGAGGTCGAGGCCCTCGCCATGAGCCCCAAGGAGCGGGAGCTGTACGAGGGCGCCCTCGCCGGGCACATCCACGGCACGGAGGAGCAGGTCGCGGCGGAGCTCTCCGCGGTCGCGCAGCTGACCGGGGCGGACGAGCTGCTGGTCACGACCTCCACGTACGACCGGACGGCGCTGCTGGACTCCCTCGGCCGACTCGCCCGTCTCACCGGCCTCACGGAGCGCGCGGACGGGCGCTCGGGCAGGCAGGCGGACGGGCACGCGGCCCTCGCCGGTCAGCCCACCGCTCAGCCCGCCGGGGAGCAGCCCGCCGACTCCGGACACTAAACTAGGACGAATGCACCAGCCCGCCACCCCGCACGCCCACGATCCCTACGTCCGCGTCCGCGGCGCCAGGGAGCACAATCTGCGCGGGGTCGACGTGGACATCCCGCGGGACGCGCTGACCGTGTTCACCGGGGTCTCCGGCTCCGGGAAGAGCTCGCTGGCCTTCGGCACGCTCTTCGCCGAAGCCCAGCGCCGGTACTTCGAGTCCGTCGCCCCGTACGCCCGCCGCCTGATCCACCAGATCGGTGCGCCGAAGGTCGACTCCGTCACCGGGCTCCCGCCGGCCGTCTCGCTGGAGCAGCGGCGCTCCTCCCCCGGCTCCCGGTCCTCGGTCGGGACCGTGACCATGCTGTCCAACTCGCTGCGGATGCTGTACTCACGGGCCGGCTCCTACCCGCCGGGCGCCGAGCGACTGGACTCCGACGCCTTCTCCCCCAACACCGCGGCCGGGGCCTGTCCTTCCTGTCACGGTCTCGGCCGCGTGCACCGCACCAGCGAGGAACTCCTCGTCCCGGACCAGGGGTTGTCGATCCGTCAGGGCGCCATCGCCGCCTGGCCGGGTGCCTGGCAGGGCAAGAACCTGCGCGACATCCTGGAGGCCCTCGGCCACGACGTGGACGCGCCCTGGCGGGACCTCGCGGCGGCGGACCGCGAGTGGATCCTGTTCACGGAGGAGCAGCCGGTGGTGACGGTGCATCCGGTACGGGAGGCCGACCGGATCCAGCGCCCCTACCAGGGCACGTACATGAGCGCCCACCGGTACGTGATGCGCACCTTCGCCGACAGCAAGAGCCTCACCCTGCGGGCCCGTGCCGAGAAGTTCCTGACCGATTCGCCGTGCCCGGTGTGCGAGGGCAGGCGACTGCGTCCGGAGGCGCTGGCCGTGACCTTCGCGGGCCGCACCATCGCGGAGCTGGCGGCGCTGGCGCTGACGGAGCTGGACGGGGTACTGGCCACCGCGCGCGGCGGCGGCGAAGCGGCCCGCGTGCTCAACGAGGACCTGCGCTCCCGGATCGGCCCGGTCACCGAGCTGGGGCTGGGGTATCTGAGCCTGGACCGCGGCGCCCCGACCCTGTCGGCGGGCGAGCTGCAACGGCTGCGGCTGGCCACGCAGTTGCGTTCGGGGCTGTTCGGGGTGGTGTACGTGCTGGACGAGCCGTCGGCGGGGCTGCACCCGGCCGATACGCACGCGCTGCTCGGCGTCCTGGACCGGCTCAAGGAGGCCGGGAACACGGTGTTCGTGGTGGAGCACGATCTGGACGTGGTGCGGCACGCGGACTGGCTGGTGGACGTCGGCCCGCTGGCCGGAGAGCACGGCGGGCGGGTGCTGTACAGCGGGCCGCCGCAGGCTCTGGCGGCGGTGGCGGACTCCGCGACGGCCCGGCACCTGTTCGGGACCCCTCCGGATCAGGAATCACGCTCGGGGGCGGCGCGGAAGGCGACCGGATCCGTCCGGCTCAGCGGTGTCGACCGGCACAACCTGCGCGACCTGGCGGCCGAGTTCCCGCTCGGGTGTTCACGGCGGTGACCGGGGTGTCGGGGTCCGGGAAGTCCACACTGGTGGGCCAGGTGCTCTCGCGGGAGGTCCACGAACGGCTGGCGGAGCCGGGGTTCGCGGTACGGCGGCTGGTGGAGGTGGACCAGAAGCCGATCGGCCGGACCCCGCGCTCCAACCTGGCCACGTACACGGGGCTGTTCGACGTGGTCCGCCGGCTCTTCACGTCGGCGCCGGAATCGAAGGCACGCGGCTGGAAGGCGGGCCGCTTCTCCTTCAACGTGCCGGGCGGGCGCTGCGAGTCCTGCCAGGGCGAGGGCTTCGTCTCGGTGGAGCTGCTGTTCCTGCCCAGTACGTACGCACCGTGCCCGGAATGCGCCGGGGCCCGGTACAACCCCGAGACGCTGGAGGTCCGTTACTCGGGGCTGAACATCGCCGAGGTGCTAGCCCTGACGGTGGAGTCGGCGGCCTCCTTCTTCGCCGGGGTCCCTGCTGCGGCGCGCAGCCTGGCGGCGCTGTCGGACATCGGCCTGGGGTACCTGCGGCTCGGGCAGCCCGCCACCGAGCTGTCGGGCGGCGAGGCGCAGCGCATCAAGCTGGCGACGGAGCTCCAGCGCGTGCGCCGCGACCACACCCTGTACCTGCTGGACGAGCCGACGACGGGGCTCCATCCGGCCGATGTCACGGTGCTGCTGCGGCAGTTGCACGGCCTGGTGGACGCCGGACATTCGGTGGTCGTCGTGGAGCACGACATGGCAGTGGTGGCGGGCGCCGACTGGGTCATCGACCTGGGGCCCGGCGGTGGCGGGGACGGCGGCCGGGTGGTGGCCGCGGGCACCCCCGCGGAGGTGGCCCGCGCCACGGGCAGCCGTACGGCGGCCTATCTGGCGCGGGCCCTCGCCGTGCGGGGATAGTTCAGGAGCCGGGCGGCTTGGCGAAGACTCCGTAGCCCTGCCAGTCCAGGACGACGCACTGCTCGTCGCCGAGCACCCAGGCGTCGTGGCCCGGGTCGACCTGGATGAAGTCCCCGGACTGCACCTCGACGCTCTCGCCGCCGTCCATGACGATCTTCATCTTGCCGCTGATGATGTAGCCCACGTGGGCGGCCTCGCAACTGTCGGTCTGCGCGATGGGCTTGATGTGCTCCGACCACTTCCATCCGGGCTCGAACACGGCCCGCCCGACAGGCCCGTGGTCGGTGTCGACCAGATCGAGCCTGCCCTTGCCGCCCTCGAACTGACGTGTCTCATCGGCGGAATCGAAACCCTTGCGCACGATTCCAGACATGATCGTCGACCTCCCGGCACACGACTGCCCCGAGTCCACTTCTCAGAGTACGCCCGTACCGCGCGGTCCTCGCGGCGTCCCGGCGCGGCCGTACGCCATCGCTACGCGTCCCCCTGGAGCAGGTGCTGCGGAAGCTCGCGGAAGGTCCAGACGCCCTGCCTGCGGGTGAACATCCACACCAGGTCGTAGCGGTCCGGCCAGGCGGCCGGCAGGCCCAGCACGTCCTGCGCTCCGAGGCCCCGGATCAGGCGGGGCATCCCCTGGTGCTCCCAGCAGACCAGGACGGGCATCCGGGCCGCGAGCACCGCCCGGGCCAGGGCGGGCTCGGCTCCGACGGCGAATTCCGCCCGGACGGGCGTACCCAGCGCGGTGGCGAGCGTCTCGACGGTCTGGCGGCACCGCGCGGGCGCTCCCGCCTTGCCGCCGGCCGCGAAGACGGCCCCGGGCCGGGGCAGGGCGGCGCCCCGGGCCGGCGGGAAGAGACTGGGCAGTTCCTGGGCCCGGCGCCGGCCCCGGACGGCGAGGAACCCCGGGTCCTCGTTGCCGTCGTCGTCCTCGCCGGTGTCCCCGGCGTACGGCTTCTCCGCGTGCCGGATGACCATGACCAGCGCGTCCTTGGCGGCCTCGGGGCCGGGGCGCGGCGCCGGAGGCCGCTCCTCCCCGGCGCAGCCGGCCGCCGCCAGCGGGGCGAGGGCGGCGGCCAGCACGGTACGGCGGCGCGGGCCGGATCCGGCGGGGGCTTGAGGCATGCGCCCACTGTCACCCATGCCCGGGAGGGCGACCGGTCACGGCGCGACGGGGGCCGCTGCGATCATCCGATCGGCGGACGCGTCGGGGTCGTGACCGGAGGCGTCGTTGCCGTGCGCGCAGACGTCGTTGCCGTGCGCGGATCGTCGGGGTCGGGCGTCGGCGACCCCGGACGAGTGCCAGTGAAGTCCACAGGTCAGCGGGGGCCTCGGCGGACCGCCCGCAACCACTCCTTGTTCATGGCGGCGATCGACGGCAGCGGGATGCCCTTCGGGCAGGCCGTGGCGCACTCTCCGGTCAGGGTGCACCCTCCGAAGCCCTCGGCGTCCATCGTGGCCACCATGTCCAGGACCCGGGTCTCGCGCTCCGGCGAGCCCTGCGGGAGCACGTTCAGGTGGTTGACCTTGGCGGAGGTGAAGAGCATCGCGGAACCGTTGGGGCAGGCCGCCACGCACGCCCCGCAGCCGATGCACTCGGCGTGCTCGAAGGCGTAGTCGGCGTCGGGCTTGGCCACGGCCGTGGCGTGCGCCTCGGGCGCGGCGCCGGTCGGGGCGGTGATGTAACCGCCGGCCTGGATGACCCGGTCGAGTGCCCCGCGGTCGACGACGAGGTCCTTCACGACGGGGAAGGCCGAGGCACGCCAGGGTTCGACGTCGATGGTGTCGCCGTCGTCGAAGGAGCGCATGTGGAGCTGGCAGGTCGTGGTGCGCTCGGGCCCGTGGGCGTCGCCGTTGATGACGAGACTGCACGCGCCGCAGATGCCCTCGCGGCAGTCGTGGTCGAAGGCGACCGGGTCCTCTCCGCTCAGGATGAGGTCCTCGTTGAGGGTGTCGAGCATTTCGAGGAAGGACATGCCCTCCGAGATGCCGTCGACCTCGTACGAGGCCATCGCGCCGGGGGCGTCGGCGTTCTTCTGGCGCCAGACGCGCAGGGTGAGCTTCATGCGTAGCTCCGCTGGGTGGGGTGGACGTACTCGAAGACGAGGTCTTCCTTGTGCAGGACGGGCGCGGCGCCGGTTCCGGTGTACTGCCAGGCGGCCGCGTACCCGAACTCCTCGTCGCGGCGGGCGGCTTCGCCGTCCGGGGTCTGGGACTCCTCGCGGAAGTGGCCGCCGCAGGATTCGGCGCGGTGGAGGGCGTCGAGGCACATCAGCTCGGCGAGCTCCAGGTAGTCGACGATGCGGTTGGCCTTCTCCAGCGACTGGTTGAACTCCTCGCCGCTGCCCGGCACCTTGATCCGCCGCCAGAACTCCTCGCGGATCTCGGGGATCCGGGCGAGGGCCTTGCGCAGGCCCTCTTCGGTGCGGGCCATCCCGCAGTACTCCCACATCAGTTCGCCGATCTCCCGGTGGAAGGAGTCGGGCGTGCGGTCCCCGTCGACGGCGAGCAGCTTGGCGAGGCAGTCGCGGGTCTCGCGGACGGCGGCCGCGGCCTCGGGGTGGGTGTCGTCGACGGTGCCTGTTGCGGCCTCGGTGTGGCGGCGGGCCAGGTAGTCGTTGATGGTGGAGGGGAGCACGAAGTAGCCGTCGCCGAGGCCCTGCATGAGGGCGGAGGCGCCGAGGCGGTTGGCTCCGTGGTCGGAGAAGTTGGCCTCGCCGATCGCGAACAGGCCGGGAACGGTGGTCTGGAGGTCGTAGTCGACCCACAGCCCGCCCATCGTGTAGTGCACGGCGGGGTAGATCCGCATGGGGACCTCGTACGGGTTCTCCGCGGTGATCCGCTCGTACATGTCGAAGAGGTTGCCGTACTTCTCGGCGACCTTCTCCTTGCCCATGCGGCGGATGGCGTCCGCGAAGTCGAGGTAGACGCCCTGGCCGCCGGGGCCGACGCCGCGGCCCTCGTCGCAGACGTTCTTGGCGGCGCGGGAGGCGATGTCGCGGGGCACGAGGTTGCCGAAGGAGGGGTAGATCCGCTCCAGGTAGTAGTCGCGTTCGGCTTCCGGGATGTCGGCGGCGGGGCGGGTGTCGCCCTTGGCCTTGGGGACCCAGATGCGGCCGTCGTTGCGCAGGGACTCGCTCATCAGGGTGAGTTTGGACTGGTGGTCGCCGGTCCGCGGGATGCAGGTGGGGTGGATCTGGGTGAAGCAGGGGTTGGCGAAGTACGCGCCGCGCCGGTGGGCCCGCCAGACGGCGGTCGCGTTGGAGTTCATGGCGTTGGTGGAGAGGTAGAAGACGTTGCCGTAGCCACCGCTCGCGAGCACGACGGCGTCCGCGTAGTAGGTGTCGATCTTTCCGGTGACCAGGTCCCGGGCGACGATGCCGCGGGCCACGCCGTCGACGGTGATCAGGTCGAGCATCTCGGTGCGGGCGTGCATCTCGACGTTGCCGGCGGCGATCTGCCGCGAGAGCGCCTGATAGGCGCCGAGCAGGAGCTGCTGCCCGGTCTGGCCGCGGGCGTAGAAGGTGCGGGAGACCTGGACGCCGCCGAAGGAGCGGGTGTCGAGGAGGCCGCCGTACTCGCGGGCGAAGGGGACGCCCTGGGCCACGCACTGGTCGATGATCTCGACGGAGATCTGGGCGAGGCGGTGGACGTTGGACTCGCGGGCGCGGAAGTCGCCGCCCTTGACGGTGTCGTAGAAGAGGCGGTGCACGGAGTCGCCGTCGTTGCGGTAGTTCTTGGCCGCGTTGATGCCGCCCTGGGCGGCGATGGAGTGGGCGCGGCGCGGGGAGTCGGAGAAGCAGAACTGGACGACGTGGTAGCCCTGTTCGGCGAGGGTGGCGCCGGCGGCGCCGCCGGCCAGGCCGGTGCCGACGACGATGACGGTGTGCCCGCGCCGGTTGGCCGGGTTGACGAGCTTGGCCTCGAAGCGGCGGCGGTCCCAGCGTTCGGCGATGGGGCCTTCGGGGGCCTTCTCGTCGGCGATCGGGTCCCCGGTGGTGTAATCGGCGTAGTGCACGGCCTCGCTTGCACCAGCGCTCATGCTCGTGTTCTCGCTCATGGTCAGCTCACCACTCCGGTCATGACGGCGACGGGCACGGACACGAAGCCCGCGAAGAGGACGAGGGCGAGGGCGTTGGCCAGGAACTTCAGCGTCCTGTCCCGCCGGGCGTTGCCCGCACCCAGGGTCTGGGCGGCGCTCCAGAAGCCGTGGCGGACGTGCAGTCCGAGGGCGGCCATCGCCACGAGGTAGATGGTGTTCCCGTACCAGGTGGAGAAGGTGGCGAGGACGTTCTCGTACGGATGCCCGGCCCAGGCCCGCTCGTTCACGGTCAGCGTGGTGAGGTCGAGCAGGTGCCAGACGATGAAGAGGGCGAGGATGATGCCGCCCCAGCGCATGGTGCGGGTGGCGTAGCTCGCGCGGCGGCGCTTGTGTGCGTACTTCACCGGCCGCGCCTTGATGTCGCGGCGGCTGAGCTGGTACGCACAGACCCCGTGCGCGACGACGGCCGCGAGGAGGGCCACGCGGACGATCCACAGGGCCCACTCGTGGTGCAGGAAGGGCGAGCCGAGCGTGCGGAGCCAGTGCGCGTAACCGTTGAATTCCTCCGCCCCGAAGAAGATCTTGAGGTTGCCGAGCATGTGCACGACGAGGTAGCCGAGCATGATCAGGCCGGAGACGGCCATCACGGACTTCTTGCCGACGGAGGAGTCCCAGAGCGTGCGCGTGGTGGACGGCCGTCGATCCGTCCGCGTTGCCAGAGCCATGACAGTGACGGTAAGGACGAAGGTCCCGAAAGGTCCAAGACATGGCAGAGCTGAAGTCGATAGGCTCAGGCTATGTAGGCGCTAGCCTGGGGACATGCAGTTTCAGCAGCTGGTCTACTTCGTCGCCGTGGCCGAGACCCGGCACTTCACGCGTGCGGCGGAGCGCGAACACGTGGCCCAGCCTTCCCTGTCGCAACAGATCAAGGCGCTGGAACGGGAGCTGGGCGCCGAGCTCTTCAGCCGGGCGCGCGGGAACATCACGCTCACCGATGCCGGCGAGACCCTGCTGCCGCTGGCCCGGCGGATCCTCGCCGACGCGGACACGGCGCGGCTGGAGGTGCAGGAGCTGGCGCAGCTCCGGCGCGGCCGGATCCGGCTGGGCGCCACCCCGAGCCTGTGCACCGGCCTGCTGCCGGGCGTGCTCCGCGCCTTCCACGCCGCCCATCCGGGGATCGAGCTGCTGATCGAGGAGAGCGGTTCGCTGGACCTCGTACGGGAGCTCGCGCGCGGCTCCCTGGACCTCGCGCTGATCGCCCTGCCGCTGCCCCCCTCGGCTCCGGCGCTGACCACGGTGGAGCTGCTGACGGAGGACCTGGTGGTGGTCTCCTCGGCGGCCCTCCCGCCTCCGGCGGGCGGTGGTTCGCTCACGGTGTCCGCGCTGCGCGACGAGCCGATGGTGATGTTCCGGCACGGCTACGACCTGCGGGACCTGACGGTGGCGGCCTGCCGGGCGGAGGGCTTCGAGCCGGTGTTCACGGTGGAGGGCGGCGAGATGGACGCGGTACTGGGCTTCGTCCGCGCGGGGCTCGGCATCGCGGTGGTCCCGGCGATGGTGGTCGACCACGCGGGCTCGGGCCTCCGCGCCACCCCCCTGGCGGGCTCCCCCCTGCGCCGCACGATCGCCCTGGCCCACCGCACGGACGTGGCGCCCCCGCGGGCGGCCCGGGAGCTGAAGCGCATCCTGCTGGGCTGAGGGAGCTCAGCCACCCGACGTCAGGACCGGCGGACGGGCAGCGCCCGGTCGAGGCCGCCTGACAGGAGGGCGAAGGCGCGCTCCGCGTCGGCCACGGCCGCGGGGTGGGCCTCGTCGGCGCTCTGGCCTGCTTCGATGCGGCGCCAGTTCTCCCGGCCGAGCTCCTGACGGGCCGCCACCAGGTATCCGGCCGCCAGGCGGGCGGTGAGCGGGTCGACCGCCTCGGCCTCCAGGACCGCACCGAGCAACTCCACCTCGCGGGCGGTGTAGTGGGCCAGCCGGGACTCCAGGCTGGCGGTGCCGTAGAGCAGCCGCTCGAAGGCGAGCACGTTCGGGTGGTCACAGAGCCCGGTGATCGGGTCCCGCTCGGCGAGCGCCGCCAGGAAGTGGGTGCGCACGGCCGCCACCGGGGTCTGTCCCGCAGCCCGGTCGCGCACGATGCGCGCCGCCTCGTCCTGATGGTCGGCGAAGCGGTCGAGGACCAGGTCCTCCTTGCTCTGGAAATAGCGGAACAGCGTGGGCTTGGAGACCTCGGCGGCGGCCGCGACATCGGCCACCGAGACGGCGTCGAAGCCCCGCTCCAGGAAGAGTTCCAGCGCCGTGGCCGCCAGCTGTTGGCGCGTACGGAGCTTCTTGTTCTCGCGCAGACCCTTCGTGTTCTCCATGGGGCCAGCCTAACACGAATGAGTGACCCGGTTAGCTTTGTAACCGGGTTGCATTTTCTGGCGGGAGCCGCTTTCCTTGAACCACCGACGACGAGGGGGACCTCTCATGACTGACGCGATGGACGCGATGGACGCAATGGACGTACGGGATGCAGTGGGTGCAGCGGATGGCGCGGACGTGCTGATCGTCGGCTCCGGCCCGACCGGGCTCACGCTCGCCTGCGACCTGGCCCGCCGCGGCATCGCGGTGCGGATCGTCGAAGGCCGCTTGGGACCGCACCGCGAGTCCCGGGGCAAGGGCCTCCGGCCGGACAGCCTCGAATTCCTCGAGGAGCTCGGCGCGGCCGACTCCTTGAGGGGCAAGGGACGCGAAGGCGTGGTGCTGCGCAAGTACTTCGACGGAGAGCCCGTGAAGGACACCGCCGTCGGCGGCGGCCTGCTCATCGGGCAGTGGCAGGTGGAGGAGACCCTGCGCGACCGGCTGGCCGAGCTGGGCGTGCGTGTCGAGTACGGGTCCCGGCTCGCCGGAATCACCCAGGACGCGGACGGCGTCCGCGCGCGGCTGGAGGACGGCACCGTGATCCGGGCCGGCTATCTGGCGGGGTGCGACGGCGGGCACAGCACCACCCGCGGACTCCTCGCTATCCCCTTCGAGGGGAGCGGGGAGAAGGAACCGGCGATGGTGCTCGGGGATGTCAGGGCGCCGGGGCTCAGCCGCGCGTTCTGGCACCAGTGGTTCACGTCGGACGGGGGCGGGATCCTGCTCTGCCCGATGCCGGGGACGGACACGTTCCAGCTGCAGGCCGCCCCCGAAACGGACGCGAGCGGCGGCGCGCTGCCGCCGTCCCTGGAGAGCTTCCAGCGGCTCTTCGACCGGCACGCCCGGATGCCGGGGATACGGCTCACCGAGCCCACCTGGCTCTCCTCCTGGCGGGTCAACGTCCGCATGGCACCCCGGATACGCGAAGGCCGGGCCTTCCTCGCCGGGGACGCGGCGCACGTCCACCCCATAGCCGGCGGACTGGGTATGAACACCGGCATCCAGGACGCCGCCGCCCTCGGCCGGACGCTGGCCGCCGTCCTCTCCGGGGCGGCCGGGGAGGAGGCGCTCGACGCCTACCAGGCCGAGCGGCTTCCGGTGGCCGCCGAGGTACTGGCCGACACGGCACGGCGCTACGAGCGGGTGGTGGCTGCCGTCCGCGAGCCGGGCCGGGGGACGGAGGCGGGCCTGGACTGACCCCGGCCGGCCCGGCCGGTGCTCAGAGGGTGGGGCTGGGGACCGCGTCCGCCAGGGACAGGGTGTGGATGCGGTCGGCGGCGCCCGGGCGGGCGTAGTACCAGCCCTGGGCCGTATCGCAGCCGAGGGCTCGGAGCTGGGCGGCCTGGGCGCCTGTCTCCACGCCCTCGACGGTGACGGCGAGTTCGAGGCTGTGGGCCAAGGCGACGATGCCCTCCACGATCTTGACGTCGACCGGGTTGGCCGGTTGCTGCTGCATGCCCTTGGTGAAGGAGCGGTCCAGTTTCAGCACGCTGACGGGCAGGCGGCGCAGGTTGGCCAGGTTCGAGTAGCCGGTGCCGAAGTCGTCGAGGGCGATGTCCACGCCCAGGGCGGCGAGCCGGCGCAGTGGCTCGAGGAGTTCGTCGTCGGCGCCGATCAGGGCCGACTCGGTGACCTCCAGGCACAGCGTGCCCGGAGACAGGCCCGAGGACTCCAGGACCCGGATCGTGTCGGCGACCAGGCCGGGGTGGTGCAGCTGGGTCGGCGACAGGTTGACGTTGATCCGCAGGGTGGCGCCGCCCTTCTGGTGCTGCCAGGCGCGGGCCTGGCGGACGGACTCCTCCAGGACCCAGCGGCCGAGCGGCACGATCAGCCCGGTGCGTTCGGCGAGCGGAATGAACCGGTCCGGGCCGAGCACCCCGTGCTGCGGGTGTGACCAGCGCACCAGCGCCTCGGCGCCGTGCACGCTGCCGTCGTGCATGTGGACCAGCGGCTGGTACTCGATGAAGAACTCGCCGCGTTCCAACGCCGCCGGGAGGGCGTTGGTCAGGCCGTGCCGGGTGATGGCGCGTGCGTCGGCAGCGGCGTCGGCGAACTCGAACCGGTTGCCGCCGGCCGCCTTGGCCCGGTACATGGTGATGTCGGCGCTGCGCAGCACCTCCGCGGGGGTGCGCTCGCGGGCCGGGCCCTCGACGATGCCGATGCTGCCCCGGACCGTCAGCTCACGGCCCTCCAGCCGGATCGGGACGGAGAGGGCGGACAGGATCCGGACGGCGAGTTCGGTGGACTTCTCCTCGGTGTCGGGGCCGGTGGTCAGCGCCACGAACTCGTCGCCGCCGAGCCGGGCGACCACCTCGCCCGGTCCGGTCGCGCAGCTTTGCAGCCGGTCGGCGACCTCCACCAGCAGCCGGTCGCCGGCCGAGTGGCCGAGGCTGTCGTTGACCGCCTTGAAGCCGTCGAGGTCGAGGTAGCACAGGCCGAAGCGGGCGCCGCCGGAGCCGCCCAGGGCCTTCTCCAGGCGTTCGAAGAAGAGGGTCCGGTTCGGCAGGCCGGTCAGGGCGTCGTGGGTGGCCTCGTAGCGCAGGCGCAGGTTCAGCAGCCGGCGCTCGGTGGTGTCCTCCATCAGGGCCAGCTGGTACTGCGGCACGCCCTCGGCGTCGCGCAGCAGCGAGACCGTCAGATTGGTCCACAGCACGGTCCCGTCGTGCCGGTAGTACGGCTTCTCGACGCGGTAGCTCTCGCGTTCGCCGCGCACGAGCTCCCCGTACATCCGCCAGACGTGCGGGGTGTCGTCGGGGTGGCTCCACTCGCTGACGTTGCGGCCCCGGACGTGGCCGTCCATGCCGCCGAACATCTGGAGCAGCGCGTCGTTGATCTCCAGGACGTTGCCCTCCAGATCGGCGATGCCGATCCCGATGGCCGCGCCCTCGAAGACCGCCCGGAAGCGGGCCTCGCTGGCGTGCAGCGCCTGCTGGGCGTCGGCGCGGGCGGTCAGGGCGGAGCGGGCGATGGCCTCCTGCTCCTTGAGGGTGCGCTCGCGCAGGGCGCGGGCGAACCCGGCCGCGATGCCGTGCTGGAGCCGGGCGCAGCGCGACCGGTACTCCTCGGTTCCCTCGACGCTCTCGGCGTCGGGGCCGTCCGGACCGCAGTACAGCACCAGGTAGGACTCGACGACTCCGAGCGTGCCGGCCAGTGCCTCCGGGTCGGTGCAGTGGACGGCGACGAGCTCCTCCCCGACCCGCTGGCCGACGGAGGAGTCGAAGGGGCGGGCGCGCAGGGCCTCGACGAGGGTGCGGGTGAGGGGTACGAGGTGGCGTTCGAACTCGCCCCGGGTGAGCGAGGTCGCGGTGACCGGGAAGATCGCCCTCCCCCAGATGGTCGCGAACCGCCCGATCCGGTCCTCCAGACCGCCCTGCGGCGCGGCCGGGTCGTCCGCCGTCTGCGTCGGCAGTCTCACGCCTTGCGTCCCACACCCGCGAAGCCCGAGAAGGCGTAGGGGTCTTCGTCCACGGTCCCGCCCTCCGTCCCGCCGGTCGTGTCGGGCCGCCAGTCGGGCATGGACACCAGGCCGGGCTCGATCAGGCCGAAGCCGTCGAAGAAGCGCCGGATCTGCTCCCCGTCGCGCATGACGAGCGGGTTGCGGATCTCGCGGTAGACGCCGACGGTTCCGCTCGCGGCCTCCTCCGAGAGCGGGATCCCCTCGTACGAGGCGTGCGTGAGGATCAGCAGGCTGCCCGGGGCCAGCGCGTCGCGCAGTTGGGCGACGGCGGCGTAGGGCTCGTCCGCGTCCTCCAGGAAGTGCAGGACGGCGACCAGCATCAGGGCGACCGGGCGGCTGAGGTCGAGCCCCTGGGCGACCTCGGGAGCGGCCAGGATGTCCTGGGGCTTGCGCAGGTCGGCGGCGACGACCCCGGTCCGCTCGCTGCCGGCCAGGACGGCCTGGCTGTGGGCGACGGCCACCGGGTCGTGGTCGACGTAGACCACGCGCGCCTCGGGGCTGGCGGCCTGGGCGATCTCGTGGACGTTGCCGAAGGTCGGGATGCCGGAGCCGATGTCGAGGAACTGCGTCACGCCCTCGGCGACGGCGTACCGGACGGCACGGCGCATGAATGCCCGGTTGGCCTGCATGATCTTGGGCAGGCCCGGCATGAATTCCATGGCCCGACGGGCCGCCTGCCTGTCGACCTCGAAATTGTGGGAGCCGCCCAGGTAGTAATCGTAGATACGGGACACGCTCGGCACCGATATGTCGATGCCTGGCGGGGCCCAGGAGGGGCGCTCCATCGGGGTCTCCAAGCCTTAGTCCTGCAGCGGTCCGGGCGGATCGGACTCCTGTCCGAGCCGAATGTACTGATCATTGCCCAACGGAGCGAGCGAAAGCGGAAATTGGCGATCCGTTCTTCGTCACACGCCAAAGACCGGACGGACGACGCCCAAGGAATGATCGAAACCGACAAATACCTTTTGGGAAAAGGTCGGTGAACGATCGGACACGATGCAGATCTGGCTCAAACCTCCATAGCCAAAGCCTCACCCGTTCAGGCGAACCAAGGTCAACCTTCCCGCGCGCGAGCGCGCGCGACCCCATGATCCCCGGGTGAAAAGAGCCTCTTCCAGGCGCCTGCTGGCAGTCCCGGTCCTCCTGTGGGCGGCCCTGTCCGCGACACCGGCCATGGCCGATAGCAGCGCATACGCGACGATCGACGTCGGCGACGGGGCGAGCGCCGTTCGGCCCGCCTTATCCGCCTTCGGCAGCGCGACCGGGGGTACCCGAGGTGGCGGACGTCACGGCGACCAGGGCCGCCGGGGTGATCACGGCAACCAGGGCAAGCAGGGCGGCCGGGGCGATCGCGGCAACCAGGGCGGACCGGGCAACCCCGGCAACCCCGGGCACGGCAAGGGCCCCGGCCACGGCAAGGGCCACGGCGGGCACTGCCACGGTCACGGTCACGGTCACGGCGGCCACCACGGGCATCCGCCCTGCCCGCCGCCGCCTCCACCGCCGTGTCCTCCCAAGCCCACCCCGCCCCCTCCGCCGCCACCCCCGAAGCCGACGCCCACCCCGACGCCGACACCGCCGCCTCCACCGCCCCCGCCCGCTCCGAAGCCGGTGCCGAAACCCCCCGAACCGGCCCCGCCCCCCGCGCGCCCGGCCCCCGCTCCCCCGGCCCCGAAACCGGTCCCGAAGCCGGTCCCGAAACCCGTCGCGGAGCCACCCGCGCCGCCGGCGCCCGCGCCGCCCCGTGCGATCCCCGCGGCCGCGCCCAAGAAGCCGGTCGCGCGCCCCGCCTACCACGCGGCGGCCCGCAAGCCGGTCGAGCGCCACATCTCACCGGTGACCTTCACCTTGATGACCGCGGCCCCCGCGGTGCTCGCGATCGTCGCGCTGCGCCCGCGCTAGAGCCGCCGCATTCCACCCCGTAATCGATTGGGAGTCATCTTGTCGGAATGGCTCGTCCTGTCCCTCGCGATGGCCGCGGCGTGTGCCGTGGTGCTGTCCATCGCCTTCTTCAACCAGCGCCGGATCGGTGAGGACGACGATCCCAGCGAGACCCCTGACGTCATCGAGTACATGACGATGATGATCGGCGTGATCTACGCGATCGTGCTGGGCCTGGCGATCGCCGGTGTCTGGGAGGGCCGCGGGGCCGCCCAGGAATACGTGCGCCAGGAAGCGCAGGCCCTGCACGAGATCAGCGTCCGCTCCGAGGTCTACCCGGCCGACGTGCGCAAGAAGATCAGGTCCGACGTGGACGCCTACGTGACCCACGTCGTCGACACCGAATGGAAGGTGATGGCCGAGAACGGCGAGCTGACGGACCGCAGCGGGGAGCTGTTGGAACGCATCCGCCGCGATGTGACGGACTACGAACCGCAGACCGACCACGAGGGCCAGGCGTACCAGCCGCTCGTGGACCAGGTCGCCTTGGTCGACGACGCGCGCAACGCCCGCGGCCTCGGCGCCGGGGCCACCATGCCCGGGGTGGTCTGGTTCGGCCTGATCGCCGGGGCCCTGGTGACGGTGGGGCTGATCTTCACCCTGCAGATCAGGCGCTCGTTCCGGGAACTGCTGCTGGCCGGGCTGTTCAGCGCGCTGATCGCGTTCCTGCTGTTCCTCATCTGGGACTTCGACGCCCCCTTCGGCCGGGGCATCGCCGCCACCGCCGAACCGTTCCTCTCCCAGTTCCCACATCTGGGCCTCGGCGGCTGACACGGCGTCTCGCCGGCCGGGCCCGGCAACCCGGGGACGGTAAACCGGGGACGGGCCTCCCGTCCCCGGTTCGGCCTACCGCCATGCCCCATTTGCCCGTTCCTGATCGCGGGTGACCGCGCCCGGACCTAGCGTGGCGGACATCGAGGCGCACGACCCCCCACGTGCGGAAACCGTTCCGCGGCTGCTCCTCGGGGATCCGGAGAATCCACCATGGGCGCGATACGCACCTCCCCTTCAGCCCTGTTGGGCGCCGCCGCGGCGGGCGCCCTCCTGCTCTTCGGCGCGGCGGCCGCGCCCGCCGCGCGTGCGGCCGAGGCCGCACCCATCACCTCCTTCGGTTTCGCCATCACCCCCTCGACGGTCGCCCCCGGCGGCCAGGTGGTGCTGTCCGTCACCGGCTGCAACGCCGCCTTCGCCACCGTCTCCTCCGGCGTCTTCGACACCGTGAGCATCGACCGGGGCAAGACCGCACGGGTCACCGTGGACCGGGACGCGCGGCGCGGAGCCCAGTACTCCGTCTCCTTCACCTGCGCGGGCGAGACCGGCTCGGCCGACCTCACCATCACCGGCGGCACCGGCAGGCCCACGACCAGTTCCACCGTCGGCGCCCGTAGGACCGCGAGCGCGAGCGCGGCCACCGGTACGAGTACGGGCACCAGCGCCGGCACCGGTACGGGCGCTTCGCGCGGCGCCGCCCTCGGCGTCCGCGGCGGCCTAGGCGGCAGTGTGGCCGGGCTCGATCCCCTGAAGCTCGGCGCCGGCGCGGGGCTCGTCCTCGGCGGGCTCGTCGGCCTCGGCTACGCCCTGCGCCGACGCGACATCCGCCGCATCCACTGACCACGCTGCACCACGGGCCTGTCTGCCCCCCAGCCCGATCCAACGCGATCCCCACGAGAGCTCCATCTCCCCCAAAACGCCGGTCGCCCCGTGTCCTGGCCAGGACACGGGGCGACCGGCGGTTGTCCGGGCCGACCGGGGAGGTCGGCCGGTCAGGCCCGGCCGCGGATCGGGCGCCGACGGCGCATCACGTGGGCACCGGCACCGAGGGCCGCCGCGCCGACGAGGCTCGCGCCGATGGCGGTCTCGGTGGTGGACGGGCCGAGGGAGCCGCCGATGCCGCCCTGGGCGCCGCGGCCGTCCAGGATCGTGAAGCGGTGCGTGGCGACCAGGCTGTTGTCGTGGCACTTGACCGACAGCGTGTGGTGTCCGGGCGAGGCGTGGTTGAAGATCCGGACGGTCGCGAAGCCGATGGAGCCGGCCGACAGGTTCGTCTGCGGAAAGTTGCCGTGGGAGAAGACGATGCCGCCGTGGCCGCAGCCGGCCGCGCTGACCTGCATCGTGGAGCCCTGGTGCACGGAGTACGGGTTGACCGTGACATTGCTGGGCCCGCCGTTTCCTCCCGAGGGCGGACCGCCCGCAGGGTTCGCGGAGGCGAAGGGGGCACTGAGGGCGATGGCGGCGCAAGTGGCCGCCGCGGTCACGGTAAGGGCGCGGAGAACACGCATGGTGGAACCTCCAGCGGGAAGCGCCCCGGAGCGGTGGCCCGGGCAGATCGACGAGAACGCCTCCCATCACGAACCCTCGGTCCGGTCCGCAACCAGCGCATTTCCGCCTTTGGGCCGCAAGGTTGAGCGACACGCCGATGCGCGGACGCGTTCGCTGACGGATCCGCAGGTCACGACCCGTCAGGCATTTATGTGACGATTACCTGGATGGGCGCACCCCTTCCGGCCCCACCACCCGTTCGCCCTTCCCCGATCGCCGTCCCGCACGCACCGCCTTAGCGTGCGTGAAGTAGGGCGTGAAGGGGTGGGACAGGAACGCGGGTCGGGACCCCCGCGTCGGGAAGGGAGAACCATGCTCGAGGACGAGAGTGAGAGGCCACCGAGGAGGCGCTCCCCCTGGGGTGCGATCGCGCTGGTCATGCTCACCGGCCTCGCCATGATGCGCAACGGAGCCGAGGCCGGCGACGGACCCCCGCAGCCGGCCGCCGCCGCGGCGGTCAGCGCACCGGCCGGGACGGCGGTCGGGCCGGAGGCCCACCAGGCGCCCGGCGAGCCGCCCGTGCCGCCGCCGGACATGGAGGTGCTGGGCCACTCGTCGGTCCAGCGCGTCCGGATCCCGTCGATCAGCGTGGACGCACCGGTGATGACGGTCGGGCTGGACGCGCAGGGCTGGATCGACGCGCCGCCCCCGCAGGACAAGAACCTGGCCGGCTGGTACCTCAACGGCATCTCGCCGGGCCAGCGGGGTTCGGCGGTGATCGTGGGCCACGTGGACAACGCGCAGGGCCCCGCGGTCTTCTACGGACTGGGCTCGGTCCAGAAGGGCAGCCGCATCGAGGTGGCGCGCTACGACGGCCGCACGGCCGTGTTCGAGGTGTACGGCGTGGAGGTCTTCTCCAAGAACACCTTCCCCGGATCCCGGGTCTACGGGGACACCGGACACCCGGAGCTCCGGGTGATCACCTGCGGCGGCGGCTACTCGAAGGGCCGCGGCTACGACGGCAACGTCGTCGTGTTCGCGCGGATGGTGGAGGCCCGCTGACCGGCCCGCGCGGCGGCGGACGACGACGCCGCCGCGCGGGATACGGCCCCCTGCGGGGTACGGCCCTCAGCGCGGCGGCAGCTCCGGCAGCGTCATCCTGAATCCCCGCCCGAGCAGGTGCGGCAGGTAGCTCGCCAGCGCCTGCACGCTCTGCGAGCGGTTGCCGCCCGCGTCGTGGTTCAGCACGATCACCCCGGGTGCGGCCTGCTTGAGGACCCTCGACACGATCGTCGCGGTGCCCGGTTCCTTCCAGTCCAGGGTGTCCACGGTCCAGGCGAGCGGTTCCATGCCGAGCTCCGCGCCGATCTCGAAGGCGGCCCGGTTCCAGGCCCCGTAGGGCGCCCGGAACCACTGCGGAGCCGTACCGACGGCCTGCTGGACGACCTCGCTCGTGCGGCCGATCTCGGAGGCCAGGGCCGGCCGGCTCAGCTTGGGGATCAGGGGGTGGGTCCAGGTGTGGTTGCCGATGACGTGTCCCTCGGCCACCATCCTGCGCAGCAGGTCCTGGTTGTCCACCGCCATCTCCCCGCAGACGAAGAACATGGCCCGGACGCCGTGGCGCGCGAGGGTGTCCAGGATGGCCGGGGTGTAGCGGGGGTCGGGGCCGTCGTCGAAGGTGAGGGTCATGGCGCTCGCCGTGCTCGCGTGGGCGGGCAGTTCCAGGATCGGCCGGGTCCGTACGGCGGGCTTCGCCGCGGGCACGCGTTCCGGGGCCCCTTCGGAGGTCATCGGCTCGAGCCGGTACGGGGATCCGCGCGGGAACTGCGGCCGTGCGCCGGGGGCTCCGGTGAGGGGTCCGGGCCCTGCGGCTCCGCCGGGTACCGCCCCTGGTCCGGCGCCTGCCGCGGGGGTCCCCGCGCCCGATGTCGGCAGATCGGTTTCGCCGCCCGCCAGCAGACCTGCGGCGGCGGCGACTGAGAGGAAGACGGCGGAACGCAGGAGCATGCGTCGCCCTACTGTCGGCTCGTCATTTTTCATTACTACTACGTATCAACGACATCGTCGCAGATGTCGAGAGGCGCGGACACGCCCCCGCGCGCTCACCCGCCCGGAGTAGTCCCGCCGATCAGCCGCGCCGCACCAGCGGGAACGGCAGCGTCTCCCGGATCGTCAGACCCGTGAGGAACATGACGAGGCGGTCGACGCCGATGCCCAGCCCGCCGGTCGGCGGCATCGCGTACTCCAGCGCGTCCAGGAAGTCGTTGTCGAGCTCCATCGCCTCCGGATCCCCGCCCGCCGCCAGCAGCGACTGCGCGGTCAGCCGGCGCCGCTGCTCGACGGGGTCGGTCAGCTCCGAGTAGGCGGTGCCCAGTTCGGTGCCGAAGGCCACCAGATCCCAGCGCTCCGCGAGCCTGGGGTCCTTGCGGTGCTGCCGGGTGAGCGGGGAGACGTCGGTCGGGAAGTCCTTGTAGAAGGTGGGCAGCTTGGTCCGCTCCTCCACCAGCCGCTCGTACATCTCCAGGACCACGTCGCCCCGCGTGTCGTCGGGCGCGTGCGGCACGGCCGCCCGGTCGCAATGCCTTCTCAGGACAGCCTCCTCGGTGTCGGCGTCGACCTCCTCGCCCAGTGCCTCGCTGATCGCCCCGTACATCGTCTTGACCGGCCAGGGCCCGGAGATGTCGTGGACGACGAGCTTCCCGTCCGGTCCGGCCTTGTGCGCGATCGGCGAGCCGAAGGCGGCGGTGGCGGCGCCCTGGATCAGCTCGCGGGTCAGGTCGAGCATCACGTCGTAGTCGGCGAACGCCTGGTAGGCCTCCAGCATCGTGAACTCGGGGTTGTGCTTGTAGGAGACGCCCTCGTTGCGGAAGGTGCGGCCCATCTCGAAGACCTTCTCCATGCCGCCCACGCACAGCCGCTTCAGGTACAGCTCGGGCGCGATGCGCAGGTACAGGTCGAGGTCGTAGGCGTTGATGTGGGTGCGGAACGGCCGGGCGTTGGCCCCGCCGTGGATCTGCTGGAGCATCGGGGTCTCGACCTCCAGGTAGCCCCGGTCCAGCAGCCCCTGCCGCAGGGCCTGGACGGCGCTGGAGCGGGCCCGTACGACGTCGCGCGCGTCGGGGCTGGCGACCAGGTCGAGGTAGCGCTGGCGGACCTTGGCCTCCGGGTCGGCGAGGCCCTTGCGCTTGTCGGGCAGCGGGCGCAGGCACTTGCCGGTGAGCTGCCAGGAGCCGACGACCACGGACAGTTCGCCGGCCTTGCTGGCGCCGACCTCGCCGCTCGCGACGACGTGGTCGCCGAAGTCCACCTGGGAGGTGAAGGTGTCGAGCACGCTGGCGCCCGCCTCGTCCCGGGTGAACATCAGCTGGATGTCGCCCGACCAGTCCCGCAGGACCGCGAACACCACGCCGCCGAGGTCGCGTACGACCATCACGCGTCCGGCGACGGTGACCGGCGAGCCGGTGCGGGTGCCGGACGGGTAACCGGGGTGCGCGGCCTTGAGCTCGGCGACGGTGTGGGTGCGCTGCGGGATGCCCACGGGGTACGGGTCGGTGCCGGCGGCCCGGATCCGCTCCAGCTTGTCGTGCCGCACCCGGACCTGTTCGGGCTGCCGCTCGGCCCGCGCGGCCTCACCGTCCTGCTCCCCTACGGATTCCAGCCCGAGGGATTCGATGGGCGGCAAGCCCGCCGTGGTGGCGGGGGCGGTGAGCCCGCGCGGGTGGCCGTTGCCCCAGAGGGTGCGCATGCTGGGCACGGAGACGAACCCCTCGGCGATGCCGGAGGCGAGGCTGACCCGGGCGAGCGAGCCGGCGTCCTGGAAGCAGAGGAACCGCGGGTACCACTCGGGGCCGTACTTGACGTTCGAGCGGTACAGCGCCTCCAGCTGCCACCAGCGGGAGAAGAAGAGCAGCAGCTTGCGCCACACCTTCAGGACGGGACCGGCGCCGATGCGGCCGCCCTCTTCGAAGGCGGAGCGGAAGACGGCGAAGTTGAGGGAGATGCGGCGCACGCCCAGGCCCGGGGCGGCCGCGCAGAGCTCGGCGACCATGAACTCCATGACCCCGTTGGGGGCGGCCCGGTCGCGGCGCATCAGGTCGAGGGAGATGCCGTCCTTGCCCCAGGGCACGAAGGAGAGCAGGGCGATCAGCTCACCCTTGTCGTCGAAGGCCTCCACCAGCAGGCAGTCCCCGTCGGCGGAGTCCCCGAGCCGGTCGAGGGCCATGGAGAAGCCGCGTTCGGTCTCCGTGTCGCGCCACTTGTCGGCCCGGTCCACGATCATCTGCATCTCGTCCTCGGAGAGGGCGGAGTGGCGGCGGATGACGGTGCTCGCTCCGGTGCGCTTGACGCGGTTGACGGCCTGGCGGGTGACGCGCATGTCGCGGCCGTCGAGGTCGAAGTGGGCGACGTGCAGGATGGCCTCGTCGCCGAGCTGCAGGGCGCCGAGCCCGGAGCGGGCGTACGCGGTCGCCCCGTCCTCGGAGGCGCCCATGACGGCGGGCTGCCAGCCGTAGCGACGGGCGACGGCGAGCCAGGCGTCGATGGCGGGGGTCCACGCGGCCGGGTCGCCGACGGGGTCGCCGCTGCCGAGGCAGACGCCGGCCTCGACCCGGTAGGTGACGGCGGCCTTGCCGTTCGGGGCGAACACGACGGCCTTGTCGCGCCGGGTGGCGAAGTAGCCCAGGGAGTCGCCCCGTCCGTAGGCGCCCAGCAGCGCCCGGATGCGGGGCTCCTCGTCCCCGTGCAGGGCGGCGGTCAGCCGCTGGGAGCGGAAGAGGGTGGCGGCGGCGTTCAGCAGGGCGAGGGCGCCGAAGAGGCCGAGCAGGAAGTAGAGGGGTCTGGCGGGGTGGCCGTCGAACTGCCGGGCCGAGAACAGCCCGCCGAAGACCTGCTTGGCGGACCAGTCCAGCCACTGCCCCTTGGGCAGGGTTCCCGGGAACAGCGCGACCAGGCCCCAGCCGAGGAAGACGGCCGCGAGGAGACCGAGGCCGAGCACGAGCATGGCCCGCCACAGGGCCCCCGGCCGGGAGGCGGCGTTGAACTCCTTGCGCGCGGCGATCAGGATCGCGAGGGCGGCGACCGCGAGGGCCATGGAGGAGAAACCCACCGCGTAGTCCTCGGCGGCGATGGTCAGCACGTCGACCAGGACCAGGAGGGCCAAATAGGTGACGACGATCCACCAGGCGACCTTCTTGCGCATGCCGAGTGCCGCGGCGAGGAGGAAGAGGAAGACGGCGTAGGCGAGGTTGGCGCTGACCGGTACGACGATGGCGTCGAGGAAGCGCACGATGGGCCGCAGCAGGCGGCGCAGCGTCGGGGAGAGGGCCAGCAGGGCGCAGAAGAGCCCGAGCGTTCCGAAGAACGCTCCGAAGGCGTCGGGCACCCGGTTCAGGAAGCGGCTGCGGCTGCCGCGCGTCCCGCGCGTCTCCTCCACGGTGGCACTCATGGTTCGCACTGTAAGGAGGGCCGCGCCCCTTCGCGCGGTGAGCCGACCCGGCCCGATCCGAAAGAGACGGCCTAACCTCGGAAGGGTGACGGAGCACGTGGGTACGGGATTCGAGCGCGGTACGGACGGTCCGAAGGTGATCCTCGCCGGGGTGGACGGGTCGCAGTCCTCGCTCCGCGCGGCCGCCTACGCGGCGGGCTTGGCGCGGCGGCAGAACGCGCTGTTGGCGCTGGTGTACGTCCAGCCGGTGATGCCGGCCGGGGCCTCGCTGGGGGCTCCCGTGTCGGAGGCCACCGAGGAGATCGCGCAGGAGCTGGTGGCCGAGATCCGGGAGTCCGCGGAGCGGCTGAAGGGCGTCTACGACGTCCGCTGGCAGTTCCACACCTTCCGCGGGGACGCGTACGCCGGGCTGGTGAGCGCGGCGGAGGAGCTGATGGCGGACGCGGTGGTGGTCGGGGCCTCCGAGCAGGCCGGACACCGGATCGTGGGCTCGGTGGCGATCCGTCTGGTGAAGGCGGGGCGCTGGCCGGTGACCGTGGTTCCCTAACCTCTGCGAGCAGTAGGGTCCACCAGGTCACAACCCCCGGGGCACCGATTTACCCACGCAACCGAACGCCGTAGACGGCGGGCTCGGGCATGACGTATGTTCAGGCGGCTCCGGGCCGCCCGTCCGCCCGTCCGCCGTTTGCTTGTCACACGTCACACAGTTCCCGTGGGGGTACTTCGTCATGTCCTCGAGCACGCCCGCTCCGTCACCGTCCCCGTATCCGTACCCGCCGTCCCAGCCCGCCCAACTCCTGCGCTCCCCGGACGCGATGGCGAAGGCCGCGACCGTGCTGCTGATCGTGGGAGCGGTGGCCCATCTCCTCTCGACCGGCTTCAACCTGCACAAATGGCAGGTTCAGAAGCAGCTGATCGCCGATCCCGCGGGCCTCGACTACGACAACCTCGGCTCGATCGACGGCCTCGACGCTCTGGTCGGCTTCCTCCAGAGCTCCACGACGCTGGGCACGGTCGTGGTCTTCATCATCTGGTTCCACCGGGTGCGCTGCAACGCCGAGGTGTTCCGCCCCGACGGCTTCAGTCAGAGCGCCGGCTGGGCGATCGGCGGGTGGTTCGTCCCGATCGCGAACCTCTTCCTCCCGTACCGGACGGCGCGGGAGACCTGGGACGCCAGCACGCAGCACGCCCCTGACGGGTCCTACCGCCAGGTCTCGGGCGCCCCGGTCGTGGCCTGGTGGCTCACGTTCATCGCCGGCTGGATCATCAGCAAGGTCGCCTCATGGAAGTACGCGAAGACGGTGACGCACGAAGGGCTCCGCGACGCCTCCCTCCTCGGCGCCGTCGGAGACCTGACCACCGTCGTGGCCGCCGTGCTCGCCGTCCTCTTCGTGCGCAGACTGACCGTGATGCAGGGCCTCAAAGCCGCCCAGGGACCGAACGCCGCGGTCTGAGGCGTTCCCGGGCCGAGGTACTCCCGGCCCTACTTCGCCATCGTCAGCCCGTCCTTGGCCGCGCCGCGGCCGAGGACGGCCTCGGTGATCTCGTCGCGGGCGTTCTCGTAGTCCTCGCGGCCGGGCGACTGGGCGAGCGCGGCCGGGAGGTTGACGACCCGGCCCGCTGCGAGGTCCATCATCTGGGGGACGAACTCGGCCTTGGTGACCTGCCAGCGCTGCCCGGGAGCGGCCGGCGGGGCGAAGGTGAAGCGGCCGATGGAACCGTAGTTGCCGCGCATGTCGCGGGCGCCGCTGTAGTTGAACATCTCGCCCGCGACCTGGTCGCCCATGCCGTAGACGATCCAGGTGCCGTTGACCTTCTCGTACGCCTGCGGGATGTGGGCGTGCGTGCCGAGGATCATGTCCACGTCGGGACGGCCGGCGGTCTGCGAGGCGGTCAGCGCCTTGCCTAGCGCGAGCTGCTTCTCGTCCGGTTCGGTCTGCCATTCCGTGCCCCAGTGGAGGCTGACGAGGACGACGTCGGCGCCCGCCTTCCGGGCCGCCCGGGAGTCCGCGATGATCTTCTCCTGCTCCATCAGGTTCACCGCCCAGGGCTGGCCCTCGGGCATCGGGTAGCCGTTGGTGTCGTAGGTGTACGCGAGGTGCGCGACCTTCGCGGAGCCCGCCGCGTACATCGTCACTGTGCCCGCCTCGGCCGCCGTGCGGGCCGAGCCCGCGTGCTTCAGACCGACCTTGTCGAACCGGTCGAGGGTGCGCTTCAGACCGGCGCCGCCGCCGTCGAGGGTGTGGTTCGAGGCCGTGGAACAGCCGTCGTACCCGGCGTCCTTGAGGCCGTCGGCGACCTGGAGCGGGGACTGGAAGGCGGGGTAGCCGGTGAACGGGCCGCCGTCCGGCCCGTAGATGGTCTCCATGTGGCAGAGGGCCAGGTCGGCGGCCGAGACGATCGGCTTGACGGCGGAGAACATCGGCCGGAAGTCGTGGCCGTCGCCGTCCGCGTCGGAGGCCGCCTGCCGGATGACCGACCCGTGGGGCAGTACGTCGCCGCTCGCGACGAGGGTGAAGCCCTTCTTCGAGCCGGTGGCGGGGGACGTCGTCGATCCGGCAGCACCCGGGGGCGCTTGAGCGGAGGACGGGGCACCGGCGAGGCGGGCCGGTGCGGGGTCCCCGCCGGCCGAGCAGCCGGCTACGGCCGACAGCACCACGGCGGTCAGGAGTGCGAGGGCGTGGCGGGTGCGCGCGGTCATCTGTCCCGGCTCTCCTTGACTGGATCTACTTGTATGACTATCTGATCTTCCGTCAATCCATAGAAAGAGACGCCTGAAGTCAAGGAACGGCTCCGTCGCCCGGCCGCACACTCACCCCAATGGCCGTTCGGCGCGCCGTTCGACCGTTCACCGCCCCGCGCGCCCGCCCACCGGATGACCCGGGTGCTTGGGCGCACCGTCCGGGCGGGACGGTTCCGGGCGGGCCCGGTGCAGGTCAGGGTGGATCCGTCGACCTCGACCACCCCCGCACCGACCCCCCGGAAGGAGCCTCCCGTGCCCCTTGCCCCCACCCTGCGACACACCGATCCCGAGGCGCTGGCCGAACTCCAGCACGAACACGGACGGGCCCTGTTCGGTTTCCTGCTGGGCCTCACGGCCGGGGACGCGCAGCGCGCGGAAGACCTCGTACAGGAGACCCTCCTGCGCCTGTGGCAGCATCCGGAGGTTCTGGGGAGCGACTACGAGTCCCTGCGGCCCTGGCTGTTCACGGTGGCCCGGCGGCTCGCCATCGACGCCCGCCGGGCACGCCTGTCCAGGCCCCTGGAGGTGACCCCGGAGGGGCTCGACCAGGCACCGGCGCCGGGTGACGCGGTGGCGGGCTCGGTGACCGCCATCGACGTACGGCGGGCGGTGGGATCACTGGGGCCGGAGCACCGGGACGTCCTGGTGCAGGTCTACTTCCAGGACCGCTCGGTGGCCGAGGCCGCGGCCGAGCTCGGCATTCCGGCGGGGACGGTCAAGTCCCGCACGTACTACGCTCTGCGCGCCCTGCGAAAGGGCCTCCAGGGCTACGGGTACGGGCTCGGCGCCTGAAGTCGGGGGCCGGCCGGGTGCCGGTGCCGGGGGTCGGTGTCGGGTGTCGGTGTCGGGTGTCGGTGTCGGGTGTCGGACAAACGCGTCAAAGAATGGCTTGAACACCCGCGAAGCGGACACGAACCGCATCGAAACCGGCAAAGGACCGTTCAAGTTGAGTAAACATCCCCCGCTTCGCGAGCTTCGCAAGGAAGGCTCGGCGCTGACGGCGGGAAGACTCGACGCGTGCGGGAGAAGGTGGAACGGTGCGGCCCGAGGGTACGAACGGCACCAGTGACGGTGGGCTCGCGGTGCCCATGGCATGGCTCTACGCGGAGTACATCGCCGACGAACTGCTGCGCACGGGCCGGTTGATCCCGGTCAGCACCCTGGAGTTCCGCGCCGGACGCGACACGCTCGCGCTGACCATCTACCTCTCGGACGCCGCCGGCGAACTCTCCGGGATCAGGGTCGTCTCGCAGCTCGACGAGTGGATGTCGCTGACGGCGTACGGGCATCCCTGGCGCGACTGGGTCCACACCCGGTTCCTCGCGCTGGGCGAGGAGGCCCGCGAGCACGGCCGGGGCGAGGACCCCGACCTGGAGCTGGCCCGGGTGGCCTGGCGCTGGCTGGACCACACGGAGCTGTTCGCCACCAACCTCGACCCGGGACGCCACGGCCACGCCGACACCCCGCCGGGCCTGGACGAGAACGCCCGGGTCTGGACCCCGGCCTGGCAACTCGGGCTCCCGCTCGGGCACTTGGCGATGCATCTGTTCTGAGCGCACGTACGCCGCCGCGGCCCGTCCCGCTACTCCGGCCGGCGCGGCCCCGGCGGCCCCGGCGGCCCCGGCGGCTCCGTCGGGTCGGCGACCAGGCCGGTGAAGTCGGCCTCGTTGCGCTCGGCCCGGACCACGTACGCCCGGGCGACCCACCACAGCACCGGGTAGACCAGGACCCCGAGCACGATCCAGACCAGCGGGCCCGACGCGACCCGCGGGAGCAGGAACAGCAGGGGCAGCAGGCCCACCAGGAGGGCGAGCGCGGCCAGGGCGCCGAGTCCGGCGCGGAGCTGGCTGCGCATGAGGGCCCGTACGTAAGTGGCGCCGAGGGTGGTCTGCTCGGAGATCTCGGAGCGGGCCGGCGTGTGCGCGGGGGCCCTGCGGCGGCTGTCGCGCGGGACCCCGGTGACGACCTCCCGCCGGGGCGGCTGCGGCTGCTGCTCCTCGGCCATGGGCCGGAGTCTAACCGGAGCCGGGCCGCCCGGAACCCTCCCGGGAAGGGCCCGGACGGGACCCCGGAAGGGACCGGGGCCTACTTCAGCAGCTTCGACAGCCGCCGGTCGGCGAGCGGCTTCCCCCCGGTCTGGCACGTGGCGCAGTACTGCCACGCGCAGAGGAGTGACCTGCGGGTTCTCATCAGAACACGTTCTGACCTGGGTGTTCTTGTTCACTGGTCATAACCAGAGATCACCGGGTTTCTCGGGGTGATGTGACTCGCATGTGACCTGTCAGCGCGTTGTCCTGACGTGGTTGTGAGCGCTGGTTCGGTAGGTCGCTCAGGGTCAGTCGGGCTCTCAGTCGTTCTCACGCAAGATTCCTTCACGAACTCTGACTCAGAACACACTCAACTCCACATAGACCAGAAGGCGTTGGGTGATACGTGGGTTGAGTGAGGTTCGAGGGTGTCGGTTCGGGTGTGTCAGTGCACCGATCGCAGACGTAGTGGTCACTCGTATAGGTGTCTCAGGCTCAGTCATTGCTGCATCATCATGATTCGTTTCATTGATCAAGAATTTTCTCGTTTAAAAAATCTCTCGACCAAATCAAGGTTGAAACTCGGCCCACTAGGGACCCCTAACAAGCCATGGGATTTTGAGGTGATTCCGTTTTGAGGTACCAAGCTGGCGCTAGGCGGTGGCAGCTCTCTCAAAGAATAAATCCCACCACATATCGCCATAACCAAAGGAGAAATATGCCCATGAAGAGAAACCGCCCCTCGCCCGAGGGGTCCTGTGAAGGAATTGAGTTCAACAGGGCTGGGCTCCCTGTGGACTACTTCGAGGCAAGGGAGAATTACGGACCACTCAGGCGCTGCCCCAGATGTCGCCGGTCAAAGCCTGAGCCCTTATTCACTCCGTTCGCCTGGAGGAATAGAGGACAGTACTGCAAGAAATGCAGAATCGAGGATTCGCAGGACCGGAGAGACGAGATCAAGCCCTCATAAACCGGCGAATGCTGCTATAATTGAGGGGCAAGGTATCCTTCACCTCCCGGGTTGATTCCTCCGCATAACAGGAAAGCAGTAGGCTTGACGAGTCCCGGCTTAGGTCACTTACTGCTTCCCTCTCCTTGAACAACAAAGCCGCCAGCTCACTAATGGAGCTAGGCGGCTTTCTTCATGTCCAGAGCGGGCTAGTCCCGATCCTCGCTCTTACGCTGCCAGGCGTTAATCTGAGCGGCATCAGCGCCCTTGTGGCGCGTATGCACCCGAGCGGCTGCCTTTCTCTGGGATTCCTCAGCGGCGGCCTCCCGAAAGTGACCATCATTCCATAACCTCAGAAGCTCCTCATTTTCTCCAGCCGATCGCAGGCTGCGAAGGTACTCTAACGAGTACTGCGGTACGTCATCCCTATTTGGATCGTGATATTTGTTGGTCATCAAAAGATTCCTTTCTGTTAGTATTCTTTCCGCTGAACCTCACCCGTGGCCGGGCGATAGGTGACACTCTTCGTACCCTTGTTTTTGGTCTTAATCGTTTCTCCTTCAGGCAGTACACAGTCAGTGCCCGTCCGGATCTTGGCCCCGTCCCAGCTTCCCCGGTCGCGTGGCGCGTGGAAATGATTATCGCAGTGTGTAATTTCGGCCCGGTCCATGTCTGCCTGTGAGAGAGCATCCGGGCTCTCAGCTTTGGGGAGTAAGGACGAGAGGTTCTTCCAACCGTCGTTCGCCATGCTCCCGTCCCGTCTCACAGGAACCAGGCCGGACGCTGCGACCTCAAATACGTCCGTGCCGGTCACAGCAGCCCATGTGGCAGCCCAGCGAGGCACCCTGTGCGCCTCATCACCTCCTATCGCGCCGAGATAAGAGCTGTACGAGCCATCTGAGGTGTCGAAGCGATTCAGGAACTGCCACGTCGTGGCGTGAGGGCCGTCGATCACGACGTTCCCATCCCACGTCACTTTCGTTTCGCCAACTGGCGCCCCGGGCACTGACAGCCGCTCCGGCCCCCGCTCACCCCAAGGCCACTTGAATCCGTCTGGCAACGCCACGGGAATAGGGGACTCTAGTTCACTGTCGGTCATTTTTTCTTCCTCATGCTCTCTTCGAAGGCTCGATGGATGTCATCGCAGTCGAGCCGGTCGAAGTGCTCCTGCTTCTCCGCATAATTGGCGAACACCTTCCTGCAATCTAGGCAGAAGATACAGCCTTCGTCGCAGATAACCGGCATGTGGGTTCCGTCTGCGTTGGTACATTCCTTCATTTCTCATCGTGTCCATAACCGCCCTCGTGGTTGTGTGGTCTATGTGGATAGGTAGTACCTGTGGGCTCGCCCCTGAGACTCTGTCTCGCGGCGGACCTGCCCTCTTGCTTCGAGTAGGTTGAGCGTTTGCTCCCGGGCAGCTTTCCCCCCAGTACCCATGACCTCAACAATTGCGCGCTTTGAGCATCCTGGGTTGGAGCGGACGAAGTCCAGCGCGGCTTTCTCCCACGTCTCATCCCGGGATATCACGTGAGCCGGCTGTCCTAGCTGGGCAACCCTTTCGAACCGAAATACGGGCTGATCGGGGTCGGTCGAGTCGAGTACGAAACGGGCTACGACTCCCCTATCGTCGGCGTGCCGTTGGATCTGTCCGTTCCTGTCCTTCCCGGCCAACTTGAGTTCAAGAATCCCGCAGAGGCCAATACCGAAAGGCCGGATGTTCCGGGCCAGATATGCGGCTCCCGTTAGGTTTGCCCGCTTGGCCTGGCTTCCGATAGCGTACGACCCTCGCGATTCCGCCGATTTTGTGACGTGGTCAATCAGGAGCACAGAGCTGCCTGAACGCTCGAAAGGCAGGACAAGTTCTTGATTCCACAGAGTTACTTCCCCCTCGTCACGGCCCGAAAGACCGAACTGTGAAAGAGCTGTGGTGACTCCGTCGATGATCACCAGATCGAAATTCTGAGAGGTGAGGCGAGACAGCGCACCGGAGCTAGGACGGCCATCCGGTGTGACGTAGGCAAACCTCTCGATTAGCGCGGAGTGTGGAACCCGGAACGTCTCGGCCAGTCGCTCCCGGATCACGCTGACAACGTCGGACTCGTAATCGACGTACAGAACCCGCTTCCCCGCGCTCAGGGCCTGCGCAACGGCTGCCTGAGCGGCAAGAGACTTGCCCCAGCCAGACTCCCCCGCGATCGAGTGAGAGCGGCCAGGGTAGAGCAGGGAGATAGTCCCGCCCTCACAGTTCATCAGGGTGGGCATGAGAGGCGCGTAGGTGCCCGCAAGGATGTCTTGGACCGGGACGGCAGCCCAGGAGTCACTAGGGGCCCCGTGGGGCCTGTGTGCGGCTTCTGATGACACCCCTGTCGGGACGTGCTTGGCCATGATGCGAGTGACATCTCGCTCTAGGCGCTCGACAGTGCCGTAGTGATCAAACAGCGGGCTCTGGCAGATCCATCCAATCACCGATGCCGGATCAGCACCGTGGTCCGCTAGGGCCACTGTGACGCCGTAGGCAGCCTCGGATCTCTTCCCCGTCGGCACACCCTCGCAGAGGTGTGTCCGCACCCATCCCGGAACGTCGGCGGGCAGTTCGTCGAGAGTGGGTAACGAGCCGTCCCAGGCTGCTGATTCACCCTGTGGTGCCGGAAGCATCCATGAGCCGGCGTTCGGCTCTGGCAACCGGGTCAGAAGCCAATCGGGGTCATAGACCGCGTCGGCATCTAGGTAGACGATCGAGGGACGGTGCCCGTCGGCAGCAGGCTTGCTGTTCACGCCTAAAGGCAGCCGCAGCAACTGTCCCGCGTCGAAGCCCGAACGATCGGCAGACAACGCTTCCGCAGCGGCGGCGTTCAAGCGCTGCAACTTCTCAATGTCAGTCTCTAACTGGCTCAATAGCCAGTACACGTGAAACTTACCGGGGCTGGACTCGATAACTAAGGACGGCAGCACCGTCCCCCTGTGTAGCAGGCATTCGAGTGTCATCGGCTCATCCAGGTCTGCCCAGACACAGAACGCCCCTAGGACGTTCTCCCTACGACGGTTCTGGCCTGCCCCAAAGAGTGCCGGGCAGAAATACACATCCTCACCGGAGGGTGCATCAAAGCTGAACGACCCCTCATATTGCGGACCGATCTCAACCCACACCGTCGGGGTGTATGGCTTACCGAATACCAGCGCCCCATGGGCGGCCAGTTCGTCGGGTCTCCACACCAGGTTCAGGAACGTGTCGGTTGCGGCGTTGCCCGTCAGTTGCAGCAGTTCAGGACGCTTCGACATCTAGTCGCCCCGCTCTTCCGACGCGCGCTAAGTACTCGCGCACCGCTGCCCTGACAACCGATGAGATCGGTCGATCTTCAGCGGCTGCAATTTCCGCTAGATCCTTGATCATTTTCTCCTCCAATGAGTAACTGACCGGCTTCTTCATACCCTTTTCCATTCGACTCTAATTTCATGAATGATAACTTACGTGGGACTCTATTAATGGTACCATATAAATTACCACATTCCCCTCCCTGATAAACTACCGCCGGAAAGTAGGAATGAAACCGCGATGCGGTTTCTATGCATGGGTACACGGCCTCGCCCCCGCTTATTACATAAGCGGGGGACGGTAGGACGGTTATGTACGGCGGGGTGTCCCGGACGACCGTCCCGGGGGTGCCCTGGGGGGTGGGACGGTCAGGACACCCCATCTGGAGGGGTGTCCCGGTCAGGCGTCCCGGACCGTCCTCGCGGCAGTCTGCGGAGCGCAAGAAGCCCCGGCCGCGTCGAGCGAGGTTCCGGGGTGCATCCATGGCGTGTGGGACTCAGAGCCGATCAAGGTTCTGCGGGTGCATCCTGGTGGGCCACATGTCATGAAGCTGTTTGACTGACATTACCCACCACGCAACTCACCCAAACCGGGTGATCGCGTTATAAACACACAGCTATCACCAGACTCCGGAGCGCGACCGCCGGCTTCGTCAGACTCCGCTGCCTATCGGCTGAGCCGGGTCAAGAAGTCACTCACGAATTTTTCGACCTCTGCGAGACTCTTGGTCTCCTCCACACCCAGCCGGTCGATGTGCCTGACTCCGGCGTTTTCGAGGAGGCGCGTCCGACTTCGGTCAGCGGAAGCTCGATTCCTGTGATGCGGTCCATCGATCTCGATGACACCCGCGTACCCGCGATACGTGATCAAAAGATCCGGTTGGAGGGTGACGCCACGGACTCTACATGCCACCGAGGGGCATGATCCCGATGGTCTCGTTGTCCGGGAGCTCCGCCTGTCGCTTCTTGAGGACCCGGTACACGTCGTGCTCCCACTCGTTCGTGAAGTGGAGCTTGTCTTCAACCGGATGGCGCGGCTCCAAACGCGGCGACCGAGCCTGATTCGTTGGCTTCGGGCCGTTGGCCACCTGGACCTGATTCCGCCAGTCGGCACCAAGCCGGGGAACCTGTGGACGGACGTTGAGGACATCAATCTGCTTGCCAGCCGGCTCCAGAACGGCGCGCATGATCTCAGCGATCGCCTCCAACTCCGACTCGCCATAGGCGGGGTAGTCACGAGCAGCCACCACCAGGACGATCTTGTAGCCCTCGGCGCCCCACTCCGTGTTCCACAGCCGGATCTCCAGGGACAACACGCCTGCGAGCAACTGGGCCCTGTCGGTGTCTCCTTGATGCTGAGCGACTACGGCAGCGGTGCCGAGCAGCCACTCCCCGGCGACAGGAATGTTCTGTGGGGCATCAAGACTCAGCGTCAGGTCAGGGGAGAGCAACTCTTCACTCATAACAGCAGATTGTCTCACCCACCGCTGACAGCGGGAGAGTGATCCTTCGTGTGGAGCGAGCTACTTTCTAGCGCTCAGACGGACCCGGGTGATGATCCTCTGGGCTTCCGCGCCGAACACGGCTGCGGAGTGGAACGTCTCCCAGACCCTGCGGTAGAGGGCGATCGTCTCCGCATCGTCCAGCCACAGTTCCGCATGCCAGTCGTCGGCAATGACGAGATGGTCATCGAAGATCCAGAAGGGGTTGCCTGGTGGAAGCCTCAGAACGGCTTCGTGCGGGACGATCCCCAGCTCCACGGTGTCCATCCCCACGACCCCCAGCAGACGGTCTAGCTGGGCAGCATGGACTGGGGGAGGGCATAGCTGCGCCCGCAATGCACCCTCCCACATGACCAGGCGCAGGCGCTTGCCCGACTGGTAGAGCCACTCCTGCCGCTTCATCCGGACCCTCACAGCCTCGTCTGCGTCCCGGGGAGAGTTCTGGAGAGCGGCGTACTGCTCGAAGATGCAGCGGGCGTAGTCGGCGGTTTGGAGCATCCCGTTGACGGCGTTGTTTTCCCAGACGTGCATGGTGCTGGCGTTGGAGACCACTGCGTTCCATGTCTCCTGCACCGGGCGGTGTCCCCCGGCAAGCTGACGCCGCCATGACCGGATGTGGCTCTCGAAACCCCTCAGGCGCCCGTGCAGCTCCTCGTAGGCGTCCGGCTGGCCCGTAGCCTCGGCCCACTGCCGGAGATCGTCAGGCGTCGCCGTCTGGCGCCCGTTCTCTAGCTTGGAGATCTTGCTCTGCCCCCAGCCGAGCCGTTCGGCCAGAGCAGTACCGGCGATCTTCCCGTGTGGGCTTGACTCGCGCATCTCGCGCAGGCGCAGCCCGAGGGCCTCGCGGGCCTTCTGATAATCCGTGCTCACCGGTACCTGCTCTGTCTAGCCGTTCCGCCTACTCGCCCGCAGTCAGCCCTGCCGCGAACCTCTCGTACGAGACCGCGTGATGCCATGCCGCGTCCCTTGCCCGCGTCCAGCGGATGACCTCCGCGGGTTCGGTGATCATCTCAACGTCAACGAGGTTGTCCGACTGGTCGAAGCGCAGCACGGCAACGAGCCGGCTGTCGAACAACCAGGCATCCTCCGATGGGAGTTGCAGTCGGTCGGCGTCCTCGCGGCTGAGGTTGCGAATGTCCTCGCCCAGAGTGCTGTTCCGCTTCGCGTTATCCATCAGGTAGAGCTGGCCAACCGTCGGCGGGTTGTCCACGATGCGCACCCGTTCGACCCGCTTGCCCTGCGCCGTCTGCGGTGCGATCAGATCGCAGTACGGGTCTTCGGGGTCCCACTGTGCCGCTCCGGCCTCGATGAACTGCCGGTACGTCTGGGTGGCTTCATCGCTGGCATACCTACTTCGGGTCTCCAGTCGCCACGCGGTGTGCTTGAACGTTCGGAACAGGTTCTCGAACTCGTCCAGGTCGATGATCCTGGCCTCTCGCGTGGCGTCCCTGGGCGCCCAGTCCACCAATAGTTCGCGCGGAACGACGATGGCGACCTCCCCCTCGGACATGTGCTGAAGCTGGGCCACGTCGTCGGGATCTGCCAGCGGGGGCCCATGGACGATCACCTCCCGGCTGTCCACGTCCTCGTGAACCGAAGGGCATCCGGTGCCACCGCTGCCCGTGCCGTTGAACCGCAACCTGCGTGCCATTCGAGATCACCTCTCGCAGAGGAAGGCCGTCCCGGTAAGGGTGTCGGCCGCCGCAGCCGAATGTCGAGGCATGGCGGGACCACGCATGAGAATAATCGAGAATAATCTCAAAGCGACCCAACTCCGCTTCCCTAGCGTTCCGTTCATCACCACGACGACGGGCGACGGCGGAGGTCGGCATGGCTGTGACCACAACCAAGAAGCAGAACGGGACTTGGAGCGGCTTGTGGCAGCAGAGCCCGCAGCGCGACCCGTTCCCTAGGCCCGACGCTGAGCCGGCCCCCGGCTGCGACGAGTGCGGCCGTTTGGTCAAGCTGCGTAGGGCTGCCCGCAAGGAGCACGACGGCAGCACCGTCGTGGATACGAACATCCGCTTGCGGCTCCACTCCGAGGGCCACGGAGCGCAGGGATCGTGACGGTGCCCGTGTCGGAGTTGGAGCCGGTTCCGGTGACCGGATGCGGCGTCTGCGAAGCGCTCGGAAGGGAACGTGCGGATGCACGGCGTGCGGGCGACCGCGTGGAAGTAGCGAAGATCAACGCCGAAGTCAGAAATCACCCCCACGGCCGAAGCAAGTCCGGCAGTCGTAGGCGACGCGAGGAGCGACCGTGTCCGTCCGATCAGTCATGACCTTCGTCAAGCACGTGATCAAGCGGCACCCGGATGCGGAGACGACCGCCACGGCTCGTTGCGTCCATCCCGAGTGCGGCTGGGAGGCAGCCCCAACCAGCAGCGCGAACGAGTGCGCCGACTGGGCCATGGAGCACACCGGCCGCACCAGGCACGGGATCTTCGTTCGCACGTTCTCGGAAGTGGCCGTAGTCGTCCGCGCAGACACGGCCGGGCAGGAAGCATCCAACTAGGTTTCCGCCCTCTCTCTGTGATCGCGGCGGCGCGAGGCAGCCAGAGAGGCGGAGGGACACCTCCCTCGGCCGGGATGCGTTCGAGTCGCCCCGGCTGGGGGACACCAGCCCCGGTTAGCACTCACCTCTGGTGCTAACCGGGGTCTCTGCATGCGCTGACTCAGAACCCCGCCCGAGAACGAGCCCAGAGGGGCGCTCACGGCGCACTGAGCAGGTCCAGGCCCCACGGGAGTCGCGGCGGGTGCCCCCAGGGCCCCTGGCAGCCATCCCTGGGCCATAGGTACGAAGCTCTCCGTCCTGGGCTCCGCGAGCCACGCTCAGGATATAAACCCGCAGGTCACCGCCGATTCGACCTGAAACCCTTACCACCTCTCGCTCGCTTGATACCTCAAATTAAATATCGCGTCTCAAATCAGCTATTTCGAGTTTCCGAGCGGCGGCGAAACCTGACCATCGGTGAATGATCGAAACGACGCCTGCGAACCCGGTTTCAGAGGAGAGCAGAAGGCGTAATGTTCAAGTATGGAGTTCATTACGCACCACTGGAGATCACCGCATGGGGAACGACACACTTTGGACACCGGACCAGCTAGCCGTGTACCTGGGAATTTCGGTCCGTTCGCTTTATAATTGGAAGTACAAGGGATTAGGGCCCAAGACCGTAAAGGTCGGCTCACGTCTCAGATACCGCTGGGGGGGACATAGAGGCTTGGTTAGACGCCGCCTCTGCGAGCGATAAGGCAAGAACATGAGCAAGGCCCAGGTATACGACCGGTGGCACCTTTCCTCACAGGCTGCAAAAACCGACATCACCCCGTGTGACCACTCCACAAAAACCCGAATCCTTTACCCGGCAGCCAGCCACGGGGCTGGAAAACAATGGCAGGTGCGCTACCGCGACCATGATGGCCGCCAGCGCAAAGAACACTTCGACAGGAAGATCGACGCGCAGAAGCGTGCGGCGGCGATACAGGCCGACATGGACCGGGGGCACTACATCGATCCCCAGGCCGGGAGGGAGACTCTGGAGTCTGTCACCGAGCGATGGTTGGAAGCGGCACTGCACAAGGCTTCCACAGCAGAGAACGCGAACAGGGCGTTCCGTATCCACATCAACCCCCTGTTGGGGCATCGGCCGGTAGCGAGCCTCAAACGGTCCGACATACAGACATGGGTGCGGGACCGTTCCAAGGTGCTGTCCCCCAATACGCTCAAGAACACATTCGGCTACCTGAGGGCAGCGCTTCAAAGCGCCGTGCTGGACGGGATTATCGGCAAGGACCCGTGCCAAGGTGTGAAGCTTCCGTTCGTACGGCGGGATGAGGTACATCCGCTGCGCCCAGAGGTCGTCTCAGCGCTTGTAAATGGAGCTCCGGAGCGCTATCGGGTGTCCTTGCTCATCGCGGCTGCCACGGGTTTGCGGCAGGGTGAGTTGTGGGGTTTGGAGCTTGACTCTGTGGACTTCACGAAGGGGGAGATCCGGGTGCGGCAGCAACTTGTCACCTCGGATCGGGGCGAGTCTTACATCAGCACGCCGAAGAGTCACCACTCCATCCGGACAGTGCCGGTAGCTCCTCTCGTACTGCGGGCGATCGAAGCCCACTTGGAGCGGTTCCCCTTGTCGCCTGTGATGATCAAAGATCGAACGGACCCGCGTAAGACGATCGAGCGCAAGGCGAACCTCATCTTCCTGAACGGCGACAATCGTCCGATCCGTCGGGGTCAGTGGTCCCACCTCTGGAAGGCGACCCTGACACGAGCGAACGCGTGGCTGACCGAGTCAGGGGCCGAGTTCGAGGTTCCTGAAGCTGCCACCATGCACGATCTCCGGCACTTCTACGCGTCGCTTCTGATCAAGCACGGGGAGTCGATCAAGGTAGTGCAACGAGCGCTGGGCCACGCCAAACCGTCGATCACTCTCGACGTGTACGTGCACCTGTGGGACGCGGCCGAAGACACCACCCGAGACGCTGTGACCCGAGGTCTGGCGCTCATGGAAAGTGCCCCCGTTGTGACCTCGGAGCCCAAGCAGCTACTTGAGAAGGCGGGAAAGACGCCTGTCAGCAAGGATGTTCCCCCCGGTCTGGCACGTGGCGCAGTACTGGAGCGAGGAGTCGGCGAAGGAGACCGAGCGGACGGTGTCCCCGCACACCGGGCAGGGCTCGCCCGCGCGGCCGTGGACCCGCATCCCGCTCTTCTTCTCGGCCTTGAGCCGTCCGGCGGCCACCCCGTGCGCCCGCTCGACGGCCGTGCACAGGGTCTCCTCGACGGCCGCGTACAGCTGGTCCACCTGGGCCTCGTCGAAGGAGGCGGCCAGTTTGAAGGGCGAGACCTTGGCGTGGTGGAGGATTTCGTCGCTGTAGGCGTTGCCGATGCCCGCGATGACGCTCTGGTCGCGCAACACGCCCTTGATCTGCCGCCGTTCCCCGGCGAGCAGCGCGCCGAAGGCCTCCCGGTCGAAACCTTCGCCGAGCGGGTCCGGGCCCAGCCGGGCGATGCCGGGGACCTCCTGCGGATCGCGGACCACGTACACGGCGAGCCGCTTCTGGGTCCCGGCCTCGGTGAGGTCGAACCCGCCGCCGCCCTCCAGGACGAGGCGCAGGGCGAGCGGCCCCTTGCCGGGGCGCGGCGGCCGGTCCGGAACGGTGTCGATCCAGCGCAGCCAGCCGGCGCGGGCGAGGTGGGTGACGAGGTGCAGGTCGCCGATCCGCAGGGCGAGGAACTTGCCGTACCGGGCCGTGGCCCCGGCCCGCTGCCCTTCGAGCGCGGTCAGGGGCGGGTCGTAGGTCTTGAGCACGCTCACGGCGAGCGGGAGGACGCGCTCGACCACCCTCCCGGCGAGGTGCTCGTCGAGGAACTCCCTCAGGGCCTCGACTTCGGGCAGCTCGGGCATGCCCCCAGCCTGCCGTGGCCGCGGGGGGAGCGCGACCCGGGGACGGCCGGGGACGGGGGCCAGAGGACCCGGTTCGATCCGGTCCGGGTGTGGCTGCCAGGTCCCGGCGGTTCCCAGGGGTCACGGCATCGTGAACTCGCACCATACGCACTTGCCGCTCCCCCGCGATTCCACGCCCCAGACGTCCGCCAGCCGGTCCACCAGCATCAGCCCGCGACCCGAGACCCCGGAGTCGCCCGCCTCCCTGCGCCGGGGCAGGGCGCTGGATCGGTCCTCGACCTCCACGCGGAGTCTGCGTTCGGGGCCGGCCAGGACGCGCAGGGTCACGATCGCCGGGCCGTCGGTGTGCATGAGGGCGTTGACGATGAGCTCGTCGGCGATCAGCTCGATCTCGTCCGCCCGGTCCCGGGCTCCCCACGCCCGCACCGCCGCGCCGATCATGTGGCGGGCCAATACGAGGGCTTCCGGATCGCCGGGGGCCACGTGCTGCTGGAGCCGGCCGCCGGCCTGCTGGACCTCCTCGGCGTGGCGGCGGAGCAGCAGCAGTGCCATGTCGTCGTCGCCGCCCCGGTCGTCCACGACCTCGCACAGCCGGTCCGCGAGCTTGGCCAGGTCGGCCGGTCCGGTGCGGACGAGGGAGGCGAGGAGCCGGACGCCGTCGTCGAGGTCGGCTCCGGGCTGTTCCACCAGGCCGTCCGTGCACAGCAGAAGCGTTTCCCCGGGCCCCAGTTCGACCGTGGTCACCGGATACTCCAGCAGCCCGAACTCCGCCGACAGCCCCAGCGGCATCCCGCCCTCCAGGGCGAGGCGTTCGCAGCCACCGTCGTGGGTGCGCAGCAAGGGGTCGATGTGGCCGGCCCGGACCAGTTGCAGCACGCCGGTCGAGAGGTCGGCCTCGGCGTACGTGCAGGTGGCGAAGCGGTCGGTGTCCAGCTCGTGCAGGAAGACGGAGGCCCGGGCCATGACGGTGGCGGGCGAGTGCCCTTCGGCGGCGTAGGCGCGCAGCACGATCCGCAGCTGGCCCATGACCGCCGCCGCGTGCGTGTCGTGGCCCTGGACGTCGCCGATGACCGCGCCGACCCGGCCGCCGGGCAGCGGGATGACGTCGTACCAGTCGCCGCCGATGTCCTGGCCCATCTTGGCCGAGCGGTACCGTACGGCGATCTCGGCGCCCGGCACCGAGGGGATCCGGCGCGGCAGCATCGCCTGCTGGAGTCCCTCCGCCAGATCGTGTTCCTGCTCCAGCAGCATCGCCCGCTGGAGGCTCTGCGCGATGCTGCTGCCGAGCGCGACGAGCAGGTTCCGCTCCTCCTGGGTGAAGCCGTCCTTGTCCCGGTAGAGCAGGCCGATCGCGCCGATCGGGCGGGCCTGGGCGATCAGCGGCAGGTAGGCGGCCGCCGAGATGTGCATGGACGAGATCTTCGCCCAGAGCCCGGGGTAGCCGGCGGCGAACTCCGCCGCGGAGTCCAGGAAGCGCGGCTGGAGCGAGCGCACCACCTCGCTCATCGGGTACTGCTCGTCGATGCGGGTGTAGCGGGTGCCGGGGACGAAGCTGCCCGCGGGGCCCTCGGCGACGAGGTGGATCCGGCCGGCTTCGACCAGTCCCATCACCATGCCCATGGATCCGAGGCGTTCCAGGCCGTGGGCGTCGCCGAGCGCGTCGATGACGTCCTGGACGGTGCGGGCGTGCGCGAGCGCGGCGGTGGTGCTCTCGACCACGGACGTCTGGCGGCGCCGCTCCTCGTCCAGGCCGAGGCGTTCCGCCGAATGACTGAGCTCCTCGGTGGCGTCGCGGACGATGCCGATGATCCGGTACGGGCGGCCGTCCGGGCCGCGCATGACCCGTCCCTGGGTGTGCGTCCAGCGCAAGGCGCCGTCGTGGCAGCGGATGCGGAAGTAGGCGCCGTAGCTGTCGACCCCGCTCTTGAGGGCCGAGGAGACCAGTGCGTCGAGCCGGGCGCCCTCGGCGGGCGGGACGCGCGGCGCGAGGGACCCGGGCCGGCCGTCGTATTCCTCGGGGGTGGTGTCGAAGACGTCGAGGGCGGCCGAGTCCATGTGCATGAGACCGGTGACCAGGTCCCAGTCGAAACTGCCCATGCGGTTCAGCGAGAGCGATCGGTCCGGATGTGCGGGCCAGTCCTCCGGCAGCGATACGGCGGTCGGCACCGGTCCACCATGACACACGGGCCGGTCAGGCGCTCTCCAGGTACTGGCCGTCGTACGGGGCCGAGGGCTGCTGCTCGGGGACGGAGTAGGGGTCGGCGTACGGGTCGGAATAGGGGTCCGCGTAGGGGTCCGCGTACGGATCGGCGTACGGATCGCTCGGCTGCGGCGACGCCCCCTCGGGGCCCACCAGGGTCCCCGGGTCGCCCGGGGTCTGACCGGGCAGGTCGGAGGGGAGGTCGGTGGGTACGTCCGAGGGCTGGTCGGTGGCGGGCGGCGGGGCCGTCGGCGGGCCTGAGGGGATGCCGGACGAGGGCTGGTCGGGGGTCACCGGCGTGTTCGGGGTGTTCGGGGTGTTCGGGGTGTTCGGGGCCGTCTGCGGAGAGCTCGGCGGGCAGTCGGCCGCGTTCGGGGCGGGGCTGCGGCCTGGGCTCGGCGGGCCGGTGGGCGGCTCGGTGCGGGCGAGGCTGTTGCTCTCCGGGGTCCGGCACGGGTCGGCCGGCGCGGTGTCGGGCGAGGTCGCGGGCCCGGCGGGGATCCCGTCGGCCGGGTCGTAGGGGGGCGGCGTCTGCGGGGTGCGGTCCTGGGCTCCGTCGTCGCCGGCCGTGCGCTCGATCCAGGTGTTGTCGGCGATGTTGACGATGACCAGGTTGTTGATCACCTGCATGGTCGGCTCGATGACCACGACCTGGGTGGGCTGGTAGCCGCTCCAGGGCTCCCCCTTGAGCACCGGCGCGCCGGGGGCGGCGCGCGGCGCGAGCAGCGGGTTTCCGCAGGCGCAGCGGACGCGGGGCATTCCGTGGTCGTCCACGAGGACAGCGGTGCCGGCCTGGAGGACGGACTGCAAGGCGTTGGCGTTGCCGCCGACGAAGCCGTGGTTGGTCACCCGGGTGTCGGCGCGCAGCACGACCGGGGTGAGTCCGCGCAGGAAGTCGGGGATCTGCTCCTGCTCCACCCGGGAGACCTCGGCGAAGGCGCGGGCCTTGGCGTCGTCGGCGGTCAGGGACTGGACCTGTGCCTCCACGTCGCAGCTGCCGAGCCGCTGGGTTCCGCCGTACAGGCCGGGGGTGGCCGCGTTGACGGTACGGATGCCCTGGCCGGTCGCGTTGGGCAGCGGGGGCTGGACGGGGGCCGATTCGCCGGTGGCGGAGGAGGAGGTGAAGGGGTCCGGGCCTGCCGAGGCCACGGGCTGGAGGTGGACGTCCTGGCTTTCGGCGGCGGGGCCCTTGGTCCGCCCCTCTTCGCCGGAGGCCCCGCAGGCCGCGGCGAGGAGTCCGAGGACGGTGAAGAGGGCCGCTCGGGCCGGTGCGTGACGACGCGGCGCCTGACGAGGTGTCGGTGCGTACACGTTGCATCTCCCTTTTCGCCCCGGTTGCTCCCTCTTGTCTGCCGCATGTCCGAGGTGGCCGCAACCGGAGATCACGCACTCGACCCTCTCTTGAACATGTTCAAGAGAGGGTCTAGGCTCACGATCGTGAGTTGAACGCGTTCAATGCGTTCGTTCCTGGGAGGGGGATCCGCGGTGACCGTTCTGGTGAATCTGATCGTCGCCCTGGGCATGCTCTACGTCGTCCCCGCCGGCCTGCGCCTGATCGATCCGGTCCGGTTCGGCCGGACGGCCCGGCTGTGGCCGCTGTTCGCGGCCCCCGGAGCAGTCTGCCTGTGGCTGCCCCGGGGAGCCCCGGCCACGGCCCTCGCCGTTCTCTACGCGACGGCCACGCTGACCCTCGCGGTACGGGCCGTGGTCCCGGCCGCACGGGCCGTGGTCCCGGCCGCACGGGCCATGGTCCCGGCCGCACGGGCCATGGTCCCGGCCGCACGGGCCATGGTCCCGGCCGCACGGGCCTTGGTTCCGTCGGCGCGGAAGCCGCCCCGTGCGGGCGCGCCCGGGCGGGCCCTCGGACCCGCCGAGGTGGCCGTGCTCACCGCACTCGTGGCGCCCTCGGTCGCCGGGACCGCCCTGGTCGCCGAACGCGCCGGATACCGGCTCTTCGGCTTCGGCCTCGACATCCTGGCCCTGACCGTGCCGCACTTCCACTTCGCCGGTTTCGCCGCGGCCCTGGTCGCCGGGCTGGTGTGCCGGACCTCCGCCGCCGGAGCCCTCGCGCGCTGGGCGGCGTACAGCGTGCCGGCCGGGACGGCGCTCGTGCTGCTCGGCTACTTCATCGACGACTGGGCCGAGCTGGTGGGCGCGGTGACGCTGACCGGCGGCATGTGGGCGGTGGCCCTGCTGACCTGGCGGGACGTCCGCCCCGGGGCCGCCGTGCGCGACCGGCTCACCGGCGCGCTGCTCGCGAGCTCGGCGGCCGTTCTGGTGGCCACCATGCTGCTCGCCCTGTGGTGGGCGCTCGGCGAGGCCACCGGGATCGCGCATCCCACCCTGACCTGGATGGCCGCGACCCACGGCCTCGGCAACGCCCTCGGCTTCGGCCTCTGCTCGCTGCTGGCCTGGCGCCGGCTGACCGCCCGCCCACCCGGGCCGCCCGCGGGGGCCTCCCCGCCCGCACCGCTCGCCCCGCCCACACCGGCAACGCCGCCCGCACCGGCCGCCCCCGCCCGCACCTGCCGCCCTGCCCGACCGAACGGAGATCCCGGCATGACCCGCCTCATCGGCGAAGGCCGCAGCACCTTCAACTACCCCGACCGGGGCGCGACCGCCCGGCGCCCGCTGCCCGCCGGGTACAACTTCACCCACCACCGCACCCGGATCGGGTCCGGGCAGGCCGCCTTCGACGCCGCCGGGGCCGCCGTCACCACCTTCCGCGCGCACCGCGCCTCGGGCATGCGCGTCACGGCCGGAGCCTTCCCCGTCCGGCCCGGCGACCGGGTCGTGGTCGGGATCGGGATCGGCCCGGCGCGGATCGACGCCCCGTGCGAGGTCATCTGGACCGCGTACGAGCCCCGGCGGACCGGTTTCGCGTACGGGACGCTCACCGGGCACCCCGAGTCCGGCGAGGAATCCTTCGTGGTGGACATGGAGCCGGACGGCTCGGTGTGGTTCGAGGTGACCGCCTTCAGCCGCCCGGGAAGCTGGTACACCCGCCTCGCGGGCCCGGTCGTCCCCTTCCTCCAGCAGGCCTACGCCCGCCACCTCGGGCGGTACGTGCGGCGGCTCGCCGCGGGCGCCCGGCCCGCCCCTGCCCGATACTGGAGGGGATGGACTGGTTCACGGCGCCCGGATACTGGCTGGGACGGCTGATCTTCCAGCGGGCCCTGGCCGGTGTCTACCTCGTCGCCTTCGCCGGGGCCGCCCTGCAGTTCCGGGCACTGATCGGGGCGCACGGCATGCTGCCCGTGCCGTACTACCTGCGGTACGTGCCCTTCCGGCGCGCCCCGAGCCTGTTCCACCTGCACTACTCCGACCGGTTCTTCGCCGCCTGCGCCTGGACCGGGGCCGCCCTGGCCGCGGCGCTCGCCGCGGGGGCCGGCGACGCGGTGCCGCTGGGCGCGGCGATGGCGATGTGGGCGCTGCTGTGGCTGCTGTACCTGTCGATCGTGAACGTGGGGCAGACCTGGTACTCCTTCGGCTGGGAGTCGCTGCTGCTGGAGGTCGGCTTCCTGGCCGTGTTCCTCGGCAACGCGCGGGCCGGGCCGCCGGTGCTGGTGCTGTGGCTGCTGCGCTGGGTGGTCTTCCGGGTGGAGTTCGGCGCGGGGCTCATCAAGATGCGGGGCGATCCCTGCTGGCGCCGGCTCACCTGCCTGTACTTCCATCACGAGACGCAGCCGATGCCCGGTCCGCTGAGCTGGTTCTTCCACCATCTGCCGAAGCCGCTGCACCGGGTGGAGTGCGCCGCCAACCACGTGACCCAACTGGTCGTGCCCGTCCTGCTGTTCACCCCGCAGCCGGTGGCCTCGTACGCCGCGGGCATCATCGTGGCGACCCAGCTGTGGCTGGTGGTGTCGGGGAACTTCGCCTGGCTGAACTGGATCACGATCACGGCGGCCCTGCCGGCCTTCGACTTCAGCGCACTCGCGGGCGACCCGCCGCCGGCCGCCTCCCGGCAGGGGCCGCTCTGGTACGTGGTGCTGGTGTGCGCGATGACCGCGCTGGTGCTCGTGCTGAGCCGGCATCCGGTGGTCAACATGATCTCGCGCGGCCAGGTCATGAACCGCTCCTTCGACCCCCTCCACCTGGTCAACACCTACGGGGCGTTCGGCACGGTGGGCCGCATCCGCGAGGAGGTGGTGGTGGAGGGCACCGCGGACCGGCGGCCCCGGGAGGACGGCGCGTGGCGGGAGTACGGCTTCAAGGGCAAGCCGGGTGACGTGCGCCGGATCCCGCGCCAGTTCGCCCCGTACCACCTGCGCCTCGACTGGCTCATGTGGTTCGCGGCGCTCTCCCCCGGCTACGCCCGCGACTGGTTCGGGCCGTTCGTGGAGCGGCTGCTCGCGGGCGACCGGGACACCCTGAAGCTCCTCCGCTCCAACCCCTTCCCGGACGCGCCGCCGCTCTACGTCCGGGCGCGGCTGTACCGCTACCGGTTCACGACCTGGCGGGAGCTCCGCGAGACCGGGGCGTGGTGGCACCGCACGCTGGTGCGCGAGTACTTGCCGCCGACCCGGCTCGCGGAGGCGTCCTGGTCGGAGCCCCGGCCGGGACCCCGGTCAGAGCCCGAGTAGCGCCGCCTCCCGCTCCGCCGATATGCCCTTCATCGGCCGGTCGGCCCGGTGGGGGGCGACTCCGCCGAGGGACCGGAGCCAGGTCCAGGTGTCGGCGACGGTCTCCTCCACGGGGCGGCAGACGAGGCCCGCCTCCAGGGCCTTGGTGACGTCCCCGCCGAACATGTAGTCGTGCAGCTCGCCCTCGGGGAGGTAGATGGGCAGCTCGACCCAGGGCTCGATGCCTGCCTTCTCGATCACCGCCGAGTCCGTCCAGCGTGGTTCGAACCCGGCGCCGGTGGCGGTGGCGCAGGCCTCCAGCAGGCTGCCCATGGTGGCGTGGCCGACGGGGGAGACCAGGTTGTAGGCGCCGCCGAGCCCGGCCGCTCCCGCGTCGAGGGTCCAGCGCGCCAGGTCGCGCACGTCGATGTACTGCAGCTGCAGGTCACGGTGCCCGGGGGCGACGAAGGGGCCGCCGCGGGCGACGCGGTTCAGCCACCAGGGCAGCCGGCCGACGTTCTCGTACGGGCCGATGATCAGCCCGGCGCGCACCAGCAGGGCGCGGTCGCCGAAGGCGTCCAGGGCGGCGAGTTCGCCGCCGCGCTTGTCCTCGGCGTAGGCGGTGGAGTCCGCGTCGGGCGAGCCCTCGACCACCGGGCCGCCCTCGTCCAGTCCGACGGGGGCGGGGTAGGAGTACACCGAGCGGCTGGAGATGTACGCGTACCGGCCGACCCGGCCGTGCAGCAGGCGGGCGCTGTCGCGGACGGCGGTGGGGGCGCCGCCCCAGGTGTCGACGACGAGGTCCCACTCCCCCTCGGCGAGGGCGTCCAGGCCGCCGGGCGCGGTGCGGTCCCCGTGCAGGGCCGTGGTCCCCGGCGGGGGTGCGTGGTGCCCGCGGTGGAAGACGGTGACTTCCCACCCGCGGCTCAGGGCGTCTTCGGTGATCGCGCGCCCTACGAATTCGGTTCCACCCAGCATCAGCAGCTTCATGCAGGTCAGCCTGCCCGGGACCGGGGGTGCGCGGAACCCTTGATCGCCCACAGCGATGACGCCCACGGCGTACCGGTAGCGGGAACTTCCAGGCGCCGTCCGGCATGGAGCGGACCCTGCCACCGGTCCCCCGAGGGGAGCTTCCCGACGGCTGATCAGCCGCGGGAAAAGGCCGCCGCCCGTCGCCCCGGGGCTTCACCGGGACGACGGGCGGACCGCACCGTACGGGTCTAGTCGATGCCGGGCAGGATGTGCGGCTCCGCGAGGTCGTCCTCGTAGCCGGCGAGGCGGATCGGAGCGGACCGGGCCCAGACCTCCAGGTTGCCGAGGGTCTCGGGGCGCTTCACGCTCCGCGACCCCGTCCGTTCTCTGGGCGCCTGGTCCGTGGTCGTCAGTTCTGGCGTCACCGCGCACTCCTTTGTGTCGCGTAACCCGGCGGGCGAACCGCGCGCGGGTGCGGGAAGAGGGGGTTTCCGGACGCGGTGGCGCCTTGCTGGAGCGAGTGCCCGTGTGGGGCTCTCATGGCGATCAGAGTACACATATGAGCGCACCCCCGCTCGATGGAAAGGTAAAATCCACTCCGGACAGCTTGTTTTCTCCACGAGTTCATCACCTTGCACGGCGGCGCGTCGTGTACGGCTGATCTGCTCGACGGCGCCATACGGGTGATACGCGGTCGGGCGACGGAAGGAACGACAGTGGCGAAGTCCGAAGTGCCGGTGGTCGTCGCAAGCGTCGGGGAACTGATGGACCTGCTGCGGGGCGGGCACGGCGACGGCCATGGGCTGCGAGTGGCGGCGCTGCTGCGCCGTTCGCACCCCTTCGATAAGGAACTGCAGGTCGCGGGCCTGCTGATCGACCACCCGGCGGAGGCGATCCGCCCCCTGCTGGGCGAGCGGGTGGCCCGGCTCGTACGGCTCCAGGGACCCGGCGCACCGGCCCCCGGGCCGGACCCCGACGCGGAGTCCCTCGGTCACGCGGCCGAAGCGGGCCGGTCCGCGGGCCTGGACGCGGGCGTCCTGGAGGACTGGCGCCCGGTGCTGGAACTGGTCGCCGCGGGGGCCTACGGCGGCACGGCCTGAACGGGGAGCGCCCCCGGTCCCCCTCTCGGGGAGGGGAATCGGGGGCGCTCATTTGACGCGGGTCAGGTGGCGCGGGGCAGGTGCCCCGTACGCGCGGCCTACCAGTTGGCGGGTGCGTAGTCCTTGAGGAAGACGCCGTACAGGTCCTCGCCGAGCTCGCCGCGGACGATCGGGTCGTAGACCCGGGCCGCGCCGTCGACCAGGTCGAGGGGGGCGTGGAAGCCCTCCTCGGCGAGGCGGAGCTTGTCGAAGTGCGGGCGCTCGTCGGTGATCCAGCCCGTGTCGACCGAGGTCATCAGGATCCGGTCGGCCTGGAACATCTCCTGGCCGCTGGTCCGCGTCACCATGTTCATCGCGGCCTTGGCCGCGTTGGTGTTCGGGTGTCCCGCGCCCTTGTAGCCGCGGCTGAAGACGCCCTCCATCGCCGAGACGTTCACGACGTACGCCCGCCCGCCGGCCGCCTTTCGGGCGGCCTCGGCCATGGCCGGCCGGAGCGCGCTGATCAGGATGAACGGCGACGTGTAGTTGCACAGCTGGGTTTCGAGCAGCTCCACCGGGGAGATCTGGTCGATGGTCTGCACCCAGGTGTTGCTGTCGACGACGTCGGGCAGCAGGCCGCCCGCGTCGATGGCGGTACCGGCGAGGTGCCGCTCCAGGCTGGCGTTGCCCGCGACCAGGGCCAGGTCGGCGACCTTCTGCGCCTCCAGCCCGCTCACGCCGATGGGCAGGGCCGCCAGGCCGTCGACCGCGCCGGAGTTGAAGGCGCCGATGACGTGGTGGGCGGGGAGCTCGCCGGCCGGCAGCGGGGCGCTCTCCGCCTCGACCAGCGCCGCGTACGCGGACGGCAGGCGGCGCACGGTCTGCGTCGCGTTGTTGATCAGGATGTCGAGCGGACCGCCCGCGGCCACCTGGTCGGCGAGCGCCACGGACTGGGCCGGGTCGCGCAGGTCGATGCCCACGACCTCCAGGCGGTGCATCCAGTCTGCGGAGTCCTCCATCGCCTTGAAGCGGCGGATGGCGTCTTTGGGGAAGCGGGTGGTGATCGTGGTGTGCGCGCCGTCGCGCAGCAGCCGCAGCGCGATGTACATGCCGATCTTCGCGCGGCCGCCGGTGAGCAGCGCGCGCTTGCCGGTGAGGTCGGCGCGGGCCTCCCGCTTGGTCCGGTTCACGGTGGCGCAGTCCTGGCAGAGCTGGTGGTAGAAGTAGTCGACCTCTACGTAGCGCGTCTTGCAGATGTAGCAGGAGCGAGGGCGCTGGAGGATTCCGGCGATCCGGCCGGCCTCTGTGACAGAGGAGGGCAGCAGGCCCTCGGTCTCGTCGTCGATGCGCTCGGCGGAGCCCGTCGCGGTCGCCTCGGTGACGGCCTTGTCGTTGGCGGTCTTGGCGGCGCGGCGGTCCTGGCGGCGACGCTGCTTGACCGTCCGGTACAGACCGGCGGTGGCGCGGCGGACGGTGATCGCGTCCGGGTGGTCGACGTCGAGCTTGTCGAGCTCGTCGAGCACGCTGAGGCAGAGGGCCAGGCGGTCGGGGTCGATGCCGGGCCCGAAGGCGTGGCCCTGCTCCTGGCTGTCTTCGGTCACCGTCATACCCGCTGCGTTCCTTGATCAGTCGTCCGCCTCCGCCGGATGCGGAAGTCCCCAAAAGGGCTAGTGTACGGATCCCCCACGCGGGAAGACAAACGCACTCCCCCGCTCCCGGCTACTGCGTTCGGAGTACGCCCAGGGACGTAGTCGTCCCCGCCTCTAGGGGGAGGAATAGCTCTCCGGACTCGGGCATTGTGACTTTTATGAGTGCCCTAGCGTTTTCGGTCCTGCTGTGCCTGGTGTCCGCCGTGGCGTACGCGGCCGGCGCGATCGTCCAGGAGCGGGTCGCGTCCGGTACGACGGGGCTGCCGTACGCCCCGGTGCGCCGGCCCGCCTGGTACGCCGCGATCGCGCTGAACGGCCTCGGGGCCCTGCTGCACGTGGTGGCGCTGGCCTACGGGCCGCTGAGCCTGGTGCAGCCGCTCGGTGCCCTCACCATCGTCTTCGCGCTGCCGATGGCGGCCGTGTTCGTACGGCGGCGGGCGGGGGCCGCCGCCTGGCGGGGGGCCGTCCTGGCCACGGCCGGGCTGGCCGGGCTGCTGGCCCTGACGGGCGGCGGCGGGCGGGCCGAGCAGTCCCTGTCGGGCGGGGAGCAGAGCCTGCTCCTGACGGCGACCGGGGCCCTGGTGTCCGTACTGTTCCTGGCCGCGCGCCGGGTGCGGCGGGTCACCGCTCACAGCATGCTGCTGGCCACGGCCGCGGGGGCGGCCTTCGGGATGGCCTCGGTGTTCACGAAGTCGGTCGCCGAGAGCTTCGCCCCGGACGCGCTGGTCACGCTGTGGCCGGAGCTGACCGCGATCGCCGCGCTGGCCGCCACCGGACTGCTGCTGTCGCAGGCCGCCTACCGGGGCGCCGGGCTGACCGCGCCGCTGGCCACCGTGACGGTGGCGAACCCGGTGGTCGCGGCGGCGGTCGGCATCGCGCTGTTCGACGAAGGCTTCCGCTACGGGGCGGCCGGCGTCGCCGCGGCGCTGGTGAGCGCGGCGGCGGCGGCGACCGGGCTCGTCCTGCTCACCATCGCGCCCCGGGAGACGGGTGCGCTCGCAGCGTCGGAACCGGCTACGACTCCGGCCGCGACGGCGGCTCCGGCCACGACCCCGGCTCCGGCCCCGGCCGCGACCGAAGCCGGGACCCGGAGCTCAGATGGAGACTCCGTGGGCCCGCAGGTACTTCAGCGGGTCGATGTCGGTGCCGTAGCCGGGCCCCGTGCGCATCTCGAAGTGCAGGTGCGGCCCGGTCGTGTTGCCGGTCGAGCCGGAACGGCCGATCCGCTGCCCGCCGGAGACCGCCGAGCCGGTTTTGACCGAGAGCGCCGAGAGGTGCGCGTACTGGGAGTACCGGCCGTCGGTGTGCCGGATGACGACCTGGTACCCGTACGCACCGGCCCAGCCCGCTGAGACGACCTGCCCGCTGCTGACGGCCTTGACGGTGGTGCCGGTGGCCACCGGGAAGTCGATGCCGGTGTGGTAGCCGCTGGACCAGGCCGAGCCGGAGACGTGGTAGGCGGTGCCGAGGCCCGCGTCGACCGGGGCGCTGAAGGCCCCGGAGGGGGTCTGCGGCTTTTCCGCCGGCTTCTCGGCGGGCTTTGGGGCCGGCTTCCTACCGGCCTGCTCGGCGGGCTTCGCCGGTTCCACCGGCTTCACGGGTTCGGCCCTGCGCGGCGGCTTCTCCGGATTCGGTGCGGGCGGCGCGGCCGTGACGCGCAGGGTGAGCCGCTGCCCGGGGAAGATCAGGTCCGGATCTCCGCCCACGACGGCCCGGTTGGTCGCGTACAGGGACTGCCAGCCGCCCTCGACGTGCTGCTCGGTGGCGATCTCCGACAGCGAGTCCCCGGCGGCGACGACATAGGGGTCGGGCAGGACGGAAGTCCCGGTCGGGCGGGGCGTCGTGCTCTGCGGAGCAGCCTTCGGAGCAGCCTTCGGGGTTGCCTTGGGAGCGGCCTGAGCCGCGACCTTCGGAGCCGTCGCCTTCCCCGGGCCCGTCGCCTTGCCCTGCGCGCCGAGCGCGGGCGCCGGGCCGCTGCGGCTGAGTCCGGCCTGCTTCCCGCAGACCGGCCAGGCCTGTGGCCCCTGCCCCTTCAGCACCTTCTCCGCCACGGCGATCTGCTGTTCCCTGGTGGCCAGATCGGCGCGGGCGGCGTACGCGTTTCCGCCGAAGGCACGCCAGGTGCTCTGGCTGAACTGGAGTCCGCCGTAGTAGCCGTTGCCGGTGTTGATGTGCCAGTTGCTCGTGGATTCGCAGGCGGCGACCTTGCTCCACGTGTCCATAGAGGCGGCGTGCGCCGTGCCCGCTCCGATCAGGGGCAGCGCGATCCCGGCTCCGCCTGCGGTGACGACGAGCGAAGCACGGTTGATGCCGCTCGGCTGATACCGGCGGTGCCGGCCCCGTACACCCATGGGAGCTACCCCCGTCGAAGACATCAGGAACCTCGCAACCTAACGCCACGACCGGAGCATGACAAGGCGCACAACACAACGCGTTCGGGCGGAAGTTGGTTTCGCGCCGAATGGAGGACACCGGTAAGGATCTCCATCGCGGTAGCGTCGGTGTTCCTGCATTCCGCCGCACATCGAATGCACTGTCGACGCAGCACTCAGGAGCGCACGCACATGACCAGCAGCACGGCCCAGATCGGCGTCACCGGACTCGCGGTGATGGGCAGCAACCTCGCCCGCAACTTCGCCCGCAACGGATTCACCGTCGCCGTCCACAACCGCACCACCGCCAAGACCACGGCGCTCGTGGAGGAGTTCGGACACGAGGGCTCCTTCGTGGCCGCCGGCTCGGCGAAGGAGTTCGTGGACGCGCTGGAGCGCCCGCGCCGTCTGATCATCATGGTGAAGGCCGGCGAGCCGACCGACGCGGTGATCCGCGAGTTCGCCCCGCTGCTGGAGCCGGGCGACGTGATCATCGACGGCGGGAACGCCCACTTCGAGGACACCCGCCGCCGGGAGAAGGAACTGCGCGAGCAGGGCCTGCACTTCGTGGGCGTCGGCATCTCGGGCGGCGAGGAGGGCGCGCTGCTCGGCCCGAGCATCATGCCCGGCGGATCCGAGGAGTCCTACGCCTCGCTCGGCCCGCTGCTGGAGAAGATCTCCGCCAAGGCCGCCGACGGCACGCCCTGCACCTCACACATGGGCCCCGACGGCGCCGGGCACTTCGTGAAGATGGTGCACAACGGCATCGAGTACGCCGACATGCAGCTGATCGCGGAGGCCTACCACCTGCTGCGCGAGGTGGCCGGCTACTCCCCCGCGAAGATCGCCGAGACCTTCCGCGCCTGGAACGAGGGCCGGCTGGACTCCTACCTGATCGAGATCACCGCCGAGGTGCTCGCGCACACGGACGCCGCGACCGGACGGCCGTTCGTGGACGTGGTCGCCGACGCCGCCGAGCAGAAGGGCACCGGCCGCTGGACCGTGCAGATCGCCCTCGACCTGGGCGTGCCGGTGTCCGGGATCGCCGAGGCGGTCTTCGCCCGCGCCGTTTCGGGCCACGGGGAGCTGCGTACGGCCGCGCGGGGCCTGGCCGGCCCGCAGGCCGAGCCGCTCTCCGCAGGGGCCGCGGACGCCTTCGCCGCCCAGGTGGAGCAGGCCCTGTACGCCTCGAAGATCGTCTCGTACACGCAGGGCTTCCACCAGATCCAGGCCGGCAGCGAGGAGTACGGCTGGGGTGTGGACCCGGGCGCCGTGGCCTCGCTGTGGCGCGGCGGCTGCATCATCCGGGCCGCGTTCCTGGACCGGATCCGCGCCGCGTACGACGCCCGTCCGGAGCTGCCGAGCCTGCTGGCGGACGCCGGCTTCGCCGATGAGATCGGCGCCGCGCAGCACGACTGGCGCGAGGTGCTGGTCGCGGCGGTCCGCCAGGGCATTCCCGTACCGGCCTTCGCGGCCTCGCTGGCCTACTACGACGCCCTGCGCTCGGAGCGGCTCCCGGCGGCCCTGACCCAGGGCCAGCGCGACTTCTTCGGGGCGCACACCTACCGGCGCACCGACCGCGAGGGCTCGTACCACACGCTGTGGAGCGGCGACCGCTCCGAAGTCCGTACGGACTGACGCGGCAGGCCGATCCGGCTCCGCGTCAGCTCCACGGCTCCGGTGCGGGCTGTGGCGCGGGGCCGGGCAGCGGCGGAACCGGGTCGGGTTCGGGCACCGGACCCGGTGTCGGCGGCTCGGGCCGGGGCAGCGGCCCCGGATCCGGGAACGGATTCGGCACCGGGACCGGGTCGGGAACGGGAGGCTGTGTCATACCTCCAGCCTCCCCCGGTCCCGGTTCCGGCGCCCGCCGGGCTACTTCCCCAGGGCGCCCGCGAGGCCGGACGCGGGGCTGGACAGGACCGGCACGGTGGTGGTGACCAGGGCCTCGGCGCCCGCCATGGAGACCTGGGCGAGGACGATGGCGTCCGCATCGGCCACCGCGTCCGCCGCGGCGGCCACGAGGGCGAGACAGCCGGCCGTGTCGCCCGCCGCGAAGCGGTCCCAGGCCCCGTCGACCAGCCGGGTACGGACCGACACCGGCCGGCCGGCCCTTCCGGCCTCCTCCTCCAGCAGCTCCACCGTCGGGGCGAAGGTCGACTCCACGGTGGCCAGTACGAGGATCCGCGGCCCGGTACGGACCGCGGCGGCCGCCAGCGGGCGGTCGACCCGGAGCACCGGGACCCCGAGCTCCCCGGCCAGCGACTCGGCGACGGCCCCGATCGAGGAGCAGGTGACCAGGACGGGCCCGCCGGAGCCCGCCAGCAGCTCCCGCACGGCCGGAGCCTGCGACGCGGGCCCCAGCGCACGGGCCCGCTCCAGCAGCTCCGGCACCACCAGGTGGCGCAGGACGGCGCCCGGATGGTGCCGGTCGCGCAGGGCGTCGAAGACCGGCACGTGCACGGGCGAGGTGTGCAGCAGGGTCAGGCCCGGGGCGGCCGGCGTCACCACAGGTCGGAGTCCGAGTCGAGCTGCGCCTTGGCGGCGGCCACCACCCCGGCCGACGCCTCGGGCGCCTGCTCGGGGTGTTTGGCGGCCCAGCTCGCGGCATACGGGCAGAGTGGGACGACGGGCACGCCCTCGTCGGCCGCGATCCCGTAGAAGGTCTTCACCAGGTTCCCGGCGATCCCGCGGCCCTCGTGCCCCGGCTCGACGATGGTGTGCACCGCCACGAGGGCGTGGGGCGCCTCGGCGAGCACGAAGTAGGCGATGTATCCGACCACCGCCCCGTCCTCGACGGCCAGCAGCCGCCCGGACGGGCGGTCGTCCACGATCTTGATCGATTCGCTCGACCCGGTCTGCGACATCGTCGCGACTCCCCTCAGACAGCCACCGCGTGGGGGCTGCGCTCCTGGTCCGTTCCCGGAACCGGGGCGGACGGATCCACACCCAGCTCGATGATGCGATTGTCGCCGTCGACATGTACGACACGCGGCTCGAACACGCGCGCCTCGGCGTCTTCCATCTGCCCGTAGCTGATGAGGATGACCAGGTCACCGGGGTGCACCAGGTGCGCGGCGGCCCCGTTGATCCCGATGACCCCGGATCCGCGCTCGCCCTGGATGACGTAGGTCTCCAGCCGCGCCCCGTTGGTGATGTCCACGATGTGCACGAGCTCGCCGGGCAGCAGATCCGCCGCGTCGAGGAGATCGGCGTCGATGGTCACGGACCCGACATAGTGCAGGTCGGCCTGGGTGACGGTGGCCCGGTGGATCTTGGACTTGAACATGGTGCGCAGCATGAAGAAACTCCTGATTTGTCTGCTCCCTGCCTGATCTTTCCAGGTCAAGGGCGGTCTCCGCAGCCTAGACGGAAGTTGCCAGTGGAGCCAGAGCCCTCAGGGGACCGGGATCGTGGCGAGCTGCTCCTCCAAGGCCGCCAGCGTCCGGTAGCAGGCCATCACCTGGGCGATCGAGGCGTTCGGCTCGCGGCCCTCGCGGATGGCTGCGACGAACTCGCGGTCCTGCAGTTCGATGCCGTCCATCGAGACGTCGACCCCGCTCACGTCGATCGGCTCGTCCTTGCCGGTGGCCAGGTCGTCGTAGCGCGCGACGTAGGTGCCGGTGTCGCCGATGTAGCGGAAGAACGTGCCGAGCGGCCCGTCGTTGTTGAACGACAGCGACAGGGTGCAGAGGGCGCCGTTCTGCGCGCGGAGCTGGATCGACATGTCCATCGCGATGCCGAGCTCGGGGTGGATCGGGCCTTGGAGCACGTTGGCCTGCACGATCGGCGAGCCGGTCTGGTACGCGAACAGGTCGACGGTGTGTGCGGCGTGGTGCCACAGCAGGTGGTCGGTCCAGGAGCGCTGCCTGCCCAGGGCGTTGAGGTTCGTGCGGCGGAAGAAGTAGGTCTGCACGTCCATCTGCTGGATGGTGTAGTCGCCGGCCTGGACCCGCCGCCGTACCCACTGGTGGCTCGGGTTGAAGCGCCGGGTGTGCCCCACCATCGCCACCAGCCCGGCGCGCTGCTGTGCCTCCAGGCACGCCTCGGCATCCCCCAGGGAGGCCGCCAGCGGGATCTCGACCTGGACGTGCTTGCCCGCTTCGAGGCAGGCCAGCGTCTGCTCGGCGTGCAGCGGGGTGGGCGTGGCGAGGATGACGGCGTCGATGTCGTCCATCGCCAGCACCTCCTCCAAGGTCGCGACGCCGCGGCCGATTCCCTGCTCCGCGGCGAACTTCCGGGCGCTTTCAAGGCTGCTGCTCACGACGGCGGCCACCTCGACGCCTTCGATCCGCCCGAGCGCGGCCGCGTGCTTGGCTCCGAAGGCTCCGCCTCCGGCCAGGGCGATCCGGATGGTCTGGTCGTCAGTCACGGCACTCCTTCGCGGCGGACTCCTGGGTCCGCGGGTGGTTCTCCACAATGAGGTGGCCGACGGCGGTGTTGGACGCCGGCACATGGTAGAAGCGGTGCTTGAGCTCGATGTCCCCGGACCCATCGAGGTCGCTCATCGCCCCGCGGGCTATCAGCCACATGACCAGCTCGATGCCCTCCGAGCCCGCCTCCTCCACGTATTCCAGGTGCGGCACCTGCGACAACCCGACCGGGTCAGCGATCAGCCGGTCGAGAAAGGCGTTGTCCCACTCCCGGTTGATGAGGCCTGCGCGCGGGCCCTGCAATTGGTGGCTCATGCCGCCGGTGCCCCACACCTGCACCTTGAGCGGCTTGTCGTAGGACTCGATCGCCCTGCGCAGCGCCCGGCCGAGTTCGAAGCACCTGGCGCCCGAGGGCACGGGGTACTGCACCACGTTGACGTGGAACGGGATCACCCTGCACGGCCACTTCTCGACGTCCCCGAACATCAGCGACAGCGGGACCGTCAGGCCGTGGTCGACCGTCATCTCGTTGACCAGCGTGAGGTCGAAGTCGTCCCTGATGAGCGAGTGCGCGAGGTGCGCGGCCAGGTCGGGGTCGCCCTCGATGCCCGGGACCGGGCGGGGACCGTAGCCCTCGTCGGCGGTGGCGTACGCCGCGCCGGTACCCAGCGCGAAGGTCGGGATCAGCGACTGGTCGAACGTGGTGGCGTGGTCGTTGTAGACCAGGAAGATCACGTCGGGGAGGTTCTCCTTCTCCCACTGCTTGGAGAACTCGTAGCCCTCGAAGACCGGCCTCCAGTAAGGCTCCCCGGTCTTCTGGTGGTCCATCGCCGCGCCGATCGCCGGCACGTGCGAGGTGAAGACCGCGCCGGTGATCGTGGCGTGCTCGGCCGGCGGTACCGGGTCGGCGTACGCCGCTTCCAGGACGGCGTGGTCGATCCGGTTCCCCTCGACCGGTCGGCCACCGCCGACCATCATGGCGCGGTACTCCTGCTCGGTCATGCCGGTCATCGAGCCCGCCATCTGCTGGAACGACAGCCCCAGCGTCGCGCCCCACTTGGCCAGGAAGTAGATGTTCCCGCCCTCGCGCATCGCCGCGTTGAGGTCGCGGTCGAGCAGCGCCTGCTTCTGCTCCTGCCGCAGTGGCCACGCGTCCAGGTAGGCGCGCTCGTCGGCGAGGTAGAGCGCGCGGTTCTCCGCCGTCATCAGCGACATGCAGAACTGGTTGAGTTGGTACCCCTTCGCGGACTGCTCGGTGTCGAAGATGGTCGTTCCCGGAACGAGCTTGTAGGTCTTGTCCAGTGACATGGTCAGCCTCCGATCATGCGGTGGTTCGGTCGGCGTCCGGCCAGTAGAGCCGCATCGGGTTGTCGACGAGGAGCGCCCGCTGGAGCTGCGGCGTCGGCGCGATGTGCGGGACGAAGTCGACGAGCAGACCGTCGTCGGGCATGTGGCCGGTGAGGTTGGGGTGCGGCCAGTCGGTGCCCCAGAGCACCCGGTCGGGGAACTCCTCGACCACGCGCCGGGCGAACGGAACGACGTCGCGGTAGGCCTGCTGCTCCCCGTCGAGGGCGGGCGGGCCGCTCACCGACAGCCGCTCCGGGCAGGTCACCTTGCACCAGATGTCCGGCCGCGCCCGCATGAAGTTCAAGAACGCCTCGAACTCCGGGCCGTGCGGGTCCTTGGTGACATCGGGCCTGCCCATGTGGTCGATGACCAGCGGTACCGGGATCGAGAGGAAGAAGTCGCGCAGGTCGGCGAGGTCGGCCGCCTCGAAGTAGAGGACAACGTGCCATCCGTAGGGCGCGATCCGCCGGACGACCTCCCACAGGTCCTGCCGTGGAGCCGCGTCGACGAGCCGCTTGACGAAGTTGAACCGTACGCCGCGGACACCGGCCTCGTGCAGCTCCCGCACCTGCGCGTCCGAGATGTCGGGCCGCACCGTCGCGACACCCCTGGCCAGGCCTCCCGAGGCGCGCAGGGCGTCGGTCATCGCGCCGTTGTCCGCGCCGTGGCAGGTCGCCTGGACCACCACGTTGCGGGCGAAGCCCAGATGGTCGCGCAGCTCGGAGAGCTGCTCCCTGGACGCGTCGCAGGGGGTGTACTTCCGCTCCGGGGCGAACGGGAACCGCGCCCCCGGGCCGAAGACGTGGCAGTGCGCGTCTACGGCGCCCTCGGGCACCTGGAACCGCGGCCGGGTCGGACCGGCGTACCAGTCCAGCCAGCCGGGGGTCTTCTCGAAGGTCGTCATTTCCGGTCCTCCTCAGTCCTCGTAGCGCAGCCCGAGCCCGGCCAGCGGGCCACGCATGCCGTACAGGTCCAGGCCGAGCTCGCCCGCGCGGAACCGCGCCCGCTTGCCCTCCTCGGCGGCCTCGCGCCCGGCCGAGGCCTCGGCGACCTCGGCGGCCCGCTCGCGCGGCACCACCACGACACCGTCACGGTCCGCCACGACGACATCGCCGGGCCTGACCAGGGCGTTGGCGCAGACCACCGGCACGTTGACCGACCCGAGCGTGGCCTTGACTGTGCCCTTGGCGTTGATCGCCCGGGAGAAGACCGGGAAGTCCATCTCCTCCAGGTCGGCCACGTCGCGCACACCGCCGTCGATGACCAGGCCCTGGCATCCCCGGGAGCGGAAGGAGGTGGCGAGCAGGTCGCCGAAGAAGCCGTCCTCGCTCTCGGTCGTGCAGGCCGCGACCACGACGTCGCCTTCGCGGATCTGCTCGGCGGCAACGTGGAACATCCAGTTGTCACCGGGCTGCAGCAGCACGGTCACCGCGGTACCGCACATACGCGCCGTGGGGTAGACGGGGCGCAGGTAGGGACGCATCAGGCCCACCCGGCCCATGGCCTCGTGGATCGTCGCGACTCCGAAGGCCGACAGTGCGGCGACGGCCTGGGGATCGGCGCGGGTGATCGATGTGTGGACGACACCTATCTCGGTGTGTTCCATGCTTCTTCTCCTGGGATTCAGTGGCCGGCCGCGGCGAGGCGGGCGGCGAGGCGGGGGTACACGCGCAGGGCGTTGCCGCTGTAGACGGCGGCGCGTTCCGCATCGGAGAGGTTCGAGGTGGCCTCGACGTACCGCTTCGTGTCGTCGAAGTGGTGACCGGTGCGCGGGTCGATGTCGCGGACCGCGCCGATCATCTCGCTGGCGAACAGGACGGAGCGGCTGGGTATCACCTGCGTGAGCAGGTCGATGCCGGGCTGGTGGTAGACGCAGGTGTCGAAGAAGACGTTGTCCAGCAGCGTCTCGGGGTCCGGTCGGCCCAGCGCCATCGCCAGGCCGCGGAAGCGGCCCCAGTGGTAGGGCGCCGCCCCGCCGCCGTGCGGGATCACGAACCGCAAGGTCGGGAAGTCGGCGAACAGGTCGCCCTGGACCAGCTGCATGAACGCCGTGGTGTCGGCGTTGAGGTAGTGGGCGCCGGTGGTGTGGAACGCCGGATTGCACGACGTGCTGACGTGGATCATGGCGGGTATGTCGTACGCGGCCATCGCCTCGTAGACCGGGTACCAGCTGCGGTCGGTCAGCGGCGGCGCGGTCCACTTGCCGCCCGACGGGTCGGGGTTGAGGTTGACCGTCACCGCGCCGAGTTCCTCGACCGCGCGGCGCAGTTCGGGCAGGCAGGTCGCGGGGTCGACGCCCGGCGACTGCGGCAGCATCGCGCCCATGGCGAAGCGGTCGGGGTAGAGCGTGCAGACCCGGTGGATCAGGTCGTTGCAGATCCGCGCCCACACCGAGGAGACCTCGAAGTCGCCGATGTGGTGGGCCATGAAGCTGGCGCGCGGGGAGAAGATCGTCAGGTCGCTGCCGCGTTCGTCCATGAACCGGAGCTGGTTGCCCTCGATCGCATGACGCAGGTCCTCGTCGGTGATGACCAGGTCGTCGGGATCGGGCGCGTGCCCGGCGGCGCCGATGGCAGCCACCTGCCGGTCCCGCCACTGCGCCAACTGCGGCGGCGCGGTGGTGAAGTGACCGTGACAGTCGATGATCATGTGTTCTCTCCTGCTGGTCGTCGGGGTCGTCGAGGTCAGCCCTGGGAGCCGGCGGGCCAGCCGGTGTACTGCTCGGCGAGATAGGCGCGCCCGGCCCGGGTGCCCACCACGTTGTCGAGCTCGCCGAGCTGGCGCCGCAGGTCGAACGGGGTGCCGCCGGGCGCGGTGTGCAGCAACTGGGTCATCCAGGAGGAGAAGTTCTGCGCCCGCCAGACCCGTTGCAGGGCGCGCGGCTGGTACTCGTCCAGCGCGCTCCCGCCCTCGCTGCCGAGTGCCCGCACCAGGACGTCGGCCAGCACCTTCACGTCGTGCAGCGCGAGGTTGAGCCCGCGGGCGCCGGTCGGCGGCACCGTGTGCGCGGCATCGCCCGCGAGCGCCATGGAGCCCCAGCGCATCGGCTCCTGCACGAACGAGCGGAACCGCAGCACCGTCTTCTCGAGGATCGGCCCCTCCTGGAGACGGAACCCGTCCTGACCGGCCACCCGGGCCTGGAGCGTCTCCCAGATGCGATCGTCCTGCCAGGCGTCGACGGACTCGTCGGGGTCGCACTGGAAGTACATCCGCTGAACGGTCTCGGTGCGCTGGCTGATCAGCGCGAACCCGTGCTCGGACTGGGCGTAGACCAGCTCGGGCGCGCTCGTCGGCGCCTCGGCCATGATGCCGAACCACGCGAAGGGGTACTCCTTGGCGTAGCGCACCCTGCGGTCCTCGGGCACCAGGTGGCGGCACATGCTGCGCGACCCGTCCGCACCGACCACGTACCGTGCCCGGATCTCGTGGCGGGACCCGTCGGGCGCCGTGTAGCGGACCCGGGGAGCGTCGGTCGTGATGTCGAGGACCTCGGTGTCCTTGACGCCGAAGTGGACCGTGCCACCGTCGCGGTCCCGGGCATCGGCCAGGTCGGTGAACACGTCGGTCTGCGGGTAGAGCCACACCGACCGTCCCACCAGCTCCTTGAAGTCGATGCGGTGCGGGCGACCACCGAACCGGAGCTCGACGCCCTCGTGTTCGTGGCCCTCGTGCAGAACCCGGTCGGATACGCCGGTCTCGACCAGGTCCCGGGCCGCGTCGGCCTCGAGGATGCCGGCCCGCTGCGTGGTTTCGATCTCGCGCCGGGAGCGGGTGTCGATCACGATCGTCTCGATCCCCGCGCACCCGAGCCGGTGGGCCAGCATCAAGCCGGCCGGACCACCACCGACCACGGCGACGGGGACCGAGGCAACGGTGTCGACGGTGGCGTCGGCCATGTCATCTCCTGAGCAACTGCGAACGTTCCGAACACCCCGAACGTTGGCATCCGGAGCCGCCGCCGGTCGCCGGTGTTTCCGTCAGGCGGAAGCCCGGAAGCCCGCTCGAAGCTCAGACCGTCGCGTGCGCGCGTCGGCCGAGCTCGTCGGAGATCCCGTGGACGGCCCTCAGGAGAGGCTCGCGCAGCCCGCGCACATTGCTCGCACCGCTCGCACCGCTCGCACCGCTCGCCGCGACGACGATCCCCAGAGCGGCGCTGACGGGCCCGGTCCGGCCGATCCGTACGGGCGCTGCCACCGCGACCGTGTCCTGCGAGAGCTGCCGGTCACTGATGAAGACCTGTTCGCGGCGGATACGGTCCAGTTGCGCGCGCAGCGTCTTCGGGTCGGTGACGGTGTGCGGGGTCCAGGCTCGCAGCGGCGATTGGAGGACCTCCTCCTGGATGTCCCGTGGTGCGTGCGCGAGCAGCACCCGGCCCATCCCGGTGGAGCCGATGGGGAACCGGGTTCCGACCGTCGTCAGCAGCTGTACCGACCGATGTCCGGTGATCCGTTCCACGAACACGAGCTCGGTGCCCTCGCGCACCGCGAGTTGGATGTTCTCGTGCGTCGCCTCGTAGAGGTCCTGCATGAACGGCAGGGCCGCATCGCGCAGGATCTGCGTGCGGGGGCATCCCGAGGTGATCTCCCAGAGCCTCAGCCCGACGTGCCACGCCCCGTCCTCCCCGCGCTCCAGCGCTCCCCATTCCGCCAGCTCCGCGACCACGCGGTGTGTGGTGCTCAAGGCCATACCGGTGCGCTGAGCGATCTGTGACAGGGTCTGCGACGGGTGTTCGCGATCGAAGGCCGAGAGGACCTTGAGGACCTTTCCAGCCGCAGTGCTCCGGGTTGTGCTCACGCGGGCAGTCTCGCAGACGGGCGCCCCGCGGCCCGACCGGGCGCCGTACGATCTGCCGGACACCAAGGAGACAAAGTGAACCAAGAGATCTCTGGGCTGTCCTCGATGGCGACGCGGCCGATAGTGGGCGAGCTTTCCGAACACTTCCGGCTCACTCACGGGATTCGGGTGCGATTCGATTCCGCCGGCGGGGTCGAGATCGCACGGCGGGTGCGCGAGGGTGCCGAGGCGGACCTGCTGGTGCTCGCCGACGGAGCACTGGCCGAGTTGGAGGAGGAAGGGCACCTCCTCGGGGGTACCGTGCGTCCGCTGTGGGTCTCCCAGGTCGTCGCCGCCGTGCCGGAGGGGACACCGGTTCCGGCACTCGGCTCGGAATCCGACCTGCGAGCCGCCCTTCTGTCCGCCAACAGGGTCGCCTACTCCACGGGCCCCAGCGGTACGTCCCTCATCGAGCTGATCACCCGGCTGGACCTCGCCGACACGCTCGGGGACCGGCTGGTCCAGGCCCCACCGGGGGTGCCCGCCGGCAGCCTGCTGTCGTCCGGCCAGGCCGACCTGGCCTTTCAGCAGCACAGCGAACTGATGGGCCTGCCGGGCGTCGTCGTCATCGGCCCGCTGCCGGGCGACACCGCCATCAGCTCGGTGTTCAGCGGGGGCGTCCTGACCGCCGCCGCCCAGCCGCGCCGTGCCCGCGAAGTCCTGGACCTCTTCGGTTCCGACGCGGCGTCACGGATCGCCCGCGCCAGGGGCATGCGCAAGCCCGGGGAGTAGCGACCCGTCGCGACCGGTCCACGACGTACGCGACGACGTACGCGACGACGAACGGCATGACGAACGCCCCGGCCGGGAAATCCGGCCGGGGCAGGGCGACCAGCAGGGACGAACGGGCGTCCTCCTGGTCCATGACCGCTCCGGGGAACGGGACGTGTGGTGGGGCGTGGGCGTCAGCTGTCGAAGCCGAGGCCCAAGCGGTCGAGGCCGCGCAGCCAGAGGTTGCGGTGGCCCTCGTTGAGGTCGGCGCGGGCCATGGACCACTTGGTGATGCCGATGCCGAGGGACCGGACGGGCTCGGGCGGGAACGGCAGGGGCTTGCGGCGGACCATCTCCAGGTCGGTGCGCTCGGTGCGCTCGCCCGCCAGGAGGTCGAGCATCACCTCGGCGCCGAAGCGGCTGGCGCCGACGCCGAGGCCGGTGAACCCGGCGGCGTAGGAGACCTTCCCGTGGTGACTCGTATCGAAGAACACACAGAAGCGGGTGCTGGTGTCGATGGCTCCGCCCCAGTTGTGCGTGAAGCGCAGACCCTCCAACTGCGGGAACGTCGTGAAGAAGTGGCGGGCGAGGGTGGCGAAGGTCTCGGGCCGCCTGTCGTGTTCGGCGCGGACGCGCCCGCCGTAGTGGTGGACGGCGTCGTACCCGCCCCACAGGATGCGGTTGTCCGCGGAGAGCCGGACGTAGTGGAACTGGTTCGCGCTGTCCGCGAAGCCCTGGCGCCGCGTCCAGCCGACGGAGGCGAGCTGCTCTGCGGTCAGCGGCTCGGTCATCAGCGCGTAGTCGTACACGGGGACGGTGTACGGGCGGTGGCGCCGGACCAGGGAGGGGTAGGCGTTGGTGGCCAGCGCGACGCGCCGCGCGGTGATCCGGCCGTAGGGGGTACCGACGCCGATCACGGCCCCGTGCTCGGCGAGCGAGGTGGCGGGAGTGTGCTCGTACATCCGGACGCCCAGGGCGAGAGCGGCCTTCTTGAGTCCCCAGGCGAGCCCGGCCGGATTGACCATGGCGACGTCGTCCTTGTTCCACAGGCCGCCGAGGAAGGTCGGGGAGTCGATCTCGGCCCGCATTGCCTCGCCGTCGAGCAGGACCGGCTCGGCTCCGTGGCGGGCGGCGGCCTCGGCCTCCTCCGCGAGGCCGGCGAGCTGGTACGGCTCGGTGGCCACGACGATGGAGCCGGTGCGCTCCCAGTCGCAGTCGATCCCGTGGCGCTCCACGGCGTCCTCGATGGCCTGGAGGTTCTCCCGCCCCAGCCGTTCCAGGAGGTCGATCTCCCCGGGCCAGCGCTGGAGGCCGTTGTGCAGGCCGTGCGTGAGGCTGGACTCGCAGAAGCCGCCGTTGCGGCCGGAAGCGGCGCCGCCGGCCTCGTCCGCCTCGATGAGCACCACGTCGGCGGAGGGGTCGCGCTCCTTGGCGAGGAGGGCCGTCCACAGGCCGGTGTAGCCGCCGCCGACGACGAGCAGATCGCAGGTGGTTCCACCCACGAGGGCGGGGGTGGCCTGCGGGCGGCGGGGGTCGTCGAGCCAGAACGGGCGGGGCTCGGCGTCCCTGAGCGAGGTGAGGGCGTCCATGGGGGTTCCTTCGGATCGCGGAGGCGCCCGAACGCACGGACCCTCCGAGGTGCCGCCCATGAGACCCTTCGCCGCACACCAAGGTCAAGGGTGTTGACATAAGGGCACCCGGCGCCGCCTGAGCCGGGTGGCCCCGGCTTGCCGGGCCCCGGCTTGCCGGGCGGCCTACGCCTCCGGTTCCCAGCGGTCGAGGATCTCCTGCGCGATCCGCCGCGACCCGGGGCCGAAGCGCTCGGAGAGCTCGCGGAACAGCACTTCGGCGGGCGCGGCGGGCCACCGTTCGGGCAGGTGCTCGGCGGGCAGGTGCGGGTCGCCGCGCACCAGGTCGAGCCAGTCGGTGTGCAGCAGGAGCAGGCGGCCCAGGTCGTCGCGCGCCTCGGCGGGCGAGGTACCGTCGCCCCAGCGGGCGAGGAAGGACCGGTAGCCCTCGGCGATCGCGTCGACGTCGAAGGCGCTGTGGAGCAGGGGTCCGGCCTCGGTGGGCGCGGCCGCCTCTGCGTGGAACGCCCTGATACGGTCCCCGAACCCGAGCTCCTCCACGAGGGGCGCGACATCCACGCGTCCGGGGGCGATCCACAGACCGTTCTGCAGCGGACCGAAGCCCGCCCAGACGAGCCGGGAGCGCAGGTCGTGCCGTTCGCGGCGCCAGGACTCGGGCAGGGAGAAGCCGAGCAGGGTCCACGTACCGTCCCAGGCCCGGTTGACGGCGCCCGTCCGCTGGACGCGCTCCTCCCCGTCGGCGAGCACCGCGGCCGCCCGGGCCGTGAGGGAGAAGTACATCCGGCGCCCGCGCCGGTGCCGTGCGAGCAGGCCGCGGCCGACCATCCGCGTCAGGGTCGAGCGGACGGCGTCCTCGCCCACCTCGACGCGGGCGAAGGCGTCGATCACGCTCGCCGAGGACAGGGCGGTTCCGGTGCCGAGGACGTGGATGCCGAAGAAGGTCAGCATCAGGGACTGGGGGCGGGCCGGGGCGCCGGGGCCGGCCGCGTCGGGCTCGGCTTCCGGCTGCCGCTTCGGGTCGGGAGGGGTCACGGGGACAGCGTAGGCGCGGGACCCGCCCACCGGGACCCATATTCGGCACTTCATTGACCGCAGACAAAATTATGCCTAGCTTTGGCGCGACCGGTGCGTGCCCCAGGCCGCGGCTCTCCGCGTCCCGCACCCGGATCACGGGAAGGACCCCCTCTCATGGCTCACTTGGATCTCTCCGGCAAGGTCGCCGTCGTCACCGGCAGCGGCCGTGGCCTCGGCCTCGCCTACGCCCGCTCGCTCGCCGCCGCGGGCGCGGCCGTGGTGATCAACGACGTGGACGCCGAAGCGGCCGACGCGGCCGTGAAGCAGATCACCGAGGCCGGCGGCCGCGCCGTCGCCGAGGTGGTGCCGGTCGGCTCCACCGAGGCCGCCGAGGCCCTCGTCGCCCGCGCGGTCGACAGCTACGGCCGGCTCGACGCCATGGTCACCAACGCAGGCGTCCTGCGGGACCGGGTGCTCTGGAAGATGACGGACGAGGACTTCGACACCGTCGTCCAGGTGCACCTGCGCGGCACCTTCACCTGCGTCCGCGCCGCCGTCGAACAGATGCGGGCCCAGGGCGAGGGCGGCCGGATCGTGGTCGCCGGCTCCCCCGCCGGGCAGCGCGGCAACTTCGGCCAGACCAACTACGCCGCCGCCAAGGCCGGCATCGCCGCGATGGTGCGTACCTGGGCCATGGAACTGGCGCGGGCCGGCATCACCGCGAACGCCGTCATCCCGGTCGCCGCGACCGCGATGACGCAGACCATCCCCGCCTTCGCCCCGCACGTCGAGGCGCTGGAGCAGGAGGGCACCGCCTTCCCCGACAGCCTCCGCAAGGGCGAGGGCTTCGGCACGCCCGAGGACGTCGCGGGTCTGGTGTCCTTCCTCGCCTCGGACGCCTCTGCCGGGATCACCGGCCAGTGCATTGGCATCGGCGGCGACAAGCTCGCCCTGTGGTCGCACCCGCAGGAGGTGTCGGTCGCGTACGCCGACGGCGGCTGGAGCGCCGAGGCCATCGCGGCGGCCTGGCCGCTGACGGTGGGCCGTACCCCCGAGACCTTCGGCATCCCCGCCCCGCAGCTGTAAGGAGCAAGCCCGTGCTGAACCCCGACGACCTCGTCGCCATTGACGTCCACACGCACGCGGAGGTCTCCGCGAAGGGTGGCGCCTCGCTCTCCTCCGCGCTCGACCAGGCTGCCGGCGCCTACTTCAAAGCCGAGCACCGCCATCCCACGCTGCCGGAGATCGCCGCGTACTACCGCGAGCGCCGGATGGCGTGCGTGGTCTTCACCGTCGACGCGGAGTCGGCCACCGGCACGCCGCCGGTGCCGAACGAGGAGATCGCCGAGGCCGCCCTGGCGAACCCGGACGTGATCATCCCCTTCGCCGGGGTCGATCCGTACAAGGGCAAGGCGGCGGTCCGTCAGATCAGGCGTCTCGTCGATGAGTTCGGGGTCCGCGGCTTCAAGTTCCACCCGAACCTCCAGGCGTTCCACCCCAACGACCGGATGGCGTACCCGCTGTACGAGGCGATCGAGGACGCCGGTGCCATCGCGGTCTTCCACACCGGCCAGACCGGCATCGGTGCGGGCGCTCCCGGTGGCGGTGGCATCCGGCTGAAGTACTCCAACCCCATGGACGTGGACGACGTCGCCGCGGACTTCCCCGGAATGCGGATCATCCTCGCCCACCCGTCCTTCCCGTGGCAGGACGAGGCGCTCGCGGTGGCCACGCACAAGCCGCAGGTGTACATCGACCTCTCCGGGTGGTCCCCCAAGTACTTCCCGCCCCGCCTGGTCCAGTACGCCAACACCCTGTTGAAGGACAAGGTGCTGTTCGGCTCCGACTATCCCCTCCTCTCACCGGACCGCTGGCTGGCCGACTTCGCCGAGCTCCCGATCAAGGACGAGGTGCGTCCGAAGATCCTCAAGGAGAACGCGGCCGCGCTGCTCGGTCTCACCGGAAGCTGAGGGGCAACCATGCGAAACCAGGGCATCGGCTCATGGCCCGCCCGCCGCAGCAGGAAGACTCCCCGGCGCACCGCCCTCCTGCACGAGGGCCGCGCGGTCGGCTACGCCGAACTCCACGACCGCTGCACCCGCCTCGCCCACGCCCTGCGCGGGGCCGGAGTCGGGCGCGGGGACCGGGTCGCGTACCTCGGCCCCAACCATCCCGCGTACCTGGAGACCCTCTTCGCGACCGGGATGCTCGGGGCGGTCTTCGTGCCCCTCAACACCCGTCTCGCGGCGCCCGAGTTGCTGCACCAGCTGAACGACTCGGACAGCCGGGTCCTGATCCACGCCAGGACACCGGAGGGGCGGGTGGCCGAACTCGCGGCGGGCTCGGACATCTCCACGCTCCTCGCCGTCGACTCGGGGCCGGGACTGCAGTACGAGGACCTGCTCGCGGCCGCGTCCGCGGAGCCGGTCGACGAGGAGGTGGGGCACGAGGACGTGTGCCTCATCATGTACACCTCGGGCACCACGGGCCGCTCCAAGGGCGCCGTCCTCACCCACGGCAACATCGTCTGGAACAGCCTCAACGTGCTGGTCGACACCGATCTCGCCGGGGACGAGGTGGCCCTGGTCTCCGCGCCGCTGTTCCACACCGCCGCGCTGAACATGAGCTGCCTGCCCACCCTCCTCAAGGGCGGCACGGTGGTCCTTGAGTCCTCCTTCGACGCGGAGCGCAGCCTGCGGCTCGTCGAACAGCACCGGGTGACCTGCATGTTCGGGGTACCGACGATGTACGACGCGATCGCCGCCTCGCCCGGCTGGGCCGGCGCGGACCTGTCGAGCCTGCGCACCCTGCTGTGCGGCGGAGCCCCGGTACCGCTGCGCACCGCGCGCGCCTATCTGGACCGTGGCCTGGCCTTCGTCCAGGGGTACGGCATGACGGAGACCGCGCCGGGAGCCCTGGTCCTCGACCGGGCCGATTCGCTGGCGCACGCCGGTTCGGCGGGCGTGCCGCACTTCTTCACCGACGTACGGGTCCTGCGGCCCTCGGGCGAGGACACCACGCCCGGCGAGGAGGGCGAGGTGGTGGTCTCGGGGCCGAACGTCACCCCCGGCTACTGGAACCTGCCGGAGGCGACGGAGGCCGCCTTCCTCGACGGGGGCCGGTTCCGCTCCGGCGACGTGGCCACGGTCGACGCCGACGGCTACGTGCGGCTCGTCGGCCGCCTGAAGGACATGATCATCTCGGGCGGGGAGAACATCTACCCGGCCGAGGTGGAGGACGCCCTCCTCGAACACCCCGACGTGGTCGAGGCGGCCGTCATCGGCGTGCCCGACCCCCGGTGGGGCGAGGTCGGGCGGGCCGTCGTCGTGCTGCGCGCGGGTTCCGCCCTCACCGCCGCGGAACTGCTCGCCCGTCTGGAGGGCCGGCTCGCCCGCTACAAGATCCCGCGAAGCATCGTGCTCGCTCCCGAACTGCCCCGCAACGCCACCGGAAAGCTGCTCAAGGACCCGCTCCGGGCACGCTACGGGACCGGCGCCGGCGCCTGACCCCGTCCCGGCGCCCCCTCACCACGTTCACCGCCCTGCCCACGTTCACCACGCTCACCAGTCAAGGAGCACCACCATGCCCGTCACCGTTCACGGAATCGACGAGATCAGGAACCAGAGCGGAGCCGACCTCGGGCACAGCGCCTGGGTCGAGATCGCCCAGGCGCGGGTCGACACCTTCGCCGACGCCACCGACGACCACCAGTGGATCCACGTCGACCCGGAGCGCGCGGCCGCGGGTCCGTTCGGCGCCGCGATCGCCCACGGCTATTTGACGCTCTCCCTGCTCATCCCGATGTGGAGCGAGCTGCTCGAGGTCGAGGGTGTGTCGATGAAGGTCAACTACGGCCTGAACAAGGTGCGTTTCCCCGCCCCCGTGCGCGTCGGCTCGAAGATCCGTACGCACGGCCGCATCGCGTCCGTCGAGGACGTCAAGGGCGGCGTCGAGGTCGTCGCGGACCTGACCGTGGAGATCGACGGCACCGACAAGCCGGCGTGCGTCGCCCAGGCGGTGTACCGCTTCTACGCCTGACGTACGAAGTGACGAGGGGCGGCCGCCCGGAGCGGCCGCCCCCTTCCGCATGCCGAGGGCGCGTCAGCCGCCGTCAGTCGCCGTCAGCCGCCGTCAGTCGCCCTTCAGCCGCCGGGAGGATGGCCGCCATCGCTCCGAGCATCAGCTCCAGGGCGAAGGGGTAGCCGCTGTCGCGCATGTCGGCGGCGAGCAGCGGGAAGGTCGCCGCGATGTTGGGGTGGGTCTCGGGCGACAGCCTGCCGTACACCGCGTGCCAGACCTCCTCGTCCGAATCCCGCGCCGGCTCCGGCAGGGCGAGCGCGGCGGCGTCCTGGGCGGCGAAGGCCAGGGCCTGATCGACGAAGGCGTGGTAGATCCGCACGGCGAGGGCGTCCGGGAAGCCCCCGGAACGCAGGATGCCGAGGATCGTCTCGACGGCCCGGGTCTCGTGCGGGCGCCCTGTCGTGCGGTGTGCCGTGAGGAGCGCGGCCTGAGGGTTGGACTGGTAGGAGGCATGGATGCGCAGCCCGATGGTGCGCAGGTCGGTCCGCCAGTCACCGGTGGCCGTCCAGCCCTCCTGGGCGCGGCCGATCAGCTCGTCGGAGAGGGCGAGGAGCAGGGCGTCGGTGTTGCGGAAGTAGCGGTAGAGGGCGCTGGGATCCGCGCCGAGCGCCGCGCCGAGCCGGCGTGCCGAGAGCGCCGCCGCGCCGTGCTGGGCCACCAGGCGCAGGGCGGTCTCGATGATCAGCCGCTCCGAGAGCACGGCTCCCTGCTTAGTGGGGCGTTGGCGCTGGCGCCTGCCTTCGGGAACCACCCGTTCTGACATGCCAGGACCTTACGTCAACACCATTGACGTGTAAACGGCCGCCCGATTCTATGACCCCACCAACCGTCGCCTCATGTACTGGAGCTCCGTATGGACAAGGCCGATCTGGTCTTCACCCGCGGCCCCGTCTTCACCGTCGATCCGGCCCGCACCCGGGCGACCTCGCTCGCCGTCGTCGGCGACCGGATCACGGCCGTCGGCCACGACGAGGTCCGGGCGCTCATCGGCCCCCGCACCGAGGTCGTCGACCTGACGGGCAAGCTGCTGATCCCGGGGTTCCAAGATGCCCACGTCCACGCCGTCTACGGCGGTACGGAACTGGCCGAATGCGATCTGACGGGGACGGTCGGCGTCGCGGAGTACCTGACCCGGATCCGGGCGTACGCGGACGCCCACCCGGACCACGCGTGGATCACCGGCGGCGGCTGGTCGATGGAGAGCTTCGACGGAGGCCTGCCCACCCGGCAGCTGCTGGACTCCGTACTCCCGGACCGGCCGGTGTTCCTCGTCAACCGGGACCACCACGGCGCTTGGGCCAACACGCGGGCGCTCGAGCTCGCCGGGATCACCGCCGCCACCCCCGACCCGGCCGACGGCCGGATCGAACGGGAGCCGGACGGCCGGCCCAGTGGAGTGCTCCAGGAGGGCGCCACCGCGCTGGTCTCCCGCCTCGTGCCCGCCAGCACCCCTGCCGACCGACTCGCAGGCCTCCTGCGGGCCCAGGAAATGCTGCACTCGCTCGGGATCACCGGCTGGCAGGACGCGCTGCTCGGCGTGTTCGGCGGCAAGCCGGATCCCTCGGACGCCTATGTGAGCGCCGCCCGGGACGGCTCGCTCACCGCCCGGGTGACCGGCGCGCTCTGGTGGGACCGGGACCGGGGCGCCGAGCAGATCGAGGAACTGGTCGCACTGCGGGAGAAACTGAGCCACGGCCGCTTCCGGGCCGGCTCCGTGAAGATCATGCAGGACGGGATCGCCGAGAACTTCACGGCCGCCATGACCGCCCCGTACCTGGACGGCTGCGGCTGCGCGACGGCCAACACCGGCCTCAGCTTCGTCGAGCCGATGGCGCTGCGCGGCTACACCACCGCACTCGACGCCCTCGGATTCCAGATCCACTTCCACGCCCTGGGCGACCGGGCCGTCCGCGAGGCCCTCGACGCCCTCGAAGCCGCCGTCGCCGCCAACGGCCCGCGCGGCAACCGCCATCACCTCGCCCACCTCCAGGTCGTGCACCCCGAGGACCTCCCCCGCTTCGCCCGGCTCGGCGCCATCGCCAACATCCAGCCGCTCTGGGCCGCGCACGAACCGCAGATGGACGAGCTGACCATCCCCTTCCTCGGCCCCGAACGCGCCGCCTGGCAGTACCCCTTCGGGGATCTGCTGCGGGCCGGCGCCACCCTGGCCGCCGGGAGCGACTGGCCCGTCAGCAGCCCCGACCCCCTCGAGGGCATCCACGTCGCCGTCAACCGCAAGGACCCCGAGGCCGGCGCCGGCAGCCGCGTCTTCCTGCCCGAACAGCGCCTCGACCTCGCGACCGCGCTGGCCGCCTACACGGCCGGCTCCGCCCACGTGAACGGCCTCGACGATGCGGGCAGCCTGCGCCCCGGCCACCTCGCCGACCTGGTCGTCCTGGACCGCGACATCTTCGCCGCGCCCCCGGAGGAGATCGCCGAGGCCCGGGTGGAGCGGACCTACGTCGGCGGCAGGCTCGTCCACTCCGCCTGAGGGTCCGGCGCCGGCCGAGGGTCCGGCGCCGCCGGGAGATCCGGCGCCGCCGGGAGATCCGGCGCCGCCGGGAGATCCGGCGCCGCCTGTGGCTCCGGCGCCACCTCAGGGCGCCGTACCGAGGAGGCCCGTACGTCCAGCCGGGTCGGCACGAGCACCCCGGCCGACTCCCGGCGGCCGTCCTCCAGGACCGCCACGAGCAGTTCGATGCCGGCCTCCGCGACCGCCTCGGGCCGCAGGCTCAGCGTCGTCACCGGTGGTTCGGTGTGCTCCGCCGTCACGTCCTCGCTGACACAGACCAGGAGCAGATCGCCGGGCACCTCGTAGCCCTGGCGTCGCGCCGCCTCCAGGACGAGGGGCGGGCTCGCCTCGGCCATGACGAAGAGGGCGTCGGGGCGCACCCGGCCCGGCCCCTCCCCGTCACCCGCCAGGGCGGTCTCGACCGCCCGTACGACGGGACCGTTGCCCGGGTCCCCGGCGAGGACGATCCGCTCCGCCACACCGTGCGCGGCGCACCAGTCGCCGTAGGCGGCGAGGGCGCCCGCATGGAACCGGGTGGCGCTGTCGGGCAGCACCAGTGCGGGCCGCCGGGCCCCTTGTTCCAGGAGGTGGTCCATGGCCGCGCACACGGCCGGCCCGGCCTCGACGTCCACCCAGTACGCCCCCGGCCGCCCCTCGACGGAGCGGTCGCTGAACACCGGGATCCGGGCGGCGAGCAGATCGTCGACGACCGGGTCGTCGGTGACGGGGTCGGCCACCACCACCGCGTCGAGCGGCAGGCCGGCCCACTCGCTCTGCAGGGAGCCGGCGGGCAGCAGCACCACGGCGTAGCCGCGCTTGAGCGCGGTCGCGGCGGTGGCTCCGGTCAGCCTGGCGAAGTACGGAGATTCCAGGAAGGACCAGGGGGTGTCGGCCAGCTCCCCGACCATGTATCCGATCAGCCGGGCCCGCCCCGTGCGCAACTGGCGCGCGGTGGCGTTGGGCCGGTAGCCCATGGCGCGTGCGGCATCGCGAGCCTTCTGCCGTACCTCGGGAGAGAGCCGTCCGGTGCCGTTGAGCGCCGCCGAGACGGTCGTCTTGGACAGTCCCGCCTCGCGGGCCACGTCGACGAGCCGGACGCGTCGGGCGGGCTGCGAGGCGGCTCCGTCATGCCCTGAAAGATCGGTCATGGGGTTGATGCTGCCACCCTCGTGACCTGCGCAAAACCGTTCCCGCAAACCCTTGTGCGGGAACGTTCCCGCATTAATACTCGCTCCATCCCCCAGCGCCCGTCACTACACCCGTAAAGGGGTGGGTCTGCATGCGCACGCCCAGGACCATCACGCTCCTCGCCTGTACCGCCGCACTCGCGGCCGCCAGCGCCTGTTCCGGCGCCTCGACCAACCAGTCCGCCGACGCCGGCGGCTACCAGGTCACCGCCACCTCGCCGCCCGCGCAGGGCTCCCTGGACTCCTTCACCTGGTCCCTGTACGCCGAGCCCTACACGCTCGACTACGCCCTCGCGTACGACTACCCGCCGAACACCGTGCTCGCGAACGTCTGCGACCAGCTCCTGCGGGTCTCGCCCGACATGAAGATCGAACCCGGTCTCGCGGTCAAGTACGCCCAGCCCGATCCACGGACGCTCGTCTACACCCTGCGGCCCGACGTGAAGTTCCACGACGGGACGACGATGACCGCCGACGACGTGGTCGCCTCCCTAGGCCGCCACATGGACCCGGAGACCGGATCGCCCTGGAGCTCGGCGTTCAAGAACGTCACCGCCATCGAGAAGACCGGCCCCCTGGAGGTGACGCTCCGGCTCTCCCGGCCGGACATCCTCCTGCACGAGCTCATGGCCGCCTCCCCCGGCACCATCGAGAGCGCGGCGACCCTGGCCAAGGCCGGCAAGGACTACGGCACCCCCAAGGGCACGGTCAACTGCACCGGCCCGTTCGCCCTCGAACGGTGGACCCAGGGCGAGAGCATCACCCTCAAGAAGAACGCCGACTACTGGGACCGGTCGCTGACCCCCAAGTCCGACCGGGTGAAGTTCACCTTCATCGAGGACCCCGCCGCCCGGTCCAACGCCTTCCTCTCGGGCACGGCCGACGGCGGGTACATGGTGCCCTCCGCCTCGTTCGCCCAACTGCGCACCAGCGGCAAGGGGAGCGTGCTGTTCGGCCCCAACAACGCCGCGGCCAACCTGGCCGTCCTCAACTTCCAGGGCACGCTCGGCGACCTCAAGGTCCGCCAGGCCCTGTCCCTGGCCCTCGACCGGAAGAACATCGTCAAGGCCGCCGCCGGCGGCATCGGCATACCGGCCAAGGCCCCCGCCGCACGCGGCGCCTGGGCACTGGCCCCGGAGAAGACCGCCGCGCTCTACGACACGCTGCCCGAGCCCGTGTACGACGTCGAAGCAGCGAAGAAGCTCGTCCAGGAGGCGGGAGCGACCGGCCGCACGATCATCCTGGCCACCAGCACGCTCGCGCCCGAGATCAGCGTCGTCGCCAACGCCGTCCAGGCCGCGGGGCGCCAGATCGGCCTCGACGTCCAGCTCAAGGTCGTCCCCCCGGAGGCGTACAGCAGCATCTTCGTCGACCCGAACGCGCGCGCCGGCCTCGACCTGGTCATCACCAACGGATACGACAACACCCCCGACCCGCTGGAGTTCTACCAGTACCTGCGCACCGGCGACTTCGGGAACTACGGCAACTGGACGAACACCGAGTACGACGCCGTCTTCGACTGGGCCAACGCGGAGCCCGACCCCGCCGCCCGCGCGAAGCGGACCGCCGAGCTCCAGCGGATCGCGCTGCGCGAACTGCCGATCATCCCCCTGTACGAGGCTCCCTACTCGGTCTTCCTCGGCAACCGGGTGACCGGCGCACCGACCGGAATCGTGCAGCTGTACTACCCGTGGGCCGCGAAGATCGGGGCCCCGAAGCGATGACCCGCTACCTCGTCGGACGGCTCCTCGGCCTGGTGACGGTGCTGTTCGTGACCTCTCTCGTGGTCTTCGGCTCCCTTCACCTGGCCCCCGGCGACCCGGTGTCGTTCCTGCTCCACGGCCGCCCCGCGACTCCCGAGGCCGTGGCGGCCCTGCGCTCCCAGTACCACCTGGACGATCCGCTGCCCGTGCAGTACGCGAAGTGGCTCGGCGGTGTCCTGCAGGGTGACTTCGGGCGCTCCGGGCAGTACCACCAGGACGTCACCGAGCTCATCGGCTCCCGGCTGCCCGGCACCGCCGTGCTCGTCGGGTACGCGGCCCTGCTGGTCGCCGTACTCGGCGTGGCGGCCGGCATCCTCGCCGCGCTGCGCCCGGGTCCGCTCGACCGCGCGGTGCTCCTCGGCACCGGCGTGGCCACGGCGACCCCCTCGTTCGTCACGGCCATCGCGCTCGTGTCGCTCTTCTCCGTCTCGCTGGGCTGGTTCCCGGGACCGGGCGGCACCCCCGTGGGCTTCTCGGACCGGCTGTACCACCTGACGCTGCCGGCCTTCGCCCTGGCGCTGACCTTCGCGGGTCTGCTCGCCCGGGTGACCCGCTCGGCGATGCTCGACGAACTCGGCCGCGAACACGTCGAGGTGGCGCACGCCCGCGGTGTGGCAGCGCGGACCGTGGTCCGCAAGCACGTCCTGCGCAATGCGCTGGGTCCGGTCGTCACCGTCGGCGGCACGATGCTCGCCGGGCTGCTCATCAGCACCTCGATCGTCGAGACCGCCTTCGACGTGCCCGGGCTCGGCTCCCTGCTCGTGCAGTCGGTGTCCGCCAAGGACTTCGCCGTCGTCCAGGCGATCACGCTGCTCAGCGTGGCGGCCTTCGTCCTGGTGAACCTCGCCGTCGACCTGCTCGCCCCCCTCATCGACCCCCGGCTGTCCCTCCGGGGGGAAGGCTCCCCATGACCCTCACCACCCATTCCGCCGCCTCGCCGGCCGGCGCGGCGCCCCCGCCGCTGCGCCGCCGGCCCGGCCTGCGCTCCCTGCGCCGGCTCGGCCAGGGCCCGATGTTCACGGCCTCGGTCGCGGTGCTCGCCGTACTCATCCTGGTCGCCGTACTCGCCCCCGTCCTCTCCCCGTACGACCCCGAGGTCCTCGACCTCTCCTCGCCCCTGGCCGGAACCACCGGCGAGCACCTGCTCGGCACCGACCAGTCCGGGCGGGACATCCTGTCCCGGCTGCTCCACGGCGCCCGCACCGGTCTGCTCGGGCCGCTGCTCGTCGTCGGCGTCTCCACCCTCCTCGGCGCCCTGCTCGGCGTCGTGGCCGCCTGGCGCGGCGGCTGGGCGGACTCGGTCCTGTCCCGCTCGATGGACATGGCCTTCGCGATCCCCGGCCTGCTGCTCGCGATCCTGCTCGTGTCCGTCGTCGGCTCCGGCATGACCGCGCCGGTGATCGCCATGTCGGTGGCCTACACGCCGTACGTGGGGCGGCTGGTGCGCGGGATCGCGCGCCAGGAGAAGGCCCGCCCGTACATCGAGTCGTACCGGGTGCAGGGTTTCTCCGGCTGGAACGTGTGCCTGCGCCACCTGCTGCCGAACATCGCCCCGACCCTCTTCGCCCAGTCCGCGATGAACTTCGGGTACGCGCTGATGGACCTGGCCGCGCTCTCCTACCTCGGCTTCGGTGTGCAGCCGCCGACCGCCGACTGGGGAGCCATGATCAACGAAGGCCAGTCGGCCGTCCAGCAAGGGGCGATGCTGCCCGCCCTGGCTCCCTCGGCGTGCATCGTGCTCGCCGTGGTGGCGTTCGGCATCGTCGGCGAGGGGCTCGCCGACCGGATCGCGAGGCGAGAACGGTGAACGCCATGACCGAGGAGAGGACACCGGCCGCCGGCCCGCCCGTCCTGGAGATCGACGGGCTCGGCATCCGCCTGCCGGACGACAAGGCGGCCCGGCCGATCCTGGACGGGGTCAGCCTACGGGTGCTGCCCGGAGAAACGGTCGGCCTGGTCGGCGAGTCCGGCTCCGGCAAGTCGGTGGCCTGCCGCAGCGCGCTCGGGCTGCTGCCCGCCGGCGCCCGGACCAGCGGACAGGTCCGGGTCGCGGGCCGGGACGTACTCACCATGAACCGCGCCGAGCGGACCGAACTGCGGGCCAGGCAGGTCGCGATGGTCTTCCAGGACCCGCGGGCCTCCGTCAACCCCCTGCGCCGGGTCGGCGACTTCCTCACCGAGGGCCTGCGCGCCGCGGGAACCCCCGCCGCCCAGGCCACCGCCCGGGCCGAGGAACTCCTCGACGCGGTCGGCATCCGCGACCCCCGGGGTGCACTGCGCCGCCGTCCGCACGAGTTCTCCGGCGGCATGCTGCAGCGGGTGGTCATCGCCGCGGCGCTCGCGTCCGAACCCGCCCTGCTCGTGGCCGACGAGCCGACCACGGCCCTGGACGTCACGACCCAGGCGGAGATCATCGCGATCCTCACCCGGCTGCGGGCCGAGCGCGGCACGGGCCTGCTCTTCGTCACCCACGACCTCGAACTGGCCTCCGCCATCTGCGACCGCGTGTACGTGATGTACGCGGGCCGGATCGTCGAGACGCGGGGCACCGACGAGCTGTTCGAACGGCCGCGCCATCCGTACACGGCGGGCCTGCTCGCCTCCACCCCGCGCATCGAACGGGGTTCAACGGCCCCCCGGCCGATCCCCGGCCGCCCCGTCTCCCTCGCCGAAGCACCCCCGGGCTGCGCCTACGCCGCGCGCTGCGCCCACGCGCTGCCGCGCTGCTCCGAGGAGACACCCGTACTTGCACGGTACGGCGACGGCCTCGCCGCATGCCACCGCGCCGACGAAGGGATCACGCTGTGACCGTCGCGACCACCGCGCCGCAGGAACTCGTCGTCGAGGGGCTGTGCAAGCGGTACGGGAACCACGCCGCCGTCGACGACGTGTCGTTCACCCTGGCACCGGGATCCTCCCTCGCCCTCGTCGGGGAGTCCGGCAGCGGCAAGACCACGACGGTCCGCATGCTCGTCGGGCTGGAGCGCCCGGACGCCGGCACCGTACGCCTGGGCGGCCGGGACCGTTCGGCGCGGGTCCGCAGCCGGGACGAACGGCTGGCCCGGGCCCGCGAGATCCAAATGGTCTTCCAAGACCCCTACCTCTCGCTGGACCCGCGGGTGACGGCCGCCGGATGCGTGGACGAGGTGCTGCGGCTCCACACCCGGCTGGACGTCGCCGCCCGCCGGGCCCGGGTCGCCGAACTCCTGGACCAGGTCGGCCTCGGCGAACGCGAGGCCTCGGCGCTGCCGCGGCGTCTCTCCGGCGGGCAGCGCCAGCGCGTGGCCATCGCGCGCGCCCTCGCGGTGGAACCCAGGGTCCTGGTCCTCGACGAGGCGGTCGCGGCGCTCGACGTGTCCATCCAGGCACAGATCCTCGAACTGCTCTCCACGATCCGCCGCGAGGCGGGCATCGGCTACCTCTTCGTCACCCACGATCTGGCGGTGGTCCGGCACATCGCGGACGAGGTGCTGGTGCTCAAGTCGGGGAGAATCGTGGAATCGGGCCCGACCGACCGCGTACTGGACACACCGCAGCACGCCTACACGCGTCTGCTGCTCGATTCCGTACCCCGACGCGGCTGGGATCCGGGCGCCGCCATGTCGGGGCGCCGGGCACTCGACTGACCGGCACCCGTGCGGCCCAGGCGGCCGGCCGGTCAGTCGACCCCCAGCAGGCGCCGCAGGTCTTCGGGACGGGACGCGAATTCTGCGCCGGTCGCCTGGTGGACGATGACTCCCTTCTGCATGACTGCCACGTTCCGGGCGACGGAGAGGGCGAGGCCGAGGTTCTGCTCGACGAGGACGACCGACATGCCCTGCGCGCTCACCTCGCGGATCACCTCGCCCACTTGGGCGACGATCGCCGGCGCGAGGCCGTCGGACGGCTCGTCGAGGAGCAGCAGGCGCGGATTGCCGAGCAGGGCCCGGGCGATCGCGAGCATCTGCTGTTCTCCTCCGGAGAGCTGGTCACCGCGGTGCCCGAGCCGTTCTCCCAGCCGCGGCAGCAGGTCGAGGACGCGGGCCCTGGTCCAGGGTCCGCGCGCCGGGCGGCGCGAGGCGATCGTCAGGTGTTCGTCCACGGTCAGCGGGGCGAAGACCCTGCGCCCCTGGGGAACGACGCCGACCCCTGCCCGGGCGATCACGTCGACACGGGCTCCGGCGAGCTCCCGGCCGTCGAGGCCGACGCTGCCCTCGTAGGGGCGGACGAGCCCCATGACGGTGGAGATGAGGGTGGTCTTCCCGACTCCGTTCCGCCCGAGGAGGGCGACGGTCCCGCCCGCGTCGAGGTCCAGGTCCACACCGTCGAGGACGACGCCCCCGGCGTAGCCGGAGCGCAGCCCGCGGATGCGCAGGAGCGGGTTCACGAGGTGACCTCCATGGTGCTGCCCAGGTAGGCGCTCTGGACTTCGGGGCAGGCGCGCACCTCGTCCGGGGAGCCGGTCTTCAGGTGTCTGCCGAGGTGCATGACCGTCACCGTGTCGGCGAGTTCGAAGACCATGTCGAGGTCGTGCTCGATGAGCAGGACGGTCACCTCCCCGGGCAGGGCGGCGATCAGTTCGGTGAGCCGCGCCGTCTCCGCCGGCGACATGCCGGCGGCCGGTTCGTCCAGGAGCAGCAGGCGGGGTTCGGTCCCCAGCGCCACGGCGACCTCCAGCTGGCGCCGCTCGCCGTGCGAGAGCTCGGCGGCCGGGAGGCCGTGCCGGGTGGGCAGGCCCACCCGGTCGAGCAGTTCGTGCGCCTGCGCGATCGCCGCGGCTCGGGATGCGGCTCGGGAAGCGCCCCGGGAACCGGTCCGGCGTACCACGGCGAGCAGCACGTTCTCCAGCACGCTCTCGCGCAGGAAGAGGCTGGAGTGCTGGAACGTCGCCGCGACGCCCAGCCCGACCCGGCGGTGTACGGGCAGCCGGGTCACGTCCCGTCCGTCGACGAGGATGGTTCCGGCGGTGGCCGGCAAGGTGCCCGAGATCAGGCCGAACAGGGTGGACTTGCCCGCACCGTTCGGGCCGATGATCGCGTGCCGGGCGCCCGGCCGCACACTCAGGTCGACCTCGTCCAGGGCGCGGAAGGATCCGAAGTGCCGGGATACCCGGCGCAGTTCCAGTAGACCGTGATCTGTCACGCCGTCCTCTTCCGGGTGAGCCTGTGCGGGATCCGTACGCCGGCCAGTCCTCGGGGCAGCGTGTAGACGGCGATGACGAAGAGCAGTCCGAGCAGCAGTGGCCCGCGTCCGGCGACGGCTTCGAGGTTTCCGAGGTAGTCGCGGGTGAGCCAGACGAGCGCGGCGCCGGCGCAGGCCCCCCGCATCGAGCCGGAGCCTCCGATGACGACGGCCAGCAGGGCCAGTGCGGCGATCTCGAAGCCGGCGTCGCCGGGCGAGACGAACCGCTGGACCGAGACCCACAGGGCCCCGGCGGCGCCGGCCAGTGCCCCGGCGCCGCAGTAGACGGTCAGGGCGTAGCGCTGGGTGGGGTAGCCGATCGCCCGCATGCGGGGCTCGTTGTCGCGGATGCCGCGCAGGGCGAGGGCGAACGAGGTCGAGCCCAGGCGGGAGAGCGCCGCGAAGAGCAGCAGGAACACGGCCAGGACGTAGAAGTAGACCAGCCCGTCGAGCTCCAGGGCGGGCATGCCGGGCAGCGGTACGACGGGCGGGATGCCCGACATCCCGTCGGTGCCGTTCGTCAGCGGCTTCCAGTTGACGGCGGCGCTGTAGACGATCTCGCCGATGGCCAGCGTGAGCATCAGGAACACCACGCCCCGGGCTCGTACGGCAAGCCATCCGGTCGCTGCCGCCACCAGCGCGGAGACGCCCGCGGCGATGAGGAGTTGGAGGGGGCCGATGTCGGTGATCCGGGTCGCCGTGATCGCCGCCGTATAGGCGCCGACGCCGAAGTAGGCGGACTGGCCGAGGGTCGGCAGCCCGGTCAGGCCGGTGAGCAGGTTCACGCTCAGCACGAGGAGGGCGAACACCAGGATCCGCGACAGGGTGCCGATCGCGTACGGGCCGAGCACGAAGGGGGCCAGGGCGAGGGCTCCGGCCACGGCGGTTGCCGACAGCCGCCGCCGTGTCGCGGAGCCGGCGGCCCCGAACGGGCTCATGCGCGCACCGCCGACGGGAGGAGACCGCCCGGGCGGACCACGAGGACGAGCAGCATGGTGCCGAAGAGCAGGAAGGGTGCGTATGTGGGGAGCAGCGCCACCCCGAGGGTCTGCACCTGGCCGATCAGGAGCGCTCCGGCGAGTGCGCCGCGCACCGATCCGAGGCCGCCCACGACCACGACGACGAGGGAGAGGACGAGCACGGTCTCGTCGACGCCCGGCCCGGGGCCCAGGATCGGCGCCCCGAGGACTCCACCGACTGCCGCCAGGGCGGCGCCCGACGCGAAGACTCCGTAGAGCACCTTGCGGATGTCGACGCCGAGCGCGCGGACCATGTCCCGGTCGGCGACGGTGGCCCGCACGAGGGCTCCGAGCGAGCTGCGCTCGAAGACGAGGTACACGAGGAGCGCCAGGCCGGCCGCGACGGCGATGAACACCAGCCGGTAGACGGGGTAGGCGTGGCCGAGGAGGCCGACCGTCCCGCGCAGGGCCGTGGGCGGGTCCGTGGGCAGGACGTCTCCGCCGAAGGACGCGGCGAGGAGGTCCGCGACGATGAAGGTGATGCCGAGCGTCAGCACGGCTTGGTCCAGGTGCCCGCGGCGGGCCAGGGGCTGGGTGAGGAAGGTCAGCGCGGCCCCGCCCGCGGTGCCCACCAGGGCGCCCGCCAGCAGGGCGAGGAGGAGACCCGTCAGGGTCCCGTCGGACAGGGCGTAGGCGACGTAGGCCCCGGCCAGGTAGAGCGTGCCGTGCGCGAGGTTGAGCACGTCCATCATGCCGAAGACCAGGGAGAGTCCGACCGCGATCGTGAACAGCAGCAGACCGAAGGCGACTCCGTCGATGACGCTGACGAAGTTGCCGTCCAACCATCCGGACATGTCAGCCGCCCAGTCTGCCGAGCTCGGCACCGACGGTGTTGACGCCCTGCTTGACCTCACGCAGGTACCAGGGCTGGACGGGCGTCCCGCCGCTGTTGAACCGCCAGGTGCCGCGCGGGCTGTCGATGTCCCCCACGTGGGCGATGGCGGCGTTGACCGTTTCGGAGGTCACCGTGGAACCGGCCGCCTTGATCGCCTTGTCGAGGACCTGCGCCGCGTCCCATGACGCCATCGCGTACGTGGTCGGGGCCGCACCGTAGGCGGCCGTGTAGGCCGGCGCGAACTGCTTGTTGGCGGCATTGTCCAGGTCCGCGCTGTAGTTGAGCGCCGTGAGGATGCCGTTGGCCGCGTCTCCCTGCCCCTTGAGCACGCCGCCTTCGGTGAGGAAGCCGGGTGCGTAGAGCGGGATCTTGCCGGCCAGTCCGAAGTCCCGGTACTGCTTGACGAAGTCGACGGCCGCACCGCCGGCGTAGAAGCAGAAGACGGCCTTCGCACCGGACTTCTCGATCTGCGCGAGGTACGGCTGGAAGTTCTTGGTCTCCGGGAACGGCGTGTAGACCTCCTCCCCCACCATCGTGCCGCCCGCCGGGAGGAAGGTGGACTTGAAGCCCTCCACCTCGTCCTTGCCCGCCTGGTATCCCGCGGCGATCAGGAAGACGGGTCCGCCGGCCCGCTCGGCCACGTGCTTGCCGAGCGCCTTGCCCGGCTCGTCGTTGACGTACGAGGTGCGCCAGATGTACGTGGTCCCGGTCAGTGTCGTGGGTGAGGCGTTCGAGCCGACGAGGGGGACCTTTCCGGTCTCGAACAGGTCCTTGACCCCGTTGATGGTGGCCGAGCTGACCACCCCGCTCACGGCGAGCACCCGGTCCTGCTTGACCAGCTTCTCCGCTGCCGCCTTGCCCGAGTCGGCGCTCTCCCCCTCGTCCGCGACGACGATCTCCACGTCACGGCCTCCGAGCTTGCCGCCGTGCTGTGCGACGTAGAGCTCGAAGCCCTGCTTCATGTCGTCGCCCAGCGCCTTGTAGGTCCCCGACCGCGGGACGAGGAGCCCGATCTTCACGGGCCCGCTCTGCTTTTCCTCGCCGGTCCCGAGGCTCGCACCACCACATGCCGTGGTCAGCAAGAGCGCCGTCGATGCGGCGACCAGACCAACGGGACGAAACCGACCTGTCATGGGAACTCCATACGTAGTCAACCGGCCCTGAAGGGCGGGATGTTGCTGATGAGGCCGCCGTGGGGAGTCCCAGGCGCAGAAGATCCGGCACTCAGGTCCAGGCCTGACCTCCGGTCGAAGTGACACGTGTCTATCGTGCTTTTATGACGCCCGTCAAGACCACGCAAGATAAGCGCCCGCGCCCGCCCCGGACCCCTTGACCCGCGCCCTGCACATGGCGCAATACTGACCCTCGTCAACTTCTCGCTATAGATATTTCGGCGACGGGCCCAAGATCAGTCAGGGAGTGAAGCACCATGACCGACGATCCATCACGGCGCAAAGTCCTTAAGAACAGCGGGGTGTTGGCAGGCGCCACACTGCTCTCCGGGGTGGCGGGCGGACGCGCCGCACAGGCTTCCCCGCGCACGGCGGCCGAGTCCTCGCCCGTCGTGACACTGCCCTCGGGCCGACTGCGCGGGGCCACCGAAGGTAGTCTCGCCGTGTTCAAGGGCGTGCCCTACGCGGCGCCGCCGGTCGGCGCCCTCCGATGGCGGCCCGCCCAGCCCCACCCCGGCTGGCAGGGCACCCGCGACGCGACGGCCTTCGGCCCGAGCGCCCCGCAGCCCTACCGGGAGGGAGGCGACCAGGTGCTCGGCACCCACGGCTCGCCCCCCTTCGACGAGGACTGCCTCACGCTCAACGTCTGGACGCCCGGAACCGACGCCGCCAAGCGGCCGGTCATGGTGTGGATCCACGGCGGCGGCTTCATCTCCGGATCCGGATCGATGCCGGGCTACTCCGGCGAGACCTTCTCGCGCGACGGCGACATCGTCGTCGTGACCGTCAACTACCGCCTCGGACCCCTGGGTTACCTCTACTTCGGCGAGGACGGAGCCTGGGGGAACTTCTGGCTCACCGACCAGCTCGCCGCCCTGCGCTGGGTACGGGACAACATCGCCGCGTTCGGCGGCGACCCCGACGACATCACCCTCGCCGGCCAGTCCGGCGGCGCCCTGTCGGTCGCGGCGCTGGCCGGTGTCCGGCCCAAGGGCCGCCCGCTCTTCCGGCGCGCCATCCTCCAGAGCCCGCCGCTCGGGCTGAAGATCCCCACGCGCAGCGAATCCCTTGAACGCACCGCCGCCTTCCTGGACATCCTGGGGGCCGCGAACGTGACGGAACTGCGGGCCGTGCCCTGGCCGCGCCTGATCGCCGCCACCCTCGAGATGTTCGGGCGCACCGGCCGCTGGGGCTACTGGTCGACCCCGTTCCTGCCGGTGCTCGACGGGGTCACGCTGGACCGCGACCCCGCCGACCTGCTGCTCAGCGGAGCCGGGGCGGACATCGACGTGATGATCGGCTGGACCAGGGAGGAGGCCAACTTCGCCTTCGCACTGAGCGCCCCGTACGCCGCCGCGACCAGGGAGCAGGTGGTGGCCAGGGCGCGGGACACCTTCGGAAGCCGGGCGGAACAGGCGTACAGCGCGTACGAGGAGGCCCGGCCGGGCGCCCGCCCCGTGGACGTCCTGATGGACCTGATCACCGACGAGCTGTTCCGCATGCCCGCCGTGGCGCTGGCCGAACGGCGAGCGGCCCGCGGACGTCCGGTCTGGGCGTACCAGTTCAACCTTCCGACGCCCGCGCACGGCGGCCAACTCGCCGCCGCGCACTGCCTGGAACTGCCCTTCGTGTTCAACAATTTCGACAAGTGGTCGCAGGCGCCCTTCCTGGCGGGGCTGAACCCCAGGGTCCGTGACGGCCTCGCCTCGACGATGCACGCCTCCTGGATCTCCTTCATCCGTACCGGGGAACCCCAGCACCACCGCATGCCGCCATGGGGTCGCTACGACCAGGAAGCCCGCACGACGATGGCCTTCGACTCGGTCACCAACGCCGTCGGCGACCTCGCGGGCTACTGGCGGCGCCTGCACCAACCGGCAGGACGCTGACCGTCAGCCCCCTCGGGGGTCACCGCCGTGCGGCCGGTGACCCCCTGCACGTAGACGACCTAGGGGCGGCCGGACACCCGTTCGGCCGCCGGAAGGTCCGCTCGCCGCTCGTAGCCCCGGGCAACGGTGCTGTCCAGCAGGTGAGTTACTTGCCGGAAGGCATAGGACGGTGCGCACCGTTCCGGTACCTTTCCGTCACGTAGCCGCCACACCAGGGGCACAAGGCCCCACGGGACTTGCGGCGCGAAGGACCCGACACCTGTTGACGACAGCGACCGAAGTCTTCACAGTCCGGCCGTACACCCCGCACTGCCAGGTGATCCACACCGAAGGCGATCACGCCGTGATCGGCATCTCGCCCGGAAACAGCTACTTCTCCGCCCAACGCGTGCTCGACCTCGCGGAGTGGGGCATGCGCAACTTCTCGCAGGTCGATCTCATCTACACCGACCTGCACGTGGCCGAGATGTACGAGGCCCTCGGCTACCCCGAGGACGAAGCCCGGCGCAAGGCGGTCAAGAACCTGCGCGGCGTCCGCGCCAAGGTCAACAACGCCGCGGCGGAAGCCGACCCCACCGGCATCCGGTTGCGCGCACGCCCGATGTCGGCCCTCACCGACATCCCCGCGTACCGCGCGCTCCACAGCCACCTGTACAACCTGCTCGACACCGACCCGGAATTCCGCAGCACCTGCAATTCCCTGGTCGACGCGTTCCTCTCCTCCAAGGTGCTGGGCGGCAAGACCGCCACCACCCGGCAGCGCGAGGTGTGCCTGGAGTACGTCTGCGCCGAGGCGCCGCTCTTCCTGGACACCCCGGCCATCCTCGGCGTGCCGTCCTCCCTCAACTGCTACCACCAGCTCCTGCCGATGGCGGAACTGCTCTACTCACGCGGCTCCGGCCTGCGCGCCTCGCGCAACCAGGGACACGCCGTCATCACCCCCGCCGAAGGAGCACCCGATGTCCACTGAGACCCTTCTCGACTTCCCGTTCTCCGCGCGCGGCGACCAGCTCCCCCACGAGGTCGAGGAGCTGCGCGACCAGCCGGTCAAGCGGGTCCGCACGATCGCCGGTGACGAAGCCTGGCTCGTCTCCTCCTACGAGCTGTGCAAGCAGGTCCTCGAGGATCCCCGATTCAGCCTGAAGGACACCTCGGCCCCCGGGGTGCCCCGCCAGTACGCGCTGACGATCCCGCCCGAGGTCGTCAACAACATGGGCAACATCACCGGTGCCGGCCTGCGCAAGGCCGTCCTCAAGGCGATCAACCCCAAGACCGACGGCCTCACCGACTGGATGCGCGACCACGCCTCCACCCTCGTCGACGGCCTCCTCGCCCACGGGGCGCCGGTCGACCTGCGCGGCCAGTTCACCAACCCGTACGCCGAGAACCTGCACTGCCGCATCCTCGGCATCCCGCAGGCCGACGCCCCACGCCTGGCGTCCAGCCTCGACATCGCGTTCATGAACTCGGCCTGCCCCGTCACCGGTGCCAAGCTCAACTGGGACCGGGACATCGCCTACATGGTCGAGCGCCTCGACGATCCCGCCACCACCGGGCTCGTCGCCGAGCTGGCGGCCCTGCGCCCGGACCCCGAATACGCCCACCTCACCGACGAGATGCTCGCCACGGTCGGGGTCACCCTGTTCGGCGCCGGGGTCATCTCCACCATGGGCTTCCTGACGATGGCGGTCTTCTCCCTCCTCCAGAACCCGGACGTGTGGGAGCAGTTGCGGAAGTCTCCGGAGAAGATCCCGGGTGCGGTCGACGAACTCCTGCGGGTCAACCTCTCGATCGGTGACGGCCTGCCCCGCCTCGCCCTCGAAGACGTCACCCTCGGGGACGTCGAGGTGAAGAAGGGGGAGCTCCTCCTCGTCCTGGTCGAGGCCGCCAACACCGACCCGACGGTGTTCAGCGACCCCCACGTCGTCGACATCGACCGGGAGAACGCCGCCACCCACCTCTCCTTCGGCGGCGGCCAGCACTACTGCCCCGCCACCGCCCTCGGCAAGCGGCACACCGAGATCGCCATCGAGGTACTCCTGGAGAAGATGCCCCGCCTCCAGCTCGCCGTGCCGGTCGACCAGCTCGTCTGGCGCACCCGGTTCATGAAGCGCCTCCCCGAGCGGCTCCCCGTCCTCTGGTAGTCGGGCAGCGGGCCGAGGGGACCCGTCCGGACCTTCCGGGCGGGGCCCCCGGACCGCACCTCGGCGGGGCGGCCGGCGGGTCAGTCCTCGGTGCCGCCCAGGTCGGGACGGTCGCGCAGCTCCACCGTGCGGGTGGCCGAGGCGTGCAGTTCGAGGACGGTGATCTCGTTGCGGCCCGCCCGGAGCACCGGGGCGGGGACGTACAAGGTGGCCTGGGCGCCGCGGGACCAGTATCGGCCGAGGGCGAAGCCGTTGATCCATACGCTGCCCTTGGTCCAGCCGGGCAGGGCGAGGAAGCCGTCGGCCGGCTCTTCCACGTCGGCGCACCCGCGGTGGAAGGCGGGGCCCACCGGCGGCGCCGCCGGGTCGAAGGCACCGAAGGGCATGCCGGCCAGGCCGGCGGGATCGTCCAGGGGCAGGGCCCGGCTGGTCCACCGCTCCGGGGCCCGGCCGTTGACGAGGACGCGGCCGAGGAGTCCCTTGCGGTCGTGGATGCCCGGCCCGTAGTTGACCCGCCCCTGGTTCTCCACGAGTACGGACAACCGGGCTCCGGGGTGGGGGACGGTGAAGGCGAGGGCGCGCTCGCCGCTCTCGCGCGCGAGTACGCCGACGGGCTGTCCGTCCACGAAGACCTGCGCTCTATCGCGCACGTCCTCGACGTACAGCACGGCCGGGCCGCCGGCCGCCAGCAGGGTCTCGTACAGGACGAAGCCGAAGCCCTCGCCGAGTTGCTCCATCGTGAGCGGCCGGTCGCCCTCCACGGGCCGGCCGAGCAGGTCTGCATGCTCCAACAGGGATGCGGAATGGGTGAGTTCGAGCAGCAGCCCGCGGTCGAGCTTCGGGCCGGGGGCGGGTGGCGGACCGTCGGGGACGGGGCCGTACTTCGCGATGACCTCACGGAAGGCGGTGTACTTGGCCGTGGGATCGCCGGCCTCGTCCAGGAGCGCGTCGTAGTCGTACGAGGTGATCGTGGGGCGGTACGTCCCTTTGTCGTTCGCGCCGTTGGTGAAGCCGAAGTTCGTTCCCCCGTGGAACATGTAGATGTTCACGGAAGCGCCGGCGGCCAGCAGCCGGTCGAGGTCGTGCGCGGCGTCCTCGGCATCGCGCACCGCATGGGGTCCGCCCCAGCGGTCGAACCAGCCGATCCAGAACTCCGAGCACATCAGGGGTCCTTCGGGCTGGTGCCTGCGCAGCTCCGCGAGCCCGGCCTCGACCTTGCTGCCGAAGTTGACGGTGCTCAGCACTCCTTCCGTGCTGCCGCGCGCCAGGTCCGCGGGCTGGTCGCAGGTGAACAGGGGGACGTCCACTCCGTGCCGGCGCAGCAGCCCGGCCAGTTCGGCCAGGTAGCCGGGGTCCTGTCCGTAGGCCCCGTACTCGTTCTCGAGCTGGACCGCGAGCACCGGGCCGCCCCGGCTGCCCAGCCGGGACAGCAGGGGCGGCAGGAGCGCGCCGAGATAGTCGTCCACGGCCCGCAGGAAGCGCGGGTCGCTGCTGCGCAGTGCGATGCCCTCCTCGGCGAGGAGCCACGAGGGCAGGCCGCCCCCCTCCCATTCCGCGCAGATGTACGGGCCCGGGCGCAGCAGGACGTACAGGCCTTCGGCGGCGGCGAGGTCGAGGAACCGGGGCAGGTCGAGGCCCCCGTCGAGCCGGAACTCCCCGCGCCTCGGGGCGTGGAGGTTCCACGGGACGTAGGTCTCGACCGTATTGAGGCCCAGTCGGCGTGCCTTGTGGAGCCGGTCGGCCCATTGCTCCGGATGGACGCGGAAGTAGTGCAGTGCACCGGAGACGATGCGAAACGGCCGGTCGTCGAGACGGAAGCCGTCTGCGGCGATCTCCAGTCGGGGCATGCAGTGCGCTCCTCGGGAAGGGGAAGGGGATGGCGGGCCGGTTCTGGGACCGGTCAGTTCAGTGGGCCGGTCACTTCAGCGGGCCGGTCACTTCAGCGGGCGGCACAGCAGCGCATCGGGGACACCGCCGTGGTTCCACTTCCAGGTGTAGGCGACGCCCGCGAGGTACTCGGTGTCGGAGCACTGGCCCTTGTAGTGGCCGGGCGCCCAGTCGCTGGCGTTCGAGCCCCCGGTGGCGGGGCGGTTGTCCCCGCGGTCGAACCAGAGCGTGCGGCCGGTGGTGGGCAGGGAGGCGGCGGCGGGGGCACACAGCAGCGCGGACATGGCGTTGCTGCGGACGCTGTAGCCGATGGCGAAGGTCTGCGCGGGGCACTGGAGCTTGTTGTATCCGGCGGCCCAGTCGCCCCCGGTGACGTACCGCTCGTCCGTGACCGCGGTCCAGGACCCGGCGCCCTTCGGCGGCCCGCCCGCGTCGGTGCACAGACCCCGGCTGCTGCTGCGGGCGAGGCCGGTCAGCCGCTGGGAGTCGGGGCAGTTGCCCTTGCGGTTGCCCGGGGACCAGTCGGCCTTGGCGAGCATGGTGGCGGAGACGACGTAGTCCGCGTGGTCGAGGTCGAGCATGTTCCAGTGGCTGACCGGGGCCACCGCACCGGTGCGGCCGGGGGTGGAGACCAGCCGGTTCCAGTCGTCGGCGCGCCAGTCCCCGCCGTCTTGGATGCTCTGGCGGGCACCGGTGGTCCCGTACGACAGCAGCGCCCAGGTGTCCATCGGGGCGCCCGCGGCATTGGTCCAGCCGACGAGCGGCCAGATCGCGAAGTCGGTGTCGTTGGCCACCAGGATGTCGGTGAAGCGGTGCAGCCAGGCCCGCTCCTTGGCGTTCTCCGGGCCGCGGCCCCCGGCACCGAACTCGCTGATCCACACCGGGGCGGTGAAGTGCTGCCCCTCCCGGGTGACGAACAGCGCCTGGTCGTCCACCACTTGGGCGAGCTGCTCCGGGGTGAAGTCCTCGTAGCGCGGATCGTTCGTGGAGCCGGGGCCGCTGCCGGCACCGGTGTTGGCCGGGCCGGTGTAGGCGTAGAAGTGGGCGGCGTAGACGAGCTTGCCCGACTCGATCAGCGTGTGGGAGAGGTTGGCCACCGGCGTCAGCATGGGCCGCCCGTGCGGAAGTCCGGCGAGCGGGATCCCGTACCAGTTGATGCCCTCCATGACGACCAGCGTGTCGGGGGCGGCCCGCAGGATCCGGTTCCCGGCCTCCTCGAAGGCGGCGTAGGCGTCGTGGCTGTCGTACCAGCCCCAGTTGGGGTCGTCCCAGGTGTCGCGGCGCACCTCGTTGCGCAGGTCGGCGCCCACCACCCGCTTGTCCGCCTTGTAGCGGTTCACCATGAACACCCAGTCGTCCAGCCACTGCTGGGTGCTCTGGCTGCTGTTCCAGCGCTCGTTTCCGTCCAGGCCGCAGCAGAAGCGGGCGGTGGTGGTGTGGTTGTTGAGGATGACGGCGAACCCGTCGGCGGTGAGGGCCGCGATGACGGTGTCGAGTACCTGCAGGGGGGTCTTGCCCTTCAGCTGCGGGTTGGCGGCGACCGCGGCGTCCGGGACGGGTGTGGTGTCGTGGACGAGGGCGTTGGAGAACGGCAGCCGGATGCTGTTGAGGCCCAGGCTGTGGAAGTCGGCCAGGATGGCGGCCACGGGCGTCCGGTCCAGGCCGAGGGGCATGTTGTGTGCCGCTATGCCGTGCATGTGGCTGGCGGGATCGTTGATGTCCCCGCTGCCGGTCCATGTCCCCTGGGCGCCCGCCCAGTTGCCCGCCTTGAGCTTGAAGCGGTTCCCCGCGGCGTCGACGATCCAGCGGCCCCGGGTGCTGAGCGGTGCGGTCCAGGAGGCGGCCAGTTCGGGCCCGGTCAGGACGGTGGGCGCGGCCGGGGCGCCGGCCGCACCGGGTGCGGCGGAGGTCGCGCCGGCCGCCGTGGTGGTGCCGAGGAGCAGCGCGGACAGCACGGCGAGTGCCGAGACCGCGCGTCGGAGCAGTGGTGTGCCTGTCACGTTGGATCCTTCGGAGAGGGAGGATGTGCCGTGCCGTGCTGGTCAGTGCTGGTCAGTGACGTGCTGGTCTGTGATGTGCTGGTCCGTGCTCTGCCGTTCAGCCCTTGAGGCCGCTGGTGGCGATCCCCGCGACGATGTAGCGCTGGGCGACCAGGAACATGACGACCAGGGGGACGATCGTCACGACGGCTCCGGCGAACAGGCCGGGCAGGTTGATGGTCTGCGAGGTGAGGAACGTCGACAGGGCGATCTGGGCCGTCCAGGCCGACGGGTCCTGTCCGATGACCAGGGGCCACAGGAAGGAGTTCCAGCTGTCGATGAACGCCAGCGCGCCGAGCGAGGCGAGCATCGCGCCCGAGTTGGGCAGGGCGATCCGGCGGTAGAGGCCGAACCAGCCGAGCCCGTCCAGCCGTCCGGCTTCTTCGATCTCGGCCGGGAACTGGAGGTAGAAGTTGCGGAACAGCAGGACGGCGAAGGGGTTGAACAGGCCGGGCGCGATGATGCCCCACAGCGTGTTCACTCCGCCCAGGGAGCCGACCACGACGAAGGTCGGTACGAAGGTCACCGAGCCGGGAATCATCAGCGTGGCGACCACCAGGGCCAGGAGGACGCCGCGCCCCGGCACCGGGATCCGGGCGAAGGCGTAGCCGGCGCGGGAGGCCAGGAGCGTGGAGACGGGGGCCGTGATGAGGGCGATCACGGTGGAGTTCCCCAGTGCCCGGCCCATCGACAGGGTCGGGTCGTCGAAGAGCGCGGTGAAGTTCTCGAAGTGCATCGTCGACGGCCACCAGGTCCAGTGCGGCGACGTGATGCCCTGGGCGTCCATCAGGGAGCCCCGCAGCATCAGGTAGAAGGGCGTCAGGAAGGCCGTCGTCAGCAGGCCCACCAGCAGTCCGCGCGCGCAGAGGCGCAGCGCTGCGGACAGTCTCGCCGCGGTCGTCACGTGCGGCTCACCCCTCGCTCCTGCCGAATCCGGTGAAGCGCCCCTGGATCAGGGTCACTCCGACGATGAGCGCGGTGAGTACGAAGGCCCCGGCCGATCCGAGTCCGTAGTCCTGGCTGCCCATCGCGGTGTTGTACAGGTAGCCCAGCGGCGTCTGGACGGGGGCGGAACCGGTCCCGGAGAGCCCGCTGTTGAAGAGGTTGTAGAACTCGTCGAAGGCCTGGAACGCGGCGATGAAGAGCAGCATCAGCACGGCGACGGACGTGTTGCGCAGCATCGGCAGCGTGATGGAGCGCAGCAGCCGCAGGCCGGTCGCGCCGTCGAGGGCGGCTGCCTCGTAGAGCTCCTTGGGGATGCCCTGGAGTCCGGCCAGGAAGAGCACCATGTAGAAGCCGACCTGGAGCCAGAGCCGGAGGGTGACCAGCACGATCCAGTACAGCGGTGGTGAGGTGGTCTGCAGCCAGGGGACGGGGTCCATGCCGAACCAGCCGCCGAGGGTGTTGGCGATGCCGGCCGGAAGCCCGTTGAACAGGCACATCTTCCACAGGAGCGAGGCGGCGACGTAGGACACGGCCGCCGGGATGAGGAAGACGGTGCGCAGCACCGCCCGCCCCCGCCGGATCCGGTGCACGAGCAGGGCGAGCCCGAGGGAGGCGGCGAAGGTGACCGGCACGATGAAGGCGGTGAACAGCAGGATCTGCGTCAGGGAGCCGCGGAAGGCCGCGTCGGAGAGCAGGGCCCGGTAGTTGTCCAGCCCCACCCACCGGCTGGGAGCGATGGTGCCGCGCGCGTCGCTCAGGCTGAGCAGGAAGCTCCAACCGATGGCGACGTACTTGAACACGCCGAGGCCGATCAGCATCGGAGCGGTGAGCAGCGCGAAGGCGATCCAGCCGGAGCGGCCCGCGCGGGGGCGGCCGGCGCGGGCCGCCCCCGCGGTGGGCCGACCTGACGGTCCCGACCGCCCGGACGGTCCGGGCCGCCGCCCGGACCGCCGTGTGGTGTGCGGTGCGGACAGCATCAGCCGCGCTGCTTGTCGATGGCGCCCTGGGCCGCCCTCACCGCGTCCGCCAGGACCTCCGCGGGGTTGCCCTGCCCGGCGGCTATCTTGGCGGCGGCCGCGCTGAAGGCGCTGCTCACCGCGGTGTCCCAGGTGCCCGGGTTGGACTTGCCGTACTTGGCGGCCAGTTCCACGGCCTCCTTGGCGGCCCCGTCGGTGAGCTTCGCGGCCCCCGCCGCCACGGACGTGCGGGGCGGGACGTGGAACCCGTAGCTCTCGGCCCAGTCCTTCTGCAGGTCCGCCTGCCGGATCCAGAGCCACTGGACGAACTTCTTCGCGGCGTCCACGTTCCGGCCCTTGGCGTTGACGCAGCTGGTCCAGCCCCCGACGCGCACTACGGGGGTGCCCCCGGCCTTGAAGGCGGGCCACGGCAGGACGCCGAAGTCCTCGCCGAGCGCGGTCTTGACGGCGGGCATCGCCCACAGACCGCACCACTGCATCGGAACGAGGTTCTGGGTGAAGGCGGACGGGTCCCACCAGTCGGTGGTGAATCCGAGGAGCAGGGACTTGTCCTCGTGCAGGCGCTTCAGGCCGGTCAGGGCCTCCAGTGCCTGCGCGGAGCCGAAGGCCACCTTGCCGTCGGTCACCAGGTCGCCGCCGTTCGAGCGGACGGCGAGGATCGGGCTGTCGCCCAGTCCGTCGTTGCCGAGGAACAGCCCCTTGCCCGACTTGGTGGTGAGGGCCTTGGCCGCCAGGGCCAGCTCGTCGAAGGTGGTGGGCGGGGTGATTCCGGCCTGGGACAGCACGCTCTTGCGGAAGTACAGCATCATGACGTCGTCGATCATCTTGACGCCGTAGAGCTTGCCGTCGACGCCCACACCACCGATGGCGTTCTCGTTGAAGTCCGCCTTGTCGCTGCCGTAGATCTCGTCGAGGGCGGCGATCTGACCCCGGCGGGCCAGGCTCTCGCTGAAGTCGCCGATCTCGAAGACGTCCGGGGCCGCGTCGGTGAGCAGGGTCGCGTTGAGCTTGGCGGCGTAGTCGCCCGGGACCCAGGTGACCTTGACGGCGATGTCCGGGTGGGCCTTGGTGAAGGCGGCCGCGTAGCGCAGTGCGGCCTGCTGCGTGCCGGCCTCGCCGTAGGCGTGGAACCAGACGTTCAGGGTGGTCTCGGCCTGGGAGGAGGCACCCGCGTTCGGGTCGGTGGAGCAGGCGGTGGTCACCACCGCTCCGGCGACGATCATCAGTGATCCGCCGAGAAAACGCCGTCGGCTAAGCTCGGTTCTGTGCGCGCTCATGTCGCATCCTTCCGTGAGGGTAGGCGGGATGTGGGTGTGTCGGGCCCCGGTCGGTGCCCTCCATCAGTGCTTGCCGGCAGTGAGGGGCACCGGCCGGGTGAGCCGGGTGCTGCGTTACGAGTGCTGCGTTACGAGTGGTGCGGTACGAGTGGTGCGGTACGAGTGGTGCGGTACGAGTGGTGCGGTACGAGTGGTGCGCCGCTACGGGAGTGCCGCGGCGGCCGTGCTCGGCGGGAACAGTGCCTGGACCGCCACCGCGGCGGCTCCGCGGGCCCACTCCTCCCAGGGGAGCGGGCGCAGGGACAGGGGGCATTTGACCGCGGCCCCGAAGGCGTGCGCCGCGTAGGCGGTCTTGATGTGCTGTCCGAACAGGTCGTACGTGCCCGCTCCCTCGCCGCTGACCACGACGCGTTCCGGGCCCACGAGGTTGACCAGGGTGGCGATGGCGACGCCGATGGCGCGGCCCGCCCGGGCGAAGGCCTCGCGTGCCACGGGGTCACCGTCGCGGGCCAGCTCCACGGCGTGGTCGAAGGCGAGGTCGGCCACACCGGTCCCGCGGCGGACCGCTTCGAGGATCGCGCCGCTCGAGGCGATGGCCTCGACGCAGCCGACCGCGCCGCAGCGGCAGCGCGGGCCGGCCGGGTCCACGCAGACGTGCCCCAGTTCCCCGGCCACACCGTAGGCGCCGGTCACCAGCTGCCCGTTGACGACGAGCGCGGAACCGATCCCCGCGCCGATCGTGACCAGCGCGAAGTAGCCGGTACCGACCCCTTCCCCGAACCAGTGCTCGGCGATGGTCAGTGCTTTGACGTCGTTCTCGACGGTGACCGTCAGACCGGTGGTACCGGACAGGGTCTCGGCGAGCGGTACGTCGCGCCAGCCGAGGCGGCCGGAGAAGCGGACCCGGCCGCCGCCGCGGTCCACGTCCCCCGAGACCGCGATGCCCAGATGCCGGGTGCGATCGCGGAACACGGGCTCGGTGTCGAGCAGTTCATCGACCAGATCGGTCAACAAGCCTGAAATGGCGGCGGGTTCATGACTGTCGAGGGTTCGTTCGGCCGTGGCCCGGACCCGGGCCCGCAGATCGCACACCACACCGAACAGCCGGTCGTCACTGATCTTCACTCCGACGAAGAACTCCCGGTCCGGGGTGACCGCCAGCGGGTTGACCGGCCGGCCGGCCCCGGGAGCGGTGCGCTCCGGCGGGAGTTCGTACAGGTACCCGTCGTCGATGAGCGGCCTCGCGGCCTTGGTGATGGCCGTCGAGGAGAGCCCGGTCCGGCGCGCGAGCTCCACCCGGCTGAGCGGACCCTCGGCCAGGAGCAGGGCGAGGACCGCCGTTTCGGCCGGGGCGGTGACCAGTGGCAGCTCTTGGTTTCGAAACACGGGTGCAACGTAGAGCAAATAAATAACTTCGTCCAGTATTGATTTCGACCCCGGGTCCGCCCTAGCCTCTGGCCAACTCTCCGCCCGTACAAGGGCCTTCGACCTCAGGGGACCCCTTCGTGCCTGCCGCACTCCCGCTCGCCACCTTCGACCCCGACTCCGGCCTCGCCGTGCTCCGCACGCCGAACAGCGTGTACGCACTGCGCACCGGCCCCGACGGCAGCCCGCGGCACTTGTACTGGGGCGCACCGCTCGACACCGCCACGCTGTCCCTGCTGCCGGAGGCCGCCTCCCCCGCCGCGAGCAGCTTCGAGGCCGGGGCCGCGGCGGACGAGCTGGCTCCGCAGACCGGAGCGCGGTTCGGTCCGGCCGGCCTCCAGGTCCGCTTCGCCGACGGAACCAGCGGCGCCCAGTGGGAGTTCGCCGGACACCGCGTCGACGGCGGCGACCTGCGGCTCTTCCTCACCGACCGCCGGTACCCCCTGCGCGCGGAGCTCTGCTACCGCGTCCGGCCGGGCAGTGACGTCGTCGAACGCTGGGTGGAGCTCACGCACACCGGCGCCGGGACCGGGACCGGAGCCGATGCCGATGCCGATGCCGGGAACCGAGCCGAAGCCGGTCCGGTCACCGTCGACCGGCTGGACTCCGCCTCCTGGACGGCGCCGGCACTCGCCGACTACCGGCTCAGCCACCTCACGGGCGGCTGGAACAGCGAGTTCCAGCTGCACCGCGACCGGCTCCCCGTCGCCGAGACCGTCCTCACCAGCCGCCGCGGGCTCACCGGCCACCACGCCAGCCCCTGGCTCGCCCTCGACGACGGCACCGCGGCCGAGGAGCGGGGCGAGGTGTGGAGCACCGCCCTCGCCTGGAGCGGCAGTTGGCGCATCACCCTGCACCGCGACGCGGTGGGCCGCACCACCTGGACGGGAGGGTTCGGCCACGAGGGACTGCGCTGGACCCTGGAACCGGGGGACAGCCTGCGCACCCCCGTGTTCGCCGGGCTCTACACCCCGCACGGCTTCGGTGCGGCCAGCCGGGCCTGGCACGGCTACGTCGCGGACCACGTACTGCCGGAGCCCGGGCGGGAGCGGCCCGTCCTCTACAACTCCTGGGAGGCCACCGGCTTCGACGTCGACCAGGCCGGCCAGATCAAGCTGGCCCACCTGGCCGCCGGGCTCGGTGCCGAACTGTTCGTCCTGGACGACGGCTGGTTCGGCGCACGGCGCGACGACCGGGCCGGGCTGGGCGACTGGACCCCGCGCCCCGACGCCTTCCCCGAAGGGCTGCGCCCCCTCGCCGACGAGGTCCACCGCCTCGGGATGACCTTCGGTCTGTGGGTGGAGCCGGAAATGGTCAACCGGGACAGCGCGTTGTACCGCGCCCATCCGGACTGGGTCCTGCACTCCCCCACCCGGGAGGCGACCGAACTGCGCCATCAGCTGGTACTGAACTTCGCCCGGCCCGAGGTCGAGGCCTGGGCCCACCGCACCCTGGACGGCCTCGTACGCGACCACCGGGTGGGCTGGCTCAAGTGGGACGCCAACCGCGCCTTCACCGAGGCCGGCTGGGAGGGGAACCCCGATCCCGACCGGCTCTGGATCGACCACACCCGGGCCGTCTACCGCATCATGGACCGGCTGCGCGCCGACCACCCGGGCCTGCGCATCGAAGCGTGCGCGGGCGGTGGCGGGCGCGCCGACCTCGGCATCCTGGCCCGCACCGACCAGGCGTGGACCTCCGACAACACCGACCCCGTCGACCGGATCGCGATCCAGGACGGCTTCAGCCAGCTCTTTCCGGCTCGGACCATGGCCGCGTGGGTCACCGACAGCCCCAACGCGGTCACCGGCCGGCGCACTCCGCTGCGCTTCCGCTTCCACGTCGCCATGTCCGGCGCGCTCGGCCTCGGCGGGGACCTGACGGGCTGGTCCGCCGAGGAACTCGACGAAGCCGCCGCGCTCGTGGCCCAGTACAAGCAGATCCGCCCGCTGGTCCAGTACGGGATCCAGCACCGCATCAAGGGCGGGGACGGGGTGACTGCCGTCCACTACGCCGCCGGGGACGGCGGCGAGCACGCCGTGCTCGCCTGGCGGCCCGCGACCCGGTTCGGCCACCGGCCCGCCCCCGTCAAGCTGCCCGCACTCGACGCCGGCGCCCACTACCGGGACCCGGACCGGGACCAGGTGCACAGCGGCGCCGTCCTGGTCCACCGCGGCATCGAGCTCTCGCTGCCCGCCGGGGACTACGCGAGCCGGCTGATCCGGCTGCGCCGCATCACCCTCTGACCCCTGCGTCACCACGACCCGTACGCAGAGACCCGCACCCACTCACAGACACCTTGGACCGCACTGTGCACACTCAACACGTTCTGGTCGTCGGCATGGACGGCGTTCGGCTCGACCTGCTGCCGCAGCTGGACACCCCCCACCTCGACGAGATAGCCGACGCGGGATTCCTCGCTCCCGTCGAGATCGACGAGGCCACACCCACCATGTCCGGCCCCTGCTGGTCGACCATCGCCACCGGGGTCACCGTCGCCAAGCACGGGGTGTGGGGCAACCGGCTCGACGGAAACCGGCTCGACGTCTTCCCCGACTTCACCACCCGCCTGGCACTCGAGTGCGGCCGGCGGACCTTCGCCGCCGGCGGCTGGTCCCCCCTCTTCCTCGCCCAGCAGGGCGGCCCGCTCTTCACCGCCCCCAGCCGGCTGAGCTTCATCGCACCCCGCGCTGACACGCCGGAGGCCTGGGAGGAGGCCGACGAGGCCGTGACCGCCGAAGCGGCGCACGTACTGGGCTCCGGGGAAGAACTCCACGCCTCCTTCGTCTACCTCGGCGCCGTCGACGAGACCGCCCACTTCCTCGGCTGCGGCAAGGAGTACCGCCGGTCGATCGAGACGGCGGACCAACGCCTGGGCCGCCTCGTCAAGGCCGTGCGCGACCGCCCGGGCCACCCCGGGGAGCAGTGGACGGTCATCGTGGTGACCGACCACGGGCACCGTGACGAGGGGGGCCACGGGGGACGCAGCGAGCTGGAGCGCACCGCCTGGGTGGCCGCGTGCGGCCCCGGTCTGGCCGCCGGCGTGAGTCCGCCGACGGTCGGGCTCACCGATGTCGCCGCCCACGTCTACGCCGCCCTGGGCATCGGCCTGGACCCCCACTGGACCCTGGACGGGGCCCCCTTCACCGCCTGAACGGGCGGGCCGCCGGGGCCGGGGCGCCGGGCTGCTAACAGCGCCCCCGCTCCGGCTCCGGCTCCAGACGCCGCGCGCCCGCCGCCGGGGTGATGGTGAGGAGCCGCGGGAGCCGATGGCCCGCCGCGCCGAAGGCCGCCTTGACGGCGCCGCCCACCGCGTCCTCGCGCCCCGCCTCCACCAGCGCGATGACGGAGCCGCCGAAGCCGCCTCCCGTCATCCGGGCACCGAGTGCCCCGGCGCCCAGCGCGGCCGTCACGGCGAGGTCGGTCTCCCGGCAGGAGACCCGGTAGTCGTCGCGGAGCGACGCGTGACCGGCGTTGAGGATCGGGCCCAGGGCGGCCGCGTCGTCCGCCCGGAGCCGGGCGACGGCCTCGGTGACCCGGCCGTTCTCGGTCACCACGTGACGGACCAGCGGTACGAGTTCCACCGGGAGCTCGGCCAGGGCACCCGCGAGGTCTCCGGCGGGCAGATCCCGCAGGGCGCGCAGGCCGAGCAGCCCGGCCGCCCGTTCACAGCCCGCGCGCAGGGCCGCGTACGCCCCGTCGCCCAGGTCGTGGGAGACCCGGGTGTCGATCACGAGCAGTCCGAGCCCCTGGCCCGGGAGGTCGAGGGGCACCTGCCGGTGGTGCTCGGGGGTACGGGCGTCGAGGTGGAGGGCGGCATCGGTGGTGCAGCACACGGAGGCCATCTGGTCCGTGATCCCGCAGGGGACGCCGGCGAAGGCGTTCTCCGCCCGCTGGGCGATCCGGGCCAGTTCGGGCCCGGGCAGCCGCAGTCCGTACAGCTCGTCGTAGGCGACAGCGACCGCGCATTCCAGCGCGGCGGAGGAGGAGAGGCCCGCACCGGTGGGCACCGTGCTGTCGAAGTGGAGGTCCGCGCCACCGACCGGGTGGCCCGCCTCGGCGAGGGCCCAGACCACTCCGGCCGGGTACGCGGCCCAGCCCGGCGCGGGCCCGGGGGCCAGGGTGGCGACGGACAGTTCGGTGATCCGGCCGTCGCCCTGCGCACTGTGCAGCCGCAGCCGGCCGTCCGTACGGGCGCGGGCGGCGAGCAGGGTGGTCTGCGGGAGGGCGATGGGGAGGGAGAACCCGTCGTTGTAGTCGGTGTGTTCACCGATCAGGTTGACCCGGCCGGGCGCAGCCCAGATCCCGTCGGGGGAGCCGCCGAAGAGCTTCGCGAAGCCGGCCGCGGCCTGCTCGGTCCGGTTCACGCCAGGGCCTCCCGCAGTCGTCGCGCGGCCGTCTCGGGGGCCACGTCATTGATGAAGGCTTCCATCCCGGACTCCGTCCCGGCGAGGAACTTGAGCTTGTCGGGGGTCCTGCGGATGGTGAACAACTCCAAGTGCAGGGCCAGTTCCTCCCCGCCCGTGCGGGGCGCCTGGTGCCACGCGGAAATGTACGGGGTGGGGGCAGGTACGTGCAGCCGCTCCGCCTCCCGCTCCGGTACGGGGAACAACCGGTCGAAGCGGCGCAGCAAGTCGAGGTAGATGTGGGGGAATTCGGCCCGCTCGGCTTCGGTGAGGCAGGTCAGGTCGGGGACCCGGCGGTGCGGGTAGAGGTGGACCTCGTACGGCCAGCGGGCGGCGTAGGGCACGAAGGCGGTCCAGTGCTCCCCGGCCGTCACCACCCGTTCGGTGGCGGTGCGGGCCCCGGAGAGGAGGTCTTCGAAGAGGTTGCGGCCGGTGGCGGCGCGATGGGCCTGCGCGGCGGCCGTCATCTTGGCGGCGCGCGGCGTGACGAAGGGGAAGGCGTAGATCTGGCCGTGCGGATGGGCGAGGGTCACCCCGATCTCGGCTCCCCGGTTCTCGAAGCAGTACACCTGCTCGACACCGGGGAGGGCGGAGAGTTCCGCGGTGCGGTCGGTCCACGCGTCCAGCACCAGCCGGGCGGCTGCCGGGGTGAGGTCGGCGAAGCCGGCTTCGTGGTCGGGGGTGAAGCAGACGACTTCGCAGCGTCCGGCGTCGCCCGCGAGGGAGGGGAAGCGGTTCTCGAAGACGGCCACCTCGTAGTCGGCGGCGGGGATCTCGCTGAGCCGGCCGTCCCGGGAGGGGCAGAGCGGGCACTCGCCGGCGGGCGGGTGGTAGATCCGGTTCTGGCGGTGGGAGGCGATGGTGATCCAGTCGCCGGTCGCCTCGTCCCGCCGCAGTTCCGGCCGGCTGTCCACCGGATCGATCGGGCGCAGGTCGGGGGCGTCGCGCACGGCACCTTCGTCGGTGTCGAAGTAGATCAGTTCGCGGCCGTCCGCGAGTTTCGCGAGGGTCTTCTTCACGTAGCGAGAATAAACAGACTCCAACATGTTCCACCACCCCCACACCGGATTTCCCCCCAGACTCCAACAACATTGCCGTGTTATCTTGCTGCCTTCTGACCGATTCGCCGATTCCCGGGAGCGACCCGTGGCCGAGCAGGCTGCCCAACTGGCCCACCAGCGACGCGCTCTCATCCTGGACGCGGTCCGGCGCGAAGGAGCGGTGCGGGTGGCGGACCTCGTCGGGCAGTTCGGCGTCTCGGACATGACCGTCCGCCGGGACCTGGACGCCCTCGCCCGGCAGGGCCTCGTGGAGAAGGTCCACGGCGGAGCCGTCGCCCCGGCCGGGGCCAGCGGGCACGAGCCCGGCTTCGAGGCCAAGTCGGATCTGGAGGGCGACGCCAAGGCCGCCATCGCGGACACGGCCGCGACCCTAGTCGAACCGGGCAGCGTGGTCGCGGTCTCGGGCGGCACCACCGCGCACGCCGTCGCCGCCCGCCTCCTCGGGGTCCCGCGGCTCACGATCGTCACCAACTCCCTCCCGGTGGCGGAACTGGTGTGGGCCGACGGCCGCAGCCGTGGGGGCGACACCCCCACGCTGCTGCTCACCGGCGGCTCCCCCACTCCCTCGGCCGCCCTGGTCGGACCGCTCGCCGACCTGGCGATCGGCTCGCTCCACGTGGACCTGCTCTTCCTCGGCGCACACGGGGTGGCGCAGGGCGCCGGGCTGACCACCCCGAACCTCATGGAGGCCCAGACCAACCGGGCCCTGGTCGCCTCGGCGCGCCGGGTCGCCGTCGTGGCGGACCACAGCAAGTGGGGGGTGGTGGGGCTCAGCGGCTTCGCCGCGCTGCACCAGGCCGACTGGTTCGTCACCGACGCCGGCCTGCCCGCCGCGGCCCGCGCCGCCCTTGCGGAGGAAGTGGGCGAACTCCTCGTCGCGGGCGAGGAGCGGCCCTGAGTCCGGGCGCCCGGATCCGGCCGGGGGTACGGATGCGACCCGGGGTACGGATCCGGATCAGGCTCCGGGCTCCGCGGGTGCCGGTCCGGTGGTCGCCCGGATGACCAGCTCGGGGTCGAACAGCAGCTCCCCCGTGGGCACGTCCCGGTTGCTGACCAGCGCCAGTACGCTGCGCCCGACCTCCAGGGCCAGCCGGTCGGCGGGCTGGCGCACCGTGGTCAGGGGAGGGTCGGTGAACTCGGTGATGGACGAGCCGTCGTACCCCACGACCGATACGTCCCCGGGCACCACCCGGCCCTGCCGACGGATGCCCCGGATCGCCCCGAGGGCCATGTAGTCGCTGGCCGCCACGATCGCGGTGGCGCCCAGGGCGAGGAGCGGGCCGACGGCGGCCTGGCCGCCCTCCACCGTGTAGGACTGGCGGATCACCCACCGCTCCGGCTCCTCGATGCCCCGCTTGGCCATGGCCTCCAGGAAGCCCCGCACCCTGCGGTCCGCGGGCTGGTTGCCGGCCGGGCCGGAGGCCATCCCGATCCTGCGGTGCCCCAGCCGGTGGAGGTGGTCGACGGCCAGCTCCGCGGCGAGCGCGTCATCGGTGGAGAAGACCGGGGTCGCCACCCCGTCCGCGAACTCGCCGTTGATGCCGACGTACGGGACCCGGCGCTGGCGCAGCAGTTCGTACGTCTCGGTGTCGGCGCCCTCGACGGTGTTGGAGGCGGAGAGGAAGACGACGGCCGCGACGCCCTTGTCGACGAGCGCGGAGATGAAGTCCCGCTCCTGGACCCCGCCCGGGAAGGCCGGGCACAGAATGGTCTTGAGTCCGTGCGGGGCGAGCGCCGACTCGATGCGCTCGGCGACATCGGCGAAGAACGGGTTGGATACGAACTCGGTGATCACCGCGACCAGTTGGCCCTGGGTCTGCCGTTCGTAGCCGACTTCCGCCATGGCCTGTTCGACCGCGTCCCGGGTCTTCTTCGACACGCCCTGGCGTCGGTTGATCACCCGGCTGACGGTCGCCTCGCTGACCTGGGCGCGAGCGGCGACCTCGGTGATCCCGACCTTCATCGCGGTCCTTCCGTGATCGTGAGCGATACCAGACCGCCGCGCGGTACCACCAGCGAGCGTGCCCCCTCCGGCAGGTACGACGGCGGACCGTCCATGATACGGCCGTCGGGCCCGTGGACCACTCCCCGGATCCGGCCGCCGCCGCCCAGCACCTCGACCATCACCCGGTCCCGGTCCGAGCCGTTGACCAGGTCGAAGCGGCGGTACGCGGCGAAGTCCAGCGGCACGACCCGGTCCCCGTGCACGCTCAGCAGGCAGTGGTCCCCGGCGCTCGCCCGCACCAGCGGGTACAGCTCGTCGGGCCGGCCCGGCTCCACCTCCCCGTCCAGCAGCAGCTCCCGGTGGAGCCGCCACCGCCCCAGCCAGAACCCGACCGCCTCCCGGTGCGCCGTCGGCAGCCTGTCCAGCCGTACGGAGATCTGCGGCACCGAGTGCAGGGCACCGATCAGCTGCCGGGCCACCGCCTCCACGGGCGCCTCGGGCGACCACAGGAGCATGTCGCAGTGGACGGCCCCGCCGACGGCGAGCAGTGCGGTGTCCAGGGTGCGGACCCGGTTCGCGGTGGCGTCCGCCGGGCAGTCGAAGGAGCGCAGCATGTTGCCGAAGGGGGCCATGCCGGGGCCGGTGTAGGGCTGGCGCAGTTCCAGCAGCACGCCGGGGCGTACGGATTCCAGGGCCGCGCGCAGTTCCGTCAGCAGGGTCACCATGGCCACTCCGACGTCTCCCGCGCCGTCGCCCGCGTACACCATGGCCTGCTCGAGGAAGTCGAGCTTCAGTCCGTCGAGCCCGTACGCGCGGACGAGCCGGGTGCAGAGCCCGACGACGTGCGCGCGCACCTCCGGGCGGCGGGGGTCGAGCACGTGCGCGCCTGGCACGGTGGCGGGGGCGGGCGCGCAGGAGGCCCAGCGGTCGTGGCAGGCGGCTGCGGAGCCGAGCAGCAGGGGCGCGACCCAGGCGAGGTAGCTCAGCCCGTGGGCCCGGACCCGGGCCACGTGCCCGGCGAAGTCGGGGAACTTGACCCGGTCGGGCTCCCAGTCCCCGCAGCCGGCGTAGCCGCGTCCGTGGCCCCCTTCCTGCCAGCCGTCGTCGAGGATCAGTGCTCCGCAGCCGAGTCCGGCGGCCAGTTCGGCCTGGGTTTCGACGGCGGGGGCGCTGACGTCCTGGTTGAAGGCGTACCAGGTGGAGTAGACGGGGGTGCGGGCCCCGTCGGGCACCGGCGCGGGGGCGAGCGCGGCGTCGAACCAGGAGCGCAGGGCCCGCATGGCCCGTGCCACCGAGGGTGAGCGGGGGACGAGCAGGATCCGGTGGGCCCGGCGCGCGGCGGGCAGGCGGAGGTGGACGACGTGGGTGTCGTTCTCCTCGGAGACCCCGAAGCGGAGCGCGGCCTCGGGTACCGGGTCGGTCGCGGCGAAGGTGAGGAGGGTGGCGCCGCCGTGGTCGTAGAGGCAGCCGGCGGCGTGCCCGTCGACCAGCGAGACCCGGGAGCGGCCCTCCCAGTCGGCGAGGAGGGTGCGCCGCCAGCCGCCCTGCGGGTGCCAGTATCCGGCGGCGTCGCCCAGCGGCACGGAGAAGCGGATCTCGACGGGGGCGCCGTCGGCCCGTACCTCCAGCATCCGCAGCCCGTCGGGGAGTTCGGCCAGGGTCCAGACCGGGTGGACGCCGGGGGCGTGGGCGAGGACGGCGAGCGAGACCCCGTCGAGCAGCGGCTCTTGCGGGGCGGGCGCCAGCCCCGCGGTGGTGACGGGCTCGGCAGTGGTCACGGTCACTCCTTCACGGCGCCGGCGAGCAGGCCGGACACGAACTGGCGCTGGAGCGCGAGGAATACGAGGGCCATCGGGATCGCGGCGGCCGCGGTTCCGGCGAGGATCGCTCCGTAGTCGGTCTCGTCGAGGCCCTGGAGGGAGGCGAGGGCCACGGGGACGGTGAAGGTGGCACTGTCGCGCAGGACGATCAACGGCCAGATGAAGTCGTTCCACTGGTACAGGAAGAGGAAGATGGCCAGGGCCGCCAGCGCCGGTTTCATGGGCGGGAGCACCACCTTCCAGAACAGCCGCAGTTCGCCGCAGCCGTCCATGCGCCCCGAGTCGAGGAGTTCGTCGGGGAGCGCGGCCATCGACTGGCGCATCAGGAAGATGCCGAAGGGCAGGGCCAGGTTGGGCATGATCACGGCCTGGTACGTGCCCAGCCAGCGCAGTTCGGCCATCAGCTGGAAGAGCGGTACGAGGGTGACCTGGGCGGGGACCACGAGCCCGAGCATCAGCAGTCCGAACAGCGGCTCGCGGCCGCGGAAGCGGTACTTGGCGAAGCCGTAGCCGGCCAGCGTGCAGACGGCGCCCGCACACAGGGTGTAGATCACCGCGATGAGCAGGGAGTTGAGGACCACCCGGCCGAAGTGCGCGGTGTCCTGGAGCGTGTGGAGGTTCTCCGCCAGGTGGCCGCCGGGCAGCAGCGGCGGCGGGCTGTCGAAGATCTCCCCGGAGCTGTGCGTCGCGGCGACCACGAGCCAGTAGAAGGGGATCAGGACGGCGGCCAGGGCGATGGCGAGTCCGGAGGTGAGCAGGATGCTCCTGCCGCGATGTCCGGCGGTGGTCATGACTTCTCCCCCAGGAAGCGGAACTGGATCACGCCGAGGAGGCCGATGAGCACGGCGAGGGCGTAGGCGATGGCGGAGGCGTAGCCGAAGTCGAAGTACTTGAAGGCGTTCTGGTAGACGTACACCCCGATGGTCAGGGTGGCGTTGTCGGGGCCGCCGCCGGTGAGCACGTACGGCTCGTCGAAGATCTGCAGGGTGCCGATGGTGGACAGCACCGTGGTGAGCAGGAGCGCGGGCCGCAGGCCCGGCAGGGTGACGTGGCGAAAGGAGCTCCAGGCGCCGGCCCCGTCCACGGCCGCGGCGTCGTAGAGCTCGGCGGGCACGGACTGCAGGCGGGCGAGGAGGATCACCGCGTTGTAGCCCGTGTAGTGCCAGGTGAGTGCCAGGCCCAGGGAGACCTTCGCCCACAGGGGGTCGGTCAGCCACGGCGACGGGTCCAGGCCGAGGAGCCCGGTCAGCCAGTTGACCAGGCCGTAATCCTTGTTGAGCAGGACGGAGAAGACGATCCCGTAGGCGACCAGGCCGGTGACCATCGGCAGGAAGAAGCCGAGCCGGAAGACGGCGCGGGCGCGCAGCGTCGTGGAGTTGAGGGCCACGGCGAGTCCGGTGGCGAGGGCCAGCATGACCGGCACCTGGACGGCGAGGATCACCGCGGTGTTCTTCAGGGCGGTCCAGAACAGCGGGTCGTGGAGCAGCCGCGTGTAGTTGTCCGCACCGACGAACCGGTCGGTCCCGCCGACGGACTTGTGGAGGCTGATCACGAAGGACCGGCCGATGGGGTAGAGCTTGAAGGCGGCGAAGAGGAGCAGCGCGGGCAGGACGAAAAGGTACGGGGCCGCGCGCCGGCGCGCCCTCGGCCGCCGGGCCGTCCCGCGCGCGGGGACGGCCCGGGCCTCGCTTCCGGTGAGTGTGGTGGAGGTGGCGGTCACCGGGAGACCTTGCGTCCGGTCTGCCGGCCGAGCTGGTCGGCGGCCTCGCTCAGCACCTTCGCCGGGTCGGCGCCGCTCAGCAGCACCTTGGTCTGGGCGTCGGTGACCAGCTTGAGGGCCCGTGCGTAGTCGGCGGTGTAATTGAAGGCGGACGAGGGGGCCTTGAGCGCCTCGAGGAAGACCTCGCCCTTCTTCTGGCCGCCGAAGAAGACGGACGGCTCGTGGAAGACCGCGTCCTCGTACGCCTTCATCAGGGCGGGGGCGATCCCCTTGCCCCGGTAGATCTGCACCTGGGAGGCCGGGCGGGTGAGCACGAACTCGATGAAGGACCAGGCGGCGGCCTGGTGCTTGCTGCCGCCCGCGACGGCCAGGTGGGTGGAGTTGACCGTGGCCGCGGTGGAGCCGCCCCGACGCACGGCCGGGGGCAGCCGGACCTTCCACTTGCCCGCCTCCTGGGGCACCTGCTCCTCGATGATGCCGCCGAACCACGTGGGCATGGGCAGCACGGCGGCGGTCCCCTGCTTCAGGGAGCTCATCAGGGCGTTCCAGCCTCCGGCGAGGTCGCTGACCAGGCCGGCGTCGTTCATCGTCTTGATGAGCGTCATGGCCTTCACGGCCTCCGGGGAATCGAGCGTGATGTTCCCGGCGAGGTCGAAGTAGAAGGCGCCCTGGAGCTGGAGCAGCATCTGGAAGAAGTTCGCGGCGTCGGCCTGGGAGGCGGGCTTGTCGATGCCCAGCAGGTGGGCGCCGGTCTTGCTCTTGATCTCCTTGCCGGCCTCGATGGTCTCTTCCCAGGTCTGGAGGGCGCCGGCGTCGACCCCTGCCTTCTCGAAGAGGTCGGCCCGGTAGTAGAAGCCCGCCGAATTCGCCTCCCAGGGAAGGGCGTTGACGCGCTTGCCGTCGGGAGACACCGTCTGCCACATGCCCTGGGCGAACTCGTCCCGGTAGGCGTTCGCGCCGAGCGGGCCGAGGTCGGCGAGGCCGCCGGGGAACTTCTCCACGTAGCCGGGCAGGTAGTCGACGCCGATGTGCGGGACGTCGGCGAGCCCCTGCCCGCCGGCCGCGAGCCCGGTGGTGATCTTGTCCCAGATCGCCGGGTTGCCGATGTCCTCGACCGTCACCTCGATCCCTGGGTACTTCTTGTTGAACTCCGGGACGAGGGCCTTCATTTCGGCGGCTGGCCCCTGCCAGGACCAGACCGTGATCCGGCCCTTTTCCTTCTCCCCCGCAGCCCCTCCCTGGCTGCCGGCGCCCTCGGCGCCGGTGCCGGAGCAGGCGGTCAGGCCGGCGAGCGACCCTGCCCCCACGGCGATGGCCCCAACCGTCCGCAGCACTCTCCGACGTTCCAGTTCCATACCTGACCCACCCCTGCTCGCACCGTTGCGGAAGCCGACTGGCCAGGACTGTAGCGACGCCTACTTCTCACTTGCAAGAGTTCGATGAAATCTTTCAGTTTGATCGTGCACTGGATCCTGAAAAGACCATTGCAAACCCTCAACCACGGTTGCTAGCGTGCCGCCCGCTCCTCCCGCTCCGCCGGTCCTGCCCGCCCTGCCCGCCCCGCCCACACAGAGGAGAACCCGATGACGCGTTCCCGCGTGCCACTCCTGACCGCCCTCGCCCTGCTCCTCCCACTCACCCCGCTCGCCCTCGGCGGCGCGGCCGCAGCCGCGCCCGCAACCACCCCCGCACCCGCCGCGCCCGCCTTGCTGACCGTCACCAACCCCGGCTTCGAACAGGGGCGCACCGGCTGGCGGTTCACCTCCGGCACCGGGGTCGCCACGAACTACCCGCACGGCGCGGCGCGGCTCGCCTACCTCGACGGCGGGGCGGGGAAGAAGGTGTCCCAGACCGTGACGGCCACGGGCCCGGGGACGTACGACATATCCGCCTGGATCGCGACCGGCGGCCCGAACGGCCGCTACACCGCCCGCGTGAACGGCGCGGTCGCCGCCACGCTCACCCTGCCCAGCGCCTCGAACTACCGGCGCTACACGCTCAGCCGGATCGCTCTCACCCCCGGCGACACCCTGGAGATCGCCTTCGAGTCCGGGGACGCCTGGGTCAACGCCGACGACGTGATGCTCTCCCCCGCCTCTCCCGCGGACCCTCGGGTCAGCTCCTCCGACCCGAAGATCGTCGAGATGTTCGACTGGTCCAAGCGCAAGGCCAACAGCTGGGTCCACCTGCCGGGCACCCGGGGCCCGCTCAACGTGGACGAGAACCGCACCGGTGGCAGCGGCAACGGCACCTACGCCGCCTCCTACTGGGCCGGCTACGCCAACCGCAGCGGCTACTACTCGCGCGACATGGCCCACCAGTTGTCCGGCGCCGGCGTGCTCGCCCTGCACGCCGAGAACAAGTCGATGCTCCGCTCCTTCGCCGCGTCCGCGACCCCGGAGCACAAGTACTACCCGGCGTGGGCCTTCAACTTCGACACCTCGACCTACCTGTCGATCGACTACAAGAGCCCGACCGACTTCGTCCGCGAGGTGCCCGCCACCTTCGAGCTGGTACAGAAGTCCGAGGAGGCGTACCGCTGGAGCGGGGACCGCGCCTACCTCGACGATCCGGCCCTGTGGAACTTCTACCGCCGCGCCACCGACGAGTTCGTCACCCTGCACGACGGGCTCAAGGACAACGGCGCGATCGAGGTGGCCGAGGGGACCGGCCAGGGCATCTTCCAGGGCACCGCCAGCTACAACGAGCAGAGCAGCGAGCCGCTCGCCGAGGCGGGCGACGCGATCGGTTCCCAGTACCAGGCGTACCTGGCGATGGCCTCGCTCGCCCGCTCCAAGGGGGACGGCGCGCTCGCCGACCGGTACGAGACCAAGGCCCGTGACCTCAAGGCGTACTTCAATTCCACCTGGATCGGGGCAGGTTCGGGCTCCGCCATGGTGCGCGGCTACACCACGGACGGACGCGCCCTGACCGGCTGGGGCAAGGAGAACAGCTGGTTCATGCCGATGAAGCAGATCATCGACCCCGGTCCCCGCCGGGAGGCCTACCTGGACTACATCGACCAGCAGGCCTCGGGCCCGGGCCGCCCCTCCAACATCGAGGCCCTCACGTACCTCCCCGACACGTTCTTCCGGAACAACCGCAACGACACCGGCTGGAAGTGGATGAAGGACGTCTACGACCACAAGGACATCCAGCACGTGAACACCAAGCAGGGCACCAACGGGGACTACCCCGAGGTCTCCTTCACCCTGCTCGGCCAGACCGTCGAAGGCCTGCTGGGGGTCACCCCCGACGCACCCGCGCACACCCTGAGCAGCGGGTCCCGGCTGCCCTCGGGCATGGACTGGCTGCGGATCGACGACCTGCGGATCGGTGACTCGGCCTTCGCCCTGCGCCACGACGGGGCGACGAAGTCCACCCTCACGCACACCTCGGGCACCTCCCCCTACACCTGGGAGGCCCGCTTCCCCGGCACCCACGCCACCCTCACGGTCGACGGAGTGCCCCAGCCGGCCCGCACCAAGGTCGTGGACGGGGTGACGTACACGTACGCCACCCCGACGGTCGCCCCGGGCCGCACGATCACCGTCCAGGCGGGCTGACACCGGATCAGACCGCGGGCCCCGACCCCGGCCCCGACCCCGGCCCCGGCCCGGACCCCGGCTCCACCCCTCAGGCGCACCGCGGATCGGTCCCGGTGCGCCTGGGGGGGCAACGCGCCGCCGCCGGTCAGCTCTGACGCAGGGGCGGCATCGGGAGCGGGATGGAGTAGGCGGTGGCGCCCGCGCCCACCCCTCCCTCACAGGTGTTCGGCGGCAGGGTGCCCGTCCCCCGGGTCGAGGGCCTCTCGGCTGCCCAGAACATGAAGCCGAGCAGGCCGGCCGTGGTTCCCGCGCCGTGCGGCGCCGCGGTCTGGGTGAAGGAACCGGTGGACTTCTGCAGGGAGTTCGCGAAGGCGGTGCACTCGGGGAGCGACTTCGTCTGGTCGCTGATGTAGAGCCCCGCGGTGAACTTGGCCGGCGCCAGCGGCAGTACGGGCGGCGAGTAGGTGGGTTTGCCGTCGAGGTGTTCCTGCCAGTTGGCGATCGCGCCGGAAGTGGAGGGCTGGCGGGCGGGGACCATGGCGTTGGCGTAGTCGAGCACCGGGGCGTCCGTACGCAGCCAGTCGGCGGTCGCCTTGCGGTTGATGCCGATCAGCCAGCGGTCACCCGCGGCGGTGTCGATCGTGAGTCGCGCGCGGTGGTCGGCTCCGGAGGCGTCGTAGGGATGGCGGGACCGGTAGGCGTCGATGAAGGTCTGCAGGCCGGCCAGGTTCGGGTTGGTGTTCTGCTCGTAGTCGATCTCGATGCCGACACCGAGCCGGGTCGCGGCCTCGGCGGCGTTCAGGCCGAGCTGCGAGGCGTTCTCGGTCAGCGCCGCGTCCCACTCGTCGGTGTAGGTGATGCCGCCGATCGAGAGCATCACGCGGATGCCCCGCGAGGTGAAGTACTGGACGATCTCGGGGGTCATCCCGCGCGGGAGCCCGTCGACGGTGATGGCGTCGTTCGTGCGGTGCAGCAGCTTGAGCGGCTCGACGAAGCTCAGGACGACCAGGTTGACGGAGGGGCGGCCGTCGCCGCGGTCGATGAGCCAGTGGTTCATCGAGTCGAATTCCGCGACGGTGCGGGCCGTGCCCCAGGTGCACGCGTCGTTGCTGCAGTGCCAGGCACCGTAGATCTGCGGGCCGGTCGCAGCGGCGGTGCCGGTCGCGGCGGCGGCAGTCGCCGTCGCGGCGGGGACGGGGAGGAGGAGTGCGAGGAGCAGGACGAGAACACCGAGCAGTCTGTGACGCATCAATGCCTCCGTGGAGGGAGTGGCCCGCGTGGGGGGTGGCGGCCGCCGCCAGGGTGGCAGGTACAGACCAACTCGACAAGAGCATGCGCGCCCCGCCGCGCGGGAAGGGCGCCGGCGCGCCGCGGTGGACCCAGCCGGCACCCCGCTTTGACCGGGATGCCGGCGTGGCGCCCGCCTGCCACCGCCCGTGGCCCGGCCCTCATCTGCGGCGGTCCGGTCGTGTCCTGCGTCGGGAAGCGGTGGGGGTGGTGGTCGGCGGAGGCCCGGTCGAGCCGACCCGCGCCGGTTTGCTCGGCGGGGCCGGGCGGGCGGAGCGGAGGGGGGTCAGGAGGCCCGACGCGGCGATCAGCAGGCAGAGGGCGCCCGCGGCCAGGCTTGTCGACGGGATCCCGTGCCGGGCCGCCAGGGCGGTGAGCACGGCGGCTCCCACCGGCCCCGAGGCGTTGTGGACCGTCCAGAACGCGGAGGTGACCCGCCCGAGCAGGTGGTCCGGGGTGACTTCCTGACGCAGGGTCATGGAGCAGATGCCGCCCACGGTCAGCCCGAACATCAAGAGGGCGGCCATCGCCGCGATCACGGGCACGCTGCGGCTGACCCCGATGCCCGCCACGGACAGGCCGATCAGCGCGACCGAGCCGAGCCAGCACGGGCCGAAGCCGAGGGTCCGGCGCAGCGGCCCGGCGGCGAAGGAGGCGCAGACGATGCCGATGCCGCTCACGGCCATCACGTAGCCGACGGTCGCCGGGGCGCGGTCGAGGTCGTCCCGGAGGCGGAAGATCAGCAGGTCGGTGGCGCCGAAGGTGACGAAGGTGAGGAGGGTGAGCAGGATCGTCAGCGGGCGCAGCAGGGCCTGCGACCACAGGAAGCGGAAGCCGGCCACGAACACCTCGCGCAGCGAGGTGCTCGTCTGCGACGGCCGGGGCGTAGCCGCATCCCCCCGTGTGCCGAAGCGGACCCACCGCAGGCTGACCGCCGAGACGAGGAAGGTGGCTCCGTCCAGGGCGAGCGCCCAGGACCCGCCGACCCCCGCGACGAGCAGGCCGGCCACGACCGGGCCGAGGAGGGTGCCGAGGGCGAAGGTGCCCATCAGCCGGCCGTTGGCGGCGATCAGGTCGGCCGGTTCGACCAGGGAGGGCACGGCGCTCACGTAGGCCACGTCGAAGAGCGTCTTCAGTACGGTGACCAGCGCGGTCAGCACGTACAGCAGCCAGATCCGCGGGCCGCCGAAGGACCACACCAGCGGTACGGAGCCCAGCAGCACCGCCCGCGCGAGGTCGCAGCCGATCATCAGGCGGCGGCGGTCCACCCGGTCCACGACATGCCCCGCGAAGGTTCCCGTGGCGATGGCGAACACCCCGGAGAGGGCGGTGATCAGGCCCATCCCGACCAGCGAGCCGGTGACTTCGAGGACGAGCAGCGGCAGCGCGAGCATCGATACCGAGCCGCCGAGCACTGACAGGGCCTGGCCGAGCCAGAAGACGGTGAAGGGGCGGTTGTGCCGCAGTCCGCTCCGCGGGCCTGTAGGTTCCAGGTTCCGATGAGATTTTCCAGCCTCTTCTGGCATCTGTCCGCCATTTCGGTCAGTCAATCTGGACGAACTCCCGTTCCCCTCTTCGCCTGTGACGGCGGTTTGAACACGGATTCAATCTCCGAGCGTGCGCGTGCCGTGCGACGGTGAGGACGTCGACACCGGGACAGTAAGTGACGGGATCCCGGTCTGTCATTCGCCTTTCCAGGGGTGCACACCATGGAGCCTGTCCTTGGTTCGGTCTCCGTAAGTCTGCGGCGTGCGGATGGTGGCACGAGTGAGTCCCGGGCTTGGACGACCGCCCCTGCACCGCCGCAGCAACCCGGGGCTTGCCAGCGCTCCACACCGTCCGGGATGAGCCTCTGAGCCGCCACGGCCGACAGCATGCGGCCACGTGCCGGCCGCGCAAGGACACCGTGTACATCGAGGACGCCCCCCTGGGGCCCACACGAGACTCCTCTTGCGGTCGAAGGGCAGCGGCTCAAGCTGCGTCATGCCGCTGGACTACACGCGGCCCTCCGCGGTTTCGACGTAGGCGCGCACGAGAGGGCTCTCGGCGTTGGTGCGCCAGACAAGGGCCCAGCGGCCCATCGGCGCGTCGTCGATGGGGAGATACTTGACACCGGGCCACGGGTAGTAGTCGGCAGCCTCGGCCTGGATCGCTTGGACCACTCGTCCGGCACTGACGGCGTTCAGTGTCTCCTGCCAGGTGGCGATCTTGGCGCCTCGTCTGATGGGGCGTCCGCTGGGCGTATGGAAGGGAACCAGCGCCTCTTCCCAGTACGCCGGAACAGGATGCTGGGACGAGGCGACCTCGTAGTCGCCGAAATCCTCCATGCGTACCGAGTCCCGCTTCGCCAACGGATGCTCGGATCCGACGAGGCAGACCAGAGGACGCTCACTCAGGACCGGGCCCACGGTGAGGTCGCCTTCACGGACGGGGAGCCAGAGCAGGGCCAGGTCGACCTCACCGGAGCGCAGCCCGGCGAAGGGCGTCGTGGGCTGGACCTCGACGAAGTCGAGCTCTGCGCCGGGATGGTGGCCGCGGAACAGGGCATTGGTGGCGGTGAGGATCTGGGCCAGCGCCCCCATCGTGCCGATCTTGAGTGTGCCGTGAACGCCGCGTGCCGCCTCGGCCGCCGCGGATCGGGTGCCGTCCAGGATCTGCTGGTAGGCGGGCTTGAGCTCCGCGTACAGGCGCGCTCCGATGGAGGTCAACTCCACCCGGCGGCTGGTGCGTCGAAACAGCGCACCGCCGATTCGCCGCTCCTGCTTGGCGATCGACTGGCTCACCCGGGCCTGGGTCACATGCAGGCGCTCGGCGGACCGCCCGAAATGCAACTCCTCAGCCAGGGCTAAGAAGATCTCGATGTCTCGCAGCTCCACGCGTCCCCATCCCGGTGCTTCCTGCGCCCGCCGCCTGGACAGACACCGGACCCGATCCGCGCTCGGCGCCCGGATCGATAAGCGAAAGGTAATCGACGGCCTTCGCAGACGGCTGTTGATCCACCTTTCCGGCGCTGACACCCTGAAGTGGCCGCCCGATCCGGGCGCGATCACCATCGGGAGGGGCGTCCGAAGCCTGAGGGATTCACTTGCCTTTGAAAATCATCGACACGGGGGGATGTTGTGGGGTTGACGCGTACGGGATCGCTACTGGTGGCGGCGCTTGCTGTGGGGACAGGGGGTTCGCTGACGTTCGCGTCGGGTGCCTCGGCGGCCTCTCCGGAGTTCACGTATGAGGTGACCCGGAGGGCGGAAGGCTATCGGGACATTCCCGGTACGGACGTGGTGTTCACCGCAGCGGCGGGTGAGAAGTCCTATCTGTGGTCCCGGAACCTCTCGGTCGCCAGCGACACCCCACTGGGCAGCGGGGACAACATCGGCTCCACCGTTGCCGTGCGCTGCAAGAACTCCGACGGCACCACCCTGCCTGCTTCCGCGGAGGCAGGTGCGTACTGGGCTACGAACCAGGTGCCGCCGGGTGAGAATTCGGTGGCGCCCGCGCTGCGCTGGGTGTTCACAGCGCCGACGGCCGGGACGTACAACTGCCGCCTGTCGGTGACCAGTTACTCCAGCATCATTCAGAACGGACGCAGCGTGACCATGCGGGTCCCGGCGGGCGCGGAGCTGGCGCGCGCCGTGTATCCGTCGGCAGCCCGCTGGACGCTTCCCGCCAATACCACCGTGATCGCGCGTGGAACGACGCACACCACGCTCGGCTACCCATACATCCCCAGCGGCGGCGACACCATCACCGTCGTCCAGGACGCCGCCCTGACCACCTGCGTCGCCGGCTCATCGATCTGTCAGGGCGGATCGACCGCCAACACCGGCACACAGGCCGAGACCTGGATCGAGGCGCAGCCACAAAACCCCGACGGAGCCAAGTGCGGCGAACCGATCAAGTCGGCGGTCGGCAAGTGGAACATCTCCAACGCCAAGCACCACCAGACCGCCACGAACACACTGCGCCTCACGAAGTCCCAGCTCGGCGGCTGCACCCAGATCCGCATCACCCTGAAGATCAAGAACGTCGACGGAAACCCCGTCAACCTGCACACCGGCTACGCCCCCGGCCAGATCGCCGCCACCCACGGACTCGCCTTCACCACACCATAAGCAGCCCGGATATGACGCGCGCCGGTCCGCGCCAGCGCAGCAGAAAACTGTTGCGCTACGCGAAGCACCGGCCCCTCGCCTCTCCCGCGCTTCGTCTTGCTCTCTCCGATCGCGCCTCCGCCCGCCACTGGGTCGCCCCCGCATGTCGGCATGCGGCACCCCATGGCGCGCCCTCGCGGCCGAGCCCTCTTGAACGTGCCCGGACTACAGCCGGGCAACGACGGTGCCCAGCACGGGCGCCGCCACATGGCACACCGTCAACCACAGGAGAAACCCGTGAACTTCATACGGAAAACGGCACTCGCTCTGTCGGCCGTCGCGCTGACAACCGCCGGCCTGGCAGCCACCGCGACCCCGGCCGCAGCAGTGGGCGGCTGCGCATCGGGCAAGCTCTGCCTCTACGAGGACCGGTTCTACGTCGACATGGACTTGTCGTCGTCCAGCACCAAGGCGTGCTTCGCTCTCGGCCACTACGGAGAATCCGGCTTCTACGAGGGGATCGGCTCCTACGTGAACAACCTCTCCGTACAAGTCGAGGTCTACTACTACAACGGGTCCCCGGATAATCCGTACACCCACGAGGCCACGATCCGTCCCGGGGGTTTCAGCAGCGACACCTCAGCGGTGTTCCGCTTCGGATGGCGCGGCGCGGTGTGCACCGGCGGCGTCAACCCGAACTCCGCGCTCTAGACCGGCTGCCCGGCCTGCCGCCAATGATCGTCGGGGCAGGTCGGGCTACCACCCGGCGGTGAAGCGGCGCGCCCGTTGAGGCCCTCTCCGCCGAGGACGGCGTCCGGGCGTTGGGCCGGTGAGTGCTCAAGTACTGGCAGTTCCAGACCAACTCACGAGGGGATCAGGGCTGCCACCCCATCGAGGATCCGCTCCAGGCCGAAGGCCAGCGGGTGCCCGCCGTGCGGAGCGAACGCGCCCGCCCCGATCGCCTCCATCAGGGCGGGGAAGCGGTCCTCGTGCCGCTGCAGGACCTCGGCCGTCAGGTGCGCCCACTCTTCATTCGCCGCCTCGTCGTGGTCGACGTACTGCTGGGCGATATTGCGAATATGGCCTACGAGCAGCAGGAACGTGTCATGCCGCTGGGTGGCCGGCAGCCCCGTTCCGGCCAGTGCGGCCAAGGCTGAGTCGAGCCAGCCGAGTTGATGTGGGCCCATGATCTGACGGCGCATGCCGGTCGCCGTCAGGATCCATGGGTGGCGGCGGTACATCGCCAGGCACTGGTGGGCCCACTCGGTCAGCTGCGGGCGCCAGCCGCCGGGGATGTCGGCAACCGCGGCCGGGGGGCCGATCGCGAGGTCGACCATCAGGTCGAGGAGTTCCGTCTTGCCCGGAACGTACCGGTAGAGCGCCATCGCGGTGACGCCGAATTCCTTGGCTACCCGCGCCAGCGAGACCGCGTCCAAGCCCTCCCGGTCGGCGATCCCCATAGCCGCCTCCGCGATCCGGCCCGCGCTGAGCGAGGGCTTCGGGCCCCTGCTCGGCAGTTCCTGCTCGCCCCAGAGCAGCGCGAAGCCCGCCTTCACGCCGGCCTGCTTCCCGACCTTCTTCGTGGCCACCCGCGACTCCTCTGTCGATCCCGTTGACACCTCACCCTAACTGTTTATAACGTATATCCAACCGCTTATGACATATACAGTTTCCTCGAACGGACACCCCGGGAGTCGTCATGATCGCCACCATCGCCGCCACGTCCGCAGCCGTCCTCCTCGCCGCACCCGCAGCCGGTGTCCTCGGCCACCGCGCCCTCAAGCGATCCCGCAACGCCTCACTGATGAAGATCGACACCCCGAACGGCATCGACGAGCAGGGCTTCGTCCGCATCGGCGGCATCGAGCAGTGGATCTCAGTACGCGGCGAGGATCTGGCCAACCCGGTCGTCCTGGAACTGCACGGCGGCCCCGGAGCCTCGACCGCGATCTTCGGACCCCGCACCAGGTCCTGGGAGAAGCACTTCACGATCGTCCGCTGGGACATGCGCGGCGCCCTCAAGACCCTCGGCCGCAGCGGTCCCGAAGGACAGGGCGAAATGACCTTCGCCCGGATTTACGCCGACGCGATCGAAGTCACCGACCACATACGCACCCGCCTGGGCGCCGACAAGATCGTCCTGCTCGGCCAGTCCTACGGAAGCGCCTTCGGCCTGCGACTCGCCCGAGAGTTCCCCGAACGCTACTCCGCATATGTCGGCACCGACCAGAACATCCACGACGCCGGCCGCGACGACTCCGTACACCAGGCCCTGCTCACCCGGCTGCGCGCGGCCGGAAAGCGTAAGGAACTGGCGGCAGCCGAGGCGCTCCACCCCGATGAGCAGCGGTGGACGCCCCGCGAGCACGCGATGCACGCCAAGCTGCTGGCCACCAGCGACCCGCTGACCCTCGACACGATGAAGAAGGTCGTCATGGGGTCCCTGTGGTTCTCGCCGCGGCACTCGCTGCGCGAACTGGGGCGCTTCATGAAGGGCATGACCATCTCGGAGCAGATCACTCACGCCACCGCGGGGTCCGACGACTGGGCGGACGGGACAAAGTTCGAACTCCCCTTCTTCATCGTTCAGGGCGAGAAGGACGTGCTTACGTCGCCGGAGCTCGCCCGCCGCTTCTTTGACGACGTCCAGGCGCCCGTCAAGGGCTTCGCGCTGATCGAGGACTGCAGCCACTTCGCGGCGTTCCGACGGCCGGAGCGGTTCCTGGAATTTCTGCTGGCCCATGTGCGTCCGGTGGTCGTCAGCGCGTCGGCTGCTGCAGCAGGCGTCTGACCGGGGGCCGGTCAGACGCCCAACCGTCCGGGCCGCATTGTCGACCGACCGCGCCCTACTCCTCCGTCCCCCGCCCGAACGAGATCTCCACCCGTCGGTTCTTCTTCCGGCCCTCCTCGGTGGAGTTGTCCGCGATGGGGTCGTCCTCGCTCTTGCCGACCACCTCGTAGGCGATCCCGGATGCACCCAACTTCGCGGCGAGCGCCTTGTGTACGGCCTCGGCGCGCTTCGTGGAGAGGGCCTTGCCGTGGGCGTACGTCCCCAGGTTGTCGGTGAAGCCGCGGACCGTGACCTTCTCCGGGCCGTTCTCCCTGATCTCCTCGGCGACCTCGGCGATCCGGGCGTCGGCGCGGCCGCTCAGCTCCGCGCTGTCCTTGGCGAAGAGGACCTCGGACTGGAGGGTCAGCTTGATGTCTTCGTTTGATTCCTCGCGCCCCGAGTCGCCGGACAGGTCTCCGGAGGCCGAGAGGATGTCGACCACCACCGGAGGGGCCAGCTCCGCGCCCTCCTTCAGCTCCAGGACCTCGGCGTGCGGATCGACCGGGACGGGCGGCGGCTCGGGCGAGGCGCTGGGCGAGGGGTCGGCGCGGGCCGCGGGGGCGTCGTGCAGACCGAGGAAAGTCGTCAGGCATACGGCGGTGAGTGCGCAGGCCGCGAGCCGGGCGGCCGCGGTGCGTGCCGTCGTGGCCGGCCTCACTGCGCGACCGTGATCTTGACGGGGGCGGTGCCGAAGGTCGGCATGGCGAAGTCGACCTCCGTGGTGCCCTCCGGCGGCGCCGGGAACTGGACGAAGACCGGGGCCTTGTCGCCGGGCTGGAAGACCGTGTGGAACTGGTTGCACAGGCAGTTGCCCTGGGTGTCCCGCAGTGGGTAGTAGCGCTTCTTGCCCTTGAGGTCCGCCAGGGAGGCACCCGACGAGGAGTAGCCGTTCTTCAGCGACAGATCGTTGCCGCCGGTCCAGTGGTCGGGGTTCAGCGCCGCCTTGCCGTCGTTGCGCATCTCGCCGCGGACGGTCACCACACCGCCCTCGTACCGCTGCACGGAGTCGATGGTGAGCACCGCGCCGTTCGCGCCCTTCATCTCCAGACCCATGCCCTTGGGGTCTGCGGCGGCCGGCTTTTCGGCGGCCGGCTTCTTGCCGTCCGGCGATCCGCCCGAGTCGCCACCCCCGCACCCGCTCAGCGAAAGCGTTACGACCGCAATGATTCCGACGGCGGCAACCTTCGCCCCGACTTGCGCCACAGCAGGCCGACTTTGGCGCCCAAGACCGGTCCGACCCTGCATCTCACGCATCATGCTTCCCCCTCGTTCCCCGTCCACTGCAACGCGTTGCGCGGTAGCGCATGCGAACCTGCGCCCCGGTGACAGCATCGCACACATGAATCTCCGCAGAAGCCCGGGAGAAGCCTTCCCGCCCTGGGTGTACGGCAGTTGACCCGGTGTCCAACAGCCGCGAGCGTTTCCCGTGAGGAGAGCTCGGCAACTGGTCCGAGGGGGAAGAGCGAGTCATGGCAGCAGCCCCTGATCGACACGGACCGCGGCATGGACCTCGGCACCGCCTACCCCCACGACCTCTCGATCGCGGCCCGAGCTGCCTGCATCCGGTCGCTGCGCCGGCACCTTTGATTCAGGTTCTGACCGCGACGCGCAAGCAGACAGGTGCGATGACGGTGACCGCAGTACCGGTGTAGGTCAGTCCAGAGCTGTTTCGCGTCCGGATTGGTCAGCCGACCTGGACACCCCCACATGGCATCACGATGGACGCGCCACGGAATCCGAGGTCACGGCTGTGGCATTGGCCAGGGGAATCTGGACCCTACAGCGGGCCGCTCACCCCAGCAGGGCGTAGACGGTGGAGGCCTTCGCGGCCGGTTCATCGGCGCCCTCGGGCGTCATGGTGATGTCGGCGAAGGCCATCCGCTTGCCGAGTTTGGTGATCCTCACGTCGATGAGCACGTCGGCGCCGACCACCGGCCGCTGGAAGCTCGTGGACTGCTGGACGGTGGTCATCGGACCGTAGGCCCCGCGCGCGGCGGAGATCGCGATGACGGTGGCGGTGTCCGCAGCGGCCATCAGGGCCTGTCCGCTGAGGCCCCCGCCGTCGCGGGCGAGGGTGTCGGACCAGGGCAGCCGCAGGACGGCGTGCCGTTCGCCCGTCTCCTGGACGGTGAGTCCGAGGGCGAGCACCCAGGGGGCGAAGTTGTCGTGGAGGATCTTGTCCGCGTCTGCCGGTGTCAGCGTCGTCACCGGGTGATTGTGGCGGCCAGGCCGCGGCCGCCACAACTCCCTTTGCGTCAGCCGGTCCTCAGAGGGAGGCGGCCAGTTCCGTGCCCTGGCGGATGGCCCGCTTGGCGTCCAGTTCGGCGGCCACGTCGGCGCCGCCGATCAGGTGCGCTTCGACGCCGGCCGCGCGCAGGGCCTCGTACAGGTCGCGGCGCGGTTCCTGGCCGGTGCACAGAACCACCGTGTCGGCGGGTACGAGGCGCTGCTCGCCCTCCACCGTGATGTGCAGGCCCTCACCGTCGATGCGGTCGTACGAGGCCCCCGCGACGGAGACGACGCCGCGGTGCTTGAGCTCCGCCCGGTGGATCCAGCCGGTGGTGGTGCCGAGCCCGGCGCCGACCTTGGTGGTCTTGCGCTGGAGCAGGTGGACCTGGCGCGGCGGGGCCGGCCGCTCGGGGGCGGTGAGGCCGCCCGGGCCGGTGTAGGCGGTGTCCACGCCCCAGTGGCGGAAGTAGACCTCGGGGTCCTGGGAGGCGCCTTCGCCGCTGTCGGTGAGGAACTCGGCGACGTCGAAGCCGATTCCGCCGGCGCCGAGGACGGCGACGCGCTGCCCGACCGGGGCACCGTCGCGCAGGACGTCGAGGTAGCTGACGACGTTGGGGCCGTCGACGCCCTCGATGTCGGGGGTGCGGGGGGTGACGCCGGTGGCGACGACGACCTCGTCGTAGCCGCGCAGGGTCTCGACGTCGGCGCGGGTGTTCAGCTTGACCTCGACCGCGTGCTCGGCGAGTTGGGTGCCGTAGTAGCGGATGGTCTCCTCGAACTCCTCCTTGCCGGGGATGCGGCGGGCGATGTCGAGCTGGCCGCCGATGTGGCCGGAGGCTTCGTAGAGGGTGACGGCGTGGCCGCGGCCGGCGGCGGAGACGGCGCAGGCCAGGCCGGCCGGGCCGGCTCCGACGACGGCGACGCGCTTCTTCAACTGTGTGGGCGAGAGGATGAGTTCCGTCTCGTTGCAGGCGCGCGGGTTGACCAGGCACGTGGTGAGCTTGCCGCTGAAGGTGTGGTCCAGGCAGGCCTGGTTGCAGCCGATGCAGGTGTTGATGGTCTCGGAGCGGCCGGCGGCGGCCTTGGCGACGAAATCGGCGTCGGCGAGGAAGGGGCGGGCGAGCGAGACCAGGTCGGCGCGGCCGTCGGCGAGCAACTCCTCGGCGATCTCTGGGGTGTTGATGCGGTTGCTGGTGATGAGGGGGACGGAGACCGCGCCCATCAGCCGCTTGGTGACCCAGGTGTAGGCGCCGCGCGGGACGGAGGTGGCGATGGTGGGGATGCGGGCCTCGTGCCAGCCGATGCCGGTGTTGATGATGGTGGCGCCGGCCGCCTCGACCTCCTTGGCGAGGTGGACGACCTCGTCGAGGGTGGAGCCGCCGGGGATCAGGTCGAGCATCGAGAGGCGGTAGACGAGGATGAAATCCTCGCCGACGGCCGCGCGGGTGCGCCGGACGATCTCCAGCGGGAAGCGCACGCGGTTCTCGTAGGCGCCGCCCCAGCGGTCGGTGCGCTTGTTGGTGGCGGCGGCGATGAACTCGTTGACCAGGTAGCCCTCGGAGCCCATGATCTCGACGCCGTCGTAGCCGGCCAGCTTGGCGAGGCGGGCGGCGCGGACGAAGTCCTCGACGGTGCGCTCGACTTCGGCGTCGGTGAGGGCGTTCGGGACGAAGGGGCTGATGGGGGCCTGGAGGGCGCTGGGGGCGACCAGGTCCTTGTGGTAGGCGTAGCGGCCGAAGTGGAGGATCTGCATCGCGATCTTCCCGCCCTCGGCGTGCACCGCGTCGGTGATCACCCGGTGCTCGGCGGCCTCCTCCTCGGTGGTGAGGCGGGCGCCCCCCTCGAAGGGGCGGCCGGCGTCGTTCGGGGCTATGCCGCCGGTGACGATGAGGCCGGCGCCGCCGCGGGCGCGCTCGGCGTAGAAGGCGGCGAGGCGCTCGAAGCCCCGCTCGTGCTCTTCGAGGCCGGTGTGCATCGAGCCCATGATCACGCGGTTCGGCAGGGTGGTGAAGCCGAGGTCCAGGGGGCTCAGCAGGTGCGGGTACCGGCTCTGGGAACTCTGCGGACTCATCGGGGTGTGCCTCCTCGCGCGGGGGGTGATGGATCTGTTCTAGCTGAGCAAGCGCTTATTGTGCAACTAGGTGCATAAGCGAGCTCCGGACCCCGCGCCCCGGAGATCCGGGGATTCCGGTGGCCACGGGCCCTCTCCGTCGACGCCTGTGGCGCAGTTCACGGCCCGGGTGATCGCCAAGGGCGGAGCCCTGCCCGCATCCCCCGCGCCGACGCTCAGCTCCCGCGCATCAGCCCGCCCGGTACCCTCGGCCGGATGACGCGGAAGCCCCGGACCACCCGGACGACCGAGCGCCACACCGTGACCGTGAACGGCGGAGTGCGCCTCGCCTACGAGGTCACCGGCCCGCCCGCCGGGCCGCCGGTGCTCCTCCTCCCCGCGCTGGGCCAGACCGCCGCCGACTGGGCCCTCGTACGGGACGAACTCGCGCGGGAGCGGCGGGTGTTCGCACTGGACCTGCGCGGCCACGGAGCCAGCGCGCGGCCGTCGGCGTACTCGCTCCCGCTCATGCGGGACGACGTCCTCGCCTTCCTCGACGCCCTCGGCCTCGACCGGGTGGACCTGGTGGGCCACTCGATGGGCGGCGTCGTCGCGTACCTGGCCGCCGCCGCACAGCCCCACCGCATCGCCCGCCTCGTCCTGGAGGACGCGCCCGCGCCGCTCCCCCGCGAGGCCGTGGCCCCCGTACGCCCCGAGGGCGAGCTCGCCTTCGACTGGGCGATGGTGCTCGCGGTCCGCCCCCAGCTCGACCGCCCGGACCCGGCCTGGCTGGCGGACCTGTCCCGCATCACGGCCCCGACCCTGGTCATCTACGGCGGCCCCACCAGCCACCTGCCGCCCGCGTCCTTCGACGAGGTCACCCGCCGCATCCCGGACGCCCGCCTGATCACCCTCCCGTACGGCCACTTGATCCACGCGGCGGCGCCCCGGGAGTTCACCGCGGCCGTCGCGGCGTTCCTCGCACGGTGAACCCGGAGGCGGAAGCACGCCCGGAAACGGCCCTGGCCACGGCCGGGCACGCGAAGCGCTACCGGTCGCCGGACGCGTGGAAGGGGGCGGGGCCCCCGCCCGGGTGATCCGAGCGGGGGCCCCGCCTTCGGGGGTCAGGCCCGGTGGAGGCGGTCCGTGACGATCTGGAACGGGCGCAGGATGAGGGGGATCGTGCCGTCCGGGGCGGGGGCGGAGACGGCCGTGCCCGCCAGGGGGCGTTCCAGGAGGTCGCTCTCGATCGCCGCCGACCAGGGGAAGCCCGCCGCCAGGGTGGCGTGCGCACGGCCGCCCCGGGATTCGTAGAGGCGGACGATCACGTCGCCGCTGCGGTCCGCCGTCGGGGCGCATGTCGCGGGTCACGTCGTGGCCGTACGTGGAGTCGTTGCGGCACCCCGCCCCCGGCGGCGGCGATCTGAGCGTGCAGACGTCCCTGGCGCGGGAGGGGATCGACACCTTCGCCCCGAACCTGCTCGGCTACGGGCTCTCGGCGCGCTTCGAGGACGGACTGGACGACCCCGGCAACGCGAGCCTGCGGCCGTTCGGGACGGACGGCAGCTGCGCCCACCCCGAGGGCTGCGACCGCACGCACAACCCGGCCGCCTTCGCCCTCGACCAACAGGGATCCCTGCTCCTGACCAATCCGCTCGGCGGCCAGCGCGCGGCGCACTCCAGCAGCACCCGGTTCGCCCGTACCGACGTCTGGGTACGCGACATCCGCCAGGTCGTCGACGACGCCGTCGCCCGGGCGAGGCCCACGGGCGGCAGGCTGACCCTGATCGGCTACTCGCTGGGCGCGGTGCAGGTGGGGCGAGCCCTGTACGCGGGCAACACGGTGGTGCCCGGAGCCGCCACCACCCTCCGCAAGGTGAACCGCGTGGTGTTCATGTCCTCCCTCTACGGCTTCCCGACCGAAGAGGCCGTCCCGCCGGCCGGTTTCACCACCTTCCCCCTCACCCTGAGCACCCGCGCCAATCTCAGCTCGGTTCCGCTGCCGCAACCCCGTGAGGCCGAGTGCACGGGACGCACCGTCCCGGGCGCCTCGGACGCGCGCTGGGACCAGATGCTCGCCCAGGACCAGATCGGAAGCACGTGGGGCGGGCCCACGCCCGGGAGCCCGACGGGCCTCAGCCGCACCCCCACCTTCTCCACGTACGGCTGGAACGCCGACGTCGCGGGTCAGCTGACCCCGCCCGCACTGGTCCTGCACGGGGTGGACGACAGCGCCCCGTCCGCGCCCTCCAATGCGACCGCCGTCTACGACGCCCTGCCCGCGGCGATGACGAACAAGGCGCTGGTCCACGTGGCGTGCGCGAGCCACGGCATGATGCTGGAGGCCTGCACCGGTGCCCGGTGCACGCTTCAGACCGGAACCGTCTACGGCGGCCGCCCCGGAGAGCCCTGGGGCGGCCCGCACGCCACGGTCAAGGCCGCCCTGACCGAGTGGATCCAGCGCGGCACCTTCAACGGCGCCTCGACCGGCCGCTTCCTGGTCAACGAAAGCGGCGTCGCCAACCCGGCCCAGGGCCAGGGCCAGGGCTAGGGCTGACCATGGGCCCGTACGTGCACCACTGTGGAGCGCGGCTGCGCGCGAGAGGCAGCCGGAAGCCCTATTTCACGCGGTAGTCGGCCTTCTCCGCGAGCTTGCCGTCCTTGTAGCAGAAGCGCAGCACCGTGTCGCCGCTCCCGGAGTCGGACAGGTACCAGGAGCACTGGCTGCCGGCGGGTACGGCGGGGCCGCCGTCCTTGAGGGCCGAGGTGACGAAGCTTTCGCCGGACGGCAGCTTCGCGCGGACCTCGGCCTCTGCGTCGCCGACCTTGACGGCCTCGTACACCTTCTGGTCGACGAGGGTCTTGTCGGCCACGTCAATGACCTTGCCCACCCCGAACAGCAGCGCCACGAGCAGTCCGATCCCCAGCACCCCGGCCACCGCACAGCCGATCAGACATCCATTGCGTCGCGCCACGTCGAACTCCTCGTTCCTCTGCCATCCGTCGGGTGGTTCCCGTCCGTCCTCCCGACTCTCGCAAGCGCAGTGGCGCCCTGCTGTTCTCCAAAGTCTTCGGTCCGCGCAACGATCGTCGTTCGAGGTCGGACCCGGTGCGGCGTGTATACAGGGATGAGAACGATCATTCGGACGAAACGCGAGGAACCATCGTGAGCCAGAACATCGAGCCTCTGATCGTCGTCGGCGTGGACGGTTCGAACCACTCGAAGCAGGCCCTGCGCTGGGGCGTGGCCCAGGCGAAGGCCATCGGCGGCCGCGTGCACGCCGTGATGAGCTGGGAGTGGAACACCAACCCGTTCGGCGTCAGCCCGGCCGAGCAGACCGAGCTGGTGCACGCCGAGGAGGCGGCCCGGCAGAAGCTCGCCGACACCGTGGCGGAGGCCGTCGGCACCTCGCCGGGCGTTCCGGTCTTCCGCCGGGTGGAACAGGGCTCGCCCGCGCAGGTGCTGGTGGACGCCTCGAAGGAAGCCGCGCTGACGGTCGTCGGCACCCGCGGCTACGGCGGCATCAAGGGCGCGCTGCTGGGCTCGGTGAGCCAGCAGGTGGTGCAGTACGCGGCCAGCACCGTCGTCGTGGTCCGCGAGGACGGCTCCGCCTGAGGGGGCTGAGGGACGGGACCGCGGCCGCGGTCCGGCCGCCGCTCAGGACGGCGCGGCGCCCAGGTCCGACGGGTCGGTGTTGGCTCCGCAGAGCACCACGGCGACCCGCTCGCCGAGCGGCCCGGACGCGGTGCGTACGGCCGCCAGGGCGGTGGCCGCGCCCGCTTCGACCACGATGCGGTGCTCGTCCCAGAGCGCGCGCCGGGCGGCGGTGATCGCCGCGTCCGGGACCAGGACCGATACGGCGTTCGGCTCCTGCACCGCGGCCAGCGCGTCCGCGGAGACCCGGGTGGCTCCGAGCGAGTCGGAGGCCACCGAGTCCACCGGGACGTCCACCGGCCGGCCGGCTTCGAGGGCCGCGTTCAGAGCCCGGCAGTTCTCCGGCTCGGCCGCGACGACCCGTACGCCGTGTTCCCGCGCGGCGGTCGCGATGCCCGCGAACAGCCCGCCTCCGCCGACCGCGACGACGACCGTGTCCAGGCCGGGCAGGGCGGTGCGGATCTCGTCGAGGAGGGTCCCGGCGCCCGCGGCGATGAGCGGATGGTCGTAAGCGTGGCTGCTCAGCGCCCCGCTCCCGGCGGCGAACTCCCGGCAGGCCGCGAGCGCTTCGGCGTACCGGTCGCCGACGAGCCGTACGTCGGCCCCGTAGCCGCGCAGCCGCTCCACCTTCACGCGCGGGGCCGTGGCCGGCAGGAACACCGTGGCGGGTACGCCCTCGGCGCGGGCCGCCCAGGCGCAGGCGAGGCCGGCGTTGCCGCCGGAGGCGATGGTGACCCCGGCCTCGGGGAGGGTGCCGGCGGCGCGGTGGGCGGCGAGGAAGTTGCGGGCGCCGCGCGCCTTGAAGGAGCCGGTGTGCTGGAGGTACTCCAGGGCGTACGAGATCCCTCCGCCCGCGGGTATCACCGTGACGGGCCGCACGGCCCCGGCGATCCGGTCGGCGGCGGCGCGCACGGCGCCGTAGTCGAGCGGCACTACGTCGAGCTGCACCGCGTCGAGCGGCCCTGCGTCGAGCTGCACCGCGTCGAGCTGCTGTTCCATGGACCCGTACTCCTGTCGTTCGAAACTCGTCTCAGGCTCCGGCGGGCCGGTTGGCCTCGATCAGCTGGCGCAGGGCGCCGTAGTACACCTCGTGGTCGGTCAGGGCGGGCAGTACGTCGGCCAGTCCGGCCGAGAGCACGGGGAACTCGGCGGGGTCCAGGGCGGCCAGCGCCGCGCGCGAGGCGGCGGTGGCGGCGGCCGGGTCCCGGTGGTCCACGAAGGCCGCGCTGCCCAGAGTCAGCAGGTACATCCGCCGGTACGCGGTCATCGCCTCGGCGGGGGTCATCCCGGCGGCCACGCTGTCGGCGAGCGCCGGTTCCACGAGCCGGGCGAGCAGCTGCCGGCCCAGCCAGGGGCGGCCGCCGCGCAGGATCATCAGCCCGGGGTGGGCGGCGAGGAGCCGGTAGAGCGCGGTGAACCGCTGCTCGGTGGCTTCGGCCCAGCCCACCGCGGCCGGGATCCGCGGCAACTGGGCGGCGAGGTGTTCGGTGCAGAGGTCGAGCAGGCCGGCGAGGTCGGTGCAGCGGCGCTGGACGGTGGCGTGCGAGACGCCGAGCCGCTCGGCGAGGGCGCGGAAGCTGAGCGCGGCGGGCCCCTGCTCGTCGAGGATCCGCAGGGCGGCGGCGGCGATCGCCGCGGGTGTCGCGCGGTCCAGGGCGGCTGAGGTTCTCGGCATGAGATACAGCGTATCATCCACTGTCACAGCCAGCGTATGGAACGTCGTACCGTACGGCGTATCAACCCTTTCGTGCGCGCTCGACTACACCCATATTGCTGGTCATTGATCAATAACCCCCGACTTATGTTGACAGCGTGTAGTCACACCGCTGCACTGAGCCCTCGACAGCCCCCACGTCAAGGAGACTCCGTGCCGCCTCGCCTGCGTGCGTCGCTCCCCTGTCTGACCGCGGCCGCCCTGCTCGCCCTCGCGCTCTGCCCCGCTCCGGCGGCGGCCGAGCCCACGGCGACGTCGGACACCCCGCTCGCGCTCACTCCGCCCATGGGCTGGAACAACTGGGCGCACTACATGTGCGACATCGACGAGGCCAAGGTCGTGGCGAACGCGGACGCGCTCGTGGCCACCGGCCTGGCCGCCAAGGGCTACGACACCGTCACCATCGACGACTGCTGGATGACCAAGAGCCGCGACGCGGACGGCAATCTGGTCGTCGACACGCAGAAGTTCCCGCACGGCATGGCCTGGCTCGGCGCGTACCTGCACGACAGGAAGCTGAAGTTCGGCATCTACCAGGACGCCGGCTCCCTCACCTGCGAGCGCTACCCCGGCAGCGGCTCCCCCGAGGGCGGCGGCCCCGACCACTACGCCCGCGACGCCCGGCAGTTCGCCTCCTGGGAGGTGGACTACGTCAAGATGGACGGCTGCAACCTCTGGGTGCCCGAGGGCAAGACCAAGGAACAGGCCTACCGGGACGCCTACAACTCCGTCGCCAGGGCGCTGCGCGACAGCGGCCGGGACATGGTGCTGTCCGCGTCGGCGCCCGCGTACTTCCAGCAGGGCGAGTGGGGCGGATCCGACTGGCACAAGGTGATCGACTGGGTCGGCGAGACCGGCCAGCTGTGGCGCGAGGGCCGGGACATCAAGGTCTACAAGCCGGCCGCCCCGGACACCTCGCGCTGGAGCTCGGTCATGGGCAACTACGGCTACAACCGCTGGCTCGGCCGGTACGCCGGCCCCGGCAACTGGAACGACCCCGACTTCCTGATCGCGGGCGCCCCCGGACTGAGCCCCGCGGAGAGCCGCAGCCAGGTCGGCCTGTGGGCCATGATGGCCGCGCCGTTCATCCTGTCCTCGCAGGTCTCCGAGCTCACCCCGGACGGGCTCGCCGCCCTCGGCAACACCGATCTGATCGCGCTGGACCAGGACCCGATGGGCGTCCAGGGCGCGGTGGTCTCCTCGAACGCCACCTTCGACATCCTGGTGCGGCCGCTGGCGAACGGGGACCGCGCGGTCGCCGTCCTCAACCGGTCCGCCGCCGCCCGCGACATCCGCGTACCGCTCGACGAGCTCGGGCTGGGGCTGGGCTCCTGCACCGTCGACGCGAAGAACCTGTGGACCGGTGGAACCCGCGAGGTGTCCGACGCCTTGACCGGAACGCTGGCCGCGCACGACACCGGTGTCTGGCGGCTCACCCCGCGCACCGGCTGCGCCGGGGCCGTGCCCACCGGGCAGATCGCCGGCCGGGGCTCCGGCACGAGCGCCGCCTGCGCCGACGGGGCGAACACCACCGGCGTCGGCGCCGTCGTGATGGCCGCCTGTACGGGCGCACCCGACCAGCGCTGGACCCTGGGCCGGTACGGCAGCCTGCGCCTGGCCGGCGCCTGCCTGTCGGCCGCCGAGGAGGGCCTCGTGGAGCTGGCCGACTGCTCGGGCGACCAGCGGCGCCGCGAGCCGGGTCAGAGCTGGACCCCCCGCCGCGACGGGGCCCTGGTCGAGGACGCGAGCGGGCTCTGCCTGACGGCGCCGGCACCCGCGGCGCCGCCCGTCGAACCGGGCACCCCCGCCGAGCGGCTGCGGCTGACGCCCTGCGGCGACCACCAGGTCGACCAGGCGTGGGCCCTGCCGGTCTGACGCCCCGCCCCATGGGGAAGCAGACGAGGCATCAGACGAGGAAGCACCCACCCACCGAGCCGAGCGAGCCGGCCGCAGCGCCGGAACCGGCCGAGACGAGGACGACGCGCATGCCGGTCCCCCTCCCACCACGCGGCCGGGCCGCCCGGCGGGTGCGCCGCCGGGTCACCCTGGCCGCGCTGCCCGCGGTCCTGCTCACCCTGGCGGTCGCCGGGGCCGCCCCCGGAGCGACGGAACCCGCCCCCGGAGCGACGGAACCCGCCGCCGGAGCCACGGCTCCCCCCGGCCCGTCCACCGCCCAGGCCCCCGCCCAGCACCCCGCCCAGCCCCCCTCGCCGTCACCCGCCCGGTCCAGTGCGGGACACACCGCGACGCCGTCCGCGCCCCGGCCTCGGGTCTTCGACGCCACTCCCGCGCGGGCCTCCCTGCAACGGCTGCTGCCCCGCCACGCCGGGCAGTTCACGCTGGTCGCCGACGCGGGAGCCGGGCCCGACGCCTTCACGGTGTCCGGCACGGCCGGCGCGATCACCGTCCGGGGCTCCACCGGCGCCACCCTACTCACCGGGGTCGGCTGGTACCTCCAGCACGTCGCCGGAGCCGACATCGGCTGGCCCGGCGACAGCATCGGCCTGCTGCCGGCCGAGCTGCCGGCGGTGCCCTCCCCGGTCACCCGCAGCGCTCGGGTGGCGCACCGGTACGCACTGAACGACACCGACGACGGGTACAGCGGCCCGTACCGCACCTTCGAGGAGCACCAGCGGCAGATCGACCTGCTCGCCCTGCACGGCATCAACGAGGTGTTCGTACAGGTCGGCGCCGAATACCCGTACTACCGGGCGCTCCAGCGGTTCGGCTACACCGCCGAGGAGCTGCGGGAGTGGATCCCGGGCCCCGGTCACCAGAGCTGGTGGCTGCTGCAGAACCTGAGCGGCTTCGGCGGTCCGGTGTCCGAGGAACTGATGCGCGGGCGGGCCACGTTGGGCGGCAGGATCGCCGAACAGCTGCGCGGTCTCGGCATGACCCCGGTCCTGCCGGGCTACTTCGGGACGGTGCCGCCGTCCTTCGCCGGGCGCAATCCGGGCGCGGTGACGGTTCCGCAGGGCGACTGGGCGGGCTTCGACCGGCCCGACTGGCTGGACCCGGTCTCGCCGCCCTTCGCCCAACTCGCCGCCGCGTACTACGCCGAGCAGCGCGCGGTGTTCGGGGACAGCACGATGTACCGGATGAGCCCGCTGCACGAGGGCGGACAGACCGGCTCGGTGGACGTGAAGGCGGCCGCCGGGGCGGTGCAGCAGGCCCTGTGGGCGGCGCATCCGGGTGCGCTGTGGGCAGTACTGGGCTGGCAGGACGATCCGACCAAGGAGCTGCTGGCCGGGGTGGACAACTCGAAGCTGCTGATCCTGGACGGGCTCTCCGACCGGTACAACCGGCTGGACCGCGAGACCCGTTGGGGCGGGACCGCGTACGCCATCGGCTCGATCTACAACTTCGGCGGGCACACGACGATCGGCGCCAACACCTCGGTGTGGATCGACCGGTTCCAGGCCTGGCGCGCGAAGCCCGACAGTGCACTGACCGGCATCGCCTACATGCCCGAGGCCACCGGGACCAACCCGGCGGCCTTCGACCTCTTCACCGACCTGGCCTGGGAGCCCGGCCCCATCGACCAGCGGAAGTGGTTCGCGGACTTCGCGGGCCGCCGGTACGGGGCCCCCGACGCCGCGGCCGCCGCGGCCTGGGAGGAGCTGCGCCAGGGACCGTACAGCACCTCCTCGGGGCTGTGGTCGGAGTCCCAGGACAGCCTCTTCACCGCCCGGCCGAGCCTGACGGCGGCGGGATCGGCCTACTGGAGCCCCAAGGCGATGCGGTATCCGGCGGGTTCGGTACGCCGGGCCGTGGACCACCTGCTCAAGGTGGACCCCCGGCTGCGCACCTCCAGCGCCTACCGCTTCGACCTGGTGAACACCACCCGGCAGGCCCTCGCCAACCACTCCCGGATCCTGCTGCCCAAGATCAAGGCGGCGTACGAGGCCCAGGACCTGGCCCTGTTCCGGCAGCTGACCGCCGACTGGGCCTACCGGGAGCGGCAGTTGGACGCGCTCGTCGGCTCCGATCCGAACTTCCTGCTCGGCTCCTGGCTGTCGGCGGCCCGCTCGCACGGCGCGGACGAGGCCGAGCAGGACCGGTACGAGTACGACGCCCGCTCGATCCTCAGCGTGTGGGGGCGGCAGAGCACCAGCGAGGGCGGCTTCCTGCACGACTACGCGAACCGCGAATGGAGCGGCCTGATCAGCGAGTTGTACGCCCGACGCTGGTCCTCCTACTTCGCCTCGCTGGAGGAGGCCCTGGTGCGGCGCGGCGCGCCGAGCGCGATCGACTGGCACGCCTTCGAGGACGACTGGGCCCGGCTCACCACCCGCCACCCTGCGCGCCCGAGCGGTGACCCGTACGTCCTGGCGACCGGCATCGCCGCCACCCTTCCCGAGGTCAACTGACCTACACGACAAAGGGGATGGGGATCTCCCGATGAGGCGCCGCTCACCCTCCGGTGGGAAGCTCCCCACCCGCCCGGGGGACAACCGGGCGGACCGGCCGCCGCTCCGGCGCGGTACTGGGTTCACTGAAGGCAACTGACGGAAGCGGATCAGGGGCGGTCACCGGAACCATCATCCGGCGGCCGCCCTTTCCGACGCCGCCCTCGCCGCCGGAAGGACGCCCGCCATGTCCGAGCCCGACCCGCACCGCACCTCGGCGACGCTGGAGCTGCTGACGCTCCTCACCGGCGGGGGCACCGCACCCGCACCCACATCCACGCCCGCGACCGCGACCGCATCCGCCGCCCTGCCCGCCACCGGCCGGTCACGTCCGCCCGCAGAGCGGGAGCAGCAGCTGCGCCGCCGCTCCGATCTGCGGGAGCGGCTGACCGACGGGATCGTGGAACTGCGCAAGCGGCGCCAGATCGCCCGCCCGCCCGAGGCGCGGACCCCTGATTCGGAGGCACCCTGGTAGCTTCGGAGGCACCCTGGTAGCTGGGGGCACATCCCACCGAGCGGGGCGGGCGGTGACTCCGCATGATCCGTACGAAGGCGGGGCGGGCCGTACCCGGAAGGCGGGGCCGGTCCGCGCTCGGCGCCGTCAGCGGACTCCTGGCCGCCTTCGCCGGGCTCGCCCTGGCCCAGCTGGCCGCGGCGGCCGTACGGCCCGAGGCCGCCCCGGTCACCGCCGTCGGCGGCGCCGTGGTCGACCACACCCCGGCCGCCGTCAAGGAGTGGGCGATCCGCCAGTTCGGTACGGCGGACAAGCTGGTCCTGACCCTGGGCATCGGCGCCGTGCTGGCCGTCGTGGCGATCGTGGCCGGGCTGCTCGCCGTACGCCGCCCGGCCGCGGGCACGGCTCTCGCGGCGGCCTTCGGCGTGCTCGGCGCGGCGGCCGCGCTGAGCCGGCCGGAGGCCGCCCGGCAGGACGCGCTGCCTTCGCTGGTGGGCGGGTTCGCGGCCGCCGGAGTGCTGTACCTGCTGGTCAGAGCCATCCCCCGGCCCACGTCGCGGACCTCCGGAGCCGGCCCGCCCGGGGCCATGGACCGGCGCGGCTTCGGCCGCCTCGCGGTCGCCACCCTGGCCCTGTCGGCCGGGGTCGGGTACGCCGGGCGGCGGCTCGGCGCCTTCGGGGACGCGGGAGCCACCGCGTCGCGGGCCGGGCTCGTCCTTCCGCCGCCCGCCGTGCCGGCCCCGCCGGTACCGGCCGGGTCGGACCTGCGGATCCCCGGGACCTCCCGCTTCATCACCCCCAACCAGGCGTTCTACCGGGTGGACACCGCGCTGGTCGTCCCGCGCGTGGACGCGGACACCTGGCGGCTGCGCGTGCACGGGGACGGGGTATCCAGGCCTCTCACCCTCAGCCTGCGGGAGCTGCTGGCCCGCCCCCTGGTCGAACACGACGCCACCCTCACCTGCGTGTCGAACGAGGTCGGCGGCCCGTACGCGGGCAATGCCCGCTGGCTGGGCGTGCGCCTCGCCGATCTGCTCCGCGAGGCGGGGGTGCGGCCACCGTCGCAGGGCGGCCGCGCCGACCAGCTCGTGGCGCGCTCGGTGGACGGGATGACCCTCGGCACCCCCGTCGAGGCCGTGATGGACGGCCGTGAGGCGCTGCTGGCCGTGGGGATGAACGGCGAGCCGCTCCCCTTCCAGCACGGCTTCCCCGTCCGGATGATCGTGCCGGGCCTGTACGGGTACGTCTCCGCGTGCAAGTGGCTGCGCGAACTGCGGCTGACCACCTTCGCCGCGTACGACGCGTACTGGGTGCGCCGCTCCTGGGCGCAGCAGGCTCCGGTCAAGACCCAGTCGCGCATCGACACCCCGCGCCCCTTCGCCGAGGTCGCGGCGGGCCGGGTGGCCGTCGCCGGGGTGGCGTGGGCGCAGCACCGGGGCATCGCGCGGGTCGAGGTACGGGTGGACGCGGGCCCGTGGCGGGAGGCCCGGCTCGGGGCGGCGGACGGCGACGACACCTGGCGCCAGTGGGTGTGGATCTGGGAGGCGGCTCCGGGCGGGCACACCCTGGAGGTCCGGGCCACGGACCGCACCGGCGCCGTGCAGACGGGGGAACGCGCCGGAACCCTCCCCGACGGGGCCACCGGATGGCACGCGGTGACGGTTCGGGTCCGGGGCTAGGGCGGGGCGTGCCGCCCGCCGTACCGGTCGGGCCGGGCCGGGTCGGGCCGCGTCAGGAGGCGACGGCAGGGCCCTCGCCCGCCGGGCCCTCGGCCGGGCAGACCATGACAGCCGGACCGGCCGCGGCGCGGGCCTCGTGGAGGAGGCCGGGCGGGGTGGCGGCGCTGAGGGTCCAGACGACGGCGCCGCCCCCGGGCCGCTCCGGGACGGCCGCGAACCGGTCCCTCAGGTCGGCCTCGGCGGTCTGCGGGTACGGGAGGTGGAGCGTCTCGTAGCGCACGGGGGCGGTGTCCACCGGGAGGATCCGGATCCGGCGGCGGTCGCCGCCCGGGCCCGGGTCCGCGGCGGGGCCTTCGATCAGGAGCTCGGTGAAACCGCGCCCGCCCGGCTCTGAGGGGCCGCGGGCGTGCGTGTTGCCCGGGTAGGCGGCGAAGGCGGCGGCGCCGGGGACCAGCCGGTGGTGGACGTGGCCCAGCGCCCAGTAGTCGTATCCGGTGCGGGCCAGTGTCCGCGGGTCGGCCGGTGCGCAGGTCCGGCGGCTCCAGGCGCCGTGCAGGCTGGTGTGCAGCAGCCCGATGTTCACGGCGCCGGGTATCGCGCGGGGGAAGCCGGCGGCGAGGTCGCGGCGCTCGTCGGGCACCGCCACCGACTGGCCGTGGACGGTGATGCCGAGGTCGGGCCAGGTCACCGACTCGGGGGCGTCGGCGCCGAGCCAGCGCACCGAGGGCGGGAGGTTCAGTTTGTGCGGCAGCGGGGTCTCGGCGTCGTGGTTGCCCGAGACGACCACGGTGTGCAGGCCCGCCTCGTGGAAGGCGCCGAGGGCGTCCTGGCAGGCGGCCAGCGCCCGGGCGTCGGCGTGACGGCGGTCGAAGACGTCGCCGGCGATGAGCACCGCGTCGTAGCCGCCCTCGACGATGTGGCGCACGGCCGCGCTCAGGGCCTCGTACGGGGCTTCGCGCCGGTCTATCGCGGGCGCCCCGGGGTAGTCCGCCAGGCCGCGCAGGGCGGAGCCTATGTGCAGGTCGGCCAGGTGGGCCACGCGTATCGGCGCGGGCGCGGAGGTGTTCACGAGCCGAGGACGAGGTCGGTCTTGAAGGCGTCCCGCTCCAGCAGCCAGCCCTCGGCGCGGAGCTTGCCCATCAGGTCGGAGCGCAGCTCGACCGCGTCCCGCAAGGTGCGCCCCTTGGCGGTGATCTCGGCGAACCAGGTCAGCTCGCCGGAGGCGGTCCGCAGCCGGCTGACTTGCGTCTCCATCGCGTGATCGAGCATCCGGCCAGGATAGTTGGCCTGTCTTACGGGACCGTGGAGCCGGGATGAAGCGGTGACCGACTCCGCCCAACCGGCAGGTTTCGCACCCCACTTGGCGAGCTTTCCGGGGAGGCGGTCCAGGACGAGGGCGCGGGAGGCGTCGAGCCCCGGCAGTTCGCCGGGCGCCAGGCCCGGGACCGGCCGGCACTTCTTGTTGGTGAAGTCGACGGTGGCGCGGGTGTGGCTGAGGTTGACCTGGACGGTGTAATTGCCGTCGCCCGCGCAGAAGTTGTGCCCGGAGGCCCGGTCCATGACGCGCCGCACGGCGGCCGGGTCCGTACCGTCGCCCTCGATGTCGAAGCGGGCCTTGTAGGCGAGGCGGATCCGGTTCTCGTCGTCGTGGCGCCGGATGCGGACGATCCAGCCCTGCCCGTTCAGGCTGCGCCCGGCGTCGTCCATGTACTGGGCGACCTCCGTCCGGGCGGGCGCGCCGAGCGACAGCGCGGCGGTCGCGGCGACCGTGGGCAGGCCGTCGGCGTCGAGCACCCGGTCCGGGTCGACGAGCAGCTTGACCTGGTAGCCCGCGCGCGACGGCGCCACCGGCGACAACCCGGCTCGCGCGCCGGAACGAATCCGGCGACTCGCCACTTTCGTGACGTTCCGCGTTTTCTGCGTTTTCCGCATATCCCCGTCGATCATTCCTCATATGGCACCAGCCCGCCAGAAAGCCCCGGAACCGCGCAGGTGAACAGGCGGCGAATCTACCCCAGGACCGGTTCGGGATCTTCGCCGTGCTTCATGCGAGATAAGGATCATGGATCGTGAATGCATTCACAAGATCCCGGCAACGGACGAAGGCGCACGTCATGGCCACTCTGCCCACCCCCCTTCGGTCACACCTTCGACGCGGTAGCCCGGCGCCGGCTGGCTTGACCTGACGACCACTGGATCCTCGCGGTGGCCAGCGCGGTGAGACCGGCTTCCCGTCCGGCGCCTCCCCCCTTCCCAGGTCCGACACGATGCGCGCCGCCCCCTCCGCCGGGCGGTGCGCATCGTAGATTTGGCGTATTGTCCGGAATTCTCCATCATTCCGTCGCACGTCAGGAGCCGGCGCAGTGGAGCTGACCAGCACGTCGTTCCTCGTCACGCTGATCGTCGTCACCGCACTCGCGATGCTCGCCGCCCTGCTCCTGTGGAACCGGATCCCCGGCCCGGGCTGGGTGCACTGGCCGGCCCGGCTGATGATGATCGGCTTGTGCCAGCTCACCGCCATCTGCGTGGTGGCCACCTGGATCAACGGGAGCTACGGCCTCTACTCCTCCTGGGACGACCTGCTGGGCACCGACACCGGGCAGAACGACTCCGCCATGACGGGGCCGCCGCTGGGACGGGCCAAGTTCGCCCTCGGCGGCGACGGGACCCGCACCACGTACTTCCGCGGCTCCCACTCGAAGCTCGCCGGACAGGTCATCGTGTGGACCCCTCCGGAGTACGACGCACCGGGCGCGGACAAGACCCGGTTCCCCGTGCTGATGCTGCTGCACGGCTATCCGGGCTCGCCCCGCTCCTGGATCGACATCGGCGACATGCCCGGCGCGCTGGAGCAGCTCGTCCAGCTGGGGGCGGCGCACCCCTTCATCCTGGTGATCCCCGACCTGTATCCCGGAGGGGTGAACACCGACTGCACGGACACCCCGCAGCGGAAGGTGGCGAGCTGGCTCGCCGAGGACGTACCGGATCTGGTCGCCAAGAACTTCCGCACGCTCCCCGAGCCCAAGGGCTGGGGCCTGATGGGCATTTCCACCGGGGGCTTCTGCGCGGCCAAGCTGCCGCTCCAGTACCCGAAGGCGTTCCGGGCGGGCGCCGCCCTGGACCCCGATCCGCTGACCGGGGACCCGGAGGTGCTGTCCGATCCCGTGCTGCGCGAGCGCAACAGCCCGATGTGGCTGGTCCAGCACGACAAGAACACGGATGTCGGGCTGTTCTTGGCCACCTCAGCTCAGGACAAGGACAGCCCGCCGCAGCAGCTGACCGACTTCACCAAGGCGGCCCAGAACTCCGGGGTCCGGGTCAAGACCCTGGTCCGCCCTCAGGGCGGGCACAACTTCCAGACCTGGATCGCGATGTACCCCGACGCCCTGGGATGGCTGAGCACGGAGATCTCACCGCCGGGCGAAGCCCCGTAGGCGGACCGGAAGCGACTCCACGCTGTTGCCGATGAAGCTGCGCTGGTGCGGGAGTTCGGCTTCGGGGACGGCCAGGTCCAGGTCCGGGAAGCGGGTGAAGAGGGCTTCCAGGGCGATGGTGGCTTCCAGCCGGGCGAGCGGGGCGCCGACGCAGTAGTGGGCGCCGTGTCCGAAGGAGAGGTTGCGGGCCGCGGTGGGGCGGGTCACGTCGAAGCGGCCGGCGTCCGGGCCGTGGAAGGCCTCGTCGCGGCCGGCCGCCGTGTAGCCGGCGAGGACCGGGGTGCCCTGCGGGATCAGGGTCCCGTCGATGGTCAGATCGCGGGTCGGGTAGCGGAACGGGAACCAGCTGACCGGCCCGTCGAAGCGCAGGGTCTCGTCGACCACGTCGGACCAGGTGACCTTCCCCTCCAGGACCAGTGCGAGCTGGTCGCGGTGGGTGCACAGGGCGCGGACGGCGTTGCTGATCAGGTTGAGCGTCGTCTCGTGGCCCGCGACCAGCATCAGCCGCATGGTGCCGATGAGTTCGGCCTCGCTGAGCCGGTCGCCGTCGCCGTCCCGGGCGGCTATCAGCGCACTCGTCAGGTCCTCGCCCGGATCGGCCCGGCGGGTGGCGGCGATGGCGCCGATCAGCTCGACGAGCTCGCGCACGGCCGCCATGACCTCGGCCGGGGTGGTGTCGGTGGCGATGATGACGGTGTGGGACAGCTCGTGCAGCCGCCCCCGGTGTTCGGGGTTCACGCCGAGGAGTTCACAGATCACGCTCATCGGGAGCGGGAGCGCGACGTGCGTGCGCAGGTCCGCCACCCCGTCGGGGGACGCCTGCGCCGCCCGGTCCAGGTCGTCCAGCAGCCCGGCCGTCAGTTCCTCGATCCGGGGGCGCAGCCGCTCCACCTGGCGGACGGTGAAGGCGTTGCCCACCAAGGAGCGCAGCCGGCGGTGGTCGGCGTCGTCGGCGGTGTGCATGCCCTGGGCGTTGGCGAAGACGCGCAGCGGCCAGTCCGGGGCGATGGTGCCGTCGTGCAGGGCGGGGAAGTGCCGGGCGTCCTTGGCCACATCGGGGTGCGCGAGGAACTCCTTCAGCGCCTCGTGACCGAGGACGACCGCGCCGGGCACGCCGCCGGGAAGCACCACCTCGGCCACGGCGCCGCGGGCGCGCAGCCGGGCGTTGAGGGCGTGCGGACAGCCGCCGGCGGGATCGATGACGTGCGGGAGCGTGGGCGCGGACGGGGAGGCGGACGGGGGCGTCGGCTCGGATGCCTGCGCGGGGTCGGTGGACAAGCCTGTCTCCTGACAATACGAACGGATCTCGGCCAACAGTGCGGCCTCGGGGGCCGGTTGTTCAAGCCCGCGCCCGCCCGTCTCGGGAATCCGCAGGCGCGCCGCACCGCCCCCGCCGCACGCGGGCGTCGTAGGGTCGCGGTCATGGCGCAGGAAGCACAGCGGACACTCGAAGGCAAGGTCGCCCTGGTGGCCGGGGCGACCCGGGGCGCGGGCAGGGGCATCGCGGTCGAGCTGGGGGCGCGGGGCGCGACCGTGTACGCGAGCGGGCGCAGTACGCGGGGCAGGCGCTCGGAGTACGACCGGCCCGAGACGATCGAGGAGACGGCCCAGCTGGTCACGGCGGCGGGAGGACGGGGAATCGCGGTGGTCGCGGACCACCTGGTGCCCGAGCAGGTCGAGGCGCTGGTCGAGCGGATCGACGCCGAGCAGGGCCGCCTCGACGTGCTGGTGAACGACATCTGGGGCGGCGAGCGGCTCTTCGAATGGGAGAGCACGGTCTGGGAGCACGACCTCGAGAACGGGCTGCGGCTGCTGCGACTGGCCGTGGAGACCCACGCGGTGACCAGCCACTACGCGCTCCCCCTGCTGCTGCGCGAGCCGGGCGGGCTGGTGGTGGAGATGACGGACGGCACGGCGGAGTACAACGCGAGCCGCTACCGAGTCTCCTTCTTCTACGACATCGCCAAGTCGGCGGTGCTGCGCATGGCGTTCGCACTCGGACACGAGGTGGGCCCGCGCGGAGCGACGGCGGTGGCCCTGACCCCGGGCTGGCTCCGGTCGGAGATGATGCTCGACAACTTCGGCGTCACCGAGGCGAATTGGCGGGACGCACTGACGGCTGTCCCGCACTTCGGCATCTCGGAGACCCCGTTCTACGTCGGCCGCGCGGTCGCGGCCCTGGCCGGCGACCCGGACCTGTCCCGCTGGAACGGGCAGTCGCTCTCCAGCGGGCAGCTCGCGCGGGTCTACGGCTTCACGGACGTGGACGGCAGCCGGCCGGACGCCTGGCGGTACATGGTCGAGGTGCAGGACCCGGACCTCCCGGCGGACCCCAGCGGCTACCGGTAGGGCCTGCCCTTCGGATCGGGCCGGGTCGGGCCGGATCGGCCGGATCGGGCCCGGTCCGCCGGGGTCAGCCCCGCTCCAGCAACGGGGCGCTGAGCTCCCACCACTCCTGGTCGCTCTGACGGGCGTTGTGCGCGGCCGTGTCGGCGGCGGCCAGAGCCTGCGCGTGGACGAAGCCGAGGAGGTGGGTCAGGGCCGCGTCCATTTCCACGTCGCTGAGACCGATGCCCTCGAAGGCCGCGAGTTCGTGCTCGTACTTGCCGATCACCCCGCGGCCCAGCGGGGGCCGGGTGACGGACAGCTCGCCGATCCAGGGGTGCCGCAGGAACAGCGCGCGGTTCTCCCCGGCGACGCGCGCGACCTTCTCCCGCCAGGCTCCGTCCGGGGCCGGCTCGGCACGCTCCATGGCCAGGTAGACGGCGTCCAGCATCAGGTCGAGCAGCTCGGCCTTGCCGGGGACGTAGGTGTAGAGGGTCATGGGGGTGACCCCCAGCCGCTGGGTCAGTGCCCGCATCGTCAGCGCGGCCAGTCCCGACCGCCCCTCGTGCGCCGCCTCGTCGGCGAACGCGATCGCGCCGTCGACGACGGCGTCGACGGTCAGCCCCTGCCGGGGCCCGCGCCGCCCGCTGGGCGCCCCCTGCCCCGCCTCGCGCCACAGCAGTTCTTCGTGCGGCGCGGCCTGGAGGTGCTGCCCGAGGAGACCGACACCACCCTCTGACCCACGGCCCCCGCGCCGCGGGCGGGTTCACCCCGTGGCGATCCCGGTGCCGCCCCCGGCGAGCGGGGCGAAGAAGCGGGCCACGTCCTGCTCGGTGACCTCGCCGAGGGTGGCCGGGGACCAGCGCGGGCTGCGGTCCTTGTCGACGACCTGCGCCCGGATGCCCTCCACCAGGTCGGGCGAGGTCAGCGCATTGCAGGAGACCCGGAACTCCTGCTCCAGCACCGGCTCCAGCGCGCCGAGCGCGGAGGCCCGGCGCAGGGCCTCCAGGGTCACCTTCAGGGCCGTCGGGGACTTGGCGAGGATCGTCTCGGCGGCCTGCTTGGCCTCCGGGTCCCCGTAGCCGAGCAGCCGGTCCACGATCTCCTCGACGGTGGCGGCCGCGTAGCAGTGGTCGATCCAGCCCCGAGCCCCGGCCAGCGCCCCCGGCCCGGGCTCGGCGGCGTGCCGCCCCAGCACCTCCCGGGCCGGGCCCACCGCGAGCTCGGCGGTCAGCGCGGGAAGCCGGTCGGCGGGGACGAAGTGGTCGGCGAGCCCGCACAGCAGCGCGTCGGCGGCGCCCACGGCGGAGCCCGTGAGGGCGAGATGGGTGCCGAGCAGGCCGGGGGCACGGGCCAGCAGGTGGGTGCCGCCGACGTCCGGGACGAAGCCGATGCCGGTTTCGGGCATGGCGACGCGGGAGCGCTCGGTGACCACGCGGACGCTGCCGTGGGCGGACACGCCGACTCCGCCGCCCATCACGATGCCGTCCATGAGGGCCACGTAGGGCTTGGGGTAACGGGCGATGTACGCGTTGAGCCGGTACTCGTCGCGCCAGAAGGCGGCCGAGGACCGCGTCCCGGCCTTGGCGTCGTCGTGGATGGCCCGGATGTCCCCGCCGGCGCACAGCCCCCGTTCGCCCGCGCCGCGGATGAGCACCTGTTCCACTCCCGGATCCCGCTCCCAGCCGGTCAAGGCCTCGGTGATGCGGAGCACCATGGGGTGGGTGAGGGCGTTGAGTGCCCTGGGGCGGTTGAGGGTGAGCACCCCGGTACGCCCTTCGACGGCGCACAGGACGGTGTCTGCGGTGTCGGCGGCGGCGGTGTCGGCTTCGGTCTTCACGCCCTCCAGTATGGAGGGCGCGTAACCTGGTCCGTTATGCGAAAGATCATCCTTATGTCGCAGGTCTCCCTCGACGGCTACTACGAGGGTCCTGAGCGGCAGATCGACTGGCACCGCGTCGACGAAGAACTGCACCAGCACATGAACGACGAACTGCGGCCGGTCGGCGGCATGCTGATGGGCCGGGTCACCTACGAGCTCATGGACTCCTACTGGTCGGCCGCCGACGCCGATCCGGCCACGAGCGAGTCGGAGAAGGACTTCGCGGGCATCTGGCGCTCCGCGCCGAAGTACGTGTACTCGCGCACCCTGGAAGCGGAGCAGGCCGACCCGAAGGCCACCGTGTTCCGGGAGGTCGTCCCGGCGGAGGTCGCCGCCCTCAAGGCCTCCGCGGGCGGCGACCTGACGCTGAGCGGGGCGGACCTCGCCGCCTCGTTCCTGCGCCACGGCCTGGTGGACGAGTACCGGATCTACGTGGCGCCCGTACGCATCGGCCGCGGCCACCGCCTCTTCCCGCCCTCCGACGGCCTGGTCCCGCTGCGACTGGAGGGGACCCGCACGTTCGGCAACGGCGTGGTGCTGCTGCGGTACGCCCCTGCCTGAGCGGGCTGTTGCACCTCGCGTCCGCCGGCCGGAACGCATGATCACCGGCGGGCCGGTCCGGCCGGGCGCCGCGACTTCGCCGGGGACGCCCGGCGCTGGATCGCCGGTCTCGACGCCCTCGGCTCCGGTGCGCAGGGAGCTGGGCCTAGGGAGTGGCCGGGCCGGACAGCGCGGCGAGGTAGCCGGACAGGGCCGCCGCCGTGCCGGACAGTGGGAAGCGGGCGCCGAGGTACCCGTCGGGGCGTACGAGGAAACCGGTCGGGCCGTCGGCGCCGTACAGCCGGGCGAACTCCCCGGCGCCGTCCCGGTATCCGGGAACGGGCAGGCCGGCGGACGCGTCCGGTGCGGCCTCGCGGGCGAGGACGGCCACGGTCCGCAAGCCGGTGGCGTCCCCCTCAGCGCCGCCCGCGCCGCCCTCCGCCAGCGCCGACCCTGCAGCCCGGGCCTGCTCGGCGGCCTCGGCCAGGGCCGCGCCGTCGGCCCCGTACAGGAGCACCGCGTGGCCGGCCCGGCCGCGCAGGACGTCGAGCAGCCGGGAGGGGTAGGCGGCGAGGGGCAGGGTCAACCCGGAGCAGTCCGGGGCCCGTTCGCCGGGCTGGGATGCGCCAGCCGGGCCGAACGGACTGCCGGCGAGCGGTCCGTCACGGTAGCCGACGAGCAGCTGGGCTTCGCGGAGCAGCACGGTCCGCGGATCGTCCTTGTCGCTCTCCATGCCCTGGGTCGCATGCCGCACGGTCCGGCCGACGACCTCCTCGCCGACGGGGCGGCGCTCGGCGTCGTAGCTGGCGAGCAGGGCGGGCCCGGCCGTTTCCCTCAGGGTGAGCGCGAGCTTCCACGCCAGGTTGCAGGCGTCCTGGATCCCGGTGTTCATGCCCTGGGCGCCGGTGGGCGGGTGGATGTGGGCGGCGTCGCCCGCGACGAAGACGCGGCCGTCGCCGTAGCGGTCGACGATGCGGTGGCTGATGCGGAAGACGGAGGACCAGCGCATGCCGGAGACCGTGGCGGGGGCGGGGGCGAGGCGGTCGATGACGGCCTGGATGTGGGACAGCTCCGGGACCCGGCCGCCCTCCAGCCCGTGCTGCACGCCGTCGCCGGCTCCGGGGCCTCCTGCCGATCCCCTTGTCGGTCCGCCGCTCGGCTGTGCGGAGAGTTCGGGCGGGACCCGCATCGACATGCGGTAGCGGCCCCGGCCGGGGAGCGGAATGCACACCAGCACGTCGTCCGTGGACCCGTCGGCGCCCTGGTGCATGGACCGCAGGCCGTACCCCTCGGGCAGGTCCCAGTCGCTCACCACGTCGGCGAGCATGTACTCCTCGGCGAAGGCCCCGCCCTCGTACGAGAGTCCCAGCCCCTTGCGCACGGTGCTGTGCGCCCCGTCGCAGCCGATGAGGTAGCGGGTGCGCAGTTCCTCCTCGCCGCCGGAAGCGGTGCGCAGGAGGCTGGTGACTCCGCCTCCGTCCCCGTCCCCGTCCCCGTCCCCATCCCCGTTCTGGGTGAACGACAGCAGTTCGGTGCCGCGTTCGATGGCGGTGCCCAGCGCCGCCAGGTGCTCTTCGAGGATGCGCTCGGTCTCGTACTGCGGCAGCGCGGCGAACCGGTACGGCACGTCGGGGGGCAGCACGAGCTCGATCCGGGAGCGTTCGGTGCCGTTGACGTAGATCAGCTGACCGCGCAGGGTCACGGCGGTCTCCATGACGGTGCGGGCCAGGCCCATGCGGTCCCAGATCTCCAGCGTGCGCGGCTGGATGCCGACGGCCTTCGCGTACGGGAGGCGGGCGGGCAGCCGGTCGACGAGACGGCAGTTCACGCCGTGCCTGCGCAGTTCCACGGCCACGCTGAGGCCGACCGGACCCGCGCCCACGATCAGCACGTCGGTCGACGGGGTGTGTGCCATGGGTCCTCCCGACCGCCTGGCCCCGAGCCGGTTCCCTCCCACCATGCTGACCCGGCAGGGCGCGTACGGCCAGACGAGCGGGTCAGCCCAGCAGGTCAGCCCAGCGGGTCAGCCCGCCGTGCCGTGGGTACCAGGGGTGTGGCCGAAGGCCCGGCGGAACACGTCGATGAACGCGCTCGCCGAGGACCAGCCGCAGCGGTGCGCGACCGCCGTCACGGGGGTGTCGACCGCCAGCAGCCGCAGCGCGTGGTGCAGGCGCAGCTGGGTCCGCCACTGGGGGAACGTCATGCCCAGCTCGGCGCGGAACAGCCGGCTCAGGGTCCGCTCCCCCGCCCCGGCCCCGGCCTGCGCGGAGAGCTCCGCCAGCCCGCGCCGGTCCGCCGGATCGGCGTGCAGCAGCGCACACACCGCGGCCAGCCGGGGATCCGCGGGAGCGGGCAGGTGCAGCGGCTGGAGCGGGGAGGCCCGCAGCTGGTCGAGCAGCACCGCCAGCATCCGGCGCCGCTCGGCGCTGTCGTCCTGCGGGGCCCGGGTGTAGGCCAGGATCAGCTCGCGCAGCAGGGGGCCGACGACCAGCACGGCGGGGGCGGAGAGGGAGAGCGGGTTGAGGTGGGTGGGCAGGCCCACGCAGTGCAGGTCGACGCGGCCGAAGGCGCGGTGCTCGTGGACGGTTCCGGCCGGGATCCACAGGGCGCGGGTGGTCGGGGCCACCCAGGTACCGGCGTCGGTGGTGACGGACAGCACCCCGGAGCCCGCGTAACAGATCTGGTGGTCGTCGTGGTGGTGCGGATCGATGCCGTGGTGGGTGTCGAGCTCACGGATGCTCGTCGCTGCGCGCGGAGTGTGGCGGATTTTCTGCATCACCCGGCAATTTATCGGAAGCGGGCCGCCCCTGGAGGGAGCGATTCTCGATCGGTGACCTCCATGAGACCGCCCCAACCCCATCCCCGGCCTTCGCCCCCTGCCCCTGCCCCTGCCCCGACGCCCACCGCACCCGCGCCCGCGCCGGCCTCGGCGCCCGGCCCGGCCCCGGCCCGGCTCCGTACGGCCGCCTTCTCCGCGGGCCACTCCTGCGTGGACGTCTACCAGGGTGCCGTCGCCGCGCTCGTTCCCTTCCTCGTCTCCGAGCGCTCGTACGGATACGCGGCCGCGTCCGGCATCGTGCTGGCCGCCTCCCTGCTCTCCTCCGTGGTTCAGCCGCTGTTCGGAGCACTCACCGACCGGTGGCCGATGCCCTGGCTGATCCCGCTGGCCACCGCCGCCGCGGGGCTGGGCGTGGCGCTGGTCGGGCTCGACGCGGGGTACACGGCCACCCTCGCCGCCGTCGCCCTGTCCGGGCTGGGCGTCGCCGCCTACCACCCGGCGGCGGCCCGGCTGGTCCGTACGGTGGGCGGCCCCGGACACGGCGCGATGAGCTGGTTCGCGCTCGGCGGCAACATCGGCTTCGCGTGTGCCCCACTGCTGGTCGTCGGCGCGCTGGCGCTGCCGGGTCCGGCGGGCTGGTGGCTGCTGGCCACCCCGGCGGCGGTGGGCGTGTTCCTCAACCGGCCGCCGTCCGCGAAGCGTTCGGCTGCCGGAATCCGGACGGCGGCCACTCCGGCCTCGGAGCCCTCCCGCCAACTCCCCGATGACTGGCGGGCATTCCTGCGGCTCTCCCTGGTGGTCGTCGTGCGTTCGGTCGTCTTCACCGGCCTGAGCACCTTCATCGCGCTGTACGTCCGTGAGCGCGGCGGCGGCGGGACCGCCGGCGCCGTGGCCCTGTTCGCCCTCTTCGCGGGGAGCGCCGGCGGCACCCTCCTCGGCGGCCGGCTGGCCGCCCGCTGGGGGCGTGTCACCACCGTCCACCGCGCCTACGCGGCGGTGGTGCCGGCCGTCGCGGGCATCCTCTTCCTGCCACTGCCACTGGTGTACGTCTGCTCGGCGTTGGCCGCCGCCGCGCTGTACGTGCCCTTCTCCCTCCAGGTCACCCTGGGCCAGGACTACCTGCCGTCCCGCATGGGCACGGCGAGCGGGGTCACCCTGGGCCTGACCGTCAGCGTGGGCGGCCTCGCGAGCCCCCTCATCGGCGCGGCGGCCGACGCCGCCTCGCTGCGCACGGCCCTGCTCCCGTTGGCCGCGCTCCCCCTGCTGGCCTGGGCCTTGGCCCGGCGCCTGCCGGAGCCCGCGGAACCGGAGCCCGCGGAACCGGAGGCCGCGGAGCCGGAGCCCGCGGAGCCGGAGATCACTGCGGCCCGAGGGTGACGGCGGCCGGCCGGGGGCTGGAGCGGTGGGCCCGCCAGGCGGCCAGGGCCTGCGGGCGGGTGCCCTCGGGGTGGCGGATGTGCCAGTCCCGGAGGAACCGGTTCAGCTCGAACTGGGCACCGATCTCCCGGGGTTGCGCTGCCCGCGCCCGGGTGGCGTGCCAGTGGGCGACCGCCTCGGCGAGGGTGCGTCCCGCGCCCTGGGCGACGTAATCCCGCATGAAGGCGTCGAAGTGGAAGCCGGGCCCGATCTCCCGGACGAAGTACTCCCGCAGCACCTGGCTGCACCGCTGCCCCGGCGGGATCACGCTGGCGCCGTCCACGGGCGCGGCCAGCTGGCGGCCCGCACCGCGGGTGGGCCGGCCGGGAGCCGGGGTCGGCGCGGGTGCCGGGAGCCCGTCCAGCGCGGCGGCGATCCGCGCCGTGACCGCCGCCTTCCCGCCTCCGGCAGGAAGGCCCATCCGGCGTGCCAGCACGGTGAGTTCGTCCAGCGTCCAGTACCAGCGGGCCAGCTCCGCCCCGCTCAGCTCCGGACTCAAAGCGGGCCGCACGTCACCTTCATTCGCACTCACGTTCCCATCCTAAACGGTCAACGGTCAACGGTCACCGGACCGCGGAGTTGCGGCGTTCACGGCCGCGCCTGTTCGCCGGCGAGGTCGCCGACGCGCACCGCCGCTACCGCGGCTATCAGGAGCTGCTCTCCGCGGAGCTGGGCGTGGGCGCCGAGCGGCGCCATCCCGCAGCTCCTCGGACAGGACCGCGAGCGGCAGCTCGCCCTCGCCGCGGAGTCTGACCGTGCTCCGTGCCGTCGCAGCGCAGCCGACACCACGCCGCCCGCCCGTCCCCCCGATCAGCGCACGTCGGCCCGCGCCGCGGTGTCGTCGATGAAGCCGCCCGACTGGTGCTGCCACAGCTTCGCGTAGGCGCCGTCCGCGGCCAGCAGTTGGTGGTGCGTGCCCTGCTCGACGATCCGTCCGTGGTCGAGGACGACGAGCTGGTCCATGGTGGCGACCGTGCTCAGCCGGTGCGCGACCACGAGCGCCGTCCGCCCCTCCATCAGCCGCCACAGCGCGTCCTGGACCAGGATCTCGCTCTCGGAGTCCAGGGCGCTGGTCGCCTCGTCGAGGAGCAGGATCGGCGCGTCGCGCAGGATCGCGCGGGCGAGGGCGACCCGCTGACGCTGCCCGCCGGACAGCTTCACCCCGCGCTCCCCCACCATGGTGTCGAAGCCGTCCGCCAGGCCGTCGGCGAACTCCGTGACGTGCGCCGCCTCGGCCGCGCGGCGGATCTCCGCCTCGGTGGCGTCCGGGCGGGCGAAGGCGATGTTGTCGCGCAGCGTGCGGTGGAACATCGCCGGGTCCTGGGGGACGTAGGCGATCAGGCTGCGCAGGTCGGCCTGACTCAGCCGGCTGATGTCCTGGCCGCCGATCAGGATCCGGCCCGCGTCGATGTCCGTCATCCGCAGCAGCAGCCGGGTGAGCGTGGTCTTGCCCCCGCCGGACCGGCCGACGAGACCGAGCTTCGACCCGCCGGGCACGGCCAGGTCCAGGCCGTCGAAGAGCGGCTTCCCGCCCTCGTGGCCGAAGACCACCCGCTCGAACCGCACGTCGGCGGCCGGCGGGCTCCGCAGTGGTTCCGGCTCCACCGGGTCGAGCACGGTCGGCGGTGTCAGCAGCAGTTCGGTGAACTGCGCGGCCTCCGTCATCGAGCTCTCCAGGCGGCGGTAGATCTGGTTGAACTCGAACATGATCCGCGTCGCCCCGGCGTAGTAGGTGAAGGCGACGATGACCGCCTCCACCCCGTGCGCTCCCCCGCCGAGCACGATGGCGAGCATCAGCCCCAGCACGTTGGTCGCCACGGACAGCGGCGCGACCAGCGTGTCGATGCGCAGGTTGCCGTAGTCCCACGAGCGCAGGGTGAGCTTCCTCGACTCCGCCACCCGGGTGCGGTGTTCGGCGGCCTCGCGCGATTCGGCGGCGAACGCCCGGACGGTGTCCATGTTCATCAGGCTGTCCGCCACGTGGCCGGACACCCGGGCGATCGCTTCCTCCCGCCGGGCGACGAGCACTTGGCGGCGGCGGATCAGGGGCGCCACGCCCAGTCCCGTGACCGTGATCATCGCCAGGAGCCCGACGACGAGCAGCGGGTCGTACTGCCACAGCACCACCGAGGCGAACAGCAGGGGCACGAAGCTGCCCATGACCGAGAACGTCAGCGTGTCGACGAACTCCTCGAAGCGGGAGGCGAAGCTCAGGACCCGCTTCGTCAGCGATCCGGCGAAGTTGTCGTGGAAGAACGCCGCGTCCTTGGCGAACAGTTCGTCCATCCCGGTGACGTACAGCTGCTCGATCCCGCGGGCGTCGAGGCGGTTCAGGCAGTGCAGCCCGATGCGCCAGAACGCCTCCGAGAGCAGCAGGACTCCGGCGAAGGCGAGGACGTAGGGCATCGCCCAGCCGAGTGCGCCGCCGACACCCTCGGCGACTCCCTCTCCTCCCTCCCCTCCCCCTCCTCCCTCTCCTCCCGCGATCCGGCCGACGAGCTTCGCGACGACCAGCGGCGCGATGTAGTGGATGCCGATGTTGCCCAGCGCCGGGAGCAGCATCGCGGGCGCCGTCAGCCATCGCAGGCGGACCAGCTCCCGCCCGTAGTAGCGAAGTGCGAGCAGTACCGGACTCCTGCGCGGTGGACTCGCGTTCAGTGAACTTTCGTGCGATTCGGGCGATCCCATCCCAACCCTGCCTTCTCGGACCGTCTGGTCAGAAAGCGGAGTGTCCCGCACGGGCGCCCGCGCGGTCCAAGGCTTTTCCTGCGATAGCCCAAAACCGGCCGACCTGGACGCGAAACCCGACCGCCGTTCGCCTGGTGTACGCGCCGGCGTCACGCGAGGCTCCCTTTCCGGAACCCCGGACACGCTGTGCTGGGGTACTCAGTCGCCCCTCAATGTGGAGGTCGTTCCCGCCATGGCAGAACTCAATCGTCGGCGTTTCCTGCAGCTCGCAGGCGGCACCACAGCCCTGACGATGCTGGGCGAGAGCATCGCCCGCGCCGCCGCCATCCCCGCGCAGGGGACCACCGGCTCCATCGCCGACGTCGAGCACATCGTGGTGCTCATGCAGGAGAACCGTTCCTTCGACCACTACTTCGGCGCGCTGCGCGGTGTCCGCGGCTTCGGCGACCCGCGCCCGGTGACGCTGCCCAGCGGCAAGTCCGTCTGGCACCAGTCCGACGGCACGAAGGAGACGCTGCCCTTCCGGCCGCCGTCCGAGGACCTGGGCATGGAGTTCCTCCAGGGCCTCAACCACGACTGGGCGGGCGGCCAGAGCGCCTTCAACAAGGGCAAGTACGACAACTGGGTGCCCGCCAAGACCGCCACCACGATGGCCCACCTGACCCGCCAGGACATCCCCTTCCACTACGCCCTGGCGGACGCGTTCACCGTCTGCGACGCCTACCACTGCTCGTTCATCGGCTCCACCGACCCCAACCGCTACTACCTCTGGTCGGGCCACACCGGCAACGACGGCCAGGGCGGCGGCCCGGTCCTCAACAACGCCGAGGCCGGCTACGGCTGGACCACCTACCCGGAACGCCTGGAGGCGGCCGGAGTCTCCTGGAAGGTCTACCAGGACATCGGCGACGGCCTCGACGCCGCCGGCTCCTGGGGCTGGATCAACGACGCCTACCGCGGCAACTACGGCGACAATTCGCTGCTGTACTTCAACACCTACCGGGACGCCCAGCCCGGCAGCGCCCTCTACGAGAAGGCCCGTACGGGCACCAACGCCGCTGCGGGCGAAGGCTACTTCGAGAAGCTGCGCGCGGACGTGGTGGGTGGCACCCTCCCGCAGATCTCCTGGATAGCCGCCCCCGAAGCGTTCAGCGAGCACTCCAACTGGCCGTCCAACTACGGCGCCTGGTATATCTCACAGGTCCTGGACGCGCTCACCGCCAACCCCGACGTGTGGGCCCGTACCGCACTCTTCATCACCTACGACGAGAACGACGGCTTCTTCGACCACGTCGTCCCGCCGTACGCCCCCGCCAGTGCCGCGCAGGGCCTGTCGACCACGCCCACCGCCCTGGACGTGTTCCCCGGCAAGGCCGGGTACGTGGCCGGACCCTACGGTCTGGGCCCGCGCGTGCCGATGCTCGTGGTCTCCCCCTGGAGCACCGGCGGTTACGCCTGCTCCGAGACCTTCGACCACACGTCGGTCATCCGCTTCATGGAGCAGCGCTTCGGCGTCCACGAGCCCAACATCTCGCCCTGGCGCCGCGCCGTCTGCGGCGACCTCACCTCCGCCTTCGACTTCGCCCGCAAGGACACCGCCCCGGCCCCGCTGCCGGAGACCGACGGCTGGTTCCCGCCGGACCGCGAGCGCCACCCCGATTTCCGGGCCACCCCGCCGGCCAAGGGGACCATGCCGCGCCAGGAGAAGGGCCTGCGTCCCACGCGCGCGCTCAAGTACGCCCCGTACGTGGACGGTGCCGCGCTCGTCGCGGAGGGCACGTTCCGGCTGACGTTCAGCGGCGGCCCCCAGCTGGGCGCGCAGTTCTACGTCACCTCCGGCGACCGCACCGACGCCCCCTGGACCTACACCACCGAGGCCGGCAAGTCGATCGCGGACACCTGGAACACCGCTTACTCGGCCGGATCCACCGACCTGACCGTGCACGGGCCGAACGGCTTCCTGCGCGGCTTCCGCAACCCCGGGACCACCCCCGGCCCCGAGGTCACCGCGCGCCACAACGCCGCCACCGGGAACCTGGACCTCACGCTCACCAACGCCGCGGGCTCCACCGCCACGCTGACGGTCGCCAACGCCTACGGCGGCAGCCCGAAGCGCCTCACGGTCGCCCCGGGCGCCACCGTGAAGCACACCGTCTCACTGAAGAACACCCGCCGCTGGTACGACGTGACGGTCACCGCGTCCGGCACCCCGGGCTTCCTTCGCCGCTTCGCCGGCAAGGTGGAGACCGGCGCGGCGGGCCTGTCGGACCCGGCGATCCTGACGGAGACCTCCTCCTGACGGAGACCTCCTCCTGACGGAGGGTCGCCGGACAGGTCGCCTGGGGCCCCGACGGCGTCACCATCGGCAAGGACGACCTCGCCGCTCAGGTCGAGCAGTGCTACGTCAACATCGCCACCGCCCTTGCCGCGGTCGGCGCAAGGCCGCCTGTTCTCCCTGCGTTTGCCCGGATCCCGCACTGGCGCCGCACCTCCGTAACCTGGGGCTCATTGGCTCACACCCTGAGTTGACGAAGATCAGCCGAGCCCTCACGGGTCGGCATGCGAGAGCGGGTACATCGGTGGAACGCAGGGCGGCTTTCGGCGGCAGTGGGCCCAGAAGGCCCAGGAGACCCAGAAGGCCCAGACTGACCGGCTTCCTGGTCGTGTTGGCGACCATGGTGGCAGGGCTGGCGGCGCCCGAGGCGGGCATCGCCGTCGCGGCGGAGGGGCCGCCGAACAAGTACGGACCGCTCCAGATGCAGAGCGTGGCCTCCGGCCTGTCCGTGGCCGTGGAGAACGGCGACATGGTCCCGACCAAGGCCATCCGCCAGGAGCGCTACAAGCGCGACAGCGAGCAGGAATGGTGGATCGAGCCCGGCGGCGAGGGCTACCACATCAAGAGCAACGTCAACGGCGCGTACTGCCTGGGCCGCACCCCCGACGGACTCACCACGGAGCTGCTGTCCTGCGCGGACGAGCGCACCGACTGGCTCTTCGACGAACTGGGGACGGACGTCTACCGGGTGCGGGTCCCCGGCCAGAGCGCCTACCTCCGCTCGCCGGGCACCGGTCACGAGGAGCGGCTGACCGTCGGCCCGGACGCCGGGGCATCCACCCGGTGGTACCTCACCCAGACCAGCCTCACCAAGGGGACGGCGCCCGCCGACCCCCGCCTCGACGAGGCCACGTTCCTCACCGCACACAACGCGTGGAACAGCTACGGTGAGGGCGGTGCCCTCGCCGTCAACCAGAGCCGCTCGCTCAACCAGCAGCTCGGTGACGGCGTTCGCGGCCTGATGCTCGACATCGCGGTGTGGAACGGCGAAGTCGTTCTGTGCCACGGCGGCAACTGCGACCTCGAAAGCGCCAGCCGCATGGGGGTCGGCTCCGAGCCGATGAGGTTCAAGGACATGATGGCGAACCTCGTCACGTCCATGAACACCGCCGACGGCCCGAAGCCCATCGTCACGATCTTCCTCGAGGACTACGTCACCGACCGGGCGCTGCTCGACAACGTCATCAATGAGGTCCCGGGCCTGAAGGACCTGGTCTTCGACCCGGCCGCCCAGAGCGTCACCGAGAACGGCTGGCCCACCCTCAGCGCCATGCGCAGCAGCGGCAAGCGACTCCTGATCTTCTCCAGCGCCGCGGCCACACCCGGGGGCGTGGCCATGCAGGACAAGTGGACCGTGGAGAACTACTGGAGCCTGGGCGCCCTCGGCGGCAACTGGGACTGCTACACCCGGTGGGACAACCGCCCGCTGACCACGACGGCCGGGCCGGGAGCCAACTTCCAGCCCCTGATGGTCATGAACCAGTTCCGCGATGCGCCCACCGTCATCACCGCCGCCATCGACAACGGTGACAAGCTCGTGGAACGCGCCCGCGACTACTGCGGCCCCGCCGCGCGCAAGAAGCCCAACTACGTGGCCGTGGACTTCTACGAGCTGCCGCTGGGCGGGTCCACGATCCGGGCCGTCGAGGAGATCAACACCTACGCGTACACCGTCGGCGCCTCCGGACCCCGCGACCCCGCCCCCGCCCCGCCCACCGGGTTCCCGGCCATCGGGACGACCGCGACCAACAAGGCGTACTCCTTCCTGCGGTCCAAGATGAACGAGTACCCGGCGCCGGTCTCGCACGGCCTCCCGCGCAGCTACACCGGCGGACACTTCGCCCCCGACGGGCAGTTCGGCGAGAACGGCTTCGAGTCGAGCTTCGTCTACGACGACGCCCTGATGGTGATCGCCCTGATCAACAGCGGCTACGGACCCGACATCGACAAGGCGAGGACCCTCGGGAACGTCCTGCTGGAGGCCCAGGCGCTCGACCCGGCGGGTGACGGCCGCCTGCGCGCGTCCTACCTGCCCAACCCCTTCATCACCCGGCAGGGCACCCCGTACGTCGGCGGATTCGCCACCTACACCGGGAACATGGCCTGGGTGGGCATGGCCTGGTCGCACCTGTACAAGGCCACGGGCGACCAGCGGTACCTGGACGGGGCACTGCGCGCCGCGCAATGGATCCAGAGCAACGCCGCCGACGACCGCGGCGCCGGCGGCTACACCGGCGGCTACCTGCACGACGACTCCGGGGCGCTGATCCGGAAGCTGACGTGGAAGGCCACCGAGCACAACATCGATGCCGGCGCGTTCTTCGCGATGCTCGCCCAGATCACCGGCGACGGGCAGTGGTCCACCCGCTCACAGAACGCCTTCGCCTTCGTCGACAGCATGCAGGCCGACGACGGCCGGCTCTGGACCGGAACCACCGAGGACGGCGTCCACCGCAACGACGAGGTCGTACCCGCCGACATCCAGGCGTGGAGCTACCTCGCCACCCTCGACGAGGACCACTCCCGGGCCTTGGACTGGGGGCTGGAGAACCACTCCGCGCAGGACGGCCCGTACCAGGGCCTGGCGTTCAGCGGCGCGGACCGCAGCAAGGTGTGGTTCGAGGGCACGGCCCAGTTCCTGACCGCGCTCAACGTGCGCGGTCGCGCTTCGGACGCGCCCAAGGCGGCGGCGTTCGTCGACAGTCTCGAACGGGCCCAGCGCGAGGCCCCCAACCACGACGGCTACGGCATCGTGGCGGCCTCCCGCGACGGCCTGGACACCGGCATGGGCGACCTCTACTACGCCTCGCTGCACACCGGCGCCACGGCGTGGTTCCTGCTGGCGGCCCGCAACACCAACCCGTTCCGGCTCTGACAGGCACTCACCCACACCGCGGGTGTTGCCGGACGGAGCACCCGTCCGGCAACACCCGCCGGGCTGTGGACGCGTTCTGCGCGGTGGAGATCGTCGCTTTGCGGCTGCTGGCTCCCTACCTCGGCCTCACCCTCGAGACCAGCACCATGGTGATCGGCATCGCCCTCACCGCGATCGCCCTCGGCTCCTGGCTGGGTGGGCGGATCGCCGACCAGGTCAACGCACGCCGGCTCATCGGTCCCTCACTGGGGCTGTCCGGAGCGGTCGTCGCACTCACCCCTGCCCTGCTCCGCACCACCGCGGAGTGGGCACCGGCGCTGCTCCTGCTGATCGCGGCGCTGACCATCCTCGTGCCCGGCGCGCTGCTCTCCGCCGTGACGCCCATCGTGACTGTCGACGCCCCCGCGACCCAGGCAGCGCTCGACGCCCGGCAACCCGGCTGGAAGATCACCACCGGCGACGACCTCACGTCGTGGATCGGCGATGCCCAACCGCTCACGGACGACCACGCCCCCGTCGACCAGCTCCTCCAGCCGTACGGGTCACGAAACAGCCGGTGAGCTCAGAGGCTCGGTGAGGCGAGGCGGCATCGACCGTCCCCTCGCACTACCGCCGCGCATCACGGTGGCCCCCAGATCCGCGGGGCCCAAGCACGGACGGATGCGCGGGCCTGTACAGGAGATGGCGGAGCGGACCGGAGCGCCCCGTACGAGTGATCATCGGTGTGTTTACGTGGAGCCGTGGGCCGTCGTCGCCAAGGATGCGCGCATGCGCCTTACATCTTCCCTGCTGAGCCGTGCCCTCGTCCCCTTCGTGGCCTCCGTCGCACTGCTGACCACGACCGCCGCCGCTTCATCCGCCGCCTTGGAGTCGTGCGGTTCGGTCATCACCGCCCCGCTCGCACCGCCGGTTCCCGCCGACGATCCCTGCCCCAGCACCGACCCGGTCGTGTGCCGCATCCGCGTCCTGCCGATGGAGGAGAAGGTGGAGGCGCAGCGGACCCGGATCCGCTACCACGGCCTCCTGGAGGACATGCACCGGACCGAGGCGAACATGCGCGAGGCGGGAGCCTCCGAGGAGGAGATCGCGAGGGAACTGGTCGACATGCGCAACCAGGCCAAGGAGATCACCCGCGCCGGCATGACCCCGGAGGAGGTCCGCATCCTGGAGGACCGGAACACGGCCAAGTACGGCAACCCTCTCGGACCCACCGCGGACCAGCTCTACGCCAAGTACGGCTCCTGGGAGAAGGTCACCGACGCCTCGATGCGCACCAGCTACGCCGTAGACCGCGAACTCAGCCTCGAATACCGCCCCTGCCCGTTGCGGTGATGCCGGAGACAGAAGAGGCCCGGATCCATGAGATCCGGGCCTCCTACAGCAGTAGCGGGGACAGGATTTGAACCTGCGACCTCTGGGTTATGAGCCCAGCGAGCTACCGAGCTGCTCCACCCCGCGTCGTGAGCACCACCCTACGGCACTCCGGCACGTGCGATCGTCGTGGCGGTCGCTTGTGGTCGCAGGCTTGAGGTGTCGACCTTTCCCCTGCCTCCTACTGCGCGGGTGCCGACACGGTGACCCCGTCCGTCTTCAGGTGCAGGCCGTCCGGAACGTGTAACCGTACATCCCCCGGTCTCCGCCGACTGTGAGCCCACTGCCGTCGGGGCGCCAACTGCACGTGCGCAACCCGCCTTCTGTTCGCTGAGCCGCCACCAGTTGCCCGCCGGCCCGGTCCCAGATCCGGAGCGTGGCGTCGTCGCCCACCGAGGCTGTCCACCGCCCGTCCGGGGAGACCGCGACCGACCTCACCGGCCGGGAGTTCCCGGTGTGCAGTGCTCCGTACGCGCCCGTCCGGGCGTCCCAGATCCGTATGGTCCCATCGTGGCCCGCGCCGAACAGCCAGCGCCCGTCGGACGTCATGGACAGCGCCAGCACGGCCCCCCGACCGCCCCTGAGCCGCGCCGTCCGGGTCCGGCTGAACAGGTCCCAGATCCACACGTCGCCGTTCGCCTCGCCGGTCACCAGGCAGGAGCCGTCCGGGAGGAACAGGACCGCGTGCGCCTCGCTGTCGGTTTCGAAGTCGGCCAGCAGTTCGCCCGAAACCGTGTTCCACAGCCGTACGGCCTGGCCCGCCGCGGTGGCCAGCCGGCTCCCGTCCGGCGCTGCGTCCAGGGCGCTCACGTCGCTCTGTACGCGCCGACTGGCATGAACTGTAAGACGAGTTCCGGTTCCGGTTCCGGTGTTCCACAATGACACACTGCCGTCATCTGAACCGCGTGCCAGCCAGGACCCGTCGGGGGCGAAGCACAGTGACGTTCCGCCCGTCCAAGTGGTGCCTTCGAGCGTCTCAGCCACGCTTGCGTCATCCGCCTGGTGCAGCAGAGTCGTCCTCGTAGAGCCGCGGGGGCAATACACCGGCAACCCACCAGCGGCGAACGGCTCCCTCGTTGTCCGCGGTGATCAGGAAGCGGCCGTCCGCGGAAAAGGCCGCGGTGTACGCGGGCGCGGGCTCAGCGCGGCCCGCGCGAATCCGTGCCACGCGCCTGCGAGAGGTCATGTCCCACAGCGCGAGCCAGCCGCCGCCTTCGGACGCCACCAGCTGGCGGCCGGTCGGAGAGGCGGCGAGCGTGTCCGCGGGACTGTCGCCGCCTCCGGAGCGCCGTGTCAAGGTCGAGACCGGGCCGCCCGTCGTCACGCACAGGTGCCCGTGACGCGTCCGCGCGGCGTACCAGCTGCCGTCAGGGGCGGCAGTCAGCCGACGCAGCCGTTCGGAGACGGTGAACAGGGGCACGGCCTGATCCGGCCGCAGCGGGTCCGCCCGCAACACGGTCCGGCCCGAGGCCATGAGTAACGACCCGTCCGCCGGGACGGTCGCGAGAGCGTCCACACTGTCCCGAAACCTGTGCCGGGCCAGCACGGCGCCGGTGCGCGGCTCGCGTACCACCAGCTCACCCATGGCGTCGCCCGTCGCCAACCACGCCCCGCCCGGGCCCGCCGCGACGGCGAGCACCGGGTGCTCGAGGTCCCCGGGCCAGCTGAGGTCGCGCGGCGGCACCGGGTCCGGCGCGTCGGGCAGCGGCCAGTGGTTGGCAAGCAGCGGCTGCAGGCCTGGCTCTGCGGCCCGCCGCGCGGCGACCTGCCCGTCCCAGTGGGGGAGGCCGGCCAGGCGGCTGTGCAGGACGGCTGTCAGGATCCGGGCGGGCTCGATGGGGGCGAGGAGGTGGGCGATCCGGCCGAGGTCACGGGCGAGGGCGGCCGCGGAATCCGTGGGGATGCGGGCGAGGTCGCCCCAGGGCGCGGACGGGCCACGCTGGTGGAGGCGCGTCTCCACCCACTGGAGGTCCCCGGCCACTCGTTCGGCCCGGGCGCTCTCGCCCGCCGCCAGCAGGTGCTCGATCAGATGGTCGAGCAGGTAGCCGTCCCCGACCGTTACCCGCGTGGGCGTGCCGGAGGGCAGCGCGTTGTCCCGCAGCGCCGCGTTGACCAGGGCCGCGTGCAGCTCTCGCAGCTCAGCCGCGCTCAGTTCGCCACGCAGGTAGTCGCGCAGCACGTCGTGGAGGGTGATCCGGCCGCCGTCCTGAGGGCTCAGCGTGATGAGGGAGAGCCGGTCGAGGTCCGCGCACAGGTCCCGGGAGCGTGCCTCGGACAGCCCGGCGGTGGCCTCCCACAACCGTACGACGAGCGGGACGGGGATCGACTCGTCCTCCACGAACACGCCGAGTTCGATGAGCCGTCGCGCCCCGCCGTCCGGCAGCAGGGTCGTCGCCGCCTCGACGCTCGCCCGCACGGCCCGCGATCGGCGCGCGGGATCGTCCAAGTCGAGCTGCGCGGCGGGGGCCTCGCCGACGGCCGGGCCACCTGCGCGCAGGTCCTCCAGCGCCTCGGCCGCGGCCAGGGCGGCGTCGGCGCCGGTGGCGGCCCGCCGGGCGATCAGACGGTTCGTCAGCCGCAGCAGTAGCGCCCACCGGCCGGTGGCACGCAGCAGCCCGGCAACCGTCTCCTCCGGAAACTCGGGCACATCTGCAGTCAGGACCGCCCGCGCCTGGTCCGGCGTCATCTCGTCGACACGCAGCCGTGCGGCGCCGTCGGGCAAGACGGCCGGGACGCGAGTGGTGACCAGCCGTACGCAGTTCCGCCCGCCCCGGAGAAAGGGCGCCAGTTGTTCCGGCTCCCAGACGTCGTCCAGGACCAGCAGGGTGCGCGGCCGGTGGTCCAGCAACCGCCCCAGGTGGTCGCCGGCCCGATCGGGATCCTCGAAGGCGGTGGAGTCGCCGGTGATGAAGGCCGTGGTCTCCACGACCTTGGCCGCGATCGCGGGACGTCCGCGGACGTCCCGGCCGATGGTGACGGTGTAGACGCGACCGCGGAAACGCCGGCGGACCCGCGGATGGGCGCAGACGAGCGTGGCGAGGGTGGTCTTGCCGAAGCCGCCGGCCCCTTCGAGCGCCGTGGTGATCCCCACCGCGCCGGCCCCGCGTCCGCAGACGGCGGCGACGGCCCGCCGGGTTTCGGTGCGGTCGACGACCCAGGCCGGGACGACGGACGGCCCTGGCGGCGGCGGGTCTTGGGCGGCTCCGGTGGGCTCCCGGCCGAGCAGCACGGCGGCCACGGCCAAGAACACCGCGCCGACCGCGAGTCCGCCGACCCACGGCCAAGGGTCGGCCCGGATGCGATCGAGTACGCCGGGCCAACGGTTGTCCGCCGTCGCCGCGTTTGCCGCGAGCGAGGCCAGCACGGCGACCCCCGCAGCCATGGCCGCCGCCAGGCAGATCGCCATCGTTCTACGCAAGCGCCGCATCCGCGCACCCCCTTGCAGCGGAGGCTACCGCCGCGTGGCGCAAGGGGCCGGAGTTTCACCAAGCAACCGGTGGCAGCCCGCTCCCATACCCGGCATTGACCGGTTGGTGGCATGACGAACTGGCCCTGTCCTCGGGCGCGAGAAGGACTGGCGGCAGCCCGGTTCGGCCTCCGGGCGCGGGTCCCGTCCTGGATCTCCGTCGGCAGCGGCCCCCAGGGGCCGGGGCCGGCGCGACATCACCGTGAAGTCCTGACCTGGGTGAGACATGCCGTACGGCGACCAGCGCACCTTGACCGGGTCAATGTGCGTTTCGGGCCGGTCAAGTGCACTGGTCCCCAACTGGTCCCCAAAAACGATCAAGGGGCCGTTTTGGATTGCTCCAAAACGGCCCCTTGATCTGCGACTCTTTCGAGTCGGGACGACAGGATTTGAACCTGCGACCCCTTGACCCCCAGTCAAGTGCGCTACCAAGCTGCGCCACGTCCCGATGTGCTTCTGATCTGGGGTTTCCCCCGTCTCGGCGGCACATGCAGAACATTACCCCACACCGAGGGGTGTCCATGCACCGGTTATCGGCGCGAGGGGGGAGGAAGAGAAGATGGAGGGGTGAACGCACGGGATCGGGACGGTGAGGGGCGGGCGCGGAACGCGCGGCCCAGGGACGGGCTGGGCCGGCCGCTGCCCTACGGGGCCCAAGGGGTCGAGCGGCAGCCCGAGGGAGTGGTGCGGTCGCCCGGGGAGACGGTGGCGCAGGCGCAGCGGCTGCTGGACGCCGGGATGCCCTTCCACGCGCACGAGGTGTTCGAGGACGCCTGGAAGTCCGGACCCGCGGCCGAGGCGCCGCTGTGGCGGGCGCTGGCGCAGCTGGCGGTCGGGCTGACGCACGCCGCGCGCGGGAACACGGTCGGCGGGGCCCGGCTGCTGCGCCGCGGGGCCGATGCCCTGGCCCTGGCCGGGCGGGACGGAGTCGGGGGCGGAGCTGGTGGCGGAGCTGGTGGCGCGGCCGCTCCCGCGGCCTGGCCCGCGTACGGGATGGACGTTCCCGGGCTGGTCCGCTGGGCCCGGGAGCTGGCGGGCCGGGTGGAGGCCGGCGCGGCCGTCGACGCGGCGGCCGAGGCCCCGCACCTCACGGGCGGACCCTGCCGGGGCTGAGCGCGGGACGGCACGGCGGCAGGGCCGGCCCCGGCGGGCGCCCCCGGGCCCGGGCATCGGCCTCCTCGGGTGAGCCCCGTCTCACGCCCGGCCAGGGCCTACGCCGGCTGGAGGAGGTCCCAGCGGTTTCCGTAGAGGTCCTGGAAGACGGCGACCGAGCCGTACGTCTCGTGGCGCGGCTCCTCCAGGAAGCGGACGCCCTCGGCGGCCATCCGGGCGTGGTCGGCGGCGAAGTCGTCGGTGTAGAGGAAGAAGCCGACCCGGCCGCCCGTCTGGTCGCCGACGCGGGAGCGCTGGGCGTCGTCCTTGGCGCGGGCCAGCAGGAGGGCGGATTCCTTGGCGCCCGGCGGGCGCACCACGACCCAGCGGGATCCGTCCGGGCGCGGGGTGTCCTCGGCGAGGTCGAAGCCGAGCGCGCGGGTGTAGAAGTCGATGGCCTCGTCGTAGTCGTGGACCACGAGGGCGGTGAGGGCGAGGTGGGAGGACATGCCCTCATTGTGCGCCGAGGAGGACCACCTCCAAGGTGCGGGGACCGTGCACGCCCTCCACCCGGTCCAGTTCGATGTCGCTGGTGGCGGAGGGGCCCGAGATCCAGGTCAGGGGGCGGGTGGGGTCCAGGAGCGGCAGCGCGCGCGGGACGGAGTCCACCACCTGGCCGGGGACGCGGACCACGCAGATGTGGTGGTCCGGGACCAGGGTGATCCGGCGCCGTCCCTGCTCGGGGCCGCCGTCCAGGACGATCGTCCCGGTTTCGGCGATGGCCAGGGCGCAGCCGGTCACCACGCTCTCCACCGCGTCCAGTTGGTGCGCGGTGGAGGCCGCGCGGTCGTGGATCCGGGTCGCGTCGACGGCCGCCATCCAGTACGGGGGCAGCCCGGGCGGTACCAGGACCGACTCGGAGCCCCGCTCGGCGAGGAGCCGCATCAGCAGCATGGCGATGCCGTCCTCGTCGACCCGGTGGACCTTGGCACGGTACTCCGTGAGGTTCGCGGCGAGCAGGTCCACGGTCTCGGCCGGGGTGCGGGCGCCGTGGACCGCGAGGTACTCCCGGGGGACCTCGGTGTCCGGGCGCGGCTCGGGCAGGGCCCGGCGGATGCGGGCCAGGATCTGCTCCTTGGCGCTCACGGGCGTGCCTCCTTCTCGCGCGCCGCCCACCAGTCGCGGAACGAGCGCTCCGGGAGCTCCGGCAGCTCCCGGCTGTCGGTCCAGGCCCGCCCGGGCCCCGGCAGCCGGCGCGGTCGCAGCCGCCGGGCGCGGGCCAGCAGCCGCTCCCCCGCGCGCAGTACGCCCGGATGGTCGAGGAGGAGCCGGGCGGCCCGCATCGCGGCGCGCTCGGCGGTGTGGCCGTCGGCGGGGCGGATGCGGACCCGGATGCCCTCGCGGGTCACCGGGCCGCCCTGGACCACACGTTCGCGCAGGTGGACCAGTACCTCGGGGATGTCGATGGCGACCGGGCAGACCTCGTAGCAGGCCCCGCACAGGGTGGAGGCGTAGGGCAGGGTGGCGTCGATCTCGCTCCCGGTGCCCCGGAGCTGGGGGCTGAGGATGGCGCCGATCGGGCCGGGGTAGACGGATCCGTAGGCGTGGCCGCCGGCGCGCTCGTACACCGGGCAGACGTTGAGGCAGGCGGAGCAGCGGATGCAGCGCAGGGCCTGGCGGCCCACCTCGTCGGCGAGGGTGTCGGTGCGGCCGTTGTCGAGGAGGACGAGGTGGAAGGCGGAGGGGCCGTCGGCGTCGGCCCCCTTCGACGGCCCCAGCCCGGTCCACATGGTCGTGTACGGGTTCATCCGCTCGGCCGTCGAGGAGCGGGGCAGGGTCTGGAGGAAGATCTCCAGGTCGCGGAAGGTCGGGACCACCTTCTCGATGCCGACCACCGAGATCAGGGTCTCGGGCAGGGTCAGGCACATCCGGCCGTTGCCCTCGGACTCGAAGACGACCAGGGTGCCGGTCTCGGCGACCATGAAGTTGGCGCCGGACACGGCGACTTTGGCGCGCAGGAACTTCTCGCGCAGATGCAGCCGGGCCGCTTCGGCGAGCTCGCGCGGGTCGTCGCCCAGCCCTTCGGGGGCCGGACGGCCCCAGCCGCCCATCTCCGCGGCGAAGATGTCGCGGATCTCGCCGCGGTTGCGGTGGATGGCCGGGACCAGGATGTGGGAGGGCCGGTCGTGGCCGAGCTGGACGATGAGCTCGGCGAGGTCGGTCTCGTACGCGGCGATCCCGGCCGCCTCCAGGGCCTCGTTCAGGCCGATCTCCTGGGTGGCCATGGACTTGACCTTGACGACTTCCTTCTCCCCGGTGGCCCGGACCAGTTCAGTCACGATGCGGTTGGCCTCGTCGGCGTCGGCCGCCCAGTGGACGGTGCCGCCCGCGGCGGTGACGGCGGCCTCCAGCTGGAGCAGGTAGCGGTCGAGGTGCGCCAGCGTGTGGTCCTTGACCGCCTTGCCCGCCGCACGCAGCCGGTCCCAGTCCTCCAACTCGGCGACGGCCCGCGCCCGCTTGTCGCGGATCGTGTGCGTGGCGTGGCGGAGGTTGGCGCGCAGCACCTCGTCCCGTACGGCCTCGCGGGCCGCGTCGGGGAAGGCCGGCATGCCCAGGTACGTGCCCGTCATGTGAGGGGTTCCTCCTCCGTCGCGGCCAGGATCTCGGCGAGGTGCAGGGCCCGCAGCGGGGCGCCCTGGCGGCGCAGGATGCCGTCGAGGTGGGCGAGGCAGGAGTTGTCGGCGCCGCACAGTACCTCGGCGCCCGTGGACATCGCGTGGGCGGTCTTGTCGGTGCCCATCGCGGCCGATACGTCGGGGTTCTTGACGGCGAAGGTCCCGCCGAAGCCGCAGCACTCCTCGGCGCCGGGCAGTTCGCGCAGTTCCAGTCCGCGTACGGCGGCCAGCAGCCGCCGGGGCCGGTCCCCGAGTCCGAGGCCCCGCAGGCCGTGGCAGGACGGGTGGTAGGTGACGGTGTGCGGGAAGTACGCGCCGACGTCGGTCACCCCGAGGACGTCGACCAGGAACTCGGTGAGCTCGTACACGCGCGGTACGAGGCCTTCGGCGAGAGCGGCCAGTCCCGGGCCCCGGCCCTCTGCCTCGGCCGCGCGCCCGATCCGGGGGTAGTGGGAGCGGATCATGGCCGCGCAGGAACCGGACGGGGTGACCACGTACGCGTACCCGGCGAAGGCCTCGGCGGTACGCCGGACCAGTGGTTCCGCCTCGCGCCGGTAGCCGGTGTTGTACTGCGGCTGGCCGCAGCAGCTCTGCGCGGCGGGGAAGTCCACGGTGACCCCGAGCCGCTCCAGGAGGCGGACGACGGCGATGCCCGTGCGCGGGTAGAGCGCGTCGTTGACGCAGGTGACGAACAGGGCGGCGCGCATGACGGGCAGAATAGCCGGGTGAAGAAGTTCTCAGTGATCGGCATAGGCGCGGGCGACCCGGACCACCTGACCCTCCAGGCGGTCAAGGCGATCGGCGCGGCGGACGCATTCCTCATCCTGGAGAAGGGCGAGGAGAAGGCGGATCTGACCGGGCTGCGGCGCGCGATGCTCGACGCGCACGCCCGCCCCGGACACCGGCTGGTGGAGGGCCGCGATCCCGACCGCGACCGGACGCCCTCCGACTACACCCCCACGGTGGACGGCTGGCGCAGCGCGCGGGCCGAGCTCTTCGAGCGGTTCATCGCGCAGGACCTGGCGGAGGGGGAGACGGGCGCGTTCCTGGTGTGGGGCGACCCCTCGCTCTACGATTCCACGCTCGCGATCCTCGACGAGGTGCTGGAGAAGGGCCGGGTCGCCTTCGAGCACGAGGTGGTGCCCGGCATCAGCAGCATCTCCTCGCTGCTGGCCCGCCACCGCACCAACCTCAACCGGGTGGGCCGTCCCGTCCAGATCACCACCGGGCGCCGGCTCGCGGAGGGCTGGCCGGCCGACGTGGACGACGTGGTGGTGATGTTGGACGCCCGCCACGCCTTCACCGCCCACCTCGACCAGGACCTGTACATCTACTGGGGTGCGTACGTCGGCACCCCCGACGAGATCCTGGTCTCGGGGAAGCTGGCGGAGGTCGCCGGCCGGATCGAGGAACTGCGCACCGAGGCCCGCGCCCGCAAGGGCTGGATCATGGACACGTACCTGCTCCGGCGCGGCTGAGGCGGTCTAGGGCCTGTCGTCAAACTCCCGTCGTCGCCCGAAGGGCGGCCGCGCGGCGTCTGGTGCGTGCTCTCGGCGCGCCGGGCGAAAGTACGCGTACTGGACGTACTCGGGCTTTCGCCCGGCGCGGCGAGAGCACGTGCCAGGCGTCGCGCGGCAGACGGGAGTTTGACGACAGGCCCTAGGGCAGGTAGGCGGGCAGGACCTCGGCGAGCCGTTCGTACTCCTCGGCCCGGTTGTAGATCTGCGCGCTCACCCGGATGCCGCCGCCGCCCGGCCAGGGCCAGATCAGTACCCGGATCCGCTGCTCGGCCGCGATCCGCTCGCGCAGGTCGCGGGCGGCGTCCGGGGTCTCGGCCATCCCGGGCGGCAGCCGCAGCGTGCGCAGGGCCAGGCCCTCGGTGTGCGGGAGCGGGGCGATTCCCGGGATCCCGGCGAGCAGGGCCGCGCCGTAGGCGGCCAGCGCGCTGTTGTGGGCCCGTACCTTGGCGGCGTCGAGCTCCTCCAGCAGGTCGAGCCCGTCCGGGGCGGCGAGCCAGCCGGTGTAGTCGAAGGTGGCCCGGTTCTCCACGGAGCGCGGGAAGCCGTGGTGGTCCTCCCAGGAGGGCACCGGCGGGCGGACCCGGTCGCGGTGGTGCGGGGCGACGGCCAGGATCGCGGTGCCGGACGGGGCGTAGGCCCATTTGTGGAGGTTGCCGAACCAGAAGTCGGCGCCCCCGCCCAGGGGGTCGGGGATCATGCCGGGGGCGTGGGCGCCGTCGACGAGGGTGGTGACGCCCCGCTCGGCGAGTTCGGCGAGCAGCCGGGGCGCGGCGATGATCCGGGCGGTGGGCGAGCTGATGTGGTCGAGTACGGCGACCCGGGTCCGCGGGGTGACCCCGGCCAGCACGGCTTCCCGTACGGCGTCCTCGTCGGGGAGGCCGGTGCCCAGGGCCACGGTGGTGAGCGGGGCGCGCCGGGCGGCGGCCGCGACGACCGTGCCGTAGCCGTGGTCGGTGACCAGGATCTCGTCGCCGGCGGCGAACTCCACGGCGTCCAGGGCCACGTTGGCCGCCTCGGTGGCGTTGGACACGAAGGCGAGTCCGTCCGGATCGGCGCCGAGCCGGGCGGCGATCCGGGTCCGGGCCTCGACGAGCCGGTCGGCGGCGCCGATGAAGAAGGTGTCGGGGTCGGCGTGCGCCTGGGCCCGCAGGGCGGCCTGTGTCTCCTGGACGGGGATCGGCACCGCGCCGAACGACCCGTGGTTCAGGTGGCTGACGTCCTCGGAGAGCCGGAACAGCTCCCGCCCGCCCGGGAATTCGGCGGGACGGCGCACGGACCCGCTGCGTGAGGCGGCCCCGGACCGCCCGGCGGCGTCGGCGGGGTCGACTCGACTGGCGCGATCGGCGCACTCGGCACGGTCGGCGCGCTCAGCACGGTCGGTCGGCTCGGCGGGCTGGGCTGGCTGGGGCACGTGGGACCTCCGTGGGTGCGACGCGGCTGTCGGCCCGATCATGCCCCGCCGTCCACCGGAGCGACAGCCCCTCCTGCGGCCATCGCGGGGACGAAGGCGCGGCGGCACCGCAGGAGCAGCTCCCGTACGGCGGGGCTGCGGCTGTCGCGCCACACCAGGGAGAGCAGGGCCGGGGTCTGCACGTCCTCGATGGTCCGTGCGGTGAGCCGGTCCCGGTAGGAGCCGGCCATCGAAGCGCTCAGGACGGCGACCCCGAGGCCGCGGGCGGCGAGGTCCGCCATGGCGTCGGAGGCGCCGGCCTCGAGGGCGATCGCGAGTTCCAGTCCCTGTCCGGCGCAGGCCTGGTCGAACACCGTGCGCAGTCCGGTGCCCGGCGGCATGCAGATGACCGGGTACCGGTCGAGGTCGCGGAGGGTCACCCGCTCCGCTCCGGCCAGAGGGTGCCCGGGCGGGACGGCGACGACCAGGCGCTCGCTGATGAGGGTGAGCGCCTCCAGCCCGTCGGGGGTGGTGGCGGCGGTTCCCACGAGGGCGAGGTCGACGGCGCCGGTGCGCACGGCCTGCACCAGCCGGTCGGAGTTGTCCTCCAGCAGGGCGATCTCCACACCGGGGTGGGCCCGGTGGAAGGCGGCGAGGGCGTCGAAGAGGGGGGTGAGGGTGCAGCCGACGACCATGCCGACGGTGAGGCGGCCGCGGATCAGGCCGGTCACCTCACCCACCGCCTGGGCGAGGGCTCCGGTGGCGGCCAGGGCCGCGCGGGCGTGGTCGAGGGCGGCCTTGCCGGCGACGGTGAGGGTGGCGGTGCGGCCGGAGCGGTCGAAGAGCTCGGCCCCCAGTTCCTGTTCGAGGCGGCGGATCTGGGCGCTGACCCCGGACTGGCTGATGTGGACGCGCTCGGCGGCGCGGGTGAAGTTCTGTTCTTCGGCGACCGCGACGAAGTATTCGAGCTGCCTCAGTTCCATGACGGGAGATTCTAGCTCTCAGCAGAACCAGCTGTTGGACTTCTGATCACCGGGCAGCGAGGCTTGAACCGCACCCGGAACGATCGCCGAACGCAGGAGGAAACCGTGCCGGAGACCACCGACTACGCGTCGTACGAGAAGGCCCTGCACCCCGAGGACATCACCCGCCTGTTCGTCGAGCGCTCCAACGCCGGTGACGCGGCCGGGGTCGCCGCCCTCTACGAGGTGGACGCCGTGATGGCCTTCCCGCCCGGCGAGCTGACGGTCGGGCGGGAGGCCATCCGCGCCCTGTGGGAGCAGGTGCTGGTGAACCGGCCCCGCTTCGAGCCGGAGCCTGCGCTGCCGACGCTGGTGAGCGAGGGCATCGCCCTCACCTCCACCCCGCCGAGCGACGGCACCGGGGCCCGCGCCCAGGTCGTACGCCGCCAGCCGGACGGCAGTTGGCTCCGGCTGCTGGACCAGCCGGAGTTCGCACCGGCCCCGGGCGGAGCCTCGTAGGAGTGCCGGCCTCAGGTCGCCGGCGGGCGCAGTCGTCCGCCGTGGCGGACTCAGCTCCGGCCGCTGCTGGCGGCGTGGTACTGGAGGTCCTGGACCTCCACCCTGCGGTCCACCCGGTAGCGCAGCTCCACCCGGGCCCCGGTCCTGCCGTCCCGCACCACGGCCGCCGAGCCGGCGCCCGGACTCAGGGGCAGCAGCTCGGAGTGGACCCCGGCCGGGGCCGCGTGCGCGTCTTCGGCCGCCCCCACGGCCGTACGGATGCTCGCGGGCGCGGTCAGGAAGCTCAGCACCTCCACCGTGTCCCGGGCCGCGGCGCTGCCGCCCCGCAGCGACATCACGAGGGACTGGCCGCCGCTCGGGTCGGCGGCGGCGAACTGGGTGCGCGAGCTCAGGTACAGCGTGTCCCGGACGATCTTCGGCCAGCCGCCCGTCTTGAACCGGGTGAGGTAGTACGAGGAAAGGTCCAGGTAGGCGTGGCCGTTGTGCAGGGAGGGCGCGAACTGGCTGCCCTCGCTGTAGTCGTTCCAGGTGGTGAGCTGGACCCAGTCGGCCCCGTCCTCGATGGCGCGGTTCCATGTGGCGCGCAGGGTCGCGGTGTTGCCCGCCTCGTCGTAGATGCCCTGGTTGGGACGGGCGTCCTGGACGGATACGGGCTGCATCCAGATCTTGCCCGCGGCGTGGGCGCGCCGCACGTCGCGCGTGGAGCTCTCCTGGCCGACGTAGCTGCGGCTGCCCCACTCGGAGAATCCGTAGCTGATGGGCTCGAACGCGCCGCTGTGCGCGCCGAAGTCGAGGAAGAGCGGGACGAACGCGGTACGGATGCCGTGGCGGGACTTCAGGACGTCCATGACCCGGGTCCACCAGGCGACGCCCTTCTCCTCCGCCTTGAACGGCGAGACGACCAGCCGTCCGTCGGGGAGCCGGTGGGCGGCCGGGGCCTTGCCGAGTTCCGCGAGGAGGTCGGCGAGCACGGCCGGGTCGTCGGTGCCCAGGGAGGTCATGTCCGGCATCAGCATGATCTTGAAGGCCGGGTCCACCGAACGGGCCGCCTCCATCAGGAGGTTGCAGCGTTCGCGGTTCTTCCCGGAGAGGGAGAGCAGGTCGAGGGTGAATCCGTCGATGCCGGCGGCGCGGGCCGTGCGGACCTCCTGCTGGAGGTTGGCGAGCTCCCAGTTCCCGGTCCGGGGCGGGACGGGCAGCGGCCGGTCGCGCAGCAGGCCGCCGTACCGCTCGTGCTTGCCGTTCTCCCCGTCCGGCTTCAGGTAGTTGCGGGTGTAGTAGTCGACGTCGGCGTCCGCGTTGTCCAGGGAGAGCGGGTACGGGGTGAAGTAGTGGGCGAAGACCAGCTTCTTGCCGGCGGCGCCGGAGCGCAGGGCGGCCGGCTGAGGCAGGTCGAAGGGCAGGGCGCCGGTGGGGCGCGCTCCGCCGTCCGTACCGGACCCCTGGGGCTTCGGGTCCGGGGACCGCCCGCCCGGGCTCTGCGGGGCGGTGGCGCCCGGGCCGGTGGCGGCGGGGCCGGTGGTGGTGGGCGCGGGGCCGTCGCCGGGGGTCCCGGGCAGCGTGCCGGCCGGGACGGGTCCCGAGCGGGCCCGTGCGTCCGCGACGGTACGGGGCTCCCAGGCGAGGCCCGTCGCGGCGAGGACGCCCACGAGGAGGAAGGCGGACAGGAGGAGGCTCAGCAGGGGTCTTCGACGCCGGAAGCCCGCACGGCGCCGGTGCGACGCGGGTCTCGCGCCCCGCCCTGCCCGACGCCGGTCCGCGCTCATCCTGACCCCTCCCCCGAATATGCCCGCGCCATTCCCGGGCATCGGGCGGCACAGCAGAAGTACAGCGGATTCCGGGCCCCCGGACAACTGTTCCCCGGCGCGGCTGCGAGCGGGCCGCGGGGCGGGTGCGGGGCTACGGGCGCCCCGCCTGCGACGGGAGCCTCACCCCACGGGCTCCTTCGTCATTGGACAAAGGCACGCCAGCTGTACAACTCCTGCGATCACCGGGCGCCACGGGCGATTCGCCGGAATAGGGAATTCCCCTGGCCTTTCGAAGAAAGTGGCGCATAATCATCTCCATGCGGCTTGAAACTACCCTCTTGCCGCGGATGGTCACGTATGCAGGGGGGCATCGTGCCGATGAGGGAATCCAGAGGCGCCGGTAGTACGTTCCCGGCGGCCTCCGCGGAGCTGTCCCGTCTTTTCACCGCCGTGCGGCGGGGCAAAGTGCTGACCGTCACAGGACGGTTCCGCGAGCCCCGGAGCCTGCTCGTGCGGGAGATCGGGAAACGGCTCGCGTCCAATTTCTACGACGGCGTGGCCGTGGTGTCCATGGACCAACGGTTCGGAGTCCGGGACCTGACCGCCGCGCTGGGCTGCGTACCGGGCATGCCGTTCCTGCCGTGCGGCACGTCGAACGCCGCGTCGTGGCTGGCGGAGCGCGACATGCTGCTCGTCCTCGACGGCTGCGAACACCTCGCGTCCGAGGCCCTGGACTGGCTGCGCGAACTGCTCGCCGTGGCTCCCGGAGTGCGGATCCTTGCCGCCGGACGCGACCCGCTGGCCTTCGCACCGGAGCAGGTGCACCCCCTGTGACCGGGTGCGCGAACGGGTCCGCAAACGGGTGCGCGAACAGGTCCGCGAACAGGTCCGCCCCGGTCGGCGACTGCCGACCGGGGCGGACCCGTGGAAGCGGTGGGCCTCAGCCCTGACGGACCTCAGCCATCCCTGGCGGACTTCAGCCGAGGATCGCGAGCGCCGCGTTCAGCGTCGCGGACGGCCGCATGATCGCCGAGGCCTTGGCGGCGTCGGGCTGGTAGTAGCCGCCGATGTCGGCCGGGGCGCCCTGCACGGCGATGAGCTCGCCGACGATCTTCTCCTCGGACTCGGCCAGCGTCTTGGCCAGCGGGTCGAAGGCGGCGGCCAGCTTCGGGTCCTCGGTCTGGCGCGACAGCTCCTGCGCCCAGTACAGGGCGAGGTAGAAGTGGCTGCCGCGGTTGTCGATGCCGCCGAGCTTGCGGCTCGGCGACTTGTCCTCGTTCAGGAACGTGCCGGTCGCCCGGTCCAGGGTGTCGGCCAGCACCTGGGCGCGGGCGTTGCCGGTCGTGGTGGCGAGGTGCTCGAAGCTCGCGGCCAGTGCGAAGAACTCGCCCAGGCTGTCCCAGCGCAGGTAGTTCTCCTTGACCAGCTGCTGGACGTGCTTCGGGGCGGAGCCGCCGGCGCCGGTCTCGAAGAGGCCGCCGCCGTTCATCAGCGGGACGACCGACAGCATCTTGGCGCTGGTGCCCAGCTCCAGGATCGGGAAGAGGTCGGTCAGGTAGTCGCGCAGCACGTTGCCGGTCACCGAGATGGTGTCCTCGCCGCGGCGGATGCGCTCCAGGGAGAAGGCGGTGGCCTCGACCGGGGAGAGGATCTTGATGGTCAGACCCTCGGTGTCGTGGTCGGCGAGGTACGTCTTGACCTTGGTGATCAGCTGCGCGTCGTGCGCGCGGCCCTCGTCCAGCCAGAAGACGGCCGGGTTGCCGGTGGCGCGAGCGCGGGTGACGGCGAGCTTGACCCAGTCGCGGATCGGCAGGTCCTTGGCCTGGCAGGCGCGGAAGATGTCGCCGGCGGCGACCTCCTGCTCCAGGACCGTGGCGCCCGAGGCGTCGACCAGGCGGACGGTGCCCGCGGCGGCGACCTCGAAGGTCTTGTCGTGGCTGCCGTACTCCTCGGCCGCCTGGGCCATCAGGCCGACGTTGGACACCGAGCCCATGGTGGAGGGGTCGTAAGCGCCGTGGGCGCGGCAGTCGTCGATGACGACCTGGTAGACACCGGCGTAGCTGCTGTCCGGGAGGACGGCGAGGGTGTCGGCCTCGGCACCGTCCGGGCCCCACATGTGGCCGGAGGTGCGGATCATGGCCGGCATCGAGGCGTCGACGATGACGTCGGACGGGACGTGCAGGTTGGTGATGCCCTTGTCCGAGTCGACCATCGCGAGGGCCGGGCCCTCGGCGATCTCGGCGTCGAAGGAGGCCTTGATCGCGTCGCCGTCGGGCAGCGCGCCCAGGCCGTTCAGGATGCCGCCGAGGCCGTCGTTGGGAGACAGGCCCGCGGCCGCGAGGGTCTCGCCGTAGCGGGCGAAGGTCTTCGGGAAGAAGGCGCGGACCACGTGGCCGAAGATGATCGGGTCGGAGACCTTCATCATCGTGGCCTTGAGGTGCACGGAGAACAGGACGTCCTCGGCCTTGGCGCGCTCGATCTGGGTGTTGAGGAAGGTGCGCAGCGCGTCGACGTGCAGGACGGACGCGTCCACGACCTCACCGGCGAGCACCGGTACGGACTCGCGCAGCACGGTGACGGCGCCGTCGGCGGCGACGTGCTCGATGCGCAGCGTGCCGGCCTCGGCGATCACGGTGGACTTCTCGGTGGAGCGGAAGTCGTTCTCGCCCATGGTGGCGACGTTCGTCTTCGACTCGGAGGTCCAGGCGCCCATGCGGTGCGGGTGCGTCTTGGCGTAGTTCTTGACCGAGGCGGGGGCGCGGCGGTCGGAGTTGCCCTCGCGCAGGACCGGGTTGACGGCGCTGCCCTTGATCTTGTCGTAGCGGGCGCGGTTCTCGCGCTCCTCGTCGCTCTTCGGGTCGTCCGGGTAGTCCGGAAGCGCGTAGCCCTGGCCCTGGAGCTCGGCGACCGCGGCCTTGAGCTGCGGGATCGACGCCGAGACGTTGGGCAGCTTGATGATGTTGGCGCCCGGGGTCTTCGCCAGTTCGCCGAGCTCGGCGAGGGCGTCCGCGATCCGCTGGCCCTCTTCCAGGTACTCGGGGAAGCTGGCGATGATCCGACCTGCCAGGGAGATGTCACGGGTCTCGACATTCACACCGGCCGTCGACGCGTACGCCTGGATCACAGGCAGGAAGGAATACGTCGCGAGGGCCGGGGCCTCGTCAGTGTGCGTGTAGATGATGGTCGAGTCAGTCACCGGATGCTCCGCTCCACAGTCTGCGTCTCTCGTCTGCAACATTGCTCGACATCAAGATATCTCGTGATCGGGCCGGTCTGGACAGCCCCCCGGCGCAAGCCCCCACGAGACACACGTCACGCTCGGTGGCCGGGGCCGCCCGGGCGGCCCCGCAAACGGCGAAAGCGCCGCCACCGGCTGCTTTCAGCCAGGGCGACGCTCAGGCACTACCGGTCACGGACCTGCTCAGGCGTGGACGGCCTTCGGGCTCGGGCCGTACTGGTTCGGGTTCGGGTGACCCTCGGTGGCCATCAGGACGAGCGCCCAGATCCAGCCGACGAGCGGGATGAAGGCGACGAGGACGAACCAGCCGGACTTGCCCTGGTCGTGCAGGCGGCGGACGGAGAGGCCGAGGTTCGGCAGGAAGGTGGCCAGCGCGTAGATCCCGTAGAGCAGCGGGGAGGTGGTGAGGACCGCGTCGAGGATGGCGACGATGATCAGCGCGGCGGTGTTGAAGAGGAAGAACATCCAGAACTCCTGGCGGCGCGCGCGGCCGGAGAAGTCGACGTACTTCTTCAGAACATCGGTGTAGTAGTGCATGGGTCCCCCCAAGAGACGGTGTGCCGGCCGGTCCCCGATGGAGCGAGCCGGGGCAGAACTTATGCCCCGCTTACGTCGCGGTCAAGCCACTTGACGAGGCACCAAAAGGGTTACTTTTCGCCGCTCGACGGCTCAAACACACCGGTACCGGGCGCAACTTGAGACCCTCTGCCCTCGTTTCGTCGCCGCCCGTGACGAAAAGACCTGACGGAAGTCTTACGGCGGGGCGTGGGAGCCCGCCGCGCTCCCCTGAAGTCCGTAGCGTCCCGGTCATGCGCGTACTCGTCACCGGCGGATCCGGGTTCATCGGCTCCCACATCGTTACCACTCTGCGCCTTCGCGGCCACGATCCCCTCGTCCTGGACCTCGTCCCCCCGGCGGACGACGCCGAGTTCGTACGGGCCGACGTCCGCGACGCCGAGGCCGTACGCAACGCCCTGCGCGGGGTGGACTCCGTCTGCCACCAGGCCGCGATGGTCGGCCTCGGCAAGGACTTCGCGGACGCGCCGGCGTACGTCTCCCACAACGACCTCGGCACGGCGGTGCTGCTGGCCGCGATGGCGGAGGGCGGGGTCCGGGACCTGGTCCTCGCCGGCTCGATGGTGGTCTACGGGGAGGGCCGGTACGAGTGCCCGCGCCACGGGGTGGTCCGCCCGGGCCCGCGCCGCGCCGCCGACCTGACCGCCGGCCGCTTCGAACCGCACTGCCCCGTCTGCGGCTCGGAGCTGACGCCGGGGCTGGTCGCCGAGGACGCGCCGACGGATCCCCGCAACGTGTACGCGACCACGAAGCTGGCCCAGGAGCACCTGGCGGCCTCCTGGGCGCGGTGCGTGGACGGCCGGGCGGTGTCGCTGCGCTACCACAACGTGTACGGCCCGGGGATGCCGCGCGACACCCCGTACGCGGGGGTGGCCTCCTTCTTCCGCTCCTCGCTGGCGCGGGGCGAGGCCCCGCAGGTGTACGAGGACGGCGGCCAGCGGCGGGACTTCGTCCACGTGACCGACGTCGCGGAGGCCAACGCCCTGGCCCTGGAGGCCTCGACGCCGCTCGGCGCGTGCACCGCGTACAACACCGGCAGCGGAACCCCGCACACGGTCGGTGAGATGGCCACCGCCCTGGCCACGGCCCACGGCGGCCCCGCCCCCGTCATCACCGGCGAGTTCCGCCTGGGCGACGTCCGCCACATCACGGCCGACTCCCACCGCCTGCGCACGGACCTGGGCTGGCGCCCCGAGGTCGACTTCACGAAGGGCATGACGGACTTCGCACACGCCTGACGCCGCCGAATCCAGCCCCGCCGGCGTGTGAGGCGCGGGGCCGGGGGGGGGGGGGGGGGGGGGGGGGGGGGGGGCGGCGCCCCCGGCCCCGGCCGGGCTCAGGCCGGCAACGGCAGGGTCACCTCGAACCGGCACCCCCCGGGAACGTTCCGCACCGCGGCCCGCCCCGCATGCGCCTCCACGATGCCCCGCACGATCGCCAGCCCCAGCCCCGCCCCCGCCGGAGGCGCCGGTACCGAGGCCACCCCCGCCGGAGGCGTCCGCGCCTCAGTGCCCCGCCAGCCCGTGTCGAAGACCCGCGGCAGGTCCTCCGGCGGGATCCCGCCGCAGCCGTCCGTCACGGAGACGACCACCGCTCCCCCGCCCTCCCGTACGGAGGCCGCGATCGCCACCGTGCCGTCCGTCGGCGTGTGCCGGATCGCGTTGATCAGCAGGTTGGCCAGGACCCGCGTCATCTCCTTGCCGTCCACCTCCACCGGCACCCGGTCCACCGCTCCGCCGTCGAGCCGCACCCCGCGCTCCCGCGCCAGCGGGTGCACCCCGGACAGCGCGTCGCCGACCAGGTCGTACACGGACATCCGGCTCGGGCTCAGCGCGAGCGCCCCCGCGTGGATGCGGGACAGTTCGAAGAGGTCACCGACCATGGAGTTCAGCCGGTCCACCTCGGTGCGGATCTGCCGGTGGTACCGCGCCGGGTCCTCCGCCATGCCGTCCTCCAGCGCCTCGGACATCGCCCGCAGCCCCGCCAGCGGGGTCCGCAGATCGTGCGAGATCCAGGCCACCAGCTCCCGCCGCGAGGTCTCGAGCGCCCGCTCCCGCTGCCTGGAAACCGTTAGCTTCTCGCTCGTGGCCGCCAACTCCCGTGACAGCGCGGCCAGTTCTGCGGTCGCCAGCCCCGGAGGCGCAGCGAAGCTGCCTCCGTCACCGAAGTCCCGCGCGGCCAGCGACAGTTCCCGGCTGCGGGCCACCACCCAGCGCCCCAGCAGCAGCGCCACGGCCAGCGAGACCACCGCCGCCATCGCCACGACCAGGGTGACCACCCCGAGGTCGTGCCGGGAGAGGAACATCGCCTGGGCCACGGCGAGCGTCCCGGCCAGCATCGCGGTGACCGTCACGGCGGCGATCACCGTCAGGGACACCGCCACCGACCGGTGCCGCACCAGCCTCAGCACGAGCGCGCCGGCCGCGCCCGCGCACACGGCCCCGCCGAACGCGAACAGCGCGATGAGCAGGAGGTCCTTCATGCCGCGGCCACCTCGCCCGGTTCGAAGCGGTAGCCGACGCCCCACACGGTCTGGATCAGCTTCGGCCGCCCCGGGTCCTCCTCGACCTTGGCGCGCAGGCGGCGTACGTGCACGGTCACCGTCGACAGGTCTCCGAAGTCCCAGCCCCACACCTCGCGCATCAGCTCCTCCCGCCCGTGCGCCTGGCCCGGATGCCGCAGGAAGTGCGCGAGCAGGTCGAACTCGCGGACCGTTAGGGCCAGTTCGCGTCCGTCCTTCGCGGCCCGGTGGGTGGCCGGATCGAGCGTGATCCCGGCGCCCGTGAGGCGGGCCTCCGCCGCACCGGCCCCCGCGGCCGCCGTGGCCCCGGCGGCCGCCGCGCGCCGCAGCACGGAGGTGACCCGCAGGACCAGCTCGCGCGGGCTGAACGGTTTCGTGACGTAGTCGTCGGCCCCCAGCTCCAGTCCCGCGATCCGGTCGTCCTCGTCGCCCCGCGCGGTCAGCATGATCACGGGCACCGGGCCGGTCGCGCGGAGCCTGCGGCACACCTCCAGCCCGTCCAGACCCGGCAGCATGAGGTCCAGTACGACCAGGTCCGGCCGGACGGCCCCGGCGCGGGCGAGCGCCGCGGGGCCGTCGGCGACGCTCTCCACCGTGTAGCCGGCGCGCCTCAGGTAGCCGGTGACGACCTCCGCCACCGTCGGGTCGTCGTCGACGACCAGGATCCGCGCGGGCGCCGGTTCCGTACCGTCCGCGCCCGTACCGCCGCCACCGCCACCGCTGCTGCTACTGCTACTGCTCACGCCGTCACCGCTCATACCGTCCAGCCTCCCACCCACGGGCTCCGGTCCGGACCCCGGACCGCGTCCGTGGGGGCGACGTCCGCGTTTCGTAAGGAGTCCACGGCCCTTTTGCGCGGCCCCGGTTCCTACGGTGAAACCGTGAGCGAAACCGTGACGGTAGACGTCGTACTTCCCTGTCTGAACGAGGCCGAGGCCCTGCCCTGGGTCCTCGCGCGCATCCCGGCCGGCTGGCGGGCCCTGGTCGTGGACAACGGTTCCACCGACGGCTCCGCCGAGCTCGCCCGGGCCCTCGGCGCGACCGTGGTCACCGAGTCCCGGCGCGGATTCGGCGCCGCCTGCCACGCCGGGCTGCTCGCTGCCGAGGCGGACGTCGTCTGCTTCTGCGACTGCGACGCCTCGCTGGACCCCGGGCTGCTGACCGGCTTCGTGGCGGCCGTCGCCGCGGGCGAGGCCGATCTGGTGCTCGGCCGACGCCGGCCGCAGGGCCGCGGCGCCTGGCCCGCGCACGCCCGGGCCGGGAACCTGGCGCTGGCCCGGCTGCTCCGCCGCCGGACCGGCCTGCGGCTGCGCGATCTGGGCCCGATGCGGGCCGCGCGACGGGAGGGCCTGCTCGGGCTCGGCCTGTCGGACCGGCGCTCGGGCTACCCGCTGCAGATGGTGGTCCGGGCCGCGGACGCGGGCTGGCGGATCCGGGAGGTGGACGTGCCGTACCTGCCGCGCTCGGGGAAGTCGAAGGTGACGGGCACCTGGCGGGGCACCTGGCAGGCGGTGCGCGACATGAGCCGGGTCCTGGCGCAGCCGGCCGACGGCCCGGCTGCCGGCCGGGCCGGTGCGGGCACGCCCTCCGGCGGTGCGCCCTCCGGCGGAGCGCCCTCCGGCAGTGCACCCTCCGGCGGCGCCCGATGAGCACGACCACGCTGCTGGTGATCGCGAAGGAGCCGGTCCCGGGCCGGGTCAAGACCCGGCTCACCCCGCCGTTCACCCCGGCCGAGGCGGCCGCGCTGGCCGTGGCCGCGCTCTCCGACACCCTCGCCGCCGTGGCCGCGGCCCCCGCGCGGCGCCGGGTCCTGGTCCTGGAGGGCCGGCCCGGCCCGTGGCTGCCGCCCGGCTTCGAGGTGGTCCCCCAGTGCGCCGGGAGCCTGGACCTGCGGCTCGCCGCCGCGTTCGGGGCCTGCGACGGGCCGGCGCTGCTGATCGGCATGGACACTCCGCAGGTCACGCCGGAGCTGCTGGACGTCGACTGGTCGGCGTACGAGGCCTGGTTCGGGCCCGCCGTCGACGGCGGGTTCTGGGCGCTCGGACTGGCCGTCCCGGACCCCGCGCTGCTGCGCGGCGTACCGATGTCGGTCCCCGAGACGGGCGCGGTCCAGTACGAACGGCTGCGCGCGGCCGGGCTGCGCACCGGCCGGCTGCCCGTGCTGCGTGACGTCGACACCGCCGAGGACGCCCGCCTGGTCGCCGCCGAGGCCCCGGCGGGCTCCTTCGCCGCGCGGCTGGCGGGCCTCACCCGGCCGGTCCTGCGGTGACCACACTCACCTCGGGCGGGGCCCGGCCCGGCGGTCCGGTCACGGCCTGGTCGGCAGACCCGTACACGGTGGCCCTGCGCCGCGGCCGGGGGCCGCTCTACCTGCGGCGGGGCGACGGCTGGCTGCTCCCGCTGGACGTGGAGCGCTGGTGCGAGGCTCCGGACGGCGCCGACCGGACGGTGCTGGGGCGCTGCCGGGGCGCCGTCCTCGACATCGGCTGCGGCCCCGGCCGGCTGGTGTCCGCGCTGGCCGCCCGCGGGCACCGGGCCCTGGGCATCGACGTCAGCCCGGAGGCGGTGGCCCGGACCGCCCGCTCGGGCGCCGCCGCCCTGCACCGGTCGGTCTTCGACACCCTGCCGGGCGAAGGGCGTTGGGACACGGCGCTGCTCATCGACGGGAACATCGGCATCGGCGGTGACCCCTCGGCGCTGCTGCGCCGGGCGGCCGAGCTGCTCGCGGTGACCGGCTCGCTGATAGTGGAGTGCGCGCAGGCGGAGAACGGGGCCGACGTGGACGAACGCTGCGAGGTGCGGGTCGCCGACGGCCGCGGCGGCCTCGGTGCGCCGTTCCCCTGGGCCCGGGTCGGCCCGGCGGCCCTGGCCCGGCACGCGGCGGCCGCGGGCTGGACCCCGGCCGGCCACTGGACGGCGACGGGCCGGTCCTTCACCGCATTGGCACGCGGGACCGCAGCCCCGTAGCCGGGGGGCGTAGCGCCGTCAGTGCAGTCCCGCGTACGCGGCCATGACGATCTCCATGCCGCGGTCGTCATCCTGCCGGTCCCGGTCGATCATCTGGTTCATCACGTAGGCCACCGTCATGCGTGCGTCGGGATCGCTCACGACCAGCGAGCCGCCCCAGCCTCCCCACCCGAAGGTGTTGCCGAACTTCCCGAAGCCCGCCGTCCAGGACATCGGCGTACCCAGGACGCGGTCCGCTCCGCTGAACACCTCCTGCCACGCGGGCTCGCACCCCTGGGGGGACAGCAGTCGCACACCGCCGGCCGTTCCCCGGTTCGCCAGGACCGACTGGACCAGGGCGACGGAGCGGGCGGTGCCGAAGCCGTTCACCGCGGGGATCTGCGCACGGCGCCAGGCCGGGGAGTTGACGTCCCTGACCCGGACGGCGGCGCCGGTGCTCTTCGGGCGTGCGCCGTCCGGTCCGGGCGGCGCGCTGGCGGCGTACTGGTCGGTCAGTGACGGCGGCGCGATGAGCGGTGCGACGCGGTGGTCGTGCTCCGCGGGGAGCCCGATGTGGAAATCCGCGCCCAGCGGCCCGGCCACCTCCTGCGCGAAGAACGCGCCGGGGCTGCGGCCGGTGATGCGGCGGACGATCTCGCCCACGAGGAACCCGAAGGTGAGCGCGTGGTAGCCGGCGGCCGTTCCCGGTTCCCATGCGGGCGCCCGCGCGGCCAGCCGCGCCGTCACGTCCTCCCAGTCGTAGAGTTCCTCGACCGCCCGCAGTCCGGGCAGATCCGGCAGCCCCGCCGTGTGCGACAGCACGTGCCGCACCAGCACGCCCTCCTTGCCCGCCGCGGCGAACTCGGGCCAGTAGGCGGCGACCGGCGCGGACAGGTCGAGCAGGCCGCGGTCGGCCAGGATCAGCGCGCACAGGGCCGTCATGTTCTTGGTCGTCGAGTTCACGGCGGTGAGGGTGTCGCGCTCCCAGCTGACGGAACGCTCCGCGTCGGCGTACCCGCCCCAGAGGTCGACCACCGGCTCGCCGTCGAGGTAGACCGCCGCCGAGGCGCCCACGTCGTCCTTGCCGAGCAACCCCGCAAGTGCCTCGTGGACCGAGTCGAACCGCGGCTCGCAATATCCCTTAATGTCGTTCATGGGCGTAAGCCTCGGGCAGCACCACGGCTCACCACCCGACAATTCCCGCACGGGATGTGTCGGGCGGGAACGGAAGGACGGACGGCGTGCTGGAGCGGCTGAACCAGGCGTTGGAGCACCTGGAGTCCCGCCTCGACCAGGAGATCGACATGGCCGAGGTGGCCCGGATCGCCGCCGTGTCGGAGTACCACTTCCGCCGGCTGTTCTCCGCGCTCGCCGGGATGCCGCTCCCGGTCTACGTCCGGCGCCGGCGGATGACGCTCGCCGGGGCGGAGGTACTGGCCGGGGAGCTGACGCTGCTCGATGTCGCGGTGCGGTACGGGTACGGCTCGGGCGAGGCGTTCGCCAGGGCGTTCCGCTCGGTGCACGGCATCGGGCCGGGCGAGGCACGGCGCACGGGCGCGGTGCTCACGGCGCAGCCCCGCATGTCCTTCCGTGTCGTCGTCGAGGGAAGTACGACCATGCGGTACCGGATCGTGGAGAAGGAATCCTTCCGGATCGTCGGCAGGAAGGCCCGGGTGCCGCTGGTGCACGAGGGGCCCAACACGGCCGCCACGGACCACGTGGAGAGCCTGGACGAGCAGGCGATCGTACGGATGAAGGCGCTGGCCGGCCGGGAGCCGGAGGGGATCTTCTCGGCGGTGGTGCACCTGACCGGCAGCCGGGAGGAGGGCGCCGAGGTGGACTACTGGGTCGGCGTGGCGACCGCCCCGCAGACGGCCGCCGAGGAACTCGACGCCCTCGACGTGCCGGCCGGGACCTGGGCGGTCTTCGACAACCGCGGGCCCTACCCGAGCTCCCTCCAGGAGCTGTGGCGGGACGTGTTCACCCAGTGGTTCCCCTCGAACCCGTACACGAGCCGGCCGGGTCCGGAGTTCCTCCGGACGCAGCCGGTGGAGATCGGCGCGGAGACCGACTCCCAGCTGTGGATCCCGGTGGAGCGGGGCCGCAGCGGGAGCGCCGACTGAGCTACGTGTCCCTTCGGGCCGGGGCGGATTCGCCAGGGCCGGGCCGTGAGCGCCGCCACCGGCCCACGGCCGCCATCGCCCCGGCGGCGATCGCCACCGCCGCGAGCACCAGGAGCAGGTTCCGTCCGTACGGCAGCGGCAGGGCCGACGGGTTCGGCGGCGCCCCCGGTCGCAGCAGCAGGGGCAGGGTGACCAGTACGAGCACGCCCGCCGTCAGCAGGGCTCCCCGTACGAGGCCCCGCGCGGGCACGGCGGCGACCGCGAGGCCGGCCGCCAGCACGAGGGGCGCGATGATCCCGTCGTGCAGGACGACCGCCCCGCCCATCCACACCAGCACGTCGAGGGGGTCGGGCAGGTCCGCCAGCAGCCGGCCGCCGATGGCGATCAGCAGCAGTCCGGCGCCGCCCAGCAGCAGGCGCACGCTCTTCACAGCACCTCCAGCAGCGTGACCCATTTGGTCTGCAGGACTCCGGGCCGGTTCGGTGCGATGACGCGCGCCGGGTAGCCGTGGTCGGCGGTCAGGACCTGCCCGTTCAGTTCCAGCGCGAGCAGGGTCAGCGGGTCCTCGGCGTAGTCCCGGCCCATCTCCATCACCCGGTAGGCGCCGCTCGTTTCCAGCGAGGTGACCCTCAGCCCGGCCCCGGCCGGGGCGCCTGCCCGTGCCATCAGGTCGCGGATCCGGACGCCGCTCCAGCGCGCTTCCACGCTCCAGCCCTCCACGCAGGCGATCGGCAGCCGTGCCTGCGCCCTTGGCAGGGCACGTAGTTGACTCAGCGTCAGGGTGTAGGGGGTGGGGCCCCGCACCTCCAGCCGCCAGTCCCGTACCGCCCGCTCGGTGACCCCGGCGGCCGCGGCCTTGCGGTTGACCGGGAGCCCCTGCGGTCCGTGGTCGGGGTGCCGGGGCGCGAGCAGGTCCAGCCGCTTCAGCGGGGTGAGGGACTGCCCGACGGTGGCGAGGGTGACGGCTCCGACGGCCGCGCCGACGCCGAGCATCAGGGAGCGCCGGTCCGGGCCGTCCTGGGCGGGGAGTTGGAGCGTTCCGGGCGAGCGGCGACTCCAATGGGCCCTGATCTCGGGGGCCTTGACGGCGAGGTGCAGGAGCAGCGAGCCGGTCACCACCCAGGCGAGGGCGAAGTGCGTCTGGATGAAGCCGAACGGCCACGGGTACCACTCGGCGATGTTGAGGAGTCCGGTGAAGACCTGGAGGACGGCGGAGGCCACGAGCACCGCCACCGACAGCCGCTCCAGCCCGTGCCGGACACCGCGCACCGGGGGCCACACGAACAGCCTCGGGTACACCGTCCACAGCTTCGCCAGCAGGAGCACGATCGCCGCGAGCCCGGTGGCGATGTGCAGGCCCTGGCTGAGCCGGTAGCCCCAGACCGGGCGGCTGGGCAGCGAGTCCGCGGCCCAGCCGGGCGGGTGCTGGAGGTAGTGGCTGATCAGGCCGGTCGCGAAGCAGACGGCGAAGGCCGCGCCGAGCCAGCGGCCGAGGGAGGTCGCGGTGCGGGCGTCGTGCAGCCGGCCCCCGAAGGAGGGCGGCCGGAACGGGAAGCGGGAGGCGGGTTCCGGCGAGGTGGGGGGCGGAGGTGAGGACGGCGGCCCGGACGGGGGTACGGGCGGCGGCCCGGGCGGGGGGCCGGGCGGCCCGGGCGGGGGTACGGGCGGCGGCCCGGGCGGGGTTGCGGACGGAGTCATGCCCTCCATGAGAGCGCCGCCGGGCCCACCACGGGCGGCCCGACACCTTACGAAACGCGGACGCCGGGCCGGGTCGCCCGCCCGGCGGCGCCCCGCGCTGCCAGGCTGGCCCGTATGGACCACCCCCGCGCCCGGACCCTCCTCACCGTGCTGCTGCTCGCCGCGCTGGCCGCCGTGCTCGTGCCCGCCGTCAGCGAGGAGGGCCACTTCGCCGACCCGGCCGGGCTCACCTGGTGGTACGCGGCCGCCTGGACGCTGTTCGGCACGGCCGCCTGGTCGCTGCGGCGGGTGCCGGAGCGGTACGTGGTCCCGCTCGTGCTGGCGGGTGCGCTGGCCGTCTGCGCCGCGGGACTCTCCGGGCCGCCGCTGACCAGCACCGATTCCTTCCGCTACGCCTGGGACGGGCGGGTGCAGGCCGCCGGGATCTCCCCGTACGACCACGCCCCCGCCGATCCGGCGCTGCGCGCCCTGCGCGACGACTGGCTGTTCCCGCGCGGCGGGGCCGCCTGCGCCGGGCCCGACCGGGTGGCCGTCGAGCCGGGGGTGTGCACCCGCATCAACCGGCCTGCCGTCCACACCGTCTATCCGCCCGTCGCGGAGGGCTGGTTCGGGCTGGTCCACGTCCTGTCCCCGCCGGGCGTGCGGCACAAGGCACTGCAGACCGGCGGGGCCCTGCTGGCGCTCGCCGTCACCGGGGCGCTGCTGCTGGTCCAGCGCCGCCGGGGCGCGAGCCCGCGTACCGCCGCGTACTGGGCCTGGTGTCCCGCGGTGGCGGTGGAGGCGGTGAACAACGCGCACGTCGACGTGCTCGCCGTCCTGCTGTCGGTGGCGGCGCTGGGGGTGGTGGTGCGCCGACGCCCGCTCGGCGGAGCCCTGTTCGGGCTGGCGATCGCGGCGAAGCTGCTGCCCGCGGTGCTGCTGCCGGGCGCGCTGGCCGGCGTACGGAGGTGGCGGGACGCGGCGGCGCTGCTGCTGCCCGCGGCCGCGGTGGTGGGCCTGGCGTACCTGCCGTACGTGCTGGTCTCTCGCGCGTCTGTCTTCGGCTACCTGGGCGGCTACGCCGAGGAGGAGGGGTACGAGGACCCGGGCGCGGGCGGCCGCTACGCAACTCTGCGCCTCGTGCTCCCGGACTCCTGGTCGGTGCCCGCGGTCACGGTCGGCATGCTGGCGGTGACGGCGTACGTCTGGCGGCGCGGGGATCCGCAGCAGCCCTGGAGCGCGGCGCTGTTGGTGACGGGAACGGCGTTCCTGCTGATGACTCCGGGGTACTCCTGGTACGCACTGCTGCTGATCGCGCTGGTGGCGCTGGACGGCCGCGCCGAGTGGCTGGGGGTGGCACTCGCCGGGGCGGCGGCGTACGTCTCGGTGCGCGCGCTGGGCGGGGCGACGATCCCGGTGGCGTACGGGCTGGCCGGGGCGGCCGTGCTCGCGGGGTGGGCGCTGCGGCGGCGGGCGGCGGCCCGGGGCGGGACGGGAGTTCGCCCCGGGCCGCCGCCTCACGCTCCTCGGAGCAACGGTCAGCCGATGTGGAACGGGTCCCCGTAAACCTTCCAGTCCAGGGGGGTGTTGAGGTTCAGGTTGCCCTTCTTGAGCCACACCCGCTGGGCCGTGTCGACGCGGCTGGTGTCGCTGTGCGCCTCCTCCTGCTTCATCGCCCAGACCCGGGCGTCGAGGAAGGCGTTCAGCCAGGTGGTCTCGTTGCCGCCCTGGGCCGGGGGCTTGGCCTTGGTGAGGGCGCGCTTGCGGATGTTGCGGAAGCTGGTGGAATCGGTGCCGTCGCCGTGCATGACGATGGCGTCGTAGTAGATGAACTGGCCGAGCACGCCCACTCCGTCGGACTTGCCGCGGCTCACGGACGGGTTGAAGTAGACCCGGTCGCGCTCGTGGTCCTGGGCCTTCTTGAAGTCGGAGTCGGAGGCCGCCTTCACCCAGTCCTTGGTGAAGTTGGGGTCGAGGCCGGCGTGCGAATCGCTGCCGTCGACCTTCCGCAGGGCGGGGAGGTACTTGGCGAGCACGTTGCCGGGCTTGATCTGCGTGTAGTACTCGACGAGTTCGAGCATGTCGTGGGTGCCGGAACAGAAGCCGATGATGCCGGCCGTGTAGCCGCGGCCGTCGTCTATGTCCTCGATGTACTTGTACTGCGCCTTCCAGTTCAGCGAGGAGTTCTCGGCGCTGGAGACGATCTGCATGGCGATGTCCTTCTTCACCGGGTCGTCGAGTCCGACGGCGGCGGCGGCCGACACCTGCGCGGTGGCCGGCGCCGCGGTGGGGGCGGCGGCGGTCGCGTGGGCGGTGACGGGCACGGCGAGAAGGGCGGCGCCGAGCAGGGTACTTACGGCCAGTCGCTTGCGGTGGGGGGTGAACACAGTTCCTCCATCAGGGAGTTAATGCTCGGGCGACTTCGTTAGGAAACTTTACTACCAGAAGTCGCGCCACCTCAAGGCCCCGGCACGGCCCACTCCGGCCGCCCCGGGCCGCGGCCCTGCGCGAGTGGGCCCGCGTCACCGCGCCCGGGCGGGGCTCCGCTCAGCCTTCGGAGCGGCCAGGGGTCCGAGCCGCCAGGCGGTCCAGCAGGCCTTGCTTCACGTCCGGCCACTCCGGACGCGTGATGCTGTACACCGCCGTGTCGCGGATCCAGCCGTCCCGCATGACCATGTGGTGCCGCAGTACGCCCTCGAGCTTGGCGCCGATCCGGGTGATCGCCGCCCGCGACTTCTCGTTCCGCACGTCCGTGAGCAGCTCGACGCGGTTCATCCCCATCGCCTCGAAGGCGTGCGTCAGCATCAGCAGCTTCGCCTCGGTGTTCGCACCGCTCCGCTGCCAGGACGCGGCGAGGAAGGTCCAGCCGATCTCCAGCCGCCGGTTCGCGGTGTTGATCACCATCAGCCGGGTGGACCCGATGACCCGCCCCGTCGCCGCGTCCACCGTCGCGTACGGGATCTGCGTGCCCGCCGCCCGCGCCGCGATCGCGTCCTCGATGAAGCCCCGGACATCGTCCGGGTGCGGGACGATCGTCACCGCGAGCTCCCACAGACTGCCGTCGCGGACCGCCTCGCACAGCCCGTCGTGGTGGCGGAGCTCCAGCGGCTCCAGCCGCACCCGCTCACCGGCCGGCTCCGCCATCGCCGACTCGTCCGCGTCCACCTGCTGCATGTCCGACCTGCCCGTCCCTCGTGGTTGCGCGCCAACACGCGGACGTTATCGGCCTGGCCGGGCGCCCTCATCCGGTTTTCCACCGCGCCGGCCGGGCACGGTCAGAGCCAGCCGTTGCGCCGGAAGCCCCGGTGGATGACGAAGCACGCGACGGCCATCACCCCGAGCACGAGGGGATACCCGTAGGTCCAGTGCAGTTCGGGCATGTGCTCGAAGTTCATGCCGTAGATCCCGCAGACCATCGTCGGGACGGCGATGATGGCCGCCCACGCGGTGATCTTGCGCATGTCCTCGTTCTGGGCGACGGTCACCTGCGCGAGATGGGCCTGCAGTATCGAGTCGAGGAGGGTGTCGTAGGCACCGATCTGGTCGGTGGCGCGGGTCAGGTGGTCGGCGACGTCCCGGAAGTAAGTGCGCATCTCCGTCGGGATGACCGGGATCGGCAGGGTGCTCAGCTGCTGGAGCGGCCGGCCCAGCGGGGCCACCGCCCTGCGCAGTTCCAGCAGTTCGCGCTTGAGCTGGTAGATCCGGCCGGCGTCCCCGTGGCCGCCGTGCTCGCTGAAGACCATGGTCTCGACGGCGTCTATGTCGTTCTGCACCGCGTCCGTGACGGCCACGTACTCGTCGACCACGTGGTCGGCCAGCGCGTGCAGGACGGCGACCGGCCCCTTGGCCAGGTGCTCGGGGAAGGCCTCCAGCTCCTCGCGGACCGACCCGAGGGTGCCCCGGCCGCCGTGCCGGATGGTGATGACGAAGTCGTTGCCGGCGAAGGCCATGAGTTCGCCGGTCTCCACCACCTCGCTGTTCGCGGTCAGTTCCTCGTGCTCCACGTACCGCACCGTCTTGAACACGGCGAAGAGGGTCTCGTCGTAGCGCTCGATCTTGGGCCGCTGGTGGGCCTGGACCGCGTCCCCGACGGCGAGCGGGTGCAGGCCCAGCAACTCGGCGAGCCCGGCGAGCTCCTCCTGCGAAGGCTCGTGCAGGCCGACCCAGACGAAGCCCTCGCCCGTCTTGCGGACCCGGCTCAGTGCCTCGCCGACATCGGCGTGGCCGTGGCCGTCCTGGCGCACGCCGTCGCGGTACACGATGCAGTTGACGACGGCGCTGCCGAGCGGGGAGCGGACCGGGTGACTGAGGTCGACGGCCCGCCGGTAGCTGCGGCGCACGGCCCGGCGCAGGTTGCTGAACATGGACAACGGACGTACTCCCCTTCGGCGGAACACCGGCCAGTGTGCCACCGGCACGCGCACCCCCGGACCACGGGGTTACGGAGCGGCACGCGGGTGTCCTGCGGTGTGGGCGACCGCCGCTCAGGCCCGGTCGATGAAGACGCTCGTGGACTTCACCCGCGCCGTCGCCCTCGCTCCGACCTGAAGGCCGAGTTCCTCCACGGCCTCCCGGGTCAGCAGCGACACGACCCGGTGCGGTCCGGCCTGGATCTCCACCTGAGCGTCGACCGTGCCCAGTTTCACGCCCGTCACGATGCCGGGGAAGGCGTTGCGCGCAGAGGTGTACGCGGCCTCCTCCCCGTCGCCGCCCTCCTGCGCGACCTCCACGCAGAACGCCGCCAGGTCCGGCCCGTCGACCATCCGCCGGGTACCGTCCCGACGCGTCGGGAACCGTTCCGCGTCGGCCCACCGCCGGGCCGTGTCTACGCTGACGCCGAGCAGCCGCGCCGCCTGGCCGATCGTGTAGGACTCCATGCCCGCAGCCTAAGCCCTCGCCCGACCGGTCCTCGCAGGCCAAGGGGCCCGGCCCCGGCCCCGACCCGGCAGCGCCCCGTACGGCTTCCGCCCGCCGGCTGCGACTGACGCCCGCTACCCGAGCGCTGCCGCCGCCGCCCGCGCGACGGCCTCCGCGACCATCGAGAGCGCCGGCGAGTCCAGCTTCCACTGCTGCCAGTACAGGGGTACGTCCAGGGTCCGCCCGGGTGCGATCACCACCAGCTCCCCCGCCTCCACCAGCGGGCCTGCCTGTGCCTGCGGCACCATCGCCCAGCCCAGCCCGGCGACCGCCGCATCGCAGAACCCCTCCGACGTGGGCACGTAATGGCGTACCTCCGAGGCCCGGGCGCCCGCGTCCCCCGTCACCTGCCGCACGAACTCGTCCTGGATCAGGTCCAGCCGGTCGAACACGACGACCGGCACCCTCCGGAGGTCCCGCTCCACCGCCTCCCGCAAGTGCCGCGCCGCGAAGGCCGGGCTCGCCACCGGCAGGTACCGCGCGATCCCCAGCCTGCGCACCGTGCACCCCGCCACGGGCGCCGGCTGCGAGGTGACCGCCGCCATCACGCGTCCGTCACGCAGCAGTTCGGTCGCGTGCGCCTCGTCCTCCCGGTGCAGTTCGAAGCAGACCGGCGGATCCTGCGGCACCCCCGTCAGCGCGGGCAGCAGCCACGTGGCCAGCGAGTCCGCGTTGACCGCGATCGGCAGCCGTACCGGCCCCAGGCCCTCGGCCATGCCGAGCTCGGCCCGCGCGTCGCGCTCCAGCCGGACGAGCTGGCGCGCGAAGCGCACGACGACCTCGCCGGACTCCGTCGCCCGTACGGGCTTGGTCCGCATCAGCAGCACCCGCCCGGTCCGCTGCTCCAGGGCCTTGACGCGTTGGCTGACGGCCGACGGGGTCACGTGCAGGGCGGCGGCCGCCGCGTCGAAGGTGCCCTCGTCGATCACCGCGAGCAGGGTCCGTACCTGGTCAACAGGCAGCTCATCCATCACACCGGCTAACGGTACGTAAGAATCTTTAGCTGTACTCCTCGCCTCGCCGCTGCCTACGGTCGAAGACATGACACACGGCATCATCCCGGCCGCCCTCGCGGGCTTCGGCACCGGTCTTTCCCTCATCGTCGCCATCGGCGCCCAGAACGCCTTCGTCCTGCGCCAGGGCGTACGCCGCCAGTCGGTCCTCGCCGTGGTCGCCATCTGCGCCCTCTCGGACGCGGCCCTCATCGCCCTCGGCGTGGCCGGCGTCGGCGCGTTCGTCACCGCCTGGCCGCCCGCCCTCACCCTGGTCGGCCTCGTCGGCGGCACCTTCCTGATCGGCTACGGAGCCCTCGCCGCCCGCCGGGTGCTGCGCCCCGACCCGGGCGCCGCCCTCGCCGCGGACTCCCCCGGCGGGGCCGCCGGCTCCGCCTCCGCCCGGCGCGCCGTGCTGACCTGCCTGGCCATGACCTGGCTCAACCCGCACGTGTACCTCGACACCGTGCTGCTGCTCGGGTCCATCGCCGCCGGCCGGGGCGACCTCCGCTGGGCCTTCGGCGCCGGGGCCGTCCTGGCGAGCCTCAGCTGGTTCGGCGCGCTCGGCTACGGCGCCCGGCTGCTCAGCGGCCCGCTCGGCAAGCCCTCGGCCTGGCGGGCACTGGACGGGCTCGTCGCGGCAACCATGGTCACGATGGGCGGCCTCCTCCTCGCCCGGGCCTGAACCCGGCTGCCCCAGGCGCCGCGTTGCCCGCCGCGCCGGACGCCGCGTTGCCCGCCGCGCCGGACGCCGCGTTGCCCGCCACCCCGGACGCCGCGTTGCCCGCCGCGCCGGGCGGCGCGACCCCCGCCGCGCCGGCCCCTAAGTCCGCGGGCGCGGCCCGGCGCAGCCGCCTCAGCCAGGCGCCCGGCCGTACGGGCGCGGGCACGGTGAGCACCGGGCACACCGCGCGTCCGCGCAGCCGGCGCGCCACCCCGCCCGCGTAGCGGCGGGCGGGCCGGGCTCCCACGACGAGCAGGTCGTCGGGTCGTCCGGCCGGCTCGCACAGGGTCCGGCCGGGGTCGCCCCGCAGCACGTGCCGGCGTACGACGGGCACGCCCGCCGGGTCGCCGCCGAAGGCCTCCTCGAAGGCCCGGTCGAGGGTCGCGGCGGCTTCCGCCTCCCACAGCGCGGCCCACGCCCGGTCGGGGAACCGGGCGAACATCCCTTCGCCTTCGGGCGGCGACCAGGCCACCACAGCCACCAGTTCCCGCCCTCCGAGCCGCGCCTCCCGGGCCCCTGCCCTCAGGGCGGCGAGGCTGCCGAGCGAGCCGCTCACCCCGACCACCACGCGGCGCATCTGGTCTGCCACCGTCCCCCAAGGTCCACCCCATGGACCCTCCCCGAGTGGGTACGGATCACCGTGCCCCACCACCTCGCGCCCACACCCACACCCCCACCCACACCCACACCTCGTACGCCGTCCCCCTTCGTCTCCAGGAGCCCCCGTGCCGGATCAGCCCTCGTCCTCGCCCCCGCCCTCAACCCCGCCCTCACCCCCGCCGCCACCCGCGTCCCCGCACACCGACTCGGTCCGCGCCTACTACGCCGCCCAGCCCTCGCCCCTCGTGGCCGCCACCGGGATCGTGCTGGACCCGCGCGGGCGGGTCCTCGTCCTCACCACCTCCTACAAGGCGGAGCTGGAGCTCCCGGGCGGGGGCGTGGAGGACACCGAGACCCCGGAGGAGGGACTGGCCCGCGAGCTGAAGGAGGAACTCGACCTGAGCGTGCCGGTCGGGCGGCTGCTCGCCGTGGACTCCCGCCCGCCGGGGCCCCTCGGCCGCTCCCTCGTCGTCCACGTCCACCTCGTCGGACCGCTCACGCCCGAGGAGGCCTCCGCGATCTCCTTCCCGGACGGGGAGGTCACCGAGGCCCGCTGGCTCACCCCGGAGGAGGCCTACGAGGCCCTGGACACCCGGAAGACATCCCGCCTGCGCGCCGCCCTGGCAGCCCTGTGCTCCGGCTCCCTGGCGCACCTGATCGACGGGGTGCCGCAGCCCGGCTCCCCTGCCGGCCTGGACCCGGCCCGCCGGGCGGAGCTGGAACACGCGGGCGCCTACGACACCGCCGGCCACCGCGCCGCCCGCCCCAAGGCCCTCACGGCGGCGAGCGTGCTGTTCACCGACTCCGCGGGCGCGGTCCTGCTGGTGCGGCCCGCGTACGGCGATCCGGACCACTGGAACCTGCCCGGCGGCGGCATCGACAGCGACGTCGGTGAGATCCCGCGCGCCGCGGCCCGCCGGGAGGTCCTCGAGGAGCTCGGCCTCGACCTCGCCCCGGGCAGGCTGCTCGCCGTCAACTGGTCCCACCGGTCCGGCTATCCGGCCCGGGTGCGCTTCCTCTACGACGGCGGCACCCTCGACGCCGCCGCCCTGGCCCGGATCCGCCTGCCGGAGACGGAGCTCCTCGCGTGGCGCGCGGTCCCCCCGGCCGAACTGCGGCGGTTCGTCAAACCGGCGCTCCGCCGCCAGATCGAGGCCTGCCTCACGGCCCGCGCCACACCGGGCGGCACGCTCGAACTGCACGCCGGCCGGCTGGTGCCCCAGGGGTAGGCAGGCAGGACGCACGCCCGGCGTTTCGGCCATGGACCTCGGCCGCAGGGCCCGTACCCCCCATGGGTGGGTGCACCACACACGGGGTGTCTCCCGAGCTCGCGTACGGAATCCATCACGGCTCAAATACGTGTGTTCGATGGCGCAACCGCCGTCGTTGACCCCGGTGAACCGGATCCGGGGATGGGGGACATGACCATGGGGGAAGTGACCGGCGGCAAGGACCGAACGAACGAGGAGGTCCCACCGGACGTCTCGGCGGAGACCGAGCCCAACGTCTCGGACTCGGAGCGGCTGCTCTTCGGCGGCGAACTCGCCTACGACATCGGCTGGGAACGCCATGAGGGGGCCTGGCTGAAGCTCGGCCTGTGGACCATGGCCAAGGAACTGCCGCGCATGGTCGCCATGGGCGTGCGCCTCGCGCACCTCGCCGACGCCCGCGCGCTCCGGGTGGTCCTCGGCGCCGAATTCGGCCGCGGCATCACCCAGGCCGTCGGGCTGATCGCCGTCAACGGCGTCCTGGGCCACATCCTGTCCGCCGGATCGACCAACGAGCGCCTGGCCCGGGCCGTGCCCGCCCTCGCGGCGGTCGCGGTCACCGCGCTGCTCGGATCGCTGCTGCGCTCCGCGTCGACCGCGTCGACCGGCGCGCTGGAGCCGAAGGTCCAGCGGGTGGCGACCGAGCGGTACCTCGGACTGGTGCACCAGGTGGAGCTCTCCGCGATCGAGGACGACGAGTTCCACCGCCTACTCGACGCCGCCCGCTACGGTGCGGACTCCGCGCGCCGCATGGTCCGGTACTGCACGAACACGCTGAACTCCCTGATCTCCCTCATCGCCGCGGCCGGTGTGCTCACGGTGCTGCACGTCGGGCTCCTGCCGCTCCTCGTCATGATGACCCTGCCCAGTGCGTGGAGTTCGCTCACGATCTCCAAACAGCGCTACGTCTCCTTCCACACCTTCGTCCAGCACGCCCGTGCCGGACACCTGTTGGGGCAGCTGCTGACCCAGCAGGAGGCGGCGGCCGAGGTCCGCGTGCACGGGATCGGACCGTTCCTGCTCGGCCACTTCCGCGGCATGGCGGAGACCAGCGAGCGAGAACAGACCCGGCTGGCCCGCAACGCCGCCCGGATCGGCTTGACGGCCGACGGCGCCGGCGGTCTCGCGACCCTCCTCACCTACGGGGCGCTCGGACTGCTCCTGTGGAGCGGGGCGATGGACCTCGCGGTCGCCGGTACGGCCGTCCTGGCGATCCGTACCGGTGCGTCGAGCCTGGACAGCCTCGTCCTGCAGATGGCCGATCTGCACCAGGAGTCCTTGCACGTCGCCGACTACGAACGCCTCTGCGCAGAGGCCGCGGACCGCGCCATTCCCGCCACGGGCCAGGCACTGCCCGAGGATCTGCGGGAAGTCCGCTTCGAGAACGTGACCTTCACCTACCCGGCGAGCGCCGGAGAGACCCCTGAGCCGACCCTGCGCGAGGTCTCCCTGTCCTTCCCCATCGGCAAGGTCATCGCGGTCGTCGGGGAGAACGGCTCGGGCAAGTCCACCCTGATCAAGCTTCTGGCCGGCCTGTACCTGCCCGACGAGGGCGGCGGCACGATCTGGTGGGACCACGTCGACGCCGCCCGGGCGGACCGCCGGCAGATCTTCGCCCGGGTCGCGCTCATGTCCCAGTCCTTCTACCAGTGGCCCTTCACGTTCCGCGTCAACGTGGGAATCGGCCGCCCCGACCGCCCCCTCGACGACGGGGCGGTCGGGGCCGCGGCCGCCTTCTCGGGCGCCGACGCGTTCCTCACCGGTCTGCCCCACGGCCTCGACACCCTCCTGGCACGCGGCTACAAACGCGGCCGCCAGGCCTCCGGCGGCGAATGGCAGAAGATCGGGATCGCACGGGCCTGGTACCGGCACGGCCAGATCATGGTGGTGGACGAGCCCACCAGCGCCCTGGACGCGGTCGCCGAGCAGCGGTTCTTCGACCGTCTCCGGAGCCTCGCGGCGACCGGGCAGACGGTGGTCCTGATCACCCACCGGCTGCACTCCGTACGCCACGCCGACGTCATCCACGTGCTCAAGGGCGGGCAGGTCGCCGAGTCGGGCACCTTCACCGAACTCATGGACTCGGACGGCGCCACCAGCTCCACGGACGAGTTCCGCACCGCCTACCTGGTACAGGCGTCCGCCTTCGCGGAATCCCTCCCCATCCAGCGCGACCACCCACCCGTCACCCGAACCGAAACGAAGACCGGAGACCCCTCGTGAGCCGTGCCCCGGACGAGCAGGCCGAGCGGGGCAGCCACACGGTTCCCGCCGCGACCGGACCCGAGCGCTACAAACTGCCGGTCGACGTACACCTCCTCCTGGTCCGCCACGGACCGGACGGAGGGGCGGAGCTCCTGCTGTCCCGCCGCGCGGGAGCCGTGTACGCGGCGGGGCTGTGGCACGCGCCGTCCGGCCATCTCGACGGGCCGCACGAGGACGTCGTCACCGCGGTGATCCGTGAGGCGGCCGAGGAGACCGGCGTGCGGATCGAGCCCGCCGCGGTGCGGCTGGCCGTGACCGTCCACCACCGCGGCCCCCTGGGCCGGGCCCGGATCGGCCTGTTCTTCGAGGCTCTGGCCTGGCAGGGCATCCCGGAAGTACGGGAGCCGGACGTCTGCGACGCCATGGGCTGGTACTCCCTCGACGCCCTGCCGGAGCCGATGTTCGCCTACTGCCGCGCGGCCCTCGACGCCTACCGGGCGGGCCTGCCCGGCGCCGTGCACTTCCAGGAACCCGGCGACCCGGTCGCCCACCACCAGGACGCTCCCGACCGCACCCGGCAGCTACCGGGCCCCGCTCGGGCCCCACGGACACCGGGTCCACCGGGTCCACCGCCCCGGGAGTCCAGGAGCAACGAGACGGCATGATGATCAGCATGACGGAGATACCCGGCTATGAAAGTCGCCCACTGGCCCACCGGCCGGAGCTGCTGGAGGAACCCCTCTTCTGGCTCGGCCACCTCTACTCGGGCGCCCTCGACGAGGACACGGAAGAACTGCTCTTCGGCGCCGACTACGACGCGGCCGAGGCGTTCCACCGGGAGCTGTACGAACGGGCGCAGTGGCCCGTCTTCACGATTCCTCTTGCCGCCGGGCATCTCCTTCACGTCGTCCACCGCGCGTGGAAGGACGACCCGGGCGTCGACTATCTCCTGCACCACCCCGGTTGGGAGCGTGCGCTGCTCCTGGCCAAGAAGGAGGCGCACTTCATGGGTCCCGCCCTGTCCTGGCCCGAGCTGCTCTCCGCGGCCGACAACGGGCTGCCGGGAGGCAGCACGACCGATCCCCATAGCCGGATCCTGCTCCTGCTGTCCTCGCTCGGAGACGACAGCACGCCGGACGGCGCATCGCCCCGCCTGGCGGCAGCTCTCCGCGCCCGGACGGCCGTCGAGGCTCCCGAGGAACTCGCCGCCGCCCTCGTCGACTGCCAGGGTGCGGCCGGGGAATCCCGCTGGACCAGCAGGGACGGCGTTCGCGTGGACGACGGCGCGCACTCCTACCGGAACCCGGGCAACGCCTTCGCCCTCCCGCCCGAAGAGCTGGCCCGCGTGTCGGCGGCCTTCGCCCTCTGAGGGCGCTCCTCCCGGCAGGCTACTTCGGCTCGGTCGCGAGCTGGATCAGGTTGCCGCAGGTGTCGTCGAAGACCGCGGTGGTGACGGGGCCCATCTCCAGCGGCTCCTGCGTGAAGCGGACACCGAGGCCGCGCAGGCGCTCGTACTCCGCCTCGACGTCGTCGACGGCGAACTGGGCGAGCGGGATGCCGTCCTCGACGAGCGCGTCGCGGTAGGTCTTGGCGGCCGGATGGCCGGCGGGCTCCAGGAGGAGTTCGGTGCCGCCGGGCTCGTCGGGCGAGACCACGGTCAGCCACCGGTCCGGCCCGCCCAGCGGGACGTCGTGCTTCTTCACGAACCCGAGGACCTCGGTGTAGAAGCGCAGGGCCTTGGCCTGGTCGTCGACGAAGACGCTGGTCAGGTGGATCTTCATGGGGTGCTCTCTTCCGGTCCGGACGGGTCGGGCGTGCGCCATCGCTCGGCGATCTGCCGCAGCGGGGCCGTGTTCAGGTCGTGGAACTTGTACCGGCCCTCCCGCCTGGTCTCGACGAGTCCGGCGGCCTCCAGCACGGCGAGGTGCTGGGAGACGCCCTGGCGCGAGATCCCGAGCTGGTGCTTCATCGTCAGCCGCGAGCAGATCTCGAACAGTGTCTGCCCGGACTTCTCCGCGAGCTCGTCGAGGATGGTGCGGCGGGTCGGGTCGGCCAAAGCTCTGAAGAGTTCGTCGGCCACCACCCCAGGATAGGCAAGCAACGACTTGCCTATCAACTCCAAGAAGACTTTCGACCGGCCGCGAATCCTTTTCGGACCTCCCCGCCTCTTATCCGTGTACCGGCCGAACGGGCCGACAGGACCAGGAGGAAACACCCATGATGATCACCAGCATCGTAGTGATCGGAGCCCTGCTCGTGGGCGCGTGCAGCTGGCACCTGCTGCGGCGCTACAAGAGCCGGATCTGACCAGGGCCCGGCGCGGGACACCTTCCGGGAACGACTGGAATGAGCAGCACGTGAAACAACGCTTCCCCTGGCCGGACGAGCGGCTGATCAAGGCCGCTCAGGACGGCGACGTCACTTCACTCACCACCGTCGTCATGGAATCGCAGCCCCATGTGCGCAAGTTCGCCCTGTCGCTCTGCGCCTCGCCGCAGGACGCGGAGGACGCGGCGCAGGAGGCACTGATCATCCTCTACCGGAAGATCGGCACCTTGCGGGCCACCGGTGCCCTCGCCTCCTGGATGTTCCGGATCGTGCGCAACGAATGCCTCCGGCAGATACGGCTGCTCGCCCCGCGGAGCGAGGAAGCGCCGGCCCGTTCGGCGTCCGCGGAACGGTCCGCCGAGGACGCCGTGCTGCACAGGCTGGAGGCGGAGCGGATCGCGGCGGCGCTCAGCTCCCTCCCCCGCGACCAGCGGCAGGTCCTGATCCTGCGGGACGTCCAGGGCCTGCCCGGCAAGACCGTCGCCGATTCACTGGGCCTGAGCACCGCCGCGATGAAATCGCGGCTGCACCGGGCTCGCGCAGCACTGCGTCACTCACTGGCGGCCATCGACCAACCAGCCGAAGGAGACTCACTACGGTGAACACCGTGAAGCTGCCGCCCGCACCATCCGCGGCGCCCGAAACGAACTTCGCCAGCACGTCCGTCCCGCGCCACCTGGCGCGCGGCGCCATCGGCTTCGGGCTGATCATCGGCGCGATCGCCCTGGTGCCCGTCGCCGGCCCGGTCACCCTGCTGGCGGCCCCGCTGGCCCTCGTGGCCTTCCGCGGCTGCCCCACGTGCTGGATGGTCGGCCTGGCGCAGACCATCTCCCGCGGCCGCCTGCAACGCCAATGCGAGGACGGCGTCTGCACCCTCACCAAGACGCACCCGGCGGCGAAGGCCGCGGAGTAGCGGCGGCCGGATCCGAACACACGAAAGGCCGTTCTCTCGTGGATGAGAGAACGGCCTCCGACCTGCGTTTCCGCACAGTCGGGACGACAGGATTTGAACCTGCGACCCCTTGACCGCCCGCGGGCGAGCGACCAACCCACTGAGCGGACACGCCTCAGCCCTCACGCGACGGTCACCTTCCGGCCGTCCGCCCGTCGCCTGAGGCCGCACTGCCCCTCACCCGACGGCATCGTGGTTGCAGGGCCTCCCCCGACCGGACACGCTCACCGTGCCCGCCCGCGGCCCCAGACCTACGCTCGGGGCATGCGACGCCGCCAGATGCACATGTCCGACGAGGCCCAGGCCGCCCTGCTCTCCGCGCTCCAGGAACTCCGGACGGAACTGAAGATCCCCACGAAGTTCCCCAAGCGCGTGCTCGCGGCGGCCGACGAGGCCGTGGCCAAACCGCAGCCGCCCGCCGAGGACCGCACCGACCTGCCGCTGTTCACGATCGACCCGCCGACGTCCAAGGACCTCGACCAGGCCATGCACCTGGAGCGGCGGGCCGGCGGCGGTTACCGCGTGCACTACGCCATCGCCGACGTGGCCGCCTTCGTCGAGGCCGGCAGGCCGCTGGACGCCGAGGCCCACGACCGGATCGAGACGCTGTACTTCCCCGACCTCAAGGTCCCCCTGTATCCGCCGGTCATCTCCGAGGGACCGGCGAGCCTGCTGCCCGACCAGGTCGTGCCGGCCCTGCTGTGGCAGCACGACCTCGACGCCTACGGCAAGGTCACCGCCTCGTCCGTGGGCCGGGCAAAGGTCCGCAGCCGGGCGAAGCTCCACTACCAGGGCGTCCAGCAGGCCATCGACGCCGGAACGGCCGAGGAGCCCATCGCGCTGCTGCGCGAGATCGGCAAGCTGCGGGAGGCCGTCGAGGCCGACCGCGGCGGGATCTCGGTGAACCTGCCGGACCAGGAGGTCACCCTCGAGGACGGAACGTTCCGGCTGAGCTACGTGGCCACGCTGCCCGTGGAGGGCTGGAACGAGCAGATCTCCCTCATGACCGGGATGGCGGCGGCCCAGATCATGCTGGACAGCGGTACCGGGATCCTGCGGACGCAGAAGGAGACGTCCGATCAGAACGTGGTCCAGAGCGTGCACGACATCGCCACGTCACTAGGCATCGATTGGCAGGCCAACCTCTCGTACGCCCAGCTGGTACGCAAGCTCGATCCGAACGACCAGAAGCACATGGCCTTCCTCAGCGAAGCCATGGCGATGCTGCTCAGGGCCAAGTACACCGTCTTCCGCGACCACCAGATCCCGACCGACAAGATCCACGCGGCCATCGCGGCCCCTTACGCGCACTGCACGGCTCCGCTCCGGCGCCTGGTCGACCGATTTGCCGGTGAACTGTGCGTGGCCGCGTGCGCCGACAAGGCCCCGCCGGACTGGGTGCTGGAGGCCCTGTACTGCCTGCCCTGCGACATGGAGCGGGGGAAGGGGAAGGTGGCCGACCGTGATTCGGTGGACCTGGCAGAGGCCGCGATGTTGAAGAACCGCGTGGGCGAGGTCTTCGACGTCACGATCATCAACACCGAAAAGGAAGTCGGCAGTCCGAAGGAGGGCACGGCGCACCTGGCGGAGCCCGCCGTCATGGGCAAGATCACGTCCGGCATGCCCCTCAAGCTGGGCGCGAGCGTCCGCGCCGAGCTCAAGCGCGCCGACCCGTTCTTTGTCGGCAAGCAGAAGGTCCTCTTCAGAGTGGTGTAGCGGCCCCTCACCCGCGCACTGCGGTATTCGCCGAGCCGGGAGTTGCGGGTCGCGCCGGTGAAGACGACCGCCCGCGAGGCCCGGGATCCAGGCGAAAGAGGCGGGCGACAACCCGTCCGGCTAAGGCCATGACTACACGGAACGCCGCGTAGAAGGGGATCACGGAGGCCACGTGGCAGAGGCAGGTCCTGTCCAGTCGAGGTGTGGCTTCCGCGACACACTGCGTCACCAACTCGGAGCACGCTGCCCGCACCTGCTCGCGGACGGTGACCACGGGACGTGGACGTTCGCCATCGACGTCCCGGCACCGCGCCACCGCCGGACGACCGTCCGCCGCGGCGGATTCGGCAGCCACGACGCGGCCGAGGCGGCGCTGCGGAGGTTCCTCGAGGGCGAGGCCGGCGGGTTCAACGCCGACCCGAACCAGAGCGTCACCGACTACCTGACCGCCTGGCTCGCCGCCCAGGCACTCCCCTCAAGCCGACCACCATGGCGCGATACCGGGACTACGTCCACAACGACCTCGCGCCCGCCTTCGGCACCCTCAAGCTGGACGAGCTCGGACACCGTCACATCGCCGCGTTCGTCACCGGCGAGCTCGCCGCAGGCCGCGGCAAGACCACCCTCTGCCGTTGCCTGGCCACCCTCTCCAGCGCAATCGGTGACGCGGTCCGCCAACACCGCCTCGCCCACAACCCCGCCAGTCCCCCGGCACTTCACCGGCCGCCGTCGCCCGAGCGACGGATCTGGGCCGCGGACGAGGCCGTCCGCTTCCTCCGGCACTGCCATCAGGCAGACCCGGACTTGGCCAACCTGTTCGAGTTCCTCATCGGCACCGGCCTGCGCAAAGGAGAGGCCCTCGGTCTGCACTGGGACGACGTCCACCTGGCCGCCACGATCACCATCACCGCCGGCGTCCCCCTCACCGTCGTCTCCAAGACCTGCGGCACTCCACCCTCTCGACCACCGCCAAGATCTACAGCCACCTCACCCAACAAGCCGACCGCGAAGCCGTCGACACCATCGACCACACCCTCACCCGGGCTCAGAAGCGAAACGACCGACGGGCCTGGCTGGAACGGCTGCGACCACCACGCGACCACATCCAGCACCTCCGCGAACCCTCAACCGGCTCCGCTCCCCCGCCCCGACCGGCTTCCATCCCACCGCCGGCCAACCCCGAAGCGGGCGTGCGACCACAATGCGACCACCAGGACTCCGGGCATGGAAAAGGCCGTCCTCTCGTGTGTGAGAGAACGGCCTCCGACCTGCATGAAGCAAAGTCGGGACGACGACTCTGTCCTGCCATCAGGCACTCGGCGGGACGAGGAGGCATCGACCGACCCACGAACTGCCGCGGCGGGTCATGGTGGCCCGCGGATACAACCAACCGCTGGGTGCAAGCGGTCCTTGCCGATCTTCCGCCCGGCCTCATCGAGGTCCGTGATCTCTACCGCAGGTAGCCCACGATCAGCACATGCCCCCGGAACAGCGTCACCGGGCAGGGATCGGCTGAGTGAGGTTCACCGGGTTGCCGTCGGGATCGTAGATGTGGGCGACGCGCTGTCCCCACGGCATGTCGTTGGGGCCGCTGCGGACCGAGCCGCCCAGCGCCTCCACCCGGCCGAGCGTCTCCTCGACGTCATCGACACCGATGCTGAGCAGGATCCGCGGCGCCGCCCCGTTCCCCGGGTCCGCCTTGGCCACCAGCCCGAGGTCGGTGTCGCCGATGCGCAAGCCGAGGTAGAAGGCCGGGCCTTCCGCCGGTATCCGGAAGATCTCCTCAGCGCCGAACAATTTCGTATAGAAGCTGAGCAGAACGTCCTGGTCGGCGGTAATGATCACTGGCTGGATGGTGGACATGGCACTCCTGTCGAGAACGGTCATGTCGCTGGGTAGACCGTTCGAGGACGGTGAACTCATCGGCAAAAAACCACCCCGCCGGACGATCTGCGCCGCACACTGCCGCCCACGACCAGCACGAGCACCCCGAAACGAGGTCACGCCACCCCGCTGACCAGCACTTCAAGATGGCGGAGCTTCAATGTTGGGCTGCCGCCAGTCGTTGCGGCAGCCCAACGTCGAGCGCTGGCCCGACCTGGTCGCCGAGGTCCGCATGCGGCTGGCCAGGCTCGGCGTCGGCGATGCCAAGGTCGTATTCGACGACGAAACCCTCGGGATGCCGGACAGAAGTGCGTCGAGCGGTACGAGCGCCGGGCCCACGGCCTGGTACACCGCAGGACGGTCGGCGCGGCCCGGTTCGTCCAGCTGTACGGCGCCCACCGCTACGACCAGAGGTGACGCACTCAGCGCTGATAGGTCCCGACCAGGGTGCCGGAGGCCAGCTCCCTGCCCTTCAGGGCACGGTGCACGTCCTCGACGCCCGGGCGGTCGTGCAGCGGCAGCGGCTCGGACAGGGCGTACAGCCGGAAGAAGTACCGGTGCGGCCCGTGCCCCGGTGGAGGCATCGGCCCTCCCCAGCCCACGCGCCCGAAGCCGTTGGGCCATGGCAGGCCACCGTGGGGCTTCTGACCCTCCGCCGTCCCGGTCGTCCCCGGATCGATGCCGGTCACCAGCCAGTGCAGAAAGGTCGCCCCTGGCGCATCCGGGTCCTCACACAGGAGCACCAGCTCGCTGGCCTCCTGGGGCACCTCCGACCAGGTCAGGGGCGGTGAGATGTTCTCCCCCTCACCGCTGTACCGGCGGGGGATCACCGCTTTATCGTCGAACGCGGCGCTGCTGAGTTCAATTCCGCTCATGCCGGCCGCCATACCCGCAGGCGGCGGCGCCGGCACCGGTCCGCACGCCAAATCCCCCGTTCGGCCGATCTCACCCGGCCCGCCTCCGGCCGTCATCACACTGTTCACCGCGGACCTCGACATCGTCGCCACGGTCCACGCGCACCGCGATCCGTTCACCGACGCCCTCAAGCGGCGCGCCGACATCGAAGTCGTCCACCTCACCCCGGCCAACCGAGAGAGCATGCCCGAGGAGCTCGCGGCCCGGCTGCAGGGGCCCCGGACACCCGAACGGCCACCTTCTCATTTCTGAGAACACGGCGGGTCACCCCGCTGGACGCCATCGGCGCGCAAGTCACCGGCAGACAGGACCTACCGCCGGACGGCACGGTCCTGTGCATCATGCGGCGGTTTGAGAGTGACAATTGTGGGTGAGTGCCGTGCCGGTCGGTTCACGGAGCGCAGGTCGCAGGTCCTGCTCGGATGGACCGGCTGCCGAGCCGGCAGGAGACGACGATGAACGGCTCCGTCCGTGTCGGACGTGTTGTCGGGGTACCGCTGCGGATGCACTGGAGCGTGCCGCTGCTGGCGGTGCTGCTCGCGTACGGTCTCGGCCGCCAGGTCCTCCCCGCGTTGGCTCCGGGACGTTCGGATGCCGTGTACGCCTTCGCCAGTGCCATAGGGGCCATGCTGCTCATGGGCAGCCTGCTGCTTCACGAGACGGCACACGCCGCGACGGCCCGCAGGAGGAAGATCTCGGTACAGGACGTCACGCTGTGGGCACTGGGTGGGATGACCAGGATGGGGCGACCGCAGACCGCACCGGCTGCCTTCGCAGTGGCGGTGAGCGGGCCGCTCGCCAGCCTGGCCATCGGAGGCGTAGCGCTCGGAGCCGGAATAGGGCTGGATGCGCTCCTCGGCTGGGCGGTGCCCGCGGCCGTCCTGGTGTGGCTCGGCTGGGCGAACCTGTTCCTGGGCGTGTTCAACCTGCTGCCCGCTGCACCGCTCGACGGCGGAAGGGTGCTGCAGGCGCTGCTGTGGTGGCGCACCGGAGACCGGCAGCGTGCGGAGCGGGCCGCATCCCGCAGCGGTCAGGTCATAGGAGTGCTGCTGGCGGCCGTCGGATGGATTTCCTTCCTGCGCGGGGCGCCGGACGGGCTGTGGCTCGTCCTCGTCGGCGTCTTCATCACGGTCGTCGCCGGCGCGGAACGGCAACACGCCGTTCTCCACACGGCCGTACAGGGTGTGGGCGTTGCCGATGCCATGTCCAGCCCGGTGGCCACCGGTCCCGACTGGCTGACCGTCCGGCGATTCATCGACGAGGTGGCAGTGAAATCACGGCATTCCGCCCTGCCTCTGCTCGACTTCGAAGGCCGTCCCAGCGGAATCGTGCACATGCGCAAGCTGGCCTCGATCCCGGGAGCGAACCGGGAGGCGCTACGCGTACGAGAGGTGGCGACGGCGCTCGCGCAGTGCGCGACTGCCGCTCCGAACGAGCTTCTGAGCGAGGTTCTCGACAGGCTCGGCCCAGGGACCGGCATGCCCATCCTCGTGGTGGACTCGGGCCATCTGGTAGGGATCGTCACCGCGAAGGACATATCCCGGCTGATGCAGCGACACGCTCTGGGTGGCGTGGCCAAGGGTCCAACCGAGCCGTCGTAGCCCAGGGACCGGCCGACGAGTTCTGGGCAACCCTGAGGGCATCCGCTCAAGGCGCCACAACTCCGCAGTGCACTGAATGTCGATGCCTTGGTTGCGGTGATGCCGGATACAGAAGAGGCCCGGATCCATGGGATCCGGGCCTCCAGCAGTAGCGGGGACAGGATTTGAACCTGCGACCTCTGGGTTATGAGCCCAGCGAGCTACCGAGCTGCTCCACCCCGCGTCGGTAGCACCACCCTACGGCACTCCGGCGCGCGCGATGGCCATGGCGGTCCCTTGCGGTCGCAGGCTTGCCGACAGGCTGCGGGGGGGGCGGCCCCGGCGTCGAGCTGGACGGGGAGTCTCTCAGGCCGCCCGCGCACGGCTCCACGCGCGACTGCACCCTGCCGCCCGCCATACCCCTGGCCGCGCTCCGGGCCATGGCACGGGCGAAGTTGGACCGCGGCCTCGGCTCAGACGCTGACGAACTCCCCGAGACCGACCCCCTTCTCGCCCACTGGACGCGACAGGTGCAGCCGTGCGTGGAAGTATCCGTCGGCCTCCTTCCCCGAAGGGTCCTCGCCAAGTGCAGTCACCGCGCCGATCGCGTACCGCTGCTCCGCAGGGTCCGTGAAGCGACGCTGCGGATGGGTGGCCTCCGCCCTTTCGATGGTCAGGCCGTAGGACTCCAGGCAGGCGGCGATGTCCTGATACGAGACGGTCCGCAGCACGAAGGAAGCCACCCAGACCTGCGCCTGAGCGGCGCCGAGGAGGGAGTGGAAGGTTCGGGGGGTCAGGAAGCTGGCGCCTCCGGTGAGAGTGATCAGCTGGACGGTCCGCGCGGCGCGGAGCAACCCCGCACTGGGCTCCGCCACCTCCAGGTTCTCCGGGAAACACTCATCCAGCAGGCCGACTGCCCGCGCGTACGAGAGCGCGGGCGCGGACTTGTCGAGCCCGAGGAACCGCACCGCGTCGGGACGGCGGCGGGCCACATAGAAATCCCGGTCCCATTCGATGAGTTCGTCGGTGCTCAGCTTGGCCGCCTCGGCCGAGGTGTAGTGCTCGTTCAGCTCGTCCAGTGTGAGGTCATGGTTGATCAGCGCCGCGTTGATGCCGTACGAGCTGCAGAGGTCCAACACGGTGAACGGTTCCGCCGGGCCCGACAGCTGTGCGCGCCGAGCCTCGATGATGCGGCGGAAGGGTACCTGCGCGTGTTGCGGCATCCGATATTCGGACAGCAGGGTGAAATAGCCGCGCGGGTCGGGAAGTTGGTAAACCTCATCAAATGCGGTCATGCCCGAAACGGTCATCAGGAGTGCCCTGCCTCTCCGATCGATGGAAGCTGGACGGTCACGAGCTACGCTCCTCCGCGGACATAGGGCATCCCGGGCGTGGAGCGGGGAGTGAGGGTGAGGACCAGCTCTCGCGCAGTTCTGTCGGGATCTGCAGTTCGGTGCGCTGTCCGTCGGTGAGGGTACGGACGCTGCCGACGAGGAGGAGACGCCCTGCCTGGTCGAGGACGGTGCGGGCGGCCTTGTTCGTGTCCTCGCCGCGTTCCAGTACGCGTACGAGCCTCGCCCCCGCTGCCGTGATCCGGCTCCACAGTCGGGCCCTGGGCACCTGCAGGGCGTCGGCGACGCGCTTGTCGACGACCTGGCGGATCATCGCGGTGACGACGCCGTCGAAGGCCTTGCCGGGGATGAGCTCCTCGTAGAAGTCGATCAGGCCGCGGGTGAGTGCGATGCCTTCGGGTGAGGGGCCGAAGTGGCGTTCCACGACGAGGGCGTTGACCTCGCGGGCCTCGGCGAGGGTGGTGGGCATGATGTCCTCGCGGATGCCGAGCATGGCGCCGGCTACGCGCCAGATGTAGTAGTAGTCCTCGGCTTCCGCGTCGGTGACAGAGATGCCAAGCCGCTTCATTCCGTCGAGTACCTGGACCGAGAAGATCAGCAGGGCGGAGAGGAGGTCCTCCTGACAGACCGGGACCCCGTCGCGTTCCCTGTTCCAATCAGGCGACTTGCCGACGAGGTGGCGTACGGCGGCGTGGATCAGGCGGGTCTTCTGGATGGTGGGGACTAAGGCGCCGCCGGTACCGAAGGGTGTGGGTCCCATCAGGTGCATCACGAACTGCGAGGTCTCCGCCAGCCGCCGGTGCGGGCGGTTGAGTTGGTGGGTGAGGTCGAGTACACGGGAGGGCACGGGTGCGGCGTAGCAGTTGACCATCGCACCGTAGGAGAGCACGGAGGCGACGTGCACCCCGTCGTCGACGAAGAAGTCGTAGGCGCTCGCGATCCGGGCGGCATCGGCCCAGCCGGGCGGGTTGTCGGTGGCGGTAAGGAAGTCCCGGACCGAGGGCGGCAGGTTCTCCGGAATCGGCTGGTCATTGCTGCTGAACTCGAGCAGCACCCGGTTGACCTCGGCGGTCTTTCCGGACGCCGCAAGATCGGCGATGACCGCGTCGGCGAACGGATCACCCTCATGGCGCAGGGCATCAAGGGCCTCCGGGGTGTACCGCATGCGGACCGCCTTCATCTTCTCCAGACCCGGGCTCGGATCCGGGCTATTGATCACAACGCCGCTCTGCCTGCCCCGTCACTGCCGGTTGCAATCACCAGCCGGCCGGCGGTGGTGGCATCTCGGCCACGGGCGCCTCGGCTTGACCGTCGCCGACCAGGCCGGTCTGACGCCTCGAACAGCAGGAGGACGTACGCCCGGCGGCGGCAGAGCCCTCGGGATGCCGGACAGGAGCGCGCCGAGCGGTACGAACGGCGGGCCCTCGGCCTGGTACACCGCAGGACGGTCGGCGCGGCCCGGTTCGTCCGGTTGTACCGCGCCCGCGGCTACGACCAGCGGTGACGCGCTCAGCGCTGATAGATCCCGACCAGGGTGCCGCACCAAAATGACCATCCTGCCGTGCACTGCCGTGGCCCGAGGATGGGTCATCGTCAGCCTCTGGCGCGGGGCCGACGCGCCTGGCTGGAACGGCTGCGACCACCACGCGACCACATCCAGCACCTCCGCGAAGCCCTCCACCGGCTCCGCTCCCCCGCCCCGACCGACTTCCACCCCACCGCCAACCAGCCCCAAAGCGGGCGTGCGACCACACTGCGACCACCAGGACTCCGGGCATGGAAAAGGCCGTCCTCTCACATACGAGAGAACGGCCTCCGACCTGCATGAAGCATGGTCGGGACGACAGGATTTGAACCTGCGGCCCCTTGACCCCCAGCGCCAATTCGGCCGCCCATGCTCTGATCGGGTGAAAGGTGAGTGGACATCCGGCGCGCCCCGGGCGCCGCCGCATCTGCAGAAACGATGGGGGCTTGGTAGGACGGGGGCGTTCCACCGCGACCGAAAGGTGCTCGCCTCATGCCCACCACCACCTGCAGCGCGCCAGGGCACGGGACGCCCCCGCGTCCGAAGTCCCGTTGGGGACGCCGGCTTACGGCGTTCTTCGCCGGCACCCTGATGGCTGCCGCTCTGCCCCTGGCCGTCGGAGCCCCGGCGGCCCATGCGGCCGTCGGCATCTTCGAGTACCCCGTCCCCACACCAAACAGCACACCGATCGGCATCACCACCGGGCCGGACGGCAACATGTGGTTCACCGAGACCAACGGCAACAAGATCGGGCGGATGACCCCGACGGGGAGCATGATCGCCGAGTACCCGGTGCCCACCCAGTTCTCCGCCCCGCACGACATCACCACCGGGCCGGACGGCAACGTCTGGTTCACCGAGCGGAGCCTTGTGTCCAACAAGGTCGGGAAGATCGACCTCAGCGGCACCATCACCGAGTACCAGGTGCCCGAAACCTTCAGCGAGCTCACCGGGATCATCTCCGGGCCGGACGGCGCACTGTGGTTCACGGAGCAGAACGGCAACCGGATCGGCCGGATCACCACCGCGGGCGCCATCACCGAGTACGCCGTGCCCACCGGGCACAGCCAGCCGAACGGTATCGCCGCCGGGTCGGACGGCAACCTCTGGTTCACCGAAACGGCGGCCGGACAGATCGGCAGGATCACGCCCGCCGGCGCGGTCACCGAGTTCCCGATTCCGGGCGGCGGCGCCCCAACCGGGATCGCCGCCGGTCCTGACGGCGCCCTGTGGTTCACCGAGTTCGGCGGCGAGAAGATCGGCCGGATCACCACGGCCGGTGCCATGAGCGAGTACCCCATCCCCACCACCACGGGGCAGCCGGAGGAAATCACCGCGGGGCCGGACGACAGCCTGTGGTTCACCGAGCGCAACAGCGGGAAGATCGGGCGGATCAGCACGGCCGGCGTGATCGCCGAGTTCTCCCTGCCCTCCTCGGAGCGCGGCCCCTGGGGCATCACCACGGGTCCGGACAACGACATCTGGATCGCCGAGACCGCGAACTACATCGGCCGTCTCGACCTGACCGATGCCGACCTCGGCGTCACGAAGTCCGACGCGGGCTCCGACCCCGTCGATGTGGGGCAGAACGTGACGTACACGCTCACCGCGACCAACAACGGCCCGCAGACCGCCGAAGGGGTCGTCCTCAAGGACACCCTGCCCGCCGGACTCCAGTTCGCCTCGGCATCCGCCGGCTGCACCGCCGCCGGCACCACTCCGGACGTCGTCACCTGTGACATCGGCACGCTCACCGCCGGGAACAGCGCCACGCGCACCATCACCACGACGGCCACGACCGAGGGGACCCACACCGACACGGCAGCGGTGGCCGGCGCCGTCTCGGACCCCGTCCCGGCCAACGACCTCGCATCGGAGACCACCACCGTCGCGGCGACCACGTGCTTCGGCGAGCAGCCGACGATCACCGGCACCCCCGGCGACGACCAGATCACCGGCACGCCCGGGCGCGACGTCATCCTGGCCCGCGACGGCAACGACACCATCAACGCCGGCCCCGGCAACGACCTCATCTGCGGCGGCCCCGGCGCGGACAACATCACCGGCGGCCCCGGCATCGACCAGATCGCCGGCGGCCCGGGCAACGACATCCTCCACGGCAACCCTGGCAACGACACCGTGACGGGCGGAGACGGCGACGACTCTCTGTTCGGTGAAGACGGCAACGACAACCTCGACGGCGGCCCGGGCACGAACACCAACAACGGCGGCCCCGGCACCGACATCTGCACCAACCCCAGCACTGGCCCCAGCTGCCCCTGACACCGAGTGGGTGCTCCCGGCTCCGGGAGCACCCACTGATCTTGACTGGCGTTGATCCTCTTAGGGCCTCACGAATTTGGATGGCCGAGTGCGATCGTGGTCGCGGTCTTCGTTCCGTGTTCGGGAGTCAGCAGGTCCGAGGCCCGCAGGATCAGCACCGGTAGACGCGGCCGCGGTCAGCGGTGGTGCGCGCGTTACCGGGACTACGTCCACAACGACCTCGCGCAGGCCTTCGGGACCCTGAAGCTGGACGAGCTCGGACACCGTCACATCGCAGCCTTCGTCACCAGCGAGCTCGCCGCCGGCCGCGGCCGGACCAGCCTCTACCGATGCCTGGCCACCCTCTCCAGCGCTCTCGGCGACGCCTTCCGCCAGCACCGCCTCCCCCACAAACCCCGCCAGTCCCCCAGCCCTTCACCGGCCACCGTCGCCCGAGCGACGGATCTGGACCGCTGACGAAGCCGTCCGCTTCCTCCAGCACTGCCTCCAGGCAGACCCGGAGATGGCCGACCTGTTCGAGTTCCTCATCGGCACTGGCCTGCGCAAGGGCGAGGCCCTCGGTCTGCACTGGGACGACGTCCACCTGGCCGAGCGTGTCCTCTATGTACGGTGCACGCTCTCCGCGATCGACAACAACCACCTCGTCATCACCACGCCCAAGACCCGTACCAGTCGGAACTGGGTCGCCGTCTCACCCCGCGTCGCCATCGCACTCGAGCGCTGGGCCCGGTCAAGGGCCCGCCGCGACAGCGACCCAAACGATCCATTCACCGGACTTGTCTTCTGCAGACCCGACGGCCGACCCCTGCACCCCCACACCGTCCTCGACCGGCTCCGGCAACTCTCCAAAGAGGCTGGTGTACCGCAGGTGACCATTCACGACCTGCGCCACCTGGCCGCCACGATCACCATCACCGCCGGAGTCCCGCTCACCGTGGTCTCCAAGACGCTGCGGCACTCCGCCCTCTCGACCACCGCCAACATCTACAGCCACCTCACCCAACAAGCCGCCCTCGAAGCCGGGGTCGGTTGGGTGAGGCCGGTGGCGGTGAGGCAGCCGTCTCTACAAGGTGGGGTCTGAGCTGGATTCTGCGCAACTCGCGACGGAGGACACGGTCGAGGTCGTCGGGTGTGTCGAAGGCGGTGTTGGTCATTGCTCTGCGCACGAGTGACCAGACGGCCTCGACGGGGTTCAGGTCGGGCGCGTAGGGCGGGAGGCGGATGGTGGTGAGCCAGTCGTGAGCTTTCGGGACAACCTTCGCGCAGTTCCGGTCACCCTGGGATATGAACAGATTGCACAGGGTAGTCAGGTGCCTCGTGAGGAGGGCTCTCCTCCACACGTCCCCGGACCCGACGAAGGAGTCGCATGTCCCTCCCGACGCAGCAGGTGGAAACCGCCTACGGAACGATCGCCGGACGGATCGAGAACGGAGTAGCCCGATTCCTCGGCATCCCCTATGCCGCGGCCCCGGTCGGCGCCCACCGCTTCGCCGCGCCGGTCCCGCCCGCCGAGTGGGACGGCGTGCGGGAGGCCTTCGAGTTCGGCCCGACACCGCCCAAGCCCACCGTCGAGGGCCAGTTGGGCGCCCTGATGCCGGACCCGTCGGTCCCCGGCGACGACTGGCTCAACCTCAACGTCTGGACCCCGGAAGCCACGGTCGGGACGGGGCTCCCCGTCATGGTGTGGATCCACGGCGGCGCCTTCACCACCGGCTCCTCCGCCGTGACCGCCTACGACGGGGCCACCTTCGCCCGTGACGGCGTCGTCTGCGTCACCCTCAACTACCGCCTGGGCGTGGATGGTTTCGGCTACATCCCCGACGCTCCGCTGCCCGCCAACCGAGGACTGCGCGACCAGATCTTCGCCCTGGAGTGGGTCCGGGAGAACATCGCCGCCTTCGGCGGGAACCCCGACGACGTCACCGTCTTCGGCGAGTCCGCAGGCGCGATGAGCGCCCTCACCCTGCTCTCCCTCGACACCGGCCTCTTCCACAAGGCCATCGCGCAGAGCGGCACCGCGCACATCACCCAGACCCTCGAGGACGCCACGCTCGTCCTGGAGGCCATCGCCGCCGAGGCGGGCGTCGCGCCCACCGCCCAGGCCCTCGCCGGGCTCCCGATCGTGGAGCTGATCGCCGCCCAGAAGGCGGTCGGCGCCGCCATCACCACCACCGCGGACCCGGTCAAGTACGGTCCGACGACCATCGCCTCCTGCGGCATGTCCCTGATGCCCGTGATCGACGGGGACCTGATCACCCGGCGCCCCATCGACGCCATCGCGGCCGGCGCGGGCAGCGGCGTCCCGCTCCTCGCGGGCACCAACACCGAGGAGTTCCGGCTCTTCATCGTGCCGACGCCGATGGTCTACTGGCTGCTCCCCGGGCAGTTCAAGGACCGCGTCGAGGCCTACGGTGCCCCGGCCGACTTCTACGACCAGTACAAGGTGAACAGCACCTCCGCCTACCCCCGCAACGCGCCGTCCGGGGCCGCTGCGGCCGTCCTCACCGACCGGATGTTCCGGATCCCGACCTTCCGGGTCGCCGAGGCCCGGGCCGCCTCGGGCGCCGAGACCTACGTCTACGAGTTCGGCTGGCGCTCGCAGGTGCAGCCCAACAGCATCCAGGTGCGGCTCGGCGCGTGTCACGCCCTGGAGCTCCCCTTCGTGTGGGACACGCTCGCCGTTCCGGACAGCCTCCCCATGACCGGCCCCACCCCGCCGCAGGACCTCGCGACGGTGATGCACGCGGCGTGGGTGGCCTTCGCCCGGTCCGGCCGCCCGGGCTGGTCCGCGTACGACACGGGAACCCGCCCGGTCATGACCTTCCGCAAGGACAACGGCGAGGACGACGTGATCGTCCCCGACCCCCGGGAGAGCGAGCGCAAGCTCTGGGAGGGCGAACTCGCCCCCACCGAAACCGCCTAGTGCTGTGGCCGGGAAGGTTTGCCGGGTCGCGGCGTCCGGTGCGGTGCATCGCAAGGCGGAGGACCGCGGCTCGTACTGGACGTACTTCCGCGGTCCGACAACGCGGCGAGGTGCCGTGCCGGGCGTCGCGACCCGGTGAACCTTTCCGGTCACAGCACTAGACCGGATCCAGATCCAGCAGGCGGGCAGCCATCGCGCGCATCTCGACCCTGCGGATCTTCCCGGTGACCGCCATGGGGAACTCCTCCACGACGTGGACACAGCGCCGGATCTCAGCGACGGGCCCTACAGCGCCGCGGCCCTGGTCATGGCCACCGGTCCGTGGCACGTCCCGCGCCCGTTGGACGTGCCGGGGCTCGACGAATTCGCCGGGCCCGTGCTCCACACCGCCCGCTGGGACGACAGCGTCGACCTGGCCGGGAAGCCTGTGAGCGTGGTCGGCAGCGGCGCCTCCGCCGTGCAGGTCGTCCCGGCCATCATCGGCCGGGCGGCAGCCGTGCACCTCTTCCAACGCACCGCCCAGTGGGTCCTGCCCAAACCCGACCTGGCCCTGTCCCCACGTACTCGCCCGCTGGCCGACCCCTGTATATCAGCCGACTCCCAAGTCCTCAGGGGGCCGTTCGATGGCCTGGGAGCGCAGTTGCTGGGTGAGACCCCCGTCGAAGAGGTAGGTCGCGCCGTTGGCGAAGTCGAAGACCGGTGTCGCCAGCGCCGCGACGGCGTGGACCACCTCGGCAAGGGTGGCGTAGCGCTGTAGTGGGACGTCCCGGACGAGGGCGTCGAGGTGCGCCCCGTCGGCAGAGGTGGTCGAGGAGGCGTCGATGGGGCCGATCGCGATGGCCCGGGTCGAGATGTGGAGCGGGCCGTACTCCAGTGCGAAGCTGCGGGTGAGGCTCTCGACGGCGGCTTTGGCCGCGTCGTAGCCGGCCTTGTAGCGGTGTGCCCGGGTTCCGCCGACGGAGCCGAGGACGAGCAGGGCGCCCGGTACGCGGTGGGCCGCCGCGGCCTCGGCGACCGTACGTAGGACCGCGTAGGTGGTCACCAGGTTGTCCTCAATCGCCGCACGGAAGGCGTCCACGTCGTTGGCGGCGATCCGGGCGAGGTGGGGTACCCGTCCGGCCGCGTGGAAGAGCTCCACGCGTTCGGCGCCGTCCAGGAAATCGTCGACGAGTTGGGTGAAGCGTTCCGTGCGGCAGTCGACAGCCTGCCATCCCGGCACCGTGCCGGCGGGGGCCCCGGCCGGTTCAGAGTCGATGAGGAGAAGGTGTCCCGGCTGGGCGGCGAGGTGTGCGGCGAGCGGGCGGCCGATGAAGCCGGCTGCTCCTACGACGATGCGGTGGACCATCATGCCGCCAGGATTCGGTGGTAGAAGTCGGTGAGGGCGTCCGCTGCCTCGTCCCACCGCGGCAGGGTCAGCGCCCCCGGCCCGCTCACCATCCGCTGTCCTTCCGGCTGGACGGTCAAGGCCTCCTGCCAGCGCAGCACGGCCATATCGTCGTCCCACGGCTCCACGATCTGCCAGTCCTCGATCACCGGCCCATAGGCGTCCGCTCCCACCGGCGGTGGTGCCAGGATCCGGCGGCCTTGCTGCGCCGCGGCCACCAGCACGCCGCTTGACCACACCCGCTGGTAGGGCAGCGCGACCCAGTCCACCTGCTCCAGCAGCCGCCCGAACTCAGAACCGGGGTGGAAGCCCGGAAGGTAGCGGACGCGGTCGTGGGCGGCCGCGATCTCGGTCAGGGTGTGGTGGGTGGACGGATCGTCCGGGTATCCCGCGACCAGCAGCCGCTGCTCCCCGGTGGCGTGCCGAACGAACGCCTGCGCGAAGGCCGCGGTCCGCTTGTAGGGGCGCAGCCGTCCGAAGCAGCCGATCGTCGCGCCGTACGGAGATCCCCCTCGACCGGGGACGAGGTGGAGGTAGAGGGGGTGGGGCAGGTGCAGCGCCGGACCGGGCAGCCGGCTACGGATCCGGCGAGCGGCCAACTCGTGCTCCTTGGTGAAGAAGTGGGCGCCGTGCGTGAGCGAGTCGACCTCGTCGATGAACGCCACATTGCCGTGTGTCCCCTCTTCGTGCGGGGCAAGGTCGTGCACCGTCTGCACCAGCCGCGTCCCCCTGGCGGCGAGCTTCCGCAGGAGGGCGACCGCCTCGGTGTCGCCGAGCAACCTGGCGAGCATTTCAGGCCAGTGCAGGTGCACGATGTCCGGCGCCGCACCGACCAGGTGAGAGAGGTCTCCGGGGGCGAACCCTGGTTCGTCGCGACACAGCCCCGGGCGCAGCACCACAGCCCCTCGTGCTGCGAGGTGGCTCTCCTGGAGTGCGACGTAGTCGTTCCAGCTGCACGTCTCGGGTATCTGGAGCACTCGGAGTCCGGTCACCGCACAGCCACCTTCTGAAACCCCACTGTGGGGCAGAGGTCCCTGGCTGCGGGGAGGGCCGGGGGTGACGGCGCCGTACGGGTCATGAATCCTCCGCCGTGGATGGCAGTGCACTTGACGTGTCCGTGATGAATGTTCACAGGTGAGGCGGTTGGTAGCGCCCAGGATCCGGGAAGTGGCCGGATCCCGCCGGCGCCGACGCGCGTGCCGAGTTCTTCTTGACGGCGTTACCGCTGTCCATGCGCCGCTTCCGCCGGTCCCGAGAGCCGGCGGGTACACCGTTCACCTCGACAGTTCGGCGATCGGCGCATGGGCCGGACTCGGCGAGCGCGGCTGGTATGGGAGGTGGTGGCGCCGGGTAGGGCGGAACCATGCCCAACATCCCCCTGGCCGAAGTGGCGCTGCGAAGGTTACTGACGGTCGTCGACCAAACGGCGGAGTTGGCAACAGGGTTGGCGTCCGCCCTCCGGATCAGCCCGAATGACGCCGCGGCCCGCACCGCCGTGCCGGCACCGCTCGGCGTCGACGCACTGGCGTTCGGGCCGACCGACTTCGAGGCGGTGGCCCGCCATCTGGAACCGCTGGACCAGTTGATCGCGGCCGTCCCGCCCGATGCCGACGGGATGCGGTGGCGCTACCTGGACGAAGCCGTTCTGTTCCGGTGCGAGACGGAAGTGCCCACGCAGTTCGATGACTTCACCACATCCCTGGACATCAGCCAGGTGATCGGTCTGACCAGCGGCTACCTTGGCGGCCGTACGGACGTCCGGGCACGGGATGAGGCCGGCAGGCCGATCAGGCAGCTGGAGCGCAGTATCAGCCGGGCCCAGCCCGTCTATCTCGCGCTGTCCGGCGCCGACGTGCTCGACGTCTGCAAGCTGGAGACCATCGATTACGGCCCGGACGAGCAGCTGCTGCGCTGGCGGCAGGTCCACAGTGCGAACGGCTCCGCGCTCCAGGACGACGGCTCGGTGTCCTTCGCCCGGACCCCGGGCGGCACCAGCGTGACCATCTGCGCCTATCAGCAGTTCGTCCTCCCCCCGTTGTGGCGGGCGATCACCCCCGTGCTGTGGTCCGGGCTCCGGCGCGCTCTGGTGGAGGACGCCTACCGCAGGTCCTTCCTCACCACCCTGAGCACCCTGGTAGCGCACGGGCAGGGCGCCGCCGTGCCGTTGGAGGAGACGCCCGGTGCCGACTCCTCGCTCTGGGACGCCGTCGCCCGGGCGGCCGAGCCGTTGACCCCCGTGGCCCTGCGGCGGTCGGCCCGGCCCGCGTATACCGACAGTTCCGGCTTCCGCCACTTCAGGCCCGAAAGGCAGCCCCGTTGACCCCGTCGGCCACCCGGCAGCGCGAGTATCCGTACGCCTTCCACATCGCCCTCGACGGCAATGGTCTCAACGGACTCGAAGGCCGGGCGGGCGTCTGTGTGTTCCGCTACGACCCCGCCACCGGCCGGTACGCGTACAAGATCGACTACTACGACGGCATCGCCGGCGGTCATGCCGTCAGTGTCAGCCCGGACCACGCGCTCGGGTTTCTCGGGAACACCGGCCAGCACCTGCTCTTCTATGACGCGGCGACGCTCGCCGAGGCCGACCGCCTGTCCACCCTGCGGGTCGAGACCACCGACTCGTCCATCAAGGGCACCACGCACATCGCCTGGCTGGGCGACCGGGAGATCGTCGGAGCGATCGGCGAGCACCTGTGGCGGTTCGACCTCGACAAGCTCGACCGCCCCGAACGCCTGGGCCCGCATGGCCTGAAGCTGCCCCACGCCATGAAGACCACGGCGTCGGGCCGATACCTCGTCTACGGCGGCATGGACCACCCCGGCCGCGGTGAGGCCCGCGAGGTCGGCATCTTCGACCTGCACACCGGCACGGCCCGCCGCGTCGAGTTACCCGCCACCTGCTGGCATGTGGCAGTCCACCCTCACGAGGACCGCTTCTACGCCCTCTCCTTCCGCGTCCTGCCCCAGGAAGGACACGACTGGCACGAATGGGCCATGGCCTACCTCAAGGAGTACGTCTTCGAGATCGACGCCGAACACGCGCAGGTCCTGCGCCATTGGACGGCCCCCCGCGAGACCCCGGCGCACATCAACTCGGACGTCTGCGTCTCCGACCGCGAACTGATCTACTGCAACGGCGGCAGCGGCACAATCGTCATGATCGACCTGGACGACTTCGCCACCCACCGGATCATCGACGAGCGCCCCGGCCTGCCCGAGCAACTGCTCGCCGCCCGCCAATCACTCCATCAGGTGACCGACGCCTTCACCCGCGGCTCACCGACCGCGAGCAGCAGGCACTTCCTCTCCGCCCTGCGGGTCTCGCGCGGAACCCTGCTCGATTCGGTCTACGCCTGCCAGCTCTCCGCCGACCAGACCCTGCTGTTCACCGCCAACCGCGGGCTGAACACCATCACCGTCTACGACTACCCCGCCAACACGGTCCGACAGCGGGTGCACATGCCGGAACTGCGGCAGTACGTCGCCGGCCTCTCCTGGCGGCACGACCCGCGCCTCGGCTTCCACCACAGCACACTGGTCTCTCCTCGTAAACGCGAATTCACGACCCAGGCCGGTGACTCCCCAACCTGACGCTCAGCGCCCACTACGGCTCAAGACGATGCTGCCCCTGGGCAGACCGAGATCCGGACCAGTTGCGGACCACCCGCTGCCACCCCGGCCATGGGCAGACGTTTTCCTGGTCAACGGGGGTACGAGCGGTGTACCAGGAGCAGACGAAGAATCTGCTGGGCGTCCCGCGGAGCTGGGTCAAACGCGTTGCCCTTGGCGCAAAGACAAGGGGAAAGAGCAGGTCACAGGGGGCGCATGGGTCGTGGTGGTCGCAGGTGGTCGCACGAGACTGGAGGTGTCGACTTTCCCTCCGCCTCCCGGAGGCGATCCCCATGCGTACCACCGGAGACCGCGGCCGCATCTACCGGAGATGTGGCTGCCGCGACACATTGCGTCACCAACTCGGAGCGCACTGCCCACACCTGTTCGCTGACGGTGACCACGGGACGTGGACCTTCGCCGTCCCGAAGACCCGCACCAGTAAGAACTGGGTCGCCATCTCACCCCGCGTCGCCACCGCGCTCCAACACCGGTCCCGGGCAAGGCCCCTCTCCCGCAACGATCCAGGCGATCCGTTCTCCGGACTCGTGTTCTGCAGACCCGACGGCCAGCCACTCCGACCTCGGGGCATGCTCGACCGGCTCCGCTCCCCCGCCCCACCCGCGTTCAGCACCATGGCGAACCAGCCCCGAAGCGGGCGTGCGACCACGCTGCGACCACCAGCATTCCGGGCATGGAAAAGGCCGTCCTCTCGTGTGTGAGAGAACGGCCCCCGACCTGCGTAAAGCATGGTCGGGACGACAGGATCTAAGGGCGCACAGCGTGCACATCCGTACATGCTGTGCGCCCATCGACGTGGGCGCTGGTCCCCAACTGGTCCCCAAGGGGCACCACCTGACCCTCGGGCCCGCCCGCCGTCACAGACGGCCACCCGGGGGAAAGCGGCTCAGTCCTCCCAGTCGATGATGCAGAACTCCGGGCCCATCACGTTTGCCCATGTCAGATCCGCATGTGCAGGCACCCAGCGCTCGACCGTGGTGTCGAAGAGCTCCGGAAAGACGGCGCCCAGCTTCGCGGTGACCAGCTCCTGATTGATCAGCTCGGTGTCCGGGGTCGCAACCCGGGGCGTCTGCTGGGCTGCGAGGGCATCGAGGGACGTGTTCAACGCCGCCCACCAGGCTCCTGGGAGGCCCGGGTCTTCGAGCATCAGGGCACCCTTCCCGACTGGCGCGGCGGTGATCAGCTCCAGCTCGTCCGCCCGCCACATCACTGGCTCGCCCGGCGCCCGCCAAGGCAGTCCCTGGTACCACTCCGGCATCACAACGTCCCGCAGCACCGCGGCAGCCTCGGTGCCGTTCCACCCCTGTTCGCCGATCCGCTGCCATTTTGAGAGCTCCTCGGGGACGAACGACCGTAACAAGAAGAGCTCTCGTCCACGGCCCCACCGTCAACACAGCACCCACTCTCCAGCATGCGGAATGGAGGTGCACTGATCACCGTCAGCAGTAGGGTGCTGCCCTGCTTCGGTCATCGCCGCTTGCATCCCTTCGTCCCGCCGCCTCGGGGGAACTCACTGGTGACTGTCTCCCCGACCTGCCAGGCGGCCGCCCGTAACGCGCACAACGCACCGCACATAATGCCCACTGGCCAACCCGGGCCGCCGCCGCAACGCCGGTGTCGACTCGGCGTGAGCAACTGGAGCGGTGCGTGCGAGGGGGCCGACTGCGGCCGGCACGTGGTTGAGCTCGTCCACCCCTCATTTCGCTGAACCAGCATGCCTTCCCGCACGGCACGTGGGCGTGGGATCCACACCGGCTTGACGGCGGCCCGGATCGCTACTGCTCGGCGACCGTCGCTCCCCGCTGCCGACGGCCCATAGAGGTTGGAAACTGGAGTAGTGAGCGACCTCCTTGGATATTTCCGGCGTCGGCTGCTCGGCTCGACCACGAGCTCTTCCTCTCTCCCTCGGCGTCCCCGCTCAGGACACCACCAGGAGCAGCAGGAGCACGCCCAGCCCCCCAAGGGAAGGGCGCGGCGGCCGCAAGGCCTGTCCTCCCTGCTGAGCGTGCGCAGCGTGGCCGGCGAAGTGTTCCTCCTGCAACTGGCCGTCGTGGTGCTTCTCGTCGCCGCCGCGGTGGTGGCGCTCGTGGTGCAGGCCCGGAGCGACGCCATGCTGGACGCCCGGCACCGTACGCTCGCCGCCGCCGGAACGTTCGCCGAATCTCCGGGCATCATCGCGGCCCTGCGCAGCCCCCATCCGAGCGCGGTGCTACAGCCGAGCGCCGAGGCGGCCCGGGAGATCGCCGGGGTCGACGGCATCAACGTGTACACGCTCGATGGGCGCACCCTCACCCACAGTGACCCGCGACAGATCGGGAAGCACGTCGTCGGCCCCTTCTCCAAGGCGGCGGCCGGCACATCCTTCACCGAGACGTTCGAGGGGTCCCTGGGGCAGTCCGTGGTCTCGGTGGTCCCCGTCAAGGACGCCACCGGCCGCGTCATCGCCATCGTCTCCTCCCCGGTCACGGTCCAGAACGTCCAGAGCATGGTGAACCGGCAGCTGCCGGTCGTCCTCGGCAGCGCAGCCGCGGTGCTCGCCCTGTCCGCGGGCGGGACGGCTCTGGTGAGCCGTCGGCTGCTGCGCCGGACCCACGGCCTGGGACCCGCCGAGATGACGAGGATGTACGAGCACCACGACGCGGTGCTGCACGCGGTGCGAGAGGGCGTACTGATCGTCGGCGGCGGTGGACGGCTGCTGCTGGCCAACGACGAGGCGCGGCGGCTGCTGAACCTGCCGGCGGACGCGGAAGGACTCCCCGTCACCGGGCTGGGCCTGGAGGAGGGGATCGCCGAGCCGATCGCATCGGGCCTTTCCGCGACCGACGAGCTGCACATGGCAGCCGATCGGCTGCTGGCGGTGAACATCCGGCCCACCGCCCCCTACGGGCAGGCCGGGACCGTCGTCACGCTGCGGGACACCACCGAGCTGCGGGCCCTCACCGGCAGGGCCGAGGTGGCCCGCGAGCGGCTGAAGCTGCTCTACGACGCGGGGGTGCAGGTCGGAACGACGCTGAACGTGGAGCGCACCGCGGAGGAACTGGCGGAGGTGGCGGTCCCTCGGTTCGCCGACGTGGTCACGGTCGACCTGCTGGACCCGGTGCTGCGCGGCGAGGAGCCGCCCGAAGCGAACACCGAGATGCGCCGCACCGCCGTCGTCGGCCTTCAGGGCGACCACCCGCTCTCCCCCGTCGGCGAGCTGATCCGGTTCGCTCCCACCGGTCCCATGGCCGCCGGGCTGGCCGGCGGCCATGCGGTCCTGGAGGCGGACCTGCCCGCCACCCATCACTGGCGGGCCCAGAACCAGGCCAACGCCCTGCAGATCCTGGACCGCGGCCTCCACTCCCTGATCGTCGTGCCCCTGCGGGCCCGGGGCGTGGTGCTGGGGATGGCCGGCTACTGGCGGGGGCAGGACTCCCCACCGTTCGACGAGGAGGACGTGTCCTTCGCCGAGGAGCTGACCGCCCGGGCGGCACTGTCCGTCGACAATGCCCGCCGCTACACCCGCGAGCACAACATGGCCGTCACCCTGCAGCGCAGCCTGTTGCCCCGGGGTGTACCGGAGCAGTCCGCCGTCGAGGTCGCTCACCGCTATCTGGCCGCCCAGGCGGGGGTGGGCGGTGACTGGTTCGATGTCATCCCGCTGCCCGGCACCCGGGTGGCCCTGGTGGTCGGCGACGTCGTCGGCCACGGTCTGCACGCCGCCGCCACCATGGGCCGCCTGCGCACCGCCGTGTACAACTTCTCCACCCTCGACCTGCCCCCGGACGAGCTCCTGAGCCACCTGGACGAGCTGGTCACGCACATCGACACCGACGAGCAGGAGTGGCAGGGGATCACCGGAGCCACCTGCCTGTGCGCCATCTACGATCCCGTATCGGGGCAGGTGGCTGCCGCCACCGCCGGGCATCCGGGCCCCGCTCTGGTCCGCCCCGACGGAACCGTGTCCTTCCCCGAGGTGCCGGTCTCCCCGCCACTGGGCCTGGGCGCGGGCCTGCCCATGGAGACCATGACGGTCACCCTGCCCGAAGGCTCCCGGCTGGCACTCTTCACGGACGGGCTGATCGAGAGCCGCGACCGCGATCCGGACGCGGGCCTGGCAGCGCTGCGCGCCGCCCTGGCCGGGCCCGCCCGTACCCCGGAGGAAACCTGCACCGCGGTGATCGACGCGATGCTGCCCACCAGGCCCAGCGACGACGTCGCGCTGCTGGTGGCACGCACCCGCCGACTGGACCCCTCGCGGATCGCCGAGTGGGACGTGTCCCCCGAACCTGCGGCGGTGTCCCCGGTGCGCAACGCCTGCTCCCGCCGACTGGCGGACTGGGGCCTGGAGGACATCGCCTTCACCACGGAACTCATCCTCAGCGAGCTGATGACCAACGCCATCCGCTACGGCACCGAGCCCATCCGGGTGAGGCTGCTGTACGACCGCAGCCTGGTCTGCGAGGTCTCCGACGGGTCCAGCACCTCCCCGCACATGCGCCGGGCCGCGGACACCGACGAGGGCGGCCGCGGCCTGTTCCTCGTCGCGCAGTTCGCCGAGCGCTGGGGCACCCGCTACACCGCCCGCGGCAAGATCATCTGGAGCGAGCAGGCTCTCCACGACGGGGCTGCACTGCCCGCAATGGATCTCGGGGAGGCGCTCTTGGCCGGGTGGGACGACGAGGGGTTCTGAGAACGCGCCGGTACGGCAGCCGCAGGGAAGACGGCGGACACCACGGTCCGGGACTGCGCTGCCGAGGCCGCCGAACGTACGCTGGCCTCGATCAGTACGCGACCGCCCGTTATGGAGCCTTTGTGCCCGCACCCCGTGTCCGGACAGCCTCTCTCGCCATCTGCCTGACCCTCGCGGCGGCGCCCCTCGGCGCCTGCGCGGACAAGCCCGCCGCCGCGCCCAGAGCACCCTCGGTGGCCACCTCCGCCCCGGACGCCGGCGGCATGGCCGCACTGACGGCAGAGGCGAAGAAGGAGGGCGTGCTCAACACGATCGCGCTCCCGAGGGACTGGGCCAACTACGGCGCACTGATCGACGGCTTCGAGAAGAAGTACGGGATCAAGGTCACGGTGGAGAACCCGGAAGGTACCAGCCAGGACGAGATCAACGCCCTGAAGGAGCACAGGGGCGGAGGCCGCGCCCCCGACGTGATCGACGTGGGGGGCTCGTTCGCGCAGTCCGCGGCCCGGCAGGGCCTGCTCGCTCCGTACAAGGTCGCCCCGTACGACGAGATCCCCGAGGAACAGAAGGACCCGCAGGCCCGCTGGTTCAACAACTACGGCGGCTACATCTCGATCGGCTGCGACGCCAAGCGTGTGAAGACCTGCCCCTCGACCTTCGCCGATCTGCGCAAGCCCGAGTACAAAGGCCAGGTAGCGCTCAACGGCGATCCCACCAAGTCCGGCTCCGCCTTCGCCGGCGTGTACGCGGCGGCCTTGGCGAACGGGGGTTCCTTCGACAACATCCAGCCCGGTATCGACTTCTTCGCCGAGCTCAGCGAGAACGGCAACTTCAACCCGGTCGAATCCTCACCGGACACGATCGCGAAGGGCCAGACCCCGATCAGCATCGACTGGGACTTCCTCAACCTCGGATACGCCGACGAATTCCGCAAGAAGGGCGCGGACGTCGACTGGCGGACCGCCATCCCCTTCGACGGCAGCTTCGCCCAGTATTACGCGAACGGGGTGAACAAAGACGCCCCGCACCCCGCGGCGGCACGTCTGTGGCAGGAGTACGTCTTCAGCCCGGAGGGCCAGAACGTCCGGCTCGGCGCCTATGCACGCCCCGTCCTCATGGACGCCATGGAGAAGGACGGCACCCTCGACAAGGCCGCCGCGGAGAAACTGCCGACGGTCGAGGGCGCTCCGACGTTTCCGACGGAGGCGCAGAGGGAGAAGGCGAGAGAGACCGTCAACCGCGGCTGGGCCGAGGCCGTCTCGGGCTGAGGACTGGGGGCGCTCCTGGCCGGGCGTGCGCCCGCCCCTCCTGGCTGGAACCTGCCCCCATACCGGCCTGGTGGAGCTGCTCCGCGGCTCGGACCTGCGCCGATCGGATGAAACCGGGCATGGCCATGACGACTCATCGGCTCAATGACGACGCTCTCAAGGGGCGCGGCGGACGCGGGCGAGGACGAGAACCGTGTCGTCGGCCGGCGGGGTGGGCAGCAGGCTCGCGAGAATACGGTCCGCCATTGCTTCCAACGCTGCCGGGGCTCTGCCCAGTTCGGCGCGCAATGCTTCCAGGCCGGCCCCGATGTCACGGCCGCGTGCCTCGATGAGGCCGTCGGTATACAGGGCAAGGGTCGCGTTCCGGGGGAGTTCGATCTCGGTCGTACGGAACGGGACGCCTCCGACGCCGAGCGGGACTCCCAGAACTTCGTCGATGGCCTCCACCGTGCCGTCCGGCCGGAGGACCAGTGGCGGGGGGTGGCCGGCGCTGGCGATGCGGGCGCGTCCGGTCTTCGGGTCGTAGACGATGTAGAGGCACGTCGCAAGCTGGATGCCGGCCTCCTGGGCGCACTCGTCGAGCTCGGCGAGCAGACCGTCAGGCTCGCTGTCGTGCCTGGCCAGAGCCTTGGTGGTGATACGAAGGCGGCCCATGGCGGCGGCGGCCGACACCCCGTGCCCCATCACGTCGCCCACCACGAGAACGACCCGGCCGTCCGGCAGATTGATCACGTCGTACCAGTCGCCGCCGACCTCGGTGATCCGACTGCCGGGTACGTACCGGTGGGCCACTTCCACGTACGGGCTGGTCGCCAACGCGCTGGGCAACAACGCCCGCTGCAGGGTGAGGGCGATGTCCTGGACGCGGCTGTACAGACGGGCGTTGTCCAAGCAGATCGCAGCACGTGAGGAGAGCTCACTGGCCAGGCTGACGTCGTCCCGGGTGAAGGCCGGCCGGCCCTCGGACCGGCCGAACATGGCGATTCCCTGGACCGTGCCCCTGGCGATGAGCGGGGCGACGAGGACGCAGGCCAACCCGCTCTCGGCGAAGAGCCGTGCGCGTGACTCGATGAGGACGGTCCTGGCCAGGAACTCCTCGTTGACCACGGCGGAGATGGCGCGACCGGTCCGCAGCATGTCGTGGATGACGGAGCCGGGCGGATACCGCACCGTCTCCACCCCGCTCACGAGCTCGGTGGCCGGAGGGGGCAGGATCGTCCCGGAGGCGATCCTGCGGGTGAACAGCGGCCGCGCCGGCTCAAAGTCCTCTGCCTCGTCCATCCACTCCACGACTTCGACCACGGCGCCGTCGCAGAAATCCGGCATTGACGCGTCGACCAGCTCCTGGGCGGTGACGTTCACGTCCAGGGTGGTCCCGATACGAGTGGAGGCCCCGTCCAGCAGAGCCAGCCGCCGACGGCTGGCGGTGGCTTCCAGGATGGCCTGTTCCCGGTCCGTCACATCCACCATCAGCCCACCCACTCCGGGGCGCGAGCCGACCGCCTGACTCAGGGCAAAGAAGCTCACCGAACGCACCTGGTCACGGTCCGGATGCCCCCGCGGACGCATACCCACCAGCGCCCCCACGACCGGCGCTCCGCCCAGGGCGACCGCGCGGAGCATGCGCTGGTACTCGCCGCCGTCGGACATGATCATGATTTCGTCCATGTGCAGCCCGAGGTGCGCGTCGATCGGAAGGCCGTCCATGTCGGCGAGCGCCTGATTGAGGTGGACGTACCGGAGGTCCGGGTCGAGCATGACCAGACCGATGGGGCAGGTCTCGAAGAGGGCGTCGAGGAAGGCGAGGTTGGTCTTGACCCGATCGAGCTCGTCGCTGCGGCTCGCGAGGATCATCACCACCGAGGGTCCTCCGGCTCCGGTCACGGAAAAGACCCGGAAGCCGCAGTCGAAGACCGTGCCGTCACGATGCCGTGCCGTCAGCCGGCCCCTCCAGTACCCCAGGGTCCGGCCTCGCTCCGTCAGCCGGGCGCACGCATCGGAGTCGCCAGGGGGCCCGTCGGCGAAGAGAACGGCGCCGGGCTTCGACAGGACGGCTGTCGAGTCGTACCCGAAGAGGTCCGTCGCGCCAGGCCCCCAGTAACAGACGTGGTCGCGGTCATCGATGCCGAAGACGGCCACGGGCACATGCTCCAGCAGGGTGCCCGGCTCGGACCAGAACGGGCCGTGAGCCTTCTCGCCCCCCGGCCGAGCCGATGGCACGAGATATCCCCTTCCACTCGCCGTTCCATCCATTATCCGGAAACCACGGGCATTCCGCGGCGCGGAGCGGTTTTGTTCGGACGAACGGGCCGGCCGGGCCGCTACGCAGCTTCGTCCACGACGAGGCACGTCGCGGCGGGGGCATCGGGCGTGGTCGGCGACGCGACGCGAGCGGTGCGCTTCCGAAGGAGTGAGCGGCTCATCGGGAGGGCTCGCTCCGGGGCCGCCGCCCACCGCCGATACCCTGCCGGTCGGCCGTCTGCGCGCTGGCGCGGCGGGCGGGGTCGGTGAAAGCCCGCCGGACGGATTCCTCGAGGAGAGCAAGCTCCGCGCGTACCGCCGGCAGACGCTCGGCCGGCTGGGTTTCGAGCAGGTCGTCCAGCAGCGCGCGGAGCCGCCTGCACACCTGGAGGGACGTGGCCCCGTACTCACGGATTTCGGTGACGCCGAGCAGCAGGTAATCCTCCCAGCCGCGGCCCGGCACCACCAGCCGGGGCCGGCCCTCGCCGTCGGCGAGCACGTACCGGCCGCGGAGCCGGGCCCGGCCGACCACGTGCAGGAACGTGTCGATGTGGTTGAGCACCTGCACGGCGGTCGTGGGGTCGTTCACGGCGGGAGAGAGGGCACGGATGGCTATGTCGACGAGGATGCGCAGGGCGAAGGCGGGATCCTGCTCGATGGTGCGCTCGGTTCCGAGGGCGACGAGCCCGGTCACCCGCCGTGGGTCGGGCGCCCGCTCGGAGCCGTGGGCCTCGACGAGGGTGGTGCCGGGCGGTACGAAGTCGCCGACCTGGTGGGCCAGGACGAGGACGCAGTCGTGGCGGACGGCGGTGGCGATCAGCCCCGCCGCGTCGAACGCCTGGATGACTCCGCCCCGTTCGGACCGGATGTGGGTCACCGGACCGGCAGGCGGCAGGGAAGCCTCGTCGCGTGCCGAGGAGCGGTGGATGCGTTCCGTCGCACGGATGAGCACCTTCTCGCCCAAGCGCCCCACCAGGTCCGCGATGGCCACGGGCCGGAGGTTGTGGGTGAACCGGTTGAGGTAGATCAGCAGAAGCATGAGGCTGACGGAGACGGCCACGCCGGACAGGGTCACCCCCAGGTCGGGGACGGTGTCCGACTCGATTTTGCGCAACAGGGAAAAGGCGTACGCGAACGTTCCGGTGAACGTGGCCAGGACGGCCTTCTGCAGCCGGTCGCGGTACCACAGGCGCATGTAGCGCGGGGACAGCGTTCCCGTGGCCTGCTGGACGACGAGTACCCCGATCGTCACGACGAACCCCAGCAGCGCGACCATGGATCCGACGACCGAGCTGAGCACAGTGCTCGCAGTCGTCGCGGAGTACTGCCAGTCGTCCGGCAGCCAGCCCGCCCTGTGCACACCGGCAACCCACTCGGCGAGCACCGCCCCCAGCAGGAGTCCGATCAGGGGGACGATCCACAGGCTTGCCTTGGCGTACTGCCGCAGCCGGAAGCGCGCCGCCCAGGACATCATCGCCGGCTCGCGTGCGGCGCAAGGTTCGACAGCACGGGCAGCCTCCGGATTCGGCGGTGCGATGCGGCCTGAACATCCAGTTCGTGCGTTCCCATGCTAAAGGCGATTCCCGGCATGTGCAGAGGCAGCCGGCTCGCCGGGCTCGCCGTGAATTCCGCGCTTAACCTGGCTGGGTGGCGTCGAAAGGGGTTCTCCCATGGCTGACTACCCGCTGATCGAAAATCACGGCCTGATCGGTGATCTGCAGACCGCGGCGTTGGTGACCACGGACGGAACGATCGACTGGTTCTGCTGCCCGCGATTCGATTCGCCCAGCGTGTTCGGGGCTCTTCTCGACTGGGAGAAGGGCGGGCATTTCACGGTCAGACCGGCGGACGAGACGTACACCACGAAGCAGTTGTACCTGCCGGACACCGCGATTCTCGTGACGCGATTCATGACCGAGTCCGGTGCCGGAGAGGTGGTCGACTTCATGCCGGTGACCGGAACGACAGCCACGGACCGCCACTGCCTGGTCCGCATGCTCCGGTGCGTACGCGGCAGCATGACGTTCCAGATCGACATCGCCCCGCGGTTCGACTACGGCCGCAAGCCCCACACACTGCGCATCACCACGAACGGAGCGGTGTTCGCCTCGGACGACCTGGAACTCACCCTCAGCGTGGTGCGGGAGCCGGAGGACGAACGGGTGGTGCACAGGCTCACCGGCGAGCACGACCTGCGGGTCTCGCTCGCGCTCGAGGCCGGACAACAGCGGGGTCTGGTCATGGAGTCGGCCGCGCAGGGGCCGCCGCGCGAGATCCGCGTCGCCGAGTTCCAGGAGCTCTTCGACGACACCAGGCAGTTCTGGCGGTCGTGGCTCCACCAGTCCCGGTACACGGGCCGATGGCGCGAGATGGTGGAACGCTCCGCCGTGACGCTGAAGTTGATGACGTACGCACCCAGCGGCGCCGTGGTGGCCGCCCCCACGGCGGGCCTGCCGGAACAGTTGGGCGGCGAACGGAACTGGGACTACCGGTTCACCTGGATCCGTGACGCGTCCTTCTCCGTGTACGCCCTGCTGGGACTGGGGTTCACGGAGGAGGCGAGGGCATTCATCGGCTGGCTGGGCGACCGTGTCAAGGAGAAGGCCGGCAGCACCACCGACACGGGACCGCTGAACATCATGTACCGGGTGGACGGTTCCTCCGATCTCTACGAAGAGACCCTGGATCACTGGGAGGGATACCAGGGATCCGCCCCGGTGCGCATAGGCAACGGCGCGGCGACCCAGTTGCAGCTGGACATCTACGGCGAGGCACTCGACAGCATCTCCTTCGCCCACCAGCACGGCATCCACCTGGACATCCAGGGCTGGACATCGCTGCGCACCCTGCTGGACTGGCTCGTGGACCACTGGGACCAGGCCGGTGAGGGCCTGTGGGAGACCCGCGGGGGGCGCCAGCACTTCACCTACGGCCGGGTGATGTCCTGGGTTGCGTTCGACCGCGCGCTGCGGCTGGCGGTCGCCCACGGGCGGCCGGCCGAGAGCGGCCGCTGGGCCGCCGAGCGCGACAACATCTACGGGCAGATCCTGGCGAAGGGCTGGGACCCCGACCGCAAGGCCTTCGTCCAGCACTACGGCAGCGATGTGCTCGACTCGTCGCTGCTGCGGATGCCGACGGTGGGTTTCATCACGCCGGACGACCCGATGTGGACGTCCACCTTGGACGCGATGGACCGGGAGCTGGTCAGCGACAGCCTGGTCTACCGCTACAACCCCGAGGCGTCGCCCGACGGTCTGCGCGGCTCCGAAGGAACCTTCTCCCTGTGCACCTTCATGTACGTCGACGCCCTGGCACGGGCCGGGCGGGCCGATCAGGCCAGGCTCGTGCTCGAGAAGATGATGACGTACGCCAACCACCTGGGCCTGTACTCCGAGGAGATCGCCCTGACGGGCCGGCAGCTCGGCAACTTCCCGCAGGCGTTCACCCACCTGGCGCTCATCGATGCGGCCATCACCTTGGATGAGACCTTGAACCGCATGCGGCAGGGCGGCAGCTAGTCCGGAGGAGACGGTACGGGGCCGAGGAGAACGACGAGGTCGCCCTCTTGCGGGATGACGGCCTGCGTCTCGTCCACCGGCTCCAGCCGGCCGTCGTCGCGGACCACGAACAGCGTTTCATGTCCCGGCGGGAGCTGATCGGACGCGGGCTGCACCAGGAACCGGGCGCCCTGCTCGTACCGTGCCGCCAGGACGTGTCTGACGAGTGAACCGCCGAACAGGACTGCGCCGCCCGTGTAGGGCGCGACGACACCGTGGCTCTGGTGGGGCGGTCCGACCCGGTAGACGGGTCCCTCGACGTTGTCCTCGACCAGCACCGAGGCGAGCGCGTTGAAGTCGTCGTCATCGGTGAGCAGGAAGACGGCGTTGACTCCCTCCAGCCGCGCCCTGGGGTTGGTGGCCGTCGCCAGCAGGTCCCCTCTGGCCAGTTTGATTCCGGCGCCCTTGATCCGTTCGCGCTCCTCGTCCAGTCCCGCCCACATCTGCACGTCGAGCCCCGCCGACTGCAGGGTTCTTCCCAGTGCAATCACCCACGGAGCGCCGCCCACCAGGAGGGGCTGTGTGCGGTTCGGCGTGGCGACGCCGAGCCGTCGGGCCACGGGGCCGGCGGTCAGGGCGTACAGCACGACCGTCGAGACGATCACGAGGAAGGTGATGGGAAGGATTTTGGAAGCGCCGCGCAGCCCCAGTTGGACGAGGGTCGCGGAGAAGGCCGCCGCGGTGGAGGCCGCGACGATGCCCCGCGGGGCCATCCATCCCGCGAAGGCCCGTTCCCCCAGGGTCATGTCCTTGCCCATGGTGGCGGTGAAGGCCACGAGCGGCCGCACCACGAGGACGAGGAACGCGACGAGGACGAGAGTGGGAAGGAGCACGGGCGTCAGGGAGGCCGGGGTGACGCTGGCCGAGATGGAGATGAACAGCAGCCCGATGATCAGCTGGACCAGCGTCTCGAAGAAGGGCCGGCGGGCGGGCATGTCGAAGCCCCGGATGTTGGCCGCGGCCATACCGGTGACGATCGCGGCGATGAGCCCGGTGTCGTCGCGGACGATGTCGCATCCTGCCGAAACGGCGATCACCGTGGCCAGTTGCGCCAGGGTCCCGAGCGCCTCACCGAGCCGGAGCACGCGCAGGGTCAGCCACAGCAGCGCGACCCCGACGGCTCCGCCCACGAGGCCGACTGCCATGCTGATGAGGAACTGGCCGATCTGGTACCCGCGACCGATGTCGATCTGGTGCGTCGTGGCGATGGCGTGGAAGACGAGTGCCCCGAGGATGGCGCCGATCGGGTCGGTCAGCGTCCCTTCCCAGATCAGCAGGCGCCGTACCTTGTCCGTCGGCCGCACGTACTGGAGCAGGGGCCCCACGACCGTGGGCCCCGACACGACGAGGATCATGCCTACCATCGCGGACACCCTGAGCGACATGCTGAACAGGGCCGGGGCGACGGCACAGACGCCGAGGAAGGTAAGGGCGACTCCGAAAAGCAGCAGCCTGCCCACGATCGCGCGGGGGTGGCCGGTGAGGTTGCGCAGGTCCAGGCCGAGCCCGGCGTCGTAGAGGATCACCGCCACGGACAGGGACACCAGGGCGGAGAACTCCTCCCCGATCAGCTGGTCCGGATGGACGACGTCGGTCAGGGCGCCCGCGACGAAACCGACCGGCAGCAGCAGGATCAGCGCGGGGACGCGCAGTTTGCCGGCGAGGATCTGGCAGGCGGCGGCCAGGGCCACGACCAGGGCGATGCCGAGCAGGATGTCGTCCTCGCTCACGGCGGTTTCCTTACTCGCCTCACGGGCGCGATGGGGGACTCGACGGGGTTCCGGAGGCCGGCTGCCCCGGCGGTGGCCGATTCGGCTGCGGCCAACGGGGCGGCGCCGCAAGGTCAGTCGCCGTCGGCTCCGTCACCCTGCGCGGGGCGGGTCCGGCGCAGGTCGGACTCGGTGAGGGGCTCCAGCTCGCCGTGGGTGTCCATCCAGTAGAGGAGGAAGACTGCCGGGGCGACGAGCAGCAGGGCGACGAGACTGACCACTGACAGCCAGGTCAGCGTCTGGGAATCGCCCGCGGCGTCCGCCACGGTCAGGGACGTGGGGATGAGGTAGGGGCGCTGGGCGAGGCCCCAGGCGAAGACGGCCGCGGCGACGAGGCCTACGGCGCTGAAGCGAGCCCAGCGGGCCTCCCTCCGCAGCACGAGCACCGCCGTGGCGGCGAAGAACAGGGCGGACACGACCGCGAGCGCCAGTCCCGCGCCGTGGGTGAGTCCGTGCCAGACGTGGGGGGCGTCGCCGCGGGTGACGAGGAGCACGCCCACCGCCACCAGGGCCACCGCGACGAGACTGAGGAGGGCGCGGAGCCGGAAGTAGCCGACGAGGTCGGGTGCGTCGAAGCGGGTGGCGTCGGCGGTCAGGAACACGGCGCCGAGGAGCGCGGTCGCGGCGACGGTGAAGAGTCCGAACAGGAGGGACGCCGAGGTGGCCCAGGCGTCCGCCGAGGCTTCGGTGCCCGGTGCGACCCGGCCGGTGGCGATGGCGCCGACGGCCACCCCGAGGAAGAACGGGGTGAGCACGGAGGCGATGGCGAACGCGGCACCGTAGAGGCGCCGCCGGGCCAGTCGGCGGCTGGGCTTGCGCAGCGCGAATCCGGCACCGCGCAGGACCATCCCGAGGGCAGCCAGCGCCAGGGGAAGCCACATCGCGGTGAACACGGTCTGGAACAGCACGGGGAATCCGGTCCACATGATGATGAGGGCGAAGATCAGCCAGACGTTGTTGACCTCCCACACGGGGGCCATGGCGTGATCGATCAGCCATCTGGGGCGCTTGCCGCGCTCGGCTCCGCCGGCCGCCAGGTCCCAGAAGCCGGCCCCGTAGTCGGTTCCGCCGGCGCAGGCGTAGGCGGTCACGGCGAGCAGCATCGCGAAAGCGACGACGTCGGCGATCATGGCCCATCACCCCCGGACGCAGTGGACCCGCTGTCTCCCGAGGAGCGGGTGTCGCCGGCCGGGACAGGAGGGCGGGGGCCGTACGGGGTGACAGCCTCCGGTGCCTCGGCCGGCCGCCCGTCCGTCTGCTCGTCGGCCAGTCGCCAGCGGTCGCGCATCTTCAGCAGGACGGTGAGGAACGCCCCGAAGATGAACACGTACACCACGATCACCAGGCCGAACATGATCCAGAGGGTGGTGGAACGGGTCGATGTCACGGCCTCGGCGACGCGCATGTTCTGGTAGACGATCCAGGGCTGGCGGCCCACTTCCGTCGTGATCCAGCCGCATTCGACGGCGACGACGGAGCCGACACCGGCGCAGGCGGCGCTGCGGTAGAACCACTTCGAGGCGGGCAGCCGGCGATGGCGCAGCCAGACCAGGCCGTACCAGAGGGCGAGGATCACCAGCAGGGTGCCGATTCCGACCATGATGTCGAAGGCCCAGTGGGCGATCGTGGCCTGAGTGGCGTTCGGCCGGTCGCTCGCCGGTACGGAGGTCAGCCCGGTCACCGTGGTGTCCGGGCTGAACCCGGCCAGGATGGAGTCGAGCTGGGGGATCTTGATACCGCCGGAGATCGATCCGTCCGGGTGGAGGCGGCCGAACAGGTACTCCGGAACGTGGCTGTCGGTCTCCCAGACGATCTCCATCGCCGCGAACTTCACGGGCTGCTTGTGGAACACCGCCCGGGCGATCGAGTCGCCCAGCACGAGCTGCACCGGAGTGGCCGCAGCGGCGATGGTGAAGGGGACCGCGAAGCCGAGCCGGTGGTAGCGGTCCCGACGGCCGCGAAGCCATCCGACAGCGTAGACACCTGCCACGACGTAGCCCGCCGTCACCAGCATCGCCACCACGAAATGCCAGTACTGGGGCCCGAACATCGGGGTGAAGATGACCTTCCAGACGTCCACGTCGACCGGATTGCCCTGGGCGTCGAGCGAGAACCCCTGCGGGGTGTTCATCCAGGAGTTGGCGGCCAGGATGCCGAAGGCCCCGAGCAGCGCTGTGGCCGGCAGCGGCAGCCCGAGCAGGAAGTGGGTGCGTGGCTTCAGCCTGCGCCAGCCGTACAGGTAGATGGCGATGAGCACTGCTTCGAGGAAGAATGCCCAGGCCTCGACGCCGAACCCGATGCCGAAGACATCGCCCCACTTGCCCATCAGCCCCGGCCAGAGCAGGCCGAACTCGAACGAAAGCACAGTGCCGGTGACGACGCCGATCGCGAACTGCACCGCCATCACGGCCGACCAGCGCCGGGCCAGCAGCAGGGCTGTGGCGTCGTTCCGACGCAGGCCTCGGTAGTGCATGACGAGGGTGATGAGCGGCAGTGCCACTCCCATCGGCACCAGGATGATGTGGGAGGCGAGGGTGAACGCCATGAGCTCCCTGGCCGGGAACAGTTGGGCGGGGGCGTCTGCCGCCAGCAGATGGACCGTGGTGTGCATACGTTCCTTTGCCGCTCGGGATGACTGGCCGGACGGGGTCAGCCGCCGGTGGCGAAGCCGGGGAAGAGGGTCATCCCACCGTCCACGAAGAGCGTGGTGCCCACGACGTAGTCCATGAGGTCGGAGGCGAGGGCAACGGCCGCGTGGGCGATGTCCTCGGGCTCGCCGATGCGCTCGTACGGGATCAGCCGCAGCAGATCCTTCCGAGCGTCCTCCGTCTCCCACGCGTCCCGGTTGATCGGTGTCTTGATGGCTCCGGGAGCGATCGCGTTCACCCGGATCTTCTTGGGCGCGAGTTCCTGCGCCAGGGTCGCCATCAGCATCTGCACGCCCCCCTTGGAGGAGGCGTAGTTCGCGTGCCCCGCCCAGGGAATGACCTGGTGGACGGAGCTCATGCAGATGATCTTTCCGGCCGCACGGGACACCTCCGGGACGACGCCGCGCCGCAGGAACTCCTTCGTCGCTTCGCGAGCGCAGAGGAACTGGCCGGTGAGGTTGACGTCCAGCACCTTCTGCCACTGGGCGAGCGTCATCTCCTCGAACGGGGCGTCGCGTTGCAGTCCGGCGTTGGCGACCAGGATGTCGATCGTGCCGAACTCCTGGACCATCCGGTCCATCATGGCCACGACCTGGTCTTCCTGGGACACGTCCGCCTCGTACGCGGCGGCGCGCACGCCGAACGAGGCGATTTCCGCGACCACTTTCTCGGCCTCTTCCGCGCCGGCCACGTAGTTCACGACCACATCGGCGCCGGCCCGGCCCAGGCCGATGGCCGTTGCCCTTCCGATTCCGCTGTTGGCACCGGTGACCAGCGCCTTCTGGCCCTTGAGCAGATGAGCGGGGATCACTCCCTGCGGTACATCCTCAGTGGAACTCACGATCGACTGCCTCCTCGACTGCCCGGTCCGGATGCGGTCCGCCGGACCGCTGCCCGACAGAGTCCGAACGTCACGGAAGCACCCTCTTCGGAGATCAGCGGCCCAGGCGAGGCACTCTTGGGCCACACGGCCGAGCATCATCCCCCGGTCGGAGCAAGCTCCGGGGTCAGCTCAGCCGTTCCACCAGGTGGTCGCCCACCCGCAGGGCGTTCGCGATCGCCGTGAGGGACGGGTTGACCGCCCCGATACTCGGGAAGAAGCTCGTGTCGACCACGTACAGGTTGTCGAGATCGTGGGCCTTGCAGTTCACGTCCAGCGCGGATGTGGCCGGGTCGTCGCCGAATCGTACGGTGCCGGCCTGGTGCGCCGTGGCGCCGATCGGCATGCCCTTGTGGAGGTAGATGCTGCGCGACAGGAGCTGGTGCTCGTGCATCCCCAGATGGCCGAGCATGCCCTGGAGTTTGTGCCGCAGGCGCTTCAGCCCCGCCATGTTGTTCTTCTCGTCGAGCACGAGACGGATGGTGCCGTCGCCGTCGACGGTGACCCGGTTGTCGGGGAGGGGAAGGTCCTCGCCGCACAGCCAGAAGTCGACCGCGTGGTGGGCCATGACTTCGAAGGGCATGTCGGGGGTCACGGCACCCGCCCAACGGGGCGCCTCACCATGGATCTGGTCGGAGTCCGACTTGCCGAGCATCTGGATGCCGCCCAGCGGGTAGTCCCAGTCGTCGGCACCGAGGTACCAGTCGTGCAGGGCCAGGGTCTTCTGGAACTTGGTGTCGTTGGGCTCCTTCGAAATGGCCATCAGCGCAAGGTTGTTGTGGCGCATGTAGTGCCGGCCGACCACATCGGAACTGTTGGCCAGCCCCCGGGGGTGGCGGTCGTTGGCCGAGGCCAGCAGGAGAACCGCCGAGTTGACCGCCCCGCAGGCGACGACCACGATGTCCGCGGAGTAAGAGGCCTCGACCCCGTCCTCGCTCCGCGTCAGGACCGTGCTGACGCTACGTCCGGTCGGGTCGGTCTCCAGCCGGACCACCCGGGCATTGGTGATCATTTCGACGTTCGGATGCCGCAGGGCAGGCTCCACGCAGATGACCTGGGCGTCCGACTTGCCGCGTACCAGGCAGGGGAAGCCGTCCACGCGGTCGCAGCGGATGCAGACGCTGGACTCGGTCGCCCGCCCGTTCTCGTCCTGGCTCAGGTTGACGCCGATGGGCAGGTGGAACGGGTGCATGCCCCGCTTCTCCAGATCGTCGCTCAGCTGCTGGATCCGTGGCTCGTGCTCGACCGGCGGGTAGGCGTACTGCGCGCTGTACGGCCCTTCCCACGGGTCCTCGCCGTGGCGTCCGTGGACCAGGTAGAGGTGCTCGGCCTCCGTGTAATAGGGCTCCAGGTCCTCGTACCGGATCGGCCAGGCCGGCGACAGCCCGTCGTGGTGGCGGAGTTCCCCGAAGTCCTCGTGCCGCAGCCGGAAGAGGGCGGCGCCGTAGAACTTGGTGTTTCCCCCGACGTAGTAGTTGACCTCGGGCGGGAATTCGTCGCCGTGCTTGTCCAGCCAGAACTCCGGGGCACGGTACTTGCCCTTCACGAACACGGCGGTGGAGTCCCAGTTGTCCCGCTCGCGGGGGAGGTAGTCACCGCGTTCGAGGATGAGTACCCGTTTGCCGGACGGGGCGAGCCGGTGGGCGAGCGTACCGCCGCCGGCGCCCGAACCGATGATGACGACGTCGTAGTGCGGGGAGTCGCCCACGGCGACCACCGTCCTTGCGCTCGTGGACCCCGCCCTTTCGCCGGGCCCTGACTCCGCGCGCTGCCGGGACACGGCAGCCACCCCACCTCTTCGAACGTATCCCCCCTTCCCGTGTGCGGCGACCGGGAGGGTTTCACGCCCATGGGCGTCACAGAACGGCGATCGGGTTCACGGGCGAGCCGGTGGCCGACGGGAGCCGGAGCGGCGCGATCACGCACAGGAACGACCACCGGCCGGTGCGTGCGCACGCCTCGGTCAAGTCCTCGAACTGCAGGTAGTCCATCAGATGCAGTCCCATGGCGTGCATGGCCAGCACGTGCACGGGAAAGTCGATCCCGGCCACCGCGCTGGGGGCGGTGTCGTGGTTGCCGTCCGCGCCCAGCACGGAGACCTGCCGCTCGGCCAGGAACCGCACGGCCGTGGGATGAAGGCCGGCCCGGGCCCGCGCGGCGTTCCACGCCCCGAGCTCCCGGCGCCGTAGGCGATGCCCCACTCGTACGAACAGCATGTCCCCCGGCCGGATCCGGACCCCTTGGGCCGCCTCCGCCGCGGTCAGGTCATCGGCGGTCACGTGATCCCCTGGCTCCAGCCAGGGCACGCCCCGCAGCCGCGGAACGTCCAGGAGCACGCCACGGCCGACGATGCCGTCCCGGACGACCTCGACGGAGAGCGCACGGGCTCCCTCGGGCGTCACGGTGCTCGCCGGCACGCCGTTGTAGAGCTCCCCGTCGAACAGCACATGGCACAGCGCGTCGAGATGACTGTCCGCGTCCCCGTGCACGTTCATCGCGAACCGGTCGCGGGCGAAGTGCAGCCCGCCGGCACCGGTCTCACCGGCGGCGGGGGCGATCATCCGGTGGTGTGCGGGGTCGGGATTGTCCGGGCCGGGCAGGGTTTCGATGGGCGCGGCCAGGGACACCGTGAGTCCGGAGCGGACCTCGGCGGCGGCGGCCACCACCCGCTCGGACGTCAGGTGGCCGAGCGTACCGCGCCGGTCGCCCGGGGGACGCGGGCTCCTGTCGCGCAGCTCCTCGTACAACGCACGAAAGGCGTCATCGGTCATGGGCCTCGGCGTTGACGGCCCGGTGTCCGGGGTCACCAGGACCCCCACGGGGCCAGGCCCCACCGGAAGACGTGGCTGCCGCCCGGTTCCAGGACGGTGAGCGCCGTGCCACTGCGGAAGGCGTCGGCCGGACAGGACATCGGCTCGATGGCGACGCCGCGCCGACGCCGCCCGGGCTCCGACAGCGTGTCCCCGGTGTAGACCTGCACGTACCGGATGCCCTCGAGGAGCCGTACGTCGATGCCGCGGAGCCCCGAAGGGTGCACCAGCCGAACCACGCAGTGGCCTGCGGGGTCCCGGTCGAGCCCCGTGTAGGCGGTGTCCAGTCGTTGCTCGCCGATGGGCCGGGCGATGCGGAAGTCGTACGCCGTGCCGTCGACCGGCTCCTCACCGGTCGGCAGGCCGTGTTCGTCCGTACTGAGCCGGTGGCGGGCCGGCACGGTCAGCAGCGCGGTGTCCACCAATTCGGTGCCCACGGTCAGATAGGGGTGCTGGCCCACGCCGTAGGGTGCGGCCGTGTCCCCCACGTTGGTGGTGGTGACGGTGGTCTCGAGCCCCTCCCGGCCAAGCCGGTACTCGGCGGCGACCTCCAGCTGGTAAGGGTATCCAGGCTGCGGGAAGAGGACGGTGCCCACCGTGACCGCGTCCTCGCTGCGGGCGAGCAGCTGCCACGCCACCCACCTCAGGAGCCCGTGGATCGCATTGTTGTTCTCCGGTTCGGTCAGCGGGAGTTGCAGGTCTTCAGCCCCGAACCGATAGCGCCCGCCGTCCACCCGGTTCGGCCAGGGCACGAGAAGCTGCCCCCGTCCGCCGGTGATCCTCTCGTCGGCGGCGAATCCGTCGAGAAGCGGCCGCCCGCCCACCTCGTAGTGGCGCAGGGCGCCGCCCAGCTCGACCACCACCGCCGCCTGCGCACCGTGGCGCAGCCGCCACTGTTCTCCTGATGCTGTGGGGGGCATGTGCGGCTCCTCGGTCGGTACGGCGTAGAGCTGGGCGACGACGGCTGCGACAACGGCTTCCGGGGGCTGGTCGACGTCCACCACACAGGCGTGCTCGTCGGGCTCCGGCTCCTGGAGGTCGGCGAACTGACTGTCCAGCAGCTGTGCGGGGAAGAAGTGGCCGTGCCTGGACAGCAGCCGGGAGCGGATGAGTTGCCGTGAACCGTGCAGATGGACCAGACGTACTTCGGGCCGTCCCCCGGCCAGTTGGTCCCGGTAGGCGCGCTTGAGCGCGGAACAAGCCACGACAGCGGGTTCCCGCGCTGCGATCCGCCGGTCGATCCATGCCTCGAGGGCAGCCAGCCACGGGCGTCTGTCCTCGTCGGTCAGGGCCTCGCCGGCCGCCATCCTGGCCCGGTTCGCCGGGGTGTGGAAGTCGTCGGCGTCCCTGTGCGCCCAGCCGAGCCGGTCGGCCAGCAGCAGCGCCACCGTGGACTTCCCCGACCCCGCCACGCCTGTCACGAGCACCACGGTTGCGGGCACCTTCGTGCCGAGGGCTTCCGGCTCGTGCGGCGGTCCCCGCATGGGTTCGCGCACGTGGTGACGCGCCATGCGGCCTCCTTCGTTCGGTGCCACCGGCCGGTCCCGTCTCCGGCCGGGTACTTCCACTCTCGGTACGCGCAGTCCGCGGCGCACCTCGGCCACCGTGCGGGGCGACCTCAGGCGGAGCCGGACGGGCCGGCGGCAGGGGGATGCGCGGTCTGCGGTTCCGCGGGTTTGCCCACCGGTGGAACGGCGGATCCGGGCGGCAGCAACTGGGTCGTCACAAAAGCCACGACGGCCGCCAGGATCACCACGGGAACCATGGCGACGCTGCCGAGCACCAGGACGACGAGCACGATGCTGCTGACCGGCAGCCGCAAGGCACTGGTCGTCGCGGCCGCCATGCCCGCGGCCATTCCCGGTACGACCCCCAGGCCCGGCAGGGGCGCGAGCAGCACGCCCACGGCGCAGCCCAGGAACAGCGAGGGAAACACCGGGCCGCCTCGCAGGCTGCCCAGGCACAAGGAGTAGGCCACTCCCGTGCAGAGCAGTACGGCGATCAGGGCCCCGACCCCCCAGGAATGCGGATCGGCGGCCATCCGGCTCAGCGTCGCCTGGCCGGAAGACGCCACGTCCGCGGGCGACCGGCCGGTGGTGAGCGCGTACACAGCGGCGCAGGCGCCTGCTGCCAGGGCAGACAGGGTCGTATGGACGACGGGACGCTTCGCGACGAACCGCGCGGTCATCCGGCCCCCTCCCATGATCAGATGAACGACGACACCAATGGCCACTGCCATCAGGACCGCCCAGACCACGTCTCCGGCATCGAGCCGCGGAGCGGGCACGCCCACTTTCACCGAGAGGCTGGTCGCGCTGAATCCGGTCCAGCGGCCGAAGCCGGTGAACACGAGTGAACCCACCCCGCTCGACAAGAGCGCGGGCAGCATGACCGCGAACAGCTGTGGCCCGCCCACCCCGGCCACCTCGATGAGCATCACCCCCGCGATGAGCGGGTTTCCGAAGATCACCGCGACTGCAGCCGCTGCTCCTGCCGCGCCCAGGAGTGCCGTGCTCTTGGCCGTCGCCGGCACCCGCGCCAGATCCCTGAAGAGCAGGGCCAGGCCGCCGCCGAGGGCGATCAACGGCGCCTCCGGTCCGAGCGTGGCTCCGAGGGGAAGACTGATCACGGCGGCGAGGATCACGCCGGGCAGGGCCCGCGGCGTGATCCCGCCCGTGTGCAGTCCCGAGGCGGGGATGTGGCCTCCGGCGCCGGGCAGGTGGGTGACCACGAGCCCGACGGCCGCGCCGGCCACGAGCAGCAACGGCAGCGGCCACCACCACGGCGGGGCGCCCCACCCCAGAGCCTCAGGTAGATCGCCCCACATCAGGTGTTCCAGCTTGTGGAGTGCGACCAGGAACCAGAAAGCCACCAGCGACACCGGAACACCGATGAGGGCACAGAACACGAGCGCCTTCAGATAGCCGGGGCTGCGCAGCAGTTCACGCAGCCGGTCCGCCTCTTCGGGTTGTGTCCCCCCGCCAGGCCCCGCGGGGCGCGGATCCGACGCCGTCATCCGACGTGTCCCGTCTCGGTTCTGCACGTCATCACGGCTGTGCGGGCGATGCCACGAGGGGGTCCGGGCATGTTCGCTCATCTCCCAGGGGGTGCGGGTGGACCGTAGCGGACCGGGTTCGCCCGGCTGGAGTCTTCAGGCGACGGCCGGTTCGGCGGGAGCCGTCGTCGACTCTGCCGCGTCCAGCGAGGCCGGCAGGGCCCGGACGGGGGTGCGGCCGTTCGCCGCCAACTGGGCGCCGATGCCGTCGTGACCACTCCTCACGAGCGGATTGCGGTCTGGGCCGTACCCACAGCCCGTGGTCCAGGGGCGCTCGCCACGACACACGGCGACGGACAGACCTCCAGAGCCATTGCAGCATCCCGCCGGAGGCTTCGCATGTCCGGACGGAACTGCATGGCGGCCACGGTCTCCGGCGCGAAGAACGCCGGCGGCCAGGTCCCGGATGCCGGTGGGCAGTTCAGCGCAGCAGTGCGGCGACGGCAGCCGCCGGTTTGGTCGCGTCGGGTTCGTCGCCGGTGATCAGATCCGCGTATACGAAGGACTCGCCGATGCGGGTGATGACGTACGCGAGGTCCGGGAGTTCCATGGCCCCCGAGTCGAAAGGTACCTGTCGTCCGATGGCACAGCTTCGATCCCATAATCCCTAGGGCCTGTCGTCAAACTCCCGTCTGCCTCGCGACGCCTGGCACGCGCTCTCGTCGCACCGGGCGAAAGCCCGAGTACGTCCAGTACGCGGACTTTCGCCCGGCGCGCCGAGAGCACGCACCAGACGCCGCGCGGCCGCCCTTCGGGCGACGACGGGAGTTTGACGACAGGCCCTAGCGCCGCCCTGCTCCGGGAGCGCCACGGCGCCCAAGACTCGTTCTGGAAGCCAACCACCGCCCCACAGCCCGAACGGGATGCCACGCGCCTCCGCCTCGGGGCGGAATCGTCTCGGGCTAGGCGCATTGATCACTCAATGAGCCGCGGCCCCTCGAGAGCAATCCGATGCCTCGGATGGACCCTCAGCCAGCCGCACCCGCCAGCGGTCTCTTGCACCGACTCGCCCGATCGGCGTTCTGCGCCATCGCAAGGACCCCTTGTCATCCCAAGAATCCGTGAAGAGCGGACGAAACGTTTCCCCCGATCTGGTCACCGGCAAATGGCTAACGACCGATGAACTTGCAGGCATCTTGAACGTCGATCCCTCCACGCTCCGTCGCTGGCGCACTGCCCGTCCCCTGCAAGGGCCGCCGTTCGTCCCTGTGCCCGATCGCGTCACCCTCTACAGCGCGATTGACGTCGAACACTGGCTGCGCAGTCGCCGTGTCGATCCCGAACAGGCGGCCTGACATGGCGATAGCGACACCCAGCGCCGCCGTCGAAGCCGTTCCGATCGGGGTTCGTCTCACCGCTGATGTCGAGTGTCGGCCCAATCGCCCCTCGCCCTACCGGGCACGCGTGCGCTGGTGGGACCCCGAGACCAAGTCCCGCAAGTCCATCTCCGAGGCCAAGGAGACCGAGGATGAAGCTCAGGAGTGGATCTCGGCCCTGGTCGAAGCCGCCCAGGCCGGCATCAACCCGTCGCTTGCCACCATGCCGCTGGCCGACTACGGCACCGCGAACATGGACCTCGCGCTTCGAGGACTGGAACTCAAAACGCTCGACCCCTATATGGCCGGCTGGCGTCTGCGCGTAGTGCCCTCCCTCGGGCACCTGCCGGTTCGGATGATTACCAACGGTGCAGTGGACCGCACCGTCTACCGGTGGATCGCAGACGAGCTCAGCCGCTCCACCGTGAAGAACACCATCGCCGTCCTCGTTCGCGTCACGGAGCAGGCCGTTCGCGACGGGCTCATCAAGGTCAACCCTGCCCGGGTCAGTGGCTGGCAGCACCAGTACCAGCAGGTCGAGGACGAGCTGAACGACCCACGTGCGCTCGCTCTGCCCGACTGGGAGACCCTCCAGGCCCTTGCCAAGGCCCTGGTCGCTCGCTCATACGGCCAGTACCAGGGATGGGGCGACGTGGTCACGTTCGCCGCATCCACGGCAGCCCGCATCGGCGAGGTCTCCGGAGTCCGCGTCAAGGACATCGACACCGACAACTGGATCTGGACCGTACGACGGCAGACCACCCCCGCCCAAGGCGGGCTCGTCGACAAGGCCACCAAGGGCAAGCGCGCCCGCAAGGTACCCCTAATCGAGGAAGTACGGCCGATGGTTGCCCAGCGGCTGCTGGCCGTCGGCAATGACCCCGATGCCCGGATCTTCTTCGGACCGCGTGGCGGTCGCATCTCCACTGCGGTCCTGCGCGACGCCACTCACTGGGACGACGTCGTCACGGAACTCGGCTTCGAACACCTCCGACGGCACGACCTGCGCCACACCGGACTGACCTGGTTCGCCGACGCCGGCGTGCCGCTTCACGTCCTACGCAAGATCGCCGGGCACGGCTCGCTGACCACCACTCAGCGCTACCTGCACCCCGACGCCGGCCAGATCACCGCAGCTGGTGCCGCGCTGTCTGCGCACCTCATGGTGCTGCGTGCACCTCGTTCGCTGCCAGTCACGGCCGTCACCGCAATCTGACCCGCACTGACCGCCCTGGTCCCCAACTGGTCCCCAACTGGTCCCCAAAAACGATCAAGGGGCCGTTTTGGATTGCTCCAAAACGGCCCCTTGATCTGCGACTCTTTCGAGTCGGGACGACAGGATTTGAACCTGCGACCCCTTGACCCCCAGTCAAGTGCGCTACCAAGCTGCGCCACGTCCCGATGCCCGTTGACCTGGGGTTTCCCCTGGTTGAACGCGCAGGAGAACGATACCGCACTTCCGGCAGTGGTCGCGCGCACCTTTCTTCTTCGTGGCGGAGCGGGCGGGGGCGAGGTGGGAGGCGGAGTGGGGGCGGGGTGAGGGGGTGTTGACCTCAAGTGCACTTGAGGTTGCACGATCGGTTCATGACACCGACAGCACCCGCGGATGCCCGCTTCCGCTACGAAGATCTGGGGGCTCTCATGGCCCTCATGACCGGGGCCGAGAAGCACGGTCCCGCCGCCACCTCCACGCTCGACGCGCTGTGGGTGCTCTACGACCGGGTCCTGCGGGTCGGACCCGGCAGCGCCGGGGATCCGGGGCGGGACCGGTTCCTGCTGTCGAAGGGGCACGGGCCCATGGCCTACTACGCCGTCCTCGCCGCCAAGGGGTTCTTCCCCGTCGACTGGCTCAGCGGGTTCGGCGCGTACGACTCTCCCCTCGGGCACCACCCGGACCGCACTTTGATCCCCGGCGTGGAGATCGGCAGCGGCTCTCTCGGGCACGGGCTGCCGCTTGCCGTCGGGAGCGCGCTCGGACTGCGGGCCCAGGGGCTCACCGACCCGGCCGTGTGGGTGCTGATCGGGGACGCCGAGCTGGACGAGGGAAGCAACCACGAGGCGATCGCGTACGCCGGCTCGGCCGGTCTGGAGCGGTTGCACACGATCGTGATCGACAACGACTCCGCGACCCACGGCTGGCGGGGCGGCATCGCCTCCCGGTTCGAGGCGGCCGGCTGGTCGGCGGTCACCGTGGACGGCCGGGACCACGCGGCGCTGCACACGGCGTACACCACACCTCATCCGGGCCGGCCCCACGTCGTGGTCGCCCGGGTCGAGAAGAAGCACTAGCGAACTCCGAGGGGGAGACATGGACACCATGCGCGAACGGTTCATTTCAGTCACATCGCGTGCGCTCGACGAGGATCCCCGGCTGGCCCTCGTGCTGGCCGAGATCACCATGGACGGCTTCCGGCCCGCCCAAGGCCGCCATCCGGACCGGGTGATCAACGTCGGGATCCGCGAGCAGCTGCTGGTCAGCGTGGGCGGCGGCCTGGCCCTCACCGGGCTGCGCCCCGTGGTGCACACCTTCGCCAGCTTCCTCGTGGAGCGGCCCTTCGAGCAGGTCAAGCTCGACTTCGGGCACCAGGGCACGGGCGGGGTGCTCGTCAGCGCGAGCGCGAGCTACGACTGGCCGGCCGGCGGGTTCACCCACATGGCGCCGGGCGACGTGGCCCTGCTGGACACCCTGGACGGCTGGACCGTGCACGTCCCGGGCCACCCGGACGAGGCCGAGGCGCTGCTGCGCCACGCCTACGCCGCCGGGGACGACAAGGTCTACGTACGGCTCTCCGCCCAGTCGAACAGGGCGGCCCGCCCCGTCGCCGGACCGGGCTTCCAGACCGTACGGGAGGGGCGTGCGGGCGTCGTCGTCGCCGTCGGGCCCCTGCTCGACAACGTCCTCGCCGCGACCGAGGGCATGGATGTGAGCGTGCTGTACGCACCGACCGTACGGCCCTTCGACGACGCGGCGCTGCGCGCAGCCGTCGGGCCCGGCCCGGCCGACGTGGTGCTGGTCGAGCCGTACCTCGCCGGCACCTCCACGGCTGCCGCGAACCAGGCACTCGAAGCGGTCCCGCACCGGGTGCTCGGCCTGGGGGTCGGCCGGGCCGAGCTGCGCCGCTACGGCACGATCGACGAGCACACGGCGGCCCACGGACTCGACCCGGCCGCACTGCGCGCACGGATCGCCGCCTTCATTCCGCGGTGACCGGGCTCTTCATTCCGCGGTGACCGGCCCGTTCACTCCGCGGCGAGCGGCCACTTCACTCCGCGGCGAGCGGCCCCTTCGGCCCGGGACGGTCCAGTTCCGGATGGGCCGCCACCAGGCGCTTGGGGGCCGCCTGGCGCCAGGAGTCGGTCAGGATCGAGCGCAGCTCCGCCGCGTCCTCCACCGCCGCGAGCCGGACCCGTAGCCACGCGTAGTTGTCGTCGTGGCCGGGCCGTATGAAGAACTTCTCCGGCTCCGCCGCGATCAGCTCGGCTCGGTCCTCCTGGGGACACTTCACCCCGATCGAGGTGTCGTCGTCGGCCAGCGCCGCGAAGATCTTCCCGCTCTTGGCGCCTTTGCCGCCCTCGCCGCCCTCGCCGTTCGCTGCGCCGCCCACCCTGAAGGTGGGCATGCCCCAGGCCAGTTTCTCGCTGCTGTCCGGGAGTGACAGCGCGATCTTCCGGACGTCCTCCGCCGTCGTGGCCATCCCCCGACTCCTCTCCGGACACGGATGGTGCCTCGTCTGCGACCGTAGCCCCGGGCACTGACATTCACCCTCGGGCCGCGCGGTCCTCCCGTTCGTGCAGCAGCTCGACCAGCTCCGCCGCCAGCGCCTTCACCTTCGCCAGCCCCGCCAGGCCCCACCGCCTCGGCACCACGTCCACCGCGCACACCGTCCCCAGGACGATCCCGCGCCGGTCGGTCAGCGGCGCGCCCGCGTAGGAGCGCACCCCGCTCTCGTCCACGACGGCGTTGCCCGCGAAGCGCGCGAAGTCCCGTACGTCCTCCAGCACCAGCGCGCGCCGCCGTACCACCACGTGCGGGCAGTACCCGTGGTCCCGGGGGAGCGCCCGCGCCGGATAGCCGCTCGCCGGGGCCTCGGCCGCATGGTGCAGGCCGGCGAAGAACTGGCGTTCCTCACTGATGAAGTTGACGCCCGTGTACGGCGCCGCGAGCTCGTCGGCGACCCGCCGCGCGAACGCGTCCAGCTCACCGTCCGCCCGCTCTCCCAGCCCCAGTTCACGCAGTCTCAGCACGCGCGCGGGCGCCTCCCGGTCCACCGGTGTGAGCAGCAGGTGTCCGGTCGATTCGTAGTAGGTCATGCTGTCTCCCCCACATCGTCGGGTACGTCGTACGCGTCCGGTGCGACGCGTCGAGCAAGTGGTGGACCAGGGCCGCCAGCACCCCCGTCGCCGAGCTCGCCAGGCGTGCGTCGCAGCGCACGACGGGCACGTCCGGGCCGAGCCCCAGGGCGTCCCGCACCTCGCCGGCGGTGTAGCCGTGCCCGCCGTCGAACTCGTTGATGGCGACGACGAAGCCGATCCCCCGCCGCTCGAAGAAGTCCACGGCGGGGAAGCAGTCGGCGAGGCGGCGCGTGTCGGCGAGCACCACCGCCCCCAGCGCGCCCGCGCACAGCTCCTCCCAGAGGAACCAGAAGCGCTGCTGGCCGGGCGTGCCGAAGAGGTAGAGCACGTGCCCCTCGTCCAGGGTGATCCGGCCGAAGTCCAGCGCCACGGTCGTGGTCGTCTTCGCCTCGACCCCGTCCAGCGGGTCGGCGGCTTCGCTCAGCCCGCTCAGCAGTTCCTCCGTGCTCAGCGGCTCGATCTCGCTCACCGCGCCCACGAAGGTGGTCTTTCCCGCCCCGAACCCGCCCGCGACCAGGATCTTCAAGGTCGCGGAGGATCCGCGGGAGGCCTGGTCAGAGTCGTTTGCGCAGGCCATCGAGCACCGCCCGGAGCAGGGACTGATCGTCGTCGGCGAAGGAGCCGCCGGTCGGGAAGCAGGGCGCCCGTACCGTCACGGCCCCGTGTTCCATCAGGTCGCCGAGGACGACCTTGACCACCACCGCGGGCAGCCTCAGATGTCCCGCCACCTCGGCGACGGTGACCGCGGCCGAGCCCGCGCACAGCCGGAGCGCGAGGGCGTGCTCGGCGCCGAGCGGCGCGCGCGGGCGCACTCCGGTCGCCGTCACCAGCGACAGCAGGTCGAGGGCCACGGACGGCCGCGTCCGCCCGCCGCTCGCGGTGTACGGACGGATGACCCGGCCCGCCGAATCGTCCAGCCACGGCGCATCGCGCGGTCCCCCCGGTGCCGTTGCCCCCCTCGCACGGGCCCTCATCGCTCCGCGTCGGCGGCGGGCCGCCTCGGCGGGGCCGCCAGGTACGGGCGGACGCTCTTGACCAGCATGGCCATCTCGTAGCCGAGCACGCCCGCGTCGGCCTCCCGGTCGGCCAGTACGGCCAGGCAGGTGCCGGATCCGGCCGCCGAGACGAAGACGAGGGCGGTGTCGAGCTCGACCACCACCTGCCGGACCTCGGCGCCCTCCGCGAACCGGGACCCGGCGCTGCGGCCCAGCGCGTACAGCCCGGAGGCGAGGGCCGCCAGGTGGTCGGCGCTGTCGGCGTCGAGTCCGTGCACGCAGGTGACGAGCCCGTCGGCGGTGAGCAGGACCGCGCTGCGCGTGTAGGGCACCCGCTGGACCAGACCGCTGAGCAGCCAGTCGAGGTCCGAGAGCCGCGGGGTCGTCGTACTGATCGTGGTCGCCACTTCGCCGCCCATGGGGGTGCGCTCCTTCGCTGTCGGGTGAGAGGCCGGGGTCACGTCTGGTGCTCCGACTGGGCGAGGCCGAAGCCCCGTTGGAAGGCGGCCATCAGGCCCGGGTCGTGCACGGGCCGCTCCGCGCCTTCGGCGCCGCCCGGCCGGGGTACGGGGGCCTCGCGCAGCTGGGGCACCAGGTGTTCCTGGGCCCGCCTGCGGGGCAGCGGCGGCCGTTCTCCGCCGTCCCGGGCAGCGGGCACGGGCAGCGGCGGCGCGAGCGGCGCCACCACGGTCTCCGGCGGCGCCGCGACCGTGGAGGCCGCCAGCGTGGCCGCCCCCGCGATCACCACCGGTTCCGGACCTGCGGATTCCGCACCTGCCGGTTCCGCACCCGCGGGCCCCGTACGAGGCACCCTGCCCGGTGCGCCTGCGTCCCGGCCCGGTACGCCAAAGTCTCGGCCCGGTGCACCTGCGTCCCTGCCCGGCACCACCGGCGGGGCGCCGGACGGCTCCGGCGCGGGCAGGGGCACCCGTACCGGCTCCAGCCGTGGCGCGCCCGTCCCCTCGCCGGTCCCCCAGGAGGTGGCCCGGGAGCCGCCCAGGGCGTCGGCGGCGCTCGGCGCCTCGGCCCCCAACAGCTCCTGGGGCAGGACCAGTACGGCGAGCACGCCACCGTAGATGTTCGACTTGAGCTCAACGGCGATCCCGTGCCTGCGGGCCAGTGCCGAGACGACGAACAGGCCGATCCGCCCGTCGGCCAGCAGCTGCCGGACGCTGATCTGGTCGGGGTCGCCGAGCAGCGCGTTCATCCGGTGCGCTTCTTCGGGAGGCATGCCGAGGCCCCGGTCCTCCACTTCGACCGCGATCCCGGCGGTGACCCGCTCCGCGCGCACCACGACATCGGTGTCGGGGGCGGAGAACACGGTGGCGTTCTCGACGAGTTCGGCCAGCAGGTGCACGACGTCGGCGACGGCGTGGCCGCGTACGGAACCGCCCGCGGGGGGCACCACCTTGACCCGGGTGTACTGCTCGACCTCCGCGACCGAGGAGCGCAGTACTTCGCTCAGGTCGACGGGCCGGGTCCACTGGCGGCGCGAGGCGGCTCCGCCGAGCACCGCGAGGTTCTCCGCGTGGCGCCGGATCCGGGTGGCGAGGTGGTCGACGTGGAAGAGCTCCTTGAGCAGGTCCGGGTCCTCGACCGTGTCCTCCAGGTCGTCCAGCAGCGAGATCTCGCGGTGGACGAGGGACTGGAGGCGGCGCGCGAGGTTGACGAAGACCTCGACCTTGCGGTCACTGTCGGAGGGCGCGACGGGGCCGCCGAGGCGGACCAGGGTCGCGTGGGCCTGTTCGCGGGCGCCGCGCAGTTCCTGGGAGAGCAGCCAGAACTCGTCGATCCCCGCGGTCTCGCCGCCGAAGGACGGCGTGGCCGGACCGCCGCGCACCGGGCGGGCGGGCAGCTCGCCGCGCTCCAGCCGGTCGGCGGCGGTGTGCAGCTCGTGACGGCCCCGGACGCTGGAGCGGCGCAGCGCCTCGCAGCGGTCGCGCACGGTCTTGGCCGCGCGCTGGGCCCCGAGCAGGGCGGCCGCGAGCGCGCCGGCGAAGAGGAGGGCGCAGCCGCTGAGGACCGGATACAGCCGGGGGTCGCGGGCGCCCGCGCCCCCGCCGAGCTGGAGCGCGAAGATCACCGCGGCGGCACCGCTGAGCCCGGCGGCGAGCGTGGGCAGCAGGGCGGCACGGATCAGCTGGGGCCGTATCTGCCGGCCGGGACCGGTGACGGCATGTCTCGACGGGGAGTGGCGGGCGGCGCGGAGTCCGGACATCGTCGTCCTCGGTATGTGGGGCCCGGCCCCCGGGCTTCCCGGGATCCGGTGTTGATCACCGGATACCCACGCTAGACCGCACGCTCGGCCCCAGGACGGCCAGTTGGGGAACTTCGCCCGGGTGCTTCCCGCTCCCGATGGAGCGCTCGCACGACAGCCCGAATGCGCCGGGAGCGCGCACTCCCCGGCGCCCCGCGGGCACGCGCCGTCCCCCGGAGCCCCCGCCCGCACCTCACCCCTCTCCTGCCCCACCGACTGCGGCCGCCTACCGGAGAGTCACGTACTCGACTTCAGTATATGCAGTCCAATTCCAAGAATTTCCTATGTAGATGCAGCCCTAAAGGCCTGCTAGAGTCCGCATGCGCCGCTCACAAACGAGCGGCGGAATGGCCGGTCCGTACCCCTGGCCTGCCTCTGAGCGGCGTACATCCGCGAGGCAGACAGCCGTTGTGATGCCGTGACAGCTCCGCACCGACGACGCCCGTGCGCACCGGCTCAGCCAATCGCCTCATCAGATAGGGACATCCACATGACCGCAGGACGTCTGCGCCGCTTCGCCACGGGCAGGGCGCTGCTCCTGGGCGCCGTACTGGCCCTGGCCGTACCGGGAACCGCCCACGCCAACACCGTGGGCGTGACCGTGAAGACTCCCGGGGCCACCAGCGGACCCGGCTCCGCCAACTCCGAGATATCGACCCACGCGGACTGCGCATCCGGCCTCGCCTCCGGCGGCGGGATCAACCAGGCCATCGGCACCGGCGCGAGTGTGAACGGCAACCACGTCAACGGCACCTCGCCCAGCTCCGACGGCACCACCGAGTACACCGGCTCCACCGGGGTCGTCGCCGCCGACGTGACGCACTGGCTCGGCATCGGCGGAAGCGGGGGCCAGGTCAACGCCTCCTTCTCCACCACCCCCTACGCGATGTGCTTCACCAGCAGCCTGATCAACCACACCCAGGTCGTGATGAACAAGGCCAACACCCCCACCACCGGGGCGACGGTGGGCCGCGTCACGGCGACCTGCCCGGCCAACACCCGCTTGCTCGGCGGCGGCGCCCGCACCACCCCGGGCAACACGGGCAGCCTCAAGGTGATCGCGAGCTTCCCCACCTTCAACAACTCCGCCCACAGCTACGGCGCGAAGGCCGCCGCGAACGGGGAGACCAACCCCGACTCCTGGTCGGCCGTCGGCTGGGACTCCGGCGCCAACGCCGCCAACTACACCTACGCCTACGCGATCTGCAGCGGAAGCGGCATCACCGTCACCGGCGCCACGGTGACGGTCCGCTACGCCGAGGTGAGCGGCCCGACGTCCGGGAGCACCGGCCAGACGGCGACCGCCGGCTGTGGCGGCGGTGACGGGAACCTGGTCAGCGGCGGCGCCGCGATCAGCGGCGGCTCCGTGACCACCACCGACTTCACCGGTCCGGCTTCGGGCGGCGACCACCTCAACGGAGGCTTCCCCAGCACCTCCGGCGGCGCCGCGGTCGGCGACGGGACCACCACGGCGGCGTACTGGACGGCCGCCGCCCACACCGGAGGCCAGTCTTCGCCCGGCACCTACACGGACGTCTGGGCGCTGTGCGCCGACGACGGCGTCTGAGGCGACGGTTCCGGACGAGCGGCCCCGCACCTGACATCAAGAGAGAGAATCCGATGAGCACCACACTCCGGCGCAGTTCCGCCGCCGCCACCGGCAGGGCCCTGCTCTTGGCCGCCCTGCTGACCGTGGCCGTACCGGGAGCCGCGTACGCCAAGACCGTCGATGTCACCGTCGTCACCCCCGGGGCCACCATGGGCCCCGCGACCCCCTTCACCGGGGTCTCCTCGCACGCGGACTGCGCCAACGGCCTGGTCTCGGGCGGCGGCGCCGACCAGACCATCGGGAACGACGAGAGCTCCAACGGCAACCACGTGATGGGCATGGTGCCCAGTGCCGACGGCGCCAACGAGTACACCGACACGCCGGGGATCGTCGGCAGGGACGCCACGCACTGGATGGCGTTCGGCGGGAGCGGCAGCCACAGCAGCGCCGCCTTCTCCACCACCCCCTACGCGATCTGCCTCCAGAGCAACCTGATCCGGCACAGCCAGGTAGTCATGAACAAGGCCCCCGGGCCCTCCACCGCACTGACGCACCGTCTCGTGACGGCGACCTGCCCGGCCGGCACGGTCCTGATCGGCGGCGGCGCCCGCACCACTCCGGCCAGCGTCGGTAGCCTCAAGCCGATCGCCGGCTTCCCCACCTTCAACGACGCCGAGCACCACTTCGGCTCGATCGCCGCGGGCGACGGCGAGCGCGACCCCGATTCCTGGACGGCGGTCGGCGGGATCGGCGGCGGCCGCGGCGCGGACAACATGACCTACGCGTACGCGATCTGCAGCGCGGGCGACATCAACCTCGAGCACGTCTCCACGACGGTCCGCTTCACCGAGGTCAGCGGCCCGAACACGGCCTCGACGGGACAGACGGCGACGGCCGGCTGCTCCCGCGAGGACGGGACGCTGGTCAGCGGTGGCGCCGCGATCAGCGGTGGCAACGTGACCACGACCGACTTCAGCAAGGCGACCTCGGGCGGCCCCCACCTCAACGGCAGCTTCCCCAGCGACGCCGCCGGCACCCCGGCCGGTGACGGGGGTTCCGACCCGTCGTACTGGACGGCTGCCACCCACAGTGGCGGTTCGCCCTCCCAGGGCAGCTACTCCGACGTTTGGGCGCTGTGCCTGGACGTGCAGCACGGGCACAAGAAGTAGCTCGCCCGGCACCACCGGAGAGCGGGACTTCCTGATCCAGGAGGTCCCGCTCTCCGTCTTCCGAGGCCGACGAGCCTACGAGGCTACGAGCCCACCGCCTCCGGCTCCTCACGGGTCACGGGGGCCGCTCCGGCCGCACCGTCCGCTCCGGCCGCACCGTCCGGGCCGTCCGCCCGCACGGCCGCGGCGGGGCGGACCACCGTGACCGGCGGGGGCGAGCCCGCGGCCACGAAGGGCCGCCACCACGGCGCGCTCGGCGCGTCGGCCGCACCCGGCTCGAAGGGCTGCCCCGGGATCGGCAGGGCGATCGCCGCCCCGGCCCCCGCCGCGGCGGTCACCGTGCCTTCCCCGGGCTCGTCCCACGGGTGCGGGGCCAGGTTGAAGGTGCCCCAGTGGATCGGCAGCATCGTCCCGCGCGGGACGCCGCCCTGGAGATCGAGGTGGGCTCGTACGCCCTCCTCGGGAGTCATGTGGATGTCCGTCCAGAACTCCGAGTACGCCCCGATCTGGATCATCGTCGCGTCGAAGGGCCCGTGCGCCGCGCCGATCTCCTTGAAGCCGGGGAAGTAGCCGGTGTCCCCGCTGTGGTAGATCCGGTGCTCGTCGCCGGAGACGACCCAGGACGCCCACAGGGTGAACTGCTGGTTGCGCAGGCCGCGCCCGCAGAAGTGCTGGGCGGGGGTGGCGGTGAGCGAGAGTCCGGCGACCTTGGTGGTCTCGTTCCAGTCGAGCTCGCGCAGCCGGTCGGCCGGGACTCCCCAGCGCTCCAGGTGCGCGCCGACGCCCAGCGGGACGGCGAAGACCGTGTCCGTACCGGCCAGGGCCTTGATCGTCGGCAGGTCGAGGTGGTCGTAGTGGTCGTGCGAGATCACCACCACGTCCACCTCGCCCAGCGAGGCCAGCGGTACGGGTACGGGGTGCAGGCGCTTGGGCCCGGCGAAGGGGAAGGGGGAGCACCGCTCGCCCCAGACCGGGTCGAAGAGCACCCGGCGCCCGTCGATCTCGGCGAGCACGCTGGAGTGACCCATCCAGGTCAGCCGCAGGCCGCTGACCGGCGGCTTCGACAGCTCCGCGAGGGTCGTCGGGTAGACCGGGATGGGAGCGCCGGGGCTACGCCGGAGCCGCTGCTCCTTGTGGAAGTAGATCTTGGCGAACTCCGCCATGGACCCGGAGGGTCTGGTACGGGTCCCGGCCGGGTTCTGGAACACTCCGTCGGCGAAGTTCGGCGAACGCCGGATCCGCTCCAGCCGGGCACCGGACGGGTCCGCGCCGAAGGCTTCGGGCCGCAGTGCACGCAGCCGTGGACGCAAGGGACGGGAGCCGGTCAAGGCGCCTCCAGTGTGGGGGGTGCGGGCAGGGCGTTCTCATGGTTACCACCATCCCAACGCGTGACACTCCCCAAGGATTCCGCTACGCGCCTGCGAACGCGCCCGGGACCCTCCCCGCCCTGCCCCACACCGCCTCTACAGCGGCAGCAGGTCCGGCCGCTTCGCCTCCACGTGGTCCCCGGAGGACTCCCCGCGCAGCCTCCGGCCGATCCACGGCACCAGGTGCTCGCGGGCCCAGTGGATGTTGTCGCGGGTGGTGTCCACCGATCCGCGCGGGCGCATCGGCGGCCAGGGCTGGTCCGGGTCGGCCGGCGTGTCGAGGCCGAGCACCTGGGCGGCGCGCAGGGCGACCCGGGTGTGCCCCTCGGGCGAGAGGTGCAGCCGGTCGTCGTCCCAGGCCCGCCGGTCCTGTACGGATTTCAGCGACCAGAGGTCGAGTACGGGGCACTCGTACCGGTCGGCGATCGACCGGACGTGCGCGCTGAACGTCGCGATCTTGCCCCGCATGTGCTTGAGGACCGGCACGTCGCGCGTGTCGAAGCCGGTGGTGATCACGACCAGGCCGACGGATCCGGCGAGGTCGCGCACGGCCGCCTCGTACCGCTGCGCCACGTCGTCCGGATCGCTGCCGGGCCGGATGATGTCGTTGCCGCCCGCGCAGAAGGTCACCAGGTCCGGTGCGAGCTCCTTCGCCCGGGGGACCTGCTCGGCCACGATCTGGTCCAGCAGCCGGCCCCGTACGGCCAGGTTCGCGTAGCGGAACCCGCCGGAATCGGCGTACTCGCCGGAGTCGCCGGAGTCGCCGGATTCCTCGTGCCCCTCCTCGTGCCCCTCCTCGCGCCGGTCGGCCAGGAGGACGGCCAGCCGGTCCGCCCAGCCGAGGAAGGTGTCCCCCGGTCCCGGGTCCCCCACGCCCTCGGTGAAGCTGTCCCCGAGCGCCGCGTACGAGCCAATGGTCTTCGTCTTGGATGTCGTCGTCGCTGCCACGGGAGCCCATACTTCACCCCGGATCATGACCTACGCGACCGTAGCCAGGGCCTTACGGACCGTGATCTTCACCACCCCCGGGACGGGGAATAACAACGGCGGACCTGTCCGTGGTCGGACTCGGGCTCACCGGCGACGGAGGTGTACGAGAACGTGGCGCCGTCCCGGTTTCCGGGAGGCCGTAACAGCTTCCGAGAGGCAGGCTGGTCCCATGGGGTCACATCCTCGCCCGCCCGTTCGGTCAGGACCGTTCCCTCGACCAGGAGTGGGCGCTCACGGCGCGCTCCTGTTCACACTGGCCCAGTGTGCGCCCTTCGCGATCGCGCTGGGCGTGCTCGGCATCGAGCTCTCGCCCGCACACGATCTGGTCACCGGTCCCGTTCTCACCACGACGCCGGCGCTGGCCGCGCTGACGATGGGCCCGGTGGGCACGCTGTCCGCGGCGGCCCTGGCTGCGGGTGTGAACGCGACCTCCGCGACGTACAACCAGTCGTGGGGAACCCAGACCCAGCTGATCATCGGCAACTTCCTGGGGATCATCGTGGTGTCCGTGGCCAGTGTCACCTTGAGCAAGGCGGTGCGCGCGCGCAGGCAGAGCGAACTCGACCAGGTACGCCGGATCGCAGTGGCGGCCCAGGAGGTCGTCCTGCGGCCCGTCCCCGAGCTCCTGGGCCCGGTGCGGGCGGCCAGCATGTGCCTCGCGGCCGGGACCGGAGCACAGGTGGGCGGAGATCTGTACGAGGCCGTACAGACGCGCTACGGCGTCCGGCTGATCGTGGGGGACGTCCGGGGGAAAGGGCTGTCCGCCATACGCGCGGTCGCGGTGGCACTGGGCGCGTTCCGGGAGGCCGTGCACTACGAGGACGAACTGCAGGAGGTCATGAACCATTGCGCGGCCGCGCTGCGGCGGGAGGCCGCCGTCTCGGGTACCTACTCTCAGGCAGAACTTCCCGAAGTACTCCTGGAGGGGTTCACCACCGCGCTCATCGCCCAGGTGCCGGACGAACAGGTGGTGCACCTGGTCAACCGCGGCCATCCTCCTCCGCTGGCGCTCCGCCACGGCAAGGTTCAGACCCTGATGCCGACCTCGCCCATGCCGCCCCTCGGTCTCGAAGACCTCGTGGACGGCCCTCCCGCCACACCGGAGAGCTACCCGTTCCTGCCCGGTGACCGGCTGCTGCTCTACACCGACGGCGTGATCGAAGCCCGCAACCGTGCCGACGACTTCTTCCCGCTGCCGGAGACCATGGAGCAGATACCCGCGGACACCTCCCCACAGGAGTTCCTGGACGAACTGCACCAGGCGTTGATCCGCCATACCGAGGGCCTCTTGACGGACGACGTGGCGATGATCCTCATCGACCGGCTCGTATGAAGCGGGCCGGTACGCGGGCCCGCGCAGCCGGCGCGACGACCGTGTCACCACCCCGCAGCAGGCCTTTCTTCCGACCTGCGCGAGTGGGGCAAGCGGGACCGGGACCCCCCTCCGGTCCCGGCCCCGGCTCAGACGAGCAGCCGGGTCTCGGCGCTCGGCAGTTTGCTCCACCAGTGGCCGTACCGCCGGTAGACCTCCGGTTCGCGGTCGGCCAGGAAGGCCGTCAGCCCCCGGGCCTCGTCGGCGAGCGCCTCCCAGACCTCCTCCCGCAGGGGGTGGAAGGCGGTCGCCTCGATCCCGCCGCCGACGCCGGCCCGAACCCCTCCAGGTAGCGCATGACCAGCGTCCGCAGGGATTCCTCCGCCGCCTCCGGGTCCGCCGGTACCGTGCGCGGCCGGCGCGGGCGTGCAGGGTCAGCCGCATCAAGGTCGACTTGACGACCTCGCGCCCCGTGAAGGCGGCGTCGAGGTCCGCCGGGTCGAAGCCGGAGAGCCGGTTCCACAGCGCGAGGTACGGCGAGGCCGCGTGCTGCGCCTGCAGGGCGACCACCCGGCGGACCGCGTCACCGACGTCCATCACCTCGCGCCGCAGCAGCAACTGCCGTGCGAGCGTGGAGCGGTTGAGCTCCCCTGCGCTGACCTTCATGCCACGACGACCGTCCAGTCCCCCGTCGAAACGGGCAGCCTGACCGGCACCTCGGACAGCGCCTCGGATTCAGATGCTGACGCCCTTCGACCGGAGGTAGGCCAGCGGGTCGATGTCCGAGCCGTAGGAGGGCCCGGTACGGATCTCGAAGTGCAGGTGCGGGCCGGTCGAGTTGCCCGTGGAACCGGAGAGGCCGATGGTCTGCCCGCCGGTGACGTCCTGGCCGGACGAGACGGACAGCTGGGAGAGGTGCGCGTACTGGCTGTACTTGCCGTCGGCGTGCCGGATGACGACCTCGTTGCCGTACGCGCCGCTCCAGCCGGCGGAGACCACGGTGCCGGCGCCGACCGCCTTGACGGTGGTGCCGCTGCTCGCGGCGAAGTCGACACCGGTGTGGTAACCGCTGGACCACATGGAGCCGGCGGTCTTGTACGCGGTGGAGGTGCCGCCACCGACCGGGGCGACGAAGCCGGTCGACGTGGAGCCGCCCTGCTGCTGCTCGGCGGGTGCCTTGGCGGCGGGCGCGGCGGCCTCGTCGAAGGAATCCGACGAATCGCCGGAAGTGGAAGAATCGGAGGAATCGGAGGAAGCGGAGGAAGCGGAGGAAGCGGAGGAAGCGGAGGAAGCGGACTTCTTGGCCGGCTTCGGCGTTTCCGCCGGCGCGGACTCGGCCGGAGCCGAGCCCTTCGCACCGAGCGTGAGCTTGAGCCCCGGGTGGATCAGCGACGGGTTGGTGCCGACGGCCTCGAGGTTGTCCGCGTAGAGCTGTTCCCAGCCACCGGCGAGGTGCCGGTCCGCGGCGATCTTGGAGAGGTAGTCGCCGGGCACCACGGTGTAGACGGTGGGAGCGGCCTGCGCCGCGGCGGGCGCGGCGGCGGGCGCAGCCTGGAGCGCGGCCCCCACCTGCGGAGCCTTGACCGGAGCGGCGGCCGGGACGCCCGCGGCATGGGCGCCGGTGGCGCCGAGCAGCGGAAGCGCGAGGGCCGCGCCACCGGTGCCCGCGACGGCGAACCCGCGGGATATCGAGCGGGACTTGGGACGGCGGTGCTTACCCGTTCCGGACATGTCGAATTCCTCTCCGACGCCTGCGAGGTGAGCTGTCGGGTTCGGACTGGAGATGTCCGGCCGCCTCCGTGCCGGTGAACAGCACATGTACGGCTTCACCCCGAGCTGTCCCGTTATAAAGATCTCGACCGGAGATCCGGAACAGCGGCTTACCTGGTTCCCCCGCTCCTGCCACGCGCGTGAATAGTCGGGTGCGGTTTCCGGTCGGCGGCAGGATTAGGCGGTCCGTCCGGATCGATCGCGAACGTAATCGAGCCCGGCCACGCGGAACAAGTCATGAATTCCCCAACAGAATCTTGAAGATGACGGGCCGCCGGAATTCCGGTCACCCTCCGTCCATTCCGCACCTTCAACAACCGCCCCAGCAAGGCAATTCGCCATTCGCGATCAGCCACTCACCGTCACCGTATGATCTGGCTCACGGGGGCGCGTCCGATCTCGCCTCTCGCTATGGCAAGTTGCCCGCAAGTAGCGCAATTCGGACACGTGCGACGACGACCGCACGGACGACACGGAGGAGCCCTGTGACCCAGCAGATACCCCAGAGCACGCACACCGATCCGGCGGCGCCGGCGCCGGCCCTGACCGGAGTGCGCAACTTCCGCGACGTGGGCGGCTTGCCGACCGCGGACGGCCGAAGGGTCAAGTCAGGACGACTGTTCCGAAGCGGACATCTGGCGCATGCCACCGAAACCGACGCAGACTTCCTCGCCTCGCTCGGACTGCACACCGTCTTCGACTTCCGCAACGACGCCGACCACGCGCTGGAGGGTGCGGACGTGGAGCTGCCCGGCGTGCGCAACGTCGGCATTCCGCTGTCGGATCCGGCCGACGGCCGGGAGTTCTGGAAGATGGTCCGCGAGGGGGACCTGGCGCAGCTCCGCGAGATCCTGGGCGAGGGCAAGGCCGCCGCGCGGATGTCCCGTTCGTACCGGTCGATGATCTTGACCCGTACCGCCGAGCACAGCCGGGTCGTGCACGCGCTCGCCGAGGACAGCGTCCCGGCGCTCATGCACTGCGCCGCCGGGAAGGACCGGGCCGGCCTGTCGATCGCCGTCACCCTGCTCGCGCTGGGCGTCGGGCGGGAGGCGATCCTCGCGGACTACCTGGAGTCGAACGCCCCCCACAACCGCTACCGGGTCCGCCGGGGCAGCGACTCTCCCGAGGCCCGCGCCCCCGAGGTGATGGAGCTGCTCGCCCCGCTCTTCGACGCCCGCGCCCCGTATCTGACCACGGCCTTCGACACCATCGACGAGGAGTGGGGCGGCGTGGAGCGTTACCTCGCCGAGGGTCTCGGGCTGACGCCCGAGACCCTCGACAGGCTCCGCGACCGGCTGCTGGACTGACGCCCCACGAGGTGGGCCGTCGCCCGCCGAGCCACCGGCCCAGCGGTTGACTCAGCGGTTGGCGACGGCCTGCTTCACCAGCGTCCGCCCGAAGTCCCACATCAGCGCGCCGCCGCCGTGGGCCTCGTCCATGACCGCGCGGAAGGCGCCGACGAACCGGTCGACGTCCGCCTCGTCCACGATCAGCGGCGGGATCAGCTTGATCACCTCCAGGTGGTCGCCGGAGACCTGCGTGAGGATCCGGTGCTTCTGCAGCAGCGGCACCACGACCATCTGCGCGAACAGCCCCTTGCGCGCCGCCTGCAGCATGCTCCAGCGGCTCCGCAGACCCAGCGAGGACGGCCGGCCGAACTCGATGCCGATCATCAGCCCGCGTCCCCGTACCTCGTGGAGCAGTTCGTACTCGTCCACGAGCGCGGCGAGCCGCCCGTGCAGCAGGTCGCCCATCGCGCGGGCGCCGGCCACCACCTGCTCGTCCTCCATGACGGACAGGACCGCGAGCCCGGCCGCCATCGCCTGCGCGTTGGAGCCGAAGCTGGCGGAGTGGACGAGCACCCGGTCCATGGAGGAGTAGACCTTCTTGAAGATCCAGTCCTTGCCCAGGGTCGCGCCGACCGGCACGTAGCCGCCGGAGAGCGCCTTGGCCACGCAGACCAGGTCCGGTTCGACTCCGGCCTCGTGCTGGTAGGCGTAGAAGTCGCCGGTCCGTCCGAGGCCGGTCTGCACCTCGTCCGCGATCAGCAGCGCCCCCCGCCGGTGCAGCAGCTCCTGTGCGGCGAGCAGGAACCCGGGCGGGGCGGCGAGCACCCCCTTGCCCTGGATCGGCTCCACGACGAGGGCCGCCACGTCCCCCTTCTTCAGCTCCCGCTCCAGCGCGGCCAGGTCCCCGAGGGCGACCTTGGTGTCCGGCAGCAGCGGCGCGAAGCCGTCGCGGAAGCCGGCCTCGCCGTTGACCGAGAGCGAGCCCGTGGTGAGCCCGTGGAAGGCGTGGTCGCAGTAGAGGACCCTGGGCCGCCCGGTGGCGTACCGGGCGAACTTCAGGGCGGTCTCCACCGCCTCGGTGCCGCTGTTGCCGAAGAAGACCCGGTCCAGGTGCGGGCTGTGGGTGAGCAGCTTCTCGGCCAGCAGCCCGGGCAGCGGCTGGCAGTCGAAGCGGGTGAGGTCGGCGAGCTGGGCGTCCAGCACGTCGTGCAGGGCCTGTCTGACCACCGGGTGGTGGCGGCCCAGGCCCATCACCCCGAAGCCGGCCAGCATGTCGAGGTAGTCGTTGCCCTCGGCATCCCAGAAGTGGGCTCCCTCGGCCCGCACGTAGACCTTGTCGAAGCCGATGGTGTGCAGCATCCGGGGCAGCTGGTGGTTGAGGTGGCGGGCGTGTAGTTCGTACCGCTCGCCACCCCGCTCGGCCAGCAGGGCGCCGAGGTCGAAGCCTTCGCCCCGGCCGCGCTCGCCCGCCTCCTCCCGGCCCACCGGACCCGCGCTCATGCCGACTTGTCCGGCCGGTTCCCGCCCACGGTCTCGCGGACGGCCCGCAGCGACTCCTTCAGCGACCCCATGGTGGCCAGGACGGCCGTGGGCTCGTACCCGCAGTGCGCCATGCAGTTCGCGCAGCGCGGGTCCTTCCCGCGGCCGTACTTGCTCCAGTCGGTTTCCTCGATCAGTTCCCGGTACGTGGGCACGTACCCGTCGCTCATCAGATAGCAGGGGCGCTGCCATCCGAAGAGCGAGTAATTCGGAATGGCCCAGGCGGTGCAGGGGAAATCGGCTTTGCCTTCCAGGAAGTCCAGGAAGAGCGGGGAGTGGTTGAGCCGCCAGCGCCGCCGGTTGCCGCCCGCGAAGGCCTTCTTGAAGAGTTCGCGGGTCTGTTCGACGCCGAGGAAGTGCTCCTGGTCGGGGGCCTTTTCGTAGGCGTAGGCCGGCGAGATCATCATCTCGTCCACCTGGAGATCGTCATTGAGGTAGTTCAGGACCTCGATGATGGTCTGCGGGGTGTCGGTGTTGAAGAAGGTGGAGTTGGTCGTCACCCGGAATCCGCGCCGCTTCGCCTCCTTGATGGCCGCGACCGCCTCGTCGAAGACGCCTTCCTTCGCCACCGACTCGTCGTGTCGCTCGCGCAGACCGTCGATGTGCACGGCGAAGGCGAAGTACGGGGAGGGCGTGAACTTCTCGATCTTCTTGCGGAGCAGCATGGCGTTGGTGCAGAGGAAGACGTACTTCCGCTTCGCCACCAACTGGCGCACGATCTCGTCGATCTGCGGGTGCATCAAGGGCTCGCCGCCCGCGATGGACACCATCGGCGCGCCCGATTCCAGCACGGCGCCCACCGCCTGGGCCACGGGCATGCGCTGCTTGAGCACCCCGGCCGGGTGCTGGATCTTCCCGCACCCCTCGCAGGCCAGGTTGCAGGCGTAGAGCGGTTCCAGCTCGACGATCAGCGGGAACTTCTCACGCTTGCGGAGCTTCTGTTCGAGCAGGTACGTCCCGACCCTGATGGTCTGTCGCAGTGGCATGGCCATCTGGCTCACCTCCTGGGGAGCAGCAAAGAACGGTGCCATTCGTAAAACGCGGGCAGTACGGCACGCAGTACGCGAAAGGCTGATATTCCCCCGCGAACGGTGCCGATACGGACGAGCTCATGCTCCGGAGCGTCCACGATCACCCGGACGGCCGCAACCGGACGGTCCCGGGCCCCCGGGGCGCTCCCGCTCCGGGTCGCGGTCCAGAGGGTGGCGGCCGATTCCATGTCGACTCCGATGGAGCCGCCGGCGCGCAGTCTGGCGCGCTCCTGGCCCCGGACGACGTGGTCGGATCCGGTCAGTGCACCGAGGTGTACGGTTCGGCCGGGTACGGCCCGGGCCAGCGCCTCGGCGAGCAGGGCGGTACCGGCGCAGGCGACCGTGCCGCGCGGGTCCCGGGTCTCCTCGGCGACGATCAGGTCGCCGGGGCTCATGCCGGGCAGCAGCCCGGCGCAGAATCCGGTGGCGAGCACGGCGGCGCCGTGCAGCTCCGGTTCGGCCAGCTTCCGGCCGACGGCGCGCTCGGCCGCGCGCGGGCCCATGCCGGTGCGCAGGACCTCGTACCGCTCGGGCGCGCCCCGCGCCCGGCCGCCGCGGTACGAGGTGCTGCGCAGGGCCGTGCGTTCGATGCGCAGCGCGCAGGCGATCAGCAGCGGCGGCGGGACCGCGGCGGGGCCGTCGGCCATCAGCCCTCCCATCGGGCTTCCCCGGGGGACGGTGCCGTCTGCCGGAGGGCGGCGGGATCCGCGTACCGCCCGCCCGGGCCGAACGGTTCTCCGTACAGGTAGCGGCCGAGCGCGGTGAGCGGGAAGACCTGGCGGTACAGGTGGTAGTTGATGGAGAAGTCCCAGGGGAAGCCGGTACCGGTGAAGTACGGCTCGTCCCAGGTGCCGTCGGAGCCCTGGGTGGAGACGAGGTAGCCGATCCCCCGCTGCACGGACGGCGCGTCGCGCTCCCCGGCCGACAGCAGCGCCATCAGCGCCCACGCAGTCTGCGAGGCGGTCGAGGCGCCCTTCCCCGCCCAGGACGGGTCCTGGTAGGAGCGCTGGTCCTCGCCCCATCCCCCGTCCTCGTTCTGTACGGATTCCAGCCAGTGCACGGCCCGCCGGATCGCGGGGTGCGAAGGGGCGTAGCCGGCGGCGGTCAGGGCCGGGACCACGGAGCCGGTCCCGTAGACGTAGTTGGTGCCCCAGCGGCCGAACCAGCCGCCGTTCGGGTCCTGTTCGGCGAGTAGCCAGGCGATGCCGCGCCGGGTGCGCGCGTCGCCCGCCCGGCCCTCGACGGCGAGCATTTCCACCACGTGGGCGGTGACGTCGGCCGAGGGCGGGTCGATCACCTCGCCGAAGTCGCAGAAGGGCAGCTTGTTGGGGAAGGGGCTGGTGTTGTCGGCGTCGAAGGCTCCCCAGGCGCCGTTCTTCGACTGCATGCCGAGGTTCCAGGACACCCCCCGCGCGATGGCGCCCTCCACCCGTGCCGGGTCGGGGTGCCTGACGCGGCGCAGGGCAAGGACGACTTCGGCGGTGTCGTCGATATCGGGGTAGTTGTCGTTGTGGAACTCGAACGCCCAGCCGCCCGGGGCCAGTCCGGGCCGGCGCACGGCCCAGTCCCCGCTGCGCACGATCTCCTCGCCGAGCATCCAGTCGGCGGCCTTGACCAGGGCGGGGTGGTCGGGACGCAGTCCCGCGTCGGCCAGCGCGATGGCCGCCAGGCAGGTGTCCCAGACCGGGGACTGGCAGGCTTCGATCATGCGGGCGCCGTCCGCGCGCCAGACGGCGAAGCGGTCCAGTGACTCCAGTCCGGCGCGCATCACCGGGTGCCTCAGGTCGTAGCCGAGCAGGTGCAGGGCGATGACGGAGTACACGGCGGGCGGCTGGATGCCGCCCCAGCAGCCGTCGTTCTCCTGCCGTTCCACGATCCAGCGGCCGGCGCTCGCCATGGCCGCCGCGCGCAGCCGGCGCGGGGCGAACCGGCGGTAGACGTGCAGGGCCTTGTCCATCCGCTGGAAGGCGCCGTCCCAACTGGCCAGCGGAGCGAGCTTCTTGACGGGGTACGGAGTCCGCGCGTCGGTGTGCAGCTCGTCCAGGGCGAAGGGGGCCGGGCGGACCGGGCGCAGTGCGGAGACCACGGTGAGCGGGACGATCGTCTGCCGGGCCCAGCAGCCGAAGTCGTAGATGTTCAGCGGCACCCAGGGCGGCAGGAAGAGCAGTTCGGGCGGGAGTTCGGGCAGGTGGTCCCAGCTCCACCAACCGAAGAGCGCCAGCCAGATGCGGGTGAAGACGCGGGCGCCCGCGAGTCCTCCGTGAGCCCGGATCCACGCCGAGGCGCGAGCCATGTGCGGGGCGTCGGGTGCGTCTCCGGCGAGGCGCAGGGCCACGTAGGCCTCGATGGTGGCGGACAGGTCGCAGGGGCCGCCGTGGAAGGTGGTCCAGGTGCCGTCGTCCTGTTGCTCTCCGCGGATGAACAGGGCCGCGGCCCGGGTGGTGGCCTCGTCGCGGATCCCGAGGAACTGGCGCAGCAGCAGGTCCTCGGCGTCCATGGTGACGTTGGTCTCCAGGTCGCCCTTCCACCAGCCGGCCTCGTCCTGCCGGTCGAGCAGGTCCCGGACCGCCCGCTCGGTGGCCTCGCGGACCCCGCGCAGCCCGGCGGGGCCGGGGTCCGGGCCGGCGCCCGGGGCCGGGACCGGGGGCCCGGCGCCGGGCCCGGGACCGGGCTCGTTCGGGTCGGCGCCGCAGGCATGGGCGCCGCCGTTGGTCGTCGCAGTCATGGCTTCCCCTTTGCGTGCAGTGTCCTCTGCTGTCCTGGGGTTCGCCGTCGGCCGGTACTACTGGCAGGCAGTACCGACCGGCGACTCGCGATTCATATGCGCGTACGGGTGGCGATCACCTCTTGCGCACGACGACGAAGTCGGCGAGCGCCACGAGCTGGTCGCGCACGCGCTGGTCCATGTCCACGTCGTCGAGGGCCTTGATGGCGATCTCGTACTGGCGGCGCGCCTCGTCGGCGGTCCACCGGCGGCCGCCGGCCGCCTCGATGAGTGCGGCGCGGGCCGCGAACTCCTCCTCGGAGAAGTTCTCGAAGTCGTTGCTCTTGGCGTCGGCGGCGAGCAGTTCGGCGAGTTCCTCGCAGGCCGGTCCGCCGGCGGCGAGGGCGGCGACGACGGGCAGCGACTTCTTGCGCTGGCGCAGGTCGCTCCAGGTCTGCTTGCCGGTGGACTCCGGGTCGCCCCAGATGCCGAGGAGGTCGTCGACGGCCTGGAAGGCGAGGCCGAGGTGGTAGCCGTACTCCTCCAGCTTGTCGGCCGTACGGTCGTCCGCGCCGCCGAGCACGGCGCCGATGGAGACCGCGCAGGCGAGCAGGGCGCCGGTCTTGTTGCCCTCCATCTCCAGGCACTCCTCGACGGTGACGCTCTCGCGGTGCTCGTAGGAGATGTCCTGGGCCTGGCCGTCGATGAGCTTGCGGCTCGCGGTGGTCAGGCGGCGTGCCGCGCGGCCGGCCTCGACCGTGCCGAGCTCCAGGAGCACCTCGTTGGCCAGGGCGAACAGCGCGTCGCCGACCAGGATCGCGAGGGCGGGTCCGTGGACCTTCCACACCGTGTCGCGGTGGCGGCGCTGTTCGTCGCCGTCCATCAGGTCGTCGTGGAGCAGCGAGAAGTTGTGGACGAGCTCGACCGCGACGGCGCCGGGGATGCCGACCTCGGCGGCGGCGCCGGCGGCCTCCGCCGAGAGCAGGGCGAGGGCGGGGCGCACGGCCTTGCCGCCGTCGCCGTCCGCCGGGTTGCCGTGGGCGTCGATCCAGCCGAAGTGGTAGGCGGCGACGGTGTCCATGGGCGCGGCGAGCCGGTCCACGGCGGCGCGGAGCACGGGCGTCGAGAGCGTACGGCCTCGTTCGAGGAGGGCGAGGGTGTCCGCCTTCTCCCCGCCGGCCGGGCCCGCACTGGCGTCCGTGTTCTCGACGGCCGGATTCCCCGGGTTCACTGGCTCTCCTCTGGTTCCTGTACGTACTGCGGTGCGTGATGCTGCGGTGCCAATGATGCTGCCGGTACCGGTGGTACTGGTGGTACCGATGGCGCTGACGGTGCCGGTGCCGGTGGTGGTCATACCGCCTCCTGCAAGGGGTGTTCGCGGTGGCGGCCCAGCGGGACGAGCGCGGCATGGGCCGCGCTCAGTCCGCTGCGGACGGCGCTCTCCATGGTCGCGGGCCAACCCGTCGCGGTCCACGCACCGGCGAGGAAGAGCCCCGGCGTGTCGGTCCGGGGTCCGGGCCGCAGTCGGCCGACGCCCGGGGTGGGGGCGAAGGTCGCGGTGCGCTCCCGGGTGACGAAGAAGTCGCGCACCTTGGCTCCGCGCGCGGCGGGCAGCAGCCGTTCCAGCTCGGGAAGGTACTTGTCGCGCAGGACCGAGACCGGTTCGTCGATGTCCTCGTGGGCGACCGACTGGGACAGCGCCAGGTACTGGCCGCCGTCGGGGAGCCCGGAGGAGTCGGTGCGGTCGAAGACCCACTGAACCGGGGAGCCGAGGGCCGCGAAGAAGGGTGCCTTGAGCACCTTGCGGTCGTAGACGACATGCACGTTGAGGATCGGCGCGGTGCCGATGTCGAGCAGCTTGTCGGGGTCGGCGAGCGCTCCGGCGGGCAGCAGCCCGTGCGCCTCGCGCTGCGGGACGGCGAGGACGACGGTGCCGGCGTCGAACGAGCCGCCCTCGGTGGCCACCCGCCAACCGCCCTCCGGCGTACGGGAGATGTCCGTGACCCGGGTGCGCAGTTCGGTCCGCACCCCGGCGGCGTCCAGGGCCTTGCGGGCGAGGGTGTCGTGCAGGTCGCCGAGCGGCACGCGGGCCCAGCCGATGTCGGCCGCGCCGTTCTCGGAGAGCAGGCCGGTCTTGAAGACCATGGCGGCCAGGCCCAGCGAGGACTGCCCTGCGGTGGCGTTGAGGGTGGCGATGCCGACGAGGTCCCACAGCGCCTCGATGGTGCGCGGGGACTGGCCGTACCGGCCGAGCCAGGTCGCGAAGTCCACGCCGTCGAGCGCCGGATCGGCGGGGTCGAGGCGGCGCAGCGCGAGGGCGGCGCGCCCGACGGACGCCCGCTCCGCGAGCGAGAGGTGCGGGTAGCGGGCCAGCGAGGCGGCCAGGTGCAGCGGTACGGGCAGGGCGCTGCGGCGCAGCCGGCCGAGCCGGGGGCCGCCGGGGTGGGCGACGTCGAGCACGGGTACGTCGAGCCGGTCCTGCAGGGGCGCCAGGTCCGCGCCGCCGACGCGGTCGAGGAACCACCGGTAGGCGGTGCAGCAGCGCAGGTAGACGTGCTGGCCGTTGTCGACGGTCAGCTCGCCGCGCTTGAAGGAGAACGCCAGGCCGCCGAGGCGGGGGCGGCCCTCCAGCAGGGTCACCCGCAGCCCCGCGTCGGCGAGTTCCAGCGCGGTGGTGACGCCGGCGAGCCCGCCGCCGACGACCACGGCGTCGTGGTGCGCGGTCATGCGTCCTCCTCTGTCGCGTACGGGGGCCCTCCCACAGACGCCGCCGGGCGCCCTGGGGTTGCTCCCGTCCGCCGCCGCGCCGCGGCTCGCCGGCCCGCCGGCATCAGAGCCGCCTCCTGGTGCTCTGGCGTGCGATGGTCCGCGCGTCCAGGCCTGAGAGGCCGCGGACGGCCACGTACGCCTTCTCGTGCGGCGGCAGCGAGACCCGGCCGCGGAGCACCGCCTGCGGCTCGCGCTCGATGCGGTCGAGCAGGCGCCGGTAGATGCCGGCCATGGCCGCGACGCAGGCGCCGCTGCGCCGGTCGAGCAGGGGCAGCAGCCGGTAGCCCTCCACGAACAGGGCGCGGGCGCGCCGCACTTCGTGGTGGACGAGTCCGGCGAAGTCGGAGCCGCGGGGCATCCGCTCGCTGCGGAAGCCCTCCGAGCAGCCGAACTTGGCGAGGTCCTCGGCGGGCAGGTAGGTGCGGCCGTTGCCCGCGTCCTCACGGACGTCCCGCAGGATGTTGGTGAGTTGCAGGGCGAGACCGAGGGTGTCGGCGTACTCGCCGGCCCGTGCCGCGTCGTGCGCGCCGGACCCGGCGGTGCCGAACACGCCGAGCGAGAGCCGGCCGATGGCCCCGGCCACGCAGCGGCAGTAGACCTTGAGGTCGTCCCAGGTCTCGTACGTCTCGCCGCGGACGTCCATGAGGACGCCGTCGATGAGTTCGTCGAGCCCTTCGAGCGGGATCGGGAAGCGGCGCGAGGCGTGCGCGAGGGCGACCGCGACCGGGTCGGTGTCGTCCTCGTCGACCTCCTCGGCGCGGATCCGGCCGAGCAGGGTGCGGGTCTCCTCCAGCCGGGTCAGTTTGACCTCGTGCGGCAGCGTGCCGTCGCCGATGTCGTCGACCCGCCGGGAGAAGGCGTACAGCGCGGACATCGCGTGCCGCTTGTCTGCGGGCAGCAGCCGGATGCCGTAGGCGAAGTTGCGCGCCTGAGAGCCGGTCACGGCCTCGCAGTAACCGTAGGCCGCCGCAATCAGTGAAGACGTCGCGGCCGGTGCGGACATCGCTGTCGGCGCGTCCGGTGCGGACGCGTGTGTGGGGCCCTCCACGGTCGGGCTCACCCCTTTCTCGGCGCTGTGCGCAGGACGGCGGCCACCTCGCGGAGCAGGCCGCTCTTGGTGGCCTTGGGCGGGCCGGGAAGGACGTCGAAGCCGGCGGCGGTGACGGCTCGCAGGGCGGCGCGTCCCCCACCCACGAAGCCCGCGAGCAGCAGCCGGAGCCTTCCGTGGACGCTGCCCACGAGCGGCGTGCCTTCGTCGAGGAGTTCCCGCGCCCGTTCGGTTTCGAAGGCGACGAGGGCGCGTACGGACGCCCCCGCGGACGGGGCCTTCAGGTCGGTCTCGGTGACGTGGAAGCGGCGCATGTCCTCGCCCGGGAGGTAGATCCGGTCCCGGGCGAGGTCTTCGGCGACGTCCTGGAGGTGTTCGGCGATCTGCAGGGCGGTGCAGACGGCGTCGGAGCGGCGGATCCGCTCGGGGGTGCTGGTGCCGGTCAGGTCGAGCACGAGCCGGCCCACGGGGTTGGCGGAGAGCTCGCAGTAGCCGAGCAGGTCGCCGTACGTCGCGTAGCGCGCGACCCGCTGGTCCTGCCGGTTGGCCTCAATGAGCCCGAGAAACGATGCGGGGGTGAGCCCGTGGGCGCGCACGACGGGCTGCAGGGCCAGCATCAGCGGATGGCGCGGGGGCCCGTCGGTGCCGCCGAAGACGCGCCCGAGGTCGGCTTCGAGGGCGTCGAGCATCGCGGGCCGGTCGTCCGCGGCGGCGGGGTCGAGACCGAGCAGCACGGCGTCGCGGCCGCCCGGGGCGAGGTCGCCGTCGCCGATGTCGTCGACCAGGCGGGCATATCCGTAGACCGCCATCAGGCCCTCGCGCCAGGCGCGGGGCAGGAAGGCGGGGGCGACGGGGAAGTTCTCGGAGCGCGCCTTGCCGAGGGTGGCGGCGCCCGGGTGGGCGGGGAAGGAGCCGGAGGCGTCGGGCAGCTCGTGCGGCCGGGGGCTGGTGCCGTGCCCCGGGGTCACCGCCCGCCGCCCGCGGCGGGGACGGCCGTCGTGCCTGGGGGCCGGAGAATTCCCGTAGCCATTGCCGTCACATCTCCCGTTCTACACTGCCAACCCAATACATCCTATTTCGGACACGCCGCCGCGCATTCCCCGGGGTGTCCCGGGCTATTCACCTATGGGGGAATCGCCCCTTCTTGCCCGCGATTGAGGCCTGGCCCAGCTTACGCTGTACAACGCCGCCGGGGCTCGACGGGTATTCGGTCCACCACACAATGTCGCCCGCACGCCATCGCGTGAAAAGGGGGCCGCCCGGTACGGCGGGCATCCGTACGGCATGCGACGGCCCCCGCCGCCGGACGCGGTGGGGGCCGTCGGTGGAAAACCGTCAGCTGGTCGCCTTCTCGTACGCCGCGACGACTTCCTCGGTGGGGCCGTCCATCAGGAGTTCGCCCCGCTCCAGCCACAGCACCCGGTCGCAGGTGTCGCGGATGGACTTGTTGTTGTGACTCACGAGGAAAACGGTTCCGGCCGTCTTGCGCAGTTCGCGGATGCGCGCCTCGGAACGCACCTGGAACTTCCGGTCACCGGTGGCCAGCGCCTCGTCGATCATCAGGACGTCGTGGTCCTTCGCCGCGGCGATGGAGAAACGCAGGCGCGCGGCCATGCCGGAGGAGTAGGTCCGCATCGGCAGGGAGATGAAGTCCCCCTTCTCGTTGATGCCCGAGAAGTCGACGATGCCCTGGTAGCGCTCCCGGATCTGCGCGCGGGTCATGCCCATCGCGAGACCGCCGAGTACCACGTTCCGCTCGCCGGTGAGGTCGTTCATCAGCGCCGCATTGACACCCAGCAGCGAGGGCTGGCCGTCGGTGTAGACCTTGCCGGACTCGCAGGGCAGCAGACCCGCGATGGCGCGCAGCAGGGTGGACTTGCCGGAGCCGTTGGAGCCGATGACACCGATGGCCTCGCCCCGGTACGCCGTGAAGGAGACCCCGCGCACGGCGTGGACCCGGCGGACGCCCGGTGCGTCGCCGCCCCGGCGGACTATCTTGCTGAGCGCCGCCGTGGCGCTGCCTTTGCCGGAGCTGCCGGTGTTGACCCGGTAGACGATGTGCACGTCGTCGGCGATGACGGTGGGGATGTGCCCCTGATTGTTCTCAGCCACGGCCGTAACGCTCCTCAGCCTTCCAGAAGTACACGAATCCGCCGAGTCCGATCAGGACCGCCCAGCCGACGGCGAAGGCCCAGACGTGGGGCGGCAGGTTCTCCCGGCCGTACCCGTCGATGAGCGCGAAACGGATCAGGTCCATGTAGATCGCGGCCGGGTTCCACTGCAGCACGTCCGCGATCCACGCCGGCTTGTCCTCGAGCATCGTCTTGATCGAGAACATGACGCCGGAGGCGTACATCCACGTCCGCGTGACGAACGGCATGAGCTGCGCGAGGTCGGGGGTCTTGGAACCCATCCGGGCGAAGATCAGGGCGAGGCCGGTGTTGAAGGCGAACTGGAGGATCAGCGCCGGGATCACGAGCAGCCACGACAGGCTCGGGTAGTTGCCGAATCCGATCGCGACCACGAACACGACGATCATCGAGAACATCAGCTGCTGGAGCTGCTGCAGCGAGAAGGAGATCGGCAGCGAGGCGCGCGGGAAGTGCAGGGCGCGGACCAGGCCGATGTTGCCCGGGATCGCCCTGACGCCCGCCATCAGCGAGGACTGCGTGAAGGTGAAGACGAAGACGCCGATCACCAGGAAGGGGATGTAGTCCTGCTTGGCGATGCCCTTGCCGGCGTCCAGGATCAGCCCGAAGATCAGGTAGTAGACCAGCGCGTTCAGCAGTGGGGTCGCCACTTGCCAGATCTGGCCGAGCTTCGCCTGGCTGTACTGGGCCATCAGCTTGGCCCGGGAGAACGCGATGATGAAGTGGCGGCGGTCCCAGAGCTCGCGCACGTACGCGGCCAGGCCCGGCCGGGCTCCACTGACGGACAGACCGTACTTCCCGGCGAGCTCCGCGGGGCTCAGCCCGGCGTCTTCGGACGGCCGCTTGCTCGTGGCAAGGGCTCCGTCCTGCGTTGTGTCACTCACAAGATGAAACTTTCCGTCTTCATGATGCGGCAGAAGGTGGCATCGGGCCTGAGTCGATCGGTTCGTGATCGCGCCATGGTCTCAGACCCGGACGTGTCAGATGACAGGCGGTCGGCCCAGCCGGGTCAGCCGCCAGACCGTACGCCATTTCATGGGGCGCCGGGGACCACAGGAGGTGGTCCAGCCCTCCTTGAACCCACCGAACCAGGCCTTGAGCGCGGCGCCCGAGGGCTTGCGCAGAAGCGTCAGCAGGAGCCATACGCCCACGTAGACCGGGACCAGCGGGGCGGGCAGGTTGCGGCGGGCGAGCCAGACCCGGTTGCGAGCCACCATACGGTGGTAGACCGCGTGCCGGGAGGGGGCCGTGGCGGGGTGCAGGAGCACCATGTCCGCCCGGTAGTCGATCAGCCACCCGGCGTCGAGCGCCCGCCAGGCCAGATCCGTTTCCTCGTGCGCGTAGAAGAACTGCCCCGGAAGGTCTCCCACCTGTTCGAAGACCTTCGCGCGGACGGCGTTGGCGCCGCCCAGGAAGGTGGTGACGCGCGAGGAGCGCATCGGGTCGGCGGCCCGCAGCCTCGGGACGTGCCGGCGCTGGGTCTCGCCGGTCTGCGGATCGGCGATCCGGAAGCTGACGATGCCCAGCTCGGGGTCCTCGGTGAAGGCCTGCCGGCACAGCTCGGCGGTGTCGGTGCGCTCCAGCAGGCCGTCGTCGTCCAGGAAGAGCAGGACGTCTGCGCCGAAGCCGTCCAAGCCGTCGGCGCCCGCGGTGCGGAAGGCCTCGATGCCGACGTTGCGCCCGCCCGGGATGCCCAGGTTCTCGGGCAGCTCGACGGTGCGCACGCCCGCCGCCGGGTCCGCCAGGCCGGGGAGCCGTACCCCCTGGCCCACGACGACCACCTCGACCGGGGCCCCGTCCTGCCGGGCCACCGAGTCGAGGAGCGCCTTGAGCTCGTCCGGGCGGTTGCCCATGGTGATGATGACGGCGCCCAGCCGCAGCGGCGCCGTCACTTGAGCCTGCTGGAGGCCAGGACCGACACCAGGTGCAGCACCGTCTGCAGCAGGGCGATGCCGGCGAGCACCGCGACGCCGAGGCGGGAGAAGTACAGGTCGCCGCGGACCTGGTCCAGGACGGCCAGCACCAGGATGAGCAGCGAGGCCTCGATGCCGAGGACCAGGCGGTGGAACTTGAGCGCGGCGGCGGCCCGGCGGGCGAGCGCCATGCCGGACGAGCGGGGGGTTGCCGCCGCGTCCTGGACCACGGGCTTGCCGGCCTGGTGGCGGGCCACACCGACCAGGTCGGTCTCGGCCTTGATCAGGATCGCGCCGAGCGCCGCGAGGGTGCCCAGGAAGGCCCACAGCCAGTCGATGCGCCCGCTGCCCCAGAGGTCGGAGGCGCGCAGGCCGAAGCCGACGAGCACCGCGGCGTCGCACAGGTACGCACCGACCCGGTCCAGGTAGACCCCGGACAGCGAGAACTGCTTCTTCCAGCGGGCGACCTCGCCGTCGACGCAGTCGAGCAGCAGGTACATCTGGACCGCGACCACGCCGAGGACGGCGCCCCAGACGCCCGGCACCAGCAGGGCCGGGGCGGCGAGGACTCCGGCGAGGGTCATCACGTAGGTCAGCTGGTTCGGCGTGACCTTGGTGGTGACCAGGAGGCGGGTGATGCGCAGGGAGATCTCGCGCATGTAGAGGCGCCCGCCCCAGTGCTCGCCGCTGACCCGGTCCTTGACGCCCGCCGGGTGAACGACGGGCCGGAGTTCAGCTACGGATGGTCTTGGCATAGTCGGCGTAAGCGTCCCTGATCTCGGCGGCGGACAGGTTGAGGTGCTCCAGGATCGTGAAGCGTCCCGGACGGGTCTGGGGGGCGTACTCGACCGCCGCGACGAACTCGTCCACGCTGAACCCGATCTCCTCGGGCAGCACGGGCAGCCCGTGACCGCGCAGCACCTGGACGAAGAGCTCGGACTTGTCCGTGTCCCCGCGCAGGTGCATGGCGAAGGCCGCGCCGATGCCGACCTGCTCCCCGTGGAGCGCGGAGCGTCCCGGGTAGAGCAGGTCGAAGGCGTGGCTGATCTCGTGGCAGGCGCCGGACGAGGGGCGGGTGTCCCCGCTGATCGCCATGGCGATGCCGGAGAGGACGAGCGCCTCGGCCAGCACGGTGAGGAACTCGTCGTCGCCGACCCCGCCGGGGTGGCGCAGTACGGACTCGCCCGCGGTACGGGCCATGGCGGCGGCCAGGCCGTCGACGGGCTCGCCGTTGAGGCGGTGCGAGAGCTCCCAGTCGGCGATGGCCGAGATGTTGGAGATCGCGTCGCCGATGCCCGCGCGGACGAACCGCGCCGGGGCCTCACGGATGACGTCGAGGTCGACGACCATCGCGATCGGCATGGGCACGCCGTAGGAGCCCCGGCCGTTGTCGTTGTCCAGGATGGACACCGGCGAGCAGATGCCGTCGTGCGAGAGGTTGGTGGCGACGGCCACCATGGCCAGCCCGACCCGCGCCGCGGCGTACTTCGCCACGTCGATGATCTTTCCGCCGCCCAGGCCCACGACGGCGTCGTAGCGGCGTCCCTTTATGTCGTCGGCGAGCTTGACCGCGGAGTCGATGGTCCCGTCGACGACGGGGTACCAGTCGGCGTGCGGCAGCACGGGCTCCAGCTTGGCGCGCAGCACCGCGCCGGAGCCGCCGCTGATGGCGATCGCGAGCTTGCCGGACGCGGAGACGCGCTGGTCGGCCAGGAGGCCGGCCAGATCGTCCATCGCGCCGCGGCTGATGTCGACGACGACGGGCGAGGGGATGAGCCTCGTCAGTACTGGCATGCGATCGTCCGGCCCTTGGCGAGGTCGTCGTGGTTGTCGATCTCGACCCACTTGACATCACCGATGGGGGCCACGTCGATGGTGAAACCGTCGTTGACGAGCTGCTGGTAGCCGTCCTCGTAGTAGAGGTCGGGGTCGCGCTCGAAGGTGGTCTTCAGGGCCTCGGCCAGCGCCTCGGCGGCCTCCGGCTCGATGAGGGTGACGCCGATGTACTCGCCGGTCGCGGTGGCCGGGTCCATCAGCTTGGTGATGCGCTGGACACCCTTCTCACCGTCGGTGATGACCTTCATCTCCTCGTCGGCCAGGCTCTTGACCGTGTCGAGGGCGAGGATGATCTTCTGGCCCTGGCCGCGGGCGGCGAGCAGCGTCTTCTCGACGGAGACGGGGTGGACGGTGTCGCCGTTGGCGAGGATCACACCCTGCGTGAGGACGTCACGCGCGCACCACAGGGAGTAGGCGTTGTTCCACTCCTCGGCCTTGTCGTTGTCGATCAGCGTGATCTTGACCCCGTACTTGGCCTCCAGGGCCTCCCGGCGCTCGTACACGGCTTCCTTGCGGTAGCCGACGACGATGGCGACCTCGGTCAGGCCGACCTCGGCGAAGTTGCCGAGCGTCAGGTCGAGCACGGTGATGCTCTCCTCGGCCCCTTCGGGTCCGACGGGCACGAGGGCCTTGGGCAGGGTGTCGGTGTAGGGACGCAGGCGGCGTCCGGCTCCGGCAGCGAGGACGAGGCCGATCATGCTGGTTCTCCTTCGTCATGTACGGCGGGTGCCCCTGAGGACACCCAGAAGCGGATGCTCTCCACGAGCACCACGAGTGCCACGAACACGGCGAGGGCCGTGAGCGCGACGGGGAAGTCCACGGCGCGCGACGCCAGGACGGCGGCCAGGACCGTGATCAACAGAACCCGGCCCTCGTGCCCGCCGATCGTCCGCACCAGCCAGTGCGGGGGCGCGCCGGTGCCACCGCGGATGCGGTAGACCGTGTCGTAGTGATGGTAGGCGACCGCCGCGACCAGTCCGAATGCCGCCGGAAGGGCCCCGGGGACGTCCGCCTTCGCGGCGAGGATCAGGACGGTGGTGTATTCGGCGGCCCGGAAGACGGGCGGGACGAGCCAGTCGAGGGCTCCCTTGAGCGGTGCCATGACGGCGGCGCCCGCGAGGAGGACGTACATACCGGCCGCGGCGACGCTCTGCCAGCTGCCGAAGGGCTGCTGCCAGATCATGAAGACCGCCGTCGCCATCAGAGCGAGGCCGAGGATTCCCGGCGACTGGGCGCGCAGCCGGGTCAGCACCCGGCCGACGAGCTCGGCCAGCGGGCCCGAGTCGGCCAGGTCCGCGAGCGCCTGGGCGGCCCGGTCGGTACGGGTCGCCTTGCGGGTCAGCGAGCGCAGGACCCGGCCGGCGGTGGTGTAGAGGGCGCCGAAGGCGCAGCCGACGAGCAGGGCGTAGAAGACGATCCGGGGGGTGGTCACGGCGGTCAGCACCGCGATCATGGCCCAGCGCTCACCGATGGGCAGGATGATCATGCGCCGGACCCAGACGGTCCAGCCCACGCTGTCGAGCTTGTCGGAGAGGGCCGCCGTGGGGCTCGTATTGGCGGTGGCGTCGTGGTTGGCCTCGTTGAACGAGAAGTCCACGACGTGCCGGCAGGTCATCAGGATCATGGCGCCGAGCGCCAGGGCCCAGACGTCGTCGCCGTTGCGGGCCGCACCGAGCGCGAGGCCCGCGTAGAAGGAGTACTCCTTCGCACGGTCGAAGGTGGCGTCGAGCCAGGCGCCCATCGTCGAGTACTGGAGCGAGTAGCGGGCGAGCTGCCCGTCCGTGCAGTCCAGGACGAAGGAGACGAGGAGGAGCACACCGGAGGCCACGTAGCCCCAGCGGTCCCCGGTGGCGGCGCAGCCGGCCGCGATCAGCGCGGTGATCAGCGAGGCGGTGGTGACCTGGTTGGGGGTCAGTCCGCGGCGCGCGCACCAGCGGGCGATGTAGCGCGAGTACGGGCTGATGAAGAAGGTGGTGAAGAACCCGTCGCGGGACTTCACGGCGGTGCGCAGCCGGACGGCCTCGTCGTCGACGGCCGCGACGGCGGCGGCGGCCGCCGCGCGCTCGGCGGTGGTAGCGGGCACGGCGGCGACGAGGGTACCCAGCTCGGGGCGGTGCACGGGGGTGCCGGCGGCCTCGACGGCGGCGGCGAGCCGGTCGGGGGACGGGCCGTCGCCCGCAGGGGCGGACGCTTCGAGGGCGGCGGCCCGGTCCAGGGCCGCGCGGGCGCCGGACTGCACGGCGAGAGCCCCGGTGACGGCGCAGGCGTCGAACCGCGGGTCGGTCAGCGCGAGCCGCAGCGCGTGCACGTGCCCGACGAACTCCCCGTCCACGACGGCCACCCGCTGGTCCGCGGGTACGAGCGCCAACGCGGCGGCGGTGTCCGACGGGGTGGCCGCGGGGCGGACCTCGAAGCCGAGGGAGCGCAGCTCGTCGGCGAGCGCTGATCCGGGCACCGGCAGGCCGGTAAGGATGACGGTCGGCAGACGAACTCACTCCTTGCACGCACACGGGTAACGGCCGCCGGGTGGCCCGGCGGCACGTCGGCAGAGGCTATCGGATGAACGGAAGCAGAGGTTCACCGCCTGTTTACGCCCCGATAAGCCGAAAATCACGGGCCTGTCGACCCTGTGCCGATCATCATTGACGATCGGGAGGAGCGATCACAAACCGCTGCCGGCACCGCGGCTGTTAGGCTGGCCGCAGACGCGTACGAGTTCCGCTAAAGCGTCCCAATCGCCCGAATGTCACACGGGATGTGACGAAAGACAGAAAGAGGTGGGGTTGATGACCGTCGCAGGCGTCGCCGCCCAGCGCAGCGCACTCCGGTTCATCCCCCTCTCCTTCCGGGCGTCCGGCCGGGTCTGATCACACCGATCACCCCCGTCGGCCGGAGCCCCCTTTCAAGGGTTCACGTTGACCGACAACACCGGTAACACCAGCAACTCCCACAACTCCCACAACTCCCACACCACCGATTTCAGCACCGAGAGCGACCTGTTCTTCGAGGCGTTCTTCGAGCTGCACCGCGGCCTGCCCCGGCAGTCCCCCGGTTCCAAGGCGACCACCCGCCACCTGCTGTCCCTGTGCGGACCGCTGCCCGAGCGGCCGCGCGCCCTGGATCTGGGCTGCGGTCCCGGCCCCAGCGCCCTGCTGCTCGCCGCGGAAGCGGGTGGCCGCGGGGCCAACGTCACCGCCGTCGACCTCCACGACGGCTTCCTCGACGAGCTCCGTGCGGCCGCCGCGGCCCGCGGGCTCACCGACCGCGTCCGCGCCGTCAAGGCGGACATCGGCGACCTCGCGCATCCGGACGGTTCCTTCGACCTCGTCTGGGCCGAGGGCTCCGCCTACAACATCGGCTTCGCCACCGCGCTCGCACGGTGGAAGCGACTGCTCGCCCCCGGCGGCACCCTGGTGCTGAGCGAGTGCGAATGGACCGTCGACGAACCCTCCGCCGGCGTCCGCGCCTTCTGGGACCCGCACTACGCGCTGCGCTCCACCGCCCGCAACCTGGCCGCCGTCCAGGCCGCCGGCTACCAGGTCCTCGGCGTGCACCGGCAGCCCGACTCCGACTGGGCCGCCTACTACGGTCCGCTCGGTGAGCGGGTGGCCGGGGCACCGGAGCCCGCCGGGCCCGAGGCCGCGGCCGCGCTGGGATTCGTACGCGAGGAGATCGACGTACGGGAGCGGTACGGGCACGAGTACGGGTACACCGCCTACGTCCTGCGGCCGGTGACGGCCGGGGACGGCGGCGCCTGGACCGTCCGCCCCGAGGCGGCCGGGGACGCGGCCGCCGTGCACGCGCTGAACTCGGCCGCCTTCGGGACCCCGGCCGAGGCCGACCTCGTGGACGCGCTGCGCGCGGACGCCGCCTGGCTGCCCGGCCTCTCCTACGTGGCCGAGGACCCGGACGGGTCGGTCGCGGCGCACGCCCTGTTGACCCGGTGCGAGGTGGACGGGGTGGCGGCGCTCGCGCTCGCCCCGGTGGCCGCCGCTCCCGCGCTCCAGCGCTCGGGCGCCGGCAGCGCGGTCGTACGGGCACTGCTCGCGGCGGCCGCGGAGCGGGGGGAGAACCTCGTCCTCGTCCTCGGGCATCCCGAGTACTACCCGCGCTTCGGGTTCGTGCCGGCCTCGCGCTTCGGGATCAAGGCGCCCTTCGAGGTGCCCGACGAGGCCATGATGGCGCTGGTGCTCGACGATTCGGTGCCGGTTCCCACGGGCACGATCAAGTACCCGTCCCCCTTCGGGGTTTGATGCGGGATCCGGCCCGCGGCCGGATGAACTGACCGATCGGCACGCTCCGCCCCCCGTCGCATATCACGCGACGGGGGGCGGACATGCGCAGATCACCGAAGTGGGGGCAATCCCCATTTGTACGGCAGACTGAAAGCCGAAGTCCGAAGCGAAGGATGGGTATGCCGACCACACCAGCCACCGCCGCGAACAGTGCGACCACCGGCACCGGCGCTCAAGAACCGATCATGCTCGAACTGGTCGACGAGTCCGGCAACACCATCGGTACGGCGGAGAAGCTCTCCGCCCATCAGGCGCCCGGTCAGCTGCACCGGGCGTTCTCGGTGTTCCTCTTCGACGAGCAGGGCCGGATGCTGCTCCAGCAGCGCGCCCTCGGGAAGTACCACTCCCCCGGCGTCTGGTCGAACACCTGCTGCGGTCACCCCTACCCCGGGGAGTCGCCGTTCGCGGCGGCGGCCCGGCGGACCCACGAGGAGCTGGGGCTGTCGCCCTCGCTGCTCGCGGAGGCGGGGACGGTGCGCTACAACCATCCGGACCCGGCGTCGGGGCTGGTGGAGCAGGAGTACAACCACCTGTTCGTGGGACTCGCGCAGCGGTCGGTGCGGCCGGATCCGGAGGAGATCGCGGACACCGCCTTCGTGACCGCGGAGGAACTCGCGAAGCGGCACGCCGAGGCCCCGTTCTCGGCCTGGTTCATGACCGTGCTGGACGCGGCCCGGCCCGCGATCCGCGAGCTGACGGGCGACGCGACGGGCTGGTAGCAGCAGGCCCCGGCAGGTGACGCCCGATAACGGCCGGTGGCGGCCCGTGGCGGCCGGCGATGGCCGGTCGCGGCCCCGCGGCGGGCGTCAGACCGCCGAGGTCGGGGTGGCGGCGGGTGACGCGAGGGCCGTGGTGAGCGGCAGGGCCGCCCAGATCACCTTGCCGCCCGTGGAGGTGTGCTCCACGTCGCAGACCCCGCCGGCCTCCAGCGTGATCTCCCGGACGAGGAGCAGGCCCCGGCCGCCGGTCTGGCCGAAATCGGCCTCCAGCGCCTTGGGGCGGTACGGGTGGTTGTCCTCGACGGCCACCCGTACCCACTCCCGGCCGATGGCGACCTCCACCGCGACCTCCGGCGAGAGCAGGGCCGCGTGCCGGACCGAGTTCGTCACCAGTTCGGAGACGATCAGCAGCAGGGAGTAGACCAGGTCCCGGTCGGCCGGCACCTCCTGCCGGCCGAGCAGGTCACGGACCGCACGGCGGGCCTGCGGAACGGATTCTTCTACCGCGGGCGCCGTGAATCGCCACACTCCCTCGTACGCGAGGGGGGCGGCCGCGACCTCCGGCTCCTCCCCCTTGACTGGCGGGACGCTCCCGCTCACATCCATCTCCCGGCCCCCGTCTTCACGCTCGATCGTCTGCACACGTCAAGAGTGGGGACCGGACCGCTCCGGGCCCGACCACTGACCAGAAGTCAGCATCAATCGGACACTTTCTGACCGCTGGCGTATGACAGAGTCAGTTGTTCGACCGTTCCTGATCTTCTGGGGGACGACTCTCGGCCGCCTCGCGCGTCTCGGGCGCCGCGGCTCCCGCCCCGGCCGGCGTCACCGGAACCTCGTCGTCCCTGACCAAGCCCAGGATGCGGCGGGCTCCCATGCCCACGGCGATCAGGCTCAGGCCGTCGAACAGCAGCGCGAGGGAGAAGAACGTTCCGATCACGTACAGGCTGTTGCCGGGCCAGTTGGCGAGGATCAGGAGGCCCAGCAGGATGCCGAAGGCACCCTGGACCAGGGTCAGCCCGAGGTGTGCGCCGCGCACCACGACGGCGCCGGCCAGCCGGAACACCCCGCCGGTGAGGAACAGGAGCGCGGCGAACATGGTGAGCGCCTCAGCGCTCGCCTCCGGGCGGCGCAGGATCACGAAACCGGCCGCGATGTTGATCGCGGCGACGATGACGGCGAGCCAGAAGTAGTTGCTCTTGCGGGACTGGATCGCCTGGAGCAGGCCCACCACACCGCCGAACAGCAGCAGGCAGCCGAAGAGGAACATCGTGGTCAGGGTGGCGACGCCGGTGTAGACGAGGCCCACCAGCCCGGCCACCACCAGGAGCGCCCCGAGCAGGGCCATCAGCGCGAAGCTGCGGCTGACCTTCTTCTTGTCGTCCTTCATGTCCTGTGGACCCGTACGGTCCTTGCCGTCCTTGCCGTCCGTACGCTCGGCACGGTCTGCGCCCATGGACGCGCCACCTTTCAGCTGCCCCGACGGACCCCGCGGACCCCTCCTCGACTGCCTGCCGGTCCACCGAGCTGCCGGGTCCCGGTCTCTTGATCATAGGTTTGACCGCCCGGGATAGCATCCGGCGCATGGACGCAGCCCTCCTCTCCTCCGTCGCCGACGGGGTCGCCACCGTCGTGATCTCGCACCCCGCCAAGCGCAACGCCATGACGGCCGCGATGTGGCGCGGGCTGCCGGAGCTCCTGACCGGGCACGCGGCGGATCCCGCCGTACGGGTGCTGGTCCTGACGGGGGCCGGCGAGACCTTCTGCGCGGGGGCCGACATCTCCTCGCTGACCGGCGACCAGGACCCGCAGGCCCTGGCCGTGGCAGCGGAGGAGGCGCTCGCCGCCTTCCCCAAGCCCACGCTCGCCGCGATCCGCGGGTTCTGCGTGGGCGGGGGCAGTCAGCTGGCCGCCGCCTGCGATCTGCGGTTCGCCGAGGAAGGCGCCTCCTTCGGGGTCACGCCGGCGAAGCTGGGCATCGTGTACCCGGCCTCGTCCACCCGGCGCCTCGCCTCCCTGGTGGGCCCAGCCGCCGCCAAGTACCTCCTCTTCTCCGCCGAGTTGATCGACGCGGAGCGGGCGCTGCGCACCGGGCTGCTGGACGAGCTGCTGCCCGCGGGACAACTAGCCAAACGCGTGGCGGAGTTCACGCGGATCCTGGCCACGCGCTCCCAGCTCACGCAGAGTTCGGCGAAGGAGTTCGCGGACGGCCGCACGGACCGGGACGCCTACTGGGCCGCGCAGGCCGCCGCGAGCGGCGACATCGCGGAGGGGGTCGCCGCGTTCCTGGAACGCCGCACGCCCGCCTTCACCTGGACTCCGCCTTCGGAGTGATCGAGCGGAGCAGCGCGACGATCTCGGCAGGGGCCTTGTCGGGAGAGCCCGCGTCGTAGGGCGGCTGGGGATCGTACTCGGTCATCAGCTGCACTGTCTGCGCGTACTCGTCTCCCGCGATGCGGCCGAGGAGCGTGAGCCCCATGTCGATGCCCGCGGACACCCCGGCGGCCGTCACGTACTTCCCGTCGAAGACCACCCGCTCCGAGACGGGCTCCACCCCGAACGGGGGCAACCGGTCCAGGTACAGCCAGTGGCTCGTGGCCCGGCGCCCCTCGAGCAGGCCCGCGGCGGCGAGCAGGGTCGAGCCGGTGCAGACGGACGTGGTCCACGTGCTGGTGGCGTCGACGGTCCGCAGCCAGTCCAGTACCACGGGGTTCTTCATCTCCCGGTCCGTGACCCGCCCACCGGGCACGAGGAGGATGTCCGGCCTCGTCACCTCGTCGAGCCCCTTGTCGGCGACGAGCGCGAGCGAACTCAGGTCGGTCCGTACGGGCCCCGGCCGCTCGGCCACGAACACGGTCTCGGCGCCCTGGAGGCGGCCCAGGGTGTCGAAGGGCCCGATGGCGTCCAGAGCGGTGAATCCGTCGAAAAGCAGTACGGCGATCTGCATGGCTCCTCCGGAGCGGTGGTCGGGGTCCGACGGTTGCACGGCCGGGGCGTGGCCGGGGCGTGGCCGGGCGCGGTTCCCGGGCACGTTTCGCGACGACATGACCTCATCGTGTGGCACTCCACGCGATGGCCGCAATGACGTCTAACCCACCCATCCTGATCGGGGTGAACATCGGGCCGAACCTGGCCTAGCCACGCTGCTGTGGCGGCGGATCCTGCACGTGGAGGGGTACGGCGGGGTCGCCCTCGCGGGCTTCGCCCGGCTCGGCCCGCTGACCACCGTGCCGGCCCCCGCCGCGGCGGTGACGGCCCTGTGCACGGCCCTGCGGCTCGTCGGCGCGTGACCCTCCGGGCCGGCCGCCGCTCCGCCCCGGCCCCGGGACCCGGACGGGCGGGGCGCGGATAGGATCGGGGCATCATGACTGCAACCCTCGTCGCCAAGAAGCTCACCGCCGCGCACGGTGAGCGCACGCTCTTCGCCGATCTCGACCTCGTCGTCGCCCCGGGCGACGTCATCGGCCTCGTCGGCGTCAACGGCGCCGGGAAGTCGACCCTGCTGCGGATGCTCGCCGGGCTGGACGCCCCCGAGACCGGTGAGCTGCGCCTCTCCCCGCCCACCGCGGCCGTCGGCCACCTGCCGCAGGAGCCCGAGCGGCGCCCCGGCGAGTCGATCCGCGAGTTCCTGGCCCGCCGTACCGGTGTGGCCGCGGCGCAGGCCGAGCTCGACGCGGCGACGCAGGGTCTGGTGGACGGCACCCCGGGCTCGGACGACGCGTACGCGGACGCCCTCGACCGGTGGCTGAACCTCGGCGGGGCCGACCTCGACGAGCGGGCCCTGCAGGTCGCCGACGACCTCGGGCTGTCCGTCGGCCTCGACCTGCCGATGACCGCGCTGTCCGGCGGCCAGGCCGCCCGCGCCGGACTGGCCTCGCTGCTGCTGTCCCGCTACGACGTCTTCCTGCTCGACGAGCCCACCAACGACCTCGACCTCGACGGTCTGGAGCGCCTGGAGCAGTTCGTGAAGGGGCTGCGCGCCGGCACGGTCGTGATCAGCCACGACCGCGAGTTCCTCACGCGCACCGTCACCAAGGTCCTCGAACTCGACCTGGCCCAGCAGCAGATCAACCTCTACGGCGGCGGCTACGACGCCTACCTGGAAGAGCGCGAGCGGGCCCGCAACCACGCCCGCGAGGAGTACGACGAGTACTCCGACAAGCGCTCCGCCCTGGAGGACCGGGCGACGATGCAGCGCGGCTGGATGGACAAGGGCGTAAAGAACGCCAAGCGCAAGGCCACCGACAACGACAAGTCCGCCAGGAAGTTCAGCGCCGACGCGAGCGAGAAGCAGGCCTCGAAGGCCCGCCAGACGCAGCGCGCGATCGAGCGGCTCGAGGTGGTCGATGAACCCCGCAAGGAGTGGGAGCTGCGCCTGGAGATCGCGGCGGCCCCGCGCTCCGGCTCGGTGGTCGCCACCCTGCGCGAAGCGGCAGTGCGGCGCGGGGACTTCGACTTCGGACCGGCCAGCCTGCAGATCGACTGGGCGGACCGCGTCGCCATCACCGGCGCCAACGGGGCCGGGAAGTCGACCCTGCTGGCCGTGCTCCTGGGCCGCCTCGCCCCGGACTCCGGCTCCGCCACCCTCGGCTCGGGCGTGCGGGTCGGCGAAGTCGACCAGGCCCGCGGCCTGTTCCTCGGTGACGAACCCCTCATCGATGCCTTCTGCGCGGCCGTCCCGGACACCGAACCGGCCGAAGTCCGTACCCTGCTGGCCAAGTTCGGGCTGAAGGCCGCGCACGTGACCCGCCCGGCGGCCACCCTCTCCCCCGGCGAGCGCACCCGGGCGGCCCTGGCGCTGCTCCAGGGGCGCGGGGTGAACCTCCTGGTGCTGGACGAGCCGACGAACCACCTCGACCTGCCGGCGATCGAGCAGCTGGAGTCCGCGCTGGACTCCTACGAGGGCACCCTGCTGCTGGTCACCCACGACCGCCGGATGCTCGACGCGGTCCATGTCACCCGCCGGCTGCACGTCGCGGACGGCAAGGTCACCGAGCTCTGAGGGCCCCGCCCCTCGTCGTCTAGTGCTGTGGCCGGAAAGGTTTGCCGGGTCGCGGTGTTCGGTGCGGTGCCTCGCAAGGCGGAGGGCCGTGCCTCGTACTGGACGTACTTGCACGGTCCGACAACGCGGCGAGGTGCCGTGCCGGGCGCCGCGACACGGTGAACCTTTCCGGTCACAGCACTAGGCTCCCGGGTATGGACGAACGGGGGGCCGGGACACCCTGGCACGAGCTCGAAGGGGTGGCGGCGGGGCGGGAGAAGGTTCCCGGGCTGCTGCGCGGACTGCGGATTCCTGGGCTGCGGCGCTCCTCCTGGGCCGAGTTGGAGAAGCTGATCGGCTGGCAGAGCGACGAGCCGCTGTTCGTGGAAGTCACCGGGCGGCTCATCGAGCTGCTTCCGCGCCTCGACCGGCGCCGGCGGGCCCTGGCCCTCGGCCTGCTGGCCCGGCGCGCCCAGGGCGTCGGCGAGCGCCGCGTCGGCGTGCACCGCCCGGCCTTCCTCGCCTTCGCGGCCCGTGCGCACCACCTCGTCCCGCTGGTGTCGGACCGGTCGGCCCGGGTCCGGACCGGCGCGTCCTGGGCGCTGCGCGAGCTCGGGCACGAGGATCCCACGACGCTGGACGCTCTGCGGCGGCAGGCTGCGGTGGAACGCGACCCGACGGCGCTGGTCTCCCAACTGCTCGCGGTGGGAGTGCTGTCGGGAACGGGCGACCGGGCGGCCGCCGCGGGGTGGGCCCGGGCCTGGCTGGACCACCGGCACCCCTTCGTACGACTGGCCGCCGCGCGGGTGGTGCTGCTCACGGCCGTGCCCGGGGGTGCGCAGGGCGCGGGCCGCCGCGTCGCCGGGGTCTTCGCCGAGATCGGTACCGGCCTGCTGCCGGTGGTGCCCTGGTTTCCCGAGGGCTACGCAACGATGGACCGGTTCGCGGTTCAGGTCGCGGCACATCCGCGCGAGGGGGAAGCGCTGGTCGAGGGCCTGGCCCGGCACCGGGATCCGGCCCTGCGGACCCAAGCCGTCCGGGCGGCCGGCCTCCAGCTCCGCTCCTGGCGCCACCCCGCGGCGCACCTGTGGGAGACGGTGGCCGGTGGACTGGAGGACGAGGCCGAGGTCGCGGGCGAAGCACTGATGGCGCTGGCCGACTGCGGGAAGGCGGCGGCCCCGTACGCGGACCGGATCGTGCGCGCGATCGAGCGGCCCGCCGGTCGCGTGTGGCCGGACTCGCACGCCGCGGTACGGGCCCTGGTCCACATCGGAGACCAGCGGGCGGTGCCCCTGTACCGCGAGCTGTTCGGGGACTCCTTCCTGAAGGTCGGCGCGCTGCCCGTGCACTGGGCACCGGAGCTGCTGCCCGCCTTCCGGAACCGGCTCGCGGACGGTCCCGGGGCCCCCGGCGCCGACGCGGTCCTGCGGATCCTCGCCCGGTGGGGCCCGGCCGCCGCTCCGGCCGTGCCGGAGCTGTCCGGTCTGCTGGACGGCCGGGCCGCCCGGCCGGCCGCCGAGGCTCTGGGCCGGATCGGACCGGCCGCCTCGGCTGCCGTCGGGGCGCTCGCCGGGCTCGCCCGGGGTGACGTGGTCCCGTGGCGCTTCGGCCCCGGCGGCGAACGCTCGCCGAAGCCGTGGCAGGGTGCGCAGACCGCGGCCTGGGCGTACTGGCGCGTGACGGGCGACCCTGAACTGGCGCTGAGGGCAGGCGGACCGGCGGCCCGGGCGGGATTCGGCCGCCCGGTGCTGCGCTACCTCGCCGACCTCGGGCCGCTCGCAGCCCCGTACGCCGACTCCGTGCGTGGCCTGCTCGACAGCCCGGGCGAGTGGACCAGGGTGGGCGCGGCCGAAGCCTGGTGGCGGATCACCGGCGACCCGGCGCCCGCCGTCGCGGCGCTGCTGCCGGAGCTGGCGCCGCTGGCCGAACACCGCGTCACGGAGGTGACGTTGCGGACCGTGCGCGCGCTGGGGGCGATCGGCCCGCCCGCGGCGGCCGCCCTGCCCGCGCTGCGGGCCGTTGCGGCCGCGCCGCCGCGCCGGTACGGCGCGAGCTTCCTCATGGACGAGGAACTGCTCCGGGACGCGCGGGAGGCGCTGGACCGGATCGGCGGTCCCTGACGGCTCGTACCGGGGTCGGCGGACGGGCGGACGGGCAGGGCCGGCGGACGCGCAGGGCCTATCCGGCGTCCGCCGGAGGGCGGCGGGTGCGGGCCATCTTCCGGGCCACGAAGGCCCGCGGGAGGTGGCGGACCGCCAGGGCGTACGCCCGGTAGTGCCGTCCCGTGATGCTCACCGGCCGGCGCCGGGCCAGGTCCTTCAGCGCCTGGGCCACCACGTCGTGCGGCTCCAGCCACACCGCGTCGCGCAGGGCGGTGACGTCCATCCCGGCGCGCTCCTGGAACTCGGTGCGGGTGAATCCCGGCACCACCGCCAGCACGCGGACCCCGTACGGCTCCATGTCCACGCGCAGCGACTCGCTGAAGGCCGTGATCCAGGCCTTCGCCGCGCCGTAGGTCCCGGTCGGGAGCAGTCCGGCCACCGAGGAGACGTTGAGCACCGCGCCGCGGCGGCGCTCGCGCAGGCCCGGCAGCACCGCGTGGGTGAGCCGGAGCGGCACCTTGACCAGCAGGTCGAGCATCCGCTCCTCGTCCTCGACCGGGCTGTACGGGAAGGGCGCCGGGAGTCCGAAGCCGGCGTTGTTGACGAGGATGTCCACGGGCCGGGCCCGGTCGGCGAGCCGCTCGGCGACGGCTCCGAGCCCGCCCGCGTCGAGCAGGTCGGCGGGCAACACCTCGCAGACGGAGCCGAATTCCCGGGCGAGGTCGGCGGCAACCCCCTCGAGGCGGCCCTTGTCCCGGGCGACGAGGACGAGGTCGCAGCCCTTGGCGGCGAACCCGCGGGCGAAGGCCGCGCCGAGTCCGGCGCTGGCCCCTGTGATCAGTACGGTGGTGGTCAAGAGACGTTCACTTCCTGGCTGTCGAGCACGGTGCGGAGGTCACGCGGTGAAGCCCGCCGTGGCCGGTGAGGCGTAGGCCTGGGCGACGTCCACGAGGAAGCGGGTCTCGCCTTCCAGGTCTCCTCCCTCGGCCGAGGTCTGGAGGGCCGCGGGCAGCTCCAAGGCGTTCTCGTCGGACCGCTGTTGCGGGATCCCGGCCAGCTTCGCCTGCCGCGCCTCCTTCAGTACGCAGGCCAGCGCGGCCGCACTGGCCCGCTGTTCGGGTACTCCGCTGCCGGCCACGTGGCTGCGCGCGAGCTCCGGCACGCCCGGGGCGACGTACTCGCCCAGGATCAAGATGGCGTCGCGGGTCTCGATGACCTTGCGGTAGACGAGCAGGTTGCGCGGGACCGGCGGCCACAGCAGTTCCAGCACCCGGCCGGCGCGCGGCTTGTTGAGGGCGACGTGCGGGACGGCGTGGACAAGGTCGCGCCAGAGCGGCCACAGCCGCCAGGCCGTGGCGATGTCCGAGGCCGTGCGACGGAAGGTGAACAGTGTCGGCACGAGGATCGCGGCGGCGCGGAGCAGCCCGTGCACGTTCATCAGCAGCGGGTTCGCGGGCACCGCCCAGGTGAATCCGAACAGCGCCTTGAGCAGGTACACGAACCAGAACACCCCGGCGAGCGCGGTGCCCAGGCCGAACAGCAGCAGTCCGGCGGCGAGGCCCCGGCTCTCGGCGCGACGGCTGTAGCGCCAGCAGACGGACACGCAGATGGTGTTGGCGAGCAGGTGGGCGGAGATCAGCACCAGCCAGTACGCGAGGGAGGGCACCGGGTCGCCGACGGGCGGGATGGTGTGCGTGCCGTGGTCGGGCGCGGCCGTGTCCAGGGCGATGAGGACGCTCAGCCAGAGGACCGTGCCGGCGCCGGAGGCGATCTGGAGCCGGCGGCCCCGGGTGGCGGCGGCCACGAAGTAGAGCACGGCGCCGGCCGACAGGACGCCGATGAGGTTGCGCACCAGCCCGATGGTGTGCGCGTAGCCCGGGTCGCGGCCCATGGCGTAGGCGACGACGTCGGGGAGGTTCAGGGTCATCGCGGCCGCGGCGGTGGCGACGGCGAGCCACAGGCCCCGCTGGTGCGGGGCGCGCAGGGCGCCGGGCGCGCGGAGCAGGACGGCGATCCAGAGGCAGACGACGCTGGGGACGGCGAGCGCGTCGCCGAAGGCGATCAGATCAGAGGCCACGGTGGACCGGCCCCCGTCCGCGCCGCTCGTAGCCCATCGCGGACTCCAGCCGGGCGAGCGTGTCCCGGCCTCCGCCGGCGCCGCGGCCGAGGTGCGGACCGCGGGTCCCCGTGCGGGTGCGGATCATGCTGGCGAGCATCTCCGCCTCCCGCTCCTGGCGGGTGGTGTAGTTGGTGCGCCCGAGCACGGTGGGAACGGATCCGTCCGTCCCGCCGGCGCCCGGGGAGTCCTCGGCGGGGGCTTCCAGCGAGTGGTGCCCGAAGAGGATGTGGCCGATCTCGTGGAGCACGATGTGCTCCCGGTGCAGTGGGGTGGTCTGGGCCTCGTAGAAGACGTAGTCCACGTCGGCGGTGCCGACCCACAGTCCGCACACTCCGGACTCCGCGGCCTCCTTGGGCAGCGGGTGGAGCCGGATGGGGCGGCCGCGCTGCGCCGCTATCCGCTCGCACAGTCCTTCGAGCGAGAAGGGGTGTGTCAGCTCAAGACGGCCGAGAATCGCCTCGCACCGTTTGCGCAGACTGGGTTGAGGGTGGCGCATATGTTCCCTCTTCGGACCCTTTCTCGGGCAACGATGATAGGCGTGCGGGGGCTGGGGCATGACGTCCTTAGCCTTCAAGGCGACCTCGGGAGTGCGGTCCTGAGGGGAAAATGGGGAAGCCCGCTCGCCTGAAGACGAACGGGCGTTCCGTCATCCCTACAGATCATCCGGATAGCTTGGCAAGGTATGTCCCCAGGTCGGGTGCGTATTCAGCCAATCCGGTGCGCGCTGCCACGAGCGCTCAGCGCTTGCGGCCGCCCCGCTCGTCGGGGCCGCTGAGCCCCGCGCGGCGCAGGGCGTCGGCCATCGCGCTGTTGGCGGGGGCCGGAGCGCCGCCGCCCTGACCGCCCTGACGCTGGCCGCCGCCGCCCTGACCGCCTTGACCGCCTTGGCGGCGGCCCTTGCCGCCGTCGCGGGAGCCGCCCTGGCCACCCTGGCCGCCCTCGCCGCGCTCGCCGCCACCCTGGCCGCCCTGGCCGCCCGCCGGGCCGCGCTGCTGCGGGGGCCGGCCGCCGCCTCGCCGTTCGCCCCGCTCCTCGCGCTGCCTCGGGGCGCCGCCCTCGGCGCCGCCCCGCTCCGCCTCGTCGTCCAGCCGCAGCGTCAGCGAGATCCGCTTGCGCGGGATGTCCACGTCCATGACCTTGACCCGGACGATGTCGCCCGGCTTCACCACGTCCCGCGGGTCCTTGACGAAGTTCTTCGACAGGGCCGAGACGTGCGCGAGCCCGTCCTGGTGGACGCCGATGTCGATGAAGGCGCCGAAGGCGGCCACATTGGTGACCACGCCCTCCAGGATCATCCCGGGGGCCAGGTCGCCGATCTTCTCGACGCCCTCCTTGAAGGTCGCCGTCTTGAACGCGGGCCGCGGGTCCCGGCCCGGCTTCTCCAGCTCGCGCAGGATGTCGGTGACCGTCGGCAGGCCGAAGGCCTCGGTGACGAACTGCTCCGGCCGCAGCGAGCGCAGCACCCCGGTGTTGCCGATCAGGGCCGCCACCTCGCTGCCCGCCGTCTTGCCCATGGTGCGGACCACCGGGTAGGCCTCGGGGTGCACGCTGGAGGAGTCCAGCGGGTCGTCCCCGCCGCGGATCCGCAGGAAGCCCGCGCACTGCTCGTACGCCTTCGGGCCCAGCCGGGCCACGTCCTTGAGCCCCTTGCGGTTGCGGAAGGGGCCGTTGGCGTCGCGGTGCGCCACGATGTTCTCGGCGAGTCCGCCGCTGATGCCCGACACGCGCGAAAGCAGCGGCGCGGAGGCGGTGTTGACGTCGACACCGACGCCGTTCACGCAGTCCTCGACCACGGCGTCGAGCGAACGCGAGAGCTTCACCTCGGACAGGTCGTGCTGGTACTGGCCGACGCCGATCGACTTCGGGTCGATCTTCACCAGCTCGGCGAGCGGGTCCTGCAGGCGCCGGGCGATGGAGACCGCGCCGCGCAACGACACGTCCATGTCGGGGAGTTCCTGCGAGGCGAAGGCGGACGCCGAGTACACGGAGGCGCCTGCCTCCGAGACCATCACCTTGGTGAGGTTCAGCTCGGGGTGTCGGGTGATGAGGTCGGCGGCGAGCTTGTCGGTCTCCCGGGAGGCCGTTCCGTTGCCGATGGCGACGAGGTCGACCGCGTGCTCCTTGGCGAGGCGCGCCAGCTTGGCCAGCGCGTCGTCCCACTTGTTCGCGGGCACGTGCGGGTAGATCACCTCGGTGGCGACCACCTTGCCGGTGGCGTCCACCACGGCCACCTTGACGCCGGTGCGGAAGCCCGGGTCCAGCCCGAGCGTCGCGCGGGTGCCGGCGGGTGCGGCGAGCAGCAGGTCGCGCAGGTTGGACGCGAAGACCCGTACCGCCTCGTCCTCGGCGGCGGCGCGCAGCCTGGAGCGCAGGTCGATGCCGAGGTGCACCTGGATCTTCGTGCGCCAGGCCCAGCGGACGGTGTCGGCGAGCCACTTGTCGCCGGGGCGGCCACGGTCGTTGATGCCGAAGCGCCGCGCGACCATGCCCTCGTACGTGGACGGGCCGGGAGTCTCGCTCGGCTCCTCCGGCTCCAGGGTGAGGTCGAGGACGTCCTCCTTCTCGCCGCGGAGCATGGCGAGCACGCGGTGCGAGGGGAGGGCGGTGAACGGCTCGGTGAAGTCGAAGTAGTCGGCGAACTTGGCTCCCGCCTCCTCCTTGCCCTCGCGGACCTTCGCGGCGAGCCGGCCGCGGCCCCACATGCGCTCGCGCAGTTCGCCGATGAGGTCGGCGTCCTCGCCGAACTTCTCGGTGAGGATGGAGCGGGCGCCCTCCAGGGCGGCGGCCGCGTCGGCCACGCCCTTGTCCGTGTCGACGAACGCGGCGGCGGCCACGGCCGGTTCCTGCGAGGGGTCGGCGAGCAGCCCCTCGGCCAGCGGCGCGAGGCCGGCCTCGCGGGCGATCTGCGCCTTGGTGCGGCGCTTGGTCTTGAAGGGGAGGTAGATGTCCTCCAGCCGGGCCTTGGTGTCGGCCGCGTTGATCCGGGCCTCCAGCTCGGCGTCGAGCTTGCCCTGCTCCCGTACGGAGTCGAGGATCGCCGCCCGCCGGTCCTCCAGCTCGCGCAGATAGCGCAGGCGCTCCTCCAGGGTGCGCAGCTGGGCGTCGTCGAGCATCTCGGTCGCTTCCTTGCGGTAGCGCGCGATGAACGGCACGGTCGAGCCGCCGTCGAGCAGCTCGACGGCGGACTTGACCTGCCGCTCCCGTACGCCGAGCTCCTCGGCGATCCTGCCTTCGATGGACATCGTCACTGTGCGGTCCCGCCTGCCTTCGTACGTATGCGTGATGCTGGTGCGTGCTGCGTGCTGCGTGCTGCGTCGGAAGGCTGCCAATTGTGGCAGGTGGCGGCGGCGGACGTCGGGAGCCGGGCCCGGTCCGGTCTCAGGCCTTGCCCATGAGGTCTGCCGGGAAGGCTCCGGCGACGAAGGCCTGGACGGTGAAACCGCCGCCGATCTCCGCGAGCCGGGCGACTCCGGCCGCGCCGAGGTGCTCGTACGGAGCCTCGTCCAGGCGGTCGGTCTCCGTCTCCAGCGCTTCGCGCAGGGCCGCGCCCTCGGGCGTGAGCTCGCCCTCGGCGTCGAGCAGGCCCCGCCCGCGCAGGCGGTCCGCAGCCGCGTCGAGGTCGGCCTGGTCCCAGCCGCGGATGTACTTGACGTACTTCGGGGTCATGCCGTGGCCGCTGGCCGTGTGGCTGACCAGGGCCTCGAGCGGATCCAGGCCGAGGGTGAGCAGGGCGACGAGGTGCCCGTCGCCGCGGTGCTCGCGCAGCAGGGTGGTGGCGTGCCACAGCTTGAGGTGCGGCTCCTCGGGTACGGGGAGGTCCGCGTGGGCCGAGTAGAGCGTACGGGCGTGCCGGGTGCAGGCCTCGGTCGCGCGCAGCGCCAGCCCGGCGGCCTCGGCCATCTCGGGAGAGGCGATGGTCTCCTCGCCGAGGAGCCGGCGCAGCGTGGTGTCCACGGCCCGCAGCCGGGCGGCGAGGACCTGCTCGGGGGTGGCGGTGTCCCAGACGGCGGGCAAGTGCCGGGCGACGAGGTCGTGGCGGTAGTTGTAGAAGGTGGCCGTCACCGTGCCCGCGCCGACCGCGCCCATGGCGGCGGAACGTGAGGCGAGGTTCACGGCGTTGGGGTCGGTGATCCCGAGGGCGGCGAACTCCTTGCCGAGGTCGGGCGAGAAGTAGACGGTGGAGTGCAGCGGGTTGATCGCCCCGTGCCAGCAGCTGCGGGCGGCGTGCGCCGGAAGAGTCATGCGGGCAGGGTCGCATGCAGTTGGTCGGTTGGCCTGGGTTTCATGGGCGATCCGTTGATCCGTTGATCGGAACTTGGCCGTGTCCTGGTGGCTGGGCCCTCGTTGTACGGGGCGTAACGGCCTGCCGCAACTAGGCGGGCCCATGAGAATCCGCCCCGTGCCCAGGAAGCGACGCGGGGTCCCCGCCCCGTCCGGGTCCACACCGGGCGGAAAGCGTCCGGCGGGGCGGTTGCTGTAGCCACCGAATTGCCGCACCCAGCGGCGGCACAGGCGGCAGGCACCGCACACGATGAGCAACCGAACCGCATCCAGCGGCACGGGCACGCGGCACACCGCAGGCGTCCACACCCTGCCCAGCACCACGAGCCGCCTTCCTGGCAGACCTGAAAGCTCATGGCCTGCCCAGGAAAACCTAAGCTCATCCGCGACGCTAACGACTGCTTGGTATCAAGCCGGAAATATGGCCGTCCCCCTCTTCCACACCGACCTGCGGGAGAGAGGGGCCAGCCCGGCCCTACTTCAGCTCGGCTCCGGTCGCGACGACCACCCCGTAGAGCTCGGTGACCGTGGCGAGGGCCGCCTGGTGGATCTGCTGCGCCGTCAGGGCGCCGGCCGGGCTTTCCAGCGCCCGCGTCGCCGAGGCGTCGGCGACGACCGTCGGGGCGTAGCCGTGCAGGAAGGCGCCCTCGGTGGTGAACAGGGTGCACATGTTGGTCATGAACCCGGCGATAATCAGGTTCTTGCGGCCGGTGGCCTCGATGATCTCGTGGAGATCGGTCTGATGGAAGCCGTTCGGGACGGACTTGGTGACGACTGCCTCGTCGGCCCGGGGGGCGACCGAGGCGTGGAGCGCGCCCGGCTCGGTGTCGACGCCGTAGCCTCCGTCCCGGACGTGGACGACGGGAGTGCCGGCCTCGCGGGCCCGGGCGAGGAGCCGGGAGGCGCAGGCCAGTGCCGGTTCCCAGCCGTCGAGTTCCATGACGCCGCCGGTGTAGGTGTTCTGGTAGTCGACCAGGACCAGGACCGCGTCCTCGAAGGTCGCGGGGGTCTCGTCGAAGCCGTTGAGCTGACGCAGGGTGGTGGTAGCCATAAGGGTGCCGTTCTCACGAGGGTGGGGGTGGCGCAGCCGACGCGGAGGCCACACCGACAACGCTAGGACGCGGCCCACGCGCGGGCAATGACGGCTGAACCGCAGATCCGGACATCGATCCGCGCAGGCCGGGGCCGGTGCGCGGGGTGTCGGCGCCGGCCCGGCCGGTCGTGTTCCGCACGGGCGTTTTTCAGACGCGTGGCGATCGTGTGACAGCAGGGGCCATGGACATGACGTGGGGTACCGGGCGTGAATACGGTCGAACGGAAGCCACTCCCCTACCCCTTGGAGTTCACGGTGCACCGCAAAGTCATCGCCCCGAGCGTGCTCGCCGCCTCCCTCCTGCTGGTGATCCCGGCGTCGGCGGCGAGTTCCGTTCCGGGCGCACCGGGTATCGGCGATCCCTACTACCCGGCCAGCGGAAACGGCGGATACGAGGTCTCCCACTACGACCTGCGCCTCCGGTACCAGCCGAAGACCGACCTGCTGGAGGGCACCGCCACCCTGCTCACCACCGCGAAGCAGGACCTGTCCCGCTTCAACCTCGACTTCGGTCTGGACGTCAGCGAGATCCGGGTCAACGGCGTCAGGGCGAAGTTCGCCAAGTCCGGCGTCTCGGAGCTGGAGGTCACCCCGGCCTCGCCGCTCCAGCGGGGCCGGCAGTCGAGCGTGGTCGTCAAGTACGCGGGCAAGCCCTCGGAGTTCAAGGTCGACGGCTGGTCGGCCTGGCAGCGCACCCCGGACGGTGGCGTCGCCGCGCAGGAGCCCGACGTGGCGGCCTGGTGGTTCCCGAGCAACGACCACCCCCTCGACAAGGCCACCTTCGACATCTCGGTGAACGTGCCCGACGGCACGCAGGCCATCAGCAACGGCGTGCTGCAGTCGCAGAGTTCGCGCCTGGGCTGGACCCGGTACAACTGGCGCTCGAACAAGCCGCAGGCCACGTACCTCGCCACCCTGGCCGTCGGCAAGTTCGACATCACCACCGACAAGACCGCGAGCGGGCTGCCGATCCTGAACGCCTACAGCCAGGACCTCGGCGACAACGCGGGCGCGGCGCGCGCCAGCGTGGAGCGGACCGGCGAGGTCACGGAGTGGCTGGAGGGGGTCTTCGGTCCGTACCCCTTCAACGCGCTCGGCGGGTACGTGCCCAACGTGCCCAGCGGGTTCGCGCTGGAGACGCAGACCCGGCCGTTCTACAGCCCCCGGCAGTTCGCGAACGGCGCGAACGTGTCCGTGGTCGTGCACGAGCTGGCCCACCAGTGGTACGGGGACAGCGTGTCCGTCGACGGCTGGAAGGACATCTGGATCAACGAGGGGTTCGCCCGTTACAGCCAGTGGCTGTGGTCGGAGAAGGAGGGCGAGGGCACCGCGCAGGAGCTCGCCGACTGGGCGTACGGGCTGCGGCCTGCCGAGGACCCGTTCTGGCAGGTCAAGCCGGGTGACCCGGGTCCGGAGAACCAGTTCCACGGAGCCGTCTACGACCGTGGGGCGATCGCCCTCCAGGCGCTGCGCAACCAGATCGGCGACGAGAAGTTCTTCCGGATCCTGAAGGGCTGGCCGACCGAGCGGGCCTACGGCAACGCCAAGGTCGGCGACTTCGTCGGCTACGCGGAGAAGGTCTCCGGCCAGCCGCTCGCGCAGCTCTTCGAGACCTGGCTGTACACCCCGGGCAAGCCGGCCGCCTCGGCGCTGAACCCGGTGTCGGCGGCGACCCTTCCGGGCGCCCGCACCCTGCGCGCGCCGGCCGCGAAGCCGGCGGGGGAGCCGAAGTCCTGGAAGAAGATCGCGGAGACGAACACGGTGCACGACCACTGACCCGGCGCCCTACGAAGCTGCGTGCCGTCGCCCCTCAGCGGGCGGCGGCCCGTACGCGCGCCCGGGCCGCGCGGGCGATCGGGAGGTAGCGCAGGCGCTCCGGCAGGAGGGGCACGAGGAGGCGTACGGCCGTGCTGAAACGGCGCAGGCGGCGCTCCTGGGCCGCGGTCCACTCCAGGCCGATGGCGGCGCGCGCCTCGGGCGGCATGTAGCCGGCGGTGACGAAGGCCCGGAAGTGCAGGAAGGCGGCCCGCAGGACGGGCCAGGTCAGGTGCAGCAGGAGCCGGACCGGCAGCGGGCCTCCGGCGGGGCGGGGCAGGGGCGCGTCGGTGGCGAGGAGTTCGCGGGCGACCTTGGTGGGCTCGATCTCCTCGGCCAGCATCCGGTGGTAGTACGGCCAGTACTCCTCGATGCTCTGCGGCATGTCCCGGTCGTGCAGACCGAGGATGCGGCCCACCTGGAGCCACTCCCGGTACAGCTGACGCTCCTGGGCCGGGGTGAAGGGGCGCAGCAGGTAGCGCCCGGCGTACAGGTAGACCGGGAAGCCGGTGGCGTGCACCCAGGCGTAGCAGGCCGGGTCGAGGGAGTGGTAGCGGCGCCCCCGGGTGTCGGTGCCCTGGATCTCCTTGTGCAGGCGGCGCACCCGGCGCCCCTCGGCCGCGGCGTCCGCCCCGCCGTACACCCACAGCTGGACGGAGCGCAGGGAGCGCTCGCCCCGGCCCCAGGGGTCGGTGCGGAAGACGGAGTGCTCGTCGACTCCGGCGCCGATGGCGGGGTGGGCGACCTGCATGGTGAAGGCGGCGGGCAGCATGAGCAGCGCGCGGACGTCTCCGGCGATGGTCCAGAGCACTCCCCCGGGCGGCGGGGGCTCGGGGTCGTTCCGCGTGCCGGCGGTGCGGCGCGCCGGCCCCGCCGGTGTCGCGGCCGGTGTCCGCGCCGGCGCCCCGTCCGATGTCCCCGACAGGGGGTGCTCCGTCGTGCCCATCCGTGTGCCCCCAGGGTGTCGAAACTGCCGTTCTCCCAGTATGCAGCGGGTTCGGCGGCTTCCGCCGGACCCTGTGGACGGTGCATCCTGCGGCCATGAACCTGTCCCCCTCGGCCGTGCTGGAGACCCTGGCCCCCTGGATGCTGGCCGGCACTGCCGTGACGCTGGCGCTGGTCTTCGCGGTGCTCGTGGCACTGTTCGCGGTGCCGTACTTCCTCCTGCGGTTCCGCCGGCATCGGGAGGACGCCCCCGGCGCCTCGGACACCTCCGGCGCCTCGGAGGCGGACGGTCTCGGCGGCTTCACCTGGACCTCCGCGCAGGACGACGACCCCCGGGCCGGCTGAGGACCCGGGCCCGGAACATCGAAGAAGTACGCCTGTGTCCAGAAACCCGTGTCACAGGTGTTACCGCGAAGTAACCCTGGCTGCTTGGATGGCGGAGCCGATCTTCCCCCACAGGAACGAGGGAGACCTCCATGCCCCAGATCCAGCCCCGCAGGACCCGTGCCGCCGCAGCGGCCGTCGCCGCGATCGCCGTCGGATCGCTCGCCCTGACGACGCTTCCGGCCGCCACCGCCGCCGAGAGCACCGCCGCGCCGCGGCTCAGCGTCCTGTCGTACAACGCGTTCCTGATGAGCAAGAGCCTGTACCCCAACTGGGGCCAGGACCACCGGGCCGCGGAGATCCCCAAGGCCTCCTGGTACAAGGGCCACGACGTGGTCGTGCTCCAGGAAGCCTTCGACAACGGCGCCTCGGACGCGCTGAAGGCCAACTCCGCGGCGCAGTACCCGTACCAGACCCCCGTCGTGGGCCGCAGCAAGAGCGGCTGGGACGCCACGGGCGGCGCGTACTCCTCCACCACCCCGGAGGACGGCGGCGTCACGATCGTCAGCAAGTGGCCGATCGTGCGCAAGGAGCAGGTGGTCTTCAAGGACGCCTGCGGCGCGGACTGGTGGTCCAACAAGGGCTTCGCCTACGTCGTGCTGGACGTGAACGGCGCCAAGGTCCACGTGGTCGGCACGCACGCCCAGTCCACCGACCCGGGCTGCGGCGCGGGCGAGGCGGCCGAGATGCGCGCCCGCCAGTTCCGGAACATCGACGCGTTCCTGGACGGCAAGAACATCCCGGCCAGCGAGCAGGTCATCGTGGCGGGCGACCTGAACGTCGACTCGCGCACCCCGGAGCTGGCCACCATGCTGGCCAATGCCGACCTGGCCGGCTCCGACACCCGCACGGGCCACACGTACTCCTTCGACACCGCGCTGAACTCGATAGCGAAGTACCGCTACCCGACGGACCCGCGCGAGGACCTGGACTACGTGCTCTACCGCAAGGGCAACGCCCGCCCGGCGAACTGGGAGAACAACGTGGTCCTGGAGCAGTCGGCGCCCTGGACGGTCTCCAGCTGGGGCACGTCCTACACCTACAACAACCTCAGCGACCACTACCCGCTGATCGGCCGCTGACCCGCCGGCGCTGATCCGCCACGCCGAAAGGGGGGTACCCGCCGCGATCCGGCGGGTACCCCCCTTTCCTCGGGCCTCAGCGGTCAAGCCGTCAGCCGTTCGCCTTCGACCGCTCCCACTCGCTCGCGTAGTCGTTGAAGATCGCCCGCAGGTGGTGGCCGATCTTCAGGTAGTCCAGGTCGTCGAGGTTCGCCAGGGAGACGCGCACCGACCACTGGGGGCCGTCGAAGCCGCCGCCGTTGAGGAGGACCACCGAGGTCTGCTCGGCGAGCCGGAACAGCGGGTCGACCGGCTCGTAGTTCTTCTCCAGGAAGTCCGCGAAGTCCTTGCCGTGGACCCGTTCCGCCTCGGCCAGCAGGTCGAGTTCGATGTAGTACCCGGCCCGCTTGTCGTCCTCGGAGATCTTCATCTGGGCGCCCTCCAGCAGCAGGTCGAGCCTGCGGTGGACGATCTGGCGGATGCGCTCCTTGTACGCCTGCCCCTCGTCCAGCATGTCGAAGAGCGAGAAGAGCACCATCATCGTCTGCTGCGGCAGCGAGAGGCCGGCCGTGTGGTTGAGGGCCACCGAGCGGGAGTCCGCGACGAGCCGGTCGATGAAGCGGATCTTCTCCGGCTCCAGGCTGAGGGTGCCGTACCGCTTGGCCAGGCGGTCCTTCTGGTCCTGGGGGAAGCCCGCGACCATCTCGTCGATGACGTTGTCGTCGTGCAGCCCGATGACGCCGAGCCGCCAGCCGGTGCAGCCGTAGTGCTTGGAGTACGAGTACACGAGCAGGGTGTTGCGGGGCAGGTCGGCGGCGATCGAGCGGAAGCCGGGCACGAAGGTGCCGTACACGTCGTCCGTGACGATCAGCAGGTTCGGGTTGGTGGTGGCGACGATGTCCTTGATCTGGTTCGCCACCCGGTCGCTCAGTGCGAGCGAGGGCGGGTTGGACGGGTTGACCAGGCAGACGAGCTTCACCGAGGCGTCGGCCAGCTTGGCGACCTCCTCCTGCGGGTAGCGCCATTGGCGCACGCCGGTCTCGGCGAAGAGGCTCGCGGAGACGTTGACCACCTCGAACTCGAAGGTGTCGAGCTCGGGGATCTCGATGTACGGGGTGAACACCGGGGTCATCAGGGCGATCTTGTCGCCCTTCTTCAGGATCCCGTTCTTCATCAGGGAGTCGAAGATGTAGCACATGGCGGCGGTGCCGCCCTCGGTCGCGAACAGCGACAGGTTGTTGCCCTCGGGCGGCTTCTTGCCGAACATCTCGTCGGCGACGTAGCCGCGCACGATCTGCTCCGCGTGGGTCAGCATCCGGTCCGGTACCGGGTAGTTGTCGCCGGTGATGGAGTCGGTCAGCTCGTGGACGAAGGCGTCCTTGTCGAACGGCCAGCGCGCGAGGGCGTACTGGACGCAGGCGGACAGCATCTCCACGCCCGGCAGGTCCGGGTGGCGCCGGGCCCAGGACTCGAACCGGTCCCCGATGCCCTTCTTCTCCGGCATCCCGCCGAGGTTGTCGGCGGTCCACACCCGCCGGGACTCCTCCAGCGCGAAGTAGCCCAGCGCGTAGAAGGCCTCGCGCGGCCCGGTGGCGATCCAGTTCGGGTTGCCGCGGCCCGCGTTGAGCATGGCGCGGGCGGTGGTGTCCTTCTGGCCCGGCTTGTCGGCCTGGGCGGCCGTGGCGAGCTGGATGAACTTGTCCTTCAGCTCGAACGGGCTGAGCTGCGCGAAGGACTGGATCTCCTCGCGGCTGAAGGTGGTCTCCGGCACGGTGGTTTCCTTAGGTTCGAGGGGGCTTTGCGTCGAGGGGTCGTTCAGAGCGGTCGTTCAGAGCCGTCGTTCAGAGCGGTCGTTCAGAGCGGTCGTTCAGTGGTTCAAGATGACGATGACGGCGCCCCAGATGGTCAGCAGCACGTTGCCGATCGCGTAGGGGATCGTGTAACCGAGCGTCGGCACCTGCGATTTGGACTGTTCGTTGACCGCGCCGATCGCCGCCGTGGTGGTCTGGCCGCCGGCCAGGACGCCCATCAGGATCGGGAAGCGGATCTTCTGGACGTGGTGGCCGACGAGGAAGCCGACCAGGAGCGGGATCAGCGTGGCGACGGCTCCGAAGAGCAGCAGTCCCCAGCCGGCGGTGGCCAGTCCGCTGGTGAAGCTGGGCCCGGCGTTGATGCCGACGACCGCGATGAACAGGCAGAGCCCGAGGGTGTCCATGAACCACTGCGCGCCGGGCGGGACGTTGCCGTACGTCGGGTACTTGCCGCGGATCCAGCCGAAGACCAGGCCCATGATGAGCGCGCCGCCCGAGGTGGACAGCGAGATCGGGACCCCGCCCGCGGTGAGCGCCGGGATGCCCAGGCAGCCGCCGAGGAAGATGCCCAGGCCCACCCAGATCATGTCGGTGGCGAAGCTGGTGGGCACCGGCTTGCCGATGGCCTTGCCGGCCGGGTCGACCAGCCGCTTCGGGCCGGACAGGATCAGGGTGTCGCCGCGCTCCAGCTGGGTGGCGAGCCGGTAGGGGAACTCCGTTCCCGAGCGGAAGAGCTTGTCGATGTAGACCCCGACCATGAAGGGCTCCGCGCGCAGTTCCGCGATGGTCTTGCCGAGCTGCTCCTTCTCCGAGGCGACCACGTGCAGCGTCTCGGTCTGGTAGCCGAGGAGTTCGACGTCGTCGGTCTCGGGGCCGATGTGAGTGCGGGCGTCGAAGTCGACCAGGGATCCGCGCAGCGCGCTGACGGCGACGACGTCGCCTTCGAGCAGCGTGGTCTGCTGGGTGTGGTCGAGGATCTTCCCGTCCCGGCGGACCCGGGTGAGGTAGATGCGGTGGCCCAGCGCCTTCTGCTGGTTCTCGAAGTCGTCGATGGTCCGCCCGACGAGATCGGGCCGCTGGATGGTGTAGGCCCGCAGGACGATCTCGTAATAGCCCTCGTGCAGGTCGGGGTTGTCGCTGGGTGCGTCCATCTCCTTGGCGATCTGGGCGCTCTCGGCCGCCAGGTTGCGCCGGTAGAGCCGGGGCAGGACGTTGGCCAGGAGCATCGCGCAGAGGATGGTGCCGAGCGGGTAGGTGACGGCGTAGCCGACGGCGACGAAGTCCTGCTGCTCCTTGATCTGATCGGGCGAGAGGCCCGGCAGGTTCCCGATGGCGTCCTGGGCCACGCCGATGACGGCGGACTGGGTGAGCGCGCCGCCCAGCAGACCGGCGCTGAGCCCCGGCCCGTAGCCGAGCATGACGACGAACCCCCAGGACACCAGCAGGCCCGTGACACAGACGATGACCGCGTTGAGGACCTGCGGCAGGCCGTCCTTCTTCAGACCGCGGAAGAACTGCGGGCCGACCTTGTAACCGAGCGCGAACAGGAACATCGTGAAGAAGAGGTTCTTCACGGTCCCGTCGATGGTGATCTTGAACTGGGCGCCGAAGACGAGTCCGACGATGAGGCAGCCGGTGACGGCGCCCAGCCCGATGGCCTTCCAGCGCAGCTTCCCGACGAGGAAGCCGAGCGCGACGGTGATGAAGACCAGCAGTTCGGGGTGTGGCTGGAAGACGTTCCTGTTCAGGAAATCGATCATGTGGGCGCCGTCCGGGTGGGGTTGGGGCGTGCGGAGGATGCCATCAGGCGCCGAGGATCCCGACGAGGATCGGTCCGGTGAGGGGGAGCAGGAAGTTGGACAGCGCGTAGGTGATCGTGTAGCCGAGCATCGGCACCGAGCTCTGCGCCACCTGCGTGACCGAGGTGATGGCCGGCGTGGAGCACTGCTGTCCGGCGATGGCGCCGATCAGCACCGGCTTCTCGATCTTCAGGAGCTTGCACCCGACGACCAGCGAGATCGTGGCCGGCACGAGGACCATGGCGATCCCGGCGAACGGCAGCAGGGCCCCGTACTCCTTGAGCAGCGGCCAGGCCTGCGGGCCCGAGGTCAGACCGGTGCAGGCGATGAAGACCGCGAGCCCCATGTCCTTGATGGTGGTGGCGGCTTGCGGCGGGAAGGCGCCGAAGGTCTGCCGGCGGGAGCGGAACCAGCCGAAGAGCAGACCCGAGATCAGGCAGCCGCCGCCGGTGCCGAGCGAGAGCGGGACCCCGCCGAAGCGGACCACGATCTGGCCGATGAGCGAGCCGACCGCGATGCCCAGACCGAGGTAGATGAAGTCGGTGGCGTCGTTCTTGGCCACCGTGCCGATCTTGTCCACGATCCGGTTCAGGCCCGAGCGGGCGCCCACGAGGGTGACGACGTCACCGCGCTGGACGACGGTGTCCGGGTTGGCGGGCAGGTGCTGCTCGCCGCGGAGCACGTCGGTCACGTACACGCCGCTGCGCGCGAACTCCGCGTGGGCGGCCCGGAGCTCGCCCAGCGATTTGCCGGAGGCCGACGGATCGGTCATGGCGACCTGCCGGGTGGCCAGCGGGGTGTCCACCCCCGGAATGCCGGGGGTCTCCGGGCCGATGGCCCGGCCCGCCGCGATGGCCTCGGAGCGCCGGCCGACGACGAGGACGAGGTCGGAGAGGACGAGTTCGAGGTCCGGGGCGGGCGTGAGGTCCTTGGAGCCGCGCCGGACGGCCTCCACGGTGACCCCGCCGCCGAAGGCCGCCTCCAGGTTCCCGACGGTGCGGCCGTCGGCGAGGGTGACCAGGTGGGTGCGCCCGACGAGGCCGGGCAGCGCCTCGCGCTCGTCGCTCTCCAGGCCGCCGGAGCCGCCGCCGCGCATCTTCTCCCACAGCGCGCGCGAGGCGTCCGCCAGGTTGATCCGGAGCAGCATCGGCATGATCTGGCTGGTGTAGATGACGATGGTGACCAGGCCGAAGAGGTAGCAGACCGTGTACGCGGTGGCCACGTGGCCCTGGTACGTGGAGATCTGCTCCGCGGTCAGGTCGGGGAGCTTGCCGATCGCCTCGGTGGCGGTGCCGACCACGGCGGATTCGGTGGCAGCGCCGGCGAGGATTCCGGAGGCGGTGCCGACGTCGAGGTCGAAGGCCTTGGCCAGCAGGTAGGCGAGGCCGAGCACGCTGACGAGCTCGATGAGGCAGAGCGCGAAGAAGCGCATGCTCTTGCGGTTGAGGTTGGCGAAGAACTGCGGTCCGGCCATGTAGCCGAGGGCGAAGATGAAGAGCGCGAAGAAGACCGTCTTCACGTCGGCGTCGATCTCGATCTGGGCCCAGGCGCCGAGCAGCAGCGACACGATCAGCGTGCCGCAGATGCCGCCGAGGGTGATCGGGCCGACGCGCAGCTTGCCGAGGAGGTAGCCGGCCGCGAGGCAGAGGAACAGGGCGAGTTCGGGGTGGTCTTGCAGCACACCCACGGGCGATCAGCCGCCCTTGCCGGGCGGAGTGGCGAATTCAGGGCATATGCACATTCCCTCACCCTTGCCCGGTAAACGATCTTCCGCTCACCGGGCAGGGCCGTTCGTGTGACGGACCTTTCTACGAAGCTTCGTACGGCTCCGAGTTCGGCTCCTCGGGCGCCTCCTCGTGCGCCTCCTCGTGCGGCTCCGCGTACAGCCCCTCGATCAGTTCCGCGTACTTCTCCCGGATCACCCGGCGGCGCAGCTTCAGCGACGGGGTCAGCTCCCCCGACTCCGGACCCCACTCCTCGGTCAGCAGCCGGTAGCGCTTGATCTGCTCGGTGCGGTTCAGCCGGGCGTTGGCCGCTTCGACGGCCCGGTCGATCTCCTCCCGTACGGCCGGGTGCGCGGCGAGCTCCGCCGGCGTGTCGGCCTCGATGCCGTGGGCCTCGGCCCACGCCGGGGCGAGTTCGGGGTCCAGGACGAGGAGGGCGACGAGGTAGGAGTGGCCGTCTCCGTGCACCAGCGCCTGCCCGATCAGCGGGTGTTCCTTGACGGTGTTCTCCACCAGGGCGGGCGAGACGTTCTTCCCGTTCGAGGTGATGATCAGTTCCTTCTTGCGGTCGGTCAGCCAGAGGAACCCCGCCTCGTCGAGCCGCCCGATGTCCCCCGTCGGGAACCAGCCCGCCCCGTCGCAGGCGCTCTCCACCGAGCCGTCCGGGAGGAGGTACCCGCCGAAGACCGTCTCCCCGCGCGTGAAGATCTCCCCGTCCTCGGCGATCCGCAGCTCCAGCCCCTGGATCGGGCGGCCGACGGAGCCCAGCCGGAAGCCGTCCGGGGTGTTGACCGTGCACACGCCGGAGGTCTCGGTGAGCCCCCACGCGTCCATGATCGTGATCCCCCAGCCCGCCCAGAAGCGCACCACGTCGATCGGCATCGGCGCGGTAGCACTGGCCGTCCAGACGAGGCGGTCCATCCCGGCCAGCTTCAGCAGCGGGTCCAGCACCCGTTCCTTGGCCCCGGCGTACGAGGCTTCGAGCCCGGCCGGGACCTCCTCGCCGCGCTCCCGGTGGCCCGCACGCTCCCGCGCCAGGTCGCCCGCGGCTTCGATGGCGCGGCGCTGCTCCTCGGGCAGCCGCCCGAGCACCGCCCGTACGGAGGCGGCCAGCTTCTCCCAGACCCGGGGCACCCCGAAGAACTGCACCGGATGCAGCTCGCGCACCGCGGCCGACACGGCGGCCGGGTCGGCGCACAGCCGGACGTGCGCGGCCCGCAGGAGCGGGAGGTAGATGCCGAGGATCCGCTCGGCGATGTGCGCGAAGGGCAGGTAGCACAGGTGCTCGGCGTGCTCGGGCAGCTCGATGTGCCGGTCGAGGCGGACGGACTGGAGCACGATGTTGCGGTGGGTCAGGCGGACCCCCTTGGGGTCGCCGGTGGTGCCCGAGGTGTAGACGACGGTGAGCGGGTCCTCGGGTCGGGACTCCCGCCAGGCCTTCTCGAAGGCTTCGGAGCGGTGCAGCCGGGCGCCGCCGGCGTACACCGACCCGTACGTCGAGTGCGGGCCCGCTTCGGGGGCCTCGGCCACGACGAGCCGTTCCAGCGGGGTCCCCGGGTCGGTCAGCAGCGGCTCCCACCGGGCCAGCTCCCGGGCCCCCTCGACGACGGCGAGCCGGGCCCGGCTGTGGCGGGCTATGTGGGCGATCTGCTCGGGCGCGGAGGTCCCGTACACGGTGACGGGGACGGCGCCGAGGTGGACCAGGGCGAGGTCGCTGAGCCAGTGCTCGGGGCGGTTGCCCATCATCAGCAGGACGTGTTCGCCGCGTTCGACGCCCAGGGAGGCGTAACCGGCGGCGAGGACGGCCACCTTGCGGCGGACGTCCGACCAGCTGAGGGTGGTCCAGCCGTCGCCCTCGCGCCAGGAGAGGGCGGGGAGGTCGCCGTGCTCGGCGGCGTTGCGCGCCAGCAGGGCGGGCAGGGTGAGCTCGTCGGGAGGTGCGGGAAGTCGCAGTTTCGTGGGCATGGGCAGCTCCTGGCCGTTTCACATCGTTGGTGCGACAGCAATACTGTTGAACACGAACGGTGGCGATGAGAACTGTGCCGTCCGGAGACGTGCTGATCAGAGAACGAGGCGGAGAGCCCATGACCACCCAAGCACCGGAGCCGGTGTCGCTGACCGTCGACGAACTGGCGGCCAGGGCGGGTGTGACCGTCCGCACCGTACGGTTCTACAGCACCCGCGGGCTTTTGCCCCCTCCCGTGATCGGACCCCGTCGCGTGGGCCGCTACGGCCCGGAGCACCTGTCCCGCCTGGCGCTCATCGAGGAGTTGCAGCACCAGGGCATGACCCTCTCCGCCATCGAGCGCTACCTCGACGCCCTGCCCGACGATCTGAGCGCGCACGATCTGGCCATCCACCGCGCCCTGGTGGCGACCTGGGCCCCGGACGCCGCGCTGGACTCCTCGCGCGCGGAGCTGGAGAAGCGGGCCGGGCGGAGCCTGACGGAGACCGACATCCGGCGGCTGACGGCCATGAACGTGCTGACGCCGACTCCGGAGGGCTTCCGGGTGGACGTGGGGCTGCTGCGGCTCGGGGTCGCGCTGCTCGACGTACCGATCGCCCACGAGACGATCCTGGTCGCGCGCGAGGTGCTGCTCGGGCACGCCCGGACGGCGGCGCACCAGCTGACCGCGCTGTTCCGGGACGAGGTGTGGGGGCCGTTCACGGAGGGCGAGAGCGATCCGGAGCGGGTGGAGTCGATGAAGGCGCTGTCCGCGCACATGCAGCCGATGGTGGTGCAGGCCCTGGTGACCGCCTTCCAGCGCTCGCTGAAGGAGGAATTGCGGGCGGCCTTCGTCTCGGAGCCGGTAGGTTCGGGCCATGGCGATGATCTACAAGACCACCATGAAGCCCGGTAAGACGGAGCTTCTGACTGCGTGGCTTCCGACGCGGCCGTGGTACGCGTCCACGGGACGCGCCCCCGAGCTCGACCGCTCGGGCGGGTTCCGGCTCGACGACCCGCAGGGTGAGGTCGGCATCGAGTTCATGGTGCTCACCGACCACTCGGGCGGCCGGGAAACCTCCTACCTCGTGCCGCTGACCTACCGCGGCGCCCCGCTCGACGGCGCCGGAGCCGCCCTGGTGGGCACCTCCGAGCACGGGGTGCTCGGCACCCGGTGGATCTACGACGGCGCCCACGACCCGGTGCTCGTGGGCCAGTTGCTCGCCCTCATCCAGGGCCGCGCCGTGGCGCAGGATCAGAGCGAGAGCGGTGTGAGCGACCCTTCGGTCACCGCCTGGTACGAGGGCCCCGAGCTCCCGGCGGTCCTCCCGCAGACCTGGCCGGAAGCCACCGACACCGCGCGGGGCACGGAGGTGCGCCTGCCGGACGGCACCCCGGTGCTCGGCCTGACGCGCGTCCTGCGCCCCGGGGATGCCGGGCCGGCGGACGCCTCCGGGGCCGTGGGCCGGCTCACCGCCGGCTGGACCACACTGGACGGCGCCTCGTACCGGGGCGTGTTCGCGCAGCTGCGTACCACCGGGCAGACCACCGCCCGTTCACGTGCGAAGAAAGGGACGTCGGCCCGCTGAACGAGGTTTCCTCGGGCTGGACGATCATCGAAGGCGGCGTCTGAGCCCGTAGCCGGCTACCGCACCACGCCACCGGGCGGACCACCGCCTGCGTGCGGTTCCGGGACGGGTCGCCCCGGAACCGCACGCAGCCGTTCGAACAGGTCAGTCCGTTCAGTCGGCGTACGTCTCTCCCCGCCCGGCCTTCTCCACCAGGGAGGCGGGCGGGGTGAAGCGCTCGCCGTACTTCTCGGCCAGCTCGCGGGCGCGGGCCACGAAGCCCGCCAGGCCGCCCTCGTAGCCGTTGATGTACTGGATCACGCCGCCGGTCCAGGCCGGGAAGCCGATGCCCATGATGGAACCGATGTTGGCGTCGGCGTACGAGGTCAGGACCCCCTCGTCGAAGCAGCGGACGGTGTCCAGCGCCTCGGAGAAGAGCATCCGCTCCTTCATGTCCTCAAAGGGCACGGTCTCGGACGGGATCTCCCCGCCGGGCTTCCCGAAGTGCTCCCGCAGCCCCGGCCAGATCCCGGCGCGCTTGCCGCTCTCGTCGTACGCGTAGAACCCGCCGCCGCCGCTACGCCCGGGGCGCCCGAACTCGTCGACCATCCGGTCGATGACGATGTCGGCCGGGTGCTGCGGCCAGTCCCGGCCCTCGGCCTCGAAGGCCTTGCGGGTCTCGTTGCGGATCTTGCGGGGCAGCGTGAGGGTCAGCTCGTCCATCAGGGACAGCACCTTGGCCGGGTACCCGGCCTGGGCCGCGGCCTGCTCGATGGAGGCGGGCTCGATGCCCTCGCCGACCATGGCGACGCCCTCGTTGATGAACTGGCCGATGACCCGCGAAGTGAAGAACCCGCGCGAGTCGTTGACCACGATCGGGGTCTTGTTGATCTGCCGTACGAGGTCGAAGGCGCGGGCGACGGCCTCGTCGCCGGTGCGCTCGCCCTTGATGATCTCGACCAGCGGCATCTTGTCCACGGGCGAGAAGAAGTGCAGTCCGATGAAGTCGGCGGGCCGCGAAACCCCTTCCGCGAGGCCCGTGATGGGCAGCGTGGAGGTGTTGGAGCAGAGCAGCGCGTCGGGCGTGAGGAACTCCTGGATCTCCTGGAACACCTTGTGCTTCAGGGCGGTGTCCTCGAAGACGGCCTCGATGACGGCGTCGCAGCCCGCAAGGTCGGCGGGCTCGGCCGTCGGGGTGATCCGGGCGAGCAGCTCGGCGCGCTTGGCCTCGGTCGTACGGCCCCGGGAGAGTGCCTTGTCGAGCAGCTTCTCGGAGTACGCCTTGCCCTTGGCGGCGGCCTCGGGGGTGACGTCCTTCAGCACCACCTCGATGCCGGCGCGGGCGCAGGAGTAGGCGATGCCCGCGCCCATCATGCCGGCGCCGAGGACGGCCACCTTGGTCACCTTGCGGGGCGCCACGTCCTGCGGGCGGCTGCGGCCGGCGTTGACGGCCTGGAGGTCGAAGAAGAACGCCTGGATCATGTTCTTGGCGGTCTGTCCGGTGACCAGCTCGGTGAAGTAGCGGGCCTCGATGGTCAGGGCCGTCTCGAAGTCCACCTGGGCGCCTTCGACGGCGCAGGCCAGGATGTTGCGCGGGGCCGGGTACGGGGCCCCGTTCAGCTGCTTCTTCACGTTGGCCGGGAAGGCCGGGAGGTTGGCGGCGAACCGCGGGTTGGACGGGGTACCGCCCGGAATCTTGTAGCCGGGGACGTCCCAGGGCTGCTTCGACTCCGGGTTCGCGTCGATGAAGGCGTGCGCCCTGGCGAGCATCTCCTCGGGCGTGGCGGCCAGTTCGTGCACCAGGCCGTTGTCCAGCGCGCGCTGGGGGCTGTACTGGGTCCCCTGGAGCAGCACCTTCAGCAGCGCGTCGGCGATGCCCATGAGGCGGACGGTGCGGGTGACGCCGCCGCCGGCCGGGAGCAGGCCGAGGGTGACCTCGGGCAGGCCGATCTTGGAGCCGGGGGCGTCGAGGGCCACGCGGTGGTGGGAGGCCAGGCAGATCTCGTAACCGCCGCCGAGGGCCGTGCCGTTGATGGCGGCGACCACGGGCTTGCCGAGGGTCTCGATGCGGCGCAGCGAGGCCTTGATGGCGGTGCCGGTGTCGAAGGCCAGCTGCGCGTGCTCGGGGCGGAGCCGGATCATGTCCTTGAGGTCGCCGCCCGCGAAGAAGGTCTTCTTGGCGGAGGTGAAGATGATGCCCCGGATGGAGTCCTTCTCGGCCTCGGCGCGCTCCGCGATCGCCGCGATCGAGTCCTTGAAGGCCTGGTTCATCGTGTTGGCGGACTGGTCGGGGTCGTCGAGGACCAGGGTGACGACGCCGGTCTCGTCCTGTTCCCAGCGGATCGTGGTGGACTCGCTCATGTTCGCAACTTCCGTGTCAGGGGTGGGATCAGGGATCAGGGATCAGGACGGGTTTCAGAGCCGCTCGACGATGGTGGCGACGCCCATGCCGCCGCCGACACAGAGGGTGACGAGGCCGTAGCGCTTGTCCTGGCGCTCCAGTTCGTCGACGACGGTGCCCAGGATCATCGCGCCGGTGGCGCCGAGCGGGTGGCCCAGCGCGATGGCGCCGCCGTTGACGTTGACCTTGTCCAGGGAGACGCCCATGTCCTTGACGAAGCGGAGCACGACGCCGGCGAAGGCCTCGTTGATCTCGATCAGGTCGATGTCGTCGATGGTCAGGCCGGCCTTGGCGAGGGCCTTGCGGGTGGCCGGGGCGGGGCCGGTGAGCATGATGGTGGGCTCGGAGCCGGAGACGGCGGCCGAGACGATCCGGGCCCGGGGCGTGAGGCCGTTTCGCTCCCCCGCCTCGCGGGAGCCGATCGCGACGAGGGAGGCACCGTCGACGATGCCGGAGGAGTTGCCCGCGTGGTGGACGTGGTCGATCTTCTCGACCCAGTGGTACTTCTGCAGCGCGACGGCGTCGAAGCCGCCGAGTTCGCCGATGTCCGCGAAGGAGGGCTTCAGCCGGGCGAGGGTGTCGGCGGTGGTGCCGGGGCGGACGAACTCGTCGTGGTCCAGGACCACCAGGCCGTTGCGGTCGGTGACCGGGACGACCGACTTGGCGAAGCGGCCGTCCTTGATGGCGGCGGCGGCCCGCTCCTGGGACAGGGCCGCGTATTCGTCCACGTCACGCCGGGAGAATCCCTCGATCGTGGCGATCAGGTCGGCGCCGATGCCCTGCGGGACGAAGTTGACGTCCCAGTTGGTCATAGGGTCGTTGAACCAGGCGCCGCCGTCCGAAGCCATCGGGACGCGGGACATCGACTCGACGCCGCCCGCGAGGACCAGGTCCTCCCAGCCGGAGCGGACCTTGGCGGCGGCCATGTTGACGGCTTCCAGGCCGGAGGCGCAGAAGCGGTTCTCCTGTACGCCGGCCACGGTGTCCGGGAGTCCGGCCGCGATGGCCGCGATCCGTGCGATGTCGGATCCCTGGTCGCCGACCGGGCCGACGACGCCGAGCACGATGTCGTCGATGGTGGCGGGGTCCAGGCCGGGGTTGCGCTCGCGCAGGGCGTGGATGAGGCCGACGACCAGGTCGATCGGCTTGGTGCCGTGCAGGGAGCCATTGGCCTTGCCGCGGCCGCGCGGCGTGCGGATCGCGTCGTATACGTACGCTTCGGTGCTCACTGGTCAAGCCTTTCGGGGGTGCGGAGGCAGGGGGAAGTCTGTGGGGGTCAGCCCAGCAGGGAACGGCCGATGATCTCCTTCATGATCTCGGTCGTACCGCCGTAGATGGTCTGGATGCGGCCGTCGACGAAGGCCCGCGCGACCCGGTACTCGGTCATGTATCCGTATCCGCCGTGCAGTTGCAGGCAGCGGTCGGCGACCCGCTTCTGGAGTTCGGTGGCCCACCACTTCGCCATCGAGGCGTGGACGTGGTCCAGTTCCCCGTTGGAGTGGTCGGTGATGCAGCGGTCGAGGAAGGTACGGGTGACCGCGCACTCGGTGGCCATCTCCGCGATCTCGAAGCGGATGTGCTGGAGCTTGGAGAGCGGCCGCCCGAAGGCCTCGCGCTCCTTCACGTACTGCGTGGTGATCTCCAGCAGGTACTCGGCGGCGGCGATGCCGGCCATCGCGATGCCCATCCGCTCCTGCGCGAGGTTGGTCATCAGGTGGACGAAGGCGCCGTTCAGCTCGCCGAGGAGGTTCTCCTTGGGGACGCGCACGTCGTTGAAGAAGAGCTCGGCGGTGTCCTGCGCCTTCTGGCCGATCTTGTCGAGGTTGCGGCCGCGCTCGAAGCCCTCGGTGCCGCGCTCCACGACGAGCAGCGACATCCCGTGCGCCCCGCCCTCGGGGGTGGTCTTGGCGACCACGATCACCAGGTCGGCGAGGATGCCGTTGGAGATGAAGGTCTTGGATCCGTTGAGCACCCAGTGGTCGCCCGCGTCCTCGGCGGTGGTCCGGATGCCCTGGAGGTCGGAGCCCGCGCCCGGCTCGGTCATCGCGATGGCGGTGATGATCTCGCCTGAGCAGAAGCCGGGCAGCCAGCGGCGCTTCTGCTCCTCGGTGGCCAGGGAGGTCAGGTAGGGCCCGATGATGTCGTTGTGCAGGCCGATGGCCAGTCCGGCGGCGCCCGCCCGGGTGAACTCCTCGGCGATCACGGCCGCGTAGCGGAAGTCGGTGTTCCCGCCGCCCCCGTACTCCTCCGGGACGGCCAGGCCCAGCAGCCCCTGCCGGCCGGCGGCCCGCCAGGCCTCGCGGCTGACGATCCCGTCCTTCTCCCACTGCTCGTAGTGCGGCAGCACCTCCTTGGCGAGGAAGGTGCGGACGGTCTCGCGGAACGCCTCGTGGTCGGCGTCGAAGAGCTGGCGTTTCATTTCAGGGGCCCCCTAGAGCCGATCTTTGCGGTTTCGACGAGCCGGGCCGGCCTGGATCTTCCGGGCCTCCTCGTCGTATCCGTAGGCGACGGCCAGGTCGTTGGAGAAGTTCTTGCCGACCGCGCCCATGCCGCCGACGTACAGGGCGATCTGCGGCTCAGCCCGGCCGTCTCCAGCTCCGCCGCCGCGTCGGCGGCGCGGCGCGGGTCAGCGGAGTGGTCGAGCATCATCGAGAGGTCCATCAGGCTTCGGACTCCTTGCCGAGCAGCGCCGGTACGCCCCAGTCGGCCGCCACGGACTCGGTGTGCGCGCCCGGCAGCGCGGGGCCGCTCACGGCGGCGGCCGGGGTCGCGGAGAAGCGGGGCGCGGGGGCCGGCTGGGTGATCCCGGCGGCCTCGACGAAGGTGCCGCGGGCCGCCAGGTGCGGGTGGTGCGGGGCCTCGCGCAGCGAGAGCACGGGCGCCACGCAGGCGTCGGTTCCCTCGAAGACGGCCGTCCACTCCTCACGGGTACGGGTCTTGAAGCGCGCGGCGACGGCCTCGCGGAGCTCGCCCCAGCGGGCCAGGTCCTTGCGGGCGGGGGCCTGGTCCTTGATGCCGAGGAGCTCCACGAAGGTGTCGTAGAACTGCTGCTCCAGCGCGCCGACCGCCATGTACCCGCCGTCGGAGGTCTCGTAGCTGCCGTAGAAGGGGCAGCCGCCGTCGAGCAGGTTGGCGCCGCGCCGGTCCTGCCAGCCGCCGGCCGCCATCATCCCGTGGATCATGGCGGTGAGGTGGGCGGTGCCGTCGACGATGGCCGCGTCGACGACCTGGCCCGTACCACCGGGGGTGCGGGCGTGCTGGAGGGCGGCGAGGACGCCGATGACGAGGTAGAGCGAGCCGCCCGCGTAGTCACCGACCAGGTTGGCGGGGACGGCCGGGGGTTCGCCCGGGTTGCCGATCATGCCGAGGGCGCCGGTGACGGCGATGTACGCGATGTCGTGCCCGGCGGTGTGGGCGAGCGGGCCGTCCTGGCCCCAGCCGGTCATCCGGCCGTAGACGAGCCGGGGGTTGCGGGCGTGGCAGTCGGCGGGGCCCACGCCGAGCCGTTCGGCGACTCCGGGACGGAGGCCCTCGATGAGCACGTCGGCACGCTCGACCAGGTCCAGCACGCGGGCCGGGCCGTCGGCGGACTTCAGGTCGACCAGGACGGAGCGCTTGTTCCGGTTGGTGATGTCGTAGGCCGGGTTCACGGCCAGCCCGCCGCCGCCGGGCCGGTCCACCCGCACCACGTCGGCGCCCAGGTCGGCGAGGACCATGGCGGCGAACGGGCCCGGCCCGATGCCCGCCAGCTCGACGACGCGCACGCCCGCGAGCGGGCCCGCGCCGCTCCCGGGCGCGCTCCCCGTCACGTTCCCTGTCACTGCCATCGAGCCCCCAGCATCCGGTGGCACCACTTCCGCCACTGTGTGACACAACTGATGTAACACCAGTGATGCTAGGAACCTGTTCCACTCAGCACAAGAGCAAGCGCTTAGCCGGTTCGCTCGTCGAGCTCCTTGAGGTCCCGCTTCAGCGCGACGGTCCGGTAGCTCTCCTCCACCCATTCGCACAGCACCTCGGCGGAGGGCGCCCCCTTCTCCCCCAGCGGCACGGAGACCCAGCCGGCCTTCCCCAGCCCGTATCCGGTCGGCTCCGCGCCGGGCGCGGTCATGGCGTGACCGTGCAGCGCCTCGTCCTTGAGCTTCACAGAGATCCCGGGCGACGGGCCGTCGGTGTTCCCGAGGAAGACGAAGATCTTCTTGTTGACCTTCACGACACAGTCCTCAGGACCCCAGGGGAACTCCTCCCGCGCCTGCGGCAGCCCCAGGGCGAACTCCCGGACCGCCTCCCACGTGCGCACCCCAGCCTTCACGCGAACCTCCACTCATCGCGGGCCGCACCCGCGCGCGCGGACCGTCCCTCCCCACGCTAGGCCGTCCCCTACGGATCCTGCCCGGCCCGCGCCGGTGCCGGGACGAGGGCCGTTACCGGGGTGCCGTCCACCGAGCGGCTGACACCCGCTAGCCTCAGCCACCACCGACACCGTCTGGGAGGCTCCCGATGAACGCAACTGTCCGCCGCGAACCGCGCACCGCGGAACGGGAGTACGACCTCGTGCTCTTCGGCGCGACCGGGTTCGTGGGGGCGCTGACCGCCGAGTACCTCGCGGCGCACGCCCCCGCGGACTGCCGCTGGGCCCTCGCCGGACGCGACCTCGCGAAGCTGGAGCGGCTGCGCGAGCGGCTGACGGCCCTCGACGCGCGCTGCGCGGACCTGCCGCTGCTGCGCGCGGACGCCCAGGACGCCGCGGCGACGCGCGAACTGGCCGCCTCCACCCGGGTGCTGGCCACGACCGTGGGGCCGTACGTCTGGTACGGGGCCCCGCTGGTGGCGGCCTGCGCCGCAGCGGGCACCGACTACCTGGACCTGACCGGCGAGCCGGAGTTCGTGGACCGGATGTACGTCGAGCACGACGCGCGGGCCCGCGAGAGCGGCGCCCGGATCGTGCACGCCTGCGGCTTCGACTCCATCCCGGCCGACCTCGGGGCGTACTTCACGGTCGGACAGCTGCCGGCCGGGGTCCCGCTGACCGTGGACGCGTTCCTGCGCTCCAACGCCCTCTTCTCGGGCGGCACCTTCACCACGGTGCTCACCGCGCTGGGCCGCGGCCCGCAGAACCTGGCCGCCGCCCGCGCGCGCCGGATGCACGAGCCCCGGCTGCTGGGCCGGCGGGTACGGGTCCCCCTGGGCGCACCGCGCTTCAGCCGGGAGACCGGCACCTGGGCCCTGCCGCTGCCCGTCCTGGACGTCCAGGTCGTGGCCCGTTCGGCCGCGGCGCTGGCGCGGTACGGCCCGGACTTCCGCTACCGGCACTACGCCTCCGTACGGCACCTGCCCGTCGCGGTGGGCGGTACGGCGGCGGTCGGCACGGTGGCCGCCCTCGCGCAGATCCCGCCGGTGCGCCAGTGGCTCGCGGACCGCTGGGAGCCGGGCCAGGGCCCGGACGCGGAGCGGCGGGCGCGCAGCTGGTTCAGCGTGCGGTTCGTGGGCGAGGGCGGCGGCCGCCGGGTCTTCACCGAGGTCTCGGGCGGCGACCCGGGGTACGGGGAGACCGCGAAGATGTTCGCGGAGTCCGCGCTCTGCCTCGCCTACGACGCCCTGCCCGAGCTCTCCGGCCAGCTGACCACCGCCGTGGCGATGGGCGACGCCCTGCTGGACCGGCTCCGGAAGGCGGGCATCCGCTTCCGGGTGGCGGCCTGCGACTGAGGCGTCGGCGCAGGCAGCCGCGGACCGCCGAGGCGGCCCTACGCGGTGGCTTCGCGCAGGGCCCGCCGGCACAGGGAGTCGGCGCGGCGGGTGGTCTCCGGGATTCGGAAGCGGGGGCTCAGGGCCAGGGCGTGCGCGCAGGCGTTGTCCAGGGAGACCCGGTGGCCCACCGATACGTACACGGGCTTGATCCCGTCCTGCGTGCGCAGCGCCCGCCCGACGATCTCGCCGTCGGGTGCGCGGAGCGGGGAGAGGTCCCCGCGCCGGGCGCCCGGTTCCTCGTAGGTGAAGGTGAACGGGTTCTTCGCGACCCCGATGGCGGGCAGCCCGGTGACCACCCCGAGGTGGCAGGCGAGCCCGAAGCGGCGCGGGTGGGCCAGCCCGTAGCCGTCGCAGACGACCAGGCCGGGCGTGACCGTCAGTGCCTCCAGCGCGGCGAGCACGGTGGGCAGTTCACGGAAGGCGAGCAGGCCGGGTACGTAGGGGAAGCTGACGCGGCCGACGGAGGTGGCCTCCTCGACGACCCGCAGGGTGGCGGCGTCGAGGACGACGGCCGCGGCCGCCACGAGGTCGCGTTCGTCGTCGTAGGCCACGTCCACACCTGCGATCAGCCCTTCGCCGGGCGGGGGTCCGGTTTCGGCCAGGACGACCCGGTCGCGCAGTTCGTCCTGTATCGCCTTGGCCTCGGCCTCGTCGGCGGGGCTCTTCGCACTCGTCATAGTGGTGCGAGAGTAGCCTGGCGATCATGTTCGTCATGGAGCTCACCTACACCGCGCCCGTCGAAGCCGTCGAAGAGGAGATGGACGCGCACATCGCCTGGCTGGACGGCTACTACGCCGCCGGCATCTTCCTCGCCTCGGGCCGCAAGGTCCCGCGCGACGGGGGCGTGATCCTGGCCGGCGGGATCTCCCGCGCGGAGATCGAGAAGATCGCGGCCGAGGACCCCTTCACGATGGCGGGCGTCTGCGCCTACCGCATCACCGAGTTCATCGCGACGAAGACGTCCGCGGACCTGGCGACGGTACGGGAGAGCCCGGCGGTGTAGCGGGGCGCGGACGGGTCGCCGGCGGGTGGTCCGAAGCGCGCTTTGGGCCTGTGGAGTGAGCGGGAACCGGCCGTACTGCGAGCGCTCCGGGACCTGCGGACAGGTCCCGGATGCCCGCGCCGCCCGTCACCCTGTGCGATCACACAGGCGTGTTCAGGCCATTCGGTGACACAGCTCACTCCAGGTCGCGTGCACGGATTCGCCGATTCGCGCGTCTATCCCGTTGCCGGGCCCCCACCCCGCGGTCCGGCACGAGATCCGCCGCAAGGGAGCGAGCCTTGATCACTGTCATCGAGCAGGCCGTGCAGGCCCGACTGGTCGCCACCGCGCCGAAGGTCGACACCGTACCGGTCACGTTCTGCTACGACCGGTCGGATCCCTTCGCCGTCCGGATGGCCTTCCCCGCTCCCGCGACGCTGGAGGGCATCGAGGTCTCGTGGACGTTCTCCCGCGAGCTGCTGGAGTCCGGGCTGCGCCGCCCCTCCGGCTGCGGGGACGTGCGCGTGCGCCCGTACGACGCCGAGCGGACCACCGTGGAGTTCCACGCCCCCGAGGGGGTCGCGATCGTGCTGATGGTGACGGCGGAGCTGCAGCGCTTCCTGGAGCGGGCCTCCACGATCGTGCCGCCCGGCCTGGAACACCTGTACCTCGACATGGACCAGAGCCTCGCCGAGCTGATGCGCGGCTCCCGCTGACCCGCTTAATTCGTTTGCCGGCGGCTCCGGCCGCCCCGTAGCTTCGTAGACGCCCCATCGCCGTCGAAACGGAGCAGGACGTTGTTCCTCTGAGGTCCGAGACACCGACCACCGCCCTCACCCGCGGTTCCCCGTGTCTCCCCCGCGTTGCACTCACCACTCACGCAACCTGGAGGCCTCCATGAGTCCTGCTCCCACTTTCATCACCTGCTCCGACCTGTCCTTCGACTGGCCCGACGGGACACCCGTCTTCGAGGGGTTCCAGTTGACCGTCGGCCCCGGCCGTACCGGCCTGATCGGGCGCAACGGCTGCGGGAAGTCCACCCTGCTGAAGCTCATCTCAGGAGAACTGACCCCGCGCGACGGCCAGTTGGCCGTATCCGGCACGGTCGGCCAGCTCCCGCAGACCGTCACCTTCGACACCGCCCTACGGGTCGACGAGGCCCTCGGCGTCCACACCGCACGGGCCGCCCTGCACGCCATCGAGGCGGGCGAGGCGACCGAGGCGAACTTCACGGCGGTCGGCGACGACTGGGACGTGGAGGAGCGGGCCCTCGCCACGCTCGACCAGCTCGGGCTCGGCCGTATCGGCCTGGACCGCACCATCGGCGAACTGTCGGGCGGGGAGTGCGTGTTGCTCCGGCTGGCGGCTCTGCTGCTGAGCCGTCCGGACGTCCTGCTGCTGGACGAGCCCACCAACAACCTCGACCTGCGGGCCCGGCGCCGGCTGTACGCGGCCGTCGAATCCTGGTCCGGGGTGATGCTCCTGGTCAGCCACGACCGGGAACTGCTGGACCGGGTCGACCAGATCGCCGACCTGCGCGAAGGCGAAATCCGCTGGTACGGCGGCAACTTCACGGACTACGAGGAGATGCTTGCGGCCGAGCAGGAGGCGGCCGAGCGGATGGTCCGGGTCGCGGAGGGCGACGTACAGCGCCAGAAGCGCGAGCTGGCACAGGCGCACGCCAAACTGGCCCGGCGCAAGCGGTACGGCCAGAAGATGTTCGACACCAAGCGCGAGCCGAAGATCGTCATGGGTGCCCGCAAGCGTGCGGCGCAGGAGTCGGCGGGCAAGCACCGCATCATGCACACCGAGAAGCTGGCGGAGGCCGAGGAACGCCTCGACCAGGCGGAGCTGGCGGTACGCGAAGACGCCGAGATCCGGATCAAACTGCCCGCCACCCAGGTCCCGCCGGGCCGCCGCGTGTTCACCCTGAGCGGGTTGCACCCGGCGCACGGCGCCGCGATCCCGGGCGAGTGGGAGCTTCGCGGTCCGGAGCGGATCGCACTGGTGGGGGCCAACGGCTCGGGCAAGACCACCCTGCTGCGCACGATCGCGGGGGAACTGGCCCCTTTGTCGGGGGAGTCGGTGACCCATGTCCCGGCCCGGTTCCTGCCGCAGCGGCTCGACGTACTGGACGACGAGCGCTCGGTCGTGGAGAACGTGGCGCGGTTCGCCCCGCACGCGACGAACAACCTGATCCGGGCGCGGCTCGCACACTTCCTGTTCCGGGGTGCGCGGGCGGACCGGCCGGCCGGCACGCTGTCGGGCGGCGAGCGGTTCCGGGCGACGCTGGCGGCGCTGCTGCTCGCGGAGCCGGCCCCGCAGCTGCTCATGCTGGACGAGCCGACGAACAACCTGGACCTGGGATCCGTACGGCAGTTGACCGATGCCCTGGATTCCTACGAAGGGGCGCTCGTGGTGGCGAGCCATGACGTGCCGTTCCTGGAATCGATCGGCGTCACGCGGTGGCTGCTGCTCGACGACGGGCTGCGGCCGACGACGGCCGAGGAGGTCCACCGGTCGCTGTGGACGGGTGACGAGTGACGGGCTACGAGTGACGGGGGACGCGCACGGGCGTCGGGCCCGGGCGGTCCGAACGGGCGGTCTGAACGGGTGGTCCGAAAGGGTGGTCCGAACGGAGGGCGTGCGCTAACGCGGCATGGGCAGTAACGCCCAGGACTTGGTGCCCCCCATCGGGGTGAGCACCGGGGTGAGCCCCCAGTCCCCGCCGCAGGATTCCACCACCGCCGCGAGCAGCCACATCCCGCGGCTGCGCCGGCGCCGGCACTCCTCGCTCGCCTCGGGCGAGGAGTGCGCCGGGTGCTGGTCGAAGACGACGATCCGCAGCGCGTCGAACTGCCAGCGGACTTTGAGCACCATCTCCTTGTCGGGCGTGAACCGGTGGGCGCAGGCCACGAGTTCGGAGGCGGCGAGGGCCGCGGTGTCGCACAGGTCGGCCAGTCCGTGCCGGTCGAGCAGGGACCGCAGGGCGCCACGGGCGCTGCCCGCACAGTGGGCGCCGCCCGGCAGGCCTATGGAGTAGCTCAGTTTCTCCGCCGCCGGCGGGGCCTGGCGGAACTCGTGGACCGACCGCAGGCCACGGAGAGTGCCCGTCATCGTGCTGCTCCAAGGTTCTGAGGTGCTGAATGCGTGGATGGCCGTGTGGTCATACAAGAGCTGGTGGTCGCCCCGTGTGAGACTTGCGCTACCGACCGTAGCGCAACGCGGTGCACAGTGCTACTACTTGTACGACCACTTGATGCTTTCTCATGGTATTTCCGGACTCGCGAGGCACTCCCGCATGCCCCCGACCGGAGGAGAGGGGACCCGTGCCACCGAGGAGTACGCCGACCGCGCGCCAGCAGCGCCTGGGCTCCGAGCTGCGCAAACTCCGCGAGCAGTCGGGCATGTCGGTTCAGCAGGCGGCGGCGCTCATGGGGGTGGACCGCACCCGGATCCCCAACATCGAATCCGGCCGGATCGCGATCGGCGCCGAGCGTGTCCGCACCCTCGCCTTCAACTACGACTGCCCCGACACGGGGCTGGTCGACCTGCTCGCCTCGATGGCCCAGGAGCGCGACAAGGGGTGGTGGGAGCAGCACCGGGGAATGCTGCCGCCCGCCCTCCTGGACATCTGCGAACTGGAGCACCACTCCGTCGCGTTGCACACCGCCGTGACCACGCACATACCGGGGCTGCTGCAGACCGAAGCGCACGCGCGGGCCGTCTTCGACACCGCCGACCCGCCCCTGCCCGAACCGGACCTGCAGGCGCGGCTCGCCCTGCGGATGCACCGCCAGCAGGTGTTCGCGCGCGAGGCACCGCCGTTGTACGAGGCGGTCGTGCACGAGGCGGCCCTGCGCATGCAGTTCGGCGGTCCGAAGGTGGCACGGGCGCAACTCGAACACATCCTGGAGCAGTCGGAGCGCGCGCGTACGACCGTGCGCGTGATTCCGTTCACCGCCGGCGGGTTCCCCGGCGCCGGCCAGTCCTTCACGTACGCGGCCGCCACGATCAGCGAGCTGGACACCGTACAGCTGGACAGTTCGCACGGCTCGATGTTGCTGGATTCGCAGATGAAGCTGCTCCGCTACCGGGGTCTGCTGGAGCGGCTGCGCTCCCTGGCGCTGCCGGCCCGCGACTCCCGCGATTTCATCCGCGCCATCGCACAGACCCTCTGACCGGGCCGAACGGCCGACCGGCTGACTGACCACCGAGCCGGATCCGACGAGGAGACGAGAGAACGACATGGGCACGACGACCACGACCGCGGCCACACCGGCGACCCCGTCGGCAACGGCCGGCATCGCCTGGGACGAGGCATTCTGCAGCGAGGGAGCGAACTGTTTCCGCTTCGGGCGGGACGCCGAGGGGAAGGCGTACATCGGAACCACCGAGTCCGCCGCCTACGTCACCGACTCGATCGACGCGCTCCGTGCGCTGATCTCGGCCGTCAAGGCGGGAGCCGCGGACCACCTACTCGCGTGACTTTGGCCCCTTCAAGCCACGCCACGCCCCCTTCAAACTGCGTAAATAACGGGATGTAACCGGACAGAGGTATCCCTGGGGCTTGGCTGGTCTTGATGTCGCGCTTAACCTACGACTCCGTAGGCTACGGAACCGTAGGTAATTCGCTTTGCACTCAGGAGTACCCGTGACGATCACCTCTCCCCACCTCGGCAGCTCGGAGGCGTGGACGGACGCCAAGCTGCTGTTCGCGCTGGAAGAGGTGGTCGAGAAGGAACTCAACCGCCATCTGACGGTCACCAAGGACTGGATGCCCCACGAGTACGTCCCGTGGAGCGACGGCCGGAACTTCCCCGGTTTCTTCGAGGACGGCGAAGCCTGGGACCCGGCGCAGTCGAAGGTCACCGAGATCGGCAAGATCGCGCTCGTCGTGAACCTGCTGACCGAGGACAACCTCCCCAGCTACCACCACGAGATCGCCTCCCTTTTCGGCCGCAACGGCGCCTGGGGCACGTGGGTGCACCGCTGGACCGCCGAGGAGGGCCGCCACGGCATCGTGATGCGCGACTACCTGCTGGCCTCGCGCGCCGTGGACCCGGACAAGCTCGAAGCATTCCGGATGCAGCACATGTCGGAGGGGTTCGAGTCCGACAACCGCCACTCGATGCTGCACTCCGTGGCGTACGTGGCCTTCCAGGAGCTCGCGACCCGCATCTCGCACCGCAACACCGGCCACCAGTCCGGTGACCCGGTCTGCGACCGCATGCTGGCCCGCATCGCGCAGGACGAGAACCTGCACATGATCTTCTACCGCAACCTGCTGGGCGCGGCCTTCGAGCTCGCCCCGGACCTGACGATGCAGGCCGTACGGGACGTCGTGGTCGACTTCCGGATGCCGGGACACGGCATGCCCGGCTTCGAGCGGATGGCCGCGCAGATGGCGATCGGCGGGGTCTACAACCTGCGGATCCACCACGACGACGTACTGAGCCCCGTGATCCGCTTCCTGAAGATCATGGACATCGACGGTCTCGGCCCGGACGGGCAGAAGGCCCAGGAGGAGCTCGGTCTCTTCATGAACGGCCTGGACTCCGAGGCCCGCAAGTTCGACGAGCGGCTGGCCGCGCGCGCGGCGCGCATCGCGGCCCGCAAGGCCTGATCCGGCCCCTGCGCCACGACCTGACCTGTTTCCGCTCGCTCGGGCGGGTGACGACGATTGCCCTGGCAGAGCCCCGCTCTGCCAGGGTTTCGCGTCATGACCGCCATGACGCCGCTCCAGGTCGAGATCGACCAGCTGGCCCGCCTCACCAACGCCCTGGACACCTCGCTGACCGCCCTGCGCGAGGCCCGGCGGGAGCTGGACCACGTACGGGCCGACCAGTTGGGCACGGCGGACCTCGACGCGGCGTGCGACGGCTTCCAGGAGAGATGGGGCCACGGCACCAAGGAGCTCGCCGGGCGGATCAAGGCCGTACGCGAAGGCGTGCGCCGTAGCGCCGCCGGGTACGCGGAGCTCGACGAGGCCATCCGCGCGGCCTTCCGGCAGGCGGCGACCGCCCGTGGCTGACTCCCCGGCCGCCGATTACTCCGCGCTCGGCTTCGACCCGGCCCCGGGGAGCCCGCCCGCGGTCCTGGCCCTGGCGAAGAAGCTCCGCTCCTCGGCGGACAGCCTCGCCGAGACCTCCCGCGTCGTCGACGCCCTGGTCTCCCACAGCTCGGCCTGGCAGGGCGAGGCCGCCACCGCCTTCCGCGCCTCGCTGTCGCGGGAGCTCCCCCGCCATCTGCACGCGGCCCACACCTCGCTGGCGGAGGCCGCGCGCCGGCTGGCCGACTGGCACGACACCCTGGCCGCCCACCGCGCCCTGGCCTCCCGCTACGCCTCCCAGGCCGCCGCGGCCACCACCGACGCGGCCCTCACCGACGCCCGCCGGATGGCCGGTGAGCTGGCCTCGGAGCACTCTGCGGCGGCCCGCCGGGTGGCGGACACGCTGACCGCGACGGCCGAGCGGCTGGCGCCGAAGGAGCCCGGGGTGCTGGAGTCGGTCTGGAACAAGATCGTCGACAATCCGGCGGACGCCCTCTCGAACGCGGCGGCCATTTTGGGAGCCGCCGGTGCGGCCGTCGCCCTCTTCTTCCCGCCGGCCGGGATGGCGGTCATGCTGGTCGCCGGCGGGCTCTCGCTGGCCGCCCTGACCGCGCACCTCGCGGATCCCGGCTTCCGCAAGCCGCTGGCCGAGGGTTTCACCCGGGGCAAGTTCGACGCCGCGTTCTGGAAGAACAGCGTGACGCTGCTCGGCGACGGCCTCGGCGCCGTCCCGGGCGTGGCCGCCGTCGCCTCGGGCGCGAGGGCCGGTACGGTCGCCGCCCGCGCGGCCATGGCGGTCCCGGAGGCCGGCGCCCTGGCGGGCGTCTCACCGGGCGCGGGGGCGTTCGCCCGCACGACGTGGAACACGGCGGACGAACTGCGGAAGGTGGAGAGCCCGCTCGCCTCGTGGGCCCTGCGGTCGTCGACTCCCGAGGTCAGGGAGCGGGTGGGGGTGGCCGTGGCCGGCACCGGAGCGGCCACGGCCGCCGCCGACTACACCGGCGACGACGAGACCGTCGACCGCGGGTCCACGGCGGTGGACGGCGCCCGTGTCGCCGTGGAGGACGGTCCGTCCACGGTCGCGAGGTCGGCCCGGCTCTGGACGCTGGTGCAGCCGTGACGAACCACTGCGTCCCACCGGTCTGGTTCCGGCTGCCGCCCGGGTTCCACGACATCGGCCCCGAGGACCGGGACGCCCTGGAGGAGGTCGCCGAAGCCCTGGGGAGCCTGGGCTCCAGCGACGGCGACAGGGACGGTGCGGGTGCGTCTGCCGGAACCGGAACCGGCGCGGGGTCGCAGCTCGGCCGGCTGATGGACTGCCTCGACGAACTCGCCGGTCAGCCCGGACTGCACCTGGTCCACACCTCGGTCGGCCTCCACCCCGAGGGTCCGGAGACGGTGTCCACCTCGCTGTTCTCCCTCGCCGTCCGGCGCACCGAAGACGCCGGCGCCGGGGCCGGCGTGGCACGGGTGGCCCTGGCCCTGGCCCGGTCCGCCTTCGGGAGCGGCGGGGCGCGCCGGTTCCTCGACCTGGCCTCGGGCCTCTCGTGCGCCCTGGTCTCCGGGCTCCTCCCCGTCTCCGGCACCGAACCGGGGCTGTTCCAGGCCAGGGCCGTCACGACGCATCCCGACGGACGCCACCTGCTGCTGCTCGACCTCACCAGCGCGGCCACCGAGCACGCCGATGCCTACACCGCCATCCTGGAGGCGGTCGCGCACACCATCGCCTTCGCCGATCCCGGGCCCCGGCCGCCCGGGCCGCCGGGTGGCGGCGCCGGGACCTCGCGGATCCTGGAGCTGCTGGGGTGACGCCGCCGCCCGGCCGGGGGCCGCGCGGGAAGGCCGACGGGCGGTCAGGGTCAGGGGCGTCGGCGCAGCGCCTGGCGTTCGGCTTCGGACAGGCCGCCCCAGACGCCGAAGCGTTCGTCGTTGGCCATGGCGTAGTCCAGGCAGGGCTTGCGGCCCTCGCAGGCCCCGCACAGCCGCTTCGCGTCGCGCAGTGAGGAGCCGGGCTCCGGGAAGAAGAAGCCCGGGCCCGTCTGCGCGCAGAGGGCGAGCTCGTACCAGGCCGGGACGGCGGTGACGGTATCGGTATCGGTGGTGTTCATCGACATGCCGCAGAGCCTGTCCGGGGGCGATGGACGTCCGATCAACGCCTGATCAACAGCCACAGAGTGAACGATCGTGCGTGCGATGACTTCGGTACCATGGCGGCATGGCAGACGGACGCGTGGAGCGCGGGAACCAGACGCGGCGGACGGTCCTGGAACGGACGATGAGCATCGCCTCGGTGGACGGCCTGGAAGGGCTGTCCCTGGGAAAGATCGCCACGGATCTGGGGCTGAGCAAGAGCGGCGTGTTCGCCCTCTTCGGTTCCAAGGAGGAGCTGCAGCTCGCCACCGTGCAGGCCGCCCGGTCCGTCTTCGTCGAGCAGGTCGTGCGGCCCGTACGGGACGAGCCCGCCGGGCTCGCCAAGGTGTGGCGGCTGTGCGAGAGCTGGCTCGACTACTCCGGCCGCCGCGTCTTCCCCGGCGGCTGCTTCTTCTACTCCGCCTCCGCCGAGTTCGATTCGCGTCCGGGGCCCGTCCACGACGAGATCGCCAAGATCCGCGGCGACTGGACGCGCTACATCGAGCGGCTGCTCGACGAGGCCCGGCTGACGGGCGGGTTCCGCGAGCCGGCCGGCGCCGAGGACGTGGAGCAGCTCGCCTTCGAGATCATGGCGATGATGGAGCTGGCCAACGCGCACTCCGTGCTGCACGAGGACACCACGGCCTACGACCGGGCCGCACGGGGCATCCTCTCCCGGCTGCGCGCGGCGACGGCCGCCCCGGAGGAACTCCCGGAGCGGCCGCCCGTATGCGCGTTCCCGGTCGCCGGCTTCTCCGCCGACGACGCCCCGGCCGTCAGCCTCCCGGCCGCGTCGGCTTCGCCGGACCGCTGAGCCACATCGAGCCGCCCACGACGGCCGCGCCCAGCGCGGCGACCGCGGTCAGCAGGAAGACTCCGCGCCAGTGGTCCCCCGTACCGGACCCGGTGAGCAGGGCCGCCGTGCCGGCGACGCCGAGCGCACCGCCGAGTTGGCGGGCCGTCATCAGCAGGCCGGTACCGGCCGCGAAGCGCTGCGGCGGGAGGCCGGCCGAGGCCGTCGTGGACAGCGCGGTCACCACGACCCCGATGCCGAGGCCGCCGAGGAGGCCTGCGGGCAGGAAGATCTGGGCGTACGAGGTGGACTCCCCGGCCCAGCCCCACAGCAGCAGGGCGTTGGCGGCGAAGAGCAGCGATCCGACGGTGACGGCGGCCCCTTGGAGGCGGGCGGGGACCCGGCGGCCGACGAAGAGTGCACCGGCCATGGCGAGGACGGCGCCCGGTGTGACGCCGAAGCCCGCTTGCAGGACGGAGTAGTTCCAGCGCTCGATGAGGTAGGACGGCCCGGTCAGCAGCCACGCGTACATGGCGGCGCCGAAGAGCAGGGCTCCGATGTTGGCGCGGGCGAACAGCGGGTCGCGCCACAGGTCCCGGTCGACGGCCGGGGCGGGATGGCTGCGCGAGCGGCGCAGGGCGAGGGTGCCCGCCAGGGCGCCGCCGATGACCAGGGCGAGCACCTTCGGGTCGGTCCAGCCCCACTCCGCGCCCTGGGAGAGCCCGGCCACCACTCCTGCGATGCCGAGGGCGAGGGCCGTCGTACCGACGGGGTCGGGGAGCCGGCGTCCGGTGCGGGGCTCGCGGGGGATGACGCGGGCGGCGGCCCAGCAGACGGCCAGGCCGAGCGGGACGTTGATGAGGAAGATCGCACGCCAGTCCCACCACTCGACGAGCACTCCGCCGATGCTCGGGCCGACGGCGGCGGCCAGTCCGCCCGCCGCCGACCAGGCGCCGAGGGCGGCGGCGCGGCGGGCGGGCGGCGTGTGGGCGAGTACGAGTCCCAGCGCGGCGGGGATCATCCCGGCGGCGGCCGCTCCCTGGAGGGCGCGGGCCAGGATGAGCAGCTCGGCGGTGGGGGCCGCGCTGGCGGCGAGCGAGGTCAGGGTGAAGGCGAGGGCCGAGCCGAGGAACAGGGCGCGGCGGCCCAGAGTGTCCGCGAGCCGGCCGGCCGCGGCGAGCAGGGCGGCGAACAGTACGGCGTAGGCGCTGACGACCCAGGTCAGGCGGGCCAGCGACACCTCGGGGAAGGCCCGGCGCAGGTCGGGGAAGGCGACGTTCACGACGGTGGCGTCGAGGAAGGCGAGGAAGGTGACGGCACTGGCCAGTGCAAGCACCCGCCCAGCCCCGGGTCCGCCCTCGGCCCGTTGCCACCCGGAATCGGGCGCGGCGGCTGGCTCGGGCACGGTGACCGGCTCTGGCACGGTGACCGGCTCGGGATGGGTGGAGGTCATCGGGTGGCTCCCATGGTCTCGGCCGGGCTCGCCGCACGGGTCTGCGACGGGGTCGTGCTCAGGAACTCGACGGTGGTCGCGATGACGTGTGGGTCGAGGAGGATGCGGCGGTGGCCCAGTCCGCTCGTCTCGATCAGACGGGCCCGCTCCCCGTAGGCCGCCGCGAGGGCGCGGGACTGGCCGGGCGCCGCGGTGTCATCGTCCACGTCGTGCACGAGCAGGATCTGCGAGGGGATCTCCTCGGGGTGGCGCCGCGCGTCGAAGCGGGGCCAGATGTCGGGCTCGGCCGGGAAGAGCCGCCGCTGGATGTGGCGCCGCAGGGCGTCCTCGACGGCCTGGTTCAGGCCCAGCATCGCGCGGAACCGCGCGGCGAGGAAGTCGAAGTCGGCGATGGCGCCGATGCCGACGATCCGGTCGGCCCGGATCCCGTCCCGCAGCGCGAAGAAGGTGGCCACCACCCCGAAGGAGTGGGCCAGGACGTCCGAGAACTCCCCGTACTGTGCGTGCAGTCGGCGGATGATCTCGCGCTGCCGCAGGATGGTGGTGGCCCGGCCGCCGGACGCGCCGTGACCGGGCGCGTCGAAGGAGACCACGGTCCGGCCCTCGGCCAGCAGTGCCTCGACGAACCCGGCGAAGCGCGAGGCCCGCGAGGTCCAGCCGTGCACGATGAGAACCGGCCGGTCGCCGTCGCCCCAGCGGTACGTGGTCACGGGTATCCCGTCCACGACGAGCCGGCCCGTCACGGCCCGGGCCATGACCTCCGCTTCGCCGGGTTTCACCTTCGGCCGGCCGAGCGGCCGCACGAACAGCGCGAACGCCACCCGCCCGACCGGGCCCGGGGCGATCCGGGCGGTGATGTTGAGGGTCGTGCTGAGGAGTGAAGCCATGGGGTGCATGCCCGGTTCTCCGGATCTCCTCAGAGTGGCCAGACTGCGCTGGCGGGTCAGGATGTTGAGGAGATATTAGCACGATCGTTCGTGTTTTTATTGGGAGAGAGGGCGTCGTCGGCGGAGAGGCCGGCGCGTCAGTCCTCGTGCTTCGCGCGGCTCGGCTGCACCCGCTTGGGCTCGCCCGGCATCTTCGGATAGTCCGGCGGGTACGGCATGTCGCCGAGGCCGTGGTCGTGTTCGTGACGGTCCGCCAGTTCCAGCGCCGCGTCCAGGGCGAAGGCGTGCTCGTCCATGTCCGCGTGCAGATCGCCCAGTTCCGCGAAGCGGGCCGGCATCGTCACGATGTCGAAGTCACGCGGCTCCGCTTGGTCCAGCTCGTCCCAGCGCAGCGGAGCGGAGACCGGGGCGTGCGGGCGCGGACGGATGGAGTAGGCCGAGGCGATGGTGCGATCACGCGCCGTCTGGTTGTAGTCGACGAAGATCCGCTCGCCGCGCTCCTCCTTCCACCAGGCGGTGGTGACCTTCCCCGGCATCCGGCGCTCCAGGTCCCGGCCGATCGCGATGGCGCACCGGCGGACCTCCGTGAAGGTCCAGCGCGGCGCGATCGGCACGAACACGTGCAGGCCCCGGCCGCCCGAGGTCTTGGGCCAGCCGCGCAGGCCCAACTCCTCCAGCAGTCCGCGCAGTTCGTGGGCGACCGCGACCGCGTGGTGGTAGTCGGTGCCCGGCTGCGGGTCCAGGTCGATGCGCAGCTCGTCGGGACGGTCGGTGTCGTCCCGACGGACCGGCCAGGGGTGGAAGGTGAGGCAGCCCAGGTTGGCGGCCCACAGGACGGCGGCCGGCTCGGTCGGGCAGATCTCGTCGGCGGTGCGGCCGCTCGGGAAGGCGATGTGGGCGGTGGGGATCCAGTCGGGCAGGTTCTTCGGGGCCCGCTTCTGAAAGAAGGACTCGCCCTCCACCCCGTCCGGGAACCGCTCCAGGGTCGTGGGCCGGTTGCGCAGGGCGCGGGTGATCCCGTCCGCCACCGCGAGGTAGTAGGCGGCCACGTCCCCCTTGGTGAGGCCGCGCTCCGGGAAGTACACCTTGTCCGGGCTGGACAGCCGGACGACCCGGCCGCCCGCCTCCAGCTCGATCGCTTTGCCCGCTGCACCCATGTGCGCCACGGTAGGCGGACCCGCGCGGCCCCGCACACCGAGCGCGCCCGGGCGTACCACCCCAGAATCGGAGACATGGATCTGCCGGTCATGCCACCCGTGAAGCCGATGCTCGCCAAATCCGTGTCCACGATCCCACCGGGCATGCAGTACGAGGCCAAGTGGGACGGCTTCCGCGCGATCGTCCACCGCGACGGGGACGAGATCGAGCTCGGCAGTCGCACTGGCAAGAGCCTGACCAGATACTTCCCCGAGCTGGTGGAGGCGCTGAAGGCCAATCTGCCCGACCGCTGCGTGGTCGACGGTGAGATCGTCCTCATCCAGGGCAGGCGGCTCGATTTCGACCGGCTCAGCGAGCGGATCCATCCCGCCGCCTCCCGCGTGAAACTGCTCGCCGAGACGACCCCGGCCTCGTTCGTGGCCTTCGATCTGCTCGCGCTGGGCGACGAGGCCCTCCTCGACACACCGCTCGCGGACCGCCGCGCCGCCCTGACCCGCATGCTCTCCACCGCTCGGCCCCCCGTCCACCTCGCGCCCGCGACCACCGACCCCGCACTCGCACGGGAGTGGTTCGAACGATTCGAAGGCGCCGGGCTCGACGGGGTCGTCGCCAAACCCCTCGATCTCCCCTACCGGCCCGATGCCCGCCTCATGTTCAAGATCAAGCACGAGCGTACGGCCGACGTCGTCATCGCGGGTTTCCGTTTCCACAAGAGCGGTCCGATTGTCGGATCGCTGCTCCTGGGGCTGTACGACTCCCACGGCACGCTCCAACACGTGGGCGTCTGCGCCGCCTTCCCGATGAAGCGCCGCGCCGAGCTGATCGACGAACTGGAACCACTCCGGATGCCCGACCCCGAGGGGCACCCGTGGGCCGCCTGGGCCGAGGAGTCCGCCCACGAGAGCGCCCGGCTGCCCGGGGCGCAGAGCCGCTGGACCGGAAAGAAGGACCTGTCCTGGGTACCGTTGCGCCCCGAGTGGGTCTGCGAGGTGGCGTACGACCACATGGAGGGCGACCGGTTCCGGCACACCGCGCAGTTCCGCCGCATGCGGCCGGACCGGGAACCGCGGAGCTGTACGTACGCCCAGCTGGAGGAGGTCGTCGGCTACGACCTCGCCGAGGTGCTGAGCACCAAGGACGTCTAGACACGGCTGGACACGGCCGGCTGACACCGCGTCGGCTATGCCGATGAAGTAGTCGTCCCAGCTGGACCGTTCAGTGCTGGATCTTCAATCTCGCCACTTACCCGATCTCAACGAGTACTCCGTGTGCAACTACGGGGGCACGGCCTAGCGTTCGCGCTCGCGTTGGCCGCGAAGGTCTACACCTTCCGCAAGGTCATCCGCGACACGCCGCCGGGCGACCGTGCGGCCATCATGGAGGCCCACAAGAACATGTGGCAGGTGCGGCGGCGCCGCTGACGCGGTTGGCCGGCCGGCCTGTTCCTCGGTGAACGGGTCGGCCGTTCACACCTCTGCTCGCCCTTGATGACGCGGTGGCCTCCCCTCCCAGGAGGGGAGGGACTTGGAAGCCGGGATCGAAGATCCACCTGATCTGCGATCAGAACGGGCTGCCGCTGTTCCTGGGCATCTCCGGCGCGTGGACAGCATCAGGCAGCAGACTCACCGAATGCCCAGGTGAGCGACCCAGTTCGACGGACGATTCGAGCGGGACATGAGGCGCGGATCTACGCTTCAGGCTCTTGCTCGGCCGTAGGTACCGACCCCAGATCTGGGCCTTGCGGTAGGGGCCGGCCCCGTCGCAGTCGTACTGCGGTGCGTCGAAGGTCACCCAGTACAGCAGCTCGCCGCTGAGCGACTGGGCATGTTCGTTGGGTTCGGGTGCACCCATGGCATCGATCGTTCCCGCAAACTCGACCGACCAAGGACCGTCCCAGTCCTGGTCGCGAACGACCGTGACCCGACTGCCCGGCGCCAGCGCACCCGTCGGCCATGCCTGGTTCAAGGGACGACCGGAGATGTGCTCTATCGCCTGGCGGTCGTCTACGTCCGCAGGAACAGGGCCGGAACTGACTGTCATGCCGCCCACTCTGCCCGCACCACTTCAGGAGTGCCAGAAGATAAAGAACAAGCTTAGAGGTTGTCTCGCGTGGCAGTTTCGCGAGCTTCTTGTATCAGGTTGGGGCGGCGGCCATGGCCGGGCCTCGGCTCTGCCCGTCGTTGCGGACCGTGTACGGGATCTTGAGACCACGAGCAGCCCATGGCAGGCTCATGCCGCATGATCGATGAATTCGCGAAAGCCAGCCTGCACGGGAGGCTGCGGCGGGACCGCAAGGCGCTGCTCTGGAAACTCGACGGCTTGTCCGAATACGACGCCCGCCGGCCTTTGACAGCGACCGGGACCAACCTCCTCGGCCTCGTCAAACACGTGGCCACCGTCGAGGCCAGGTACTTCGGAGAGGTCTTCGACCGCCCTTCCCCGGAAGCGCTGCCCCGGTGGCAGGACTCCAACGGCAGCGATCTGTGGGCGACCGAGGACGAGACCCGCGATCAGATCATCGGGTTCTACCGGCGCACGTGGGAACACTCGGACGCGACGATCAACGAGCTTCCCCTCGACGCCCCCGGCCACGTGCCGTGGTGGGCGGAGGACACGAACCTGTTCGCCATCATGGTCCATGTCCTCGGCGAGTCCATCCGGCATACCGGGCACGCCGATGTCCTGCGCGAGGGCCTCGACGGCCGGACCGGGTTGCGCGCCGAACTCGAGAAGCAGATCGACGAGGAAGCCCGTGCAGCCTACTGCGCGAAGATCGAGCAGGCCGCCAGGTCGGCCGCACCAATCAAGGCTTAGAGGTCTGTGACGAGCGGGCCGTGTTCACGGCAGTGGTGTACGCGCTGACCAGTGGCTATGCCTGGCGGCATCTGCCGACTCCGGTTCCGGCACGCCGCGCGGTTCCGCCGCATGCGGCCGGACCGGGAGCCGTGGAGCTATACGTACGCATAGTTGGAGGAGGGCGTCGGCTACGTCCTCGCCGAGGTGCCGGCGCCGGGGCCGGGGCCGGGGCCGGCCGGCTGATCCGCAGTCCGGGGCCGGACCGCGAGAAGCCCGCGTGGGAGGCCCCGGCCGAAACGCGTGCGGCCGTCCTGGACGTAAGGTCGCAGCCGGGCCGCACCCCGATCCACCAAAGGACGCTCATGAGTACAGGACCCGGCGAAAGCACCGGACGCGCCGTCCCCCGCCCCCACGCCGTCGTCGGAGTCGGTGTGGTCGTGGTCGGCCACGACGGCCGCGTGCTGCTCGGCCAGGCGCACGACGGGCGTTGGGAACTGCCCGGCGGCAAGGTCGACCCCGGGGAGGGCTTCGAGCAGGCCGCCGCCCGCGAACTGGCCGAGGAGACCGCGCTGCGGGCCGCCCCCGAGGACATCCGGATCGTTTCCATCCTGCTCGACGCCGACTCGGGCCTGACCCAGCTGACGGCCGCGGCCGTCACCTCGGCAGCCGAGGGCACCGCCACGGTCACCGAGCCGCACAAGATCGCCCGCTGGTCCTGGTTCGTCCCGGCCGAGATCCCGGCGGCCCTCTACGCCCCGTCCGCGGCGGCCCTGCGCGCCTGGCGGCCCGAACTCACCCGGGCCCTCCCGCACGTGTCCTCGTACGACTACCCCACGCACAGGCTCTAGGCGACCGTCGCCGCCGTTGCCGCGGTGACGGCGACCATCGCCAGCCGCATGTCGCGGATCGCGGTGCGGATGCTCTCGGCCGCCCACTGCCCGTCGGCCAACTCCGCCGTGCGCGCCACTATCTCCTTGCGCGGGGCTCCCGGGAAGGCCAGGGCCTGCAGGCCCGCCGCGTGGATCACCGCGACGAGGCTCGCGGTGCGCTCGTCCGGCTCCGCGCCGTCCTGGACCGCGGAGGCGAGCCGTTCGCGCAGTTCGCGCTCGACCGTGCCGTCGGCCTCCGGGTAGCGCCGCACCGGGAACACCCCGAGCGCCTTGCGCCGCTCCTCCACGACCACGCCGCGCCCGCTCAGCCGCTCCACGGCCGCGCCGATGGCCTTGGCCTGGTCCTTCGTCAGCCACTCGGTGACCCGGCGCCTGCTGCGGCCGCCCATCCAGGCCCGTATCGACTCGGCCCGGCCGTCGAGCAGTTCCTCCCCGGTGGGCGAGGTGTCCACCAGTTCCAGGTACTTGCCCGAGACCCGTACCCGCTCCGCGAGGACCAGTTCGAGCAGGAGGGCGCCCGCCACGGCCCAGCCGACCGACTGCCGCTGCTTCACCGACCCGGATTCGTCGTCCAGCGACAGCAGAGTGATCTCCTCCGCCAGTGTGATCCGCATGCCCGGCACCCCCGCACCCATAGAAATCGTGGAACCCGTCGAACCCTTCTCCCGGACAGACGTCCACGCCCGACCGGAAGTTCCCGGGCGCGCCCGCCCGCCCGCCCTACGGCCGCCCCGCCATCGCCCGCGGCGCGAAGTTCCCGTCGCCCAGGTCCTCCGCCAGCAGCCGTTTCGCGATCGCGTCCGCCGCGGCCCGCAGCTCCGCGCTGCGCGGACGGCCCCGGTCCTTCTCCAGCTGGTCGCCGAGCCACTGGGCCCACGCGGCCGAGATGACGCCCGCCTCCCGCTCCCCCGCCGGGGTCTGCGTGTAGAAGCCGTTCTGCCGCGTCATGTAGCCCTCGTCCACCATCCGTTCGAAGACCGGCAGCAGCACCTCCGGGGGCAGGTGCCGGCGCGAGGCGATGAGCCCCAGGCTCGCGTAGCCGACCGTGCGGGTCATCAGGTCCACCTGCATCACCGCCCACGCACCGGCCATGTCCAGCCGGGTGTCCGAGGAGTTCACGATCCCGCGGGCCGTCTCCGGCCCCATGCTCCGCACCAGCTTGCCGACCGCCAGTTCCAGCAGCTTCGCCGAGTCCCCGGAGGCCGTGGCGGGCGAGCCGAAGCCGTCGCCCATGTCCGTGGAGCCGGCCCGCGCACTGTCGCGCAGCTTGACCTGCTTGAGGAACAGCGCGACGACGAACCCGACCACCGCCACCGGCACGGTCCACAGGAACACCGTGTGCAGGGTCTCCGCGTACGCGTCGATGATCGGCCCGGCCGCTGCCGGATCGAGCCCGTGCACGCCCTGCGGGCTCTGCGCCGCGACGCCCAGCTGCTGCGGGTCCTGCCCGGTGGCGCGCGCCGCCTCCTCCACCCCCTTCGCCAGCGCGGGCTTCAGGGTGTTGGCGTAGATCGTGCCGAAGACGGCGGTCCCGAAGGCGCTGCCGAGGGTACGGAAGAAGGTGACGCCCGAGGTCGCGGTGCCGAGGTCGGCGTAGTCCACGGTGTTCTGTACGGCGATGGTCAGCACTTGCATGCACAGGCCGATGCCGGCGCCGAGGACGAACATGTAGAGGGATTCCAGCCAGGCGTTGGACTGCGGCCCCATCCGCGACAGCAGGTAGAGCCCGACGCCCATCACGGCGCAGCCGACGATCGGGAAGATCCGGTACTGCCCGGTCTTGCTCGTGACGTTGCCGCTGAAGACCGACGCGATCAGCAGGCCGATGACCAGCGGCAGCGTTCGTACTCCGGAGACGGTGGCCGAGTCCCCGTCCACGTACTGCAGGTACGTCGGCAGGAAGATCATCGCGCCGAGCATGGCGAAGCCGACGACGAAGCTGAGGACGGAGCAGACCGAGAAGACGGGGTTGCGGAACAGCCGCATCGGCAGCATCGGCTGCGCGGCACGCATCTCCACCAGGCAGAACAGCGCCAGCGCGACGACGCCGCCCACGAAGAGCCCGACGATGAGCGGCGAGCTCCAGGCGTACTCGTTCCCGCCCAGGCTCGTGGCCAGGATCAGCGCGCTCGCGCCGATCGCGACCATCGCGATGCCCAGGTAGTCGATGACGGGCTTGCCGACCGCGCGCACGGAGGGGATCGTCTTCGCCGCCGCCACCACGACCAGGATGGCGATCGGCACATTGACGTAGAACGCCCAGCGCCAGGTCAGGTGGTCGGTGAAGAGTCCGCCGAGCAGCGGGCCGATCACCGTCGCGACGCCGAAGACGGCGCCGATCGCGCCCTGGTACTTCCCGCGTTCGCGCAGCGGGACCACATCGGCGATGAGGGCCATCGCGGTGACCATCAGCCCGCCGGCGCCGATGCCCTGGAGGCCCCGCCACACGATGAGCAGGGTCATGTTGCTCGCGAGGCCGCACAGGAACGAACCGGTGATGAAGACGATGGCGGAGACCTGGAAGACCAGTTTCCGGCCGAAGAGGTCGCCGAACTTGCCGACGAGCACGGTCGCGACCGTCTCGGTGAGCAGGTACGAGGTCACGACCCAGGACATGTGGTCCCCGCCGCCGAGGTCCGCCACGATCGTGGGCAGCGCCGTGCCCACGATCGTCTGGTCCAGGGCCGCCAGCAGCACGCCGAGCATGATCGTGCCGAACACGATGTTGCGCGAGCGCCGGTCGAGGACCAGGGGTGCCGCGGCGGATATGGCGGGAGCTGCACCTTCGGCTGTGGTCACACCTCGCACTCTCACAGCGCCCCCGCCCGGCCGCATGCGGCGTTAGCCCATCCGGGCCGGGGCGCGACCGCCGTCCGCGCAGGTGGACGGGGTGTCGGACGCGAGGGAACGGGGCGCCGGGAGCAGGGGAACGGCGTGCCGGACGCAGGCGGACGGAGTGCCGGACGCAGCAGAACGGGCCCTCAGCGCAGGTAGCCCAGCCCCGGATGCTCCGCCGCGTACCCGGCCACCAGCCGCCGGGCCACCCCGACCGAGTCCACCAGCGGATGCAGCGCGAAGGCCTTGACGGCGTCCGCCCGCGATCCGCTCGCCGCCGCGGCGAGGACCTCCCGCTCGGCGGCCTTGACCGAGGTCACCAGGCCCACGGCGTGCAGCGGCAGCGGATCGACGGCGACCGGGTGGGCCCCGTTGGCGTCGACCAGGCAGGGCACCTCGATGACGGCCTCGGCGTCGAGCACCGACAGGGTCCCGCGGTTCTGGACATTCAGGATCAGGGTGGCGCGCTCGTCCCGGGCGATGGCGCGCATCAGGGCGAGGGCCACCTTCTCGTACCCGCCCGACTCCAGGTCGCTCTCCTCGCGCGCGCCGACGCCCGCGACCTCGCGGTTCTCGGCCATGTACGTGGCTTCGCGCTCGGCCCTGGTGCGGTCCCAGGCGGCCAGCGCCGCCCCGGGCGCCTGATCCGGCCGCCCGGCCTCGGCGTAGAAGCCCCGCTGCTGGTCGCGCAGGAACGCCCCGCGCGTCTGCTTGGCCTCCTGGTAGGCCCGTACCGTGTCGCGGTTGAAGTAGTAGTAGTGCAGGTACTCGTTCGGGATCGCCCCGAGCGAGCGCAGCCACTCGGCCCCGAACAGCCGGCCCTCCTCGAAGGATTCCAGCGCCTGCGCGTCGGCCAGCAGCCGCGGCAGTTCGTCGCGCCCGCCGATCCGCAGCCCGCGCACCCAGCCCAGGTGGTTGAGGCCGACGTAGTCGATCCAGGCGTCCTCGGGCCGGGCGCCGAGCAGCCGGGCGATCCGCCGCCCGAGCCCGACCGGCGAATCGCAGATGCCGATGACCCGGTCCCCGAGCTCCTCGGCCATGGCCTCCGTGACCACCCCGGCCGGATTGGTGAAGTTGATCACCCACGCCCCGGGGGCGGTACGGGCCACCCTGCGCGCGATCTCACGGGCCACCGGCACCGTCCGCAGGCCGTAGGCGATACCGCCCGCGCCCACCGTCTCCTGGCCCAGCACTCCCTCGGCCAGGGCGATCCGCTCGTCGGCGGCCCGCCCTTCGAGCCCTCCGACGCGAATGGCCGAAAACACGAAGTCGGCGCCGCGCAGGGCCTCGTCGAGATCGGTGGTGGCCGTCACGGCCGGGGCGTCCGCGATTCCGTCGGCCTGGTCCGCGAGCACCCGTGCCATGGCACGGAGCCGGCCGGAGTCCTCGTCGTACAGGGTCACGTGCGACACCCTGCCCTCGGCGTGATCGCCGAGCAGGGCTCCGTAGACGAGCGGTACCCGGAATCCGCCCCCGCCGAGGATCGTCAGCCGCACGCCCTTACCGCCTTTCGCAGTGCCACGTTTCGTGGCACCAGTCTCCCCCGCGGGATCACTCCACCGGCGACGGCACGGCCCTCAGCCGCGGCGGCTGGTGCTGCTGCGCCCCGGAACCGCCCGGCAGCGGACCCGTCGCCGCGCCCTGCGGCGTGGAGAGGACCAGCGTCATCCGGGTCAGCCCCATGCCGTCGAGCATCGGGCCGGATTCCGCCACCATCCGGCAGCGCACCACGCCCCAGCCCGGGTCCGGGTGGCGCACGGTGCGCACGGCACCGTCCTGCTCCGCGGCCTCGGCCCCGTGGGTCGTCAGCCAGTGCGGAACTCCGTACCGGTAGGCGGCCTCCATGAACGGGTCACGGGCCACCTCCTGACGGATGCTGCGCAGCCCCTCGTCGTCGGGGGCGGCGGCCAGCGCGGTCGCGAACCGGGCAAGCAGCGGTACGCACCAGGCCGGTTCGTGGTCCTCCAGCACGGCCGCGGCGTCCGGGTGGAACAGCACGAAGCGCAGGAAGTTGTCGTCTGGCAGTGCGGTCGGGTGCGGGCGCACCGACTGGAAGAGCCGGTCGAACGCCGAGTTGGTCAGGGCCACGTCCCAGCGGTGGTCCACGAGGAAACTCGGGTAGGGCACGGCTTCCATGAGGGCCGCGTAGTCACACAGGTAGTCGCGCTGCGCCGGATCGTCGGGCAGCCGGTTGTCCTCGGCCGCGCGCCAGGTGGGCGGCGGGTCCCGGTCGACCATGATCCGGAAGAGCCAGAAGCACTGCCGCTCGCTCATTTCCAGGGCTTCCGCCAGGGCGAGCAGTTTGCGGTCCGTCCACTCCTTGACCAGGCCGCGCTCCCAGTTCCCGTACGCGCGCACGCTGATGCGCAAACGCGCCGCCAGGTCCTCCTGGCTCAGCCCCAGTTCCTCCCGGCGCTGGCGCAAAATCTCCTTGCGTCGCTCCGACCGCACGGCGCCGCGTGCGGACTCCTCGCCCGCGGGGCGCTCCCCACCGATGTGGGCGAGCCCTTCGGACGGGCCCACCGCTGCGAGATGTGGCACCGAGAGCTCCCCCCATCTTTATTACGGTCTGGATCTTCATTTCCGTGTGGCGATCCTGCTACCGACTTCATTCGAGTGTCAACTATTGTGGCAATTCCAGCCTCCGGGCAGCTCGATCCCGCCACAGATGTGGCACGTTCTAGCCGTACGGACAGAGACCGGATAGATTCCTGGAGCCGACCACGTGCCCGTACCCCGACCTCGCGCGATCTAGGAGAACCACTGGTGACAGACGGCTTCCCGGCTCCCGTCGCGGTGGCCAACACGCTCCTGGCAGCCACCGTCACGCGAGTCGCAGAACTCGCGGGCAAGCTGGGCCGCGACCTGAACCAGGTCTTCGACCTGCGCCGCCTCTCCGAGGCTTCGGGCGTACCCGCGGACGTGGTGCGGAGCCTGCTGGACGGCAGGCCCGCCGGTGAGCCCGATCTCCAGACCCGGTTCCTCCAGCGCCTCGACCTGCTGCGGCGCACCCGCGTCAAGCCCAACGGCCGCCGCTACACGCAGCAGGAGATCGCCGACGGCGCCGCCATGTCGCGCCAGCAGGCCGGGGCCCTGATCAACGGGGACAGACGGCCGACCATGGAACACTGTGACGCGATCCAGCGGTTCTTCGGGGTGCACGCCGGATTCCTCACCGCCCACGACGCAGACGCGCTCACGGACGCCCTCCAGCGCACCGAGCAACAGCTGCTTCAGGACTTCGCGGGCCGCGCACGGGAAACCGCACCCGCCCCGGCCGCTTCGGCGGGGGATCCGCTGGCAAGACTTCTCCAGAACCACGGCGTACGGGGCATCGCCTGGAGAGCCGCCCAACTGCCCAGCGACAAGCACCGGGACAAGGTGACCGAATGGCTGGACATGCTTCTCGAAAGCGTCAAACCGAACGAATCCTGACCCAGTCGAAAGTCTGGGTCTGATCCTTGAGTCCTGATCCGGATCCGCGCCGACGGGGAGAACGGTGAGCATAGGCAGAGAGCAGCGGCGGTTGTGCGGGGAGCTGGTGGCAGGCATCAACCTGACCGCGCCCGTGGAGCCCGTGGACCTCTACGCCGCCCTCTGCGAGGGCATGAGCAAGCACCGCGGCCGCCGGGTGGAGTTCCGGATGGCCTCGTTCCCGCCGGGGACGGCCAGCGGCCTGTGGCTCGACATGGCGGACCGCGATCTGGTGGTCATCGAGGAACGCACCGCACCCGACCACCAACTGGTGATCCTCGGGCACGAGTTGTGGCACATGAAGGCCGGTCACTGCAGCCACCACGTCGACGGCGCCGCCGTCGCCGCGCGGCTGTTGTCGGACGAGGCCGACATCGGTGAGACCGTGCGCCGCGTCGCCGCGCGCACCCGCGCCGACGTCCAGGAGGAGACCGAAGCGGAGACCTTCGGCCTGCTGCTGGGCAGCCGGTGCCGCACCTGGCTGGCCGGATCGGCCAGCCACCGCGCACCGGCACAGCGGGACCAGCTGGCCGGCCGCATCGAGGCCGCGCTCGGATACCGGGGGCACAGGAACGACCAATGAAAGGCCAGGACTACTACACACCGGCAGCCGCGATGGCGATCGCACTCGCCTTCAAGCTGCCGACCTTGCGCAACAATTGGCGTGATCCGCTCCTGCGGTCGGTCTGTGCCCTGCTCACCCTGGCCAGCGCCGTGTTCACCTTCGCCGCCCCGCCCACGATCGCGGCGGTCAACCGCTGGACCGGCATACCCAACTTCTCCGCCCCGTTCGTCTACTGCCTGATCACCGCCTTCAGTGCCGCCTGCCTCGTGCTGATCGTCAACTGGCGCGGTGGTCCACCGGAGGAGACCCGGCGGGTCTCGCGCGCCTGGATCCTCGGCTACTCCGCCGTGATCGTGATGCTGATGGTGCTGTTCGCCCTCGGTGACAGCCCGGTCGAGCGGCTGCGGGACTTCGACACCTACTACGCCAACACCCCCTTCATCCGGGAGATGATCGCCCTCTACCTGGTGGCCCACAACGTGGCCGCCTTCGTGATGGTCGCGATGTGCTGGCGCTGGTCCCTGCAGGTGCGCGGCTGGCTCCGCGCCGGCCTCGTGATCATCGTCATCGGGTACGTCTTCAACCTCTGCTACGACGCCACCAAGATGACCGCAGTCGTGGCCCGCTGGACCGGCCACGACCTGGACTGGCTGAGCACCTCCGTGGCACCGCCCGTCGCCTCCATCGGAGCCAACGTCAGCGCCATCGGCTTCGTGCTCCCGCTGGTGTTCCAGCGGCTGTCCGACAGCTGGCAGTACTGGTCCACGTACCGGCGGCTGGGCACGCTCTGGCGCGAGGTGCGCAGCTGCGGCCCGCAGCCGGTCCCCGGCGTGCGGATGGCCTGGTGGTCCGCCGCGGAGTTGCGGATGATGCAACGGGAGTCGGACATCCACGACGGCTTCCTGCACCTCGGCCCGTACTTCAACCAGCGCCACCGGGACGACGCCCTCGAGCGGGCCCTCGGGACCGGCGCCGACGAGGACACCGCGCGGGCCGTCGCCGACGCGGCCATGGTCGCGGCCGCCGTGCGCGCCCGGGCGGCCGACCCCGAGGGGCGGGTCATCGGGGCCAGCGACGAGGGGGCCCCGCCGCCCGCCGACGGTCCCCGCGACCTCGTACGGATCTCGTGCGCACTGCGCAACTCCCGGGTGGTGGCCGAATGCCGACGGCAGTCGTCCCTGTCGGGGCGCTGATCAGCGGCGGCCCGGGCCGGTGATCAGCGCCCGGCGGCCAGGGGCAGGGACGGGAACAGGTCCTGGAACGGCGCCGCCGAGTCGATACCGTCCCGCCCGAAGGGCGCGTCGAAGCTCCACACCATGAAGAGCAGGAACACGATCAGCGCGCTGAACAGCCCCGCCAGCAGCAGCTCCCGCCCCGAACGCCGGATCTGCAGGGTGAAGATCAGCCCGACGGTGACCAGCCCGCCCGCGACCAGCCCCAGCCAGACCACCCCCGGCAGCGTGGACTCGTCGGTCTGCGTCCGCTCGTGGCGGGCGTCGTCGGCGGCCGCGATGTGGTCCAGCAGCGGCTGGTAGGCCTGCGCCTGCAGTTCGTTGCCCGGGCTCTGGTGGGTGACGCCGCTGCGCAGCTTGCCGAGCAGTTCGCCGCCCTCCGGCGACACCGGCGCCCCGGAGGTCAGCCGCGGCCAGTCCACGCTGACGGTGTGGGACACGTACGCGTTGACCTCGCCGCGGATCCGGTCGCGGACGGCGGCCGGGTAGACGTCGGCCCGCTGGGTGACCTCGTACAGGGACTGGGCCTCGCGGCGCACGCTGTCCTCGGCGGCGCCGCGCGCCTCCCAGACGCCCGCGATGGCCAGGCCGAGCACGATCGCGTAGACCACACCGACCATCATCACCATGTACTCGAGGACGTCGGGGGTTTCGCTGGTGTCCTCGTCGTCGGCGACCCGGCGGTGCCGGATCGCGGTGAAGGCGAGGACGAGGGCGCAGACGAGCGCCATGGCGATGGCCAGGACCAGCCATTCGGACACGAGGGTTCTCCGTAGGTCGAAACGAGCGGACTGAGCGGACTGAAGGTGGGGCGTGGCTAGCCGCGGCTCCTGGAACGGGGCCGCAGCGCGACGGCCGCGAGCACCGCCGGGGTCGTGACGACGACCATGAGCATCAGGGTGGACATGCCGTCCGGGCCGCGCCGCGCCAGGGCCGAGGAGTGGTACGGGCGCACGTGGAAGCGCCCCGCCGCCCCGGCCCCCGCTGCGACCCGGTGCGGAGCCACCGCTCCGCCCGGAGCCGCCTGCGTGACCCCGGGCGCCTGCGCCGCGGCCGCCCGCGGCTGCGCCACCGCGGGCCTTGCCTGCGCCGTCGGCCCGGGGACCGGCTCCGCCGCCGCGCCGGGCGGCGCGGGCGCGAGCGGCCCCAGCCCCGGATGGCGCACCGTCGGCCCGGCCGGGCCGGGCAGCAGCACCCGGGCGGTCGGCCGCACGGCCGGAGCCGGACTCGGCGTCGACGCCGAGGGCGGCGCCGCGGGGGGCCGTGGCTGCGACCCGGCCGGCACGCACAGGTCGACCCGGGCGCCGCGCCCGTGGCCGTCTCCGGCGACCGCCACGTGACCGTGCAGCGGGCAGAGCGCCGCCACCAGGCCGGCCCCGGCGAAGTACTGCCAAGCGGTCACCGCACGTTCTCCCGATTCAGCAGCAGGGATGAGGGCTACGCCTGAAGAAACGATCACGGCGGTGGTTCGACACGCCGCAGACGGGTCAGGATCCCCACTCGGGAGCCGCGGGCCACCCGCGCTCGCTCAGCCGATGGAAAGCGCCGGGCCGGTGACCATGAGGCCGAGGTCGTGGCCCGCGTAGGCGAAGAAGGCGAACAGGACGAGTCCGGCGCCGCCCAGCGCCACGTCCTTGAGGAACTGCGTCTGCTCCATCTGCTTCGACTGCGGGTCGGTCTCCTTCCAGAAGCCGTGCATCAGCAGGGCCACCGAGAAGCAGAAGCCGGCGAGCGCGAGCGCGCCGATGTCCGCCCAGAGGCCGACGGCGACGCTGATGGCACCCGCGACGATGACCAGCCCGGACAGCACCGTGGCCGGGGCCGCCAGCGGAACCCCGCGCGAGGCGGCGTAGCCGGCCATGTCCTGGGTCTTGGTCAGGTGCGCGAACCCGGATCCGGCGAAGAGGAGGACGAACAGCAGGCGTCCGATCAGCACGAGCACATCCATGGTGACCTCCGAAGAGCATCATTTGGACTTATATGCACCTTATGTTGCTTATGCACCAATGAACGAGCTCACCCGTCCGGCCTATTCCGCCACGGCGCGGCCCGCTCCCCCCGCTGATGATCGGAGAACCCGATCCCGCAGCTCAGCGGGGTCGCCCCGGGGAGTACAGGGACGGTGGCAGGTGGACGCGGACGGCTCGCAGACCCTCGAAGCACAGGTCGACGCCCTGATGGACGGCCTCCGGGCAGATCTGGAACGGCTCGCGTCGATCCCCTCGGTCGCCTTCCCCGGATACCCGCCGGAGCCGGTCCTGGAGGCGCACGACCTGATCGTCTCCCTGCTGCGCGAGGCGGGCGTCCCCACCATCGAGCGGATCGACCTCCCGGACACCGCCCCGGTCATCTATGGCGAGATCCCGCCCCCGCACCCGGACTCCCCGACCGTCCTGCTCTACGGGCACTACGACGTCCAGCCCGCCGGCAACCCGACCCTGTGGCGCTCCCCGCCCTTCGAGCCGACGCCCGTGGCCGGGGTCCCCGGCGCCCTGCGGGCGCGCGGGATCGCCGACGACAAGTCGAACGTGATCGCCCTCCTGGGCATGCTCCGGGTCTACGGCGGGCGCCCGCCCGTCGGGATCAAGCTGGTGATCGAGGGGCAGGAGGAGTACGGCAGCCCCTTCGACGACTACCCGCCCACCGATCCGGACCTGTTCGCCTGCGACGCGATGGTCATCGCCGACCTCGGCAACCTGCGGCCCGGCACCCCGACCCTGACCACCGGTCTGCGCGGGGCCTGCGAGGTCGTGGTGGAGGTACGCACCCTCAAGGAGGCGCGGCACAGCGGGGAGTTCGGCGGAGCCGCCCCCGACGCCCTGCTGGCGCTGCTCCGGGCGCTGGCCACCCTGCACGACGAGCACGGAGACGTGGCGGTGCCCGGGCTGCGCCGCGATCCCTGGGAGGGAACGACCTACACCGAGGCGGAGTTCCGCGAGCTGGCCTCCGTCCGGGACGGGCTGCCGCTGATCGGCACCGGCTCGCTCGGCGAGCGGCTGTGGAGCGGGCCCGCCGTCACCGTCATCGGGCTCGACGCCCCGGACGTGGCGGGCGCCGCCTCCGCCGTGGTCCCGTACGCGCGGGCCAAGCTGAACCTGCGCTTCCATCCGCTCCAGGACCCGAAGGAGGCCCGGAGCGCGCTCGTGAAGCACCTGCGCGCGCAGCGCCCCTTCGGGATCCCGCTCACCGTCACCCCCGGCGACACCGGCCCCGGCTTCGAGGCGCGGACGGGCGGGCCGGCGTACCGGGCGGCGCTGACCGCCCTGAAGGAGGCCTGGGGCACGCAGGCCTCGTACGTGGCCACGGGCGGCTCCATCCCGCTGGTGAACGGCCTCGCGCGGGCGGCTCCGGGGGCGGAGGTGCTGCTGTTCGGCGCTCAGGACAGCATGTGCAATCTGCACGCGCCGAACGAGCGGGTGCTGCTGTCGGAGGTGCGCAACACGGTGGTGGCGATGGCCGCCTTCGTCCGGGAGTACGCGGCGGACTTCGGCGCGGCCCGCTCCCCCGAAGCCCCCCGGGACCCCTCCGGAGGCGCCCGGTGACCACCGCGACCCCGCCGCCAGCCGCCCCGCCGCCGTCGGCCGCGCCGGCTCCCCCCTAGGGTCCGGCGCCCGCGCGGAAGTTCTCCTTCCCCAGCGCGCTGACCATCCTGGCCATCGTCACCGTGGCGATCTGGCTGCTGGGCCTTCCTCGTCCCGGCAGGCGAGTGCGACCGCAACGACAGCGGCGCCCCCGTCGCCGGCACCTACCACCGGGTCGAGGGCACCCAGAGCTTCACCGATCGCCTGAACGACCTGTTCCTCTCCCCCGTCAACGGGCTCTACGGGCTCCAGGACCCCAAGACCGGCCAGGTCGGGCCCACCTTCAGCGGTGATCTGTACGGCAGCGCGGGCGTGTTCCTCTTCGTGCTCGCCATCGGCGCCTTCATCACCGTCGTGTTCGCCACCGGGGCTCTCGACCGCGGCATCGCCCCTCGCCCACCGGCTGCGCGACCGCGGGGCGCTGCTGATCGCCGCCGTGATGGTGGTCTTCTCGATCCTGGGCACCGTGGAGGGCTTCGCCGAGGAGACCCTCGGGTTCTACGGCCTGCTGGTGCCGATGATGCTGGCCCTCGGCTACGACCGGCTGGTTGCCGTCGGCTCGCCTTCCTGATCCCCTCCACCTCCGGGCACGCCACGCTCACCATGCCGATCCTGGCCCCGCTCGCCGACTTCGCGGGCGTCTCCCGCGCGCTGATGGTGACGGCCTGGCAGTCGGCGAGCGGCTGGATGAACCTCTGGGTCCCCACCACCGCCGTCACCATCGGCGGTGTGGCACTGGCCAAGGTCGGCTACGACAAGTACCTGTGCTTCGTCTGGCCGTTGCTCGGCATCCTCTGCGTACTGATCTGCGGGTTCCTGGCCCTGGGCGCCGCGATGTGAGGGCCGGCCGAGCCCCCGGTCAGTTCCCGGTGTGGCGCGTACCGTCGAACTTGTACGGCCAGGACACCTCCGCCGCGACGGACACCTCACCGGTACCCGCCGGAACCTTGAGCACGGTCATCCCCAACTGGCTCTGGGTGTACGCCCCCCAGCGGATGCCCGTCGTGCCGGTCCAGCCGCTGTAGGCGAACTCCTGGTAGCGGCCCGGGCCCATGTCGACGGTAGTGGTCCGCAGCGTGAGGCACGCCACGAGCGCCCCGCCGTCACTCGTCCGCCAGAGGGGCCCGTAGGGGGTGCGGGTGGGCTCGGAGGCGGTCTTCAGCGAAGCCGGGTTCCCGAGCCGCTCCGGCAAGCTCTTCCTCGCGGCGGCCCGGTCGGCGGCGGCGCCGTCGATCCCCGCGCTCCAGGAGATCCCCTCGGTGTCCGGGCCCGACGCGCCGTCGACGTAGTCGTCATAGCGGCCGCAGACGGTGGCCGGGTCGGCGGCCAGCTTCGTGGCGTCCCCTCCGGTCACCGCCCGGCCGTCGGAACCCGTGGCGGGCTGGGGCAGGGCCGTGACCGACGGCGCGTACGTCTTGAAGGCCTGGCGCCAGACCCCGTCCGCGCCCTCGTGGTAGAGCGACCAGACCAGACTCGCCGACTTCTCCGTGGAGCCGACCATCGTGGACGTCGTCTCGTACGCTCCGAGGATCCAGCGGCCCTTGGCGTCCGGGCCGGATCCGGCCCACGCGTGCACGGCCGGTGAAGTCGCGGGCGAGTTCGTCGGCGCGGGCGGGGCTCCGGTCCCGTGCTTCTTTCCGTTGTCGGCGATGGCGAGCAACTCGTCCAACCACGGCCCTTCGGCGACCCCCTTGATCACCTCGGGGTCCGAAGCATCCGCCTCCGCCCGCTTGTTGGCCTCCTCGACGATGCCCCGCGCCTCGTCGGCCGTCAGCGGGCGCACCGAGGCCGCTGGAGCGGAGGTCGCCGGTCCACCGGGCGCCTTCGCGTCGGACTCCTGCCGGCAGCCGACGGCCGCGCACAGCAGCACCATCGTGGCGATGACCGGGACGGAACGCCTCATCGTGTCTCCCCCTGAGATCGAGTGCGAAGAACCGATCTTCCCTCAGGCACTGCCCCGGCCGAACGCCGCCCCCTGGCCGGGGGTACGCGTGAGGGGCGCGGCCCGCGTCAACGGGTCGCGCCCCTCACCGAGTCACAACTGCCTGCTCAGGCCTCCGGGTTGCCGCCGAAGCGCTCGCGGTACGACTCCAGGTCCTCTTCGGTGATCCGCGGGAAGAGCACCGCCGGAACCGTGAACGGGGTGCCCGCCGGCACCGCGTCGAGGGACGCGGCCTGCTCCGGGGTGACCCAGGTGGCCGTGTCGTCGGCGAGGTCGAACGAGGAGCGCATGGCGCGCGCCGAGGCCGGGATGAACGGCTCGGAGACCACCGAGTAGAGGTGGATGAGGTTCATCGCCGTGCGCAGGGTGAGCGCCGCGCCCTCCAGGTCGGTCTTGACCTCCGTCCAGGGGGCCTTCTCGTCGAGGTACGCGTTTCCGGCCGACCACAGGGCGCGCAGGGCGGCCGCGGCCTTGCGGTACTGGAGGGCATCCATGTGGCCCTCGTACTCGGCCAGCAGCTCGGCGATCTGCTCGCCCAGCTTGGCCTCGACCGCGCCGGCGGCGCTGCCGGCGGGGACCTCGTCGCCGAACTTCTTGCGGGAGAAGGTCAGTACGCGGTTCACGAAGTTGCCCAGCGTGCCGCCGAGGTCCTTGTTGACCGTGGCGGTGAAGTGCTCCCACGTGAAGGAGGAGTCGTCGGACTCGGGCGCGTTGGCGATGAGGAAGTAGCGCCAGAAGTCGGCCGGGAGGATCTCCAGCGCCTGGTCGGTGAAGACGCCGCGCTTCTGCGAGGTGGAGAACTTGCCGCCGTAGTACGTCAGCCAGTTGAAGGCCTTGACGTAGTCGACCATCTTCCACGGCTCGCGGACGCCGAGCTCGGTGGCGGGGAACATCACCGTGTGGAACGGGACGTTGTCCTTGGCCATGAACTGGGTGTAGCGGACGTCCTCGGCCTCGTACCACCAGGACTTGTAGTCGCGGTTCGCCGGGTCGGCGTCCGCCCACTCCTTGGTGGAGGCGATGTATTCGATCGGAGCGTCGAACCAGACGTAGAACACCTTGCCGTCGGCGGCCAGCTCGGGCCACGTGTCGGCGGGGACCGGGACGCCCCAGTCGAGGTCGCGCGTGATGGCGCGGTCGTGCAGGCCCTCGGTCAGCCACTTGCGGGCGATGGAGGACGCGAGCTGCGGCCACTCCTCCTCGTGCTCCGCGACCCAGGCCTCGACCTCGACCTGCAGCTTGGACTGGAGGAGGAAGAGGTGCTTGGTCTCGCGGACTTCCAGCTCGGTGGAGCCGGAGATCGCCGAGCGGGGCTCGATCAGGTCCGTGGGGTCCAGGACGCGGGTGCAGTTCTCGCACTGGTCGCCGCGGGCCTTGTCGTAGCCGCAGTGCGGGCAGGTGCCCTCGACGTAGCGGTCCGGCAGGAAGCGGCCGTCGACCGGCGAGTAGACCTGCCGGATCGCGCGCTCCTCGATGAAGCCGTTCTGCTGGAGCTGGCGCGCGAAGTGCTGGGTGATCTCGCGGTTCTGCTCCGAGGAGCTGCGGCCGAAGTAGTCGAAGGACAGCTCGAAGCCGTCGTAGACCGCCTTCTGGGCGTCGTGGGCCTGCGCGCAGAACTCGGCGACCGAGAGGCCGGCCGCCTTCGCGGCGAGCTCGGCGGGGGTGCCGTGCTCGTCGGTGGCGCAGATGTAGAGGACGTCGTGGCCGCGCTGGCGGAGGTACCGGGAGTACACATCCGCCGGAAGCATCGACCCGACCATGTTGCCCAGGTGCTTGATCCCGTTGATGTAGGGAAGCGCGCTGGTGATCAGGTGTCGAGCCATCCTCGGATGCTCCATTTCATATATGCCGGTACGACGTGACGTGCGGTTCATCGTATCGAACCGCCGAAACGCCACGCCCCGCATTTCTTCGGGGTGGACTGGGGGTACACCGCGGAACTGAGCGGTGCAAAGCAAAAGCGAGGACTGTGACCACTCCGTCACGGCCCTCGCGCTGCGGCCATGGTACAGCGGGCCGGGCAGCCCCCGGACCGCCGTCCACACCGGTGGGGACACCGCCCGTGGCGGCCGCGGACGGTGCTCCGTCGAGCGGCGCGGGCGCGGGGCGGCCCCGGCGGCGCGCCGTCAGTCGCGGCCGCCGCCCCGGGCGCCGTCGACGGCGGTGATCCGGACGCCGCTCGCGAGTCTGCCCGCGCAGTCTCCGCCGGCGCCGACGGCTCCGTCGGCTCCGGCGGCTCCGTCGGCTCCGGCGGCTCCGTCGGCTCCGGCGGCTCCGCCCGTTTGCGGCACCGCGGTCTCCTCGGTGACCCCGTCGGCGGAGACGGCCAGCGGTGTGGTGCCCTCCCCCGTCCGGAGCAGGTCGCGGGCGGTGGCCCGGGCGATCCACGGCGCGAGCAGGTACCGGGCCCGGCCCCCGTCCGTGCTCCCCTTCCCGTTGCGCGATGAGCGGCTCAGGGTCAGCGCGGCGGCGGTGGTCACGTTCGCCTCGTCGGTACGGGCGAACGCGAGGATGGTCACACGCCGTGCCCTCCGGAGGGGAACGAAACGGGCGCACAGGAGAACGGCATATGCGTTTGCGCTGGTTGAGCGCGCGTGCGATCGACATCGATCAGCACATGATCATCACCGAACGTAATCCCTCCAGCTTTCGTCTCTGCGCCCTCCGAGTGCGCCCGCGCTGATTTCCTTGCCCCGCACACGGGATGGGGTGGAGCGGTGAGCGATGGCAGCGGTCCGGAGGAGTCCGGTGGCGGGGCCGTGGGTCTGCCGAGCCGGCGACGGCGGCCGGCGCCCATGAGCCAGTGGGATTCGACGGCGCGCCTGTCGTACTGGGCCTTCCACGCCGACCGACGCCCGGCCTACATGCGGTTCGCGTACCTGCAGCTGGGCTCGGACGCGGCGGCCGAGGAGGCGGTCGACGCCGCCTTCGACTCGATCATGGGCGAATGGCTGCGGATGCTGCACATGGACCGGCTCGACGCCTACGCGTGGACCGTCCTCAAACAGCGGCTCATCGACCGCCAGTTCAGCCGCAGCCCCTGGCCGGAGCCGATGGACACCAGTGCCTTCGAAGCGGCGCTCAAGGAGGCCCACGCGGAAGCCGACCAGTACGAGGTGCTCACCGACACCATCCGCTTCTACTCCGCCGTCTCCCGGCTCGCCGAACGCCAGCGCGACGCCGTGCTGCTGCGGTACGGGCTCCAGTGCACCCCCGGCGAAGCCGCCGCGATCATGGGTGTCGACGAGGCCACGGTGCACTCGCAGCTCGGCCAGGCGCAGCGGCGCCTCGCCCGGCTGCTCGACACGTCGGCCGAGTCATGAGCCGCAACACGAGCCGCGGAACCCGTCGCGAGGACGGTGGGCTCCCGCGGTCCCTGGAGCAGTTCCTGGCCCGGGCGAGCGTCCGCGACCGCTATCCGCACTACGACCTGGGCGCGGCGGAGGCCCGGCTGCTGCGGAGCGCCGACACCGCGGCCCCGGCGCCGAAACCGTCCTCCGCCCCGGCGCCCCGGCGCGGCGGAACCCCCGCCCGGCGCCGCACGTTGGGCTGGAGCGACCCCTCGCGCGACCTCCCGCTGGACGCCGAGCGGGCAGGCCGCGACCTCAAGGCCGCCTGCCTGGTCTCCGTGTGCGGCGCGGGGGCCCGGGAGCGGCTCGACGCCTTCGAGAGCGGCGGCCACGCCGACCTGCCCGGCGCCGTGGTCTTCGGCTGCCTCCTGCACCTGGCCGGACTGCGCGAAGGGGCCCGGTTCTGGTGGCAGTTCGCCGCCGGGTCCGGGCGCAGCCGGACCACGCACGCCGCGTACTGCCTCTTCCTCGACCACTCGCGGCGCGGTGAGCACCACGACGCCCGGATCTGGGCCCGGGAGCTGGGCCGGCGCCGTTTCCGGCCGAGCGGGCGCCGGGAGCTCCGCGAGGTACGGCTGTGCGCGCAGGCGGCCGTCCTGCGCTACGTCGACCAGCTCGACGACCCCGACCTGGGCCCGGTGCCGCTGCCCAGGCCCGGGGTGTCCGGGGCGCTGGACGCCTTCCGGCCGCCGGCCGCTCCGCCGAGGCCTCCGCGGCCGCCGCGGCCGCCCCGGCTGGGGGCGGGACCGCTGCGCCACCCCGCGCTGACGGCGGCGGCCCGCGGGACCGTCGTCCAGCCCGGCGGGGGCGAGGCCCTGGCGGCGGCGCGGCGCGCCCTGGCCGTCGTACGGGTCCTGCAGCGGCGGCCGCTCGGCGTACGGTCCGGTCGGCTCGGGCGGGAGGCCGGTCTGGCCGAGGCGGAGCTCGGGCCGCTGCTGTCGATGCTCTGCGAGGAGGGGTACGCGTACCGGTCCGGCGTCGGGGTCTACGCCCCCGGCCCGGCCCTCGACCGGCTCGCGGCCCCGGGCGGCCGGGGCCTGGCGGGCCAGTTGCAGCGCACGCTGGCCCTGGCGCGGGACAGCGCGGGCGCGGCCGTGTACCTGAGCCGGTACGCGGAGGGCGAAGTCCGGATCACCCAGATGGCGGACGGGCCCGGCGCCCCGCCGGTGCGGGAGTGGGTGGACTTCCGGGACGCGGCGCACGCCAGCGCGGTGGGCAAGTGCCTGCTGAGCCAGCTCGACCACGACGGCCGCGCCGACCACGTGGCCCGGCACCGGCCCGCCCGGCTCACCGAGCGGACCATCACCGACAGCCGGGCCCTGTTCAGCGCGCTCGACGCGGTGGCCCCGGGGGCCCCCGTCTTCGACCTGCGCGAGTACGCCCCGGGCGTGGTGTGCGCGGCGGTGCCCCTCGCGCTCGGAGACGCGGCGGGCAGCCTCGCACTGTCGCTGCCCGGCGGGCACGCGCACCGGCTGGGCCGGGCCACCGAGGCGCTCCGGCTCAAGGCGGTTCCGGTGCTGCTGGCACTGCTGCTGGCGGGGGCGATCCCGCCGGACGGCGCGGACTCCCCGGAGGAGGAGGCGGGGGCAGAGGGGGCTGTCCGGACGGACGGGCCGGACGGGCCGGACGGGCCGGAACTCCAGGCGGAGCCGGAATCGCAGCCGATGCCGATGGCGATGCCGGTACCGGTCACGGCGGAGACCCTGCGCCAGCTGCGCAGCCTCTTCCGGACTCCGCTGACGCGGGCCACGACCGGGGCGGACGGGCCGCATCTGGTCAGCGACAGCTCCTCGGAGGCGGCGTACCTCTTCGACGCCCCCGACGGCGGCGGAGCTCCGGGCCTGGCGCTGCCGCGCACCTTCGCCCCGCTGGTGCCCGGCAGCCTGCGGACGGCCGACGGGCTCGACGGGCTGGTGGTGCTGCGCACCTGACCGGAACCGGCGGGAGGGAGAACGGGATCAGGGGGTGGCGGAGCCGGTCGGGCCGGGCACGAAGGTGGCCACGGCGGTGTCGAAGTGACGCTTGGCTTCGGCGAGTTCACCCACGGGGGCGGAGACCCAGATGTCGTACATCCGGCCGTTCTGGTCCCAGCAGAGGTCGTAGGTGTGCCGGGCTCCCTCGGCCGGGGTGAAACCGTTCCAGGTGAACTCCCACAGCGCGGCCGGAAGTTCGTGGTGGGTCGTGGAGACGACGGCGCCGGCGCGGTAGCCGGGGTTGGTGTCCGGGCCGTTGGCGTGGGCTTGCCTCATCACGCCGAGGGGGCCGCCGGGCACCGGCATCTTCACCCGGATTCCGATGCGGAAGGCCCCGTCCGGGGAGACGTAGAAGACCCGTTGGTCGTCGGTGGCCCGCTGGTACCCCTCGGGCACGGCGATGGCGAAGCCCTGCGGGTCGGCGAAGGTCCGGTACCCGGAGGGCGGCCCGCTCGGGGTCGCGGACGGGGTCGCGGACGGGGTCGCGGACGGGGTCGCGGAGCCGCCGGGAGCCGTCGGCGCACTCCGCGATCCGTGCCCCTGATCCTGCCCACCGAGCAGCGAGCGCAGCGGGTCGACGCCCACGGCCACCCCGGCCGCCACCAGCACGGCGACGGCGGCCGCGATCAGCCCGAGGCGCAGGCCCGGTCGGATGGCGACGCGCTGCCGGGCCGTCGGGCGCGGAGCCGCGTCCGGGGCCGTCAGCCCCTCGGACGCGGGGGCGGCCAGGGGCACGGAGGTCGGCGTCCCGTCGGCGGGTGGGGGCACACGGTCGGCGGGCGCGGGCCTGCGGTCGGCCGGCCCGGGCACGCGCTCGGCCGCCACGAGGCTGCCGTCGCCCGGCACGGGACTCCCGGCGCCCGGCACCGGAGTCCCGCCGGCCAGATACGCCGACAACAGCCGGTCCGCCTCTGCCGCCGCCATCCTCCGCTCCGGGTCGCGCTCCAGCAGGCCCCGGATGACCGGCAGGAGCGGCCCGGCCTGCGCGGGCGGGCGGATCTCCGCGGAGACGACGGCGTGCAGGACGCCGCCGAGCGAATCGCGGCGGAAGGGGGACTCCCCGGTCAGCGCGGTGCACATGAGCGTGCCGAGCGACCACAGGTCGGCGGCCGGCCCGGCCTCGGCTCCCCGCATCCGCTCGGGAGCGGTGTACTCGGGCGAGCCGACGAAGGCGCCCGTCTGACTGATGGTGGTGGCCCCGGAGAAGCGGGCGATGCCGAAGTCGGTGAGCACCACCCGGCCGGTCCCCGACTCCATGAGGACGTTGGCCGGTTTGACGTCGCGGTGCAGCACGCCCCGGCCGTGCGCGGCGGCCAGGGCGCCGAGCAGGGCGAGTGCGGTCCTGGCCGTCTCGATCGGGGTCAGGGTCTTCCCCGCGGAGATCAGGTCGGCGAGCGAACCGCCGTCGACCAGTTCCATGACGATGCAAGGGCGGCCGTCATGCTCAACGACGTCGTGAACCACGACGACATGGGGGTGCCGCACCTGCGCCACGGCACGTGCCTCGCGCAGCGCCCCCGCGGCCACACCGTCGCCGTCTCCCTCACCCGCGTGCAGTTCCTTGACGGCGACCGGGCGCCCGAGGAGTTCGTCGGTGGCCCGCCAGACGGTTCCCATCCCACCCCGGCCCAGCCGGCTTTCCAGGCGGTACCGCCCGGCCACCACGACACTGCCGCGCACCTCGTCCTGCGCCACCGCGCTCCCCCTCACCCGATCCCCGAGCCATGATGCCGTAGCCCGCTCTCCCGGCGGCCCGGGCGCCGCGCACTCTAGAATCGCGTCGGGCGGCACCGGCACAGCTCTACGGGGGGCACACGTGGAACCCACAGCCATCGGGCTCAAGTTGGCGACGGCCGTGATCGGCCCGCTCGTCAGGAAGTTCTTCGTCGCCGACGCCCCCGGGGCGGGGCTGGTCGACAAGCCGGTCCGGCTCTCCGGGTTCGTCTCGTTCAAGGGCGAGAAGCGCACCCTCACCGAGGCCGACGTACGCACCCTGGCCGCCACTCTCGTCCAGCAGGCCCTGAGCACGGGCGAACGCCGGATCCCGGCGGATGAACACGAGGCCGTCACCGACGCCCTCGCCGCGACCCTGCACGCCCTCGGCGACCTCACGATCACGGACGTCGACGCCGTCCGCCTCGGCCCGGAAGCCTTCGCCCGCGAACTGCGCCGCGCGGGCGACCACCCCGAGCGCCATCTCTCCGCGGACGCCACGCACTTCTACGAGGCCCTGCTCGGCGTCGCCGCCCTGCACATCCTGGAGTTCTTCACCCAGCGCAAGACCTTCATCGCTCACGCCCTGGTCGGCCAGACCCGGGCGGTCGACGAACTCACTTCAAAAACAGACGAGTTGATCCGCCGCACACCACTCCCCGACGCGGCGGACGCCGTGTTCGAGGCGACGTACCTGCCGTACGTGGCGAAGAAGTACTCCAAGCTCACCATCTACGGCATCGACCTGAGCAACTCGCCGACGCGCTGGCCGCTGGACGTGGCCTACCTCAGCCTGGAGGCGGCGCCCCTGGGGCGCGCGGAGATCTCCTGGGACGCCTACGAGACAGCGGACGACTTCCTCGCGGTGCAGCGGACCCTGGAACCGCAGCCCGCGGACCAAGCGCTGGCCCGCACCCCCCGCGTCCTCCTGAGGGGCGAGGCCGGTTCGGGCAAGACCACGCTCGTCCAGTGGCTGGCGGTCACCGCCGCTCAGCAGAACCGCCCGGACCGGCCCGCGTATCTCCGCGACCGAATCCCCTTCGTACTCCCCCTGCGCACGCTCACCCGCCACGGCGAACGGCTTCCGGCCCCCAAGGACTTCCTCGCCGCGATCGGCTGCCCCCTCGCCGGCTCCCAGCCCGCCGGATGGGAACACCGGGTGCTCACTGCCGGGCGGGGGCTGGTCCTCGTGGACGGCATCGACGAGATTCCGGATCCCGAGCGCGAGCGGACCCGCCGCTGGCTGCGGGATCTCATCGATACGTACGACGGCGACAACCGCTGGCTGGTCACCTCGCGCCCGTCGGCCGTCGGCCAGGACTGGCTCGCCGAGGAGGGGTTCAGCGAACTGGCTCTGTCCTCCATGGGCCCCGCCGGCACCGCCACCTTCATCAAGCGCTGGCACGCGGCCGCCCGCGGCGAGTCCGAGGAGGGGACCGAACTCGACACGTACCAGACGCAGCTCCTCACCGCCGTCCGAACGAAGGCTGACCTCGGACGCCTGGCCACCAACCCCCTGATGTGCGGGTTGATCTGCGCGCTCCACCGGGACCGGCGGGGCTATCTCCCGCACGGCCGGAAGGACTTGTACGAGGCTGCGCTGTCGATGCTGATCAGCCGCCGCGACCGCGAACGGGACATGCAGGTCCTCGACCTCAGGGAGGAGCCGCAGCTGGAGCTGCTCCAGCGCCTCGCGTACTGGCTGATCAAGAACGGCCGCACGGAGATGGACCGCTCCCAGGCCGAGGACATCATCGGCCGGGTCCTCCCCGCCGTCCCGGAGGCGGCTGCATTGGGTGACGCCGCGACCGTCTTCGAGCACTTCCTCCAGCGCAGTGGCCTGCTCCGCGAACCGGCCCCGGGAACGGTGGACTTCATCCACCGCACCTTCCAGGACTTCCTGGGCGCACGCGCGGCGGTGGAGGAGGGGGACTTCGGGCTGCTCGCCGCGCACGCGGCCGACGACCAGTGGGAGGACGTCATCCGCATGGCGGTCGCGCTGGCCCGGCCCCGCGAGCGGGTGACGCTCTTCGAGGACATGCTGAGCCTCGGCGACCGCACCGAGGACCAGCGCGTCTACCTGCTCGCCGCCGCCTGCCTGGAACACGCCACGACGCTGGACCCATCGGTCCGCGAGGCGGTGGAGGAACGCACCGCCAGGCTGATCCCGCCGGACGACGAGGATGAGGCCCGCGCACTGGCAGAAGTGGGTCCCCTGATCCTGGACCTGCTCCCCGGCCCGGGCGCCGTCGATGCACGGAGCGCGTACTACACGGTTGTCGCAGCCTCCTGGGTCGCGTCCGACGCCGCGCTGTCCTTCCTGGCCAGGTACGCCACCGAACCGGACCCCACGCTCGTGGTCCGAAGTCAGCTCGTGTGGGCTTGGTCTCGCTTCGACGCCGGCCGTTACGCGGAAGAGGTCATCGCACTGCTCGACCCTGACGGGCTGGACTACACCGTCACGTCCGATGAACAGCTGCACCACCTCGAACGACTGGGAGTGCGAGTCGACTCCCTGGACGTCCGGAGCACCGTGTCCACTCCCGCCCTGGTCTCCTTCCTCGCCCGGCGCACTCTGACGCACCTCAAGCTCAGGCATCACCCAGTCCAGGATCTGCGGTTCCTGGCCGGTCAGACGGGGCTCACCTCGTTCACGGCGGTCGACTGTCCGGCGCTCGTGGACCTCTCCCCCCTCAACGGACTCCCTCTTCGAACGCTGAACATCCAGAGCTCGACGGACATGGATCTGAGCAGCTTGGAGCAGCTACCGGATCTCCGGAGCCTCCGGATCACCGGTGGTTTCCTCCCACACTGGTCACCGACAGCCATCCACCCACCCGCACCCCTCCGGGGCCTTGCGGTCTCGGGCGAGGCAACCTCCGAACAAGGGCTCAGCGGGCTCACCCGCTTCACCGGACTCACCACACTCGACTTCGCGTCCTCCATCGCGTCGGCCGAGGATTGGCAGGTACTGTCCGGCCTCCCCGCTCTCGAGTCCCTCACCTTGGACTCGGCCTCCCTCAAGACCCTCCCCTCCCACGCGGTGCTGGCGCAGGTCACCGACCTCCACCTCTGGCACCGCAGTGATCCGCGCAGCGCACAGCAAGTGATCGATCGGCTGCCGCACGCCTTTCCCCACCTCGGCTCCTGCACGCTCTCTGTGGAAGTGGCCTTGGCAAGCGGCCTCGATGTGTCCTCCGTGGAGAGAATGCCCACCCACAGGAGGTTCCTGCTCGACACCCTCCCCTTGCAGCTTCACGAGATCAGAGCACTGACCTACGGGATCAACGACTGACCAGACCTTCGGTCAGTCCGGATCCGCCCGAGCGATCACCCTCCGGGTAAGGTGTCGAACCGTGGCTGATCGTCGAACGGCAATCATGGAAGGCGCCGCGCGGGTCATCGCCCGGCGCGGCGTCCGCGGCCTGCGCGTGGAGGAGCTCGCCGCCGAGGCGGGCGTGTCCACGGCGTTGATCTACTACCACTTCAAGGACCGCGCGGGGATCCTCCGCGCCACCCTGGAGTTCATCAACGACCGCGCCGGCCGGTACACCACGGATCGGGACCCCGCCGATCCGCCGCTCGATGCCCTGGGCGAGCTGGAGCAGACGCTCCTGCTGGAGTTCCAGGACGACCCCGCGGTACGGGAGAACAGCACGGCATGGGGAGAGCTGCGCGCCAGCGCGGTGTTCGACCCCGACCTGCGCGAAGACCTCGCCGGCGCCACCCGCGTGTGGATCCAGGAAGTGAGCGAGCTGCTCGGGCAGGTACGCCCCATGGCCGCAGCCGCCGCCCTCTCCGGTGCCGCCGAGCGGCTGACCGCCCTGGTGGAGGGGCTGAGCTCGCGCTGGCTCAGCGGCAGCCTGCCCCTGGCGCACGCCCGTGAGCTGATGGTGTCCTCCATCGCCGCCGAGCTGGACCGCCTCGCCCGCACCGCCTGAGCCGCAGCCTCGTAGGGCACCCCGGGCAGGCGCCCCGTCCCCCAGTGGGGATCACGCACGTCTCGCGTCTTGACTGAATTTTCAGTCAGTGACAGAGTTCTGGCCATGGCCGCTCTCGGCCCGCACCCCCTTGACCCGGAGGCTCCTCGATGCACGACTCCACCGACGACAGCCGCTCCCTCCTCGGGCGGTTCTTCGGCTCCGCCCCCTCCCGCAGGCGCGTCCTCGGAGCTGCCGGACTCGGAGCGGCGGGAGTCGCGCTCGGCACCGCGGCCGCCGCGACCCCGGGGGCGCTCCGGGCGCCGAGCGCGGCGGTGCAGCGCTGGCGGGTGGACCTCGACGACGTTCCCCACGCCCGCACCTGGATGTCCTGGCCCTCGCGCTCGTCCATCTGGGGCGGCCGCGCGCTGACCGGGGTCCAGGAGGACATCGCACTGATCGCGAAGACGATCGCGCGCTACGAGCCCGTCACCATGTGCGCGCCGGACGCGTACACGGCCGCCACCGCCCGCTCCTGGTGCGGCCCGGCCGTGACCGTGACCACCGCCATCGGCACCGACGACCTCTGGATGCGCGACATCGCACCGGTCTTCCGCCGTGACGGCCGCGGCGGGCTCGACGCGATCGGCCTGAACTTCAACGGCTGGGGCGACAAGCAGGCCCACTCCTACGACGCCCACGTCGCGGAGAGCATCGCCTACGAGCGCCATCTCCCCTTCAACAAGACGGACTTCGTCGGCGAGGGCGGGTCGATCGAGACCGACGGCGACGGGACCGTGATGGCCACGGAGAGCAGCCTCGTCAACAAGAACCGCAACCGGGGCTGGAGCCGGGCCGAGGTCGAGGACGCCGTCCTGCACGCGTACGGCGCCGACAAGATGATCTGGGTGCCCGGCATCAAGGGCAAGGACATCACCGACGACCACATCGACGTGACCTCGCGCTTCATCCGCCCCGGTGTGGTCATGGTCCAGGTGCCGCCGGCGGGCCGCGACGACGTCTGGGCGCGCGACGCCCGCGAGCAGTTCTCGATCCTCTCCGCGGCCACGGACGCCCGGGGCCGGCGGCTGACCGTCATCAAAGTCGACGGTCCCGACAAGGTGCGCTCGAAGAACCCCGAGTTCGTCGACTCGTACCTGAACTTCCACGTGGTCAACGGGGCGGTCATCACCGCCCAGTTCGGGGATTCCGCGAAGGACGCGGCGGCGAAGCGGGCCCTGGCGGCCGCCTTCCCCGGCCGCACCGTGGTCCAGCTCGACGTCGACCGGCTGATGGCCGGGGGCGGCGGCATCCACTGCTCCACGATGGCCGAACCGCGCCCGTAGACCGCCAGTGCCGGACCGCCAGTACCGGCACCAGTACCGGCACGAGAACCGGCACGAGAACCGGCACCAGTACCGGCACGAGTACCGGCACCGGCAGTACACCGGGGCGGCCCAGCCCCGCCCTTCACAGATGAGGCCGTATGCGACTGACACCGACCGAGCGGGACCGGCTGCTGATCTTCACGGCGGCGGAACTGGCCCGCGCCCGCCGCGCGCGCGGCGTGAAGCTCAACGTCCCCGAGGCAACCGCGCTGATCACCGACACGGTGTGCGAGGCGGCCCGGGACGGCCGCCGGCTGGCCGAGGCGATCGCGGCGGGCCGCCACGTCCTCAGTGCCGAAGAGGTGCTGCCCGGGGTCCCCGACGTGGTCACCTCGATCCAGGTCGAGGCCGTCTTCGACGACGGTACGAGGCTCTGCGTCATCGACGACCCCTTCCGGCAGGAGGGTTCGCTCGGGGCCGACGCCCCGGGCGCCGGCCTGCCCGGGGACGGCGAGGGCTACGGGCCCACCACGCCGACGGTGCGGGTCGCCGTACGGAACACGTCGAGCGTGCCCATCAGCGTCACCTCGCACTTCCACTTCTTCGAGTCGAACCCGCGCCTCGCCTTCGACCGCGCCGCCGCCTACGGCACCCGGCTCGCCGTTCCGGCGGGCTCCTCGGTCCGCTTCGACGTCGGGGCCACCGTCGTGGTGGAGCTGCTGCCCATCGGCGGGGCGCGCGTCGCCATCGGTTTCGCCGGTCTCGTCGACGGCCCGCTGGACGCGCCCGGCGCGCGCGAGGCCGCCCTGGCCAAGGCCCGGGACACGGGCTACCTCACCGCGTACGAGGAACAGGCGCCGGAAACCGAGCAGGACCACGACCACCAGCAGGAACAGGAGCAGGCATGAGCGGCAGCGTCTTCGACTCCGCGGGCTGCCACAGCCGCCCGGGCGCCGCCCCGGCGGACAGCATCGACCCGCACGACTACATGGCCGTCCACGGCCCCCGGGCGGGCGACCGGGTCCGGCTCGGCGACTCCGGGCTCATCGTCCGGGTGGAGTCCGACTCCCAGAAGCCCGGGGACGAGTTCCTGGCCGGCTTCGGCAAGACCGCCCGCGACGGACTGCACCTGAAGGCCGCCGCCGTCCGCGACACCTGCGACATCGTCATCAGCAACGCCCTGGTCATCGACGCCGTCCTCGGCATCCGCAAGACCAGCATCGGCATCCGCGAGGGGCGGATCCACGCCATAGGCCGGGCCGGCAACCCCGACACCCTCGAGGGGGTCGACGTCGTGGTCGGCACGGGGACGACCATCGTCTCCGGGGAAGGCATGATCGTCACGGCCGGCGCCATCGACACCCACGTTCACCTGCTCTCCCCACGGATCATGGAGGCTTCCCTGGCGTCCGGGGTCACCACGATCATCGGGCAGGAGTTCGGCCCGGTCTGGGCGGTCGGGGTCAACTCCCCGTGGGCGCTGAAGCACGCCTTCAACGCCTTCGACGCCTGGCCCGTCAACATCGGCTTCCTGGCCCGCGGTTCCTCCTCGGACCCGGCCCCGCTCATCGAGGCCCTCGCCGAAGGCGGCGCCTCCGGCTTCAAGGTCCACGAGGACATGGGCGCGCACACCCGCGCCCTGGACACCGCCCTGCGGGTCGCCGAGGAGCACGACGTACAAGTCGCCCTGCACACGGACGGGTTGAACGAGTGCCTGTCCGTCGAGGACACCCTGCGGGTGCTCGACGGCCGGACCATCCACGCCTTCCACATCGAAGGCTGCGGCGGCGGACACGTCCCCAACGTCCTGAAGATGGCCGGCGTGGAGAACGTCATCGGCTCCTCGACGAACCCCACCCTGCCCTTCGGCCGGGACGCGCTGGGCGAACACTTCGGCATGATCGTCTCGGCTCACGACCTCAAGGTCGACCTGCCCGGCGACGCCGCCATGGCCCGCGACCGGATCCGCGCCGGCACGATGGGCGCCGAGGACCTCCTGCACGACCTCGGGGTCATCGGCATCACCTCCTCCGACGCCCAGGGCATGGGCCGCGCGGGCGAGACCGTACGCCGCACCTTCGCCATGGCCGGGAAGATGAAGGCCGAGCTCGGCCCGCTGGACGGCGAGGGCTCCTACGGCACGGCGGAGAGCGGCGACGACAACGAGCGCGTGCTGCGCTACATGGCGAAGCTGACCATCAACCCGGCCATCGCCCACGGCCTCGCGCACGAGGTCGGCTCCATCGAGGTCGGCAAGCTCGCGGACCTGGTGATGTGGTGGCCGGAGTACTTCGGCGCCAAGCCCCAGCTGGTCCTGAAGGGCGGCTTCCCGGCGTACGGGGTCACCGGTGACCCCAACGCGTCGACCGACCGCTGCGAACCGCTGGTCCTGGGACCGCAGTTCGGCGCGTACGGGGCCACCGCGGCCGACATCTCCGTGGCGTTCGTCGCCGAAGCGGCCGTCCAGAACGGCGACATGATGCCCACCCGGCGCCGCCGCGTCGCGGTCCGCGGAACCCGGGGCATCGGGCCGAAGCACATGCTCCGCAACAGCCGTACCGGCAGCGTCGACGTCCATCCCGGCACGGGCCTGGTGTCCCTCGACGGGGAGCCGCTGGTCTCCGAGCCGGCCGACTCCATCTCGCTGGGCCGGCTCTACTTCCTCTGAGCCCGGCCCCTCGGACTCCCTCTGTGCCCGGCCCCCGGATTCCCTCTGCGCCCGGCCACCGGAGGCCCTCTAGGCCTCGTCCCCCGGGGCGTGCGGGCGGAAGTCCAGCATGCAGAACACCTTGTCGTAGCGGCGTTCGCCGACGGCGACGAAGCCGGGCAGCCGCCCGTACTCGGTGAAGCCCAGCGAGGCGTAGAGCCCGAGGGCCCGGGTGTTGTCGCCCCGCGCATCCAGCGTGAGGACCTCGATCCCGGCCCTGCGGGCGTCCTCGACGAGGGCGGCGCTCAGCGCCCGGCCGAGCCCGAGTCCGTGGGCCCCGGCGGCGACCGCGACCTTCTCCAGGTCCGCGTGCGGCCGGTGGGTCGGGCGGGCGTAGCGCTGCCAGTACCCGAGCCCGACGAGCCGGTCTCCGAGGTAGGCGCCGCGCAGGGCCGCGTCGCCGGTCCGTACGGCGTCCACGGCGCCGTCGAGCAGCTGCGCCACCTCGTGTGGCGCGGGCGGTTCGACCCAGCCCAGCGCGGCTCCCCCGGCCACCAGCTCGGCCAGGATCCGGTGCGCCGACGCGGCGAACCGGGCCGCCCGTTCCGGGTCGGACACCAGCTCCACGGCGTCTACGATCACCGCCCCTGCGGTCATACGGCCAGTTCCCCGTCGATCGCGTCGGCCATGAGCCGGCGTGCGTGATCCAGGGGCAGCGAGCCGCTCAGCCACCGGACGCTGAGGCCTTCGAGGAGGGCCGTCAGGCGTTCGGCGGCGGCCGCGTGCTCGGGGGCCGTGCCGGTGGGGCGGGCCTGGGCGAGCAGGTAGGAGATCTCGTGGACCCAGCTGTGCGTGGCCTTGGCCACGTCCTCGCGCAGGTCGGGATCGAATACGGCGCTGGCCCTCAGCTCACCCCAGGCGGTGCTGTTCTCCCTTACCTCCGGGGTTTCCTGGAGTTCGAGGAGCAGGGTCCGCTTCAGCTCGTCGCGGGGGTTCTCCGGATCGTCCGAGCCGTCCTCGCGTTCGGCCGTGTAGCGATCGGCGCGGTCGCTGATGAACTCCAGCGTGCGGCGCAGGATGCCGGCGCGGTCGGTGAAGTGGTAGTAGATCAGCGAGGTGGACACGCCCGCTTCGGCTGCTAGCTCCCCCACGCGGAGCCCGCGCACGCCGCGTCGCGCGATCACTCGCGTGGCGGCTCTGAGTATTTCCGTTCGACGGTCTGACACGAAGGGTCACTCTACCCGTCGACTCCGTCACCTGGGGCTTTTCCTGACCGTAACATCAGGCACCCGTTTCCGGCGGTAAAGCCGTGATCATGCCGATTCAGGGCCCCCTCCACAGCGCGTCCGATACGCGGTGTGACCAATTCCGCATCATCTTGGCCAGAACCATTGACTGAATTTTCAGTTCGGTGGAGGATGCGGACACCCCTGAGAACACTGACTGAATTTTCAAACAGGAGTGGATCATGACGACTTTCCGCATGCCGGCCGAGTGGACGGACCACGAGGGCTGCCTGATGGCGTGGCCGACCCGGCAGGAGCTGTGGGGCGACGTCTTCGACGAGGTCAAGACCGAGTACGCCCAGGTCGCAGCCGCGATCGCCGCCTTCGAGCCGGTCACCATGGTCGCGCTGCCCGGCAGCGGCGACGAGGCCCGCAGCCTGTGCGGTGAGGGCGTCGAGGTGATCGAGCTCCCGCTGGACGACTCCTGGTTCCGGGATTCCGGGCCGATCTTCGTGCTCGGTCAGGACGGCCGGCGGGCGGGCGTGGACTTCCGCTTCAACGCCTGGGGCGGCAAGCACTTCCCTTACGACACCGACGACAAGATCGCCGCGGCCCTGCTGGCGCACCTGGGCGTGGACCGCGTCGACTCCCGGATGATCCTCGAAGGCGGCGCGATCACGGTCGACGGCGAGGGCACGCTGATCACCACCGAGCAGTGCCTGCTGCACCCGAACCGCAACCCGGACATGACCAAGGAGGAGATCGAGGCCGAGCTGATCGCCCGCCTCGGTGTCACCAAGGTGATCTGGCTCCCCTACGGCGGTCTGCTGGACACCGAGACCGACGGGCACGTGGACGGCGTCTGCGCCTTCGTCGCCCCCGCCACCGTCGTCGTCCAGCTCCCGAGCGACCCGGCCCACCCCGACTACGAGCGCATGCGCGTCAACCGCGCCGTCCTGGAGGGGTCCACCGACGCCGCCGGCCGCCCCTTCACGATCATCGACCTGCCGCAGAGCAACCTCGTCGAGGTCGACGGCAAGGAGACCGAGGTCGGCTACCTCAACTTCTACATCGCCAACGGCGGGGTCGTCGTCCCGGTCGCCGGCACCTCCGAGGACGAGGGCGCGCTCGCCGTCATCGCGTCCGCGCTGCCCGGCCGCAAGGTCGTCGGAGTCCGCTCGCGCGTGATCGCGTACGGCGGTGGCGGCGTGCACTGCATCACCCAGCAGATCCCCGCGGCCCAGATCGTCGCGGCCCAGATCCCCGCGGCCGGCCGCACCGCCTGACCGGCTCGCCCCCTTCGCCGTGCCCGGGCCGGCGGCCCACACCCGAGCCTCCCCTCCTCGACCCGCTCGCCGCCCGCCCGTACCTCCCCGCCCCGCATGGAAGAGAGAGCACCGATGCCCAGATCCCTTCCCTGGTCCAGAGCCGCCAGGTCCTCCGCCAGCGCCTCCACCGGTAGCGCCCCCGCCGGCGCCCCCTCCGGCGCCCCCGCCACCGCTCGCGCCTCCGCCTCCCGCCGGTACGCGCTGCCCGTCGCCGCACTGGCCGCCCTCAGCCTGGTCACCGCCTGTTCCGGCCCGCCCAAGGGCGTGGGGAAGGACACGGCCTTCAAGCTGTCCGCCGGCACCCCCGCCGCCGCGGGTGAGCTCGACTCGTTCACCTGGGCCGTGTACGCGGAACCGCCGACGCTGGACTACATCTCGGCCTTCGACTACCCGGCGAACACGATCCTGTCGAACGTCTGCGAAAGCCTGATGCGGTGGACCCCGCAGCTCACGACGGCTCCGGGGCTGGCCGAGAAGGCCACCAACCCCAATGACCTGACCTGGGTCTACGACCTGCGCGCGGGCGTGCACTTCCACGACGGCGGCGTGATGACCGCCGACGACGTGGTCTACAGCCTGGGCCGTCAGATGGACCCGGAGAACGGGGCCGCCTGGAACAGCAACTTCTCCAACGTCGAGGCGATCACCAAGACCGGACCGCTCCAGGTGACGGTCAAGCTGAAGCAGCCCGACTCGCAGTTCCCCCAGTACATGGCGACCGCCGCGGGCGTCGTGGCCTCCAAGGCCGGGGTGGAGAAGGCGGGCGAGGACTACGGCACCACCGGCAGCCTGGACTGCACCGGCCCCTTCAAGCTGGGCACCTGGAACAAGGGCCAGTCGATCGAGCTGAAGCGCTTCGACGGCTACTGGGGCGCCAAGGCCAAGTCCGCGAAGGCCGTCTTCACCTTCCTCACCGACCCCAACGCCCGTACGAACGCCCTGCTGAGCGGCGAGGCCGACGGCGGCTACCTGATCCCGACCGAGAGCTACGACCGGCTGCGCGCGAGCGGCGCCGGCACGCTCTACTTCGGCGAGGGCCTCAGCACCGTCAACGTCAACGTGACGAGCATGAAGGGCGCGCTCGGCGACGTCCGCGTCCGCCGGGCCCTGTCCCTGGCCCTGGACCGCCGCGGCTTCGTCAAGGCGGGGCTGGGCGGCGCGGGCACCGTCACCAGCTCGCTCACCACCAAGGCGGTCTGGGCCGGCGCCCCCGCCGCCATCCGCGCGTCCGCCTTCGACAACCTGCCCTCCCCCGAGCAGAACCTCGATGCGGCCAAGCGGATGGTCGAGGAGGCCGGCGCCACCGGCAAGACGCTGACCATGGCCACCAGTTCGATCGGCCAGGACGTCTCGGTGCTGGCCACCGCGGTCCAGGACGCCGGCACCAGGATCGGCCTGAAGATCGAGCTGAAGACCATCGCCCCCAACGCGTTCACCTCGCTGTTCACCGACCCCGCGGCGCGCGAGGGCATCGACATGTTCCCGGAGACGTACTACGACTCCATCACCGACCCGATGGACATGCTGAGCAACTTCCAGACCGGGGCCTACCAGAACTACGCCGGCTACAGCGACGAGTCCTACGACGCGCTGACCGACAAGGCCCGGTCCGCGTACGACCCGGCCAAGCGCTTCTCGGCGGCCGCCGAACTCCAGAAGAAGGCCTCCGACCAGGTGCTGTGGATCCCGGTCGCCGAATGGCCGACCGCGGTCTTCCTGAACAAGCGGATCACCGGCGCCCCCACCACCATCTCCTACCTCTATTCCCCGTGGGCCGCCGGCGTCGGGGCGGCCGCGCGATGAGTTTCCTGCGCTTCGCCGTACGGCGGCTGGCCGAAATGGCCGCCACCCTGCTCGGCGCCTCCTTCGTGATCTTCGGCGCGCTGTACCTGGCTCCGGGCAATCCGGCGAGCTTCCTCCTGGGCGGCCGCTCGGCCTCCCCGGAGGCACTGCAGGCGATCAACGAGCACTACCACCTGGACGACCCCTTCGCCGTGCGGTACCTGAACTGGCTCGGCCAGGTGGTCCAGGGCGACTTCGGCCGCTCGATCACGTACCGCACGGACGTGTCGCGGCTGCTCGCGGACCGGCTGCCCGACACCCTGATGCTGATCTCGATGGCGCTCGTACTGGTCCTCGTGTTCGGGCTGCTCCTGGGCTGGATCGGCGCCGTCCGCGGCGGGGCCGCCGACTCCGCGATCCTGGTGACGACCACCGTCGCCATCGGCACCCCGTCGTTCGTCGCAGCGGTCCTGTTGCAGGGCCTGTTCGCCGTGAAGCTGGGCTGGTTCCCCACGGGCGGGGCCGGCGACGAGTTCGGGGGGATGCTCTGGCACCTGACCCTGCCCGCCGTCGCCCTGGCGCTCTACCTGATCGGCATGCTCGCCCGGGTCACCCGGGCCGCGATGCTCGAAGTCCTCGGCCAGGAGCACGTCACGGTCGCCCGCAGCCGGGGCGTCTCCGCGAGCCAGGTCGTCCGGCGGCACGTCTTTCGCAACGCACTGGGCACCGTGCTCACCACCGGCGGGCTCATCGTCTCCACCCTGCTGGTCTGCACCGTCCTGGTGGAGACCGCCTTCAGCGTGGGCGGCATCGGCCAGCTCCTCGAACTCTCCACCACCACCAAGGACTTCCCCACCGTGCAGGCCATCTCCCTCATCATGGTCGCGCTGTTCATGACGGTGAACCTCGTCGTCGACCTGCTCCATCCGCTGGTCGACCCCCGGGTCACCCTCGGCCCCGCGAAGAAGGCCTCGTGAGCTCCGTCCTGGTGCGCCGGCCGGGCCTCGCCCGGCTCCGGACCTCCCGCGCCCCCCTCTCCCTGTTCTGTACGGGCTTCGTCGCCCTCGTCGTCCTCGTCGCCGTGTTCGCCCCCTGGATCGCGCCCTACGATCCCAACTCCGTCGACCTGGCGGGCGCCCTCGCGGGCCCCTCCGCCGATCACCTCCTCGGCGTCGACGCCTCCGGGCGCGACACCTTCTCCCGGCTGGTCCTGGGCGCCCGTACCTCGCTCCTCGGCCCGCTCGGCGTGGTCGCCTTCTCCACCGTGGCCGGCGTGGCGATCGGCACCGCCGCCGCCTGGCGGGGCGGCTGGCTGGACTCGGTGCTCTCCCGCAGCACCGAGCTGGTCTTCGCCTTCCCCGGCATGCTGCTGGCCATCCTGATCGTCTCGGTCTACGGCGAGGGCCTGCTCGCCCCCGTCATCGCCCTGGCCATCGCCTACCTGCCCTACGTCAGCCGGCTGACCCGCTCCCTCGTGCTCGCCGAGCGCGCCCGGCCCTACGTGGAGGCGTACCGCGTGCAAGGACACTCGGGGGCGCAGATCTGCCTGCGCCACGTAGTGCCCGCCGTCATGCCCGTCGTCCTCGCGCAGTCCGCGATCAACTTCGGCTACGCCCTGATCGACCTGGCCGGCCTCGCCTTCCTCGGGCTGGGCGTACCGGCCCTGACCCCCGACTGGGGCCGCATGGTCTTCGACGGCAACGCCGCCATCCAGGCGGGCTACCCGCTCTCCGCGATCGTGCCGTGCGCGGCCATCGTGCTGACCGTGGTCGCCTTCAACGTCGTCGGCGAGGCCTGGGCCGACAAGGTAGCCAGGAGGGCCCGATGAGCACGCTGAACACCCTTGAGATCGAGGGACTGCGGCTGCACCTGCCGGGCGCCGTCCGGCCCGTCCTCGACGGCGTCGGGCTCACCGTCGGCCCCCGGGAGACCGTGGCGCTGGTCGGCGAGTCCGGCTCGGGCAAGAGCCTGACCTCGCGCAGCGTGCTGCGGCTGCTCCCCGAAGGGGCCCGCACGGAGGGCGAGGTGCGGGTGGCCGGGGACGACGTACTGACCATGACGCCCGGCCAGTTGCGGGTGCTGCGCACCAGCACGGCGGCCATGATCTTCCAGGACCCCCGGGCGGCGGTCAATCCGATGCGCCGCGTCGGCGACTTCCTCACCGAGAGCCTGCGGCTGAACGCCAAGGCGACCAAGGCGGTCGCCGAGGACCGGGCGGTGGCGATGCTGGAGGCCGTCGGCCTCACGGCGGACGCGCTGCGCAAGTACCCCGGGCAGCTGTCCGGCGGCATGCTGCAACGGGTCGTGATCGCGTCCGCGCTGATGGGCGATCCCGCCCTGATCCTCGCCGACGAACCCACCACGGCACTGGACGTCACCACGCAGGCCGAGGTGATCGGCCTCCTCGGTGATCTGCGCGAACGCTTCGGAACGGGGCTGCTGTTCGTCACCCACGACCTCGGCCTCGCCGCCGCGATCAGCGACCGGGTGTACGTGATGTACGCGGGCCGGATCGTGGAGACGGGCCCGGCCGGCGAGCTGTTCGCCCGGCCCCGGCACCCGTACACGGCCGCCCTGCTGAACTCCACCCCGCGCCTGGACGCGCCCCGCGGGCGGCTCTCGGCGATCGAGGGCCGGCCGCCGAGCCTGCGGGAGGAGCTGACCGGATGCCCCTTCGCGGCGCGCTGCGTGCTCGCGACCGACGTGTGCACGCGCGAGGCACCGGCCCTGCTCCCCGTCGTCGGGGAGCCGGCCCGGCTCGCCTCCTGCCACCACGGCGAGCTGATCGCCGAGCGGGAGCAGGAACGGGCACGGGCACGGGAGCAGGAGCAGGAGCAGGAACCGGCGGGGACGCAGCGGAAGGAACTCCACCCATGACAACCGCCACTGGCACGAGCGCCGACACCCCAACGGGTGCGCCCGGCACGACGAAGACCGTCCTGGAAGTCCTTGGCCTGCACCGGACCTACGGGAGCGTCCGGGCCGTGGACGACGTTTCGTTCCGGCTGGCCGAGGGCGGCTCCCTGGGCATCGTCGGCGAGTCCGGCTCCGGCAAGACGACCACGGCCCGCATCGTGGTGGGTCTGGAGCACGCGGACGAGGGCCGGGTGCTGATCCACGGCCGCGACCGGGGCGAGCACGCGCGCGGCAAGGCGCGCCGCCTCGCACGGGCCCGTGAGGTCCAGATGGTCTTCCAGGACCCCTTCTTGTCCCTGGACCCGCGCACCACCGTGGGCGCGGCCCTGCGGGAGACCCTCGCCCTGCACTTCCCCGGCACGGACCACGCGCACCGGATCACCGAACTGCTCGAGCAGGTCGGCCTCGGCTCCCGCGAGGCGGACGCGCTGCCCCGGCAGTTGTCGGGAGGACAGCGCCAGCGCGTCGCGATCGCCCGCGCGCTGGCGGTCGAGCCTGCCGTCCTCGTCCTCGACGAGGCGGTGGCCGCCCTGGACGTCTCGGTGCAGGCGCAGATCCTGAACCTGCTCTTCGACATCCGCGAACAGACCGGCATCGGCTACCTGTTCATCACCCACGACCTCGGCGTCGTGCGCTGCGTGACCGATGACGTGATCGTCATGCGGAGCGGCCGGATCGTCGAGTCGGGCCCGACGCAGCAGGTGCTCGCCGACCCCCAACACCCCTATACGCGCCTGCTCCTGGAGTCCGTTCCCCGCCCGGGGTGGGATCCCCGGAGCATCGCCGCCGCGCGCCGCGCGCTGTAGGGGGGCCGTGGGAGCGGCGGCTCCCACGGCCCGGCGGTTCATCACACATCCGCGTAGGACGAAACGGAGATCAGAGATGAACGAGCACGTCGCACGGAGACTCGACAGACGAGGGTTCCTGACGGCAGCGGGCGCCACCGCGGCCGGCGCCGCGCTGGCGGCCGTCGGCTGGCAGGCCTTCGCGGCCGTCCGTCCCTCGGCGGCGAACGCCGCCGCGGGCTTCGCCGTACCGATCGACACCGTCCGCCACACCCGGACGTGGATGGCGTGGCCCGACAGCTCCGCCATCTGGGGCCGCCGGCTCGCTGGCGTGCAGGCGAACATCGCGCTCATCGCGAGGACCATCGCGAAGTACGAGCCGGTGGTCATGTGCGCCAACTCCGCGAGCGTGTCGACGGCGAAGAGCGCCTGCGGTTCGGCGGTCACGGTCATCGGCTCGATCCCGGTGGACGACTGCTGGATGCGCGACAGCGGCCCGGTGTTCCGTACCAACGGGGCGGGCGCTCTGGACGCCGTCGGCCTGAACTTCAACGGCTGGGGCAACCAGCAGACGCACGCCAGGGACTCCCTGGTCGCCGGCCGGGTCGCCGCCTACGCCGGAGTGCCGTTCAGCACCGCGGGGTTCACCGGCGAGGGCGGCGCGGTGGAGGCGGACGGCGCCGGCACGCTCATGGCCACCCGCAGCTCCCTCATCAACCCGGACCGCAACCCCAACAAGACCCAGGCCCAGCTGGAGGCCGCCCTGTGCGCCGCCTTCGGCGCCTCGAAGGTCATCTGGTTCAAGGGCGTCCTCGGCCGGGACATCACCGACGACCACGTCGACGCCACGTCCCGGTTCCTCGCGGAGGGGGAGGGGATGGTGCAGATGCCGCTCGCGAGCGACACCGACGCCTGGTCGAACGACGCGCGCCAGCAGTACCAGATCCTTTCCACCAGCACGAACGCCCTGGGCCACCCGATCGCGGTCACCAAGCTCCAGGGCCCCGACTACAACAGGATCCGCTCCACCAGCCCCGACTTCGTCGCCTCCTACGTCAACTACTACGTGTGCAACGGCGCCGTCATCTCCTCGCAGTTCGGCCACTCCACCGCGGACGCCGCGGCCAAGCTCACCCTCCAGCGGGCCTTCCCGGGCCGGGTCGTCGAGCAGCTCAACACCGACAGCCTCGGCGCGGGCGGCGGCGGCATCCACTGCGTGACCCAGCAGCAGCCGGTCGCGTAACCGCTCCCCCCATGCGTCCGGCCCCCCGCTGTCCGCGGGGGGCCGGATCGTCCTACGGGTCTGCGACCCCTCGGCCCTCGGCCCTACGGGGCGACGTCGTCCCAGGCCATCGCGCTCATCCGCCAGCCCCCGGGCGTCCGGACGTACTGGGTGGTCTTGTGGCCGGAGCCCTCGAACCACACTCCGTCGAGGTATCCGGACTTGCGGTACTCGCTGAACCGGTGCGCGACCGAACCGAAGACCTCGGTCCGCTCGGCGACCTCCCATTCGCGGAACTCCGTCAGCGTCCCGTCGGTGAGGATCTTCTCCCGGGGCTCGATGAAGCCGTCGAGGTCGTAGATCACGGGCTCGGCCCCGACGTTCTTGATGATCATTCCCTGGGGGATGAACACCTCGCGGATGGCGCCCAGATCCGGCCGCCCGCCTCCGGCATTGGTGAACGCCCCGAGGAAGATGCTCATCAACCGGTCCAGCTCGGCCTTGACTTCGGACACGCGTACCCTCCCGAGGGCGAAGATTCCCGGCCGATCTTCGCTTACCCCCCGGCACCAGGGCAATGGCCCGGGCGGGCGTGCCGCGGGCGGGTGCCGCTCCCCTGTCTGCGTGGCTGGTGCACTCGATCCTCGACGAGGCCTTCGTCTGCAGGTCACCCGTTCCAGTGGAACCTTCCGCCTCCGACCCAACGGACCTCGCCCGGGTCGTCCAGGTCGTGGATCGTGATGCCGGCTGCCGCGGCGGTCAGGACCACGTCCGTCATGGACGTGGCGGTACTGGCCACCTGGCCGTCGATCTCCACGATGCGGAACGGCGGGTCCCCGGGATACACCCTGAGCACGGTGACCCGGGCCGAGGAAAGGTAGGGGAGCGCGCCTTCGGTCATGCGAACGTCGCCTCCATTCCACAGCCGGGCCGACGCTTGCAACGGTCTCATGCCACCCATACCCGAATGCCCGGGCGGAAAACCCGCGGGCCGCAACACCGGACGGACCCCGCTGAGTGCCGGACGACGCTGCCCGGTCCGGTGGACCGTGCGAGGCTGAGGCCATGAGGCTGAAAACATGAGCGCGGGGTCCGTCACCCGACTGGTGCTGCTGCGCCATGCCAAGTCCGCCTGGCCTGACGTCGCGGACCACGAGCGGCCGCTCGGCCCGCGGGGTCTGCGGGACGCGCCCGCGGCGGGCCGCTGGCTGCGCGACGCCGGCTGCGTCCCCGCGCTGGTCATCTGTTCCACCGCCCGGCGGGCCCGCGAGACCTGGGCACTGGCAGCCGGACAGCTCGGCGCCACGGTCCCCGTGCGCTTCGACGAGCGGGTGTACGCCGCCGAGCCGGAGGACCTGCTGGAGGTGGTGTCCGAGGTGCCGGAGGAGGTCAGAACGCTCCTGCTCGTCGGCCACAACCCGGGCCTGGAGGATCTGGCCCTCAGCCTCGCCCGGAAGGCCGCGGACGCCACGGAGGCCGGAGCGATCCACCGCCTGTCGGAGAAGTTCCCGACGTCCGCGATCGCGGTGCTCGCCTGCCCCGGTCCCTGGCAGGAGCTCGCGCCGGGCTCGGCCCGGCTCACCGACTTCGCCGTCCCCCGGGGTACCGCCCGCTGAACTCGAACGCCGCGCTCATCAGCCGGCCCCACAGGGGTGCCGACCTCTCCCGTGCGCTTGAGTTTCTGCCAGCACAGGTCCCCGGCCGCCGAACTGAGCGAGCTGCCGGCCCTCGCCGGGCAGTCTCCCCGCGTGGCCCGACACCGCGGACGGCTTCGAAGCCGCCCCGCCCCCAACACCCCACCTGACCAGCCCGAACACATCTGGCCCCCTGCGAACCGCAGGGGGCCAGATCACGTGCACGTACAACAACAGAGCCGGCCAAAGCGACGTTGCGTCACTTTGACCGGCTCCATTTGGTCGGTTGACCTCTGTGTCCGAGGGGGGACTTGAACCCCCACGCCCGATAAAGGGCACTAGCACCTCAAGCTAGCGCGTCTGCCATTCCGCCACCCGGACTAGGTGGTCGGCCCCGGTTTCCCGCGGCGACATGGACAACAATAGCAAAGGTTCGGCGGGGTTCCGACCAGGTATTTCGCCCGGCCCGAGTCCGACGCGCCGCGCTGACCTGCGGGCATGTCCGGGCCGGACACGCCGACCCTGCCGAGACGTCGCGTCTCGCGCCTTGGGGCCCAGGGCGGGCGTCGTGCCGTTCCGTCCTCCGGCGCGTCGCTCGCCGATCCATCAGCCCGCCGGGCGGGATCGGCGTACCTCTCAGGTCAGGACGCACGGCGGAGCGCCGCGGGCTCCCGGATGCTGATACCCGTTGGACAGTGGCGTTGCGAGGCGATCGGATGGGCGCCGCACGTTCGAGTCCAGGGGGAATCACGTATGGAATCCGAGCATCGCGTCAGCACGCTGGAGCTCTTCTTCGACCTCGTCTTCGTCTTCACCATCACCCAGCTGACGGTGCTGCTCGCGGACGACCTCACCCTCCGCGGCGCCGGGCGGGTACTGCTGATCTTCACCGTGCTGTTCTGGATGTACGGCGGCTACGCGTACCTGACCAATCAGGTGCCGCCCGACCGGCCCGTGCGCCGCTTGCTGATCCTGCTTGCCATGGGGGCGTTCCTGGTGTGCGCCCTGGCCGTGCCGACGGCCTTCGGGGACGGCGGGGTCGCCTTCGGGCTCGGCTACCTGGTCGTCGTGATCACGCACAGCGCGCTGTACAGCCAGGCCCACGGGCGCGGGGTGCTGTGGTTCGCCCTGCCGAACGCGCTGTCCGCCCTGTCGGTGACGGCCGCCGGGCTCTTCGACGGGGCGGCGGCCCTGGGCCTGTGGGCGCTGGCGCTGCTGTTCCAGTTCGTCACACCCGCCATCTCGCGGCGGGCAGCGGCCTCCGGGCCCGAAGCGGCCGCGGGGACGACGGTGGAGGACCAGCTCGGCGGGATCGGCGCCGCGCACTTCGTGGAACGGCACGGACTTCTGCTGATCATCGTCTTCGGCGAGTCGATCATCGCGGTCGGCATCGGTGTGGGCTCGCTGCCGCTGACCTTCGGGATCGTCGTCGGCGCGTTCCTGACGCTGGCCGTCGGGGCCGCGCTGTGGTGGATGTACTTCGTACGCGACGAGGGGCGCGCCGAGCACGTCTTCGCGGGCTGCCCGCCGGACCGGCGTTTCAAGCTGGCGCTGCGCGCGTACTACTACTGCTTCATCCCGATGCTGCTGGGCATCGCCGCCTTCTCGGCGGGCGTGAAGAAGAGCATCGGGCACCTGGGCGAGCAGCTGCCGGCCGGGCCGGCCCTCGCGCTCGCGGGCGGGGTCGCCTGCTATCTGGCCGGGGACGTCGCCTTCCGGCTGGTGCTGGGGATCCGGCCGGTACGGTTCCGCGCGCTCGCGGTGGTGCCCGTACTGGCGACCGCCGCGGCGGGCATGCGGATCAGCGCGGCCTGGGAGCTGACCGCGCTGGTCCTGGTGCTCGTGGCCGCGCTGGCGGCGGAGGCCCGCGGCGCCGTCCCCGTCGTGGGCCCGACCGCGGCCGGGCCCACGGCCGAGCCCGCGACGGGGACCGCCGCGGGCGCGGGACCGGGTGTTACGGGCAGCTGATGACCTGGCCGGCGTAGGAGAGGTTGCCGCCGAAGCCGAAGAGGAGGACGGGCGCCCCGGAGGGGATCTCGCCGCGCTCAACCAGCTTGGACAGGGCCATCGGGATGGAGGCGGCCGAGGTGTTGCCGGAGTCGACCACATCGCGGGCGACGACGGCGTTGACGGCGCCGATCTTCGCGGCGAGCGGCTCGATGATCCGCAGGTTCGCCTGGTGGAGGACGACCGCGGCCAGGTCCTCGGGGGTGATCCCGGCCTTCTCGCAGACCTTGCGGGCGAGCGGGGGGAGCTGGCTGGTGGTCCAGCGGTAGACGGACTGGCCCTCCTGGGCGAAGACCGGCGGCGAGCCCTCGATGCGGACCGCGTTTCCCATCGAGGGGACCGAGCCCCACAGGACCGGGCCGATGCCGGGCTCCTCGCAGGCCTCGACCACGGCCGCGCCGGCGCCGTCGCCGGTCAGGACACAGGTGGTGCGGTCGCTCCAGTCGGTGATCTCGGTCATCTTGTCGGCCCCGATGACCAGCGCCCGGGTGGCGGCGCCGGCCCGGATCGCGTGGTCGGCGGTGGCCAGGGCGTGGGTGAAGCCCGAGCAGACGACGTTGATGTCCATCACGGCGGGGCTGGAACCCATCCCGAGCTTGGCCGCGACGCGGGCGGCCATGTTGGGGGAACGGTCGATCGCGGTGGAGGTGGCGACGAGGACGAGGTCGATGTCGTCCGGGGTCAGACCGGCGCTCGCGAGGGCCTTGCCCGCGGCCTGGTAGGCCAGCTCGTCGACCGGCTCGTCGGGGCCGGCCACGTGCCGGGTCTTGATCCCGACGCGGGACCGGATCCACTCGTCGTTGGTGTCCACCATGGCGGCGAGGTCCTCGTTGGTGAGCACCTTCGAGGGTTGGTAGTGCCCTAGCGCCACCACGCGTGAACCGGTCATGGGCGGGGTCCCCCCTTGTAAGGCAGTCAGGATTTACCAGCTTTGCCTGCTACTGATGGGTACAGGGGCGCGTGACCCGACAGGATTCAGTGCCCGGACTTTGGAGCTTCCCGAGGGTCCTCCAGCCGGGGAAGGTGCCCGGAGCCGATCCTGGAGAATGGGTGTTCCAGGCGTACGGCAAGAACAGAACGGGTGGGCTGATCACATGGGACGGGTCACCGAACGCCGTCGCGTCGTCCGGATCCGGGGCGGCGTGGCGGGGGCCCGGGCGGACACGCTGGTGGCCGAAGAGCCGCTGGAGATACGGCTGAACGGCAAGCCGCTGGCCATCACGATGCGCACCCCGGGTGACGATTTCGCGCTGGCCGTGGGCTTCCTGGCCAGCGAGGGAGTGCTCGCCTCGGCCTCGGACGTCCGGGCCGTGACCTACTGCGAGGGCGCCGCCGAGGATGGAACGAACACCTACAACGTGGTGAACGTGCAGCTCGCCGCCGGAGTTCCGGTGCCGGACATCACGCTGGAGCGGAACGTCTACACCACCTCCTCCTGCGGCCTGTGCGGGAAGGCCAGCCTGGACGCGGTGCGCACCGCGACCCGGTTCCCGGGGCTCGCGGACGATCCCGTACGGGTGGGCGCGCGGGTCCTCGGGGAGCTGCCGGATCTGCTGCGCGCGGAGCAGAAGGTCTTCGAGCGCACGGGCGCCCTGCACGGCGCCGGGCTGTTCTCGGCGGGGGGCGAGCTGATCGACGTACGGGAGGACGTGGGGCGGCACAACGCGGTGGACAAGATCGTCGGCCGGGCGCTGCAAGCCGGGCGGCTGCCGCTGGCGGGTTCGGTGCTGCTGGTGTCGGGGCGGGCTTCCTTCGAGCTGGCGCAGAAGGCCGTGATGGCGGGCATCCCCGTGCTGGCGGCCGTGTCCGCTCCGTCCTCGCTCGCGGTGGACCTGGCGCTGGAGTCGGGGCTGACGCTGGTCGGGTTCCTGCGGGGCGGGGACATGAACATCTACGCGGGCGAGGAACGGATCGACCTGACGGCGTGAGCCGCGGCCCGGCGGGGCGCCGACGGGGCGGGGAGGGCGCCGAGGGGGTGGCGGGGGCCGTCGCGCGACCCCCGCCCCTGCCCCGCACGGGCTACTTGTCGGCCAGGTGCCCCGCGCCGGTGTGCTCGGTGCCCACCGGGGCCTTGATGATCTGGCTGTACTGGTTGTCCTTGGACGCGGGCTCGATCTTCTTCGCGGCAACGTGCGGGGTGCCCGCCGGGGCCTCGATCGTGTGGCTGTGGGATGAGCCGCCCTTGGCGGTGCCACCGCCGGTGTCCGCGGCGTGGGCGGCCCGCCGAGGGCGAGGGTGCCGATCAGCGCTTGCGGCGGCCGCGGCGGGAGGCGGGCTCGGCCGGCTTCGGATCCGGGGGGTCGATGCGGTGGAGATCGAGGGTCGCCGGGAGCGGAGTGGCCCCGGGGCCGCCCGATTCGGCCCAGGCGATGACCTCGTCGGTGGCGGTGTCGTCCAGGGCCCAGCCGAACCAGACCGCGCGGGCGCCCCGGCGGCGGGCCTCCGTGGTGGGCTGGACCACGATGACGTTGGCCTGCGCGCAGGGGCCGAGGCAGTCGCTCGTACGGACGGCCAGGCGCCCGCCGGAGGCCGCCGCGGCCTCGCGCAGCCGGGCGAGCTGTCCCGCGTGGTCGGTGCCGGGGTTCTTGCGGGGGTCGCCGCAGCAGCAGCCCCGGCAGACCACCAGGGTGCAGGGGCGCGGGGCGTGGGCGGAGAGCGGGCGTATCCAGGTCACCGCCGCACGTTACCGGGCCTGCGGGACCGGGTGTTGGGGGGTGGGCGAGACCTCCGCCACATGCCCGGCGGCGAGTTCGGGCCGCTCCGTGGCGTGCGTGGCCTGCGGGTTCTGCGTCGCGTGCGGGTCCTGCGTCGCGTGCGGGTCCTGCGGGTTCTGCGTGGCGTGCAGGTCCTGCGGGTCCCGCGCAGCCTGGGGGTCGCGCGCGCGGCGGCGGGCCAGTACCGCGCAGACCATCAGCTGCATCTGGTGGAAGAGCATCAGCGGCAGCACGGCGAGGCTCGCCTGGGCGCCGAACAGCACGCTGGCCATGGGGAGTCCGGCGGCCAGGCTCTTCTTCGACCCCGCGAACTGGATGGCGATCCGGTCCTCGCGGGTGAAGCCGAGGCGCTTGGCCCCGTACCAGGTGGCGGCCAGCATCACGGCGAGGATGACCGCCTCCACGGCCATCAGTCCGCCGAGGCGCGGGAGGCTGACCTGGCGCCAGATCCCGGCGACCATGCCCGCGCTGAAGGCGGTGTAGACGACGAGCAGGATCGAGCCGCGGTCGACGTAGCCGAGCACCTTCTTGTTCCGGACGAGGAAGCCGCCCACCCAGGGGCGCAGGGCCTGGCCGAGGAGGAAGGGCAGGAGCAGCTGGAGGACGATCTTCACCAGCGAGTCGGGGGAGAAGCCGCCCGCGCTGTTGCCGAGCAGGCCGGCCGCGAGGAGGGGGGTCAGGAAGATGCCGATGAGGCTGGAGAAGGATCCCGCGCAGATCGCGGCGGGGACGTTGCCGCGGGCGATCGAGGTGAAGGCGATGGAGGACTGGATGGTGGAGGGCACCAGGCAGAGGAAGAGCAGGCCGCTGTAGAGCGGCGGCGTGAGGACGCTGGGCACCAGGGCGTGCGCGGCGAGGCCCAGGAGGGGGAAGAGGAGGAAGGTCGAGGCGAGCACGGTGAGGTGCAGCCGCCAGTGGCGCATGCCGTCGAGGGCCTCGCGGGTGGAGAGCCGGGCGCCGTAGAGGAAGAAGAGCAGTGCCACCGCCGCGGTGGAGGCGGCCTCGGCCACGGAGGCGGCCGCGCCGCGGGCGGGCAGCAGGGCGGCGAGGCCGACGGTGGCGAGCAGACCCATGATGAACGGGTCCACGGGGAGCCGGGCGGGGAGGTGCGGGCGGCGCATGGGGATGCTCACTTGCTGAGGTCGGCGGGAGGGCGCGGGGCGGGTCGGGGGTCCCCTTCATCTTCGGCGGTGGGGCGGTGATCGGGAAAGCCGTACACCGCTCTCACTGTCATCACGGAACATGATGAGCGGGAGTAGGGTGGGCGGTGTGTACGACCCCGTTCAGCTGCGCACCTTCCTCACCGTCGCCCAGACCCTGAGCTTCACGCAGGCCGCGGCCCGGCTCGGCGTGCGCCAGTCCACGGTCAGCCAGCACGTGCGCCGGCTGGAGGAGGCCACGGGCCGGCCCCTCTTCCTGCGCGACACGCACAGCGTGGAACTCACCGAGGACGGCGAGGCCCTGCTCGGTTTCGCCCGCTCGATCCTCGAGGCGAACGAACGCGCGGCGGCCTACTTCGCGGGCACGCGGATCCGGGGCCGGCTGCGCTTCGGCGCCTCGGAGGACTTCGTGCTGACCCGGCTGCCGGAGATCCTGGAGGCCTTCCGGCACGAGCACCCCGAGGTGGAGCTGGAGCTGTCCGTGGAGCTGTCGGGGACCCTGCACGAGCGGCTGGACGCGGGGCGGCTGGACCTCGTACTCGCCAAGCGGCGCGGGGACGGCGACGAGCGGGGCCGGCTGGTGTGGCGGGACCGGATGGTGTGGATCGGGGCGGAGGGGCTGCGGGTGGACCCGGACCGGCCGGTGCCGCTGATCGTCTTCCCCCCGCCGGGGATCACGCGGGCGCGGGCGCTGGACGTCTTGCAGGCGGACGGGCGACCGTGGCGGATCGCCTGTACGAGCGGCAGCCTGAGCGGCCTGATCGCGGCGGCGCGGGCGGGGCTGGGCGTGATGGCCCATACGCGCGGACTGATCCCGCCGGGGCTGGTCCGGGTGGGCGGCCTGCCGGACCTCGGAACGGTGGAGTTCGCACTGCTGCGGGGTGCCCGCGGCTCCGCCGCGGCGGAGGCCCTGGCCGCGGCGATCCTGTCGGGGGCGGACCGCCTGACGCGGGCCGCGTAGGGCGGGGCCGGCACAACCGGGGCCGGGGCCGGGGCCGGGGCCTGGGCAGCCGGGGCCGGAGCCAGGGCAGCCGGAGCCGGACCAGGGGCGGAGCCCCGGGGGCATGCCCAGCCCGTCCGGCGCTTGAGGACCGGGTCCGGGCGGAGCACGGCTGGGGGTCCCCCCGGACGGAGTCTGGGGGGTGGTGGAAGGGCGGGTAGGCGACCGGCCCCGCAGGGTACGCGCCACGCGGGATCCCCGCGGTCGCGCCGCGACGCATCCGCCCCGCCCCGCCCCGCCCCCGCGACTGTCCTGGCCTGGCCTGGGAATCGGGCGTCCGCCGGGCCGAATGTGCCGCCGTTCGCGATGCCGTGCGTCTAGACGGCCTAGGGTCTCCGTACGCCAACCGCTCGCGGTCCGGCGGGAATTCGCACGGAACGAGCAGGGGGACGCGCATGAAGATCGCGGTACTGGGGACCGGTGAGGTCGGGCAGCGGCTGGCGGGGAAGCTGGTCTCGGTCGGGCACGAGGTCACGATGGGGTCGCGTACGGCGGACAACGCCGATGCCGCGCGGTGGGCTGCCGGGACGGGCGGCGGCCACGGGACCTTCGCCGAGGCCGCCGCCACCGCCGAGATCGTCTTCAACGCCACCGGCGGGCTGGTCTCGCTCGCCGTGCTGGAGGCCGCCGGGGCCGGCAACCTCCGGGGCAAGACCGTCGTAGACGTCTCCAACGCGCTGGACTTCTCCGACGGGTTCCCGCCGAAAGTGGTCACCCCGGACGGGCACAGCGTCGCCGAGCAGCTCCAGAAGGCCTTTCCCGAAGCGCGGATCGTCAAGACGCTCAACACCATGAACAACGCGGTGATGGTCGAGCCGAGCCGAGTGCCGGGCCACCACACCGTGTTCGTGAGCGGCGACGACGCCGGCGCCAAGGCCGAGACCACCGCGCTGCTGCGCTCCTTCGGCTGGGCGCCCGAGCAGATCACCGATCTCGGCGACCTGTCGAGCGCCCGCGCGACCGAAGCCCTGATGGCCTTGTGGCTGCGCCTCTACGGGGTGCTCGGCCCGGTGGACTTCAACCTGTCCGTGGTCACCGCCTAGGGCCTGTCGTCAAACTCCCGTCGTCGCCCGAAGGGCGCGGCAGACGGGAGTTTGACGACAGGCCCTAGGGCACGCCCCGGGCACACCCGGGGCACGCCGCTGGGGAGGTCTTGTGGAGGTCTTCCCTCCGTGATCACCGGCGGGTAGGCGTGGGATAGCGTCGCCGCGCCGTACGGAGAGGATCGGGCCTTGCAGGAGATCACCGTCCCACCGGTCGTCACGGGCTCACCCGTCGGCGGTCTGGCCGATGCCGTCTTCCTGCACGCGCGCGAGGACCCCGGCCGGGTCGTGCTCGGCCGCAAGTCGGGCGGGGTCTGGGGGGACGTGACCTCGGGCCAGCTGGCCTCCGAGGTGCTCGGGCTCGCCAAGGGGCTGCTGGCGCAGGGCATCCGCTTCGGGGACCGGGTCGCGATCATGTCCCGTACCCGGTACGAGTGGACGCTCTTCGACTTCGCCCTGTGGGCGATCGGCGCCCAGCCGGTCCCCGTCTATCCCTCGTCCTCCGCCGAGCAGGTGCACTGGATCCTCTACGACTCCGAGTGCACGGCCTGTGTGGTGGAGGACGAGGACCAGGCCATGACCGTCGGGTCGGTGATCGACCGCCTGCCGATGCTGCGCCGGCTGTGGCAGCTGGACGCGGGCGCCGTGGACGGGCTCGTCGAGGACGGACTCCAGGTCGCCGAGGACGTCGTGCACCGCCATCGGAGCGCCGTGACGCCCGACGCGACGGCCACGGTCATCTACACCTCGGGGACCACGGGCCGCCCCAAGGGCTGTGTGCTGACCCACGGCAATTTCATGTTCGAGGCCGACACGATGGTGACCCGCTGGGAGTCCGTCTTCCAGGCCGGGCCCGGTGAGCAGCCGTCCACCCTGCTGTTCCTGCCGCTCGCCCACGTCTTCGGGCGGATGGTGGAGGTGGCGGCCGTCCGCGCCCGGGTGAAGCTCGGGCACCAGCCGGTGCTGGCGGCGGCCGAACTGCTGCCGGACCTCGCCGCGTTCCGGCCGACGTTCGTGCTCGGAGTGCCGTACGTCTTCGAGAAGGTCTTCGCCGCCGCCCGCCGCAAGGCCGAGACCGAGGGCCGGACGGGGCCCTTCGACCGGGCGGTGGAGACGGCCGTACGGTACGCGGAGGCGCGCGAGGAGAAGGCCTTCGGCGTCGGGCCCGGGCCCTCGGCGAAGCTGCGCATGGAGCACCAGCTCTTCGAGAAGCTGGTGTACGGGAAGGTCCGCGAGGCGCTGGGCGGCCGGGTGCGGTACGCCATGTCGGGCGGCTCCGCGATGTCGCGCCGGCTGGGGCTGTTCTTCGACGGCGCCGGGGTGACGGTCTTCGAGGGCTACGGGCTCACCGAGTCCTGCGCGGCGGCCACCGCGAACCCGCCCGGGGCCACCAAGTACGGCACCGTCGGGCGGCCGATCCCCGGCGGTACGGTGCACATCGCCGAGGACGGGGAGATCTGGCTGTACGGCGCCCACGTCTTCTCCGGGTACCTGAACGACCCGCAGGCCACGGAGGCCGTCCTGCGGGACGGCTGGCTGGCGACGGGGGACCTTGGGCGTCTCGACGCGGACGGGTACCTCACGATCACGGGGCGCAAGAAGGAGATCCTGGTGACCTCCAACGGCAAGAGCGTCGCCCCGGCCGCCCTGGAGGAGCGGGTCCGCTCGCACCCGCTCGTCTCCCAGTGCGTCCTGGTGGGCAACGACCGGCCGTACATCGCGGCCCTGCTCACCCTGGACATGGAGGGGGTCGCGCACTGGATGGCGATGCGCGGCCGCCCCCGGCTACCGACGGCGGCGGAGCTGGTGCTCGACCCCGATCTGACGGCGGAGGTCCGGCGGTCGGTGGTGGCGGCCAACACCCTGGTCTCCCAGCCCGAGTCGATCCGCACGTTCCGCATCCTGGGCGAGCAGTTCACCGAGGAGCGGGGGCTGCTGACGCCCTCGCTGAAGCTGAAGCGGCGGGCCATAGAGAAGGCCTACGCGAAGGAGGTGGCGGCCCTCTACCAGTCCTGACGGGCGCGCAGCGCGATCACACCGACGGCCCGAACCGTTACCTGACGGACCGTCACTTTACCTGTCATTGATATTGACGATGCGTCAGGTCGCACACAGAATGCGGGGATTCCGACCGGAGGGGATCCACACATGTTGCGACCGATCCGCACCCTGGCCGCCGCGGCGGCAGCGCTCGCGCTCGTCTCCGCCTGCAACTCCGCCTCCAACAGCGCCTCCCCCGACAAGCCGGGAGCCACCGGCACCTCCCGCGGGGTGAGCGCCGACTCGATCAAGGTCGGCGGCATCGTGTCGATGACCAGCGCCAGCGGCTACAGCAAGAAGGCCACCGACCTCGGAGCGAAAGCCCGCTACGCGAGAGCCAACGCCGAGGGCGGGATCAACGGCCGCAAGATCGACTACATCGGCGCCGAGGACGATGGGCAGGACCCCGCCAAGAACCTGGCCGCGGCCCGCAAACTCGTCCAGCAGGACAAGGTCTTCGCGGTCTCCCCCATGAGCTCGGTCACCTTCAGCGGCGCCGACTTCCTGGAGCAGGAAAAGGTACCCACCTTCGGCTGGGGCACGCTGCCCTCCTTCTGCGGACCCAAGTACATCTACGGGTTCAACGGCTGCCTCGTCCCCACCCCCGGCGGCACCATCAACCAGACCTGGCCCGAAGGCATCGGCCAGGTCCTCGGCGGCGCCGCGGGCAAGTCGGTCGCGATCATCGCCAACGACAGCGACGCCGGAAAGTTCGGCGTGCGCACCTTCCAGCAGGGCTTCACCAGCGCCGGGTTCAAGGTCGCCTACGCCAAGGCCTCGGTGCCCGCCACCGCCGTGCCGAGCGACTGGTCGGCGTACGTCAAGGAGATCCTCGAGAGCAACGACGGCAAGGCCCCGGACGCGGTCGTCTCCGTCATGCAGACCCCCAACAACATCGGGCTGTTCACCTCGCTCAAGCGCAGCGGGTACAAGGGACTGCTCTCCGACCCGACCGACTACGACCCGGGTCTGCTCGCCAAGGACGCCACCAAGCAGGCCCTCGACGGCGTGCACGTCCTGCTGCAGTTCGAGCCGTTCGAGTCGACGAACCCGAAGATGGACCAGTTCAAGGCCGACATCAAGGCCGCGTCGGGCGGGCTGGAGGTGCCGCTCAACATGCACATGCTGACCGGGTACATGTCCGCCGACCTGTTCGTGTCCATCGCGCAGAAGGCCGGCAAGGACCTGACCGTCGAGTCCTTCCAGGCGGCCGCACAGGGCTTCTCCGACACCGACACCCTCGTCGGCAACCGCGCGGAGCCCAAGGGCCAGAAGGACAGCTTCGGCTGCGGGGCGCTCGTACAGCTGAAGAACGGCGCGTACGAAGTCTCCGTACCGTTCAAGTGCTACGAGTCCATCCCCTTCAAGTAGGGGTACGGGAAACGGAATGGGAGATCTGCTCGCCTTCGTACTGAGCGGTCTGGTGTCCGGCGCCCTGTACGCACTGCTGGCCACCGGGCTGGTGCTGTCGTACTCGGCGTCCGGGCTGTTCAACTTCGCGCACGGGGCCACCGCCTACCTGTGCGCGCTCACCTTCTACGAACTGCACTCCGGGCTCGGCTGGCCGGCCGTCCCGGCGGCGCTGCTGGTGGTCCTCGTCCTGGCCCCCGGGCTCGGGTGGGCGCTGGACCGGCTGATGTTCCGGCGGCTCGCGCAGGTCGGCGAGACGGCGCAGATCGTGGCCACCATCGGCCTGCTGGTGGCCCTGCCGGCGGCCGGCCTGTGGACGGTGGAGCTCCTGACGGATGCGGGAGCGCCGCTCAAGCCGGCGGAGAACCAGTTCGGCCTGCCGGGCGTGGGGCCGAGCCCCGCCACGCCCTGGCAGCTCACCGCCGACGTGGGCATCGACTCCGACCAGCTGATCACCTGGGTGGCCACGGCCCTGGTGGCGGTCGCCCTGTGGGTGCTGATGCGGCACACCCGGCTCGGGCTGCGGCTGCGGGCCGCCGTCGACAACCGCTCGCTCACCGAGCTGCGCGGGATCGACGCCGACCGGCTGTCCTCGGTGGCGTGGATGATCGCCTCCGGGCTGGCCGGGCTCGCGGGGGTACTGGCGACTCCGCTCCTGGGGCTGTCCGCGCACGATTTCACGCTGTTCCTCTTCGTGTCGGCCACCGCCGCCGTGATCGGGCGGTTCGCCTCCGTCCCGCTCGCCTTCGCGGGCGGGCTGGGGCTCGGGGTCCTGCAGAACCTGGTCGTCGGCTACGCGTCCTTCGCCGACTCCATCACCGGCTTCAGGACGGCCGTGCCCTTCCTGATCCTGTTCGGGGGGCTCCTGGTGCTCACCCGGCGGGCCCGGGCCGCCGGGACCGCCGCCGTGGACGTGGCCTCGCCGGACCATCTGGCCGGGGCCCCGTGGGTGCGGCGCTGGGGGGTGTGGGCCGCGGGCGCCGTACTACTGGCCACGGCCTTCTACACCGTGACCACCCCCTTCTGGAGCGGGCTCCTCGCCCAAGGGCTCGCGCTGGCCCTGGTGTTCATGTCCTTCACCGTGGTCACCGGACTCGGCGCGATGGTGTCCCTGGCCCAGGGCACCTTCGTGACCGGGGCCGCACTGGTGGCCGGATTGCTGATGAGCCGCGGGTGGCCGTTCTTCGCGGCGCTGGCGGTCGGCACGTGCGTGGCCGCCGTCCTGGGAGCCCTGGTCGCGCTGCCCGCGCTACGGCTCGGCGGGCGCTCCCTGGCACTGGCGACGCTGGCCCTGGCCTTCCTGGCGGACCAGGTGCTCTTCCAGATGGGGTGGCTGCGCAACGGGGACTCCGGTTGGTCGATCCCGCGCCCGGTCATCGGGCCGGTGGACCTCTCCGACGACCGGGCGCTGGGGGTGGCGCTGGTCCTCCTGGTCGCGGCGGTCGCCGCCGGGCTGAGCGCGCTGCGGGGCTCCCCCTCGGGCCGGGCGATGCTCGCCGTACGGTCGGCTCCCGCGGCCGCGATGGCCTCCGGGGTGTCCGTGCTGCGGACGAAGCTGCTGCTGTTCACGCTGTCGGCGGGGCTGGCCGGGTTCGGGGGCGTCATGTACGCCTCGTACAACACCCGCATCACCGCTACGGACTTCACCGCGATGACCGGGCTGGTGTGGCTGGCGGTGGTCGTCGCGGCGGGTGTGCGCAGGCCGCAGTACGCGGTGGTGGCGGGGCTGGTCTTCGCCGTCGCTCCGCGGATCATGGCGGACTACGTGACCGAGTCGGCGCACCTGCCGGTGATCCTGTTCGGGCTCGCGGGGTTGGCCTTGGCCAACGATCCCGACGGGTATTGCGCGGCGGTGCCGGTGCGGCTGGCGCGGCGGCGGGCCGTTGCCTCGGCCGGAGCCCACGTCTCGGCCGGGGCCGTGCCCGAGAGCGGGGCCGGTACCGAGGCCGTGCCCGCGGCCCGGGGTGGTGGCAAGGCCGAGGGCGGGGCCGGCGCCGTTCCCGCTGCCCGGGTCGGCGGCGGAGCCGGGGTTGGCCCTGCGGGGCTTTCCCCCACCCCGCCCCTTCCCGAAACCGGGCTCCGCCCGGACCCTTCGGGGGCTCCGCCCCCGGACCCCCGCTCCTCAAACGCCGGAGGCGCTGATCTGGTCGCCGGGGGCTGGGGCAGCGCCCCAGTTTCGGGAAGGGGCCGGGTGGGGGAACAGCCGCCCGCAGGGCGAGCACACGCAGCCGGGCCCGCGCTGGAGTTGCGCGGCGTCACCGCCGGGTACGACGGGGGGCTCGTGCTGCACGGGGTGGACCTCGTCGTGCGGCGCGGCGAGATCCTCGCCGTGCTCGGGCCCAACGGGGCCGGGAAGAGCACCGCCTGCCGGGTGGCGGCCGGAGCGCTGCCGGTCGTCGGCGGGACCGTCCACGTGGGCGGGCGGGACTCCACCCGCGACGGCGCCGTGGGCCGCTCCCGGGCGGGAGTGCTGCTCGCGCCCGAGGGCCGGGGCATCTTCCCCTCGCTCAGCATCGAGGAGAACCTCGCCCTCTACCTGAGGGACGCGGACGAACGGGACGCCGTCTACGACCGGTTCCCCCGGCTGCGCGAGCGGCGCACCGTCTCCGCCGGGTCGTTGTCCGGAGGAGAACAGCAAATGCTGGCCCTCGCACCGCTGTTGCAGCGCCCGCCCGGGGTACTGATCGCGGACGAGCCCTCCCTGGGGCTCGCCCCGCGCGTGGTGGACGAGGTGTACGGGCTGCTCATGGAGCTCCGCGCCGCGGGGACCGCGCTGCTGCTGGTGGAGGAGAAGGCGGCCGAGATCCTCGGGATCGCCGACACCGTCGCCTACCTCGCGCAGGGCCGGGTCTCCTGGTGCGGCCCGCGCTCCGAGGTGGAGGCGGACCGGCTGACCGAGGCCTACCTGGGGATGGCGACATGAGAGAGGACCCCTATGTGCTGGAGGCCCGCGGCGTCAGCGTCCGGTTCGGCGGGGTCAAGGCGCTGACGGGCGTGGACCTCGGGATCCGGGCCGGCGAGGTGTGCGGGCTGATCGGCCCGAACGGGGCCGGGAAGACCACCCTGTTCGACGTCCTGTCCGGGATCCGGCGGCCCGACCAGGGCCGGATGCTGCTCGACGGGGTGGACGTCACCCGGCGCTCCCCCGTCTGGCGGGCCCGGCACGGGATGCGCCGGACCTTCCAGCGCCAGCAGTTGTTCGGGCAGCTCAGCGTGGCCGACAACGTCCTCGTCGCGCAGGAGTGGCGGGGCGGGGGCGGCGGTCTCGCCGCAGATCTGGTCGCCTCGCCCACCCGGCGCCGCCGGGAGCGGGAGCGGCGGGAGCGGGCCGCGCGGGTACTGGCCGACTGCGGCATCGGCGCGCTCGGGGACTCGTACGCCGGCGGTCTGCCGGTGGGGCGGGCCCGGATGGTCGAGCTGGCCCGCGCCGTGGCCGACCCGCCCCGGGTCCTGCTCCTGGACGAGCCCGCGTCGGGCATGTCCGCGCCCGAACGCGAGCAGCTGGCGGCGGTCGTGCGCCGGCTCGCCGAGGAGGAGGGCTGCGCGGTGCTGCTCGTCGAGCACAACGTGGCCTTCGTGATGGACCTCTGCACCCGGGTGGTCGTCCTGGACCTGGGCAGCGTGCTCGCCGAGGGCACGGCCGCCGAGGTGCGGGCCAACGCGCTGGTCCGGGAGGCGTACCTGGGGGCGTAGCGCCGGGTGCCTGTTCCCGCCGTACGAATTTCACCCGTACGGCGGGAATAGGTCACACCGGGGGCCGGTTGTCGCCGGTCGTACGGGCATGCGTCCGCGCATCCGTACCGCCCGTCAGCACCCGCACCAGCGACGACCAGAGGGAACGACCGACGTGAATCAGGTCCCCGGCATCAAGCTCAACAACGGCACGCTCATGCCCCAGCTCGGCTACGGCGTCTGGCAGGTTCCGGACGCCGAGGCGGAGCAGGCCGTCCGGACGGCGCTGGAGGCGGGCTACCGCAGCATCGACACGGCCGCCATTTACGGCAACGAGGAGGGCACCGGCAAGGCCATCGCCTCCGCCGGGGTGCCGCGCGAGGAGCTCTTCGTCACCACCAAGCTGTGGAACGGGAAGTCCGAGACCTGGGGCCGGGACAACGTGCTGCGCGAGTTCGACACCTCGCTCGCCAAGCTGGGCCTCGACGAGATCGACCTGTACCTGATCCACTGGCCGCGCCCGATGCGCGACGACTTCCTGAGCATCTGGAAGACCTTCGAGGAGATCGCTCAGAGCGGTCGCGCCAAGGCCGTCGGCGTGTCCAACTTCCGCCCCGCCGACCTGGAGCGGCTCGGCGCCGAGAGCTCCCTGGTCCCGGCCGTGAACCAGATCGAGCTGCACCCGCTGCTCCCCCAGGCCGAGCTGCGCGCCCTGCACGCGCGCCTGGGGATCGCCACCGAGGCCTGGTCCCCGCTCGGCCAGGGCAAGGAGCTGCTCACCCTGCCCGCCATCACGGCGATCGCCACCAAGCACGGCCGCTCGGCCGCGCAGGTGGTCCTGCGCTGGCACCTCCAGCTGGGCAACGTCGTGATCCCCAAGTCCGTGACCCCGGCGCGGATCCGGGAGAACCTGGACGTCTTCGGCTTCGCGCTGGACGCCGAGGACATCGCCGCGCTGGACGCGCTCGGCGCGGGTGGGGCGGGCCGCCGGATCGGTCCCGACCCGGCAGAGTTCGACTACTGAGCCACCGATGAGTCAGACGAAGGCGCCCGACGGCGTGTACCTGATCCGCAATGCCGGGAGCGGGCTGCTGCTCCAGGTCGAGAGCGGCAACCGGGTCTGCGTCGGGCCGGACGGCGAGCCGGCCGCGGCCCGGCGGTGGGAGATCACCCCGGTGCACAGCGGCGGCGGGATCTTCCACCTGGTCAGCGTCCACAACGGCAAGCGGCTCGACGTCGCGAACGCGTCGACCGAGAGCGGCACCCGGGTCCAGGTGTGGAAGGCGAACGCCTTCGGGGCGCAGGAGTGGGTCGTGGAGGAGCACCTCGACGACCCCGGCGTGGTCTCGCTGATCGCCGCCATCAGCGGTCTGCCGCTGGAGGCGGACGGGGAGGGCCGGGCCCGGCAGTGCGAGGACACCGATTCCCCGGCGCAGTGGTGGCGCCTGGAGCCCGCCTGAGGCAGGGGCGGGGCGGGGGCGGGGCAGCAGCCCGTCGCCCCTGACCCCGCCCCGCCCGTCAGGCCCGTACGAAGCAGCGCAGCCGGTACGTCGGCTCCGCGCGCGGGGTGTCCGGTCCGGGCAGGAGTTCCAGCCGGTCGGCGAGCTCGCGCGGGGTGATGCCGCGCGGGTGGACCCGGGAGGCGTACCGCCCGGCGAGCAGCGCTTCGGCGGCCCCCCGCGGGGTGCGGCCCTGGCCGTGGCCGGTGAAGAGGGCTTCGCCGGCGGGGTACAGGCCCACCGCGGCGGCGTGGCCGGTGACGGCCTGGGCCGAGTCGGCGGGGGTGGCGGTGAGGTGCTCGGCGAGCACCGCGTCGATGTCGCTGCCCACGTCGTGGGCGGCGTCCTTGTCGACGGTGGTGACGAACACCCCGCCGGGCCGCAGCACCCGCCCCGCCTCGGCGATCACAGCGGCCACCAGGCCCGGTGACCGCAGCAGGTGCAGCAGCCAGACCGCGCTGACCGCGTCGAGCGAACCCGAGCGGAACGGGAGCCGCGTCCCGGAGGCGAGGACCACCGGGATCCCCCGGGAGCGCGCCATGGCGGCCATCCCGTACGAGGCGTCCGCGCCGAGGACGCGCAGCCCCGGGCGGGCGGCGGCGATGCGGGTGGTGACGATGCCCGTGCCGCAGCCGAGGTCGAGCAGGGTCACGGCGGCCGGCGGGAGCAGGCCGAGGACCGCCGCGGCGGCGGCCTCGGCGCGCGGGGCCCCGCCGCGGGTGGCGTCGTAGGCCTCCGCTTCGGCGTCGTAGTCGAGGAGCGGTCTCGGCGTGGGCACGTGCATGGGCATGGGCACGGGCATGGGCATGGGCATGGGTGGAGCTTTCGGCATCAGGCGGCGCCGTGGGAGGGGGCCAGGGATTCGACACGCTCGGCGAGGGTGAAGTCGGCGTCGGTGACGGCGTCTCCGGCATCGTGCGTGTTCACGGAGAGGCGGACGGTGTTGTAGCCGAGGGTGAGGTCGGAGTGGTGGTTCAACTCCTCCTGCACGGCGGCGATGTGGCCAACCAGCGCGCTCGCCGCGAAGTGGCTGCCCAGCCGGTAGGTGCGGATGATCCGATCGTCTTCGAAGGCCCAGCCGGGGAGTTCCCGCAACCGGTCCTCGATCTCCTTCTGCGAAAGCGGCTCTCTCGACATCCGCAGGCTCCTTCCCCGTAGACGACTGCCCGATTGACCTGACGTGGAGTCAAGGTTCCCACAGCTCGGGCCGTAGGGAAGGTTTCGCGCCATAGTGCGTGCGGGTGCTTCCGTGCCTTCCGTGACCACCGCGCCACGCCTAAGCTCCTGCGCCGGACGTGACTGTTACCGCCGGTAATAGCACCGGTAATACCAGCCGGTGACACCGCTGGGTGTCGACGGCATCGAGGGAGCATCATCGTGACGCGCACAGGGAATTCCAGGCGCACCTTCATCGCGGGGGCCGCCGCCACCGCGGGCGCCTTATCGGCGGCCGGGAGCCTCCCGGCCGAGGCCGCGACCGGACCCGCCACCTCCGATCCCGCCGCGGCGGCGAACGCGCGCCGCGTCGCCGTCCTCGGCGGCGGGGTCGCCGGCCTCACCGCCGCGCACGAACTGGCCGAACGCGGCTACGCCGTCACCGTGTACGAGCGTCGGGCGCTCGGCGGCAAGGCCCGCAGCATGGACGTCCCCGGCAGCGCCCGGGGCGGGCGCCGGCCGCTCCCCGCCGAGCACGGCTTCCGCTTCATCCCGGGGATTTACCACAACCTGCCGGACACCATGCGGCGCATCCCCTTCCCCGGCAACGCGAACGGCGTCTGGGACAACCTGGTCGCCCCCCGCGAGATGATGTTCGCCCGGGCGGCCGGCCGCGAGGACCTGCGGGCGCCCATCCCCTGGCCGGAGCACTCCCCCGCCGAGCTGACCCCCGACGAGCTGCGCCGGGCCCTGACCGGCATCCTCCAGACGCTGGTCCGCCTCCCCCTCCACGAGACGGCGTACTTCGTCGACCGCGCCCTGGTCTTCCTCACCAGCTGCGACGAGCGGCGCAACGGGCAGTGGGAGCGCACCCCGTGGTGGGAGTTCACCCGGGCCGCGCGGATGTCGAGCGAGTACCAGCGGATCCTCGCCATCGGCGTCACCCGCAACATCGTGGCCACCAAGGCCGAGGAAGCATCGACCCGTACCGTCGGCACGCTCGGCGAGGCCTTCGTCTTCAACCTGCTGGGCCGCGGCGCCGACGGCCCGCCGGACCGGATCTTGAACCTGCCCACCAACGAGGCGTGGATCGACCCGTGGGAGGCCCATCTGCGTTCGCTGGGCGTGGAGTTCAGGATCGGGTGGACGGTGCGCGAGGTCCGGTACGGGGACGGCCGGGTGAGCGGGGTCCTCATCGAGGACCCGGCCGGAGCCGTGCGGACCGTCACCGCCGACCACTACGTCAGCGCACTGCCCGTCGAACACGCCCGCCGCACCTGGAGCCCGGCGCTGCGCGCGGCCGATCCGATGCTCGGGCGGTGCGACCTGCTGCAGACGGACTGGATGACCGGCATCCAGTTCTACCTCACCGAGCGCGCACCCCTCGTCCATGGTCATCTCAACTGCATCGACTCGCCCTGGTCGTTGACGGCGATCCAGCAGGCCGAACACTGGCCGTCGCGGGACTTCCCCGCCGACTACGGGGACGGCGCGGCCGTGGACTGCCTGTCGGTGGACATCTCCGAGTGGGACAAGCCCGGGATCCTCTACGGGAAGACGGCCAAGCAGTGCACCCGCGAGGAGGTCGCCCGCGAGGTGTGGGCGCAGCTGAAGGCCTCACTCAACGACACCGGGAAGACCCTGCTGTCGGACGGAAAGCTGCACTCGTGGTTCCTGGACCCGGGGGTGGACGGGATCGGCACCCCCCATCCGACCAACCAGGACCAACTGCTGATCCACCCGACCGGGACCTTCCACAACCGGCCGAGCGCGGGCACCCGGATCCCGAACTTCTTCCTCAGCGGGGACTACGTGTCCGTCGACATCGACCTGGCGACGATGGAGGGGGCCAACGCCTCGGCCCGGGCGGCCGTCAACTCCCTTCTGGACAGGGATGGTTCACAGGCCACCCGGTGCACGGTCCGGTCGCTGTACCGGGCACCCGAGGTGGAGTCCGCCAAGCGGCACGACCTGTGGCGCTACCGTCTCGGTCTGCGGAACGTCTTCGACGTGGGGTGAGCGCGCTGCGATCTCCCGGCTGGGCTACCGTCGCGGTATGACGACTGCTGTGCCCTTGACGGTAGGCGCCCTGCTGCGCACCTGGCGGGAGCGGCGCGGGCTCAGCCAGTTGGAGCTGGCGGGCCGCGCCGACTCCTCCTCCCGGCACATCAGCTTCGTGGAGACGGGCCGGTCCCGGCCGAGCGAGGAGATGGTGCTGCGCCTCGCCGACCACCTGGAAGTCCCGGTACGGGACCGCAACGCCCTTCTGGTGGCGGCTGGTTACGCACCCCGGTACGCCCACACCCCGCTGGACGACCCCTCGATGGCCGTGCTGCGCGAGGGGCTGGAGCGGCTGCTGACCGGCTACGAACCGTATCCGGCGCTGGTGGTGGACGCCACGTACGACGTGGTGGCCGCCAACCGGGGCATCCTGATGCTGATGGAGGGCCTGCCGGAGCACCTGCTGTCCGGCCCCCTCAATGCGATGCGGCTGACCCTGCACCCGGAGGGCCTCGCCCCGCGGATCCGCAACTTCCGCGAGTGGCGCGGACACCTGCTGGCCCAGATGGAGCGGCAGATCGCGCTGGCCCGTTCGGCGCCGCTGCGCGCGCTCTACGAGGAGGTGGCGGCCTATCCGGTGCCCTCGGGGGCGCAGGGCCCCGGCGAGGACGGGCCGGACGGGCCGGACGGGATCGTCGCGTACCTCGCGCTCCCCCTGCGGATCGAGCACGACGGGCACCTGCTCTCCTTCGTGTCCTCCATCTCCACCTTCAACACCCCGATGGACGTGACGGTCGCCGAGCTGGCCATCGAGACCCTCCTGCCGGCCGACCCGGCGACGGTGAAGTACCTGCGGTCACTGGCGCCCTGAGCCTGCCCGCAGCGCGAGCTGCTGGAGGAGGGCGAAGGAGGCGACGGTGAGCGCCTGCGCCGGGATCCACACCGCCCCGGCGGTGGTGGGCGCGAACCAGACGACGAGGGCGACGAGGCTGAGCGCGGCCCAGGCGTAGTTGGCTTCGATGACGAACCGGACGGGGAAGACCGGGGGCTGCCGGCGCGAGGCCAGCAGGCCGACGCCCGCCCCGTAGAGCACCAGGAACACCCCGAGTCCCAGCAACAGCCCCTGTCCGACGCCGAGCAGCCGGCCGAGGGGCGCGGAGAAGGCGGCGTAGGCGAGCCCGTTGCCGGTGGTGACGACGGAGTCGAGGGCCAGGAACCGGCGCAGCGCGGTCCGGGGGACGGTGGTGCGGGCTACGGCGGTGAGCAGGGTTGCGGACATGGCGGATCAGCCTCCGTCGAGGGTCGAATGCGCTGGTGGAGTACGGATGTCCCGGGCCCGGAGCCGAGTGCGCGGCCCCGGAACCCGATGGCTCCACTGTGCCGCCGGAGCCCCTGCCGGGTCGATTACCTGTGAGGTCATGGGCGTACGGCCGTCCGGGGGTTCGCCGCGGGGCGCCGTCCCCACATTTTTTGAGCTGGACGGAAAGAAAGGTGGGGGTCCGCCCTGTTCTGCCACGGAACCGGGGGTTAGGCTTCACGCAGAGCAACCAGTTCGAACCTTCTCTCTACTGACGGAGAAACACCCGGTGCGAGCCGCCGACCGACCCGACCTCCGCGCGGTCCGGGCCCGTGTCGCGGCACTCGCCGAGCGGTGCGGCCGGGACCCGGCGCACGTGCTCGCCGTGGAGCGGCTCAGCCGGCTGTCCGGGGTCGAACCGGATCGCGTGCCCCGGATACTGGACGGCACCGCCGCCGAGCTGCCGCTGTGCGAGCGGGTGCACCGGCGTTTCCTGCGGCTGCGCGCCACCCGCCGCGACAAGCACGGCCGGGAGTGGCCGCTCGCCGCCATAGCCGAGGACTTCGACGCCCCCGGCGCCTCCCTCGGCCCGCTCAACGCGGGCACCGGACTGCCCCGGCTCGGCCACGCGGCCGGCGTGCAGCGGTTCTTCGGGGTGTACGCCGGCTTCCTGCTCGCCGACAGCAAGAGCGCGGTCGAACACGCCCTGGCCACGACCGGGTCCGGGCCCGGGCCCGGGGGCCGGCCGGAAGGCGCCGCGGACGACCTCGAACGCCTCTCGTACCTCACCGGCATCACTCCGCAGGACATCCGGCTCACGCTCGACGGCAGACCGCCCAGGCTCCCGCTGAAGGAACAGGTGCGCCGCCGCTTCGAGCACCTGCGCCACACCCGGCCCCGGGAGGACGGGCAGGCCCACTCCCTCTCCGCCATCGCCGGCTCCTTCGACGCCTCGGGCCAGTCGCTGACCCGCCTCACCCAGGGCGAGGGGCTCCCCAACCTCGCGGCGGCCGCCGGGATCCAGCGCTTCTACGGGGTCGAGAGCGGCTTCCTGCTGGCCGACGACACCGAGGCGCTGGCCTCCGCCCTCGCCGGGATCGAGCGCGAGCTGGAATCCGCGGAACGGCCCGCCGAGAACCCGATGCTCGCCGTGATGCGGGCGCACGACGTGCGCAGCATCGTGACCCGGGCGGGCCGGCTCTCCCCGGACGGCTGGAAGTCGCTGGCGAACCACCTGGACGATCTGCTGGCGCGGGAAGGGCAATGGGGCCACCCGGCCGCGCCCGCCCCGCGCGCCGCGCAGGACCGGGCGGCCGCCGGCCGGCCCGGCGGCGACGAGCACACCGACCATGCGGGAACCGCCGAGGGGGAAGCACGATGAGGATCACGCAGGCCATGCGCAGGCTCGGCGACGATCTGCGGGCGGCCGCCCGCCCGACCCCTCCCGCCGGGGCCGCCGAGATCATCGGGAGCCTCTGCACCGCCTACGGGCACGTCCGCGGCGGGCGCCGGGTCGAGTTCCGGTTCGCCACCTTCCCGCCCGACACCGCCAGCGGGCTGTGGCTCGGGCTGGAGGACCGCGACCTCCTCGTCATCGAGGAGCACACCCGGCCCGAGCACCAGCTCGTCATCGCCTGCCACGAGCTGTGGCACGTGCACGAGGGCGTGTGCGGCCGCCACGGGCCCGGCATGACCGTGGCCGCCCGGCTGACGGGCCCCCACGGGAGCCTCTGCGACCTGCTGGGCTCCGAGCAGGGACTGAGCTCCGTCGTCCGGCAGGCGGCCGCCCGTGCCGACCGCGAGGACCCGGCGGAGATCCGCGCGGAGACCTTCGGGCTGTACCTCGGCAAGATCCTCCAGGCATTCCTTCCGCCTCCCCGGGAAGAGCAGGTCCCCGAAGCCGTCGAACGGATCAAGAGCTCGTTCGGCTGGGGGCGTTGAGCGCGGTCCCGACGACCACACCCGGCGGCTGACCACCGCCTCCGCCGACGTCCTTCCTCCGCCGATGCGCTTTCGCACGGCCTTGACAGAGAGCACCACACGATGACTCACACTTCCCCGCCCTCCACCCCGCCGCGGCACGCCGTCGTCATCGGCGGCAGTCTGTCCGGCCTGCTCGCGGCGGCCGTCCTCGCCGAGCACGCGACGGTCACGATCATCGAAGCCGACACCCTGCCGGAGGGTCCCGAGCCGCGCCGCGGACTGCCCCAGGCCCGCCACACCCACCTGCTGTGGTCGGGCGGCGCACGCGCCATCGAGGAGATCCTGCCGGGCGTCACCGACGACTGGACGGCCGCCGGCGCCTTCCGCCGCAGCCTCCCCACCGATCTGGTCTCCAAGACCGCCCAGGGCTGGCTGCCGCGCCACGAGGAGATGCAGTTCAACATCTCCTGCAGCCGTGACCTCCTCGACTCGGTGGTCCGCTCGCGCGTCATCGGGCTGCCCGGGGTCACCACCCTGCAGCAGAGCCGGGTCCGTGGCCTGGAGGGCACCGCGGCCCGCATCACCGGGGTCCGGGCGGACACCCCCGACGAGGACAACCGCCTGATCGCCGCCGATCTCGTGGTCGACGCGAGCGGCCGCGGCTCCCGGGCCCGCAGCTGGCTGGAGGCGCTCGGCGTGAGCGGCCTCAAGGAGGCCGGAGTGGACTCCGGGCTCGTCTACGCGACCCGCATCTTCGAAGCCCCCGAGGGAGCCCACGCCCTGGGCTTCCCCATCATCAACGTCCAGTCCGACCCCCGGGTGCCCGTACCCGGCCAGACCGCGACGATCGTCCCCATCGAGAACGGCCGCTGGCAGGCCACCTTGTCCGGCACCCGCGGCGGCCAGCCCACCTCCGACCCGGAGGCCTTCATCCCGTTCGCCAGGGGGGTCCGCGACCCCATCGTCGGCGAGCTCCTCGAAGGCAAGAAGCCGCTCACCGACGTCGCCGTCACCCAGGGCACCGCCAACCGCCGGATCTTCTTCGAGAAGGCCGACCTCCCCGACGGCTTCTTCGCCGTCGGAGACTCGGTCGCCACCTTCAACCCGCTCTACGGCCAGGGCATGACGGTCGCGGCCCAGGGCTTGCTGGCCGTCCGTACGCTGCTGCGCGCGAAGGGCCTCTCCCACGCGGGCATCGGCCGCGAGGCGCAGCGGGCCATCGCCCCGCAGGTGGCCGTCGCCTGGGACCTCGCCACCTCGCAGGACATCCTGTACCCAGGCGCCACGGGCATGAAGCCGCGCCCCGGTGCCGGGCTGCTCAACGGGTACGTGGAGCGGCTGATGACCGGCGCCACCACCAAGGCCTCGCTCACCGCGGCCCTGCTCCAGGTCATCACCATGAACCGGGCGCCCACCTACTGGATCCGCCCCGGGGTGGTCTGGGAGGTGCTGCGCACATCGGACCGGGGCGCGCTGAAGGCCGCTCCCCTGACCGCCGCCGAGCGGACGGTGGCGGGCCTGGACCAGGACGGGCCGGCCGGCCCCGGCGGCCCCCTCGGACCCGTTGGACCGGTCGACCCCGTCGGCCGGGCACGATGACCGAAGGCCTCGTCCTCTACGTTCCGGGCGCGGTGATCGCCGCGGCGCTGATCGTCAAGGCGCCGACGTTGAGGCGGGGCTGGGACCAGCCCGTGGTGCGGGCCGTGTGCACCCTCCTCGCCGGGGGTTCGCTCGCGGTCTTCCTCTCGGCACCGCCGACGATCGTGGCCGTCAACCGGCTGACCGGCATCGTCAACTTCTCGGCTCCCCTGGTCTACAGCCTGCTCACGGCCTTCTCCGGCGCCTGTGTCGTGGTGATCCTGCACTGGAGCGGGACCCCGGCCCCGGCAGTGCGCAGGGCCACCCGGCTGACGGTGGCCGCGTACGGCACCCTGGTGGTGGCGATCGTGGCCCTGTTCGCCCTGGGCGAGGCTCCGGACGAGCGGCTGCGGGACCTGGACACGTACTACGCCAACACGCCGCTTCTGCGCGAGATGATCATCTGTTATCTGTCGGCGCAGACCGTGGGCAGCGCCGCGCTCACCATGCTGAGCCGGAAGTGGCTGCGCCGCCTGTCCCCCTCCGTGCGGCCGCTGCGCCCGCTCCGTACGGGACTTGCCCTGCTGATGCTGGGAGGCACCTTCAACCTGGCCTTCCTCGTGGCCAAGTGGACGGCGATGGGGGCGCGCTGGAGCGGCGGGGACATGGATCACCTGTCCACCTCCGTCGCCCCGCTGCTGGGTGCCACGGCGGCCCTGCTGGTGGGCACCGGGTTCCTGGTGCCGCTGGTGGGCGGTTCGGCGCCCTGGCAGGACTACTGCCGCTACCGGCGGCTGCGGCCGCTCTGGGCGGCGTTGCGCGGGTTCTCCCCGGGCGGGCTGCGGCCCGTGCCGCTGACCTGGTGGTCGCCGGTCGGCATCCGGCTGGTCCACCGCGAATCGGTGATCGACGACGGCATCCTGGCCCTCGCGTGCTGGTTCGACCCCGCCGTCCGCCAGGAGGCGTACGGGGCCGCGTGCGCTCAGGGCCGGTCCGAGGAGGAAGCCGCCCTGGTGGCGGACGCGGCCATGCTGGCGGCGGCCTGCCGCCGCCGGGAGGAGGCCGAGCGGGCGGAGGCCGGTCAGGAGACCGCCCCCACAGCCGCGGCCCACCCCGACTGCCCGGACCCGTACCGCCTGGACTCACGCTCGCTGACCGAGCTGGCCCACGCCTTCCAGACCTCCCCGATCGTGGCCGGGGCCCGCCACCGGGCCACGCGCGCCTGACTGCGGGCGGCCACCTGCGCCCGCCCCGGGTTCAGGCCGCCACCGCCACCGCCTCCCGGGCGGCGGCCGCCTCGCCCGTCAGGACCTTGAGCCGCTTGGTGAAGAAGACCATCACCGCACCCGCCGCGATCACCAGGGCGCCCTGCCACAGGAAGTTCCAGCTCTGGCCGATGACCGCGTCGAGCCGGGGCAGCTGCGCGCCGATCGCGTCTCCGGTGGCGGCGGCGAGGAACCAGACGCCCATCATCTGGTTGGTGAAGGCCCGCGGAGCGAGCTTCGTGGTGACCGAGAGGCCCACCGGGCTCAGGCACATCTCGCCCATCACCTGGATCACGTACACGCCCACCAGCCACATCAGCGAGACCTTGACCCCGCTGGAGGCGATGGCCGCGGCGCCCGACATGACCACGAACGAGGCGCCGGTCAGCAGCAGGGCCAGGCCGAACTTGAACGGGGTGCTCATGTGCTTGCCCCGGCGCACCCAGAAGGCGGCGAAGACGGGGGCCAGGATGATCACGAACAGCGAGGGCAGCGACTGGGTCCAGCTCGCCGGGATGTGCCAGCCGAGCAGGGACAGGTCGGTCTTCTGGGCGGCGAACAGGTTCAGCTCGTTGCCCATCTGGTCGTAGACCAGCCAGAACAGCGTGGCGGCCAGGAAGAGCCAGACGTAGGCCCGCAGCCGGGTCTTCTCGACGCGGTCGATCTTGGGGCTGCGGTACATCGAGAGCAGCACGCCCGCCGGGACCACCACGGCGACCACCGTCAGCACGAAGGTGATGTTGTCGATGCTCAGCGCGTGCGAGGCGGCCAGCAGGGTGATCAGTACGGCGGTGAAGACCAGGCCGTACGAGGAGGACGTGCGCACCTTGGCCCGCTCGGCGGGGGTGAGCCGGACCACGGGCTCCGCGCGCAGCTGCTCCGACAGGCGCCGGCCGCCGAGGACGTACTGGACCAGGCCGAGGGCCATGCCGACGGCGGCGGCGCCGAAGCCGAGGTGCCAGTTGACCTCCTCGCCGAGGTAGCCGACGACGAGCGGGGCGATGACGGCGCCGAGGTTGATGCCCATGTAGAAGATCGAGTACCCGGCGTCGCGCCGCTGGTTGTCAGCGGCGATCCGCTGATCCGTTGATCGCAACTTCGGCCGTGTCCTGGTGGCTGGGCCCTCGTTGTACGGGGCAGAACGGCCTGCCGCATGGAGGTGGGCCCATGAGAATCCGCCCCGTGCCCAGGAAGCGACGCGGGGTCCCCGCCCCGCCCGGGTCCACACCGGGCGGAAAGCGTCCGGCGGGGCGGCTGCTGTAGCCACCGAATCGCCGCGCCCAGCGGCGGCACAGGCGGCAGGCACCGCACACGATGAGCACCCGGCCGCATCCAGCGGCACGGGCACGCGGCAAACCGCAGGCGTCCACACCCTGCCCCAACACCACACGCCGCCTTCCCGGCAGACCTGAAAAGCCAGGCCCGCCCAGGAAACCTAAGCTCATCCGAGACGCTGAAACGCTCCCACAACTCGGCGAGGACGAGGGTGGCGCGCGCACCACGGATCGGTCCTTCGGCCCCTTACCGGAGGAAACGAAACGCCCCGGGCCCAAGGGCCCGGGGCGTTCGTCGTACCGGATCGGTGCCGGCGCGGGTCAGAGGTCCGCGAGGGCCAGGCCGGCCTGCGCGGCGGCGGCCTGGACGGTCTGCTCCAGCAGGACCGCGATGGTCATCGGGCCGACGCCGCCCGGTACCGGGGTGATCAGCGAGGCGCGGGCGGCGGCCGACTCGAAGTGGACGTCGCCGACGTTGCCCTCGTTGTAGCCGGCATCCAGGACCACGGCGCCCGGCTTGATGTCCTCGCCGCGGATGAACTCGGCCTTGCCGACGGCGGCGACCAGCACGTCCGCCTGGCGGACGATGGACGGCAGGTCCACGGTGCGGGAGTGGCAGTAGGTGACGGTGGCGTTCTGCTCCAGCAGCAGCATCCCGGCGGGCTTGCCCAGGATCGCGCTGCGGCCGACGACCACGGCGTGCTTGCCGGTCAGGTCCACGTCGTAGGCCTCCAGCAGGCGCATGATGCCGCCGGGGGTGCAGGAGACGAAGCCCGGCAGTCCGAAGCCCATGGCGGCGAAGGAGTGCATGGTGACCCCGTCGACGTCCTTGCCCGGGGCGATCGCCTCGAAGGCGGCGCGCTCGTCGATGTGGTGCGGGACGGGGTGCTGGAGCAGGATGCCGCTGATCTCCGGGTCCTCGGAGAGCGCGGACAGGGTGGCGACGAGCTCCTCGGTGGTCGTCGCGGCCGGCAGCTCCACGTGGCGGGAGGTGATCCCGGCCTTGGCACAGCGGTTCTGCTTCATGCGGACGTAGGTGACGGAAGCGGGGTCCTCGCCGACGAGCACGGTCGCCAGACAGGGCGCGGTGCCGGTGCGCTCGGTGATCTTCGCGGCGTACTCGGCGGTCCGCTCCGAGATGCGGCGGGCGAGGGCGGTGCCGTCCATCAGCACGGCGGTCCGCTCCGACTGGTCGCCGGGGGCTCCGGGGGCGGCCTGGGCGGCGGGGACGGCCGGGGTGGCGGAAACGGTCGGGGCAGTCGTCATGGGGTCTCCTGAGCGTCGCTGCGGGATCGCGGTTCGCCCAGGCGCGCGGCAGTCGACGTACGGGATACGGGAGTACGCCGGGCCGCTCCCCGGTGGTGATCCACCCGAACGCCAGTCACGGCCCGCCGCCCAGTGTAGGCGAACCCCCGAGGGGTCCGGTGTGGGCCCCGGCCCCGGCAATCCGGTGGATGACCGGGCCCGGACCTGGGACGATCGAGACATGACGCGCACTTTCGACCATCTCGTCGCGGAAGCGGAGTCCGTCTCCGTGGACGGCTGGGACTTCTCCTGGCTCGACGGCCGCGCCACCGAACAGCGCCCCTCCTGGGGCTACCAGGGCCTCCTGGCACGGCGCCTGGCGCAGGCCGGCTCCGCCCTGGACATCCAGACCGGCGGCGGGGAGGTGCTCGCCGGAGCCGGGCCCCTGCCCCGGCTGACGGTGGCCACCGAATCGTGGCCGCCGAACATCGACAAGGCGACAAGGCTGCTGAACCCGCTCGGCGCGGTGGTGGTCGCGGACTCCGACGAGCCGCCGCTGCCGTTCGGCGACGAGTCCTTCGAGTTCGTCGCCAGCCGGCATCCGGTCACGATCTGGTGGGAGGAGATCGCGCGGGTGCTGAAGCCCGGTGGCGCGTACCTCTCCCAGCAGGTCGGCCCGGCGAGCGTTTTCGAGCTCGTGGAGTACTTCCTGGGACCGCAGCCGCAGGAGGTCCGGCGGGCCCGGCACCCCGACGACGCGGTCGCCGAGGCCACGAAGGCGGGGCTGGAGGTGGTCGATCTGCGCTCCGAGCGGCTGCGGACGGAGTTCCACGACATCGGAGCCGTGATCTACTTTCTACGGAAGGTGATCTGGATGGTGCCGGGCTTCACGGTCGGGCAGCATCGGGAACGGTTGCGCGAGCTGCACGAACAGATCGAGCACGAAGGCCCGTTCGTCGCGCACACCGCCCGATTTCTCATCGAGGCCCGCAAAACGGGCTGACAAAACGGGCGGACGCGACCACCCGCGACCGGCTCCCCGGTCACAGCGTGGCGCAGGTCACTCAATTCAGCGCGTAACGAATCTACTCGGGCATGCGATGAACCGACAGGTGTCCTCGTGCGGCCCGGAATACAGACCCCCCTCGGGTCTGTTTCCCGAGTTCGCGCGATGATGTCCCGCCACCCCTTATCTGTTCGCAACGAGAGGCTCCTTGTGTCGCTCAGCCCGTCCCGTACGTTCCCCACGGAGATCGCCGAATCCGAGGCCCTGGTCGCGCTTGTCGAGCGTGGCCGCGAGCAGGGTCACATCAACGGTGATGACGTGCGCCAGGCCTTCGAGGCCGGCCGCATCCCGGTGGACCAGTGGAAGCGGGTCCTGCGCAGCCTGAACCAGGTCCTGGACGAGGAGGGCGTCGCGCTGCACGTCAGCGCCGCCCCCGCCACCAAGGCTCCCGCCAAGAAGGCGCGCAAGGCGGCCGCCGCCCCGGCGCGCGTCGCCAAGAAGGCCGCCGCCCCGCCGCGCCTCATCGGTGCGCGCAAGACGGCTGCCACCACCCCCGCCGCGGCGATATCCGACCCGTCGGCCTCCGGCACCGAGGAGGAGGTGGCGGCCGATGCCGCCGCCGCGCCGAAGAAGCGGACGGTCAAGAAGACCGCCGTGAAGAAGACCGCCGTGAAGAAGACGGCCGCCACGAAGAAGACCGCCAAGGACGGCGACGAGGCCGAGGCCCCCGTCGCCGAGGGCGAGGACTGGGCGGCCGAGGACCTGGACGAGGGCGACGAGAAGGAGACGCCCAAGACGGGCGGCAGCGCCGGCTTCGTCCTGTCCGACGACGACGAGGACGACGCCCCCGCCCAGACCGTCATGGTCGCCGGCGCCACCGCCGACCCCGTCAAGGACTACCTCAAGCTCATCGGCAAGGTGCCGCTGCTCAACGCCGAGCAGGAAGTCGAGCTCGCCAAGCGCATCGAGGCCGGTCTCTTCTCCGAGTACAAGCTCGAAGAGGAGGAGGACCACAAGCCCGCGTTCAAGCGCGAGCTGGAGATCCTCGTCGAGGACGGCCGCCGGGCCAAGAACCACCTGCTGGAGGCCAACCTCCGCCTCGTGGTCTCCCTCGCCAAGCGCTACACCGGCCGCGGCATGCTCTTCCTGGACCTGATCCAGGAGGGCAACGTCGGTCTGATCCGCGCCGTGGAGAAGTTCGACTACACCAAGGGCTTCAAGTTCTCCACGTACGCGACCTGGTGGATCCGGCAGGCGATCACGCGTGCCATGGCCGACCAGTCGCGCACCATCCGCATCCCCGTCCACATGGTCGAGATCATCAACAAGCTGGCCCGTGTCCAGCGCCAGATGCTCCAGGACCTCGGCCGGGAGCCCACTCCGGAGGAGCTGGGCAAGGAACTCGACATGACCCCCGAGAAGGTCATCGAGGTCCAGAAGTACGGCCGCGAGCCGATCTCCCTGCACACCCCGCTGGGTGAGGAGGGCGACAGCGAGTTCGGTGACCTCATCGAGGACTCCGAGGCGGTCGTGCCGGCCGACGCGGTCTCCTTCACCTTCCTCCAGGAGCAGCTCCAGTCCATCCTGGGCACGCTCTCGGAGCGCGAGGCGGGCGTGGTCTCCATGCGCTACGGCCTCAACGACGGCCAGCCGAAGACCCTCGACGAGATCGGCCGCGTGTACGGGGTCACCCGTGAGCGCATCCGCCAGATCGAGTCGAAGACCATGTCCAAGCTCCGTCACCCGTCGCGCTCGCAGGTGCTGCGCGACTACCTCGACTAAACCTTCAGGTCAGTCGGAAGACCGGCCCTCGGGGCGTGAACGGCAGGGAGGCACCCTGCGGGATCAGATAGGCGTGCTCGCGCCGGATCCGCAGGGTGTCGCACCCGCCGTCCGTGATCACGAGGACCGGCGCCCCGGGCGGGAAGTCCTCCGCCCGGTGCAGCAGGTCGATGCCCGGTTGCAGGACCGTGCCGCCCCGGCCGCGTACCCGGACCCGCCCGGCGATTTCGGTCGGTGGCAGATAGCCCGCGTCGTACGGCGCCGCGTCGCAGAACACGACGCGTGCCGCCGGCACGTCGCGGGCCTGCGCGTACGAGGCGATCGCGCCCAGCGCCTTGCCGAGCAGGGCGGCGTTCGTCGACCCCGAGGTGTCGAGGACCACCCCGAAGGTGCAGCGGGCCACCTCCTCGGGCGGGAAGTACCGGCCCGCGCGCGGGATGTCCGGGGTGGAGGCCTGGCGGCGGGCCGGGCGCGCGAAGGACCGTACGGCCAGGGGCCGCGGCACGTACTCGTCGAACCAGCGGGCGAGCGCCGCGTCCCAGGGCACGGGCGGGTGGGCCAGGGCCCGGATCTCCTGGATCAGCCCGGCGGGCAGCAGGCCGCGCTCCCCGTACGCGTGCAGGTCGAAGCCCTGGACGAGGCCGCGCCGGTAGAAGTCGTCCAGGTCCGTGTACGGGCAGCTCTCCGGGTGGGGCAGCGGCTCGCCCAGGATGTCCCCGCGGCCCTTGCCGCGCAGGGTGGCGAGGCGGCGCATGCGGCGCAGGTCGGTGGTGATCCGGTCGTAGACCTCCTCGACCGAGAGGTCCTTGAGCGCCGGGTCGTACAGCAGCCCCTCGGGCATCTCCCCGACGGCCATCTCCACGAGCCAGCCGTTGACCACGTAGTCGGCGGCCACGTTGTGCAGGTACGGGTCGCGGGCGCCGCGGCGCTCGCCGTGGCGCAGGGCGGCGTGCAGCATCTCGTGGGCCAGGATGAACCGCCACTCCCCGTCGGTGAAGGTGCGCAGCGGGTTGACGTAGATCTCGCCGGCGCTCGCGCTGACGGCGGCGATGTCGATGCCCTGGGCGCGGGCCAGCTCGGCGTCGGCGACGATCTTCAGCCCGGCGGCGAGGCCCCCGAGCAGCGGGTACGAGGAGACGAACCAGTTCAGGGCCCGGTCCCACGGGTGGAGGCGGACACGCTCCCCGGTGACCCGGTCGCGGCGGCCGCCGGCCACGTCCATGGCGGCCGAGACGCTGCGGGTCAGGGCGTGCGCGAAGGCGGTCTCCCAGTCGGGGACGGCGGTGTTCCACGCCCGCCAGGTCACCAGGACCTGGTCGGGGTGGTCTCCGGCGGTGCCGCAGTTCTCGCGGGCTGGGGGGATGCCGTCGCGGCGCCAGCGGGCGGCGAGCAGGTCCTCGTCGCCGCCGGGGTGCTCGGCGGGCAGGCGGTCCGGGGTCCAGCCGGGTGCGAAGCTCGCCAGGAAGCGGTTGACGACGGCGCAGCGCGCGGCCAGGTCGAAGCGGTCGGGCTGGGGGCGGTACTCGTCCTTGGCGGCGGGTACGTGTCCGAAGCCGAGGTGGAGCAGCGCGTGGGAGAGCGTCCAGGCCCATTCCTCGGGTGTGGCGCGCTTGGTGGGGTGGACGTGGACGGTGCCGTTGGAGTCGACGGCGGCCAGTCCCCCTGCGGGGGTGGCCGCGCACTTGGCCTGGCGGCAGATGGTGGCGGAGACGGCGGCGAGGGCGGGGTTCCGCTTGACCAGGGCGAGGCCCTCGGCGAAGGCCTGGGCGGCCGGGTCGGGTTTGGCGTTGCCGGTGTTCTTGTGGGTGGTGCGGGTCACCGGCGGGCCTCGACCAGGCGCGGCATGTCGCGGGCCGCTTCGACGAGGAACCAGGCGGGCAGCACGGGCAGGCCGTCGGCGTCGTCGGCGATCACGGTCTGGGCGACCTCGACGGAGATCTCGGCGAGCTGGACGAGGAGGGACTTGGCCCGGTAGGCGGTCTGCCGTACGGCGGGCGAGACGTGTTCGCGCTGTGCGGGCAGCTCCTTGACCAGGCGGCCGCGGAAGGCGTCGGCCAGGTAGTAGAGCAGGTCGCGGTCGGCGAGGCGGGTGGGCCAGTTCGCGTCACCCTTCATGATCGCCTCGATGCCGAAGGAGTGGCGGACGATCTTCGCATAGCCGCAGAAGGAGACGGCGTGCGCCGGGGTGAGGGTGCCGTGGGCGATCACCTTCAGGGTCGTCTCGTCCAGGTCCTGGCCGAAGGAGTGCAGGGCGTCGGAGAGCATGTGCCAGGAGCGGGGCGTGGAGAACGGCTCCTCCGTCTTGGGCGGCTGCGACCACAGGTGGTCGGGCCGGTCGGTGAGGTAGTCGGTGACCCAGGGGTGGATGCCGTGCTCGCCGGCCCAGACCAGCCAGTCCCCGGCGGAGGCGCTCAGGTGGACGTGAGTGAGCCGGTTGACGAGCGCGGAGGCGATGGGGCGGGCCAGGGCGTTGTCGGTGGCCCGGTTGCCCGCGCCGATGACGATGGAGCCCGCGGGCAGCTCGTAGGAGCCGATCCGGCGGTCGAGGATCAGCGAGTAGAAGGCCTTCTGGACGTCCGGGCTCGCGGCGTTGAGCTCGTCGAGGAACAGGCAGTACGGCTCCTCGCGGGCGATGGCCTCGGGCGGGCAGAACACGGAACGCCCGTCACGGATCTGCGGTACGCCGATCAGGTCCTCGGGCGCGAGCTGGGTACCGAGCAGGCTGACGCACTCCAGCCCCAGCGAATCGGCGAACCTCCGCACGAGCGAGGACTTGCCGATGCCGGGCGCCCCCCAGAGGAACACGGGCCGCACGGTGGCGAGCCCGAGGAGCAGTTCGGGGAGCTGGGCGGGGGTGACGGTGACGGCAGCCTGCACGGGCGGGGATGTCCTTAGGGGTACGGGTCCGGGTACGCGGTGCGCCCAGTGTGGGTGCACCGCGTGTCCCGGAGCATCCGGTTTTCCCCCGGGGCGTCCCTGCGGAACTCAGGCCGCGGAGTGCTCCAGCAGGTGCTTGAGCTTCTCCTCGCTGCGGGGCATCTCCTTGCGGACCATGGGCTTGACCGCGAGCGGGACGAGCGCCCTGCCCATGCCGTGGCCCTCGAAGTCGACGGCGATGGTCACGCGCGAGCGGGTGCCTCCGTCGAGGGGTTCGATGTGGCCCCGTACGTCCGGGCGGACCGGCCCGTCGAGGCCGTGAATGTGCCAGCTCCTCGGCGCGTCCACCTCGACGAACTCCATGGTCGTGGGGATCCTGCGCTTGCCGATCTGCCGGGTGACGACGACCTTCGAACCCACGTGGACGGGCAGGTCACCCATCGGCACGGCGGAGACGGCGCTGTCCTGCCACTCCGGCAGGTGCGTGGGGTCCGTCACGTAGGAGAAAACGTCCTCAGGCCTGCGGTCGATGTCGATGCTGTTGCTGATCGCGGACATGGCGACCCCTTAGAGCCCCCCTGGCTGTCTCCTTCCAAATTACGCCGCAGGTGATGCCGCCGCGCGGAGAGAGGACTCAGGCGGCCGGGGGCGGGCCCGTGCCCGGGGCCGGCGTCGCCGCGACCGTCGGGTGGACCGGGACCTGGGGCCCGTCCCCCTCGGTGAGCCAGCGGCGCAGGACCTCGTGGACCGCCTCCGCGCCCACCAGCTCCCCGTCCGGCCTGTACACCGGTTCGGAGAGCTCCACCGGCCACATCAGGAACGGGTGGCCCTGCTCCCCGCCCAGGCCGCCGTGCGAGCCGATCTGCTCCTCGAAGGCGTGCACCGTGCCCGTCTGCGGGTCGTAGGCCGAGTTCACCATCACGTCGGCCACGTGCGGGAAGGTGTCGGTCCGCCGCACCGCCCGGGCCGCGCCCGGTCCGAAGGGGGCCAGCAGCGCCTCCGCCGCGCCCGGCTCGTCCAGCCGCGCCTCGGCCCCGTCGGCCGCCAGGACGGTCCCGTCGACGAGCAGGAAGCCCACCCCGGGGTGGTTCGCCAGGGTGGAGAGCAGCGCCGGGTGCGCGCGCTCGATCCGCTCCCTCGACGCCCGGCCGGGCAGGTCCGTGAAGGAGATCAGCCCGAGGTTGCCCGAGGCCAGTACCACCGGGTCGGGACCCGACCCGGGTCGCACCTCCTCGTCCGTCTCCTCCACCGGCCGGTGCAGGGCGGCCCGTACGGCGGCCCGTGCCTCGGCGCCGCTGCGGGTACGGCCGGCCTTCCGGGACACGGGCAGCCCGCAGCCCGCGCGGACCAGGTCCTTCAGGGTGAGCCCGTACCGGGCGAGGAAGGTCTCCCCCGGGCTCTGGCCGTGGTCCGAGAGCAGCACGATCCGGTACTCCCGGGGCGCGTGCTCGGCGACCCGGGCGATGAGCGCGAGGCTGCGGTCGAGCCGGGCGAGCACCTGCTCGGTGTCCCGGGAGCGCGGGCCGGAGTGGTGGGCGACCTCGTCGTAGGCGACCAGGTCGGCGTAGACCGCGGCGCGCCCGGCCAGCATGTCGCCGATCACCGCGGCGACCACGACGTCGCGCTCCACCACCGTGGCGAAGGCCCGGATCAGCGGGTACAGCCCGCCGCGCGCGACCCGTGGCCGGTCCCCGCGCAGGCGGCCGCGCAGTGACTGGGTGATCTCGCGGGCCACCTCGGCGACGAAGGAGAGCGCCGTGCGGACCGCGTTGGCCGGGTCGGAGAAGTACGCGAAGTAGCCCGCGCGGGAGCGGTTGTGCGGGCCCCGCCGGGCGGAGACGGACAGGACGAGCGCCAGTTGGCCGGCACCGCCGCTGAAGAGGTTGCCGCGGCTGGCCCCGTCGAGGGTGAGCAGGCCCCCGTCCGCGGTGCGTTCGACGGCCCGCCGCTGGAGCTCGGCGGCGCTGGTGGGCCGGTTGCAGACCACCACCTCGCCGGTGTCCTTCTCGTACCAGCGGAAGGCCGGGACGTCGAAGTTGGAGCCGTGCAGGATGCCGAGCTGGCTGGCGCCGGTCTGGCTGGACCAGTCGGTGCGCCAGGAGGTGATGCGGTGGCTGCGGTCGAGCCAGTCGGCCACCGTCGGCATCAGGCCGCTGCCGGCCGCGCGGCGCAGCACCTCGTACCCGACCCCGTCGAGTTGCAGGAACACCATGGCGGGTGCGCGTTCGTCGGCCCCGGGCACGCCCTCGCGGCGCTGGCGGCGCCGGCGTCGGTCGGCGAGCCGGTAGAGCCGGCGCCGGTAGGCCTCGTCGTCCCGGACGGCGAGCGCGGTGGAGGTCGCGGAGGCGACGGCGGACATCACGGCGGCGACGACCACCGCCGTCTCGGGGTCCGCCTCGCCGCGGCCGGCCGGGATCAGGCTGAGCGCCAGCAGCAGCAGCGAGCCGTTGAGGAAGAAGACGAGCAGGCCGAGCACCAGGGCCGGCACGAGCAGCAGGGCGCGTACGAGAACCGGCCACACCAGCGCGCTCAGCAGACCGAACGCGCCGGCGCCGAGGGCGGCGGTCAGACCTATCTGCGTGATGCTGTCGCGGTCGCCTCCCGCGCCCGCCTGGAGCCTGAAGTCGGGGAGGATTCCGGCCAGGGCGAGCATCGTGAGGGTGGACACCGCCCAGACGATGACCACGCGCACCAGGGCGCCGCCCGCACTCCGCCACCGGCCTCGCAACACGCCCTACCCGCCTCACCACCGTGGCCCGTACCGCGCCGACGGGCCCCCGTCCCCACGGTGTCCAGGCTCGCACAGCGGCGCCCGCCCGGCCGGGTGACACGGGCGGCGGATGTGCGTACGGAGGGGCGCGGCGGCGCGCTGCCCCGGCGGGCGTCGGCGCGTCCGCCGGAGGCCGACGCGGGCCGGAGAGGGCTGCCGGGGGGCTACGTGCCGTCGTATCCGGCGGTCGGCATGGAGAGCCGGCGGTGCACCTCGGCCTTCATCGCGGAGGTGTAGCGCGGTTCGTCGAGACCGGCGGTTTCCAGCCGTACGCCGCGCCGTGCGCATTCCGCGGTGAACTCCCCCACGGAGCGCAGCGCGCGGGTCAGCACCCGGTGGTTGGCGGTGACGAACAGGTCGACGCGCCCGGCGTCGATGTCGTTCCACAGCCCGCAGTGGTCGGCGCGCAGTCCGTAGACGAACAGCTGGCGGGTCACGACGTAGCCCCGGTCGGCCGCCCAGCGGGCGCACAGCGCGTGCTGGCTCCGGGTGTCGACGGCGAAGGGATCCGTGTCCAGATCCTCCAGCGGGGCCAGGCTGGCGATCGCCGCCACGCGCAGCTCATCCATGCCGCCCGACCCTACTCCGATCCGCCGCCGGGGAGGAGAGGCCGGGGGGCGGCCTCTATGCCCGGTTTCCTGGTTCCGGGCGGTTTGGCGGGCAGCCTTTAGGCTCACGCAGTTCCTTGGGGATCCGTAGTGATCGTGTTGTGTTCTCGCCGTAGTGACCGTGCGGTGTGGGGTGTCGGATGTGGGTTCGTGGGTCGAATGGGTGACCTTTCGCGCGTGGTGTCGTTGATCGGATGACAGCGCTGGCGGCAGGGGAGGTGGGCGTTGAGTCGTAAGGTGTCGCTCGCCGCGGGTCAGGCCGCCCGGACTGCTTGTGCCCGTGGTGTGTTGCGGACGGGCGTGGACGAGAAGACTGGTGAGCTGTTGGCGGTCTCCGTGCTGGCGGATCGGGTCGGCTGGGCAGCCGATCTGGTGGCCGCCTTGGTCGCCGGGCTGCTGGCCGACCGGTGGAAGCCCGCCGATGTGGATGTGCTGGCCTCCGGGGAGGACGGCGGGGGCAGGAAGCTGCCGTCGAACGCGTGGATGGCTCTGCGTCGTCTGGGCTGGAGCGGCTCGCCGCCCGAAGGCATTCGGGTCAATGACCGGATCGTCCGCATGGCGCAGGAGCAGGCCGGACGCTTGCTGCGGTCGGCGAAGTGGCGCGCCGACCTGACCGCCGGCGTACTCAAGGTATGGCCCGCCGATCCCGGCAGGCGTACGCCTGAGGAGTGGGACGCGGTGCGTGAGGCCGTGCCGGGCGGCCGGGATCTGCCGTCCAGCGTCATCCACTCCCGCACCCGGCAGATCGTCTCGTTCGCCAGGAAGCGCGACCGGATGCCTACCGGTCTGTTCGAGATGGAGGCCGCGCCCACGGCAGCGCGGTTACTGCTGCTGTCGGCGTGTGACGGGCAGCAGGCCACCATCGAACGTCACGAGACCGAGCCGGGCCGTGCGCTGTTGCGTTTGCAGCTCCCCACCCGGGCCGACCCGCGTTCCCACCGGGACTGGACGTGGGTGTCCTGCCCCGTCACGCTGCCCGCGACGGTCCCGGCGGGCGCGGTGCTGCACCTGCCCACGCTGCGCCCGTACCAGGGTCGTGTCCGCGCCGATCTCGCCTACACCCACGTGGTGCCGAAGACGGCCCGCAGTGGGCACACGGTGGCGCTCGGTGTGGACTGGGGCCTGAACACCCTGCTGTCCACCGGGGCCGTCCGGCTGCACGAGGACGGGCGGATCACCACCCTCGGGGCCGGAGGAATGTTCCGGACGGCCGGAGTCCTCGCGAAACAGCACCGGCTGCGACGGCAGGGCGAGCACCTTCACTCCAAGGCCAGCCACTACAAGCGGCTCACCACCGGAGACGAACGTCACCCGCTGGCCGCCAAGCACACCATTCTGAGCGACGAGATCGCCCACGTCTCGGCGCGCCGGTCCAACCTCAACGACGCATTGGCGTGGGCGGCCGCCCGGTGGGCAGTGGACCAGGCCATCACGGCCGGGGCGACTGTCATCTATGTCGAGGACCTCCGCTCGATGGAAGCCCGTGGCATGGGCCGAACCCACAACACCCGGCTCTCCCAGCAGGTACGCGGGCAGATCGTGGACCGTATGCGGCACGTGGCCGCAGAGACGGGCATCGCCGTCGTCACCGTCCCCGCACGCAACACCTCCAAACACTGCCCCCAATGCCTCACCCCACTGCGGCACCGCGAAGCCCCCGACCGGCCCACCACACCCGGCTGGAAATGGGCCATCTGCCCCAAGCCCGACTGCCGTTGGCAGGGAGACCGCGACCAGGGCGCCTGGCAGCGCATCGCAGCACGCGGACTCTCCCACCAAACCAAAACCGTCACCGACCGCACCACAGGCGCGATGGCCATCCGCGCGGTCGTCGACACCCTCGAAGCGGGCGCGGTCATCACGCCGACCGCGCCGAAAACCAGCCGGGACCGGTCCAAGACCGGGCCCACCCGGCACAAGCAAACACGTCCGACGCCCAGGCGACGCCGGACACCCTCCCCCGTCGGGCCTTCGGCCCCGGCAGGCCAGCGTCCGGAGGGACACGCTCACACGGACCGGAGACGGCTGCCCCGCGCAGCCCACCGGCACCAGGACGTGACGACGATCAGCACACCCGCCACCAGCCGACACCGGCCACGAGGAGCGGCACTGGGCGCGGGATTCCACCTCCACGCCCACGCCACCCCTCCACGGTGGGAACACATCCGCGCACCAGACGCTATGTCTGGCACAGGATCACTAAGCTGATCAGAGACGCTCGGACGGGACCCGGTGACAGACGGGACCAGGGAGGGGATCAGGGGCCGGTGGACATCACTTGGTGGGGCCACGCCACGTGCACGGTCGAGGACTCCGGTGTCCGGCTGCTCACGGACCCGCTCTTCACGCGCCGGCTGGCGCACCTGCGGCGCCGTCGCGGGGCGGTGCCCCCGCCGGAGGCGGCGGTCGCCGACGCGGTGCTCGTCTCGCACCTGCACGCCGACCACCTGCACCTGCCCTCGCTGGCGCGCCTCGCGCGCGGGACCCGGCTGCTGGTGCCGCGCGGGGCGCCGGGGGCGGTGGCGGGGCTGGCGCGGATAGCCGGGGTGCGGGGGCTGGAGGTCACGGAGGTGGTGCCGGGCGACGCGGTGACCGTGGGGGACGGCGTACGGGTCCGGGCGGTCGGCGCGCGGCACGACGGGCGGCGGCTGCCGTTCGGCCCGCGGGTCGCTCCCGCGCTCGGGTACGTGATCGAGGGCTCGTCGCGGACCTACTTCGCCGGGGACACCGGCCTGTTCGCCTCGATGGCCGACGAGGTCGGACCGGTGGACGTGGCGCTGCTGCCGGTGGGCGGCTGGGGGCCCTATCTGGGTCCCGGGCACCTGGACGCGGCGGGTGCGGCGCGGGCGCTGGCCCTGCTGGCACCGGCGGCGGCGGTCCCGGTGCACTGGGGTACGTACTGGCCGATCGGGATGGACGCGGTCCGGCCGCACGAGTTCCACGCGCCGGGCGAGGAGTTCGTACGGTGTGCGCGGCGGGAGGCGCCGAAGGTGACGGTCCGGGTGCCCGCGCACGGTGAACGGGTGCGACTGCCGTGAGGGCCCTGTCCCTGCTCGCGGAGGCGGCCGCGCAGGTACCGCCGGAATCCACCCAGCAGGCGATCGGCTATCCGACCCTCTTCGTGCTGGTGGCACTGGGCGCGCTGGTGCCGGTGATCCCGACGGGCGCGCTGGTCAGCACGGCGGCGGTGGTGGCGTTCCACCAGGACTCGCTGCCCTTCGGGCTGTTGCTGGTGTTCGGGGTGTCCGCGCTGGCCGCCTTCGCCGGGGACCTGGCGCTGTACTGGCTGGGCCGGCGCGGGGTGCACTCGCGGAACGGATCGCGCTGGCTGGAAGCACTGCGCCGGCGGGCGACCCCGGAACGCCTCGCCCAGGCGCAGCGCAAGCTCGACGAGAACGGCGTACTGGTCCTGGTGGTCTCGCGCCTCCTCCCGGGCGGCCGCATCCCGGTGATGCTGGCCTGCCTCCTCGCGGAGCTCCCCCTGCGCCGGTTCGCCCGCGGCGACGGCCCCGCCTGCCTGGCCTGGGCGGCGACCTACGGCCTGATCGGCATCGTGGGCGGCTCCCTCTTCGCGGAGCCCTGGAAGGGCGTGGCCGTGGCGGTCGCCCTCACGGTGCTCATCAGCGCGGCCCCGACGGTGTGGCGCCGCATCCGCGGCTGACCTGGCCGGTCCCGGAACCCGTCTCCCGTGCGGCACCGTTGCCGGGGACCAGCCCCCGGACCCCCGCGCCTCAAACGCCGGCGGGGCTGGATTTCCCCGACCACCGGCGTTCACGTGCAGGCCGACGCGGGGCACTTTCAGCCGTCCGGCGTTTGAGGACCGGGGTCCGGGGCGGAGCCCCCTGGGGGTCCCCCCGGACGGAGTCTGGGGGATGGGTCCGGGCAGAGCCCGGGGAACGGGCGAAGGGTGGGTAGGGGAACTCCGCCCCGCGCAGCGGCACACCTGCGGCCAGCCACGGCTAGAAGGCCCGGGACGCCCCGATCGGGAGGTCCCACAGGTGCTCCCGGGGCAGGCCCGTACGGGCCCAGGCGGCACGCACCCGCTGAAGCGGCTCCATCACCGGCTCGGAGGACAGCACGAACGTGCCCCAGTGCATCGGAGCCATCCGCCGCGCCCCCAGGTCCAGACAGGCCCGCACCGCCTCCTCCGGGTCCGCGTGGACGTCCCGCAGCCACCACCGAGGGGCGTACGCCCCGATCGGGAGCAGCGCGAGGTCGATGCCCGGGTGCCGCCGCCCGATCTCGCCGAACCAGTGTCCGTAGCCCGTGTCCCCCGCGAAGTAGACCTTCTTCGGGGCGTCGCCCCGCCCCTCGGCGGCGCTGAGCATCCAGCCGCCCCACAGCGTCCGGCACGCGTCCATCAGCGACCGCTTCGACCAGTGGTGCGCCGGCACGAACTCGAACCGTACGCCGCCCAGTTCGGCCGACTCCCACCAGTCCAGTTCGGTGACCCGGGTGAACCCCCGCCGCCGGCACCAGCGCGCGAGGCCGGCCGGCACGAAGAGCGGCGTCGCGCGCGGGAGCCGTTTGAGGGTGGGGGCGTCGAGGTGGTCGTAGTGGTTGTGGCTGATCACCACGGCGTCGATCCGCGGCAGTTCCTCCCACCGCACCCCGACGGGGGTCATCCGGGCCGGGGTGCCGAGGATCCGCCGGGACCAGACGGGATCGGTCATTACGGTCAGTCCGCCGATCCGCAGGATCCAGCTGGCGTGCCCGGCCCAGGTCACGGACATCGTCCCGGCGGCCACGGCGGGCAGCGGGGCCGGCGCGTACGGCAGGTCCGGGATGCCGCGCAGCCCGTCGGGGCCGGGCCGGAAGGCGCCCTCGCGGGCGAGCCGGGCGAAGGCGCGCAGCCCCGGCAACGGGGTGGTCAGCCGGTCCGCGAACGAGCGCGGCCACAGCCGGTGTTCGCCGAGCGGCCGCGGCCGCGCGTGCCGGACGCCGACACCGGCGCCGACACCGGCGCCGACACCCGCCCGGGTGGCCGCCAGGGGGACGGCCGGGCCGGCCTCGGCCTCCGCCTCGGCCCGGGAAGCCGAGGGGGCGTCCGTCTGATCCCTCATCGAGAAGTCTCCGTTCGCCGGCGGCATGCGGTTTTTCCGGGCGGGTTCGCGGGCGGCCCTCAGTCGGACAGCCCGGCCAGGATCGACCGGAGCCGGGCCAGGGAGTCCCGTACGTGGGGCAGTGCGAGGGGGTCGGCCGCGGTGAGCGCCGCGAGCTGCTCCTCCGGGGTGGCTCCGAGCAGCGGTCCGGTCGACAGCCGGACCCGCGGGGCGACGGGCTCGTCCGCGAACCGCTGCCCGCCGGGCGTCGGCGCGCCGAGCCGACCGGCCAGCCAGTCCTCCAGTTCCATGGCGTCGCCGACCCCCTGCCGGGCGAGCCCCGCGCGCAGCGGCGTCAGATCGGCGTAGAGGTGGCGGCCGGCCTGCGGGGGCCGGGCCAGCGCCCCGGCGGCCAGCAGTTCCCGGTGCGCGGCGCGGGCCACCGCGCCGTGCAGGGCGGCGGCCGCGGCGGTGCGTCCCGCCACGGCGGGGGGCTCGTCGAGGGCGTGCGCGGCCGCCCCGGCGACCGGGCCCGCGACGAACCCGCCGGTGGCGGTGAGCACGTCCAGGGTGCGGGCCCGCAGCCAGGTGCCGTGCGGGGTGCCGGGGAAGCGGATGACGGCGGCGGGCCAGCCGGCGGGCAGCAGCGCGCCCGAGAGGTCCAGGAGCACGGCGGTGTCGTCCGGGAGCATCTCGGCGGGGCTGAGCACGACGAGCCTGTCGTGGGACAGGTCCCGGAGCCCGCCGGGGGCGGCCGTGCCCGGGCCTCCCGGGCGTCCGTGGACCGGCCGGTGGACGGTGTCGCGCCAGGTCTCGTCGCTGACGACGAACAGCCCGGCGGACTCGGCGGCCTCGCAGGCCTCCCGGAGCAGCTCGGGCGGCGGGACGGTCGCCGTCGGGTCGTCGGCCACGGACAGCAGCAGCACCCGCGGGTCGCCGCCCTCGGCGCGCACCCGGCGCACGGTCTCCAGCAGGGCGTACGGGTCGGGTACGCCGCCGCACTCGGCCGGGGTGGGCACGTGGTAGGCCCGCCGTCCCAGCAGCCGGACCTGCGGTGTCCACCAGGCGGGACACGGCCGGGGCAGCATGACGTCGCCGCCGTACGCGCCGAGCAGCGCCAGCAACAGGGCGGGCGCGCCGGGTCCGGCGGCCACGTGGTCGGGGTCGGTCGGCAGCCCGCGCCGCCCCCAGTGCCGGGCCGCGGCGGCCCGTACGGGCACTCCCCCGCCGGCCGGTTCGGGGGCCGAACGCCAGGCGGCCGCCGCGAGGACGGCCGTGAGCTCGGGCAGGACGGGCAGACCCGGCTGGGGTGCGGGCGGGCCGTAGCGGACCGGGCCACGGCCCTCGGCCATCGTGCGCTGGATCCCCGACACCGCGCGCCACCTCTCCCTGCCGTCCCCGCGCTCCCGACCATGCCTTTATACGGTTATTCGTCCACGATCGCCCGTTGTGGACCCCGGGGCCGCCGCCCGGGCCGACAACAGGGCCGACAGCAGGGCTGACCGCAGGGTCGACAGCGGGCCGACGCGCCCCGTCAGCCGCTCCTCCCCAGCAGCGCGAGCAGCCGGGTCTGCGCGTTCGCCCCGGCCGGGATCTCCAGCGGAGCCGCGTACATGCCGCTCGCGGCCAGTCCGTCGGCGTAGGGCATGACCTCCTTGAGGGAGAACTCGACCAGGCCGTCCGGCAGCCGGTCGTCCGCGCCGATGCCCCGCGCCAGGTCCCAGGTGTGGACGACGCAGTCGGCGGTCAGCTCCGAGCAGTACGCCGACCCGAGCGCGGGCCCGTACGAGAGCCGGACGGTGCGCTCCAGCGCCCCGGGGATCTCGAAGGCGGTGTGCGCGGCGGCCGAGGCCTCGTCCCAGGCGGCGGCCGGATCCGTGCCGAGGACATCGCCGTTGAAGGTGCTGCCGATGTCCTCGACGGTGCGGCCGTCGGTGACCAGGGGCGGTATCCACAGCTGTTCGGCGGTGACGTGGTTGACCAGGTCGCGCACGCTCCATTCGCTACAGGGCGTCGGCGCGTCCCACTGCGCGTCCGAGACCGCGTGGACGTACTGGCCGAAGAGCCGCAGCGCCTCGGCGTGCCGCTCCAGCAGCGGGTCCGGCATGGATGGCATGCATCTCACCGTCCTTTGTTCCCGGGGTGCCCCTGGGTTCCCCCGCAATCACTGTCCTCGCCCGCACCGCACCCCGCCACCCGCCCACCCAATCCCCTTGGTGCACACGGATGCTGTCCACATGTCAAAACGTATATCTCAGATGCCGAACTGATCCCTTACGGTGAATCCAACGCCTCGACAGCACTTCGACGACGAAGGAGCCATGTCCCATGAACGCCACCGATGCCACGGATGCCACGGATACCACTCACACGGCGACGGCCACGGAGCCCCCGCACGAGACCGCGGTCTACACCCACGGGCACCACGAGTCGGTGCTGCGCTCGCACCGCTGGCGCACCGCCCAGAACTCCGCCGCGTACCTGATCGGCGAGCTGCGCCCGGGGATGAGCGTCCTGGACGTGGGCTGCGGCCCGGGCACGATCACGGCGGACCTGGCGGAGCTGGTGGGGCCGCAGGGCCGGGTCACGGCGGTGGACGCGGCGCGGGACGTGGTCGACCAGGCCGCCGCGTACGCGAAGGAACGCGGCCTGACCGGCATCGAGTTCGCCACCGCCGACGTCCACGCGCTGGACTTCCCCGACGACTCCTTCGACGTGGTCCACGCCCACCAGGTGCTGCAGCACGTGGGCGATCCGGTGCAGGCGCTGCGCGAGATGCGCCGGGTGTGCCGGCCGGGCGGAATCGTCGCGGCGCGGGACGCGGACTACGCGGCGATGACGTGGTACCCCGCGACGCCGGGGCTGCAGCAGTGGCTGGACCTGTACCGGCGGGTGGCGCGCGCCAACGGCGGCGAGCCGGACGCCGGACGCCGCCTGCGCGCGTGGGCGCGGGCGGCGGGCTTCACGGACGTGACCTGCACGGCGACCTCGTGGTGCTACGCGACCGAGGAGGAGGCCGCATGGTGGTCGGCGCTGTGGGCGGACCGTACGACGGCCTCCGCCTACGCCGGGATCGCGACCGGCGGCGGACACGCGACGCAGGCACAGCTGGCGGCCGCCGCGGACGCCTGGCACACCTGGGGCGCGGAGCCGGACGCCTGGTTCTCGGTACTGAACGGCGAGATCATCTGCCGCGCCTGACCCCTTCAGGCCGCCAGGCGTACGGGGAGCAGTTCGGGCCGCTTGGCCGTACGGCCGTCTCCGGAGGAGCGCCCGCGCAGCCGTCGCCCGATCCAGGGCCCGGCGAAGCCCAGGGCCCACCGCAGCTCCCCGGCGACGCCCCGCAGGCCCGCCGGGGCGGCGGGCGGCGGGCCGGGCAGCGGGCGGGTCCACGCCTCGTCGCTGCCGGGCAGCCCCAGGGCGTGCGCGACCCCGGCGGCGATCATGGCGTGGCCGGAGGGCGCGGCGTGCAGCCGGTCCGCGCTCCACATCCGGGGGTCGGTGGAGGCCTCGTGGCGGGCGAAGTCTGCGACTGCCACCCCGTGCCGCTCCGCCGCCTGCCGTATCCGCTCGTTGAGCGCGATGACGCGCGGGGCGGCCCCCTTGGCGAGCGGGACGAGCTTCGCGATGTCGGGGAAGGTGACGGTGGCGACGCGGGCGCCCTGCGCGGTGAGCGCCGCGAACATCGCCTCCAGGTGCCCGGCGACCTCGTCGGCGTCGAAGCGGGGCCGCAGCACGTCGTTGACCCCGGCGACCACCGTGGCCAGGTCGGGGCGGAGCGCGAGGGCCGGCCCGAGCTGCCCCTCGCGGACGCCCGCCGCGAGGCGGCCCCGCACGGCCAGATTGGCGTAGAGCACGTCGGGCTCGTGCACCGCGATCAGCTCGGCGAGCCGGTCGGCGCACCCGCGCAGCCCGGTGCGGTCGTCCCCGTCGCCCACGCCCTCGCTCTGGCTGTCGCCGAGCGCCACGTACCGGGTCGGCCGTCGCTGCTCACTGCTCTCCACGGGATGCCCGCCTCTCGTTCAGAATGATCGTGGTGCGCTCGTACCAGGCCCGGTTGGCCCGCTCGAACTCCAGGCCGCGCAGGCACGTGAGGTAGGGGCCGATCCGTGCGCCGTGGCGCAGGAACTCCTCCTCCGTCCGCTCGCCGCGCATCGAGCGCAGCAGCTCCTCGAACAGCTCCGCCCTGGCCGTCGCGAAGGCGGTCCGCTCCGCGAGCTGCGCGATCAGCCCCTGCGTGTCGACGCACTCGGCCGCCTGGACCTTCACGAGCAGGTCGTCGCGGATGACGCAGGGTTTGGTCTCGGCTGCGGTGAAGCGCTCCAGCTCGGCCAGTCCGGCGTCGGTGACCTGGAACAGCCGCTTGTTCGGCCGGGTGTCCTGGACGACCTCGCGGCCCGCGATGAAGCCTTCCCGCTCCAGCCGGGCCAGCTCGGCGTAGAGCTGCTGGGGCAGGGCGTGCCAGAAGTTGGCCACACCCGTGCCGAAGGCCTTGGCCAGCTGGTAGCCGCTCAGCTCCTCGTCGAGCAGCGCCGCCAGTACGGCGTGGCGCAAAGCCATCGGTCGGTCTCCTCGGGATCGTGCGCGGCGGCGCCTCTTCGGGAACGCGTCTTCGGGAACGCGTCTTCGGGAACGTCTCTTCTCAAGGACGCCCAGGCCATGATAGTCAAGAAACTGACTAATCACATCGGTGACTATCAAGGAGTCCTCATGAGCACCGGCACGAGCACGGCCGACCGCTTCCGCGCCGCCGTCGACGTCAAGGACCTCGCCGCACTGGACGCCCTGTTCACCGAGGACGTGCGGCTCAACAGCCCCGTGAAGTCGAAGCCCTTCGAGGGCAAGGCGGCGGTGCTGGCCCTCTTCCGCGTCCTCCTTCGCACCTTCGAGGACTTCCGTTACGTCGGCCACTTCGAGGGCAGCGTCCAGTCCGGGGCGGACGCGTCCGACGGGCCGCAGGGACCGGCGACCGTGCTGCCGTTCCGGACCACCGTGAAGGACCGGCAGGTGCACGGCATCGACATGCTGCACCTCGCGCCCGGGGGCCTGATCAGCGAGATCACCGTGATGATCCGCCCCCAGACGGCGGTCCTGGCCGTCGGCGAGGCGGTCCTCGCCGGGCTGATCGCCGACGGCGTCATCGAGGCGGCCCCGGCAGCCGGCTGAGGCGTCCGCCGGGCGGACCTGCGGCGGCGGCCCAGTAGACTCGGTGCCCGTGGCGGATACCCAGTACGAAGACCTGTTGAAGCTGGTGCTCACCTCCGGGACGGCGAAGGCCGACCGGACGGGCACCGGCACCCGGAGTGTCTTCGGGCACCAACTGCGTTACGACCTGTCGCAGGGGTTTCCCCTGGTCACCACCAAGAAGGTGCACCTCAAGTCGATCGTGTACGAGCTGCTGTGGTTCCTGCGCGGCGAGTCGAACGTCGGCTGGCTGCGGGAGCACGGCGTGACGATCTGGGACGAGTGGGCCGACGAGAACGGCGACCTCGGGCCGGTCTACGGCGCCCAGTGGCGCTCCTGGCCCACCCCGGACGGCCTGCACATCGACCAGATCACCGAGGTCCTCGACACGCTGCGCCGCGACCCGGACTCCCGCCGGATGATCGTCTCGGCCTGGAACGTCTCCGAGCTGTCCAAGATGGCGCTCGCGCCGTGCCACGCCTTCTTCCAGTTCTACGTGGCCGACGGCAAGCTCTCCTGCCAGCTGTACCAGCGCAGCGCGGACCTGTTCCTCGGCGTGCCGTTCAACATCGCCAGCTACGCCCTGCTCACCCACATGGTGGCGCAGCAGGCCGGTCTGGAGCCGGGCGACTTCATCTGGACCGGCGGTGACTGCCACATCTACGACAACCACGTCGAGCAGGTGACCGAGCAGATCTCGCGCACCCCGTTCGAGTTCCCGGAGCTGGAGCTGCACCGGGCCGAGTCGCTCTTCGACTACGCCTACGGCGACGTGAAGATGGCCGGCTACCAGCACCACCCGGCCATCAAGGCTCCGGTCGCGGTATGAACCTCGGCATGGATGTCGGGCTGATCTGGGCGCAGAGCTCCGACGGCGTGATCGGCGCGGACAACGGGATTCCCTGGCGGCTGCCCGAGGACCTGGCCCACTTCAAGGCCACGACCCTCGGCCATCCGGTGGTGATGGGCCGCAAGACCTGGGATTCGCTGCCGGCGCGGTTCCGTCCGCTGTCCGGGCGGCGCAACATCGTGGTGACGCGTGATCCCGAGTGGGCCGCCGAGGGCGCGGAGCGGGCCGGGTCCATCCCCGCGGCCCTGGAGCTCGCGGCCGGGCAGTCCGAGCCAGCCACCCCCGCCGCCGCCGCGTGCTGGGTCATCGGCGGCGGAGAGGTCTACCGCGCCGCGCTGGCCCACGCCGTGATGCTCTCGGTGACCGAAGTCGACGCGTTGGTGGTCGGCGACACCCACGCCCCGGAGCTGGAACCCGCGTGGGCCGTCGCCGAGGACGGCGGCTGGCAGTCCTCGGTGACCGGCCTGCGCTACCGCATCCGCACCTACACCCGGTAGGCGAAGGCCCGCCCGTCTCCTACCCCGCCCGTCTTCTACCCCGCCCTCTCCTACCCCGGCGGGCGCATCCGGAAGTCGTACGCGGCCGGCAGCGGGCGGTCGGTGAGGGTGGCCCAGACCTCCGAGAGGGTCTCCTCGCCCTCGCGGAGGTCGGGCAGTTCGAAGCCCTCCTCGAAGACCCGCCGGGCCGCGCCCACATGGCCCTCCGCCGCGAGCAGCCGGGCCCCCGACAGCCGGAAGCGGCCCTGCTCGCGCAGGGCGGGGCGCAGCCGGTCCCACACCGAGCGGGCCTCCGGCAGCAGCCCCGCCGCCAGCAGGGACGCCAGCGCCTCCCGGCCCAGTGCCGATTCGGCGGCCAGCCAGCCCGTGCCGCCCCGGCTCTCCTGGGCCAGGTCCTCGAAGGCCTCGGTGTACCAGCGGGCCGCCCGGGCCGGATCGCCGGCCAGGTCGTCGGCGACGGCCAGGCACCTCAGCAGCGGCCACCGCGAGGGGGCCAGCGCCAGCCCGCGCTCCCAGCTCCGTACCGCCTGGGCGATGTCCCCGGCGTGCCACTGGGCGACCCCGAGGTGGTACTCGGTCAGCGGGTCGGCAGGGGCCGTCTCCAGCATGTCCCGCCAGTGCGGGGCGACCAGGCTCGGGCCGGGCGGGGCCACCCGGCGCGGGGCGGGGAAGACACCGGTGCGCCACAGCTCCAGCCAGGGGGTCTGGTCCTCGTCGAGGGTGTCCTCCGCGAAGGGGGTGCCGGGCAGTTTGTGGCCCCCGCACAGCACCTCCAGCGCGCCCCAGCCGGAGCCGGCCGCCAGCCGCTCCCCCGGTTCGGTGTCGGCGCACCCGCGCCACGCCTCGTACGCCGCGTCCACGGCGGGCCCGGGCAGGGCGGACTCCAGCGCCGTCCCGGCCGCCGCGCGGGCCACCGCCCAGTCGTCCCCGTGCACGGCCGCCGGGTCCGCGGACAGGGCTCCGTAGGCCTCCAGCCAGCTGAACTCCGCGCCCGCCTCCAGTCGTACGTGTTCCAGCTGGGTCCGGGCGAGCCCGGCCTGGATCTCCGCGTAGCCGGCCGTGCCGGGCTCGGTCAGCCACTCCTGCCAGCGCCGGCCGCCCTCGCCCGCGCCCCAGACGAAGAGCTTGCGGCCGCGCAGCCGGGCCGTGGAGGTCTGGACGAGTCCCCGCCCGTCGGCGTCGAGGGAGGCGATCCAGGGCCGGGTGCCGGCCTCCACCTCGTAGAAGAAGTCGGCGGGGTACGTGCTGCGCAGCGGGTACGTGCGGTCCGCGCCCTCCCAGCCGGGTACGGGGATGCGCCGCAGGGAGCGCTCGTACCCGAAGTGCCAGGCCTCGTCGGCCGGGGCCAGGACGCGGGTGCCGGTCTCCTCGGGCACGGCGATGTTGGACCACCAGTAGACGGGCGTGGGCCGCTCGTGCGGATTGCGCACGCGGACGCCGACGTAGAGGAACTCCGAGTCCTCGGGCAGCCACAGGTCCACTTGGAAGGGCAGGTCGCGCAGCCGCTCCCACTCCCAGAGCCGCACCATGACTCCGCCGTCGGGCGCCGGGACGAGCGCGGCGTGCAACGGGGCGCAGGACAGGGTGGTGTGGCCGGTGGCGCCGAGGTTCCACTCGATGCCGCCGGAGAACCAGGCGCCGTTCAGTGCGAAGTTCGCGGGCTGGAACACCGGGTTGCGGTAGAGCAGTTCGCGTCCGGTCGGGAGGTGGACGAGCGAATGGATCCGGCCGCCGAGGCCGGGTAGGACGGTGGCGCGCAGGTGCGCGTTCTCGATGACGATCGTCTCGAAGTCCCGCTCGGTGCGCTGCCGTTGGTAGCCGTCCCGGATCCGGACGGGCAGCAGCGAGCGCAGCGGCTCGTACCCGATCTGGCGTGCCATGTCGCGCGGCAGTCCCTCGCGCGACCGGTCGTCCAGCGTGTGCACCCCGTCGGACTCGCCGAGGGCGGGCAGTGGGTTCTCTGGGCCCAACGGGGCTGCGGGAAGAGTCAGTACGGAGCGGCGGACGGTGGTGGCCATGAGGGAAATGGAACACGCCACGGCCGCCGGTGCACAGGGATTCGGCGGATCACCACCGGTCAGGATTACGCAAAGCCTTTTGCCGTACGGGCCGGTGGCCGATCATGAAGGGCATGAGCGGTGGGAGCAGAAGAGGCGATTTCTTCCCCGGGGATGAGTCCGGGAACCGGTTCACCGGACCGGCGACCGGCGACGAGCGGCGGATGCTCGTCGGGATGCTGGGGGCCCAGCGCGCGACGCTGCGGCTCAAGTGCGCCGGTCTGGACGCGGAGTTGACGGCCCGGTCGGTGGAGCCGTCCACGCTCTCGCTGCTGGGCCTGGTCCGCCACCTCGCGGACGTGGAGCGCCGCTGGTTCCGGCGGGTACTGGCCGGGCTGGAGGCTCCGGCGCTGTTCTCCTCCCCGGCCGACCCCGACGGGGACTTCGACGGCGCGGTGTCCGCGCCCGGGGTGGCCGAGCGGGCCTGGGAGGCATGGCGTACCGAGGTGGAGTTCGCGGAGGGGTTCACCGAACGGGCGCCCGACCTGGAGGTCTCCGGGAAGGACGGCTGGCGGGGCGAGGTCTCGCTGCGCTGGGTGCTGATCCACATGATCGAGGAGTACGCACGGCACAACGGCCACGCGGACCTGCTGCGCGAGCGCATCGACGGCGCGATCGGGTTCTGAGCGGGGCAGACGGGCCGCCGGGGCGGGCGAATGCCGGGGGCGGACGAGGGCCGGGGGGAGCGGGCGAATGCCGGGCCGGGGCCCGGCCCGGTCCGGTCCGGTCCGAAGGACCGCCCTACGCGAACGCGCCCGCCACCAGGTCCGCGAGCAGGGCTCCGGCACGCCCCTCCGGGTCCAGGTCCGGGTCGTAGATGGTGACGTTGAGTCCGACGCAGCGCGGGGAGCTGATCAACACGCCCAGCAGTTCGGCGAGTTCGTCGGGGATCAGGCCGCCGGGGTCCGGGCTGTCGACGGCCGGCATCACGGAGGGGTCCAGTACGTCGGCGTCCAGGTGGACCCAGAACCCGGCGGTGGCCGGGGGCTGCAGCCCCGTCAGGGCGGTGCGGGCCACCGGCCCGGCGCCGCGGTCGCGGATCGCCCCGACCGTGGCGGCGAAGATCCCGGCGGCGCGCAGCTCCGGAAGGTCCGGATCCCCGTCGCGCAGTCCGAAAAGCCGTACGTCCTCGTCGCGCACGTAGGGCCCGAGGCCCTCCAGGTCCGCCAGGTCCGCCTGTCCGCGTCCCGTGGCGAGCGCCAGCTCCTCACCGCCGGCCGCTCCGACGAGCCCGTTGACGGCCTCGTTGCCGGGGTGGCGGAAGTCGGCGGAGCCGTCGATCGCGGCGATGCCGTACCGCCCGATGCGCCGCATGGCGAGGGAGGCGCCGAGCTGGATGGAGCAGTCGCCGCCGAGGACGACGGGGAACTCCCCGGAGCGCAGGTGGCCCTCGATCCGGTCGGCGAGGGCGACGGTGTACTCGGCGAGGGGCCCGGCGTGGAACACCCCGTCGCCCTCCTTCCAGTCGCCCCGGTCGTAGCGCGGCGGGACGACGACGCCGCCCTCGCGCGCGCCGAGGCGGGCCAGCAGGCCCTGTTCGCGCAGGGCCCCGGCCAGTTTGTACACACCGGGAACGGCGCCCGGGGCCGGGGGGCGGAGCCCGAGGTTGGACGGTGCGTCGAGGAGCACGAGGGTTCGCATGGACTCATCCTGTGCGATGCGGGGCCCCGGGAGGAGGCATTTCGGACGTGAGTGCCCAGCGTTCGTGGTCCCGCCAGGCGCCGTCGACGTGGAGGAAGTCCGGCGACAGCCCCTCCAGCCGGAAGCCGAGCCCTCGGACGAGGGCGATCGAGGCGGTGTTTCCCGGCTGGATATTGGCCTCCAGCCGGTGCAGTGCGAGCCCGTCCGCCGCGAAGGCGTGGCCGACGGCAAGGCCGAGGGCCTCCCGCATGAGCCCCCGGCCCGCCGCGTGCGCGAAGGCCCCGTACCCGAGCGCGCCGCAGCGGAAGGCACCGAGGACGATGTTGTTGACGTTCACGAAGCCGGCGATCGCGCCCGACTCCCGCTCGCACACGAGGAATCCGGCCCTGCTCGCCGCGGCGGCCCCGCTCGCGCCCGCGATCAGCGGGGCGGCGTACGCCTCGTAGGCCTCCTCGGTCGCGGGCGGCGACAGCCACGGGTGGTGGAGCTCCCGGCTCTCGCGCACCCGGGCGGTGAACTCTGCCGCGTCGGTGGGCCGGTAGGGCCGCAACCCGGTCCGGCCGGCCTCCGCGAGGTACTGGAGGGACGACATCGGCCCATCGTAGAAGGTGACCGCGCGTCGCTCGGAGCGGGCACGGCGTTCAGCACCAGTCCTGGGGCGGCTTCGCCGAGGGCAAGAACAACTCGTGCTGCGCCGGCTCAGCAAGCGCCGCATGGACAACCGACCCTGCGTTAATGGCATCGCCCCGGACCTGGGGCTGTGGCAGGCTCCCGATGTGATCATCACCCCGAACACCGAAGAGCTCCTCCTCGCGGCCGCGTACAACAACGCCGCGTGGTGCGCCGCCGTATGCCGCGACGGCGACTTCACCGCCCAGGCCTGGAGCAGCCCGCGCCCGACCCCGCTCTACTACCCGGACGCCGTGACCCTCACCCGGGACACCGACACGGCCGCCCTGCTCGCCGGGATCGACACCGCCGCGCCGCACGCCTCGGTCAAGGACAGCTTCGCCGTGCTCGACCTGGCTCCGGCCGGCTTCGAGATCCTCTTCGGCGCCGAGTGGATCCACCGCCCGGCGTCCGCTTCCGTGGCCGCCCCGGCCCTGGCGTGGAGCCGGATCTGTGGCCCCGCCGAGCTGGAGGCGTGGGAGACGGCCTGGGACGGCGAGGAGAGCACCGGCCTGTTCCACGCGGGGCTGCTCGACGGGGAGGCAGCAGGGTCCGGGGAGATCGCCTTCCTCGCGGGGCGGGACGGCGCGGGCCGGATCCTCGCCGGGGCCGCCGCCAACCGCACCGGCGAGGTGGTCGGCATCTCCAACGTGTTCACCGCCGACGGCACCCCGGACGACGAGGCCTGGGCGGGCGCGCTGTCCCTGACCGCCTCGCTCTGGCCCGGCCTGGCGCTCGTGGGCTATGAGTCCGGGGACGACCTCGGCACGGCGCTGCGCCACGGCTTCACGGCCATCGGCCCGCTCCGGGTCTGGGTCCACGCGGGCTGACCGCCGTCCCGGTCCGCCCCCCTGCCACGGAACGGACGGGACCGGCTACGGGGCCTACGAGCCCGAGCCCGCTACTTGCGCCGCCGGGTGAAGTAGGCCCCGCACAGTCCGCCCAGTACGGCCGCGATCAGGAGGGCGACGTACAGCGGCATCGTCACCTGCGGGATCAGCAGCCGGATCTTGGTGGAGCGGGTGTTCTCGAAGATGAACACCAGGGTGAGCACCGCGAGCGCGGCGATGCCGGCGCGGCCCGGGGTGATCGACCCGCGCGCCTTTCCGCGGTTCTTGGACGTGTGGGAGCTCATGGCCCCATCGTCCGTTCGCGGCGGCCCGGGAGCTCAGTCGGACAGGGCCAAACGGGGGATGTCCGCCCGCTCGAACCCGAACACCTGGGCGTACAGCGACAGCTCCGCCTCCAGCGCCCGGACCATCGTGTCCGCGCGCCGGAAGCCGTGCCCCTCGCCCTCGAAGGCGACGTACGCGTGCGGCACCGACCGCCCGCGCATCGCGGTCAGCAGCCGCTCCGCCTGTGCGGGCGGGCAGACCGGGTCGTCCAGGCCCTGGAGCAGGACGAACGGCGCGGTGATCCCGTCGGCGCGGGCCACCGGGGAGCGCTCGCGACTGAGCAGGGCCAGGGTCTGCGGAGGTCCGGCGAGGCCCTCGACGTAGCGGGACTCCAGGTCGTGGGTCTCCTCGGCGAAGCCGGCCAGGTCCAGGACCGGGTAGATGATCGCGGCGCACGCGTACAGCCCGGTGGCGGCCAGTGAGGCCGCCGCCGTCCAGCCGCCCGCGCTGCCGCCCCGGATCGCGAGCCGGTCCGGGTCGGCGGTGCCCTCGGTGGCCAGGGCCCGCGCCACGGCGGCGCAGTCCTCCACGTCGACGACGCCCCACTGTTCGCGCAGCCGTTCCCGGTAGGCGCGCCCGTAGCCCGTGGAGCCGCCGTAGTTGACCTCGACGACGCCGATGCCGCGCGAGGTGAAGTAGGCGATGTGCAGGTCGAGTACGGGCGGCACGTGGTCGGTGGGGCCGCCGTGTGCCCACACCACGTACGGGGGCAGCTCGTCGGCCCTGGCGCGCAGCACGGGGTGGTGCGGCGGGTAGACGTGGGCGTGGATCTCCCGGCCGCCCCGGCCGAAGAAGGTCCTGCTCTGCGGCTCCGGGTAGTAGGCGGGGTCCGCCCGGCCCGCGGCGTCGGCCCGGCCGACTCCGCCCACCCGGTCGGCTCTGCCCATCTGCCCGGCTCCGCCCACACGGTCGGCTGCGTCCGCCCCCTGCGTACCGTGGCCGCCCACCACCCGGGCGTGCCCGGTGGCCGTGTCCAGCTCCACCACCTCGTACGCACTGCGCGGGCTGGCCGCGACCCCGTAGACCCGGCTGCCGCTGACGGCGAGGGTGGGCTGCCAGGCCGTCCACGGCCCGGCGGCGTCGACCAGGTCCCCGCTCTCCGGGTCGAGCACGCCGAGCACCGAGGAGCCCCGGCCGTGCAGGACGGCGACCAGTCCGTCGGGGAGCGCCGCGATCCAGCGCAGGCCGGGCTTCCACAGCGCCCCGCCGAACTCCTCTTCCCGGGGGCAGAGGTTGACCACCTCACCCGTCTCCCGGTCCACCCGGTACGGGTTCCACCAGCCGCCCCGGTCGCTCACCGCGAGCAGGCTTCCGCCGGTGGTCCACTCGATCTGCGCGACGGCCTCCTCGGGTCCGCCGAGCACGGTACGGGCCTGCGCGAGCCGGCCGTCCGGGGTGACCTCGGCGAGCCGGAGCTCGGTGCCGTCCCAGGGCATCCGCGGGTGGTCCCACACCAGCCAGGCGGCCTGCCGCCCATCGGGAGAGAGCCGGGGACCGGTGCTGAACCGGTACCGGTCGTCGGTCAGCTCCCGCACCCGGGAGCGGTCTTGCGCGGCCGACCCGTCCAGCGGTACGGCGGCCAGCACCCGGCGCACATCCGTCGGCGCGGCTCCAGTGAACTCCTCCAGCACGCACCAGACTTCGCCCTCGCGCAGCACCGGGTCGGCCCAGCGCAGCCCGCCGCCGACCGCCGAGACGGGAGTCAGCGCCCGCGGGGCCGGGCTGCCGGGCGCGTCCGGCTCGTACGCGTACAGCCGCTGGTCGGCGTAGTGGACGAAGACCACCAGCGGTCCGCCCAGGGGCCGTTCGGCGCCCGCCCAGGGCAGGCCGCCGTACTCGGTGACCCGGCTGCGCACGTTCCACGGCGCGGGCAGCGCGCAGACCGCGGGCCCGCCGTCCGCGGGCCGGCGGACCAGGGCGCGGCGGCCGCCTTCGGCCGGCCGGGGCACCGTCCACCACACCTCGGCGCCGATCGCGCCGACGTACTCCGGCCTCCCGTCGAGGGAGGCGGCGAGCGCGGCGCCGATCGGCGAGGGCCAACTGCCGTAGGGGGCCGTGCCGTCGCCGCGCGGGGTCGTCGGCGGGGTCATCACAGGGCGCGCAGGGCGCGGTCGAGGACGCGGACCCCGAAGTGCAGGGCGTCGACGGGCACCCGCTCGTCCACTCCGTGGAAGAGGGACCAGTAGTCGAAGCCGGGCGGCAGCTTGAGCGGGGAGAAGCCGTAGCCGGTGATGCCGAGCCGGGAGAACTGCTTGGCGTCGGTGCCGCCCGCCATGCAGAAGGGCACCACGTGCCCCTCGGGGTCGAAGGCCTCGACGGACTCGCGCAGGATCCCGTACGTCCGCCCGTCCACGGGGGCTTCGAGCGCCACCTCCCGGTGGTGGAACTCCCAGCGCACGTCGGGCCCGGTGAGCTCGTCGAGGGTGGCGGCGAACTCGGCCTCGCCACCGGGCAGCATCCTGCCGTCCACGTACGCGGTGGCGGTGCCCGGGATGACGTTGAGCTTGTAACCGGCGCTGAGCATGGTCGGGTTGGCGCTGTTGCGGACGGTCGCCTCGACGAGGGCGCCGGCCGGGCCGAGCTTGTTGAGGATCTGGTCGAGCTGGAATCCGGGGGCGCGCGGGTCGACCGACATGCCCTGCAGGGCGGCGAGTTCGGTGATGCAGGCGGTGACGGTGTCGGTGAGGCGGACGGGCCAGTCGTACTCGCCGATGCGGGCGACCGCGGCGGCGAGCCGGCTGACCGCGTTGGCCCGGTTGGGCTTGGAGCCGTGTCCGGCGGTGCCGGTCGCGGTGAGCTTCAGCCAGGCGGTGCCGCGTTCGCCGGCGGCGATCGGATAGAGGGCCTGTCCGGGGCCGGCGTGCACGGTGAAGGCCCCGGATTCGCTGATGCCCTCGGTGCAGCCCTCGAAGAGTTCCGGGTGGTGGTCGGCGAGGAAGCCCGAGCCGTCGATCGCGCTGTCCTCCTCGTCGGCGGTGTAGGCGATCACGACGTCCCGCCGGGGTCTCACCCCGGCCCGCGCCCAGGCGCGTACGACGGCCAGCACCATCGCGTCCATGTTCTTCATGTCGACGGCGCCCCGGCCCCACACCACCCCGTCGCGGACCTCGCCGGAGAAGGGGTCCACGCTCCAGTCGGCGGCCTCGGCCGGGACCACGTCGAGGTGGCCGTGGACCAGGAGGGCGGGGGCGGTGGGGTCGGAGCCGGCGATCCGGGCCACCACGTTGGTGCGGCCCGGGGTGCGCTCCAGCAGCTCGGGCTCCAGGCCGATGTCCGCCAGCCGCTCGGCGACGTACTCGGCGGCCGGGCGCTCCCGGCAGTCGCCGCCGCCGCGGTTGGTCGTGTCGATGCGGATCAGGCCGGAGGTGAACTCGACGGCCTCGTCGAGCGCCACCCGGTCGACGGGGGTGCTGTCGACGGGGGCGTTGGCGCCCGGCTCGGACATGTCATCCATACTGCTCCTCCACCGCTGCCGAGACGATCGTGGTGACCGCCTTGAAGGTCCGGATCCCCTCGTACATCGTCCCGCTCGTGTAGCCGACCCTACGCTCACCCGCCCGCTCGACCCCGGGCACGACGGTGGCCGCCATCGCCAGGTGCTCGGCGTCGAACTCCACCTCCACCGTGAACGGTCCCCCCTGCACCGGCTCGTGGCGTACGGCGAGGGCCGCGGCCTCCTTGGCGGCGGCCCGGATGTCGGCGGCCGTACGGGCCGGGGTGCGGCAGACGGCGGCGTAGCGCGAGACGTGGTCCTTGACGGCGACGGTCACCGCCTCCGGGGCGTAGCCGGCGGCGTCGGCGCAGGTCAGGTCGTCTCCGGTGACGAGGACGACCGGGACCCCGTACTCGGCGACCACGTGCGCGTTGAGCAGGCCCTCGCTGGCGCGGGTCCCGTTGATCCAGACCCCGGTGATGGAGTTGGCGAGGTAGGTGTGGGCGAGCACGCCCTCGGCGCCGGCGCCCGTGTGGTAGCCGACGAAGGCGATGCCGTCGACGTCCCCGTGCTGGACGCCCTCGACCATGGAGAGGGATTTGTGGCGGCCGGTCAGCATCTCGACGCGCTCGTCGAGCTGCTCCAGCAGCAGGTTGCGCATGGTCCAGTGGGCCTCGTTGACGAGGACCTGGTCGGCGCCCGCGTCGTAGAACCCTAGGACGGCGGCGTTCACGTCGGAGGTGAACAGGGTCCGGCAGCGTTCCCACTGCGGGGTCCCGGGCAGCACGTCGGCGGGCCAGGTGACGCCGGTGGCGCCTTCCATGTCGGCGGAGATGAGGATCTTCATCGGGCCCCCGGGCGGTCGGTAGCGCTAGGTCGTCCACCCTAGCCGTCCGGCCCCCGCCGGGGCCCGGGGCACGCCCGGCCGCACGGGCGTCCGGGACCGGGGCGCGCAGCGCCCGGCGACGGGTGCGCGCCGCGCACCGGCCGGCCGGGCCGCGCCTACGGCCCCCGCCCGCCCCTCACCTCAGCCGCAGCCGCGTACGCGCGCCGCGATCCGCCCGAGAAGCTGCGCGGGTGCCAGCTCGCGCTTCACGGACAGCAGGTATGCGGCCGGGGAGGCGGCCAGCGCGTCCTGCTTCTGCCGGCGCGCGCCACGGGCGACCCCGGCGACGGCGAAGGCCGCGCCGAGTCCGGTGGCCACCACCGGGTTGCCGGAGAAGGTGCCGACCGCCAGCCCGAGGAGCGGGGGCAGCGTGAAGGCGACGTTGGCGGCGCTGAAGACCGTGTCGCCGTTCAGGGAGCTCACCGCCTGCTCCAGTTCGGCCAGCGGGATCCGGAACCGCCGGTCGACCTCCTGCTCCACGTAGCGGCGGGCGGCCTCGGGCAGCCGGATGTCCGCGAGGTCCTCCTTGAGGGCCTCGGCCGTGTCCGTGACGGCTTGGCCGAAGCGGTCGAACGCCGCCACGTGCGTCGTGCGCAGCTCGATGATCTTGCCGATGTCGATGCCGCGCAGGTCGGCGGGGAGCACGACGCGCACGGCGAGCATCCCCACGGCGTCGACGAGACCGCCGTCCGGCGCGTCCGGCGCCCCGGCCCCGGGGGCGGACTCGCCGTCGAGCAGCGCCCGCGCGATCCGCTCGGGGCCCCAGCCCTGCGAGGCGGTGTGCGAGGCCGTGTGGTCGGTGGTCGGCGCGTAGCCGCCGCGCCGAGCGAGCTCCTCGGTCAGCGCGCACTTGTACACCCAGGCCAGCTCCGGTGACATGGCGAGGAAATCCGCTGTGGCCACCCCGCGGAGTCGCGAGCGGAACGCACGGAGGGCGAGCCCGCAGTCCATCAATGCCTCGCGCAGCCGGGGGTCGACCTCGCCGCGGTAGACACCGGCCAGACCGAACGGCTGGGCCCGGCGCGGGGCCGGGTCGCGGGACAGGGTCGCCACACCGTTGCGATCGTCGCCGAAGCCGGAAAGGCCGTTCGAGCCCCCGCCGACGGGCAGGTCCCGCAGCTCCTCGAAGTTCGCGTGCCTCGCCCGCAGTTCGCCGAGGACGTCGGCGCCCCCGGCCAGCACCTCGAGGAAGTCCTCGGCCACGGCCCGCGCGGCCGCGTCCGGGTCGACGTCGTGGACGAACCCCGGCAGCCCCCGGCGAAGCCGCCTGACCATCGGCGAGTCCCTGACGGGGTACCCGGCCGGGACCACCCGGCCCAGGCTCGGCCAGTACAGCGCGGCGGCCTTGAGCCAGCTCTCGTCGCGGAAGTGGATGTACGGGTAGTACAGCCCGTTCTGTTGCAGCATCGGCCCCCCCGGGTCGCTGGTTTCACCCGATCCGGTGAGGCCGCTTCCCCGGCCTCACCCGGCAACAGTCCTGCTCAGCCCTTGACTTCGGCTGCCAGGTTGGCGAGGAGGGTGTCGTAGATGCGGGCCAGGCCCTTGGGCGCGAAGGTGCGCTCGAAGAAGCCGCCGATGCCGCCGGCGCCGTTCCACACGGTGGTGACGACGGCCTTGGACTTGCCCTCGCCCGCCGGGGTGACGGTCCAGGTGGTGACCATGGAGGAGTTGCGGTCCGTCTCCACGAGCTGGCCGTCGGTGGGCTCGGTGACCTCCAGCAGGCAGTCGCGGACCCGCTTGCTCGTGGCCTGGAGCTTCCAGTGGACCAGGGTGCCCTCGCCGTCGCCGCCCTCGCGCACCTCGTACTCGCTGAAGTGCTCGGGCAGCACCTTGCCCCGGGTCCCGGTGTAGTCGGCCAGCGCGTCGAACACGGTCTCCGCGTCCGCCCCGATGATGCGTTCCGTGGTGGCCTCGACCTGCGCCATGGCTTTCCTCCAGCAGTTGTGATCGCTCGTCACGGCGAAGCCAACCACCTCCGGGGCGGGCGCCCAAATCCGGGTCAGACGTGACAGCGCACGTACACGAGGAGGGTGTCGCCCGGCAGGCCCTCCAGGTAGCGCGCGGCGCCGTACCGGTAAGGCTCAGCGATCGACGGGGGGTGCGGGCAGGACTCCGGTCCGTCGCAGGCGCCGTGGACCGGCCCGTCCTCGCCGCACCACCAGCCGTCGAGGGTGAGTACGTAGGGGAAGTAGGGCAGGCACGCGGTCTCCTCGGCCACGAACTCCCGACGCCCGAGGCGCGCGACGGCGTGCGCGGAGCCTCCGTAGAGGATGGCGCTCAGGTCGTGGCCCTGGTGCGCGGCCTGCAGGGACGCCACGCCCTCGCGGTAGGCGAGGACCAGCGGCTGGGCGTCGAAGGCGGCGCGGGCTTCCACCTGCGCCCGCATCTCGATCCGGTACTCCTCGGGGTTCGACCAGGGCTGCGGGACCTCGCGCTCCGGCACGAACGGTGGGTGGAGCGGGACGAGCTCCTGCCACAGGTCCCAGGCCGCCCCGGCCTGGGCCGCCCCTTCGGCCCGGATCTCGGCGAGTGCCAGCGTCTCGCGCGGCCCGCCGGCGCACCGGCCGGGCAGGCTGGGCTCCGGGCCCTGGTGCACGAGCCGCGGGTCGCCCCCGTAGCCCGGCAGCAGCGCGAAGCCGCCTCCGTCTCGGCCGCCCCGGATGTACCACCCGTCCCAGACGTCGAGCTCCTCGGCCCGGCCGCGTTCCCGCCGGAAGGGGGCCATCACCTCGTCCAGCGCCTCTTCGAGCCTGCTCCGGGCCCCGCCCGGAAGGCACACCACGATCCCCATCCCTGCCATCCGGCGAACCTCTCACGCAGCCCCTCCGCGATCAAACGGGTATCCGCTCCGCACGATCATGGGAACGTTTGTTCTATTCTCGGTGCCGAGCTACCGAGGGAGGCGCACCATGCGCTGGGACAACCTGACCGAGGGCCCCACGGGCCCGGCCGCGCTCTTCGGAGCCGACTCCGTCGTCACCCGCACCTTCGACACCCCGGAATTCCGCGGGATCACCTTCCACGAGGTCCGGGCCCGGTCGATCGTCAACCGGGTCCCCGGCGCCTCCCGCATGCCGTTCGAGTGGACCGTGAACCCGTACCGGGGGTGCAGTCACGCCTGCGTGTACTGCTTCGCCCGCAAGACGCACGGCTACCTCGACCTCGACACCGGCATCGGCTTCGACTCCCAGATCGTCGTCAAGACCAATGCCCCCGAGCTCGTGCGCCGCGAGCTCGCCTCGCCCCGCTGGACCGGCGCGCACATCGCGATGGGCACCAACGTCGACTGTTATCAGCGGGCCGAAGGCCGGTACCGCCTCATGCCCGGGATCATCGAGGCGCTGCGGGAGCGGGCCAATCCCTTCTCCATCCTCACCAAGGGCACGCTGATCCTGCGCGACCTCCCCCTCATCCAGGAGGCCGCGGCCGTCGCCGACGTCGGGATCTCCGTCTCCGTCGGCTTCACCGACACCGCCCTGTGGCGCACGGTCGAACCCGGCACCCCCTCCCCCGCCGCCCGGCTGCAGGCCGTCCGCACCCTCACCGACGCCGGCATCGAGTGCGGGGTGCTGATGGCCCCGGTGATCCCCTTCCTCGGCGACTCCCCGGAGCAGCTGCGGGCCACCGTCCGGGCCGTCGCCGAGTCGGGCGCGACCTCCGTGACACCCCTGGTACTCCATCTGCGCCCCGGCGCGCGGGAGTGGTTCACGGCCTGGCTGGGCGAGCACCACCCCCACCTGGTCGAACGGTACGAGCGGATGTACGCGGGCGGCTCGTACGCGCCCACCTGGTACCAGCGGATGATCACCCGCCAAGTCCACGAGCTCGCCGCCGAATTCGGCATCGGACCCGGCGGACCCGGCGACCCCGGCCCGGCCCGGAGGATCGTCGTACCGGAGCGGCCGGGCGGGCCCGCGCCCGCGCCCGCGGCGACCCAGCTCAGCCTGCTCTGAGCACCCGTACGACCGTACGACCGACTGAGGGGTCATCACATCGGGCCAATCGGGGCCCCAATCCCCCCTTCCGAGCGCTGGTTCCGGGACGATTCCGCCCAGAACCCTCGGCTGGGAGGCCCCATGCTGTACCCGATGCTGCACCCGATGAAGAACAAGACCGGTCCCGCTCTGAGGCGCGCCGCCGTCCTGCTGGCGGTCTCCACCCTCGCCGCCGGCCTGGCGGGCCCGGTCACGGCCGCGGCCCCGGCAGCGGCCGCCCCGGCCGCCGAGGCCCTCACGTGGTCCAACTGCGCGACCTCCCGCTACCCGACGCTCCAGTGCGCCTCCCTCAAGGTCCCCCTCGACCACGACAGCCCGGCCGGACGGCAGATCTCCCTCGCCCTGACCCGGGTCCCCCACACGGCCGCCCGCTCCCAGGGACCGCTGCTGGTCAACCCCGGCGGGCCCGGCGGCAGCGGACGCACCCTGGCCGGGTTCGTCGCCTCCGCGCTGCCCAAGGAGGTCGCGGCGCAGTACGACGTGATCGGCTTCGACCCCCGGGGCGTGGGCAAGAGCGAGCCCGCCCTGGACTGCGGCGCGGGGCACTTCACCCCCGTACGGCCCGACTCCGTACCGCTGGACGAGGAGACCGAGCGGGCCAACCTCGAGCGGGTGAAGTCCTTCGCCGAGTCCTGCCAGACCAAGCACGCCGACGTCCTCCCGTACATCGGCACCGTGTCGGCGGCCCGTGACCTCGAAGTGCTCCGTACCGCCCTGCGCGCGGACAAGCTGAGCTACTTCGGCTACTCCTACGGCACCTACCTGGGCGCGGTGTACGCCAAGCTCCACCCCGGCCGCGTGCACCGCCTGGTCCTGGACTCCGTCGTCGACCCGACCGGGGTCTGGTACGAGGACAACCTCGCCCAGGACCAGGCCTTCGACTCCCGCCACAAGGCCTTCCTGGCCTGGGTGGCCCGGTACGACTCCACGTACCACCTCGGCACCGACCCGGCCGAGGTCGAGGCCCGCTGGTACGAGATGCGGACCGCGCTGCGCACGGCCCCGGCGGGCTCCAAGGTGGGCCCGGCGGAGCTGGAGGACACCTTCATGCCGGGCGGCTACTTCAACGGCTACTGGCCCCACCTCGCGACGGCCTTCGCCGCGTACGCGGTGGAGGGCGACCCGAAGCCGCTGGTCTCCGCGTACGAGAAGTTCGGCGCGGTGGAGCCCTCGGCGGGCAACAGCTACAGCGTGTACACGGCCGTGCAGTGCCGGGACTCGGCCTGGCCCCGGAACTGGAACCAGTGGCGCGCCGACATGTGGCGCACGCACGCCAAGGCGCCCTTCATGACCTGGAACAATGCCTGGTACAACGCACCGTGCGCGTTCTGGCCGGGCGAGCCGCTCCAGGCCCCGGACGTCACCAACACGGCGCTCCCGCAGGCGCTCCTCTTCCAGGCGACCGAGGACGCGGCGACCCCGTACGAGGGCGCGGTGAGCATGCGGCGCAAGCTCGCGGGCTCGGCGCTGGTGGTCGAGGAGGGCGGCGGCAACCACGGCATCGCCCTCAGCGGAAACAAGTGCCTCGACGAGAAGCTGTCCTCGTACCTGCTGACGGGCAAGGCCGCGGACGCGGTCTGCCCCGCCCAGCCGGCCCCCACCCCCATCCCGGCGACCCGCGCGGTCCCGCCGTCGGCGGGCGGCGCGGCGCTGCACGGCCTGCTGGGCTTCCGGGGCTAGGCCGTCTCTTTCGGATCATGCCGGTCAGGCCCGCGCGCAGAGGGCAGGATCATGCCCATGACCACCTCACAGAACAACCACCTCACCCGCGTCGCCGCCCCTGAGGGCGTGGCTCCGGGCACCGGCTACAGCCACGTCGTCTGGGGCACCGGGCGGTTCGTCGCCGTGTCCGGGCAGTGCGCCTTCGACGAGAAGGGCGAGGTGGTCGGCGAGGGCGACGCCGCCGCCCAGGCCCGGCAGGTGTTCGAGAACCTGCGCCAGTGCCTGGCCGCGGCCGGGGCCACCTTCGAGGACGTGGTGAAGCTGACGTACTTCGTCACGGACATCGCCCACCTCCCGGCGGTACGGGAGGCCCGTGACGAGGTGATCGCCCCGGACCGCCTCCCGGCCTCCTCGGCGGTCCAGGTGGCGGCGCTGTTCCGGCCCGAACTGCTGCTGGAGATCGAGGCCTTCGCGGTCGTCCAGGAGCGGACCGGGACCGGGTCGGGGGTCGAGGCGGAGTCCGAGTCCGGTTTCAGGACCGGTTCCGCAGCCGGGTTCGGGACCGGATTCAAGACCGGCTTCGCTAGCTGACGCCGAGCCCCCGCAGGGCCGCCGTCGCCGCCACCGCCAGCCGGGGGTGCGACTGCGCCCGGGTCAGGACCTCACGGGCGCGCTGGTCCGCCAGCGCGCCCAGCCCCTCCACACAGGCCAGGGCCACCCGCCAGTACGGGTCGTGCGGCGCGAGCAGCCGCGACAGGGTGCGGATCAGCGCCGGGGCGGACTCCGGGGCGCGCAGCGCCGCCAGCAGCCGGACGGGGTGCAGGGCGTAGGCCGTGCGCAGTTCGTTCGTGGCCAGCGCCGCCGCCGCGCGGGCGGTGCGCGGGTCCCCGAGGACGGCCAGCGCCTGCGCGGCCGCCTCGCAGCGCGGCGGGTCCCGGTGGTTGAGCAGCAGGACCAGTGACTCGAAGGCGCGCCGGTCACCGGCCAGCCCCAGCCGGTACGCGGCCAGCTCGCGGGCCCACAGGGGCAGCCCGGCAGAGGTCAGGGAGGCCGCCAGGCCGTCCGCGTCCGCCGCGAGCAGCGCCTCGTACTCCGGTGCCTGCGCGGCTTCCGCCCGCAGGCGCTCCAACACGTCGTTCACCCGGCCACCCTAGGTGGCCCCGGCGGCCGCCGCGCCGGGTTCCCCGACACGGGTGAGCGCCCCGCGCGCGGGCCTTCGAACAGCCGGTTGATCGATGATCGATGATCGGTACATTTGGGCGGTACAGGTCACATCTGCGCGCCCTGGCGGACCAGTTGGACACCGGCTACTGTCCCTACAACACGTACGGGGACGGCCTGGTGACGCAGCCTCCCCGCACCAGTCGGTTCTGCACGACTTCACGACACACGGCGCCCCCGGGACAGGGTTCCGCCGTTCTCGCCCGACGGGCTTCTCCGCCACGACCCCTTCCCTCGGGGATCCGGCGGCCCGCCCCGGGTTCCGCCGCACTACGGCATCCTCGCGCGCCGAGCGCCCCGCGCCGCGCGCCCCCCTCAGTCGTCACCCTCTTCCACTGGAGTCCCGCGATGGACCTTCCGTCCACGTCCGGTCAGCCCTCCCCCTCCTCCCAGCCCGTCCGTCCCGCCCTGCAGACCATCGCCGTCGTCGGTCTCGGCACGATGGGCTCCGGCATCGCCGAGGTCCTCGCCCGGGCCGGCCGCGAGGTCATCGGCATCGACGTCAGCGAGGCCGCCGCCCGCCCGGCCACCGCGGCCCTCGCGGCGTCCACCGCCCGCTCCGTGGCGCGGGAGCAGCTCACCGAGCAGGAGCGCGAGGCGGTGCTCGCCCGCTTCCGCACCTTCTCCGAGCTGGGCGCCGCCGCCGAGGCCGACCTCGTCATCGAGGTGGTCCCCGAGTCCTACGAGCTCAAGCAGCGGATCTTCCGCGAGCTCGACGCGATCGTCCGGCCCACCGCGATCCTGGCCACCGGCACCAACGCCCTGTCGGTGACGCGGATGGCCGCCGAGTCCCAGCGCCCGGAGCGCGTGGTCGGCCTGCACTTCTTCAACCCGGTCACGGCGATGAAGCTGGTCGAGGTCGTCTCCAGCGTGCTGACGGCCCCGCCGGCCGTCGAGGCGGTCACCACGCTGGCCCGCGAGCTCGGCAAGGAGCCCGTCGCGGTCGGCGACCGGCCGGGCTTCGTCGCCGACGGCCTGCTGTTCGGCTACCTCAATCAGGCCGCCGCCATGTACGAGGCGAAGTACGCCTCCCGCGAGGACATCGACGCGGCGATGAAGCTGGGCTGCGGCCTGCCGATGGGCCCGCTCGCCCTGCTCGACCTGATCGGCGTGGACACCGCCCGCACGGTCCTGGAGGCCATGTACACCTCCTCGGGCGACCGGCTGCACGCCCCGGCCCCGATCCTCGGCCACCTCGCCGAGGCGGGCCTGACCGGACAGAAGTCCGGGCGCGGCTTCTACACGTACGAGGCCCCGGGCAGCCAGGTCGTCGTCCGTGACCTGCAGACCCCGCCGGACGGGGAGCTGGTCCGGGCGAGCCGTCCGGTGAACTCGGTCGGCGTGGCCGGCTCGGGCACGATGGCGAGCGGGATCGCGCAGGTCTTCGCGCAGGCCGGTTTCCCCGTGGTGCTGGCGGCCCGCAGCCAGGACAAGGCGGACGCGGCGAAGGCCGCGATCGGCAAGTCGCTGGCCCGCGCGGTGGACCGGGGCCGGCTGACGGCCGAGGCCGCCGCCGCCACCGTGGGCCGTATCACGGCGGCGGGCTCGCTGGACGCCTTCGCCGACGTGGACCTGGCCGTGGAGGCCGTCGCCGAGGACCTGGAGGTGAAGCAGGAGCTGTTCCGGGCGCTGGACAAGGTCTGCAAGCCCGGCGCGGTGCTCGCCACGACCACCTCCTCGCTCCCGGTGATCGCGATCGCCCGCGCGACCTCGCGGCCCGAGGACGTGATCGGCATGCACTTCTTCAACCCGGCCCCGGCGATGAAGCTGGTCGAGGTGGTCCGGACCGTCCTGACCGCCGACGACGTGCACGCCACGGTCCGCGGGATCTGCGGTCAGGTGCGCAAGCACGCGGTGGACTGCGGGGACCGGGCCGGCTTCATCGTGAACGCGCTGCTGTTCCCGTACCTCAACAACGCGATCAAGATGGTCGAGCAGCACTACGCGGGCATCGACGACATCGACGCGGCGATGAAGCTGGGCGGCGGCTACCCGATGGGGCCCTTCGAGCTCCTCGACGTGGTCGGCCTGGACGTGTCGCTGGCCATCGAGCAGGTCCTGCACAAGGAGTTCCGCGACCCGGGCCTGGCCCCGTCCCCGCTGCTGGAGCACCTGGTCGCGGCGGGCTGCCTGGGCCGGAAGACCGGCCGCGGATTCCGTGAGTACGCCCCCCGCCGGTAATCCGCGGCAGGCGCAGGAGCCCCACGAGCAGGATGCGTGGGGAGGGCTACTCGGGTCCGCCGGACCCTCACGGCGGACGAACCCTCCCGAGGAGCACTGTGTGCCCAGTGCCGGCCCTCCCCCGCATCCATTCCCCTCCCACCCCCCTCGGGAGCGCTCTCCCGCACGAATGAAGTACTTTCGCTCTATGTCCCAGCCCGCCAAGACCTCACCCCGCGCCTCCGCGGTCTCCGATGCCACGGAGACCCCGGCCGGCACCAAGGCGGCCGCGCAGCGGCTCAAGATGCGCCGCGAGCTCGCGGCGGCCGCCATGGAGCTCTTCGCGAACAAGGGGTACGAGGCCACGACGGTCGACGAGATCGCCTCGGTGGCCGGGGTCGCGCGGCGGACCTTCTTCCGGCACTTCCGATCCAAGGAAGAGGCGATCTTCCCGGACCACGACGACACCCTGACCCGCGCCGAGGCCGTTCTCGACGTGGCCCCGGCGCACGAGCACCCGCTCGACACGGTCTGCCGGGGGATCAAGGAAGTCATGAAGATGTACGCCGCCTCGCCGGCGGTGTCGGTGGAGCGCTACCGGCTCACGCGCGAGGTGCCGGCGCTGCGGGAGCGGGAGATCGCCTCGGTGGCCCGCTACGAGCGGCTGTTCACCCGCTACCTGCTGGCCCATTTCGACGAGACCGACCACCACGACGGCAACGACGACCCGCTGCTGGCGGAGGTCGCCGCCTCGGCGGTGGTCACGGCCCACAACCACGTGCTGCGGCGCTGGCTGCGGGCGGGCGGTCAGGGCGACGTGGAGGCGCAGCTGGACCACGCCTTCTCGATCGTGCGCAAGACCTTCGGTTCCGGGATCGGCGCGGGGCGCACGCTGAGCTCGGCGCCGCAGCCGGAGCCCGCCGCCGCGCCGGCCTCGGTGCGTACGCAGGGCGAGGTACTGGTGGCGGTGGCCCGTACGGACGCTCCGCTGGACGAGGTCATGCGGACCATCGAAGAGGCGCTCAGAAACAAGTAGGCGACACACGCCTACGCGACACACGTCACAGCGGCCGCTCCCGTTCCGGGGGCGGCCGCTTTCGTTTGTCCGAGTTGCCCTACTCGCGGGTAACTCTGATCGATCATCGCTCATCGGTGCAGGTCAATCGGCAAATGAGAGAAAGTTTTGGCACGCGGTGCCTTGCTGAGTGACACGGGGTGCCATACGTTGAATCTCGTCCGGATGTCCCCGCGGTCCAGCCCACTCGGCACGGAACGCGCCCCGGATGCCTGCGTCACCAGGCCCCCGCACCGCCCCACCACAGGCAACGCGCAGCTCCACCCCAGCCGAATCGACGGCGCCCCACGCAGCACCACCCCACCGCTTCGCCGCACAGCAGCTCACCGCACCCCGTTTCCCTCAGCGCACCCTCATCAGCGCACGGCCGGAGGCAACACCGTGAAGGACATCCTGGACGCGATCCAGTCGCAGGCCGCGACGGCCGCCGACTTCGCGGCCCTGCCGCTCCCCGACTCGTACCGCGCGATCACCGTGCACAAGGACGAGACGGAGATGTTCGCCGGGCTCACCACCCGTGAGAAGGACCCCCGCAAGTCCCTGCACCTCGACGAGGTCCCGCTCCCCGAGCTGGGCCCGGGCGAGGCGCTGGTCGCCGTCATGGCGTCCTCGGTCAACTACAACTCCGTGTGGACCTCGATCTTCGAGCCGGTGTCCACCTTCAGCTTCCTGGAGCGCTACGGGCGCCTCTCGGAGCTCACCAAGCGCCACGACCTGCCGTACCACATCATCGGCTCGGACCTCGCGGGCGTCGTCCTGCGCACCGGCCCCGGCGTGAACGCCTGGAAGCCCGGCGACGAGGTCGTCGCGCACTGCCTCTCGGTCGAGCTGGAGTCCTCCGACGGCCACAACGACACGATGCTCGACCCCGAGCAGCGCATCTGGGGCTTCGAGACCAACTTCGGCGGCCTGGCGGAGATCGCACTCGTCAAGTCGAACCAGCTGATGCCCAAGCCCGACCACCTCAGCTGGGAGGAGGCCGCCTCCCCCGGCCTGGTCAACTCCACCGCGTACCGCCAGCTGGTCTCCCGCAACGGCGCCGGCATGAAGCAGGGCGACAACGTCCTGATCTGGGGCGCCAGCGGCGGGCTCGGCTCGTACGCCACCCAGTTCGCGCTGGCCGGCGGCGCCAACCCGATCTGCGTGGTCTCCTCCCCGGAGAAGGCCGACATCTGCCGGGCGATGGGCGCCACCGCGGTCATCGACCGCAACGCCGAGGGCTACAAGTTCTGGAAGGACGAGCACACCCAGGACCCGAAGGAGTGGAAGCGCCTCGGCAAGCGCATCCGCGAGCTCACCGGCGGGGAGGACGTGGACATCGTCTTCGAGCACCCGGGCCGCGAGACCTTCGGCGCCTCGGTCTACGTCACCCGCAAGGGCGGCACGATCGTCACCTGCGCCTCGACCTCGGGCTACAACCACGAGTACGACAACCGGTACCTGTGGATGTCCCTGAAGAAGATCGTCGGCTCGCACTTCGCGAACTACCGCGAGGCCTGGGAGGCCAACCGCCTGGTCGCCAAGGGCAAGATCCACCCCACCCTGTCACGGGTCTACTCCCTGGAGGAGACCGGCCAGGCCGCCTACGACGTCCACCGCAACCTCCACCAGGGCAAGGTCGGCGTGCTCTGCCTGGCCCCCGAGGAAGGCCTCGGCGTCAAGGACCACGAGATGCGCGCGACGCACCTCGACGCGATCAACCGCTTCCGCAACGTCTGAGACCGTTCAAAGGCCAAAGGGACAGCCTGAGATGACAGAGCGCCAGAAGGACCGTCCGTGGCTCATGCGGACGTACGCCGGCCACTCCACGGCCGAGGCGTCCAACGAGCTGTACCGCCGCAACCTCGCCAAGGGCCAGACCGGCCTGTCGGTCGCGTTCGACCTGCCGACGCAGACCGGCTACGACCCCGACCACATCCTCGCCCGCGGCGAGGTCGGCCGGGTCGGGGTCCCCGTCTCCCACCTGGGCGACATGCGGCGGCTGTTCCAGGACATCCCCCTGGAGCAGATGAACACCTCGATGACGATCAACGCCACCGCCATGTGGCTGCTGGCGCTCTACCAGGTGGCCGCCGAGGAGCAGGGCGCGGACATCGCCCAGCTCCAGGGCACCACCCAGAACGACATCGTCAAGGAGTACCTCTCGCGCGGGACGCACGTCTTCCCGCCCGGGCCCTCGCTCCGCCTGACGACGGACATGATCGCGTACACGGTCAACCACATCCCGAAGTGGAACCCGATCAACATCTGCAGCTACCACCTGCAGGAGGCCGGAGCCACCCCCGTCCAGGAGATCTCGTACGCGATGTCCACGGCCATCGCGGTCCTGGACTCGGTGCGCGACTCGGGCCAGGTCCCGCCGGAGCGGTTCGGCGAGGTCGTCGCCCGGATCTCCTTCTTCGTGAACGCGGGCGTCCGCTTCATCGAGGAGATGTGCAAGATGCGCGCCTTCGGCCGCATCTGGGACCAGGTCACCCGCGAGCGCTACGGCATCGAGAACGACAAGCAGCGCCGCTTCCGCTACGGCGTCCAGGTCAACTCCCTGGGCCTGACCGAGGCGCAGCCGGAGAACAACGTCCAGCGGATCGTGCTGGAGATGCTCGCCGTCACCCTCTCCAAGGACGCCCGCGCCCGCGCCGTGCAGCTGCCGGCCTGGAACGAGGCGCTGGGCCTGCCCCGGCCCTGGGACCAGCAGTGGTCGCTGCGCATCCAGCAGGTCCTGGCCCACGAGAGCGACCTGCTGGAGTACGAGGACATCTTCGCCGGCTCGCACGTGATCGAGGCCAAGGTCGAATCCCTGGTGGCCGAGTGCCTGGCCGAGATCGACCGGATCCAGGAGATGGGCGGCGCGATGGCGGCCGTCGAGTCCGGGTACCTCAAGGGCGAGCTGGTCTCCTCGCACGCCGCGCGGCGCGCCCGGATCGAGGACGGCCAGGACAAGATCGTCGGCGTCAACTGCTTCCAGCAGACCGAGGAGAACCCGCTCACCGCCGACCTGGACGGCGCCATCATGACGGTGGACGGCGCCCTGGAGGCGCAGACCGTCGAGCGCATCGGCCTCTGGAAGGCCGAGCGCCAGGAGTCCTCGGACCGGCAGGGCGGCGGCGACCCGTTCGTCTTCCCCACGGTCATGCAGGCCCTGGACCGGCTGAAGGAGGCCGCCGCCGGGGACGAGAACCTGATGGAGGCCACCCTGGAGTGCGCCCGCGCCGGTGTCACCACCGGCGAGTGGTCGAGCGCGCTGCGCGAGGTGTTCGGCGAGTTCCGGGCACCGACCGGAGTCTCCTCGGCCCCGGTGGCCGTGACCGCCGAGGAGGGGACCCCCATGGCCCTCGTCCGCGCGAAGGTCTCCCGTACCGCCGAGGACCTCGGCTCCGGCCGGCTGCGCCTGCTGGTCGGCAAGCCCGGCCTGGACGGGCACTCCAACGGCGCCGAGCAGATCGCCGTACGGGCCCGCGACGCCGGCTTCGAGGTGGTCTACCAGGGCATCCGGCTGACTCCCGAGGAGATTTCCTCGGCGGCCCTGGCCGAGGACGTGCACTGCGTGGGACTGTCCATCCTGTCCGGCTCCCACAGCGCGCTCGTCCCGGACGTTCTGGAACGGCTGCGCGCGGCGGGGGCGGGTGACATCCCCGTCGTACTCGGCGGCATCATTCCGAATGCCGACGCCGTGGCGCTCAAGGAGGCCGGGGTGGCGGCGGTCTTCACCCCAAAGGACTTCGGCATCACGGAGATCATCGGCCGTATCGTCGACGAGATCCGCAAGGCCAACAAGCTCCACCCGCTCGGCGACGCCGACGACACCGCTCTCACAGACATCACCGCAAGCACGGAGGTCCCCGCATGACCACGCCCTCTTCCCCGGTCAACCGGCTGCGGCCGCGCCGCTCCTGCCTGGCGGTGCCGGGTTCCAACCCCCGGTTCCTGGAGAAGGCCCAGGGCCTGCCGGCCGACCAGGTCTTCCTGGACCTGGAGGACGCCTGCGCCCCGCTCGCCAAGGAAGGCGCCCGCCACACCATCGTGGACGCGCTGAACAACGGCGACTGGACCGGCAAGACCCGCGTGGTCCGCGTCAACGACTGGACCACGCACTGGACGTACCGCGACGTCATCACGGTCGTCGAGGGCGCCGGACAGAACCTCGACTGCATCATGCTGCCGAAGGTCCAGGACGCCCAGCAGGTCGTGGCGCTCGACCTCCTGCTGACGCAGATCGAGAAGACGATGGGCTTCGAGGTCGGCAAGATCGGCATCGAGGCGCAGATCGAGAACGCCAAGGGCCTGGTGAACGTCGACGCGATCGCCGCCGCCTCGCCGCGGCTGGAGACCATCATCTTCGGGCCGGCCGACTTCATGGCCTCCATCAACATGAAGTCCCTGGTCGTGGGCATGCAGCCGCCCGGCTACGGCGCGGACGCCTACCACTACATCCTGATGCGGATCCTGATGGCGGCCCGCATGCACGACCTCCAGGCGATCGACGGCCCCTTCCTCCAGATCAAGAACGTCGACGGCTACCGCGAGGTCGCCGGGCGCGCGGCGGCCCTGGGCTTCGACGGCAAGTGGGTGCTGCACCCCGGCCAGGTCGACGCGGCCAACGAGGTCTTCTCCCCCTCCCAGGAGGACTACGACCACGCCGAGCTGATCCTCGACGCGTACGACTGGTGCACCTCCGAAGCGGGCGGCAAGAAGGGCTCGGCGATGCTCGGCGACGAGATGATCGACGAGGCCAGCCGCAAGATGGCCCTGGTCATCTCCGGCAAGGGCCGCGCCGCCGGCATGCAGCGCACCACCAAGTTCGAAATCCCGGAGGCGTAGCACCATGCAGTTCGGACGCACCTACGAAGAGTTCGAGATCGGCGCGGTCTACAAGCACTGGCCCGGAAAGACGGTCACCGAGTACGACGACCACCTCTTCTGCCTGCTGACCATGAACCACCACCCGCTCCACATGGACAGCAACTACGCGGAGAACACGACCGACTTCGGCAAGAACGTCGTCGTGGGCAACTACATCTACTCCCTGCTGCTGGGCATGTCCGTGCCGGACGTCTCCGGCAAGGCGATCGCCAACCTGGAGATCGAGTCGCTGCGCCACGTGGCGCCGACCTTCCACGGCGACACGATCTACGGCGAGACCACGGTCCTCGACAAGACCCCGTCGAAGTCGAAGAACGACCGCGGCATCGTCTACGTGGAGACCAAGGGCTACAAGCAGGACGGCACCCTCGTCTGCGTCTTCCGGCGCAAGGTGATGGTCCCGACCGAGACGTACATCAAGGAGCGCGGCGGCGAGCAGCCCGGCCGCCCCACGCTGAAGGAACAGGGGAAGTAGAACCATGAGCCGACTTGCCCAGACCGCCGGCCTGACGGACGACCAGAGGGACATCCTCAAGACCGTCCGGGAGTTCGTCGACAAGGAGATCATCCCGGTCGCGACCGAGCTGGAGCACCGGGACGAGTACCCGCAAGCGATCGTCGACGGCCTCAAGGAGCTCGGGCTCTTCGGCCTGATGATCCCGGAGGAGTACGGCGGCCTGGGTGAGTCGCTCCTCACCTACGCGCTGTGCGTCGAGGAGATCGCGCGCGGCTGGATGTCCGTCTCGGGCATCATCAACACCCACTTCATCGTGGCGTACATGCTCAAGCAGCACGGCACCCAGGAGCAGAAGGAGTACTTCCTTCCGCGGATGGCGCTGGGCGAGGTGCGCGGCGCGTTCTCGATGTCCGAGCCGGGGCTCGGCTCCGATGTGTCGGCCATCACCTCCAAGGCGGTGAAGGACGGCGACGAGTACGTCCTGAACGGCCAGAAGATGTGGCTGACGAACGGCGGCACGTCCACGCTGGTGGCCGTTCTGGTGCGCAGTGACGAAGGACACCCGGAGGGCACCGCCCCCCACAAGTCGATGACGACCTTCCTCGTGGAGAAGGAGGCCGGCTTCGGTGAGGTCCGGCCCGGCCTGACCATCCCGGGCAAGATCGACAAGATGGGCTACAAGGGCGTCGACACGACCGAGCTCATCATGGACGGACTGCGCATTCCGGCCAATCGGGTCCTGGGCGGGGAGACCGGCCGAGGGTTTTACCAAATGATGGACGGGGTCGAGGTCGGCCGCGTCAACGTGGCGGCCCGTGGTTGCGGCGTCGCACAGCGTGCGTTCGAGCTGGGTGTCTCGTACGCCCAGCAACGTCACACTTTCGGCAAGGCCATCGCCGAGCACCAGGCGATCCAGTTCAAGCTGGCCGAGATGGCTACCAAGGTCGAAGCCGCCCATGCGATGATGGTCAATGCAGCACGCAAAAAGGACTCCGGGGAACGAAACGACCTCGAAGCAGGGATGGCGAAGTACCTCGCCTCCGAGTACTGCAAGGAGGTGGTGGAGGACGCGTTCCGTATCCACGGTGGCTACGGCTTCTCGAAGGAGTACGAGATCGAGCGCCTCTACCGAGAGGCACCCATGCTGCTGATCGGTGAAGGTACCGCCGAGATCCAGAAAATGATCATCGGGCGACGCCTGCTCGAGGAGTACCGGCTCCAGGGCTGAAAGTCCCTTTTGCGGTAAATCATCCAGTGGTTTCCCGCGAAAGAGTCACTAGCAGTCACTGGCTCACGGTCATCGACTCGGCTTCTGGCTTGCCCAGTTGTTGCGTGCAACCGATAGCATTCCAGTAAAGCCGCCGTCCCGTCCCCCCGTTTGCGGCGCGGCATCACCCGCTACGAAGGTCATCCATGCCCCACAGCCAAACCTCTGCACCTCGCGTCGGCCTCCTCGGTGGACGCCTCGCGCGCGGAGCATCGCCGTGGCTTCTGCCGACCGTCGCCACCGCCGCCATCAGCCTCGTCCGGGCCCGCAAGTCCGGACGCTGGGCGGCAGTGGCCGTGCCCACCACCGCGCTCGCGGCGGGCATGCTGTGGTTCTTCCGCGACCCCGAGCGTGAGATCACGCAGGGTCGGGTCATCTCCCCCGCCGACGGTGTGGTGCAGAGCATCATGCCGTGGAAGGACGGGCGGACCCGCGTCGCGATCTTCATGAGCCCTCTGAACGTCCACGTCAACCGTGCGCCCCTCTCGGGCACGGTGACGTCCGTGGAGCACGTTCCCGGCGGATTCGTTCCGGCGTTCAACAAGGAGAGCGAGAACAACGAGCGCGTCGTCTGGCACTTCGACACCGAGCTCGGCGACATCGAGATGGTGCAGATCGCCGGCGCCGTCGCCCGTCGCATCGTCCCGTACCTGCCGGCCGGCACCAAGGTGGAGCAGGGCGAACGCATCGGACTGATCCGCTTCGGCTCGCGCGTCGACATCTACCTCCCCGAGGGCGTCGAGGTCGCGGTCGAGGTCGGACAGGCCACCACCGCGGGGGTGACCCGAATTGACCGTGACTGAACCTGAAACCCCGGCGACGCCGGCGACCGGATGGGTGCCCGAGGCGTCCGAGGAGGAGTCCGCCGAGGACGACATGCCGCTGTCACTGCGGCTGTCGATAGCGGACACCCTCACCCTCGGTAACGCGACGTGCGGATTCATGGCGGTGTACTTCACCACCACCGGAATCCTCATCCCGCACCTCACCGGCAGCGGCGAGTCGGGCATGGCCCGCAGCAGCGCGGCCACGGCCGTGATACTGATGCTGCTCGCCGCGGTCTTCGACCTCTTCGACGGCATCGTTGCGCGCAAGCTGCGCAGCTCGCCGATGGGCGCGGAGCTGGACAACCTGTCCGACCTGATCAGCTTCGGCCTGGCTCCGGCGTACTTCGTGCTCGTCTACGGCATGGTCGCCGATGACGCGGTGCAGAAGATGTCGGCGCTGGCGGCGATCGTCGTCCTGCTGGCCGTCGTCCTGCGCCTCGCGAGATTCAGCTGCGTGGCGATGAAGGACGGCATGTTCCAGGGCATGCCGAGCCCCTTCGGTGCGCTGACGGTCGTCTCCATCGTGCTGCTGGAGCTGCCGTTCATCCCGACCCTGCTGGCGATCGTCGGCGTGGCCTGGCTGATGGTGAGCCGGGTCGAGTACCCCAAGCCGCGGGGTGTCCTCGCGGTGGCGATGCTGAGCTGGATCGTCGCGGCGATGGGCCTGCTGGCCGCGTGGGCGTTCGACGCGCCGGGCGGCGGGCTGCTGCTCCAGACCGGCTGCGCGCTGCAGATCGCTCTGGCGGCGACCATCCCGCTGTTCGCGACGACCCGTCGCGCGAACACGTTCCGCCACAACCGCCGCGAGGCAAGGGCCACCCAGGCCCCGTAACCCCCGCCGCACGCACACAAGGGCCCCCGACCGCCACGAGGCAACCGGGGGCCCTTCTGCATGCCCGGGGGCTCCGCATGCCTGGGGGGCTCTGCAGGGCCGGGGCCCTTCCGCATACCCGGGGGGGGGCTCCGCAGGGCCTGGGCCCTTCCGCATGCCCGGGGGGCATGGCCTGGGCCCTTCCGCATACCCGGGGGGCTCCGCAGGGCCTGGGCCCTTCCGCATGCCCGGGGGGCATGGCCTGGGCCCTTCCGCTTGCCCGGGGGGTCTCGGCACGCCTGGGGCTCCTCCGCATGCCCGCGGCAGGGCGCCGGCACCGCTGCGCGGGGCCGCCTGCACACCTGCGCGGGCTCTGGAGCTCCAGTCGGGCCGCCTGTGCCACTGCGGTGGGGGGCTGGGTCCCCTACCCGCCCTTCCACCGTTCCCCGGGCTCCGCCCGGACCCCTGCCGCGTGCGGCGCCGTACCCCGGGGGCCAGCCCCCGGACCCCCGCGCCTCAAACGCCGGAGGGGCTGAAATTGCCTCGGAGGGGCTGGAATTGCCCTACGGGCAATCCAGCCCACGCCGAGCGAAATCCAGCCTCGCCGGCGTTTGAGGCGCGGGGTCTGGGACGGAGCCCCAGGGGGTCCGGGGCACAGCCCCGGGGAACGGGCGAAGGGCGGGTAGGGGACTCCGCCCCGCGCAACGGCAAGGGTCGCTGCGCTGACGTCGCCCCGCGTAAGCGGCAAGGGGTGCTGCGGGGGCTTCGCCCCGCGTAGCGGCAAGGGGTGCTGCCGAGACTTTGCCCCACGCAGCGGCAAGGGGTGCTGCCGAGACTTTGCCCCACGCAGCGGCAAGGGGTGCTGCCGAGACCTTGCCCCACGCAGCGGCAAGGGGTGCTGCCGAGACTTTGCCCCACGCAGCGGCAAGGGGTGCTGCGGGGGCTTCGCCCCGCGTAGCGGCGCGGCCGGGGGCGGGCTGCGGCGGAGGCGGACAGCCCCGCGCAGCGGTGATCCGGCGCCCGGACCAGAGCTGCGCGCATAGGCTTGGTGTCGGAAAACCGCCAGCCCGGGGCCCGGCCTGCCGGGAGGATGGGAGCCATGTACACCGACACCGAGCGTTGCGTGCGGGCCGTCCAGTCGAAGGACGCCCGCTTCGACGGCTGGTTCTTCACCGCCGTGAGGACCACCGGCATCTACTGCCGTCCCAGCTGCCCCGCCGTACCGCCCAAGGTCGAGAACATGACCTTCCTGCCCAGCGCCGCCGCCTGCCAGCAGGGCGGGTACCGGGCCTGCAAGCGGTGCCGGCCCGACACCTCCCCCGGGTCCCCCGAGTGGAACGCCCGCGCCGACGCCGTCGCCCGCGCCATGCGCCTCATCCAGGACGGGGTGGTCGACCGCGAGGGCGTCCCGGGGCTGGCCACCCGGCTGGGGTACTCCTCCCGCCAGGTGGAGCGCCAGCTGAATGCCGAGCTCGGCGCCGGACCCCTCGCCCTGGCCCGGGCCCAGCGCGCGCAGACCGCCCGGCTGCTGATCGAGACCTCCGCCCTCCCGATGGGCGACATCGCCTTCGCCGCCGGGTTCTCCTCCATCCGGACCTTCAACGACACCGTCCGCGAGGTCTTCGCCCTGGCCCCGAGCGAGCTGCGGGCCAAGGCGGCCGGCCGGGGGGCCGTCCTGGGGGCCGGGTCCGCCCAGGTGCCCGGCACCATCAGCCTGCGGCTCCCCTTCCGCGCCCCGCTCACCCCCGACAACCTCTTCGGCCACCTCGCCGCGACCGCCGTCCCCGGGGTCGAGGAGTGGCGGGCGGGCGCCTACCGCCGCACGCTGCGGCTCCCGTACGGCACCGGGGTCGTCGCCCTCACCCCGCAGCCCGACCACATCGGCTGCCGGCTCGCCCTCACCGACCTGCGCGACCTCACCATCGCCATCAGCCGGTGCCGGCGACTCCTGGACCTCGACGCGGACCCCGAGGCCGTCGACGAGCAGCTGCGCGCCGACCCGCTGCTGGCCCCGCTCGTGGCCAAGTCCCCCGGCCGCCGGGTGCCCCGTACCGTCGACGCGGAGGAGTTCGCCGTACGGGCGGTCCTGGGGCAGCAGGTGTCCACCGCGGCGGCCCGTACGCACGCGGCCCGCCTGGTACGCGCCCTCGGCGAGCCGGTCGCCGACCCCGACCCGGAGGGCGGGCTGACGCACCTGTTCCCGACCCCGCAGGCCCTGGCCGGGCTGGACCCGGAGTCCCTGGCCCTGCCGCGCAGCCGGCGGACCACCTTCACCACGCTCGTCTCGGCCCTGGCCGACGGCTCGCTCCCGCTCGGCATCGACAGCGACTGGGAGGCGGCCCGCGCACGGCTGGGGGCGCTGCCCGGCTTCGGGCCGTGGACCACCGAGATCATCGCGATGCGGGCCCTGGGCGACCCCGACGCCTTCATCCCGGCCGACCTCGGGATCCGGCGGGCCGCGAAAGGCCTCGGCCTGCCCTCCACGCCCGCGGCGCTGACGGCCCGCGCGGCGCGGTGGCGGCCCTGGCGCGCGTACGCCGTGCAGTACCTGTGGGCCACCGAGGACCACGCGATCAACGTCCTGCCCGTCTGACCTCCGAGGAGCACGAACCACCATGAGCAGCAGCACGAGCACCACCACCAAGCAGCACACCGTCGTGGACAGCCCCTACGGGCCGCTCACCCTCGTCGCCGCCGACGGCGTCCTGTGCGGCCTCTACATGACCGGGCAGCGCCACCGTCCGGCCGAGGAGGCCTTCGGGGAGCGCGTCGCGGCCGGTGAGGACCCCTTCCCGGAGGTGGTGCGGCAGCTGACCGCGTACTTCGCCGGGGAGCTCACCGCGTTCGACCTGCCGGTCCGGCTGGAGGGCACCGAGTTCCAGCGCAGCGTGTGGGAGCAGCTCGTACGGATCCCCTACGGGCAGACCTGGTCCTACGGGGAGCTGGCCGCCAAGCTCGGCAAGCCCAACGCCTCGCGCGCGGTGGGGCTGGCCAACGGGAAGAACCCGGTCGGCATCATCGTGCCGTGCCACCGCGTCATCGGGGCGTCCGGCTCCATGACAGGCTACGGCGGCGGCATCGACCGCAAGGTCCGCCTGCTGGCCTTCGAGTCCGGGGCCGAGCAGCTCTAAGTCGTCTAGATCGTCTGGGTCGTCTGGGCCGCCTGGGCCGTCTCCGGGAGCAGGCGGGTCCGCAAGAGGCCGAGCACCTGGTCCAGCGCCGCGCGGGTGGCCTGCCCGGGCTGGTCGACGAGGTGCTCGGTGAGCACGGAGTGCGGTGGCAGCACGGCTTCGGGGTTGGCGTCGTCGTCCTCCAGCTCGACGGCGACGAAGGCGTCACCGAGCTCGCGGCGCAGGAACGCGAAGCGGGCGTCGGGCGTGAGCCGGTCGCTCTTGAAGCGCAGCCCCAGCACCTGCAGGCCCTCGCGCTCGCAGCGTCCCCGGACGGTGGCGAGGTCCTCGGGGGAGATGTCGATGCCGTCCCGTCGGCGGGCGGTGATGCCCAGGGGGAGGGACGGCTGCGACAGGACGGGCACGAGGAGGTGCTCGTCGACGGCCATGGCGAGGGCGAAGCCGCCGGTCAGGCACATGCCGACGGCGCCCACGCCCGGGCCGCCGCAGCGCTGGTGTTCGTACGCGGACAGCGCGCGCAGCCAGCTCACGACGGGCGAACTCCGGCCGGTCGCCAGAACGGTGAACTCCCGGCTCACGCACACGTTCCAGCAGGTGGACGCGGTGTACAGCGCGCCCCGCAACAGGCCGTGGGCCGTGGGGTGGGGGTCGCGGCCGGGCGTGCCGAACAGCACCGGGAGCACGGCGGTGCAGCCCAGCACGGCCACCCGCTCGGCGAACTCCAGCACCTTCGGGGTGATCCCGGGAATCTCCGCGATCACGATCACCGCGGGCCCGCTGCCGCGGCGCAGGACGGGACGGGTGATGCCCCCGTGGGTGAACGCGTCGCGCTCGAAGCCCGACAGGTCATGGTCCGCCATGGACGACCGCCTCACTCATCGACCGTGGCGCACGCGAGGGACGACGCACGGCACCACCCTTCCGCTGACGGGAGGGACCGTACAACACCCGGACGGGGCAGGCCTACCCCGGAGTAACCAGCGGGCACCGGGACCGCGCATCCGCTTCCTTCCTGCCCGCCTACTGCCTGAGCGGCCGGCCGCGTACCCACCACCAGGCCGCCCGCGAGGTGCACGTCAGCCGTGCCACGTACTTCCGCCGCCTGAGGAGGGGGGGCTGGCGCTGCTGGCGGACCGGCGGCCGCTGCTGCTGCCGCTGCCGCTGCCGCTGCCGCTGCCGCTGCCGCTGCCGCTGCAGCAGTAGGCCGTACGGCCAGGCAAGATCCGAACGAGACGGCCTAGATGATCACCAGCGGGACCAGCAGCGCGAAGGCCGCGCCGGCCTCGACCGCGTATCCGTACAGCGACGGGTGCTGGACGGGGGCCGCGAGCAGGACCACGCTCTGCTGGGCGGCGGCCGCCCCCACCCATTCGGCGTCGGCGCCGAGGCCGCCCTGGTACCAGCCCTCGCAGGAGCCGGGGCCGGTGACGGCGAGGACGTCGTCCTCGCGGCGGTAGAAGGCCTGCCAGCCCTCGGCCGGCACGGACCAGGCCTCGAAGTCGGTGAACTGGGCCCAGCCGCCGTCACGGATCGCGCTGTCGAACATCCAGACCGGCACCCCGTCGGGGGTGACCTCGCCGCTCTCCTGCTGGTCGGTGGTGAAGTGGACCATGGGCAGGGCGTCGGGCCCGTCGGCGGTACTGGGCCAGGCGTACATCGTGATCATCTGCTGAATTCTGTCCTGCTCGGTGTAGGCACGGAATAACGAGCGGAAGGGCCGCGGAAAGGGCTACGAGGCCTGCGGCCGGCGCCCGTTCTCCAGCTCCACGGTGCCCTCGCCGGTCCCCAGGACCCGGCATGCCTCCACGGTGCGCAGGCCCAGGGATCCGAGCAGATGGTCCGTCAGCTCGGCCGGGTCCACCAGGCGCCACGAGATCAGCTCCTCCTCCTGGAGCTTGATGGAGGCGAGCTGAGCGGCATCGAGCACGCCGCCGTCGTAGAGGTAGGCGACGAGCGGGGGCCGGCCCGCGCCGAGCGACCAGTCGACGGCGAGCAGCCGGCCGAGCGGTACGTCGATGCCGATCTCCTCGGCGCTCTCCCGGCGGGCGGCCGTACGCGGGGACTCCCCCGTGTCCGACTCGATGGTGCCGCCCGGCAGGGCCCAGCCCTCCCGGTAGTTGGGCTCGACGAGGAGCACCCGCCCCTGTTCGTCCCGGAAGAGCGCGGCCGCGCCGGCCAGCACCCGGGGCAGGCTCGCGATGTAGGTGGCGAAGTCATCCGTGGTGGTCACGCCGCCACCCTACCCAGCCGCCCCGGGCCGCGGTGATCACGCTTCCGGGGTGGACCCTCGGCCGCTTCCACTGCCGGCGGCGCCGCCGGTGCCGTCCTCCCGGTCGCGGTTCCTCGACTCCGCGACGCGGCGCAGGCGGGGGTGGCGGGCCGGGCCCTGTTCGGTGATGGCGTCGCCGACCATGGCCTTGACCGCGTCCCGCAGTCCGTGCAGGGCGTGGTGGCGGACAGGGCCCGCGCCGGGGTCCTCCCGCAGCTCCTTCACCAGGGCCCAGCACAGGAGCAGCATCACGACCACGAACGGCAGAGCGACCAGGATGGTGGCCGTCTGGAGGGACTTCAGGCCGCCCGCGACGAGGAGTACGGCGGCCACTGAGGCCATCAGCACGCCCCAGGTGACCACGAGCCAGGTCGGCGGGTGCAGGGAGCCGCGGCTGGTGAGCGAGCCCATGACGAGGGAGGCGGAGTCGGCGCTGGTGACGAAGTACGTCATCACCAGGAGCATCGCGATCCACGAGGTGAGCGTGCCGAGCGGGAGCGCGTCGAGCATCGCGAAGAGCGAGGCCTCGGTGCCCTCCTTGGCCTTGGCGGCCATGTCGGCGACGCCGGTGGAGTCGAGGCGGATCGCGGTGCCGCCCATGACGCAGAACCAGACGACGGTGGCGCCGCTGGGCACCAGGAGCACGCCGACGAGGAACTCGCGGATGGTGCGGCCGCGCGAGATGCGGGCGATGAAGGTGCCGACGAAGGGCGCCCAGGAGAGCCACCAAGCCCAGTAGAAGATCGTCCACGCGCCGAGCCACTCGCTGTCGGTGAAGGCGCCCGTGCGGGTGGCCATCGGGAGCAGTTCGTGCAGGTAGCTGCCGACGCTCGCCGGGATCACGTCGAGGATGTAGACGGTCGGGCCGAGCACGAAGACGAAGGTCATCAGGGCCGCGGCGAGCACGATGTTGATCGTGCTGAGCCATTTGACGCCCTTGTGCAGGCCGGAGAAGGCGGAGAGCACGAAGGCGGCGGACAGGGATCCGATGATGATCAGCTCGACCGTGGTCGAGTCCTCGATCCCCGTCGTGATGTTGAGCCCCTTGGCGACCTGGAGGGCGCCGAGGCCGAGGCTGGTGGCGGTGCCGAAGACGGTCGCGAAGACGGCGAGCAGGTCGATGGCCTTGCCGGGCCGGCCGTTGGCCCGCTCCTCGCCCATGAGGGGGACGAAGGCGGAGCTGAGGCGGTTGCCGCGGCCCTTGCGGAAGGTCGCGTAGGCGAGGGCGAGGCCGGCGATGCCGTAGATCGCCCAGGGGGTGAGGGTCCAGTGGAAGAAGGAGTAGTCGAGCGAGGCGCGGGCGGCGTCGCCGGTGCCGGGGGCCGCGCCGGAGGCCGGGGGCGGGTTCAGGTAGTGGGTGAGCGGCTCGCCCACCCCGTAGAACATGAGCCCGATTCCCATGCCCGCGCTGAACATCATCGCGATCCACGCGAGGTTGGTGAACTCGGGCTCCGAGTCGTCCTTGCCGAGGCGGATCCGGCCGAAGCGGCTGATCGCGAGCACGACGCACATGACGAGGAACACATCGGCGGCGATCACGAAGAGCCACGCGAAGTTGCTCAGCACCCAGGCCAGCGCGCTGCTCGACGCCGAGTCGAAGGAACTCTTCCCGAGGGCCGCCCAGGCGACCACGGCCAGGACCGAGATCACTCCGATGATGACGACCGTACGGTCGGGCGTGCCGTCGGCGCCGCCGGCGCCGTCGACGGGGCCCGCCGACCCGCCACCTGGGGAATCCGGACGTGGCTGTTCCAGTGAATCCGTGCTCATGCGGCCACACTATGCAGGCGTATATCCGTATTTAGGGGCATGCCGCGCCGGGTGTGGCCCAGGCCACGCATGGGCATAGGAGGATCCTCCGGATAGGCTCATGGACGGCGCGACTGCACTGTTCGATAGCAAGGGATTAGCAAGGTGACGGACGGAGCAGTAACTGAGACCGCGCGCGTGCTCATCGCCGCGGACAAATTCAAGGGCTCGCTCACGGCCGTTCAGGTCGCGGAGCGGGTGACGGCCGGCCTTCGCAAGGCCGTACCGGGCGTGGAGATCGAGACCCTCCCCGTCGCGGACGGCGGCGACGGTACGGTCGCGGCCGCTGTGGCGGCCGGTTTCGAACGCCGGGAGGTACGGGTCACCGGACCGCTCGGTGACCAGGTCACGGCCGCTTTCGCCCTGCGCGAGGGCACCGCGGTGGTCGAGATGGCAGAGGCCTCCGGGCTCCAGCTGCTGCCGGCGGGTGTCTTCGCCCCGCTGACGGCGACCACCTACGGCTCCGGCGAACTGCTGAAGGCCGCACTCGACGCGGGAGCGCGCTCGATCGTCTTCGGTGTGGGCGGCAGCGCCACCACCGACGGCGGCGCGGGCATGCTGGCCGCGCTGGGCGCGGTGTTCCTGGATGCGAACGGTGAACCCGTCGGTCCGGGCGGCGGCGCGCTGGCCGGGCTGGCCTCGGCCGACCTGTCGGGCGTCGACCCCCGCATCAAGCAGATCGACTTCGTCCTGGCGAGCGACGTGGACAACCCGCTGACGGGTCCGAAGGGCGCTCCGGCGGTCTACGGCCCGCAGAAGGGGGCGTCGCCCGAGGACGTGGCGACGCTGGACGCGGCGCTGGCGCACTTCGCGGTGGTCCTGGAGAAGTCGATCGGCTCCCTGGCCGCCGAGGCGGCCCTTTCGCCCGGCGCGGGCGGAGCGGGCGGCATCGGCTACGGGGCGCTGCTGCTCGGCGCCTCGTTCCGTCCCGGCATCGAGCTGATGCTCGAGGTGCTCGGCTTCGCGCCGGCGCTGGAGCGGGCCACGCTGGTCATCACCGGTGAGGGTTCGCTGGACGAACAGACCCTCCACGGCAAGGCTCCGGCCGGTGTCGCGGCGGCGGCCCGTGCGGCGGGCAAGCCGGTCGTCGCGGTCTGCGGCCGTCTGCTGCTCTCGCAGGAGGCCCTTCAGGCGGCCGGGATCCAGCGGGCCTACCCGCTCACGGACCTCGAGCCCGACCCCGCGGTCAGCATCCCGAACGCGGGGCCGCTGCTGGAGCGGGTGGCGGAGAACATCGCGGCCGACGTCCTCTGACGAGGCGTCCGCCCCGTCCGGCGGCCCGGATCCCCTTCGGGGGGTCCGGGCCGCCGGCGTGTGCGGGGCCCGGCCTCGCCCCGACTGGCCGGCTCGGCCGAGGCCCGGGGGGATGTCCCCAACCCGCCCGCCCTTCCACCATCCCCCAGACTCCGTCCGGGGGGACCCCCAGCCGGGCTGCGCCCGGACCCCCCCTGGGGCTCCGCCCCAGACCCCGGTCCTCAAACGCCGGACGGCTTGAAAGACTCAACGCCGGACGGGCTGGAATTGCAGTGCCCGGTCCGGAAGTGCGCTACGCCTTGACCGCCGCGAGGAGTTGGGTGGTGGTGACGATCCGGGCGAAGTCGCCGCCCTGGAGGTTGACCGCGGTGGCGGTGGCGAGCTGGTCGGCCGTCAGGCGGGGTGCGTCCGGGCCGGGTCCGGCGGCCAGGTCGAAGGTGTGCGTGGCGTCGAGCGGCACGAGGACCTCGTAGCCCAGGTTCCCGGCCATCCGGGCCGTGGTCTCGACGCACATGTTCGTCTGGATGCCGGCGACGACGAGCTGTCCGATGCCCTGGGCGGTGAGCCAGTCGGCGAGGTCCGGGGCGCCGCAGAAGGAGGAGTTCACGGACTTGGTGACGTGCAGGGCGGCCCCGCCGGCCCGCTCGGCGACGAAGTCCTTGAAGGCGTACCCGGGCTGGTCCGGCGCGAGGACCGAGCCTGCGGTGCGGGAAGCGTGCTGCACGAGCACGACCGGGCGGCCCGTCTCCTGCCAGGCGTCCATCAGTGCGGCGATGTTCCCCTCGGCGGCCGGGTTGTTGCGCGGCCCCCAGAAGTCGGTTTCGTCGAAGCCCTGTTGGACGTCGATGACCAGAAGGCCGCTGTTGGCGGCGACCTCGATGCCGGTCGTGGTCGTGGTCGTCATCGTGGTCTCGGTCTCGTTCGTCATGGCTTCATCCTGGGCGCCCCCTCGCCCTCGGACCAGTACCTCCCGGCCCACGAACCGATGGGATCCTGCCACCGTGGCAGCCGCGGCCCCGTCGCGGTCCGGAGTCCGGCTCCGCCGCAGGTCGGGGCCCTCCCGGCGCCATCTGCCGGGGGCTCGCCCCTCCCCTTCGGCCGGGCCTCCGTGGCAGACTCACGGCCATGCACCGCGTCGCGATCGTCGCCCAGCCCGGCATCCGCGCTTTCGACCTGGCCGTCATCACCGAGGTCTGGGGGCCCGACCGCGGCCATCTCGGGGTACCGGCCTTCGAGCTGCGACGGTGCGCCCTCGACGCCGGCCCGATCCCGCTCCCCGGCGGGCTGTCCCTGGCCCCCGACCGCGGGCTCGACTGGCTCCCCGGCGCCGACCTCGTCGTGGTCCCCGCGCTGGAGCGGCCCGGTGACCGGACGCCCGAGCCGGTCCTCGCCGCCCTGCGGGACGTCCATGCCCGGGGCATCCCGGTGGCCGCCCTGTGCGCCGGCGCCTTCATCCTCGCCGAGGCCGGGCTGCTGGCGGGCCGCCGGGCCGTGACCCACTGGTCACTGGCCCCGGCGCTGGCCGGCCGGTATCCCGCCGTGCGCGTCGAGGAGGCCCCGCTCTACGTCGGGGACGAAGGGCTGTGGACCTCCGCCGGGGTCGCCTCCGGCATCGACCTCTGCCTGCACCTGGTCCGCGAGGCCCACGGCTCCGAGGCGGCCGCCGCCATCGCGCGTTCGATGGTGACCGGCCCCTTCCGGACCGGCGAGCACGCCCAGTACCTGGACCGCCCGACCCCGCTCGCCGACCGGACCGCCGAGGCGCTGGCCCTCGTACGGGAGCGGGCGCTCGGGCGGCTGCACGAGGCGCTGGACGTGGCCACCCTGGCCCGGTGGGCCGGGATGTCGCCGCGTTCCTTCGCCCGGCACTTCGCCGCCGCCACCGGCACCACCCCGCACAAATGGCTCCTGGGCCACCGTCTGGACGAAGCCCGCAAACTGCTGGAGCGCACCGATCATCCGGTCACCGAGGTGGCCCGGAGGGCTGGATTCGCCAGCGAGGTCACCTTCCGCCAGCACTTCACCTCGTACGTCGGCACGAGCCCCCGGGCCTACCGTGCGGCCGCTACCGCACCAGGACGCCCGGGACCTCCCCCAAACCCCGTCGACAGTGTTAGAAATGGCTCATGACCGGACGTTTTGGCCTAGCCAGGGGCTCTGAAGGAGCGCCCGAGGACAGGCCCCCGCCCGGAGACGGGTCCCCACCCGGAACCGGGCCCGGACGCTCCCGGCTGTTCGCGCACCTCTCGCTCGGCGCCCGCAGCGTCGCCGGCCAGGTCTTCGCCCTCCAGGCCGTCCTCGTGCTGGTGCTGATCACGGCCGCCGCCACGGCCCTGTTCTTCCAGGCCCGGTACGACAGCCAGCGCGACGCCCGCAACCGCTCCCTCGCCGCCGCCGAGGCCTTCGCGCACGCCCCCGGACTCCCGGCGGCCCTGGGGTCCCCCGATCCCACCGCCGTGCTCCAGCCGCTGGCCGAGGGCGCCCGCCGGGCCTCGGGCGTCGATTTCATCGCCGTCATGACCACCGACGGGGTCCGGTACACCGACTCCCGCCCCGAGCTGATCGGCCGGCGCGCCACCGGCGACCTCTCGCGCGCCGCCGCCGGACAGGCCTTCACCGAGACGTTCGAGGGCCAGCCGAGCGACGTGGTCCGCGCCGTGGCCCCCGTACGGGACTCCGCGGGGGCGGTGGTCGGCCTGGTCGCCACCGGCATCGAGGTCGAGAACGTCGGCGACGGGGTCGAGGGCCAGCTGCCCCTGCTCCTCGGCGCGGCCACCGGCGCCCTGCTCCTCGGCACCGGCGGCGCGGCCCTCGTCAGCCGCCGGCTGCGGCGTCAGACCCGGGGCCTCGGCGAGGCCGAGATGACCCGGATGAACGAACACCACGAAGCGGTTCTGCACGCCGTCCGCGAGGGCGTCCTGATCATCGACGCCGAAGGCCGGCTGCTGCTGGCCAACGACGAGGCCCGCCGCCTCCTGGACCTGCCCGCCGACGCGGAGCTGCGGCACGTGGGCGAGCTCGGCCTCGATCCGCCCACGGCCGCGCTGCTGGCCTCCGGGCGGGCCGCCACCGACGAGGTGCACCGGGCGGGCGACCGGCTCCTCGCCGTGAACGTACGCCCGACCAAGCCCCACGGGGGCCGCCCGTCCGGCACGGTGACCACCCTGCGCGACTCCACCGAGCTCGCCGCGCTCTCCGGCCGGGCCGCGGTCGCCCGCGACCGCCTCCAGCTGCTCTACGACGCCGGCGTGCGCATCGGGACCACCCTGGACGTGGTGCGCACCGCCGAGGAGCTCTCCGAGGTCGCGGTCCCGCGGTTCGCGGACTTCGTCACGGTCGAGCTGCTGGAGCCTGTGCTGCGCGGCGAGGAGCCCGGCGGCGGGGCGCACACCGAGATGCGCCGGGCCGCCATCAGCGGGATCCGCGTCGATTCCCCGCTGCAGCCGGTGGGCGACGTCATCCGCTTCGTGGTGCCGACCGCGCCGATGTCGGCGGCCCTGGAGGCCGGGCGGGCGGTCCTCGCGGCCGATCTGAACTGCGCCTTCGGCTGGCGGGCCCAGGACCACGACGGCACCCGGTTGGCCCTGGACTACGGGCTGCACTCGCTGATCTCCGTACCGCTCCAGGCCCGCGGGGTGGTCCTCGGCATGGCCAACTTCTGGCGGGCCGACACCCCCGAGGCCTTCGACGAGGAGGACCTGTCCTTCGCCGAGGAGCTGGCGGCGCGGGCCGCGGTCTCCATCGACAACGCCCGGCGCTTCACGCGCGAGCACGCGGTGGCGGTGACCCTCCAGCGCAGCCTGCTGCCGCGGGTGCTGCCCGATGTGAGCGCCGTGGACGTCGCCTTCCGGTACCTGCCCGCGAAGGCGGGGGTCGGCGGGGACTGGTTCGACGTGATCCCGCTGGCCGGGGCCCGGGTCGCGCTGGTCGTCGGCGACGTGGTGGGGCACGGGGTGCACGCCGCCGCCACCATGGGGCGGCTGAGGACCGCGGTGCACAACTTCTCCACGCTCGACATGCCGCCCGACGAGCTGCTGGGCCACCTCGACGAGCTGATCGACCGGATCGACCAGGACGAGTCCTCGGCCGACGAGGGCTCCGGGGAGGGCGAGTCCTCCGGCGTCACCGGCGCCACCTGCCTCTACGCCGTGTACGACCCGGTGTCCGGCCACTGCGCCATGGCCAGCGCCGGCCACCCCGGCCCGGCGCTGGTCGGGCCCGACGGCGAGGTGGAGTACCCCGAGCTGCCGATCGGTCTGCCGCTCGGCGTCGGCGGGATGCCCTTCGAGGCGGTGGAGCTGCAGCTGCCGGAGGCGAGCCGGCTCGTGCTGTTCACCGACGGGCTGCTGGAGGACCGCGACCGGGACTTCGACACCGGTCTCGCGCTGCTGACCGAGGCCCTGTCCCGGCCGGGCCGCAGCCCCGACCAGGCCTGTTCCGACGTACTGGCCTCACTGCTGTTCCCGGCGCCGAGCGATGACATCGCCCTGCTCATCGCCGACACCCGGCGGCTCCCGGCCGAGCAGATCGCGGAGTGGGAGGTGCTCCCGGACCCCTCGGACGTGTCCCGGGTCCGCCGCGCGGGTTCCGCGCAGCTCACCGCGTGGGGCCTGGGGGACGTCACCTTCACCGCCGAGCTCATCCTCAGCGAGCTGATCACCAACGCCATCCGCTACGGGACCCCGCCGATCCGGGTCCGGCTGCTCCGCGACCGCACCCTGATCTGCGAGGTCTCCGACGGCAGCAGCACCTCACCGCATCTGCGCTACGCGGCCACGACCGACGAGGGCGGGCGCGGCCTGTTCCTCGTGGCCCAGTACGCGGAGCGCTGGGGCACCCGCTACACGGACCGCGGCAAGGTGATCTGGGCGGAACTCCCCCTGACGGGCGCGCCGGAGCCGGCGCCCCCGGCCGTCGTGGACCTGGATGCCCTGGAGGACCTGGCCTGGTAGCGGGACGGGGCGGGTCCCCGACTCAGAGCCGGGCGGCCAGCCGGGCCTTCGCCTCCGGCCATTCGGCGGCCAGCAGGGAGAAGTACACGCTGTCGCGCCAGGTGCCGTCCGGGCGCCGGCGGTGGCGGCGCAGGACGCCCTCGCGCTGCGCTCCGAGGCGGGCGATCGCGGCCTGGGAGCGGGTGTTGAGGTGGTCCGTCTTGAGCTGGACCCGGCCCATGCCGAGGTCTTCGAAGGCGTGGGTGAGCAGGAGCAGCTTGCACTCGGTGTTGACGGCGCTGCGCCAGTACGCGCGCCCGTACCAGGTCCAGCCGATCTCCAGGCGTTCGTCGGCCGCGCTGATGTCCATGTACGTGGTCCAGCCGACGGCCCGGCCGCTCTCGAGGTGGATGACGGCGAAGGGAACGTACTCACCGCGCTCCGCGGCCTCCAGCACGGCATCGAGCTTGGTACCCAGCTCCTCCTGCGTCCGTGGCGCGGGGCCGCCCTGCCAGCGCCACACCTCCTCGTCTCCGCCGCCGGCCGCGTACAGGTCGGGGAGGTGGGTGCGGGCGAGCGGCTCCAGGCGGACGTGGCGGCCGGTGAGCGTGACGGGGGACGGCGACTTGGCAGACATGGGAGAAACGCTAACCCCTCATTGCGCTAGATACAAAATATCATTGCACTAGTGCGTTCATGGAGTCCGTGCCAGCAGCACCGCGACGTCGTCCTGCGGGGCCGCCGGGAGGAGGCTCGCCAGGATCGTGTCGCACAGGTCCTCCAGCGGCTCCCCCGCGCCCCTCAGGGCTCCCGCGAGGCCCGCCATCCCCTCGTCCAGGTCCCGGTCCCGGGACTCGATCAGGCCGTCCGTGTAGAGCACGAGCAGGCTGCCCGGCTCGAGCCGGACCTCCTCGGTGCGGAATTCCCGTCCGCCCGTGCCGAGCGGGGTTCCCGGCGGGCCGTCCAGGAAGGTCACGGCCCCGGCCGCCGTGACCACGGCCGGCGGCGGGTGGCCGGCGCGCGCGATGACGCACGCACCCGTCACCGGGTCGTGGACGGCGTAGACGCACGTGGCCATCTCGTCCTCGCCGAGGTCCGCCACCACGGCGTCCAGCGAGCGCAGCATCTGCTCCGGGGTCACCTGATGCCGCGCCAGGGTCCGTACGGCGGTCCGCAGTTGGCCCATGACCGCGGCCGCGTGGATGCCGTGGCCCATCACGTCGCCGATCACCAGGCCGGTCCGGCCGTCCGGCAGCTCGATCACGTCGAACCAGTCCCCGCCGACGTCGTGGTCGCTGGCCGGCAGGTAGCGGCCGGTCAGCTCCAGGCCGGCGACCTGGGGCAGCGCGTTGTTGGTGAGGCTGCGCTGCAGGGTCAGGGCCGCCGCGCGCTGGGTGGTGTACATCCGGGCGTTGTCGATGTTCAGGGCCGCCCGGGCCACCACCTCGTCGATCAGCACGCAGTCCTCGTGGTCGAAGGGCTCGCGCCCGCGCACCCGGGTCACCACGACCACCCCGAGCACCCGGCCGCGGGCCACCAGCGGGACCATCCGGGCGCAGCCGAGGGTGGCCAGGTAGGCGCGCAGCGCGGCCGCGCGCGGGTCCTTGATCAGGGCCGGGATGTCGGCCGTGTAGAGGTTCATGGCCTGGCCCTCGGTGATGACCTGCTCGTAGGCGGTGCCGGCCGGGATCTGGAAGGTCTGCCCGGCGGTGAGCTTGGCGGTGGGCGCGGCCGGGTCCGGAAAGAGGGAGGCCAGGCGGCGCAGCACGCCCCGGGTGGACGCCGCGGACGCGGCGGACTCGTCCGGGTCCAGTACGGCCTCCAGGAGCTGTACGTCGGCCGAGTCCGCGAGCTGCGGTACCAGCACCTCCACGATCTCCTGGGCCGTCTGCCCCAGGTCCAGCGTGGTGCCGATGCGGGTGCCGGCCTCGGATAGCAGGGCGAAGCGGCTGCGCGCCCGCTCCGCCTCCGCCTGGGCGCGCTGTCCCTCGGTGATGTCGATGAGGGAGGCGATCAGGCCGAGCCGCCGCCCGGAGCCGTCCAGCAGCGGGGCGTAGGAGCAGGACCAGGTCCGGTCGTGGTCGGGGTCGGCGGGGGTGCGGCCGGTGCGGCGGACGTCCACGACGGCGGAGCCGCACTCCAGCACCTTGCGCATGAGCCGTTCGAGCGCGGCGGCGTTGACCCCGGGCACGACCTCGGTGAGCCGTTTGCCGACGTGCTCGGCGGCGGACACCCCGTTCATCCGGGCGAGGGCGTCGTTGACGCGCAGGAAGCGCAGGTCCGGGCCGAGGGTGCCGAGGCCGATCGGCGACTGGGTGAACAGGCTCTGCAGCGCGGCGAGCGAATCGCGCATCCGCAGGACCTCGGAGGTCTCCACGGCGATGAGCATGGAACCGGTGCGCCCCTGCGGATCGGGGGAGGGCAGGATCCACATCTCCATCGCGACCTGGTGCCCGTCGCGGTGGCGCACGGGCAGGGTGCCGACGACGGTCTCCCCGGCCTGGACCCGGCGGGTCAGCTGGTCGGCGAGCTCGTGGTTGGCGTCGGGGACGAGCACGTCGGAGCCCGGCCGGCCGAGGATGTCCTCGGGGCGGTGGCCGAGCAGGTCCTGGGCGGCCAGCGACCACTCGACGACGAGCCCGTCGGCGTCCTCCCGCCACAGGGCGATCGGCAGCAGCTCGCTCAGTACGCCCGCGTACCCGACAGCAGCCACCGGCTGGTCCGGTACCTCGCTCGTCTCCTGGTACGTGTCCAATGCTCCGACCTCACCCCGGGGGGCCTGATTCCTACCGATTCACACTATCCGAGCCTTCGCCGACCGGCGCTGTGTCGCGACGGAATCCGGCTTCGGGTGGAGCCGGGGCAGGATCACGGTGACCCACGACAGGACGACGTAGCCACGGCAGGACGACGTGGAGGGGGCGGGCCGCACCCGGTCCGTACGCGGCCCGCCCCGGACTGCTACTCCCAGTCGTCCCAGGGCGGGTCGATGTCCTCGTCCTCGGGTCCGAAGAGCGACTCCTCCGTCCGCGGGGCCGGATTCGCCTGGGAGGGCACGGCGGCCCGGATGACCGCGGGCGGGGCGGCCGGGGCGGCCACAGCGGCCCGGGTGACCACCGCCGGGGCGGCTCCGGTCTCCGCATCCGCGGCTCCCGCACCCGGCTCGGGCCGCGCGCCGTCCAGGGTCTTCAGGATGCCCTCGGCGTACTTGGCGAGCTTCGCCTCGCCGACACCGCTGATCGTGCCCAGCTCCGCGACCGTCGCGGGCAGCCCGGTCGCGATCTCCCGCAGCGTCGCGTCGTGGAAGACGACGTACGCCGGCACGCCCTGCTCCCGCGCGGTCTCGGCGCGCCACGCGCGGAGGGACTCGAACACCGGCACGGCGGCCGCCGGCAGGTCGACCGGTACCCGGCCGCCCTTCCCGGAGCGCGATCCGCCGGACTCCCTGCGGGACGCACCGGCCGTCGGCGCCGTCTCCTTGCGCATCGGGACGCTTCGACGGCCGCCCAGCACCTCGCCGCTGGCCTCGGTCAGCACCAGCGTGCCGTAGTCGCCCTCCACCGCCAGCAGTCCGAGTGCCAGCAGCTGCCGGACGACCCCGCGCCATTCGTTCGTGCCCAGGTCCGCTCCGATGCCGAACACCGAGAGCCCGTCGTGGTCGAACTGGATGACCTTGGCCGTCTTCTTGCCCTGCAGGATGTCGATGATCTGGCCGGCGCCGAACTTCTGGCGCCGTTCCTTGGCGAGCCGCCACACCGTGGACAGCAGCTTCTGTGCCGCGACCGTCCCGTCCCAGGACTCGGCCGGCGTCAGGCAGGTGTCGCAGTTCCCGCAGTCCGGCGCACCGGTCTGCCCGAAGTACGCCAGCAGCCGCACCCGGCGGCAGCCGACCGTCTCGCACAGCGCGAGCATCGCCTCCAGGTGTCCGGCCAGCGCGCGGCGGTGTGCTTCGTCGCCCTCGGAGCCCTCGATCATCTTGCGCTGCTGCACCACGTCCTGGAGTCCGTACGCCAGCCAGGCCGTGGCGGGCTCACCGTCGCGGCCGGCGCGGCCGGTCTCCTGGTAGTAGCCCTCGACCGATTTGGGCAGGTCCAGGTGGGCCACGAAGCGCACGTCGGGCTTGTCGATGCCCATGCCGAACGCGATCGTGGCCACCACCACGACCCCGTCCTCCCGCAGGAACTTAGACTGGTTCGCCGCGCGCGTGCGGGAGTCCATGCCCGCGTGGTAGGGCACGGCGTCGATGCCCTGCTCGACCAGGGCGGCCGCCGTCTTCTCCACCGAGGCCCGCGAGAGGCAGTACACGACCCCGGCGTCCCCGGGGTGCTCGGTGCGGATCAGCTCCAGCAGTTGCTTGACCGGGTTGTTCTTCCCCACGATCCGGTACTGGATGTTCGGCCGGTCGAAGCCGGCCACGAAGTGGCGGGCCTCCTCCAGGCCGAGGCGCGCCGCGATCTCGGCGTGCGTGGCCTCGGTGGCGGTCGCGGTCAGCGCGATCCGCGGCACCTTCGGCCAGCGCTCGTGCAGCATGGACAGCGCGAGGTAGTCGGGCCGGAAGTCGTGGCCCCACTGGGCGACGCAGTGCGCCTCGTCGATGGCGAAGAGCGAGACGGTGCCCCGGTCGAGCAGCCGCTGCGTCCCTTCGGTGCGCAGCCGCTCGGGCGCCAGGTAGAGCAGGTCGAGCTCGCCGCCGAGGAAGGCCTGCTCGACCGCGCGCCGATCGTCGGACAGCTGCGTCGAATTGAGGAACCCGGCCCGCACCCCGAGCGCGTTGAGGGCGTCCACCTGGTCCTGCATCAGGGCGATCAGCGGGGAGATCACCACTCCGGTGCCCGCTCTGACCAGCGCCGGGATCTGGTAGCAGAGCGATTTGCCGCCGCCGGTCGGCATCAGCACCAGCGCGTCGCCGCCGCCGGCGACGTGCTCGATGATCTGCTGCTGCTCGCCGCGGAACGAGTCGTACCCGAAGACGCGGTGGAGCACCTGCTGGGCGTCGGGGATTTCGACGGCTGCTTCCGAAGGGGTCATCCCAGAAGCCTAGCGACCTCCTCGGACACATCCGCCCGGATCCCCTCGACCCTGTGGATATCCCGGAAGGACGCCACGGCCCCGCACGCGGCGGCGCGGCCGGGCACCACTGCGGCCCGACCGGTGACACAGTGGAAGATCTCCCGTATCTCCCGGCCTCCGAGAGGAACACGCGATGTGGCAGCCCGACGGGTGGGACGTGCGCGTCCGCCTCGGCGTCCTCACCCCGCACGCCGATGTCGGCCCCGAGTCCGAGCTGCGCGCCATGGCTCCGGCCGACGTGGGCCTGCACGCCGCCCGGGTGCCGTTCCGCGCGATGGGGCGCGGCGGCGCGATCGACCCCACCATTCCGCTCGCGCCCGTACGGGCCTTCGCCGAGCCCCCGCACGTGGACGATGCCGCCGAGCTGCTGGCGGCCGCCCCGGTGTCGGTGATCGCCTACGCCTTCACCAGCTCCGCCTACGTCATCGGCCCGCGCGGGGAGGGGTACATGCTGGACCGCCTGCGCGAGCGCACCCACGGACTGCCCGTGGTCGCCACCTGCGCCGCCACCGTCGAGGCGCTGCGGGCGCTGGAGGCCGGCCGGCTCGCCCTCGTGGACCCGCCGTGGTTCGACGAGACGCTGAGCGACCTGGGCCGGGGCTACTACGAGGACGCCGGCTTCGAGGTCCCGTACGCCGCCCCCTGCGGCCTCCCCAGCGGGCAGACCCTCATCGGGCCGCGGGCCCTGCACGACTGGGTGGCGGCGCACGTCCCCGACACGGCGGACGCGGTCGTCATCGGCGGCAACGGCTTCCGCGCCGTCGGGGCGATCGCGGCCCTGGAGGCCACCTTGGGCCGCCCGGTCCTGACCGCGAACCAGGCGCTCCTGTGGGCGGCCCTGCGCGCGGCGGCCACCCCGACCACCCCCGTCACGGCCTACGGCCGGCTCTTCTCGGTCGCCTAGGGCCTGTCGTCAAACTCCCGTCGTCGCCCGAAGGGCGGCCGCGCGGCGTCTGGTGCGTGCTCTCGGCGCGCCGGGCGAAAGTATGCGTACTGGACGTACTCGGGCTTTCGCCCGGTGCGGCGAGAGCGCGTGCCAGGCGTCGCGAGGCAGACGGGAGTTTGACGACAGGCCCTAGTGCTGTGGCCGGAAAGGTTTGCCGGGTCGCGGCGTTCGGTGCGGTGCATCGCAAGGCGGAGGACCGCGCCTCGTACTGGACGTACCGGCGTGGTCCGACAACGCAGCGAGGTGCCGTGCCGGGCGTCGCGACCCGGTGAACCTTTCGGATCTTGCCGGTCAGGCCCGGGCGACGACGAGCATCGAGACCCGGACCCGGCGCCGCACGGGTGCCCACCTGCGCCGGCGCAGGGCGGTCGGGTGCTCGCGGGGCCCGGTCATCCGCCGATCGGAGCGGAGGCACGGCCGAGGTGGCGGGCGACCTGGGAGGGGTGGGTCAGCTGGGGGTAGTGCCCGGCCCCTTCGATCTCGGCCACCGGGTGGCCGACGGCCTCGACCAGCGGGTCGGCCGAGCCCACGATGATCTGGACCGGGACGCTCACCCGGTCCAGCAGCGCCCGCGACCGCCCGCGCTCGGCGACGTCCGTACGGAGGGCCGTGGCCACCCGGCGCGCCACGCCGCGACGGCGCAGGTCCGCCGCGGCGCTCTCCACCGCCGCTCCCTCGGGGACACCGAGCGCCCGGGCCAGCCGTGCGGCGGACATGCGGCGCATCATCGGTACGGCCAGGACCGAGCGGGCGAGCCGGGGGGCGGGCGCCTGCAGGAACGCGGGGGACATCAGCACGAGACTGCTGATGCGGTCCGGATGATCGACGGCGAAGCGCAGCGCGGGGCCGCACGCCAGGGAGTGTGCGACCAGCACGGGGCGGGTCCGCACCGGGCTCAGCAGGTCGGCCAGCCACGCATCCACCGGCCGGTTCGTAGCGGCCGAGCGGCCCAGGCCCGGCAGGTCGGGGGCCAGGACCGGGCCGGGGAGATGGCCGGCAAGGGGTGCCCAGAGGTCTGCGTTCATCGGGAGTCCGTGCAGCAGGACGTGGTCGGGGCGGCGGCGCTCACCGCTCACCCAGGTACGGCTGCCCGCCACGGCGTGGAAGCCGTACGGGCTCAGCCAGGGCGATGCGGCACCGAAGCGAGCGGCCACCAGGTCGTCGGCCCACGTGCGCAGGACGTCGGCGACCGGAGGCATCTCCAGACCGGCGTTCGCGGCGAAGGCGCGGGCGGAGGCCGTCGGGTAGCGGTCGCAGGACAGGAATGCCAGCGTCTCGGGGTCGGCACCGGTCACCTTGCGCGGCAGGCGCCGCAGCAGACCGGCGGGGACGGTCCGGCGAGGTGCCCGCACGCCCGTGTGGCCGGCGATCGCAGCGATCAGCTCGGGCAGGAGCGGAGTGCTGTCGTCGAGCACCCAGTAGTGCTCACCCGCGGGTGATGCGGGGACCTCCGCGAGAAACCGCACGAAGTAGTCGATCGTGGTGATCGGCAGGAAGGTGTCGGGGCCTCCGGGCAGCGCGGGAAGCCGGCCGTTCCACAGGTCCGCGACGAGGGCGGCCAGGCCGATGTACTGGCCCGGCCCGATCACCGTGCTGGGGTTCACGATGGTCAGCGGGACCTCCAGTTCACGGGCTCGGGCGCGCACCGCGAGATCGCCCTCGACCTTCGACGCCTCGTACGCTCCCAGCCCGGCGTAGTCGGGGCGTCCCTCGGACCCGCTCACCCGGTACCCGCTGATGTGCACCAGCCGACGCAGCCCGGGGAGCGCGGCCGCCCATTCGAGCAAGTTGAGCGCCCCGGTGACGTTGACCGCCCGCGCCTCCTGCACACCGAGGCCGAAGGCGAAGCGACCGGCTGCGTTGTAGACGTCGCGCACCTCGGGCAGCCCTGAAAGCGGCTCCGTGATGTCGGCGGTGACGATTTCCAGCCCGCCGGTGTCGACGCCCCGGGAGGTCAGCCAGGGGGTGAGGGTGTCGTTGCGTACGGCTGCCGCCACCCGCTGCCCCCGCGTGAGCAGCTCGGCGACGAGCGAGCGGCCGATGAAGCCGGTCGCGCCGAAGACGATCGCGTCCATGAAAGCTCCTCAAATAGATCGGTCTACATATTTTTAGAGCAGAAAAGAAGCCCGCCGGTCACGGCGGGCCATGTCAGCCCAGCAGGGCGCCGATCTGACGGGAGACGCTGTCCAGCGGCCCCCTGCTGCGGTGCGCCCGGGCCAGCAGGAGCGCCCCCTCCACCAGGGCCAGGACGGTGACCGCGAGGTCGTCCGCGTCCGGACGGCCCACCAGCTGTGCGCGCAGGGCCGCCTGCCACGAGGTGTAGACATCCGAGCACGCCTCCTGCAGCGGGTCACTGGTGGCGGCCATCTCCAGCGCCACGGTGGCCACCGGGCACCCCTTGCGCCAGCCCGACTCCTCCAGCCGGTCACCCAGGTGCCGCAGGACCCCGTCGACGAACTCCGCCACCGACGGACTGGAGTCGGCCAGGCCCCCCAGGGCATCACCGATCATCCCCCCGGCCCGCCGGACGGACTCGCCGACCAACCGGTCCTTGCCGCCGGGAAAGTGGAAGTAGAGCGAGCCGCGGGGCGCGCCACTGGCCGCGATCACTTGGTTCAGCCCGGCACTGAAGTACCCCCCGGCCTCGACCAACTCCTGCGTCGCATCCAGCAGTCGGTCCCGCGTCTCGACGCCCTTCTGTCCCATGAGCGCCAGACTAGACCGATCTACATATTCCTTCAACCGCTCCCTCGTACGGGTCGGCCGCCTCGATGGGGGGCCGACCCGCTTCTCCTCGTCCGCCGCCGGACTACGACGCGTGGAGCTGCGCGGCGAACGCCTGGTACGCCTGCTCGTCGAAGAGGACGAACCTCACCTCTTCCACGGCCGTCTCGGCACCACGCACCGCCTCCACCGCGATGCGGGCGGCATCGTCCATCGGCCACCCGTACGCCCCGGTCGAGATGGCCGGGAAGGCGACTGTGCGCGCCCCCAGCTCGTCGGCGACCTTCAGGGACTCCACGTAGCACGAGGCCAACAGCGACGGATCGCTGCCGGAAACCTGATACACCGGGCCGACCGTGTGGATCACGTGCTCCGCCGGGAGCCGGCCGGCCGTGGTGGCGACGGCGCGGCCCGTCGGGAGGCCCTTGCCGTAGTGCGAGCGGCGCAGGTCCTCGCAGGCGGCCAGGATCTCCGGGCCGCCGCGCCGGTGGATCGCTCCGTCGACCCCGCCGCCGCCGAGCAGCGAGGAGTTCGCGGCATTGACGACGGCGTCGGCCTTCTCGGCGGTGATGTCGCCCTGGACGAGGGTGATACGAGGCATGAGCGTCCCTTCCGGTGCAGGTGGTGAGGCTATCGGGGGACCTCCGAGACCGCCTGCGCATAACGCCTGCACACAAGGCCTGCGCACAACGGCCACAGCGGCCCGTCGGACCGTTCCGGGCGATGGGCCGGCCGGGGGAAAGCGGACCGTGTCGGACGGCTGGGAGCGGGTTGTGATCACAGCCGTCCCTAGGTTTGCTGCGCGGCCGCGGCAACCGGCCGACGGGTCCCGGGGACCCCCGGATCCACGGTGTGCATACCCCACGGGAGCGAAACCTCCATGCCAATCCCCCTGCTCAGGACGGCCGCCCGGCTAGGCCTCTGCGTCGTCACTGCCATCGCCGTCTGTCCGCTGGTGCCGGCGTCCGCGGCGGCCGGCGGGTCACCTGACCTCGTGGTTCCACGGGACTATCCGACGATCCAGGCAGCGGTCGACGCCGCCGACCCCGGTGACCGGATCAGCGTCCGGCCGGGTGTCTACCGCGAGCAGGTGGTGATCGGCAAGAACGTGTCCATCACCGGGTCGGGCGACGGAAAGACGACGATCCAGGCCCCGCAGACGCTGACCCCCGGCGACGACGGCGCCAACTCGATCGTCGAGATCCACAACGGCGCGTCCGTCTCGCTGTCCAAGCTCGCCGTCAGCGGGCCGGGCTCCGGCACGTGCGACGACGGCGCGCTCGGCGCCGGCATCCGCGTGCTCGGGGGTGCCAGTCTCGACCTCGGCCACGCCGCCGTCACCCACATCACCGACACCCCGGCCGCGCCCTGCTTCCACAGCGCGAACGCCGTCCTCGTCGGGGACCTGCCGACCGGTACGGGCTCGGCGACCATCCACGACACGAAGATCACGGGCTACCAGGGCGCGGGGGTGGTCGTCCTGAACGAGGGGTCCACCGCCACGGTCGAGCGCAGCACCGTCACCGGGCACCCGACCCTGTCGACGGACGGCATCGAGTTCGTGGCGGGCGCGGTCGGCCGTGCCGTCCGGAACACCGTCAGCGACAACCAGTGCCGGGAACCCGATGCGGGCTGCGGCCCCGACTTCTTCAACGAGTTCCAGCACGCGGGCATCGTCGGCGACGCGCCGGGCACCGTCGTGGAGCACAACCGGATCGTCGGCAACCAGGTGGGGATCTACGTCGGAGGCGGTACGGGGCTCACCATTGGCAACAACGACCTCCGGCGGAACTCGTACGTCGGAATCGCCCTCCAGGACGGTTCGTTCACGCTCCGGAAGGACCGGATCACGGGTGGGTTGCACGGTGTCGCGGTCATCGCGTCTGCGGTCGACACGGACGCGGTGCTCGACGGCGTGAAGATCACGCAGACCTCGGGCGCGCCGGTCCAGACATTCGAGTGCTGCGGCTTCACCGCCACGGCGACCGTGAATCCGTAGCGGCTTCCCGCCCGAGCGCTTCCCGCCGGCTCCTGCCCTCCCGCTCCTACCCGCCCTTGCCGTCCGCCTCCTCCAGGCGGGCGGCAAGGCGGGTGAGGGCCGGCAGGGCCGCGCCGAGCGCCGCTCGGTCGGCGTCCGGCAGGGCCGTCAGCGCGTGCTCCAGGCGGCGTTCGTGGGCGCGCGTCCAGGCCGCCAGCCGCAGCCGGCCGGCGTCGGTGGCGCTGACGGCGGCGGCGCGCCGGTCCTGGCTGTCCACCCCGCGGCTGACCAGCCCGTTCATGGTGAGCTGGGCGATGAGACCGCTCACCGTGGACTGGGCGAGGCGCGTGCGGGCGGCGAGTTCGCTGACGCGGACCGGGGAGTGTTCGACGCAGACCTGGAGGAGTTCCACCTGGGCCATGGGGAGCTGTTCCCAGGGGTATTCCGTACGGATCGAGGCGCGCAACGCCCTGCGCAGGCGGGTGACGGCGGCGGTCAGCGCCCTGGCCTCGGGTGAGCCCCCGCCCGGCGGGGTGTCCGGAGCGTCCGGGGTATCCGGGGTGTCCGGAGCGTCCGCCGCGCGCGGCATGCGTGACATGCCGACCACGCTACTCGCGCTCCGCCGCGGCCGGGGCGGCTCCCGCGCCCCTCGCGGACCCCGTAACCGCCATGGCGACGGCCGCGGCCAGCAGGATCAGCACCGCGAGGTGTCCGCCGTCGCCTCCCGTGTGCAGGGCCAGGGTGACGAGGGCGACGCCGATCGCGGTACCGAGCCCGCGGGCCATGTTGATCAGGCCGCCGCCGGTGCCGGGAGCGTCCTTCGGCATCGCCCGCATCACGAGGGCGTTGTTGGCGGGGGCGAACAGGCCGAGCCCGAGGCCGAGTACGCCGAGCGCGCAGGCGAGCGGCGCGGGCGCGGGCGCCAGGAAGAACAGGGCGGCCAGGGCGCAGCCGGTCAGTGCCGATCCGTACAGGCAGCGCGCCCGGTCGCAGACGGCGGCGGGCAGGGCCCGGTCGCCGCCCACCGCGCCGAGCGCGAATCCGGCGGGCAGTGCGGTGAGGGCCGTTCCGGCGACGAGCACGCTGTGCCCGGACCCGAGGAGGAGTACGGGTACCAGCACCAGCGGGCCGAACAGGACGAGGTATCCGCACAGCGCCGCCGCGAGCCCGCCCCGGATCCCGGGGGTCCTCAGCAGCGCCGGGTCGAGCAGGGGTGCGGGGGCGCGCCGCTCCTGCCGTACGAGGGCGGCGGTGGCCCCGAGGGCGACCGCGCAGGCGGCCGGTCCGGTCCAGGCCGGCACGTGCAGGCCCGACAGGGAGCTGAGCGCGACGAGCAGGGCGGCGGTCGCGGTGGCGAGCCACAGGACTCCGGCCCGGTCGAAGCGCCGTGCGGGGGCCCGGTCGCGGGTGCGTGGGAGCAGGTAGTGCCCGGCGGCCAGGTCGATCAGCCCGACGGGCACGTTGATCCAGTACGTCCAGCGCCAGCCGAGCCCGGCCACGAGAGCGGCCCCGACGGTGGGGCCGAGGGCCAGCCCGACGGCCTGGGCGGCGGCCTGGACGCCGAGCGCGGTCCGCAGCCGTGCGGCGGGCGTTCCGGTCTTCACCAGGGCGACGCTGTTGGCCTGGAGCATGGCCGCGCCCACCGCCTGCACCACCCGGAATCCGATGAGGGCGATGAGGGTCGGGGCGAGGCCGCAGGCTGCCGAGGCCGCGGTGAAGAGCGCGAAGCCGTAGAGGTAGGAGAGTTTGCGGCCGTGGGCGTCGGAGAGCCGGCCCACGGGCACCAGCAGGGCCACGAGGGTGAGCAGGTAGGCCAGCGAGACCCATTCGACGCCCGCGAGGGGAACGCCGAACTCGGCCCGGACCCGGGAGTAGGTCATCGTCACGATGCTGGCGTCGAGCTGGCCCATGAAGGCCCCGAAGCACACGGTGGCGACCGCCAGCCGCCAGGCGCCGGGGCGCGAGCGCACCCAGCCGGGCCGGGCCCGTTCCCGTACGAGGAGGGCGGGGGTGAAGGGGAGGGACATGCGGGCTCCTTTCGTACCGGCCGTACCGAATCCCCCACACACAAATATTACATCGGATGCCGATATATCAGCCGCCGAAGAAAAGGCGGAAAGACCCGCCCTGCGGGGTCCATAAGGCCCGGACACCGCTTCCGCCACGGCCGGTCCCAGAATTCGCGACGGAATTCTTTACGGATTTTTCCGGCTTCACCAACGGGTTCCACGACACGGCGAACGCGGTGGCCACGGCCATCGCCACCGGAGCATTGCGGCCCAAGGTCGCCGTGGCCATGTCCGCGGTGAGCAATCTCGCCGGCGCGTTCGTTTCGGTGGCGGTCGCCAAGACGATCTCCGGGGGCATCATCGACAAGCACGCCGGAATACGTCCGCCGGTCATCCTCGCCGCCCTGGCGGGGGCCGTCCTGTGGAATCTGGCGACCTGGCTGCTCAGAATTCCCAGTAGTTCCTCGCACGCCCTCGTGGGCGGGCTGATGGGCGCCACCGTCGCCTCGGTGGGCGTCCAGGGAACGCGGTGAGGGCGCGGCGGGGCACGGACCCGGAGCCGGGCGTGGGGCGCGCGCCGGGCAGGTGCTCGCGGCCGCCCTCGTCTCCCTGGCGCACGGCACCGGCGACGGGCAGAAGACCATGGGCGTGATCACGCTGACGCTGGTCACGGCGGGCTCACTGCCCGCCGGGCCCGCACCCCCGCTGTGGGTGATCGTGGCCGCGGGGCTCGTCGCCGCCCTCGCCGTGCTGCTCACGGAGCAGGGCGCCTGGGGCCAGGACACCACGGCCGCCCTGCTGTTGTGCGCGACCCTCGCCTTCTGGGCCCGGTCCCGCCGTACGGCCGTCACCTCGCGGAGCGAAGCGCCGGAGACGGCCACCGCCTGAGCCCCGGCCCCGCAGGGCGTCCCGGCCACGCAAGGTGTGACGTAAGGTCCCGAAAGTGAAGGTATCCGGCAGCACGGTGCGAGCAGTGGGCGGGCTGCGGTCCCGGATGACCGCCGGCTTCGGCGATGGAAGCATGGTCCTGCGCGCAGTAATCTCGGCGGGACTCGCCTGGTGGATCGTCTCCGTGCTGCACTCCGAGTCGGCCTCGCTCGCCCCCGTCGGCGCCATCCTCGCCACGCAGACCACGCCCTTCGCCACCGCGCGCAAGAGCCTGCAGCGGGTGGCCGGCCCCCGGGTTCACCCGCCGCGCCGGTGAGGAACTGGCCCGCCTGAACCGGCAGATGGCCGCGCTGCTCACCGAGATCGCCCGGGGCCTGGCCGGGGACGACTGGTCCGCGCGCACCGGGGACTGGGTCCGGCGTGCCCGCTCCCTGTCCAAGGAGCTCGACACGGTGCGCCAGGCCGTCCGCGAGGCGGAGGACGCGATCCGCTGGCGGCCGCGCGGCCGGCTCGCGCGGCCCCGCCTGGACCGGCTCGCCGAAGCCACCCAGTGCCTCGACCACGTCGGCCACCAGGTCCGGGGGATCACCCGCGGCCTGTACAACCTGACCTTCCGCGAAGGCCGCCCGCCCGCCCTGCAGGGGGCGCAGCACGACGAGCACCTGCTGCCCCGTCGGGCGGACTCCCCCGCCGGGCTGGACGCCGTACTGGCCGCGCTCGCCGCGATGCTGGGCGACCTGGCCGGCGTACACCTGCGCGAGGACGCCCCGTCGCCCGAGGTGCGGGCCCGCCTGGCGGAGCTGCTCGGCGAGGCCGAGACCTGCTTCCTGCGGACCGCGCTGGCGCAGTCCCCCGGCTACGCGGACTGGCGGGTCCTGTGCACCGCCGGGATCCTGGAGGACGCCCGGAAGATGCTCCACGAACTCGACCCCTCGATCGGCCCCCACAAGGCCGCTTTCGGGTAGCCCGCCAAGCAGGTGCGGAGCGCGCCCTCAGGCGCCCTTCCGGCGCAGGTGGCGCCAGACGGCCTTGGCCGCGTTGTGGCCCGACATGCCGTGGACGCCGGGGCCGGGCGGGGTGGCCGAGGAGCACAGGAACACGGCCGGGTGGGCCGTGTTGTACGGGGACAGGGTGAGCTTGGGTCGCAGCAGGAGCTGGAGCCCGGAGGCGGCTCCGCAGGCGATGTCGCCGCCCACGTAGTTGGGGTTCCGGGCGGCGAGCTGCGGCGGTCCCGCCGTGGCCCGGGCGAGCACCAGGTCGCGGAACCCGGGCGCGAAGCGCTCCAGTTGGCGCTCGACGGCTTCGGTGAGGTCGCCGTCCCAGCCCGCCGGGACGTGCCCGTACACCCAGAAGGTGTGCTTGCCCTCGGGTGCCCGGCCGGGGTCCACCAGGCTGGGCTGGGCGGCGATGAGGAAGGGGGTGCGCGGGACGCGCCCGCCGGAGGCCAGTTGCAGGGCTGCGTCGATGTCGCGGGTGTGCGGACCGATCTGTACGGTGCCGGCCCGGCGCGGCTCCTCGGCGGTCCAGGGGACGGGGCCGTCCAGGGCGTAGTCCAGCTTGAACACGGAGGCCCCGTAGCGGTAGCCGTCGTAGACCCGGCCCAGGCGGGCGATGCGGGCCAGCGCCGTCGGGGAGGTGTCGAAGACGTACGCCCGGGCCGGCGGCAGGTCGTCGAGCCGCTTGACCTCGAACCCGGTGTGGACGGTTCCGCCGAGGTCGCGCAGGTACCCGGCGAGGGCGTCGGAGATCGACTGCGAGCCGCCGCGCGGCATCGGCCAGCCGTTCGCGTGGGCGGCGAGGGCGAAGACCAGGCCGACGGCGCTGGTCCCGATCCCGCCGAGCGGGGCGATGACGTGCGCCACGAGCCCGGCGAACAGGGCGCGGGCGCGGTCGTCGCGGAAGCGGCTCAGCAGCCAGGTGGAGGGCGGCAGCCCGGCCAGCCCGAAGCGGGCGAGGGTGAGCGGGTCGCGGGGCAGCGCGGTGTCCGGCAGCGACATGAAGTCCCGGGCGAGGGTGTCCCATTTGCCAAGGAACGGCTCGACCAGCCGCCGGTACGTCCCCGCGTCGCGGGGTCCGAAGGACGCGGCCGTCTCCGCGACGGAGCGGGAGAGCACGGCCGCCGTGCCGTCGTCGAAGGGGTGCGCCATGGGCAGTGGGGCGTGCAGCCACTCCAGCCCGTACCGCTTCAGCGGCATGGTGGAGAAGACCGGGGAACCGGCGCCGAGCGGGTGCACCGCCGAGCAGGGGTCGTGCCGGAAGCCGGGGAGGGTGAGCTCCTCGGTCCGGGCCCCGCCGCCGACGGTGTCCGCGGCTTCGAAGACGGCCACCGAGAAGCCGCGCCGGGCCAGTTCAACGGCGGCCGTCAGCCCGTTGGGCCCGGCCCCCACCACGACCGCATCGAGGATCGACGGCACTTGCGACTCCTTCGTCCGGCGACGCCACCGCACCCAGGGTATTGCGCCTGTCCATAGGCGGCTCCGCGATCCGCGCCGACTCCGTTCGCTCCGGGATGAGCGCCGGGCTCGGCCGTGAGCCCGGCTGTGGTGCCGGGCGCGGGCCCGGCCGCCGTCTCACTCGCCCCGCAGCAGCTCCCGGATGCGTACGGCCGTGGCCTCGTCCCGGCCTACCGCGAACGGCAGCGCGTTGTCCCGGTCCACCCGGAAGGGGACCCCGTCGACGGTGCTCTGGGAGCCGCCCGCCTCGGCGACCAGGAGCAGCCCGGCCGCGTGGTCCCAGGCCGAGGGCCAGTTGAAGGCCAGCCCGTCCATCTCTCCCCGGGCCACCTTCAGGTATTCCAGGCCCGCCGAACCGCACGCGCGGGAGGCCACACCGGGGACGTCGAGGCGCGCCAGGATCCGGCGCTCCTCCTCGGTGGTGTAGAGCGGGTGCGCGGTCGCGACCCGCAGCTCGGCGCCGGGCTGCGGCGAGCCGCTCAGGATCCGCTCGCCGTTGACGTACGCGCCCTGCCCGCGCACGGCGGTGGCCATCTCCTCCAGCGCCGGGGCGAAGGTCCAGGAGGCGAGGAGCTCCCCGCGGTGCGCGAGCGCGACCAGGGTGCAGAACTCCGCGTCCCCGTGCACGAACTGCCGGGTCCCGTCGACGGGGTCCACGATCCACACCGGGGCGTCGGCGCGCAGCGCCCCGTACACCCCGGGGTCGGCGTGCACCGCTTCCTCGCCCACCACCGCCGAGCCCGGCAGCAGCCGGGTCAGGGCGGCCGTGAGGTACTCCTCGGCCATGCGGTCGGCGTCGGTCACCAGGTCGTGCGGGCCGCTCTTCTGGTCCACCTCGTGGTCGGCGAGCTGGCGGAATCTCGGCATGATCTCGATCGCCGCCGCCTTGCGAACGGCTTCGTCGACGTCGGACAGGTTCCGGGCGAGGAATTCATCGATCATGCCTCCATCACATCACGCCCGGCTGACAATCCCCACCGCCGGACCCGGCGGGCGCCCGGCCCCCGGGTGGACCGCGGGTGAACGCGCCGCCGGGCGGGCGGCAGCGCCGGGAGGCACCGGGAGACACGAGGAGGGGTACGGCGAGCCACGCGGAGGAACGGGTCGGCAACGGCCGGTGAGGACCGGAACCGGTCCACCTCCTGGTGGGCTCCGACCGCCCGTGCTACACCGGCCGGGCCCGGCCCTCCCCTCCCCCACACCACCGTCTGGGAGCCCCTCATGCGCCGCCCGTACCGCCCCTCCCGCCCCTTCTTCTCCCGCCCCTTCCTCCCCCTCCGCCGCGCCGGGGCCCTGCTCGCGACCGCCGCCACCGCCGCGGCCGCGCTCGTGCTCTCCGCGCCCGCCGCCCCCGTGGGCGCCGCGTCCGTCCTGCCCTCGCTGCCGGCGCCCAATGCCGCCGGGCTGACCCTGCGGACCTGGTCGGTGGCCGCGGGGCAGAGCGAACGCATGGGCGACGCCTCCGTGACCACCTCCGCGGTCTTCGCCGCGCACGGCGGCACCCCGTCGATCGATCCGGTCCAGGTGCCGGTGCGGGTACGGATCCTGCTGCCGGAGGACTACCAGCGGGACCCGGCGCACGCCTACCCCGTGCTGTACCTGCTGCACGGCGGCTCGGGCGACGTGGAGCAGTGGTCGAAGACCGACGAGGGCAACGTCACGGCGAACCTGAAGGACTCCGCGTTCAAGGGCATCGTCGTGATGCCGGAGGGCGGCAAGGCCGGGTGGTACAGCGACTGGCCCGGGCACACGGACGGCTTCTTCGCCCCGCAGTGGGAGACCTTCCACGTCCAACAGCTGGTCCCGTGGATCGACGCCAACTTCAACACCGTACGGGCGGCCTCCGGGCGGGCGATCGCGGGCGTCTCGATGGGCGGCTACGGCGCCCTGCGCTACGCCGGCCGCCACCCGGAGCTGTTCTCCGCCGTCGGCGCCTTCTCGCCCGGCACGGACATCTACGACCCGGGCGCGCAGAGCATCATCACCAACTCCACCTGGCAGGTGGGGGCTTCGATCCTGTGGACGGGCCTGTTCGACGGCAAGTTCCGGGTCACCGGCGACACCCCGTACCGGATGGCCACGGTCTTCGGCCCGCCGAGCACCTGGCCCGGGCAGAACCCGGTCAACCTGGCGCTCGACGGCAAGTACGCCCCGTACGGCGGGAAGATGGCCCTGTACGCCGGCGGTACGGGCGGCACGGGTGAGACGGAGATCGGCGCGATGACCGCGGCGCTCCACCAGGACCTGAAGGACCGCGCCGTCACCCACCGCTACTGCCGGGGCGCGGGCGACCACGCGTGGCCCTACTGGGGCCCGGAGCTCAAGGACTTCGTGGCCTACGCCTACGGCCCCGCCACGGCGCCTGCGGCCCCCTGCCCCAACGGCTGGGGGCCGCAGACCCCTTAGCGGAGCGCCCGGCTGCGGTGCGGTGCGGTGTGCTCAGCCCGTGAGGAAGGCGCCTTCGCGGCAAGCGCGGCAGACGAAGACGTAGCCCAGCTGCCCGCCGAGGTTCATCGCGGTCCGCGCGGAGATCCCTTCCTCCAGATGTGCCGCGAATTCCGTCGTGCCGGCGCAAGAGGGGCACGCGGGAAGGCGGTCGTCCTCAAGGTAGGAGGGGCTGCCTCCGAGTGACCCGAGCACTTCGCGTTGCTTCCCGAACCGTTCTTCGGGTTCCCGCTTCCATCCCGAGCGGGCGAGGTCGTACGCGTCAGGTGCGAGTTCGTCGTGGCTGTCGTTGTCCTCTTCGGGGTCGAGCGTCACGACGTGGGTGCGGATGGCCGAGGTGGCGGGCAGGAGCGTCAGTCCCGTCTCGGGCACGGCTACCGGCTGCAGTTCCTCCCTGGGAAACAGGTAGACCCGGTTCGCGCCGGACGTCGCGTCCCAGAATTCACATGCGCCGGGGTCGTTCTGACACACGAACACCGACAGGACGCCCTCCTCGACGGGGAGATGGGCGAAGAACTGCAGCGGCCCCCCGCAGCAGTCGCCGCACAGGGGCCACGTGAATCCCGCAGGAGCCAGCGGCACGCCCCCGGTACGCGGGACGTCGGAGTCGGCCGGCGCGGTGCCGTCGTAGATCATCAGAGTCGTCTGCATGGCGAGAGGCTACGGGCCGGGCCGGCCATGAACGGTCCGGGCAGGTCACGTAGTTGAAGCTGCGAGTATCACAGTTCGGACACCGCCTCCCATGAGCCCCCATGTGCCCATACGGTGACCTGATTCGCACCAATCCTGTGGGGGTCCCGCATGTCCAACCAGTTCCCGCCGCCCGGTCAGCAACCCGGCCAGCAGCCCCAGCCCGGATACGGGTACCCGCAGTCTGAGCCGTCTCAGCAGCCCGGCTGGGGCTACCCGCCCCCTCCCCAGCAGCCGAAGAAGAACAGCACCGGAAAGATCGTCGGGTTCTCGTGCCTCGGCATCGTCGGCCTCCTCGTGCTCATCGGCATCATCGGGGCGGCGCTCGGCGGCGAGAGCAACCCCAAGGCGGGGAAGGAAACCGCCTCCCAGGCACCGGCTCCGGTCGCGTCGTCCGCGCCGGCGAAGGCCCCGGAGGCCGCGCCGTCGGCGAAGCCGGAGAAGAAGTCGCCGGTCGTGGTGGTCGCGAAGAACACGAAGTTCGAGAAGAGCATCCTCGCGGACGGCAGCAACTACACGAGCGTGTCGGTGACGGTCACCAACAACAGCTCGAAGGCGATCAACGTGAACCCGCTGTACTTCACGATCACCGACGCCAACGGCACCAAGCACGTGTCCGAACTCGCGGCTGACGAGAACCAGATCGACACCGTCGAGCTGGCGCCGGGCGAGAACATCACCGGCACGATCACCGGCAAGGGTGCTTTCACGGCGAAGACCGTGACGTACACCGACGGGCTGATCGGCGACAGCGTACGCGCGAGCGTGTCCTGACCGTTCCGCCTGCTGCTGCGCCCCGCCTCCCGGCCGTACGAGGGGTGGGGCGCAGCTGTGTCCGGGGGCGAGACCAGCGCGCGCCAGGGGTAGTGCCGGCCCCGGGCGATCCGCTCAGCGCGCCCCCGCGCCGAGCTCCTCCAGGAGCGAGCGGCCCGCCGTGCGGTGCTCGGCGGCCGCGGCCGGGTCCGTGTCGTCGAGCAGGACCGCGATGCCCTCGTGGGCCAGCGCCTCCTCGTGCCGGCAGCCGAGCCCGGGGGCCAGCTCCAGCGTCTGCCGGTGCAGGCGCAGGGCCTCCTCGGGCAGTCCCGCGAGCCGGCAGGTCTCGGCGTAGCCGCCCAGGAAGCGGACCTTCCAGTGCTCCTCGAACAGCTCGTCCAGCAGCGCGAACGCCTCCCGGTGGCTGGCCAGGGCCTCCTCGTACCGGCCCATCCGGCGCAGCCCGACGCCCAGGCAGTTGAGGGACCACGCCTCGTTGTTCACGTGCCCGTCCTCGCGGGCCAGCGCCAGCGCCCGGTGCAGGTGCTCCGACGCCTCCTCGGGCGCCTCCGCGGCGATGGCCACGCCGAGGGTGATGCGGGCCGTCAGGGTGGGCGGCCACGCGGGGTCCGGGTGGGATAGGTCGAGCACCTCCCGGGCCCGCCGCGCCGCCTCCTCGCGGTCTCCCAGCTGGAGCAGCGCCCAGGCCTCCGAGGCGGCCGCGTGGGCCTCGCCCGCCGGGAGGCCGGCTTCCCCGTACAGCTTCCCGGCCAGCCGGAAGAGTTCGAGCGGCTCCTCGGCGCTCGCCCGGTCCCAGCTCAGATAGCCCCGGCGCAGGGCCAGTTCGGCTTCCGAGCGGGTGTCCCCGGTCTGTGCCACCCGCAGTCCGGCCGCCTCGTACGCGGCTGCGGCCTCGGCCATCCGGCCCGCGTTGTAGCGGGCGAATCCCAGGTCGCTGTAGGCCTCGGCCAGGCGCAGCGGATCTCCCAGGCGTTCGGCGGCGGCCAGTGAGCGCTCGAAGAGGTGGTTGAGGTGGGTCGTACCGCAGCGCCGGGCGAAGTACGCGCGCAGGAAGCGCGGCAGCTCGCACACGTGCGCGTCCGCACCGACGGCGACCGCCGTCTCGAAGGCGGCGATCATCGTCTCGTACTCCGAGGTGAGCCAGGAGCAGGCCTCGTTCTTGTCGGCGAACCGCGGCAGGGCTGCCGGAGGCCTGCCCGCGGTGGGCGGCCGTCCGGGCGAGAGCACCGGAATCGCGGCGTCGGCCGCGGCCGCCGCGTGCACGAAGTAGTCGAGGAAGCGTCCCAGTGCGCGCTCCCGCTCGGCCTCGGAGTCCTGATGCGCGCAGGCGCCGCGCGCATGCTGGTGCACCAGGTCGTGGAGCCGGTAGCGGCCCGCCGTCGGCTGCTGGACCAGGTGCGCGTCGACCAGGTCCTCCAGGATCTCCCGGGCGCCGTGCAGCGTCACGTCCGCCAGCGCCGCGGCCGCGTACGCGTCGAAGGAGCCGCCGGGCAGCATGCCCAGCATCCGGAACAACCGGGCCTGGGCCCGGTCCAGTTGACGTACGGACATGGCGAAGGCGGTGTCGAACTCGCTCGCGCCCTCCGCCAGTCGCTCCACGAGGATGCCCACCGTCCAGCCCGGCCGGTGCCGCAGCCGGGCCGCGGCCAGCCGCAGGGCCAGCGGGAGGTGGCCGCACAGCCGCAGTACCTCGGCGGCGGACTCCGGCTCGCGGGCCAGCCGGCCGTCGGGGCCGCCGGAGTCGCCGCTGGCCCGGGCCAGCAGCTCCGCGCTCTCCCGCGGGCTGAGCACGTCCAGCGACACCGGGGGCACCTCGTCCAGGCCCATCAGCCGGTTGCGGCTCGTGATCAGGACGACCGAGTCGCCGGCGCCGGGCAGCAGCGGGCGGACCTGGTCCGCGTCGGCCGCGTTGTCGACGACCACGACGGCCCGCCGGCCGGCCAGTTCCGCGCGCCAGCAGGCCGCGAGCTGTTCGAGGCCCTCCTGCGGGACCCTCTCGGACGGCACGTCGAGCGCCCCGAGCAGCATCCGCAGCGCGGAGTCGGGATCGAGGGGGTCCCGGCCCTCGGTGAATCCGTGCAGGTCCACATAGAGCTGGGCGTCCGGGTAGTCCGCGGCGAGCCGGTGCGCGGCGTGCACCGCCAGGCAGGTCTTGCCGACGCCCGCCATGCCGTCGACGGCGACGCCCCGATGACTGTCGACGGCGGCGAGCACGGCGGCGAGTGGGGCCTCGCGTCCGGTGAAGTCGGCCGCGTCGCGCGGCAGATCGTTACGGGGCCTCGGCTGGGCCTGGCGGCTGGCCTTCGGGGGCGCCGGCAGCGGGTTGGCGGACCCCAGCTCCCAGAGGGGGCGCAGCGGGCGCGGATCGCGTTTGACCAGTTGACAGAGGGCGACCACCGCGGACCAGGGCGGCACGGTCTGGCCGCTGAGGTAGCGCGAGAGGGAGGAGGAGCTCAGTCCCGCGTCCCTCGCGAGGGCCCGTACCCCGAGCCCGGACAGCTCCTGGAGCAGCCTCAGCCGTGCGGCCAGCTCGTCCTGCGGGTCGGCTTTGGCCGTCCGCCGTTCCATGTCCACGGTTCCCCCCGTATTCCCGTCCCGCCGCGCCCGAATTATCCCGGGCTGCATAACCGCTGGTCAAGGATGTTCCGCCTGTCCCAGGGTGTCCCACCGCCATCGCCGCGGCGGGCCGGTGCGGCTGTTATGGAGTCACACCCCGAGGGGGGAACGCAAACCGCGAAAGACCGAAGACCGAAAGACCGGAAGACCGGCAGCGCAGCAGCCCGGAGACCCGGAACCCAGACGAGGAGCACACCGAGATGCAGTCCCGCATGCAGAACCCCGCCGTCGTCCTGTCCGACGCGATGCAGCCCATCCAGGACATCTTCAAGTCCGTGCACTCCGGTGGAGTGGACGAGCAGATCCTGGAGCTGGTGCACCTGCGGGTGAGCCAGATCAACAGCTGCAGCGCCTGCGTGGACGGCGGTGCCAAGTCGGCCCGCAAGGCCGGCGTGAGCGAGGAGCGGCTCGCCACGGTCGCCGCCTGGCGCGAGACCCCGTACTTCACCGAAGAGCAGCGGGCGGCCCTGCTGCTCGCCGAGGCCGCGACCCGGCTGGCCGACCGTCCCGACGCGGTGAGCGACGAGATCTGGGACACGGCAGCCACCTACTTCGACGAGAAGCAGCTGGCCGCGATCGTCCTGATGATCGGTGTCACCAACATGTTCAACCGGCTCAACGCCACGACCCGCCAGATCGCCGGTGCGTGGGGATAACGGGCGAGGCGCGATGAAGGAGCGATGCACCAAGGAGCTGAGGGCGTCGGCGCGCCGCGGATCGCGCGCCGACGGGGCGGCGAAGGGGGAAGTCGCTTGGTCGAGAAGATCGCCATACTCGTGAGGAACGCGGCACGCTGACACCCAGCACCGCTCTGGACGAGGAGAACGATCGATCGTGCTCAAGCCCCGTGTCCTCACGATCGGTTCGAAGCCCCCGCCCGCTGCGCAGTCGCCGTCGGCCGCGTCGACGGCCGCGCCGACGGCCGTCTGGCTGGTCGACACCGACGAGCAGGACGGTGCTGCGGCCCGGCTGGCCCCGGAGGTCCTGGACCCGGCCGAGCACCGGCGGGCGGCCGCCTTCATACGCGATGAGGACCGGCGCCGCTACGTGGCCTCCCACGTGGCGCTGCGGCTGCTGCTCGGCTCATGGCTGGACCTCGCCCCGGGCCGGGTACGGATCACCCGCGCGCCCTGCCCCTCGTGCGGCGGCCCCCACGGGCGTCCGGTGTCCGAGGACGGGCCCGTCCACTTCTCCCTGTCGCACAGCGACCGGCTCGCGCTGGTCGCGCTGGGCCCGGTGCCGGTGGGAGCCGACGTGGAGAGGCTGCTCCCGGCATCGGCCGTACCCGAGCTTGCCGGGCAGCTGCACCCGCGGGAGGCCGCGGAGCTGGAGGCCCTGGACCCGGCGGAACGCCCCGAGGCCTTCGGCCGCGTCTGGGTCCGCAAGGAGGCGTACCTCAAGGGCCTGGGCATCGGCCTCTCCCGGGGCCTCGCCCTCGACTACGTCGGCACCGGCGACACCCCGGCGAACGGCTTGCCGGGCTGGTCCCTGACGAACGTGGCCGTCCCCCCGGGCTTCACCGCCGCCGTGGCCGTGACAGCGGTCCGCCCGTCGTCGCTGGAGTAGACGCGGGGTACGAGGCTGCGCCAGGAGCCGCCTGCCCTTGCTCGCCACCGCGAGTCAGCTGAACGACGGGATGATCGTGGAGCCGTACGCGTCGATGGTCGCTTCCCGGGCGTCGTGCATGTCGTAGAGGGCGAACTGGTCGACGCCGAGGGCCTGTAGGGCGCGGAGCTTCTCGATGTGGGCCTCGGCCGGCCCCAGCAGGCAGAAGCGGTCGACGATCTCGTCGGGGACGAAGTCGGTGGACGGGTTCCCGGCACGGCCGTGGTGGCTGTAGTCGTAGCCGTGGCGGGATTTGATGTACTCGGTCAGCTCCTCTGGAACCATCGAGGAGTGCTCGCCGTAGCGGGAGACGAGATCGGCGACGTGGTTGCCGACCATGCCGCCGAACCAGCGGCACTGGTCGCGGGCGTGCGCGAGGTCGTCGCCGACGTACGCGGGGGCGGCCACGCAGATGGTGATCGAGCCGGGGTCGCGGCCGGCCTCCACCGCGGCCTGGCGGACCGCCTTGATCATCCACTCGGTGAGGTAGGGGTCGGCGAGCTGGAGGATGAAGCCGTCCGCCTTCTGTCCGGCGAGCACCAGCGCCTTGGGCCCGTAGGCGGCCATCCACACGGGCAGCTTCCCGTCCGTGATCCAGGGGATCCGGATCGGATTGCCGTCCACGACCGCCTCCCGGCCCTCCGCGAGGTCGCGGATGACGTCGATGGCCTCACCGAGCCTGGCGAGCGTGTTCGGGGCGCGCCCGGCGACCCGCATCGCGGAGTCGCCGCGCCCGATGCCGCACACCGTGCGGTTGCCGTACATGTCGTTCAGCGTCGCGAAGGTGGAGGCGGTCACCTCCCAGGTGCGGGTGCCCGGATTGGTGACCATCGGACCCACGTGCATGCGCTGGGTGTTGGCCAGGATCTGGCTGTAGATGACGAAGGGTTCCTGCCACAGCACGGCGGAGTCGAAGGTCCAGCCGTAGCGGAAGCCGTTGCGTTCGGCACGCTTCATGAGGCTGATGACCTGGGAGGCCGGCGGATCGGTCTGGAGGACGAGGCCAAAGTCCATGTGTGGACTCTCCTTACAAGTACTGGCAGGTGGAGCGGTGGACGAAGGCCCCGTGACCGGCCCGGCCGGTGTATTCGCGTCGGTCGATGACGAGTTCGCCCCGGGAAAGGACCGTGTCGACGCGTCCGGTGATCCGCTTGCCCTCGTACGCCGAGTAGTCCACGTTCATGTGGTGCGTCTCGGCGGAGATGACCTGCTCGGCGTGCGGATCGTAGAGCACGATGTCGGCGTCACAGCCCGGCGCGATGGTCCCCTTCTGCGGGTAGAGGCCGAACATCCGGGCCGGGGTCGCGCACGCGATCTCGATCCAGCGGCGGCGGCTGATGTGCCCGTCCAGGACCGCCTGGTGGAGGAGGTCCATGCGGTTCTCCACTCCGGGGAGACCGTTCGGGATCTTCGAGAAGTCGCCGCGGCCGAGCTCCTTCTGCCCGCGGAAGCAGAAGGGGCAGTGGTCGGTGGACACCACCTGGAGGTCGTTCGTGCGCAGGCCCCGCCACAGGGCGGCCTGATGCTCGCGCGGGCGCAGCGGGGTCGAGCAGACGTACTTGGCGCCCTGGAAGTCGGGCTCTTCGAGATTGTCGGTGGACAGGAACAGGTACTGCGGACAGGTCTCCCCGAACACCGGCAGGCCCTTGTCCCGGGCCGCCGCCAGCTCGGCCACGGCTTCCTCCGCCGAGACGTGCACCACGTACAGCGGGGAGCCGGCGACCCGGGCGAGCTGGATGGCGCGGTGGGTGGCCTCGGCTTCGAGGAGGACCTTGCGGACCTCGCCGTGGTGGCGGGGATCGGTCTCCCCACGCGCCAGGGCCTGTTCGACGAGCACGTCGATCGCGATGCCGTTCTCCGCGTGCATCATGATCAGCCCGCCGTTGCCCGAGGCCCGCTGCATCGCGCGCAGGATCTGCCCGTCGTCGCTGTAGAAGACCCCGGGGTACGCCATGAACAGCTTGAAGGAGGTGACCCCCTCCCCCACCAGGTGGTCCATCTCCTTCAGGGTCCGCTCGTTGACGTCCGAGAGGATCATGTGGAAGGCGTAGTCGACGGCGCACTGGCCGTCGGCCTTGTCGTACCAGGTGTCGAGGCCCTCGCGCAGGGTGTGCCCCGGCGTCTGGACGGCGAAGTCCACGATGGTGGTGGTGCCGCCCCAGGCGGCGGCCCGGGTGCCGGTCTCGAAGGTGTCGGAGGCCGCCGTGCCGCCGAAGGGCAGCTCCATGTGGGTGTGTGCGTCGACTCCGCCGGGGATGACGTACTTCCCGCTCGCGTCGATCGTCCGGTCCGCCGTCCAGGTTTCGGCGGCCGTCGTGCCGTGTGCCGCGAGGGCGGCGACCCGGCCGTCCTCGATCAGCACGTCGGCGTGGAGCTCGTCGGCGGCCGTGATGACGAGGCCGCCGCGGATCAGGGTGCGGGTGCTCATGTACGTCTCCCCCGGTGTCAGTTGAGGCTTCTGAGGGCCTCGGCGAGGATCTCGGCGCCCTCTTCCGCCTCGGCGACGGTGAGGGAGAGCGGCGGCGCGATGCGCAGCACGCTGGTGTTGTGGCCGCCGCCCTTGCCGAGCAGCAGGCCGCCGGCGCGGGCGGCCTCCAGTACGGCGGCGGCCGCGTCCGGGTCGGCCTGGTCGGTGCCGGGTTTCGTCAGCTCCAGGCCGGCCATCAGGCCCCGGCCGCGTACCTCCCGTACGGCGGGCGCGGTCGCGGCGATGGCCCGCAGCCGCTCCAGCAGGAGGCCGCCGACGCGGCGGGCGTTGCCCTGGAGGTCGTGTTCGAGGAGGTAGGCGAGGTTGGCGACGCCGGCGGCCATGGTGACCGGCGAACCGCCGAAGGTGGAGATGGAGTTGGAGTCGAGGCAGTTCATCACCTCGGCGCGGGCCACGACTCCGCCGATGGACATGCCGTTGCCGATGCCCTTGGCGAAGGTGATGATGTCCGGCGGGCCGTTCTGGGCGTGGGCCTGCCAGCCCCAGAAGTGGTCGCCGGTACGGCCCCAGCCGGTCTGCACCTCGTCGCTGATCCAGAGGATGCCGTGCCGGTCGAGGACCTCGCGGAAGGACCCGTAGAGCCCGTCGGGAGGGGAGGTGAACCCGCCCACGCCCTGGATCGGCTCGGCGATGAGCGCCGCGACCCCGCCCCGGGCCTGGCCCAGTACGTCTTCCAGGTCGGCGACGGCCGCGGCGGTGAAGGCGGTGTCGTCGAGGTGGGCGAAGGGGCCGCGGGTGCGGACCGCGCCGTGCACGTAGTACGTCTGGAGCGGCGAGAGGCTGGTCGGGGACCAGCCGCGGTTGCCGGTGATCGAGACGGTGGAGAAGGACCGGCCGTGGTAGCTGTTGCGCATCGCCAGGATCTGGTTGGAGCGGCGGTACGTCGTCGCGAGCAGCAGGGCGGTGTCGTTGGCCTCGGTGCCGGAGGTGGTGAAGAAGACCCGGGCGTCGGGGATGCCGGACAACGCCGAGACGCGCTCGGCCAGTTCGATCATCGGGCGGTTGAGGTACAGGGTGGAGGAGTGGATGATCCGCCCGGCCTGTTCGGAGACGGCCTTGGTGACCTCGGGCAGGGCGTGGGCGGTCATCGTGGTGAGGATGCCGCCGAAGAAGTCCAGGTAGCGGTTGCCGTCGGCGTCCCAGACGTGGCGGCCCTCGCCGTGGGTGAGCTCGATGGGGTGCTTGTAGTAGAGCGCGAGCCAGTCGGGCATAACGGAGCGGTGCCGGCTGTGCAGGGGGATCGGGTTGGTCACGGCTGTACGAGTCCTCCGTAGGCGTCGGGGCGGCGGTCGCGGTAGAAGGCCCACTGGTCGCGGACCTCCTTGATGAGGTCGAAGTCGAGGTCGCGGACGAGGAGTTCCTCCTCCTTGTCGCTGGCGACATCGCCGACGAACTGGCCGCGCGGGTCGACGAAGTAGCTGGTGCCGTAGAAGTCGTTGTCGCCGTACTCCTCCTGGCCGACGCGGTTGATGGCGGCGACGAAGTACTCGTTGGCCACGGCGGAGGCGGGCTGCTCCAGCTGCCACAGGTACCCGGAGAGGCCGCGGGAGGTGGCGGACGGGTTGTAGACCAACTGGGCTCCGGCGAGGCCCAGTTCGCGCCAGCCCTCCGGGAAGTGCCGGTCGTAGCAGATGTAGACGCCGACCCGGCCGACGGCGGTGTCGAAGACGGGGAAGCCGAGGTTGCCCGGGCGGAAGTAGTACTTCTCCCAGAAGCCCTTGACCTGGGGGATGTGGTGCTTGCGGTACTTGCCGAGGTAGCTGCCGTCGGCGTCGATGACCGCGGCGGTGTTGTAGTAGAAGCCCTCGGACTCCAGCTCGAAGACCGGTACGACGATCACCATGCCGGTCTCCCGGGCGAGGGCCCGCATCCGCTGGACGGTGGGCCCGTCGGGGACGGACTCGGCCCAGCGGTAGTGCTCGGGCTCCTGGACCTGGCAGAAGTAGGGGGCGTTGAAGACTTCCTGGAAGCCGATGATCTGCGCACCCTGGGCGGCGGCCCGGCGGGCGTGCTCCTCGTGTTTGGCGATCATCGACTCGGTGTCTCCGGTCCAGGTGGCCTGGACGAGTGCGGCGCGGACGACTTGGGCCATGAGCTGCTCCTCGCGACGGGTACGCCGGCTTCTACGCACGTAGAGGTGTACGACGGCTGCGCGTAGGGAGTTGAAGGTAGGCCTCGGCCAGGCCCGGGGCAAGACCGCCTTGCGCGGTTGGAGTAGTCGATCAGCAAACGCAGGAGTTACGCCGGCACGTGGTCGTTTCCGGTCAGGCGACGGGCAGATTTGCGACTCGAAGGGCGTGCAACAGGTCACGGTGATGAGCCCCCGAGAGGGCTTCCGCGGCCCGGAGCAGCCGGGGCGCGAACCACCGGGGGTCCCGGCGGGCGAGCCGGGCGGACTCCTCGGCGGTGCGGACCCGGACGAAGGCGGCGAGCAGCGCGTCGGCCTCGGGGGCGTGGCCGGCCTCCGCGAGCACGAGGGCCGCCTCGGCGATCTCGGCGGCCGGGCGGGCCGCGCCCTGGCGCAGCAGGGCGTCGCGGTCGGCCGGCCCGAGCACGGCCGCGGCCGCGGCGAACCGGGCGGGCGGCAGCGAGGCCGCCTCCCACAGCAGGGTGGCCCAGTCCGCGGCCAGCCCGGCCCGCCGCAGCTCCTCCCCCAGCCGGACCAGCCGCTCGGCGGGCCCGGCGGCGGCCTCACAGAGCAGCACGTGCGCCTCCCCGCTCCGCCCCTGCCCCCGCAAGGCGGCGAGCCCCTCCACGAAGTCACCGGAGGCCCCGGCCCACGCGGCGGGCGCGCCGTGCGGGCCGTGCGGGCCTTGCGGGCCTTGCGGGCCTTGCGGGCCGCCGTCGGGGTGCCAGCCCGTGCGCCCGGACCCGGCGTGGCCGCCCTGGCCCGGCGCGGCGAACGCCTGCGCGGGGCCCGGCCCTTCGGAGCCCGGGCGGCCTGGCTCGTGCCGGGCTCCCCGCGTCGCGCCCGGCTGCCCGGCACCGCCAGCCGCGGCGTCCTGTTCCGGCGCCGGATCCTCCGCCGGTGCGGGCTCGGCCGCAGGGCGGGCGGGCAGCCCGAAGCGGGCGCCGCGCAGGGGCGTGGCGGACGACGGCGGCTGCCCGGGGGGCATCGTGACGGCCCGGGCTTCGGGCGCGGCCGCGCCCGCGTACCGGGCCCCGCCGCTGCGCCGCGCACCGCGCAGCCACCGCCCCTCGGCCCGCCCGACCGGCTCCCCCGCCGCTTCCGGCACCGGGCCCGAGATCGCGTCCGACGGCGCGCCCGAGGTAGCGCCCGTGGTTGCGCCCGAGGTCGCGCCCGAAGCCGTGTTCTGGGCGACATCCGCGGGCGCCTCGGCCCACGCCGCATCCCGGGACCCCGCCGGCGCGCCCTCCCGCACCCCTTCCCGCGGACCCGGCCACACCGCGGCGGGCACCGCGCCCGGCGACGTCGCGGTGCGCTGCGCGGGCACTCCGTTCAGGGGCTCCGGCCGCGCCGGCGCCGGGTACCCGGCCCCCCAGGCGGGGGCCGGGGTCACCGCCTCCAGGCGGGTCGTCAGGTCCTCGTGGCGGGCGGTCGCGCGGGCGGCGTCGTCACGGGTCCAGGAGAGTTCCCGGGACAGGGCCTGCGCCTGCGCCGGGTCCGGCGCTTCCGCGAGCCGCGCCGACAGCGCGCCCAGGGCCGCCAGGGCCCGGGCCCGCTGCTCGGCGGCCGAAGCGAGCAGCGTGCGCAGTTCCTCGGCCCCGCCCGGCAGCCGGTCCCAGACGCCGACGGCCGCGGCCCGCAGTCCGGCCGCGTACTGCGTCTCCCGCGCGAGCGCCCCCGGGCCCGCCGATGCCGCCAAGTCCCCCAGCAGAGACTCCAGTACGTCCCACGGAGGCATCGCGGCTCCGTCCAGGCAGGCCCGCATTCCCTCCGGGTCCCGCCGCAGGAACTCCCCGTACCAGCCTGCCCCGGGATCTAGTCGCTGCGTCAATCCCCGCATGTATCCGGAGAGTTGGCCGATCACCTGCGAAGTCGCGGTCTCCATCCCCGCATTGGATCCCACCCGTGTTACGGGCGGGCTACAGGAGTCTCAAAGCTTGACGGCGGGCGGGTCAAGCGTGACCGCGATCGCGGTGTGCGGGCGCTCGCGCCGGACCACGGCGGCCGGCACGTCCAGCATCCAGAACTGCCAGGTGTACTTGCGCGTCATCAGCTTCCGCACCCGCTTGAGCCCCGCCGCGTCCAGCACCCGCGCCTCACCCTCGGCGGCCACGGCCCCGTCGGCCACCCGTCCGCGTACGTCGCAGGCCACGACCGTGACCCGCCCGTTGTTGCGGATCCGCTTCACCTTCCACGCGTCGTTGCGCGTCCACACGTACAGCTCGCCGCCGTCCACCACCGCCCACACCGGCGTGGCCACCGCCGTGCCGTCCTTGCGGAAGGTGGTGAGACTGACGTACCTCGCTCGGCCCAGGTCCTCGATCTTCATGCGCCCGACCCTACGTCGCCCGTCAACGAGAGGTGACAGCCCGCTCCAACAGGGCGCGCAGCAGGCCCTGCTCCTCCGGGGCGAGCCCGGACACCGGTGAGTCCACGGAGAGGAGATCGAGGAGCCGGGCGCGCAGGGCGGTGCCCTCGGGCGTGAGGACGAGCTGCCTGGCGCGGCGGTCGGTGGGGTGCGGGTGCCGCTCGATCAGGCGCTGCTTCTCCAGCTTGTCGACGACGAAGGTGGCGTTGGAGGGCTCGCAGCTCATGCGCTCGGCGAGTTCCCGCATGGTCATCGGTCCGCTCATCTCCCGCAGCGCGGTCGCCTGGGAGGCGGTCAGGCCCAGGGTGGTGGCGCGCTCGCGCACGTGCTCGGCGATCCGGTGGGCCAGTCCGTCCACCAGCCCGCACAGCTGGCGCTCGGCGATGGCCTGGAGCTCGGGAGGCGTGGTCATGGCGCCAGTTTAACAAATGGCTCAAGCCAGAATATTTACAGCTTGAATGATTCGAACTTGATGCTTATGGTTGGCCTCGCCACCCCGGCAGGACCGGCCGGCGGCGGCCTGACGACCATGCACAAGGGAGCCCTCATGCCCGAATTGACGACGGCGCGCGACGAACGACTGAACCGGCCCGCGGGCATCCGCTCGCTGTGGCTGGGCGACACGAAGGTCTCCTACGTGCCGGACGGCGACGTGCGGCTGCGGCCGCTGCCGCTGCTCCCGGACACCACCGACGAGGTGTGGACCGCCCACCCGGAGTACCTGGACGCCGCGGGGCACCTCGTGGCGAGCGTCGGCGGCCTGCTGGTGGAGCACGGCGGCCGCGCACTGCTGATCGACGCGGGCTTCGGCCCGCAGACGCTCCGGGCCCCGGACGGCCCCGTCGGCGTGATCCACGGAGGCGCGCTCCCCGGCAGCCTGGCCGCACTCGGCCTCACCCCCGGGGACATCGAAGCGGTGGCCTTCACCCACCTCCACTCCGATCACATCGGCTGGGCCATCCACCCTTCCCCCGACTCCCCCGACTCCCCCGACTCCCCCGACAACGGGTTGCCCCTCTTCCCCCGCGCCGAGTACCTGATCGCCGGGCCCGAGTGGGACCGGCTCGACCTCCTGGCGGCCGAGGGCACGACCGAGCGGGTCGCCGCCCTCGCGCCGCGCGTGCGCACGCTTGACGACGGGGAGGAGATCTTCCCCGGGGTACGCGTGCGGATCACCCCCGGCCACACCGTCGGGCACGCCGAGTACGTCATCACCGGGGGCGGCCGGCGCCTGATCGCCTTCGGCGACGCCGTGCATTCGCCGATCCAGATCGACCACCCCGACTGGTCCTCGGCCTTCGACCACGACCTCGCCCGGACGGCCGTCCACCGCCGCCGGCTCGTCGCCGAACTGGCGGAGCCCGGCACCATCGGCTTCGGCGTCCACTTCGCCGACGTGGTCTTCGGCCACGTCCGGCAGGACGGCGACGGCCCGGCCTGGCACCCCGTGGACGCCTGAGAACGACCGCGCCCGAGAACGCGCCCGAGACGACCGCGCCTCAGGCCGCCGGCGCCGCCTCCCCGTGGGTGAGGGTCTCCCACGCCACGAACAGGTCGTCCGTCCCGGCCGGGCGCGTCTTCTCGACCAGCTCGCGGGTGTACGGGAGTTTCGCGCCCGTCCGCACCGCGTAGTGCTGGAGCGCCACTTCCAGGTCCGGGCCCATCGTGCGCTCCAGCTTGCCGCCGCACAGCCAGCCGGGGGCCTCTTCCCCCAGCTGATACTTCGAGTGGAACGCCAGTGCCGCCCGGAGCCGCTCGCTCTGCTCCCCGTACAGGTCGACGCCCTGGTGCCAGGCCGTCTCCGCGATGTGCGCGGACGCCGCGAGCGCGTAACCGACGTGCATGAGGTTGCGGCAGGTCTCCTGGCCGACGCCGTCGGCGTACGTCGTCTGGCCGAACCAGTACGCCGCGACCTCGGCCGGGGAGTCGATGCCGGTGCGCGGCGGGGCCAGCGGGTGCACACCGTCCCGCTTGAGGTAGAAGTACGCCGGGACGCGCTCCCGGAACCGCTCCAGGGATTCCCGGAAGACGGCCCGGTCCTCCAGGAAGACGGAGATGCTCAAGGCGGCGTCGGTCATGGCCAGCTCCCAGTTGCCGTTGTACGCGGGCACCTGCGCGCGGACGGCGGGGAGGTAGGCGGTGCGCAGCATCTCCTTGAAGCGGTCGACCCGAGCGGTTCCCCAGCCCGGGTAGCCGGCGTGGACGATCTCGGCGGCGCGCGCCCAGGTGGAGCCGGACCAGGCCGCCTGGAGTCCGGCGTTGCCCTCGGCGTGACGTTTCATCACGGCCGACCAGCCGTCCATGATCTGCACGGCCTTGCGGGCGTGGGCGGCCTTGCCGTTCACCGACCACAGCAGGGCGTGGGTGTAGGCGGCGATCGCGTCCTGCCGTTCGTCCAGGCAGGACCGGGGCCCCGAGTTGAAGGGGCAGGGCACCACGTCGGCCGGGTGGGCCTGGTAGTCGAGGGAGGCGTAGCGGCTCTTCAGGAGCGCCTGGTACGCCGAGTTCCACGGCTCCTTGCCGGCCGCGACCATCTGCTGCGCGTGCTGGAGCCGGGTGTGACTGACGACGACGCCCGGGTGGCGGAAGACCACGTCGCCCGGGTCCTTGGCGTGGGCCCGGCCCTCGGGGGCCGCGCACGCCGCGAGCAGCAGGCCGCCCGCGAGGAGGGCGCCCAGGAGTCCGAGGCCGAGTCGCTTGGATGCGGATGCGTTCATGTCTGACACGCCTTCACGCTTGCCCCGCGCTCCGGCGCTCCCACCGCCGATTGAGCCGTTCGGCCGCCGGGCCCCGCCCTAACGGCACGCCGAAAGGCGGGCCCGGCGGCCGAACGGCCGCGGCCCGCCCGCTGTCCCCGGCCTCACACGGGCACGAGGGCGCAGCGCCGCATCACGTCGTCCAGGGAGAGCCCCAGGGCTCCGGCGAGGGCGGCGACGGTGAAGAAGGCCGGGGTCGGAGCCCTGCCGGTCTCGATCTTGCGGAGGGTTTCGGCGGAGAGCCCGGCGCTGGCCGCGACCTCGACCATGCTGCGGCCGCCGCGGGCCGTGCGCAACAGGGCGCCCAGCCGCTCGCCGCGCTCGCGCTCTTCAGGGGTGAGAGGGGTACGGACCATGACGTCATCCTACCCCGGAGCCCAATAAGTATCCCGTTACAGTTATACCGGTATAGTTATTGGCATGGTGGAACTGAAGACAGAACGATCGATCGACCAGATGCGCGCCGCCGGCCGCGTCGTCGCGCACGCCCTCGCCGCCGTCCGGGACCGGGCCGCCGTCGGGGTCTCCCTGCTGGAGCTCGACCTGGCCGCGCGCGAGGTGCTCCGCGAGGCCGGCGCGAGCTCCCCCTTCCTCGGCTACCGGCCCCGGTTCGCGCCGGTCCCCTTCCCCGCCGTCATCTGCGCCTCCGTCAACGACGCGATCGTGCACGGCATCCCCGACGACTACCGGCTGCGCGACGGCGACCTGGTCAGCATCGACTGCGGCGCGAAACTGGGCGGCTGGGTCGGCGACGCGGCCGTCAGCTTCACCGTGGGCCTGGCCCGCCCCGCCGACCTGCGGCTCATCTCGACCTCCGAGGCGGCCCTCGCGGCGGGCATCGCCGCCGCCCGGCCCGGCAACCGCGTCGGCGACATCGCCCACGCCATCGGCAGCGTCTGCCGCGCCGCCGGGTACGGCATCCCCGACGGCTTCGGCGGCCACGGCGTCGGACGTTCCATGCACGAGGAGCCGGGCGTGCCCAACGAGGGCCCGGCGGGGCAGGGTACGAAGCTGCGCGCCGGCATGGTGATCGCCATCGAGCCGATGCTGATCGCGGGCGGTACGGACGACTACGCCTGCGACGCCGACGGCTGGACCCTGCGGACCGTCGACGGCAGCCGCGCCGCGCACTCCGAGCACACGGTCGCGATCACCGCCGCCGGCCCGAGGATCCTCACCGCTCTGTAAGCGCTACCGCTCTGTAAGGGCTACCGCTCCGTAAGGGCTACCCCTTCCCGCTCGGGTGCACGACCATCGCCGAGCCGCCGCCCCGCCGGGTCGTCTCCGCCGCGGCCAGCCACCGCCCGTCGGGCAGCCGCTGGACCGCGGTGGCCGCGCCGATCTCCGGGTTCTGCCGGAAGCCCTGGCCGAGGGCCTCCAGCTCGGCCCGGACCGGGCTGTTCCACAGACCCGGCTCCAGCTCGGTGGTGGTCTGGTTGCGCTGGCTGGCCCGCGGCGCGGCGATGGCCTCGACCAGCGGCAGCCCCCGGTCCAGGTGCCCGGTCAGGGTCTGGAGCACCGTGGTGATGATGGTCGCCCCGCCCGGGGAGCCCAGCGCCAGCACCGGGCGTCCGTCCTCCAGCACGATGGTCGGGGACATCGACGAGCGCGGCCGCTTGCCCGGGCCCGGCAGGTTGGGGTCGGGGACGCCGGACGCCGCCGGGGCGAAGGAGAAGTCGGTCAGCTCGTTGTTGAGCAGGAAGCCGCGCCCCGGGACGGTGATGGCGCTGCCGCCGGTCGACTCGATGGTCAGCGTGTAGGAGACCACGTTGCCCCAGCGGTCGGCGACGGTCAGGTGCGTGGTGTTCTCCCCCTCGAAGGTGGTCGGGGCGGCCTGCCCGGAGCCGCCGCAGGCGACCGGGTGGCGCGGATCGCCCGGAGCGAGCGGGCTGGTCAGCGCCTTGGCCGGGTCGATGAGGCAGCCGCGCGTGTCCGCGTAACTCTGCGAGAGCAGCTCCTTCGTGGGGACGTCCTCGGCGGCCGGGTCGCCGACCCAGCGGCCCCGGTCGGCGAAGGAGATCCGGGAGGACTCGATGAAGCGGTGCAGGTACTGGGCTTCGGTGAGCGAGCCGAGGTCGGTGCGCTCCAGGATGTTCAGCGCCTCGCCGACGGTGGTGCCGCCGGAGGAGGACGGGGCCATGCTGTACACGTCCAGGCCGCGGTAGCCGACCCGGGTCGGGTCCTGCCGCTTGGTCGCGTACCCGCGCAGGTCCCCGGTGGTCAGATCGCCGGAGCGGACCACGCGGGTGGCGGCCGGGTCCACCGGGGGCGTGCGCACGGCCCGGACGATGTCCTCGGCCAGCGGGCCCCGGTAGAGCGCGCCCGCGCCCTTGCGGGCGAGCTCGGCGTAGGTGGCGGCCAGGTCGGGGTTCTTGAAGGTGGAGCCGACCACCGGGAGGGCGCCGCCGGGCAGGAAGAGCTTCCTCGTGTCGGGGAAGTCCCTGAACCGCGCCTCGTTGAGCGCGGTCTGGGCCCGGAAGGTGGAGTCCACGGCGAAGCCCTCGCGTGCCAGCTTCTCGGCGGGCTTGAGGAGTTGGCCGAGCGGACGGGTGCCCCAGGACTCCAGCGCGCTCTGCCAGGTCGCCGGGGTACCGGGGACTCCGACGCCGCGGCCGCTGGTCTGGCCCTCGGCGAAGGGGATGGGCACACCGTTCTCCTGGAACAGCGCGGCGGTGGCCGTCGCCGGGGCGGTCTCGCGGCCGTCGATGGTGCGCACCCTGCCGGACCGGGCGTCGTAGTACACGAAGTAGCCGCCCCCGCCGATGCCGGCGGAGTACGGCTCGGTGACCCCGAGCGCGGCGGCCGTCGCCACGGCGGCGTCCACGGCGTTGCCTCCGGAGCGCAGGACGGCGATGCCGGCCGCGCTGGCGTCGGCGTCGACGCTGGCGACGGCCCCGCCGTAGCCGGTGGCGACCGGGACCTTCGGCGGGGTGACGGTCTGCGACGGCGGGGCGTCCGCCCCGGTCGAGACGAGCGCCCCGGCGAGCGCGACGAGCGCTAACTGACGTGCGGCGGGACCACGCATTCGGTTCCTCCAGTCGACTGCCTGTCAGACCTTGGAGCGGCAGCGTAACTTCCTTGCACCCACCGCGTCATGAAGGCGGCGTGACGACTACGATCCGCCGCATGAATGACGACGTCCGCAACATCGTGCTCGGGGTGATAGCCACCGCATGCAGCGGCGGGTTCGGCTGGTTCACCCGGACCTACCTGTGGCGCCGTGCACTGCGCCGCAAGCAGGCCTTCTTCGGCCTCCCGACCGGTTCCGACTGTCTGTTCGTGGTCAACCGGCACATGAGCGGCAGCGAGGGGTCGGTGAACCGCAAGGACGCCTTCGCCCTGCTGGAGATCGCCGGCCTGATCAAGGACTGCGGGGCGAACCTGCAGATCGTGACCCACGACGGGGCCCGCCAGGGCTTCGGCGAGCGCGCCGAGTTCTGCGTCGGCGGACCCGTCTCCAACGCCCGGACGGCGGCCCACCTGACCTCCATGCTGCCGGGAGTCCACTTCGACGACAGCCGTGAGCGCTCTCCGGAGCGGGGCGCGCTCACCCTCGGCGGGGAGAAGTACCGTTGGCAGGAGGGCCTGGTCGAGCACGTCCTGCTCGCCCGGCTGACGGCGGGCGCGGGGACGCGGCCGGTGTTCCTCATGTCGGGGCAGACCGCCAACAGCAATCACGCCGCGGCCCGTTACCTCTCCAAACACCACACGTCGCTGGCCCGCACCTACGGCCAGGACTCCTTCTGCATCCTGCTGAAGGTGATCAACTCCGACGCCTACGGCCCCGACGTGACGGAACTGGTCGCCGACGTCACCCGGCAGGCCCGGACACCCGCAGCGGCAGCCGTGTGATCCCGTTGATGAAGTTCGACACCAACCGGCGCGGCGGGCCCGCCAGTTCCGGTACCGGCATGGCGGCGGCCCACTCCTCGTAGAGGACGCGGAGCTGGAGCCGGGCGAAGTGCGCGCCGAGGCACACGTGCGGGCCGTCGCCGAAGGAGACGTGCGGGTTGGGGGCGCGGCCGAGGTCGAGGCGGCCCGGGTCGGTGAAGACGCGCTCGTCGTGGTTGGCGGAGGCGTGGAACACCACCACCTTGTCGCCGGCCCGGATCCGCTGTCCGGCGAGCTCGGTGTCGGCGGCGGCGGTGCGACGGAAGCTCAGCACCGGCGGGTGGACGCGCAGGAGCTCCTCGACGGCCCGGTCCAAGGGGGCCCGGCCGTCGGCGAGTCCGGCGTAGGCGTCCGGGTCGAGGGCCAGGGCGAGCAGGCCGCCGGGCGCGGCGCTGCGCACGGTGTCGTTGCCCGCGACGGTGAGCAGGAAGAAGAACATCTCCAGCTCCGCGTCATCAAGTCCGGCGAGCGCGAGGGTGGTCATCACGTCGTCGCCGGGGTGGGCCCTTTTGTGGGCGGCCAGTTCACGGGCGTACGCGAACATCTCCCCGAGCAGCGCCGGCGAGCGCGGGTTCAGCGGCTTCCCGTCCGGGCCGGTCAGCGGGGCCGGAGCGTCCTCGGGATCCTGGTATCCGATGATCCGTACGGTCCACTCCAGCAGCAGCCCCCGGTCGGCGGCCGGGACGCCCAGCAGGTCGGTGAGGTTCAGCAGCGCGTACTCGTCGGTGACGGTGCGCACCACGTCGGCGGCCCCGTCCTCGGCGCCGTCGCGGGCGGCGCGCAGCAGCGTACGGGCGCGGCCCCGGACCCGGGCGGCGAAGGCGTCGACGCGGGCCGGGGTGAAGGCGCGGGCCACGGTCCGGCGCAGGGTCCCGTGCTCGGGGGGATCCTGGTTGAGCATGGTGCGCCGCAGGAAGGGCAGGTCGGCCGGGTCCGGGTCACGGATCTGGGTGGCGCCCAGGTGCGAGGAGTACGTGCGGTGGTCGCGCAGGACCCGGACCACGTCGGCGTGCCGGGTGACGGCCCAGAAGCCGGGGCCGGCGGGCCAGCCGAGCACCTGCGGCTCGCTCTGCCAGGCCACCGGCCGGTGGTCGCGCAGCAGCCGGTAGCGCTCGTACGGGACGCCTTCGGCGTACAGGCGCGGGTCGAAGACGTCGGGGGCCGGTCCTTGGTCCATGCGCCACACGGTGGCGGGGAGCGGTCCGGCCCGCAAGACGCCCCGCGGGGGCGGGCCCCGGGTCGGCCGTTCCACGCGCCCCGGCCGGGTCTCAGCGCTGCGGCCCGACCTCGCACACGGCGCTCCGCTCCTTGCCGTCGGAGCCGATGAGGAGGATCCCGGGGGCCGGACTGGTGCGCACCGAGGCGAGGGCCGTGCACGCCAGTTGGCGCCGGGCCGGTCCTGACAGCGGCTCGACCGGGACGGGCAGCACGACGCGCAGCGTCTTCCCGTCGCCGTCGGACCTGACGGCCGGCCGGGCAACGCCCATGCGGTCCCAGTGCTTCGTGTCCGGCACCGGGATCTCGGTGGTCAGACCGGCCTCCCGCGCGGCCTCGCCCGGCCCCTCCAGCAGCATCCCGATCGTGAAGCCGACGTCCGGCCGCTGGCCCTGGTCGGAGACCGGCACCGGGACGAGCGCACCGTCGGGCGCGATGAAGTACAGCAGGCCCGGGTCCGGCGCGGTGGCCAGTTTCACGGTCCCGGCGCTGCCGCTCTCGACGACCCCGGTGGTGGCGATGCCGCATCCGGTGGCGAGCAGCAGCGGGACGGTCAGTGCGGCGGCGGCCGCGGCCCTGCGCACCCGGGTCATACGCGGGCCTCCAGCGGCATGTCGAGGGTGAAGAGCGCGCCGCCGCCGGGGCCGTTGGCGGCGTGCAGGGTGCCGCCGTGCAGGCGGACGTTCTCCAGGGTGATGGCGAGGCCCAGACCGCTGCCCGTGGAGCGGGTGCGGGCCGCGTCGGCCTTGAAGAAGCGGTCGAAGATGTGCGGCAGCACTTCGGGGGCGATGCCGGGCCCGCTGTCGGCGACCTCGACGATCAGCCGCTCGCCCTCGGGCCGGGTCTCGGTGCGGACGCCGACGCGGACCGGAGCCCCGCCGTGCTTGAGGGCGTTGCCCACGAGGTTGGCGAGGACCACGTCGAAGCGGCGCGGGTCGAGCCGGGCGCGGACGTCCGGGGGCAGGTCGGTGCTGACCCGCCCGTCGGTCCAGTGGCGGCGTTCCAGGGTCTTGGTGACGGTCTCGGCGACGTCGACCTCGTCGAGGTTGAGCTCGGCGGCGCGGGCGTCGAAGCGGGAGATCTCCATGAGGTCCTCGACGAGCACCGCGAGTTTCCCGGTCTCGGCGCTGATCAGGCGCAGCGCCTTGGCGGTGTCGGCGTCGAGCTCCTCGGCGCCCTCGTCGAGGACTTCGGTGACGGCGAGCATCCCGGCGAGCGGGGTGCGCAGTTCGTGGGAGACGTCGGCGGCGAAGCGGCGGGCGCGGGCCTCGGCCTCCCGGAGTTCGCTGACGGAATGCTCGAGGGCGCGGGCCGTCTCGTTGAAGGTGCGGGCGAGTCCGGCGAGTTCGTCGGCTCCGCGCACCTCGATGCGGGTGTCGAGCCGGCCTCGGCCCAGCCGCTGGGCGGCCCTGCGCATGTCCCGTACGGGCCTCAGGACGCTGCGCGCCGCGAGCAGGGCGGGGATCACGGATATCGCCAGGCCCGGTACGGCGCCCATTCTGGCGGCGGCGACCAGGGCCTCCACGGTGGTCTGCTCGGTGTCCAGGGGCACGACCGCGTAGAAGACGGCGCCGGTGCTCTCGTAGACCTCGTTGTACTTGAAGACGGCGGGCATGCCGACGACGAGGGAGAGGTTGCCGCTGCGGTCCTCCGTGCGCTGGAAGGCCCCGTGCGGATGGGCGCTCACCTGGCTGCGGAGCTGTTCGCTGACGGAAGGGGAGACGGACGCGCCGCCCTGGTTCGAGGAGGCGCGGAGCTTTCCGTACTCCCCGTAGACGATCCAGGGGTGCGGCTGGCCGCGCTTGCCCAGTTCCGCGACGAGCCGCTGGAGTTCCGCCTGCCCCATGGGCAGTTGGGTGTACTGGGAGTCGACCAGGTCGCGCAGGGTGCTGACGGCGGTGTCCTGGCTCTGCTTGAGGATCGCGTTGCGGGCCTGCTGGTAGGTGAGCGCGGCCGTGCTCACCGCGCAGATGGCGGCGACCAGCAGGAAGGCGGCGATCAGCCGGGTGCGCAGGCCCAGCGGTGCGAAACGTTTCATGCGCGCCGCTTACAGCGGGCCGAAGCGGTAGCCGAAGCCGCGCACGGTCTGTATGTAGCGGGGGGCGCCGTCGGGGTCCTCGATCTTGTGGCGCAGGCGGCGTACGCAGGCGTCCACCAGCCGGGCGTCGGCGTGGTAGCTGTGGTCCCACACGTATTCGAGGAGCTGCTGGCGGGAGAAGACCTGCTCGGGCGAGGCCGACAGGTGCAGCAGGAGCTTGATCTCGCTGGGGGCCAGGGGGAGGCGCTCGCCGTTCTTGGCGACGGTGAGACCGGCGCGGTCGACGGCCAGCTCTCCGTGGAACTCCACGTCGGGGCGGCCGCCCGCGGGCTCGCTGAGGCGGCGCAGCACGGCCTTGATGCGGGCTTCGATGACCTCGGTGCGGGCGGGCTTGACGATGTAGTCGTCGGCTCCGGCCTCCAGGCCGACGACTATGTCGAAGTCGTCCCCGCGCGCGGTGAGCATGATGATCGGTACCTGGCTGTTCTCGCGGATCCTGCGGCAGACCTGGACGCCGTTGATGCCGGGCAGCATGAGGTCGAGCAGGACGAGCTCGGGGTGGAAGCTCGCCATGAGTTCGAGTCCGGCCTCGCCGGTCTCGGCGGCGCTCACGTCGTGGCCCCTGCGGCGCAGGCCGAGGCCCACGCCCTCCCGGATGGAAGGGTCGTCCTCGATCAGCAGTACGCGTGGCATCGGGTCAGTATTCCAGGGTCGTCGATCGGTCCCCTCCCGCTTTCGGCCGAGATGGACGTCCGGCAGCGGGTCCGGCCGGGGACGATGGACACGTCCTAGCGGCCGGTCCTGCGTCGTACGGAGTCCAGCAGGTCGGTGATCTCCGTGAGCCGCAGGGGGCGGGCGAGGAGTAGGACGACGAGGACGATCACCGCGGTTCCCGCCGCGACCCCGGCGAAGTTCCCGAGGGGCCCTTCGATGTTTCCGAACCGGTCGGCGGAGCGCGCGGCCGCGTACCCGGCGACGGCCGCCGGAGTGCAGGCGGCGAGGAGCCGCAGGTGGGTCCGTACGGCGGTGTTCTTGCGCTGGGTACGGGTCCCCGTGCGCGGCCCGAGCCGCCGGGACAGGACGTACGCGGTGCCGGCCGCGCCCGCGGTGAAGGCGATCGAGCAGGCCGAGGCCATGCCGGTGACGGCCCAGCGCGGCGGCAGCAGCTGGTATGCGGCGACCGAGAGCCCGGCGTTGAGGGCGGCGATGGAGAGGTTGAGGAAGAAGGGGGTCCGCGTGTCGGAGAGGGCGTAGAAGCCGCGGGAGAGCACGTACTGCGCGGAGTAGGCGATCAGGCCGGGTGCGAAGGCCGCGAGCATGCCGGCCATGACGGCGACGTCGGCGGGGCCGGTGCGCCCGTACTCGAAGACGCTGCCGATCACCCAGGGGGCGAGGGCGGCGAAGAGCGCGGCGGCGGGGACGACCAGGGCCGCGCTGGAGCGCAGCGCGTAGGAGACGTCCTTGCGTACGGCCCCGAGGTCGCCGTCGGCGGCGGCGGAGCTCATCCGGGGCATGAGGGCGGTGACGAGGGAGACGGTGATGATGCCCTGCGGGACCATCCACAGCAGGTAGGCGTTGCTGTAGGCGGTGTAGCCGGCGCCGCCCGCGAGGCCGGCGTCCACGGCGCGCTGCCCGGTGGCGGTGGAGAGCCGGGTGACGACCCAGTAGGCGATCTGGTTGGTCAGGACGAGCAGGACGAGCCAGCCCGCATTGCGCAGCGGGCGGGCCAGTCCGCTGCCGCGCCAGTCGAAGCGGGGGCGCCAGCGGAAGCGGGCGGCGCGCAGCGAGGGGATCAGGCCGAGGGCCTGGAGGACGATGCCCGCGGTGGTGCCGATGCCCAGCAGCCGGGTCTCGGAGGCGCTCAGGCCGTCCGTCGCGCCGTGGGAGACGTAGAGGAAGAGCCCGAACACGGCGATGACGACGAGGTTGTTGAGGACCGGGGTCCACATCATCGCGCCGAACCGGCCGCGGGCGTTCAGCACCTGCCCGAGCAGGGTGAACAGCCCGTAGAAGAGGATCTGCGGGAGGCAGTAGCGGGCCAGGGCCACGGTGGTGGACTCCTGGCCGCCGCTGTAGCCGGTGTACGCCGAGACGATGAGCGGGGCGGCCAGTACGGCGGTGGCGGTGAGGACCAGCAGCGCGGCCGTGCAGACGGTGAGCAGCCGGTCGGTGTAGGCGGCGCCGCCGTCCTCGTGCTCCTTGGCGGCGCGGACCAGCTCGGGGACGAAGACCGCGTTGAGGGCGCCGCCGATGAGCAGGATGTACAGGATGTTCGGGACGGTGTTGGCGACGGCGTAGCCGTCGCCGAGCAGGGTGGTGCCCAGCGCGGCGCCGATCACGGCGGAGCGGACGAAGCCGGTGGCGCGGGAGACGATCGAGCCGGCGGCCATGAGCGCGCCGCTGCGCAGCACCGAGGTCTTCTTCGGTGCCGCGCGGTCGGTGCGGGGCTCTGTCGCGGCCCCGGCGGCGGTGTCCACCGCGGCTGCGGCGGCGGTGTCCTGCGCGGCCGGGGTGCCGGCCGCTCTGGGGTCTGCGAGGGTCACCGGCGGGCCATGTACGCCTGGAACGCCTTGTAGAGGGCCGTGTTGGCGTATCCGTCCATGGAGGTCTCCCACTCGCCGAGGGTTTCGACGACCTGTCCGCCGGTGCCGAGCTTCCAGCGCAGCAGCCCGAAGGAGCGTTCGTCGGGGTCGAGGGTGGAGGGTACCCCGCGCATGTCGTATTCGTCCGCTCCGAGCGCATGTGCGTCACACATCATGCGCCACTGCAGGGCGTTGCTGGGGCGGACTTCGCGGCGGTGGTCGGCAGAGGCGCCGGTCTGGTACCAGACCCGGCTGCCGGCCACGATCATGGTGTGCGCGGCGAGGATCTCGCCCTGGTGAACGCCCAGGTAGAGGCGCATGCGGCCGGGCGCCTCGGCGTTCAGGACCTCGTACTGCTGCTGGTAGTACGCCTGCGAGCGGCCGAGCCTGAAGCCGTCGCGCTCCTCGGTGATGCGCAGCAGCCGGTAGAACTCGGGGAGCTCCGCGGCCGTGCCGACGACCGTCTCGACCCCCGCCTTCGTGGCCTTGCGCACATTGCGCCGCCACTCCTGGTTCAGGCCCGACCACAGGTCGTCGACGGAGCGGCCGGCGAGCGGTACGCGAAAGACGTGGCGCGGCTGGGCGTCGCCGTCGTCCTCGCCGCCGCAGCGCTTCCAGCCCCGGGTGCGCAGCCGGTCGGCGAGCGCGGCTCCGACCGGGTCCACCTCGGTGGCGAGCACGTCGGAGATCTGCCGGCCGGGTCCGGTGCCCGCCTTGGCGGTCGCCGCGTCCCAGCGGCGGTAGGCGGGGGTGGGCCCGATGCGCACGGCGAAGGCGCCGGAGGCCTTGAGGTGGTTCTTCAGGGGGGTCAGCCAGCGGTCGATGTCGGGGTCGGCCCAGTCGGCGACGGGCCCCTCGGGGAGGTAGGCGAAGTATTTGCGGGTGCCCGGGAACTGACGGTAGAGAACGAGTCCGGCACCCTCCATTTCACCGCCGGGGTAGTGCCATCCGACCCTTTCCGATCGCCAAAGGTCCTTTACGTTGCCCCAGGACGGGTACTGGAGAAAGCTGGCCCGACCGTGCTTCAAAAGGAATGCCTGATATTCCGGAACGGACAGCGAGCGCACGGTGAGCTCCTTGTCCAGGCTTCGGGTCCGGTGCTGCTGAGTCGGAGTCACGAGCAGTGCGCACATGGCTGACCGGCCTTCCTGTACGTCCGAATCGGTGGATGCACAGGACTCTCACAGCTGTCCATGACGGCCGTGCGCGGCGATTGTGACCGGACGATGACCGTATTGCTGCGGTCCATGTCACAAGGGAAATCCTGATCTTTTCCGCATCTCCTGCAACCTAGAGTCGTTCCGTTCGCATCTTCTCTTGTGGACGATCATTACTTCGGAGGGGTTTTCGTTGAGCCGCACACGCCGGGTCTTCTCTGTACGCAGCCGCACCGCCGTGGCGGCCGGCACCGCTTTGCTGGCCGCTTCGCTGGCCGCCTGCGGGGGCGGCGCCGCTTCGGGCGGCGCCGCCAAGGCGGAGGTGAAGCAGAAACCGGACATGGCGGTCTCGGTGAACCTCACCGGTGACCAGGTCGCGGCGGGGAAGCCGGTGACCGTGACGATCGCCGAGGGCAAGCTCGCTGCGGTGAAGGTGACGGACGCCAAGGGCGGCGAACTGGCCGGGCAGATATCCGCCGACGGCAAGACCTGGACCTCGCAGGGCAATGCCCTGCCCTCGGCCGACTACAAGGTCGAGGCCCAGAACACGGACAGCCAGAGCGCCACGACGACGTTCAAGACCTCGGCTCCCGACAAGGTGAACAAGGTCTCGATCAACATCCCCAAGGGCAGCACCGTGGGCGTGGCCATGCCGGTCTCGATCGTCTTCGACAACCCGGTGAAGGACAAGGCCGCGGTCGAGAAGCAGTTGAAGGTCACCACCTCGAACAGCACCGAGGGTTCCTGGGGCTGGATCACGGACTACTCGGGCAAGGACCGGGTGGACTGGCGGCCCAAGGAGTACTGGAAGTCCGGCACCGACGTGAAGGTCCAGATGAGCCTGAACGGCGTCGACTCCGGCCCCGGCGGCGGGATGTTCGTCAAGGACTACGTCACCGAGTTCAAGATCGGCAAGGACCGCCGGGTGAAGGTGGACCTCGACACGAAGAAGATGACGGTCTCCGAGAACGGCCAGGCCGTCGCCACCGTCCCGATCTCGGCGGGCACTCCCGGCGGCAAGAAGGCCTCCTGGGACGGGAAGATGGTGATGATGGCCAAGGAGGGCACCATCCGGATGGACTCCCAGACGGTGGGCCTGGGCGACTCCTACGACAAGATGGTCGACTACTCGATCCGGCTGACCTGGTCCGGCATGTACGCGCACGCCGCCCCCTGGAACACCGCCAACTTCGGCCGCGCCAACACCAGTTCCGGCTGCGTGGGCATGTCGGACGAGAACGCCAAGGCGTTCTTCGCGGCGTCCCAGGCCGGCGACCCGTTCGAGGTCGTGGGGCAGGGCTCCAAGGGCAATCCGGACGTCGGCAACGGCTACGGCGAGTGGAACCTCAGCTGGGCGCAGTGGCAGGCCAAGAGCGCCGCGGCCACAACCCCGCAGGTCGGCTGAGCGCGGCGGGGCGACATCCCCCCTCCCCTTTGCGGAGTTGACCATCATTCAATCGTTACCGGCACGTAACTTACTCACGGGTTACTTCCGGTAAGCCCCTCCCGTTACCGTCGGGTCACTTTGACACCCCCGGCACACGCGAGGAGCGATCGATGGTCCGTACCCTCCGCACCACCAGCACCGCGACTGCCATGGCAGCCGTACTGGCAGCAGCCGCCCTGGGCCTGGCCCCCCATCAGGCCCAGGCGGCTGTGGCCCGTACGACCACCGCCGTCTCAGAAGCCTCGTCGGCGATCACCTTCCACGACATCCCCGGCTCCGGCGGCATCACCCTCAAGGGCAACGTCTTCACCCCGGCGGGCGCCGGGGCCGGCGCGAAGTACCCGCTGATCGTGCTCCCGACCAGTTGGGGCCTGCCCCAGATCGAATACATCGCCCAGGCCAAGAAGCTCGCCGACTCCGGTTACGTGGTGGTCAGTTACACCTCCCGCGGCTTCTGGCTCTCCGGCGGCGAGATCGAGACCGCCGGCCCGGCGGACATCGCCGACGTCTCCGCCGTCATCGACTGGGCGCTCGCGAACACCCCGGCCGACGCCGCGCACATCGGCACCGGCGGGGTCTCGTACGGCGCGGGCATCAGCCTGCTGGCCTCCGCGAGCGATCCGCGCATCAAGGCCGTGGTCGCGCTCAGCGGCTGGGCCGACCTCATCGAGTCCATCTACTCCGGCCGCACCCAGCACCTCCAGGCGGCCGCCCTGCTCGGCGGCGCCGGCTTCCTCACCGGGCGCCCCGGACCCGAACTCCAGCAGATCCTCGGCGACTTCCTCGGCTCGAAGCTGGACCGGGAGCCGCAGATGATCGAGTGGGGCAAGAAGCGCTCCGCCGCCGAGAAGGTGGACGCGATCAACGCCAACGGCGCCGCGATCATGCTCGGCAACGCCTGGGGCGACACCATCTTCCCGCCCAACCAGTACGCGAAGTTCTTCGAGAGGCTCACCGGCCCCAAGCGCCTGGAGTTCCGCCCCGGCGACCACGCCACCGCGGAGGTCACCGGGCTCTTCGGGCTGCCCAACGACACCTGGACCAACGCCCACCGCTGGTTCGACCGCTATCTCAAGGGCACGGCCAACGGGGTCGACACCGAGGCCCCGGTGCAGATCAAGCCCCGCAGCGACGGCGGCTACGAGGGCTACGCCGACTGGAAGTCGGTCGGCGACGGCGGCGCCGAGAAGCTGATGCTCTCCGACAGCGAGCACCTCTTCACCGGCATCGACTCGGGCGCCAACGGCGGGATCGTCATGCTCTCCAGCCTGCTCGACCAGATCGCCCAGGCCCCGCCCATCGCCTCCATCCCGCTGCTCCCCCGCGCCTTCGCCGCCGTCTGGCAGTCCCCGCGCTACGCGCAGGAGCGCCGCGTCCGGGGCACGGTCAGAGTGCACACCACCGTCACGGCCTCGAAGTCCGACGGCACCTTCGTCGCGTACCTCTACGACGTGGGCCCGCTCGGCATCGGCAAGCTGATCAGCAATGCCCCGTACACCTTCCACGGGAAGCCGGCCGGCCAGTCCTTCGGCGTGGACCTGGAGCTCTTCTCCACCGCCTACGACGTCCCGGCGGGGCACCGCCTCGCGGTCGTCGTCGACACCGTCGACCCGCTGTACATCGAGCACAACCCGACTGGCGGGCAGCTGACCTTCTCCTCGCCGAGCACCGATCCCTCGTACGTCTCGGTGCCGCTGCGCGAGCAGTGATCCACGGCTGCTGCCGGGCCGGGTGTGGCTCTGGGGGGTACGCCCTCCGGGTCAGATCCCGGCCGGCAGCGCCGTTCCCGGGTCGGCGGTGTCGATGTCGATGTCGACCGCCTTCGTCTTGGGGCTGCGCCGCTCGCGCCGGGCCACCCAGGTGGCGAACCAGGACAGGAGCATGCACATCCCGATGTAGATCGGCGAGATGATCATCACGACGGGGATGAAGGGCAGGTCGTAGTCGAGGTTGGAGGCGATCAGCTTGCCCGCGTGCAGGAACTCCTCGTAGGTGATCAGGTAGCCGAGCGAGGTGTCCTTCAGCGCGACCACCAGCTGGCTGATGATCGTGGGCAGCATCGCCCGGACCCCCTGCGGGGCAAGGACGTAGGACATCACCTGGGTCTTGCGCATGCCCAGGGCGTACGCGGCTTCGCGCTGGCCCTTCTCGACCGAGTTGATGCCCGTCCGGAAGACCTCGGCCAGCACCGAGCCGTTGTACAGGGTGAGTCCGGCGACCAGCGCGGGCAGCGGCTGGACCTTCAGCGCGACGAAGATGAAGAAGATCATCACCAGCACCGGCATGGCCCGGAAGAACTCCACGCACAGCGTGGACAGCCAGCGCACCGGCCGGTGGACCGAGAGCCGGCCCGTCGCGAGCACCGCGCCGAGCGCGAGCGAGAGCACCGAGGCGTAGGCGAAGGCCTTGAGGGTGTTCCCCAGGCCCCTGAGCAGTAGTTCCTGGATGCCCTTGTAGGTGAAGGGGCTCCACTTGGCGGCGGTGAACTGGTCGGTGTCGAAGAGCAGGTAGAGCAGCCAGCCGAGCAGCCCGAGGATGACGGCCGTCGAGGCGATCCCGTAGAAGAAGTGGCGGCGCTGGGCGCGCGGGCCCGGCAGATCGTAGAGGGCGGTGGACTCCAGGTCACCGTGGAGCGCGTGCGCGGTCATCGGGCGACTCCGTAGCGCTTTTCGAGCACGTTGAACAGCGCGCTGATGGACAGGGTGATGATCAGGTAGCCCACCGCGATCCAGACGAAGGTCCAGATGATGCTGTAGCCCAGCTCGTTGAGGGTCTTGTACGTGCCCAGCAGCTCGGTGACGCTGAAGGCCCCGGCGATCGCCGAGTTCTTGGCGAGGGCGATCAGCGTGGAGCCGATGGGCGGGATGACGGACCGGAAGGCCTGCGGGAGCACGACGGTGCCCAGGGTCTGGCCGAAGGACATGCCGAGGCTGCGGGCGGCCTCGCCCTGGCCCTTGGGCACGGTGTTGATGCCCGAGCGCAGGACCTCGCAGATGAAGGCCGAGGTGTAGCAGCCCAGGGCCAGCACCGCGAAGAGCTCGAAGGGCAGGACCAGGCCGAAGCGCGGCAGGCCCAGCAGGACGGCGAAGAACAGCAGGGTGAGCGGGGTGTTGCGCAGGATGGTCACCCAGACGGTGCCGAAGACCCGGAAGGAGCCGACGGGGGCGACGCGGAAGGAGGCCATCAGGAAGCCGAGGACCAGGGCCAGGAGGGAGGCGTAGACCGTGAGTTCCACGGTGCCGAGGAAGCCCTTCCCGTAGAGCGAGAAGTTTTCGGTGAGTACGTCCATGGCGGTGCGCTCTCCCCTCAGCTCGCCGGGTAGCGGTCGATGGCGGGCGGTGTAGGCGCCGGCTGGCCCGAGAGGCCGAGCGTGGCCTCGTAGGCCTTCTTCCAGTTGCCGTTCTTCTCGTTCGCGGCGAGTGCGTCGTCGAGGGCGAACCGCAGGGCGTTGTCGGAGCGCGGGACGCCGACGCCGTAGGGCTCCTCGGAGAAGGGCTTGCCGACCACCTTGAGCTCCTCGGGGACCTTGGCGGCGTAGCCGAGGAGGATGGAGTCGTCGGTGGAGACGGCGTCGACCTGGTAGGTCAGCAGGTTGTCCACGCAGACCGAGTACGTGTCGTAGGCGACGAGGACGGCCCGCGGGAACTCCTTCTGGAGCCGCTGGTAAGGGGTGGAGCCGGCGGCCGAGCAGACCTTCTTGCCGTCGAGGTCCTCGGGGCCCTTGATCTCCGTCTCCCCCCTCCGCACGAGCAGGGACTGCCCGGCGAGGAAGTAGGGGCCCGCGAAGCCGACCTGCTTCTTGCGGTTGTCGTTGATCGTGTAGGTGCCGACGTAGTAGTCGATCTGTCCGTTCTGCAGGGCGGTCTCGCGGTTGGCGGAGGCGATGGTCTTGAACTCCACGGTCTTGGGGTCGAAGCCGAGCGAGGCGGACATCATCTTGGCGATCTCGATGTCGAAGCCGGAGTAGCGGCCGCTCGCGGGGTCCTTCTCCCCCATGTACGGCTGGTCCTCCTTGGCGCCGACCACGAGGTGGCCGCGCCGCTTGGCCTTCTCCCAGGTCGGGGAGTCCGGCAGCTGGAAGCCGGTCGCCACCTGGTAGACGGGCAGGTCCTCGGGCTGCGGGCCCTTGACCGGCGGGCTGCCGGACTTGCCGCAGCCGGCGAGGGCGCCCAGCAGGACGAGGGTGGCGGCGAGGGCCGGCAGGACCCGGGCGCGCGGGGCTTTCGCCCGGGGACGCGGGGCCCGCACCGGGGTACGCGCGACTTTCGTCGGACGCTGTCTCATCGGGCCGCCCCTCAGTGCTTGAGGATCTTGGAGAGGAAGTCCTTGGCCCGGTCGCTCTCGGGGGCGGTGAAGAAGGCCTCCGGGGTCCGGTCCTCGACGATCTTCCCGTCGGCCATGAACACGACGCGGTTGGCGGCGGAGCGGGCGAAGCCCATCTCGTGGGTGACCACCACCATGGTCATGCCCTCCGCGGCGAGCTGCTGCATGACCTCCAGCACCTCGTTGATCATCTCCGGGTCGAGCGCGGAGGTGGGCTCGTCGAAGAGGAGGGCTTTGGGGTTCATGGCGAGCGCGCGCGCGATGGCCACGCGCTGCTGCTGGCCGCCGGAGAGCTGGGCGGGGAACTTCTCGGCCTGGTTCGCGAGGCCGACCCGCTCCAGCAGCTCGCGGGAGCGCTTGTCCGCCTCCTCCTTCTTGCGCTTCCTGACCTTGATCTGGGCGAGGGAGACGTTGGCGAGGACCGTCTTGTGCGCGAAGAGGTTGAAGGACTGGAAGACCATCCCCACATCCGCGCGGAGCGCGGCGAGCTCCTTGCCCTCGGCCGGCAGCGGCTTGCCGTCGAGCGTGATCGTGCCCGACTCGATGGTCTCCAGTCGGTTGATCGCCCGGCACAGGGTCGATTTCCCGGAGCCGGAGGGGCCGATGACCACCACCACCTCCCCGCGGCCGACGGTGAGGTTGATGCCCTGGAGGACGTGCAGTTGTCCGAAGTGCTTGTTGACGTCCCGCAGCTCGATCAACGGATCGACGGCCATACGCTGCCCTGCCCACTTGTCGGTGTGTCGAGGTCAGCGCAAACTATCCAGCCGCGGAAGGGCACTTCACCGCGACACGCCTAAAAGCCGCATAAAGGCCCACGAGGTCAGCCTTCCGTGGCAGCTCAGCCTTCCGAGGCTTCGGCGTAGGCCTGGCTGAGCTCGGGGGATCCCGTCATCGCCCAGGACACCCCCGACTCGACCACGTTCAGCTCGCGGCCCGAGGCCAGCCGGATCATCGGCTGGCCGTTGGGCCACACCTGCCAGGCGGCGCCCGGAACGGAGCGGACGATCACGGTCCCGAGGTAGAAGCCCGCGTCGTTGCCCAGCCACGGAGTGATCTCCGGATCCCACCGCCAGCGCGGCATCAGCTGGTCGATGTCCTCCAACGAGCGCGGGCTCTGGTCGAGTTCGAGCCCGGCCCTGCGCGCGTGGGCGCGCAGCATCTCACATTCCGCGAACATCTCGTTGATGCCCTCGGGATCGTCCGCGAGGGCCGCGGCGAGTCCCGCACCCGGTTCCGTTTCGTGTCGGTTGATCCAGTTGGCCAGGAAAGGGATGTTCATGGGGCCAGCCTGACACCCGGATCCGCGACCGGCCATAGGACGCGCCTGAGGATCAAGGGCCGTGGGGACAATCCGCGGGGGCGGCGCCGGCATCCGCGGGCACAATCCGGGTGCGCCGGATGATCACCGTCGGGGAGACTGCCGAGATGAACCCCCAAGCCCCGGCCACCCCCCGGGAACGGGCCCTTCACCACGTCGCCGGGCTGTCGTCCGGCGATCCCGTGGATCCGGCCCTGCGCGTGAGCGTCAACTTCCACCCGGACCGGCAGGTGCGCGGCAGGCCGATCCTGGACGCCCTGGCACGGGAGGGCACCTACAGCTCACAGTTCGTCACGGGCGTGAGCAACGGCGGTCTGACCGCCCACCCCGGCGGTGACCGGTGGCGCTGGGAGAGCAGGATCTTCGCCAAGGCCTACGACGAAGCGCCCGCCCACGAGCGGCCCGTCTACGGGGCCCTGAACTTCCGCCGCAAGCCGGCCGGCGGTGCACCGCGCTTCGGGTCCGCCCACTTCCGGCTGACCTCCGGGGCACTGGAACGGACCACGTTCTGCTATCCCGACAGCTTTCTCGAACCCTCGGACTTCGGTGTCGCGGCCCGCATGCCGCTGATCGCACTGGCCGAGGCCGACGGCCAGGACGACCTGGACGACTACGTCGAGGCCCAGGTGCACGGACCGGTCGAGCTGGACCGTGACGTGGAGGCGCTGGTCCTGGACCCGTGTTACCGCGGCACGGCGGTGGAGGCCGCGGCTCTTCGCCTGCCCTGTCCGCTGGAGTGGCACGGCGGGTTCGAACTCTCCGTCGGGGAGCTGCGGCTGCACCCCGACTACCGCGGACAGGAGTACGTGGACCTGGGCGCGGCCATCGCGGCCGGCGGCCGGCTCGATCCCCGGATCATCGGGGAGGCCCTGCTCGCCGGCCGCCACGACGAACAGGCCCTCAAGCGAGTGTGGCACTGCCTCGCCCGCTTCGGGGCTCCCGCCGGGCGGGGTGAGGCCGCGCGGGCCAGGCAAGATCCGAAGGAGACGGCCTAGACCTCCAGGTCGACGACGACCGGTGCGTGGTCGGAGGCGCCCTTGCCCTTGCGCTCCTCGCGGTCCACGTAGGAGTCGGTGACGGCCTTGGCGAAGGCCGCGTTCCCGTAGACCAGGTCGATGCGCATGCCCCTGTTCTTGGGGAAGGCCAGCATCCGGTAGTCCCAGAAGGTGTACGGCCGGTCGTACTTGAGCGCGCGCGGGAAGACGTCGGCGAGGCCGGCGGTCCGCAGCGCCTCCAGGGCGGCCCGCTCGGCCGGGGTGACGTGGGTGAGGCCCTCGAAGACCGCCGGGTCGTACACGTCGTCGTCGGTCGGGGCCACATTGAAGTCGCCGAGCACCGCGAACGGGCGCTCCCCCGCCGCGTCCTGGGCAATGGCGACGGACAGCGCCCGGAACCAGTCCAGCTTGTAGCCGTAGTGGTCGTGCTCGACCTCGCGCCCGTTGGGCACGTACACCGACCAGACGCGCACGCCGCCGCAGGTGGCGGAGATGGCGCGCGGCTCCTGGACCCCCTCGTAGTCGGGCCCGTCGGGCAGCCCCACGACCACGTCCTCCAGGCCCACCTTGGAGAGCAGGGCCACGCCGTTCCACCTGCCGGTGGCGTTGACGGCCGACTCGTAGCCCAGCGCGCGCAGCTCCTCGTACGGGAACTGCTCCGCGGAGCACTTGGTCTCCTGGATGCACACGACATCCGCGGCGGAGCTCTCCAGCCAGGCCAGCAGGCGCGGCAGCCGGGCGGTGATCGAGTTGACGTTGAACGTGGCGATACGCATGCCGTCCAACCTACCGCCCGGCACCGACAGTCACAGGTCGGCCGTGTCCCCCGGGGTGAGCCGGCCGTACTCGGCGCCGCCGAGGTTGCCGATCTGGTGGGCGTAGATCGGTAGCACGAGGTCGGTCAGACCGGCGTCGTGGATGGCGAGGGTCTGGCGCGGCTTGACCTCGCGGACGTAGTCGATCACTTCGGCGATCTTGTTCCAGGGTGCGTGCACCGGGAGCATGAGGGTCTCGACGGGTGTCGCGGGCACGGTCAGCGCGTCCCCCGGATGGAAGACGGAAGCGTCCACCAGGTAGCCGACATTGGTGATCCGCGGGATGTCCGGATGGATCACGGCGTGCAGCTCGCCGTGCACCTGGACGTCGAAGCCGGCCGCGGTGAAGGTGTCCCCGTGGCCCACGGTGTGGACGCGGCCCGGGTAGGCGGGGGCGAGCTTCTCCGCGACGCTGCGCAGGGTCCACAGCCCCGCCGCCGGGTTCGCGTCGAGGGCGGCGCGCAGCCGGCCCTCCTCGAAGTGGTCGGGGTGCTCGTGGGTGACGAGCAGGGCGTCGGCGCCGAGGCCGGCGTCCGCTTCGCTGAAGGCGCCCGGGTCGATGACGAGCACGAGCCCGTCCTTCTCCAGCTGGACGCAGGAGTGCAGCCGCTTGGTGAGCTTCATGATCGAAGGCTAGCGGCGCGGCGGGCCCGGCAGGGCGGGAAGGCGGAGCCGGCCGGATTCGAACCGGCGTCCTCGCGATGTTGGAGACCGCGCGCGACGACCTCTGCGCTACGGCTCCGCCCCCGGCCGCACTCTATCCGCGGGGCCGCGACGCGGGCCGGGCAAGATCCGAAAGGGACGGCCTACGGCACCGTCGTGGAGACCACGTACACCTTGGCGACGCGGGGGTCCGTGAGGTCGACGGTGATGTCCCGGGTGGGCCGTGGGTCGTCCGCTTCGAGGGTGGTGCCGACCCACTTGTTCTCGGGCGTCCAGGTCCAGCCGGCGACGGAGGTGTCGTGCCCGGAGATCGACGGCCCGGGGGTCAGCGCCTCGCGGCTGGTGCCGACGGAGGACAGGAAGGCGTCCAGGTCGCTCGGGACCACCGCGAACTGCGCGTACAGGCGGCTGGTGCGCCAGTTGTTGGTCTCCAGGAACCCGACGCGCCAGGCCTCCGGCGGGATCGGCACCTCGTAGATGCCGCGCTGCACCTTGGACGGCCAGCCGGGGCGCACCGTGGCGGCGCCGACCTTGGAGGCCTTGTCGCGGCCGCTCTGGCGGCTCTGCTGAGCGGAGACCGCGAGGTAGCCCGCCGGGACGCCGACCAGCAGCAGGATGATGATCGCGGTGATCCAGCGGCGGCGCACCACGTGCTTGCGGTCCTCGGCGGGGATCGGCGCGCCGGGCTGCTCGTCGGGCTGCTCGTCGGGGGAAGGCGCCTGGCGGGGCAGGGAGGGCGGGGTCAATGCTGTTCCTGGTCCTCGGGGCCGGTGGCGGTGTCGCGCCGGCCGAACTGCGCGTAGCGCTCGTACCGCTCGACGCGCCGGCGCGTGGCGCGGCGGAAGCGGCGGGCGACGAGCCGGGAGAGGTCGGCGGCGCCGACCATGCCGGCCTCGGGGCCGAGCTGGGCCTTGGCGATGCGGGCCTCGGGGCGGTAGCCGCGGCCGGTGAGGTGGCGGCGGAAGGCGTCGCGGGCGGGGCCGATCAGCAGGTCGTCGGCGGCGCTGACGCCGCCCCCGATGACGAAGCAGGAGGGGTCGAGGGCGGCCGCGAGGTTGGCGATGCCGACGCCGAGCCACTGGCCGATGTCCTGGAGCAGCTCGACGCACATGGCGTCGCCCTCGCGGGCCAGCTCGGTGATGAGCGGCCCGGTGATCTCGTGGACGTTGCCGCCGACCCGGGCGATGAGGTTGTACGCGACCGGGGAGTCGGCGGCGGCCAGCTCGCGGGCCTCGCGGACCAGGGCGTTGCCGGAGCTGTACTGCTCCCAGCAGCCGCGGTTGCCGCAGGGGCACCGGTGGCCCCCGGGGACCACCTGCATGTGGCCGAACTCGCCGGCGACCCCGTAGCGGCCGCGCTTGACCTGGCCGCCTTCGAGGATGGCCCCGCCGATCCCGGTGCCCAGGGTGATCATGACGAGGTGGTCCTCGCCGCGGCCGGCGCCGAAGCGCCACTCGGCCCAGGCGGCGGTGTTGGCATCGTTGTCCACCATGACCGGGACCGCGAGCCGGGACTGGAGCGCGTCGCGCAGCGGTTCGTCGCGCCATGCCAGGTGCGGGGCGAACAGGACCCGGGAGCGGTCGGCGTCGACCCAGCCGGCGGCGCCGATGCCCACGGCGTGCACGTCGTGCCGGTCGGAGAGGTCGAGGACCAGCTCGACGATGGTGTCCTCGACCACCTTGGGGCTCTTGGACTTGTCCGGGGTCTCGGTCCGGATCTTCTCCAGGATGACCCCGTCGGCGTCGACGACCCCGGCCATCACCTTGGTGCCGCCGATGTCGATGCCGACGGTCGGAACGCGCGGTGCGGTCAGGTGCGACCTGCGCTCACGGGTCCCGATGGTCCGCAGCACGGTGCCCCGCGCCGCCCCCCGGTGGGCGAGCGTGAAGTCCCGGTACGTGCTCATCGAGTCGTGTCGTCCCTCATGGTGCGGCGGGGCCCGGAGGGGGGCCGGATGCCTGGTCGGATGGAGTGGCCGGTGGGAAGGCGGGTGCGCTGTCAGGTCCTGATTCTGCCACTCGCTCCAGTTCGTGGCTCAGTTCGTCGAGCTCGGATCCACCCGCCATCTGCCGGGTGAGCTCGTCCAGGGTGATCGAGTCGCGGGTGTGGCTGCCCGCCATGGTGCCGCGCTTGAGCAGCACGAACCGGTCCCCGACCAGGTGGGCGTGGTGGGGATTGTGCGTGATCAGGACCACGCCGAGGCCTGCGTCACGGGCCGCGGCCACGTATTTGAGGACCACCCCGGACTGTTTGACCCCGAGGGCGGCCGTGGGCTCGTCGAGTACGAGGACCTTCGCGCCGAAGTGGACGGCGCGGGCGATGGCCACGCACTGCCGCTCGCCGCCGGACAGGGTGCCGATGGGCTGGTCCACGTCCCGCAGGTCGATGCCCATGCGCAGCAGCTCGGCGCGGGTGGTCCGGCGCATGAGCTCCACGTCGAGGCGGCGGAAGGGGCCGCGGCCCTTGGTGGGCTCGGAGCCGAGGAAGAAGTTGCGCCAGACGGGCATGAGCGGGACCACGGCGAGGTCCTGGTAGACGGTGGCGATGCCGCGGTCGAGGGCGGCGCGCGGGTTGGCGAGCACGGTCTCCTCGCCCTCGATCTCGAAGGTGCCGGCGTCGTGCCGGTGCAGCCCCGCGATGATCTTGATGAGGGTGGATTTGCCGGCGCCGTTGTCGCCGAGGACGCAGGTGATCTCGCCGGCCGAGACCTCCAGGGAGACGTCCTGGAGGGCGCGGATGTTGCCGTAGTACTTGCTGACCTCGGTCAGCTTCACCAGGGCGGGGGCGCCGGCCGGGGATGCTTCGGTTCCGGTGTCGGTCATCGTCACTTCGCCTCCGCCCGCTTGCGGACCCATGCGTTGAGCAGCGTGGCCAGCAGGAGCATCGCGCCGAGGAAGAACTTGAACCAGTCCGGGTTCCACTGGGCGTACACGATGCCGTTGCTGGTCATGCCGAAGATGAAGGCGCCCACGGCGGAGCCGATGGCCGAGCCGTAGCCGCCGGTCATCAGACAGCCGCCGATGACGGCCGCGATGATGTAGAGGAATTCGTTGCCCACGCCCTCGCCCGACTGGACCACGTCGAACGAGAAGAGGATGTGCTGCCCGGAGATCCAGGCGCACAGCGCGACGCCCATGTACAGGCCGATGCGGGTCTTCACGACCGGCACGCCGGTCGCGCGGGCCGCGTCCGCGCCGCCGCCGACGGCGAAGATCCAGTTCCCGGCGCGGGTGCGCAGCAGGATCCAGGTGGCCACGGCGACCAGGAGCAGCCACCACAGGATGGTGACCTTGAGGGTGACCGAGCCGAAGGTCCACTGCGAGGCGAAGAGCGCGCGGGCGGAGGAGAAGCCCTCCATGTCGGCGATGGTCTTGGTGGAGACCGAGCCGCTGATCAGCTTGGTGAAGCCGAGGTTCAGGCCGGTCAGCATCAGGAAGGTGCCGAGCGTGATGATGAAGCTGGGCAGTTTCGTGCGGGTCAGCATGAACCCGTTGAAGAACCCGATCCCCAGGGTGACCAGCAGCGATACGAGGACGCCCACCCAGACGTTGGCGGTCATCTGGTAGCTGAACATCGAGCTGAGCAGCGCCGACGAGGTGACCATGACCCCGGCGGACAGGTCGAACTCGCCGCCGATCATGAGCAGGGCCACCGGGACGGCCATGATGCCGATGGTGGAGGCCGAGTACAGGACCGTGCTCAGGCTGGAGGCCCGCAGGAAGCTGTCGGCGGCGAAGGAGAAGAAGACGAAGACGGCCGCCGCGCCGACCACCGCGCCGAGCTCCGGCCGGCCGAGCAGGCGGCGCAGCAGCGAGGTGGGTGCGAGCCGCTCGTCGCGCGGGGCGGGGGCGGGAGCCGGGGTCCGGGTGGTGGTGGTCATCGGCTGCCCCGGTTGATGAACTTCTCCAGGGTGGTGGCCTCGGCCCCCGTGACGATCTGCGGTCCGGTGAGCACCGGCCGGCCGCCGCCGAGCACGTCCGCGTTGTAGCGGTAGAGCCAGAGCAGGTCGACGGCCTCGTACCCCTGGAGGTAGGGCTGCTGGTCGACGGCGAATCCGAGGGCGCCGGACTTCAGGTCGCGGGCGACGGAGGCGTTCAGGTCGAAGGTGTCGACCTCGGCCTTGCTGCCCGCCGCGTCCTTGGCCTTGACGGCCGTGGGGGCGAAGGGGGCGCCGAGCGTGAGGATCGCGTCGACGGAGGGGTCGGCCTGGAGCTTGGCCTGGAGGGCGGCCTGGACGGACGGCATGTTGGTGCCCTCGACGTACAGGTTCTCCATGGTCCCGCCGGACTCGCCGAAGGTCTTCTTCGCTCCGGCGCAGCGCTGCTCGTGGCCCACGTTGCCCTGCTCGTGCAGGACGCAGACGGCCTTCTTGCGGCCGCGCTTGCCCAGCTCGGTGCCGACCGCCTCGCCGGCGATCTCCTCGTCCTGGCCGATGTGGGTGAGCGCACCGTACTCGGCGGACTGGGCGGATCCGGAGTTGACCGTGATCACCGGGATGCCGGCCTTGACGGCCTTGGCCAGGACGTCCTTGAGCGCCTCGGGCTTGGCCAGGGAGACGATCAGCCCGTCGACCTTCTGGTCGATGGCGTTCTGGACGAACTGGGCCTGCTGCTGCGCCTGGTCGTCGTGGGCGTAGACGAAGTTGATGTTGTCCTTCGCCGCGGCCTCCTTGGCGCCCTTCTGCACGATGTCCCAGAAGGTGTCGCCGTCTCCCGCGTGGGTGACCATCGCGAAGGTCCAGCGCGGGGTGGAAACGGCGGGCCGGCCCGCCGCCTCGGCCTTCGCGCGGTCCTCGGCGCGCTTGCCGCCCGTACTGCTGCAGCCCACGAGGGTGGTGGCACCCAGTACCGCCGCGAGCACCGCGCCCACGAGGCGTACCCCTGTCCGAACCCTAGCCACGTCTGCCCGTGCCTTTCGCTTGTCGGGCCGTTCCGCGAGCGCTGTCCCGCCGCGGTACCCGGTCGCCGAAACGGTCATTTGTTTCAAGCCGCAGCCGCCCAGTATCCGTCACAGTGCACCATGCAAGGTCATCGGGGCTATTGCGGACCGTGCCGGACACAGCGGGACAGATTGACAGCTCCCCCGGACGGGGTCACGTTGAGTGCATGCGCATCGGGCTGATCGGAACGGGCCGGATCGGTTCCTTCCACGCGTCCGCACTGGCCCGCCAGGCGGACGCGAGCTCGCTCCTGCTCGCCGACGCCGACCCCGCGCGGGCGGCGCGCCTCGCCGACCGGCTCGGGGCCACCGCCGCGCCCACCGTCGAGCAGATCTTCACCTGGGGCGTGGACGCGCTGGTGGTGTCCTGCGCCACCGAGGGGCACGCGGACCTCGTCGTACGGGCCGTCCGCGGCGGGCTGCCGGTGTTCTGCGAGAAGCCGGTCGCCCCGGACCTGGACCGCACCCTGACGGTGCTGCGCGAGGTGGCCTCGGCCGGCGGGGTGCTCCAGCTCGGGTTCATGCGCCGCTTCGACGCGGGCTATACGACGGCGCGCGAGCTGGTCCGCTCCGGAGCCCTGGGCCGGCTGCACACCGTACGGACCACGACCGCGGATCCCTCGCCGCCGGGCGCGGAGTACCTGCGGACCTCGGGCGGGCTGTACCGGGACTGCCTGGTGCACGACTTCGACATGGTCCGCTGGGTGACCGGGCGCGAGGTGAGCGAGGTGTACGCGACGGGGTCGGACGCGGGGCCTGCGGCGTTCCGGGAGGCGGGTGACATCGACACGGCGTCCGCCGTCCTCACCCTGGACGACGGGACACTGGTCTCCAGTACCGGTACGCGGTGCAATGGCGCCGGGTACGACGTACGGATGGAACTGGCCGGGGAGCTGGACCAGGTCTCCACCGGGCTGGACGACCGTACGCCGATCGCCTCGACCGAACCGCACGGACCGCCCCCGGCGACCAAGCCCTGGCCGGGCTTCCTGGAACGCTTCGCTCCCGCCTACGAGGCCGAGCTGGCGGCCTTCGTCCGGCTGGTGCGGGGCGAGGGCCCCAATCCGTGCGACGGCGTCGAGGCGCTCGCCGCGTTCCGGGTGGCGGAGGCCTGCGAGCTCTCGCGGCGGGAGCGGCGCCCGGTCGCGCTGGCGGAGCTCGCCGATCTCTGAGGTCCGCCAGCCGCCTGCTTCCGCCCGCCCGTCCGCCGCCTTCACGCGGTGGACGGGACCCTGCGCACGCGGGCGCGCGGAGCGGGGATACGGGTTCTCGTTGATGTCTTCGACGATCGCACTGAGGTCCACAACCGGCATGTGGCCACCCTAGACCGGGAGTTGACCTGACCCGAGCGGCTTTGGGTCAATCTGCTCAGCCGGCCGCGCGCCGCCCCCAGGCGGTACCCGCGAGCACCAGTGCGACCCCCGCGAAACCGGCCGCGCCGAGCCGCTCGCCGCCGATGGCGATGCCCGCCGCCGCGGCCCACAGGGGTTCGGTGCCGAGCAGCAGGCTGACGCGGGAGGGCGAGGTGCGGCGGACGGCCCACATCTGGACGAAGAAGGCGAACAGGGTGCAGAAGACGGAGAGGAAGGCGAGCCCGGCCCACTCGGCCGCGCCGAAGTCGGCGGCGGCCGCCCAGGGGCTCGCGCCGGTGCCGGGCAGCAGGGCCAGTACGGCGAACACGGCGACCGCGGTCCCGAGCTGGACGGTGGTTAGGGAGAGCGAGTCCGCCTCCTGCACGGCCTTGATCCGGGCCATGAGCAGGACGTGCGCCGTCCGCGCGAGCGCCGCGCCGAGGATGAGGAGGTCGCCGAGGCTCGGGGTGGTGAAGCCCGCCCCCTGGGTGAGCAGGACGACTCCGCTGACGGAGACGGCCGCGGCGCCGAGGAAGGCGGGCGAGGGGGCCTCGCGGCGGACGGCGGACTCGGCGAGCGGGGTGAAGATCATGGTCAGGCTGATGATGAGCCCGGCGTTGGTGGCGGACGTGTGGACGACCCCGTAGGTCTCCAGCAGGAAGATTCCGCCGAGTACGAGTCCCAGCACTCCGGCGCCGCGCAGTTGGGCGGGGGTCAGTGCGCGCAGCCGGCGACGGCCGGCGACGGCGAGGACGGGCAGGACCAGCGCGAAGCGCAGGACGAGCACCGCGATCACGGTGTGCGTGGTGGTGACGCCCTTGGCCGCGAGGTAGCTGCCGCCCCAGACGACGGCGACGAGCAGGACCGGCAGATCGGCGAGCCAGGCCCTGCGGGGCGCGGCGGCGGGAGCGGGGGCGGGGGCGGCGATGGTGGACACCGGTTCTCCAACGGCAGAAGGCAGGTGGAGACTTCGGCGGCTCGCACGGGGGGAGAGCTCAAGCTACCCGAGCATGATCGGCCGGTCGAGCCTTTTGATGCCCCCGGACCCCGCCCCCCGCCCGCAGGCCCGAAGGCACGCAGTCCTACGGAACCGCAGGCCAGGGGCCCGGTGTCAGCCGAAGCTGCCGAACGCGGCGCGCCCCTTCGGCCGGTAGGTGTGGATGGCCGTGCCGGCCGAGGTGGTGCGGGAGTCCTTCAGCTCGAAGGCCGTCGGCAGCCCGCCCGTCGGGAACAGCCGCCGTCCGCCGCCCAGGAAGACCGGGAAGACCAGCAGGTTCAGCTCGTCCACCAGGTCCCGCGCCAGCAGCCACTGCGCGAGCGCGCCGCTGCCGTGCACTTGCAGCTCCCCCTCGGTCGCGTCCTTGACCCGTACGACCTCGCTCTGCAGCTGCTCCCCGTCGATCACGGTGGCGGGGCCCCAGGCCGGCTCCTTGAGCGTGGTCGAGGCCACGTACTTGGGCAGCCGGTTGAGCTTGCTCGCGACCGGGTCGGCGGGGTCGTCGTGCTGCGGCCAGTACGCGGCGAAGATCTCGTAGGTCCGGCGCCCGAGCAGGAAGGCCGCGGCCCGGTCGAACACCTCGGTGACGAACTCCCCCATGCCCTCGTCGGCGAAGGGCACGAGCCACCCGCCGTACGCGAACCCGCCGCTGGGGTCCTCGTCCGGCCCTCCGGGCGCCTGCATCACACCGTCGAGGGTCAGAAAGGTGGTGAGGGTCAGCTTTCCCATGGTTCTGCGCTCCTTGGCTCCGGTACGTCGACTGTCACGGGTTCAGACTCCCGGGCCGCCCCGGACTCATCGGTCCGGCGCGCGCGAACGCGATGTCCATTTCCTGCCAGCGCCGTCGACTTCCGGGCGATTTCATTGAACTCGCAACCAACCAACGCGGAGGAACACCATGAACGGCAACGCAGTGGCCCTGGTGACGGGTGGCAGCAGGGGAATCGGCGCGGCGGTCGCGCTGCGGCTGGCGCAGGACGGAGCCGACGTCGCGATCACCTACGTCAGCGACGCCGCAGCGGCCGCCGAGGTGGTCGGCAAGATCGAGGCGCTCGGTCGGCGGGGCCTCGCCCTGCGTGCCGACTCGGGGGACGCCGAGCGGGCCGCCGGCGCGGTGGCGGAGGCCGTACGGGGCCTGGGGCGGCTCGACGTCCTGGTGAACAACGCGGGGGTGGGCGTGCTCGGCCCGCTGGAGGGGCTCGCCCTCGCGGACATCGACCGGCTCCTCTCCGTCAACGTACGGGGCACCTTCCTGGCCTCCCGGGCGGCGGCCGGAGTGCTGGGCCGGGGCGGGCGGATCATCACCATCGGCAGCTGCATCGCGCAGCGGGTCCCGGGTCCGGGCGGCACGCTGTACGCGATGAGCAAGGCCGCGCTGAGCGGTCTGACCAAGGCCCTCGCCCGGGAACTCGGCGAGCGCGGGATCACCGCGAACCTGGTCCACCCGGGCCCGGTGGACACCGACATGAACCCGGCCGGCGGCCCCTACGCCGCCCCGCAGGCGGCCATGACGGCCCTGGGCCGCTTCGGCACCCCGGAGGAGGTGGCCGCCATGGTGTCCTTCCTCGCGGGCCCGGACTCCGCATACGTCACGGGCGCCGAGTTCTCGGTGGACGGCGGCCACGCGGCGTAGGCCGTCGGGGCAGCGGCCCGCACTCGCCGGAAAGCCCGCAGGGGCGCGCCGTCGAAACGGTGCGCCCCTGCGGGGTGTTCGAGCATGCCCCGGGAGTGTCGGCCCCCGGGGCGGTCACGAGGGTGGCGTCAGCCGCCCAGCTCCTGGTGTCGGGCGGTGTGCGCGGCGGTGCCGGCCTCCGTCAGCGCACCGAAGAGGCGCAGGCGGGAGAAGCCGCCGTCCGGGAAGATGTCGATGCGCACGTGCGTGCCGACCGCCGGGGCGTCGAGCACGAAGCGGTGGTTGGTGTCGGGCTGCAGACGGGTGCGCGGCAGGAACTCCGTCCACTCGCCCTCCTCGCCCGTCTTGACGGACAGCGAGGCCCAGCCGGCCGAGTTGCCCTTGAGGTACGCGGTGTCGATCTCGACGGCGCGGATCTCGGACTCGGCGACGAGCTGGTAGCGGATCCAGTCGTTGCCGTTGTCGCGGCGACGGGCGGTCTCCCAGCCGTCGTCCATCTTGCGGGAGCGGCCCGGGTTGATGGTGTTGGTCGGCGGGGAGTAGAAGCGGTTGGAGGCGTCCTGGACGGAGCCGCCGTTCTCCAGGGCCACCACGTCGAAGGAGCCGAGCGCCGCGAGCCACTTGGGGTCGGGCACGACCTCGCCGTAGACGCGCAGGCGGGCGATGCCGCCGTCGGGGTGCTGGTTGACGCGCAGGTGCGTGAAGCGCGCCCGGGCGTCCACCACGAAGCCGTTGGCCGCGTGGCCGCCGACGGGGGTGCGGGCGACGATGGTCGTCCACTTGATGTCGTCGCCCTGGAGCTCCGCCGGGGTCGGCGCGAGGGCGCCTTCCCAGTTGGTGGCCTCGACAGAGACGGCCTGCGGCATGTTGCCGCGGAAGTGCGCGGTGTCGACGACGATGCCGCGGATGACGCCGGGGGCGCCCAGGCGGACGAGCGCCCAGTCGTGGTCCTCGGGGGTCGGCCAGGGCTGGGTGGCGGAGATGCCGCGGCGACGGCGGGTCTCCCAGCCGTCCATGACCTTGCCCTTGTGGCCGAAGTCCTCGGGGTCGAAGTGCGCGGCCTCGGAGATCAGCAGGTTCTCGCGCTGCGCGAAGAACTCGTCGTTGGCCTCGATGACACCGGCGCCGAGCTCACGGGCGGCGAGGTTCGCGTACTGGGTGAACGGGAAGTCCGCGCTGCGGTAGTCCGCGTACGGGTCGCCGCCTCCGTACGGGTTCGCGTTGCCGGTGAAGGATTCAATCGCCACTGTCAGTTCTGCCTTTCAAGGAGTCGGCCGGTGGGCTCGGACGGGGTGCCGTGGTCGGCGATCTGCGCTCCGCGCAGCCAGGTGGACTTCACGACGCCGTGCAGGGTCTTGCCCGCGTACGCCGTGACCTGGTTGCGGTGGTGCAGTTCCGCGGGGTCCACGGTGAAGGTCTCTTCGGGGGCCAGGACGGCGAAGTCGGCGTCGCGGCCGGCCTCGATCGCGCCCTTGCTCGCCAGACCGGCGAGGGCGGCCGGGGCGGCGGACATCCAGCGGACGACGTCCTCGAGGGTGCGGCCGCGCTTCTTCGCCTCGGTCCAGATGGCCGGCAGGCCGAGCTGGAGGGAGGAGATGCCGCCCCACGCGGTGGCGAAGTCGCCGGTCTTGAGGTCCGCGGTGGAGGGCGAGTGGTCGGAGACGATGCAGTCGATCGTGCCGTCGGCGAGCGCGTCCCACAGGACGTCCTGGTTGGCGGACTCGCGGATGGGCGGGCAGCACTTGAACTCGGTGGCGCCGTCCGGGACTTCCTCGGCCGTCAGGGTGAGGAAGTGCGGGCAGGACTCGACCGTGATCTGCACGCCCTCGGCCTTGGCCGCGGCGATCAGCGGCAGCGCGGAGGCGGACGACAGGTGCAGGACGTGGACGCGCGCGTTCAGTCGCTTCGCCTGGTCGATCAGGTTCTGGATCGCGGTGTTCTCGGCGTCCTGAGGGCGGGAGGCCAGGAAGTCGGCGTACTTGGGGCCCGGGTTCTGCGGCGCGGACTCCAGGTGGTGCGGGTCCTCGGCGTGCACGATCAGCAGGCCGCCGAAGCCGGTGATCTCGGCGAGCGAGGCGGCCAGCTGCTCCTGGTCGAGGAGGGGGAACTCGTCGACGCCGGAGGGCGACAGGAAGCACTTGAAGCCGAAGACTCCGGAGTCGTGCAGCGGACGCAGGTCCTTGACGTTGTCCGGCAGCGCACCGCCCCAGAAGCCGACGTCCACGTGCGCCTTGGTCCGCGCCACGTCCTGCTTGACCACCAGGTTGGCCGTGGTCGTGGTCGGCGGCAGCGAGTTGAGAGGCATGTCGAGGATGGTGGTGATGCCACCGGCCGCGGCGGCGCGGGTGGCCGTCCAGAAGCCTTCCCACTCGGTACGACCGGGGTCGTTCACGTGGACGTGGGTGTCGACCAGGCCGGGGAGGAGCACGTCGTCGCCGAAGTCCTCCAGCCGGGCCCCGGCCGGTACGTCGGCCTCGTACGGCAGCACGGCCGCGATCTTCCCGCCGGCGACGGCCACCGAAGCGGCACGCGTCCCCTCGGGGGTGATGACGCGCGTCGAGCGCAGTACCAGTTCCACAGCCAGGTCGGACACCGGAACCTCCCCATCTACTTCCACAGAGCGAAATTCAACGTTCTGTTGACGGAGTCTTCCCGTCGATCCGGAACCAGTCAAGAGCGCCCGGACGGACCACTGACGGCGGCGTATCGCAATTGGAGGTTTCCACAGGATGGAATTAAGATTTCGCTATGCAGAATGTAGCTACCGCCACCGGGAACCGGACGGGCAACTTCCCGAGGACGTCCACCACCAGGACAAACCGCCTCTGACCGGCGAGGACGGCATTGCCCCGGCTCTAGGGCCGACGCAGACCGACCGGTAGGCTGCTTGCTTGCCTGCCAGCACCGAAAGGACCGCGCCCGTGCCGACGTCCAGCGCCAGCACCACCGACGCCTCCACCAAGCCCACCGCCAGCGGTGGCGTCCAGTCCCTTGAGCGCGCCTTCGATCTGCTCGAACGCATGGCCGATGCCGGGGGCGAAGTCGGCCTCAGCGAGCTCTCCGCCGCCAGCGGTCTGCCGCTGCCCACCATCCATCGCCTCATGCGCACCCTCGTGGCGTGCGGCTACGTCCGGCAGCAGCCCAACCGACGGTACTCCCTCGGACCCCGGCTGATCCGCCTCGGCGAGTCCGCGTCGCGGCTGCTGGGCACCTGGGCCCGCCCCTACCTGGCGCGCCTGGTGGAGGAGACCGGCGAGACCGCCAACATGGCCCTGCTCGACGGAGACGAGATCGTCTACGTCGCCCAGGTGCCGTCCAAGCACTCCATGCGCATGTTCACCGAAGTCGGCCGCCGCGTGCTGCCGCACTCCACGGGCGTGGGCAAGGCGCTGCTCGCCTACACCCCCGCGGACGAGGTCAGGGCCCTGCTCTCGCGCACCGGGATGCCCGCCGCGACCGAGAAGACCATCACGACGCCCGAGGGCTTCCTGGAGGCCCTGGAGGTCGTCCGCCGGGTGGGCTACGCGGTCGACGACAACGAGCAGGAAATAGGAGTCCGCTGCCTCGCGGTCTCCGTGCCGAACTCGCCGACCGCCGCCGCGATCTCCATCTCCGGCCCGGCCGGCCGGGTGACCGAGGCGGTGGCCGAGTCCTTCGTGCCGATCCTCCAGGGCGTCGCGGCCGAGCTGTCGGTGGCCCTGCAGAGCCAGAACCCGGCGTAGCCGACCCCCGTACGCGGACCTGCGTACGGGAAAGGCCCCGGCCCCCTTCGAAGGGGGCCGGGGCCTTTCCCGTAGGCCCTACGCGGCCGGAACGGACCGCGCACCCTGCGACAGGCGGCCGTCGGTCATCGTCGCCGTGGCGTCCATCCGCTCCAGGTGCGCGTGGTCGTGGGTGACCAGCACGGTGGCCGTGGAGCGCTCCCGGGTGAGGGTGACCAGCAGGTCCAGGATCGCGGCGCCGCGCTCGTGGTCGAGGGCGCTGGTGGGCTCGTCGACCAGCAGCACGGCGGGCTCGTTCATCAGGGCGCGGGCGATGTTGATCCGCTGGCGCTGCCCCCCGGAGAGCTGGTGCGGCCGCTTGTCGGCCTTGTCGGCCAGTCCCACCGCGTCCAGCAGCTCCAGGGCCCGCCGGCGCAGGGCCCGCGCGGGCCGGCCGGAGAGATGGGCCATCACCTGGAGCTGTTCGGCGGCGGTGAGCGAGGCCAGCAGGTTCGGCTGCTGGAAGACGATGCCGATCTTCTCCCGGCGCAGCGCCGACTTCTCGCCCGCGCCGAGCACCGAGGTGTCCTGCCCGGCCACGACCACCCGTCCGGCATCGGGCGTGACGAGGGTGGCGGCCACCGCCAGCAGGCTGGACTTCCCGGAACCGGAGGGACCGACCACCGCCGTCAAGGTGCCGGCCGGCACCTCCAGACCGACCGCGTCCAGTGCGGTGAGGCGGCCGTCGCCGTCCGGGTAGGTGAGCGTGACGTCGTGCACGAGCAGGGTCATCGGGCGCTCCCGAGAGCGGTCAGGGGGTCTACGGCGGTGATCCGCCGGATGGACAGGGCGGCGCCGAGCGCGCCAAGCGCGATCATGACGGCCGCCGGCACCAGCACGGTGGCGGCGTCGAGCACGAAGGGCACGTCACCGCCGCTGATCAGCGCTCCGAAGCCGGCCGCGAGCGCGGTGCCGGCACCGGTGCCGAGCGCCAGCATCACCACGGCCTGCCCGAGGGCGTCCTTGAGGAGGTACGGGGTGGAGGCACCCAGTGCCTTCAGCACGGCGATGTCCCCGCTGCGCTGGATGGTCCACACCGTGAAGAAGGCTCCTATGACCAGGGCCGAGATGGCGAAGAGGAACCCGCGCATCAGCTGCAGGGAGCCGTTCTCGGAGGTGTACGAGCCGATCGCGGTCAGTGCCTCGTCGACGGTCTGCGCCTGCGTGCCGGTGGCCTCGTCCCCGGCCGCCCAGTCGACGCCGCCCGTCCCGTCGAGGGCGACGACGGTGGCGAGGGTGTCGATGGAGGTGCCGGGGTTCCCGACGCGCTGCCAGTCGTTGAGGTCCATCCAGACGACCGGGGTGTGGCTGTAGGCGGCGGCGGCGGAGACCGCGGCGACGGTCATCTCGACCTGGCCGACCCTGAGCTTGCCTCCCGCGGTCAGCCCGCCGAGCTCCTTGGCAGCCTTCTCCGTGAGGACCACCTGTCCCTGGGTCAGCCCGCTCCCCCGGGGCGCGAGGGATCCCGCCGGATCCACGCCGAAGAGGGACACGGCCGCAGTGCGCTCACCCGAGACGACATTCGTGGTGCGGATGCCCAGCGGCTGCGCCGACGTCACCCCCGGCTGTTCCCGCCAGGCCAGCCAGGCCTTCTCGGGCACCTGGGAGTTGGTGAAGGAGACCTTCTGGTCCCCGGAGGGCGCGGCGAACGCGAGGCGGGTGGTGGCGGGCAGGCCGGTGATGGCCGAGATGTTCTCCCGGGCCAGGCCTGCGGTGAGCCCGGACAACAGGCCGACCAGCAGCGTGATCAGCAGTACGACCGAGCCCATCAGGGCGAAGCGGCCCTTGGCGAACCGTAGATCTCTCCATGCGACGAACATGTTCCCCACCTTGGTCTTCCGCGTGGACACAAGGCATCGCGCCACAGTAGAGATCCTCGTATCGAAGGGCGCACCAAGACATCAATCCTTTGGTTGACCGGGGCCCCCGGACCCGGACTTACGCTGGTCAGGCCATGACTGCTCACCTCCCGCCCCCCGCGGCCGCCCTCCCCCCGCCCCCCGCGCCCGGTGCCCCCGGCGCCCGCACCCTCACCCCCGTCTCCCGCGTCCTGCGGCTGTGCCTGCACGCCCTGCTCTTCGGCCTGCTCGCCCTCGCGGCCGGGCGGGCCGTCGCCGACTCCGCACCGCGCGCGGGCTGGGTGGTCGCGGCCTGCGCGGTACTGGCCGCCGTGTACGTCGCGGGCGTACGGACCCCCGCGGTGCACAGCTCGGCGCGCGCCGGGGCGGTGTGGCTGGCCGCGCTGGGCGCTGCCTGGGCCGCGCTGCTCGTGGTCTCCCCCGACGGGCTGTGGATCGCCTTCCCGCTGTACTTCCTGGAGCTGCACCTGCTGCGGCTGCGCTGGGGCGTGGCGGCCGTCGCGGTGACCGCGTGCGCGGCGATCGCCGGCTTCCTCGCACACAGTGGCGCGGTGACCCCGGGGGCCTTCCTCGGGCCGCTGCTGGGCGGCGCCGTGGCGGTGGCGACCGTACTGGGCTACCAGGCGCTGTACCGGGAGAGCGAGCGGCGCCGCGAGCTGATCGAGGAGCTCATCACCACCCGGGCCGAGCTGGCCGCGGCCGAGCGGAGCGCCGGGATCCTGGCGGAGCGGGAACGCCTGGCCCGGGAGATCCACGACACCCTCGCCCAGGGCCTGTCCTCCATCCAGCTGCTCCTACGGGCCGCGGAGCGCAGCCTGCCCGAGGGCTCGGCGGCCCTCCCGCACATCGGCCGGGCCCGGGAGGCCGCCCAGGAGAACCTCGCCGAGGCACGGCGCTTCGTACGGGCCCTCACGCCTCCGGACCTGGAGCACGGGTCGCTGCCGGCCGCACTGGAACGGCTGTGCTCGGGGGCGCCGGGCCCGCGGGTCCGTTTCTCCCTGAGCGGCACCCCCCGCTCCCTCCCCACGCCCTACGAGGTGGCGCTGCTGCGGATCGCGCAGTCGGCTCTGGCCAATGTGGTGCGGCACGCGGAGGCCGGGCGCGCCGAGATCACCCTGACCTTCATGGACTCCTCGGTGACCCTGGACATCGTCGACGACGGCAGGGGCTTCGACCCCTGCGCGGCCTCCTCCGCCCCCTCGGACGGGGGCGGCTTCGGCCTGCCGGCAATGCGCTCGCGGGCCGAGACCCTGAGCGGCCTGTTCACGGTCGAGTCCGCCCCGGGCCAGGGCACCGCCGTGGCCGTCACCCTTCCCCTGCCCGCGGAGGCCCTGTCATGACGATCCGGCTGCTCCTCGCCGACGACCACCCGGTGGTCCGGGCCGGGCTGCGCGCGGTGCTGGACACGGAGCCGGACTTCGAGGTGGTGGCGGAGGCGGCGACGGCGGAACGGGCGGTGGAGCTGGCCGGCTCCGCCGGGGTCGACGTGGTCCTGATGGACCTCCAGTTCGGCCCCGGCGGCGGCATGCACGGCTCGGCGGCCACGGCCCTGATCACGGCCGGGTCCCCGTCCCCCCGGGTGCTGGTGCTGACCACGTACGACACGGACGCGGACATCCTGGCGGCGGTGGAGGCGGGCGCCTCGGGCTACCTCCTCAAGGACGCCCCGCCGGAGGAGCTGGCGGCGGCCGTCCGCACCGCGGCGGCCGGCCAGTCGGCCCTGGCCCCGGCGGTGGCCCTACGCCTGATGGACCGCATGCGGACACCGGCGGAGGCCCTGACCAAGCGTGAGCTGGAGGTCCTCCAGCTGGTCGCGGACGGCCTGTCGAACCAGCAGATCTCCAAACAGCTCTTCCTCAGCCAGGCCACCGTCAAATCCCACCTGGTCCACATCTACGCAAAACTGGGCGTCGACTCCCGCACCTCGGCCGTAGCCACGGCGGCAACCCGCCGCCTGATCCGAACGCCGTAGCCAAATCCAGCCCGCGGCCAAATCCAGCCCGTCCGGCGTTTGAGGACCGGGGTCTGGGGGGCCGGCGCCGGCTACGCCACCCAGTACGGCCGCTCCACCGCCGAAGGCAGCGGCACGCCCCCGTGGAAGGCCTCCGCCAGCCTCCGTACGCCCTCGTCCAGCCGCTCCGCCGGCAGCGTGTACGGGATCCTCAGCCGGTGCTCGAAGGTTCCGGGGTCCACCCCGAACCGTGCGCCCCGCCCGATGTTGACCCCGGCCGCCGCCGCCCGGTCGGCCAGCGCGGAGCTGACGGGCTCCCCCAGGTCCACCCAGAGCGAGAGCCCGCCGGGCGGCACCTGCCAGGACCACTCCGGCGTGTGCCGCTCCAGCGAGGCGATCAGCGCCGCCCGCTGCCCGCGCAGCCGCTCCAGCCGGGCGGGCAGCGTCCGCTCCAGCCCCTCCAGCAGCGGCAGCGCCACCAGCTGGTCCAGGACCGAGCCGGTCATGTCGGCCGCCACCCGTACCGCCGTGAGCTCCGTGATCATCTTGGCGGTGGCCCGGATCCATCCGACCCGCAGCCCGCCCCAGTGCGTCTTGCTCAGCGAGCCGATGGTCATCACGTGATCGGCTCCGCCGGCCCCGCCCTTCGGCGCGAGCGAGGCCAGCGGGGCGGGCGCCGGCACGTCGAGCGCGATGTCGGCGATGGTCTCGTCGACCACCAGCCAGGTCCCGGTCCGCCGGGTCGCCGCCAGCAGCCGCAGCCGCTGCTCCTCCGGCATCAGCGCGCCCGTCGGGTTGTGGAAGTCGGGGATCACGTAGGCGAGCCTCGGCACGGTCTGGCGCAGCGCGGACTCGGCGATCTCCAGGTCCCAGCCCGCGTCGGAGACGGCGATCGACCCGGTGCGCAGCCGCGCGTGCCGCAGGGCGTCCAGGGCGTTGGCGTAGGTCGGGTTCTCGGTCATCACCCGGTCCCCGGGCCGGCACAGCAGGCTCACCACCAGCGCGAACGCCTGCTGCGCGCCCGACGTGACGAGGATCTGCTCCGGGCGGGTCGCCAGCCCCCGCCGGGTGAACCGCTCGGCGATGGCCGTCCGCAGCTCGGGCAGCCCGAAGGGGTGGTAGCCGGGGCTCCGGGCGAAGGCCGGGAGCCTGGGCGCGGCCCAGGCCACCGCGTCGGTGAGGCTGTCCTCGGGGGCGCCCATGGCGGCGATGGCGAGGTCGATGCCGGGGTCGCCGTCGGCGCTGTAGCCGCCGGCGCCGACGATGGAGTGCGCGCCGACCGGGCGGTGGCCTTCGGGGAGCTCGGTCCAGGTCCCGGAACCGCGGCGGCTGCGGACGTAGCCGCTCTCGCGCAGGAGGTCGTAGGCGCCGGTGACGGTGGCCCGGCTGGCGCCGACCGCCTCGGCGAGCTCGCGTTCGGCGGGCAGGCGCACGTGCAGGGCGATCCGGCCGTCGAGGATCAGGGTGCGGACGGCGTCGGCCAGGGCCCGGTAGCCGGGGCGGGCCAGTACCTCCGCCGGAAGCAGGGCCGCGAGCTGGCGGCTGCCGATCATTCTGTCCGCCGTGTGGACCACTCGCCCGTTTGCCATGCCAACCTCCCCTGATTGGCTCTGCCTGCCAGGCCAATCAAGGTCCAGACTCGCTGCATTGGCCGCAGATTGGCAAGGAGAAGCCGCAATGTTGACGAGGTTGACCGACCGTGACGAACGGGACCTGCTCACCGCCGCCGAGAACCGGATCGCCGAGCCCCTGCGCGCGGGGGCGGCGCTGGCGGCCGTACGGCGCCTCCTGCGGCGCGAGCGAGAATCGGTGACATGTCACCCCACAGCAGCGCACCAGCCGAGCACCGGCACCAGCAGCACGAGCACCGGCAGCAGCACCCCGCGGCGGCAGCCGACCAATCCGCTCCCCCGGTGATCGCCGGCCTGCTCCTCGCGGCCGGCGGCGGCCGCCGCCTCGGCGGCCGTCCGAAGGCCCTGCTCACCTACCGGGGCCGCCCGCTGGTGGAGAACGCCGTACGGGTCCTGCGCGAGGCGGGCTGCGGCCCGCTGCACGTGGTGCTCGGCGCCTCCGCGGCCGAGGTGCGCGAGCGCGCCGACCTGAGCGGCTGCGTGGTGACCGACAACCCGGACTGGGCCGAGGGCATGGGTTCCTCCCTGCGGATCGGCCTCGCCTCGCTGGCCGGTACGGGCGCCCGCGCGGCCCTGGTCTCCCTGGTGGACCAGCCGGGCATCGGCCCGGAGGCGGTGGCCCGGGTCCGGGCCGCCTACCGCTCCCCGGCGAGCCTGGTGGCGGCGGCGTACGACGGCGAGCGCGGGCACCCGGTGCTCTTCGGGGCGGACCGCTGGCCGGACATCGTGGCGACGGCCACGGGCGACAAGGGCGCGCGGGTGCACCTCTCGGCGCACTCGGATGAACTCACGCTGGTCGAGTGCGGTGACATCGCGGAGGCCTTCGACATCGACACCCCTCCCGACCTGGCACGACTGACCTGAGCGGGCTGTGACTGCCATGGCACTGAGGGCCACGGCGAAGCGGAATCTGTCGACTCAGAGAATCTCGACATCAACAAACCATTGAACTTCCACCATGAGGAAATTACTATCCACTGGTCAGAAGCGCCCTGAACCCCCAGACGGCGCCCGCGACCGTATTCGGAACTCTCCACACCCGACGGCACTGCGTGCCGTCCAGCGCGAGCATTCCCCGCGGCCGCCAGGCACCGCCGCTGAAGGAGTGACAGATATGTCCGCACCAGCGCCGTCATCGCTGGCCATCGTCGACGCCGAGCCCCTGCCCCGGCAGGACGAGGTACTCACGGAAGCGGCTCTCGCCTTCGTGGCCGAGCTCCACCGCCGGTTCGCCCCGCGCCGTGCCGAGCTCCTCGCCCGCCGCTCCGTGCGCCGCGCCGAGATCGCCCGTACTTCCACCCTCGACTTCCTCCCGGACACCGCACAGGTCCGCGAGGGCGACTGGAAGGTGGCGCCGGCCCCGGCCGCGCTGAACGACCGCCGTGTGGAGATCACCGGTCCCACCGACCGCAAGATGACCATCAACGCCCTGAACTCGGGCGCCAAGGTCTGGCTCGCCGACTTCGAGGACGCCTCGGCTCCCACCTGGGAGAACGTGGTCCTCGGCCAGCTCAACCTGATCGACGCCTACGAGCGCCGCATCGACTTCACCGACGCCCGCACGGGCAAGGCGTACGCCCTCAAGCCCGCCGAGGAGCTCGCCACCGTCGTGATGCGCCCCCGCGGCTGGCACCTGCAGGAGCGCCACCTGCAGTTCGAGGGCGGCCCGGCCTCCGGCTCGCTCGTGGACTTCGGCCTGTACTTCTTCCACAACGCCAAGCGCCTCATCGCGCTCGGCAAGGGCCCGTACTTCTACCTGCCGAAGACCGAGTCCCACCTGGAGGCGCGCCTCTGGAACGAGATCTTCGCCTTCGCCCAGGACTACGTCGGCATCCCGCAGGGCACCGTCCGCGCGACCGTCCTGATCGAAACGATCACGGCCGCGTACGAGATGGACGAGATCCTCTTCGAGCTGCGCGACCACGCGGCGGGCCTGAACGCCGGCCGCTGGGACTACCTCTTCTCCATCGTCAAGAACTTCCGTGACGGCGGCGAGAAGTTCGTCCTGCCGGACCGCAACGCGGTGACGATGACGGCGCCCTTCATGCGGGCGTACACCGAGCTGCTGGTCAAGACCTGCCACAAGCGCGGCGCGCACGCCATCGGCGGCATGGCGGCCTTCATCCCGTCCCGCAAGGACGCCGAGGTCAACAAGGTCGCCTTCGAGAAGGTCAAGGCCGACAAGGACCGCGAGGCCGGCGACGGCTTCGACGGCTCCTGGGTTGCCCACCCCGACCTGGTCCCGATCGCGATGGCCTCCTTCGACGCCGTCCTGGGCGAGAAGCCCAACCAGAAGGACCGCCTCCGCGAGGACGTCTCCGTCGCGGCCGGCGAGCTCATCGCGATCGACTCCCTGGACGCGAAGCCCACGTACGACGGCCTGCGCAACGCCGTCCAGGTCGGCATCCGCTACATCGAGGCGTGGCTGCGCGGCCTCGGCGCCGTCGGCATCTTCGGCCTGATGGAGGACGCCGCCACCGCCGAGATCTCGCGCTCGCAGATCTGGCAGTGGATCAACGCCGGCGTGGTCTTCGAGAACGGCAAGCTCGCCACCGCCGACCTGGCCCGCGAGGTCGCGGCCGCCGAACTCTCCGCGATCCGCGCCGAGGTCGGCGAGGAGGCCTTCACCTCCGGCAAGTGGCAGCAGGCCCACGACCTCCTCCTCCAGGTCTCCCTGGATGCGGACTACGCGGACTTCCTCACCCTTCCCGCGTACGACCAGCTCACCGGCTGACACCCCCGTCTTCGGCTGAATCGCACAGCAGCCGAAACCACGACAGCGCCCTCGGAGCCTTCCGGCTCCGGGGGCGCTGTCGTGCGTCCGAAAGGTTCCCGCCGAACGACCGATCGGTTGTTACTTGTTCGTAACTTGCATGTACCTAGCGGTAACAACGCGCGGGATGGCACCTTTCCGATTGCCACCGGCCGGAGGTAACCCCCACTTACCGCGCCATGCGCCGGAGTTGTCCCGGTATGCGCATGGCCGACCGCAGGAGTTCCGCAGTGATCGGATTGCGCAGCGACAGCATGGACCGGGCCCGTCGAGTGCGACGACTGGCCGGGATCGGGATGGCGGCAGCACTCGGCGCCGGGGCCCTGGTCGCCGGAGGGTCCGGGACGGCCGTGGCCGAGCCGGGCAGCGGGCCCACGGCCGTGGTCTCCCTCGGCGACAGCTACATCTCCGGGGAGGCCGGACGCTGGAAGGGCAACAGCCTGACCAACAGCGGGAATCGGACCGGGACGGACCGGGCCTGGGTGAGCGGCAGCAGCTACGACCCCGGCAAGGTCTACGGGGCCACCGCCGGCGGCTGCCACCGGTCGGGCTCCGCCGAGGTGAAGAGCGCCGGGGCCATCGCCGACGTCGCGATCAACCTGGCCTGCTCCGGGGCGGTCTCGCAGAACGTGTTCCGCGCCTCCAACGGAGGCGTCGCCTACAAGGGCGAGGCCCCGCAGGCCGATCAGCTCGCCGCCGTGGCCGCGAGCCACGACGTGAAGGTCATCGCGCTGTCCATCGGCGGCAACGACCTCGGCTTCGCCGACATCATCAAGGAGTGCGCGTACGACTTCGTGCTCTGGAACTCCTACTGCTACGACGATCAGCAGTGGGACGTGGACCAGAAGATCGACGGGGTCATGGCCAACGTCGGCAAGTCCGTCGACGAGGTGCGGGCCGTCATGCGCGGCGCCGGGTACGCCGACTCCTCGTACCGGATCGTGCTGCAGTCCTACCCGTCACCGATCCCGCGCGGCGCGGAGAACCGGTACACCCAGAGCGACTGGAGCCGGCTCAACACCGGCGGGTGTCCCTTCTGGAACAGGGACTCCGACTGGGCGCGGGACTCGCTCGTGCCGCAGCTCGCCGGGCGGCTCAAGGCGGTGGCCGCGGCGAAGGGCGCGCAGTTCCTGGACCTGAAGGACATGATGCAGGGGCGCGAGGTGTGCGCGAAGGCGAGCATGCAGGTGACCACGGCGGCGCCGGCCTCGGCGAAGACCAGCGAGTGGGCCCGCTGGATCGACAGCAGCGAGACGCAGGGGCTGGTCCAGGAGTCCATGCACCCGAACTACTTCGGGCAGCTCGCGGCCGGGCGCTGCCTGGCGCTGGTCGTGGCACAGCCGGCGGGCAGCGGCTTCGGCTGCAAGAACACCGCCGGGGCCGACCAGAGCGGGATGTACCTGACGCCGGCCCCGTAGCCCCGTAGCTCCGCAGCTCCGCAGCTCCGTAGTACTGATCCGCCGCGGCCTGGTCCTTCCGGCCTCGCCGCGGCGGGGTGCGGTACTACGGGGACTCGTTGAGGACGGACAGGACGTTGCCCGCCGGGTCCTTGAACCAGGCGATGTCCGGCGTTCCGCGCTCGGCGTGGCGGACAATGCCCCTGTCGTCGGCCTCGAACTCTTCGTAGCGCTCGAAACGGACGCCTCGCGCGGCGAGTTCGTCGACCGCCTTGTCGATGTCGTCGACGGGGAAATTGAGAACCGTGAAGCTCGCGGGCTCGTGGTTCTCCTTCGGATAGACCAGCACCTTGCTGCCGCCCGCGAGGTGCAGCTGCAGGTGCGGCATGTCCTCTTCCTCGGTGACGCGGAGCCCGAGCGTGCCACCGTAGAACTCCTTCGCCTTCCCGAGGTCGTCGACCGAGAAGCCGCTGAAGGCCTTGCTGTCCGCAAACATGACCACTCCCTCGATCCGTCGCACACGTCCCCTGCTCCCATGTTCCCCCCGGGCCCGGCGGCCGTCGACCGGGAAATGGGGCGATCGTCCCGACCGCGGAGTCAGGCCGGCAGTTCCGGCAGCAGTTCGCGCAGGGGTGTCCGGGCGCCGGAGGTGTAGGCCGCGCGGAAGGCCTGCGGGGTGAGGCGGGTGCGGACCGTGTGCTGGACGCGGGGGGCCGCGGCCGCGTACGGGCGGGTGCGGGAGACGGCGCCGAGGAGGCGGGCGGCCTCGGCGTAGCGGCCCTGGTCCGCCTCCAGTTCGGCGAGGAGTTCCACGGAGAAGGCCTGCCCGAGCGTGTCGTCCAGTGCGAACTGGGTCCGCAGCGCGCTCAGCAGTTCGGTACGGGCCAGTGCCGGACGCCCTTCGTGGCGCTGGACCAGGGCATGGGCGTGGCTCACCCAGGAGTGGGCCCACAGATCGGCCGGGCCGTCCGGCGGGGCGTCCTCGACCGGGACAGAGGCCGGGTCCGTACGGGCCGCCGCCAGGGTGTGCGCGGCCCGCAGGGCTTCGCGGCCGGGTCCGAACCCGGGATCCGCCGGCAGGAGTTCCAGGCCCTCCCGGTACTCCGCCGCGGCGTCCTCGTACCGGTCCTCCCACAGCGCGATCGTGCCGCGCAGGTGCGCGAGGTACGCCAGGCAGGCGTCCTCCCCCTCGTGCACGGCCTCGGTCCACGCCTCCACCAGCAGGGGGTCGGCGCCGTCCGCCTCGCCGAAGGCGGCGACCAGCCACGCCGCGAGCCACAGCGCCCGGGCGGGCCGGGGCGCGGGGTGTACGGCCAGGGCCCGTTCCACGTGCCTGCGCCCCTCCGCCGCCATCCCGCACGCGGTCCACAGGAACCACAGGGACACCGCGATCTCCAGGGCCGCGCCCGGCCCCCCGGCGGCGAGCGGATTCATCGCCGCGCGCAGCTCGGGCAGTTCCCGCAGGGCGAGGGCGCGCGCTTCCCGCTGCGCGCCGGCGCGCCACAGCTGCGCGGCCCGCTCCGCCACCACCCGGCAGCGCTCGCGATGGCGCCGGGCCGTCGTCGCGCCGTCCCCGGCAGGTCCGTGCGCGAGCCGCCGGGCCGCGTACGCCCGTACGGACAGGGGCAGCCGGTAGCGGCCCTGACCGGCGTCCGCGAGCAGGCCGGGGGCCAGCCGGAGCAGGGCCTCGACGGCGGTGTCCGGGGTGAGCGCCCCGAAGCCGCACACCTCGGCGACGGCCGCCCTGTCGAAGGAGCCCGCGAAGACGGAGAGCCGCTCCCAGAGCAGCCGTTCGGCGGGCGAGGCCAGCCGCAGCGAGCGTTCGGCGTCGACCCGGGTGCTGCGGCCGGCGCCGCCGGCGAGGAAGCCCAGCGGGTCGGAGCCGAGTCTGCGGAGCGCCTGCGCGGGCGCGTACTGGTGCGAGCGCCCCGCCGCGAGCTCCAGTGCGCCGGGGATGCCGTCGAGCGCCCGGCACAGCGCGGCCACGGCGCCCGCGTTGCGGTCGGTCAGCTCGAAGAAGGGGTCGGCGCCGCGCGCCCGCTCCTCGAAGAGCCGTACGGCCGCGTAGCCGGCGACGTCGGCCACCGGGAACCGCCGGGCGGGGTCGGCCGCGGCATGCCCCGGCAGGCCCGACGGCGCCGCGGGCAGCGGTGGCACGGAGGGTGCGGTCGGCACCGACAGCGGCGGTACGGGGAGCACCACTTCCCCGGCGAGCCGCAGTCGCCGCTGCGACGTGGCCAGAATGCGCAGCCCCGGCAGGCGGCGCAGCAGCCCGGCCGCGAGCTCCGCGCCGGCCTCCCCGAGCTGTTCGCAGCCGTCGAGCACGAGCAGCGCCTCACGCCCCGCGAGGCGGTCCGCGAGCTCCGCTCCGAGACGGCCCCAGCACTGCTCGGGCAGGGCCCCGAGCTCCGCCCAGACGGCGTCCAGGCCGTCCCTTTCGCCCAGGGTGCGGACGGTGCGCACGGCGAGCCGGGTCTTGCCGATGCCGGCCGGTCCGGTGAGCGTGACCAGGCGTTCGGTGGCGAGCAGGGACGCGAGGGCGGTGAGCTCCCGCTCCCGCCCGATGAAGCTCGACAGTTCGGCGGGCACCGCCTGCCGCACGCCCGCGCCGGCCTCCGCCACACATCCTCCTGCTACGTCCGACACGTGCGCACCGTCATGTGGTCAACAGTTGAACGCGCAAAGAGAGATGATCGGCTCATAATCCCGTTGTCCCGTCACCGACCGGGAGAACCACCAAGGGGAGGGTATGAACTCGGCCATTTCCGCCATCGACGACACGGACCGGGCACTGGTCCACGCACTCCAGCTCGCACCCCGTGCGAGCTGGGAGCTGCTGGGTCCGGTCCTCGGCGCGCGCCCGGACACCCTGGCGCGCCGCTGGGAGCGGCTCACCGGGTCCGGCGAGGCGTGGCTGAGCGGACTCGGGCTGCGCACCGGCGTCACGAAGCCCTGCATGGCGTGGGTGGAGGTCACGTGCACCGCGGGCACCTCGCCTTCGGTGGGGGACGTGCTCGTGGCGGATCCGCACGCCCTGGGGGTCGAGCACACCACCGGGGGCCGGGACCTGCTCGTCTTCGTGGCCGTACCCGACCTGCCGACGCTGTACTCCTACCTGTCCTCCCGGGTGCAGCGGATCCCCGGCGTGATCGGCACCCGTACCTCGATGGTGACGGCGGTGCACTACGCCCCCGACCGCTGGCGCCTGGACCAGCTGACCCCGGCCCAGATCGGCCTGCTGACCCGACGGACCCGGCGGCCGGCGGCTTCCGGCGCCCCGGACCGGCCGGCGGTGGCGTCGCTCCAGGAGGAGGACCGGCCGCTGGTCCTGGCCCTGGCCTCGGACGCGCGGCGCAGCGTGGCCTCGCTGGCCCGGGAGTTCGGGATGAGCGAGTCGACCGTACGGCGCCGGCTGGCGCGGCTGGAGGGCGGGCAGAGCCTGCGCTACAGCTGCGCGCTGGCCTCCGGGCTGTCGGGCTGGCCGGTGTCGGCGACGCTGTGGGCGGAGGCCTCCGAGTTCGAGCTCGCCGACTGCGCGGCGGTCGCCGCGGGGCTGCGCGAGACGCGTATCTGCATGTCCGTCAGCGGCCCCTGGAACTTCATGATCAGCGCCCGGCTGCGCACGGTGGAGGACCTCTCCCGCTACACGGCGGAGCTCACCCGAAGGTTGCCGGGCCTGCGCATCACGGACTCGGCGTTGGCCCTGCAGGTCCGCAAGTCCGAAGCCCAGGAACTGGACCGCCGCGGCCACCGCGTCCGCACGGTCTCCCCGGACATCTGGTCGGCCCCGGACCTGGGCATGTCCAGCCCCGCCGGCGCGTAAGCGCGGGGTCCCCAGGGCATTTCCAGCCCCGCCGACGCGCAAGGCACGGGGTCCGGGGCATTTCCAGCCCCGCCGACGCGCAAGGCACGGGGTCCGGGGCATTTCCAGCCCCGCCGACGCGCAAGGCACGGGGTCCGGGGATTTCCAGCCCCGCCGGCGTTTGAGGCGCGGGGTCCGGGGCGGAGCCCCGGGAACCTCGGCCGGAGCCTGCCCGCGGCGTCACGCGCCGCCGCCGCCCGGCGGGGCAGCCGCGCCGAAGACGCGTACGGCGGTGCGGACGCCAACCCCGCAGTGGGTGACGTACGCACCGCCGTATCCCGCGCACGGACCGGGAACAGCCCGGTCAGCGCTCACCGGCCGGGAACAGCCCGGTCAGTGCACCAGTACCGGATCCGGGGCGGCCGAGGCCGATCCCTTCTTGGCACCGAGGTGGTTGAAGGCGAGGTTCAGCACGATGGCCACGACGCAGCCGGTGCTGATGCCGGAGTCGAGGACGACGAGCAGGTCCTCGGGGAAGGCGTGGTAGAAGCCGGGGGCCGCGATCGGGATCAGGCCGATGCCGAGCGAGGCGGCGACGATCAGGGCGTTCTCGCCCGTCTCCATGGCCGCGCCGGCCAGGGTCTGGATGCCGCTGGCGGCCACCGAGCCGAAGAGGACGACGCCCGCGCCGCCGAGGACCGGCAGCGGTACCACTCCGATGACGGAGGCGGCGATGGGACACAGGCCCAGCAGGATCAGGATGCCGCCGCCGGCCGCGACGACGAACCGGCTGCGGACTTTGGTCATGGCGACCAGCCCGATGTTCTGCGCGAAGGCACTGCACATGAACCCGTTGAACAGCGGGCTGAGCGCACTGCCCAGGGTGTCGGCGCGCAGGCCGCCCTCGATGGTCTTCGCGTCCGCCGGACGGCCGACGATCTTGCCCAGGGCGAGGATGTCGGCGGTGGACTCGGTCATGCACACCAGCATCACGATGCACATGGAGATGATCGCGGCGACCTGGAACTGCGGCGCCCCGAAGTGGAACGGCGTCGGGAAGCCGACGAAATCGGCGTTCCGTACGGCGTCGAAGTTCGTCATGCCCAGTGGCAGCGCTATGAGCGTGCCGGCGACCAGGCCGAGGAGGATGGAGATCTGCTGGAGGAAGCCGCGCAGGAACTTGCGCATCAGCAGGACGATCGCGAGGGTGACGGCGGCCATGGCGATGTTCTTCATCGAGCCGTAGTCGGTGGCGGTGCTGTTCCCGCCCTGCGACCAGTTGAAGGCCACGGGGAGCAGCGAGACGCCGATCAGGGTGATGACCGTACCGGTGACGACCGGCGGGAAGAACCGGACCAGTTTGCCGAAGTACGGGGCGGCGAAGAACCCGAGGATTCCGGCGACGATGATCGCGCCGAAGATGATCGGGACGGCGTTGTCGCCCTCGCCCTTTCCGATGGCGATCATCGGGGTCACACCGGCGAAGGAGACGCCGTTGACGAAGGGGAGTTTGGCGCCGATCTTCCAGAACCCGAGGGTCTGGAGGAGGGTGGCGAGCCCTGCGGTGAAGAGCGAGGCGCCCATCAGGAAGGCGGTCTCGGTGGCGGAGAGTCCCACGGCCGGGCCGACGATCATGGGCGGGGCGACTACACCCGCGTACATGGCGGCCACGTGCTGGAGACCGCTGGTGAACATCTTCAGCGGGGGCAAGGTCTCGTCGACCGGGTGCTTCGCCCCTGAGTCGTCTGCGACCTGCGGTACTGCGACTACGTCTGCGTCTTTGCGAAACCTGGGCGCCTGGGCCACGGCTTCCTCCGAACTGTTTAACACGCCGGCAGGGGCGTGATGTGTCTGGGAGGTGATGCGAAAGCTGTACGAGTCGAGCCGGTATGGAGTTGTGGGTACTGCTCCTGCTGTTCCTGCTGCTGCGAATGCTTGTCCCAAGGGGTGCGGAAACGATTCGCCCGAGTCGTTTCCACGCAAGGGCGGCCCGGGGGCCGCCGGTAGGGAAGTCGGAAGAGAGCTGGAGGTGCCGTAGCAGTGGCGCGGTACACGAGCTGCGGGGCCAGTGGCGCGAGCTGCGGAAAAACCGGCACGAGTCACCGCTCCCGGGGCGCCCTCGGAAAAATCCTCGGGCGCTACCCGGGAACAGCTGCCGCGGACCCCGCTCGGGTCCGCGGCCGCCGGCCGGGGGCCGTCCCCCCCGGCCGGACTCCGTGGGATCAGGCCTGCGCGGAGATCCGCGCCAGGCGCTGGGCCTCTTCCCGAGTGGACACCGCGATGGCGTCCTCGTCGGCGAAGAGCAGACGGTTGTTCTCGACGATCTGCTTGCCGTTGACGAACGACGCGGTGACCGGAGCCGCCGCACCGAAGACCAGCGCCGTGACCGGGTCGGCGATCGAGGAGTGCAGGAGGGTGTTCAGGTTCCAGAGCACCAGGTCGGCGCACTTGCCGACCTCAAGCGAACCGATGTTCGAGGCGCGGCCGAGGACCTGGGCGCCACCGAACGTGCCGAGGCGCAGGGCCTGGCGGGCGTTGAGCGCGCGCTCGCGGTGGACCGGGTTCAGGCGGTTGATGAGCAGCGCGTTGCGCAGCTCGGTGTGCAGCTCACCTGACTCGTTGGAGGCGGTGCCGTCCACGCCGAGGCCGACCGGGACACCGGCGGCGAGCATGTCCGGGACGCGGGCGATGCCGGCGGCCAGACGGGCGTTGGAGGACGGGCAGTGCGCGACACCGGTCTTGGTGCGGGCGAACGCGGCGATGTCGGAGTCGTTCATGTGGACGCTGTGCGCCATCCACACGTCCTCGCCGAGCCAACCGGTCGACTCGAAGTAGTCGGTCGGGCCCATGCCGAACAGTTCCTTGCAGAACTGCTCTTCCTCGACGGTCTCCGAGCCGTGCGTGTGCATGCGCACACCCAGGCGGCGGGCCATCTCGGCGCCCTGCTTCAGCAGCTCGGTGGAGACCGAGAAGGGGGAGCAGGGGGCGACGGCGACCTGGGTCATCGCGTCGAAGGAGGAGTCGTGGTACTTCTTCACGGTCGCCTCGGTGTCCGCGAGGGCACCTTCGAGGGTCTCGACCGCGTGGTCCGGCGGCAGGCCGCCGTCCTTCTCGCTGCGGTCCATCGAGCCACGGGCGAGGGTGAAGCGGACGCCCATCTCGGACGCGGCGCGGATGATCGACCCGGAGAGGTCGCCCGAGCCCTTGGGGAAGACGTAGTGGTGGTCCATCGCGGTGGTGACGCCACCCTTGGCCATCGCGGCGAGGGAGCCCTGCGCGGCCGTGTACGTCATCTGCTCGTCGATGCGCGCCCACGTCGGGTACAGCGCGACCAGCCAGTTGAAGAGGTTGTGGTCGGTGGCCAGACCACGCGTGATCCACTGGTAGAAGTGGTGGTGCGTGTTGACCAGACCGGGGGTCACGAGGTGCCCGGTGCCATCGATGCGGCGGACGACGTTCTCGAGGTTGTCGGGGGCCTTGCCCGCGCCGACGAACTCGATCTTGTTACCGGCGAGCACCACGTGACCCGAGGCGTACTCGGTGTCGTTGGCGTCGACGGTCGCAATCGCACAGTTTTCGATGACGATGCGCTCTACGGCGCTGTCATTGGCTGCCGATGCTGCCATGGGACTTCCTCGTGCTTTCAGTGGCGGTGCGGGCACGGCAAAACCCAGGGGATTTGAGTGCCGGAGCCGGGGGCCTTGACAGCTGACAGTACTGCCGCCCCGTGTGGTGCGTCCGGGTGCCGATTCAGGAAGTTCAAACGTGTTGAAAGTGCTGACAGGTGTCGCGCCGTCCCGGGGCCACTGCGGAGCCCCGGGACGCGCGTGCCACGTCAGAGGTTGGTCATGTCCACGGGGATACGGGCGTCTACGCCGTCGCGGAGGACCGTCGCCTCGATCAGACCGTACGGGCGGTCCGCGGCGAAGTAGACCTCGTTGTCGTTCTTGAGACCGAAGGGCTCGAGGTCGACGAGGAAGTGGTGCTTGTTCGGGAGCGAGAAGCGAACCTCGTCGATCTCCGAACGGTGGTTGATGATGCGCGAACCCATCTGGTACAGGGTCTGCTGCAGCGACAGGGAGTAGGTCTCCGCGAAGGCCTGGAGCATGTGCTTCCGGGTCTCGGCGTAGGACTTCTCCCAGTTGGGCATCCGCTGCTCGTCATCCGACCAGGCGAAGCGCCAGCGAGCCGAAACCTGGGTCGCCAGGATGCGGTCGTAGGCCTCCTTCAGGGTCGTGTACTTGTCCTTCACGTAACCCCAGAACTCGGAGTTCGTGGAGTTCATGACGACCAGGTCCTTGAGGCCGGAGATGACCTCCCAGTTCTTGCCGTCGTACGTGATCTGGGTGACGCGGGTCTCCATGCCCTCGCGGACGAAGGAGTGGTTCACCTCGTCGGAGCCGATGAACTTGGAGTTCGCGTCCGAGGTCGCGATCCGGGACCAGGAGTACTCCTCGATCCGGATGCGGGCCTTCTGGATCGGCTCCTGGCTGTTGACGAACCAGCGCGCCAGGTGGATGCCGAACTGCTCGGCGGACTCGATGCCGTACTCCTTGGCGAACGCGTACACCGTGTTCTTGGTGGTGTCCGTCGGCAGGACGTTGGCGTTCGAGCCGGAGTAGTGGACGTCGTCCATGTCGCCGGAGAGGGCGACCGAGACGTTCAGGTCCTTGATGTGGTGGGTGTCGCCGTCCCGCGTGATCTTGACGACGCGGTTCTCTGCTTTGCCGTACTGGTTCTGGCCCAGAATGGTGGCCATGCTAGCTCCCTCGGTAAACGGAGTAGCCGAACGGGTTGAGCAGCAGCGGTACGTGATAGTGCTCGCCCGGGTTCACCGCGAAAGTGATGGTGACCTCGGGGAAGAACGCACCGCTGTCCCTTACGCGGGGGGCGTCCTGCTGTGCCTCGGCGGCTTGCTTCTTAAAGAAGTACGTCTCGGTCTCGAAGTCGAGACGCACGTGGGTGGTGCCCTCCGGCAGCGCCGGCAGGTCCTTGCAGCGCCCGTCCACATCGGTGGCGGATCCGCCCAGGGCCGCCCACTCACCGTCGAGACCCGTACGGGCCGACAGGGAGATCGCGACGCCTTCGGCGGGCTTTCCGATGCTGGTGTCCAGGATGTGCGTGGACACCGACGCGGTGGTCTCAGTGCTCATGCTCGGTCTTACTCTCCTTCTACGGATTCCACGAGGCGGGTCAGGCGGATCCGGTTGATCTTGACGAGCTCGCCACGAGCGATTTCCCGCTCCTGTTCCGGCGAGTTCTCGATCCGGACCTTGACCGCGTCCCGCATGAACTCACCGGTCGCACCGGTGGCGCAGATGAGGAAGACGTGGCCGAACTTGTCCTGGTAGGCCAGGTTCAGTTCGAGGAGCTCGGTCTTGAGCTCCTCCGAGGCACCGGCCATGCCGCGCTGTTCGCGGGCGGAGGTCGGGTCTCCCGGCTTCGGCCGGCCGATCGGCGCGTGTCCGCCCATCGCCTCGCCCAGGTCCTCCGCGGTGAGCTCGGCCATGGCGGCCTCGTTCGCGGAGAACAGGGTTTCGGCGCTGGTGAAGGGGCGCTGGGCGAGCAGCTTGCTGCCCCATGCCGAGCTGGCACACACCTCGTGCAGCTCGGCCGTGGCCGCGCTGTCGTCCAAGGCGTTGAACCGGGTGAGACCCGGGGTCGGACTCGAAGTCACGGTAGGCCTCCGTGGCCTGTTGTTGCTTTGACGGGCTGCGCATAGCTAACGCCCTCGACAACACGGCGTCAACACTTTGTTGAAACTTCCCGTACACAAAAGCCGCCGCCCGGGTGAATTGGGCGGCGGCTCGTCACGGTGAGTCAATCAGGATTCACTCTTGGTTGGTCTCGGCGGACCCTTCGGAGGTCCCGCTGGACCCCTTGGGCGTGCTCGAGTCCCTGTTCAGGTAGTTGTAGACCGTGAAGCGGCTTACGCCCAGGGCTCCAGCGACCGTCTCCACACCGTGCCGGACCGAGAAGGCGCCGCGCGCCTCCAGTATCCGCACGACGTCCTGCTTGGACTTCCGGTCGAGCTGGGACAACGGTACGCCGTGTCGGCGCTCCAGCGCCGCCAGGATGTGGTCCAGCGAGTCCGAGAGCTGCGGAAGCCGTACGGCGAGCAGGTCCCGTCCCTCCCAGGCGAGCACGACGTCGTCGGGCTGGGCCAGGGACGGATCCATCAGCTCGCCGCCCATCGCGTCCACCAGCGGCTTGACCGCCGCGACGAAGGGATGGTCCCGGGGCTCGGTCATGGCGTCTCCTCCTCGGTCCCGATCACGTTGACCTGGAGCGAGACGCGCGTGGCTCCGGCTTCCAGGGAGTTGCGCAGCAGCGCGGTGACCGCGGTCAGCACCGCCTCGGACTCCCCCTCGGCCGTGTTGCCGAACGGGCCGACATCCACCGCGTCCAGCTGGGCCGTCTGGATGACCTCACGAGCGGCTACGGCATGGGCAGGGGCCTCTTCAAGATCGAAGGGCTCGGTCGTGAACTCCACTCTCAATCGCACGCCGCTCAAGCTACCCGGACCAGAAGGAGTGGCGCGATAGCGCCCCCTTGAGGGGTGGCGGTCGGGCGACGGGCGGGCCGGACTTTTCGGGAGGCGGTACTTGACAACCAGGCCGCCCAGCTTGCAGTCTTCCATCAGGCAGAAACTAACTTCCGCAATACGGAAGGAGCGCACACCCCTCATGGGATACACGGACCAGCGCTTCGATGTAAATCTTTCGATCCTCTTCACGGAACTCCCGCTCCTGGAGCGTCCCGCGGCTGCCGCCGCAGCGGGCTTCACGGCGGTCGAGCTGTGGTGGCCCTGGATCGAGACCCCCACCCCCGCTCAGGAGGAGCTCGACGCCCTCAAGACCGCTCTTGAGGACGCCGGCACCCAGCTGGTGGGCCTGAACTTCTACGCCGGCCAGCTGCCGGGCCCGGACCGCGGTGCGGTGTCGGTTCCCGGTGAGGAGTCGGAGCGCTTCAACGCCAACATCAACGTGGCTGCGGACTTCGCCGCCTCGGTCGGCTGCAAGGCGCTGAACGCCCTGTACGGCAACCGCGTCGAAGGCGTGGACCCGGCCGTTCAGGACGAGCTCGCGCTGAAGAACCTGGTCGTGGCGGCTCAGGCCGCGGACCGCGTCGGCGCGATCCTCCTGATCGAGACCCTGAACAAGCCCGAGTCGCCGCTCTACCCCCTGGTGAGCGCCCCGGCCGGCATCGAGGTAGTGGACAAGGTGAACGAGGCCACCGGCCTCGGGAACGCCAAGTTCCTGCTCGACCTGTACCACCTGGCGATGAACGATGAGGACCTCTCCGAGGTCATCGAAAAGTACGCCGCCAAGACCGGACACGTCCAGATTGCGGACAAGCCGGGGCGAGGTGCTCCCGGCACCGGCGAGCTGCCCCTCGAAGAGCTGCTCGACCAGCTCCAGAAGGCCGGCTACCAGGGCTTTGTCGGTCTCGAGTACAAGGCCGCCGACGCCGCCGCCTCCTTCGCGTGGCTGCCCGCCGAGGCCCGCGCCGCGAAGTAAGCGGAAAAGTCCGGGCGAACAGCCAGGCACCTGACGAACTTTTCGTACGAAGCATTAAGAGAAGGACCCTCATCATGAGCAACCTCCCCAAGATCGCATGGGTCGGCCTTGGCATCATGGGCTCCCCCATGGCCGAGAACCTCCTGAAGGCCGGCTACTCGGTCACCGGCTTCACGCTGGAGCAGGACAAGCTGGACCGCCTCGCCGCAGCCGGTGGCTCCGCCGCCGGTTCGATCGCCGAAGCCGTCAAGGACGCCGACGTCATCATCACGATGGTGCCCGCCTCCCCGCAGGTCGAGGCCATCTCCTACGGTGAGAACGGCATCCTCGAGAACGCCAAGTCCGGCGCGCTGATCATCGACATGTCGTCGATCACCCCGCAGACCTCGATCGACCTGGCGAAGAACGCCGCCGCCAAGGGCATCCGCGTCATCGACGCCCCGGTGTCCGGTGGCGAGGCCGGTGCCATCGAGGCCGTCCTGTCGATCATGGTGGGTGGCGAGCAGGCCGACTTCGACGAGGCCCTGCCGGTCCTCGAGACCCTCGGCAAGGTCATCGTCCTGTGTGGCCCGCACGGCTCCGGCCAGACGGTGAAGGCTGCCAACCAGCTCATCGTCGCGGTGAACATCCAGGCGTGCGCCGAGGCCGTCGTCTTCCTCGAGAAGTCGGGCGTGAACCTCGAAGCCGCTCTGGACGTGCTCAACGGCGGTCTGGCCGGCTCCACGGTCCTGACCCGCAAGAAGGCCAACTTCCTGAACCGCGACTTCAAGCCCGGTTTCCGGATCGACCTGCACCACAAGGACATGGGCATCGTCACCGACGCCGCCCGCAACGTCGGTGCGGCCCTCCCGGTCGGCGCGGTCGTCGCCCAGCTGGTCGCCTCGCTGCGCGCCCAGGGTGACGGTGGCCTGGACCACTCCGCGCTGCTGCGCGCGGTCGAGCGCCTCTCCGGCGCCCAGATCTGAGCTCCGCTCCGATAGGCGGCCCGCTCACAGGGCCGCCACCCGCCCCTCTCACGGGGCCCTGAGTTTCCGGATGGTGCCGGTGCTGACACCTGTCCTGTCGCGCCCAAGTGCCGGCACCGTCCGGATTACCTCTCCTCCAACTTTCATTTCAACAAACTGTTGACGTCGCGTTCATGCCGAAATTAGTCTGTTCCGCATGACGGAAGACGATTTCCGTCAGCAGTTCCCCGTACGGAAGGTCACCATGTCGAAGCGCACGCTGACGACCGAGTCTGGCGCCCCGGTCGCCGACAACCAGAACTCCGCTACCGCCGGCGTCGGTGGCCCCCTCCTGATCCAGGACCAGCAGCTCCTCGAGAAGCTCGCCCGCTTCAACCGCGAGCGCATCCCGGAGCGCGTGGTGCACGCCCGCGGCTCGGCCGCGTACGGCTACTTCGAGGTGACCGACGACGTCACCGAGTACACCAGCGCCGCGTTCCTGAACACGGTCGGCAAGAAGACCGAGACCTTCCTGCGGTTCTCCACCGTGGCCGACTCGCTGGGTGGCGCGGACGCCGTCCGCGACCCGCGCGGCTTCGCGCTGAAGTTCTACACCGAAGAGGGCAACTACGACCTCGTCGGCAACAACACCCCGGTGTTCTTCATCAAGGACCCGATCAAGTTCCCCGACTTCATCCACTCCCAGAAGCGCGACCCCTTCACGGGCAAGCAGGAAGCGGACAACGTCTGGGACTTCTGGGCGCACGCCCCCGAGGCGACGCACCAGATCACCTGGCTGATGGGTGACCGCGGTATCCCGGCGTCGTACCGTCACATGAACGGCTACGGCTCCCACACGTACCAGTGGACCAACGCCCAGGGCGAGGCCTTCTTCGTCAAGTACCACTTCAAGACGAACCAGGGCATCCGCTGCCTGTCGGGCGAGCAGGCCGCCGAGCTCGTCGGCTCCGACGCCAACTCGCACCAGACCGACCTGCTGCAGGCCATCGAGCGCGGTGTGAACCCGAGCTGGACCCTGTACGTCCAGGTCATGCCGGCCTCCGAGGCGGCGGACTACCGCTTCAACCCGTTCGACCTCACCAAGGTGTGGCCGCACAGCGACTACCCGCTGCAGCGCGTCGGCCGTCTGGTCCTCGACCGGAACCCCGACAACGTCTTCGCCGAGGTCGAGCAGGCCGCGTTCTCCCCGAACAACTTCGTCCCGGGCATCACCGCCTCGCCGGACAAGATGCTCCAGGGCCGTCTCTTCGCGTACGCCGACGCCCAGCGCTACCGCCTCGGTGTGAACCACACCCTGATCCCGGTCAACGCTCCGAAGGCGACGAAGGCCGACAACTACGGCCGCGACGGCGTCATGGCGCTGCGCAACGGCTCGCGCTACGACAAGAACTACGAGCCCAACTCGCACCAGGGTCCGGCCGAGACCGGTCTGGCGCTGGGCGCCCCGAAGGCCGTCTCCGGCTACACGGGCACCCACGAGGCTCCGGCCCACACCAAGGACGACGACTTCTTCCAGGCCGGTGAGCTCTACCGCCTGATGTCGGAGGCCGAGAAGCAGCGTCTGGTGGCGACCATCGCCGGCGGCCTGTCTCAGGTCACCCTCGAGGACGTCATCGAGAAGAACCTGGCTCACTTCCACGCCGCCGATGCCGACTACGGCAAGCGCGTCGAGGAGGCCGTCCGCGCCCTGCGCGACGCCTGAGCCCACAAGCTGCGCCGGGATCCTGACGGGAGGTCAGGATCCGGGTGCTGAGCCCACACTGCGGACCCGGATGAGGGGTGGTACGCGGTGAGGGCAGGACGAGGACCGTGGCGAGCGTGCGAGCCAGTGCGGTGGTAATGGGTTCCGAGGCCCGTCTCTCGACCTGAGGGAGACGAAGCCGGAGTTCTCGTCGCCGTTCGCCACGGTCCCAGCCAAACCACTCCTCTCTCTACAGGGGCCACGCACAGAGTCCCCTGTATGAGAAGGAGAACCTCCCCCACCCTCTCCGCCCGGCGGTGCGAACGTCCTGTCGCGCCAGCCTCGTACCGTCGGGCGGTAACAGCAACACACACTCAAAGAGCCGAGTCACGGACGGTCCCGTGACTCGGCTCTTTGTCATGCCCGGGGGCCGTTTACAGGGGGCCTCGCCGACGACAGAGGGCCTCGCCGACGGGGGATGCGGCGAGGCCCTGCCTGGACGCTACACCCGCGACGTGGAGACACGGAGAGGAATCACAGAATCGTCGAATTGCATAAGTTTGCAATTTCATAGATGCTGTGAGTGTTGTGCTCGTAGGTAGCCGCGGGCACGGCACCAGCCATCCGCCCCGGCATGCGGGGCGGCGAGAAGGGGTGCGAGACCGTGCCGGTTCCGCTGTATCAGGCCAAGGCCGAGTTCTTCCGGATGCTCGGGCACCCCGTCCGGATACGGGTTCTGGAGCTGTTGCAGGACGGGCCGATGCCGGTACGGGACCTGCTGGCCGCGATCGAGGTCGAGCCCTCCGCTCTCTCGCAGCAGCTCGCGGTGCTGCGCAGGTCGGGGATCGTCACCTCGCTGCGTAACGGATCGACCGTGGTCTACGAGCTGGCGGGCGGGGACGTCGCGCACCTGATGCAGGCGGCGCGGCGGATTCTGACCGAGGTACTGGCCGGACGGAGCGAGCTGCTGGAGGAGCTGCGGGAGTCCGAGGTCTCGGCGTCGTGACCTCGGACACCCTCCTGACGTCCCTGCTCGGGCGGGTCCGCTCGGTGCTGCCGGCCCGGGCCGACTTCGCGGTCATGGGCCGCAACCCCCGCCGGGATCTCCTGGCCGGGCTGACCGTGGCGATCGTCGCCTTGCCGCTCGCCCTCGGCTTCGGCGTCTCCTCCGGACTCGGCGCCGAGGCGGGCCTCGCCACCGCCGTCGTCGCCGGCGCGCTCGCCGCCCTGTTCGGAGGCTCCAACCTCCAGGTGTCGGGCCCGACCGGTGCGATGACCGTGGTGCTGGTGCCGATCGTCGCCCGGTACGGGCCCGGTGGCGTGCTGACGGTCGGGCTGATGGCCGGTGTCCTGCTGATCGGCCTCGCCCTGATGCGGGCCGGGCAGTACATGCGGTACGTGCCGGCGCCGGTGGTGGAGGGGTTCACCCTTGGTATCGCGTGTGTGATCGGCCTTCAGCAGATACCCCATGCGCTCGGTGTGGCCAAGCCGGAGGGGGAGAACGTCCTGCTCGTGGCCTGGCGGGCACTCCTGGACTTCGTGGCTTTCCCGAACTGGACCGCAATCGCCCTGTCGGCCGGTGTCGCGGCCGTGATGCTGGCAGGGGCCAGGTGGAAGCCGACGATCCCCTTCTCGATCGTCGCGGTGATCGCGGCGACCGTGATCGCGCAGGTCTTCCACTTGGACGCGGCGGCCCCGATCGGTGACCTGCCCTCCGGCCTGCCCGCCCCCTCCCTCGCCTTCCTGGACCTGTCCGCCCTCGGCTCGCTGCTCGCCCCGGCCGTGGCGGTGGCCGCGCTGGCCGCGCTGGAGTCCCTGCTGTCGGCGACGGTCGCGGACGGGATGACGGTGGGGCAGCAGCACGACCCGGACAAGGAACTGTTCGGCCAGGGCATCGCCAACCTCGCGGCCCCCTTGTTCGGCGGCGTCCCGGCCACGGCCGCGATAGCCCGGACCGCGGTCAACGTCCGCACCGGCGCCTCCTCCCGCCTGGCCGCGCTCGCCCACGCAGCCGTGCTCGCGGTGATCGTGTTCGCCGCGGCCCCGCTCGTCTCGAAGATCCCGCTGGCCGCGCTCGCGGGCGTGCTGCTGGCGACGGCGATCCGCATGGTGGAGGTCGGCTCGCTGCGGGCCATGGCGAAGGCGACGCGCTCGGACGCCGTGGTGCTGGTCCTGACCGCCGCCGCGACCCTGGCCCTCGACCTCGTCTACGCGGTGATCATCGGCCTGGCTGTCGCCGGAGCCCTCGCCCTGAAGGCGGTGGCGAGCCAGGCGCGGATGGAGCAAGTCGACTTCCGCCCGGACCTGCCCGGCGAGCACAGCGACGAGGAGCACGCCCTGCTGGCGGAGCACATCGTCGCCTACCGCCTCGACGGACCCCTCTTCTTCGCCGGCGCCCACCGCTTCCTCCTGGAACTCTCCGAGGTCGCAGACGTGAAGGTGGTCATCCTGCGGATGTCGAGGGTGACCACGCTGGACGCGACCGGCGCCCTGGTACTGAAGGACGCGGTGGAGAAGCTGAACCGACGCGGCATCGCCGTCATGACCTCCGGCATCCGGCCCGGCCAACGCCAGGCCCTTGACGCCGTCGGGGCGCTCGAACTGCTGCGCCTGGAGGGACGCGAGTACGCCACCACCCCGGAAGCCATCGCCGGGGCCCGCACACACCTGGAGCAAGCAGGGCTACTGCCCCGTGCGCGTCTGCGACCGCACCGCATCCGGAAGGCCGCACGATGACCCTCCCCGCCGACCGCCGGCTGGTGACCGAACGTCACGAAGGCCGCCCACCGGGTCCCAGGAGTTGCAGGGATCTGCAATTGTGGAGGTCACAAGGCGTGAAGAGGGGCGAGGCGCTGCCCCTATGAGGGAACGGTTCCGGGTGGATGAGATGGGCAGTCACGGCAGGGGTACCCAGGTGAGCACACCGCTGTACCAGCTGAAGGCGGAGTTCTTCAAAACGCTGGGGCATCCGGTCCGCATCCGTGTCCTGGAACTCCTGGCCGTACGCGAGCACGCGGTCGCCGAAATGTTGCCCGAGGTCGGGGTGGAGCCCGCGAGCCTCTCCCAGCAGCTGGCCGTCCTGCGCAAGGCCAACCTGGTGGTCACCCGCCGCGAAGGCTCGACCGTGTACTACAAGCTCACCCACCCGCAGATCGCCGACCTCCTGCGGGTCGCCCGCGGCATCCTCTCCGGCGTCCTGGAAGGCCAGGCCGAACTCCTGGCCGACCTCCGCGCCACCAGCCACACCTAGGCAGCACATCACGGCGTAGGCCCTGCGGGGCCCGCGCACCCATTCGGCGGCCGTCTTCCGTTAGTGCGGGTTCATCGCGCTTCTGACACCGGAGGACGGCCGCTCCCTTTCGCCGCCTCGCTGCGCGGGCGTGCCGCATGGTGGAACGGCTGCGGGACCTGGGACCCGTAGGGAACGCGGAACGGCCCCCGTTCCTCCTGGAGGAGGGACGGGGGCCGTTCGGTGGTGCTAGACCAGCCTGATGGGACTAGGCGGGCAGCGTGTTGCGGAGCGCGGTCGGGGCGTGACCCAGCTCGGTCGCGACCTCTTCGAACTCGGTGACGTCGCTCATGTCGACGGTCTTGCTCATCGAGATGTTGGTGATGCGCTCGAGGATGGCCTCGACGACGACCGGGACCTGGTGCTCCTGGGCCCACTTCTTGGCCGTCTCGAAGGCCTCGCCCAGCTTGTCCGGGTCGGTGACGCGGATCGCCTTGACGCCCAGGCCCTCGGCGACCTTGACGTGGTCGACACCGTAGACACCCAGCTCGGGGGTGTTGATGTTCTCGAACTCGAGGTTGACCTCGAAGTTGATGCCCAGGCCGCCCTGCGCCTGACGGATCAGGCCCAGGTAGGCGTTGTTCACGAGGACGTGAACGTAGGGGACCTTGTGCTGGGCGGCGACCGCCAGCTCCTCGATCATGAACTGGAAGTCGTAGTCGCCGGACAGGGCGACGATCGGGGTCTCCGGGTCCGCGGTGGCGGCACCGATCGCGGCCGGGATGGTCCAGCCGAGGGGGCCGGCCTGGCCACAGTTGATCCAGTTGCGCGGCTTGTAGACGTGCAGCATCTGCGCACCGGCGATCTGGGACAGACCGATGGTGGTGACGTAGCGGGTCTCGGGGCCGAACGCCTTGTTCATCTCCTCGTAGACGCGCTGCGGCTTCATGGGGATGTTGTCGAAGTGCGTGCGGCGCAGCAGCGTCGCCTTGCGCTCCTGGGCGGAAGCGGCCCAGGCGCTGAAGTCGGGCAGCTTGCCCTCGGCCTTGAGCTCCTTGGCGATCTCGACGAAGAGCTCCAGGGCCGCCTTGGCGTCCGAGGCGATGCCGAAGTCCGGGGCGAAGATCTTGCCGATCTGGGTCGGCTCGATGTCGACGTGGACGAACTTGCGGCCCTTGGTGTAGGCGTCGAGGTTGTAACCGGTGTGACGGTTGGCCCACCGGTTGCCGATGCCGAAGACGAAGTCCGACTCGAGGAACGTCGCGTTGCCGTAGCGGTGCGAGGTCTGGACACCGACCATGCCGGCGGCCAGCTCGTGGTCGTCCGGGATGACGCCCCAGCCCATGAGGGTGGAGATGACCGGGACGTTCGTCAGCTCGGCGAACTCGACCAGCAGGTCGGAGGCGTCGGCGTTGATGATGCCGCCACCGGCGACGATCAGCGGGCGCTCGGACTCGAGCAGGAACTGCAGGGCCTTGCGGGCCTGGGCGCGGGTGGCGCTCGGCTTGTAGACCGGCAGCGGCGCGTAGGTCTCGGGGTCGAACTCGATCTCGGTCAGCTGGACGTCGATCGGGAGGTCGATCAGGACCGGGCCCGGACGGCCGGAGCGCATCAGGTGGAAGGCCTCCTGGAACACGCCCGGAACCTGGGCGGCCTCCAGGACGGTCGTCGCCTTCTTGGTGACCGGCTTGGCGATCGAGGCGATGTCGACGGCCTGGAAGTCCTCCTTGTGGAGCTTCGAGACCGGAGCCTGACCGGTGATGCACAGGATCGGGATGGAGTCCGCGATCGCGGAGTACAGGCCGGTGATCATGTCGGTGCCGGCCGGGCCCGAGGTGCCGATGCAGACGCCGATGTTGCCGGCCTTGGCGCGGGTGTAACCCTCCGCCATGTGCGAGGCGCCCTCAACGTGGCGGGCCAGGGTGTGCGCGATTCCGCCCACGTTCTTGAGCTCGCGGTAGAACGGGTTGATCGCAGCACCGGGGACGCCGAACGCTTGTTCGACACCCTCGAGCTTGAGGATCTCCACTGCAGCGGCGGCGGCTGTCATACGAGGCATCGAGTTCTCCTGCGGGTCTGGCGGTCAGGCTTTTCCGTAATCCGGAAGTTTTGTTCTGCTATACGGAACAAGCTAAGCGGCGACTCCCTGCGCCGTCAAGGCGGTACGGCACCCCGGAACCCACCAAAAGCCGCCGATGGGGCAGCGAGTTGTACGAAAATCCAGTGCCCGACCGAAAATCAAGGGTCCGCCCACCCCTCCGGTGGCAGGTGGTGGACCATGGGTCTACTCACAGCGACGAAGAGCGACGAAGGGGGTCCGGCCCTCATGGCGGATGCGGTACCGGTGCGCTGCCCGGCGTGCCTGCGCGAGAACGGCTACGCCGCCCCGGTGTTCCCCTGCGCCTGCGGGAACCCGGTCACCCCTCCCCTGGACCTGGCGTCACCGCCCCGGGAGCTGACCCACCGCACCTGGACACAGAGCTGGGTCGCGGTGCGGTGCGGGGCCTGCGGCCGGGAGAGCGAGTGGCCGCACCCGGAGGTGGGGTGCACCTCCTGCGGGACGGTGGTGCTGGTTCCGGTGCATCCGGTGGAACCGGCGGGCGGGGTTCCAGGGGCGCTCGGGGGTAGGGGCTCGGGTGCTGGCTCCGGTGCTGCCTCCGGTGGGGATGCACGGACTCCCCCTCCCCCGGCGGCGAGGCCCGGACGACCGGCGTCGCCCGAGGGGCCGGCTGCGGGGGCCCCGGCACCGGGCTCGGCAGCCGGCTCGACACCGGGCGCGGCGCCAGACCCGATACCCGATCCGGCGCACGGCCCGATGCACACCCCGGCCGGCCCGCCCCCCGCCACCGATCCTCCGGTGCCCCGGCCCGCCTTCCGGCCCGTGACCATCCGTACCGCCCGGGACGCGGTGGTCACCGCCGCGCTCTACCTGCGCTGGCTCGGCTTCCAGGACGTGCGCCAGCCCGACGGACGACCGATCCCGTCGACGGCGGTGGACCTGCGGGCCCCCGGCCTGGTCGCCCAGGTGGACCCGACCACGGCCCCGGCCGGGCTGCGGGCGGTGGAGTGCGTCTGGCTGAACGGACTCACGGCCTGCGCGACCAGCGTCTACTTCTCGCTCGCCGGATACACCGAAGACGCCCGCGCCCGCGCGGACGACCTCGGGATACCGCTCTTCGTCATGGACCTCACGGGCATGCCCCAGCCGGTCAACGACCCGGCGGAAGACCTCCTCGGCATGGGGGCCTAGGCTCGGGGGGTATTACGTGTGTTGCCTGCCGAGGAGAGCTTGATGAGCCTGTACGACATCCCGCTGACCACCCTGTCCGACGAGCCCACCAGCCTCGCCGCGCACCAGGGCAAGGCGATCCTGCTCGTGAACACCGCCTCGCAGTGCGGTCTCACCCCTCAGTACTCGGGTCTGGCCCGTCTGCAGTTCAAGTACGAGGAGAAGGGCTTCACCGTCATCGGTGTGCCGTGCAACCAGTTCGGCGGGCAGGAGCCGGGCAACGCCGACGACATCCAGACGTTCTGCGCGGCCGGCTTCGGCGTCACCTTCCCGATGCTGGAGAAGTCCGAGGTCAACGGTGAGAACCGGCACCCGCTCTACAAGGAGCTGGTGAAGGTCCCGGACGCCGAGGGCGAGGCCGGTGACATCACCTGGAACTTCGAGAAGTTCCTGATCTCCCCCGCCGGCGAGGTCGTGGCCCGCTTCCGCCCGCGCACCGAGCCCGAGTCCGCCGAGGTCCTCGCGGCGATCGAGGCGCACCTGCCGGCCTAGCACCACCTGGGGTCGAGGGCCGGTACGGGGGCTGCGCGCGCAGCCCCCGTACCGGCCCTCGACCGTTCTCCTCCGCCGTTCCCGGGGATCCCCTCCGGGGTTCCGGGGTCAGTTCACCTGCCGCTCCTGGCCCGACCAGTACGGTTCGCGGAGCTTGAACTTCTGGATCTTGCCGGTGGCCGTACGCGGGATGGTGGCGCGGAATTCGACCGTCGTCGGGGCCTTGTACCCGGCCAGTCGCTCCTTGCAGTGGGCGATGATCTACGCCTCCTCGACGGCCTCTCCCTCCGCGAGGACCACGAGGGCCTTGATCGTCTCGCCCCACTTCTCGTGCGGCACGCCGATCACGGCGACCTCCGCGACCGCCGGATGGCTGAAGATCGCGTCCTCCACCTCGATCGAGGACACGTTCTCGCCGCCGGTGATGATCACGTCCTTCTTCCGGTCGGAGATCGTCAAGTGGCCGTCGGCCTCGTCGACCGTGCCGCCGTCACCGGTGTGGAACCAGCCGTCCCGCAGTGCGGCCGCGGTCTCCTCCGGCTTGTCCCAGTACCCCTCCAGTACGACGTTCGACCGGGCCAGTACCTCGCCGTCCTCGGACACCCGCAGCTTGACCCCGAGCGCGGGCAGCCCCGCGCGCGACAGCCTGCGCGCCCGTTCCCCGGCCGGCAGCTGCGCGTCGGCGGGCCGGGTCCGGTTGAAGGTGAGCAGCGGCGAGGTCTCGGTCAGGCCGTAGATCTGCGTGAACTCCCAGCCCAGCTCCTCACCCATGCGCTGGATCGTCCGGCTCGGCGGCGGGGCGCCCGCGCAGACGACGCGTACCCGGTCCCGGCCCGGGATCTCGCCCTCCCAGCTCGCCGCCGCGTCCAGCACCGTGTTCCACACGGCGGGCGCACCGCACATCAGCGTGACGCCGTGCTCCTCGACCCGGCGCAGGATCTCGGCGCCGTCGACCTTGCGCAGCACGACCTGCTTGACGCCGAGCCCGGCCATCACGAAGGGCATGCCCCAGCCGTTGCAGTGGAACATCGGCAGCGTGTGCATGTAGACGTCACGCTCCCAGACCCGGGTGTGCAGGCCGAAGGTGAGCCCGTTCACCCAGATGTTGCGGTGGGTCAGCTGCACCCCCTTGGGCCGGGCGGTGGTCCCCGAGGTGTAGTTGATCGTGGCCGTCGCGTCCTCGTCCGGGTGCGACCAGGGGCGCGGCTCCACCCCGAAGCGCATCAGCTCCGCATCCGTCTCCGGCCCGAGGACGAAGCGGTGGCGCGCCTTGACGCCCGACAGCGATGCGTCCAGTTCCGGGTCGACGAGCAGCACCGAGGCCCCGCTCTGCCGGACCACGTAGTCGACCTCCTCCGGCTTCAGCCGGAAGTTGACCGGCACGCAGACGCGCCCGCTCATCGGCACCGCGAACAGCAGCTCCAGCAGCCGGGCGGAGTTGTGGCTGACCACCGCCACGCGCTCGCCCTCGCCGACCCCCAGCGCGTCGAATCCCGCCTGCCAGGCCCGTACGCGCTCGCCGAGCCTCCCGTAGGTCGAGTCGGGAACCGGTGGACCGGGCTGATCCGATTCGTCCACCACGCCCGGACTGGACGAGAACCCCAGCTCCGCCCGGTCGAGGAAGTCCGTGACGGTCATGGGAATCCGCATTGCTCTCTCCTAGGGTCCCGAATCCCGAACAACTGCCTGAATGACGCGCCGCGCTCCGTCGATGGTCGAGCGGCCCGCCACGAACGAGAACGACCGCAACCGCGGGTGATCTCGGTCGTGCCAGGCATCGTGCCGTGTCGGACGTACGGGCCACCAGAGCGCGGGGGGGGCGGGTCACGCGACTCCCCTCCCCTTACCTCCTCCCTCCCCTACCTCCTCTGCCTCCCCTCCCTCTCCCACTCAGCCGCGGATGGAGCCGAAGCGGATGGACCCGGTGCGGGCGGAGGCGGAGCCGCCCGGACGGTCCTCTCCACCACCGCCGCCGTCCCCCATGACAGCGAGAAGCGCCTCCCCCTCGGCCACGATCTCCGCCTTGCCGGCCTTGGAGACGTCGGCGAAGAGCTCGACGGTGAGGGTCCCGCCGTCCAGCTTCCAGAGCCCGGCGAGGAACCCGTCGAGGAGCAGCGCGCAGTGGGCCTGGTTCCCCGACCAGGTACTCCCCTTCAGCTCGGGGGCGATCACCCGGGAGCGGTCGGCATGGGAGAGGAGCAGGTTGTCGAACTCGGGCAGGAAGCGGGGCGGCGCGGGCTGCTCCGCATCGGGGCGGGGCCCGTCGGGCAGATCGAACAGCTCTACGCCGTTCTCGTCCTGGAACACCTCCAGGCCGGGCCTGAGCCGCTCGAAGGCCTCGCGCAGCCGGGTGAGCCCGGCCCACGTCTGCATGTCCTTGACGGAAGCGGGCCCAAAGGCCCCGAGATACCGCAGAACAACCTCATCAATCCCCTGCCCCTCCCCCCAAAGCGCTCCCCCCTCTCCCCTCTCTCCTTCTCCTCTCCCTCCTTCTCCTCTCCCTCCCTCTCCCCCAACCCACTCGCTCAAGGTGGTGAGGCGGACCTGCCCGCTCTTCCCCCACACCCCGCGCGGGGTGACCTGGACGAGCGGCAGCCGGCAGCGCGCGGCGACGGACAGCGACTGCGGGTCGGCTCCGGGCCACTCCTTGAGCAGTTCCTCCCGTATCTCCGCCATGGTCCGCGGCTCGGCCTCCACGAACGCCCGCGCCCGCTCGGCCAGCTTGTCCAGGTCCACTCCGACCAGGCCCTTGCGGAAGTAGTTGATCTCCCGGTCGCGGGCGGGCTGGACGAGCGGGCGCAGGGTGAGCGCGTCGTGGACGGTGTGGGTGTGGATGGTGGACCTCATGGTGACCATCCGGACCACCTGGCGGGACTCCATCAGCCCGGCGAGCTCGGCCGGCCCGAATCCGGCGAGTCGGGCGTGGAGCTGGAAGTAGGGCGGCTTCACGTTCTGTGCCTGTAGTCCCAGCAGGTGCTGCGTGGCGTCCTGCGCGGACATCTCGGCGCGGGTCAGGAGCAGCTGACGGGCGAGCGTGGCGCGGTTCAGCGCACGGGTGTCGAGTACGGGACGCGTCGTTTTGGAGGCCATGAAAGCAACGTAGCGGCCCATGCGGACACCCTCTGTCCGCAACTCCGCACCGGTCGCACCCGCGTGCACGGACCCGCATGGACCCCGGGGTCCATTCACCCGGATATCCTGCCCCTTGCCCGTAAACACCCGTTCGACCGGGAGCTGACCTGCGATGTCGGAGCGACCAGACCGCCGCCCCACGCCCCCGTCCGCCTCCACGCCCACACCCGCGCCCGCGCCCGCGAAGCGCGCGGGATGGCGACGCCCGGCCGCCCCTCCCCCCACCCCTCCCACCACACCCCCACGGGCCCCGAAGCCGCCCCCGCCGGCCCCCACCCCCGCGGACCACCGCAGCGTGATCGACTCCGCGGTCTACCGCGACGGCGTCCGGGTCGCCTCCCCCACCACCCTCGCCGACACCTTCCGCCGACTGCGCGAACAGCCCGACGGCATGGCCTGGATCGGCCTGCATCGCCCCACGGAGCCCGAACTCCACTCCCTGGCCGACGAGTTCAACCTCCACCCGCTCTCCATCGAAGACGCCCTGGAGGCCCACCAGCGCCCCAAGCTGGAGCGCTACGGCGACACCCTCTTCGTCGTCCTGCGGGCCGCCCGCTACCTGGACGCGCTGGAGGAGGTCGACTTCGGAGAGCTCCACATCTTCGTCGGCCCCGACTTCCTGATCACGGTCCGCCACGGCGCGGCCCCGGACCTCTCGGCGGTCCGCCGCCGCATGGAGGAGTCCCCCGAACTCCTCTCCCTCGGCCCGGAAGCCGCCCTGTACGCCATCCTCGACGCGGTGGTCGACGGCTACGCCCCCGTCGTCGAGGGCGTCCAGATCGACATGGACGAGATCGAGACCGAGGTCTTCAGCGGCGACCCGGAAGTCTCCCGCCGCATCTACGAACTCTCCCGGGAAATGGTCGAGTTCCAACGCGCGACCCGCCCCCTGGTCGGCATGCTCCACAGCCTGATGGCCGGCTTCGCGAAGTACGGCACGGACGAGGAACTCCAGCGCTACCTACGCGACGTAGCCGACCACGTCACCCACACCAGCGAACGCGTGGACGGCTTCCGCCAAGCCCTCACCGAAATCCTGACGGTCAACGCCACCCTGGTCTCCCAACAACAGAACGCCGAAATGCGCGCCTTGGCCGAGGCCGGCTTCGAACAAAACGAGGAAATCAAGAAGATCTCCTCGTGGGCTGCCATTTTGTTTGCTCCCACACTCGTCGGAACTATCTACGGCATGAACTTCGAAGACATGCCCGAACTCAAGTGGGCAGGCGGCTACCCCTTCGCGATCCTGCTGATGGCGGTGGTCTGCGTGAGTTTGTACGTGATTTTCAAGCGGCGAGACTGGCTCTAGGCTCCTCGCATCCCGCTCAGATCATCCTTCGCACTTCGCTTTCGCGTCACCCACAGATCGACCTCGAAGCGGCCGTGGGGGGTCTCTGGGGGGGAATAGATGCGGGTGATCTCCTCGCCCTGCCCCGACAAGCCCGTGACCAGGCCTTTTAGGGCGTCGGTAAGCCCTGGGGGGAATCCGGGGAGAAACGACTAGCAGTCGGCGCCTTATGTCCGCCACAACGAGCCCGCCTGGCCGCCGTTCAACGTGCCCCGCAGAGCCCGCCCGCCCCTGCGGCGCATCACAGACAGTGGCCATCATGCGCTTGCCGTACCCGACAGGACGAAGTCGTACCGTCCACACGGGAGCACACCGGGCGGAGTGGCCTCGGGCCTGCCGCAACCACGCGCTGCCCGCGGGGTCAGAACGCCCTGACCTGCGTGGAGGTGCGAGTCGTCCACGACCAGCAGCGCCAGTTTGTCGCCCGCAAGCCGCTCGACCACCCGGCCGCGGCTTGGTCCCAGTGGGCCACGAAGAAGTTGTTGTCGGCAGGTTCTTCATGAAGACGATGCTGTCGTAATCGGCGCGTAGCCACGTTGGCAGTACCAGTCGACGAGGTCTGCCGCCTGCGAGGAGGTATCGATGACGACCTGTGGTCAGGCGCGCGCGCCGTCGAGGATCAGGTCGACCAAGCGCGGGACCAGGGTGTCCTCCAGCGGTTCGCCGGTGAGCAGTACCCGGGCGAGGAGGGGGCCCGTGATGGCCTCGACCAGGAGGTGGGGGTCGGTTCCGGCGGGCAATTCCCCTCGGGCGATACCGCGCCGGACGAGGGCTTCGGCACGCTCCAGCCGGGCGTTCCAGTAAGAGCGTCCGCCAGTAGGCGGGTGAAGTGGTGCAGGCACGGTCCCCGATCATGGAGTTCTCACGCTTCATGATCACTCGGGGTGTCCGTGCCTGCTGTCCCATCATGCCTGCTCAAACCGGTTCGCGACCAGTTCCTGGCGCTGCTGCCTGACCGTGAGGAGCGTCATCCGCTGGGCTGTCACAACCCGCGGATAGCCGACGGGATTGTCTTCGACCGCCTGGTCCAGGTCCTCGTCTTCGGCTGCGGATACGAACGCGCGGCCGACGAGTACTGCTCCGCCACGACGCTGCGGCGCCGTCGGGACGAGTGGATCAAGCTGGGAGTCATGGAGGAGCTGCGGCTGCTGGTCCTGAACGCCTACGACCGTGTGATCGGCCTGGATCTGGACCACCTCGTCGCGGACGGCTGCATCACGAAGGCCCCCTCTGGTGGTGAGTGCGCCGGCAGGAGCCCCGTCGACCGCGGTAAACAAGGCCTCAAACGCTCGCAGTTGACCGAAGCCCGCGGCATACCCCTGATCACCGAGCCTGCACCCGCGAACATCCGCGACCACACTCTCCTGCCCGCCACCCTGGACGCGTACAGCCATCTTGAGAAGGCCCTGGGGCCGTTGCCGGAGCGCCCGCGGCTGGGCCTGGACGCCGGCTACGACTACCGCCCCGTCCACGACGATCTGGCCGAACGCGGCATCGACGCACAGATCACCCCACGCGGAGAGAAAGTCCCGATCCAGGCGGGAGGCCGGTGGGTCGTCGAGCGCACGAACTCCTGGATGAACAACTTCGGGAAACTCCGACGCTGCACCGAGCGACGAAAGAGTGCCATCAAGTTCTACATCGCCCTGGCCTGCGTATTCGTCACCGTCCGCCACCTGATCCGCCAGGCATGGACCCGCTACCGCTGGAACACACGACCCCGCACACCCCGCATCCGATGACCTACTGGCGGACGCTCTAAGAGCGCCTCCCCTCCTCCAGGTCGTTCTCACCGCGCACAGTGCCGAGGTGCAGCAGTGCTGCGCCGGCCGGCGTCGAGAGGTACCGGGCCAGCGCCGTGAACAGCTGGGGACAGGTCTTCGCGCACGTCGCCCGTGTCCGGAGTCGGGAGTGCCGTGTCGGAATGGGTGGCCAGTGCGTCGAAGACCAGATTCTCGCGGGTCTTCCAGTGCCGGTACACGGAGGTCTCGTGGACGCCGGCCGCGCGCGACAGCGGCCAGGGTGGTCGCGGCCAGCCCTTCTGCGGTGAGCAGGTCGACGGTGGCGGCCAGAACCGCCTGCCCAGCGGCAGCAGGGGGTCACTCACTGCATCTCACCCCACGCCGTCAGCAGGGCCACGTTGAAGGCGGGGTCGTTGACATCGACGTGCGCGTAGATCTCATCGACCGTCTGGGTCGAGGCTCAACCGCCGGCGCCCCGGACGATGACCAGGTTGCCGTCCGCGGCATCCAGCACCGCGTTCGCCCAGGTGTGGCGGAACATGTTAGGGCGGATCAGCCCTAGACCGGCGCGGAAGCCAGCCCGCTTGAGCGTCTTGCGGGCGCCTTCCGGGGTCAAGGCCCCATGTCGGCGGTGACAGCTCCACCTGCCTCGGAATAACCCGTCGGGTTCGGGCGGTGCGCCGACGGCCAGGAACCCGCCCGAAGGTACGGCTGCCGACAGCTCCGGGCACGATCATCACGGCCGTTTATAGGAAGCCCCCCGAGGAGCCGACGACCACGAAGGACGCCAACATCAGCACGCCGGTGGCGACCAGACCGGCTCTCCGCCAGGCGGGGACCGTACAGACGGCGACGAGCGCCGGGCCGAGCGCAAGCGCGGTCAAAGTGACGACCGAGGGCTGCGGGACGTCATCCCCTAGGAAAGGGATGAGGGCGAACGCGTCCATCTGGAGTGCCAGGCATGCCGGCACGGTCGCCTTCAGCGGTCGCACGCCCAGCACGCCCAGCGTGATCGCGAAGGTGAGCACGGCCAGAAACGCCCACAGCCCGATGCCGATGAACGGGTAGGCGGTGAAGCAGACTGACGTGCCTTCCTCACAGGCGCGGGCATCGGCGGTGTCGGCCCACTGCCACAGGGCCAGCCCCATCCACCCGGTGACAGCACCTGTTAAGGCGCTGCCGAGAACGCTGTAAGCCTTAGTCATGGGGAGCAGCCTTTCAGGGAACGAGGCAGGGGTCCTGAGTACGGATACTCAGGACCCCCTCAGGCTGTTACTTCGCGTCGTCTCTCAGCGTGTCCTGCAGGGAGTTGGCGTACAGCCGGGCACCTGTGGTCTTTGGGTGGAAGGACTGCGCCGAGCGCGGGATACCGCCCTCATCACCAGGTGTTTTGTCGTTGACGATGCCGTGGATCGTCTCGGGGTTGCCGCAGATCGCCTTTTTGTCGAAATCGTTCGTGGGGTCGGAGAACCAGGCCTTTACATTGCCGCTCGCCTTGGCGTCCGCGACCGCGTTCTTCATCTCTTTGACCAGCAGAGCGCCGATCTCGTTGAGCCAGGGGGTCTCCGCCGTACCGATGCCTGGGACACAGCCTCCGTTGCCCGAGAGGAGGGGCGGGTAGCCCATCAGCACGATCTTGGCGTTGGGTGCCCGCTTGGCGATCTCCAAGAGCGTGGTGTGGATCGAGGGCCGCACCGAATTCTTGATCAGCCTCGGCTCGGTGACCTTGAGCGGCTCCGACATGCCGCTGAGCTTCGCGTTCTGGCAGGGGATGAGGCCGCCCTTGAAGACGCACTCCTGGATGACGTCCCCGAACCGCGCGTCGTTGCCGCCGATGGACACGGTCACCAGGCTGGTGTTCTGATCCAGGTATCCCTTGTCGAGCTGCGGGAGCTCACCGTAGGAGGGACGCCCCTTCTCGCCCTCGGAGTTGGTCGGCCCCGTCGCGCTGTTGGAGAGGATGTTCTCCGTCTGAGCGCCGGAGCAGGCGATCAGGTGGTAGTCCATTCTGGCGTCGGCGGCATCGGACATCGCGCCGATCGACTTGGTGTACCCGGGCAGGGTGGCCTGACGGGACCAGGCGTTCTTGGACCGGTGGCAGGCGTTGCGCAGCTTCTTGTCGGTGCCAAAGAGGTCGGTCTCCTTGTAATAGTCACCGCCGCCCGAGACGGAGGCGCCTTCACCAGAGGAGTACGAGTCGCCCATGGCGACCACGAAGTTCGCCGGCTTGGCCGCGAGGGGCTGGAAGCCCACGGCGTCCCAGGCGATGTCCTCGGTCCCGTCACCGTCACGGGTGTGCGTGTCGAGGGTGACCTGCGGGGTACCGGTGAAGTAGAAGACACCGAGATCGACCCACTTGTTGGCCAGTACGCGCTGCGGTTGGACGCGGACCGGGCTCGTGGAGTTGGTGCCCTTGACCTGGTAGGCGGCCTGACGCGTGTGGGCGCCGTGGTCAGGGATGTGGGTCCAGACGCGCATCCAGCCACGGTTGGGCTGGTTCAGCGTCCAGGTGCCGGACAAGAAAAGTCGGCTGCCGTCGGCAGTGGACTTGTCGCGGGTGTGCGCGAACCAGAAGTGGTTGCGGAATCCGGCGCCGATCTGGTGCGTATCGATCTTGGACGGGTACACGCCGTTGGTGCCCGCGAAGGTGAACCGGAAGGAACCGGCCGAAGCCGTGTTCGCGCAGTTGCGCGGGGAACCGCCTGCCGGGCTGACGCCGGCTGGCAGATCGTCGATCACGAAAGTACCCTCGGGCAGGCCGATGGTGCAGCGCGGTGGGTAGGAGCTCTCGTCCGGCTGCTCCGGGTAGGTGGTGTCGAACCGGTGGACCGCGTTCCCGCACTCGGCGTTCTTGCAGTCCTTCCACTTCGCGGCGCTGTGGAACCAGCACTTCAGGTAGAGCGGGTTCGTGGTGTCCGGGTCGCCCGGCAGCAGGCAGGCACCCTGGCCGGTCTTGTTCGAGTCGGTGTTACTGATCTTGGACTTGTCGCAGTTGTTGGAAGCGTTGCAGAACAGCCCGATCGGAGGCATCACCCGCGTGCGGTCCGGATTGGTGGTCCACCATGCCGGACGGTAGCCGGGGGCGAAGGTGCCCGGCTTGGCCATCGCGGAGATCGGGCGGGCGGCCCAGCCGATCACCTTCTCCTGGTACGGCCAGTGCTGGGGGTTTGCCGCGTGGTAGTACGCGTCACCCCCGCTCGCGTCCTCCAGGAACGGGGTGCGGTTGGCCTTCCACAGCGGGTTGGCCGGGTTGTTGGTCCAACCCACGCCCCACTTGCCGCCGTTCTGGGACGCCGTCGAGGCCGCGTAGTAGCCGGCGTTGTACGCCCACAGAGCATACGTCCAGTTCTCGATGTACTTGGGGTGACCGTCGTTGATGACCAGCCCGTCGCGGCGCGTGGAGTTCCACTTCTCGATGAGGATGTTCACGCCCGCCGCGATGTTCGCCGCGTAGTCGAGGGCGACGGCCTCCTGCTGGACGGTCGTCTTCGGAGCCTCGCCCTTCTTCTCGTGACCGTGGGCGCGCATGCCGTCGGTGACCTGCGTGATGCCGTAACCGCAGTCCGCATTAGCCCAGTTGATGGCCCACGGGTCCTGCTGCTGGCCGTTGGAAGCGACCTTGTGCCCGTAGAAGTTGCCGATGAGCGAGTTGGCCGTGACACCGGGCACCGCATAGCGGGTGGCCTGCCACATGTTCGACTCCTGCGCAGTGATGCCGAGCAGCACCTGCGAGGGGACATGCCATTCGTCGGCGCGGTCCGGCGCGCCGTTCGGGTCGCCGACCAGCGTCGTGATCGGGAACAGGGTCTGTGGCGCGTATGCGGCCATGCCCGTGTTCTTCCAGTTCGCCGGACGCGTGGCGCCCTTGTTCAGCTGACCAATGACGGTCTGGTTGACCGCCCACTCGACCTGCCGCGGCGTGGGCTGGAAGGCCTGCCTGCGGGGGTCGTTGCGCGCCACCGAACAGTAACGGTCGGCGTCGACGGTGCTGTTGCCCGGAGAGGCGGCGAACGCGGTGTCAACGCCGTCCGCGCCGCCGGACTCCCTTGGAGCCGGGGCGGCGCCGGACTTCAGAGCGGGGGAGGTGTCCTGGCCGTCCTTGACGGCCTGCTCGCTGCCCACGGGGTCGGCGAGGGGGACAGCGTCGAGCTCGACGGTCTTGCCCGTATCCAGAGACTTGACCTCGGTACGCGCGGTGCGGGCGCTCAGCACGTCCTCGGGCCGGATGCGGGAGTCCTGCCCATCGGCCCAGCGCGTCATGACGGCCGCCTTGCCGTCCGAGGAGACCTTGGACTCCTTGGCGATGCCACCCGGGTTCTTCACCGCACCCGGAAGCTTGCCCAGGCTGACCGCCTTGCCGGTGACGTACACCTTGCCGGACGGCGTGCGGGCCAGGTCGAAGGCCTCCAGCTTGCCGACCGCCAGCTGGGTGCCGGCCGCTTTGCCGTCGGACTTCTTGATCTCGTCCGCCGTGATCCGGTTGACGGAACCCGTCGCGCCGGAGGTCGCGGCCGCCATGGCGGCGCTCTTGGCCGCGGGCTCCTGGCCGGCCTCTACGCGGTCGATGTACGTCACGCCGCCGTCGGCGTCGGCCGACAACTGGAACGGGATGGCCGACGTGCGCTTGATGGAGCTGACCTTGGAGTCGGCGGCGACCTTTACCAGGCTCGGACCCTGGGCTGCGACGATCTCGCCGTTCACCGGGATGGCCGAGGTGACCTGGCCTGGCACCGTCAGCACGTCGGTCTTGGCCGTCGGTGCGTCCACGGTGACGAGCCGGGTCTCGTTCTTCGGCGCCGTCTCGTCGGCGAACTGCGAGAAGACGGCCTTGTCGCCGGAGCCGCAGCCCGGGGAGAAGTAGCCGAGGCTGGCCTGCAGGGGCAGCTTCGCCACCCTGCCGGTCCTCAGGTCGACGATCGCGGTGAACGCGCCGCGCGCCATCAGCTCGGGCTTGTTGGTGAACGTACGCGGCGCGTACGCGACGGCCGCGTGCGTGCCCGACTGGGTCAGACAGGCGTTGCCGATCCAGGTGTCGGTGTCGAAGCCCGGCTCGGACAGGGTGGCGGCGGTGCGCCACTTGTAGCCGTCCTTGTGGTCGGCGAGCAGCAGGTGGAAGCCCATGCCGTCGCCCGACGTGGTCCACGCACGGTCCTTGGAACTGCGGTAGTCCTTGCCGAGGGTGGCGGTCCGGTCCTCCTCGGGAACAGCTTCGGCCTTGCTGCCCTCCGCCCCCGGGGCGGGGCTGCTCCAGCCATCCGCCGGCCTCGGTGGAGGCGGTGGAGCCGCGAGGGCCTGTGTGGTCGCCACGCCTGCGGCTAATGACAGGGTGACGGCGACGGTCACGGGTATCCGTGCGCGCTGCAGAGTCTTTCGGTTCACTCTTCGCTCTCTCATTGGAACGCGGTGGAAGGATCCGACGCGGATGGCCCGCTCAGGGCATGGTGATGACATGCGCCAGGAATTCACGGGCCCCCGAACCCCCGCCGTGCGACAAGGACGGCGGGGGCGGGAGCTCGGACATGCCGGCTGCGTTGGCGCAGGCACCTGCGCACCGTGCTCGGCCACAGGGCACCATCGCGAGTGACCGTCAGTTGCAGGGACGGGCATTGACCTTGCGGTCGATGAGAGCCGTGGTGGAGGTCTTCGTGTTCTTCATGATCGCAATGGCTGTTGCGCAGTAGGTGGAAACCTGCATGCGAACCGGCCCGGCATACTGAGTGAAGTTGCCTTCATCCGTGACGCACGTGGGTGCGATCTTGTAGTCACACACCTTCAATTTCATGTACTTGGCGGTGCTCAGGTTGTTGTCGAAGATGGCACACACACCATCTCCGTCTGCCTGGTTGTAGATGAAGAGAGTGCCCCACCGCCGCGCGTCCGGAAGGCGTTCGGCGGAGTACAGCGAGTAACTGGAGCCACAGAGGTTTCCCGTCATGGCGACCGCCTGGGGCTCAGCGGCCGCGATGGCACGCGTGTTGGCGTCGGCCTTGGACGAGATCTTGACCTCCGCTGCCGCGCTGCCGTCTGCGGCCGAGGCGTGCGGAGCGGCCAGACCGAAGGCCACTACAGACACAGCGGTAAAACTGGCGCGCACAGCAATGCTCTTGGTAATGCCGAACATGACATTCCCCCCTTTGGATTCGACTGAGTGGCTTGATGCAATGCCGGGTCGTGAACCTGAGATCCGCCCGTGAGGTCGCCACGCCCCCCACGCCCCCACGCCGGCCGCCCGAGACGGCCCGAGGTGGGGGCTACCTGCTCCGCAGCGACCAAGCGGTCAGTCGTCGTTGGTACCGTGCACGAGACCTGAACCGGCAAGCTGCCAAGTGATGGCACCCTTGTCGTCCCCGACGATGTCGTAGGTGACGGTGGCGTCCGAGGACCACCACAGACGCGGGTCGTAGTTGGCTGCCGGCGCCGCACACTGGAAACTCCCGACGGTCTCCTTGTTGATGAGAGCGGTGAGATCACAGCTGTTGCTGGTCACGACAGTGTCCGCCCCCAGTTCCTGCGTGCGGCTCTCAAGCCGGGACACGACCTTGAACGACTCGAACCGCTTGCCCTCGACAAGCAGTTGTGCGTCAACGACCTTTTGCCAGGTCAGCTTGATATCGGCCTGGATCCTCCCCTGGCCGGTCGCATAGCCGATGTGCGTGCACGCCCTGTCCGAGAAGGAAAGCCCGGGCCGCTTGTCGGGGAAGGTGATGGCATAGTCCGCACTGTCCCAGTCCATCTGGCAGGCGGTCTGGGCACTTGCGGTCTGCGCGGACACCAGCAATCCGGCGCCCATCACCCCCGTGGCAACCGATATGACGGCTGCACGCATGGCTGTCTGCTTCATTTTTCCCCCATCGTCTGGCACTGCATGTCGGCGACCCGCCCCAGGGATCGCGTTGGGATCCCCACTCCCCCGATATGGCCGGTCTCGCAATGCGGAGGCCCAGCTTCGACTTCTGGCAGGGCGTCCAGCGCCTTGATGCTGACCCAGCCCAACACCGCGAGTCAACGATCATTTCAAGTCAGTAAACGATCATTGACTACCCTTCGCCCTCAGGCCGGCCGGCCGGATGCGGGCCCGAACCGCCACATGGGGGCCGCCCGCTTCGACCACATCAAGTCCACTCAACGATAGTTTTGTTGGCCATAAATGATCGTTGAGGCGGGGGCGGGCGTCGGCTGAACCGCCAAGCACACGCCACTCCGCTCCGGCCTGAAGACGTGGGTGCCGGCGACGGTCACCGCGCACCAGCGATCGCCTCTTGGCTGATATACGATCGTTGAAATCCGTGACGGGAGCGCAGTAAGGTGCCGTGTGCACGCCTTCCTGCACACATCGGAGTACGTCGGTGGGCCCTTCCCCGTCTCTGCACGCGACGCTCGAGCGCCTCGAGGCGCTCATCCACGAGCGGGACTTGACGTGGTCGGAGCTGATCAACCCCAAAGAGCTGGCGGCCAGGACGGCTCTGTCTGAAGACACCGTCCAGACCTTGCTTCGAGGCGGTGAGCCGTCGGCCGATACGGTCAACGAACGGGTCCGTCTACGCGTCAAAGCCCTCGCAGACGGATACCTTGCGCGCACCGGCAAACGCATGTCGGACCTCGCGGCCAACATCGCCCGCGAGTTGGGGGTCTCCGCGTTCTGGGCACGGCAGGTGTGCTCTGGCGAGAAGGTGCCCAGCGTTGAGTTCCTGCACGGTCTCGTGAGCTTTTTCGGCGTCGTCGGAGGTGAGGCGTTCTTCACCGCGCCTGCTCCCGAGGTTCTCAACCGGGCTTTGCTGCCGATCCTTTCCGCGCTTCAGCAGGCATCGGAGGGGCTGGAAGACGTAACCGATCCGCTGGCTGCCGTGCGGTTGGAGTACGACGACGTCCGGGGCATCGCCCTAAGGAGGGCGCGGGATCTCCCACCGGACCGCTGGAGCGTGCTCAACGCGACCTTGAAGGCCCTGCTCGAACTCGACGAGAGCGAAGATCCGCAGTGAGAACGGGACCCAGAAGGATGCGGCAGCTCAGTGCCCAGCTCGTCAGGAAATTTCAGCCGCCCTCCAGTGACGAGGATGTCATCCCCGCGTTAGGGCGTGCCCTGAGCCAAGCACGGGGACGGTCCGTCCGGCTGCGCAAGGCAGCTTTCCCGCCCGCGACGGCCAGTGGGCTATGGGTGGACCGCGCCGGCCACGACCTGATCGTCTACGAGGAGAACACCGATCGCGAGCACCAGCTCGTCATCATCGGTCACGAGGTGTGGCACATGTTTCAGGGCCACTGCGGTGGCAGCACCCACCAGGGGCCTGCCACCTCGCGTGCTGGAATGGCTGTGCCGACCGGTGCTCTTGCAGACCTTGTGACCGTGATTTCCGAGGTCGCGAACGCCGATCTTTCGCCCACCGAGTTCAAGGATGTCTCCCTCCACTTCGCCATGCGCGCCGATACCCGTCAGGTCGACGAGGAAGTCGATGCGGAGCGCTTCGGCTTCCGGTTTGCCACAGACGTGCAGGCGGCCCTCGAAGAGGCCCGCTCATCAGCTGACCCACAGGACCTTGCCGGGCGCATCCAAGCCTCGATGGCACACCGCTTCCGCCGGACCTGACACGTACTGCGCAGGTCTTCTGCCGCACCCATGCCGAGGAGAGAACAGCAAGGTGACGTCCGGTCCCGGCAATCTTGTCTTCTATGTCAGCGGAATCACCCTCCTACTCCTCACCGCCTCGAAGTTGCCCGCGTTGGCTCGTAGACGACACGACATGCTCTTACGCGCTGCCTGCCTGCTGCTCTTCGCCAGCGGATGCAGCATGCTCGTCGCCGCCCCGGAGTCCATCGTCGAGATCAACCGGCTGACGGGGATACCCAACTTGGCCGCCCCGGTGTTCCTCTCGGCAATGACCGCGTTCGCCGGAGCGACTCTCGTGCTGATCATCAATTGGCGGCCCGCGCCCCCGCAGCAGACCCGCCGCGCCTCACGCCTTTGTGTGGCCGTCTACGGCCTGACCATCCTCGCCATCTTCCTCCTGTACTGGGCCGGGAGTGCTCCCGTGGAGCAAGTCGCCCTGTTCGACGCCTACTACGCCAACACGCCGTACATCCGGGAGATGATCGTCACCTTCTTGGTGACCCAAGGCGTTGCGATGATGGCTGCGAGCGCAATGTGCTGGCGGTGGTCCAGGGAGGTACAGGGGTCGCTGCGGGCAGGCTTGCGCATCCTCGCTCCCGCCTACTTGATCATCGTGGGCAACGCCGCCGTCAGACTGGTGGCAGTGGCCGCCCGGTGGACCGGCCACAACATGGACTTCCTCGTCGACAAGGTCTCCCCCCAGTTCGTTGCTCCTTCTGCTCTCCTCGGTACCATCGGGTTCGCTCTCCCGCTGGCCGGTCCGCGTGTGATGACGGGTGCCCGGGCCGTACGACAGTTGTGGCAGCTCACCCCACTGTGGCGGGCCCTCCGGGACGTACCCACTCCGAATTCGTTCCGTGCTTCTCTGCCGTGGTGGCGGACTCCACCGGCCGTCCTCCTGACAGCTCGGAAGACCGCCCTGTACGACGCCATCCTCGCTCTGACGCCCTACTGCGACCCCGGTGTCCGGGAGATGGCCTACCACGCGGCGCTCCGCAAGGGTGGCGACGACTCCTCCGCCTCGGTCACGGCGGATGCAGCCGTGATCCTCATCGCTCGCGAGCGACAGCGTGCCGTTCCGGAGCAGCCGCACGATGCCACCGACAGATCGGCATGGCGCACGCGGGACCTGATTCCTCTGTCGCTCGCACTGACCTCGCCCGTCGTGCGCGCCATCCAAGACCGCCATGTGCCCCCGCAGAAAGCTGCCCGTCATGCATGAAGCCTCACGCTGGAGCCCCAAACGGGTTGTCGTCATCGGGGGCAGCTTGGCCGGCATGCTCGCGGCAGCTGCCTGCAAGGACTTCGTCGATTCCGTAGAGATCATTGAGGCCCACGAGCTGCCCGCAGGACCCGAGCCGCGTACCGGCGTCCCTCAAGCCGCCCACATTCACTGGCTGCAGACTGCTGGTGCGGAGGCAGTGGAGGCTCTACTGCCGGGCAGTACCGGCCTGCTGCTGGCGGCCGGCGCCCACCGCATCCCGGTGACCACCAACATGGTCATCAACTCTTCCGAGGGCTGGTACCGCCGCTGGCAGCGCGCCACCCACTATGTGATCACTGCCAGCCGCGACCTGACCGACTTCGTCGTCCGCGAACAGGTCCTGAAGGACCCCCGGGTCAGTGTGCGTACGCGGACCAAGGTCGTCGGACTGCTCGGCAACCGCCGCACCGTCACCGGTGTGCGTGTCCAGACGGCCGACGGCACGGAAGCGGAACTGCGTGCCGACCTGGTCATTGACGCCTGCGGCCGGGCCACCCGCATGCCGCAGTGGCTCGAAGGGCTAGGAATCACCGGCCTCGCTGAAGAACACATCGACTCCGGCCTCGCTTACGCCAGCCGCATCTACCGAGCCCCCGTCGCGACCCGGGACTGGCCCATTGTCGGCGTGCAAGCCGACCCCCGTCTGCCCCAGCCGGGCAAGGCCGGAGGCATCCTGCCGATCGAAGGCGACCGCTGGCACGTCAGCTTGATGGGCGCCCCCGGCGGCCACCCCACCCGCGAGGCGGAAGCCTTCGAGCCGTTCGCCCGCACCCTGCGCCACCCCGTCGTGGCCGACCTCCTCAAGGACGCCGAACCGGTTACTGGTGTCAGTGTCACCCGGAGCACCGAGAACAGGCGCCACTACTACGAACGGCTCCGCCGTTGGCCTGAGGGTTTGGTAGCGCTGGGAGACTCTGTTGCAGCCTTCAACCCTGTATACGCGCAAGGCATGTCGGTAGCCGCGCTTGGGGCACTCGCCCTGCGCAATCTGCTCTCGGCCCGCCCGGGTCCCGGCCTGGCCCGCCGCGCTCAGCGCGCCATCGCCCGCCCTGTTGACGCTGCGTGGGCTCTTGCCGTGGGGGCGGACATCCAGTTCTCCACCACCCGGGGCAAGCGCCCGAACCTTGCCGATCGTCTCCTCCATCGCTATGTCAGCCGCCTGACGCGGACCGCAACCGGTTCGTTCCACGCCGCCACAGCCTTGACCGACGTGCTGTCCCTCCAGGCCCCGCCCACATCGCTGGTCAGGCCCAGCGTGCTGCTGACGGCGCTCATCGGCCCCCTGCGCCCGCCGGCGGACGGCCCCTCGTTCACCCCCGCTGAACGCAGCCTGCTGAACGGGCTGAACGGTCTGAACACGATCGACTCAACTCTTGAGTGAGAGGCATCCACATTGTGCCTCGCGATTGACGTGTGGCAGCGCCAATGCCAACGCCCTAGCTCACACCACAAACCAACCTAGGTGGACAACATGTCTGTACCCCTCGCGGTGAGGCGGAAGGGCCTGGTGGCAGCCGCAGTGCTGTTCGTCGGCATCCTGACCGGGGCCTGCGCCGAGTTACCGCAGAATGCGGCAGCAGAGAAGCTCTCCGGCCCGACGCCTACCAGCCGGCTCTCGCCGCCCGCCTCTGCGAAACCGTCGACACCGGACTGCCCGTCTCCCACGCCCCCGCTTTCCCCATCGTGGACCCCCTCGACCGAGGCTCAACGCAAGGCCGCGGAGGAAATCGACCGCGCGCGGCAGGAACAGGCCCAGCAGCTCGACCCCTCTGGAACCAATACCCCGTCCGGCGCTGCGGCTCCGGAACCCGACCAAGGGGAGCCCGTTGCGGTGAAGGGCGACGTAGCGGCGTACGAGCCCAAGCGAGGCAACGACGGATCGTCACTCGTTATCCCGATCGAGATCACCAACTGTGGCTCCGGGCGAGCCTTCTACGAGGTCGGCATCAAGGTCACCGGGCCCGGCGGCTACCGGGCCACCGCGGACATGAAGACCGAGACCACCGGCGTCTACTCCGGAACCACTTGGCCGACCGAGCTGACCGTCAGCGACCCAAAGCACTCGGCACCCGAGCATCCCAAGGTCGAGATCACCGTCAACCGCAAAGAAAGCCCGGTGTCCTGAGTCGCGAATTCGCTGCGTAGTTCCCTCTCAGAGGACGTTAAGTCCGTTTCTGGTGGCACTCTCGTCCGGCTTGGGTGAGGAAGTCTTGGCGGGTGAGGCATCCGAGGTGGCTGCGGGCGACGTTCATGGACGGGTCGTCGGTGGGCATGCCGAGGAGTTCGTGCAGCTCACGGACTCGGAAATCCTGGTCGGGGTGCTGGTTGCCGCGATGACCTTCCGGGTGGTGGCCAGGTCCGCGAGACACGCTTCGGTCTCGGCGAGGGCGGCGGTGAGGTGCTCGATCTGGTCGCGTAGGTCGCCTGCCCGAGCGGTGGCCTCATCGCACTGGGCCTGGAGGTCCGTTGAGGAGTTCGATGACGCTCACGCGGCCGGCCCGAGGGTGTCGCGCCAGGCCGGGGTGGGGGTGGTGAAGCGGCGGGCCATGTTCGCGGTCGAGGCCCAGTAGACGCGTGAGGCAAAGGTGTCAAGTCGGTGGTCGTACTCACGGGCCAGCCGCCGGTGCAGCATCAACGTGCCGTTCGTCTGCTCGACCCCCACCGCTTGGGCTGCGGGACGAATCCTTTGCCTTGGTCTGCAGGGTTGCGGCGGACGACCTCGACGTCGATGTCCAGCAGGACGCCGTGGATGATGACTTCGTCCTTGAACCCCTGGTCCACCGGGGGTTCCTCCAGGCGCATCCCGCACCGCCCGGCGGCCTGGTCGAGCAGGGTGGTGCCGACGGCGTTGTCGTGCGCGAAGGCGGGCAGGATGACGACGCCGATGATCAGCCCCAGAGCATCTCTGGCCAGTCCCCGCTTGCGTCCCGACACCTTCTTGTTCGCGTCCAGCCCCGTCATGGTCCTCGGGACACCCGCCGCGGCGCGGACGGACTGGGTGTCGTTGATCACGAGAGACGGGTCCTCTAATCGGTGGGCCTTCTCCCGCCCCTGGCAGCGCAGGAGTTCCTGGATCCGCTGGTCCAGCCCGTCCTGGCGCCACAGGCCGAAGTAGTAGAACACCGCCGACCAGGCCGGTACGTCATGTGGCAGGAAGCGCCACTGACAACCCGTCCGATTCTGATGGAAGATCGCGTTCACGACCTCCCGGAGGTCGCAGGACCCGGGATCGCCGGTCGCCAACCGCGCCACCCTGTCCTGCTTCCAGGCCGTGATCATCGGCTCGATCAACACCCACTGCTCGTCCGATAAGTCACTAAGGGCTCGTAACAGGATCTTGATGAGATGTGCCGGACGGCCGTGACTGATGTGACGATTCGACCGTTCGTGGTGGTGTGAGTACTCGGTCGTGGATCGTGGACGACGACTTGTGGGCATGTATCGAGCCGTTGCTGCCGCCCTGGCCGACGAGATCACCGGGCCGAGGCCGGTGGCTGACCGGCTGCGCCTTCAAGGCATCTTGTACATGCTCTGCAACGACATCGCTTGGCAACCCCTGTCCCCTGAGCTGGGATTCGGCTCAGGGCAGACCTGCTGGCGGCTCCTGGAGCGGTGGCAGCAGGCCGGGGTCTTCGACCAGCTGCACCGACTCCTGCTCGCCGAGTTGAACGCGACCGGCCGACTCGACTGGTCCAGGGCCTGCGTGGATGGCTCCCACATCCGGGCGAAAGAGGGGGCGCCGACACCGGTCCGTCGCCGGTCGACCGGCGGAAGACAGGCAGCAAACACCACCTGATCTGTGACGGCCGCGGCACCCCGCTGAAGGTCATCACGACGGCGGCGAACGTCAACGACGTCACCCAGACCCTCGCCCTGGTAGACGGCATCCCACCCGTCGCAGGCCGCCCCGGCCGGCCCCTCAAGCGTCCGGAAGCCCTGCTCGGCGACACGGGATACGACTCCAACCCCAACCGGGAAGAGCTGCGTAAACGCCGGATCCTACCCGCCATCTCCCGCAAGGGAACCTCGAACATCAAGGGCATGGGCAAGCTCCGCTACGTCGTCGAGCAGACCTGCGCCCTGCTCCACCAGATCAAACGCCTCGCCGTCCGATGGGAACGCCGCACCGAGCTGCACGACGCGTTTGTTTCCCTGGCCTGTGCACTCATCTGCTGTCGACGCCTGAAGAAGCACCGACCATGATCGCGTTACGAGCTCTAAGGTACGGCTCTCTCTTCACGCCCACATCTCAACATGTACATGGTCACCACGCGGCGCGGACGGCGATCAGTACCACGATCGAGCGAGCGATCACGAACCGAGGAAGGTCGGACTTAACGCCCACTTACGCTTGGGGCCGCGCCCCTTGCCGTCTTCCCAAACCGAACGGTGACACGCCAACGTCGTCACGACTGCCGCGCCACGTGCGGGAAGTGCGGAGCAAGGAGATCAACAGCCTCTTCCCAGAGGAACTGGTCAGCACCACCAGTGGACTTCGGGCGGTGCGGAACGTACCACCCGAACATAACCCCCATCTCGCAAAGCTCGTCAACGCTGCGCCGATAGGCGCGGTGGGCAGCGAGGGGAGTGTTCCCGTAGGGCGGCACCACGGCGGGAATGCCCATGCCGGGCACCTCTCAAAGAATGCCGAGAGCGAGGTCGTCCGCGAAGCCGGCGGCCCATGTGTTAACAGTGTTGAAGGTGGCTGGCGCGACGGCGATGGCGTCGGCCCTCGGGTGCGGCAATGATGAGTTTGCCGAATCGCCGGCGATCCCCGCAGCGCGGACGCCGACGTACAGGACAGCCTTGCGTTGCGGCTCGGTCACACGGGTACTCCCAGTCGGCGGCTCGAGCGGTCGAGCTATGGCAGGGTACGACAACGGCCTCAGGCAGCCACATCTCGTGGGCCAGATCCCGGACCGCCGGCTTCCGACGCATCTGCGGCTCGCAGATGGGCCGATCAGCCGAGTGCACCGTCCAAATACGCCTCCACCGGTCCGAAGAACCCGTGCGGTACATACGCCGAGATCTGGCCGCGGGTGACCCAAGCGATCTCGGCGACTTCCCGCTCTGCCGCGACGTGCGCCGTGCCGCTGAGTACATCGCAGGCCGTGTAGGAAATCAGCCGGCCGGTAGCGGGATGGACCCGCTCGCCGAGCAACTCACGCGCAATCACCCGCAGACCGGTCTCTTCCTGCGCCTCCCGGACAGCAGCAGCCTCGCGTGACTCCTCCGGCTCCACCTTGCCGGCGGCGAACTGCCAGGACAGTTGCCCCTCCGTGATGCGACGCCGCACCAACAGCAGCCGCCCCTTGTGCACCACAACAGCGGCGGCAACAGGTCGCTCAGACTCATCGGCCACAGAGACCACAGCCTCCTAGTTCAACCTGGGCTCGGAGATACGCAGGGACGTCCGCGATCGCCAGGTCGTACCGTTCCCATTTCCTACGCCGCGTAGCCCTCCCTGCCGCCGCAATCACGGCCCCAGCCAGCGGCGACCCGCCGCCAGAAGCTGCCTCCGCTGGGGGAAATCTGGGGGGAATGAGGCCTCGTGGGGGGGCGACTGGGGGGAATCGGCTGCATACGCAGGCAGTAGGGTGAAAGACTCGGAAAGGTCGATCGCTGCAGGTCAGACCGCCTGCGTGGGCAATTTTCGCAGGTCAGCGGTGTGAGGGTGACGACTTCAAGAAGATCTCCTCGTGGGCCGCCAGCTTGTTTGCACCCACCCTGGTCGGCACGATCTACGGCATGAACTTCGAGACCATGCCCGAACTCCAGTGGGCGGCGGGCTACCCCTTCGCAATCCTGCTGATGGCAGTGGTCTGCGTGAGCCTCTACGTCATCTTCAAGAAGCGCGACTGGCTGTAGCCGGCAGCCCGGGTGCGCGGTTGTCGGTTAGGAGTGCGATCGGGCCTCAAGTGATTCAAGCTGTGCGGCGAGGCCGGCTGCGGACTCCTTGCCGCATGACAGGACCACAACGAGTTTGCTGAGCGTGACACCCTCGGGTCTTTTCGTGTAGGACCACCGCTGGCCGGCGCGCCATAGGGTTCTGAAAAACTCCTCGCGAGCGGCATCGTCCTCGGAAAGGACACTCTCGGCGGCGTCGACAATGAGGATGTGGTGATCCGATGAGAGCCATCCGAGGTCGCGAAGGCAGTCAAAGAATGCATTCCAGTTCCATCCGAAGTATTCGGGGAACTTCAGCGATTCATCGAACTGCTGAAACGTCGAGATCTCGTCGGTCATACCCTGCCCGTTCAGACGTGCCACGTAGACACTGCCGGACGTGGGCAGGAGTTCATCGAGGCATACGCCGCCGCCTGCCGTGATGACGTGCATCCACGGGGCGATACGGATTGCCGGTTCCTCTTCTGTCATCAGTTCACCCATCTGGGACTTTCGCCCACAATGTACGTCTGGTAGTGAGTGGGAGTGTAGTAGGCGGACCCATCGCTGCCGAACACCCAGCGCTCGCCGCCTGGCTTGGGATTGTCCGGTGACGGGTAGGTGCCATATTCCCTATAAGTGATCGGCTGACCTGAGGGCTCACGGGTGGGAAGTATGTAGCCGTCGTTCTTTCCGCTGTTTTCGAATGGCTCAACCCACCATTTCGGCCCATAGAAGCCGGGCCCTCCTCCCCAGCCCCAACCTTCCTTGCGCACGTCCTGAAGGACGTCCAAGGCCTCCGCGGGGATGGACTTGGGTACCCATCCGTGGACTTTGCTGACGTCCCCCAGCGTTTCTCCCGGAGTGAAGGTCGGGCAGGCCGCCAACCCCATCGGGTCGACCCACGTGAGGGGATTGGGGACGTAGGCCGCCGGATTGGGTGCCGGGGTGAGGCCCAGGGGGTCGTGGCTGACGTAGCGGGCGGTTTCGGGGTCGTAGTGGCGGAAGTAGTTGTAGTGAAGGCCCGATTCCGGGTCGAAGTACTGGCCCGGGAAGCGAAGCGGGGTGTACGCCTTGCTGGTGGACGCCCAGGTCGTGGTGCCCCACACGGCGCTCCGGGTGCGCCAGGCCAGTGCCCCTGCCTCGTCGATCAGTTCCGCGGGGGCCCCCACCAAGTCGGTGACGATGGTGAAGAAGCGGGCGTCCATGACCTCTTGGGGTGACTCCCGGTCCAGGAGGCGTTCTCGCTGGGCCAGGGGCTGCAGGCCCTTGTGGTCCCAGGTGAGGACGACCGCGTGGGCGAGGTCCGGCGATTCCGTCCTCTGTTCGCACAGGGTCGTGCCGTCCCAGGTGAACACAACCTGTTCGAGAACCCTCGTGCCGTCGGCAGCGAGGCGCTGCTTGGAGGTGCGGCGGCCGAGTGCGTCGTACGCGTAGCGCCATACGGCACCATCGGGGGCGGTCACCCCGCGCAAGCGGTCCTCGGCGTCCCAGTCGTAGCGCCAAGTGTCCGTCGCGCCGGACAGCCGGGCCCTGCGGCGCAGGGTGACGCGGCCCAACGCGTCGTGTTCGTAGCTCGTCCTGCCCGCGCGCGTGATCGTCGTGCCGGTGTACTCACGTGGCCCCACGGCGTCCTGGCCCGGGTGAGTGGCGGGCCAGGAGGCGGTCGTCTGGTTGCCCGCTCCGTCGTAGGCGTACCGCTCGGTCCAACCCTCCGCCCGGACGGCGGTCACCCGGCCGGCCGCGTCCAGGTCGAAGGTCTTCGCGCCCGCGAGCTGGTCGTCCAGGGCCGTCGGGTTGCCGTCGGCGCGGTACGTGTAGTCGCGGCGCTGGATGCTGTGACCGGCACGGGTGACGTGTTGGGTGCTGAGGCGGCCCCCGTGGTCGTACCGGGACGACAGCGTGACGGTATCACCGATCCGGCGGGTGACCTCCCGGCCGGCCGCGTCGTAGTCGAACGCGATGGCGAGGTCGGCCGCGGTCAGTGCGGTGAGGGAGCCGACCTCGTCGTAGGTCCAGGTGCTGACCGCCCCCGTCGGGGTCGTGCGGCCCGTGCGACGGCCGAGCTCGTCGTGCGCGAACGCCGTCGTCCGGCCGTTCACCGTCTCGGCCTTGAGGCGGCCGTACCGGTCGCGCAAGCGCGTGAGCGTGGCATCCGGGCCGACCGCTTCCGCGAGCTGATCGCCGGAGTCGTACACGAAGGTCGTCACGGCGCCGGCGGCGTCCTTGCGGACGACCCGGTCCAGCTCGTCCCGCTCGTAGCGGATGGTCTGGCCGAGCACGTCCGTCCGGGACACGAGCCGCCCTGCCGCATCCCTTCCGTACGTCAGCGTCCGGTCGCCGAAGTCGGTCTCGGCCGTGACCCGGCCGACCGGGTCGTACACGTAGTCCCAGGTCAATCCCTGGGGGTTGGTGACCTGGGTGAGGTGGAGGTCGGTGTCGTAGCGGAACGCGTAGCGGAAGCCGTCCGGCCCCGTGCGGGCCGTCAGGACATCGAAGTCCGCGTACTCGAAGGTCGTGACCCCGCCGAGAACGTCCACGTGGGCAACGCAGTTGCCCTCCCCGTCGTATGTCCACGACTGCTCGCTGCCGTCGGCCTCGACACGGCGGGCGAGTTGGCCCTCGACCGTCCAGTCCAGATGCGTGACGGCACCGGCCGGGTCGGTGATCGAGACGGCTCGGCCGAAGGCGTCCCGCTCGTAGTACGTGGTCGCCCCCAGCGGATCGGTGATGGCGAGGGGCAGACCGGCCTTGTCGGAAAGGATGGCCGAGGTGTTCCCGAGCGCATCGGTGACAGAGGTGACGACGCCGGTCTCGTCGTAGGTGAACCGGGTGGTCGCTCCGGACGGCTCCGTGACCGACGTCCGGTTGCCGCTGGTATCGAACTCCTGACGCCTGACGTTGCCGTCGGTACCGACCGTGCGTATCGGGAGCCCGATCTCGTTGTACTCGGCTCGCGCCTGCCGTCCGTCCGGGCGCTCCACCACGGCGGTGCGGCCCCGCTCGTCGAAGACGCGGCGACTCACGTGGCCCAGCGGATCGGTCCGGGACAGCAGTCGGTTGTAGCGGTCGTACTCGAAGTGGGTGACCGCGCCCATGGGGTCGATCTCGGCGACCACCTGGGACCGGCCATTGACCAGGTGACGCTCGGTGTGCCCCAGGCCGCTGGTGAGGGTGGTCATGCGGAGCCCGGTGGCAGGATCGACGTCGTCCCAAGTGAAGGTGGTTTCGAGGTGTCCGTTCGTACCCGACTGGTAGGTGCAGCGGTCCCGCTCGTCGTAGACGTAGGCGAAGCCGCTTCCGTTGGTGTCGGTCCACGAGGTGATGCGGCCGTGTTCGTCGTAGCCGAAGTTCAGCGGGCGGCCGGAGGAGTTGGTGACCGTGGTGAGGTGGCCGTCGGTGTAGCCGTAGCGCAGCACCTCTTGGTCGGACCCGTCCGGCGCAGCGCCCTTGAGGTGCAGGGCCGTGACTCGGCCCGCACTCGTGGTGAGCTTCAGCTGGTAGCCGGCGTGGTGGACGATGCTCGTCGGGGCGCCCGCCTCGTCGTGCTCGAAGGTGATCCAGCGACCGTTGCGGTCGTCGATCTGGACCAGGAGCGCGAGCTTGTCGCCGTGGTCGGTGAAGTGCCAGACCCTGCCGGTGTCGGGATCCGTGATGGTGTACCCGCCCGGAACCCGGTCCAGCGGCCACTGCCGACCGTGCGTTGGCCGGACCGGGACCCCGGGGGCCGGGTGGGGGTAGGCAAGGAGGCTGCCCTCGCCACAGCTGAAGATCACTCCCTGGGAATCGATCTCCAGCCGCTGATCCACCGTGGAGGACCACGTCGGCCCGAACCAGCGTCCGGAGCGGCGTGAGGAGTCAAAGGTGCGCTGGAAGACGAGCGGAAGCGCGCCGGGCAGGGCAATGTCGGTCGCGGGCAGCAGCATGCGGCCCGTCGCGATGTCGACCGGGTCCCGCTTGCACACCGTCTCGCTGCACCGCTTGCCGTTGCTGTCCGGGTTCTGTTCGTGGTCCCCGCGGCTGCCGCCCGGCTTCGCCTTCCCGTCGGGCAGGTGCTTGGCGCCGTTCAGACCGGCGCGCAGACCTCCCCGGATCACGCCCGCGCCCTTCGTCCCGATCAGCTCCGGCACCAGCCGGCCGATGAACTCCGACGGATCCCCCTTGGCTGCCTCCCACGCACCCTTCAGTGCCCGGTCCGGGTGCGCCGCCGTGGACGCCAGACCGGCCAACGTCAGGTTGATATTCTTGTAGTACTCGGCGGGGTGGGTGATGTTGTACGGGTCGAGCGGGTTCACCGCGCGGACGAAGTTGGTGATGCCCACCACGCCTTTGACGACACCGCCGCCCAAGTGCATCGCCTCCACTCCCTGACCCATGCCCCAGTCGGCCAGGTTGAGCTTGGCCCGGTCCGTGGCCGACGGCATCGCCGGTGCGTTCGCGAGCGCGGCGGCGACCGCCCTGTTCGCCGTGTCGGCCGCCTCGTTGCGCTGGCGGCGCGTGTCGTTCAGAACTTCCTGTGCTCGGCCCCGGTCCGCGTGGCCCGGGTCGGCGAACGGGTCCGGCTTGGGCAGCGGATCATCGCCGGTGCGCGCTTCGTTGTAGGCGTCGACCTTCCTGTTGTACGCGTCGACGGCGGTCTTGGAGGTCTCCTGCCCCTTCTTGTAGAGGGCGATGGCCTCCTTCGCCTTGCCCTGTGCCCACGTCACCGTCGTGGCGTACGTCTCCAGGGCCTTGGCCGCGTCCTCGAAGGCGTCCGCCGCGTGCAGCCAGTCCGTGGGGAGCGTCTGGAACTTCTCCCGGAAGGCGTTGGCCGCCGCGCCCTTCCACTGACTGGGGTCGAGGCCCCTCATCCCCTGGCCCACCGAGTCGAAGGCGCCCTGGAAGTCCCGCAGGTTCTTGACGCTGGCGGTGATGGCGCCGACGTTGCCGTGGATCAGCTCGTTGGCCTCCTCGGTCTGCCCGAGCTGCTGTTCCCCGACCTTCGCTCCCAGCGAGGACCCCGTACGGTCGCCCCAGTCCTCGACGGCGTCCGCCCAGTCTTCGGCGCCGACGTACTCAAGACCGTCCCCAACGGCATCCGTGGCCTTGTCGATGCCCTCGCCGACGATCTTCTTGCCGGCGTCCCATCCGTCTTCGAGCTTGCCGAGGCCCTTGTCGACGAGCCCCCCGAAATCCACCACTTACCCGCTCCCCCACACCGGCTGCTTCGCGCGGTCCACCGCTTCCTGCGTCGGCTCCAGCGTCTCGCGCAGTTCCTGGTCCATCAGCCCGCGCTGCTTCGCATCGAGCAGGCCCGAGTTCTCCATCGAGTCCAGCAGCCCGTCCTCGACGTCGTAGGCGGTGTCCTGCCAGTTCTGCTTGACCTCCTTGTGGGCCTCGGAGAACGACTCGCCGCTCCAGTCCGCCCCGTCCCACTGGTGCTGGTCCCGGATCTCGTCCCAGTCCTTGGCCTTGACCTCGTCCTCCGTCAGATGCGGGTTACCGTTCATTCCGTTCACCGCGATCTTGAAGGTGTCCTTGATGTACTGCTCCTGCTCGCTGATCGCCCCCGCCGACAGCCCGACGGCCTTCGCGAAGCCGTTGCCGCGCATCATCAGGCCGCGTACGCCCCACTCCCAGCGCTCGCAGAACGCCTGGAACCCCGCCGCCAGCCCCTCGTGGCCCAACTGCATCCCCGTCAGCGACAGATCCGAGAATCCGCGCCCGGTGGACGCCTCGCCGATCATGCCGAGGTCCTTCAGCTCGCCATGCGCCTTGTTGATGCCGCTCGCTATCAACTGCATGGCGGCAGGGGGTGCTTCGAGATCAGGCTCCGAACCGCTCATCGCGCACCTCCGAGATCCACCACTGCCGACTCCGGTACCAGGCCCTCAACGGGCGGGAAGAGCATGCCGTCGTCACCGCCGGCGTCCAGGGCCACTCCGGCGGGAACCCGCAGCATCGGCACCATCACGTCGAGCAGTCGCGCACCGAGGACCGTGCGGTACTCCCATTCCCGCTCCGCGTCACCCTGCGCACGCGCGAACCCGGCCAGAGCCTCCTCGTCCGAGAACGCGCAGATCCACCGCACCCCGCCCTGCTCCGCCGTCCACAGGCTGCCGTGCGAATCGATCGGCACCAGCACCGCCGTACGCCGGAACTCACCCAGCAGGACCGCGAACTCCCGGCGGCCTGCGGCTTCCCGGTCCTCGACGACCTCCGAGGCCTTCGTCTCCGCCATGGCGGGCAGCTCAACCGTGTCAACCAGATCGGCCAGCCGCATGGGTCGCCTACGCTGTGGGGCCACTCCCCCCTGGCTTTCTCCGTTCATCATCACGCCAGCGATCATCACATGTTCCTTTTTTCGACTGCAATCCTCGGTCGCGCCCATCGCGGCAACGCACCTGCCGAAGCAGCCGAATTCAGCCTGCTCACCTCGCCCCCTTCCCGGCATCGACCTCGCCAGCGGCGTTCAGCTCGGCTGACGCCCGTCCGATGGGGCCTGTGAAATGATCAAGGGCCATGGCCCTCTGCCGACGCGGGCATGGGCATGGGCATGGACACGTTGACCCTGTTGTTGCTGACGCCCGCCTTGCTCCAGCCGATCGACGCCGAAGCACGTGGGTTCGCCGAGGACAAGCTGGTGCTCGTCCTGACCGAATTCGACAGCTTGTTGTGGAACGTCAGGGCTGTCGACAAGCGGGTACTCAGCGAGCTTCGCCGCCACTACCCGGGTACCAAGGACCTCTGAACGGGGTCCCTGCCACAGCTGCGCCGACTCGCTTCCACTACGTTGCGTAGCTTGTACCGGTACTTGGATCGGACCCTGACTTGCGGGCGATCCGTCGTTCCGGGCAACGACGGCTGGGGAGAATCCGGGGAGAACTGAGCCCTCTTGGGGAGTGGCTGGGGAGGACCGGCCGTACAAACGGGCAGCAGGGCGAAAGGGCCGGAAAGGCGGACCGTTGCAGGCCAGATCACCTGCACGACCGATTTCCGCAGGTCAGCGGCGTGAGGGTGACGACTTCAAGAAGATCTCCTCGTGGGCCGCCATCCTCTTTGCACCCACACTCGTGGGAACCATCTACGGCATGAACTTTGAGTCCATGCCTGAGTTGGGTTGGAGCCTCGGATACCCCCTTGCGATCTGCCTCATGGGGATGGTTTGCGTCAGTTTGTACGTGATTTTCAAGCGACGGGACTGGCTCTGAGCCCCTCGCGTGACGCTCAGTCATCCTTGGCACTTCGCTTTCGCATCACTCACAGATCGGCCCAGAAGCGGCCGTGGGGGCCTCTGGGGGAATAGATGCGGGTGATCTCCTCGCCCTGTCCCCGGCAAGCCTGTGACCAGGTCTTTTTGGGCGTCGGCAAGCTCTGGGGAGAATCCGGGGAGAAACGAATGGCGGCCAGCGCCTTGCGGCCGCCGCGACGAGCCTGCCTGGCTTCCTGTTCAGCGATCCCTCCAGAGCCCGCCGACCCTGCGGCCCATCACAGACAGTGACCTCCATGTGCTTGCCGTCCCTGGCAGCCCGAAGTCATATCGTCAAGCACGGACACACCGAGCGGAGTCACCTCCGGCCTGCCTCACCCGCTCGCCCGCGGCCCGCGGCCCGCGGGGTCAGAACGCCGGGAACTGTCGCAGGTGTCGTCCGTGCAAGCCATGCCAGGCTCGAGGCTTCAGCAACTCGCCACACACCGCACCGTGCCCCGGGACGGCAACAGAGCAGACGCCTTCGGTCGGCAACCTGCTGTGAGCTCGCCAAGGCTTCACGCCTGCGTCGACAGTGACCACGCGGCAGGCCGCCGACAGGCCGCCGACAGGCCCAGTCTGGGAGGCACCCCCGTCTCCGTACGCGACCATTTCCAGGCATCCCTAAAAGTGCAGGTTGCGATCCCGTCACTGCCGATTCGAGGATCGCCACGTACTCCACGTGATACGTCATCGGGAAGGAATGCACGGGCCCTGACGGCCAAGAAACGCACATGTCAGAGGCCACTCGGTGACCTTGACCGGGCAGCCGTGCGTCAAACGAGCGTCACAAGCGGCGTCGACCATCCGCGGCCCATGCCCCGTGGCAGCCCACGTGCCTCAGATGTCCATGCACTCCTGCTGTCCCCCTATCCAGCCTGAGGGTCTCGCCGATTATTGGGGCGGGTTGCCGTGCTTGCGCGACGGCAGGTCCGCGTGCTTGTTGCGGAGCATCGCGAGGGCGGCGACGAGGACCTCGCGGGTTTCCGCGGGGTCGATGACGTCGTCTACGAGGCCTCGCTCGGCCGCGTAGTAGGGGTGCATCAGCTCGGCCTTGTACTCCTTGACCATGCGCGCGCGCATCGCCTCGGGGTCTTCGGCGTCCGCGATCTGCTTGCGGAAGATGACGTTGGCGGCGCCCTCGGCGCCCATCACCGCGATCTCGTTGGTGGGCCAGGCGTAGGTCAGGTCGGCGCCGATGGACTGGGAGTCCATGACGATGTACGCGCCGCCGTAGGCCTTGCGCAGGATCAGCGAGATCCGCGGGACGGTGGCGTTGCAGTACGCGTACAGCAGCTTGGCGCCGTGGCGGATGATGCCGCCGTGCTCCTGGTCGACGCCCGGCAGGAAGCCGGGGACGTCCAGGAGGGTGATGATCGGGATGTTGAAGGCGTCGCAGAGCTGGACGAAGCGCGCGGCCTTCTCGGAGGCGTGGATGTCCAGGACGCCGGCGAGGTGGCCGGGCTGGTTGGCGACGATTCCGACGACCTGTCCGTCCATCCGCGCCAGCGCGCAGATGATGTTGCGGGCCCAGCGCTCGTGGATCTCCAGGACGTCGCCCTCGTCGACGAGCTCCTCGATGACCTTGAGCATGTCGTACGGGCGGTTGCCGTCGGCGGGCACGAGGTCGAGCAGGACGTCGGAGCGGCGGTCGGCCGGGTCGCTGGTCTCGTGGACCGGGGGGTTCTCGCGGTTGTTGGAGGGCAGCATCGTGATGAGGTAGCGGACCTCGGAGATGCAGGTCTCCTCGTCGTCGTACGCGAAGTGCGCGACACCCGAAGTCTCGGCGTGCACGTCGGCTCCGCCGAGGCCGTTCTGGGTGATCTCCTCACCGGTCACCGCACGGACCACGTCCGGGCCGGTGATGAACATCTGCGAGGTCTCGCGGACCATGAACACGAAGTCCGTCAGCGCCGGGGAGTAGGCCGCACCGCCGGCGCAGGGGCCCAGCATCACCGAGATCTGCGGGATGACGCCCGAGGCCTTGGTGTTGCGCTGGAAGATGCCGCCGTAGCCGGCCAGCGCCGAGACGCCCTCCTGGATGCGGGCACCCGCGCCGTCGTTCAGGGAGACCAGCGGGGCACCGGCCGCGATGGCCATGTCCATGATCTTGTGGATCTTCGTCGCGTGGGCCTCGCCCAGCGCGCCGCCGAAGATCCGGAAGTCGTGCGCGTAGACGAAGACCGTACGGCCCTCGACCGTGCCCCAGCCGGTGATGACACCGTCGGTGTAGGGCTTCTTGGTCTCCAGGCCGAACCCGGTCGCCCGGTGGCGACGCAGCTGCTCGACCTCCTTGAAGGAACCCTCGTCGAGCAGCAACGCGATCCGCTCACGGGCGGTGAGCTTGCCCTTGGCATGCTGCGCTTCGGTCGCCCGGTCACTCGGTCCGCGCCGCGCCTGCTCGCGCAGGTCGTGCAGCTCGGCCACGCGCCCGCGGGCGTCCGTCGGCTCGTTGGGGGTCTCGCCGGACAGGGACATTGCTAGGTACTCCTCATCAGTGCCTTGTGGGCGGTGCCGAGACCGTGGCGGGCCGGGGTGTGGCGCACACGGACGGGTGCGGGCAGGGCGATCGCGGTGAGCAGCAGTCCCCGCCGGGCCGTCCAGCGCCCGCTGAACCCGGTCAGCCGGATGCCGTCGATCACGGGGCCGGGCACCAGCAGACGGGCGTGGAAGGTTCCCGCGTCCGGATCGATGGTGATCAGGGCGTCCTCGAAGTCGAGCCAGCGGCCGGTGACCGGGAACCACGCCTTGTAAACGGACTCCTTCGCACTGAACAGCAGCCGGTCCCAGCAGACGTCGGGCCGCAGCACCTGCCGACGGGCCAGCCACTCCCGCTCCTCGGGGAGGGATACCAGGGCCAGCGTCCCCGCGGACGGGAGCGGCTCGTTGGGTTCCGCGTCGATGCCGACGGACACCATGTCGCCGGCGCGTGCCACGGCGGCCGCCTGGTAGCCGCCGCCGTGGGTCATGCTGCCCACGATCCCGTCGGGCCACCTCGGCTCGCCCCGCGGGCCCGGCAGGATGGGCGCGGGCGGCACCCCGAGCGCGGCGAGGGCGTTGCGGGCGCAGCCGCGCACCGTGGCGAACTCGCGGCGGCGCTGCTCCACACTGTGGGCGACGAGTTCCTTCTCCTCTTCGTAGAGCACCGAGTCGGGCAGGTGGTCGAAGGACCCGCGGGCCGCGACGGTGACGGGCAGCAGTTCCTCGATCATGTGCGGTCCACGGTGTTTACGGGAGCGGCGGGCCGAATGCGGATGGGCCTCCCGGCCGGCGCGGCGCGGCGGCCCCACTCGCGGGGGTAGCCGAGCGAGACCTCTTCGAACGGCACGCCGTCCTTGCGCATGGTCCGCGGGATGTGGAGGTGCCCGTAGACGACGGCGGCGGCGCGGAACCGGCGGTGCCAATCGGCGGTGGCCTCGGTGCCGCACCACAGCGCGAACTCGGGCTTCCACAGCACCTCGGTGGGGTCCCGTACCAGCGGGAAGTGGTTGACCAGAACGGTCCGCGCGTCGGGCGGGAGCGCCTCCAGGCGTGCCTCGGTGTAGGCAACGCGGGCCCGGCACCAGGCGTCACGGCTGCCGTGCGGCTCCGGGTCGAGGAAGAACTCGTCGGAGCAGACCACGCCCGCGGCCCCGGCCCGCTCGAGCGCGTCCTCCTTCGAGGTCGTGCCGGGCTGCCGGAAGGTGTAGTCGTACAGCAGGAACAGCGGGGCGATCACCAAGGGGCCGTCCTCGCCCTCCCACACGGGGTAGGGGTCTTCGGGGGTGACCACGCCCAGGGACCGGCAGATGTCCACCAGGTGGCGGTAGCGCCGTTCGCCGCGCAGTTGGACGGGGTCCTCTCGCATGGTCCACAGCTCGTGGTTGCCCGGCACCCAGACGACCTTGGCGAAGCGGCCGGCGAGGAGTTCCAGCGCCCAGGCGATCTCGTCGACGATCTCGCCGACGTCGCCTGCGACGATCAGCCAGTCCTCGTCGGACTCGGGCCGCAGGTCCGCCACGATCCGGCGGTTCTGCGGGTAGTGGACGTGGAGGTCGCTGATGGCCGCCAGTACGCCGACACCGGGGCGGCGTGCGGGCGGGCGGGCGGGGCCGCGCGTCTCGTAGGGCATGTGTGCCGTCCGTCAGCCGGCAACGGGCAGGGTGCGCAGGCGCTCCCTGACGGCCGCGAGCACGGCGGCCTGTTCCCGGAGCAGGTAGAAGTGGCCGCCGGGCAGGATCTTCAGGTCGAATCCGGCGGTGGTGTGGTCCGCCCAGGCCCGCACGTCATCGGGCTCGACGCGGGGGTCGCTGTCCCCCACCAGGGCAAGGACGGGGCAGGTCAGCCGGGCGGGGGTAGTCCGAAGATACGTTTCCACGGCCTGGTAGTCGCCGCGCACGGCGGGGAGGATCATACGGATGATCTCCTCGTCGCCCAGCAGCCCGGAGTCCGTGCCGCTCAGCTCGCGCAGTTCCTCGATCACCCCGTCGTCGGTCCGCTTGCGGATGTCGTCCCCGCGGTACAGGTGGGGGGCACGGCGGCCGGAGACGATCAGCGCGGAGACCGGCGTGCCGCGGTCCTGGAGGCGGTCCGCGACCTCGAATGCGACGAGCGAGCCCATGCTGTGTCCGAACAGGGCCAGTGGACGGCCGTCGGCCCGGGCGGCCAGCCGGTCCGCGAGCTCGTCGGCGAGCACGTTGATATCCGTGATGACCGGCTCGGAACGCCGGTCCTGGCGTCCCGGGTACTGGACCGCGAAGACGTCGACGTCCGGCGTCAGGGCGCCGGCCATCGGGAAGTAGAAGCTGGCCGAGCCGCCGGCGTGCGGGAAGCAGGCCAGGCGTACGGGGGCATCGGGTGCGGGACGGAAGTTCCTGAGCCAGAGGTCCTCGGGGGACGGTCCGGTGGTCATGGGGAAGGGGGCCTTTCACAGAGCTGACTGGCGGCGCACCGGCGCACCGGCGCCGGGTGCGGTAAGTCGTGCCGTACGGGACCGGCCGGCCGGGCGGCGGGGTGGCCGACGGGCAGGGGCCCGGGTGGACCGGCCGGAGCGCGGGGGTCGCCCCGGCCGGCCACCCGCGGCCCCGCCCGTCAACTCACCTCACGCGGTCCTGCGGACCGTCGGGCCGGCAGTCCCGCGCGCCGGGTACGGGAACGGGGTCAACGGGTCACGCGGACCGGCAGCCGCCGGGGGCAGATGATCTGCATCGGGTTCTCGAACTCCACGCCTGCCGAGTAGTCCACGGAGATCTCGTCGAATCGGTCGAACAGCGCGTTGAGCGCGATGCCGACCTCCAGCCGGGCCAGCGGGGCGCCGAGGCAGAAGTGGATGCCCTGCCCGAAGGCGATGTGGCCGCCGGTGTCGCGGTGGATGTCGAAGCGGTCGGGGTCGGTGAAGCGCTGCGTGTCCCGGTTGGCCGCGCCGACCCACAGGGTCACCAGCTCGTCCTTGCCGATCTTCTGCCCGCCGATCTCGGTCTCGGTGGTCGTCACCCGCGCCATCCGGGAGAACGGCGGGTACAGGCGCATCAGTTCCTCGATGGCGCCGGGCAGCAGCTCGCGGTTCGCGCGCACCGCGGCGAGCGCCTCGGGGTGGCGGTCGAAGGTGAGGATCGCGTTGCCGATCATCGCCATGGACGCGGCGTGGCCGGCGAACAGGGTGAGGCCGACCAGGCCGATCAGGTCGGCGTCGCGCAGCGGCTCGCCGTCGACGCTGGCGTGGGCCAGGCCGGTGAGCAGGTCGTCGGCCGGGTTCTGTCGGCGCCGGTGCACGTGCCCGAGGATGTATTCGTTCATCTCGCGGATGGCGGGCGCGACTTGCGACTCCATCACCTTCGGCGGCACGGTCGCCGCGTCCAGCGCGCCCAGGGCGTCGCCCCAGCCCCGGAACATCGGCACGTCCTCGGCCGGCAGGCCGAGCATTTCCGCGACCACGATGATCGGCAGCGGGTAGGCCACCGCGTCGATGAGGTCGAAGGTGTCCGACCCCGACACTTCGTCGAGCAGGGACTCGACGGTCCGCGTGATCCGCTCCGAGAGGCCCGACACCGCCCGCGGGGTGAAGGCCTGATTGATGGCCCGGCGCAGCCTGCGGTGGTGGGGCGGGTCGTTGGTGACCAGGTTTCCGGTGAGGAACAGGTCGAGGTCGGGCTGCGGTTCGTTGAACAGGCGCACCGTGTCCGAGGAGAACGTCTTCGGGTCGGTGAGCACACGGGTGATGTCGGCGTGGCGGAACAACTGCCAGCCGTACTCCTCGTCGCGGTGGACCGTGTGCTGTTCCTGCATCTGGCGGAACCAGGAGAACAGCGCGTCCACGGGTTCGGTTGCGGATTCTTCAGTCACCGGCATGGATACCCCAAGATCAGACTGCCACTGAGTTGTTGTCACAGACCGAACACCGAGCGGTAGACCTTGCGGTCGACCGCCGGCATGGCCACGCGCCCGGTCTGCACCGCACCCGGCGCCGGCGACAGTGTGGCCGAACCGGCGGCCCGCAGGCCGGACTCGATGGCGCCGTCCATGTAGCCGATCCAGCCGAGGGCGAGGTCGTCGGCGCAGAACTTCACCGGCCCGAAGGGCTGGTTGATCGCCTTGTGCAGCCTCGTCAGCTGGAAGGGCTGCCGGAACGCGGGGCCGCCGCGGGAGAATTCGTCCGCCTCCCAGTCCGAGACGGTGTAGTCGCGCAGCGTCGCCGACGGCAGGATCTGCCGCACCGCGGCCTCGACCTGGGCGCGGTCGGCGACGTTCAGGGTGCCGTCGACGCTGAAGGCGACGACGGGGGCGTTGTCGTTCAGCCGGCCCATGATCACGAACGGAGAGCCCTCGGGCGCCTCGGCGATGAACCGGTCGGAGGGGGAGGCCAGGTCCAGGAACAGCTTGCGCTGGCGCGGCACGCCGTAGCCCTGGGTGGTGGCGTCGCGGTGCGCCTGCGGCAGCGCCGGACTGAAGGTGATGCCCTTCCAGACGTTGACCGGCACCGCCATGATGACCTCGGCCGCGGTGTAGGCGGCTCCCGCCCGGGTGACCACCTTCACCCGCCCGAGCTGCTGGGTGACGGAGGCGACCGGGGAGTTGAGCTTCAGGTCCGGTCCCCCGTCCGCCAGGATCGCGTTGGCGAGCGCGATGGTGCCCTGCGCCAGGCGGTAGGTGTTGACCCCGGAGAAGCCCGTGTAGTTCCAGCCGGCCAGGGCCCACCACTGGGCGAGCTGCAGCATCGATCCGCGCGAGCTGGGCGACCCGTACAGCCCGGTGGTGCTCGTCATCCTCAGCTCGTCTTCGGGCGAGTAGGCAAGCTGGTTCAGCCGGTCGCGCAGGGAGAAGCGGTCCAGCGGGGTGATCAGGTCCTCGCGGGTGAAGGGCGCGTAGGGCTTGGGGAAGTACTCGCGGGAGCCGTCGAAGAACGGGGTGAACAGCTCGCCCTGCCGGGTGTACGCGGTGACCGGGTCTGACTCGGCGAACCCGCCCGGGGTCGGCATGAGTACCCGCTCGGGCCCCTGGTCGGCCACGATCGTCAGGTTGTAGCGCGATATCTCGCGCCAGACGTGCGGCTGCAGCGGGTCGACCCAGGCGCCGCCGCGCTCGATCTCCCAGCTGTTGAACGTGTCGGTCCAGGTGCGCCCGCCGATGCGTCCGCGCGCCTCCAGCACGAGGACGCGGCGGCCCTTCTTCCGCAGTTCGCGGGCCGCGGTGAGACCGGCGAGCCCGGCCCCGACGACGATGACGTCGTAGCTGGTGCGCCCGGTGAAGTCCGCTCCGTCGGCGGCCTCCGCGATTCCGGGAAAGCCTGCGCCCAGGGCCGTTCCCGCGATGGCCAGGCCACTCGTCCTGAGCACGTTCCTCCGGGTGAAGGAATTACGGGACGCGACCTTTTTCGTTCTGCCTTGACTTTTCGACACGAATTTCCCCCGTACGGTGAATTCAAGGAGCGGTGCTGTATGAGAATCTGCGGGATCTCGGGCAGGGCCGGGAATCCGGATCGCGAAGTGCGTGATCCGGATTCCCGGCCCGCTCAGTGCAGTGCGGTGCGGTGCGAGAAAGGATCAGGCGGTCGGCTTGCGGAACTGCTTGATCATCGCCGCGTAGCTGTCCTCGGCGTTGCCGTCGGCCACCGCGCGCTGCGCCAGTTCCAGGAAGAAGCGCGGCAGGTCGGTGCTGACGCCGAGCTCCCGGCTCTCCTCGAGCAGGTGCTGCATGCCGCCCACGTGGACGTTGACGGTGGCGTCGGTCGCCGGGAACTTCCCCTCGTCGATCTGCTGCGCGTACGCGGAGACGTAGTCCGCCGTCACGTTGATCGCGGTGGTGGCCATCTCCGCGAACGTCGTCGCCTTGACGTTCGCGGTGCCGAGCAGGGCGGCAGCGTGCAGGAAGCTGTTCAGGACGCCCCACATGATGCTCAGCACCGACATGTCGTACAGGGCCGACAGGCCGTGGTCCTCGTCGAGGTAGACCGTCCCGGTCTCGCCGAGCGCCTGGAGCGTGGCCTGGTGCTTCTCGAAGCCGTCCTTCGGCCCGGCGTACAGCAGCGTGGCCTCGGCGGTGCCGATGGCCTGCGGGAGCGCCAGGATCGCGCCGTCGATGTAGTCGGCGCCGGCCTTGGCCGCCCACGCGGCGGTCTCCCGCGCCTGGGTCGAGCCGGCCGTGGTCAGGTTCACCAGGGTGCGGCCGGCCAGCGAGGAGCCGATCGGGTCCAGCAGCCCGTGCACGGCGTCGTAGTCCGAGACGCAGACGACGACGAGCGGGCTCGCCTCGACGGCGCCGCGGACCGAGTCGGCGAGGATGGCGCCGTTGGCGACGAGGGCCTCGGCCTTGCCGGCCGAGCGGTTCCAGACGGTGGTCGGGTGGCCCTTCTCCAGGAAGGCCGCGGCGAGGGCCTGGCCCATCAGGCCCAGGCCGACGACGGTAACCGGGGATTCGGAGGCGGGAAGAGTGGTCACAGCTATGTCTCCGTACTTCGTGCGGCAGGCGCCGCGGTGGGTGTGATCGGTGGTGTGCCGGAGCCGGTGCGGCACCCGGGGGTCGCGTGCGGCGGCCCCCGGTGCGGGCGTTCCGGGTCAGCCCTGGGTGGCGCCCTCGGCGTCCCACGGGCCGCTCACGCCGAAGGGGTTGTCCACGACGTAGCGCCAGTAGCCGTCCGCACCCTGGCGCAGGACGTCGATGGCGACGCCCTCCAGGTGCTCCGGCTCGCCGTTCTCGTCGAGCGCCTCCATCTGCCACTCGACGATGAGCATCGCGGTGTCGCCCACCACGAGCTGCTGGCGGACGGTCGCCTCCACGGAGGGCTTGCGCTTCGCCAGGAAGTCGACCACGTACGCGCGGCGGGCCTCGCCGTAGACCGGGAATCCGGGCTCCCACATTCCGACCGCGTCGTCGGTGTACATCGCGTTGACCGCTTCCACGTCCCCGGCGTTGAAGGCTATTCCGAACGCCTCCTGATGTTTTTCGATATCGGTCACCAGCGTGTACATGCTGTCGCTCACGACGCTATTTCTCCATTCGCTTTTCTGCGGCACCTGAACAGATTGATTGGGACGCTATCAGCGGGGACTCCCCGATCCGGTCTCCTGCCGGTAATCGCCTGCGGCCCTGCGGCGCACCGGTTCGATTACCGGGGAAAGACCGCCCGATGGCGCGTCCGTCTGGGAGCCCTTCCGGTACGACCGGCCGTCTAACCCGCCTGGCCGGACACCCGCTCCACCGCTTCCTGGATCTCCGGGGCGACCAGCGCCGCCGCCGGGTCGAGGAGGAACGCCACCCGGGCATAGGCGACCAGCAGCTGCCCGTCCTTCGACGCCGCGTCCAGCAGCCGGTCCAGGTAGGCGTACTCGGCCAGTTGCTCCTCGTCGGGGTCGCCGCCGACGCCGGGGAAGACGAGGTCGGCGCCGGTGGTCAGCTCCCACACGTGGTCGACCGCCTTGGCCGCGTAGTCGGCGAGGTACGCCCGCGGGTCCACGGGCGCCGGCCGGGAGACGTGGTCGCGCAGCACGCGGGCGCCGAGCGCGGCCACCGTCATGCCCTGCCCGTAGACCGGGTTGAAGCTGCAGACGGCGTCGCCGAGGACGAGCAGCCCGGTGGGGAAGGAGTCCATCCGCTCGTACCGGCGGCGCAGGTTGGCCGGGAAGCGGTAGGACAGCGGCTCCCCGAGCGTCTCCTGGTCGTGCACCGCGTCGTAGATGTCGGTGGCGGCGAGCGACTTCAGGAAGTCGTGGAAGCCGGCGGTGTCGCGGGGCGGGTACTCGCCGGCGATGCCGTAGCCGGTCACTACGGCGCAGCCGTCCTCGATCTTGGCGCAGAGCGCCCCGCGCGGCACAGCCGCCGAGCCTCCGACGTCTATGGACACTTCGCCGGGCATCCGGTCCTCGGAGAGCCGGTAGTACTGCGTGGTGTAGCCGACGTTGACGGTGAGCTGCTCCTCCTCGACCTGGGGGTAGCCGAACTCCGCGAGCCACGAAGGGGTGCGGGTGCGTCGTCCGGTCGCGTCGACGACGAGGTCGGCGGTGAGGTCGCGGTGGGTGTCGCCCTGCAGGACCCGGGCGCCGACGACTGCGGACCGGTCGGGCGTGGTCAGCAGCTCTGCCATCTCGGTCCGCTCCAGGAAGGTCACGTTGGGGAGCGCGCGCACCCGCCGGCGCACCCGCCGCTCCAGGTGCGGCCGGCTGACCGAGAGCAGTGGGAGGCCGGAGTGCGGCTTGGGCATGTGGGTGCCGTTGACGACCCACCGCACGTTGGCGGTGCCGTCGCCCACCACCGCGCCGCCGGCGGCCAGCTCCTCGGTGATGCCGGGGATCAAGTCCTCCAGGGCGATCAGGCCGGCGGCCAGCAGGTTGTGCAGGTGCCCGCCGTGCGGGACGCCCCGCCGGGTCTCGCTGTGCGCGCGACCGGCGTCGTCTCCCGCGAGGTCGTCGCGGTCGATCACCACGACGTCGGCGTAGCGGTCCGCCAGCACGTGCGCGGCCAGGAGGCCCGCCATGCTCGCACCGAGCACGATCACGCGCTCACGATCAGTTTTCTCCACGGTGGTGGTCACTCCTCTGCTCGTCCCGAACGGGCGCGCGGGACGGGAAGTAGCCCGCGCGGACGAAAAAGCTCACGTACCTGCCGAAAAGGTCCCGGTCGATGTCCGGGCAGGTGATGCCGGTACCGCGCAGGGCGTGCTCGGTCTCCGAGACGTCGATCGGCGGGTAGGTGGTGGTGCCGCTGCCGGCGTTCATCCCCTCGAAGGAGTCGAGCAGCGGGACGACGGCGTTCTTCCGGTCCTCGCGCACCCGGGCCGACCAGGTGTCCCAGTCGAGTTCGGGCAGGTCGTAGCCCAAGGAGCGGAGGTGGCCGACGAACTCGGTGAACGTCTGGTTCTGCCGGTTGTAGAGGTGGAAGGTCCGGTTCGCGGTGTCCTCGCGGGCCGCGAGGGCCGTGATCGCCGCGCTGACGTAGTCCACCGGCACCATGTGGAGGACCCCGGCGAGGCTGTCGGGTACCGCTCCGGTCTCCAGCAGGCCCTTGAGGCTCAGCCAGACGAAGTCCTTGGTCTGGCAGGCGCCGGTCTCCCGGTCGCCGCACACGACGTCCACCCGGTAGACCGAGACGGGCAGCCCCCGGCTCCGGGCGAGCTCGATGACCTGCTCGGCCACCCACTTGCTCTGCAGGTAGCCGTTGTGCAGCAGGTGCGCGGGGCCGGTCGGGTCGCCCGCGCCGGCCGGCGCGGCGTCGGGGCCGGGCGCCGGGAACACGCCGGTGGTCGACACGTAGTGCACCGGAACGGTCCGGTGCGCCGCGGCCAGCCGCAGCACCTCCCGGGTGCCGCCCACGTTCCCCGCCGCGAGTTCGCTGTACGGCCGCACCCAACTGACCGTCGCGCCCGCGTGGTAGACGACGTCGACGCGGCGGGAGAGCTCATCGAACTCGGCTTCGGCCAGGCCCAGTCGCGGGGCCGTCAGGTCGCCTACGGTCACGGCGAGCCGGTCCGGGTCGATATCGTCCCGGACCTGGTACCAGGCCAGGCTCTCGTGCAGTCGGCGGGTCGCGTCGGCCCGGTCGGTGCCCCGCACCAGGCAGTGCACGGTGGCCGTGGTCGACCGCATCAGGTCGCGGAGCAGGAAGGCGCCGAGGAATCCGGTGGCGCCGGTCAGCAGGATCTCGCGGGGGTCGGCGGCCACCCGGCTGATCTCGGCGGCGGGCCGGATGCCCTCGTCGAGGCGTACCTCGGCGGCGTAGTCGAAGCCGGTGGCGCCGGCGGCTCCCCCGGTGACGGCGGACAGGAGGGCGGACAGGTGCCCGACCAGCTCCGCCGGAGTGGGGTGCTCGAAGATCAGCGAGGGCGGCAGCTTCAAGCCCGTGGCATCGGCGAGCCGGTTGCGTAGCTCCACCGAGGTGAGCGAGTCGAACCCGAGGTCGGAGAACCGCCGGTGGCCTTCGACCGCAGCCGCGGCGGAGTGCCCCAGCACCAGCGCCACTTCGCGGTGGACGAACTCCGATACGACCTCCAGGCGCCGGTCCTGCGGCAGTCCCGCCAGGTTCTCCGGCCGAAGTTCGGCCTGGTTCGCGGATCCCTCGGGGCCCTGGCCGGTGTCCTGGACCAGTCGGCGCAGCAGCAGCGGCGCCCGCCGGGCGTTACCGCGCAGCGCGGTCCGGTCGACCGGTGTGACCACCAGTGCGGGCCGGCCGGTGCGCAGCGCGAGGTCCATCAGTCCGGGACCGGTCTCCTCTGTGATGGCGAGCAGGCCGGAGCGGGCGATGCGGTCGAGTTCGGTCCGTGTCAGGTGCCCGCTCATGCCGTGCTCGTGCTCCCACAGGCCCCAGGCCAGCGAGGTCGCCGGGAGTCCGATTCCGGACCGGTGGGCGGCCAGCGCGTCGAGGAACGTGTTGGCGGCGGCGTAGTTGGCCTGGCCGGTGCCACCGATGACGCCCGCCACGGACGAGAACAGCACGAAGGCGTCCAAGTCCCGGTCGAGGGTGAGTTCGTGCAGGTTCCACGCGGCGTGCACCTTGGGCCGCAGAACGGCGGCCAGTCGGTCCGGGGTCAGGTCCTGGATCATGCCGTCGTCAAGCACGCCGGCCGCGTGCACGACTCCGGTGAGCGGGTGTTCGGCGGGGATGGCCGCCAGCAGCGCGGCGAGGGCGGCCCGGTCGGCGAGGTCGCAAGCGGCGACGTGCACGTCGGCGCCGAGTCCGGTGAGTTCGGAGGCCAGCTCGGCGGCGCCGGCCGCCTCCGGCCCACGGCGGCTGACGAGCAGCAGCCGGGACACGCGGTGCGTACGGACCAGATGGCGGGCGAACAGCCCGCCGAGCGCCCCGGTCGCCCCGGTGATCAGTACGGTGCCGCCGGTGCGCCACCGGGTGTCGCCGTCCGGTTCGCCGTCCGGTTCGCCGTCCGGCAGGGCGTCGGCGAGTCCCGGTACGAGGATCCGGCCGGAGCGGACGGCGGCCTGCGGCTGGCCGGAGGCCAGGACCGACGGCACGGCCGCCGCCGACTCGGGGTCCTCGTCCAGGTCGATCAGCACGATCCGGTCGGGGGCCTCCGACTGCGCCGAGCGCAGCAGTCCCCACAGAGGGGCGGCCACGAGGTCCGAGACGTCCGTGCCGCCGCCGTCCGCGGCCACCGCGCCGCGGGTCAGGACGACGAGCGGGGTGTCGGCGGCCCGGTCGTCCGCCAGCCACGACTGGACCAGCGCCAGCACCTCCTGCGCGGTGTCCTGGGCCCGGCGCGGCACATCACCGTCCAGGGAGAACGCCAGCGGCACGAGCAGGGAGTCGAACGGCGTGTCCGAGCCCAGCGCGGCCAGGGCGTCCGCCACGGCGCCGAAGGGCACGCCGGAGGCGAGCTGCGGCAGTCCGGTGTTGTCCGCCCCGGCGAGGTGCAGCGCCGCCAGTCTCATCGGCACGGTCGGCGCGGTCGGCTCGAACGGGGTCCACCCGACCCGGAGCACCGAGTCCCCCGCACGGGGCCCGGCCGTCGGCGCGGCGGCCGGCGCGTGCTCCAGCCAGTACCGCTCCCGCTGGAAGGGATAGGTCGGCAGGTCCACCCGCCGTGCTCCGGTTCCGGCGAAGACCGCCTGCCAGTCCACGGGGATCCCGGCCGACCACAGCCCGCCCAGGGCCGCGAGCGCGTCGTGCACTTCGGCCCGTCCGCTGCGCACCGCGGCGACCGGGGTGAGGGAGGTGGTCTCGGCGACCAGGGCGGAGAGCACGCCCGCCGGACCGAGTTCCAGGGTGACGGTCACGTTCTGGTCGGCGAGGGTCCGGGCCGCGTCGTGGAAGCGGACCGGCTGCCGCACCTGGTCGACCCAGTACTCGGGCGAGCGGAGCTCTTCCTCGGTGGCGAGGCGGCCGGTGAGCGTCGACACGAGGGGGATGCCCGGCGCGTTCAGGGTGACCTTCCGCAGTACCCGGCCGAACTCCTCCAGCATCGGGTCCATGAGCGGCGAGTGGAAGGCGTGGCTGACCGTCAGCTGCTTGGTGCGGCGCCCCCAGGACCGTACGGTCCCGGCGATCTCCAGAACGGCGTCCCGGGCTCCGGACACCACGGTCGCCACCGGGCCGTTGACGGCGGCGACCGCCACGGCGCCGTCCGACCGCTCCAGCAGCGGGGTGATCTCCTCCTCGGTGGCCTGCAGCGCGACCATCGCGCCGCCCGGCGGCAGAGCCTGCATGAGCCGGCCACGGGCGGCGACCACGGCCGCCGCGTCGGGCAGCGACAGTACTCCGGCCGCGTGTGCGGCGGCCAGTTCGCCGATCGAGTGGCCGGCGAGGTAGTCCGGGGTGATGCCCCACGCCTCGTACAGCCGGAACAGGGCGACCTCAAGCGCGAACAGCGCCGGCTGGGCGTGCCCCGTCTCGGCCAGCGCCTCCTCGTCGTCGAGGACGTCGCGCAGCGGCACGTCGAGGTGCCGGTCGAGTTCACCGCACACCGCGTCGAAGGCCTCCGCGAACACCGGGAACGCCTCGTACAGGCGGCGGCCCATCGCCGCCCGCTGGGCTCCCTGGCCGGTGAAGAGGAAGCCGAGCCTGCCCTTGCCGGGCGCCGTGGCGGCCGCGGTACGGGCTCCGTCCTCGGCCAGCGGGCGGAGGGCGGCGAGCAGGGACGCGGCGTCCGAGCCGACGACCACGGCCCGGTGGGGCAGGGCGGCGCGGGTGGTCGCCGTCGAATAGGCGAGGTCGGCAGCGGACAGGCCGGGGTGGTCCGCGACGTGCGCCATCAGGCTGCGCGCCTGCGCGGACAGCGCCGTACGGCTCTTGGCGGACAGCGGTAGCGGCACGAGCGCGGGGGCGGGGGCGGGGGCGGGGGCCCGGGCCGGGTCCGGGGCCGGGGTCTCCTCCGCCACGACGGCCTGCTCTTCGGGTGCCTGCTCCAGAATCAGGTGGGCGTTGGTGCCGCTGACGCCGAACGCTGACACCGCGGCGCGGCGTGGCCTGCCGGTCTGCGGCCACGGGCGGTGCTCGGTGAGCAGTTCGACCGCCCCCGCGGACCAGTCGACCAGCGGGGTGGGCTCATCGGCGTGCAGCGTCCGCGGCAGTGCGGCGTGCCGCAGCGCCTGGACCATCTTGATCACACCGCCGACACCGGCCGCTGCCACCGAGTGCCCGATGTTGGACTTCAGCGAGCCCAGGAGCAGGGGGTGTTCGGCGGTGTGGGCGGCGCCGTAGGTGGCCAGCAGCGCCTGGGCTTCGATGGGGTCGCCGAGCCGGGTGCCGGTGCCGTGGGCCTCGACGGCGTCGACGTCGGAGGCGTCCAGCCGGGCGCCGGTGAGCGCGGTGCGGATCACCCGTTCCTGCGAGGGGCCGCTGGGGGCGGTGAGCCCGTTGGAAGCGCCGTCGGAGTTGACCGCCGACGAACGCAGGACGGCCAGCACCCGGTGTCCGTTGCGGACGGCGTCGCCGAGCCGTTCGAGGAGGATCAGCCCGACGCCTTCCGACCAGCTCGTGCCGTCGGCGGCGGCGGCGAAGGACTTGCACCGGCCGTCGGGGGCGAGACCGCGCTGCCGGGAGAAGTCGACGAATCCACCGGGGGTTCCGGCGACCGTGACGCCGCCGGCGAGGGCTAGGCCGGATTCGCCGGTGCGCAGCGACTGCGCGGCGAGGTGCATGGCGACCAGGGACGAAGAGCACGCCGTGTCCACGGTCATGGAGGGGCCTTCGAAACCGAAGGAGTAGGAGAGCCGGCCCGAGACGACGCTGCCGAGCTTGCCCGTCAACAGGTAGCCCTCGAGCTCCTCCGGGCCGGCCAGCCCCAGGTAGGACTGCTCCACGGCGCCGACGAACACACCGACGCCGGCGCCCTTGAGGGTGGTCGGGTCGATCCTCGCGTGCTCGAAGGTCTCCCAGGCGGTCTCCAGCAGCACGCGCTGCTGGGGGTCCATGGAAAGGGCCTCGCGCGGCGAGATGCCGAAGAAGTCGGCGTCGAATTCGGCTGCCCCGTCGAGGAAGCCGCCTTCGCGTGCGTACGTGGTGCCCGGAACATCCGGGTCGGGGTCGTAGAGCGCGTCGAGGTCCCATCCGCGGTCGGCGGGGAACTCGGTGATGCCGTCCCGGCCGTCCGCGACGAGTTGCCACAGGTCGTCCGCCGAGCGCACGCCGCCGGGATAGCGGCAGGCCATTCCTACGATCGCGATCGGCTCGGTGCGGCCGGACTCCAGTTCTGCGATGCGCTGCCGGGCCTTCCGCAGATCAGCGGTGACCCATTTCAGATAGTCCGCGAGCTTCTTCTCATCCGCCATGGGGGGTTTACCTGTTCCAGATGTCGGGGCGTCAGTGCCGGGCACGGCCGAGCTCGTTGTCGATGAAGTCGAGGAGTTCGTCGGTCGATGCCGACGCGAGGGAGTCGGCCGGGTCCTCGTCGGCTCCCTCGCCCGGCTGCGCGCCGGTCTCCAGCCACCGCGACAGGAGGGTCTGCAGACGCACGGTGATCTCGTCGCGGTCACCGTCGGCGCCGTCGCTTTCCCCGGCCGCGAGCACCTGCTCCAGGTCGTCCAGCGCGGCGATCGCGGTCGATCGCCGTTCCGGCGCGTCCTCGGGCGCGATGCACGTCAGCAGGAACGCGGCCAGCTTCGACGGGGTGGGGTGGTCGAACACCGCGGTGGCCGGGAGCCGGGCACCGGTGACGGTGTTCAGCCTGTTGCGCATCTCGACCGCGGTCAGCGAGTCGAAGCCGAGCTCCCGGAAGGGCTGTTCGGGATCGATCGCGGACGGGTCTCCGAGGCCGAGGACCGAGGCCACCCTGCCGCGGACCAGTTCGAGGACGAACTCCGTGCGCTCGGCGGCGGTCAGGTCGGAAAGCCGCTGCGCCATGGGCACTTCGGTGGAGCTGTCCGTACGGTGGGCCGGGGCGGGGACGAGGGACCGCAGCAGCGGGGGCACCCGGTCGAGCGACCGTATGACGTCCGAGTCGAACTCCGTGGTCACCACCGCGGGCCGGGCCGAGGACAGGGCGGCGTCGAGCAGGGCCATGCCGTCCTTCACGCCCGTCGGGACGAAGCCGTCCCCGGCGAACCGGGCGCGGTCGATGTCGCCCAGTGCCGCGTTGATGCCGCCGTCTACGTCCCACAGGCCCCAGGCCACCGAGGTCGCGGGCAGACCGTGCGCCCGCCGGTGGTGGGCGAGCCCGTCGAGGTACGCGTTCGCGGCGGCGTAGTTCGCCTGGCCGGGACCGCCGAACAGTCCGACGGTCGAGGAGAACAGGACGAAGGCCGACAGGCCGGCGTCGCGCGTCAGGTCGTGGAGGTGCCGGGCGGCGTCCGCCTTGGGACGCAGGGCGGCGTCCAGCTGCTGCGGGGTCATCGCCGTGAGCAGGCTGTTGTCCAGCACCCCTGCCGTGTGCACGATTCCGGTGAGCGGCCGGTCGGCGGGGACCTCCGCGAGCAGCGCGGCGAGGGCTTCGCGGTCCGCGACGTCGCAGGCGGCGATGCGGACCGTCGCGCCGAGTGAGGTCAGCTCGCTGTGCAGGTGGCCGGCTCCCGCCGCTTCGGCGCCCGTGCGCGCGGCCAGCAGCAGGTGTGTGACGCCGTGTTCGGTGACGAGGTGGCGGGCGACGGTGGCGCCGAGCATGCCGGTACCGCCGGTGACGAGGACGGTGCCTTCCGGGTTCCACACCGCAGCGTCCGCACCGGTGCGCGCCGCGGAGGAGCGGACCCGGACCAGCCGGGGGACCAGGACCCGGCCGCCCCGGACGGCGGCCTGGGGCTCGTCGGCGGACAGCAGGGCGGAGAGCAGCGCCGCGGGCACCGGCTCGCCGCCGCTGTCGGTGTCGACGTCCACGAGCAGGATCCGGTCGGGTGCTTCCGACTGGGCGGAGCGGACCAGTCCCCACACCGCCGCGGCGGCAGGATCGGGGGCCTCGGTGTCGGTGGTGGCGACGGCTCCCCTGGTGACCACGACCAGACGCACACCGGTGAAGCGGTCGTCGGCCAGCCATTCCTGAAGGAGGGCCAGCGTCTGGCGGGCCGGCCGGTACGGGGCGTCGGCCGCGTCGTCGTCCAGGCTCGCGGCCGAGGGTACGACGAGGGTCCGGACCGGGTCGCCGGCGTCGAGCGACTGCCCGAAGGAGGCCAGGTCATCGTGGTACGGGATGCCGTCTGCCGGATCGGCGGCCGGTCCGAGCCGCGCCCAGGCCGCGGCCCGGGCGGACGGCCGTACGACCTCCGGGAGCCAGCCGACCTGGTGCAGGGCGCCGAGGGGGTCCGGCCCTGCGGGTGCCGCTCCGGCGGCGGCCGCGGCGTCGGCCGAGGGGTCCAGCCAGTACCGCTCGCGCTGGAAGGGGTAGGTCGGCAGGTCGACCTTGCGCACCGCGGTGTCGGCGAAGAACGCCGGCCAGTCGACGGGCACGCCCCGGGTGTGCAGCACGCCGAGGGCGTGCATCAGCGACTGCGGTTCGGGCTGCTTCCTGCGCATGGCGGGCACCGCGACCGCGTGGTCCGCGCTGGCGGCCGCAAGCGCGGAGAGCACCCCGTCGGGGCCGAGTTCCAGCAGGGTGGTCACGCCCTGCGCCTCCAGGGTGCGCACCGCGTCGACGAAGCGGACGGGCCGACGGATCTGCTGCACCCAGTACTCGGGCGAGCTCCAGCCGTCCCCGGGCTCCACCTCGCCGGTCACCGTGGACACGACGGCGAACTTGGGCCGGTGGAAGGTGAGGCCCTCGGCGATGGCGCGGAACTCGTCGAGCATCGGGTCCATGCGGGGGGAGTGGGAGGCCCGCAGGATCGGCAGCACCTTGGTGGAGCGGCCGCGCTCCTTCCAGATGTCCGCGACGGCGTGCACGGCGTCCGCGTCGCCCGAGAGGACCACCGCGCGCGGCCCGTTGATCGTGCCGATCACGGCGCGCCCGTCCGGGTCGAGGGTCTCGCGGACCTCTTCCTCGGTCGCCTCGACGGCGATCATCGCGCCGCCTTCCGGCAGCGACCGCATCAGGCGCCCGCGGGCGGTCACCAGGATGGCGGCGTCGGGCAGCGAGAGCACGCCCGCGAGGTGGGCGGCGATCAGCTCGCCCGTCGAGTGCCCCATGAGGTAGTCGGGGTGCACCCCCCACGCCTCGAAGAGGCGGAACAGCGCCACGCCGACCGCGAAGAGGGCGGCGAGGGTGTAGTCGATCTGGTCCAGCTCGTCGCCCGACTCGATCACCGAGCGCAGCGGGCGGGGCAGGTGCTCGTCCAGGGCCGCGCAGACCTCGTCGAATGCTGCGGCGAACGCCGGGAAGGTTTCCGCGAGTTCGTGGGCCATGCCGATGCGCTGGGCGCCTCCGCCGGTGAACATGAACGCGATCCGGCCCTCGTCCTTGGTGCCGGTGACGGTGCCGGATTCGTCGTCCGCCAGGGCCGCGAGTCCTTCGATCAGTTCGTCCCGGCCGGCCGCGAGCGCGACGGCCCGGTACCGCATCGCCGTACGGGTGGCGGACAGCGAGTAGGAGAGGTCGAGCAGGTCGAGGCCGGGGCGCTCGGCAAGGAGCGCGCCGATGCGCTCGGCTTGGGCGCGCAGTGCCTCGGGGGACCGGGCGGACAGCAGGTAGGGCATGACCGGCGCCGGCGGCACGGCGGGGGCAACCGGTTTCCCGGCGGGCTCCCAGGCGGGCTCTTCGTGGGCCGACAGCGGTGCCTGCTCGACGATGACGTGCGCGTTGGTGCCGCTGAACCCGAAGGCGGAGACGGCGGCCCGGCGCGGCCGGTCCAGCTCCGGCCAGTCGCGTGCCTCGTCGAGCAAGGTCAGCGCGCCGGAGTCCCAGTCGACGTGCGGGGTCGGGTCGTCGGCGTGCAGGGTCTTGGGCATGACGCCGTGGCGGATGGCCTCGACCATCTTGATGATGCCGCCGACGCCCGCGGCCGCCTGAGTGTGCCCGACGTTGGACTTGAGCGACCCCAGCCGCAGCGGCTGGTCGGCCGGGCGGCCCCGGCCGTAGGTGGCGAGCAGGGCATTGGCTTCGATCGGGTCGCCGAGGGGCGTTCCGGTGCCGTGCGCCTCGACGATGTCGACGTCGGCCGTGGAGAGCCCCGCGCTGTCGAGGGCCTGGCGGATCACCCGTTCCTGGGCGGGACCGTTGGGCGCGCTGAGCCCGTTGCTGGCGCCGTCCTGGTTGATTGCGGAACCGGTGATCACGGCGAGCACCGGGTGACCGTTGCGCCGGGCATCGGACAGCCGCTCCACGAGGAGGACGCCGGCGCCCTCGGCCCAGCCGGTGCCGTCGGCGGACGCGGCGAAGGACTTGCAGCGCCCGTCGGCCGACAGACCGCGCAGCCGGGAGAATTCGACGAACGCCTGGGGCGTGGACATCACGGTCACGCCGCCGGCGAGGGCGAGGTCACACTCCCCGCGGCGCAGCGCGGCCGCCGCGAGGTGGACGGCGACCAGCGACGAGGAGCAGGCCGTGTCGACGGTGACGGCGGGGCCCTCCAGGCCGAAGACGTAGGACAGCCGGCCTGAGGCGACACTGCCCGCGCTCCCGCTGTACAGGTATCCCTCGAACTCCTCGGGCGGCAGGTGCGGTCGGGATCCGTAGTCGTGGTACATCGACCCGATGAACACGCCCGTCCGGCTGCCGGAGACCGTGTCGGCAGCGATTCCGGCGCGTTCGAAGCTCTCCCAGGCCGTCTCCAGCAGCAAGCGCTGCTGGGGGTCGGTGGCGAGGGCCTCCCGCGGGGACATGCCGAAGAACTCGGGATCGAAGCGATCCGCGTCGTGCAGGAATCCGCCCTGGTCGGTGTACGACGTGCCGACGGTGTCGGGGTCGGGGTGGTAAAGCCGGTCCAAGGGCCAGCCCCGGTGCTCGGGGAACGACGTCACCGCGTCCACGCCGTCGGCGACCACCTGCCACAGGCGTTCCGGTGAGTCCACACCGCCGGGGTACCGGCAGGCCATGCCGATGATCGCGATGGGTTCCCGGTCCTTCTCCTCGATCTCGCGCAGACGCCTGCGGCTCGCCTGGGCATCGGCGACTGCGCGCTTGAGGTACTGGCGGAGCTGGTTCTCGTCAGTGCTCACGCGCCCTCAACTCCCGGGGTCTCCTCAAGGGAGGCGCCGGCCGATTCCTCGGTACCGTCCACGGATATTTTCCTTTCCCGGAGAACTTCTCATGCGACTCAGAGCCTCGAACAGTCTCGGACAAGAGCATCCGCGAGGTGGTAATTCCGCGCTCTTTCCCGGCAGGGCGAAGCCCGTCACCATGCGCCGATGCGCCGATTAGCGTCCGATTACAGGCCCGTTACGGCGAGGTCGGTAGGGTTCCGCACAAGTAGGCCCTCATAGATTGGGAACTCGACTCCAAATGAACCCGGAGATTGAAGAGCAGGACCTCGCGGAGCCCTATCTCGGGGGTCTGCTCGCCTCGCTCGGACTGAGCGTTCACTATTCCAGGGCGGAAAAGGACAGCCTTTTCTACCGTGATGAGACGGGCCGGGAGGTCGAGGTGCTCGACCTCGTCGGCGGCTACGGCTCGACGATCATCGGGCACGGCAATCCCGACATCGTCGGCTACGCGAAGGAGCTGCTGGACCAGGGCGTGCCGGTCCATGCGCAGTTCTCCAAGCACCCGTACGCCAACGACCTGGCGCAGAAGCTGAATGCCGTCATCCGGCGCGAGTTCGCCACCTCGGAGCCGTATTCGGCGATCTTCGCCAACAGCGGCGCCGAAGCGGTCGAGATCGCGATGAAGCACGCCGAGTTCGACCGGGGCGCCAAGCTGGCCGAACTCGCCGCGGAGATCGACGGGAACATCGAGGCGGCGCGTGCGGCGCTGGCCGCCGGCGGCGAGCTCGCCGCCGGTGCACTCGCCGCCGGTGCACTCGCCGCCGGCGAGTCCTACGACCGCCTGGTTGCGGCCGCGGGGCTCGTGCGCGGCAGCGCGGCGGACGAGGTGATCGCCGGGATCCGCAGCGCCAACGCCTCGCGCCTGGCGGCGGCGCCGGTGTTCCTGGCCCCCGAGGGCTCGTTCCACGGGAAGCTCGTCGGCAGCGTCCAGCTGACCCACAACCCCGGCTTCCGAACCCCGTTCGCGTCGCTGGCCGCGCGGTGCCGGTTCGTGCCGGTGCACGAGCCGGACGCGCTCGCCAAGACCATCGAGTCGGTCCGCAGCACGCTGTTCGACCTTGAGGTCGACGGCGCCGCGGTGCGCGTCGTCGAGCGCGAACTGCCCGTCATCGCCGCGTTCATCCTGGAGCCGGTGCAGGGCGAAGCGGGGATCCGGGTGTTCGACCGGGAGACCGTGCGCCGCATCCGGGAGGCCTGCGAGACGGTCGACTGCCCGGTCATCGTCGACGAGGTGCAGAGCGGCATGGGCCGTACCGGCGCGTTCTTCGCCGCCTCGCACATCGGCCTCCAGGGCGACTACATCACGCTGGCCAAGAGCCTGGGCGGCGGCGTGGCCAAGGCGGCCGTGACGCTGGTGCGCGGCTCCCGCTACCGCAAGGAGTTCGAGCTGGTGCACAGCTCGACCTTCGCGAAGGACGCCTTCTCCACGTCGATCGCCTGCCGGACGGTCGACCTGCTGGAGGCCGGGGGCGGCAAGGCCTACCAGCTGGCCGGCGAGCGCGGCAGCCGGCTGGCGGACATGCTGCGCAAGCTGCAGCAGGAGTTCGGGACCGTCATCAAGGAGGTCCGCGGGAAGGGCCTGATGATCGGCCTGGACTTCCACGACCTGTCGGACTCCCCCGACGAGGTCATCGCCGGGCAGGCCCGTGCCGGGCTGCTCGGGTACCTGCTGTCCGGTTACCTGCTGCGCGTGCACGCCCTGCGGATCCTCCCGACGGCCAGTGCCACGAGCACGCTGCGGCTGGAGCCGTCCGTGTACATCACGGACGTCGAGATCGGGCGGCTGGAATCGGGGCTGCGCGGGCTGTTGACGGTGCTCCGGGACCAGAACGGCGGCCTCCTGCTTCCCGCGGATCCGGCCGGGGAGCCCGGCGCGTAGGCACTCCGGCGGTAACCGCATTGCGACTGTCCAGGATGATGAAGGAAAGAGATATTCAGATGACGACATGGCACGACGGACACGAAGACGTTCTCGACGATTCGGTGGCGATCGTCGGAGTGTCCTGCCATTTGCCCGGGGCGATCGGGGCAGCGGAATTCTGGAATCTGCTGAGTGACAGTCGCAATGCGATAACCGAGGTCCCGCTCGACCGGCGGGACGGAATGTCGAATTCGGTCCGGTTCGACGGCGGCACCCGCTTCGGGGCCTTCCTCGACGCGGTCGGGGACTTCGACGCGGCGTTCTTCGGGATGTCCGCGAGGGAGGCCGCGGCGACGGACCCGCAGCAGCGGCTGGTGCTGGAGCTGGCCTGGGCGGCCCTGGAGGACGCCGGGATCGTCCCCGCCGCCCTGGCCGGCTCGGCCTCTTCGGTGTTCGTGGGATCACTCCGCGACGACTACGCCGGCCTGGTGCTGAGCAGCGGCGACGGATCGATCACACAGCACACGAACACCGGTGTGCACCGGGGCGTCATCGCCAACCGGGTCTCCTACGCCCTTGACCTGCGCGGGCCGAGCATCGTGGTGGACACGGCGCAGTCGTCGTCGCTGGTCGCCGTCCACCTGGCCGCCCAGAGCGTGCGGTCGGGCGAGTCGCCGGTCGCCATCGCTGCGGGCGTCAACCTCAACCTCCTCGCGGAGGGCGCGCTGGGGGCGCAGCGCTTCGGCGGCCTGTCCCCGGACGGGCACAGCTACGTCTTCGACGCCCGCGCCAACGGCTACGTACGCGGCGAGGGCGCCGTGGCCCTGGTGCTCAAGCCGCTGGCGGCGGCCCTGGCCGACGGGGACGACGTCTACGCGGTCGTGCGGGGCAGCGCCGTCAACAACGACGGGGCCACCCCCGGGCTGACGGTGCCCAGCCCGCAGGCGCAGGAGCGGGTCATCCGTGCCGCGCTGCGCCGGGCCGGCGTCTCCCCGGAGCAGGTGCAGTACGTGGAGCTGCACGGCACCGGGACCCCGGTCGGCGACCCGATCGAGGCGGCCGCCCTCGGCGCGGTCTTCTCGGGCCGGGAGGCGGACGGGGCGGCCGCCGGTGCGGACCCCCTGCTGGTGGGGTCGGTGAAGACCAACATCGGGCACCTGGAGGGCGCCGCCGGCATCACCGGGCTGCTCAAGGCCGTGCTCGGGATCCGCAACCGGCGCCTGCCTGCGAGCCTGAACTTCGCCACCCCGAATCCGGAGATCCCGTTCGAGGACCTCGGGCTGCGGGTCAACACGGGCCCTTCCGACTGGCCGCACCCGGACCGGCCGTTGATCGCCGGCGTCTCGTCGTTCGGCATGGGCGGCACGAACGCACACGTGGTCCTGAGCGAGCCGCCGACCTCCGGGCAGGCGGCAGGTGGCGCGGAGCCGGACGCCGGACGATCCGACGCCGGGCAGTCGGCCACCGGGCAGGCGGCAGGTGGCGCGGAGCCGGACGCCCGGCTGGTCCCGGTACCCGTATCGGGCCGGACCCGGGCCGCGCTGCGGGCGCACGCCGCCCTGTTGCGGGAGACCGGTTTCGCCCCGTACGACCTGGGCTTCTCCCTGGCCACCACCAGGACGGCGTTCCGGCACCGTGCCGTCGTCCTCGCCTCGGACGCCGAAGGCCTGCGCGCCGGGCTGGACGCCGTCGCACACGGGACGACCGCGCCGAACGTGGTCTCGGACGATGGGCCCGGGGCGGGGCAGGAAGCGGCGTCCGGTACCGCCGTGGGCCGCGGCGGCGAGCCCGCCGGCCCGCGGACCGCCGAACTGGCCGCCCTCGCGGCCGAGTACGTCCAGGGCGCGGACGTCGACTGGGCACCAGCGTACGCGGATGTCCGGGCCCGGCGGGTCCGGCTGCCGGGATACCCGTTCCAGCGGGAGCGGTTCTGGACCGGCGAGCACCACACCCCGGCGCCGGGCGCCGGCCACTCCGGCGCCTCTGGCACCGACCCGGCCGCCCTGGTCAGGGAACAGGTGGCGGCGGCCCTCGGCGCGGGCGACGTGGAGGGCGTGGAGCTGGACACGAACTTCCGGGACCTCGGTTTCTCCTCGCTCATGACGGTGGAGCTCATCGAGAGCCTGTCCACCGCCACCGGCCGGCCGCTGCCCAGCGGTCTGCTGTTCGACTACCCGACGCCGCAGGAGCTGATCGGCTACTTCGCCGAGACCGGGATCGACCCGGGACACGCGGGGCGCAGCCCTTACGTGCCCCGCGCGTCCGCACGGGCGGACTCCTCCGCCGGCCGCGACGAGGACGCGATCGCGATCGTCGGCATGGCCTGCCGCTTCCCGGGCGGAGTCGCCTCCCCGGAAGACCTGTGGCGCGTGGTCTCCGGGGAGCAGGACGTGACCGGCGCGTTCCCGACCGACCGCGGCTGGCAGCCCGGTGAGGGCTACTCCCGGGTCGGCGGATTCCTCGACACCGCGGCCGAGTTCGACGCGGAGTTCTTCGGCATCTCCCCCCGCGAGGCGCTGGCCATGGATCCGCAGCAGCGGCTGCTGCTGCAGACCACCTGGGAGGCGCTGGAGAGGGCCGGGATCGACCCCAAGTCCCTGCGGGGCAGCCGTACCGGTGTGTTCGTCGGCGGCACCTCCTCCGACTACGGCCCCCGGATGCACGAGGCCGGCGAAGACGTCAAGGGCTACGTGCTCACCGGGACCACGCCCAGCGTGCTTTCGGGCCGCATCGCCTACCAGTTCGGCTTCGTGGGTCCGACGCTCACCGTGGACACCGCCTGCTCGTCCTCGCTGGTCGCCCTGCACCTGGCGGTACGCGCCCTGCGCAGCGGCGAGGCGTCCGCGGCCGTCGCGGGCGGCGTGACCGTGATGGCCACACCGGGGATGTTCGAAGAGTTCTCCCGGCAGCACGGGCTGGCCGCCGACGGGCGGTGCAAGCCGTTCTCCGCCGACGCCGACGGCACCGGATGGTCCGAAGGCGTGGGCATGCTCGTGCTGGAGCGGCTGGAGGACGCCCGCCGCCACGGCCACCCCGTCCTCGCGGTGGTCCGGGGCACCGCCATCAACTCCGACGGCTCCTCCAACGGGCTGACCGCGCCCAGCGGCCTCTCCCAGCAGCGGCTGATCGGTGCCGCGCTGGCCGACGCCGGTCTGGCCGGGTCGGACGTCGACCTGCTGGAGGCCCACGGCACCGGCACCTCGCTCGGCGACCCGATCGAGGCCGACGCGATCCTCGCCACCTACGGGCAGGACCGCGAGGCCCCGCTGTACCTGGGCTCGCTGAAGTCGAACATCGGCCACACGCAGGCGGCCGCCGGCGTCGCCGGCGTGATCAAGACGGTGCAGGCCATGCGGCACGGGCTCCTGCCCCGCACCCTGCACGCCGACGTCCCGACCACTCGGGTGGACTGGGATTCGGGCCGGGTCGAGCTGCTGACTCAGGCCCTGGAGTGGCAGCGCGCCGACCGCCCGATCCGCGCCGCGGTGTCCGCGTTCGGCATCAGCGGCACGAACGCCCACGTCGTCTTGGAGGAAGGAGAGCGGACCCCGACGGCCCTGCTGTTCACCGGCCAGGGGGCACAGCGCTCCGGCATGGGCCGCGAACTGTACGAGCGGTACCCGGTGTTCGCGCGCGCCCTCGACGAGGTGTGCGCCGCGTTCGACCCCCACCTGGACCGGCCGCTGAAGGAGCTGATGTTCGGCGCCGGGTCCGATGCCGCGCCGGAGCTGAACCAGACCCGCTACACCCAGCCCGCGCTGTTCGCCTTCGAGGTGGCGCTGGCCGAACTGGCCGCCGACCAGGGCCTGGCCGGCGAGCTGCTCGCCGGGCACTCCATCGGCGAACTCGCCGCGGCCTACGTGGCCGGGGTGTTCTCGCTGCCGGACGCGGCGAAGCTGGTGGCGGCCCGGGGCCGGCTGATGCAGCAGGCCCGCTCCGGCGGCGCGATGATCGCCGTGGAGGCCACCGAGGCCGAAGTCGCCGGCACCCTCGTCGAGGGCGTCGTGGTGGCCGCGGTGAACGGCCCGGTGTCGGTGGTGCTCGCCGGCGATGCCGACGCCGCCGAGACCGTCGCCGCAGGATGGCGGGAGCGCGGCCGCAGGGTCACCCGGCTGACCGTCAGCCATGCCTTCCACTCCCCCCACATGGACGACGTACTCGACGAGTTCCGCGCGGTGGCCGAGTCGGTCGACTACAGGCCGCCCCGGATTCCCGTGATCTCCACGGTGACCGGGCGACCGCTGCCCGCCGACACGGCCGGGTACGCCGACCACTGGGTCGCGCAGATCCGCGGCACCGTCCGGTTCCACGACGCCGTGTCGGCCCTGCGCGAGGCGGGCGCCGGCCTGTTCGTCGAGATCGGGCCGTCGGCCGCGCTCACCCCGCTGGTCAGGTCCGCCGGCGTCGCGCGGGCCGTCGCGCTGAGCCGGTCCGCCGGCTCCGAGGCAGACGTGTTCTCCGCCGGTCTGGCCCGGGCCCGGGGCACGGAGCCCACCCACCCCTTCCGCCGCGACCGGTACTGGCTGCCGCCGCGGCCCGCGCGCGGCGCCTCCGGTCACCCTCTGCTCGACTCGGTGGTGGAGCTGGTCGACCGGGACGAGGTGGTACTGGCCGGAACCGTGTCGTTGGCCGACCACCCGTGGCTCGCCGGGCACGTGATCAACGGTTCGGTGCTGCTGCCCGGGACGGCGTTCCTGGAGATGGCACTGTTCGCCGGCGAGCGGGTGGGCCTGCCCGAAGTGGCGGACCTGACCCTGGAGAACCCCCTCGTGCTGCCCGCCTCCGGCGCGGTGCAGCTCCAGGTCACCGTGCACGGCCGGCAGCTGGCGGTGCACTCCCGCCGGGACGGGGAGCAGGGGTGGACACGGCACGCGTCCGGACTGCTCGGCGACACCGACCCGGACTCCGGGCCCGGTGCGGATGACGTGCTGGAGTGGCCACCCGCCGGCGACCCGGTACCCGTCGAGGACGCCTACGAGCTGCTGACCGGGCGCGGATACGACTACAGCGGCATGTTCCGCGGGCTGCGGGCGGTGTACCGGGACGGTGACACCGCGTACGCCGAGGTCCGGATCCCGGACGGGCACCTCGGTGCGGAGTCCGGCTTCCTGCTGCACCCGGCGCTGGTGGACGCGGTGCTGCACCCGATCGTGCTGGGCCTGGTAGACGGCGGGGAGGGCGCGCGCCTCCCGTTCGCCTGGAGCGGGGTGCGCCTGCACCCCGGCACGGTCGGCGGGACCGAGTTCCGCGCCCGGCTCACCCCGGCCGGCGGCGACACGTACGAACTGCTGCTCGCCGACGCGACGGGCACCGTGGTCGCCGCCGTCGATGGACTGGCCTTCCGGGCGTCGTCCCCGGCCTCGGCCGACGCCGTCCCGCTGTACGAGCTGGCCTGGCAGCCCCGCACCGCCCGGACCGGGGACGCCGACGGCGACGCCCTGCGTCCGACCGTGGCCGAGGTCGCCCCGGCCCGCACCCCCGCCGCCGCGGCCACCGCCGCGCTCGCGACGATCCGAGACTGGGTGTCCGCCGACCACGAGGCGCGGGACCGGCTGGTGCTGGTCACCCGGAACGCGGTGGCCGTCGCACCCGGCGAGCACGTCGCCGACCCGGCCGCGGGCGCGGTGTGGGGCCTGGCGCGCACCGCCCAGAGCGAGTACCCCGACCAGATCGTCGTGGTGGACGTCTCCGGCACCGCCACCGCGGCGGAAGCCGCCGACGCGGCCGTACGGACCGGGGAGCCGCAGCTCGCCGTACGGGACGGCGGGCTGCTGGTGCCCCGGATCGCCAGGTCCGCCGCACCGGCCCCCGGCACCTCCGTGACCGAAGACCCCGCAACCGCCGACGGCACCGCAGACGCGGCAAGCACCGCAGCCGCGTTCGGTTGGAACCCCGACGGCACGGTCCTGATCACCGGTGGCACCGGCGGGCTGGGCGCCCTGATCGCCCGGCACCTCCACCACCGGCACGGCGTACGGAACCTGCTGCTCGTCAGCCGCCGCGGCCCGGACGCGCCCGGCGCCGCCGAGCTGGCGGCGGAACTCGACGGCGCGCGCATCGCGGCCGTCGACGTGACGGACCGCACCGCGCTGGCCTCATTGATCGACGGCCTGCCGGCCGGCAATCCCCTGACCGCGGTGATCCACACCGCCGGGGTACTCGACGACGCCACGATCAGCGCCCTCACCGAGGAGCGGATCGGCACGGTCATGGCCGCCAAGGCGGACGCCGCGCGGTACCTGCACGAGCTCACCGCCGACCGGGACGCGGTCTCCTTCGTCCTGTTCTCCTCGATCTCCGGTCTGCTCGGCACGGCCGGCCAGGCCAACTACGCGGCTGCCAACGCCTACCTGGACTCGCTGGCCGCGCACCGCCGCGGCCTCGGCCTGCCCGGCACGTCACTGGCCTGGGGCCTGTGGGAAGAGGGCATGGGGCAGTCCCTCTCCGCCTCCGACCTGGGCCGCTGGACCCGGTCCGGAGTGGCGCCGCTGACCGCCGGGCAGGGGCTCGCCCTGTTCGACCGGTCGCTGTCCGCGGACGCGGCGGACACCGTACTGCCGGTCCCGGCGATCCTCCAGCCGTCCCTTCTCGCCGAAACCGGTCCGGTCCCGCCCCTGCTGTCCGGGCTGGTCCGCCGCCGCAAGCCCGCCGCGGCCGCTCCGGCCGCCCGCGCGGGTCAGTCCCTGACCGCGAAGCAGGCCGAGGAGCTCGTACGGGCGACCACGGCCGGGGTGTTGGGACTGCCGAGCCCGAGCGCGCTCGACCTGGGCAAGGCCTTCCGGGAGCAGGGCTTCGACTCGCTGGCCGGCGTGGAGCTGCGCAACCGGCTGATCGCGGCCACCGGCCGGCAGCTCCCCGCCACCCTGGTGTTCGACCACCCCACGCCGCAGGCCCTGGCCGCCTTCTTGGCCGAGGACGCGGGCGCGGCCGGGGACCGGCAGCAGGCCGGCGGTGCCCGGCGGCCGCGGAAGGACCGCGGCCGCACCGACGAACCGATCGCGATCGTCGGCATGGCCTGCCGGTTCCCCGGCGGAGTCCGATCCGCCGACGACCTGTGGCAGCTGGTGCTGGACGGACGGGACGCCATCTCCGAGTTCCCGACCAACCGCGGCTGGGACCTGGACGGGCTGTACCACCCCGACCCGGACCACCTCGGCACCAGCTACACCCGGCGCGGCGGGTTCCTGCACGAAGCGGACCTGTTCGACGCGGCGTTCTTCGACATGTCGCCGCGCGAGGCGCTGGCCACCGACCCTCAGCAGCGGCTGCTGCTGGAGACGGCGTGGGAGACCTTCGAGCACGCCGGGATCGACCCGGCGGTACTGCGCGGCAGCCGGACCGGTGTGTTCACCGGCGTGATGTACGACGACTACGCCTCGCGCCTGGCAGTCACCCCGCGGGAGGTGGAGGGCTTCCTGCTGGCGGGCAACACCTCCAGCGTGATCTCCGGCCGGCTGGCGTACAACTACGGCCTGGAGGGGCCGGCGATCACGGTGGACACCGCGTGCTCGTCCTCCCTGGTCGCGCTGCACCTGGCCGCGAACTCGCTGCGCTCGGGCGAGGTGGACCTGGCCCTGGCGGGAGGCGTCACGGTCATGTCCGGGCCGAGCACGTTCGTGGAGTTCTCCCGGCAGAAGGGGCTGTCGACCGACGGCCGGTGCAGGTCCTTCTCGGCCGACGCCGACGGAACCGGCTGGTCGGAGGGCGTCGGCCTGCTCCTGGTGGAGCGGCTGGAGGACGCACGACGCAATGGGCACCAGGTGCTGGCCGTGCTGCGCGGTTCCGCGGTGAACTCCGACGGCGCCTCCAACGGGCTGACGGCACCGAGCGGGCCCTCGCAGGAGCGGGTGATCCGCGCCGCCCTGACCGACGCCGGCCTCGCCGCCGGCGAGGTCGACCTGATCGAGGCGCACGGCACCGGCACCCGGCTCGGCGACCCGATCGAGGCCCAGGCCCTGCTGGCCACGTACGGGCAGGACCGCGAGGAGCCCGTCCGCCTGGGTTCGCTGAAGTCGAACCTCGGGCACGCCCAAGCCGCCGCCGGTGTCGGGGGCGTGATCAAGATGGTCCAGGCGATGCGGCACGGTGTCCAGCCGCGCACCCTGCACCTGGGCGAGCCCTCGCCGCACGTGGACTGGTCCGCGGGCGCGATCGAGCTGCTCGGCGAGCAGCAGGAGTGGCCGGACCTCGGCCGGCCGCGCCGCGCCGCGGTGTCGGCGTTCGGGATCAGCGGCACCAACGCCCACGTCATCCTCGAACAGGCCCCGGCCCCCGCCGGTACGGCCGCCCGGCCCGGCCCGGTCCCGCCGGTGGTGCCGCTGGTGCTGTCGGCCCGCACCGACCGGGCCCTGCGGGAGCAGGCCGCCGAGCTGCGCGCCCACCTCGACGGACACCCTGACCTCGGCCTCGCCGACGTGGCCGGCACGCTCTCCGGGCGGCGTGCCCTGCTGGACCGGCGGGCCGTCGTGCTCGGCGCCGACCGGGAATCCCTGCTGCGCGGCCTCGACGCCGTCGCGGCGGGCACCGCGGCCGCGGGCGTCGTCCAGGGGCACGGCACCGGCCGCGGTGCGACGGCCTTCCTGTTCACCGGGCAGGGCGCACAGCGGGCCGGGATGGGACGCGGGCTGTACGAGCGGTCCGACGTCTTCCGTACCGCGCTCGACGCGGTGGCCGCACACATCGACCCGGTGCTCGACCGGCCGCTGACCGCCGTCCTGTTCGCCGAGCCGGAGAGCGCCGACGCGGCCCTGCTCGACCAGACCGCCTACACCCAGGCCGCGCTGTTCGCCGTGGAGGTGGCGCTCTACCGGTTCGCCGAGCACCACGGCGTCACCCCGGACTACCTGCTCGGGCACTCGGTCGGAGAGGTGGCCGCGGCACACGTGGCCGGCGTGTTCGACCTGCCCGATGCCTGCCGCCTGGTCGCCGCCCGGGGGGCTGCCATGCAGTCCGCCCGCGACGACGGGGCGATGGCCGCGCTGGAGGCCTCCGAGGAGGAGGTGCTCGAATCCCTGGCTGCCGGGGCGGCGATCGCCGGGGTGAACGGCCCCCGGGCCGTCGTGGTGTCCGGTGACGCCGACTCGGTGACCGCGATGATCGCGCTCTGGTCGGCCCGGGGCCGACGGACCCGGCGCCTGTCGGTCAGCCACGCCTTCCACTCGGCGCACATGGACGGGGTCCTGGCCGGCTTCCGCGCCGAGCTGGACACCGTTGCCTTCCACGAGCCGCTGATCCCGGTCGTCTCGAACGTCACCGGGGAGATCGCCACCGCCGGGCAGCTGACGTCGCCGGACTACTGGGTGACCCATGTCCGGGAAGCGGTCCGCTTCTTCGACGGCGTGCGCACCCTGCGGCGCGGCGGTGTCACCGAGTTCGTCGAACTCGGCCCGGACGGAGTGCTGACGGCGATGGCCGGACAGGCACTCGCGGACGAGGCCCCCAACACGGTCGGCGACACGGGCGACGGCGCCTCCGTGTCGATGCTGCGTGCCGGACGCGGCGACGTGGAGAGCGCGTTCACCGCCCTCGGCGCCCTGCACGTCCGGGGCGTACCGGTGGACTGGTCGGCGGTGCTGCGTACGACCGCGCCGGTACCGCTGCCGCGCTACCCGTTCCAGCACCGCCGGTACTGGCTGGAGACCCCGTCGTCCGCGCATCCGCTGCTGGACACCGTGGTCGACCTCGCCGACGGCGGGACCGTACTGGGCGGCGAGATCGGCGGCGCCGGCTGGATCGGCGACCACCGGATCCGCGGGGAGGTCCTCGTACCCGGCACGGCGCTGCTGGACATGACGCTGCACGCCGGGGCCCGGCTGGACTGCCCGACAGTCGCCGAACTCACCTTCACCACACCGCTGGTGGTACCCGAGGAGGGGGCCGTGGCGGTCCAGGTCCGGGTCGAGGCCCCGGAGCCCGACGGCAGCCGTGCGGTGACGATCCACTCCGGTCCGCGGGCCGGGAGCGGCGAGCCGGCCGAGTGGACCCGGCACGCCCACGGCGTGCTCGTGCCCGGGCTGCAGGAGCCCCCGGCCGCACCGGAGCCGACCGGCACCGAGGCCGCCCTGGCCGGGGTGTACGAGCGGCTCGGTGAGCACGGCTACCACTACGGCCCGGCGTTCCAGGGCCTGAGCGCGGTGCGCCACGCCGACGACGAACGGTTCGTCGAGGTGGAGCTGCCGAAGCGGTACCACGGCGAAGCGGCCCGGTACGGCGTACACCCGGCGCTGCTCGACGCGGTGCTGCACGTGCTGCTCCCCGGAGTCGTCGATCCCGGCGCCCGGCCGGTGCTGCCGTTCTCCTGGACCGGGGTGACCCGGTACGCGACCGGAGCGACGGCCCTGAGCGCGCGGGTCACGGTCCGCGGGACCACGGCGGGCCTGGTGGTCCACGACCGCGAAGGCCGCGCGGTGCTGACGGTGGACGAACTGGCGCTGCTGCCCGTGGGCGCGGGACATGCGCCCACGGGGATGCACACGGTGGTCTGGCGGAATGCCGCCGGCCCCGACTTCTCCCTCGAACCGGCTGTCATGCACCGTGTGGCGGCCCTGCCGGAACACGCCCGGCACGCGGAACACGACGTCCCGACGGCGGCCAGGGCGCTGGTCCAATCCGTTCTGGCCGAGCTCAGGGCGGTCCTCGCCAAGGACGACCAGCGCCGGCACGCCTTCGTGATCACCCCGGGCCTGTCACACGCCGCGCTGCGCGGCCTGATCCGCACCGCCCAGGCGGAGAACCCCGGCAGGTTCGTGCTGATCGAGGCCGGCGAATCCGCCGACGGGGCGCGGCTGGAGGCCGCGCTGCAGACCCCGGAGCCGGAACTGGCGATCCGCGGGGACAGGATCCTGGTGCCGCGGCTGGCCCGCCCGGGCGGGCCGGCGGCGGACGCCGCGGCCCCCGGGGTGGACCTGTCCGCGGGCCCGGTCCTGGTCACCGGCGCCACCGGAACCCTCGGCACGGTGCTGGCCAGGCACCTGGTCGTACGGCACGGGGTGCGGAACCTGGTGCTCCTCAGCCGGCGGGGCGAAGCGGCGCCCGGCGCCGCCGGCCTGCGGGACGAGCTGGTGGACCTCGGCGCGGCCGTGAGTCTGGTGGCCGCCGACGCGACCGACCGGCAGGCCCTCGAGCGCGTGTTCGCCGAGCACGGGCCTGCTGCGGTGGTGCACACCGCGGGCGTCGTCGCCGACTCCACTCTGGCCGGCATGACGGCCGAGCAGGTCGACGCGGTGCTGCGTCCGAAGGTGGATGCGGCCTGGCACCTGCACGAACTGGCCGGCGACCGGCCCCTGTTCCTGTACTCCTCGGTCGCCGGACTGCTCGGCACCGCGGGCCAGGCGAACTACGCGGCGGCCAACACCTTCCTGGACGCCCTCGCCGAGCACCGCCGCGGCCTCGGACTTCCCGCGGTCTCGCTGGCCTGGGGCCTGTGGGCGCAGACGAGCACCATCTCCGAGCAGCTGACCGACGCGGACATCCAACGGCTGGCCCGCTCGGGCCTGCGTCCGCTGGACACGACGGAGGCGCTCGGCCTGTTCGACGCCTCCCTCGACGCAGCCGCCGGCGACGGCGCCGCGGTGCTGGCCCTGACCCGGTTCGACCGCTCCGCGCTCCGGGGCCGGACCGATCTCCCCGCGGTGCTGCGCGACCTGGCCGGACCGGCCGCCGGCACGACGGTGGCCGTGCGGGACCACGCGCCCCGCGGGGACGGCGCGGACGCGTCGGGATTCCGCCCCGCGGCCCTCCGGGAGATCGTCCGCGACCAGATCGCCGCGGTCCTCGGCCACGCCGACGCTTCCGAGATCGAGGAGGACCGCTCGTTCAGCGAGCTCGGGTTCGACTCGCTCACAGCCGTCGAGCTGCGCAACCAGCTCGGCACCGCGATCGGCCGCCGGCTGTCCGCGACCATAGTGTTCGACCACCCCACCCCGGCCTCGCTGACCGAACACCTGCTCGGGCTCGTCGCGGCCGAGGAGCCGGCGCCGCCCGCTCCGGTCCGGGAACGGCCCGCGGCGGCCGGGGACGGCCACGACGAGCCGATCGCGATCGTCGGGATGGCCTGCCGCTACCCGGGCGGGGTCGCCTCGCCGCAGGACCTGTGGCAGCTGGTGGCCGACGGCCGTGACGCCACGTCGGACTTCCCGGTGAACCGCGGCTGGCCGGCCGACCTGTTCCACCCCGACTCGGACCACCCCGGAACCTCCACGACCCGCCGGGGCGGGTTCCTGCACGACGCCGACCGCTTCGACGCGGAGTTCTTCGGCCTGTCGCCGCGGGAGGCGATGGCCGTCGACCCGCAGCAGCGGCAGCTGCTGGAGACCACCTGGGAGGCCGTGGAGCAGGCGGGCCTGGACCCGCAGGACCTGCGCGGCAGCCGGACCGGCGTGTTCGTCGGCGTGATGTACAGCGACTACGGCTCGCGGCCGGACCTGCCGCCGGAGGGGGTTCAGGGCTACCTCTACAGCGGCAGCGCCGGAAGCATCGCCTCCGGCCGGCTCGCTTACACCTTCGGGTTCGAGGGGCCGACCCTCACCGTGGACACCGCGTGCTCGTCCTCGCTGGTCGCGGTGCACCTGGCCGCGAGCGCACTGCGCGGCGGGGAGTGCGAGCTCGCCGTGGCGGGCGGCGCGACGGTGATGGCCACGCCGACGCCGTTCGTGGAGTTCTCCCGGCTGCGCGGGCTGTCCGTGGACGGCCGGTGCAAGTCGTTCTCCGACGACGCCGACGGCACCGGCTGGTCCGAGGGCGCGGGCATGCTGCTGCTGGAGAAGCTGTCGGACGCCAGGCGCAACGGGCACCGGGTGCTCGCCGTCCTGCGCGGCTCGGCGGTGAACTCCGACGGCGCATCGAACGGGCTGACGGCACCGAACGGCCCCGCCCAGGAGCGGGTGATCATGGCGGCGCTCGACTCCGCCGACCTGTCCCCCGCCGACGTGGAACTGCTGGAGGCGCACGGCACCGGGACCAGGCTCGGCGACCCGATCGAGGCGCAGGCCGTGATGGCCACGTACGGGCGGGACCGGGAGCGCCCTCTGCTGCTGGGCTCGCTGAAGTCGAACATCGGACATGCCCAGGCGGCGGCGGGCGTCGGCGGGATCATCAAGGTCGTCCAGGCCCTGCGGCACGAAATCGCCCCGGCGACCCTGCACGTCGGCACTCCGTCCCGGCACGTCGACTGGTCGGAGGGCAACGTCGAGCTGCTGACCGAGGCCCGCCCGTGGCCGCGGGGCGCGCAGCCCCGCCGGGCCGGCGTGTCCTCCTTCGGCTTCGGCGGCACCAACGCGCACGTGGTCCTGGAGGAGGCCGAAGCCGCACCGGCCCCTGCCTCCGAGGCACGGGGCTCCGGGGCCCCGGTATCGGCGGCTCCGGCCGGCCCCGCGCGGCCCCCGGTCCCATGGGTGCTGTCCGCCCGTACCGGGCAGGCGCTCGCCGAGCAGGCGGAGCGGGTCGCATCCTTGTCCACGGCGGACGAGTCGTACACCCTGGCCACCCGTTCCGCCATGACGTACCGGATCGCGGCGACGAGCCCCGAGGCGCTGCGGGACGCGGTCCCGGTCCGCGTGGCGGGAGGCCGGCTGGCCTTCGCGTTCACCGGGCAGGGCGCCCAGCAGATCGGCATGGGCCTCGAACTGGCCGCCGCCTACCCGGTGTTCGCCGCAGCCTTCGACGCGGTCTGCACGCACTTCGACACCTCGCTCCGGTCGACGGTGCGGACGGCCATCGCCGACGGATCGGGCCTGGACGAGACCGGCACGGCGCAGCCCGCGCTGTTCGCCTTCGAGGTCGCACTGTTCCGTCTGGTGGAGTCGTGGGGAATCCGGCCCGACGTGGTACTCGGCCACTCGATCGGCGAGCTGGCCGCCGCACACGTCGCCGGCGTGCTGTCGCTGCCGGACGCGGCCAGGCTGGTCGCCGCCCGCGGCCGCCTCATGCAGGCCCTGCCCCGCGGCGGCGCGATGGTCGCCGTGGAGACGGCCGCGGCCGAACTGGGCGGGCTGGACCTGCCCGACGGGGTCGCGGTCGCCGCGGTCAACGGTCCCGCCTCGGTCGTGCTGTCCGGCGCCGAGGAGGCCCTGCTGCCCTTCGTCACATCGGAGTTCACCGCACGGGGCAGGCGCACCAAGCGACTGTCGGTCAGCCACGCCTTCCACTCGCCCCTGATGGAGCCGATGCTGGAGGACTTTCGGGCGGTCGCCCGGGAACTCGCCTACCGCGCCCCTGCGATCCCCGCGATCTCCACGGTCACCGGAGCGAACGCCGAGGAGTGGACCGACCCCGAGTACTGGGTGAACCAGGTGCGGGCGACGGTTCGCTTCCACGAAGCGGTGCTGACCGCCCGGGACGAGGGTGTGCGCACGGTTCTGGAGGTGGGACCCGACGCGGTGCTCACCGGCATGGTCGCGGCCGCGTTCCCCGCCGACGAGGCGGACAGCCCGGTCGGGGTGCCGCTGCGGCGGGCCGGCCGGCCCGAGGCGGACTCCGTGGCCGGCGCGCTCGGCACCCTGTTCACCCGCGGTGCCGGGATCGACTGGAGTGCGGTGTTCCCCGGCGCCGAGCCGGTGGACGCGCCCACCTACGCGTTCCAGCGCAAGCGGTTCTGGCTCAACCCGGCCGGACGGGCCGACGTGGTCGGCGCCGGTCTGCGCTCCGCCGGACACCCGCTGCTGGGTGCGGCGGTGGACCTGGCCACGGGCGGTACGGGCGAAGGCGGCGCCACCGTCTCGACCGGCCGGCTCTCGCTCGCCGCCCATCCGTGGCTGGCCGACCACCGGGTGCGGGGCGTCGTGATCGTCCCCGGTACGGCGCTGGTCGAACTGGCCGCTTCGGCGGGCCCGCTCGCGGAGTTCACCGTGACCGAGCCGGTGGTCGTACCGGAGTCCGGTGCGCTCACCCTCCAGATGGTTGTCGACGGCGCCGACGTCACGCTGTTCTCCCGGAGCGGCGATCCCGGCTCCGGCGACCTTCCGTGGACCCGGCACGCCGCCGGAACCCTCGACCCGGAAGGCCGCCCGGCCGTGGCGGAGGCCGGTCCGTGGCCGGAGGGCTTGACGGAGATCGACCTCACCGGGGTGTACGACCGGGTCGCCGGGCACGGCTACGCGTATGGTCCCGCCTTCCAGGGGCTGCGGCGGCTGCTGCGGAACGGCGACGAACTGTTCGCCGAGGTCGAAGTCCCGGCTGAGACGGCCCCGTCCGGTACGGGGTTCGCCGTGCACCCGGCGCTGCTGGACGCGGCCTTGCACGCGCTGCTGCCCGGCGTCGCCGGGGACCGGCCGGCCACCTTGCCGTTCGCCTGGAGCGGGGTGCGCTTCCACGCCCCTGCGGCGGCGCCGGGCGCCCCCGTCCTGCGGGCCCGGATCACTCCCACGGGACCGGACTCGGTACGCCTGCTGGTGACCGATGGCGACGGCCGCGTCCTGGCCGAGGTGGACGAGCTGGCGCTGCGCCCGCTCACCGGTCTCCCGGGCGGCGCCGCGGCCGGGGAGAACCTGCTGTACACCCCGGTGTGGCGCAGGCCCGAGCGGTCCGGCGAGCCGGTCGGCGCGTCGGTGGCCGGCGCCGGGTACGAGGTGCTCCTGGTCGATTCCGGTGCCGGCGACCTGCCTCAGCGGGCCCGCGGCGCCGTCCACCACATCCTCGGGGTGCTGCGCGACCGGCTTGCCGGCGACGCCCCCGGCAAGCTCGCGGTGGCCATCGGCTCCGACCTGGCGCATGCCGGTGTCCGCGGCCTGGTCCTCAGCGCCGCGGCCGAACATCCGGGCCGGTTCGTCCTGGTGGACCTTCCGGACTGGGACGGCTCCGCGGACGTACGGGACACCGTCGCCGAGGTCCTGGCCGGAGCCGAGGGCTCGGACGAGCCTCAGGTCCGCATCGTGGGAGGGGAGCTCCTCGTCCCGCGCCTGGTCCGGTACGAGCGCCCCGCCGGTGACCGGCCGGGCGTCACGGAGGGCGAGGGCGGGCGCGGGGACCGTCCCGCGTTCCCCTGGGGCGAGGGCACGGTGATGATCACCGGGGCGAGCGGCGCGCTGGGCTCGGAGTTGGCCGCGCACTTGGTGGCCCGGCACGGCGCCCGTTCACTGCTGCTGGTCAGCCGGAGCGGGAAGGCTCCGGAGCTCGAAGGCGCCGGGGACGGCGTCGAGATCATCACGGCTGCCTGCGACGTGACCGACCGCGAGGCGCTGGCCGGACTGGTGGCACTGCACCGGCCCGTTGCCTTCGTGCACGCCGCCGGGACGCTGTCCGACGGAACCCTGGAGGGGCTCACGCCCGAGCAGGTCGACTCCGTGCTCCGGCCCAAGATCGACGCCGCCTGGCACCTGCACGAAGCGGCCGGTGACCGGCCCGTGGTGCTGTACTCGTCGATCGCAGGGCTGCTCGGCACGGCAGGGCAGGCGAACTACGCGGCGGGGAACACCTTCCTGGATGCCTTGGCCGAGTACCGCACCTCGCTCGGCCTGCCCACGGTCTCGCTGGCCTGGGGACTGTGGGAGACCGGGATGGGCGACGGGCTCGCCGATGCGGACCTGCGACGGATCCTCGGGCTCGGGCTGCGTCCGATCGCGGTGCCGGACGCGCTGGCCGCCTTCGACCTCGCCACCGCGGAGATTGCCCGCCTGGCCACGGACGACGGCCGGCGCCCGGTGTTCGCCGTGACGGGGCTCGACCGGGCCGCGCTCGGCGCCGCCCCGCACCCGCACCCGGTGCTGCGGGGCCTCGTACCCCGTACCGCACCTGCTGCCGCTCCGCGGGCCGGTCTGGGCCGGGCGGCTCGGCAGCCGGCCGGAATCCCGTGGGACCAGCCGGGGGCCGTGCTCGACATGGTCCGCCGCGAGGTCGCCGCCGCCCTGGGGCACGACGAGGTGTCGGCGATCGCCTCGGAGGTGCCGTTCACCGACCTCGGCTTCGACTCGCTCACGGCGGTCGAACTGCGCAACCGGCTGGCGGCCGTCACCGGCGAACGCCTGCCGACCACCCTGGTGTTCGACTATCCGACGGTGGCCGCCCTGGCCGAGAACCTGCGCACCATCGCGGCGACGAGCCAGGCAGCGCCCGTTCTCGACCAGCTGGAGACGCTGATCCGCGAGGGGCTGCTCGACCCGGATGCGGTAGCACGGCTGCGACAGCTGGTCGGTCACGCTCCGGCGGGCGGCAGCGCCCGGGACGAGCAGCCGGACAAGGACCTGCAGGACGTGGCCGACGAGGATCTGTTCGCCATGATCGACGACCTGGGATAGACACCTCACCGGAGGGCTCCCGGGTGACCGGCAGGGGTGTTCCACCCTTCGACCGGACCCGGGAGCCCTCCGGCCCCCATCCCTCATCACCCAATAGACCGAATATTCAGGCGAATTCACTGATAGGGTATTGATCTATGGACAAGAATGGCGTCGGCAGGCTGGTCGGGCAATACATCGCGATCTGGAATGAATCCGACGACCGACTTCGGCAGACCCTGATCGAGGAAGTCTTCACCCCGAACGCGATATACACGGATCCGAACATCGTCGCCCAGGGCGCCGCGGCCATCAGCGATTACGTCGCCGTGGCACAGCGGAACTTCACCGGGATGCCCTTCACCCTGGGTCCGGTACTGACCCATCACGACGTGGTCCACTTCGCATGGCAGGCCGGCCCCGCCGGCGGCGCGCCGGTGGTGAGCGGATTCGACGTCGCCTCCTTCGAGGACGGCCGGATCAACCGGCTGACCGGATTCTTCACAGACTACTGACCCGCTCTTGGGGCACATGGTCACCGGGAAAGGAGTTCGTCCCGACAATCAGTGGCAATGCCCTGAGCAGGCTCGCCCTTTTCACCGATACGGAATCCGGGTCGCCGAAGATCCGGTGGAAGGTCTCCCAGGTCGATTCGGCGATGCAGTCCCCGATGGTCGCGATCAGATTCTCGAAGAGCCGGGCGACTGCATCGACCGACAGGGTTTCGAGCAGGATCCGGGTGCTGTTCAGCTGGCCCTGTCCCCACTGGGGGAACCTGCGGTGGAAATCCTCGTTCGCGCAGGCCACGATGAGCAGCATCCCGGACTGACTTCCCGATACGAGCCCTTCGAAGAATTCGAGCGTGGCTTCGTCGGCGAGGTGCAGATCGTCGGCCGCGATGACGACCGGGTGCTTGCGGGCGAGTTCGTGCACGAGGTGCACCGCCTCTTGCACACGGCCCGCCGGCTCCGGGCCGTTCGGATCGGCGGCGCCGACCGGGTCCGTCGGACCGGTCTCGCGGAACAGCGACCGCAGTTGAGCGACGACCGATGCCGGGTCGATGCTCACCGACCTGCTCACCCGGTACTTCACTACGAAGGGAGCGGGGCGGGCCTCCTCCTCGAGCAGCCGGCAGAACTCCATCAGGAGCCGACTCTTCCCCGTCCCGTGGTCGCCGAGGATGGTCACGAGGTGGGGAAGGCTCCGCTGTTCCACCCGCTGGAAGGTCCGCTGCAGGATCTCCATCTCGTGATCCCGGTCCATGAACGGTTTGGTGTCGACCGGATACTCCACCGAACGCGATTCGGCGATCCAGTAGGGCAGCTCCTCGACGCCCATGGCCAGGTAGCACGCCTGGTCGAGGGTCAGCGCCCTGGTGCGGTCGGACACCCAGATCACGCCGTCCGGCACCTGCGGGAAGATCTCCCAGCACTGGTCCAGCAGTGTGCCGTTGGCCGAGACCCGGTTGCGGCGGGGCGCCGGGTCGGAGTGCCGCTGGAGGTCGCCGGTCGCCACTATGGCCCTGATCGTGATGCCGTGCCGACTCTCGTCCGACGCGTCGAGGCTGTCCCGCAGCAGCAGGGCGAGCTGCGCCGCGCGCGCGGCGCCCTCCCGCGGATCGTCGAGGTCGAAGAGGGCGATCGTCGCGGAGCCCACGGATGCGACCACCTCTCCCCCGCAGCACTCCACCCCGGCCCTGACCAGGGTGTGTATCCCGTCGAGGAGATCGTCTACACACACGGGGTGCGGTGTTCCCGCCCCAGCTCCGACATTCGCTCGGACGATCATGACCGTCACCTCGCGCCGGTGCGACCGCTCCGGGGACGCGGCCGAAGCCTGCGGCCGGCTCGTCGTGTTCAGCAGGCCGGGCACGGGTCCGTCGCCAGCGGGAGGCGCCTCCGGAGCGGGCCGCGCACTCACGTCGGCCGGCCGGCCGGTCCAGCCGGCCTCCTGGGCCCCCGGCTCGACTTGGGAGAACTCGTTGAGCGTCGGGTCGTGCGACAGGATCCGCCGCTGCAGGTCTCGCAGCCACGGCCCGGGCTCCAGACCGAGCCGGTCCACGAGTTCGGAATGCGTGCGCTGGTAGACGGTCAGCGCTTCGCTCTGCCGGCCGGCACGGTATAGGGCCAGCATGAGCAGTCCGCGGGCCCGTTCCCGCAGCGGCTCGGCCTCCACCAGCGTCTCGATCCCGCTGATCACTTCGCGGTGACGGCCGCAATCCAGCTTGGCCTCGAAATACAGCTCCTGGGCGTCGATGCGAGAGTTCTCGACGATGCTCGACTCCGGCCAGACGATCCCGGCTTCCACGAGATCGGCCAGCAGGTCTCCGCGCCACAGGTCCAGCGCGTCCCGCAGGATCACGGCGGCCTCGGCCGGGAGCCCGTCGGCCATCATCTTGCGCCCTCGCTCCAGCCGGTGGGAGAAGGCGTGTACGTCGACCATTTCCTCGTCGATGTGCAGCATGTATCCGGGGGAACGCGTGATCAGCGCCGGCGACAACTCACGCCCGCGCAGCGACCGCAGCACCGACCTGAGCGACCAGACCGAATTCTGAAGAATCTTCCGGGCCGTAATGGGCGGCTCACCATCCGGCCACAAAGAATCCAGCAACCGACTGGTCGCGACAACCTGATTCGGCTCGAGTAGGAGTCGCCCCAGCAGTGCACGCTGCTTTACTCCACCAAGAACCGCCCGTTCACCATCACGAACCACTTCCAGCGGTCCGAGCAAGCGAAATTGCATCATGACCCTCCCCCGTTTATGCATGATCAATAAGCACCCCGCCCGCGAATCCACGCGGCAACGACAGGGGATTTAATGAAATCTACGCATCCGGCACGATCGGATGATCCACGATCCGCGAGCAGAGCCACTACCAGGAACAACTGCTCCGAGACGGCCGATGCGCCTATCTGGAGAACGGCAGGCGACAGGCCGCAAATAGCCCCGCACAGCATGCCGAAACAGGGGGCCCGGCCGGGAATCTCGGTCGCGGACACACGGACGGACAGGCACTCAGGCACGCAACGAGAAATGGCCGCCGAGTATCGATATCGATCCACCCCCACCGCATCAACAGAGAAACTTCAATATAAGTGAAGCATACAACTTCCCGGCATGCAACCGAGAATCAATGGGGCCGCAACCCCAACGCTCGGCACCATGCCAAGATTTTACCCAGCTCGATTGCAATCAAAGTAGACAAGCCTGTCCGATGTGTTCAGAAACACCCGCCGCCCCCCTCATCCGACCTCCCCAAAACCAGCCAACAAGCCACCCAAAGGCTGAATAGCACCTTGCGCAATACGCCCCCGCCTCACTGCACTTCGATCCCATCACTGCAAAACGGTCCGCCAACCGGAAGAAGCCGCCCTCCTCTGCGAACGGTTTTCGCACTGCAATCCCTCTCGCGAGGAGGACTCGCAAGCGCTGCACGACAGTGGGACTACCCTCCCGCGGCCGGCGGAGTCCGCACCCCGTCAGCAGGCCGGCAATGCGTCGCGTACGAGCAGCTGACGCGGCTACCGTTCAGCGCCCGCGCCTGCCACCGAGCCCTAGGGCCTGTCGTCAAACTCCTGTCGTCGCCCGAAGGGCGGCCTCGCGGCGTCTGGTGCGTGCTCTCGGCGTGCCGGGCGGAAGCCCGCGTACTGGACGTACGTGGGCTTTCGCCCGGTGCGGCGAGAGTGCGTGCCAGACGTCGCGAGGCAGACAGGAGTTTGACGACAGGCCCTAGGTCCGGTCGCATGGATGATCGCGGCCGGGCTGATCCAATGGGGCTTCAGGTTTCCTGCTCGGAACCGACCTGACAACGGTCGGGTACGGACTTCTCTCGACGCCGGCAGGGCCGGACACGCTGCCCCTACGGAGAGTCCGGCCAGGGTCGCGAAGAGGTGGGGCCGCCGGACCGGTGCGCGTACGCGGGCGCGGTCGAGCACTCCGTCCACGTCCACCCCGGCGCCCGGGGCCGCGGCGTCGCCCACGCCCTGCTCGACGAGCTGATCGCCTCGGCCGGGGCGGCGGGCATCTGGACGATCCAGTGCGGGATCTTCCCCGAGAACACCGCGAGCCTGGCCCTGCACCAACGGGCCGGATTCCGCATCATCGGCACCCGCGCGCGCATCGGCCGCCACCGCGGCCCATGGCGCGACGTCGCCTTGCTGGAGCTCCGCAGCCCCAAGGTCGACTGACTGATCGCCCGGTCGCCGCCCAGGATCTGGCGCGGCGGCGGTGTCGCGCGACCTTGGCCGCGGAGATCAGCAGGATGACCGCGAGTGCCGGGATGAGGACCAGGTCGGGAATCACGCCGAGGAGGAGTCCGCCAAGGACTGCCCCAGTGATCGAGCCGCCTGCCATGAGCGCGGCGAAGCGGAGGTTGGCGCCGAGGACGGCGAAGCTGCCGTCCCGGCTGTAGCGGGCGAACGCGACGAGCATCGTGGGCAGGGACACCAATAGGGACAGGCTGCCCGCCGAGACCTCACCCGTTTGCCGTAGCCTGCCGGGCTGCCGGGCCGGTCGCGCCGTACGTTCGCTCCAGGTAGCTGTTGGCGAGCGAGGAGGAATCCGTGGGCGAGCAACCGAATGTCCTGGTGCTGTGGGGCGATGACATCGGCATCACCAACCTGAGCTGCTACAGCGACGGACTGATGGGCTACCGGACGCCGAACATCGACCGGATCGCCGACGAGGGCATGCGGTTCACCGACTACTACGCGGAGCAGTCCTGCACGGCGGGCCGCTCCTCCTTCATCACCGGGCAGAGCCCCTTCCGGACCGGGCTGTCCAAGGTGGGCATGCCCGGGGCCGCTATGGGCATGCGCCCCGAGGACCCGACGCTCGCCCGGGTGCTGAAGTCGTCCGGCTACGCCACCGGGCAGTTCGGCAAGAACCACCTGGGCGACCGTGACGAGCACCTGCCGACCATGCACGGCTTCGACGAGTTCTTCGGGAACCTGTACCACCTCAACGCCGAGGAGGAGCCCGAGGAGCGCGACTACCCGACCCCGGAGGAGTTCCCCGACTTCCGGGAGCGATACGGGCCGCGCGGCGTGCTGCACAGCTGGGCCGATGGCAAGGGTGGCCAGCGGATCGAGAACACCGGGCCGCTGACCCGCGAGCGCATGAAGACCTGCGACGACGAGTTCGCGGACGCGGCACAGGACTTCATCCGGCGCCAGCACGGCGCGGACAAGCCGTTCTTCCTCTGGTTCAACACCACGCACATGCACTTCCGCACGCACGTCAAGGAAGAGATCCTGGGACAGGCCGGGCGCTGGCAGTCCGAGTACCACGACGCGATGATCGACCACGACCGGGTGATGGGCTCGATGCTCGACCTGCTCGACGAGCTCGGTATCGCGGACAACACGATCGTGGTCTACGGGACGGACAACGGCCCGCACGCCAACACCTGGCCCGACGCGGCCACCAGCCCGTTCCGCAGCGAGAAGAACACCAACTGGGAGGGAGCCTTCAGGGTCCCCGCCCTGGTCCGCTGGCCCGGGAAGATCAAGGCGGGCACGGTCTCCAACGAGATCGTCTCCGGACTCGACTGGCTGCCCACCTTCGCCGCGGCGGCCGGCGAGCCGAAGATCGTGGAGAAGCTGAAGGCCGGCTGCACGCTGGACGGACGCGAGTACAAGGTCCACCTCGACGGGTACAACCTGCTTCCCTACCTGACCGGGCAGGAGGAGAGCGGCCCGCGCAACAGCTTCTTCTACTTCTCCGACGACGGTGAGCTGACCGCGCTGCGCTACGACAACTGGAAGCTGGTGTTCATGGAGCAGCGCGCCCCGGGCACGTTGCAGGTCTGGGCCGAGCCGTTCACCGTCCTGCGCGTCCCCAAGCTCTTCAACCTGCGAACGGACCCCTTCGAAAGGGCCGACGCCACCTCGAACACGTACTTCGACTGGCTGATCAGCCACGTTTTCCTGATGGTGCCCGCGCAGCGGGTCGTCGGAGAGTTCCTGGAGACCTTCAAGGAGTTCCCGCCCCGGCAGAAGGCGGCGAGCTTCAGCATCGACCAGGTCTTCGCCAACCTGACCGCGGGCGTCACCAGTGCCTGAGGCTTCCACCGTCCCACGTGCGGAGGCGCGGTTTCCCGGACCGGAAGGTCCGGGAAACCGCGCCTCCGTCATCCCCCCGGGGATGACGGCCCTCACCGGCGGCCGCTTCCGCATGGGCTCCGACCGGCACTACCCGGAGGAGGCACCCGCCCGCGAGGTGAGCGTCGGCGCGTTGGCCATCGACCGGTTCCAGGTGACCAACACGCAGTTCGCGGAGTTCGTCGCCGCCACGGATTACGTCACCGTGGCGGAGCGCCCCCTGCGCGCCGCCGACCACCCCGGAGTGCCGGCCGCGAAGCTGGCCGCGGGCTCGCTGGTGTTCCGGCCGACGCGCGGGCCGGTCGACCTGCACGACCTCAGCCAGTGGTGGGCGTGGACCCCGGGTGCGAGCTGGCGGCGGCCGGAAGGGCCCGGCAGCGGACTGCGGGGCCGCAAGCAACTGCCGGTCGTTCATGTCGCGTACGAGGACGCCGAGGCGTACGCCGCCTGGCGCGGGCAGCGGCTGCCCACCGAGGCCGAATGGGAGTACGCGGCGCGCGGTGGACTGGACGGTGCGGACTACACCTGGGGAGACGAACCCCTCCCTGAGGGGCGACGGCTCGCGCACTGGTGGCAGGGCGACTTCCCCTGGCGCAGCACCCGCCCCGGAGGCGTCTACGGGCCCGCCCAGGTCGGGAGCTACCCCGCCAACGGCCACGGCCTCCACGACATGGCGGGCAACGTGTGGGAGTGGACGGCTGACTGGTACGCCGCACCCGAGGGAGCCACGGCTCCGTCGTGCTGTGGCCCGAGCGAGCCCCGGGCCGGTACGGAACAGGGCAGTGTCGACGCCTCCCAGCCCGGCAGGCCGGTGCCGCGCAAGGTCGTCAAGGGCGGATCCTGGCTCTGCGCCGACGAGTACTGCCGCCGGTACCGGCCCGCCGCCCGCAGGCCCCAGCCCGTGGACACCGGCATGAGCCACATCGGATTCCGCTGCGCGGCCGACCTCACCTGAGGCCGAGGCCGAACCTGAGGCCGAGGCCGAACCTGAGGCCGAGGCCGAGGCTGAACCTGAGACCAAGGCCGAGGCTGAACCTGAGACCGAGTCGCGTCAACCGCCTCCCGGGACGGATCACTGCCCCGGGAGGCGGATGCTCGCCCAGACCGATTTGCCCTCCGCCGTGTAGCGGACGCCCCAGCTGTCCGTGAGGTTCGGTCACATGCAGTCGGGCCAGCAGTTCGTGCGGCTCCAGATCCAGCGCGGCCAGCGGGTGCACGGCCGTCCGCAACTGGCTCATCGTGGCCACCGCGTTCGCTCCGGACTGCTCCACCCGCCCCGCCACCAGGGCCACGCGCGCGGAGGACAGCGCGATGGTGTCGCACCACGAACCGGCGCCGTTGCCTTCCGAACGGTGCCGTTGGGAGACCTCCGACGACGGGGCGCCCTCCGGGGCGGTGCGCAGCACCGTCGGCTCGCCCGGAAGGTGCTCGCCGAAGAGACCGGGCAACAGTACGGAGCCGACGCCCGGAAGGTGGTCGGCCCCGTCCGAGCCACCCGTTGCGGCGCAGCGCAGGACCGGCGCCGCCGTTCGCACCGACAGGTCGGGATCCGCACCGCGCAGCACGTCGTCGCCCGTCAGCCGGAAGGTGGAGGTCGAGAAGACGTGCGCCCGGTCGGGATCGGACGGGGGCCGGCCCCGCACGAGGACGTCTCGCCTCGGATTCCCCGTGGCCAGCACTTCGCGCAGGGCGTCCTCGTACGGCCTCGTCCAGCCCGGCGAGGGCAATGCCATCCGCATCGGACGGCTGGGGGGGAGGACATGTCCACCTCGCCTTCCCGGATGCGGGGATGTTCCGTTTCGGATCCTCGCATGGCGGCCGGGGGCCCGCATCCGCCGGAGCGGCTACGGGCCCGTGCCAGGCCGACGCCGAATGGCGGTGTCCACGACGGTGGATTTAGCTGAGTCCCTGGATCCGAAGAGCGGGGAGAGGCGAGGACGCGTCACGAGTCAGGCCGATGATGCCGGGAACGGTCCGCTGTCCGAGGGCGAGAGAGTCGAGCTGTCCGAACTGCGTCGCCGCGTGGGCACGCTGGAAGCCCAAAGACCCGAACCCGTGAAGCACCGCGCGCGGTCGTTCCTCGCCGTGGTGCTGCTCACGGTCGCGGCGATCCTGGCTCCGCTCAGCGTGGTCGCCATCTGGACGAGCGACATCGTCGGGGACACCGACCGCTACGTGGCCACCGTCCAGCCCCTGGCCTCTGATCCGGACGTACAGGCAGGCGTGACGAATCGGGTCGCCAACACGGTCATGGAGCACGTGGACGTGCCGCTCCTGCTGGAGCAGGTGGCCCCCGATGACCGCCCCCGGCTCGAAGCCCTGCTCGGCAGGCTCGACGGCCCCCTGACGAGCGGACTACGAGGGCTGGTCGAATCGGTGACGTCGAAGTTCGTGGCGAGCGACGCCTTCGCCACACTCTGGACGGAACTCAACCGCCGGGCCCACCAGACCGTGGACAAGGCGCTGACCGGCAGCGGAGGCGGCGCGGTCGAGCTGAAGGGTGACACGGTCACGATCGATCTCGCCCCCGTCGTGGAGCAGGTCAAACAACGGCTCGTCGACAGCGGCCTGACGGTCGCCTCGAAGATCCCCGAGGTGCACACCGACTTCACGGTCATGACCTCCGACCAGATCGGCAGGGCCAAGACCGGCTTCCGGCTCCTGCAACTCATGGGCGCATGGCTGCCGGTCATCGCGGTCGTCCTCGCCGCCGTCGGCGTACTGCTCGCAGCACGCCGACGCCGAGCCCTGATCACCGCCGCGCTGGCCGTAGCGTTCGCCGTCGGCCTCCTGGGCATCGGGCTGCACGTTTTCCGCACGTTCTACCTGGACGCCCTTCCCGCGTCGGTCAGTCCCGCGGCGGCCGGCTCGGTCTACGACGCGCTCGTCCGCTTCCAGCGCACCAGTGTCCGTACGGTCGTCACGCTGGGCGTGATCGTGGCCGTGGGCGCCTGGCTCAGCGGCCCCGGCGGGCGGGCCGTCAGGACGCGGCGGATGTGGCGCTCCGGGATCGGCGCCGTGCGGGGAGCGGCGGGCCTGTCGACCGGACCGGTCGGTGGCTGGGTCCACCGCCGCAAGACCTGGCTGAACTGGGGCGTGGTCGTACTGGCCGCCGTGGTCTTCGCGGTATGGGACCACCCGACCGGCATGGTCACCCTCTGGCTGGCCGTCGGTGCGCTCGCGGCGCTGGCCGTCGTCGAGTTCCTCGTTTCGGACGGTGCCGCGTCCGGGAAGGGGGAGCCGGCTGAGGATGCGGGTTCCGGAGCCCGGCTGTAGGCGGAGGAGCCCTTGGGGACCTTGTCCCGTGCTCTTTGACCCGCCGTTTCCCCGCCGGAGAGGATCACGGTGGCGAATTCCCTGTCCCTCAGGTAGGCCAGAAGTTCCAGCATCGGCTGGTACGCGCATGCCGGATAGGGACGCCGCAGGACCGGATGCTGAGTGGTACGGAAGAATTCCCGCATCATCGTGGCCACCGCGTCGGTGTCCAGGCCCCGCTGCGTGGCGATCACCGCCTCGGCGAGGACGGGCAACCGGGTGTCGTCCCCTGCGTAGTGGTCCGCGACCACCGAGGCGATCCACGCCGGATCGCCCGCCAGCACGGAAGCGTACGGTTCACGGTCCGCCAAGGCGGAATCGGCCTGCGCCATCTGCCGCCACCGCTCGGTGAGGTAGTGCAGCTGTACGGGCATCGGCCTCTCCGGCCACAGCGTGCCGTCGTTGTCGAAGACGGCGACCCGATCGGAAGGCTCCAGGAAGTGCTCCCCCGCGGTCGTCACCTCCTCGACGAAACGCAGCAAGGCCGTGCGGGTCTCTCCGTCACGCCAGGACGGGAGCACTGGACGACTCATCAGTGGATCCTCGGGTCGTGCAGTAGGGAGGCAAGGCCAACGGGAGCGGGGAGGCCCCTCAGGAACGTTCCGCCCCGAATAGGGCCCGTGCCGCGGGTCGAGGAGGCCGTACCGGTCTGTGCCGCGACGCTCATGGCCCTCACCGTGCCCCAGCCCTCCCCCGCCTGCGGGCAGCGACGCGCTCGGGCCGCGGGATGCCGCCGGACGGTCTAGCGGCGCGACTCCGGCCCGGCGAGATCCCAAGGTGCTGACCAGGGCACCGTCCCGCACCCTGGATGAGTCAAGGAGCTGCATGTCGACTTCTGGAGGAACTCCGATGAGCGTGAGAGGCACACCTCGGGGCACCGGCACGCCGCGCCCTTCCTGATGGCGGATAGGGAGCCCGGAAACCGTCGCGTGGACAGGACGGACTCGGTGGACAAGGACGTCGCGGCGCAAGACCACGCGACAGACGATTCCGGTCGGAGTATTGCCCTTCGGCCGTCTTGGTGGCGCGCAAAGTCCCATGACGTGACGGTGACCGCGCGGCGGCTGCAGCGCGGTGCCGAAGTCCGCTTTCCCGTGATCACGCATCTGACCGCTCGGATGCTTTCGGTGAACATCCTGGACGCCGCCACCAGGCTGGCGGCCCAGTGTTTCCTGACCGCGATCCCGCTCCTCTTCGTGGTCGGCTCCTTCGCACCACAGGGCGTGCAGGACCAGCTCCTCAGTTCGGTGCGCGCCGTCTTTGGGCTCGAGGGTGCCGCGAACGACCAACTGAAGCAGGTGTACCAGTCCGGCACCGAGTCCTTGCAGGAGGCCACCGGCGTCGTCGGGTCCTTGATTGTGGTGCTTTCCGCCACGGCGGTGAGCCGTGCGATGCAGCGGTTGTGCAGGCGTGCGTGGGCGATTCCCAAAGGGGGAATGAAGGTCGCCCCGTGGCGTTGGTTCGTCTGGATCGTCGTATGGCTGGCTGTCCTGGTGGTGCAGGCTCCGCTGCGTGACGGTTTCGGTATCGGGCTGTGGTTGGGTGTTCCCCTCACGTTGCTGTGCCAGACGGCCTTGTGGTGGTGGAGCCAGCACCTGCTGCTGGGAGGCGCCGTCCGCTGGCCTCCGCTGCTGCCCGGTGCCGTGCTCACGGCGTTCGCGGTCGCCGCACTGTCCCTCGGGGCCCAGTTCTACATGCCGGCGGCGCTCAACCGAACCCAGGCCGAATACGGTTCGCTGGGCCTGGTCTTCACCTTTCTGTCGTGGCTGATCGTGGTCTGCGCGGCGGTCGCTGTCAGCATCACCGTGGGTGCCGTTCTCGCGCAGGAAACGCACCTGGCCCACCTCCTGGGGAGCCCGCCCGCACGGCTGGACGAATGAAGCCGGGCAAGAAGGCCGTTCGTAACCCAGCGTCCCTGGGGCAGGCCGGCTGGTTGCCGGGCAGGGCGGGCTGGGTTCACGGGATCGCCCCCAACGGGCGCCCGTCTTTGGCTCGTCCCGCGTATGCGTGGCTGACTGGGTCCAGCGGACGCGTCGACGCCTGGTGCGATCAGCCGACAGCCGCAGCAGGATCCGGCCGAACGCACAGGGCGTCGCGCATCGGTGAAGAGAGCGCACACACATGACACTCGACCTGATCCTCATCGGCCTGGCCATCACGCTCATTCCCTTTCCGGGCATGGCCCTGATCCTGCTGCTGTGCCGGCGACGGTGGCGTACGCAAGGGGCTCGCCTTCATCCTCGGGTGGCTCGCGTGCCTGGTGCTGGTGATCTCCTGCGTTCTGCTCTTCACCGGCGGATCACCGCCCAAGGCGCACACCGCGCCCTCGACCGCCGCCCTCGCCGTCAAGCTGGCCATCGGAGTCGGTCTGATCGTCTACGGCGCGCACAAGAAGCGAAGGGTGCGCCGTCCCAGGGAAGACCCAGCCTGGCTGGGGAGCGAACTCACCTGACAGCGGTGGTGAACTCTGACATCAGGCCCGCACGCTGCCGCCGCCCGCGACCTTCTCGCGCGGGCGGCGCCTCGCTGCCGAAGGGCCTGAGGGTATGCGGACGCGAGCCATGCGAGGCTCACGGTTCACGTTCCTCCGGCGCGGATGAGGACCGACGTCGTTCCAGCCCGAGCTGTACCGCCCCCACCATGACCTTCGCGATCAGGCCTATCAGGATGAGGTCGGCCACCATTTGGAGCGACGTCAGCACCCGAGCCGTCTGCGAGACCGGCACGATGTCGCCGAAGCCGACGGTGGCGAAGACGGTCAGCGTGAAGTACAGGGCGTCGGTCCTGCTGAGCGGTTCCGAAAAGGAGTGGGCTCCCTGCTCCCGTGCGTACAGAAAGTATGTGGCCGCGAACAGCAGCAGAAAGATCGGGACGGCAGTGGTCAGCACCTCGATCGCACGCAAACGGGGGTGCGACGAACCGATGATGCTGACCGCTTGCAGGGCGAGCAGTGCGCCGATTCCCAACAGGCCCAGGACGAGAACCGTGACGGTGCGCTGGTCGACACCGCGGTCGAAGGGGAGCAGGAAGTAGCCGGTGGTGGTGGCTGCCACCACGACCGTTGAACGCAGGAGTGGCAGGAGCAGGCGCACGTGGTGCGGGTGAAGCAACCGGCCCCGGTCACTTTGCTGCGGCGTGCTCATGAGGGCCTCGGCTCCTTATCGTTTCCCTGCCGACGCTTTCTCCCGGCGCCCTCCAGCTCCGCGATCCTGTGGTGCAGATCCGCCATCTCCGTCCGCTCCCTGTCCGGAGCGGGGGTGCCGCCTGACGGATACGGCCGGCTTGGCTGCGATTCCATGGAGGCTCCTGCACGTGCGCTGCGCGGACGCCCGCGAGCAGCGGGGCACCCGCCACCAGTCCAGCAAAGGCGCTCCGCCCCGGTCCCGCGACCGGAGGCCATCGCATCGCTCACGGGCCCGACGTGCTGCTCAGGATCCGGACGGCTGCGGACGGTCGGTCGGATGAAGCCCGCCCCTCGGATTCGATCAGCGGATGCGACGGGGGGAGGGCGGAGGTATGACTGGACTACGGGGTACGCCGACGGGCAGAGAGGGACATGTCGTGGCCGACCCGTCAGCGCCGCCTGCCGGCAAGCACCGCAACAGCCCGGTGGGGTTGTTCCATCGCCCGCGCCGCACGCTCCGAAGTGACCTGGCGCAGGCTGTCTGCATGGGGGCGGGCCTGCTCGCCGGCCTCGCTGCTCCCTCGATCGACTATGGCCCGCTGACAGACTCAGGGCCCGTGATCAACCTCCTGTTCACCATCGGCTTCGGCGTGATCAGCCTGGTCAGCATCATCTTCTCGCTGTTGTTCCTGGTCGTGCAGTGGGCGTCCACCACTTTCAGCCCGCGTCTCGGGCTCTTCCGCGTCGACCCGCTGGTATGGCGGACCTTCGCTTTCGCCGTCGGCGCCTTCGGTGATGTCGGCGAGCCACAGCCGGTTGGGGCCGGTCGCGGTGAAGTTGCGGCTCACGAGATCGTCGCGCACTGACGGGCCACGCGGAGGCGGCGCTGCGCGGCCCGGTCTCGGCGGGGTCCAGAGCCGACGAACCGGTCTATCCCGGCAACTGAGAACGCATCAGCCCTGGCCGGCTGTGGCTGTCTCGGCATTCCTGAGCGCAGCGTCGATGGACTTCCTGGCCAGCTCCAGGCGGGGCAGGTTCATTTGGATTTCTGCCCTCTCGTAGGCAGCCTCGACGCTGAACCAAATGCCGACCACATTGTTCTGCTGCTTGCATTCGACGTCAGCAGTTGCGGTGGCGACCTCAAGGGCGGTGGGTGAAGCAGAAAGCCAGCGCGGATCACTTACCACATCTACGGGTGTGGCATAGGAGTATCCTTTTACCTTCATGCACTGCGACCATTTGGTGAAGACTTCCTTCACTCGGCCGTCAGCCATGGATTCCACGTATCCGTGGCCGTTGATCTCCAATGCCTTGGGATCGTCCTGAATGATTCCGCCGTCGGTCATCAATTTCTCGTCCGCTTCACCCAGGCACCCACCCTCGGGAATCATGACACCGTTGCCCGTCTTGTCGGACGGCGAAGCCGCCGAGCTTGCAGGCTTCGGTGCCCCTCTTCCCTGCCCCAGGACGGCCTGCATCTCCGGCGATATGTTTTGCGGAGTTCGAGCCTGCTGGTTCTGATTTGGTTGAGCACGCCAGTGGTAACCTCGGGCGGACGCGTTCGCGGCATCCGTCAGGTAGTACCGGCGCGCCATCAGGTCCGGCTTGCCCCCCAGGGCGGGCGGTGCAAAGTCGAATCCGAATCGTTTCATGCATGACCCGATCAGGGCCGCCCTGGCATCCTCGATTTTCTGTTCCTCGACGGGGCTGATCAGGTATGTGGCGATGGGTAGAATCTGGCTGCCGGCATGGGCGAGGGTCGGTGTTGCGCTGACTGGCGGAGACGCTGCCGGTGCTGATGCCGGCTCAGAGGGTGCACAGCCAGTGGAGGCTCCGCCCAGCACCACCATCGCGGCAATCATCGATGCGCCGATCGATCGCACTGACGCTGCGCTTCGCATCTTGAACTCTTCTTCCACCATAAAAGGTAGCGGTGCCGCACACCGATATGTGCGCGGCGCCGCTACCAAAGAATAATTTATCCGGCTCTCGGTTAACGGCACACGTGGAAGAAGTCGAAGCACTGCGACGCGTTGTTGTTCCGCAGCGCCGGGATCAGGTCGCCACCGGTGCCGGGCCTGAAGTACTGACTGACGCCGTAGCCACCCGGGCTGTAGTAGACCGTCAGGCTGTAGGTAGTGTTGAAATTAAAGACCGATGCCGCATTGTTCCTGACATACTGGCCGCTTCCGGCGCCACCGCCACCGAAGGTGTAGGTCGAGTTGTACGGGTAAGTCTCGTAGCCTTGGGTGTTGCCGTCGCCGTCGCCGAAGAAGCCGCCCTGGAAGCCGGGGCTGTAGAACAGGCAGGCGTCATAGCTGGCGCAATATCCACTGGACGCGGAGGCAGGGGATGCGGAGATGAGGCCGAGGCCGAGTGCGGCTATAGATATCGCCGCGGCGGCGACCTTGTTGCGGATCTTCATGATAATCCCTTTTCGGTTGAGATGGATAAAAATTTTGCGCGGCCGTGGCTCGGGCCACCCGCATGGACGGGCGCCGCATAACGGCCCCGGGAGAATCGGCAATCGAGGGCGGTTCACCGTGCCGCTGCCTGTTTCCGCAACGTCTTCTTGTCAGGGACGTGCGCAGATCGCGTCGGACGACGTCCTTGCCGAGGGAGAAAGTAGACAGCCCGAGTGCTGCAGCCGTAGGTGTTCAGAGGCGGGCGCACATCCCGCCGGCCGTCGGGTAGGCCGTACCAGCGTCACGAGGTGGCGTTGCGAGGCTTGGGGCTGTAGACGCCGTCGGCGGTGCGACCGTCGCGGGACTGCAGCGTCCGTGCGGCAGCCTCGGTCCGTGTTCCGTGGAAGCCGTCGCTGCCGCGGTTCATGACACATGATGTCGAGCCTCCGGTGGTGGCGGGCACCAGAGTCGAGTAGCCGTTGCGGGACACCTCGAGGGTCTTGCCGCACCAGCCGTCGGCGGCCGACGCCGCGGGGGCGGTGCTGATCACGCCAACGATTACTGCCGCGGTGATACCGAATGCGGCGAGCACGCGCTTCACTCTTCTGCTTTCCATTGCCTTGTGTGATGTGTTCCGAAAAAGGGGCCCTGCGGGACGGTCGCGTCGCGCCCTAAAGAGCTGTCAGAACCTGGAGTGTAAGGGGTTGTTGACACTCTAGTCGATGGGATACCAGTGCCACGAGGCAGCGTTGCGGGTGTTGGAGCCGTAGACGCCGTCGGCGGGACGGCCATCGCGGGACTGCAGCGTCCCGACGGGCTGGCCGCATCGCTGGAGCACAACGCCTACGGGTACCTGCGTCTGGTCGACGCCTCGCAAGTCGGTGCCGAGGAGGCGAGCCGGGTCATCAGCGTCTTCCGCCAGGACGGCCAGACCGACATCGCCGCGGCCACCAGCCGACGAACTGACCGGCCGGAGCGTGCGCCGAGATGCCGCCCGCACGCTAATACAAGGAGAGCCACATGTCGACGCTCTCGATCCCCCGTTCGCGAAAGACTCCGGCCGGCTTGAATCCCGCCTTCTCGTAGGCGCGGATCGCCTGGGCGTTGGAGGTTCGGGTGCCGCCGAAGAGGATGACATGCCGGCATCCGCGCTGACGCAGGATGCCGAGCGCCCCCTTGAGTAGCTCGGTTCCGAGACCGTTGCCCTGCAAATGATCGGCGACGACGGGGGCGATGCGGCAGTCCGCGCCGTCCTCGATGGTCCACCCGAGATTCCGGTAACGCACCTTCTCTTCCTCCGGGATTGCGAACTGGGCCAGCAGATAGGCCACCACGCGATCGTCACGGGCATCCGCAAGCACGAAACGCAGGGCGGTCGGGTCGTCGAGAGCAGCACAGATCCGCTCCGCTTCGGTCCGGTCGAGCGGGTGCGGGCTGTAGCGCTCCCTGGTCTCCGCCGAGAGCGCTTCGAGGAATTCCCCGAAACTGGAGGCGTCTGCGCTCTTCAGGGCACGCAGGGTGGCGACAGCACCATTGATCCCGGTGACCGGCCTCGCGAGGAACGGGTGCGCGGTGGATCCATCCATACCGGGCAGCGTAACCAACCTGCCCAGGGGAGGCGAGGCTGTCGCGCAGCGCCCCAGCGTCGTGGCCGGCTCGCGAAATCAGGCCCCTGGTGCGGTGGTTGGTTGGCCGGCAAGGGTTCACGCAGACGCAGCAGCCGGTGCACCGTCGCCGCGCGCAGGCGGAGTGCGACGCTCTGCCCCTGGCCCGGCACTGCAGGTCGACGCCCTTGACCTGCGATGACTCCTGGACCGGGTGCCTGGCCCTCGTGGCCGTAGGGGCCGGATCTACTCGCTTGACGCGCTGGATCGCGCCGTCGGCCTCTTCCTCGAAACTCGCCTCTCGAAGGCCGCCCACGCAAATCCGGGCAGAGCCCGATCACGCAATGCGCCTGGAGTGGGGCCGCCGACGGTTACGTGAGTTCGCCGGGCATCTTCCAGTAGCAATAACGGGGAGCCTCTTTGGTCCCGTTGACGTACGGGTCGCCACCGCCCAGCAAGAACCTGCCCGTCATCGGGCCGACGACCCCGTCCGCCTCAACCTTCCTCTTCAGATAGATCAAAGCCGGCAGCCGGCGATTGCCCGGCCTCCGTGGTTCAGGGGCAGCCGTATGTAATGTTGATCGCCACGACGCTGGAGCCGAGGCCGAAACTCTGGCCCGGGCGGATCTGATCGATGTACCCGCTGTCGTATTTCAGGTACGCGCAGTCCTCGTGGCGGGCGTTGGTGACCCAGCGGGCGGTGCGGGTCTTGGTGCCGGTGGTCTGCCAGCCGACGTCCTTGTACATCGTCAGGATGTTCTCGCTGGAGTCGAGGAAACACACGTACGGCCACGGGCACGTCTGGGCAGCCGCAGCCGGCGTTGCGGTGGCTGCGGTCAGACCGGTGCCTGCGAGGATGCCGGCTATCGCGAGGGAAGCGAACTTCAGGCTTTTAAGGATGGTAAACCACCTAATTTTCAGGGGAGTTGGGGAATGGATGCCGCCCGCCCTACGCGGGGGTCCTGCCCGGGGGGGGCGGGCCGGTGTCGCTCGGGCTCGCTGGACAAGCGGATGCGGATTGAGCTCGTGGAGAACTGATCGGTTACGGACGCCAGTCTGCCTGAGAAACCCGGGGCATCTCCGCTATCGCGGAGCGCAGTAGCAAGGTCGGGTAGGCGGCCCCTGGGCCGCAGTTCCCCACCATTGGTGGAGAGTTCCTTCCTGCTCCACGTCACCGAATCTAGGCCGGTACCCATCGTCACACTGAACGTTCGGCGCAGGATTCGTTGACGTTCAACGCACGGAACTCGGTAGGGCTGATTCCGTACGCCTCACGGAAGGCGCGGCGGAAGAGCACCGGTCCGCTGAAGCCCCAGCGGACCGCTGGCCGCCCCCGCCAGGCACCTCGGCGTCTTTCGGGTCACCCATGCCGGCGCGGTGGTGTGGAGTGCGGCTGCCGGGCGGGTGGCTACAGCACCCGAACGGTGAAGGTTCCCCTCGGGGCTGTCAGACGATGTCGGTCCGGCGTCCGCCCATCGGGATGACCAGGGGGGTGCCGGCGACCGGGCATTCGATGACCGTCGCCTGGAGACCGAAGACCTCGTGGACCAGGTCCGGTGTGACGATCTCGGAGGGCGGACCGGCGGCGATCACCCGGCCGTCGCGCATGGCGACGAGGTGCCCGGCATAGCGGCAGGCGAGGTTGAGCTCGTGCAGGACCATGACCACGGTGCGGCCCTCGGTGCGGTTGAGTTCCGCGACGAGTTCGAGGACGTCGACCTGGTGGGCGAGGTCGAGGTAGGTCGTCGGTTCGTCCAGCAGCAGGACCGGCGTGTGCTGAGCCAGTGCCATCGCGATCCATACGCGCTGGCGCTGGCCGCCCGACAGCTCGTCGATGGAGCGGGTCGCCAGCTCCGCCGAGCCCGTGGCCGCCAGCGCGGCGTCCACCGCGGCCTCGTCGGAGGAGGACCACTGGCGCCACCACCGCTGGTGCGGGGTACGGCCGCGGGCCACCAGGTCGCGTACGGAGATGCCGTCCGGAGCGCTCGGGGTCTGCGGCAGCAGGGCGAGCCGCAGCGCGAACTCCCGCGCGGACAGGCCCGCGATGTCCTCGCCGTCCAGGTGGACCGCGCCGCCCATCGGCTTCAGAAGCCGGGCCAGCGCCCGCAACGCGGTGGACTTTCCGCAGGCGTTCGGTCCGACCAGCGCGGTCACCTGCCCTGCCGGGATGTCGAGGTCGAGCTCCTCGGAGACGATGCGGTCGCCGTAGCCCAGGCGCAGCGCGGCGGTCTGGAGCGCGGTGGGAGAGGTGCCGGTGGGCTGGGCCTCGGTCAGCGGGGCGGTCATGTCAGCCTCCCTTTCCGGCCCGGTTGGTACGGGCGAGGAGTAGCAGTAGGTACGGGGCGCCCACGGCGCCGGTGAGCACGCCGACGGGCAGTTCGGTCGGGGCCAGGACGGTGCGCGCGGCCAGGTCGGCGATGACGAGCAGCACCGCTCCGGTCAGCGCGCTGATGACCAGCGGGATGCCGGCGGTGCCGGCGATCCGCCGCGCGACCTGCGGGGCGCCCAGGGCGACGAAGGCGATCGGTCCGGCCGCGGACGTCGCCAGCGCGGTCAGGCATGTGGCGAGGACCAGCAGGGCGATCCGCGCGCGCCGCAGCGGGATGCCGAGGCTGCGCGCGGTGTCGTCGTCGTACTGGAGCAGCTGGTACGGGCGGGCGAGCGCCAGGGTCAGCGGCAGCAGCACCGCCAGCGCCAGCCCGGCCCACTGGACGTGTTCGTAGCCGCGCCCGTTGAGGCTGCCGGTCAGCCACACCATGGCGCGGGAGGCCTGGTCGATGTCGGCGCGGGCCAGCAGCCAGCGGGTCAGCGCGATGAGCGCGCCGTTCGCGGCGAGCCCGACGAGCACGAATCGGTAGCCGGTGATGGTGCCGTCCCGGTAGGCCAGAAGATAGATGACCACCGAGGTGAGCAGGGCGCCGGCGAGGGCCCCGAACGGTACGGCCACGAAGGTGCCGGCGCCCGCCGCGGTGACCCCGCCGATGAGGATGGCGCCCACCGCGCCGGCCCCGGCACCGTTCGCGATGCCGATCAGGTCCGGGCTGGCGAGCGGGTTGCGGGTGACGGCCTGGAACACGGCGCCGGCCAGCCCGAACGCGGCCCCCACCAGCAGTGCGGTCAGGGCGCGCGGCAGCCGGAGCTGGTGGACGATCAGGTCGGCCGACCCCGAGCCGGTGCCCAGCACGGAGCCCAGTACGTCGCCGATCGGGATCGCGAACGTCCCCAGCGAGACGGAGGCGACCAGGCCCGCGAACCCGGTCAGGACGAGGACGAGCACCGTGAGCGCGACCCGGGGGCGCACGGCGACGCCGACCGGCCCGGACTCGAACCTCAGGCGCCGGTCGGTCTTCTGGCGGACCATCGTGGTCGTCGTGTTCGTCGCCCTCATCGGGTGTGCTCCTTGAGCTTGCCGCGCTTGACCAGCAGCGCCAGGAACGGCGCACCGAGCAGCGCGGTCACCACGCCGGCCTCCAGTTCGCCGGGCCGGGCGACCATGCGGCCCACCACGTCGGCCGCGAGCATCAGCGAGGCCCCGCCCAGCGCCGAACACGGCACCAGCCAGCGGGCGTCGGGCCCGGTGAAGGCCCGTACGACGTGCGGGACCACCAGGCCGAGGAAGGTCACGGGACCGGCCGCGGCAACGGCCGCTCCGGTCAGCAGGACCACCGCCAGCGCACCCAGGGCGCGGGTGGACTTGACGGGGGTGCCGAGCGAGCTGGCCAGGTCGTCTCCGAGGGCGAGGGCGTTGAGCCGGCCGCTCAGTCCGAGGGCGAGGGCGAGTCCGACGACGACGAACGGGAGCAGTTCCATGCCCAGCTGCGCGTCCCGGCCGGCCAGCGAGCCCACCGCCCAGAAGCGGTACTGGTCCAGGGTGCTCACGTCGAGCAGGACCAGGGTGTTGGTGCCCGCGTCGAGCAGTACGGTCACGGCCGCGCCGGCGAGGGCGAGTTTGGCGGGGGTGGCGCCGCCGTAGCCGGTGCCGCCGACGGCGTAGGCGAGGAGACCGGCCAACGCACCGCCGAGGAAGGCGAACCAGATGTACTGGTACGAACTCGTCAGCCCCAGCATGCCGATGCTCGCGGCCACCGCGAACGAGCCGCCCGCGCTGATGCCGATCAGACCGGGGTCGCCGAGCGGATTGCGGGTGATGTCCTGGGCCACCGCGCCCGCGGCGCCCAGCGCGCACCCGACCAGCAGCCCCAGGAACGTGCGGGGCATCCGCAGTTCACGGACCACCACGGCGTCGCCGGCATCGCTCCCGGCTATCGCGGCCAGGACGTCGGACAGCGGTACGGCCTTGGTGCCGATCGCGAGGGAGGCACAGACCATGGCGGCGACGGTGGCGAGCAGCGCCGCGAGCACCAGGGTCCGGGAGAGAACTCGTCGGGGTGGCGGAGCGGTTGGGGCGGGGGCCGCGGTGGCGTCCGCGGTGACGGGCTTCAGGTACACCCACATAAGGTAAGGGATGCCTAACCGAATCCGTCCCGCACCCCCCGGTCTGGATTTGGACACGAAGAGCAGCTACTCTTCACAACGCATTTACTCAGGCAAGCCTTACCTAAGAACATTTGTTCCCTCTGGAGAACCGAGAACTGATGAGCACCTACACTCAGCGCCGCCGGCCGGGCCGGATCGCCGCGGCCGTTCTGACCGCAGCCATGGCCCTCTCGCTGGCCGCCTGCGGCGGCAGCAGCGACGACCAGAAGCCGGCCGCCGAGTCGTCGAAGTCTGCCGCCGCCGAGTCGGCCGGCTTCCCGCGCACCGTCACCCACGACAAGGGCCAGACCGAGATCAAGGCCAAGCCCAAGCGCGTGGTGGCGCTGGACAACAGCCTGGTCGAGGCCGTCGTCGCGCTCGACACGCCGCTGGTCGGTGGCATCGGATCGTACCGTGACCAGAAGGGCTTCCCGGCCTACCTCGGTGACGCGGTGAAGGAGACCAAGGACGTCGGCCCGCTCGACAACCCCAACCTCGAGGCGATCGCGGCCCTCAAGCCCGACCTCATCGTCTCGGCGACCGTCCGCCACGCCGACTTCTACGACCGGCTGAGCCAGATCGCGCCGACCGTGTTCGTCAAGACCACCGGTCCGATCTGGAAGGAGAACATCACCTTCCTCGGCCAGGCGCTGGGCCAGGAGGAGAAGGCCAAGGCCAAGCTGACGGCCTACGAGACCCGCGCCAAGAAGATCGGTGACGCGATCAACGCCAAGGGCGGCGGCGCCAACGGCAAGCCCACCTTCTCGATCGTCCGCTTCCTCGACGGTCCGACGCGCATCATGCTGCCCAAGACCTTCAGCGGCATCATCCTGACCGACATGGGCCTGACCCGTCCGGAGAACCAGCGCGACGAGGTGAAGTTCAACATCGAGATCAGCGAGGAGCAGATCCAGCAGGCCGATGCGGACCACATCTTCATGACCACCTTCTCGGGCGGTGACGAGCGCAAGAAGAAGTTCCTCGCCAACCCGCTGTGGCAGCGCCTGAACGCCGTCCAGAAGAACCAGGTCCACGAGGTCGAGGACGCCATGTGGATGACCTCGGTCTCCCTCCAGGGCGCGGACGTGGTCCTCGACGACATGGCGAAGATCTTCCAGGTGGACGCCGCCAAGTAGGCGTCGTCGCCACCTACCCCAAAGGCCGGCCCCGGCCGCGTAGTCCACTACGCGGCCGGGGCCGGCCCTTCGTACGTCCGGGCCCGCTCGGCCCTCACCCTCGATCCCGCTCAGCCCTCGCCCTCGATCCGGCGCAGCCGCTCCGCGTCGCAGGTCCGGGGGCAGGTGGCGCAGGCCCGTGCCGAGTCCAGGGTGTAGTACATGCAGCAGCCGAGCCGGGTGCGGGTCGGGTGCAGGTGCCCCTCGCGGTCCGCGAGCCGCCTGAAGTCGGCGCCGCCGGCGAAGGGGGCGATGGCCGTCGGGAGCAGCTCGGTCGCCTCGCGCACCGCGTGCTCCTCCTGGCCCAGGGCGCGACCGAGGTACCAGATCCCGGAGACGAGGTCGTCGGTGACCATGCCCCACAGGGCCCGGTCCCGGCGCCGGACCAGGGGTCCGATGGCGGCCAGCAGCGGCCGCATGTGGTCGGCGACGGCCGCCCGCAACTCGGCGCGCAGCGCCTCCTCGTCGGCGACCACACGGGCGCCCGGAACGTGCGCCGCCGGGTCGCCGGGCAGGCATGCGAATCCGGCCGCCGGAACGATCTCGAACGCGCCTGTCGAGAGGTCCACGCGGACCTCTCGCGGGCGGATGCGCGGCACACGCCGCTCCAGGTACCAGGCGCCGCTCATCAGCAGGCTGACGGACCAGAGGTAGTCGTGCAGCGCGCGCGACGCGGCGACGTCGGGGCGCGGATCGTGCCCGTGCCCCGCCCGGATGCGGGCTGCCTCGGCGGCCACGAAGTCGTCCAAAGCCTGTCGGCTCCCGGCTGGTTCCGTCAGCTCCGCGCCGTTCAGCTGCCACTGTCCGGGCCGGTCCGAGGCGGTGGCCACCCGGACGTTCAGCGCCTCGCAGGCGGCCGCCAATCGGCCGTAGGTCCGCGCGAGCGTGGTGGCGGCGTCCACGGCGGGACGCTCGGGCGACGCGATGCGCGGGGCCGTGGTCATGGGTTCTCGATCATGTGCTGCACGGAAACTCCGGTACGAGGGAGTAGGTAAGCCTTACCTTAACCCAATGATCTATGATCAGGGCATCACGCCAAGCCCTCCCGTCTCGAACGAGAGTTGAGACTTAGGGTTGGCTAACCTAAGGTGCCTATTGCTGGTGGGTGAGCGAATCCATCGGCACTGAGGCGTGCCGGAAAACACCCATCCGGTCACCCCCCACTGCTCAGGATTTCGGAAGGGGCTCAGCCCATGCGGTTGTACCTGCTCGCACTCAACCCCACCGACTCGGTCACCGAGGGGTTCCTCCCCGCGGCGGCTCGACTCGGCCTCGACGTCACCGTCCTCACCGACCAGCCCGAGGCGCACCGCCGGTCGGCGCCGGACATCGACGTCCTGGAATGCGACGTACGGGACTACCGCGCGGTCATCACCCGGATATCGACGCACACGGTGTTCACCAACAGCGAGCCCGACGCGGTCTTCACCAACAGCGATCACCTCCAGACCCAGGCCGCCCTGGCCGCCGACTACTTCGGCCTCCCCGCCAAGGACTGGCGGACGGCGCTGCGCGTCAAGGACAAGGCCGAGATGCGCCGCCACCTCGCCGCGAGCGGACTCGACGCCGTCTGGTCCACCGAGCTGGGCCCCGGTCAGGACCCGGCGGGCCTCACCGCCCTCGACGTGCCCTACCCGTGCGTGGTCAAGCCCCGCGAGGGCGTGGCCAGCGAGGACGTGGTGCTGGTCGACGGGCCCGAGGAACTCGTCCTGCGCTGCAAGGAGATCCAGGCCCGCCGGCCGCAGGCCGCCCTGGTGGTCGAGGAGTACCTGGCCGGCGAGCTGTGCAGTGTGGAGACGCTCGGCGACGGACGGGTCCGCCACGTGCTGGGCGGCTTCCGCACCCGGCTGTCGCCGCCCCCGTACTTCATCGAGGAGCGCTGCACCTTCGTCGGCGCCCACCCGGAACCGGTCGTCGAACAGGTCCTCGCCCAGCTCGACGCCCTCGGTGTCGGGTTCGGCATCTGCCACACCGAGTTCGTCGTGAAGGACGGCCGGGCCCGCATCATCGAGGTCAACTACCGGGCCATCGGGGACCAGATCGACCTGATGCTCGCCCGGCTGCTGGACATCCCGCTGTTCGAGTACGTCCTGCGCACCCACCTGGGCGAGCCGCTGCCCGCCGACCTCGGCGCCCGCACGGACGGCGTCGCCCTCGTCGACTACCCCTGCGCCCAGAGCGCGGGGACGCTCACGGCAGCCCCTGAGGCAGCCGATCTCACCGTGGAAGGCGTCGAGTTGACGTACCGCCCGCTGCGCGCGCCCGGCGAGCGACACGAGCTCTACCACACCAACCGCGACTACATCGGCGTACTGCGCGCGATCGGCCGCGACACGGACGGGCAGGCCGTCGAACGCGTCGCCGACGGCTACCTCGCCGACCAGCGCTGGGAGTTCACGCCGTGAGTACGACCGCCCCGGCCGCCACGGCCACCCCGGCCGCCCACGCCGACTCCACCGACTCCGCCGAAGCGAATCTGCTGCTCCGCGTCCTCGGCGCGCTCCTGCGGGAGGACGTCGTCGGCCTGCGCAACCGCTCCACCGCCGTGGAGCGTGCCGACGGCCGCTGGCTGCGGCTGCCCGCCGACGACGGCGACGCGCTGCTCCTCCCGGTCGTCGAGGACGGCTACCAGAGCGTGTACGCCGCCCGGCTGCCGCTGCTCGCCCGGGAGTCGGACGGCCGCGAGCTGACCACCCACGACGAGGTCCTCGACGCCCTGAGCGCACTCGCCGACCCGGCCGACCGGGGCGGCTTCGCCGCCTTCGCCGAGGAGTGCCGCCAGACCCTCGCCACGATGCGGCTGCACGCCGAAACCGCGGACGAGGTCGCCGACACCCTGACCGCCCGGCACGGCGCCGAACCCGCCGACTGGACCGGCCTGACGGGCGGGCTCGCGTACGACACCCTCGCCGCCCGTCTCGACCACCCGGTGTACCCCACCGCGCGGGGCCGCTCCGGCCTCGACGAGGACCACCTGCGCGCCTACGCACCCGAGTTCCACCCCCGCTTCGCACTGCGCTGGATCGCCGTGCCGCACCGGGACCTCACCGTGGCCGGCGGCCCGGCCGCGCTGCCCGCCGCCTGGCCCACGCCGGGCGCGCTCGGCCTGCCGGAGCTCGACGGCAGCCACCTCGCGCTCCCCGTCCACCCGCTCACCGTCGGCGCCCCGCTGCGCGAGGCGCTGAGCGCCGCGGGCCTGACCGGCCGGGCCGTCCTCGCGGAGCGCCCGTACCTCGACGTGGTCCCGACGCTGTCCATGCGTACGGTCGCCGTCACCGCAGACGCCACGCTGCACATCAAGGTCCCGATGGCCACTGCCACCCTGGGGCTGCGCAACCGAAGGATCATCCGGCCCGGCTTCCTCGCCGACGGGGTCGCGGGCCAGCGCCTGCTGGAAACCGTCATCGCACGCGAGCCGCGGTTCCAGGGCGTGATCCTGCACGCCGACGAGACCGTCTACGCCCACGCCGGCCACGAGCTCCTCGCCGCGCTCTGCCGCCGCTACCCGGCCGGTCTCGACGACGCCGTCGTCACCCCGCTCGCCGCCCTGCTCGCCGAAGCCCCCGGCGGGCGGCTGGTGATCGACCACCTCGCCGACCGGTTCTACGGTGGCGACCCGATCGCCCTGCTCGACGCCTACCTGCGGCTGCTGTTCGACTGGCAGACGACCCTGTTCGGCTACGGCATCGCCCTGGAGTCGCACCAGCAGAACATCTCCCTGGTCCTCGACCACGGCCCGGCCGGGGACACGCGCGTGCGGCTGCTGCTGAAGGACGACGACAGCCCGCGCGTCAACCCCGCCCGCGTACGCGCGACGCTCGGCGCCGACGCCCCGCTCGACTTCGACGACGCCCGCGTCCTGTGCGCGGACGACCGCCCGCTCACCGACATGTTCACCACCATCACCCTGCACCTGTGCGCCGGTTCGTACGCCTACGGGCTGGCCCGGCACGGTCGCGGCCGGGCCGGGACCCTGCTGGAACTCGTACGCGGCCGATTGGCCGAGGCCGTCGAACGGCTCGGCACCCCACCGGGAGAGCCGGGGGCCACGCTGCGCGCCGAGGTCCTGGACGCCCCGCGTCTGCCCGTCAAGGCGATGGTCAGCGCCGGAACCCTGCTCAGCAAGGAACGCTCGGGCGCCGCCGACATCAACAAGCACTACACCACCGGCCCCAACTACCTCTTGTGGGCGGGTGGTTCGCGGTGAGCGCGAGCACCCACCCGGACCGGCGCGGAGCGGTTTCCCCGGCGGCCCCCGAGCCCCGCCCGACCCTCGGCCGCAGACAGGTGCACGCGGTCGCCGGCTGCTACTTCGTGGCCTCCTTCGCCGCACTCGGCCTGCCACCCTTCCTCACCGAGATCCTCCCGGAGCTCGGCGACCGGGACGCGAGCTGGGCCGGCGTGCTCTACATCGTCCCCACCGTCTTCGCGGCCGTCGGCGCCCCCCTGTGGGGACGACTCGCCGACCGGTTCGGCCGCAAACGGCTCCTGCTGCGAGCTCAGCTGGGGCTGGCGCTTTCGTTCGTGCTGGCAGGCTGGGCCGACTCGATTGCCGCCTTCACGGTGGCCCTGGTGCTCCAGGGCATCCTCGGCGGCACCTTCGCCGCCTCCAACGGCTACCTGGGCGCCGCGCTGCAGGGCCCGGACCTGTCCCGAGCCCTCACCCTGATGCAGGGGGCCGCCCGGGCCGCGCTGGTCTTCGCCCCGATCGTGGTGGGCAGCCTGTCTCCCTGGATGTCCCCGCACCGCCAGTACGCCCTGCTCGCCGTCCTGCCGCTGACGGCCGCGCTGCTGATCACCGCGCTGCCCGAATCCCGCGGTGTGCGGGCGCAGCCCGGCAAGGCTGCGCCCGACGAGGGTGCGGCGTCCGACGACAGTGCGGCGTCCGACGGAGGTCCGGTGGCCGGCGACGGTCCGGCGGCCGGGAAGCAGGACGAGGGTGCCCGCACCGAGCGCATCACGTCCCTGCACGGCCTGTACGCGCTGGAGTTCGCCTTCGTCTTCTCCACGGTGATCTCCTTCCCGTACCTGATCTCCCTCATCGAGGAGCGGATCCCGGGCACCTCCCCGGCGGTCTCCGGCCTGCTCTTCGCGCTGCCCCACCTGTGCTACCTCGCCGCGGCGATGTGGGTGCACTCCGCCTTCCAGAGCCGCCCCCGCCTCGGCGTGGCGCTCGGCTTCGCCTGCATAGCCCTCGGGCTGGCCGGGCACGGACTGGCCCACTCGCTCGCCACCCTCGTCGCCGTCCGGCTGCTGCTGGGGGCCGGCCTCACCCTCGGCCTCGTCTGTCTCTCCGTGATGGCCTCCGACTGCGCCAAGGGCCGTGCCCCCGGTGGGCTGTTCGGCTCGATCGAGTTCTTCTCCAAGGCCGGCGCGGTCTTCGCCGGCCTGGCCGCCGCCGCGGGCAACAGCCTGTACGGGCCGTCCGCCCCCGTGCTGACCGGCACCGCCGTGGCGCTGGTCGCGGTCTGCGCGACCGCCCTTCCGGCCCTGAACGTCCGCTCCCCCCGCTCCCCCCGCTCCCCCCGCTCTCTCCGCACCCGCTGGAGTCGTTGATGTCCCTGACCGAAGCAATCGGTACCGCCTCCACCGCCACCCGCGCCGCCGTCGCCCCCTCCGCGGCCCCGGCCGGGCTGCCCACGGCCGACGAGGCGGTCGCCCACACCCTGCTGAACTGCCTGCTGCGCGAGCTGTCCGGACCGGAACACCAGACCGCCGTGGCGGACGGCCACCTGATGCTGTGGCTGCCCCGCCGCGGGGTGCTGCTGCGCGCCACCCTGCGCCGTACCTCCCTGCTCGGCGCGCACCGCTTCACCGGGCCGGTACGGGAGCGCCAGAACGACGGCTGGGCCGAGGTCGGCTGGCGCCGCCTCGCCGAGTACGTCCAGGACGAGCTGGCCCTGCGGACCGACGTGCGCAACGAGGAGTTCCTGGAGCAGATCGCCTCCAGCCACCAGGCCGTGTCGGCCGCGCTCGCCGTACGCGCCGCGTGGCCGGCCACGGACACCGTGGTCGGGGACGGCTGCGGGCTCGCCGCCTACCTGGAGTCCGAGCAGTCCCTCGTCTTCGGACACCGCTTCCACCCCACCCCCAAGGCCCGTACCGGCGACACCGCGTCCTGGCTCGCGTACGCGCCCGAGACCGGCGCCTCCTTCCCCCTGCGCCACCTCGCCGTCCGCGAGCACCTGATCGCGCAGGAGACCGCCGCCGAGGGCGCGGCGCAGCCCCTGGACCGCCTGAGCGCCGACGTGCCGGAGGGCTACCGGCTGCTGCCCGCGCACCCGTGGCAGTACGAGATGCTGAGCGAACACCCGCTCCTGCGCGCGGCGTTCGATCGCGGCGACATCCTGGACCTGGGCACCGCCGGCAAGCCCTTCGCCGCCACCGCCTCGGTGCGCACGCTGTACGACGGAGACGTCTTCCTGAAGTTCAGCCTCAACATTCGCATCACCAACTGCTTGCGCAAGAACGCCAGTTACGAGCTCTCCGGCGCGGTCGCCCTGACCCGTCTACTGGCCCCGGTCCTCGCCGACCTGGAGACCCGCTTCCCCGGCACGGCCATGCTCCGCGAGCCCGCCTACCGCAGCATCGCCCTGCCCGGCCCCGACGGCACTGCGGACCGCTCGCTCCTCGAAGGCTTCGGCGTCATCGTCCGCGAGGGCCTGCTCACCCGGCTCATGCCCGGCACCACCCCGCTGCTCGCCGCGGCCGTCGCCGACGAGTACTCCACCGGCCCCGGGCACATCTCGCGCCTGCTGGGAGACTCCTCCGCACAGGGCGCCCTCGACTGGTGGGCCGCGTACCTCAAGCTGCTCGTCCCGCCGGTCATGGCCGCCTACTTCGACCACGGTCTCGTCCTCGAACCGCACCTGCAGAACGTCGTCGTCTGCGTCGACGAGGAGGGCATGCCGGCCCAGGTCCTCTTCCGCGACCTGGAGGGCACCAAGCTCGTCCCCGAGCAGCACACGGAGCTCCTCGCGTCCCTCCCGGCCGAGGTCGCCGGCCCGATGACGTACGACGCCCAGCGCGGCTGGGACCGGGTCGTGTACTGCCTGCTGGTCAACCACGTCGCGGAGATGCTCGCCGCCCTGGCCGACCTGCACCCGCAGTCCGAGGCCGCCCTGTGGTCCCAGGTCCGCGCCACCCTCCAGACGTACGCGGACCGCAGCGGCTGCCCGCCGCGCCTGGCCGCCCTGCTCGCGGGGGTGCCGCTGCCCGCCAAGGCCAACCTCCTCACCCGCTGGGAGCGCAAGGCCGACCGCGACGCCGGCTACGTCCGGCTCGCCTCCCCGCTCGCCGAGGACGTGCTGTCCCAGGTACTCCAGCAGCGGTCCGACGACGATCACGACATCCGGAGCGCCCGATGACCACCCCGACCGCCGCGGTACAGGGCCACATCCTCGCCCTCGACGACACCGAACTGCCGGCCTACATCTACGATTTGACCGCACTGAGCGAGCACGCCGCCCGCCTACGGGCCGCCCTCCCCAAGCGGGTCGAGCTCTACTACGCGGCCAAGGCCAACCCGGAGGCGGAGATCCTGGCCGCCCTCGGTCCGTACGTCGACGGCTACGAGGTCTCCTCCGGCGGCGAACTCGCCCACGTCGCCAAGGCGATGCCGGGCCGCCCGCTGGCCTTCAGCGGCCCCGGCAAGACCCCTTCCGAGCTCACGACCGCCCTCGAACTGGGCGTGGAGCGCTTCCACGTCGAGAGCCTGCACGAGCTCCACATGCTGGCCGCTCTCGCCGCGCGCACCGCCCCCGGCGGATCCGGCCGCCCGGCTCGCCCCGGAGTCCTGCTCCGCTTCAACCTCCCGCTGGCCGCTGCCTCGCTCGAAGGCAGCTCGCTGACGATGGGAGGCCGTCCGACTCCCTTCGGGCTCGACCCGGCCGAAGCCGACACGGCCGTCCGCCTGCTCACCGACGGCACCTACCCGCAGCTCCAACTGCTGGGCGTGCACGCCCACCTGGCCAGCGGCCTCGACGCACCGGAGCAGCTCGCGGTCGCCGAGTCCGTCGTCACCTGGGCCTCGGACCTCGCCGCCCGCCACCGGATCCGCCTGGCCGAGGTCAACGTGGGCGGCGGCATGAGCGTCGACTACACGGCCCCGGAGCGCCGCTTCGACTGGCAGGCGTACGGGACCGGCCTCGGGCGGCTCGCGGACGCGCACCCGGACATCACCGTGCGCATCGAGCCGGGGCGCGCGGTGACCGCGTACTGCGGCTGGTACGCCACCGAAGTGCTGGACGTGAAGCACAGCCACGGCGAGGAGTTCGCCATCGTCCGCGGCGGCACCCACCACATGCGGACCCCGGCGACCAAGGGCCACGACCAGCCCTGCACCATCGTCCCCGTCTCCCCGTGGCCGCACCCCTGGCCCCGCCCCGCCGCCACCGCGGACCGTGTCACCCTCACCGGCCAGCTCTGCACGCCGAAGGACCTCCTGTCCCGCAACGTGCCCGCCCCCGGCCTGCGCGCCGGTGACCGCGTGGCCTTCGGCCTCGCGGGCGCCTACGCCTGGAACATCTCGCACCACGACTTCCTGATGCACCCGCGTCCCGGATTCCACTTCCTCACCCCGAAACCGGCGGCGTAAAGGCCGACACGAGGCGATTCGTCGTTTCCTTGGCCGCGTTGCTCCCGTCGGCCACTCGCATTCACCGTAGGTGGGCGGCTGGGCGCAGAGGCAGGAGCAGGGGCACCACGCCCCCGTAGAGTAGGTAAGGCAAACCTACATAGATAGCGGACGTGCCGGTCCGGGACAGCAACAGGGCGGTAGCAGGATGGTGGAGGAAGGCCAGGACGCAAGACGTCCGCACGGCGAGCTCGTCGCGGATGTACTGGCCATCCTCTGGGCAACCGACGAGCCCATGACGCCGCAGCAGATCAACGCCGCGCTCGATCGAGACCTGGCGAGGACGACAGTGACGACGATCCTGGGCCGCCTGCACGAGAAGGGCACGGTCCTGCGGACCCGCGAGGGCCGGGGCTTCGTCTACGCGGCGGCGGACGATGCCGCCGGCCTGGCAGCCGGCCGCATGCACCGGGAACTTGAACGGGGACCGCAAAACGACCTGGTCCTGAAGCGGTTCGTGTCCTCACTGTCCGGAGACGACGAGGAAGCGCTCAGGCGTCTGCTCCTGGAGGCGGAGGAAGGCGAATGACCCTCGTCTTCACCGTTCCCCGTCGGATCGTCGTGGCTACGGGCACGCTCCGTACCTCAGTCCGGCCCTCCTCGGTGGGCAACCGAAGCGCTGCTCCGGCCGACTGAACCACGCGACTGACGACATCGACGTAGACCAATCGCTCAGAGTCACGTATGGTGAGCCTAGGTTTACCTCACCTTGCCGGAACTGAAGGGCCTCCTTCACCCGAGCCGAGTGCCACAGGCCTCCTCGCACGGCAATTCGCCACTGACGACGCCTGTCTGCGCGTCCCGGGCCGGAGGGTTGCCCAAAGCCCGGCGATTGGATGCGACGTGTACGACAGGGGTAAAGGATCCTCGAGCCCCTCGGAGGAGATCGCGTACCTGCTGGCTGAAGCAGGCAGGGCGGTGGACGCGCTGATGGCCGAGCGGCCGGGTATGCGCGTCCTGAGCCCGCTCCATCAGACGGTCCTCAGGACGCTGGCCGATCTGGGGCCGCACGCCCGGCTCGATCTCGCCGATCAGCTGCAGCTGCCGCCGGCTGACGCCACGCGCGTGATCGACGACCTCCTCGCGCAGGGCCTGATGCAGGCCATGGTCGTCACCATAGGCGGTCGGCACGAGGTAGTGGCCCTGACTCCCGACGGAACCGCGGCACTGACGACGATGCAGGGCGATCTCGAGTCCCTGAACAACACACTGCTGACAGCCCTGACCAAGGGTGAGCGCGCCCAGTTGCGCTACCTGCTGCGGCGGGTGTGCGCGACGGCCACCCGCATCGGCGCGCTGCGGCCGGCCGGGCCCTAGGGTCTGTCGTCAAACTCCCGTCGTCGCCCGAAGGGCGGCCGCGCGGCGTCTGGTGCGTGCTCTCGGCGCGCCGGGCGAAAGTCCGCGTACTGGACGTACTCGGGCTTTCGCCCGGTGCGGCGAGAGCGCGTGCCAGGCGTCGCGAGGCAGACGGGAGTTTGACGACAGGCCCTAGAAGCGCACCTCGTACGACGCTTCGACCGTGGGGGCTGAACACGCGGCAACGTGGGCCTGGACTCATCCGTCGATTCACAGCCGGAGACCCGGCAGTGCCCGCGACCACAGTGAACGCGCCGCGGATGCCCTTGCCGACCATGCCGGACTTGCAGGCCGTGGCGTACGAGCCCGACTCGGCGACCTTGACGGTCATGGTGCGCGAGGTGCCGGGACCGGATTTCAGCCATGCCGAGACCTGCCCTGCGCTCGCTCCTCCTCGCCGCCCCGTCTCGCGCTCGCCCTGACCGCATGCGGCACCACCGACGCCGGAATGACCGGCCAGCCGCAGGCGAAGGAGACCGCCCCCGCCGGGGTCGCGCACCAGCACACCGCGCTGGAGGCGGAGATCGCCGCCAACGGCGGTGAGACCAAGGTCGGGGAGTACCGCGTCGGCTACATCGACGAGGCGGCCGAGCCGTGGTTCCAGGCAGAGCAGGGCGTGGCCGCATTGATCGTCGGCCTCGGCGCGGTCCTCGCCGTCGACTGGTTCGGCATCCTCTGGCTGCTGGCAAGCGCCGCCTGTCCGACATCACCAGCACCGCCTGCGCCCTCCAGATACCCATCTGGCCCGGCATGGCCGGCCTCGTCGTCACCGGCCTGTTCCTGCGCCTCATCGGCTTCCTCAACAGCCAGTCCTGACCGACAGCCCCACCCTTGGCGCGCAGGGTCACCGGGCGAGGACCGGCGTGGCGACGCTAGTATAAATGGACATGGTTTCCATTACCGATAAGTGATGGGCCCAGAGAGAGGCAGGAATCACCCATGTCCGCACACTGCCAACTGACCGGCGCCAAGCCCGGGTTCGGCAACAGCATCTCCCACTCGCACCGGCGCACGTCACGCCGCTTCGACCCGAACATCCAGAACAAGCGCTACTGGCTGCCCAGCGAGGGCCGCAATGTCCGCTTGACCCTGAGCACCAAGGGGATCAAGACGGTCGACGTCATCGGCATCGAGGCCGCCGTGGCCCGGATCCGGGCGCGGGGAGTGAAGGTCTGATGGCGAAGAAGAGCAAGATCGCACGGAACGAGAAGCGCAAGGACGTCGTCGAGCGGTACGCCGCGCGGCGGGCCGCATTGAAGGAGATCATCCGGCGCCCTTCCTCCAGCGAGGACGAGCGCAGGACCGCACTTGCGGAGCTGCGCCGGCAGCCGCGTGACGCCAGCGCCACCCGCGTGCGCAATCGCGACAGCGTCGACGGCCGCCCCCGCGGCTACTTGCGCAAGTTCGGACTCTCCCGCGTACGCGCCCGGCAGCAGGCACACGCCGGCTTCCTCCCCGGCGTGACCAAGTCCTCCTGGTAGCCCCACCCGGATGACGCTCCGCCGGCGACGTACCCCGCCATCAGATCCGGTGGGGTACGTCTGCCTGTGCGGACGCCGGTTCAGTTGCCGTTCAAGCTGCGGCCGCTGCGCAGTCGGCGCAGGTGCCGAAGACTTCCACGGTATGGGCGATGCCGACGAAGTCATGTGTGGCCGCGATCGCCGCAGCCCACTCCTCGACGGCCGGACCGTCGACCTCCACCGCCTTGCCGCACGAGCGGCAGACCAGGTGGTGATGGTGATCGCCGCTGGAACAGCGCGGGTAGGCGGCCTCGCCGTCGCCGGTACGGAGCACGTCGACTTCACCCGCGTCCGCCAGGTGCTGGAGGGTGCGGTAGACGGTCGTCAGACCCACGGAGTCGCCGCGGCGCTTGAGCGCATCATGCAGTTGCTGCGCACTCCGGAACCCGTCGACGTCGTCGAGCGCCGCCACTACGGCGGCCCGCTGCCGGGTCGACCGCTGCCGGACTGGCGCACCACTCGTCTCGCCAGGCACAGTCGCCACAGTCGCCACCGCTTCCTCCTCCTTGGGCACGCAGGCTCGTTGCGTCAGGCTACGGACCCTACGCCCCCCAACCCGCGGTGCGCCCCGCGGCCGGAAGCGCCGCGCCACCCCGGTGCGGCAAGGACGACCGCTTCATCCTCAGGTTGCCCGACCCTCCACTGTTATCCCGATGGCAGTCCCCAAACGGAAGATGTCCCGCAGCAACACCCGCCACCGCCGGGCCCAGTGGAAGGCCACGACCCCGCAGCTCGTCCCGATCACGGTCGACGGCTCCGTCTACCAGGTCCCGCAGCGCCTGGCGAAGGCCTACGAGCGCGGCCTTCTGCGCCCCGAAGGCTGAGCCGGATGACTGGTACGACACCTGCCGCGCTACCCGTCACCGTGCTGTCCGGCTTCCTCGGGGCCGGCAAGACCACGCTGCTCAACCACCTCCTCGGAAACCGCGAGGGCCTGCGGGTCGCAGTCATCGTCAACGACATGAGCGAGGTCAACATCGACGCCACACTCGTGCGCGGCGGAGAAGCGGCACTGTCGCGCACCGAAGAGCGGCTGGTCGAGATGACCAACGGGTGCATCTGCTGCACCCTGCGCGACGACCTGCTGGAGGAGGTCGACCGGCTGGCCCGCGAGGGGCGCTTCGACTACCTGCTCATCGAGTCCAGCGGGATTTCCGAGCCGATGCCGGTGGCGGCCACGTTCTCGTTCCCGCGCGACGACGGCGCCACCCTGGGCGACCTGGCCCGTCTCGACACGATGGTCACCGTCGTGGACGCGGCGAACTTCCTGCCGGAGCTCGCCGGCGGCGATGAGCTCACCGCCCGCGGGCTCGACCAGTACGAGGACGACGAGCGCACCGTCAGCGATCTCCTCATGGACCAGATCGAGTTCGCGGACGTCATCGTCCTCAACAAGCTCGACCTGGTCGGGCCGCCCGACGTCGCCCGGCTTCGCGCGACGCTCTCGCGACTCAACCCGGAGGCGAGGATCGTGCCCGCCGTCCGCGGGCAGGTGGCTCTCGAGCAGGTGCTGGGCACGGGCCTGTTCGATGTCGAGCGGGCCCAGCAGGCCCCGGGCTGGGTCAAGGAGCTGAACGGCGACCACGTCCCGGAGACCGAGGAGTACGGGATCTCCTCGCTCGTGTTCCGCTCGGACCTGCCGTTCCACCCCGGCCGGCTGTGGACCTTCGCCACCAAGGGGCTCGACAGCGGGACGTTCGGACAGATCCTGCGCTCCAAGGGCTTCTTCTGGCTGGCCAGCCGCCCCCGCGTGACCGGCCTGTGGTCTCAGGCCGGCGCCGTCGCCCGCTTCGAGCCCTCGGGCGCCCGCGGGCCGGACACCGCTCAGGGCCAGGAGCTCGTGTTCATCGGCACCGGCCTGCGCGCCGACGCACTGCGGGCCGCGCTCGAAGCCTGCCTGCTCTCCCCGGGCGAGGCCGTGCCCGCCGTGGACGACTTCCCGGACTGGGAGACGTACGGAATCGACGACGTCTGCGAGCACGAATCCGCCGCCCCTCAAGCGGTCTGAAACTCCGGGCCGAACGGTGGTCGCAGCCACGGCACCGTCCGGCCCGGCCTTCCACGGACACGGCGCTCTTCAACCCGCTATTGAAAATGATTTCCATTCCCGTATGCTGTTGCCATGGCACGCAACGAAGTACGCCCGATCATCAAGCTCCGCTCCACCGCCGGCACCGGCTACACGTACGTCACCCGCAAGAACCGGCGCAACGACCCGGACCGGATGGTGCTCCGCAAGTTCGACCCGGTCGTCCGCCGGCACGTCGACTTCCGCGAAGAACGCTGAGCAAGCCCCTCCTCCAGAGAGAGCGACCCCATGAAGCCTGGAATCCACCCCGCCTACGGACCCGTCGTCTTCCGCGACAAGGCCGCCGACTTCGCGTTCCTCACGCGCTCGACCGCCTCCAGTGACAAGACGGTCGAGTGGGAGGACGGCAACACCTACCCCGTCATCGACGTCGAGATCTCCTCGCAGAGCCACCCCTTCTACACCGGCACCGCACGGGTCCTGGACACCGCCGGCCGCGTCGAGCGCTTCGAGCGCCGCTACGGAGGGCCCAAGTGACCCTCCCCGTCGTGATCGTCGGCGGCATGCACGCCGACGCGCGCAAGGAGACCGTCGAGCACCTGCTGCGCGCCGTGCCGGGGAGCATCGCCGTGCACCACGACCTGTCCTCCGCGGCCGGCGGTACGGTGCTCCGTACGCTGCGCGATTCCGGAGGCGCGATCTCCGCGGACGAGACTCCGCTGGTCAACGACTGCGCCTGCTGCGCATTGCGCGAGGACCTCGTGCCCGAGCTGGAGCGACTGGCCGCCGGCGGGCTGACCCGCCTGGCCGTCGTGGAACTCTGGGATTCGGTCGAGCCCAGGGCCATGGCCGAAGTCGTGGCTGCCCACTCCGGTGACGTACTGGAACTCACCAACGTGATCACCGCCGTCGACCCCGCGCTCGTCCTGCCCTGCCTCGGCAACGGGGACGACCTCAGCGAGGCCGGACTCGCCGCGGCCGCCACCGACCAGCGGACCGTCGGGGACACCTGGGCCCGCCAGCTCGAATACGCGCCGGTCCTCGCCATCGCCGACAGCGAGGAAGCCGACGACGAGGACCGCGCCCTGCTCGCCCAACTGCACCCGACCGCCCGCCAGGTGCCCACCGGCTCCAGCGAACTCACCCGCCTGGCGTTCGCCGGCTTCGACGTGGAGAGCGCCGCAGCCGCCCAGCACCCCGCCTGCGCGCTCCTCCCCCAGGAAGCCGACGAAGCCGGAGTCGCCACGCTCGTCTGGCAGCGCCGCCGGCCCTTCCACCCCGAGCGGCTCTACGAGGCCTTGGAAGACCTGACCTGCGCCGCCGCCCGCAGCCGCGGCCGGTTCTGGCTCGCGGACCGGCCCGACACCCTCTTGGCGTGGGACGCGGCAGGTGGCGCGCTGTGCGTGGAGAGCGCCGGCCCCTGGCTGGCCTCGCTCCCCGACGCCGCCTGGGACCTGGTCCCCGCCATGCGTCAGGCCGCGGCCTCCCTCGACTGGGACCCCGAGCACGGCGACTGCTGCCAGCACCTCGTCTTCACCTCACCGGGCCTCGACCGCGACGGCATCGAACAGCTCCTGGACTCCTGTCTCCTGACCGAAGCCGAGTACACGGCCGGACGGGAAGGCTGGAAGCAACTCCCCGCCGCCTTCGGCCCGTTGCTCGACCCGGTCTCCTGACCGACCTCCCCCTTCACGCCCCACACCCCTGAGGAACACCGATGGCCCGCCGCCCTTCCCCGAGCAAGCCCCTGAAGTCCCGCCCCAACCCGCTGGACGCGGCAAAGATCACCTACATCGACTACAAGGACACCGACCTGCTCCGCAAGTTCATCTCCGACCGGGGCAAGATCCGCAGCCGCCGCGTCACCCGCGTCACCGCCCAGCAGCAGCGCCGGCTCGCCCTGGCCATCAAGAACGCCCGCGAGATGGCCCTGCTCCCGTACGCAGGCCGATAGCGGCCCCACGGCTCGGGCTCGTCATCGGCTCGCCCCGCCGGATCCCGGTGGGCTACGCGGCGCTCCTCCAGCGGGGCCCGCCGCAGGACGTCGTCACCCACCCGGGGCAGGTGCGGAGTGTGGTTGACCAGCCGGGCGGAGTTGCCCACCACCGCGATGCTGCTGGTGTTGTGCAGCAGGGCCGCGAGGACGGGTGGCGGGCGACTCCGAGGTCGCGCAGCTGCTGAACGACGGTTTCCGCGCCGGCCCGTACGGCGTCGGAAACGCCGAGCATGCCGATGAGGTCCTCGTCGTGGGCGAGGCAGATGACGGTCTCGCCGCCGGCGCGCAACCGGTCCGAGTGGGGGTCCTACGCCGGGTCGCCGATGATCGAGACGACGTCGACCCGGTCGGCGCCGATCCGCTCGACGATGTCCCCGTACACGTTGGTGGCGGCGACCACGGGGATGGCGACCTGCGGAGCCGCTCGCCATCCGTCGGCAGCGGGGTCGGCGATGGCGCCGGCGGGGGCGCACCAGACGAGGGCCAGCGCGACCGTGACCCCGACGAACACGCCCGCACCACGGACTGAGGAGACGCGCATGGCGTCCTCCCTGCCGGAGGGAAACCGAAACGGTCATCAGTTGCAGTACCTCCCCGCGCGGTCCAGCCCTCCAGTTGACGACCGGCGGCTTCCGCCCCTTCAGCGTCTCGGCGCGCCGTCCGGTAGCGCCGTCAGCGAGGCGGACGGCAACTCCTTGGTGATGGCGTGCTGCGGCAGCTCGATCAGCTGATGGGCCGGGCCGGCCTCGACGATGCGCCCTGCGTCCAGGACCGCGATCCGGTCGGCGAGGGCTCCGGCGGCCGCCAGGTCGTGGGTGATGAACACCAGGCTGAGTTCGCTGTGTTCCCTGAGCCGGGCCAGGGCGCCGAGGATGGTGGTCCGGGTGTCCTGGTCGAGGCCGGAGGTGATCTCGTCGCAGATCAGGACCCGTGGCCCGGCCAGCAGGGCCCGGGCCAGCGCCGCGCGCTGGAGTTCGCCGCCGGATAGCTCGCCGGGGCGGCGCCCGGCAAGGCTCTCGCTCAGGCCGAACTCACCGAGGGTGCGCAGGGCCGTACGCCGTGCGTCCTTCGGTACGGCACCGCGGAGCCGTACCGCGCTGCGGGCGACCTGGTCGAGGACCGGCCGGTGCTCGTCGAAGGCGGCCTTCGCGTCCTGGAACACGTACTGCACGGCGGCCAGTTCGGCGCGGCTACGGGACCGTAGGCTGCGCGGCAGTGGCGTGCCGTCGAGCAGGACCGTGCCCTCGTACCGGCGGTGCAGCCCGGCCAGGCAGCGTCCGAGGGTGGTCTTGCCGCTGCCGGAGCGGCCGACGAGCGCCAGGCACTCCCCCGCCGCGACCGATGCTTCGATGCCGGTCAGCACCTCGGCGGCCCCCTGTGCGGTGCGGTGCCGGGCGCTGAGGTTCCGCGTCTCCAGACGTACCGGACCACGCGGACGGGCCGTTCGCGCGGCGCGCGGCCGCTCCGGTACCAGATCCTCCAGGACCGACGACGCAGGTCCGCGGTCCACGACCCGCCCGTCCCGCATCACGACGACCTCGTCGGCCAGCCTCCGTACGACGTCCAGGTCATGGCTGAGCAGGATGACGGCGATGCCCTGTGCGGCCACGGCCGCCAGCTCCGCGACGATGCCCTGTTTGGTGAGGACGTCCTGCCCGGTGGTGGGTTCGTCGGCGACGATGACCCGGGCTCCCAGCAGCAACGCCTGCGCCAGGACGACCCGCTGCTGCTGTCCGCCGGACAGCTGGTGGGGAAAGCGGCGCAGCACGGCCTGCGGATCCGGGAGCTGAGCCAGGCGCAAGGCGTCTTCGACGCGGCGTCTGCGTTCGAGCCTGTCTCCCTGCTGTCGGGCGGCGATGTCCGCGAGGAGCGCGCCCACCCGGCGGGCAGGGTTGAGCACTGACGCCGGATGCTGGGGGATGTATCCGACCGGCCCCGCAGGTGTGTGGACCTCGCCGTCGACGATGGCACCGGCCGGGTACTCGCCCAGGAGGGCGAGCCCGGTGGTGGTCTTGCCGCTGCCGGACGGCCCGATGACGGCGGTGATCCTGCCCGTGTGGGCGGCGAGGCTCACACCGTCCACGATCGCCCGGCCGCCGATGGCGACTCGTAGGTCTCGTACCTCTGCGACCAGGGTCATCGCGTCGCTCCCTTCCGGGGGGTGCGCCGTTGGAGGGCGGCGTCGAACAGCAGGTTGGTGCCCATCGAGAGGGCCGCGATGAGCAGGGCGGGCACGACCACGGCCCAGGGCTGGAGGAAGAGCCCGGTGCGGTTGCGGTCGACCATGACCGCCCAGTCGGCGGCGTCCGGCTGGACGCCCACGCCGAGGAAGGCGGCGGTCGCGACCAGGTAGAGGGCTCCGGTGAGCCGGATCCCCGCGTCTGCGGCGAGGGTGCGGCGCATGGAGCGGGCCACGTACCCGATGGCCGTGCGCCACCAGGACTCGCCCTGCATGCGCAGCGCTTCCACGGCGGGCCGGGAGGAGATCTCGACGGCCGCCGCATGGACGACCCGGGCGGCGTCGGGTACGGCGGCCAGCCCGACCAGGACGGTCAGTCCGGCGGGTCCCGGGGTGAGGGTGGCCGCGACGAGCAGCACCAGCAGGAGGGAGGGGACCGCGATGACCACGTCCAGGGGCCGCATCAACGCCTCCTCCAGCCAGGTACGGCGGGTGAGGGCCGCGGCGAGGCCCAAGGGGATGGCGACGAGGTAGGCGAGGACAGTGGCCGCGATCGCCACGAGCACGACGGAGCGGCCGCCGAGGAGCACCTGGTGCCATACGTCGCGGCCGCTGAAGTCCGTGCCGAGCCAGTGCCCTTCGAGGGAGGCGAAGGAGACCGAGCGGGGGCCGGCCGGGCCCGCCACGAGGGGCCCGGCCAGCGCGAGGAGGACGGGAAGGACGATCAGCCCGAGTGCGAAGAGGGACCGTGCCGGTTTCAGCGTCATGCCGCCACCTCGGACCGGGGCGCGAAGCGGCGGGCGGCCAGGTCGGCGGCGAGGTTGACCGCGACGGTGACGATGCCGAAGACGACGGCCATGCCCTGGACTACGGGGAGGTCGCGGGCGGCGACGGCTTCGATGAGCACGGTGCCGAGGCCCGGGATCACGAAGAGTGCCTCCACGACGATCACTCCGCTGAGGAGCCAGTCGCAGGTACGGGCCAGTTGCTGGGTGGCGGGGGCGAGGGCGTTGGGCAGGGCGTGGGTCCAGGTGATCTGGGGGCCGCAGACTCCGTAGCGCCGGGCCTGGGCGACGTAAGGGGAGGCCATCGCGTCGATCATCCCGGCACGTACGAGGCGGCTGATGGTGCACACGGGCCGCGCCAGCAGGACGACGACGGGCAGGATCAGGACGGCGGGCTCGGTGAACGGGTCGGCGCCGACGGCGGTGGGCGGCAGCCAGGCCAGCCACAGCCCGAAGAGCGTGGCGAGGAGGACCCCGACGGCGAACTCCGGTACAGCGTGAACAGCCAGGGTCAGGGCGCTGACGGTCCGGTCCAGCGACCCGCCCTCACGACGGGCGGCCAGGACGCCGAGCCCGACCGAGAGGGGGACGAGCAGGGCGAGGGTGGCGCCGGCGAGGAGGAGGGTGGGGCCGAGTCCGTCGGCCAGGTAGTCGGTGACGGGCCGTCCGCTGACCAGGGAGGTGCCGAGGTCGCCGTGCAGGAGGCCGGCGACCCAGTCCGCGAAGCGTTCGGGGGCGGGCCGGTCCAGGCCCATCGTCTCGCGGATGAGGGCGATGCGGGCCGGATCGGGCTGGTCACCCGCGAGGGCGACCGCCGCGTCACCGGGCAGCGCCTCGGTGAGGGCGAAGATGAACAGGACGACGGCCGCCGTCTGCCCCAGACCGAGGAGCAGGCGGCGGCCGATCCATGACAGGTTCGGTGTCACGCGATCCAGATCTTGTCGAAGCGGGCCCAGTCGAGGGTGTTGGCGGGTGCCGTCTTGGACACCCCGTGCACCTTGGGTGCGGTGGCGATGGTCCAGTCGGCGAAGCCCCAGATCAGGAAGCCGCCCTCGTCGTGCAGCCGGCGCTGCATCCGCTCGTAGAGGGCGCCGCGCTGCGTGACGTCGCGCGTGGACTGGGCCTGCTGGTACAGGTCGTCGAAGTCCTTGTGCTGCCACTTGGTGGCGTTGGTGGTGGAGCCGGTCAGCAGCCGCTGCGAGATGTGGGACTCGATGGGCATGGCGCCCGAGCGGTAGGAGGCGAGGGTGCCGTTGTTCAGGATGTCCTTCCAGTACGTGTCCTTGTTGCCGACCTTGACCTCGACGGTGACTCCGGCCTTCGCCGCCTGCTCCTTGAAGATGCCGGCGGCCTCGACGAAGCCGGTGGCGGCGGGCGCGGTGTCGAGGGTGACCTTGAGCCCCTCGGCGCCGGCCTCCTTGAGCAGGGCGCGGGCCTTGTCGAGGTCCTGGGTGCGCTGCGGGAGGCCGGCGGGGTAGTACTGGTAGCCCTTGCCGAAGAGGTCGTTGCCGATCTCTCCGGCGCCGGAGAGGGCTCCGTCGAGGAGTTCCTTGCGGTCGGCGATGAGGAAGAACGCCTGACGCACCCGGGGATCGTTGAACGGCGGGCGGTCGGTCTTCATGACGAAGCCCTGCATCGCGCTGCCCGGCAGCCGGACGACGTCGATCTTGCCCTTGCCCTCGTGGGTGCGGGCGGTGGCCGGGTTCAGCTCGTGGGCGTACTCGACCTGACCGCCGAGCAGGGCACTGACGCGTGCCGACTCCTCGCCGGCGACGACGAATTCGAGCTCGTCCAGGTGCGGGGCGCCTTCCCAGTAGGCGTCGTTGCGCTTGACGACGAGGGAACTGCCCGGCTTGAAGGAGACGAAGCTGAACGGGCCGGAGCCGATGGGCTTGGCGAAGGCGGTGGCGGTGGCGCCCTTGGGGACGATGTACGCGCCGAACGCTGCGAGGACGCCCGGGAATTCGGCGTACGGGCGCTTGAGCTTGAACTCGACGGTGGAGGCGTCCACCGCCCGGCTCGCCTCGAGGTCGATCGGCTCCAGGGATGCCTTGGCCCGGAACGTGGCCTTGGGGTCCGCGATGCGGCGGTAGCTGTAGAGGACGTCCTCGGCGGTGACGGGCTTGCCGTCGTGGAAGGCGGCCTTGCGCAGGGTGATCTTCCAGGTGTCGAGAGCGTCGTTGGGCTCCCAGCGCTCGGCAAGCCTGGGGACGGCGGCGAGGTCGGCGCCGAAGTCGGCGAGCTTGTCGAAGAGGGCCTTGGCGCGGGCGGCGTCGACGAACAGGTTGGCGGCGTGCGGGTCCAGGGTCTCGTTGGCGCCTCCGCCGGCGAAGGCGGCACGCAAGCGGCCGCCCTGCTTGGGGGCTCCCTCTGCGGCGTTCTTGGCGTCCGGGGTGGTGGAGCCGGTGCCGCAGGCGGCGGTGAAGGCGAGGGCGGTGGCGCCGGTGGCGATGAGGAAGCCTCTGCGGGCGAGGCTGGAGCGGGCGTCGTTCATGGGGTGGTGTCTCCGTTGCTGGGGTGGTTCGTGAGCCGGGCGACGAGGTGGAGGCGGTCGGAACTCGTGGTCCCGTGCGGGGCCTCGCCTTCGCTCCACGGCGGTTCGGTGCGGGGACCGGGTCCGTCGTGCAGCGCGAGGACCTCGAATCCGGCGGTGGTGAGGAAGTACCGGAGTTCCTGCGGGAAGAGGAGCCTCCAGGCGGAGCGCTGCTCCTCATGCGGGGAGCCGTCGTCGGCGGTCCAGATTCTCCGGCGGCGCAGGAGTTGCGCGCCGTGATCGATCCGCAGGGTGGTGTAGGAGGTGTAGGTGGTGCCGCGCCAGGCGAAGGAGGCGGTGCGCGGGCCGTCGAGGAGTTCGGTGTCGCCGAGGAAGAAGGCCCCGTTGCGCATCTCCGCGACGAGGAGTCCGCCCGGGGTGAGGTGGGCGCGGCAGCGGGCGAGGAAGGCGGCGAGGTCTTCGTTGGTGTGGCAGTAGAGGAGGGCGCTGTCCAGGCAGACGACCGCGTCGAAGGCCGCACCGAGGTCGAAGTCGCGCATGTCGGCCAGGTGGTACGCGGGGCCGGGATGGTGCGTTCCCGCGTGGGCCAGCATGGCCTCGGAGGTGTCGATGCCGGCGACCTCGCACCCGGCCCGGTGGTGCAGCCAGGCGGCGTCGCGGCCGGTGCCGCAGCCGACGTCGAGGACGCGGGGACCGGCGCCGTGGCGGGCCAGTACGTCCGCGGCCCAGCGGGCGGCGAGCCGTTCGGGGTCGGGGAAGCGCTCCTCGTAGAGCTCGGGGTGGTCGGTGAGCAGGTTGCTGCTCGTCGTCGCTGTCATCGCGTCTCGCTTCGGGGCCGGTCGGGGAGAGCGGGGGCCGTCGGATCGTGTGCCAGCCCTACCGGCAGCACGCCTCGGCGCTGGAGGTGTGCGACGCCCGCTGCGGATGCCAGGCCCAGGGCGAGGCAGCAGCCGTAGGGCAGCCAGGTCAGGCCGGTGTGGCCCGCGGTGTCCATGGACCAGCCGATGGCCGCGCTGCCGGCGGCGGCCGCGACCCCGGAGACCGCGTAGAAGAGGCCGTAGAACGTGCCGGTCAGGCTGTCGCGGCCGAAGGCCGGTATCAGCTCCATCACGAACGGCGAGGCGATCATCACGCCGAGGTGCAGCAGCAGGGCACCGGCGAGCACCGGCAGGAGTCGCAGGGGGTGCGCGGTGGCGGCGCCCGCGACGAGCATCGGGGGCAGGAATCCGAAGCCCATGACGCCCAGGCCGGTGGCGATCCAACGGCCCCTGCTCCCCCGGGCCTTCAGGGCGCGGGTGATGCGCAGCTGGAACAGCAGGTTGGCGACGGTCCCGGCAAGGAACAGCAGGCCGACCGAGCCGCCCCAGCCGGAGGCGTCGGTCGCCGCACGGGGCAGCAGCAGGTACAGCTGGTTCTCCAGGCCGTACATCCCGACCATGGCGAGGGAGAACAGCAGGAACCGGCGGTTGCCCGCCACCTCTCGCCAGTCGGCGAGGACACCCGAGTCGGGGGCCGGTACCTCACGGGCCGGCAGCACCAGGAACTGCGCGAGCGTGAGTACGGCGAATACGCCGGCCGCGGTGACGGCGGCGGCCCGGAAGTCCACGAGCAGCAGCAGGGTCCCCAGCAGCGGGCCGAGCAGCGCCCCGGTCGTGGCGAACACGTTGAACAGCGCGAAGGCCTCCGCCTTGCGCTCGCCGGCCTCCTGGGCGACGTACGTCCGCACGGCGGGGTTGAAGAGGGCCCCCGCGAGCCCGCTGAGTATGGAAGCGGCGATCAGCAGCGGCAGGCTGTCGCCGAGGGCGAACGCGCCGAATCCCACCGTGCGCAGGGCGCAGCCCGCGATGATCACTCCGCGGGCGCCGAGCCGGTCGGCGGCCGAGCCGCCGATCAGGAACAGGCCCTGCTGGCTGAGGTTGCGCAGGCCGAGGACGATGCCGACGACGGCGGCCGACAGTCCCAGGTCGTCGGTGAGGTGGGTGGCGAGGTACGGGATGAGCAGGTAGAAGCCGGTGTTGACGCCGAGCTGGTTGACCAGGAGGAGGCGTACGGCGAGCGGAAAGCCTCCCACCGAGCTGAGGATCTTCACCGGAGGGCCGCCATGTGCGTACGTCTGACGCCGAGTCCGGCCCGGTCGGCAGCACGTACGGTGCCGTCCGTGCCGCCGATGCCGGTCCACGGGTCGTCGGCGAGCAGCAGGTGCCCGTCGAGGTCCACCCAGCGGGCCCGGTCGGCGAGGTGCACGGCCGGGGCGATGCCCAGCGAGCTGGCGGTGAGGCAGCCGAGCATGAGGTCGGTGCCGCTGCCGCGCAGGGCTTCGTGGATGCGCAGGGCGGCCCGTACGCCGCCGCATTTCGCGAGCTTGACGTTGACGCCGTGGACGAGTCCGGCGAGAGCCACGGCGTCCTCGTAGGAGACGGCGTCCTCGTCGGCGATGACGGGGATCGGTGATTCCTTGGCCACGCGGGCGAGGGCGTCGGGGCTGCCCGGTGCGATGGGCTGTTCCACGGCCGAGACCCCGAGGGCGGCGAAACGCGGGAGCAGGTCGAGGGCCTGGCGTTCGGTCCACGCCCCGTTGGGGTCGAGCAGCAGGCTCGCCTCGGGGGCACCGACGCGTACGGCCTCCACGCGCGCGAGGTCCTCGGCCGGATCGGGGGATCCCGCTTTGACCTTGAGGGCGGTGAAGCCGCTCACGGCGAGCCGGGCCGCCTGTGCGGCGGCCGGTACGGGGGCGGTGATGCCGATCGTACGAGTGGTCTGCGCGGCCGGTGCGGTGGGCGTACCCAGCAGCTGGTGGGCGGGCCGGCCGGACCGCTTGCCGACCAGGTCGAGCAGGGCCGCCTCCAGCCCGGCCAGCACACCGGCCGGCAGCTGCGGCAGGCCGGGCAGCGATCCGGCGAGGTGTTCCTCCCACGCGGTCTCGGGGTCGGGCAGGCGCTCGGCCGCGGGGCGCGCCGTGGTGAGGTGCCGGACGATGCGGGAGGTGGGCAGGCCGAGGTACTCGCTGCTGACGACCTCGCCCCAGCCGGTCATGCCGCCGTGCTCGATCGCGACCCAGACCGCGTCGCGGCGGGCCATCACCGAGCGGGAGATGCGCAGCGGCTCGGCCAGTTCCAGCTCGGTGGTCTGCCAGGTGAGTCTCATGCGGCATCTCCCCGCGTCGGTACGGGCAGGTGGTGCGGCCGGGTGGCCGCGCGCGGGTCGAGGACGGTGCGGCAGCGGGTCCAGCCGATGGCCTCGGTCGCGTGCGGGTGTGCGATCTCCAGGGGGCGCAGGGCGAGTTCGGCCCGGTCGAGGCCGTTGGCGTGGCAGAAGTCGTCGTCGTAGACGGTGCCGAGGTAGCGGTGCGGACCGTCGGGGAAGACCGTCGCGACGACCGCGCCCGCTTCCACCCGGGCGGCCCAGGCGGAGACGAGGGCGACTGCGCCGGTGCTCCAGCCGCCGCTGACGAAGCTGGTACGGGCGAGCCTGCGGCAGGCGTCGACGGCTTCGGCGGGGCCCACCCAGTGGACCTCGTCGAAGGCGTGGTGGGCGACGTTGCGCGGGTGGATGCTGCTGCCGAGCCCGCGCATCAGGCGGGGGCGGGCGGGCTGGCCGAAGATCGCGGAGCCGATGGAGTCGACGCCGATCACCTTCAGGCGCGGCCAGCGGCGGCGCAGCGGGCCGATGAGCCCGGCGCTGTGGCCGCCGGTGCCGACGCTGCACACCAGGACGTCCAAGTGGTCCAGCTGTCCGCAGAGTTCGGCGGCCATGGAGAGGTATCCGGCCGCGTTGTCGGGGTTGTTGTACTGGTCGGGCCAGTAGGCGTCCGGGATCCGTTCCAAGACCTCGCGGAGCCGGGCGATCCGGGCCGCCTGCCAGCCACCCTCGGTGGCGGGCCGGTCCACGAGCTCCAGCTGTGCGCCGTACGCACGGAGCAACTGCCGCATGGACGGTTCGAGTTCGCGGTCACCGATGAGGACGACCGGGTGGCCGAGGGCCTGTCCGGCGAAGGCGAGCCCGACCCCGAGGGTTCCGGAGGTGGATTCGACCACGGTGGCACCCGGGCGCAATTCGCCGCGCTGCCGGGCACCGCGCAGCATGGACACGGCGGACCGCGCCTTCATTCCGCCGGCGCCGAGGCATTCGAGTTTGGCCCAGAAGCCCGGGTGGGCGTAGGGCAGTTCCGTACGGATCCGCGCGAGCGGGGTGCGGCCGAACAGGGTCAGCAGCTCCGGGTTCGTGCTGTGGGCCGGCAGGCGGTCCAGCGGGGGTGCGACGGTCACCGGGTGCCTCCGTAGCGGTGGATGACTCCGGGGCCGCCGTCGAGCCAGAAGAAGGGGTAGGGCTCCGCGGACACGGCGCTGACCCCGGCGCCCAGGAAGCGCGGGAGGATCGCGCTGCCGGTCTGGGCGAACATGACCAGGGGCTTGCCGGTGGTGGCGGCGTGGTCGAGCAGGGGCTGGAAGGTGCCGTTCCCGAGGGTCATGCCGGAGGCGAGGACGGCGTCGCAGTGCTCCAACTCCGCGAAGGCGTCGGTCCGTACCGGCTCACCCCACTCGGTGGTGCCGCCCTTGAGGTCGCAGGGCACGTATCCCAGGCCGCGCGCACGCAGCTGTTCCAGCAGGGAGTTGACCACGCCGATGACGAGGATCCGGCGGGCCCCGGTCTCGGGCAGCAGATCCACCACGGCGCGGGCGCGGGCTCTGGACCGGTGCAGGGAACTGCCCGCCGGCAGGGCGTACGGGCGGGCGCCGTGGTCGGGGGTGTGGGGGCGTACGTGGCTCAGGTACGCGTCGAGCGCGGCGACCCGCACGGGAAGCATCGGGTGGTCGAGGAGCTCGGCCACCGAGGCGCCGACACAGTCGTCGAGTGCCGCGGCGGGCAGGGCGCCCGGCTCCACGGCGCAGGATCCGACGGCCGCGTCGAGGCGCAGGCTCAGGACCTCGTTGCGGTAGCCGCTGCTGCGGCCGGCGTGGCGTACCGCCTGGGCGGTGGTGAAGGCGAGCGCGATGCGGTCCTGGGCGGCATCGGAGCCGTACGCCCCCGCGCGGACCGCCTCGACGAGCTGGTCGACGGTGCGTACGGCGGGCTCGGACAGGGTGGGTGTGGTCATGCGGGCACCGCCGAAGGCGGCTCGGAGCACTGCTCGTCAAACGTGGGACGCAGGTGAGCCAGGAGCCGTTCGGCGGTTTCCCGCGCCCCACCGCCCTGGGCGTCGGCGGTCATGATGTGGCCGAGGTACTCGTTGTTGCTGGTCGCGGCCCGTACGGCGCGGCCGGGCTCGGCGAGGGTGAGCTCCAGCACCCCGGGCTGCGCGCAGACGTCGTCGGCGCCCTCGATACCGGCGAGGGTGCCGGTGGTGCCGGGGAGCAGGAAGGCGATGGCGGCGCTGTGCACGCCGGTCGCGCGCGGTGTGAGATCGGGCGTGCGGCCGAGGGCGACGTCGACGCAGGCGGCGGCCAGGTCGATGCCCGTGACGTGGCGGACCAGCTCGGTGATCCGGTTACCGGCGGGGCGCGGGTTGACCTCGACCACCTTGGGACCCTCGGGCGTCAGTTTGATCTCGGTGTGGCACACGATGTGGTCCAGGCCCAGGGCCTGGATCGCGGCGACAGCCGTGTCGACCGCTTCCCGCTCCGCCTGCGGTGCGATGCCCGCCGGGAACATGTGACCGGTCTCGATGAAGGCGGGCGCCCCGCCGATGCTCTTGTCCGTGACACCGACCACGCCCGTGACGCCGCCGGAGGAGACGGTCTCGACACTGACCTCGGGGCCGGCGAGGAGCTCCTCCAGGAGGACGACGGGCATCCGGTCCTGGCCGCGCGCGTTGACCGGGAACTCCTCCAGCGCCCGGCAGGCCGCCTCCAGTTCCCTCTCGTCACGGACCTCCCGTACGAGCATTCCGGCGCACAGGTCCACGGGCTTGACCACCAGCGGATAGCCGATCTCCCTCGCGGCGGCCGCGGCCCGCGCCGTGTCCGCGCACAGCGCGAAACGGGGGCCCGGCACGCCGGCCTCCGCCAGCATCCGGCGGGTCAGGTCCTTGCGACAGGCGGCCTCGACGGCTTCGACCGCCGGGCCGGGCAGGTCCAGCCGGTCCGCGATCCGGGCTACGGCCGGCAGGTAGTAGTCGCAGGAGGAGACGACCCCGTCGAAGGCGAGCACCGCGTGCAGCCGTTCCAGGTGGGGCAGCAGCTGATCCATGTCGTTGGTGTCCGCGGTGATGATGTTGCGCGCGGCCAGCAGCGGGTGCGGGCCGTCGGGCCCGGCGCCGCGCAGGTAGTGGTGCAGGTCCCGGGTGACGAAGGTGAACTCGTGCCCGCCTTCTCCGATCGCCCTGGGCAACAGCCTGCTCATCGACCCCACCCAGCTCTCGACAACCAGCAGATGTGCCAAGGGACTTCCTCTCAAGACGCCGTCACGACCGGTGGGCATACCTGCGAAGCGGAACGCCTGACGGGAGGCGTCCGCATCGAACGAGGAGGAAGTTACCTGAAATCGTTTTCATTTCCAATAGGACGGATTTCCGGTAGCCTGCCGCTCACGAGACCGCAGTGCCGGAAGGGAGCCACCGAGCTATGAGGGACCTGACGCAGGGGCAGGAGATCGGCCCGTACGCGGTGCGGCACGCCGGGCCCGAGGACGTGGCCGGCGCGCGGAGCGTCATGCTCGACACGTTCTACCGGGAGTTCGACTACGGCTACGTACCCCAGTGGCACGACGACGTCGTCGACATCGACAGCACCTACCTCACCCACCCGCGCCACACCCTCGTCGTGGCGGTCCTGGGCTCGGAGGTGGTCGGCACCACCGCGCTGAACTCCCGCGGCCCCGCCCACCCCCCGCACCCCCGATGGCTCACCGAGCGCTATCCCTCGGGGCGCACGGCGCAGCTCCTACGGGTGTACGTACGCCCGGACCACCGCAGACACGGTCTGGCCCGTGCCATGGTCAGGGCAGCCTGCGAATTCGCGGCGGGCGTCCCCGGCTACGACGCCGTCTACCTGCACACGAACGTCGACATCCCCGGCGCGGAAGCCTTCTGGCGCAGCATGGCCGACGAGGTCTGCGACGCCCGCACCACCGGCGAGCACGGCGGATACGGGACGGTCCACTTCGAGATCCCGATCCCCGTCCCGGCCACCACCGGCCGACTCGGCAACTAGGGCCTGTCGTCAAACTCCCGTCGTCGCCCGAAGGGCGGCCGCGCGGCCGTGGCGGCCACGCCGACCGCCCTCTGCGGGCGGGGATCGGATGGATGGCAGGTGATGATGCCCCGACCTGATGGGATCCTCCACTATCCTTGTTCCACCCGGGTGACACAGACTGCCGAGCATGTCTGATATCCCCCGGCCTGCGAATGCCGCTGACCAGCACAGACCGCTCACTGCCCAGAGCAGGGGCACGGTCGCCGATGGGGCCGCCGACAAGACCTTCGCGGCAGCCGCCCGGTTGCGGTCGGCGCCGCTGGTGTTCGCCGCCGGCGGCCTGGTGGGTCTGCTCGGTGGGATGATCGGACTGGGCGGCGCCGAGTTCCGCCTTCCGCTGCTGATCGGGCTGTTCGGGTTCGCGGCGCTTGCGGCCGTGATCCTGAACAAGGCGATGAGCCTGGTCGTCGTGGCCACCGCCCTGCCCGCCCGCCTGGCAGCCGTATCCTTCGGCGACCTCGGCTCCCACTGGGCGATCGCGGTCAACCTGCTCGCCGGGAGCCTGCTCGGCGCATGGGCGGGAGCCTCGTGGGCGGTACGGATGCGGTCCGCCACCCTCTACAAGGTCCTGGCGATCCTCATGGTCGGCATGGCCGGCGCGCTCGTCCTCACACATGTCACCGCCGTGGGGTCGCTCGACCTGCCCGCCCCGGTCCGGCTGGTGGCCGGAGTGGCGGCTGGATTCGGTATCGGCGTGGTCGCCGCGATCATGGGGGTCGCCGGCGGGGAACTGCTGATCCCCACGACCGTCCTGCTGTACGGAGCCGACATCAAGCTCGCGGGAAGCCTGTCCCTGCTGGTGTCCCTGCCCACCATGCTCGTCGCGTTCGCCCGCTACAGCCGCGACGGCAGCTTCGCGGTCCTTGGCGCCAACGTGCGCTTCGTCGCGTTCATGGCGACCGGTTCGATCACGGGGGCCCTCCTCGGCGGGCTCCTTCTCGGGGTGATTCCCGATGTGGTCCTCATCCCCGCACTCGCGGTCATCCTGCTGATCTCGGCCGTCAAGGTCGCCCGTCACGACTGACCTTCGATCGGGCACGGCGTCCACGTTCCCGTGCGCGGATGCGATCGACGGCTCCGCGTACCAGGTCCCGCAGCGTTTGGTGAAGGCGTACGAGCGCGGCCTGCTGCGACCCGAGCTTCGTGGCCACGGGCCGGCAGGTGGCCGGGCAGCCGTCCGTCACCCGGTCGTCCGTCACCCGGTCCTCCGTCACCCGGTCGGGCGGTTCGCCGGAAGGCCACCGGGGGAAACCATCTGTCCGTGCTGTCCCTACCCCCACTGCCAGAAGCCCTACACAGCCGGTTCGAGGCCGACGACTACCTCCCGATGCCCGGACTGCTCGGACCGGGCCCCCTATCGGCGCTGCGTGCCGAAGCCCGGCGGCTGGAGCGGAGTGCGGCCCGCCGGGACTTCCGCATGGAGTGCATGGCGGGAAGCCCCCGGCACATGACCACACTCGGCGGACGGCAGATCGCACGGGAATCGCCACTGGTCAGCGGCCTGTACCAGGACGCCGCGCTCCTGGGCTTCCTGACCGCCGTACTGGGCAGCGAGGTCAGCACGGTCCGGGACCCCGTCGAGCGGCACGTCCTGAACATCCTCCACCGGGAAGGCGATACCCACGGCGCCCACACGGACGACCACCCCCTCGCCCTCGTCCTCTTCCTGGAATCCCCACCCCACCCGGACGACGGCGGTCTGCTGGAATTCAATCCCGGCCACCCCGACCTCGATACATTGGACGGCGCCGGCTCCCGGCGTGCGCACCACCAGCCGGGCGAGGGCTACCTCCTGCGCAGCGACCGCTCCGCCCACCGCGTCACCCCGCTGAACCGCCCCGGCGTCCGGCGGACCGTACTCAACCTGGCCTACACGGTGCCCGGCCACCAAGGGCCCGCCACCCCGTCCGCGTCCCTCCTGTACGAGTAGACAGGCACGAGGCCGGATCCCCCACCGCCCGGTCGGCCGACGGCGCCGTGTGCCCGCAACAGCGCGGGGCCGTTCGGGTGGCGGGCCGGGCGCGGCGGCGGGAGCGGGGCCGGGTCAGGGCTGGAGGATGCCGTGACGGGAGGTGTCGCCGGTGGTCATCATCGTGGTGCTGGTGCTCGCGCTGGGGGCGTCGTTCGCCGCGAACCGGTACCTGCGCCCGCGGCTGGTCCGCGACAGCGAGCCGGGGATGGGTGTCCAGGACCTGGTCGGCCCGATGCAGACCCTGACCATCCTGCTGCTGGCCTTCGTCCTGGTGACCGCCTCGTCCTCGTACGGGCTGGCCGACGGCGCCGCCCGGCGGGAGGCGCACGAGCTGGGCCACCTCGCGTCGATGGCGGGGTACGCCCCCGAGCCCCAGCGGACCCGGCTGCTCGAGGACACCGTCTGCTACGCACGGACGGTGCGGTTCGCGGAGTGGCCGGCCATGGCCGAGGTCCGCGCCTCCTCCGCCTCCGACGAGTGGAGCAACGACTTCCCCGACGTGTTCCGGCAGTTGCGCGCCGAGCAGTCCTTCGGAATGCTGATCTCCGCCGACGACCAGCGGGCGCTGGCCCGCGAGGAGCGGCTCGCCCAGGCCTCCCCCAGCATCCCGGCGCCCATCTTCTGGTTCCTGCTGTGCGCGCTGACGGTGACCGTGGTCTCCCTCGGCGTCGCCGTTCCGCACCGGGACAACCGCGGACAGCTCGCCGCCCTGGTCGTCATCACGGTCCTGCTGGGCAGCGCGCTGTTCATCATCCGCGACGTGGACCGCCCCTTCGGCTGGCTGATCAACGTACCGCCCAAGGCGATCGCGGCCGTCGAGGCGCAGACCCTGCGCACGCTGCGGTCCTCACATCCCCAGGCCGTCCTGCCCTGCGACGCGGAGGGGAACAGGACCCGGGCCAAGGTGTGAGCGGACGCTGTCCGCCCGCGCCGCCTCACGGATACGGCTACGGGTTGGGTACGCAGGTCGCTCCCCCGAACTCAGGGTCTTCGTCTGCTGCATCATCACCGGGGCGGGCGCCGGTAGGGCCGAGGGTCACGGCCGGCCCGTCTGTAGAGACTCACCGCTCCCGGCTCGTGAGCAGCAGCCCCCGGGTCCAGGCGATCAGCTGTCGCACGATGGCGGTGGCATGTGCGCTGCGGCGCCGGGAGAACGGCAGTACCAGCAGTGCGGGCACGCAGGCGAGCGTCACGATGACGACGGGCACGAGCGCGAGCCCGACGACGAGCACCCGCGCGGCCCATCCGGCGCCGGCGACAGCAGTGGTCCATACGGCGGTGGTCATGGGGCGGATTCCTTCCAGGAGCGGCTGATTGACGATCCCAGCGTGGGGAGGTCCGGATAGGCTGCGACAGCCGCAAGGGTTGCCAGTACGGATGCAAGGCACGGGGGAGGCCGAGATGCCGGAGATGGCCCGCTCAGCTGCGAGTTCGTCCGCGACCGAGCGGGGCGAGACGCCGGAGGTTGCGGCCCTCGCCAAGACGTTGACAGACCTGTTCAAGACCCTGGGCATCTCACAGGAGGCGTACGCGGTCCGCGTTTCCCTGGACGCGGGCACCGTCTCCCGCTTCCTGCGCGGACGCCGGCTCGCCACCGAGGACTTCATCAGCCGCCTCATCCGCGAGGCGGAGCAGAAGCTCGGCAGCCCTCTCCAGGAGGAGGCCAGGGCCGAGATCCACCGCCAACGCCTGACGGCCCTGCGGGCCACCGACACCGCCGGGTACGAACTGGAGAGCCTCCGCCAGGAGATGATGCGCTCCCAGCGCACGATCGCCCGCCTGACCCGTCAGGAGGAGGCGCTGCACGACCTGTTGGCGAAGCGCGAGTCCGAGGTCTTGTCCGTGAGGGGCGAACTCGGTTCCCTCCACCGCGACTGGTCGGCGGACCTGACCGCCGCCACCCGCCGCGAGGTCGAGCTCCGCATCGCGCTCGACGACCACGCCTCCGTCCGCGACGCCCTCCTGGCCGAGATCTCGAAGCTCCGCGCCGATCTGGCCGATACCTCCGCCTTGCGGGCCGATGCGGAGACCCGCTGCCGGGACTTGGAGGACCGGGTACTGGCCATGGAAGAGCAACTGGCCGGGCTGCACCGGGACGGTGGCGGGCCGATCGGGGTGCTTCTGGGGCGCCTTGACGGGTTCCGGTCCGGCGGTGACGTACGCACGCTGGGCCGCGAGCTGGCCGACGTGGCCTGGGAACGTCCGGCCGAGGAGATCGTGGTGGTGCTGCAATGGCTCGGGGATGCGGGTGAGCGTTCCAGGGGGGAATCGTTGCTCCGGGACGTCGCGCAGTCCCGGCCCATCGGCGTGGTCACGGAGATCGGTGACGTGATGCCGCAGGGGCCGTTCCGGGCGGCCTTCAGGTCCCATCTCGTCCGGTGCGCCGCCCGGTTCCGGTCCGTGCCCGAGCTGGCCGTGCTGCACCGTCACTGGCACGGCGGGACGTGGCCCGCGGCGGACGACGTCCTGGTGTGCCTCGTACAGACGGACCGGCCTGCCGCCGAGGTGCTGGAGGTGATCTCGCTCCTGTCCGACGAGGACGCATCCGTCCTGCCGAGCCTGTCGACGGCCGCAGCCGCCTACCGGCTTCCCGATCGCGTGGTCGCCGTTCTGGCGGAGCTCGCGCACCGTGGTGACGAGCGCCTCGTCCGTGCCCCGTTGGGACACCTGATGAGGACCGTCCACGCCGCAGGGCGGGGGCAGCCCTTTGGCGCCGACCTGATGGCGCTCCCCCAGGACCGACGGCGCGCCCTGCTGGAACACATGGCTGCGGCGCCGATGAGGACCCTGCTGGACTTCCTCGACACCCTCAACTCTTCGCCCAGGACGGCCCAGGCAGCCGCGGAGCTGCTCAACCGGATCGAGGCAACGGGCCGCGGCGCCGACGTGCGCTCGTACCAGGGGAAACGCGCCCGGGCGTACCCGCACCACGAACTGGGGGACGTGACGGACGGCATGTGACCGCGGGTCGTCGCCGGTCTGCCCGAAAGAGCGAAATCCCGCCGCCAGGCCGAAAATCGATCACGAGCCATTGCCGGGCGCCGCAACCAGCCGCTGAGGCCCCGCCGCCCAGGGGTTCGGCCGGCGGTACGTCGGATGGATGTGAGAGATCGCCCCTCCTCTCGTGAAGAACTGCTTAACGAATCGGTTGCGACGGGGGCGATCGATGGCGGAGGCAGGGGACCGAAAGCCCAAGTCAACCCGCCCCCGTGGCAGCCTGGTTGGGCGGATACCGTTCAGTAGCGTACGTCCGAGGGGGCGGAGATCCGGTGATAGCATCCCGGCATCTGTGATCTTGTTCCATTTCGGCGCAGATGCTGATTTGGATCTGCGGCATGCTCTCCGCGTAACAGCAGGTGAACCGTGCCGATCAGCTGTGTTGCGGGGCCTCGCGAGGTGTATCTGCAGCCGTCCGCATGGCACGCGCCGGGAAAGGTTTCCATGAATCGAGACGCACTTGTGTGGTGCCTGGTTGCGGTGGCGGCGATAGCCGTTGCCGCGGTCGTGGCACTGGTCGCCCGCAACAAAGCGCTGGGGGCGAAGAAAGAGCACACCGAGGCCGAGTTGAAGCACCAGCTGCTCACGGCGGACAGCTACCTGCACGCGTCGCACGCCGAGCTGCAGAGGTTCCGCAGCGAGCAGGACGCCACGCTCCGCGACGCCAAGGAAGCGGCCGAGGAGAACACCAAGGCCGTCCTCAAGGGTGCCGCCAGCCTCCTGCAGAGCCTCGCGGCCGAGCAGACGACGCTTCTGGACGGCATCCAGCGCAAGTACGGCGGACACACCGTCCTCAGCGACCTGTTGGACGTGAACCACGCCAACGCCCAGATGGCGCGCAAGGCTCAGGGCATCGCCGTCATGTGCGGTGCGCCGCTCGGCCGTCGCAACCGCCCCGCGAGCGTCTACGACGTGGTGCGCAGTGCCCAGGGCCAGATCCGCAACTTCCACCGGGTCGCCATCATGCAGCAGACCAGTCTCGCCCTGAAGGCGTCCGCGGTCGCGCCCGTCGCCCTCGCCGTGGCGGAGCTGCTCGACAACGCGGCCAGCTTCTCGCAGCACGACGCGCCGATCGAGGTGACGTTCCAGCGCGTCCAGAACAACCTGTGCATCGTCATCGACGACGCCGGCGTCAGCATGAACGACGAGGAGCGGCAGCGGGCGACCGCGCTGCTCTCCGGGGAAGTCGCCCCTCGTCTGTCGCAGCTCGGGACCCAGCCGAAGTTCGGCTTCCCGGTCATCGGCCTGATCGCGCGCCAGCACGGTTTCAAGGTCGACGTCACCGGAGTCTCCCGATACGGCGGCGTCCGGGCCGTCGTCCTCTTGCCCGAGGAGCTGTGGACCATGGAGGAGATACCGCCCGTCCAGGAGGCTCCGGTCAGCGAGATCCGGCGCGTCACCGAGAGCAGGCCGCCGCAGACCACGGCGGCGCAGAGCGCGGCGGCGCAGAACGTGACCCCGCAGGGCACGACGCCGCGCACGATGCACGGTCTGCCCAAGCGCGGCGCACGCCAGGCGCCCATCGCGAGCGTCCCCGATCCGGACGCCACCGCGCCGGCGCCGCGGACCCCGGGGGAAACGGGCCGTGCTTCCGGGCGCAGCCTGGGCGCCTTCCAGCGCGGCACGCTCTCCGGCCGCAATCTTGACGCCACCTCGTTCGAAGGGCCCGAAGAGGCATGACCTCAGACCTCTCGTGGATGCTCGAGGACATCGTGCACAACGTGCCCCGTGCGCGGCACGCCGTCCTGCTCTCCGCTGACGGCCTTCCTCGCGGCGCGACCGAAGGCCTGGCCGAGAAGGACGTACGCACCATCTCCGCGGCCATGGCCGGGATGCAGTCGCTCAGCCGGGCGACGGCCCACTTCGCCGGACCGGAGGAGGACCGGCAGTGGAACCAGACCATCATCGAGTTCTCGCACGGCTGGAGCTTCCTGATCGGGGCGGGGCAGGGCTCCTACCTCGCCGCCGCGGCCGCGCCCGATGTGGACATGCAGCAGATCTCCTTCCGCATGCACCGTCTCGTCGCCCGGCTGGGCAACAACCTCACCTCGCCGCCGCGGGTGAGCACCGAGGACGCCGGAGGTCCGCGCGGGGGCGCACCGCGGCAGCAGAGCCCCGGTGACGCGGGATTCGTCCTCGGCGAGCTCGACCGGGTGATGTCGGAGGTCAAGGGCGCCCGCCACGCCGTGCTGCTGGGCTCGGACGGCCTTCCCCGCGGGGCGACCGCCGGGATGAGCCGCGACCTCGCGGACACGATCTCCGCGGCCATGACGGGCATCCATGCCTACAGCCGGGTCACCTCCCAGTTCGCGGGGGCCGTCGAGGACGCGCAATGGCGTCAGACGGTCATCGAGTTCCAGCACGGCTGGATCTTCCTGATGGCGGCCGGCCCCGATGCCTTCCTGGCCGCCGCCGCCGAACACGACTGCGACATAGAGCAGTTCACGACGCGGCTGCACGAGGTGGTTCCCAGGCTGACCACGGCGGCGACACCCGGGAAGGGGACAGGCCATGCCTGACGGGTTCGAACAGGACGAAGAGCTTGAACTGACCTCTCCATTAGTCCCCCTCTTCGTGATCACGAACGGACGGGCGCTGCCCCCGGAGCACGAGTACGAGCACACGACGCTCGTGACGGCGGCGGTGGAGAACGGACAGGCGGCGGCGCGCACGCTGTCACCGGAAGCGGGTCAGGTCATGGACCTGGTCGCGAACGGATTCCTGTCCGTGGCCGAGGTGGCGGGGCACACGCACCTGCCCCTGGGCATCGTCCGCATCCTGCTGGCGCAGTTGGAGGATGACGGTCTCATCCTCGCGAGGACACCGATACCGCGCGCCGAACGTGTCGACAGAGAACTGGTCAGCGCCGTGCTCGAGGGCCTGAAGAATCGATTCGGAGCGTAACGCGTGTACCTGGATCCAGATGTCTCCCATGCGGTGAAGATCCTCATCGTGGGGCATTTCGGGGTCGGCAAGACCACCTGCATCGGCAGTCTCTCGGAGATCGAGCCCCTGCGGACCGAGGAGGAGATCACCGAGGCCAGCGTGGGCTTCGATGACCTGTCGGGCACGCCCGACAAGACGACCACCACCGTCGCCATGGACTTCGGCCGGCTCACCCTGAGCGACACCCTGGTGCTCTACCTCTTCGGTACGCCCGGCCAGGAGCGCTTCAAGGAGATGTGGGAGGAGCTCTCGCGGGGCGCTCTGGGCGCGCTGGTGCTCGTCGACCCGGAGCGGCTGCACGAGTCCTTCCCCGTCCTGGACCTCGTCGAGCGTTTCGGCCTGACGTACGCCATCGCCGTGAACCACTTCGAGGGCACCACGCACTACCCGCTCGACGAGGTGCACGAGGCCCTGAACCTCACCGCGGAGACCCCCGTCGTGGAGTGCGACGTACGGGACGAGAAGTCCTCCGCGCGGGCCCTCATCACCCTCGTGAAACACCTCATGTCCCAACTCGGCTAGGAGCGCAGGAATGCAACAGCCACATGACCCGCAAGAGATACCCCCCGGCTGCCCCGCGCACGGGAACGTCCAGATGTACGGCCCCTCGTTCGGAGCCGACCCCGACAGCCACTACGCGGAGCTGCGCCAGTACGGTCCCAGTGCGCCCGTGGACATCGCCCCCGACGTCCAGGTCGAGCTCGTCACGAGCTACGACGCCGCTCTGTACGTCCTGCAGAACCCCGCGTCCTTCGTGCGCGACTCGCGCCGCTGGAACGCCCTCCACGAGGGCCGCGTCCCGGCCGACAGCCCGGCACTGCCCATGATGGGGTACCGCCCCAACGCGCTCTTCAGCGACGGTGCGGCACATGCCCGGCTGCGGCGGGCCGTCACCGACAGTCTCGCCACGGTCAACGAGCACCAGCTCATCAGGCAGACGCAGCAGTCCGCCAACTACCTGATCAGCCAGTTCAGTACCGACATCCGCGGCCAGGCAGAGCTGATGGCCGAGTACGCCCAGCCGCTGCCCCTGCTGGTCTTCAGCGACCTGTTCGGCTGCCCGCCCGAGATCGGCGACCGCGTGATCGCCGGCATCAGCGGCATCTTCGAGGGAACGCCCGGCGCCGACGAGGTGCTCGGCGGGGCGCTCACCGAGCTGATCGCCCTCAAGCGTCGGCGCCCGACCGACGACCTGACGACGCGTCTGATGGAGCACTCGGCCCAGCTGAGCGACGAGGAGGTGCTGCACCAGCTGGTCACCCTGCTCTCCGGCGGCACCGCGCCGCTGGCCGCGGCCATCGGCACCAGCAGCGCCCTGTACCTCGGCGAGGAGTGGCAGGGCGGCCTGCCGGTCGAGGACGCGGTCTCCCAGACGCTGTGGAACTACGCGCCGATCGCCAACTACGCGGCGCACTACCCCACTCACGACGTGGAGCTCGGCGGCAGGCTGATCCGCGCCAACGACCCGGTGCTCGTCTCGTTCGCCGCGGCCAACACCGACCCGAAGCTGACGGAGCACCGCGAACAGCTCAGCGCCAAGGCGCACTTGGCGTTCGGAGCGGGCCCGCACGCCTGCCCCGCCAAGGACCCGGCCTTCATGATGGCCGTGACCGCCGTCGAGACGCTGCTCAACCAGCTTCACGACGTCGAGCTGCGCGTCCCGTTCAAGTCGCTGACCTGGGCGCCGAGTCCGTGGAGCCGCTCGCTGGTCACCCTCCCGATCCGCTTCACCCCGAGGAGCGTTCACCAGGCGGCCGGGCCGGCCGGACCGGCCGGCCCGAACGCGGGCTGGGCGCCTCAGCAGCAGGCGACCGCCGCCTCCCCCTCCGACACCGGCCCCTCGCGCACCAACTCCGGTGGCGCACCGCAGCCCAAGGGCGGCCTGTTCAGCCGCTTCCTGGCCTGGACCAGGGGCGAGTGAAGCCAAGAGGAGGATGTGATTCTAGTAACGCCTTGAGTACCCACCGGTAGTGGATGCACTAACGATCATGCGGGTATGCATGGCGGCTGGTTCTCAGAAAGGAGCCGCCATCATGGGCGTTGCGACAACTCCGACGTACGACCGCCGGGCGTCCGCCTCCCTCTTCTCCCGTCTACGGACGGCCAGAGGGCAGGCCGACCCCTTCCCCATATACGACGAACTCCTCGCGCGGGGCGAGGTGGTGCCCGCCCCCTGGGGTGGATTCGCCATCACGGGCTTCGCCGCCTGCGACCAGATCCTGCGCAACCGTCAATGGCTGGAGCCCGACCGGGAATGGCGGGAGCGCCAGGGCACCGGGACCCGCTGGAACGCTCCCTCCTCGCGCGAGATGGGCAACACGCTCGCCGCGCTCAACCCCCCGGACCACACCAGGGTGCGGCGGGCGGCGGGCACCTTCGACCGCGGCACCGTGGAACGCATCGGCCGCAACGTGAAGGGGACCGCGGATCAGCTCCTCGACGCCTTCACGGAGCGAATACGCACCGGCGAGGCGGACTTCTCGGAGCTTGTCTGCGAGGAACTGCCGGTGGCCACCATAGGAGACTGGCTCGGACTTCCGCAGGCCGACTGGCCGAGGCTCCGGGAATTGACACACGATCAGGTCTTCACCCAGGAGCTGCTGCCGTCGGCCAGCCAACTGGCATTGTCCGACGCGGCCACGGCCGAACTCCGCACGTATTTCATGGACCTCGTGCGTGACCGGCGCTCCCACCCCGGCGATGACCCCGTCAGCCGGTGGATCCAGACGTGGGACGCGATCGAGCCCGACCGGGACAAGGCCGACGAGGCCGTCTACCACCTGGTGTTGTTCGTCCTGCTGGCCGCCCTGGAAACCACCGCGACCCTCCTCTCGACGATGGTGCTCCGGCTCGTCGAAAGCCCGGACCGCTGGGCCATGGTCGCCGACAACCCGGGCCTCGTGGCCGGGTTCGTGGAGGAGACCCTCCGCTACGACCCGCCCACCCACGTGATCAGCAGGGTCGCATCGCAGGACTCCGTGCTGGGCGGCTTCGAGATCCGCCGCGACGAGATGGTCCACCTCATGATCGGAGCGGCGCACAGGGACCCGTCCCGGCACCGCGACCCGGACCGGTTCGACCCCGAACGCGCCCCCGACCACCTCGCGTTCAGCGGCGGCATCCACTACTGCCTCGGCGCTCCGCTGGCCCGCATCGAAGCCCAGACCCTTCTCCACCAACTGGTCCGGCGCCTCCCCCGCCTGACCCTCGTACGCCCCCCGTCGATGGCGCCCCGCGTGGCGTTCCGGCGACTCCTGAACCTGGACGTAGCACTCGCATGACCGACTCGACCCCCATCCCCACCCTCCTTTCCTCCCCCTCCCCCTCCCCCTCCGCCGTCCCCGCGCACGTCCCCGCGCACATCCGCACCGCTCCCAAGGCGATACGCATCGAACAGGACGGCCCCGTACTGCACGTCCGCCTCAACCCCTGGGGGCAGGACGACACGTTGGACACCGCGGTCCTCGACGATCTCATCACCCTGCTCGACGAGCTCCACGAGAGACCCGACGTCCGGATCCTGACGCTGTCGTCACTGGGTTCGGACTTCTGCCTGGGCGCCGACCGGGGCGAGTACCAGGAGGCCTTGGCCGCCGATCCGTCCGGCGTGGGCCTGCGGCGCATCGCCGACAAGGCACACCGCCTGTGCCAGGCCCTGGAAAACACCCACGCGGTCACCATCGCCCGGCTGCACGGGCGGGTCATCGGCGCTGGCCTCGCCCTCGCCTCCTTCTGCGATCTGCGCGCCGGCGCCGACACCAGTCGCTTTCGCATGCCGGAGGTCGGCATAGGGCTGCCGCCCGCCTGGGGCGGGGCCATGGGACGCCTGGTCTCCGAGGCCGGCACCTCCAGGATTCGCGAGCTCCTGCTCACCTGCGACGTCTTCGACGCCGACACGGCCCACCGGATCGGCCTGCTCCACAAGACCGCCCCGCTCGATCAGTTGGACAACGTCGTCGATTCCTGGATCAGGCCCCTCGTCCGGCGCTCCCCCGAAGCGCTCGTCCTGACCAAACGGATGATGGCCGGCTACGCACGGGCGGACAGGACGGCAGACGTCTCCCTGCTCGACTCCCACCTTCTGGCAGCCACCCTCCAGCAGCACGCACGCGGCTGACCAGGGAGGGGCCCCGGTATCCGTTAACGGTATCGCCGGGGCCCGCCCCCTCTGTTGCCTTCGTCGGTGTCAGCCGCCCGTGGCCGTGGCCGGGCCGTCGTGAGTCTGGTGGGGCGTGATCCGTTCGAGGATCTCCGCGTAGCGGGACCGTTTGTCGGGGCGGGCGTGGACGGTGACGTGTCTGAGTGCCGGGATCGCCGATGTGCCCATGGTGACGAGCCCCTCGGCCGCAGCCCTGCGGACGACGTGGTGCGGGTGCTCCAGCAATCCCGTCAGCGCGGGGATCGCGGGGACCCAGGTCGCGTGGCAGAGGGTACGGATGGCGGTGCGCACCAGGTCCGGCTGGGGGTCGTCCAGCAGGATCGACGTGTGGTGCAGGTGGGTCTGCCGGTCGAGCATGGCCCGCGAGGTGCGGTGGGCGTGCAGACGGACCTTGGGCTTGGGGTGACGCAGCAGCTCGCCGATCAGGTCCCGCAGGCCGGGGTCCTGGTCGGCGTCCGGGCCGGTGTGTCCCTCGGACAGCCGCGTGAGTGCGTGGCGTATCCACACCGGGTCGCCGGTCCGGGCCAGATCCAACAGCTCCTGCCGGGAGCGGAGTTGTGACGCCCCCGCCGCGGCGGCCGGGCCACGGTCGCGGAGTGCTGCCAGCGCGTCGGCATCCTGCCGTACGGTGCCCGGGCGGCGCAGCGGACCTTCTTCGAGGAGCAGGCTGTCCGCGAGGTCGTCGCGTCCTTCGGCGCGCAGCCGACGGCAGGTCTCCGTGAGCGCGGGGGTGCGCAGCAGGGGACGCCCGCCGAGCAGGTCGAGGAACCCCCAGGCACCGGCGTCGAGGCGGTCGCCGAGGCACTGCGCAAGTACGTCGGCGGGGACCCCGCGCAACGCCTGCCCGGCCGCGGAGCTGCCGGCCGGCGGGTCGTGCTCCCACCATTCCAGCAGCAGCGGGACCAGCGGCTCCAGGTCCCACGGGTCGAGTCGGCTCGCCGTGAGGGCGACCCGGTCGTGCAGGATGCCGTCCTCACGGAGTTCGCTCGCGTCGATGGCGCTCAGTGCGCGGGCCAGGTCGACACCGACGGGTACGTCGACGCGGCCGCGCAGAAACGCCCGGAGCACGGCGAGCCCGCACTCGGGCTCGGGCCATTCCAGGAGTGCGAGGGCCGCGGTGTGCCGGCGGTCCTGGGCAGGTGCCCGCAGCATGGCCAGCAGGCGGTCCCGCAGTGCGGTCGACCGGGGCTGGTCGAGGTCGTCGATGTGCACGGTCCTCGGTCGCGGCTCCGGCGCCGGCGCGTGGGCGGTTTCGGCGAGGGTCCAGGGTGGTGCGTCGAGGGGCTGGACGTCCGTCATCCAGTCGATGAGAGCTGCGCGGACCTCGGCGCCGGCCCTGGGGTAGACACCGATCAGCGCGGTCAGGCGGTCCCGGGAGGCCGGGACGGTCCCCTCGTGCTGCCGGCGAGGGCGGTCGCTCCGGCGGAATTCCTCCAGGGCGGCCGGTGTACGCACCGCGTCATCCAGCGCGGCCCGCCACGCGTCGGCTTCGGCCGACTCGGTGGCCGACGCGCTGGCTACCGCGGTGGATGCCGCGGTGGATGCCGCAGTGGATGCCGCAGTGGCCTCAGGGAACTGCGGGGCGGCGAAGGCGGCCCGCAGTGCCGCGGTCTCGGCCTGCCGGGGGTTGGTGCCCAGCCGGGCCGAGGCCAGCGCCTGGTCGAGGTCGGCGCGGACCAGTACCGCGCCGAGGCTGCGGAGCAGCGTCAGTGTGGACGGGCTGTCCGCGGGGGCGTGGGGCAGTGCGCGTACCGCCTCGGCCAGGCCCTGCCTCTCGACCTCGGGAAGAGTCGGCGCGACCGCTTCGAGTACCGCCATGAGCTCGTGCCGGTCTTCCGCGGAGGCCTCGGCGAGCCCGTCGCGCAGGACCCGTGTGTGCCGGGCGAAGGCTGTCAATTCCTCGGGCGTCCACCGGGCGGGGCAGATCCGGAGCGTCAGCCGCAGGACGCGGGCTCGGCCGGCGGGTTGTTCGCCGGCGGCCAGGCGCAGCCAGTCCGGCAGCATGGGCCGAAGCGCCCGCAGCCGGGTGGGATCCGGCAGCTCGCGCCGTGCGGCGAGGCGTAGGGCGACCGGCGTGTGCCAGCCCCGCGTCTCCAGCGAGTCGACGTCGAGGCCCGCTCCGGTGTCCACCGCCGACCGAGGTGCGGCGGGCGTGGTGATCCCGTGCTGGGCCATGGCCGTCGACAGGTCCTCGACCGTCCCGGAAGCAAGGCAGACCCGGCCGGTCGCCACGAGGGCGAGCAGGGTCGGCGCGACCCGTGATGCCTGGTCGTCCAGGGCGCGGACCGAGCGCGCCGTCAGGGTCTGGTCGAGGCCTTCGAGCAGCAGTTCGCGAGCGCGGCCGTCATCGGTGTGTTCGGCGGCGGCGAGGACGGTCGCCTGGTACGCGTCGCCGAGGATGGCGCGCAGCGCCTCGATGAGCGTGCCGCGCAGTCCCGGATTGTCGTGACGCCCGAGCCGGAAGAGCAGTGCCGGTACCACCGCAGGCGTGCCCGCGGCGACCAGGACCGCGGCGGCGGTCTTCTTGATGTTCATGTTCGGATGGCCGAGACATGCGGCGATCGCGCTGGAGGCCCAGCGGGCGCGCGCGTGGCCGAGGGCGAGCAACGCCTGCCGGACGGTCTGGATGTCCTGGGCGGCGGTCAGTGCGATCAACGTCGCCGACAACGCCTGCGCATCGTCCCCCGTGGCGTCTCGGGCGAGCAACGCGATCACGTGCTTGCGCACGTGCCGGTCGCGGTGGCGCAGCAGCCGGTGCGCCCGCGCACGGGTGCCCGCGTAGGGGGCCCGGAGCAGGAGTTCGAGCAGGATCGTCTGCTCGCCGCTCGACAGCCCGGGCCGGTCCAGCAGGTCCAGCGCCATGGTCGCGACGAGCGCGTGCCCCGCCTCCCCCGGAGTCTGCGCGTCGAGCAGGCAGGAGGGCCTGATCCGCCCCCGTTCGTGGAGCCGGCGGCCCAGGCCGTGTACGGCGTCCAGGATCTCCCCGGGTACCACGGGCTCCCCGGCCGGCTGTCCGGCCCGCAGTCCGGCCTGCTGTCCGGCCGGCTGTCCGCTGTCGGGCCGCGGTGCGGGTCCGCCCGGCTCCCGGGACGCCGCCAGCTCGGCCACGATGCGCAGGAGGAGGTCCGCGATGACCGGCAGGGTACCGGCGCCGCCGTGCGCGGCCAGTCTGCACAGGGCCGCCACGGGCTGGTCAGGGTCCAGATGGGAACTCAGGAGGGCCAGTTCCCGCTCGTCCGGCCCACCGAGGTCCGCCGCGATGCGCGCCGGCAGATCGGCGGGATCGAGGCGGACGAGGAGGGCACCGCGCTGTGACGGATCGTCGGTGAGGTGCCACAGCACCTCAAGGGCCCGGTTCCGCACCGCGCGGAGGTGCGACGCGATCTCTCCCCCGCTCTCCTGCGGCTCCTGCGGCTCCTGTGCCTCCTGCGGCTCCAGTGCGGCGAGGCCGAGCCCTTCCCTCAACGTGGTCGTCGTCCGGTGCCCGCCGATGGCCTCCAGAGCGTCCAGGGCCGCTGCGGGCGCCGACGGCAGGAGGGCGATCACCGCGTCTTCGGCATCCGCGTGGCGCACGGCGCGGATCGCGTCGAGGAACGGCCCCGGCACGGGAGCCGAGGGAAGGACCCGGGTGATCGCGTCCCCGATCGGAAGCTCTCCCGCCCCCTGTCCGGCCAGGGCGACCAGCAGCGTGAGCCGACGCGGCCAGCTCGGATCGTCGGCGGGCGCGTCCACCAGTACGCGGAGCATCTCCTGTCGGCAGGTGAACAGGATCGTGGCGACCTCGTGGGGCGCGATCGAGTGATCGGCCAGCGCCAGGCCGATGAGGGACGGGACGTGCGCACCGTCCGGGAAGTGTCCGCGCCGGTGGAGCCCGCGCAGGCAGGTCACCGCCGGGCCGCCGAACAGCAGCGGGTCGCGTGCGGCGATGGCCGTCAATGCGCCGATGTCCCCGCGGTCGGCCAGGTCACCGAGCAGTTCCATCGCGCGCCGGCGAAGACCCGGCGGCAGATCCGGATCGTCGATGACCTGCCGCAGCAGGCCGTGGTGTCCGTGGTGGGCCGCGGCCGCCAGTGCGGCTTCGGCGGCCTGCGGCCGTGTGATCACCGAATCGGCGGCGAGGAAGGGCGACAGCCGCCCCGGGGGCAGTGGCTCCAACGCCGCCCAGGGCTCGGCGAGTTCCCCCAGTGCGGCGGCGACGACGTCCGCGCTGCCGGCGCCGAGCAGGCGGATCACGTGTGCGCGTACCAGTACGGGAGCCAGCAGGCCGGCGTGCAGCCCCTGCCGGGCCAGCCGCAGCGCATCGGCCTGGAGCACCGGGTCGCCGCTGTCCACCAGCTCCTTCACGAGGTGTTCGGGCCGGTGCGCGGAGGTGGCGGTCGTCTCCCGCACGGCCTGGTAGAGCAGTTCGCCCGCAGGCTCCTTCCGGAGCAGCGCCGGATCGTTCAGGAGCTCGGCGCGCAGCCATGCGATCCGTACCCGTACCGGCAGCCCGGCCGTACGCCACGACGGCCGGCGGGGCGCCGGGAGGTACGGCCCCAGTCGTTCGTGGAGCCGCGCCAGGACGAGCGCCTCCTCCGGCGCTCCCGGCACCGACACCGGCAGCAGTTCCGCGAGCTCGGCCATCTCGTGCTCGTCGCCCGTCCGGCCCGACGTGACGCGCTCGGACAGGAGGACCAGCCCCAGATGCCGCAGGCGGGAGTCCTCGTGCCGGATGAGGAGTCCGAAGACGGCCGGCGGGCAGAACGGTGCGTCGAGCATCTCCGCCAGCCGGCCGACGTCGGCTCGGCGCACCGCATCGTGGAAGGACTTGTCTGCCGGCATCGTCATCGTCGGACTCTAACCGGGACGTTCCCGGCGCCACCATCTTGTTTTCGCGCTGACGACGAGGTCCGAGGGGACGGCGGCCCAGAGGACGGCGGCCGCCCCCTTCGGGATTGGCCCTGCTACCGGAGCGGCGGGATCACCGCAGGGCGGCGGACACCGCGTCCGCCATCACCTTCTGGCCGGTGGCGTTGGGGTGGAACGGTCCGGCCTGGGCGACCGGCTGCGCACCCTCGATCCAGGGAGTGGCCGAGCAGATGTCGTGGCCCGCGGTCGGGGTCGCCGTATCCACGTACGTGGCGCCGTTGGCTGCGGCGGTGGCCTTGAGCATGGCGTTGAGCTTGCCGAGGGTGTCGTACAGGTAGCCGACGTCGCCGGCGGTGATCGGCTGCTTGCCCGCACAGGTCGACCCGTCGGCCGGCATGACGGACGGGTAACCCATCAGCAGGACACGCGCGTTGGGCGCCTGGGTGTGGATCCGGTTCAGCGCCTCGGCGAGCTGCGGCGCGGTTGCGGCGATCCGGCCGGCCAGGTCGTCGCTGCCGTACTTCCAGGTCCCCGTGGACCAGTCCCAGTGGCCGTGGTGGAAGACGTCCTTGCAGGGCGTGCCGTCGGGGTTGACCAGCGCGCCGACGAGACAGACGCCGATCAGCTCCACGAGCCCGAGCGCGCTGGCGCCGAGGTCGTTGCCGCCCATGCCGACGGTCACCAGGTCGGTGTCGGCGGTGATGGCGTCCAGTTGGGCGGTGTCGCCCCACGGCAGACCCTCGTACTGGGGCTCCGTCAAGGCCTTCGCCTTCGCGCCCGAGCAGGTGACGTCGGTGTACGTGTCGACCTGGAGGGCGGCGGCCACCAGGTGGCCGTAGTTCTGGTCGGAGCGCATGCAGAGACCGCCCGACTGGCCGGCCAGGCCGGCGCCGGATGCGTACGAGTCGCCGAGCGCCACGTAGCGACGGGGGGCGGGGCTGACGGCCTGCGCACTGGTGGAGGTCAGCGAGAGGGCCACGCCCAGGGCGGCCGCGGCGAACAGGGCGGACCTCCCGGAGGTACGGGAGGTGCGGGAGGTACCGGAGTTGCCGGTTTTTCTTGCGGGGTGCAGCACGGGTGCTCCTGAGGGTGAGGGAGAGCCATTGAGGGCCACCGCGGCAGGGGTTCACGACCTGTGCCGCGGCGGGGTATGTGGGGGGCCGGCGGGGGGCCGGCGGGATGTGGCGGCTGTCGTCGGCTTCCGTCAGCCGACGAGCAGGTGCTGCTTGAGGTCGTTCAGCTCACCGGCGTGCACGTCCAACGCCTGGTTCAGATGGGCGCCGAAGGATCCGTAGTCGGCGCGGTGCGGTCCTTGCCGGAGGTGCAGTGGATGAGGACCGCGCCCTCGCCGTTGTTCTCGATGCCTTCGAGAACGGAGGCGTACGCGGTCTTGGCGCTGCCGCCCCCGACCATGGAGGTGTTGCTCTCCGTCATCATCTGCGCCGATGCCTCGGGCGACGTCGGAAGGGTGGTCGCGTTGCCGCCGCGATCAGCCGCCGACTACCGGCAGCACCAGCCTGCAGAGATGCCGCGCATGCGACGGGTCGAGGGCGTTGAGGGTCTGACGCAGCGCCACACTGTCCTTGGGAATTCCCAGGTGGTCCGTGAAATCCTGTGCACACACGTCCTGGAGCAGGATGTTGGTGACGTTCGGTCCCATCAGGAAGCTGCTCGCGTACGGCGTGACGGCCTGGTCGTATCTACTGGCGATCACGGTGTAATGCACGCCGTCGACGGTTTCCCCGCCGGAATTCAGGGCCGTGATGAAGTCGGAGCCGGCCATCTGCTGCACGCAGGCGGCGCACATCGACGCGACCAGATCGGCGGCGCCCGGAATCGACGCGACCAGATCCGCCAGTCCCGACATGGTGGTGCCGTGGCTGGGGGGCGCGAGACCGATCAATTCGCGAACCTTGGAGGCTCCGCCGAGGCTCTTGACGACGTACCGTGCCAGCACGCCGCCCTGCGAGTAGCCCACGAGGTCGACTTCGGCCGCTCCGGTCGCTCCGAGCACCCGGTCGATGAACCCGGCAACCTGGCGGGCGCTGGTGGGGATGTCGCCGTATCCGTGGACGGGACTGCCGGCCGCGCCACCGTAGTTCAGCGCGAAGACGCAGTACCCCTCGCCGGCGAGGGCCTGGGAGAACTTCTCCCACTCGGCCATGCTGCCCACGGTGCCGTGCACCAGGACGACGGGGTACGGGTGGGTGGCGGTGGGCTGGCAGCCGAAGTCGTTGGAGCCGGTCGGGGAGCCGTCCCCCTCAGTCGACTCCACCAGGCTGCCGGCGCTCGAGGTGAGCGCCGCGCGGGAACCCGGGACCGTGGCGGACGCTGCGCCGGGCACGAGCCCGACGAGCAGCGCGGAGGCGGCGTACCGCGGGACGCCTGCGCCTCGTGGGCGTTTTCGGGGGGAGCACAGGGGAGGCGACATCAGCGATCTCCACATCTCGACGGTGCACCAAGGCGAGGAGCAACTGCCAGTGGGCGCACGGGAGTTACGGGTAAGTTACCGAGGAGTTACCAAGTGACACGTGTCATCAGACCGTCATGCCGCCAAAACGTCAAGTGTGTTGTCATAAGACTCCCGGCGCCCGAGGCCGGACGCGGAAGTCGGCTGCGTGACGAGCGAACGACGCCGTCCCGCCGGGTTCAGCAGCCGGACGCCGACGGCGGTTCGCGGTCCGTGCCCTGCAGTCGCGCTGCCACGGCGGCGAGCAGCAGGTCGAGCGCGAAGGGGTAGCCGCTGGTCTCCATCTCGGCGGCGAGCAGCGGCAGGGTGGCTGCGATGTGGGGATGCGTGTCGGACGAGAGCCCGCCGTACGCGGCCGACCAGACTTCGCCGTCGGCCTCGCGGGCCGCGTCCGGCAGGGCGAGCGCGGCGGCGTCCAACGCGGCGAAGGCCAGGGCCTGGTCGGCGAGGGCGTGGTAGATCCGTACCGCGTCGCGATCGGGACAGCCCGCCTGGCGCAGCACGCCGAGGATCGCCTCGACCGCCGCCGTCTCGTGGGCGCGGCCGGTCGTCCGGTGCGCCGCCAAGTGGGCTGCCCGCGGTTGCTCCAGGTACGAGGCGTGCACCCGGAGACCGAGCGCACGCAGATCGGCCCGCCAGTCGCCGGTGGGTTCCCAGCCGTGCACCGCGCGGCCGATGAGCTCGTCCGCCACGGCGAGCAGCAGATCGTCGGTGGTGCGGAAGTACCGGTAGACCGAACTCGGGTCACATCCCAATGCGGCACCCAGCCGCCGCACCGAGAGGGCCTCCGCGCCGTGCTGCGAGACGAGCCTCAGAACGGTCTCCACGATCAGCCGCTGCGACAGCACGACGCCCTGCCGGGTGGGCCGGCGCCGTCGCCGCTGCCCTTCCGGAACCACCCGCTCGGCCATGGGCGCACCCTACGACAACGCCCTTGTCTGTGGAACGGAACCGGCCGGCCAGGAGGTGCGGAACTTCTCTGATCAGATCCAGCCCCGCCGGGCCGCGACGGCTCCCGCCTGGAAGCGGTTCGCCGCGCCCAGTTGGTCGTGCAGGCGGCTCATCCGCCGTCGCATGGTCCGTACCGACCAGCCCAGCTGGCGCGCTATCGCCTCGTCCTTCAACCCGCTGACCAGCAGGGCGAGGAGCAGCCGGTCCTCCTCGCCGGGCTCCGCGGACTCCTCGCCGGGGCCCGCCGGCTCCGGCGGGGCGAGCAGCGGGGTCGCCAGGGTCCAGCACAGCCGCCAGTAGTCCGTCAGCGCGTCGAGCAGTGAGGACGGGCGGATCACCGCCGCCCGTACGTCCGTCAGGTCCAGCGACAGCGGCATCAGCGCCAGCGCGTCATCCGCGATCGCCAGCTTGATGCGCAGTCCGGGCAGCACCCGGGCCTGTTCCCCCTGGGCCACCAGCCGCCGGATGTCGTCCAGCACGCCCGGCCACTCCAGCGCCTCCGGGGCGTACACCGCGCGGTACGTCAGCCCGCCGCGCATCGCCGTCTCCTCCACCGGGTTGGCGGTGGTCAGGGCGTAGGGCGGCCGGTCCAGGGTGCGGACCTGCTGCCTGGCCTCCTGCTGGAGCCGTACGAACCAGCGGCCCAACGCCTCCCGGCCGGAGACGATCTCGACCTCCTTGGCGTCGCCGCGCCGGGCGGCCTCGAAGAGCCCGGCGAGCTCGCCGGCGGCCGACCGTACCCGGCCCAGTGCCACGGTGCGCTCCTGGATCAGCGCCTCCACGGCATGCTGCGGGTCGATCGCCGCATAGCGCCGCCGGGGGCCGGACAGCCGCCCGACGAGCCCGCGGTCGTGCATCCGGTCGAGTGCCCGCGCCACCCGCTCCGAGGACGCGCCGAGCTCGCCCGCCAGCTCGGCGGGCGCCGCCGCCTGCCGGGCGAGCAGTGCGCGGTAGACCTGTTCGTCGAAGGCGTCGATACCGACGGCAGCCAGCTCCTGGGACATGCGGGCCATCGTGGCCCACTTGTGCCAGCGGCAGCAATGGGCCGCGGGGAACCGTTGCCCCATCCGGACCGGGCCGCATTAGGTACCGCCTATGGGTCACTCACACCGAAGAACTGCGCACACGGGCCTGGTGGCCGCGGTGCTCGGCGGACTGCTCGCCTCGGTCCCGCCGGCCGTCGCCGCCCCCGACTCCGCGAGCCAGGGCACACAACGGGTCATCGTCGAGTTCGAGGGCGCCGCGGCGCTCGAGGCCGCGCCCGGCTCCGTCAAGAACGCCAAGAACGCGAAGGCCGCGGAGGTGACGGCCGAGCGCGAGAAGCTGACCGGCAGACACGACGAGTTCCTGGCCAGGGCGAAGGGCGCCGGCATCGCCGCCAAGTCCGTACGCCGGCACACGCTGCTGCTCAACGCCGTGGCCATGACCGTCGGCGCCGGCGATCCGGCGAAGCTGCGGAAGCTGCCCGGCGTGAAGTCCGTCAGCCCCGCCGGCACCTCGCGCGCCCTGGATACCGACGCCAACGGGGTCGTGGGCAACCCGGCCCTGTGGGCCCAGGAGGACCCGAGCGGCGTCAAGGTCACCGGCAAGGGCGTCACCGTGGCCGTCATCGATACCGGGGTGGACTACACCCACCCCGATCTGGGCGGCGGCTTCGGCGAGGGCCGCAAGGTCGTCGGCGGCTGGGACTTCGTTGACAACGATGCCGACCCGATGGACGACAACGGCCACGGCACCCATGTCGCGGGCATCGTCGCGGGCAGGGCGGCCGCCGGGGGCGGCGTCACCGGCGCCGCGCCGGACGCCGAACTGCTGGCGTACAAGGTGCTCGGCGCGAACGGCAGCGGCGACGACTCCGGCATCATCGCGGCCATCGAGGCGGCGGTCGACCCGGCCAATCCGCACCGCGCCGACATCATCAACATGAGCCTCGGCAACAGCACGGGCACCGCGAGCGACCCGCTGTCCCGGGCGGCGTCCGCGGCCGTGGACGCCGGCGCCCTGGTCTTCGCCTCGGCCGGCAACTCCGGTCCCGGCTACTGGACCGTCGGCTCCCCGGCCGCCGCTCCCGGCGTCATCGCCGTCGGCGCCTCCACCAGCGGGATCAGGCTGCCCGTCCTCACGGTGGCGGGCGACACCCTGCAGAGCTACCGCGGCGGGCGTTCCGCGAACCCGCCGGCCACGGCGGTGACCGCCGGGGTCGTCACCATCGGCATGGGCACCGCGGAGGACTGGGCGAAGGCGGGCGACGTCAACGGCAAGGTCGTGCTCTACGCGATCCCGCCAGCCGTGAACCCGTACGACGTGTGGCCCGAGGAGCTGGAAACCTGGCGCGAGGCCGAGCGGCGCGGCGCCGCCGCCCTGGTGGGCGGCGTCGGCGGTGGAGGCGGCGGCCCGGTCGTGTTCGGCGGCAAGAGCCGTGCGAACCCGCTCCAGCCGCGGCGCGAGCAGGAGCCCACCCGCACCGGGGCAGCCGCCCGTACCGGGGCAGCCGCCCGGAGCGAGGTACTGCTCGGTGCGACGCCCGCGGAGTCCGGCGACTCCCTGCGCCTGGACCGGCTGGTCGTCACCGGCGTGGACCACGAGACGGGCGGGCAGCTCGCCTCGCTGGCCGAGTCCGGCGGCGAACTGGTGCTCGGCGGCCGCGACTCCACTGACGAGATGGCCTCGTTCTCCTCCCGCGGCCCGGACTCCGAACGGCTCGGCCTGAAGCCCGAGATCGTCGCCCCCGGCGTCGAGATCCTCTCCACGGTGCCCCGGAGCCTCGAGCCCACGGGCTACCGGCGGATGTCCGGCACCTCGATGGCCTCGCCGCTCGCCGCGGGCTCCGCGGCGCTGCTGCGCCAGCTGCACCCGGACCGCCCCGCGGACCGGCTGCGCGCCGAAGTGATCGGTTCCGCGAAGCCGCTCGACGGCCCCGACCTGCAGTCGCAGGGCAGCGGCCGGCTCGATACCGCCGCCGCGGCCCGGACCGGGCTGTACGCCTCCCCCGCCACCGTCTCCTTCGGCCTGGCGCACATGGACCAGCCGAAGGTCACCGGCAGCAGTGAGATCACCCTCCACAACACCGGCAGCGCACCCGTCTCCGGAAAGGTGACCGTCACCGGCCCCGCCACCGTCACCCCGGACCACGTCGACGTCCCGGCGGGCGGCACCGCGAAGGTCACGCTGACCGTCGAGCGCGACCGGCCCGACATCACGGACTACGCCACCAACTACCTGAGCGGCCGCGTCACCCTCACCCCCGAGGAGGGCCGGGCACTCACCGTCCCGTACCTGATGGCGGCGATCCCGCTGTACGTCGACCCGGCCGAGGACCCGTCCAACGACGGCTCCACCACCGTCTACGTCTACAGCCCGACGCCGCTCACCGCACCGCCGGTGCTGACGGTCACCCCGCCCCACGGCAAGCCCTACGCCAAGGCGACGGCGCCCACGACCGACCCGTCCTACTACCGGGCCGAGTTCACCGGTCTCGGATCGGGCGTCCACACGATGACCGCCCGCGCCACCGCGTCCGCTACGTCCGCCACGTCCACCACGGTGCGCCAGTACGGTACGGGCGCCTTCGAGGTGACCCTGACGGCGCCCAAGGCCAAGAACTGGAAGGCGGTCGGCCCGAACAGCGCCGTGGGCACCACCCAGCTGGCCCCCGGCGCCCCGGACCAGGCCGTGATGACCCAGGGCACCCGCCCGGGCGCCTGGCTCACCACGGACGGCGGCAAGAGCTGGCAGCAGCGGGGCCACACCCCGGTCAGCAACGCGCTGACCGAGCCCTCCCTGGTCATCGACTCCCGCAATCCGAACCGCTGGTGGGAGGCGGTGGTCAGCGCGCACCCGTCGGCGTTCCCGGAGGGCGGCCTGCTGATGCGCACCGAAGACAGCGGCCGCAGCTGGGAGCGGATGGCCGGTCCGCCGGCCCCGGTCACCGATCTGAGCGCCGACGCCCGGACGCGCGTCCTGCTCGCCGCGTCGGACTACACCGGTGAGCGGTTCGTCAGCCGGGACCAAGGCGCCACCTGGACGCCGGTCGACCTCACGGGGATCACCGGGTACGTCGGCAAGAGCGTGATCGGCGGCGACGACCTGTACGTCTGGGCCGGCCAGGCGATCTGGGTGATCCGCGACTTCGTCACCGGCGCCCCCCAGCCCGCGCAGAAGGTCTTCCAGGCCACGCCCCGCGTGCAGATCATCGGCGGCTTCGACGCCGACGGACCGCTGGTCGCCATCAAGGTGCAGGGCCAGAACTCGGGCCTGTACGTGAGCCGTGACGGCGGCCGCAGCGTCGAGAAGACCGGCCGCACCTTCAGCGGCCTGGTCGACGTCTCCGGCGGCGACATCTACCAGGACGACCTGAGCGGCACCGGCGCCCTGAGCCGCGACGGCGGCCGTACGTGGTCCACGGCCACGCAGCCCGTACAGGGTTCGGTGGTCTACGACTACGACCGATGGGCCGACGGTTCCCACACGATCGGGTCCGGCGCCGCCGGTCTCTTCCGGTCCACCCGGGAGGGCGGCTACCGCCGGATCGGCGTCCAGGGCGAGTCCGTGCCCGCGCTGGCGACCTTCGGGGACCAACTCCTCGCCGGTACCTCGGTCGGCACCTACCGCACCACGGTGCCCGCCGCGAGCCCCGAATGGGGTGCGGCGGAGCGCGAGGGCACCACCGGTACCGGTGTCGTCGGGTTCCAGCCGTCCACGGCGGACCCGAAGTCCGGCTGGCAGCTGGTCAATTACCTGTACGACCTGGTGCTGCAGAAGACCACGGACGCCGGCCGGACCTGGTCGGACGTCGCCAAGCGTGAGGCGAACGGGACCGCGTTCCTGGTCGACCCCGCGAACCCGGACCGGATGCTGGTCTCGTACCGGGGATCCGGCACGGCCGGTCTCTACACCACCACCGACGGCGGCGCCCACTGGAAGACCTTCGACCAGGGCCGGTACTACGACACCATCGTGGCCGACCCCGGCAAGCCGGGGCGGATCTGGTTCGGCGGCTGGTGGGGACTGTCCTACTCGGACGACTTCGGAGCCACCATGAACCAGGTGTCCGAAGCCGAGGTGCACGCCATCGAGTTCACCGACGGGGCCATGGTCACGGGCGGTCAGGCGATCCGGGTCAGCAAGGACGGCGGCAAGACCTTCACCAAGGCCGACACCGGCGCCCTGCGGATCAGCGTCTGCGACCTCCTCCGGGTCGGCAACACCCTCTACGCGGGCACCAACACCCGCTGGATGGACTTCACCCCCACCGGCGGGCGAGGCGTACTGCGCTCCACCGACGGCGGGCTGACCTGGCACAACATCTCCCGCTCGATGCCGAACAAGGACGTGCTGTCCCTGGCGGCCTCGCCCGACGGCCGGTACCTGTTCGCCGGCGTCGACCAGGGCGGCGTCCACCGCCTGGAGCTGGACGACTGAGGCGGTCCGGGCCCTCGCGGCCCGGGCCGTGACGCTCAAGGCCGGTGCGGCCGCCGTACGAGAAGGCGGCCGCACCGGTCTTCCGGGCGTCATCCGAGAGCGGCGTGATCTTGACAAGTCTTCATGGGCATGACACCTGTGGGTGCTGCACCACTCCCCACCCATCAGCGGCACCCCACCCCGAAGGGGGCGATCAGCGCATGCCCAGGCCTGAGAGCGCGGAACACGACTACGACGTCGTCATCAGCGGAGCCAGCCTCGCCGGCAGCGCCGCGGCGATCCTGCTCGCCCGACGCGGCGTCCGGGTCGCCCTGCTGGAACGCCGCTCGGACCCCGAGGCGTACAAGGTGCTGTGCACCCACTCCATTACGGCCAACGCCCATCCGGTGCTGGACGAGCTCGGCCTCGTCCCCGCCCTGAAGGAGGCGGGAGTCCCCAGCAACGAGGCTCGCTGGTACACCCGTTGGGGGTGGATCGAGCCGAAGCCAGCGCCGGGCGGGCCCGAGTTGCCGTACGGGTACAACGTCCGGCGCAGCACCCTCGACCCGTTGATCAGGTCCCGTGCGGCGCAGACCCCCGGCGTCGACCTGCTCCTCGGCCACCGTGTGACCGGGCTGGTCCGGGAAGCCGGGCGGACCGTGGGGGTCCGCGCGTCGACCCCGGACGGCGAGCGCGAGATCCGGGCCCGCCTGGTGATCGGCGCCGACGGCAAGGACTCGGCCGTGGCCGAGTTCGCCGGGATGCGCACGTGGAAGCACGAGAACACGCGCTTCGGCTACCTCGCCCACTACCGCAACCTCCCGCTGCCCGACGGGATCGGCCGCACCTGGTTCCTCGAACCCGACATGGCGTACGCGTTCCCGAACGACGACGGGGTGACGGTCCTCGCCGTGCTCCCGGACAAGAAGCGGCTCCCGGCCTTCCGGGAGGACCTGGAGGGCAGCTTCTCCGCGTTCGTCCGCGACCTGCCCGAGGCACCGCCCATCGACTCCGCCGAACGCATCTCGAAGATCATCGGCACGGTCGACTACCCGCTGCAGATCCGGAAGCCGACCTCACCGGGCGTTGCGCTCATCGGCGACGCCGCCCTCACCGGCGACCCCCTGTGGGGAGTCGGATGCGGGTGGGCCCTGCAGTCCGCGCAGTGGCTGGCCGAGGCGGTCGCCCCGGCCCTGGCCGGCCGGGGCAGCCTCGACAGGTCCCTCGGACGGTACAAGCGACGGCACCAGTGGCGACTTCGCGGTCACCAGCAGCTGGCCATCGACTTCGCCAAGGCCCGTCCGTTCAATCGCGGGGAGGCGCTGGTGTTCTCGGCGGCGGCCCGCGATGCGTCGATGGCGCGGCACATGCACCGGTTCGGGTCCCGCCTGATCGGTCCCGTGCGGTTCCTGAACCCCGTGGTGCTGGCCAAGGCAGCGATCATCAACATCAGACATCGCGAGGTCTGATGCGCCCGACCGGATCAACCCGGGCGGGTCGCGCCGCCGTTGCGGCCGGGTAGCAGGACACGGACCGTGAGCCCCCACCCGCGTGGGGCGTGGCCACGACCTCGCCGTGGTGCGTGGCGGTGATCGCCCGGACCACGGCGAGCCCCAGCCCTAACCCGCTGCCGCGCGCCCGGCCCTGGTGGAACGGCGCGAACAGGGCGGGAACCTCCTCCGGCGGCAGGACGGGGCCGGTGTGTGCGCAGGTCCGGGATAGGGTGCCGCCGACGGACGTACACGGGTGGGCGGGGCGGGACATGACACTGCGGGACGGGGATCCGCGGGCGATCGGCGGGTACGTCCTGATCGCCCGGCTGGGTTCCGGCGGGATGGGGACGGTGTACTCGGGGCGGGCCGCTTCGGGGCGGCTCGTCGCGGTGAAGCTGGTGCACCAGCAGTTCGCCGACGACCCGGAGTTCCGGACCCGGTTCCGGCAGGAGGTGGCGGCCGCCCGGCGGGTGAGCGGGGCCTTCACCGCCGCGGTGGTGGACGCCGACCCGGACGCGGAGCGGCCCTGGATGGCCACCCAACTGGTGCCGGGGCGGACCCTGGGCGCGCGGGTGAAGGCGGACGGGCCGCTGCGCGGGAGCGCGCTGCGCGTGCTCGCGCTCGGACTGGTGGAGGCGCTGCGCGAGCTGCACACCACCGGGGTGATCCACCGCGATCTGAAGCCGGACAACGTCATGCTGACGGACGACGGGCCGCGGGTCATCGACTTCGGGATCTCGCGGGCGACGGGGCAGCAGACGCTGACCTCGACCGGGCAGATCCTGGGGACGCCGCCGTACATGTCGCCGGAGCAGTTGTCGGCTCCGGCGCGGGTGCGGGCCTCGTCGGACGTGTTCTCGCTGGGGTCGGTGCTGGTGTTCGCCGCGACCGGGCGGGGGCCCTTCGACGCGGAGTCGCACTACATGACGGCCTACCGCGTGGTGTCGGAGGCGCCGGACATCGCGGGCCTGGCCGATTCGCTACGGGGCGTGGTCGGGGCGTGCCTGGCCAAGGAGGCGGCCGCCCGGCCCGGCCCGGACGAGCTGTTGGAGGCGCTGGCGCGGATCCCGGCGGCCGACTGGGAGAACCCGGCCGGCGAGGACGGGGACCCGGGCGGGGAGGCCCGTAAGCCCCTCGGAGCCGGGACCTGGACTGGTTCGCGGGCCGGCGCGGAACCGGATCCGGCGGCCGGTGGCGACGTCGGTGCCGGTGCCGGTGCGCGCGCCGACGGCGACGGCGACAGCGACGGCCCGGCGGGATCGCCGGCCCCGTCCGGGGAGGGAGCCGAGGACACCGGCGGCCCGCTCACCCACCGGTCCGGGCCGCCCACCGGCCCCGCCGGGGACGCGGCGGCGGCCCTGCGGCCCCGGCGGCCGCGCAGGCCCCGTAGGCCCATCCTCCTCGCCGGGATGCTCGTGGCTTCGCTGCTGGCCGGCGGCGGGGTCTACCTGCGGTTCTCCCCGTCGGACGGCGGCACGCGGGACAACGCGAAGGCACCCGCGTCGTCCGCCGGGCCGTCCGGGACGCCCAGCCCGTCGGGCAGCCCCGGCGGCGCCACGCGTACGCCCTCCCGGCCGGCGGTCACCGGGACCCTGGCCCCGTACGTGGCCACCGACGGCGGCAGCCCGGCCGGCAGTCGTGCCTACGCGGACCCGCCCGCCCGGCGCCCCGTCGGCTGGCGGGCCTGGGACGGTGCGAAGGACGAGGGAGCCTGCGTGTACGCGGACTCCTCACTGGTGTGTACGCAGCCCCGCCCCAGCAAGGAGCTTCCGGGCGACGGGCTCAGCCGGTTCGACGCGGCGACCGGCGAGATGCTGTGGGGACAGCTGTTGCAGGATTCCGTGGAAGGGCAGGCCCCGCTGGTGGCCCCGGGAGCGGTCGCCGGAACCCACACGGTGATCGTGCCCGGCAGCAAGGGGTTCACCGCGCTGGACCTCGACGAGGGCATCGACCGGTGGGAGTTCCCCACCAAGGAGAAGCTGAAGCGGGCGGTCCTGGACGCGGCCGGCAGCCGGGTGTTCGCGGTCTCCGAGTCCGGTACGGTCACCGCCCTGGAGACCCGGTACGGGAAGCTCCTGTGGCAGCAGGCGGTGTCCGGATCCGAGGACGGCTACCCGGCGCTGAGGGTCGACGGGGACCGGGTGTACGTACAAGGGCGGACCCAGAAGGCCGACATGGGGTTCCAGACCTTCGTGACCGCCCTCGACGGGGCCACGGGGAAGAAGCTGCCGTTCGGGACCCCCCAGGACGGCACCCGGTTCGCGATGCCCGGGACCTGCGAGACCCGCGGACTGACGCTGACCAGGGACTTGTACGAGGCGACCGTCTTCCTGTGCAGCAAGGAGAACGGGGCGGGCGTGCTGCGCGGCGAGCCGGCCATGCGCCGGAGCGCCGACCTGCCGTACGCCGGGACGACCCTGTCCGGGCCCGCCGCGGCCGGGGACAAGGTGTACCTGATGGCGACCGCGGCGGGCGGCGAGCCGGGCTTCATGGAGCTCAACCAGGAGTCCGGCGGCGCCGTGTGGCGGATCCCGCTGGCGAAGGAGTGCACCGACCCGGAGCGCCCGGAGGCCGCGAACGCGGTGGTGGTGACCGACGGGCTGGCGTACGTACGGTGCCGGACCGCAGGTGTGGTCATCGACCTGGCCTCCCGCAAGCAGACGGGCCGGTTCACCGTCCCGGGCGGCGTCCGCCCCGGGACGGACGGCCCGTCCGGCTTCCTGGTGGTGGGCGGAATCGTCTTCACCCCGACCGCCAAGGGGTGGTCGTCCGTCGAACCCTCCGCGGTCTAGCGACCCCTGTTAGACACTTAGCTAATGTGCTAAATATCTAACATGACAGACGACCAGGACGAGGCAGGGGCCTTTCGCGCGCTCGCCGATCCCACAAGGCGCCAGATCCTTGAGGACCTCCGAGGTGGCGAGCTCGCGGCAGGCGAGATCGCGAGCAGGTTCGCGATCAGCGCGCCGTCCATTTCACGGCATCTCGGCGTGCTCAGGGGAGCGGGACTGGTCACCGAGCGCCGGGACGGCAACCGGATCCTCTACACACTGGCCGAGGATCGCCTGGCGACCTCCATCGGTCGGTTTCTCAGCGCCGTCTGCCCCGAGCAGATCGTTCTGCGCCACACAAAATGGCGCCCCGGGGCGCAGAGCGAGGGATCATGAGGCAACCACGTCTGTCCAGCGTCGTTGAACGACGGCTTCTGGTGAACTACCGGGTCGCCCCGGAAGCCGCGGCACGCCTGCTCCCCGAGCCGCTGCGCCCGCAACTGGTGCACGGACACGCGGTCGCTGGCATCTGCCTCCTGCGACTGGGAAGTGTCCGGCCGACCTGGGCCCCGAGGGCGTTCGGCCTGCGGAGCGAGAACGCGGCACATCGGATCGCCGTCGAATGGGACGGACCGGACGGCGTCGAAACCGGCGTCTACATCCCACGTCGCGACACCGCCTCGCGGCTCAACGTCTGGGCCGGAGGCCGCATCTTCCCCGGCGAACACGGCCGCGCCGATTTCGAGGTGCACGAGACGCCCGGCCAGGTGCGCGTCGCCTTCGCGACCTGGAACGGGGACACCCGGGTGGACGTCACGGTCGAGCCTTGCGAGGAGCTGCGGGGCAGCGAGCTCTTCGCTGATCTCGCCGAGGCCTCCCGCTTCTTCCAAGGCGGGGCGAAGGGGTACTCGGCCACCAGGTCCGGCCGCCACCTGGACGGCATGGAACTGCACACCGACGCCTGGCACGTGGAAGCCGGCCGGGTTCGCTCCGCCGCCTCGTCCTTTTTCGACGACCCGGACCACTTCCCGCCCGGGAGCGCAACCCTGGACTGCGCCCTGGTCATGCGCGACGTTCCCGTCAGCTGGTGGCCGCTCCCGACCATGTCCACCGACCGAGTTGCCCAACGCGCCCAGTGATGCGCTCAGTCACATCTGCGGCGGGCTCCGCCGGATTCCAGGACGTGGCCGCCCCGCACCGAGAGCAGCACGGCACGAGGCGGGACACGGACCCCGATTCCGGACGGCCTAGCCGATGCCGGGGATCTGGCGGTCCCTGAACGCCGTCCGGACGGCGTCCGCGGCGCTCGTCCCGTACATGCTCCGAGCGGTGGCGATCGTGGCGAGCGCCGCGTCGCGGAAGCTGGTGTCGGGTGCGAAGTCGAACTGTGCGTTGACGATGATGCGGTCGGCCGTCCTCGCGCCCAGGGCCCCGCGGATGTCGAGGAGGGCACGGGACCAGATCTCGCCGTCCGCGTGCACCTCGCCGGTGCGGTCCGCGTAGACCTTGTCGCCGTCGATGCGGCGCAGGCAGTGCGGGGCCGCGCTGTAGCCGACCGAGTCCCAGTCGGCCACGCACGCCGGGTCCGTGCCGCGCGGCCAGCCGCGCACGGCGGCGGCGTGGTCGCCGACCGAGACGGCCAGGTAGTCGCCGAAGGCCTCGCCTATCGCCCCGGCCTCCGGGGAGGTGCCGAAGCCGGGGACCTGCGCGTGGTGCACCGCGTGCCCGTACTCGTGGACGATGACCTCCGCGTCCTCGGCGTCGTCGACGCCGCCCTTGCCGAAGCGGATCTCGGCCTTCTTGTCGGTGAAGAAGGAGTTGTCGGCGCCCCACTGGTTGAGGCGGACGGGCTGGGCGCGGTCGTTGGCTCCGCGCAGTTCGCTGCCGAAGCCGAGGCCTTGCAGGTACTCCTGCGCCTCGTTGACCCAGAAATAGGCCATGACCTGCTCGAATTGGTCGTCGGCGCGGGTGTAGCGGCCGGCGTCCAGGGCGGCCGCCGGTGCGCCGGTCTCCGACCGGATGTACGCCCACCGGCCGGAAAGGCCCCCGCTGCCGTCCAGGTTGCGGAGCGCGGCCGAGGCGTAAGCGGAGTCGGGTACGGCGCCGGCCGAATCCTTGGCGTCGACGAGCGTCTGATCACCGGTGGACTGGACGGGGTTGACCATGAAGACGCGGCCCTGGGGCAGGGCGGACGCGGGCGCCGAGGCGTCGGCCGAGGCCGGCACGGCCAGGCCGAGCAGGGTCAGCGACGCGATCACGGCAGCGGTACGGCCGCGGGAGGTACGGCGGGGCATGGACATCCTCCTGTGAGGGACGTGTGGTGCCGGAAGAACGTGCGTGGTGAGGTGCGGACGCGATCCTTGCTCAAGATCCCCGCGTTTGACCAGCCCCGGAGCGAAGCCACTGATCCGCCGGGCATCCGGGCGACGGCCGCCGGGGTGAGGGCCGGGTCGCCTGCCGAGGTGAGTCCTCGGGCCCGGGTGGCGCATGATGTCCCGCGTGCACAGTGCGGAGGAGTTCGGCGGAGCCGACAGCGGAGCGGGCATACCGGGGCCCCGGGGTGCCCCGGGAATCCAGGGCGCCCCGGGAGACATGACGGGCGCCGTCCGGGCGGCGCAGCAGGGGGACGAAGCGGCCTTCCAGGCACTGTTCCGTGCGGTGCAGCCCGTACTCCTGCGCTACCTGACCGTCCTGGTCGGCGAGGACGCGGAGGACGTGGCTTCCGAGGCCTGGCTCCAGATATCCCGGGATCTGGGCTCGTTCAGCGGGGACTTCGACGGGTTCCGCGGCTGGGTGTCGACGATCGGCCGGAACCGGGCCATGGACCTGCTGCGGCGGCGCCGCCGCAGGCCGGCCGTGAGCGTACCGGTCGAGTACCTGCACGACCGGGCGTCCACGGAGGACACCGAGGGGTCCGCGCTGGCCACGATGGGGACCGGCGCCGCGCTCGCGCTGATCTCCCTCCTGCCCCGCGATCAGGCGGAGGCCGTGCTCCTGCGGGTGGTCATGGACCTGGACGCGGACAGCGCCGCGCGGGTGCTGGGGAAACGGGCCGGGGCGGTACGGATGGCATCGCACCGCGGGCTGCGCAAGCTCGCCAAACTCCTCGACCAGCAGGGCACGGGGGCCTCGGGCAGCGGGAGCATACCGGGTGAACCGGTCAATCCGGGCCGGTCTGAAAAAACTTCTGCCCCAGGAGTGACACCGACGACGGCTCCGACGCTGAAGGGCACGAAATGAGCACCCACCGATCCCGCCGGATCGACCGCGCCACGGCCGAGCAGTTGCTCGCCGGCGCCCGGTCGCAGGCCTCGGGCACGCCGGGTGCGTCCGATATGCGTGAGTTGACGGATTCGCACGCCACCTCGGACCGTCACGAGAATCACGAGTACCACGAGTACCACGACGATCACGTGGCCCTCGCGGGACTGCTCGCCGCCGCCGCCGCTCCGGCGGGGAAGAATGAACTGTCCGGCGAGCCGGAAGCCCTCGCCATGTTCCGGGCCGCCCGCCTCGCCCTCTCGGCCGCCCCTGCACCCGTGCCCGTCCCGGCCTCCCCGAGGCGGTCGCTGCTCACCCCGGCGACGCTCCTCGGCACGAAGGTCGCCGCCGCCGTACTGGCGGCCGCCCTCGGCGGTGTGGCCGTCGCGGCCGGCACGGGGAACCTCCCCACCGTCCTCGGCGGCACCCCCGAGCACGGCCTCCCGGCCGCCTCCCCCACTCCCGGCACCCGGGTCGCGGACGCGCCGTCCCCCGGGACGTCCGGCCGCTCGTCCGCGACGGTGCCCGCAGAGCTGGCCGAGCTGTGCCGTGCCTTCACCCGCGCCCCGGGCCCGCGTCCCGAGGAGGTCCTGGCCGAGCCGCGGTTCGCCGCGCTGGTCGCCGCGGCGGGAGGCCGGTCCGGTGTTCCGGGCTACTGCGCTCCCGTCCAAGGCCTCGATCCGGAGCCGAGCGCCTCCGCGCCGGCCGCTGCTCCGACGCGCAACCCGCGGGCCGCGACCCCCACGCATCCCGGCAAACCCGAGCCGAGCCGGCGTCCCGTCACCCCGGGGCCCGGCGCCACAGAGCACGGGCCCGGCACCCGTCCTGCGGGACCCCCGAGCGCTGCCCCGTCCCCGCCCCGCAGGGACGTCCCGACCGGGCCACCCCCAAGGGCGAACCCCTGACCCCGGACGGGATCCGGTCCGGCGGAGTGCGGGTCGCCCCCGTGCCCGTACCCCCGCCCGGGTCCCGTCCACCACCTGTAGAGGCTGTCCACCGATGCACCGACCACCGGGTTCCACGGCGGAACCGGACCCGTATCCGCACGCCGCGTACGCGTACGCGCCCGTGCCCCCTGCCGCGCCCTGGCCCGCACCTTCCTCCGAAGGCGCCGCGCCCTGGCCCGCACCCGATGCCGCACCCTGGTCCGCGCCCTCCCCCGAAGCCGCCGGCGCGTCCTGGTCCGCGCCCGCGCCCTTCCTCCAAGACCCCGTCACGCCCTGGCCCGCACCCGCGCCCTCCGAAGCCCCCGCCACGCCCGTGCCCGAGCCCGAGCCCATGTCAGGACACACACGCAGGCCAGCCTCCGACCCGAGTCCCGTCTTCGTCGACTCCTCGGGCAGGCGCCAGCGCCGCGTACGACGCCTGGGGTGGCTCCTCGTCGTTCCGGCCGTCGGCTACATCGTCCTGCTGCTGAGCTCCCTCTTCGGCGGGCCCACGCTCTCCTCCCCGATCCTGCCGCTCCCCCACCCCTCGCAGGCCGCCCCGGAGACCGCGCGGAGCAAGGCGCCGACCGCATCCCCGGCGCCCGGTTCCAGCGCCGCCCCGAAGCGCACCAGCGGTGCCACCCGTGCGCCGGGCGCCCCGACCGCCACGAGCCCCGACCGCGGCGCCGCTCCGGGGAGCACGCCCGGCGCCACCGTCGCGCCCCCCGCGAACCCGGCCCCCTCCGCCACCACCGGGGCCAACCCGTCCCCCGGCCAGACCAGCCGCGGCAAGTCCACGTCCGCGCCCGGCCAGGGCGGCAAACCCACCGCTCACCCGTGACCCGCCCCCACCCCGCTCAGACACCGGCACCGGCACCAGCACCAGCAGGAAGCACCTCCCCTTGTCGAAGAACCGCCGCCTCCCCCGCGGCCGGCACAGCACCGTACGCAACGTCCCCCTGCGCACCCACTGGCTGCTGCTGACCACCCTGGTCCTGACCCTGTCGGCGGCCCTGCTGCTCCAGGGCTATGTCACGCACATGTTCGACTCCACCGCCGACGGCGCCCCCCGCGATCCGGGTCCGGCGGGCACCGTCCCGGAGCAGATCCGGACGGGCGGCCCGGTGATCGAGGGGTGGCTGGGGCGGACCGCGGAGGTCAAGCCGCGCACCATCGCCCTGACCTTCGACGACGGTCCGGACCCCCGCTGGACCCCGCAGATCCTGGACGTCCTGCGGCGCAACGACGTCCGCGCCACCTTCTTCACCGTGGGCGCCCAGGTCGCCGCCCACCCCGGCCTGGCGCGCCGGATCGTCGAGGACGGCCACCAGATCGGCGTCCACACCTTCACCCACACCGATCTCGGCGCGGCCTCCCCCTGGCGCCGCTCCCTGGAGCTGCGCGAAAGCCAGCTGGTCATCGCCGGCGCCACCGGAGTCACCACCGCCCTGCTGCGCCCGCCCTACTCCTCGACCAGCGAAGCACTGACCGACAGCGCCTGGGACTCCGTCGTCCAGGCCGGTACCGAGGAGTACCTCACCGTCCTCAGCACTCAGGACAGCCAGGACTGGCGCCGCCCCGGGGTCGACCGGATCGTGGCCAACTCGCTGCCCAAGGGCGCCGAGGGCCAGATCCTGCTCCTGCACGACGCGGGCGGCGACCGCTCGCAGACCGTCGCGGCCCTGGAACGCCTCATCCCCCGGCTGAAGGCCGCGGGCTTCCAGCTCACCACCGTCACCGAGGCGACCGGCCTGCCCACGGCCACGCACGACGCCGCCACCGTGGACGCCTGGCAGGGCACCTCCCTCATCTACGCCCTGCGCGCCAGCGACTGGGTCCTCAGCGCGCTGTCCTGGCTGCTGTGGGCGGCCGGCGCAATCAGCGTGCTGCGCGCCGTGGCCGTCTTCACCGCGGCCCGCCGCCACGTGCGCAAGCGCCGGGTGCCGTGGGGAGCCCCCGTCACCGAACCGGTCAGCATCATCGTCCCCGCCTACAACGAGAGCGCGGGCATCGAAGCGGCCGTCCGGTCCCTGCTGGCCTCGGACCATCAGGTGGAGGTCATCGTGGTCGACGACGGATCCACCGACGGCACCGCCGACATCGTCGAGTCCCTCCGGCTGCCGGGCCTGCACGTCATCCGCCAGCAGAACGCCGGGAAACCCGCCGCCCTCAACACCGGTATCGCCGCGGCCTCCTGCAACCTGCTCGTCATGGTCGACGGTGACACCGTCTTCGAACGCGACGCCGTCCGCATGATCGTCCAGCCCTTCGCCAACCGCCGCGTCGGCGCCGTCTCGGGCAACGCCAAGGTCGTCAACCGCGGCGGACTGCTGGGCCGCTGGCAGCACATCGAGTACGTGGTCGGCTTCAACCTCGACCGCCGCCTCTTCGACCTCGCCGAGTGCATGCCCACCGTGCCGGGCGCGGTGGGGGCCTTCCGCCGCGAGGCCCTCCTGCGCGTCGGCGGTGTCAGCGACACCACCCTCGCCGAGGACACCGACCTCACCATGGCCCTGTGCCGTGACGGCTGGCGCGTCGTCTACGAGGAGCGGGCCAAGGCCTGGACCGAGGCCCCGGCCACCCTCGGCGCCCTCTGGAAGCAGCGCTACCGCTGGTGTTACGGGACCCTCCAGGCCATGTGGAAGCACCGCGGCGCCCTCACCCAGCGGGGCCAGGCCGGAAAGCTCGGCCGCCGGGGCCTGCTGTACCTCCTGATGTTCCAGGTGCTGCTGCCGCTGCTCGCCCCCGTGGTCGACGTCACCGCGGTCTTCGGCCTCATCTTCCTCGACCCGCTCCGAATCCTGGGCCTGTGGAGCGCCTTCCTGCTGCTGCAGCTCCTGATGGGCCTCTACGCCTTCCACCTCGACAAGGAACACCCCGGCCCGCTGTGGAGCCTGCCGCTCCAGCAGTTCGTCTACCGCCAGCTGATGTACCTGGTCGTCATCCAGTCCGTGTTCACCGCCATCGCGGGATCACGCCTGCGCTGGCAGCGCATGGAACGCTACGGAAGCCTCCAGGTCCCCGTCGCCCCGCCGGCTCCCCGCAGCCCCGGCCGGCAGGACGCCGACTGGTCGGGGTGAGCGCGGCCGGTCACCGTTGACGTATGACCGCACCCTCCCGGACCCGCTCCGCGCTCCCTTCCGTGACCGGCTCCCGGGGCTCGCGGGTCCGCCGGCTCGGCCCGAACTGGTACGCGAGCGTCATGGGTACGGCCATCGTGGCCAACGCCGGCGTGGCCCTCCCCTGGCACGTCCCGGGCCTGCGTACGGCCTGCACGGTGGTCTGGGCCCTGTCCGCGGTGATGCTGGCGGTGCTGCTCATCACCCGGACGGTCCATTGGGCCCGCCACGGCGACCAGGCGCGCGCCCATCTGCTCGATCCGGCGGTGGCACCGTTCTACGGCTGCCTCTCCATGGCCCTGCTGGCGGTGGGAGCGGGCACGCTGCTGGTCGGGAAGGACTGGATCGGCCTGGGCGCGGCCGTCGCCGTGGACGCGGTGCTCTACGCGGCCGGCACGGCCGTCGGGCTGCTGGTGGCCGCCGCCATCCCGTATCTGATGGCGTTGCGGCACGAGCTGAAGCCGGGCAGCGCCTCACCGGTGTGGATCCTGCCCGTGGTCGCGCCCATGGTCGCCGCCGCGCTCGGACCGCTGCTGCTCCCGCACCTGCCGGCCGGCCAGTGGCGCCAGGCCCTCCTGCTCGGCTGCTACGCGATGTTCGGCATGAGCCTGCTGGCGACGCTGTGCCTGTTGCCCATCATCTTCGCGCGGCTGCTGGCGGGCCCGCGGCTGCCGCTCGCCCTGACGCCCACGCTCTTCCTGGTGCTCGGCCCGCTGGGGCAGTCCACGACGGCGGCGAACAATTTCGCCGATGCCGCGCCGCAGGTGCTCCCGGACCCCTACTCCGAGGGCTTCAGGATGCTCGCGGTGCTCTACGGGGTGCCGACGATGGGCTTCGCCCTGCTGTGGTTCGCGCTGGCGGGCGCGGTGGTGCTGCGGGCCCGGCGGCGCGGCATGGGGTTCTCCATGACCTGGTGGGCCCTCACCTTCCCCGTCGGCACCTGCGTCACCGGTGCGGAGGGGCTCGCACGGCACACCGGGCTGACCGCCTGCGCCTGGCTCGCGGGCGGGCTCTACGTGTTCCTCGTGCTGGCCTGGCTCACGGCCGGGATCCAGACGCTGCGCGGACTGTTCGCCGGGACCCTCGCCCCGGCCTCGTAGCGGATCCGGGCATGCCGATTCCCCGTACCGGCCACCTTGCCCGGTACGGGGAATCGGCGTGTGCGGGGGGGGATCAGAAGAGGTCGGTGAAGAACTGGTAGCCGGTGGGGTCTCCGGGCATCTGCCAGTGGAAGCCCTGCAGGAAGAAACAGGCCAGGAAGTTGCTGACGGCGAAGACGGCCAGGACGGCCAGGGTGAAGCCGGCGGCGCGGCGAAGGGCGGGCGAGCCGGCAGCGGCGTCCAGGGGTGCGGCCTGATCGGCCAGGACGAGGTTGACCCCGGCGGCGAGGGCGGCCAGGAAGAAGGTGATGGCGGCCCAGGTGTACAGGTGCAGGCCGAGGAGGGCGCCGGCGTACCCGGGGTCCCCGGGGGCGACGTGCATCAGTACCTGTGCGCCGGAGACGGTCCCGCCGATGAGGGCCGAGACGATGGCGATGCCCCAGCCGGAGGCGAACTCCCGGGTGGTCACCGATCCCTTGCGGGAACGGGCGATGATCATGGCGGGCCCGATGGCGCTGAGCAGCATGAACATCCGCTGCAGGAGGCACATGGGGCAGGGGTACTCCCACAGCCCGAACTGGAAGACGTAGGCGCCGCCGATGGTGGCGCACATCCCCAGTACGTAGAGGTGGGCGAACCAGAGGCCCAGGCGCTGGGTGAGCCCGGCGGTGCGGGTCCCTGCGGGGCGGGCGACGGGGGTGGCGGTGGTTTCGGTGATGGACATGTCTGCTCCTCCTCAGAAGCTCAGGTTGAAGGCGCGGTCGAGGTGGGGGAGGAACGCGAGGAGCGTGACGCTCAGGGTTCCCGCCCACAGCAGGAGCCGTGTCCTGCCTGGCCAGTCGCGGACGACCGCCAGGACGCATACGGAGATCAGGAGGAAGAGGATGGTGTACATGGTGTCCCTGCTTCATCGGAGGCTTACGAGTTCATCCTCCGGCGGGGAGTTCCGGCCCGGTAGCGGCAACGGATCAATGGATCCATAGAGCGAATCTATGACCTTTGGAATCTAGGACCCGGCGGCGAGCTGCCTGCGAGCGAGCGCGTACAGGTCCCGGGCCGGACCGGTCGGACGCCGGCCGGCGGGCCAGACGGCGCGCAGCGAGCGGCCGAGTTCCAGACCGGTGACCGTCGGGGACCGCAGGGTGCCGGCGGCCAGTTCGTCGGCGACGGCGAGCGAGCTGAGGACGGCGGGGCCGCCGCCGCCGGCCACGGCGGTCTTGATGGCGGTGGTGGAGGCCAGTTCCAGCAGGGCGGAGGGCTTCCAGTCGGGCAGGTGGGCCGTGATCGCGCGCTCGAAGGCGGTGCGCGTGCCGGATCCCGCCTCCCGCTGGATCAGGGAGGCGGCGGCGAGTTCGTCGAGCGTGATGGCGGTGCGCCGCGCCCAGGGGTGCGCCGGCGCCACCACGACGAGGAGCCGGTCCCTGGCCACGGCACGGCTCTCCAGCCCCTTCGGCGCGCGGGGGCTCTCGATGAAGCCCAGCTCGGCGCGGCCGTCCAGGACCGCCCGGGCCACGTCGGCGGAGTTGCCGGATTCGAGGGCGACGCTGGTGGCGGGATGCTGCGCCCGCAGCCCGATGAGCCACTTGGGGACGAGGTACTCGGCGACCGTCTGGCTGGCCGCGACCTTCAGGTGGGAGCTGCGCCGTTCGCGCAGGGCGCCGATGCCGGCGTCCAGCTCGTGCGCCGCGTCGATCACGGTCCGGGCCCACTCGGCGATCAGCGCCCCGGCCGGGGTGGGCTTGGAGCCGAGTGAGGAGCGTTCCAGTACGGGCAGGCCGACGAGCTTCTCCAGGTAGCGGATGCGGGAGCTGGCCGAGGGCTGGCTGATGCCGTGCGCCTCGGCGGCCCGTCCCAGACTGCCGAGCTCGATGACGCTGAGCAGCAGGTCGAGGGCGGGCAGGTCGGGGACGCGGGGAGAGATGGGCATAGAGCCATTCTATGGATGCATCGATCCGGTGCCGCTACCGCGACGCGTGGCACCCGCCGATGGTGGATCCATGAGCACCAGGACCGCACCTTCCGCCCCCTCCGGCCTCTCTGGCCTCTCCGGCCCCGCAGGCCCCTCGCAGCGCCGACTGCTGCGAGATCTCGAGCGCCCCAGTGACGCCTTCCGGTACCTCGGGCCGAACTGGTTCGCCTCGGTCATGGGCACCGGGATCGTCGCCAACGCGGCGGCCTCCCTGCCCCTGCGGTTCCCGGGCCTGCGCACCGCTGCCACGGTGGTGTGGGCGGGCGCGGCCCTGCTCCTGCTCGCGATGTGCGCCGCCTGGGCCGTGCACTGGGTGCGGCACCGCGACAACGCCCGCGCCCACGGCGCCAACCCCGTGATGTCGCAGTTCTACGGCGCTCCCCCCATGGCCCTGATGACCGTCGGCGCCGGCACCCTGCTGCTGGGCAAGGACGTCATCGGTCTGGACGCGGCCGTCGCCGTCGACTGGGCGCTCTGGCTGACCGGCACTGCCCTCGGCCTGCTGGCCGCCTTCACCGTCCCCTACCGGATGATCACCCGGCACGCGGCGGCTCCCGACGCGGCCTTCGGCGGCTGGCTCATGCCCGTGGTTCCCCCCATGGTCTCCGCCGCGATGGGCGCCTTCCTCATCCCCCACACCGGATCCGGCCAGCTGCGGCTGACCATGATCCTGGCCTGCCTCGCGATGTTCGGCATCAGCCTGATCGCCGCGTTCCTGATCGTCACCATGATCTACTCCCGGCTGGTGCACCACCCCGTGCCCGCCGCGGGCACCGTCCCCACCCTCTGGATCGTGCTCGGCCCCCTCGGCCAGTCGGTCACCGCCGCCGGGCTGCTCGCCAACGCCGCCCCCTCGGCCCTGCCCGCGCCCTACGCCCAGGGCCTCCAGGTGTTCGCGCTGATCTTCGGGGTGGTGACCTGGGGATTCGCCATGCTGTGGCTGGCCATAGCGGCCGCCGTCACCGTACGGGCCGCCCGCGCCGGCGGACTGCCCTTCAACCTGACCTGGTGGGGGTTCACCTTCCCCGTGGGCACCTGCGTGACCGGGAGCACCGTCCTGGCCGCCCGTACCGGCGCCGACCTGTTCATCTGGGCCGCCGTCGCCCTGTACGTACTCCTGGTCACCGCCTGGGCCGTGGTGGGGATCCGTACCGCGCGCGGCGCCCTGCGCGGCACCCTCTTCCTCCCTCCCGCCGCCCCTGCTGCCGCCACCGCTCCCGCTCCCGCCCACCTCGCCTCCGTACGGGCCGCCTCGTGAACCTCGCACTGGCACCGGAGACCATGGCCCGATGGCAGTTCGGCATCACCACCGTCTACCACTTCCTCTTCGTCCCGCTCACCATCAGCCTGGCCGCCGTCACCGCGGGGCTGGAGACGGCCTGGGTGCGGACCGGCAAGGAGAAGTACCTTCACGCCACGAAGTTCTGGGGCAAGCTCTTCCTGATCAACATCGCGCTGGGCGTGGTGACCGGCATCGTCCAGGAGTTCCAGTTCGGCATGAACTGGTCCGACTACTCCCGGTTCGTCGGCGATGTCTTCGGGGCTCCGCTGGCCTTCGAGGCGCTCATCGCCTTCTTCCTGGAGTCCACGTTCATCGGCCTGTGGATCTTCGGATGGGACAAGCTGCCGAAGAAGGTCCACTACGCGTGCATCTGGATGGTCTCGATCGGCACCGTCCTCTCCTCCTATTTCATCCTCGCGGCCAACTCCTGGATGCAGCATCCCGTCGGCTACGCCGTCGACCGGGCCACGGGCCGGGCCCGGCTCACCGACGTCCTCGCGGTACTGACCCAGCACACCACCCTCGTCCAGGCCTGGCACACGCTGTCCGCCTCCTTCCTGACCGGCGCCGCCTTCGTCGTCGGCATCGCCTCCTTCCACCTGTGGCGGGCCAAGCGGAACCGGAGCGGGCCCGGCAAGCGGACCGCCGTGATGCGTACGTCGCTGCGCCTGGGGCTCACCCTCGCGGTCGCCGCCGGCCTGGCCACCGCGCTGAGCGGCGACAGCCTCGGCCAAGTCATGTTCGAGCAGCAGCCGATGAAGATGGCGGCCGCCGAAGCCCTGTGGGACACCCGGGCGCCGGCGCCCTTCTCCGTCTTCGCGGTCGGGGACGTGGGCCGGGGACGCAACGACGTCGCCGTCGAGGTGCCCGGGGTCCTGTCCTTCCTCGCCCACCACGACTTCACCGGCTCCGTACCCGGCATCAACGACACCGCCCGCCAGGAGGCGGCCCGCTTCGGCGGGAAGCCCGAGGACTACATCCCCAGCATCTTCATGACCTTCTGGGGCTTCCGGCTGATGATCGGCTTCGGCATGGTCTCCTTCGCGGCCGGAGCGGCCGGCCTGTGGCTGACCCGTACGAGATGGCGGCTCGACCCGCGCCTGCGCACCGCCCCGGACGAAGTGCCCCGACTGATGCTCACCCGGCGCCGCGAGCTCGGCCCCCGGCTCACCCAGTGGGCCTGGCGGACCGGGACCCTGACCATGGGCTTCCCGCTGATCGCGAACTCCTTCGGCTGGATCTTCACCGAGATGGGCCGCCAGCCGTGGGCCGTCTACGGGCTGCTGAAGACCAAGGACGCGGTCTCACCCGGGGTCTCCACCACCTCGGCCGTCATCTCCCTGACCGTCTTCACCCTGCTCTACGCGGCACTCGCGATCGTCGAGGTCAGGCTCCTGGCCAGGTACGCGAAGGCCGGCCCGCAGACCGACGGGACGACGGACCCCCCGGCCGGATCCGCGTCCGGCGACCCCACGTCCGATCCCGCATGCGATCCCGCCTCCGGATCCGCCCGGGCGTTCACCTACTGACCTTCACCTACTCACCTTCGCCTACGGACCTTCGCCTACCGGCCCAACCACCCCACGAGGACCACCCCGTGCAACTCCACGACCTCTGGTTCGTGCTCATCGCCTTCTTGTGGACCGGCTACTTCTTCCTGGAGGGCTTCGACTTCGGCATCGGCGTCCTCACCGGGCTCCTCGCCCGCGACCCCGAAGAACGCGGCGTGCTCCTCGCCACCATCGGGCCGGTCTGGGACGGCAACGAGGTCTGGATGCTGACCGCCGTGGGCGCGACCTTCGCCGCCTTCCCCGACTGGTACGCCACCTTCTGCAGCGGCTTCTACCTGCCCGTGCTCGCCGTCCTGGTGTGCCTGATCGTGCGCGGCGTCGCCCTGGAGTACCGGCACAAGCGCGAGGACGAGCGGTGGCGGCGCACCTGCGACCGCTGCGTGTTCTGGACCTCGCTGGTCTGTTCCGCCCTGTGGGGGCTGATCTTCGCCAACATGGTGCGGGGCGTGCCCATCGGCGCGGACAAGAACGTCACGGGCAGCCTCCTCGACCTCCTCCACCCGTACGCGCTGCTCGGCGCGTTGGCCACCCTGTGCCTCTTCACCCTGCACGGCACCCTCTTCGCCGCGCTGAAGACGAAGGGGGTCGTACGGAGCCGGGCCCGGGCCAGGGTCCGCCCCCTCGCGAACATCACCACCGTGGTCGTCGGCGCCTTCCTCTTCTGGACGCAGGTCCACCACGGCCGCCAGGTCTACGGGCTCATCGTCCTGGGCGTGGCCGTCGTGGCGCTCGTCGCCACCGTGGAACAGAGCGCGACGCACCACGACGGCCGGGCATTCGCCCTGTCCGCCACGGCCGTCGCCGCCACCGTCGCCGTTCTCTTCCTCTCCCTGTTCCCCGACGTCATGCCCTCCTCCACCAACCCCGCCTGGAGCCTGACCGTCGCGGGATCGGCGGCAAGCCCGTACGCGCTGAAGATCCTGACCTGGGTCGCCGCGTTCATGACCCCGGTCGTCCTCGCCTACCAGACGTGGACGTACTGGGTCTTCCGCAAGCGCGTCGGCTGACCCCGGCGGTCTTGGCTTCCACACCGGCGCCGAGGTGCTCGGTTTGGCGGGTGCGGGGAATCTCAATACGATCCGGCGATGATCACTAGAAGATGGGTGAGGGCCAGTGCGTGCGGCCTGTTCGTCACCCTAGCTGTCGGGTTGTTCCCGTCAGGTGCCGTCGCCGGTGAGCCGGTGGCGAAGGAAGCGCCCAAGGTCGAGTTGGTGCTGGACGTCAGCGGCTCGATGCGGGCGCGGGACATCGACGGGCAGACGCGCATGTCCGCCGCGAAACAGGCCTTCAACGAGGTACTGGACGCCGTACCCGACGAAGTGCAGCTCGGCATACGGACCTTGGGCGCCAACTACCCCGGCCCCGACAAGAACCTCGGCTGCAAGGACACCAAGCAGCTCTACCCCGTCGGCCCCCTGGACCGCACCGAGGCCAAGACGGCGGTGGCCACGCTGGCCCCCACCGGGTGGACGCCCATCGGACCGGCGCTGCTCGGAGCCGCCGAGGACCTGAAGGGCGGCGACGCCACCCGGCGGATCGTGCTCATCACCGACGGCGAGGACACCTGCGCCCCGCTCGACCCCTGCGAGGTGGCCCGGGACATCGCGGCCAAGGGGATCCACCTGGTCATCGACACGCTCGGGCTCGTTCCCGACGCCAAGACCCGCGACCAGCTGATCTGCATCGCCGAGGCCACCGGCGGCACTTACACCTCCGTGCAGCACACGGCCGAACTCTCGGGCAGGGTCCGGCAGTTGGTGGGCCGGGCGGCCACGCCGGTGGTCAATCCGGTGGCCACCGAGGGCACCGAACAGTGCGCGGGAGCACCGGAGTTGAAGCCCGGTCTCTACAGCGACCGCGAGAGCTTCGGGGAGCACCGCTGGTACCGGGTCTCCGTGGCACCGGGCCGGGAACTGCGGGCCGCGGTCAGCATCGGGGCCGACCGCGCCGTGAACAACGACTACGGCGTGCTGCTGCGCGCGACGACGGCGAGCGGCCGGGAGATCGTACGCGGCCAGGAGGCCGGTGACGGGCGGACCGACCTGATCTCGTCCGGACTGCGCTACCCCAAGGCCGGGGACGCGGACGACGAGGAGCCTGCCGAGACCGTGTGTCTCCAGGTCAGCAACTCCTTCTCGGCGCCCGCCTCGGTCAAGACCACCCCGGGCATGCCGATCGAACTGACCATCGACGTGGTGGACGGCCCGGACGGGGCCTCCGACGTGGCCTCCTTCGGCCTCGGACGCGGCTGGTGGCTCCTCGGCGCACTGGCGCTCACCGGCCTCCTCGCCGGACTGGTGTGGGGCTGGGTCTCCCGCTGGCGCATCGCGGTCTGGAGGACCAACTGATGAGTACTGCTGCCCTGAGACGTGAACGAAACGACGGCCCCGCGCCCACCGGACGGCGCGTGCGACGCGCGCTGACCGCCGCCCTCCTCGTGGGCGGCGGCCTCCTCGGGGTGGCGGCCTCGCCGTCGCCGAGCCCGAGCGGCTCCGGGGAAGGTCCGACCGAGGCCGGTACGGCCTTCCGTACCGCCACCCCGCTCCAGTTGGGCCAGGAGGCCACGGCCGACGCCTCCACCGGCGACTACCTCTACTGGGTGCTCCCCCTGGACTCGGGGCAGCGCGCCACCGTGCGGGCCTCGGTCACCCTGCCCGCCGCGGCCGGCCGGCACTCCGCCTCCACCTGGCAGCTCGACGTGTACGACGGCCTGCGCCGCCGCCAGCCCTGCATGTACGGCACGCAGACCGGTACGGCCGCCAAGGACGCCACGACCGTCGACCTGTCCTGCACCCTGCGCCCGGTCCGCTCGGGCGCCGACCAGTGGGCCAACGACCCGCTGCCGGGGGCCTATTACCTCCGGCTCACGGTCATCGACCTCGCGCAGGAGGACCTCGGCCAGCCGGTACGGGCACGCCTGCGGGCCGAGGCCAAGAACGTCGGCGGTGCCTACGCCGCCGACAGCGCCCTGGCCGTACCGCTCGTCCCCGGCGCCGGCACGGCGTACGGCGTCGCACCGGCCGACGGCTGGTCGGGCACCTGGTGGTCGGACCGCTGGCTCTGGACGGCGGCCGGCGGCCTGCTCGCCGCCCTCGCGGGCATCGGCGGCTACCGCCTGACCCGCGGCGCGGGCCGCCCGGGCCGGGTACCGCCCACCGCCTGACCCGGCTCGCCCGGGTGCGGGACCGGCAGGCCCCGCACCCGGACGATCCACCGGAGTCACGGTCCGGTCCGGCGGGTACCCCCCTCGGCGCCGCCCAGACGGAACGTCATCGGGCCCGGCAGGAGCGGCCGCCACGCAGGGGGAAGTGCGGCGGGATCGTCGAAGGTCACGTCTTCGAACGCCCCGTAGTCCGAGAAGTCGGCCCCCGCGAAGGTCACCTTGTCCGCGAAGACCGCGTTCTTGAAGACCACCGAAGCGCCGAACACCGCCTGATCGAAGACGGTATGGCCCTCGAAACGGACCGCGTCGAACACCACGGGGTGTCCCCACAGGGTGTGGGCGAAGGAGGCCGTTCGGAGGAAGACCGCACGGGCCCACATGTCCCCGCCGTAGAAGACCGTGTGCGAGAAGTCGGCCAGCCCCCGCACCCTCATCCCATTCATGCCCGCCTGGTTCGACAGATCCGCCCAGGTCATGTCCAGGTCCTGGACGAACATCGCGTCCGTGAAGACCGCGCTGCCCCCGAAGTCCGCCATGACGAACCGTGCGTCACGGTCGAAGGTGCTCCCGTCGAAGGTGCCCCCATGGCGGAACACGGTCCGCCCGAAGGAGGCGGTCCCTTTGAAGTGGGAGCCCATGAAGCCCGCGACCTGGGTGAATCTGGCCCGGTCGAAGGAGACACGGCCCTCGAACTCGGCGCCCGACGAGCTCCAGGCGTCGACGAAGTCGGCGCGGTCGAAAGCCGCGTTCCCCATCCGGACGTGCCCGGTCAGCCCGTCATTCAGCGCGATCAGCACGGCGCGGAGCAGACCGCCGGTGAACGTGGTGCCCCGCAGGTCGATGTCATGGCCCGGCCGGAGCTCCCTCAGGTACGCGTCCCGTTCGGAGAGCGTCACATGGGCCAGACAGCGCTCCCGGCCCGGCAGACGGATCCCGATGCAGCCGGTCGGATTCGCCGTCCTGGGCCTGAAACCGCAGTGCGCCCAGTCGAGTACCGGGTCGTCGACCCTCAGGTCGGCGCTGATCAGCAACCGGGCCAGCCCGCCGGGACCGTTCTCGACGACCCACCCTTCCGGTCGTACGGGCTCCGGCCCGGTCTGCGGACCCGTCACGTCCGGCGGGTCGCCCGGTCCCCCGGCCCTCGGCTCCGGGCCCAACCGCCGAACCGTCAGCATCTCGAATTCGTCCACATCACCGAGCGACTCGCCCGCCACCACGAGGATGCCCCACCGAGTGTCCGACCGGTCCAGCCTCGCGGTGACATCGGGGTGGCGCACCAGCCACAGTGCCTCGTCCGGCCCCGGCCCGTTCGCGCTTTGCCCCTCGCTCGTGAACGGGCTCCTGGCCAGGGCCACCGCCAGACTGAGCTCGTGATCGCCGGAGCTCGCGCGCAGCCGGGTCAGGGCGTCGGGGAGTGCGGACAGCAGCAGCCCCGTCTTCCCGAGAGCTCCCGGATCCGCCACCACCATGACGCGCAGGCCCCCCTCGTGGGTCGCCACCGACCCGCTCACCCCGGAGTCCGCCATCGCCTCAACGAGGAGCTCGTCGATCGCACGCCCCGCCCGTGCGTTCAAGCCCGAGGACACCCGGGCCGTTACCGCCAGGCAGATCGCGGACCGCTCGTTCAGCCCGCGCGCGTGCGTCGCCACGACCTCGCGGAACCCCGGCTGCTCCAGCAGCGTCTGCCCCGTGAGGAAGACCATCCGGTCCCGCATCACCGTGTGCACGATGCCCACCAGCAGGCCGTCCCGGGAGACCGGGGAGCCCGCGTAGTGGGTCCAGGGCTCCGGCTCGGCGGAGAGCCGGACGAGCTCCCCGTTGCGCTCCCCTTCGTACGGGAGGACCTCGGCGGCCAGCGCCACCGACTCGCTCTGGTCGGTCGCACCGTCCACGACCAGGCGCTCCCCCGGACCCGCGAACCCCTCCGCCCAGGCCGGCTCCGTCCAGTCCGCCGGGTCCACGAGGTCGACGTCGGAGACGAACAGGAGCACTTGGGGCGCCGCCCCGTCTCCCCAGGCGCGCTGACAGAGCACCTCCTGCCCGTCGGCCCGGACCCAGACCGAGGTGTGCGGCGGCCCGGTCTGCGCATCGCCGACCGTCAGGACCAGTCGGGGCGACAGCAGCACGCCCACCGCCAGCGGCTCCCGCTGCGACTCGAAGCGGACCCGCACCACCCGGTCGGCCAGTCCCGACACCGGCCCGGCGGCGAGGGCGAACGGCATGGCCCCCGGCGCCAGTTCGCGCCGTCCCCCGCCCCGGGGCCCCCGGCGGATGGCCGTGAAGTCCCGGCCGGTGCCGCGTTTGTGGGACATGTACTCCCACACGCGCCGCCGCACCAGTTCCCGTACGGCGGCCACGTCGCCGCGCAGCTGCGATCCGAGCAGGGCCTCCCGTACGCCCGGCAGGAACTCGAACTGAGCGGTGTCGGCGTCCTGTTCGCCGTCCCAGGGGGCGAGCAGCCCGCCCAGGGCCACTTCCGCGAGGTGGCCGTGCTCGGACTCCCGCAGCAGGGACCGGCGTACGAGGGTCATCACGGGCAGGGTGAGCGGTACGGCGGCCAGGTGGTCGGCGAGGCGCTGGGCCGTCGGCGAGGCGCTCGCACGGAAGCGCTCCACCGCCTCCAGGGGGTCCGGGAAGAGCTTCGGAGCCCAGGGTGCCTCGTACGGGCCACCACGCGCGGGTTCCGCGTCGAGGCGCAGGCACGCGAGCCGCCGCCAGCGGCCGTCGCCGGACACCACCCGCACCAGCCGGGCCAGGCTCCCGGAGGCGATGCCGACGACCGGGACCACCGGCCCGCCGCCGCGGGCCCGCCGGGCGACCGGGACCCGCTGCCAGGAGCGGGTGGCCGCCGCGGGCCGGTCCGCGCGGACGGCGAAGGGGACCGGCTGGACCGCCCCGCGCGTCCAGAGCCGCTCGGGCAGGACGTTCAGTACGGCCACCGCGTTGTGCGTGGACCACTGCCGGAGCAGACCGCGCAGGGGGGCTTCGCGCCAGCCGGCGGCCACCGTGTCGGAGAGCACCAGGATCAGCCGCCGGGCCGCCGGGTCGACCAGCTCCAGGGGGTTGCGGGGCGGGCTGTCGCGATGGTGCGCGACCATCGGGGCGCCGCCGGGGCCGGTGCCCGTGAGCCGCCAGGTCCGTACGTCGCGGAAGACTCCGCTGCGGATGAGGACCCCGCGCACCTCCTCCACCAGATCGGACCAGAGCAGCATCGAGTGGTGGGAGTCCACGACCAGGGCCACGTCCAGCCAGCGGCTCTCGGCGGGGCGCAGGACCGGGGTGAGCACCATCCGCTCGATGCTGCGCTCGACGGTGAGCTGTTCGTCCAGCTCCTCCCCCGGGCCGCCGATGTTGCGGCGGCCGATCGGGCGCAGGGCGCGCATCAGGGCGAGCGGGTCGTCGAGGGTAGCGGCCCGCGGCAGCCGCACCGCCGTGCCCCGGCGTGCGGGCGGCGCGGGCGCGCCGCCGGGGGTGCCGCCCGCGGTCCGGCCGGCGGAGGCGTCCGCGGGGCCGTCGGGTGCGGAGGTGGGGGTGGGGGCGCGGGCAGCCGCGGTCGCGGTCGCGGGAAAGTACTCGACTCCCGGTTCGACGGCGCCGCCGCGCGCCTTGGGGGGTGACTCCGCTGCGTCGGCGGCGGGTTCGGGTCCGGCCGCCGGGGGTGTCCCGCGAGGCTCCGTGCGGAGGGCGGCCGCGTCCACCCGGGTCGCGAGCCACAGGATGTCGGCGATCTCCTCCGCTCCGACTCCGGGGCGCGGGCCGTTGTCCTCGGCGCCTTCGGCCAGGGCGGCGAGGAGCCTCTCGATCACGCGGAGGGTCCGGTGAGGTGGTGCATGACGGTGGCGAGGAAGCGTTCGCGGTCGCCGGGGGCGGACCAGGCGCCGGCCAGCCGGAGCTGGATGGCGTTGAGGAGCTGGTCGGTGGCGAGGTCGCCGTCCTCGGCGCGTTCCAGGAAGCTCTGGACGAGATCGCGGTACTCGTCACTGTTCTCGATGTCGACGCCGAGCCGGCCGCGCACGATGCGGGCGAGCTTGTCGGGCCCCGGCGGCTCCAGGTGGAGCCGGACGCAGCGGCGCAGGAAGGCGGGCGGAAAGTCGCGTTCGCCGTTGCTGGTGAGGACGACGATGGGGAAGTACCGGCACTGGACGCGGCCTTGGGAGATCCGGACGGCCTCCTCCGTGTCGTCGTCGGTGCCGATGGAGACGGTGGGGGCCTCCTTGACGAGCCGGGCGAGCTCGGGGATCACGAAGCCGCCGTCCTCGAAGACGGTGAGGAGGTCGCCGGGGAGGTCGATGTCGCTCTTGTCGATCTCGTCCACGAGCAGGACGCGGGGGCGGTCCTGGGGCAGGAGGGCCGTACCGAGGGGGCCGAGGCGCAGGTAGCGGGCGATGGACGGTCCGCCCCCGGCGGGGGCCGGGCTCTGGGCGCGGGCCGCGGGCGGCTCGGCTCCGGGTGTGCGCAACTGCTCCAGCCCGGCCTCCTGGAGCCGGCCGATCGCGTCGTACAGGTACAGGCCGTCGCGCAGGACGGTGCGGCTGGTGACCGGCCAGTGCAGTACGGGTCCCAGACCGAGGTCGGCTGCGATGCTGGAGGCGAGCGTGGACTTGCCGACCCCCGGCTTGCCGGTGATCAGCAGCGGCCGGCGCAGGTGCAGCGCCGTGTTGACCACGTCCTTCTCCAACTCGTCGGGCACGTAGCCCTCGCCGCGCCGCCAGGTGCGCTCCCAGGCCTCTCCCTCGCAGCCGGGGGGTGTGTACCCCGGGTCGGGGACGCCCTTGAAGTCGCGCCAGGGCGGTGGCGGTCCGGCCTCCAGCCTGGCCCGGCGCTCGGCGGCCTCGCCGGGCCCTTGGTACAGCCACCAGTCCTTCACCACAGCCTCTGCCTCCATCGTCGGTGTCGCGGGCCGTCGCCGCGAACGGTCATCGGGATCGGTGCGGATGCGAAGTCGGGGTCGGGCACGGGGTCGGGACCGGCCGAGGCCCGGGGTCCGACCCGAGCCCGGGACTCGGACCCGAGACCGGGGATCGGGCCCGGAGTCCGGATCCCGGGCCCGGGCCGGCCCGGGGCCCGGGATCCGGGATTGAGGGCCGGCTCGGCGGCGGCATCGGGAGCGGCGTCGGGAGCGGGAGCGGGTTCACGCCAGGGACCGGAGGGTGAGGGTGTCGTCGGGATCGTCCCACAGGAGGACCAACCGGTCTCCCCCCGGCGGCTGTCGGCGATCGCCGCCGGGGGCGCCCGCGCCCGCGACGGCGGCCGCCCGGCGCACCGCGCGCACGCGGGCGGGCAGGGCGAGAACGTCGAGTGCGCCGGGGTCGGGCGGCCGCCCGTCCTCGCCGGCCGGCGCCAGCAGATCGAGCAGGTCGCCCGCGGACCCGCCCGGACCGGCGCCCCCGGTACCCCCGGTACCCTCAGCGGCGTACGCGAAGCCGCCCCGAGCCGCCTGCGCCGCCCCCGGTTCTCCGGCCCGGCCGGAGCCGGCCTGCGCCGGCCGGGTCCCGTCCGCCCCGGCCCGGTGCGTGCCCGCCGGAGCTGGGCCGCGGTGCCAGAGGGCCACCGGGACACCGCCCTCCAGGACCGCCTCCACCACCGCGGCCGTCCGCGCCCCCGCCCGCGTGTGTGCCAGTACGCACGCGGGAGCCGGTCCCGCGCCCAGTTCCATGCCGAGCCCGTCGTCCGCGTCCGCGTCGGCCACCACCCGGACCGCCTCCGGATGCCGGCCGCCCTGGGCCCACAGCCAGCGCCACTTGCCGCGCCATTCGGTGCCGGTGTACTCGCGCTCCTGCGGGCAGCGCACCACCACCTGGTAGAGCACGCCGAGCGCCCGGGTCCGCCCGCCCGGGCCGCGCGGGACCGGCCACTGGTCGAAGTCCAGGTCCAGCAGCTCGTACGGCACTGAGAACTCGATCCGCTCCACCGCGCCGGAGAGCCGCCCCGCATCCGCGTCGGCGCCCAACACCTTTGCCGTCGCCACGAGTTGCCGTACGAGTGCGTCCCGTACCGCGTCCAGCCGTACCGGCGCCCCCTCCGATTCCCAGATGTGCTCGGTCGTCTCCCGCCGCAGCCACATCCGGGCGAGGAACCCCTCCTCCCCGCCCGGCGGCGTCTCCAGCCGCACGTACAGGGCCGTCCTGCGCGGCGGCGGGGGCGGGGGCGGCAGCGCGGGCAGGGCGAGGCGTTCGCGGGTGGCGCGCACCCAGTCGCGCAGCCGGGCCGCCCACGGCCCGTCGCCCATCGCGCCCTGTTCCGCGAGGAACCGTACGAAGGGCACCGGGAGCGGCATCCCGCCCGGCCCGCCGTGGCGTTCGTCGAGGTCCTGGACCACCTCCAGCAGGGTGTCGCCGGGCAGCCCGCCCTGGACGGGGGCCGCGCAGCCGGCCGCCCTGAACGCCCACAGGTACGCCTCGTGGGCGCAGCGCGGTAGGTCGCGGTCCTCGAAGAGTTCGCCGAGCCCGTCCCAGGCGGCCTGGTCGAGGCGGCCGGCGCGCGGCGGCGCCATCCCGGGCAGATCGTCATCGAGGAAGGAGGAGGCGTCCCAGTCGCGGTCCACGACGAACTGCGGGAGCTGCCAGCCCTCGCCGCGTTCGCGCAGGCCCATGAAGGTGCGGTGAATGGAGCGGGCGGTGTCTGCGAGACCGGAGACGGCCTCGCGCACCGGGCGTTCCCCGAGTTCGGCGAGGAGCTCCTCGGTGAAGCGGCCCGCGCCGCGCTCGGCGTCGTTCTTCGCGGCCTCGCCCTCGCGGGAGGCGTACAGCCGGAACTGGCGCCGCCCCGGGACGGTGGCGCCGCCGCCGTAGTCGCTGGTGCCGAAGTTCCACCGGGCGTCGCGGGGTGCGTCGACCCGGCAGGCGTCCACCAGGGCGGCCTGGTAGCGGAAGAGCTCGCGCTTGACGAGGCTGGTGCGCCACCAGCGCAGCGCGGAGTCGAGGTTGAGGTGGCGGATCTGGCCGGGCCGGGCGTCCGCGGAGGGCAGCATCAGTTCACCGCGGCGCGGTTCCGTGTAGCCGTGCCCGGCCCAGAAGATCAGGAGCAAATCGCCTTCGCACGCGGGGAGTTCGTCGAACAGCACCGATTTCACGTTCGCCTCGGTCGCCGGGCGGTGCGTGGTGCGCAGGGCCTGCAGGGCGGCGGAGGCCGACCAGTCGAGCGAGTCCGGATCATCGAGCGGGGAAAGCAACAGCCGTACGTGGCCGGGCGGCACCTCTCCCGGTCCGGTGAGCCAGCGGGCGAAGCGCAGGGCGTCGCGGGCCGGGCCGCGCAGGTTCCAGTGGCGGCTGATGTCGTAGCTCTCGACCCCGGCGACGAGCGCGAAGGTGCGCGGCCCCAGCTCGGAGGGCAGCAGGTCGAGGGGGTTCACCCGATCTCCGCTTCGGCCACCGCCTGTTCGATGCGTGCGTAGAGGGAGTCCTGTTTCCAGTAGGCGCTGTGGCAGGCCGGGAAGGGCTGGCGGCTGCCGATCTCCTGGTCGCTGACCCGCGGGTCGCCGGGGAAGACGGGCTCGGCGAGGTAGGAGAGCACGTCCTGGCGGTCGTAGACGTTGAGCCAGCGCGGGAAGGCGTACGGGAGCCTGCTGCCCGGCACGATCCCGGCCAGCGCGCCGAGTTCGTAGAGGAAGGGTGCCTGTGAGCCGACGGTGACGAGCAGTTCGACGCCGGGCACCGGCTCGCCGCGGGCGGCCGCCAGGGCGAGGAGGTCCACCAGGGCGATGCCGCCGAGGCTGTGGCCGATGAGGACGGTCGGCCCGGGCTCGGCGGTGATCCGCTCGAGCAGGAACGCGCGGAGGTCGGCGCCCCGGGCCTGGTAGCGCAGGATGTCGCCGAGGGCGGGGGTGGCCCCGACGGTGAGGGAGCCGCGCCAGGCGTTGAGCAGCGGCTGGGTGGTGACGCGCAGCGCGAGCCGGCCGAGGACGGCGGCGACGCGGGCGCCGGGGACCCGGGCGTCGCCGCCGAGGCGGGTGGTGATGAGCTCGACGAGGCGGTCGCGTTCGGCTCCGGTGCAGTCGGCCTCGGCTCCGGCCGAGGCGAGTGCGGCGGCGGTCACCGCGCGGGCCAGGGCCTTGGCCAGCTCCCGGGCCTGCGTCTCGCCGGCGGCCCGGGCCCCGGCGCGGGCGGCCTCGTCGGAACGGGAGACGGTCTTCAGGGCGGCGGGGAATCCGGCGGCGAGGCCGGTGCCGAGCAGTAACGCGGCCTGTTCGCCGCCGTCGGGGACGCCGGAGACCTCGGCGAGCAGTTCCAGTACGCGGTCGCCCGCGGACTGTACGCCGGGCATCGCGAAGGCGTCGTCATCGAACGCGCCGTCGGGGCTGCCGTCCGGGTCGCCGTCGGGGTGGCCGTCCGAGTGGCCGTCGGCTCCGGTGTCCCAGCCGGCCTCCGCCAGTACCCGCAGCTCGCAGAGCGGGTCGGCGACCAGCAGCCCCCACTCGGCGGTCTCCTCGTCGTCCGGGCCGATGGCCGCGCCGGGGGCGCTCAGTCCGGGCACGGAACGGCCCTGGGCGCTCAGGGTGGCCCCGTACCGCTCCCCCCAGAAGCAGGAGTCGACGCTCGCCCCGGGGAACCGGGCGGTCAGCCGGTCCCGGACCAGGGCGAAGAGCAGGTCGTGCCGCTCGCGCCGCACCCCCGTGCCGTGCACAAACAGAAATCGCATCGCGGCTCCGCCCCCTCGCACAGTCGTCCCCGCTCGGCACGATAGCGCCGCGCGGCGAACGGGGCCCCTGGAACGTCGAGTTCGGATGGCCAGCGCAAACGCCCGGCCTCACCCGAGCGCACGCCCGGCCGCGCCGGACGTCCACCTCCCCCGCACCTATCAATCACCTGTCACATGTGAAATATTACTCGCGCTCCGACCAACCCGACCGACCGGAACTCCAGAAAGGTCAGCTACGTTGCGCAGACTCGCTGCGGTGGGAGCGGCGATATCCCTCGCCCTCCTCGCCGCCCCCGCGCTCGCCGCCACCGCATCCCCGGCCCCGCCGACCACGCCGACGCCCGCCGGGCAGCAGCAGGCCGAGCAACAGCACGCCGCCGCCCCGCCACCCGCACCCCTGGAGCTCCAGCGCCAGGCCCTGCGCCGCCAGGCCCTCGAAGAGGTGGCCGCCGGCCGTCCCGGCGGTCTGCGCGCCGAGGCCGACGGCACGCTGCCGCGCCTGGCCAAGGTCGGCAAGCGGTACGTCGAACTGGCCCGGGAGCGCAAGGACAAGGTCTTCGTGATCCTCGCCGAGTTCGGCGACCAGGTGGACAACACCACCGAGTTCGAGGGCAAGCCGCGCTTCGGCGGCACCCCGGGCCCGGCGCACAACACGATCGGCAAGCCGGCCGCGGACGACAACCACACCCTGTGGCGCAAGGACTTCGACCGGTCCTTCTACGAGAAGCAGTTCTTCTCCACCGACCCGCAGTCGGCCTCCCTGCGCGCCTACTACCGGCTCCAGTCCTCCGGCCGGTACGACATGGACGGCACGGTGACCGACTGGGTCAAGCTGCCCTGGAACGAAGCCCGTTACGGCACCGACAACTGCTCCGAGTCCGGCCAGTGCCGGACCAACTGGGACATGATCCGGGACGCCACGGACTCCTGGTACAAGTCCGAGCGAGCGAAGGGCCGTACGCCCGAGCAGATCAAGGCGCAGCTCGCCGAGTATGACGTGTGGGACCGCTACGACGCCGACCACGACGGCAACTTCGACGAGCCGGACGGCTACCTCGACCACCTCGTCGTCGTCCACGCGGGCAAGGACCAGACCTGGGGCGGCGGCACGCAGGGCAAGGACGCCGTGTGGGCGCACCGCTGGTTCGCCTACTGGAACCAGGCCGGCAGCGCGGGCCCGGAGGGCAACAAGGCGGGCGGCACCCCGGTCGGCGACACCGGCATCTGGGCCGGGGACTACCTGACCGGCGGGGAGAACAGCGGCGCGGGCCTCTTCGCGCACGAGTTCGGGCACGATCTGGGCCTGCCGGACCTGTACAGCTCGGACGGGGACAACAGCGTCAACTTCTGGTCGCTGATGTCCTCGGCGTCCTACCTGGGCAAGGGCCGCAATTCCACGGGCGAGTTCCCGGGCGACCTCGACCCCTGGAGCAAGCTCCAGCTGGGCTGGCTCCAGTACACGGAGGCCGACGCGGGCCGCACGACGCGGGCCACTCTCGGGGTGTCCGGCTACAACACCGAGGATCCGCAAGCCCTGTTGGTGCACCTGCCGCCGTCTTCGACCACGACCGAGCTGGTCGACCCGTACGAGGGCGCCAGCCAGTGGTGGAGCGGCACGGGCGACTTCATGGACAACACGCTGTCGCGCACGGTCGACCTCTCGGGGATCGCGGCCGCCGCGGCGGCCCGCCTGGACGCCCGGGTCTGGTACGACATCGAGCAGGACTTCGACTACCTGACGGTGGAGGCCTCCACGGACGGCGGGGCCGCCTGGACGGCACTGCCGGGCACGGTGGACGGCGCGCCGATCGGGGCGAAGGGGATCTCGGGCACCTCGGCGGGCTGGACGCAGCTTTCGGTCCCGCTGACCCAGTTCGCCGATACTTCCGTCCAGTTGAGGCTGCGCGTCACCTCGGACAGCAACACCCACGGCAAGGGCGTCACCTTCGACGACATCCGCGTCACGGCGGGCGCCGACGGCCGGGAGCTGCTGCGCGACGGGGCGGAGCAGGGCGCGAACGGCTGGACGGCGGTCAAGTGGTCGCGCACGCAGGGCCGTACGGGCAGCGAGCAGCACCCGCGCGCGTACTTCGTGGAGAACCGCCGCTACACCGGCTACGGCAGCCTGCTGAGGACGGGGCCGTACAACTTCGGCTTCACGGGCGACAAGGTCGAGTTCTATCCGTACCAGCAGGGCGTGCTGGTCTGGCTCTGGGACACGGCGTACAGCGACAACACCACCAATGCGCACCCCGGCGGCGGCATGCTGCTGCCCGTCGACGCGCGCCCCGAGCCGCTGACCCACGCGGACGGCACGCTCCTCAACGCGCGTGCGTAGACCTTCGACGCCCCCTTCTCCCTCGGGAAGAGCGACCGGATCGTCCTGCACAAGGCGGGCGCGGCGACCGTGATCCCGGCCCGCAGCGGCGTACCGGTCTTCGACGACCGCCACGGGTCGTACTGGAACGCGGCACTGCCGCAGCTCGGCGTCAAGGTGCCGGACACCGGGACCCGGCTCACGGTGGTGAAGGAGGCCGCGGGCGGGGCGCTGACGACGGTGCAGCTCAGCCCGTCGAAGTGACCTTCCCGGGCTGAAAGCGGGGCCGGCGGGACCCGCCGGTCAGTGGCGCACCAGACAGAAGGGGTGCCCGGCCGGATCGGCGTAGACCCGCCAGCCCTCGCCCGCCCGGTCCCCGTCGAGCAGGGTCGCGCCGCAGGCCAGGACCTCCGCATGAGCCCCCTCCAGGTCCGCGACGGCGAAGTCCAGGTGCAGCTGCTGGGGCCGGGCCGGGTCCGGCCAGCGGGGCGGCCGGTGGTCCTCGGCGTACTGGAAGGCGAGGACCTGGCCGGCCGGAAGGTGCAGGGTCGCCCAGGTCGCGTCGGTCGCCCAGCGCCGGTCGGGACGGTTGACCTCACCGCCGGTCAGGCACTGGTAGAACGCGGCCAGCGCCGCCGGGTCGGGACAGTCCAGCACCACGCACTGCATCTCGGCGATCACGCAATCGATCCTAGGCCGTCCGGTGGACCATGGGGTGGATGACATACGCCGCCGACGGGGGGCTCCGTGATCCGCACGGCGGGCCAAGGGGCGGACGGTACGGGATTCGATGGCACACCGAGGAGACACCGGCCCGCCGGGGACCCTTGACGGCGGGACGGCGCGGTTCCCGTTCCGGCGGCGGCTGGGACTCGGCCCTGTCGGTAGAGGAGTTCGCGGCGGTCCAGGGCGTCGGGTTCGAGCCGGTCGGACAGGTTCTCGGCACCGCCGTCTTCAACATCGGCTACACCGGCCTCTGGGGCTGCCCGGGCACCTGGTCGGTCACGGACGGCGTGAAGACTCCCTCCTCCGCATGGACCGCCTCCTACTCCCAGTTGACGCGGACCCTGTACACGGGCCGTCGGCTGGCACTCGCCCGGGCGGTGGCCGAGTGCCGCGCGCTCGGTGGCGACGGAGTCGTCGGGGTGTAACTGCGGGTCGAGGAGTTCACCGCGCAGACCGTGGAGTTCACGGCTCTCGGCACCGCGGTCCGGGCCCGCTCCCGCGTCCGCCCGCACGAGCCCTTCACCTCGCACCTCGACGGGCAGGACTTCGCCGCGCTCGTGCGCTCCGGATGGATTCCCAACGCACTGGCCTTCGGCATCGCCCTCGACACCCGCCACGACGACTGGCGCGCCTCGCGCCCGTCCCGCTGGGCCGCCGGGAACCAGGAGGTCGACGGGTACACCCAACTGGTCGGCCACGTCCGCCGGAAGGCCCTCGAACACCTCGCAGACGACGCCGCCGGGCACGGCGGTGACGGGGTGCTGGTGGACGCAATCGCACTCCGGCTGCGCGAGAACGAGTGCCCCTCCCTCAGGTACGGGCGCGACTTCGTGGCGGAGGCGGCCCTCGTCCGCACCGCCGTCGCGCGAGGGCACGGTCACCGCGCTGGACGTCGCACTCGGCGAGCAACGGCTTTCACTGCGGACGGATCGGGGCCGGGTGACCGGTGAGATCTGCCACGAGGTACGGGGCGTCGTGCTCTCCCGCCGCCAGGTGGGCCTGGACGAGTGGATCGAGGCCCTGGCCCGGTCCCTGGCCGACGCGGCGGCCTCCAGCGCCCGTGCCCGCGAGGCCGTCGAGCGCTACCTGACGCGCCCCGCCGGCGCGCCGTGGTGGGTCGGGTAGGCGGTGGTGCGGGGGTTCGCCGGGAGCCGCGGCTTGGACAGGACGCGGACCATCGTGACGGGGTCCAGGAGCGTGCCCGGCGGGCTGGTCAGCGACAGCACTCCGAAGAAGCGGGCGGCGATCGCCGGGTCGGTGTTGGCTCCCGCCATCACCCGGGACATGTAGCGCTGCAGGATCCGGGTGGCCCGGTCCGGCGGCGGCCCCTCCGTCACCGGGTACCGCATGTCCTCGCTGGTGGCGATCTGCCAGGGCACGGCGGCCGCCGCGAGGGTCCGGCGCTGGATCCGGCGGGAGGCCGCCGCGATCTGCTCCGGGGACAGGGCGCGGATCTCCTTGGCCAGGGCCTCCGCGGCGAGCGCGGCGACCGTCATGCCGTGCCCGTACACGGGGTTGAAACGGCAGGCGGCGTCACCGAGGACAACGAACCCGGCCGGCCAGCGCTCCAGGCGCTCGTAGTGGCGCCATTCGTTCGCCGTGTTCCGGAAGGCGGTGGGCGAGGACAGCGGGACCGCGTCCCGGATGGCGTCGTACAGGGCCGGGCTGCGCAGGCTCCGGGCGAACGGGAGGAACTCCTCCTCCCGTACGGGCGGCGCGTGTTCGCCGTTCCCGACGAGGGTGACCAGCCAGCGGTTCCCGTCCAGCGGCATCAGCACTCCGCCGCGCGGAAGGTCCGGACGGCCCTGGACGTACAGGCCCTTCCACCGCCGTCCCGGATCCTCCGGGATCTCGAAGTAGCGGCTGGAGTACCCGAGATGGGAGTCGTACCGGGTGACCTCCGGGGCCGGGTGGCCGAGCGCGGCGAGCCAGGCGGGGGCCTTGGAGGTGCGACCGGTCGCGTCGACGACGAGGCGTGCGGCCAGCCGCTCGCCGTCGCGCAGTTCCACCCCCGTCACCGTGCGGCCGCCCTGCCCGGCGACCAGTCCGGTGGCTGCCCGGCCGGCCCGGATCCGCACGCGCGGGTTGCGGAGCACTTCCCGGCGCACCGCCGAGTCGAGCAGCTCCCGGCTCGCGAGCAGGACCCTGGCCCCGGCCACCGGCCCGAACCAGTCGGCCGGGCTCAGCCAGAGGAAGTCGCGCGGCGAGTCGGCGAGGACGGCCCCCGCGGCCAGCAGCTTGTCGGTGATGCCCGGCAGCATCAGCTCGATCAGGTCCACGCCCCGCGCCCACAGGACGTGCGTGTGCCGGGTCTGGGGTATCCCCGACCGGAACACCGGCTCGCCGTCGGGTAGTTCGTCCCGCTCGATCACGGTGACCCGGGAGAACCGCATCGCGAGCACCCGCGCGGCCAGCAGCCCGGCGACGCCCGCGCCGAGGACCACGGCATGGTCCTCGGCATGGTCCTCGGCGTGCGGTCCGGTGGTACGTAGGTGGTTGTCCGTCGTGTCGTCGTCCATGCCGCCGAGTGTGACTGGAGGCGGGGCTCCCAGGTCAGGGCCCGTACGGGGCGCCCGGAGGCTCGACGGGGGCGGACGGGCTCATACCGGGGCGCGCCCCCGTCCGGACCCCTCGCCCGGACCCCCGCCCGGACCCCCGTCCGGATCAGGGGCAGAGGGCGGTCCAGGTGACCTTCACGTGCCCTCCGTCGTCCCCGCGGAACTCGCTGGTACGGGTCCCCGGCTGATCGGTGTACGGATCCCAGGCCACCGTGCCGCGGGCGACCAGGTCGTCGGCCGAGGAGGCGTCGTAGTCCCAGAGGAAGACGCCGATCTCGAACGGGCCGGGCCCGTACGTGGTCCCCGAGCCGACGCGTTGGTAGAAGTACGGGTCGGGGTTGGTGCGGCTGCCCTGGTTGGGGAAGGTCGACGGGTCCGAGCCGGAACGCGACCACACGGCGGTGCGCGCACGGTCACCGGTCCGGACCGCGATGTCCCCGTAGAGCGCGGGGCGGGTCGTGCCGTCGTCGAAGTAGGTCAGCTCCGCCTGGTCCACGCGGACCCGGCAGGCGGGGACGCCCTGCACCGGGGTCACGGTGTAGGTGACGGAGGCCTCGCCGCCGTCCACACCGGCCATCTTCGCGGTGAACCGGCCGAAGCCGAGCGCCGGGTCCCAGTGGACGCGGCCGGCGGCCATCACGTCGTCGTTGTTCCCGGCGCTGTAGTCGGCGTCGACGAGGTAGGCGGTGACGGTCGCCCGGCCGCTGAAGACCTGACTCCGGGTGGAGTCGTCGAGCCCGAACCACGGGTCGTGGTCGGGAAAGGCGGTGGCGCCGGACCGGTCGCGGTGCCAGAGGGAGCGGGCGGTCCCGTCGGTGGTCAGGGTGAGCCCGTCGTAGAGCTCGGGTCCGCTCTCGCCACTGGAGGTGAACCGCGCCGAGTCGACCGTGATCCGGAACGGGCCTGCCTTCAGGTCGACTTGACTCACCGGGTCCTTGGAGAACTCGGCGACGATCTGCCGGCGGACCCAGTCGTTGCCGAGCAGTCCGTAGTGCGAGGGGCAGCCGCTGTCGTCCACCGGCAGGACGTGGTTCACGGCTCCGGCCAGTTCGGTGGAGCGCGGGGCGCGGCTGTCGCCGGGCGGGATCTGCTGGTCGCAGGTGGAGCTGAAGGTGGTGTAGCGGGTGGCGCCCGGGGTTTCGTCGCCCGCGTTGAGGGAGGTCAGGAAGGGGCTGCCGGGGGTCATGTCGGCGAGCGAGGCGGCATGGATGTCGCAGAAGGTGGCGAAGGGTCCGCATGGCGCGGCGTCCCCCGCCCCGTGGTTGGGTCCGCCGAGCGAGACCCAGGAGCGGACCCGGGAACTCCCGCCGTCCTTGAGGTACTTGCGTGTCAGCAGCGAGCCCATGCTGTGGGCGACCACGTCGACGGGGCGGCTGCCGAACCGTTCGGTGAGGAAGGCGCCGAAGCGGGCGGCGTTGGAGTCGTTGGTGGCGGCCCAGTCGTAGCCGAATTCGGCGAGGTCGCTGGAGAGCCATCCCTGGGCGTGCAGGTGGTCCTCCAGCCCGTCGAGGGAGGCCGCGGTGTCCCCGAAGCCGTGGACGAGGACGACCGGCGTACGCCGCTCCGCGCGAGCGGCGGCCTCCACCGCCTCCGCGGCCCCAGCCGTCGGGGCGGTGAGCAGAGTAGCGACGAGCGCCGCGGCGAGGGCCGTGGCGAGGGCGACGAGCATCGGGAACAACAGGGGCACGGGCAGGGCGGATCTGCGCATGGCTCTCCCAGGGGATGCGGCGTGATGCGACGCGCGCTCGGACTCGGCAGCCTGAAGTGACTGGCGAGTAGCAAGCTAGCCCCCGGGGATTCAGCGCGATAGAGACGTGTACGAGACTCCGGTGAGCTTTTCGGAGGCACCCCAGAGCCGTTCGCCGGACTTGTCGTCCAGGGTCCATTTCGCCCGCCAGGAGCGGTGCGGCGCGCCGCGGATGCTGAACCGCGGTCCGATGAACTCGTCCGGCCGGACCCCGGGGGCGGTGGCCGCGTACAGGGTGGGCAGCGCGCCGGAGGCCGCGGACTGGGCGATGACCCCGTTGCCGATGGTGATGCCGAGGCCGTTGGCGGCGACCGCGAGCCGCGAGGTGAGGGTGGTGCCCGCCTGCGGGGCCGCCGCCACGTGCAGGTTCGTGGAGGAGTAGCCGGGGTGGGCGGCGGCCGCGACGATCCCGGATCCGGCGGTCGCGAGGCGCCGGGCGAGCTCGTGGGTGAAGAGCAGGTTCGCGGTCTTGGAACGACCATAGGCGATCCAACGCCGGTAGTTCCGCTCACCGTTGAGGTCCTCGTGGTCCACGTCGCCGAGGGCGTGGAAGCCGCTGGAGAGGTTCACGATCCGGGCCCCGGGCGGGGCGTCGAGGAGCCGGGGCAGCAGGAGCCCGGTGAGGGCGAAGTGGCCGAGGTGGTTGACCCCGAACTGCGTCTCGAACCCGTCGGCGGTCCGTCCGTAGGGCAGCGCCATCACGCCGGCGTTGTTCACCAGCAGATCGAGGGTCCCGCTCCGCCGCCGCCCGTACGCGGCCGCGAACTCCCGTACGGAGGCCAGATCGGCGAGGTCCAGTGCCATGAACTCCACGTCTGCGCCCGGCACTTCACCCCGCAAAGCGACCTCGGCGGCCCGCCCCCGCGCCGCGCTCCGGCAGGCCAGCACCACCGAGGCGCCGCGGCGTGCGAGCTCCCGGGCGGCGGCGTAGCCGATCCCGCTGTTGCCTCCGGTGACGACGGCCGTACGCCCGCTCTGATCCGGCATCCGGGTGGCCTTCCAGCCCGCCATGGCAGCTCCTCCCGTCCCGGCAGCCCCCACGGCCCACCGGCCCCCGCACCCTACTCCCGGAGCCCTGCGAGGCGCGGCTGGACCTCCAGCCACTCCGTCGTCGAGGTGGTCACCGACGACATGCCGTTCCTCGTGGACTCCGTGACGAACGAGCTGTCCCGCCACGGGCGCGGCATCCACGTCGTGATCCACCCGCAGGTCGTCGTCCGCGACGACCTGCTCAGCGCGATAGTCCGGAGACGCACCGAAGCCCCTTTCCCGCCGAACACATCCGGCGCGTCGCCCCCTTCGACCGCCCCGTGCCGAGTGCACACCGCGGCAGGTCGGGGCAGCAGCGCGCCACGCTGGCCAGAGTGTCAAATGGGAGTCCCCGGTCCTCAGGTCGATACGTCGCGGGGCATACCGCCCGTTGACGTGTGGTTGGACAGGCTCCGTGCCCAGGCGACTGCTGTTCAGCGCGCCTCCAACCCCTTCGGCAGCATCCGGGTGGCTGATTTCGCCCCCGCTCGTCTCTCACCACCGCATGGCGTCGATGGCGACAGGCCCACGTCGTCGCGTTGTGCCACTTCCTTCACCGACGTCACGCAACGGCGCGCGACAGGAGCCAGAAGCCATGCAGACCAAGCAGGACAAGGCCCGGAAAGAGGACGCCGACATGAGTGTCAGAGCGGACAACCACACGCCGCCTCCAGCCCTGGAACTGCGCTGCGGCGGACTCCATTTGACCGTTCAGCGCGTGCCCACATGGCTCGTCTCGCTGGTCACGACCGTCGGCGGAGTCGGGGCCGCGTGGTGGGCTCACCAATGAGTCGGGCGGACGGATTCCAACGGCCCACCCCAGCCCCCGCCGGTCGCTCCGGCCCACCCCAGCCCCGTCGGCGTTTGAGGCGCCCGGGGGCCGGCCCCCGGCGGCGGCGCCGCACGGCCGACCCGGCACGGCACGGCACGACACGGCTATCCGGCCCCGCCAGTGCATGCGGCGCGGCCCCCGCGCCAGGGGCCGGGACCGGCCCTGGGGCCCGCCCGCCGGGGGGCCGGGGCGGGCCCAGTAGGCTGCTGGTCCACCCGCTTCCCGTACCCCGAGGTCCACCCAGTGAGCTCCGCACCGCCCCCCGTACCCGTATCGGTCGTCGGCCTCGGCGCCGACGGCTGGGACGGGCTGACCGCCCCCGCCCGGGCCGCGCTGGCCGGCGCCGAGGTGCTGATCGGCGGGCCCCGGCAGCTGGACCTGCTCCCCCTCGGGGAATGCGGCGGCGCCCGGGTCGCGTGGCCCAGCCCGCTGCGCCCGGCCGTGCCGAAGCTGATGGCGGAGCACGCGGGCCGCCGCATCGCGGTGCTGGCCAGCGGCGACCCGATGTTCTACGGGATCGGCCGCGCCCTGTCCGAGGAGCTCGGCCCCGGCGCCCTGCACGTCCTGCCGCACCCCTCCTCCGTCTCCTACGCCTGCGCCCGCCTGGGCTGGCCGGTGGAGGACACCGAGGTGGTCACCGTGGTCGGCCGCCCGGTGGCCCGGCTCGCGGCCGCGCTGTACGAGGGCCGCCGGGTCCTGGTGCTGAGCGCCGGAGCACTGACCGCAAACGAGATCGCCGCTCTGCTTCGAGAGCGGGGCTTCGGCCCCAGCCGGATGCGCGTCCTGGAACAGCTCGGCTCCGAGCACGAGGACACGTACGAGGGTCTCGCCCAGACCTGGCAACACCCGCCCGGCGACCCCCTGAACGTGATCGCCGTCGACTGCCGCCGCGACCCCCGTGCCCAGGCCCCCCGGCTCGGCGCGACCCCCGGCCTGCCCGACGCCGCCTACGAGCACGACGGCCAGCTCACCAAGCGCCACGTCCGCGCCGCCACCCTGTGCGCCCTCGCCCCCGCCCCCGGCGAACTGCTGTGGGACATCGGCGGCGGCTCCGGCTCCATCGGCATCGAGTGGATGCGCACGCACCCCTCCTGCCGGGCGGTGACCGTGGAGCGGGTGACGGAACGGGCCGCGCGGATCACCCGTAACGCGGCCGCCCTCGGCGTGCCCGCCCTGCGCGTGGTCACCGGCTCCGCACCCGACGCGCTCGCCGGGCTGCCCGCTCCCGACGCGGTGTTCATCGGCGGCGGCCTGACCGCGCCGGGCCTGCTCGACGCGGCCTGGGAGGCGCTGGCCCCCGGCGGCCGGCTCGTGGTCAACACGGTGACCCTGGAGTCGGAGGCGGTCCTCACCGACCGCTACCGGCGCCACGGCGGCGAGCTGGTGAAACTGGCCGTCGCGCACGCCGTACCGGTAGGCGGTTTCACGGGCTGGCGCCAGGCGATGCCCGTCACCCAGTGGACGATCACCAAGCCGTACCCGCCCCACTCGCCAGTCCAGCCGGACCAGCCCGACCCCGAAATGGTGGATCAGACGAGATGACCGTGTACTTCATCGGTGCGGGCCCCGGCGCCGCCGACCTGATCACGGTGCGCGGCGCCCGGACGCTGGCCGCCGCCCCCGTCTGCCTCTACGCGGGCAGCCTGGTCCCGCGCGAGCTCCTCGCCGAATGCCCGCCGGACGCCCGCCTGATCGACACCGCGCAGCTGAACCTCGACGAGATCATCGCCGAGTGCGTCCGCGCGCACGCGGCCGGCCAGGACGTGGCCCGGCTCCACTCCGGCGACCCCTCCGTCTTCAGCGCCGTCGCGGAGCAGATGCGCCGGCTCGACGCGGCCGGCATCCCCTACGAAGTGGTCCCCGGCGTCCCCGCCTTCGCCGCGGCGGCCGCCGCGCTGAAGCGGGAGCTGACCGTCCCCACCGTCGGCCAGACCGTGATCCTGACCCGGATCTCCCAGCAGGCCACGCCGATGCCGCCCGGCGAGGACCTCGCCACCCTGGGCCGCAGCGGGGCGCTCCTGGTGCTGCACCTGGCCACCCGCTACGTGGACCGGGTCGTGGACGAACTCCTGCCGCACTACGGGGCCGAGTGCCCGGCGGCGGTGGTCGCGATGGCCAGCCGCCCCGACGAGCTGATCCTGCGCGGGACGCTGGCCGACATCGCCGCCCAGGTGAAGGAGGCCGGGCTGGTCCGCACGGCCGTCATCCTGGTGGGCCGCACCCTGGGCGCCGAGCAGTTCCGCGACAGCCACCTGTACTCCGCCGAGCGCGACCGGCATGTCTGCTGATCCGGCCGGCCCAGGTCCGCACGTCCTGATCCTCGGCGGCACCACGGAGGCCCGCCGCCTCGCGGAGGCACTGGCCGCCGCCCCGGACTCCCCCCGGGTGACCACCTCACTGGCCGGCCGGGTCGCGTCCCCGGTACTCCCGCCCGGCGAGACCCGGATCGGCGGCTTCGGCGGGCCCGACGGGCTGGCGGCCTGGATCGCCGCCCACGGGGTCACGCACCTGGTCGACGCCACGCACCCCTTCGCGGAGCGGATGAGCTTCAACGCGGCCGGGGCCGCGGCCCTTTCGGGCGTACCCCTCCTCGCGCTGCGCCGCCCCGGCTGGACCCCGGGCCCCGGAGACGACTGGCACTTCGCGGACTCCCTCACCGAGGCTGCCGCGCTGCTCCCCGGGCTCGGCACCCGCTTCTTCCTGACGACCGGCCGGATGGGACTGCATAGCTTCGCGCACCTCACCGAGCCCTGGTTCCTGGTGCGTTCGGTGGATCCCCCGGACGCGCCCGCTCCGCCGCGCCTCGAAGTGCTGCTCGCCCGCGGCCCGTTCACCCTCGCCGACGAGCGGGCCCTCCTGGCCCGCCACCGCATCGACCTCCTGGTCACCAAGGACAGCGGCGGCTCGGCCACCGCACCCAAGCTCACCGCCGCCCGCGAGGCCGGCATCCCGGTCCTCGTCGTCCGCCGCCCGCCGATACCGCGGGGCGTCCCGCAGACCGGCTCGGTGGACGAAGTCCGGACCTGGCTGTCCGGCTGAGAGCCGAGAGGCGAGGGCTGCGGGCTGAGTGCTGCGGGCTAAGTGCTGCGGGCTGAGTGCTGCGGGCTGAGTGCTTCGGGCCGCCGCCCGGGATCCGGGTCCGGCCCCGCCGAGCTCGCCACGCCGAGGGATCGCGGAGGATCGATTCGCCGTTCGGAGCCCTCCTAGGGTCGTGCCCGCACTGCCCGACCCGCCCCCACGGAAAGGGATCCACTCCCTCATGAAGCTCCGTACCACCGCCGCCGCTGCCATGGCGGCCTTCGCCCTGGTCCTGTCGCTGCCCGGCTCGGCCCTCGCCGCCGAAGGCTACTTCCACTACAAGTACGTCGACGGATACGGGCAGGAGCAGCACGTCACCCTGCACGACCCGCACAGCGGCAAGTGCATCAACCTCCACGCCGTCGGCGACGACGAGGTACAGCCCGGCTACGGCCCGCACAACGACACGGACTCCGCCGTCGTCGTCTACGCGGATGCCAACTGCCAGGGCGCCGAGTGGAGGCTGCGGGCGCACGGAAACCCGGCGCGCGACGACCTCCTGGTCCGCTCCGTGAGCTTCGAGGCGAACCCCGGCTAGCGGCCGGAGCCTCCTGGAACCGGCAGGAGCCCCGGGGCGGTCAACCGCCCCGGGGCTCCTGCCGGTTCACCCGAACCGCCGGCAGCGGTCAGCCGTAGCGGCGCGGGGTCCAGGTCACCCGCGACCCGTCGGGCCGCTCGGTCACCTGGGTCTGCGAGGAGCCGATCAGCAGGATCGTCCGCATGTCCACCTCGGACGGCTCCAGTTCGGCCAGCGTGACGATCCGGACCGACTGCTCCGGCCCGCCCACGTCGCGCGCCACGACCACCGGGGTCTGCGGTGCCCGTAGCTCCAGGAGCAGTTCGCGGGCGCGGGCCACCTGCCAGTTCCGGCTGCGCGAGCCCGGGTTGTACAGGGCCAGTACGAGATCGGCCGCGGCGGCCGCGCGCAGCCGCTCCGCGATGACCTCCCAGGGCTTGAGCCGGTCCGAGAGGGAGATGGTGGCGTAGTCGTGGCCGAGCGGGGCTCCGGCCGCGGCGGCCGCCGCGTTGGCGGCCGTCACCCCGGGCAGCACCCGTACGGGCACGTCCTTGTACTCGGGCTGCCCCGCGACCTCCAGGACGGCGGTGGCCATGGCGAAGACCCCGGGGTCGCCGCCGGAGACCACGGCCACCCGCTTGCCGCGCCGGGCGAGGTCGAGGGCGAACTCGGCGCGCTCCGACTCGACCTTGTTGTCCGAGCCGTGCCGGATCTGGCCCGGCTTGACGGGCACCCGGTCCAGGTACGTCGTGTAGCCGACCAGCACCTCGGCGTCGGCCAGCACCCGCCGGGTCTCGGCGGTCAGCCACAGCGGCCCGGCCGGGCCGGTGCCGACGACGGCGACCTCGCCGGGTCCGGACGGCACGCTGCCCGGGTTCCCGATCCGGCTGGGCACCACGGCGACGGCGAAGTAGGGGACGGATGCGGGGTCGGTGTCCGCCAGGACTCCGGTCCGCTCCCCCGCCATCGTCGCGCGCTCCACGTAGCGCGCCTCGGCGAGCCGGCCGCTGTTCTCCATGGCCCGCCGGATGGCGGGGAAGGTGCGGCCGAGCTTCATCACGACCGCCGAGTCGGTGGCGGCGAGGCGGGCCGTGAGCTCCTCCTCGGAGAGGGTGCCGGGCAGGATCGTCAGCACTTCCTCGCCCTCGACGAGCGGCGTGCCGAGCCGTGCGGCGGCGGCGCTCACCGAGGTCACCCCGGGGATCACCTCGGTCTCGTACCGGCCGGAGAGCCGCTTGTGCATGTGCATGTACGAGCTGTAGAAGAGCGGGTCGCCCTCCGCGAGCACGGCGACGGTGCGGCCGGCGTCCAGGTGGACGGCGAGCCGGGCGGCGGACGCCTCGTAGAACTCCTCCATCGCGCCCTGGTAGCCGCCGGGGTGGTCGGTGGTCTCGGTGGTGACCGGGTAGACCAGCGGCTCCTCGATGTGGTCGTCGCGCAGGTGCTTCGCGGCGATGGAGCGGGCGATCGAGCGGCCGTGGCGGGCGGAGTGGTACGCGACCACGTCGGCCTCCGCGATCACCTCGACGGCGCGCAGCGTCATCAGCGAGGGGTCGCCGGGCCCGAGCCCCACTCCGTAGAGCCGTCCGGCGCTCATTCGGCCACGCTCGCGATGGCGTTGACGGCGGCGGCGGCCATGGCGCTGCCGCCGCGCCGGCCCCGGACGATCAAGTGGTCGAGGGCGGAGGGGTGTTCGGCGAGGGCGTCCTTGGACTCGGCGGCGCCGATGAAGCCGACGGGGACGCCGATGACCGCGGCGGGGCGCGGGGCGCCCTCCTCGATCATCTCCAGCAGCCGGAAGAGCGCGGTCGGCGCGTTCCCGACGGCGATCACCGATCCCTCCAACAGGCCCCGGTCGCGCCAGACTTCGAGGGCGGCGGCGCTGCGCGTCGTGCCCATCTTCGCCGCGAGCTCCGGCACGGCCGGGTCGGAGAGGGTGCAGATCACCTGGTTGTCGGCGGGCAGCCGCTTGCGGGTGACCCCGCTGGCGACCATCTGCACGTCGCACAGGATCGGCGCTCCGGCCTCCAGGGCGGCGCGCGCCCGCAGAACGACCTCGGGCGAGTAGCCCAGGTCCCGGGTCAGGTCGGTCATCCCGCAGGCGTGAATCATGCGCACCGCGACCTGGGCGACCGAGGCGGGCAGCCCGGAAAGGTCCGCCTCGGCGCGGATCGTGGCAAAGGACTGGCGGTAGATCTCGGCGCCGTCCTTCTCGTACTCAAACACGGTGTACTCGCTCATTTCTTCACTGCGTCTTCGGACACTCGGGGTTGGCGGCGCGCGTCGGCGACGGCCTGGGCAAGTTCGTGGGACGGCACCGGGCGCCCGTCGAGCCGGTACCCGTCGGAGGTGGCGACGAGGTCGACCCAGGCCGCGCCGCGCGGATGCCCGCACCGGCGCTCGCACCCGGACCAGTGCACGGGCGCGCCGGCGGGCCCGGCCGGCGCCTCACCGTGCGCACCGGGCGCACGGTCCGCACCATCCGCACCATCCGCACGGTCCGCACCACCCGCACCACCCGCACCATCCGCGTCTACGACGGCCCGCGCGTCGGCGCGTACGTCGGACAGCGCCTTGGCGCAGCCCGGCCGCCCGGTACAGGCGGTGACGGACTCCCAGGGGCCGTCGGGCGCGACGGACAGGCCGGCGGCCACGAGCTGCGCGTAGCCGTCGACGGGCCGCCGGGTGCTCGCGCGGGGCAGGACGATGCTGCGCCACGGGGTGATCCGCAGCTCACCGTCGCCTCCCCCGGCGACGCCCACCAGGACCCGCCACTGGTCGGCGGTGAGCCGGCCCAGCGGGGGCAGGACGCACAGCGGCGTCCGGTCGCCGGTGCCGGGTCCCCACGGCCTGGGCGGCGGCGCGTAGGGCCAGGCCACCTCGGGAACGACGGCCGCCGCGATACCGGCCGATCCGAGCCGTACCGCGAACTCCCTGGCATTCAGGGCGTGTTCGGCGGGGAGTTCGGACACCCGCCAGGCGCGGGTGCCGGCGGCGTCCGCGGAGTCGAGGAAGTACTGGGCCGCGAGCAGCGCGGCCCGGGGCGCGTCGGGGGCGTCCACCTCCACCGCGCCCGGGGCCGCACCGAGCCGGACCAGTGCCCGGCCCCGCGGTCCGCCGAGCACGGTGACATCGGGGTCGAGCGCGGCGACGTCCCCGCGCCCGTCGTCGATGGCGAACAGGAACCGTCCGGACAGGGCCGCCGCTCGGGTGCTCGCGCACAGCAGCCGGTCCAATTCCCCGACCCAGGTGGTCACATGGGGCCGCTCGGGGCTCAGGATCCCCGACAGCGGGGTCGCCACGATGTTCCGTACCCGCTCGTGGCTCGGCGCGGGCAGCAGTCCGGCCCCGTCCAGCAGCTCCGCCAGCCCCGCGCCGCAGCCTTCGGCGAGCCCGCGCAGCTGCACGTTCCCGCGCGAGGTGAGTTCCAGGTGCCCGTCCCCGAACCGGTCGGCGGCGAGCGCCAGTACCGAGGCCTGCCGGCCGGTCAGCAGACCCCCCGGGATCCGGACCCGCGCCAGGTACCCGTCATCGGCGGCATGCAGGCGCAGCGCGCCGGGGCAGGCGTCGCCGCGATCCCGTATGACGGGTTCGTCCCGCGCTGCGGCGGAGGGGGGCGTGGGCATGGCGGCGAGCATACCCACGATTCTGCGCCCACCCCCTGTGTCGATCACCACCCCGAACCAGCCACCTCCGACCAACCCCCACCGACACCCGGACCCCTTCCACCCGGCCGGCGCCCGCCGAATCCAGGCCCACCGACGCCCGCCCCCTCCCACCCGGTCGGCGCCCGCCGAATCCAGCCCCGCCGGCGTTTGAGGCGCGGGGCCCGGGGCAGAGCCCCGGCAGCGGCGCCGCACCCGACCACGCCCACCCCCACGCCCCGGCCCCGGACCCGCCCCAAGACCCCCGCTCACCAGCCCCCTAAGATGAGTCCCAGGCGGCCAACAGGCCCGCCATCGCCGAGGACGGCGACATGGGAGGAAGCCCGGTGCGAATCCGGCGCGGTCCCGCCACTGTGAATCCGCGCGGCAGCGAGCCGCACCGGATGAGTCAGGAACTCCCGCCGTCCTCACTGCCCGGGGCGCGGAAACCCCGAGGAAGGCCTGCCGCCGCATGATCCTGCTGCTGTCGACGTCCGACACCGATCTGCTCAGCGCCCGCGCAGCGAACGCCGGGGACGCTCCCGTCCCGTACCGGTTCGCCAACCCCTCCCGCCTTCCCCTCGACGACCTCCCCGGTCTCCTCGACGGCGTCACCCTGGTCGTCGTACGCCTCCTCGGCGGACTCCGCGCCTGGCAGGACGGCCTCGACCTGCTCCTGGCCCCCGGCCAGACCCGCCCGGTGGTCGTCCTGACCGGCGAACAGGCCCCCGACGCCCAGCTGATGGAAGCCTCCACCGTCCCGATCGGCATCGCCGCCGAGGCGCACGGCTACCTCGCCCACGGCGGCCCGGCCAACCTGGAGCAGCTCGCCCGCTTCCTCTCCGACACCGTGCTGCTCACCGGCCACGGTTTCGAGCCCCCGGCGGCCTCCCCCACGTGGGGCCCGCTGGAGCGCGCCCCGCAGCGCACCGAGGGCCCCCGGATCGCGGTGCTCTACTACCGCGCGCACCAGATGAGCGGCAACACCGCCTTCGTGCACACCCTCTCCGAGGCGATCGAGGCCCACGGCGCCCAGGCGCTCCCCCTCTACGTCTCCTCCCTGCGCTCCCCGGAGCCGGAGCTGATCGCGCAGCTGGAGTCCGCCGACGCGATCGTGACCACCGTCCTGGCCGCCGGCGGCACCAAGCCCGCCACCGCCTCCGCCGGCGGTGACGACGAGTCCTGGGACGCCGGCGCGCTGGCCGCTCTCGGCGTGCCGATCCTGCAGGCCCTGTGCCTGACCGGCTCCCGGTCCGCCTGGGAGGAGAGCGACGAGGGCCTGTCCCCCCTCGACGCCGCCACCCAGGTCGCCGTCCCGGAGTTCGACGGCCGCCTGATCACCGTCCCGTTCTCCTTCAAGGAGCTGGACGAGGACGGCCTGCCCGCCTACGTCGCCGACCCCGAGCGGGCCGCCCGCGTGGCCGGGATCGCCGTGCGCCACGCGCGCCTGCGCCACATCGAGCGCCGCGACAAGAAGATCGCCCTGGTCCTCTCCGCGTACCCCACCAAGCACTCCCGCATCGGCAACGCGGTCGGCCTGGACACTCCGGCCAGCGCCGTGGAGCTGCTGCGCACGCTCATCGCGGGCGGGTACGACTTCGGCCCGGTCGAGGACGTCCCGGGCCTGGTCTCCGGCGACGGCGACGAGCTGATCCGCGCCCTGATCGAGGCCGGCGGCCACGACCAGGACTGGCTCACCGAGGAGCAGCTCGCCCGCAACCCGGTCCGCATCCCGGCGGCCGACTACAAGCGCTGGTTCGCCGAGCTCCCGGCCGATCTGCGTGAGAGCGTCGAGCGGCACTGGGGCGAGGCCCCGGGCAACATGTTCGTGGACCGCTCGGCCAACCCCGAGGGCGACATCGTGCTGGCCGCCCTGCGGCGCGCCAACCTCCTCATCCTCATCCAGCCGCCGCGCGGCTTCGGTGAGAACCCGATCGCGATCTACCACGACCCGGACCTGCCGCCCTCGCACCACTACCTGGCCGCGTACCGCTGGATCCAGGCCCGCTCCGAGGACGGCGGTTTCGGCGCCGACGCGATGATCCACCTGGGCAAGCACGGCAACCTGGAGTGGCTGCCGGGCAAGAACGCCGGCCTGTCGGCGTCCTGCGCCCCCGACGCCGCGCTCGGCGACCTGCCCCTCATCTACCCGTTCCTGGTCAACGACCCGGGCGAGGGCACCCAGGCCAAGCGCCGGGTGCACGCCACCCTGGTCGACCACCTGGTGCCGCCGATGGCGCGTGCGGAGTCGTACGGCGACATCGCGCGCCTGGAGCAGCACCTCGACGAGTACGCCCAGATCTCCGCGATGGACCCGGCGAAGCTGCCGGCCATCCGCGCCCAGATCTGGACCCTGATCCAGGCCGCGAAGCTGGACCACGACCTGGGGCTGGAGCAGCGCCCCGACGACGACGGCTTCGACGACTTCCTCCTGCACGTCGACGGCTGGCTGTGCGAGATCAAGGACGCCCAGATCCGCGACGGCCTGCACGTCCTGGGCGGCGCCCCGACCGGCGACGCCCGCGTCAACCTGGTCCTGGCCATCCTGCGCGCCCGCCAGATCTGGGGCGGTACGACGGCCCTGCCCGGTCTGCGCGAGGCGCTCGGCCTCGACGAGTCCGCGGCCACCCGCACCACCGCCGACGAGGCGGAGGAGACGGCCCGCGCACTGGTCCAGGCGATGGAGGACGCGAACTGGGCCCCGGAGGCGGTGGCTTCGGTCGCCGCCGGACACTCGGCGGACGTGGCGGCCGTACTGGACTTCGCGGCCCGCGAGGTCGTCCCGCGGCTGGCCGGCACCACCGACGAGATCGCCCACGTGGTCAGCGCCCTGGACGGCGCGTTCGTCCCGGCCGGCCCCTCCGGCTCCCCGCTGCGCGGTCTAGTCAACGTGCTGCCGACAGGCCGCAACTTCTACTCGGTGGACCCCAAGGCCGTCCCCTCGCGCCTCGCGTGGGAGACCGGCCAGGCCCTGGCCGATTCCCTCCTGACCCGCTACCGCACGGACAACGGCGAATGGCCCGCCTCCGTCGGCCTGTCCCTGTGGGGCACGAGCGCGATGCGCACCTCGGGCGACGACGTGGCCGAGGCCATGGCGCTGCTCGGCGTCCGCCCGGTCTGGGACGAGGCCTCGCGCCGCGTCACCGGCCTGGAGCCGATCCCGCTCGCGGAGCTCGGCCGTCCGCGCATCGACGTGACCCTGCGCATCTCGGGCTTCTTCCGTGACGCGTTCCCGCACGTCATCGGCCTGCTGGACGACGCGGTACGGCTGGCGGCCTCGCTGGAGGAGCCCGCGGAGGACAACTTCGTACGGGCCCACGCGCAGGCCGACCTGGCCGTGCACGGGGACGAGCGGCGGGCCACCACCCGTATCTTCGGCTCACGCCCGGGCACGTACGGCGCGGGCATCCTGCAGCTGATCGACTCCCGCGACTGGCGCACCGACGCCGACCTCGCGGAGGTCTACACGGTGTGGGGCGGGTACGCGTACGGCCGGGGCCTGGAAGGCCGCGCGGCGCGCGAGGAAATGGAGACCGCCTACAAGCGGATCACGGTCGCGGCGAAGAACACCGACACCCGTGAGCACGACATCGCCGACTCCGACGACTACTTCCAGTACCACGGCGGCATGGTGGCCACCGTCCGCGCCCTGCGCGGCACGGCCCCCGAGGCGTACATCGGGGACTCGACCCGGCCCGAGACGGTCAAGACGCGCACGCTGGTCGAGGAGACCTCCCGCGTCTTCCGCGCCCGCGTCGTGAACCCGAAGTGGATCGAGGCGATGCGCCGCCACGGTTACAAGGGGGCCTTCGAGCTGGCAGCCACCGTCGACTACCTCTTCGGCTACGACGCCACGACCGGCGTGGTGGCGGACTGGATGTACGACAAGCTGACCGAGACGTACGTCCTGGACCCGGAGAACCGCGCCTTCCTGGAGGAGGCCAACCCCTGGGCCCTGCACGGGATCGCGGAGCGGCTGCTGGAGGCGGAGTCCCGCGGCATGTGGGAGAAGCCGGACCCGCAGGTCCTGGAGGCGCTGCGCCAGGTGTACCTGGACACGGAGGGCAACCTCGAGGGCGAAAGCGACTGACCACGACTCGGGGGGCCTCCCGGGGCGCATGCCCTCGGGAGGCCCGCCGGGTGACTACACCTTGGCGGTCTGGTTCAGCGCCACCAGCGCCTGCGCCCAGCGCACGTACTTCAGCTGGCCGAAATCTGCGACGGTCTTCACGCCGAAGGCCTCCTGCAGCAGCTCACCGTCCTTGTCGGTGACGCCCTTGAGCGCGGCGACCGGAGCCGCGAGCACCTCCGCGAGCGGCTTGTCGGCCCACGCCTTGTCCAGCACCTTGTCGAGGTCGATCGCCATGGGTGTCCCTCCAGGAACGCCGAAATGTGCACCTATGGATCAAACCTAGAACAATCGGACAAGCATCCCGCGCTGCGACACCAGCACCTCCGGGTGCGTCGAGCGCTCCCCTCTCCCCGCCCCCCACCCCCGACCGAGGGGCGGGCGGCCCGCATCCCCCTTACCGATTCCACGTATAATCCGCCCCGTTCACCCTGAACTTCGCGTCGGATATCGGAACCGAAAAGGCTGTGACCAAGAAATGAATTCACTGCGGGCGCTTCTCGACGGCGGGATTCCGCTGGTGGCCGTCAGCTTCGACGACAGCGAGACCGAGCCGCGCGCACACGCCGCGAAGAGCGCCGGCGTCGACGTGGCCGAACTGCGCGTCGACCGCTACGCGGCGACCGACACGGCCCATGTCCTGGCGCAGGTGGACGCGTTCAAGACACTGCCCGTACTGGCCACCATCCGGTCGGCCCGCGAAGGCGGCGACTGGAAGGGCACCGAGGCGCAGCGGCTCGAACTGTTCTGCGCGCTCGCCCCTCAGGTCCAGGCCGTGGACATCGAGCTCTCCTCCGGGGAAATCCTCTCCGAGGTGATCGAGGCCGCCCACCGGCACGACACGGTGGCGCTCGTCTCCTATCACAATTTCGAATTCACCCCGGACACCGAGGAACTCCAGACGGTCATCGACGACGCGAAGAGCGCCGGCGCCGATGTGGTCAAGGTGTCCACCATGGTCCGGTCCGAGGGCGACGTCCGACGGCTGGCCTCGCTGCTGCTGCGCGCCGGAGCCGAGGACACCCGGCTGATCGTCATCGCCATGGGCGAGGCCGGAGCGGTCTCGCGCGTCTTCTTCCCCGCCCTCGGGTCGCGGATCACGTACTCCTTCTTCGGTGCCAGCTCCGCCCCGGGCCAGCTCGACTTCCCCGAGACCTTCGGCCTGCTGCGCAAGTTCTACCCGGCGTTCGACGAGCGGAAGTCCGCGGAGGCCTGAGCCGCGCCACCGACGCGCCACCGACGCGCCAACGGCGGGGGGCGGGGAAGGACGCCGGGGAGGGAGGCCGGGGAGGAACACGCCGCCTCCCCCGTCTCCCTACCGGTCAGCAGCCCCATCCGCCACAGAACGGCACACACGTCACCTGATGAAGTGAACTCCCCCTTATCCCACCGGCAACACGGGTAGTGCCCTGCTGATCTCGTGAGGAACCAACGAGACAGTCAGATGAAAGGCCCACCCTGCCGTGACGCAGCCGTTTCAACTGCCGGATTTCTATGTGCCTTATCCGGCGCGACTGAACCCCCACCTGGAGGACGCCAGGGTCCACACCAAGAAGTGGGCCCGCGACTTCGGGATGCTGGAAGGTTCCGGCGTCTGGGAGGAGCGCGACCTCGACTCGCACGACTACGCCCTGCTCTGCTCGTACACCCATCCCGACTGCGGCAGCGAGACGCTGTCCCTGGTCACCGACTGGTACGTGTGGGTGTTCTTCTTCGACGACCACTTCCTGGAGATGTACAAGCGCTCCCAGGACCGTGCGGGCGCCAAGGCCTACCTCGACCGGCTCGGCGCCTTCATGCCGATGGACCTTACCGACGGATTCCCCGAGGCCACCAACCCCGTCGAGGCGGGACTCGCCGACCTGTGGGCCCGTACCGTCCCGGCCATGTCGATGGACTGGCGGGAACGGTTCTCCTTGTCCACCAAGAACCTGCTCGACGAGTCGATGTGGGAACTCGCCAACATCAACATCGGACGGGTCTCCAACCCCCTCGAATACATCGAGATGCGCCGCAAGGTCGGCGGCGCCCCCTGGTCGGCCGGGCTCATCGAGTACGTTTCCGCGGAGGTCCCGGCGCGCGTCGCGCACTCCCGCCCCCTCGGCGTGCTGCGCGACGCGTTCTCCGACGCCGTGCACATCAGGAACGACATCTTCTCCTACCAGCGCGAGGTCTCCGACGAAGGCGAACTCTCCAACGCCATCCTGGTGCTGGAGACCTTCCTCGACTGCACCACCCAGGAGGCCGCCGAGGCCTCCAACGACCTCCTCACCTCCCGGCTCCAGCAGTTCGAGCAGACCGCCCTCGCCGAACTCCCCCAGCTCTTCGCCGACCACGCCATGAACCCGGCGGAGATCGCCGCCGTCCTCGCCTACGCCAAGGGGCTCCAGGACTGGCAGTCCGGCGGCCACGAGTGGCACATGGTCTCAAGCCGCTACATGAACAAGGAGGCACGGGCCACCGCGCCGCTCACCCTGCCGTTCATGCCCTCGGGCCTGGGCACCACCGCGCTCGACCTCCGTTCGATCCTCACCCCGCGCTCCCTGGAACTGCGCAAGCGCTCCTTCACCCACGTCCCCTTCGAGCGCACCGGCCCGTCCGTCGTCCCGGACATCTACATGCCGTTCCCGCTCACCCTCAGCCCGTACCGCACCCGCGCGCGCGAGGAATCCGTCGCGTGGGCCCGGGAGATGGGCCTCCTCGACCCCCAGCCCGGCGACCCCGGCTCGGCGATCTGGACCGAGGAGAAGCTCCGCGGCTACGATTTCGCGCTCTGCTCCGCCGGCCTCGACCCCGACGCCACCCCCGAGGCCCTGACCCTCAACGCCTCCTGGCTCACCTGGGGAACGTACGGGGACGACTACTACCCCGTGGTCTTCGCGCAGGCCAAGAACCTGTCGGCGGCCAAGGCCACCCACGCCCGGCTGGTCGCCATGGTCCCGGTGGACCACGCCGAACAGGCCCTGCCCGCCACCGCGATGGAGCGCGCCCTCGGCGACCTCTGGGTGCGCACCAGCCAGGGCATGAGCCCGTCCGTGCGCTCGGAGTTCCGGGCCACCCTCGTGGACATGCTGGAGAGCTGGCTGTGGGAGGTGGACAACCAGATCCTGAACCGCATCCCGGACCCGGTGGACTACGCGGAGATGCGCCGCCGCACCTTCGGCACCTACCTCACCATGTACCTGTGCCGGCTCGGCCAGGCGGGCCGGGGCATCCCCGAGGAGATCTACTCCTCCGGCACCATCCGCTCCCTGGAGAACGCCGCCGCCGACGCCGCCTGCCTGATGAACGACATCTTCTCGTACCAGAAGGAGGTGGAGGTCGAGGGCGAGGTGCACAACTACGTGCTCGTCACCCGCAACTTCTTCGACATCGGCTACGAGGAGGCCCTGCACATCTGCCACTCGCTGATGACGCAGCGCACCGAGGAGTTCGAGCACATCGTCGCCAACCAGCTACCGCTGCTCTACGAGGACTGGAAGCTGGACGCGGGGGCGCGGGCCGGGCTCGACACCTACGTCACCGAGTTGCAGGACTGGCTCGCCGCGATCCTCAACTGGCACCAGAAGGTGAAGCGTTACCGCGAGGAGGACGTGCATCGGCTGGGTGACGGGATCTCCACCGGCGTCCTCAGCGCCGGCTTCGGCATGTCGGCCGCACGGATCTCCCTGCCCGCCGGCTGAGCGCGGACCGCTGATCCCGCGGCGGGGGCGGTCCTCCCTCGGACTCCGTCCGGGGGGACCCCCTGCCCGCCCCCGCCACGCCCGCTCCGCGGCTCCCGGAGAATCACGCGGTGTATGCCCCTCGTAAAGTGGCCCGCGTGATCAGAAAGAGAATCCTCACGGCCCTGCTCATCGGGGGCCTCCTGACGGTGGGCGCTCCGTCCGCCTCTGCCGAGGACACGACGACGTACGTGACCACCGGCCCCGTCTTCAACAAGCCCAAGGGCACGACAGCCGAACAGGGCGCGATCCTCAGCCAGCTCGGCCGCCTCGTCAATGGCGCCCAGAGCGGATCGGACATCCGCATATCGCTGTACCTGTTCGGATCGAGCTGGCTCGCGGATCAGCTCGCGGCGGCGCACCGCAGAAACGTGAACGTGCAGGTCCTCGTCGACGACGACAGCATCACCGAGGCCTGGATGTCCGGCTCCGGTGCGACGGTGAGGGACAAGCTGACCGCAGCCTTCGCGGCGACCCCGCCCGCGGGCGAGACGTACGGCACGTCCTGGTTCAGGGTGTGCGCCGCGAACCAGCCGTGCCTGGCCAAGGGCACGGGCGGCGTCAACCACAACAAGTTCTTCCTCTTCTCCCGGACCACCGGCTCCGGCTTTCCCGACAAGGGCAAGCCGGTCGACAACGTCGTCCTGCAGTCCTCGGGCAACCTCACCACGTGGGACCGCGAGTCCGCCTGGAACGACGCCATGACCGTCGCCGACAACGGGGTCCTGCACGCCGGCTACACCCGCTACTTCGACCTGTTGGCCGCGTCGCAGGCGCTGCCGGACGGTTCCGGGCGGGTCGACAACCTGGCGATCGACGTGGAGGCGGGGCTGGCCAAGGGCTACTTCTTCCCGCGCAACTCGACGGATCCCGCCGCGAAGACGGACGTCGTCGAGAACATCCTGAGCATGGTCGAGACCCCTGTGACGAACCCCGACGGGACCACTGCCCCGGTCTGCTACGGGAACACCGGCGGCCACGGAACGGCCGACGGCCGTACCGTGATCCGCATCGCCAACGGTCACATCTCCCGGCCGGTCGTGGCCGAGAAGCTCTGGAAGCTGGCCAACGCCGGCTGCTTCGTCGACGTCGTCTACGGCAAGCTCGCCGACTACGAAGCGGAGGGTGTGCACCGCGAGACGGCCTACTGGCTCACGAGGACGACTGAGAAGGGCAAGATCTCCCTCCACCGTCTGAGCAACGACGACCTGAAGAACCCGGCCGACCCCCAGGTCTCCGGAACGGCCGGCCACACCAAATACCTGCTCATCGAGGGCTCCTACAAGGGCGCGAAGGACCAGAAGCTCATCTTCACCGGCAGCCACACCTACACCGGCATGGCCCTCACCAGCAACGACGAGGCGCTGTTGAAATACAACAGCTCGACGGTGCACGACGCCTACGTGCTGAACTTCCGCGAGCAGCGCGCCGCCGCGATCGCGGAGGCCCAGTACGGCGGAGCCCTGTAGCAGGACCGGCCAGGGGCCGACGGGGGCATGCCGGCGGCGGGACTAGAACTCGTCGGCCGTGTGCGGCAGCAGTCCGGTACGCAGCCCCGCGTCCAGGGCCGCCGCCGCGCCGGGCGTGTGCTCCACCAGCAGGGCGGCCGCGGCCAGTTCAACGGCCCGGGTCCCGCCGAGGTAGCAGGCCGCGAGCTCCCGTACGTCCAGGGCCAGGTCCGGTTCCCGGCCCGCGGCGGGCTCGTACGTCGCCCCGTCCGGTCCGGCCTTCAGGAGGAACCGCCCCGCGTTCGCGGGCAGCCTTACGTCGGTCAGTTCCAGTACGAGTTCCACGGGCGCGGCCCACGAGCGCCCGGTCAGCGCCGCCGCCACGTCGACCAGCCGCAGCCACAGCGCCGGGAACACGGAGGTGACCCGGACCTGGTCCCGGTCGGCGGCGAAGTGCAGCAGCGGGTCGTCGGCCGGCCGGCCCCACGCGGTGACCCGGCCCGTGAGGTCGAGGGAGGCCACGCATTCCCACAGGGTGGCCGCGACCTCCGGGGTGTCGGCCTCCAGCTCGTCGACCCGGACCAGACCCGGGGTCCGTACGGCCCCGGCGTCCTCCCCGGGCTTCGTGCGGTACAGGACGTAGCCCGCGATCGGCTCGCCCGGCTCCCCCAGGACGATGATCCGCGGCGGGCTGAGCTCCTCGTCCTCCTCGTCCTGCTCGGTGAGCCACTCCTCGGTCCAGCGCCGGTCGCTGCGGGTGGGCCGCCCGGCCCGGACCGCGCGGGCCGCCTCGTGGTACGGGCCGACGACGGCGACCGCCTCATCGGGGGCGACCAGCCGCAGCGGCCGCCGGTCCGGCTCGATGCGCAGGGCCAGCGGCCGGGTGGAGTCGATCTCGATGGTGGCGCCCTGGGTGGCGCCGCCGTAGCCGAAGCGCCCGTAGATGGCGGCCTCGGAGGCCCACAGGGCGGCGACGGGGCTGCCGGCCACCCCCGCCCGCCGCAGCATCTCACCCATGAGGGCGGTCAGCACGCCGCGCCGGCGGTGGGTGGGGGCGACGGAGACGAAGGTGAGCCCGGGACAGGGCAGGTCCGCCCCGGGCACCGAGAGCCGGAACGCGTGCGCGGCCATGAAGCCGACGATCGCGTCGCCGTCGTAGGCCCCGATCCGCAGGCAGTGGGCGAGCAGTTCGCGGTGCCGCTCGCGCCCCTCCTTCTCGGGACGGTCGTGGAAGACCAGGTACGCGAGCTCCAGAGCGCGGTCGATGTCGGCCTCGGGCACCTCGCGGATCTCCACCATGATCCAGAGACTAATCGGTCATGGCGGACCAGTCACTTCATAAGGGGCGGATTCCCGCCACGCCGGCTCCGGGTCAGCGCGCCGCGGGCCCCGTCCAGTCCGCCGGGACGTGCCCGAGCCGGACCCGCTGCGGGTGGTCGCCGACGGGTACGGACACCCGCTTGGCGCCGGTCGCGAAGTCGATGGCCGTGACCTGGTCGGCGCCGCTCTCGGAGATCACACAGCCGGAGCCGTCGCCGTCGACGGTGGCCCAGTAGGGCTTGGCGGCGGGCACGAGCGGCCCTTGCTCCAGGGTGGCCCGGTCCACGACGGTCACGTAATCGTCCATGGTCCCCGCGACGCACAGCTTGGACCCGTCCGGACTCATGGACATGCCGTGGTGCCGGGAGTCGTTGACCCAGGTGGTGCGGTCGGTGCTGGTGGCGGGGTTCTCGGGGAGGGTCTTGATGCGGGTGATCCGGTCGGAGGCCACGTCGTACTCGACGAAGCCGTTGAAGAAGGACACCTGGAAGTAGAGCTTCGACTCGTCCGGGGCGAAGGACATGGGCCGCACCGCGTCGGACAGGTCGGAACGGCCGAAGGCGTCGAGGCGGGCCCGCATGTCGATCACCCGGACCGGGCGGAAGGTCTGCGCGTCGACGACCGTGATCCTGCGGTCGCCCTTCGTCCAGTCCAGCCAGGGTGCGTCGAGGGCGGAGGTCACGTCACCGATGGAGCTGTTCCACAGGAACCGGCCGTCCCGGGTGAAGGCGTTCTCGTGCGGCTTGTCACCGGTGGTGAAGGAGCCGACCTGGCGGCCGCTCGCCATGTCGAGGACGTGCACGGTGTTGGCGGTGGAGGCCGAGACTGCCACGCGGGTGCCGTCCGGGGAGACCGCCATGTGGTCGGCCCGGTAACCGGCCACGGGGAAGCGCCAGTTGACCCGGCCGGTGCGGACGTCGATGGAGACGATGTCGGCGAAGCTGGGGCGGGAGGCGACGACGGCGGAGCCGTCCGGGGTGGTGTACATGTCGTCCACGAACTGGTCGTGGCCCTCGCCCGCGGTGGCCCGGACGCCCAGGAAGTAGGCGAGCTTCACCGGGTTGAGGTAGATCTCCCGGAGCCGCTCCTGCTTGTCCGGGATCATATTGATCCGGCCCACCTTGGCCAGGTCCCCGGTGGAGGCGAGGACGTCGGCGGTGCCCTCCCAGTTGTTGCCCACGAACAAGACCTCGCGCGGGCCCGGGCCGGCGGACCCGGCGCCCGCCGGCAGCCCGGCGCCCACAGCGGGCGCGGGACCCGTCGCGAGGGCGGCCAGCGCCAGCGCGGCCACGGCCGCCAGGGCCGGCAGGGCGCGGCGGTTACTCGTTCGACTGGCAGACATCCGGTCAACTCCATTACGGGGAGACGCTGTTACCGGCCGGTAAGATAGGCGGAACAACGAAAGGGCGCAACCCCCACGGGGTTGCGCCCTTTCCACACCACGCTAGAGCTGGAGCTCGTCACCTCTTCAAGCGACGGAACCGATCCTGCTGATCACCGTGTTCGCGACGTCCGGGTGGATCGGGATGTGCGCGCCGGTCAGGGCCACGCCGGTGCCGCCGCGCCGGTTGGCCACGATCTCCGCGGCGATGGACAGCGCGGTCTCCTCCGGGGATCGGGCCCCGAGGTCCAGACCGATCGGAGAGCGCAGCCGGGCCAGTTCGAGCTCGGTCACACCGACCTCGCGGAGCCGCTTGTTGCGGTCCTCGTGGGTGCGGCGGGAGCCCATGGCGCCGACGTAGGCGACGGGAAGTTTGAGGGCCAGTTCGAGGAGCGGGACATCGAACTTGGCGTCGTGCGTGAGGACGCACAGGACGGTCCGGCCGTCGACCGTACCGGCGGAGGACTGCTCCTCCAGGTAGCGGTGCGGCCAGTCGACCACGATCTCGTCCGCTTCGGGGAAACGCTTCTTCGTGGCGAAGACGGGCCGGGCGTCGCACAGCGTCACCCGGTAGCCGAGGAACTTGCCGATCCGCACCAGGGCGGAGGCGAAGTCGATGGCCCCGAAGACGATCATCCGGGGCGGCGGGACGCTGGACTCGACCAGCACCTTGAGCGGCTCACCGCAGAGGCGGCCGTCGGCGCCGATCTCCAGCACGCCGGTCTTGCCGGCTTCGAGCATGGCCCGTGCCTCGTCGGCGATGGCGCGGTCCAGCTCGGGGTGGCCGCCGAACCCGCCCTCGTGGGAGCCTTCGCCCCGGACGAGTACGGCGCGGCCCATGAGCTCGGCCGGGCCCTCGGCGATCCGGGCGACCGCCGCCGCCTCCCCGCGGGCGGCGGCGGCCAGCGAGGCCGCGAACACCTCCCGGGCGGGAGAGCCCACGGGGACCGGGGTCACCAGGATGTCGATGATTCCGCCGCAGGTCAGACCGACGGCGAAGGCATCGTCATCGCTGTACCCGAAGCGCTCCTGGACGGTCTCGCCGTCTTCGAGCGCCTGCTGGCACAGCTCGTACACCGCACCCTCCACGCATCCACCGGAGACCGAACCGATGGCCGTGCCGTCACTGTCGACGGCGAGGGCCGCTCCGGGCTGCCTGGGTGCGCTCCCGCCGACCGCCACGACCGTGGCGACGGCGAAGTCACGTCCCTGCTCGACCCACCGGTTCAGTTCTTCGGCGATATCCAGCATGGGGGCCTCCTCGGAGGGGTTCAGATTCCAGTATCGGATACGTGGAGGGTGCGGCTTTTGGTACGGATCAGATCAGCCCGGGTCAGCTGACCCCGAGCCAGCCCTCGATCGGGTGCAGCGCGAAGAAGACCAGGAAGATTCCGGTCAGCGCCCACATGAAGGCACCGATCTCGCGCGCCTTGCCCTGCGCCAGCTTGATGACGACGTAGGAGATGACACCGGCGGCGACGCCGGCCGTGATCGAGTACGTGAACGGCATGATCACGACGGTCAGGAAGACCGGGATCGAGGTGGCGCTGTCGGCCCAGTCCACGTGGCGGGCGTTCTGCATCATCATCGCGCCGATGACCACGAGGGCCGCGGAGGCGACCTCACCGGGGACGATCTGCGTGATCGGGGTGAAGAAGAGGCAGAGCGCGAAGAACAGACCGGTGACGACGGAGGCGAGGCCTGTGCGGGCACCCTCACCGACGCCGGTGGCCGACTCGACGAACACGGTCTGGCCGGAGCCACCCGCGATGCCACCGATGGCGCCACCGGCACCGTCGATGAACAGCGCCTTGGACAGGCCCGGCATGCGGCCCTGGTCGTCGGCGAGCTTGGCCTCGGTGCCGACACCGATGATGGTGGCCATCGCGTCGAAGAAGCCGGCGAGCACGAGGGTGAAGACGATCATGCCGACCGTCATGACACCGACGTCGCCCCAGCCGCCGAAGGAGACGTCACCGAAGAGCGAGAAGTCCGGCATCGAGACCGCGGAGCCCGAGAGGACCGGCGGGCCGCTCTTCCAGGCCTTCGGGTCGATGTCCGCGACGGCGTTCAGGATGGCCGCGAGGACGGTGCCGCCGACGATGCCGATCAGGATCGCGCCGGGGACCTTGCGGGCCTGCAGGGCGAAGATGGCGAGCAGGGTCACGCAGAAGAGCAGGACGGGCCAGCCGGCGAGCTCGCCGCCGTGACCGAGGGTGACGGGGGGACCGAATTCCGAGCCCTTGCCGACGAAGCCCGCGTTCACGAGGCCGATGAGGGCCACGAACAGGCCGATGCCCATGGTGATCGCGTGCTTGAGCGCGAGGGGAATCGCGTTCATGATCATCTCGCGGAGGCCGGTGACGACCAGGAGACAGATCACGACACCGTAGATCACACACATGCCCATGGCCTGGGGCCAGGTCATCGCGGGTGCGACCTGCGAGGCGAGCACGCCCGACACGGACAGACCGGCGGCGAGCGCCAGCGGCACCTTGCCGACGAAGCCCATGAGGAGCGTGGTGATGCAGGCGGCGAAGGCCGTTGCGGTGATCAGGGCCGCGGGGGCCATCGTGGTGCCCGCGACGTCCTTGCCCGAAAGGAGCAGGGGGTTCAGCAGGAGGATGTACGCCATCGCCATGAAGGTCGTGATACCGCCACGAACCTCGTTGCCGACGTTGGATCCGCGCTTGCTGATGTGAAAGTACCGGTCGAGCCAAGACTGACCAGCGGGGGTCGAAGAGCCGTCTCCGGCTCCCTCCGCACTGGTCTTGGGCTCCACAGAGGACTGGGTCATGGTGCCTAACTCCCAAGGTTCAAAGGGGCACCCGCATAAAGATTGGAGACACGGGATTTGGGAAAACGCGTTTGGCTGCACGACCCGGGGTGACGGCCCGAGGCGACGCAAATAGTGCACTGGGTGCACTGCGTGTACTGCGGGTACTGCGTGGGTGCGGTACGGCTGGTACTGCTGGTGACACCGGGGGGTAGGTGGTGTGACCGGGGGTGATATCGGGGTACTTCCGGTGAAAACTTGACCGCGAGCGGTGCGGTACTGATGACTCCGGACTTCTTGCTCCGGGCGGTGCGACTGGAAGTGTGACGTTCCCGTGTCACACCGCCCGGAAATCTGGGGGGGGGTCCGGGGGCCTCGCGGCCCCCGGACCACGCCGTCCTAGAGGGTGCCGGTGAGCAGTTCCGGACGGATCGGCGTCTTGTTGATCTCCAGACCGGTCGCCGCCCGGATCGCCGCGATGACGGCCGGGGTGGACGAGAGGGTCGGGGCCTCGCCCATACCGCGCAGGCCGTACGGGGCCTTCGGGTCGGCGAGCTCCAGGACGTCGACCGGGATGGTCGGGGTGTCGAGGATGGTCGGGATCAGGTAGTCCGTGAAGGAGGGGTTGCGCACCTTCGCGGTCTTCGGGTCCACGATGATCTCTTCCATGATCGCGACGCCCAGGCCCTGGGTGGTACCACCCTGGATCTGGCCGACCACGGAGAGCATGTTCAGCGCCTTGCCGACGTCCTGGGCGGTCGCCAGCTCGACGACCTTGACGAGGCCGAGCTCGGTGTCCACCTCAACGACCGCGCGGTGCGCGGCGAAGGTGTACTGGACGTGACCGTTGCCCTGGCCGGTGACCAGGTCGAAGGCCTCGGTCGGGGCGTGACGGAACTCGAGCTCGATGTCGATCGCGTCCTCACCCTCGAGGATGTCGGCGATGTCCGCGAGGACCTCTCCGCCATCGGTGACGACCTTGCCGCCTTCGAGGAGCAGCTCGGCGGTCGCCCACGCGGGGTGGTACGAGCCGTTCTTGCGCCGGCCGATCTCCAGGACCGCCTCGCGGACGGCCTCACAGGTGTTCTTCACCGCGCCACCGGTCATGTACGTCTGCCGCGAGGCGGACGTGGAACCGGCGGAGCCGACCTGGGTGTCGGCCGGGTGGATGGTCACCTGCGTGACACCCAGCTCGGTACGGGCGATCTGCGCGTGGACGGTGATACCGCCCTGGCCGACCTCCGCCATGGCCGTGTGGACCATCGCGACGGCCTCGCCGTTGATGACCTCGAGGGTCACGCGGGCGGTGGAGTAGTCGTCGAAGCCCTCGGAGAAGCCGACGTTCTTGATTCCGACCGCGTAGCCGACGCCGCGGACGACGCCTTCACCGTGGGTGGTGTTCGACAGACCACCGGGCAGCGCGCGGACGTCCGCGCTCTCGCCGGCGGACTCCCACTGGCGCTCCGGCGGCAGCGGACGGGCCTTGACCCGGCGCAGCAGCTCGGCGACGGGCGCCGGAGCGTCCACGACCTGGCCGGTGGGCATGATCGTGCCCTGCTCCATGGCGTTGAGCTGGCGGAACTCGACCGGGTCCATGCCCAGCTTCGCCGCGAGCTTGTCCATCTGGGCCTCGTAGGCGAAGCAGGCCTGGACGGCGCCGAAGCCGCGCATCGCGCCACAGGGCGGGTTGTTCGTGTAGAGCGCGATCGCCTCGATGTCCACGTCCTCAAGGACGTACGGACCGACCGAGAGGGAGGAGGCGTTGCCCACGACCGCCGGGGAAGCGGACGCGTACGCGCCGCCGTCCAGGACGATCTTGCACTTCATGTGCGTGAGCTTGCCGTCCTTGGTGGCGCCGTGCTCGTAGTACAGCTTCGCCGGGTGACGGTGCACGTGGCCGAAGAAGGACTCGAAGCGGTTGTAGACGATCTTGACCGGCTTGTTCGTGGCCAGGGCCAGGAGGCAGGCGTGGATCTGCATCGAGATGTCTTCACGGCCACCGAACGCGCCGCCGACACCCGAGAGCGTCATGCGGACCTTCTCCGGCGGCAGGCCCAGGACCGGGGCGATCTGCTGGAGGTCCGAGTGCAGCCACTGGGTGGCGACGTAGAGCTCGACACCGCCGTCCTCGGACGGTACGGCCAGACCGGACTCCGGGCCGAGGAAGGCCTGGTCCTGCATGCCGAAGGTGTACTCGCCCTCGACGATGACGTCGGCGCGATTGCGGGCCTCTTCCACGTTGCCGCGGATGATCGGCTGGCGGTGCACGATGTTCGGGTGCGGGACGTGACCGATGTGGTGGTCGTCGCGGCCCTCGTGGATCAGCGGCGCGCCCTCGGCGAGGGCGGAGGCCTCGTCCGTGACGAGCGGCAGCTCACGGTAGTCGATCTTGATCTTGGCGGCCGCGCGGCGGGCGGTCTCCGGGTGGTCGGCGGCCACGAGGGCGACCGGCTCACCGTGGTGACGGACCCGGCCGTTGGCGAGAACCGGGGTGTCCTGGATCTCGAGGCCGTAGTTCTTCATCTCGGCCGGCAGGTCGTCGTACGTCAGGACCGAGTAGACACCCGGCATCGCCAGGGCCTCGGAGATGTCGATCGAGACGATCTCGGCGTGGGCCACGGTGCTGCGGAGCGTCTGGCCCCACAGCATGTCCTCGTGCCACATGTCCGAGGAGTACGCGAACTCACCGGTCACCTTGAGGGTGCCGTCCGGGCGCAGCGTGGACTCGCCGATGCCGCCCTTGGTGTGCTTCTGCGTGACGTTGGTCGGCGTACCCGCCGGAACCGTGCGCGTGTTCTGGGCCATGGTCAGACCGCCTCAGACTGACGGGCGGCCGCGAGGCGGACCGCGTCGAGGATCTTCTCGTAGCCCGTGCAGCGGCAGAGGTTGCCGGACAGGGACTCACGGATGTCCTGGTCGGACGGGGAGGGGTTCTCCTCCAGCAGCGCGTCGGCCTGGACCAGGAGGCCCGGGGTGCAGAAACCGCACTGAACGGCGCCGGCGTCGATGAACGCCTGCTGGATGGTGGAGAGCTCGACGCCCTCGCCGGTCTGCGAGTCGCCCGGCTTGGCCTGCCACTGCTTGGCAGCGTCCAGGGTGACGCCGCCCTTGCTGCCGCAGCCGCCGCCGGTGCCGCAGGCACCGCCGTGGCCGTGCTCGTCGCGCTGCTTGGCGAACTCCGCCAGGCCCTCGACGGTCACGACGTCGCGGCCCTCGACCTGACCGGCCGCGACCAGGCAGGAACAGACGGGCACGCCGTCGAGGCGGACGGTGCAGGAACCGCACTCGCCCTGCTCACAGGCGTTCTTCGAACCGGGCAGGCCCAGGCGCTCGCGCAGGACGTAGAGAAGGGACTCGCCCTCCCAGACGTCGTCGGCTTCCTGCTGACGGCCGTTGACAGTGAAATTGACGCGCATGATTACGCAGCCCCTTCAAGCGAGCGGCCGTTGTTCGAACCGCGGTACTGCTCCCACGTCCAGACGAGCTGGCGGCGAGCCATGATGCCGACCGCGTGGCGGCGGTACTTCGCCGTGCCGCGGACGTCGTCGATCGGGTTGGCCGCGCCGGAGGCGAGGTCACCGAACTGCTTGGCGATCGACGGGGTGATGACCTTGCCGGACTCCCAGAAGCCGCCCTCTTCGAGCGCGGCGTTGAGGAATTCCTCGGCGGCCTTCGCCCGGATCGGGGTCGGCGCGGCCGAACCGATGCCGGTACGGACCGTGCGGGTCTCGGGGTGCAGCGCCAGGCCGAACGCGCAGACGGCGATGACCATCGCGTTGCGGGAGCCGACCTTGGAGTACTGCTGGGGGCCGTCCGCCTTCTTGACGTGGACGGTCTTGATGAGCTCGTCGGCGGCCAGCGCGTTGCGCTTGACGCCGGTGTAGAACTCGTCGATCGGGATCAGGCGGGATCCGCGTACGGACTCCACCTCGACCTCGGCGCCCGCCGCGAGCAGCGCGGGGTGGGAGTCGCCGGCCGGCGAGGCGCAACCGAGGTTGCCGCCGACACCGCCGCGGTTACGGATCTGCGGGGACGCGACCGTGTGCGAGGCGAGCGCGAGTCCCGGAAGCTCCGTGCGGAGGTTCTCCATGATCTGCGTGTACGGGACGGAGGCGCCCAGACGTACCACGTCCTCGCCGACCTCCCACTCCCGCAGGAGACCGATGCGGTTCAGGTCCAGGAGGTACTCCGGCCGACGGTGGTCGAAGTTGATCTCGACCATCACATCGGTGCCACCCGCAATCGGCACAGCTGTGGGGAACTCGGCCTTAGCGGCGAGCGCCTCCTCCCAGCTGGCGGGGCGAAGGAAGTCCATGTGCGGCTCTCTTCTTCTTCATCGTGTCGTTCACTTCAAGCCAGGAGGCCGTTGGGCCCTCGACTGGTCGTTCACGTGCTGTTAACGCGGTGTGGACTCAGTACACCGGCCGCGTGTCCCCCGGGTGCAGTCACCGAAACCATGAAGGAGTTGGCTGGGGACCTCCCTCGTCTTGTAGATTCGTATGAAAGGCAGGATGCGACGACCTGCCCGATTTCCAACGGCAACATTCGAGACAGATCGGCGGCGACATCATGCGGCTGCGCGCACTGCTGGAAACCGAGGCGCTGGGGCTGCGGCTGCTGGGCGGCGAGGAAGAACTCGACCGGACGGTCCGCGGGGTCATGACGACCGACCTGAGGGATCCCAGCCGATACCTATCCGGAGGGGAGCTAGTCCTCACTGGCCTGGCATGGAGACGAAATTCAGCCGACTCCGAGCCGTTCGTACGAATCCTCGCGAGCGCCGGCGTGGCCGGGCTCGCGGCCGGCGAGGCCGAGCTGGGTGACATTCCCGACGACCTCGTCTCGGCGTGTCTGCGCAACCGTCTGCCGTTGTTCGCTGTAAACGAAGACGTTGCATTCGCCACCATCACCGAGTACGTGGTGCGGCAGGTGTCGGGAGAGCGTGCCGGCGACCTCGCGGCCGTCGTGGACCGCCATCGGCGGCTCATGACCTCCGGTCCGGCCGGTGGCGGACCCGATGTGGTGCTCGATCTGCTCACCACGGACCTCGATCTCCGGGCCTGGGTGCTCTCACCCACCGGCCGGCAGATCGCCGGGGCGGGCGAGCCGCTGGCGCCGGGCATCTGCGCGGCACTGGCGAGCGAGCACCTCGCGGCGGTCCGGACGGGCCGCAGGGGACCGCACCGGATCTCCCTCCAGGGTATTACCTACTCCCTCTTCCCGATCAGGGGACACGGTCGCGGCGCCGCAGGTCCGGCGGCCCGGGACGTCCGCGAGAGCGTGCTGTCCGACTGGCTGCTGGCCGTCGAGGCCGACGCCGGCGACTGGCCGGCCGAGCGGCTCGACCTGCTCCAGGGCGTCACCCAGCTCATCGCGGTCGAGCGGGACCGCCGCGACGCGGCCCGCACGGTGCGCCGCCGCCTCGCCCAGGAGGTCCTGGAGCTGGTCCAGACGGGCGCTCCGCCCGCCGAGATCGCCGCCCGCCTGCGGGTGGCCGCGCCGGTCCTCCTGCCCGGACTGGGCACCGCCCCGCACTGGCAGGTCGTCGTGGCCCGGGTGGACTGGGACGGCGGTGACATCGCGGGCGGCCCCGTAGCCCAGTCGCTGCTGGAGGAGATCCTCGTAGACCCCTCCGTCTCCGGTCCCGAACCCTCGGACCGGATCGCCGTAGCGCACGCCGGGGACGAGGCGATCGCCCTCGTACCGCTGCCCGCGCCCGCCGGGGAGCCCGGCGAGGAGAAGGGCCCCGACACCGCCCTGCACGCGGAAACGCTGCTCGCGGCCGTACGGGACCCCCTGGCGGCCGGACTCGCCGACGACGGCCGGCTCACCCTGGGCGTCAGCGCGGCCGTGTCCTCCGCCGAAGGGCTCCGCGGAGCCCTGGAAGAGGCCCGGCACGCCCGCCGGGTCGCGGCGGCCCGCCCGGGCCGGGTCTGCGCGGCCGGCCACCACGAGCTGGCCTCGCACGTCCTGCTGCTCCCGTTCGTCCCGGACGACGTCCGCCGCGCCTTCACGGCCCGGCTGCTGGACCCGCTGCGGGACTACGACCGCCGCCACCGGGCGGAGCTCATCCCCACCCTCGAGGCCTTCCTGGACTGCGACGGCTCGTGGACCCGCTGCGCGACGCGCCTGCACCTCCACGTCAACACGCTGAGGTACCGGGTCGGGCGAATCGAGCAGTTGACGGCGCGGGACCTTTCCCGGCTGGAGGACAAGCTCGACTTCTTCCTCGCACTGCGGATGAGCTGAGGAGATCCACCGCCTGACCGGCCGGGGGGCCGGTCGGGACCGATCGGGCTCCCGTCCGGGGCCGGTTGGGGGCGGCTGATGATCCGTCCGGACTTTGTGAAAGAGTTCACCCGACCCCTTGGCCGAACCTGCCGATCCGTGCTCTCATTTCGCCCCAGGGCTCAACGACGTGCTGCTTGGTTGCTTTGGGGAGGGCAATGTGGCGGATACCGCCATGTCCAGTGCCGGAACTATCGGGGGAGACGACCCCCTCCAGCGGGCGATATGGCGGCTGCGCTCGCGCGGCTGTTGGACCGACGCGGCGGCCCTGCTGACGCCGCACCTGCACGATGCCGGAGCCACCGTGCAGCGGACCGCACTGCTGGTCGAACGCTGCCTGTTCACCGGGCAGGGCTGGGCCGAGGCGGAGGACGCGCTGCGGGTCGCCGAAGCGGTCTCGCAGGACGACGACGACCGGGGCGCGGCCGCGTGCGAACGCGGTCACCTGGCGTACGCGGCGACCGTACTGGGCGTGCGCGACCGGGCCGACGAGGCCCGCTCGGCGCTCGGCCGGGCGGCGGCCCTGCTGTCTCCGGGGTCGCGCACCCGGCCGCTGCTGGACTTCCGCCGGGGCCTGGTCGCGGAGCACCTCACGGACGCGCCTTCCTCCGCCCTGCCGGCGTACCGCCGGGCCCACGCGGGCGCCCTGGCCCACGGCGACGTCCTGCTCCTGTCCTTCACCTGGCGGCACCTGGCGGCGCTGGCACTGCGGGACGGGGAGGTCGCCGAAGCCCGCAAGGGCTTCGCGGAATCCCTCCGCATCCGGGAGGACCTCGGCTTCCTGATCGGCACGGCCCCCGCCCTGGCGGCCCTGGCCGAAGCCGAACCGGAACCGGAGGCCACCCGCCTCCGCGCGGAGGCCCGCCGCCTCTTCCACCTCCTGGGCGGCATCCCCACCTGGCTGGCAGACCAACTCCACCCGGTGCCCGCAGTTCCTTCTTGACGCGAACTCCGTCCGGCGGCGGCCGGGCGGAGCGCACGCCACCGCCGTGAGTTCGGCCCTGCGGGGCGAAGTCCCCTACCCGCCCTTCCACCGTTCCCCGGGCCAGCCCGGACCCGGTCCTCAAACGCCGGACGGGCTGGAGGGGCCCCGGGCTGCGCCCGGACCCCCTGGGGCTCCGCCCCAGACCCCGGTCCTCAAACGCCGGACGGCTGAAAAGCCCCAGACCCGGCGCCTCAAACGCCGGACGGCTGGATTGGCGCGGGCGGGCTGGAATGCCCCGGACCCGCACCGCGAACACCGGAGGGACGGCCGGAAAGCCGGACGGACGGCGGGAAGCCAAACCCCGGCCCTCAACTCCGGACGGCAAAGGACCCGCCGGACGCCTGAAAGACCCACCCCGTCGGCGGGGCAGGGGGTCGGCCCGGGACGGGGACGGGGGCGGGGTGGGGTGTTGGCCGGGACGTAAAGCGTGATTTGTGGCGCAGGTACACCCCGCGCCCTGTCTAAGTCAGGGTCAGGGCGCCTAAATCATGCAGTCCAGGCCGACACCCCACCCCGCCCCCGGCACCGGCCCACCCCCGCAGCCACAGCCACGCCGGCCACACCCCAGCCCCGCCGGCGTTTGAGGCGCAGGGTCTGGGGCGGAGCCCCAGGGGCCTCGGCGCAGCCCGGCATCGGTCAGGGAGACGTGAAGTGGCTGCGGATCAAGGACTCCGCCTCCGGGAGGGCGCCCGTGGACAGGGCCGCCAGCACGGCCACATGCTGCGCCGCGTCCGCGACGAGGTCCGTCCGGCGGATGCGGCGCGGCCCCGGCAGGGGCCACTGCGAGCGGCGGTGGAGATCCTCCGCCACCAGGAGCAGCTGGCCGTTGCCCGCCAGCGCGAGCACCGCCCGGTGAAACGCTCGGTCCGCGTCGGCGTACCGCGCCGCATCACCCGCGGCCGCCGCCTCCACGGTCTCCGCGGCCGCAGGCCCCAGCGCGGCCCAGGCCCCGGACGGCACCGTACGGGCCAGCCGCAGCATCACGGGGACTTCGAGCAGCGCCCTGACCTCGGCCAGTTCCGCCAGCTCCCCCGGGGTCCGGGTCAGGACCCGGAAGCCCCGGTTCGGGAGGCATTCGACGACCCCCTCCAGCGCCAGCTGCTGCATCGCCTCGCGCACGGGCGTCGCGGAGACCCCGAAGCGCTCCCCCAGGGCCGGGCCCGAGTAGATCTCCCCCGGCGCCAGCTCGCCCGCGAGCAGCGCCGCGCGCAGGGCGTCGAGGATCTGCCCGCGCACGGAGTGCCGCACCACCTTGCGGTCCTGCTTGAGGTCCTGCTTGAGGTCCTGCTCACGGTCCTGCTGTTCCGGTACCCGGGCTCGGTCCGTATCGCGCACTCGGTCCTCCCACGGGTTTCGACCTGCCCCGAAGGATAGCCCGCCTTCCCACACCCGACAGAGATCAGGTAAGGTAAGGCTTACCTGTTAACGATCGCGTGATTCGGTGGTTCGCGCATGACCGTCATGACCGTCACGGCCGTCGCGCCCACCCAGGGCCACGTCCACCCCGTACGCACCCCCGCCCCGGCCGGCTCTCCGGTGGCGGACGCCTACGCACGGCTGACCGAGGCCTACGCCGGACTGCGCGTCACCGAGCTCGCCCCGCACGAACCCTCCCCTCGCGGTGTGGGGTGGGTCGGTGCGGACGAGCTCGCGGCGGGCGGCGAGGCCCTGGAGGCGTTCCTCGCGTGGGACGAGGCACAGATCCTCCGCGACTACGGGCACCCGGGTCGGCCCGACGTGGTGGCGGGGTTCGGGCTGCACCGGTACGCGTGGATGGCCTGTCTGCTGATCACGATCCCGTGGTTCCTGGACCGGCGCGTACCGCTCCTCCCCCCGGACACCGTGTCCTTCCACCGGACACAGGGCCGGATGGCCGTACGCGTCGACTCCTTCACCTGTCTGCCGGACGACCCGGCGGCAGCGCTCCCCGGGGCCCGGGTCGTGCCCGACGAGGACGCGCTGCGCGCAGAGGTACGGGCTGCGGTGGCCCAGCACCTCGAACCGGTGATGGAGGGCTTCGGCCCGCGGATGCGGCGCGGGCGGCGCGCCCTGTGGGGCATGGCGACCGACGACGTGGTCGAGAGCCTCTGGTACGTGGGCAACCTGCTCGGCGAAGCCGAGGAGCAGCGGGCCGTGCGCGAGCTGGACCAGCTCTTCCCCGGCTCGACCGCCCCGTACACGGGCGGCGCGGGCTTCCGCACCCTGGAGGCCCCGGACGGCCGGGAGCTGCCCACCCGCGACCGGGCGAGCTGCTGCTTCTTCTACACGATCCGCCCCGACGACACCTGCCTCACCTGCCCCCGCACCTGCGACGAGGACCGCGTCGCGCGCCTGACGGCCGACAGCTGAGCGAGGCGTCCGACCCTACGGCGCCAGGGTGCGCAGGACGCAGAACTCGTTCCCCTCGGGGTCGGCCATGACCACCCAGCTCCGGTCCGGGCCCTGGCCCACATCCGTCCGGGTGGCACCGAGGCCGAGCAGTCGGGTCACCTCGTCCTCGGTACTGCAGTCGACCGGGCTGACGTCGAGGTGAAGCCGGTTCTTCACGGCCTTACCCTCGGGCACCCGGACGAACACCAGGGTGGGCGGCATGTGACGGGCCCGGATGTCCTCGACGGTCGGCACCCAGGAGCCGATCTCGACCATGTCCTCGCTCCGGTCGATCACCTTGATGTCCAGGACCTCGCACCAGAAGGCCGCGAGCCGCTCCGGATCGTGGCAGTCGACGCTCAACTCGGTGAACCTGCTCGTCACAAACCTTCTCCAGGACAGTGCGGACCGGCACCACCCAGGGCGCCGACGGGTCGGCCAGTGTCACCCACCCGGGCGTACGGCCGCCACCGACTTTCCGCGCCGCCGCCCCCGCCGACTCAACCCACCCGTCCGACTGACGAAAATCGAACTCAACTCGACCCACCCGAGCTGGAGTTCGAGCCGCAACACCCTATCCGGCGGGCTCCACCCCTCGTTGGCGTCCACTTGCCCCGAAACCCGCGTGTACGACTCACCGCCTGCGCCACTATGGCGCCCGGAAAGCCGCACAGTCCGAACAGCCGCGTAACCGGGATCTCCCTCCTGAAGGAGGGGGCTTTCAGCCGCTGTGGTTGAGGGCCGCCGTTACCAGCACGAGCCAACAACGCATATGGGAGGTGAATGAAGTTGGCTACGTTCCGCGTAGGCGAGAAGACCCACCAGTCCGTGCTTCCTCAGCGGGCTGCTCTGGAATTCGAGTCAGCAGACACCCCCCGGATCGGGGACGAAACGGGACTCGAACACCGCACACGTGCGGTAACCGGCGTGGAACATGTGCGAGGGGAGACCGCCGATGCCTCACCTGACATCGACGGCGTCACCCCCAACCATCAGGTTGGGGAGAAGGCCCGTGAGGGCCACCCCGTCGTGTTCGTCCTAGACAAGGACGGCCATCCGCTGCAACCAACCAGCCCTGCAAGGGCCCGCAAGCTCCTCCATCAGGGCCGGGCCGTCGTGGCTCGGCACACCCCGTTCGTGATCCGGCTCAAGGACCGCACGGTCTCTGCATCGCAGGTGGACGGTGTGGATCTCGGGATCGACCCCGGCTCGAAGCGCACCGGCATCGCCGTGTTCACAGCGAAGGGCGGTGCGCGCCGTGGTGTGTATGCGGTCGAGCTCGCCCACCGAGGCGGCCGGATACGGGACAAGCTCACCACTCGCGCCGCCTACCGGCGCGGCAGACGTGCACGCAATCTGCGCTACCGCGCACCCCGCTTCTCCAACCGCACCCGCCCCAAGGGCTGGCTCCCCCCGTCGCTGCGTCACCGCGTGGAGACCACTACGTCGTGGGCCACCCGCCTCGCGCGCTGGGCACCTGTCCGTGCGGTACACGTGGAGCGGGTGGCGTTCGACACCCACGTCATGTCCCACGGAGGTCCGCTGGAGGGTGCCGAGTACCAGCACGGCACCCTGCACGGCACGGAAGTCCGCGAGTACCTCCTCGCCAAATGGGACAGGGCCTGCGCCTACTGCGGTGCCACAGGAGTTCCTCTCAACATCGACCACATCCACCCACGCTCGCGGGGCGGCAGCGACCGCATCTCCAACCTTTGCGCCGCCTGCATCCCCTGCAACGAGAAGAAGTCCAACCAACGCGTCGAACACTTCCTCGGAGAATCCCCGCGCCTGCTGGCTCGGATCCTTGCCCAGGCCAAAGCCCCGCTCCGCGACGCGGCAGCCGTCAACGCCACCCGTTGGGCTCTGTGGCGCGCCCTCGACGCCGCCTTCCCAACGGTGCACACCGCATCCGGTGGCCGTACGAAGTGGAACCGGCAGCGAACCGACCTGTCCAAGACCCACACCCTCGACGCCCTGTGCGTCGGTGAACTCGACACCGTCACCCGCACCCCGGGCTACATCCTCGCCATCACGGCAACCGGACGCGGCACCTACACGCGCACCCGCCCCGACAAGTACGGCTTCTCCCGCCTCCGCCTGCCCAGGCAGAAGCAGTTCTTCGGCTACCAGACCGGAGACCTCGCCCGCGCCGTCGTCCCCGCCGGCAAGAAGACCGGCACCCACACCGGACGGATCGCTGTCCGCTCCAACGGCTACTTCAACATCAGAACCGCACACGGCCTCGTCCAGAGCATCGGCCACAGACACTTCCGCCTCCTCCAACGAGCTGACGGCTACGCCTACACCACCCGACCCGAAGGGCCTACCGACACCACCTGACCAGCCCTGACAAACCGAAGAGACCTCCGAAGCTCCGCACCCCGAGTCAAGGACTCGTTTCCTCTCCCAGCTAAAGCAGGGAGTATCCACGAAAGAAGCAAGCGATGAGACTGACCGACATATCGCTGGACTGGCTGCTTCCCGGCAGCCTGCTGATCCTGGGCGTACTTGCGGCAGTGGCGGTACTGGCCCGGGGCAAGCGCGAAGGCGAGAAGGCCGGGGTGGCCGAGGACAGCTGGGAGCGCAGCGAGGAGCGGCGGCGGCGCAAGGAAGCCGTCTACGGGACCGCCTCCTACGTCCTGCTGTTCTGCTGCGCGGCCGTCGCCGCGGCGCTGTCCTTCCACGGGCTGGTCGGCTTCGGCCGGCAAAACCTCAACCTGTCCGGGGGCTGGGAGTACCTGGTCCCCTTCGGCCTCGACGGCGCCGCCATGTTCTGTTCGGTGCTCGCCGTCCGCGAGGCCAGTCACGGCGACGCGGCGCTCGGTTCGCGCATGCTGGTCTGGCTGTTCGCGGGAGCCGCCGCCTGGTTCAACTGGGTGCACGCCCCGCGCGGCCTCGGCCACGACGGGGCTCCGCAGTTCTTCTCCGGCATGTCGCTCTCGGCGGCCGTGCTCTTCGACCGCGCACTGAAGCAGACCCGCCGGGCCGCACTGCGCGAACAGGGCCTGATTCCACGGCCGTTGCCGCAGATCCGGATGGTCCGCTGGATGCGGGCGCCCAGGGAGACCTTCGGTGCCTGGTCGCTCATGCTGCTGGAGGGGGTGCGCACCCTGGACGAGGCCGTGGACGAGGTGCGCGAGGACAAGAAGGAGAAGGAGCAGGACCGCCACCGCAGGCGGGATCAACACCGGCTGGACCGGGCGCACATCAAGGCGCTCGGCCGGCAGAACCGGGCGTTCGGGCGCGTGGCCCGGGCCCGTCAGGTCGAGGTACCGGGGCTGGCCCCCGGAGCGGGCTCCGCGCCGGTCGGCGCGGAGCCGGCCATAGCGGAAACCGGACAGCTGCCCCTACGGCGCCGGCCCTCCCTGCAGGCCGTGAGCGGAACCGAACCCGCTGACACGGCCCTCGGCCCCCGGACGGTGGACCTCACCGCCGAGGACGATACGCAGACGCTCCCCCGACTCGACTCCCTGGAACGCAAACTGAAGGACCTGGAGCAGCAGTTCGGCTAAGGCTGAGGCGGAGGTGACGGGCACGGGCCCGCCCGGGATCCCCGTCCCGGGATCCCAGTCTCAGGATCCGCCTCGTGGGGTCCGCCCGATCACTCAGGCGGGCCCCGCCTCCTTCGCTCCGTCGAGCTCGAACCACACCACTTTGCCTCCGCCGAGCGAGAGCCCGAGCGCGTCCACGCCCCAGGCGTCGGCGAGCGACTGCACCAGCACCAGCCCCCTGCCGTGCGTACCGTCGTCGGCGGACGGTACGTGCGGCCGGGGCCGGCGGGCGGCGTAGTCGCGGACCTCCACCCGTAGCCGGTCGGCGGCGAAGGTCGCGGAGACCTCGGCTCCCTGATCGGTGTGGACGAGGGCGTTGGTGACGAGCTCGGTGATCAGCAGCTCGGCCACCTCGGCGGCCTCCGCCCGGCACCGGTGACGCATCAACTCCCTTAAGTCCCTGCGGACTTCCCCGACCGCTTTCAGATCGGCCCGCCGCACGCTCCGGGTGATCCCCGACGCGTCCACCGCCGCCCCGTTCTCGGCCGACGGTTCGCGCGGCACCGGCCGCCCTCTCCGCCACAGCATTCCGGCCTTCGCCCCCACCCGCACGGCGATGTACCTCCCGTATGTCCCCGCTCCCCGACGGCCCGCCTGTCGAACAGGCCTACGGGATGCATGCCCCCCGGGGGAATCCGCACGCATCCGGGCTCAAGGGCGCGGCACGTTACGGAGGTTGGATCGCGCCATCTGGATCATCCGGCCCACCCCTCCGTCCAGCACGATCTTGCTGGCCGAAAGTGCGAATCCGGTCACCATTTCAGCGCTGATCTTCGGCGGAATGGACAGGGCGTTGGGGTCCGTGACCACGTCCACCAGAGCGGGTCCCTTGTGCTTGAAAGCGTCCCTCAAAGCCGCTGTGAGCTGCTTGGGCTTCTCCACGCGGACCCCGTACGCGCCCGCCGCGCGGGCGATCGCCGCGAAGTCGGGGTTCTTGTTCGTCGTTCCGTACGAAGGAAGGCCGGAAACCAGCATCTCCAACTCGACCATGCCGAGGGATGAGTTGTTGAAGAGGACCACTTTGACGGGGAGGTCGTACTGCACCAGGGTGAGGAAATCTCCCATCAGCATGGAGAAACCACCGTCGCCGGACATCGACACCACTTGACGTCCGCGATCGGTGAACTGTGCGCCGATGGCCTGCGGGAGGGCGTTGGCCATGGATCCGTGACTGAAGGAGCCGATGATGCGGCGCTTTCCGTTCGGGGAAAGATAGCGCGCCGCCCATACGTTGCACATGCCCGTGTCCACGGTGAAGACGGCGTCCTCGTCGGCCAGTTCGTCGAGCACCGCGGCCACGTACTCGGGGTGGATGGGCGTGCGCTTCTCCACCTTGCGCGTGTACGCCTTCACCACTCCCTCCAGGGCGTCGGCGTGCTTCTTCAGCATCCGGTCGAGGAACCGGCGGTCCGTCTTGGCCTTCACCCGGGTGTTCAGCGCGCGCAGGGTCTCGCGCACGTCGCCCCAGACCGCGAGGTCCAGCTTGGTGCGGCGGCCCAGGTGTTCGGGCCGGATGTCCACCTGGACGATCTTGACGTCGTCGGGAAGGAAGGCGTTGTACGGGAAGTCCGTGCCGAGCAGGATCAGCAGATCGCACTCGTGGGTGGCCTCGTAGGCCGCGCCGTATCCGAGCAGCCCGCTCATGCCGACGTCGTACGGATTGTCGTACTGGATCCATTCCTTGCCGCGCAGCGCGTGCCCGATGGGGGCCTTGACCCGGCCGGCGAACTCCATGACCTCGGCGTGCGCGCCGGCGGTGCCGCTGCCGCAGAAGAGGGTGACCCGGTCGGCCTCGTCGATGAGCCGGACCAGCTTGTCGATCTCGCCGTCGCCGGGCCGTACGGTCGGCCGCGCGGTCACCAGCGCATGCTCGGCGCTCTGCTCCGGTGCGGGCAGGGAGGCGATGTCCCCGGGCAGGGACACCACGCCGACGCCGCCGCGCCCGATGGCGTGCTGGATGGCGCTCTGCAGGACCCGGGGCATCTGGCGCGGGTTGGAGATCAGCTCGCTGTAGTGGCTGCACTCGGTGAACAGCCGGTCGGGGTGGGTCTCCTGGAAGTAGCCGAGCCCGATCTCGGAGGAGGGGATGTGGGAGGCCAGCGCGAGGACCGGGGCCATGGAGCGGTGGGCGTCGTAGAGCCCGTTGATCAGGTGGAGGTTGCCGGGGCCGCAGGAGCCCGCACAGGCGGCGAGGGAGCCGGTGATCTGGGCCTCGGCGCCGGCCGCGAAGGCGGCGGTCTCCTCGTGGCGCACCTGGATCCACTCGATGCCGCCGGTGCGGCGGATCGCGTCGACGACGGGGTTGAGGCTGTCCCCGACGACTCCGTACATCCGGCGCACGCCGGCGCGCACGAGAATGTCGATGAACTGCTCCGCCACGTTCTGCTTGGCCATGGAGGGGGCGCCCTTCCCTTTTCCGGTTCGGCTCTGTCGGGTGCGCCTCCCATCCACGCATGATCCGCCGGGTCACGCCTCCCAGACCGCGGCGGCCGTCCGGTCGTCGGCGTAGCCCTTGAGGCGGAGCTGGGTGTCCGCGAGGAAGGCGGCGAGGCCCGGCGGGGATGCGTCGGCCCAGCGGGCGGCGAGCTCCGCGGAGAGCGGCTGCTCCTCGCGCATCGGGTCCGCGAGGCCGCCGGAGCACAGGAGCAGGGTGTCGCCGGGGCGGGCCACGGAGGCCCTGAAGCGGAAGCGGAACCCTCCGGGGGGCTCGGCGGGTGCGGGGACGGGGGCCGGCTCCTCCAGGTCCCGCCACTGTCCGTCCCGGAGCCGGAACAGGCCGCCCGCGCCCGCGCCGAAGCAGACCCGGGTGCGGCAGCCGGGGTCGACCGGCAGCAGCAGTCCGCGCAGCCCGGCCGTGTAGCCGTCCTCCGGGAGCCCCAGCTCGGCGGCGCGGGCGCGCAGCTGCCCGTAGCCGCGGTCGGTGAGCCGCTGGAGCCCCGAGCGCAGGGCTTCGCGGCGGCCGTCCCGGATGTCCTGCGACAGCCGCTCCTGGCTCCGCCCGACGGCTCCCGCGACGGAGCGGCACACCTCGGCGGCGGCCTCGGCGGCTCCGGGCGCGGCCCGGTCCCCGCCGGCGAGCACGACCAGGACCAGCGCATCGGGGCCGGTGCCGAAGCGGGCGGTGAGCAGGAAGTCCCGCCGGGCCTCGCCCCGGAACCGGGCGGAGTCCCCGCGCACGGAGGCGGCGCGCAGCGTGTAGCCGCCGTACTGGGCCCCCTCCAGCACGGTGTCGGGGGTCAGCGCGGCGAGGCCGGCCGGATCGGCGGCGGGCAGCGCGATGGGCTCCGCGGCGTAGGTGGGCGGCCGGTCCCCCAAATGCGCCACCACGGGCCGCGGCACCCCGAAAACCCCGGCCCCGGAGGCACCGCCCTCATCCCCGGCCCGAACCTTGGGCAGAGCCCCACTCCCGGCCACGTGCCCGGCCTCGGGGCCGCCCAGCCGACCGGCTCCCTGCCGGGCCTCCTGCCCGTCCCCGCCGCCCGGCCCTCCTGGGCCGGAGCCGCCCGACCGGAGCCCGACGTCGGAACCGTCTGCGGAGACCGGAGCGGCACCCCACCCCACCCCGGACCCGGGATGCGACCCAAGGGCGAAGCCGGTGCCGGTGCCGCTGCCAGGACCTGAATCAGGGCCGGGCCCAGACCCGGGATCGGCCCCAGGGCCGGAACTGGAACCTGAGTCGCGGCCGGGGCCGACGCCAGCGCCGAGGCCGGTGCCGAGGCCGGCTCCGGACCCCGAGGCGGGACCGGGACCGGGACCGAAGCCGGCGCCAAACCCGGGATCGGAGCCGAGGCCGGGGATGGTGCCGGACTCGCGTCCGATGCCGGACTCTGAACCGGCGGCAGCGCCGGACCTGCGATCTGAGCCCGGTCCAAACTCCGACCCGGAGGCGGGACCGGAACCGAAGCCAGTGTCAGACCCGGAGCCGGAGCCGGACCCGAGGCCGGGGACGGTGCCCGGCGCGTGGCCGATGCCGGACTCTGAACCGGCGGCAGCGCCGGACCTGGGATCTGAGCCGGGGCCAGCCCCGGAGGCGGGACCGCGGCCGAAGCCGGCCTCAGACCCAGAAGCGGATCCTGGGCCGGGGACGGCGCCGGACTCGTGGCCGATGCCGGACCCTGAACCGGCGGCAGCGCCGGACCTGCGATCTGAGCCGGGGCCAAACCCCGACCCGGACCCGGACCCTGGAGCGGGGCCAGGCCCGGGCCCCGGAGCCGGACCAGAGCCGAAGCCGGACCCCGGAGCCGGACCAGAGCCCAGCCCGGCCCCGGAACCGGCCCCCGGCGGCGTGCCGGTGCCTTGACCCGTCCAGGGACCGTCATCGGTACCGGTACCGGTATCCGCACCCGGTGCCGGGCCGGCCGGGCCCGGGTGCCCGGCTCCGGCGTATGCGCCGTCGGGGCCGCGCCCGGCCCCTGCCGGGTCCCGCTGCGGGGGCGCAGGTGCTGTGGGCGCCTCGTCCCGTAGGCCCCAGCTCCAGTCGGACGGTTCCCCCGACTCCTCGGCGGGCAGCGCGGGCGGGACGGCGACGCTCCCGAGCGCGTACCAGGTCTGGCCGCCCTCCCGGGGGTCACGGGGCGGCGGCAGCACCGAGCCGCCGTACGCGTCCCCCGCCCGGACCTCAGGCTCCGGCGGGCCAGCCTCCGGCTCCACCGCCGGCCCGGACACCGCCGCAGGCGGCTCCGCTTCCGCCTCGGGCACCTGCCCGACAGCCGGCGCATGCGCCCCCGCCGCAGGCCCGGACTCCGGCGCGGACGCCCCGGCCTCGGCCAGCGGCCCGGAACCCGGTACCAGCGGCCCGGCCTCCGCCACCGGCCCGGCACCCGCCACAGGCCCGGCACCCGGCACTGGCGGCCCGGCCTCGGGCACCGGCCCGAAACCCGCCACCGGCAGCCCGGCCTCCGCCACCACCCCGAAACCCGCCACTGGCAGCCCGGCCTCGGGCACCGGCCCGGTATCCGGTACCAGCGGCCCGGCCTCCGCCACCGGCCCGGAAGCCGCCACCGGCGGCTCCGCCTCCGGGTCCGGCGCGACCAGCGCCCCCGTCGGGTCCCTCCGGGGAGGGGGTACCGGGGCCGGGGCCACCAAGACCGCCGCCGAGCGGAAGCGGTGTTCCAGGGTGTCCCGGGGGTCGGGTTCCGGGCCCGCGTCGGGGTCTTCGTAGAGCTTCTGCCACCAGTCATCCGCGCCCGCGTCCCGCTGACTCATGGCCCTCATTGTCGGGCTCCGGCGGAGCCGAAATCCGGCGAACGCCGGAAAAAGGGCAGGGAGGGGCAGGGAAGGGCAGGGAAAGGGCGGGAAAAAGGGGGGCCCATCGGACCGCCGTCCGATGGGCCCCCTGCTTCATGTCGTACGACTCAGCGAATGTCGTACGCCCGCGCGACCATCTGGGTGACGGTGGCGCCGTTCTTGTCGGTCAGCTCGACCTTGAGCATGACCTGCTTGCCCGCGGCTCCGGCGTGGTCCACGGTCGCGGTCCACTGCCCGCCGCGCTCGGCGACCTCCGCCTCGGTCCAGCTGCCGCCCTCGTCGTACGAGTACGACAGCTTGGCCGACTTGAGCGCGCCCGGCGCGTAGCCCGCGTGCCCGCTGACCGAGAGGCCGATCTGCTGGCCGTTGGCCGCGGCCAGCGTCTTCAGGCCGTCCAGCGGGGCCGAGATCCGCGGGAAGATGATCGGCAGCGCCTGCGAGTACTGCGCCGCGTCGAGCTTCGAGCGGAAGGTCCAGGTGGTCTGGATCCCCGAGGAGCGCTGCCAGGTACGGGCCGGCTGGCCGAACTTCTCCAGCTGCTGGGTCAGTTCGTACGTGGCCTCGCCGGCCGGGACCTCGAAGGCCCCGAACGGGTAGCCGGTGTCGCCCAGCGACTCGCCGTCGCGCTTGAGCGAGACGTTGCCGACGTCGCCGAAGGAGCCCTGCTGCGCGTAGTGCCCGCTGTCGCCCCACATGGCGGAGGCGAAGCCGATCCAGTTGCCCTGCCGCTCGGCCGCCAGCTGGTCCTTGCCCGCGGTGTCGCGCGGCGCCACCGGGCCGATGACCCCGTCGTACCAGTTTTCGGCGCGCCGGGAGCCCGCCTTGTACGTGCGGTGCTGGTCGGTCATGAACTCGCCCCACGGGAAGCTGCTGGAGACCATGTGGTCCCAGGCGGTGTCCCCGGCGGAGTAGTACTCGGTGCGCTTGCCCGGTACCGCGACGGTGTCGATGGAGCCGAAGTACACGGCGTTGCCGAGCGGGCGGTAGGCCCCGGTCACGTCGATGAAGTCGGAGGCGACGCCCATCGACTGGTAGGCCGATTCGACGGCGCCGAGCTCGCGGTCGCGCACCCGGTAGGTGCGGTCGCCGTGGACCTGGCCCTTCTCGATCTGGGCCAGGTTGTAGACGTACGGGCTCTTCGCGCTGCCCTTCCAGCTCAGCGTGAGCGGTCCCTGGGCGAGCTTGGCCAGCAGGGCCTGTCCCTCGGCCGATTCGACGGTCAGCGCCGGGAGGGCGCCGCCCGCGTAGCCGGTGAAGCCCTGCCAGCGGCCGGGGGCGTCGCGGTAGACGAGGACGGCCTTGGCGCCGGCCGCCTTCGCGTTGCCCGCGATCTCGTAGAACGAGCCGTCCTCCGCCATCTTGACCAGGACGATCGCGCCCTTGGCGGCGACGGCGGCGAGCTCCTCGGGGGTGCCCGAGCCCGCGCCCACGAGCGGGGCGCTGCCGGTGCCGTCGAGGTTGTCGCTGCCGGTGGAGGCGGTGATCGGGTGCAGCACCGGGCCGCCGTTCGCCTTCAGCTCGGAGAGCAGCGGAGCGGCCGCCCGCCAGTAGCTGCCGAACTCGAAGTCGCCTTCCTTGGCATTGCCGTCGACCGAGGCGTAGTAGCCGCGGATGGTGCGGCCGCCCATGGCGGTGCCGGCGTGCTGCCACTCCTCGCCCCAGGTGCGGGAGAAGGCGAGGGTGGTGGCGCGCGCCTCGGTGGGCTTGTCGGTGGCGATGCTCAGCTTGGCCGCCTTGCGGGCGTCCAGCACGATCACCGTGTCCTTCTTGATCTCCGTCTGCGGACGGCCGAGGTAGGTGAGCGAGTCGTACATCGTCGGGTTCTCGCCGGCGTCGGGGGTGCCGACGAAGGCGGAGAGGAAGTACGAGCCGGGACGGACCCGGTAGACCTGGTCGGCGGCGCCCTCGTTGAAGCGGCGCTCACCGGTGGCGTCGTCGGTGCCGATCACGTCCAGGGAGGACGGGCCGGTGGCCGGCTTGCCCTCGCGGTCGAGGAGCTTGACGCGCAGCGTGACCGTCTCCGGCTCCACGTAGAGGGAGAAGGGGGTGGAGACGTGCACGCCCTTCGCCGTGGCGACGACGCGGCCGGTGACGTCCCCGTACTGGGAGCGCTCCAGCTTCGCGGCGGGGTCCAGGGCGAGCGGCACCTTGACGGTGGCGCCGGCCGGGACGGTCACGGTGCGCCTGTCCAGGCGGGCGACCTGGCTGCGGACGGCGGAACCGTCGTTGCCGGTGACCTTCTCGACGGAGAGGTTCAGCGTGACGGGCTCGGTCCCCGTGTTGGTGTACGGGACCTCGACGCCGGTGCGGTCGCTGCGGTCCTGCGGCCAGTTGAAGGTGCCGCCCTGGAGGGCGGGGGCGCCGGTGACGGTGGTGTCGACGGCGGCCTTGACGTCGAGGCGGCCACCGCCCGTCTCCCGTACGTCGCCCGGGACCGCGGTGTTGGCGGAGCCGACGAGCGCGGCCTTGATCTGCTGCGGGGTCCAGTCGGGGTGGCGCTGCTTGACGATGGCGGCGGCGCCCGCGACGTGCGGGGTGGCCATCGAGGTACCGGACATGGACGTGTACGCGTACACCCCGCGGCCGCCCATGGCGGCGGCGGAGATCTGGACGCCGGGGGCGGCGATCTCGGGCTTGAGGGTGTGGTTCAGGCCGGCCGGGCCGCGGCTGGAGAAGGAGGCCGTCTTGTCGTCGCGGTCGACGGCGCCGACGGTCAGCACGCTGGGCGCGCAACCGGGCGAGGAGACCGTGTTGTTGCCGGGGCCGGAGTTGCCGGCGGCGATGACGAAGAGGGTGTTGCTGCTCTGGGCCAGCGCCTCGGTGGCGGCGGCCATCGGGTCGTCGCAGGAGAGCTGGGAGGGGTCTCCCAGGCTCATGGAGACCACGTCGGCCTTGCTGTCCACGGCCCACTGCATGCCCGCGATGATCCACGAGTCCAGGCCGTAGCCGTAGCCGTTGAGGACCTTGCCGCTGAGCAGCTGCGCGCCGGGGGCGACGCCCTTCTTCGCCCCGCCGCTCTCGGTGCCGGAGCCGCCGACGGTGGAGATGGTGTGGGTGCCGTGGCCCTGGCGGTCCTCGGCGGTGTCCGAGTCGGTGAAGTTCATCGCCTCGGTCACCCGGCCCTTGAGGTCGGGGTGTCCGAGGTCGGTGCCGGTGTCGAGGACGGCGACCGTGGTGCCCGTGCCGTCGAATCCGGCGGCCCACGCGGCGGTGGCTCCGACCTGCTGGGTGGAACGCTCCAGGTTCGCCTGGACCTTGCCGTCCAGCCACAGCTTCTTCAGCCGGGGGGAGGCGGCCGAGCGTGCGTGCGGGTTCACGTGCGCGCCGGTGACGTCGGCCCAGAAGTCGGCGGCCTTCTCCTTGTCGGCGGCGAGCGCGACGCCGCCGATGGAGCCGAGGACCAGCGACTGCTCGGCGCCGGCCGGAACGGGCGGGGCGCTGCGCGCCAGGCCCGCGGAGGCCTCGTAGACCGCGATGAGCGGGAGCTTCTTGGCGTGGGCGTCGTCGTAGCCCTGCCGGATCAGGCCGGTGACGTTGAAGAGTTCCTCGTCGGCCTTGCCCGCGGCGAGCGCCTTGATCGCGCTCTCGGGGTAGACGTAGAGGTCCTGGCCCGCCTGGCGGGTCTGCACGATCGGCTGCGAGCCGTCCTCGCGGGGCATCGCCGTGGCGGCGGTGCGGCCGGCCGCGTCGGTGGACACCAGGATCCGGTCACCGGTGACCAGGGTCACCGTGACGGGCCCGGTGGGCTGCCGGGCGGCGGCCTCGCTCCCGGTGAGTGGCCTCTTCTCGGTGCCGGTCCCTGCTCCGGACGCTCCGTCGCTCGGCTGTGCCGTGGACGGGCCCACGGCCGTGACGGCCAGGACGGCCGCGATGGCCGCTCCCAGTGCCGTACGCGATATCGGGCGCATCGCTCTCCCCAGGTGAATTCCGGCCAACTACTGCATTGCACGGCGAAATCGCCGCGTAAATGGCTTCTGGCCAGCGGATGTTGGTGCTGCGGTGGCGCCACCTTGGCAGAGGGGCACCTGGTGCGGCGATGATGTCGGCGGCGGGTTTGCGCCGTGGCCGCTTCCCGCCAGGAACGGCACTGAGAGGGCTGGGTGGACGGGTTGCTGAGTGCGATAGGTCTCGACGAAGGACAGGAGTCCGCTTACCGCGCGCTGGTCGCGCTGGGGGCGGCGGAGATACCGGACCTCGCGCACCGGCTGACGCTGCCGGTGCAGCAGACCGAACGGACCCTGCGCCACCTGGAGCGCCACGGGCTCGCCGCCCAGTCCTCCGCCCGGCCCGGCCGGTGGGTGGCGGCACCTCCCGGGGTGGCCCTGGGCGCCCTGCTCACCCAGCAGCGGCACGAGCTGGAGCAGGCGGAGCTGGCGGCGGCGCTGCTGGCGCAGGAGTACCGGGCGGAGGCCGCCGAGCCGGCCGTGTACGACCTGGTGGAGGTGGTGACGGGCGCGAGCGCGGTGGCGCACCGCTTCCACCAGCTCCAGCTCGGCGCCGTCGAGGAGGTGTGCGCGCTGGTCAGCGGCCGGCCGCAGGTGGTGACGGGGACGGAGAACGAGGCGGAGGAACGGGCGTCCGTACGGGGCGTCGCGTACCGGGTGGTCATCGAACGGGAGGTGCTCACCCTGCCGAGCGGGATCCGCGAGGCGTCCACGGCGCTGGCGCGGGGCGAGCACATCCGGGTGACGGCCGCGGTGCCGACCAAACTCGTCATCGCGGACCGGACGCTCGCGATGGTCCCGCTGACGGCGCGCGGCGCGGAGCCGGCGGCGCTGGTCGTGCACGCGTCGGGACTGCTGGAGTCCTTGATGGGCCTCTTCGAGGCGGTCTGGCGGGAGTCGCTCCCGCTGCGGCTGGGCTCCACCGGGGCGCCGGAGGAATCGGACGGCGGTCCCGACTCCACGGACCTGGAGATCCTCACCCTCCTCCTGGCGGGGATGACGGACGCGAGCGTGGCGAAGCACCTGGAACTGGGCCTGCGGACGGTCCAGCGACGGGTCAAGGGCCTGATGGAGCTGGCGGGGGTCACGACCCGGCTCCAGCTCGGCTGGTACGCGTACGAACGGGGCTGGGTGGCCCGATAGCCCCGGGCCGGGCAGGCTGAGCAGATGGATCTGCCTCAGCTGCCCCAGTTGCTGCTGGTGGGGCTGGTGCTGGTGCTCGGATTGCTCGGGGTACTGGTACCCGGCGCCCCCGGCACCCTCCTCGTCTGGGCCGGACTCCTGTGGTGGGCGCTGCACGAACAGTCGTCGGCGGCCTGGGGCCTGCTGGCGGGCGCGACGGCGCTGCTGCTGGTGGTGCAGGTGGTGAAGTGGCTGTTGCCCCCGCGGCGACTCCGGGGGGTCGGCGTCACCCGCCGGATGGCGGTGTACGCGGGCGTGGGGGCGGTACTGGGCTTCGTGCTGCTCCCGGTCGTGGGCACGGCCCCCGGCTTCATGGGCGGCATCTACCTCTGCGAGCGGCGCCGCCTGGGCACCCACGGGGAAGCGTGGGCGTCGGTCCGGGCGGTGATGCGGGCGGTGGGGACGAGCGTGCTGGTGGAACTGTTCGCGTGCCTGCTGGTGGTGGGGGCGTGGGTGGGGACGGTCCTGTGGACGTAAACGCCGGCGGGGCTGGACAAATCCAGCCCCGCCGGCGTTTGAGGCGGTCTTTTCAGCCCGTCCGGGATTTGAGGACCGGGGTCCGGGCAGCACCCGGGGCCGGGTGGTGCCCAGCCCCGGGTGCGGGCTACGGTCAGGCCCGGCCCGTTCGCTTCGCGGAATAGTTCGCGCGGCCCTCCGCCGAGCGGAGCCTCCAGTCGCGCCTGATCTCCGCCCGGAGCCGCGCGTCGGTCTTCGCGACGATCCGCTGGTTCTCCCGCAGCAGCTTGCGGTAGCTGTCCAGCCGCCGCTCCGCCAGCTCCCCGGAGTCCACCGCGGCCCGCACCCCGCACCCCGGCTCCGCCTCGTGCGCGCAGTCGTGGAAACGGCACCGCTCCGCATACTCCTCGATCTCCGAGAAGACCTGCCCGACGCCCGCTTCCGCGTCGAAGAGCCCGACGCCCCTCAGCCCGGGGGTGTCGATGAGCACGCCGCCGCCCGGCAGCGCGAGCAGGTTGCGCGTCGTGGTGGTGTGGCGGCCCTTGCCGTCGACCTCGCGCGCCGCCTGGACCTCCATCACCTCCGCCCCGAGCAGGGCGTTGGCCAGCGTGGACTTGCCCGCGCCGGAGATCCCGAGGAGCACGCTCGTACCGTCCCCGACCACCGCGGCGAGCACGTCCGTGCCCTCCCCGGTCATCGAGGACACGGTGAGGACACCGACCCCGGGGGCCGTCGCCTGCACGTCCTCGACGAGGTGTCCGAGGGTGACCGGATCGGGGACGAGGTCGGCCTTGGTCAGGACGACCAGCGGCTGCGCCCCCGATTCCCAGGCGAGCGCGAGGAACCGTTCGATGCGGCCGAGGTCCAGTTCGACGGCCAGTGACACCGCGATGATCGCGTGGTCGACGTTCGCGGCGAGGATCTGGCCCTCGGACCGCTGCGAGGAGGTGGACCGTACGAAGGCGGTCCGGCGCGGCAGGTACGTCTTCACGTAGCGCGGACTGCCGTGCGCCTCCACCGCCGCCCAGTCGCCGGTGCAGATGACCCGGAGCGGGTCGTGCGGGGTGACGTAGGCGGTGTCGGCGCGGACGATGCCGTCCGCCGTCATGACGTCGCACTGACCGCGGTCGACCCGTACCACCCGGCCGGGCACGAGGCCCTGTTCGGCGTACGGGGCGAACTCGGCCGCCCACGCGTCGTCCCAGCCGTAGGGGGTGAGAGCGCGCGAGGGCGAAGCCTGCGAGAAAGAAGAGGGAGAAGAGAAAGACAAGGGAAACCCTTCACAGGGTGGCCCCGGCGGTGCACGCCGCTACCGGGCGCGAAAGAGGTGAGAGGTCAGCCGGAGGCCACGGGAGTGGAATTGATGAACTCCTGGATGCGGGCAACGCCCATCGCAACGACAGCCATCAGTCACACCTCCCGTACGCACTCACCTGAACACGGCGGCCACCGGCCACCGCAAGGAACGCACTCACCCTAGCCCGACCCCACGGAGCCCCGTCAACCGAATTTCACGCACCCGTGCCAGGCGCGCTCGGGACGCGGCGCAGCGGTGCGCCTCGTCGACCACCTCACGGAGGCGGTCGGCCAGCAGGACTTCACCCAAGTCCCCTTCCCACCCTTGACAGCGGGAGAGGCCACGCACCATGATCCCACGAAATCACGCAAGTTGAGCATCACATGCTACGGATTTCGTTGTCAGGCAGGCTAGTTGCAGTCCATTTCGCGCGTCGCTACTGAGCTGGAGGCAAGTCGAATGCTGATCCGCACGATGACCGACCACGATCTCGTCGATGCGTACGGCATCCGTTATCAGCAGGTTTATCCCCACGGCGGCGAAGCGCTCACGCCCTGGGGATTCGGTCGCGCGGTCGTCGATCCCGACGGAGCGACGGACCCACACACGCACGAGGAGAACGAGGTCTTCCTGATCCTGGAGGGCGTCGGCGAGATGACGATCGGTGAGGAACACCGGTCCGTCGGCCCGAACACGGCCGTCTTCATCCCCGGCGGGAGCCGCCACCACATCAGGAACACCAGCAGCGGTGAGCCGCTGACTTTTCTGTCGATCTACTGGCCCACGGAGCACGGGCACATCGACCTCTGAGACCTCTGAGATCCCTGAGACCCCTGAGGAGAGCAACACAGCATGGCCAAGTTCAGCATCATCACGGCGGCTCCCCCCACGCCCAACGGGGACCTCCATCTAGGGCACCTCGCGGGCCCCTACTCGGGTGCCGACATCTACGCCCGGGCCTGCCGGCTGCGGGGAGAGCGCAGCGTGTACGCCACCGGCTCGGACGTGCACCAGAGCTACGTGCCGGCCAAGGCCCGCTCCCTGGGCCTCGCGCCGCTGGAGATGGCCCAGGGGTTCGCGGACGAGATCGCCACGATCTTCTCCTCGGCCGGCTTCGTCACCGATTCGTATGTCCGTCCCCAGCACTCGCCGCTTCATCAGGAGACCGTCCGCGAGTTCGTCCGTGCGCTCCATGAGCGCGGCCGTCTGGAGCGGCGCACCGAGGACTGCCTGTACTGCGAGAACTGCAGCCGCTACCTCTTCGAAGCGCACGTCACGGGCAAGTGCCCGGAGTGCGGATCGGTCAGCGACGGAAACTCTTGCGAGAACTGCGCCTGGCCCAATGTGTGTACCGATCTGACGGACCCGCACTGCAACGCCTGCGGCTGCGCCCCCTCGCTCCGCAGCTTTGAGCGGCTCGTCTTTCCGCTGAGCCAATACGCCCAACGGCTCGCCGATTTCCATCAGAAGGCCGTGCTGAGCCCTCAACTCGAGGCCCTCTGCCAGGAGATGAACGAGCGCGGCCTTCCGGACATACCGATCAGCCATCCGACCGACTGGGGCATACCCGTGCCGGTGGAGGGCTTCGAGGACCAACGCATCTATGTCTGGGCCGAGATGGTGCCCGGCTACCTCGCCGCGTTCGCCGAGGCGCTGGGCGCCACGGGCGGCGCGGGCGCCACGGGCGGCGCGGCAGAGCACTGGCGGCAGGTCTGGAATGATCCCGGCACCGAAGTGGTGCAGTTCTTCGGCTTTGACAACGGTTACTTCCACGCCGTGCTGTTCCCTGCGCTCCTCATGGCGTACGACGAGACGCTACGGCTGCCCAGCGCGCTGCTGAGCAACGAATTCTACGAACTCGATGCGGCCAAGTTCTCCACCAGCCGGCGGCACGCGATCTGGGCGGGCGACCTGCTCGCCCATGTCCACTGCGACGTCGTCCGGTTCGTCCTCGCGCTCGACCGCCCCGAAGACCAGCGCACCAACTTCACCTGGGACCGCTTCCGCGCACTGGCCGACGGCGAACTCGTCGGCCAGTGGCAGCCATGGCTCGACGCGCTCTTCACCCGGCTGGAGACGGCGAGTGCCGGACGCATCCCGGACGCCGCAGCCGCCTCCCGCTCTCACCGTCGCTACCTCGCCGACCTGGCTCAGCTCGCCGAGCGCGGCCACCGCGCGTACCGGGCCGAGGGTTTCTCGCCCCGGCTCGCGGCCCGCACCTTGAGTGAACTGGTCCGCGGCGCCCGCGGGTTCGCGGCGGCTCAGAGCCGGCTGTACTCCTCCCGGCCCGGGTCTGCGCAAGCCGCGGCGGCGCTCGCGGCGGAGGCCACGGCCGCCCATGTCCTGGCCCAGCTCGCCCATCCCGTCATGCCGGAGTTCGCCGAGCGGCTGTGGCGGGCGCTGGGCTGCCCGGGAGCGCCGGCCTGGAAGGGTGCGCAGCCACTTCCCGTGGGACAGCGTACGGAAGCCGGCGTGACGTTCTTCAGCCCGCTGCCGGCGGATCTCGAAGCGAAGGTGATGGGCTCGTGACCGCCCGGCACCTGCGCTGCCCGGGCCATGCCGCGATCGCATGAAGAGCGCCTTCGTCATCGGGGCGGGCGTGTTCGGGCTGTCGATCGCGCGGGAACTGGCCCGCCGAGGCCGGCGGGTGACCGTCGCCGATCGCCACCCTCCCGGGCACACCGGCCCCTCAACGGCGGAGACCCGGATCCTGCGCTGCTCGTACGGGACCCGGCACTGGTACTCCGCGATGGCCCGGGCGTCCGCACGGCAGTGGCGCGACCTCGGAAGAGAAGTCGGCCGGGACCTGCTGATCCCCTGCGGAGTCCTCAGCTTCGCATCGCGCAGTTCTTCGGGCCCGGAGGACACGGGCTGGGAGCGGGCGTCCCTCGCCGCACTGGACGATCTCGGCATCCCGGCCGAGAAGCTGACGCCACCGGCTGTGGAGCGGCGCTTCCCGGGCGTGGGCGCCGCGGACTTGCTCTTCGCGCTCCACGAACCCGAGTCGGGAGTGCTCCGGGCGCGGCAGGCCGTGCAGGCCCTGGCCGAGTCGGCGCAGCGCCACGGATGCCGACTGCTGCGCGGCACCGCCGTCCCCGACGGTGCCGGGGTGCGGATCGGCGAGGCGACGTACACGGCGGACGTGGTCATCTGGGCGGTCGGAGCGGCTCTGCCCGGCCTCTTTCCCGGACTGACCTCGGCCCGCGCGGCGCGTCAGATCAGCTACTTCCTTGATTCGGCGGAGCTGCCGTGCGCCCCGGGAACTCCGGCGTGGATCGATCGCGGCCATGGTGTCTACGGGGTGGGGGCGCTGAGCAGCCGGGGCGTCAAGGTCGTCCCCGACGTGGAAACACCGGTCGTTGCGCCGTCGCCGGTCGCGCCACTGGAACTGCCCGCCGCCACCAGGAGGTACCTGCGGCGGCGGTTCCCCGCCCTCGGCGCCGCCCCGGTGATCGCGACCGAGACCTGCGCCTACGCGGCGATGGAGGACGAGGAATTTCTCGTGGGACGGCATCCAGCCCATGAGCACGTGTGGCTGGTCGGCGGGGACTCCGGCCACGGGTTCAAGAACGCACCTGCATGGGGGACGTACGTATGCGACGCGGTGGACGGTACGAGAACGGTGCACGCCAGATGGCGGCTTCGCTAGGCGGGCCCCGGCCCGACGACGACGGCGGTCGCGGGGACGGTGACGGCAACCGCGGGGACGGTGACGGTAACCGCAGAGACCGTGACAGCGGTCACCGGGCCGGCGACCAGCTCCTTGACGCGCTGGAGCGGCTCGTTCCCGGGGATGCGGGCCGGAGCTTCGGTACGGACATCGACGAGGCACACGAAGTGCTCCTGTCCGAGGCTCCACGAGAGCAGAAGGAGGCGGTCCTCCGGCGGTGGTTCGGGCGCAACCAGCCCTGTGTCTTCGCCAAGGTCGCGGCGCGCGCGGATGCGCATCCGGTGCTCGACGTGTGCTGGATCGACGACGCCGACCTGGAGCGCGGAGCCCGCCATGTCCAGGAGCGGCTCCAGCAGGCCAGGACCAAGTGGAAGCAGCGGGCATCCGAAGGACTCACCAGCAGCCTGCAGGTCATGTTCAACAGCGAACGTCTCGCGCACGCCGTGCCGGGTCCCGAACTGGTCGAGATCTGCCTGGTGTTGACCGGCCTCTATCTGCCTCAGTGGGCGCCGATCGAGGCCGACACGATATGCCTCGACGGCATTCCGCTGCGGCGGCCCGCCGGACGGATGGAGCTCTTCGCCGCCAGCATGACCACGTTCTTCACCGGAGCGCATCTGACCGGGATCCACGATCACCGGGTTCCGGGCGGAGTGCTGCTGAACCTCAACGCGGTGGGACACCACACCCAGGCGGCCTACGACGCCGGGCAGTTCCCCAGCCTGGCGGCAGCCGTCGAGCGCTCGCACCAGACGGCTTTGCGCTCGGTCGGCAACGGCGGCATCGGCCATCCGGACGGCCACGGCAGCACCTGGCACATCAGGCCGGGGCAACCGGGCGGCTATGGGAAGCGGGGTCCGCAGCGGCCCGGTTACGCGCCACCCGACGCGGACCCCGAGCGGTACGGGTCGCTGTACCACATCGATGTCACCGTGAGTTCCCAGTACGCCGGCCCGAACCCGTTCACGTCGCCCACGCCCCCTGTCGAACCCGAGGAATGGACGATGATGCTCGACTACTTCACCGCCGATGAGACACCCGGCTACCACAACCCCGCCCTGATGAGCGGTCTGCCGATTCCGCCCGGCCAGGCTCATGACGCACCGTGGAAGCCGGTACCCCGGCCGAACACCCTCCGCGAGTTCTGATGGCCGGCGCACCGATGTCCGTGACCGGACCAGAGCATGAACTGCTGAGCCTGGGACCGGGATCCCGCCTGCCTGCCGACGGAGCGCTGCACACCGTGCGGGCGGCCGTCCAGGTCCGCAGCGCCACCCAGCGCTGGGCCGAATACCTGCTGGACGGAGGAGAACATTCGCTGTGGCTGGCTGTCGAGCAGGTCCCCGGCGGCGGCGTACGCGCCTCCCGCTGGACCCGGACCACGGCGGACGCGGCGGGATTCGATCCGTCGCGACCAGCGCTGCGAGGCGTTCCCCTGGAAGAAACGGAGCGCGGACACGCCGACTTCGAAGCCGCCGGAGTCTTTGACGACCTGATGGGCATCACCCCGGGTCACGGGCGGCTCAGCTATTTCGACTATGCCGGGCCGGGAGTCCGCGCTTCGCTGGAGCACTTCTCCTCCGGCGCCCCCGGGCTGCTCGGCATCGGAACGGATCTGCCCGCATTGGGCGACAGAACGGACGAGCAACATGTCTGACGGTTCCGCCAGTTGGCTGGACACCTTCTTCACCAACGCCTATACGGACTCCGACCTCGAACTGCGCGACACCGGGACCACCGAGGCCATGGTCCGATGCGTGTCCTCCGCTCTCGGCCTGGTTCCGGGCGCGGCCCTCATGGACCTGGCGTGCGGCACCGGGCGGCACAGCGTCCCGCTCAGCGCAGCGGGGTACGACGTCACCGGCGTCGACCTGATGGAGCACTATCTCCACGAGGCCCGCGCCCGCGCCCGCGACGCGGGGCGTGAAGTCAACTTCGTACAGGCCGACATGAGGGACCTCGGAGCCCTGCCACAAGGCTCCTTCGACGCGGTCGTGAGCCTGCACACCAGCTTTGGATTCTTCGACACCGAGGATCAGAACCTCTCGGTCCTCACCCAGATCCGTCGGGTACTCGCCCCGGGCGGGAAGCTGCTCATCGATGTGATGAACCGCGACTGGTTCCTGAGCCAGAGCGGCGAGTCGTTCGGGGTCGGGGCGGACGAGTTCGTGGTCAGGAACTTCGACTCCAGCGCCGGGGCCACCTATCTGTACGAAGAGCGGTTCTCCCCGCTGACCAGCAGGATCCGGTGGCACATCCGCTCCGTCGTCGACAAGGGCTCCGCCGACGACGGCTCCGCCGGGAACGGCAGGGAACGGAACGTGACCGCCGACTACCGGATCTACAGCGCACACGAGCTCTCCTCCCTGCTGACCCGCGCAGGCTTCGAAGTCCTCGATCTCTACGGCGACTACGACCTCTCCCCCTTCCATGTGCACTCACCGCACCTCATCTGCACCGCCACCACCACTCCCCGAGAGAAGTGACAGAACATGCACGACACAGCCGCACAGACCGCGCTGCACCGCATGATCCACACTCAGGCCGATGCCCTGGACCGCATGGCCCAGGCAGATCTGGCCGCCCCTGCCGAGAAGCTGGCGGGAGCCCGCCGCGTCCTTCTCGTAGGAACCGGTACCAGCCAGCACGCCGCGGAGCTGGGCACGATGATGCTCGCCGACGCGGGCGTGGACGCCCGCTGGGCCTCCGCGGCCCACTTCGCCCGCTGGGGCGCGCCCCTGCGCACGGGTGATGCCGTGGTCGTCATCACCCACACCGCCGAGACGGCGTTCGCGCTGCGCTGCCGCGAGCAGGTACGCGCCGGGGGAGCGAGTCTGATATCCCTCACCGGCATCGGCAGCGGCTGGCCCGAAGCCGTCGAAACCGTGGAACGGGAGCAGTCCGAGACCTACACCGTCAGCTACACGGCGGCCCTCGCCGTACTCGCCGGACTCGCTCACCGGCTGGGAGCCGGACAGTACGGCCCCGAACAGCTCCGACGCACCGCCACGGCCATCCGCGCGGTGTACGAGGAGGCGGGCATCGAGCAGATCGGGCTGCCGGCCCGCTCTCTGGCCGTCATCGGCGCCGGCCCCTGGGCCGTCACCGCGCGAGAGGGCGCATTGAAGATCCGCGAGGCCTCACGCATCCTCGCCGAAGGCTTCGAGGCGGAGAACTACCTCCACGGCTCGGCCGTGCCGTTCGGCGCGGCCGACGGACTCCTGCTGCTGGAACCCGGTAGCGACCCCGACGGACTGGTCGCCGCGCTGGGCGAGGCCGCACGGCAGGAGGGCATCAGCGTGAGCACGCTGGAGGACCCCGAAGGCGACCTCCCTCCCGTCCTGGCACAACTGCCCATGACCGTACGCCTGCAGCTGCTGGCCGCACGCTTCGCGGACGTACGACGGCAGGACCCCGACGTGGCCATCACCGGCGCCTGGGCCAAGACCGAACTGTGGTCTCTGGGCGCGCCCACGAGCTGACCGCGACAGCCACGCGGTCAGCCGACTCGCGACTCCCTTCGGCCTCTTCCGCGCCGCCGCCCGCGCAGGGCGACGCTCACGGCGCTCTCCCCGCTGCCCAGACTTACCGTCGGTCAGTCGGACCGTAAAACCCTGACCTCAAGTCCGGCAAGGAACTAAGCTGTTCTTCATGGAGAACCGCGGAACCGCAGATCCTGAGACGCTTTACGAGACGCAAATCGCCCCTGCCGCGTCGCATAATGCGTCGATTATCGAGACGGCTCCCGACACCCGCAGGCAGATTCTGCGGGTCTCCATGGAGCTGTTCGGAGTCCACGGCTTCCACGAGACCTCGCTGCGGGAGATCGCCGAACGGGTGGGTGTCTCCAAGCCGGCGGTGCTCTACCACTTCCCCGGCAAGGCCGACATCCTCGGTGCCCTCGTGGAGCCGATGCTCCGCGATCTGGCGGCCGCCCTGGCGCGCGCCGCGGCCACGGCCCCGGCCACGGCCCCGGCCCCGGCCCCGGCCACATCCGGGTCCACGGCATCCCGGTCCACCGCATCCGGGTCCGACCGGGTGCGGTGGGCCGCCATCGAGGGTGTGCTCGACGTCTGGCTGAAGCACCGTCACCTGCTCCGCCTGAACCTCCAGGACATGGCCCTGGCCACCCCCGGCCCGGCCTTCGCCCGGCTGCGCGACGCCATGCTCCGGGCGAACTCCCTGGTCGCGGGGGCGGATCCCGGGTTCACGGAACGGGTACGCGCCGCCCAGGCCATCGCGATGCTCTGCGACCCGGTGGTGCTCTTCGCCGACGCCCCGGTCCCGGCGCTGCGCGAGGCCGTCCTGGACGGCGTACGACGCCTGCTGGACGGGCCCGCAGAGCCCGCGCGGCCCGCGCCCGGAGGCCGGCGCGGGCGCCCCGCCGCCATGAGCCCGGCCATGATCGAGGCCGCCCGCCGGATGCACGCGGCGGGCAGCGGGGCCACCGCGATCGCCGCCGCCCTCGGGGTCTCCCGGGCCACGGTCTACCGGCACCTGCCCCCGGAAGAGGACACCGAGTAACCGCCCCGCCCCACCGGGGTACGCCCGGGCGACGGCGACGCGTCCACACGGGTACGGCGTCCGATTCGTTCAAGACCGGCCGTCGCGAGGGTGCCTAGCCTGACGTCATGACTCCCCGACTCGACATGATCGGCATCGTCGTCTCCGACATGGCCGCATCGCTCGCCTTCTACCGCCGTCTCGGCATCGACCTCCCGGCCGAGGCGGATTCCCAGCCGCACGTCGAGGCCGTCCTGCCGGGCGGGCTGCGGATCGGCTGGGACACGGAGGAGGTCATCCGCTCCTTCGACCCGTCCTGGACGCGCCCCGCGAGCGACGGCCGGGTGGGGCTCGCCTTCCTGTGCGACTCCCCCGCCGAGGTGGACTCGCTGTACGCGGAGCTGACGGCGGCCGGGCACACGGGCCACCTGAAGCCCTGGGACGCCTTCTGGGGGCAGCGCTACGCCGTCGTCCTGGACCCGGACGGCTCCGGGGTCTCCCTCTTCGCGGCGGCAGAAGCAGCCGCACCGGCCGGCCCCGCCGCGTAGGCCCCCGGCGTGGTCCCCGCCAGGGCGCGCACCTCGCGGCTGTAGTGGGCCTGGTCGGCGTATCCGGCCTCCGCGGCCACCGCCGCCTGCGGCAGCCCGCGCCGGGTCAGCGCGAGGGCCCGCTGGAGGCGCAGGATCCGCCCGAGCGTCCGGGGGCCGTACCCGAAGGCGTCGAGCGAGCGCCGGTGCAGCTGCCGCTCGCCGAGCCCGACGGCCTCCGCCACGGCGGCCACGCCCTGCCCGGCGCGCAGCCGGGCCGAAACCTCCGTGACCAGGGGGTCCGGGGGCCCCCCGTCGGCCGTGCGGAGCCGGGCCAGCTCCTCCAGTCCCGCGCGGGGATCCCCGTACGCGGCCACGAGCGCGGTGAGGCGCCGTACCTCGGCGGCGGGCCACAGGTCGGCCAGCTCGACCCGCCGGTCGCGCAGGACCCGGGCCGGTACGCGCAAGCGGTCTCGGGGAGGTGGGGTGCGTTTCCGCGTCGTTCGGTGCGGTGCCTCGGCGTGCTGCCGCATCTCCCGCGTACTGGACGTACTCGGGTGATGCGGCAGTGCGGCGAGGCGCCGTGCCGGGCGACGCGGAGGCGTGCCCCACCTCCCCGAGACCGCTTGGCAGCGCGGGCGCCGTGCCGGGGGCCAGCCGGATCCCGGCGAAGCCGGAGCCCGGGACCTCTCCGGCGGGGTGCGGGGCGGTGTCCGGTCCGGCCACCAGGAGCCGCCCGTCCACCCACAGCAGGTCCATGCACCCGTCGGGCAGCACCATGTCGGCGCCGGCCCCGCCGGCCCGCCAGAGCACCGCTCCGGCGACCGTCAGGGACGGCCGTTCCTCGTACCCCGAACCGGGCACGGAGTCCGCGGGATCAGCCACGGGCACCAGGCTACGGCGGCCGTCAGTGCTTGCGCAGGCGGGAGTGGTAGTCCTCCGGGGGCAGGAACTTCGACCAGCGCTCCGGGAACTCCGAGGGCATGCCCCCGTCCTCGTCGCCCTCGTCGTCCTCCGACTCCCCCTCGGCCAGGGCCCGCCAGGCGGCGGCCCGGGCCACGAGCTGGGCGGCCTCCGCCTCGCGGACCCGCTCGTTCGCCTCGCGCGCCGCCGCGGTGGCCACCGAGGGCCAGACGCGGTCGATGGCGGCGTTGACGGCGGCCCCCACGAGGACGGCGAAGGCCGAGATGCCGATCCACAGCAGGATGGCCACGGGGGCGGCGAGCGATCCGTAGATGGTCGGGCCCTCCACCGTGTTGGTGAGGTAGATCCGCAGCAGGAACGAGCCGAGCACCCACATGGCGAGGGCGACCAGCGCACCGGGCACGTCCTCGATCCAGGGCGAGCGGACCGGTACGGAGACGTGGTAGAGCGTGGTCAGGAAGGCGATGGAGAGCAGCGTGACCACGGGCCAGTACAGGACCGCGATGACCTCGGTGCTCCAGGGCACCAGGCGCACCACCGCGTCCGGGCCGACCACCATCAGCGGCAGCACGATGGCGCCGATCAGCAGGGCGGCGATGTAGAGGACGAAGGCGAGCAGCCGCGTCTTGACGATGCCGCGGTGTCCGTCGAGCCCGTACATGACGGTGATGGTGTCGATGAAGACGTTGACGGCGCGCGAGCCCGACCAGAGGGCGAAGGCGAATCCGAGGGAGATGAGGTCGGGGCGGCCCCGGCCGGTGACGTCGTCGAGCATCGGTTTGGCGATGTCGTTGACGCCCCGGTCGGAGAGCACGGTGCCGACCGCCCGCAGGATGTTCTCCTCGATGCTGGCGACGGTCGTGCCGCCCGACCAGCCGTCCACGTAGCCGAGGAGGCCCAGCAGGCCCAGGAAGAGCGGGGGCAGTGAGAGCAGGGTGAAGAAGGCCGCCTCGGCGGCGAGTCCGAGGATCCGGTACTCGATGCACGAGTTCACGGTGTCTTTGAGCAGCAGCCACGCCATCTTGCGCTTGGAGACGTTGCGGTAGAGGGCGCGGGCCCGGTGGAGGCGTCCCGGAATCCGCTCGGGTGTTTCTTTCACGTGCTGCACGTCCTTACGGTATCGGCATGGCAGCCACCACCCACACAGTCAGCAACCAGGCCCCGCCCCTCGTGGGCCACGACGTCTACGGCAGCGACCGCGTCCTGAGCGAGGGGGTCGAGCGGCACCTCGCGGACGCCGCGCCCGAACTCGCCGCGGAGGTAAGGGAAGAGCTCACGGATCTCGGGCGCGCGGCCGGGTCCCGGCAGGCGCAGGACTGGGGGACGCAGGCGAACGAGAACCCGCCGAAGCTGCGGACGCACGACCGGTACGGCAACCGGATCGACGAGGTGGAGTTCCATCCCTCGTGGCACCGGCTGCTCGGGCACGCCGTGGGCGCCGGGCTCACCGACGCGTGGGGGCGGCCGGCGGGTCATCTGCGCCGGGCGGCCGGGTTCTTCGTGTGGTCGCAGGCGGAGGCGGGGCACGGGTGCCCGGTCTCGATGACGCACGCGGCGGTACCGGCGCTGCGGACCGATCCGGAGCTGGCGGCCGAATGGGAGCCGCGGCTGACCGCGCACGTGTACGAGGAGGGGCTGCGGCCGGCCGGGCAGAAGGCCGGGGTGCTCTTCGGGATGGGCATGACGGAGAAGCAGGGCGGCAGCGACGTCCGGGCGAACACGACGGCGGCGGTGCCGCTGGACGCCTCGGGCGAGTACCTGCTGACGGGGCACAAGTGGTTCTGCTCGGCGCCGATGTGCGACGGGTTCCTCGTACTGGCGCAGGCGCCGGGCGGGCTGACCTGTTTCCTGGTGCCGCGGGTGCTGCCGGACGGGACGCGCAACGTCTTCGCGATCCAGCGGCTGAAGGACAAGCTGGGCAACCGGTCGAACGCGTCGAGCGAGGTGGAGTTCGACGGGACGTGGGCGCGGCGGGTGGGCGAGGAGGGCCGGGGGGTGCGGACCATCATCGAGATGGTCGCGGCGACCCGGCTGGACTGCGTGATCGGTTCCGCCTCGCTGATGCGGCAGGCGCTGACGCAGGCCGCTCACCACGCGGAGCACCGCTCTGCTTTCGGAGCACCGCTCATCGACCAGCCGCTGATGCGCAACGTGCTCGCCGACCTCGCCCTGGAGTCGGAGGCGGCCACCACCCTCACGCTCCGCCTCGCGGCCGCGTACGACGCCGTCCAGAGCACGGGCAACGAGCAGGAGCGGGCCTTCCTGCGCATCGCGGTGCCCGCCGCGAAGTACTGGGTGACCAAGCGCTGTACGCCGATGGTGGCGGAGGCACTGGAGTGTCTGGGCGGAAACGGCTACGTCGAGGAGTCCGGGATGCCCCGGCTGCTGCGCGAGTCCCCGCTGAACTCCATCTGGGAGGGATCGGGCAACGTCCAGGCCCTCGACGTGCTGCGCGCCCTGCAGCGCGAGCCGCAGGCGCTGAACGCCTTCCTCCAGGAGGTCGGCCTGGCGCGCGGCGCCGACCACCGGCTGGATTCGGCCATCAAGAACCTGCTGACCGAGCTCGCGGACCTGGAGGGCATCGAGGCACGGGCCCGGCGGGTCGTGGAGCGGATGGCCTTGGTACTGCAGGGATCCCTGCTGGTGCGCTGGGCTCCGCCGGAGGTGGCCGACGCCTTCTGCGCCTCGCGCCTGGGCGGTGACTGGGGGGCGGCCTTCGGCACGCTGCCGCACACGCTGGATCTGGGATCCGTGGTGGAACGGGCCCGGATCGCGGGCTAGCGGAGGGCCCCAACCCTCCGGAAGCCGGGCTGATGCGGAGGGCCCCAACCCTCCGAAAAGCACTGCGGCCGGGATCCGGGCCCGTCGACCTGGAACAGGGATGGCGCCGCGCCGACTCGGCACCACCCCTGATCCGAGAAGCCCCGAGGAAGGAGCTGTCACGTCGCTTGGCGACGTCCGTAGAGTTTCGATCGGCCGACCGGGACTTGGCGAGAGTTGCAAGACGTTGCAACCTTTGACTCGGAACCGCTCTCCGGGCGTACCGGTCCACCCTGGAAGGGGCGCGCACCGGACGGCCCACCGGGCGGGGCCCGTCGTACGTCTGTTCCGCACGGGGAGGTTCCGGTGGCCCACACCACAGGCAGCGCGGTCGATGCGGCACGCATCTCGGCCATGGACGCGCGGGAGGCCGCGCGTCTGCTCAAGGGGGTACGGGCGGCCGCGCTGGCCGGGGACCGGCCGCCGGCCGCGCCGCGCCCGGAGATCGCCGAGTCCTGGCGCCGGATGATGGCGGGCGGGGTCCACCCGGACCGCGACAGCCGTTCGCGGATGCTGTCGCTCGCCGAGACCGAGGAGCGGCGCCAGAGCTCTCCGCTACGGGACCTGCTGCCCGTCCTGCGCGAAGGGCTGCTGCCCTCGCTGGACGAGGCCCTGCACATCATGGTCGTCGCCGACGCCGACGGGCGGCTGCTGTGGCGGGAGGGCCACTCCTCGATCCTGCGCAACGCGGACCGGCTCGGCTTCGGGGTGGGCGCCCACTGGGACGAGTCGGTGGTCGGCACCAACGGGGTCGGCACCGCCCTGGTGGCCCGCAGACCGGTCCAGGTGTTCTCGGCGGAGCACTTCGTCTCCAGCCACCACGACTGGACCTGCGCCGGAGCCCCCGTACGGGACCCCCGCGACGGCTCGCTGCTGGGGGTCCTCGACGTCAGCGGGCCGCTCGCCACGATGCACCCGGCGACCCTGGCCTGGGTGAGCTCGGTGGCCCGGCTCGCGGAGCGGGAGCTGCGGGTACGGCACCTGGAGTCGCTGGAACGGCTGCGGTCGGTGGCGGCCCCGCTGCTGGCCCGGCTGCCGGGGCGGGCGCTGGCCGTGGACGGCAACGGGTGGACGGCAGCCGTCACCGGGCTCGCACCCGTCGAGCGGATCCCGCTGCCGAAGTCCTTCGGGCCCGGCCGGGTGTGGGTGCCGCAGCTCGGCGACTGCCTGGTGGAGCCGCTGCCGGGCGGCTGGCTGGTGAACGTCACGGAGGCCCGTACCGGCGCCGGGGCGGCCGCCCGCGTCGTCCTCGACCTCAGCCGGCCGGGGGCCTGGCGGGTCACCGTCTACGGCGCCGCGGGGAGCTGGTCGCAGGAGCTGAGCCCGCGCCACGCGGAGCTGCTGTTCCTGCTCGCGGAGTCCCCCCGGGGGCGCTCGGCGGCGGAACTCTCCCAGGAGCTGTTCGGGGACCCGACGCGCACGGTGACGGTCCGCGCGGAGATCTCCCGGGTGCGCCGCAACCTCGGCGGCGTGCTCGCCCACCGCCCGTACCGCTTCGCCCACGACGTGGAGGTGGAGCTGATCCGTCCCTCGAACCCGGCCGCGCTGCTCCCGCACTCCACGGCGCCCGCGGTGATCAGCGCCCGGCTGGGCCCGACCGGGACGGGCATGATTCCCTGACGTCCATGAGCACCGTCACACTGACCACCTGGTCCCTGGAAATGACCGCACCGTCCGACCTCGTCCCGGCGGCCGTCCCGGGTCCGGAGATCCGGATCGTCCGGTCGGAGGTCCCCTCCCCCGAGTTCAGCCGGTTCCTCTACGCCTCGGTGGGCGGTGACATCCACTGGACGGACCGGCTGGCGCTGACCCGCGCCCAGTGGGTGGAGCAGCTGGGCCGTCCCGGCGTGGAGACGTGGGTGGCGTACGACCGGGGCACCCCCGCGGGGTACGTGGAACTCGACCCGCAGCCCGACGGTGTGGTGGAGATCATGTACTTCGGCCTCCTCCCCGACTTCCGGGGGCGGCGCATCGGCGGCCACCTGCTGACCGTGGGCATCGAGCGGGCCTGGTCGCTGGCCGAGCGCTGGCCGGAGCTGGACCCGACGCGGCGCGTCTGGCTGCACACGTGCAGTGACGACGGGCCGACGGCCATGGCGAACTACCAGCGCCGCGGCTTCAAGGTCTTCAAGGAGGAGACGGAGGAGAAGGAGTCCACTCCGACCCCCGGCCCCTGGCCCGGCGCGTAACCGCAGCTGAAAGACGAGCCCCGCCGGCGTTGGAGGCGCGGGGGTCCGGGGGCGGCGCCCCCCGGGAGCGGCGCCGCACACGCCCACGACCCTGGGGCTACCGGGTCCAAAGGGGCTCCTGAGGTGACTCCCGTCACGGGGATCTTGCGATGCGAGACGAGTTCGTCCGGATCGTGGACAGTAGTGGACTCCTCCAATCGCCACATGCCACGCTTCCCCCCATGAACGGAGCTGGAATTGCCTTGGTGAGTCGGCGGCACGTCGACCTCGGCCGCATGTCCAGCGCCATCTGTCCGGCGCGCTGACGCACAGCACCGCCGCGACAGCGCCCCGCACCGACGTCGCCGCGGACGCGAACACACCGCCCGCCGTCAGCTATCACCGCAGTCCCCTGTAGGCCGGTCGACGCCCCAAAAAGGCGACGAAACAGCCACATCCGCTCCACGCGCGCCAGGGGTCACGCCGCCGCTCCCCCTGCCCCTGCCTCGAGCCGCCGAAGAAGGACGTACCGCCATGGCCGCCACCCCCGATACGACCGCAGCCGCCGCACCTGCCGCCGCCGCGCGCCGCAAGACCGGCCGTCACCGCGGTGAGGGCCAGTGGGCCGTCGGACACCACACGCCCCTCAACGGCAACGAGCAGTTCAAGAAGGACGACGACGGTCTCAATGTGCGGGCGCGCATCGAGAACATCTACTCCAAGGCGGGCTTCGACTCGATCGACCCCAACGACCTGCGCGGCCGCATGCGCTGGTGGGGCCTCTACACCCAGCGCAAGCCCGGGATCGACGGCGGCAAGACCGCGATCCTGGAGCCGGAGGAGCTGGACGACAAGTACTTCATGCTGCGCGTCCGCATCGACGGCGGCCGGCTGACCACCGAGCAGCTGCGCGTCATCGGCGAGATCTCCGAGGAGTTCGCCCGCGGCACCGCCGACCTCACGGACCGGCAGAACGTGCAGTACCACTGGATCCGCATCGAGGACGTCCCGGAGATCTGGCGCCGTCTGGAGGCCGTCGGCCTCTCGACCACCGAGGCCTGCGGTGACACCCCCCGCGTGATCCTGGGCTCGCCCGTCGCCGGCATCGCGCTGGACGAGATCATCGACGGCACCCCCGCCATCGACGAGATCTACGCCCGCATCGTGGGCAACCCGGACTTCTCCAACCTGCCCCGCAAGTTCAAGTCCGCGATCTCCGGCTCGCCGCTGCTCGACGTGGCGCACGAGATCAACGACATCGCCTTCGTGGGCGTGAACCACCCCGAGCACGGCCCCGGCTTCGACGTCTGGGTCGGCGGCGGCCTCTCCACCAACCCGAAGCTGGGTGTGCGCCTGGGTACCTGGGTCTCGCTCGACGAGGTCCCGGACATCTACGAGGGCGTCATCTCGATCTTCCGCGACTACGGCTACCGCCGGCTGCGCACCCGCGCCCGCCTGAAGTTCCTCGTCGCCGACTGGGGTCCGGCCAAGTTCCGCCAGGTCCTGGAGGACGAGTACCTGAAGCGCAAGCTGACCGACGGCCCCGCGCCCGAGCAGCCCAGCGGCCAGTGGCGCGACCACGTCGGCGTGCACCAGCAGCAGGACGGCAAGTTCTACGTCGGCTTCGCGCCCCGCGTGGGCCGTGTCGACGGCGCCACCCTGACGAAGATCGCCGCCGTCGCCGAGCAGCACGGTTCCGGCCGGCTGCGCACCACCGCCGAGCAGAAGATGATCGTGCTCGACATCGAGGCGGGACAGGTCGACTCGGTCGTCGCGTCCCTGGAGGCGCTGGACCTGCGGGTCAACCCGTCCCCGTTCCGCCGCGGCACGATGGCCTGCACCGGCATCGAGTTCTGCAAGCTGGCCATCGTCGAGACGAAGGCGCGCGGCGCCTCGCTGATCGACGAACTGGAGCGCCGCCTGCCGGAGTTCGCCGAGCCGCTCACCATCAACATCAACGGCTGCCCGAACGCCTGCGCCCGTATCCAGGTGGCGGACATCGGTCTCAAGGGCCAGCTGGTCCTGGACGACGACGGCAACCAGGTCGAGGGCTACCAGGTCCACCTGGGCGGCGCACTCGGCCTGGAGGCCGGCTTCGGCCGCAAGGTCCGCGGGCTCAAGGTCACCTCGGCCGGTCTGCCGGACTACGTCGAGCGTGTCGTCTCGCGCTTCGAGGACCAGCGCGAGGACGGCGAGCGCTTCGCCGCCTGGGTCACCCGTGCCAAGGACGAGGATCTGTCGTGAGCGAGCGCGCCGCACCGTTCTACTGCCCGTACTGCGGCGACGAGGACCTGTTCCCGAACGAGACAGGCCACGGCGCCTGGGAATGCAGGGCCTGCAATCGAGCCTTCCAGCTGAAGTACCTCGGGCTGCTGGCCCGGGGTGTTCAGTCCAATGACGCTGGAGGGGACGAGATATGACCACGATTCAGGACGCCGGTCCCAAAACCGCGGACCTCAAGACCGCGGACCTCAAGGCGCTGGCCGAGCAGGCGGGCCGCGACCTCGAGGACGCCTCCCCGCTGGAGATCCTCACCTGGGCGGCCGAGACCTTCGGCAAGAAGTTCGCCGTGACCTCCTCCATGGAGGACGCGGTCGTCGCCCACCTGGCCTCCCGCGCCTTCCCCGGCGTGGACGTGGTCTTCCTGGACACGGGCTACCACTTCGAGGAGACCATCGGCACCCGTGACGCGGTCGAGGCCGTGATGGACGTCAACGTCATCACGCTCACCCCGCGCCAGAGCGTCGCCGAGCAGGACGCCGAGTACGGCCCCAAGCTGCACGACCGCGACCCCGACCTGTGCTGCGCGCTGCGCAAGGTCAAGCCGCTCGAAGAGGGCCTGACCGCGTACGCCGCGTGGGCGACGGGCCTGCGCCGCGACGAGTCCCCGACCCGGGCGAACACCCCGGTGGTCGGCTGGGACGAGAAGCGGCAGAAGGTCAAGGTCTCGCCGATCGCCCGCTGGACCCAGGACGACGTGGACGCGTACGTCCTGGAGCACGGGGTGCTCACCAACCCGCTGCTGATGGACGGTTACACCTCCGTCGGCTGCGCCCCCTGCACCCGCCGGGTGGCGGAGGGCGAGGACGCCCGCGCCGGCCGCTGGGCGGGGCGCGGCAAGACCGAGTGCGGACTGCACGGCTGATGACGACCACCAGTGCGGCCGGCAGCGGGGCCACCGGCAAGACCAACGCAGGTACAGAACCGACGGAGACGAACCAGATGAGCGTGAGCGACCAGGGCGCCACCGTGTGGCTGACCGGGCTGCCGAGCGCGGGCAAGACCACCATCGCCTACGCGCTGGCCGAGCGGCTGCGCGCCGAGGGCCACCGCGTGGAGGTCCTCGACGGCGACGAGATCCGCGAGTTCCTCTCCGCCGGTCTCGGTTTCAGCCGCGAGGACCGGCACACCAACGTGCAGCGGATCGGCTTCGTCGCCGAACTCCTCGCGTCCAACGGCGTGAAGGCGCTCGTCCCGGTGATCGCGCCGTTCGCGGACAGCCGTGAGGCCGTCCGCAAGCGGCACGCCGCCGAGGGCACCTCGTACCTGGAGGTCCACGTGGCCACCCCGGTCGAGGTCTGCTCCGAGCGTGACGTGAAGGGCCTGTACGCCAAGCAGGCGGCGGGCGAGATCTCCGGTCTGACCGGGGTCGACGACCCGTACGAGGCCCCGGAGTCCCCGGACCTCCGTATCGAGTCGCACACGCAGTCCGTACAGGAGTCGGCTTCGGCCCTGCACGCGCTGCTCACCGAGAGGGGTCTGGCATGACCGCCACCGTCGCACACGTCCACGAAGGGACGGACGCGCCGTACGCGCTGTCGCACCTCGACGCCCTCGAGTCGGAGGCCGTGCACATCTTCCGCGAGGTGGCGGGCGAGTTCGAGAAGCCGGTGATCCTCTTCTCCGGCGGCAAGGACTCCATCGTCATGCTGCACCTGGCGCTCAAGGCGTTCGCGCCCGCGCCGGTGCCGTTCACCCTGCTCCACGTGGACACCGGCCACAACTTCCCCGAGGTCCTGGACTACCGCGACCGCGCGGTCGCCAAGCACGGCCTGCGTCTGCACGTGGCCTCCGTCCAGGAGTACATCGACGCCGGCAAGCTGCGCGAGCGCCCGGACGGCGTCCGCAACCCGCTGCAGACCGTCCCCCTCACGGAGGCGATCCAGCAGCTCAAGTTCGACGCCGTCTTCGGCGGCGGCCGCCGCGACGAGGAGAAGGCCCGCGCCAAGGAGCGCGTCTTCTCCCTGCGCGACGAGTTCTCCCAGTGGGACCCGCGCCGCCAGCGCCCCGAGCTGTGGCAGCTCTACAACGGCCGCCACGCACCGGGCGAGCACGTGCGCGTCTTCCCGCTCTCCAACTGGACCGAGCTGGACGTGTGGCAGTACATCGCCCGCGAGAAGATCGAACTGCCGGAGATCTACTTCGCCCACGAGCGCGAGGTCTTCAAGCGCAACGGCATGTGGCTGACGGCCGGCGAGTGGGGCGGCGCCAAGGGCGACGAGACCACCGAGACCCGTCTGATCCGCTACCGCACCGTCGGTGACATGTCCTGCACCGGTGCCGTCGACTCCGACGCCACCACGCTGGACGCCGTGATCACCGAAATCGCCGCCTCCCGGCTCACCGAGCGGGGCGCGACCCGCGCCGACGACAAGATGTCCGAGGCCGCGATGGAAGACCGCAAGCGCGAAGGGTACTTCTAGAAATGACCTCCACCACCGATCAGTTCGCCGGCTTGGTCGACCCTTCCGTGACCACGCTGCTGCGCTTCGCCACCGCCGGTTCCGTCGACGACGGCAAGTCCACGCTCGTCGGGCGCCTCCTGCACGACTCCAAGTCGATCCTCACGGACCAGCTGGAGGCCGTCGAGGCCGTGTCCGCCCAGCGCGGTCAGGACACCCCCGACCTCGCGCTGCTCACCGACGGCCTGCGGGCCGAGCGCGAGCAGGGCATCACCATCGACGTCGCGTACCGCTACTTCGCCACCGCGCGCCGCCGGTTCATCCTGGCCGACACGCCGGGGCACGTGCAGTACACCCGCAACATGGTCACCGGCGCCTCCACCGCCGACCTGGCCGTGGTCCTGGTCGACGCCCGCAACGGCGTGATCGAGCAGACCCGCCGGCACGCCGCCGTCGCGGCCCTGCTGCGGGTGCCCCACGTGGTCCTGGCCGTCAACAAGATGGACCTCGTCGGCTACGAGGAGTCCGTCTTCGCGAAGATCGCCGAGGAGTTCACCTCGTACGCCTCCGACCTGGGCGTCCCGGAGATCACCGCGATCCCGATCTCGGCCCTGGCCGGTGACAACGTGGTGGAGCCCTCCGCGCACATGGACTGGTACGGCGGCCCCACGGTGCTGGAGCACCTGGAGACCGTCCCGGTCAGCCACGACCTCACCGCCTGCCCGGCGCGTTTCCCGGTGCAGTACGTGATCCGCCCGCAGACCGCCGAGCACCCGGACTACCGGGGCTACGCCGGCCAGATCGCCTCCGGCGTGCTGCGCGTCGGCGAGGCCGTCACCGTCCTGCCGTCGGGCCGCACCTCGGTCATCGAGGGCATCGACGCGCTCGGCGAGAGCGTCGACATCGCGTGGGCCCCGCAGTCGGTGACCCTGCGTCTGGCGGACGACATCGACATCTCGCGCGGCGACCTGATCGCGCCGTCGTCGAGCTCCCCCGCCACCACGCAGGACGTCGTGGCGACGGTCTGCCACGTGGCGGACCAGCCCCTGTCCGTGGGCGCCCGGGTGCTGATCAAGCACACCACGCGCACGGTGAAGGCGATCGTCAAGGAGATCCCCTCGCGGCTGACCCTGGACGACCTGTCCCAGCACCCGAACCCCGGGCAGCTGGTGGCCAACGACATCGGCCGAGTCGTCGTCCGTACCGCCGAGCCGCTCGCGCTCGACTCGTACGCCGACTCGCGCCGCACCGGGTCCTTCCTGCTGATCGACCCGGCGGACGGCACGACCCTGGCGGCCGGCATGGTGGGCGAATCCTTCGTCTCCAACGCCGGGCCCGATAAGAGGGCAGTCCAGGCTGATGACGAAGGGTGGGACTTCTGATCATGCTTGCCGATATTTTCTCCACCTTCGCGAAGGAGGGCGGCCGCGTAGGCAGCGGCTCCCTCGGCAGCGGCACGGGAGGCGTGGGGCGATGTGCGTGATGACGTACGCGCACCGCATGCGCGCCCACACCCCCCACGAGCCGTACCTGCCCTTGTTCAGCAAACGAAGACGTGCGTCGTGACACGACGCTACGAGAGGAAGCCCTCCCGTGCCTGCCATCGGTACCTCCGCTAAGACCCTGCGCCGCAGCATCGTCGCCGCTGCCGCCCTCCCGCTCCTGATCGGCGCGCTCGCCTCGTGCGGCTACGGCTCCGACGCCGAGAAGGACGACGCTCCGAAGGCGAACGTCGCCGACGACTCCGCCAAGAAGCTGTCGGCCTCCGAGGTCCGCATCGGCTACTTCCCGAACCTGACGCACGCCACCGCGCTGGTCGGTCTCCAGGAAGGCCTGATCGCCAAGGAGCTCGGCGCCACCGCGATCAAGCCGCAGTCCTTCAACGCCGGCCCGTCCGAGATCGAAGCCCTCAACGGCGGCTCTCTCGACATCGGCTTCATCGGCCCCTCGCCGTCGATCAACGCCTACGTGAAGTCCAAGGGTTCCAACCTGCGGATCATCTCCGGCTCCGCCTCCGGCGGCGTCAAGCTCGTGGTGAACCCGGCGAAGATCAAGACCCTGGACGACCTCAAGGGCAAGAAGATCGCCACCCCGCAGAAGGGGAACACGCAGGACGTCGCGTTCCTCAACTGGATCGCCGAGAAGGGCTGGACGGTCGACCCGGAGTCCGGCAAGGGTGACGTCTCCGTCGTCCGCACGGACAACAAGGTCACCCCGGACGCCTTCAAGTCGGGCTCGATCGACGGCGCCTGGGTGCCGGAGCCCACGGCCTCCAAGCTCGTCTCCGACGGCGCCGCCGTCCTCCTCGACGAGACCGCCCTGTGGCCCGACAAGAAGTTCGTGATCACGAACATCATCGTGTCGCAGAAGTTCCTCAGGGAGCACCCGGACGTCGTCGAGGCCGTGCTCAAGGGCACGGTGAAGACCAACGAGTGGATCAACGCCAACCCGGACAAGGCCAAGGCCTCCGCGAACGCGAAGCTCGCGGCGGAGGGCGGCAAGCCGCTCGACGCCAAGGTCATCGATCCGGCGTGGCCGAGCATCCTGATCACCGACGACCCGCTGGCGTCGACGCTGAAGACCCAGTCGGAGTGGGCGGTCAAGGCCAAGCTCATCGAGAAGCCCGACCTGAACGGCATCTACGACCTGACGCTCCTGAACAAGGTGCTCAAGGCGGCCGGCAAGCCCGAGGTCTCCGACGCCGGTCTCGGCGCCAAGTAGTCCCGTACCCCAGCAACCCAGGAGGTGACGACCATGGCCACCATGCTTGCCAAGGCTGCCGAGGGAACGGTAGCGGAGCAGACGCACGCCGCACGCATCGAGCACGTCTCGAAGTCCTTCTCCGGCCCGGCCGGATCGCAGCTCGTCCTGGACGACATCAGCCTCGATGTCGCTCCCGGAGAGTTCGTCACCATCCTGGGTGCCTCGGGGTGTGGAAAGTCCACCCTGCTCAACCTGGTCGCGGGACTGGACAAGCCGTCCGTGGGGTCGATCGAGACCCCCGGCGGCCGTCCGGCCCTGATGTTCCAGGAGCACGCCCTCTTCCCGTGGCTCACCGCGGGCAAGAACATCGAACTCGCCCTGCGCCTGCGCGGGGTGGCCAAGGCCGACCGCAAGCCGGAGGCCGAGCGACTGCTGGAGCTGGTCCGGCTCAGCGGCTCGTACGGCAAGCGGGTCCACGAGCTGTCCGGCGGCATGCGCCAGCGCGTGGCCCTGGCCCGGGCGCTCGCCCAGGACAGCCAGCTGCTGCTGATGGACGAGCCGTTCGCGGCGCTCGACGCCATCACCCGCGACGTGCTGCACGGCGAGCTCACCCGCATCTGGGAAGAGACGAACCTGTCCGTCCTGTTCGTCACGCACAACGTCCGCGAGGCCGTACGGCTCGCGCAGCGTGTGGTCCTGCTGTCCTCGCGCCCCGGCCGGGTCGCGAAGGAGTGGACCGTGGGCATCCCGCAGCCGCGCCGCATCGAGGACGCGGACGTCGCGGAGCTGTCCCTTGAGATCACTGAACACCTGCGTGGGGAGATCCGCCGCCATGGCCAGCACTGACACCACTCCCGACGCCCAGTCCAAGGGCAAGGCCGAAGACCTCGCCGGACTGGAGGCGGGCCTCGACGCGCTCGACGCCGTCCAGACCCACCGCACCCCCGTCCGCGAAGTCCTCGTCAAGAAGGTCCTGCCGCCGGTCATCGCCGTCGGCCTGGTCCTCCTCGTCTGGCAGATCCTCGTCGCCGCGAAGATCACCGACGAGACCAAGCTCCCCGCCCTGTCCTCCGTCTGGGACAGCCTGTCCGACATGTGGATGAAGGGCACCCTGCTCGAGGTCATCTGGACCAGCGTTTCGCGCGGTCTGCTCGGCTTCCTGCTGGCCCTGGCCATCGGCACCCCGCTCGGTCTGCTCGTCGCCCGGGTGAAGTTCATCCGCGCCGCGATCGGCCCGATCCTCCAGGGGCTGCAGTCGCTGCCCTCGGTCGCCTGGGTGCCCCCGGCGGTGCTCTGGTTCGGGCTCAACGACGCGATGATGTACACCGTCATCCTGCTCGGCGCCGTCCCGTCGATCGCCAACGGCCTCGTCTCCGGCATCGACCAGATCCCGCCGCTGTTCCTGCGGGCCGGCCGCACCCTGGGCGCCACCGGCCTGCGCGGCGCCTGGCACGTGGTCATGCCGGCCGCGCTGCCCGGGTACCTGGCCGGCCTCAAGCAGGGCTGGGCCTTCTCCTGGCGCTCCCTGATGGCCGCCGAGATCATCGCCAGCTCTCCCGACCTGGGCCTGGGCCTGGGCCAGCTCCTCGAGAACGGCCGCAACAACATCGACCTGCCGGGCGTGTTCCTCGCGATCATCCTGATCCTGGTCGTGGGCATCGCGATCGACCTGCTGATCTTCAGCCCGGTCGAGCGGTGGGTGCTGCGCACCCGCGGCCTGCTGGTCAAGAGCTGATCACGTGTCCGCGCACCTCACGCACCGGGCACAGGGCCCCGCCCTGCTCGTCATCGCCCACGGCAGCCGCGACCCGCGGCACGCGGCGACCGTGCACGCCCTCACCCGGCGAGTACGGGCGCTGCGGCCGGGGCTGCGTGTGGAAACGGCGTTCCTGGACTTCGACACCCCGACCGTCGACCAGGCGGTGGCCTCGCTCTACCTGTCGGGCGTACGCGAGATCGTGGCGCTCCCGCTCCTCCTGACGCGGGCGTTCCACGCGAAGTCCGACATCCCGGCGGTGCTCGCCGGAGCCACGTCCCGCCTGCCGGACCTCTCGGTCCGGATCGCGGATGTGCTCGGCCCGTCGCCACTGCTGCTGGCGACCCTGGAGCGCCGGCTGTGGGAAGCCGGCCTCACCCCGGCGGACCGCGCCACCACCGGTGTGGTGCTCGCGTCCGCCGGTTCCTCAGACCCGGAGGCGATCGCAGTGATCGCTGAAATCGCGCGGGAGTGGCGGCACACCGGTTGGTGCGCCGTGCGGCCTGCGTTCGCCTCCGCTGTTCTCCCCCGGACGGAGGACGCCGTACGGGCGCTGCGCGCGGAGGGCGTCCGCCGGATCGCGGTGGCCCCCTACGTCATCGCCCCCGGCCGGCTCCCCGACCGCATCGCGGCGGGCGCCGAAGCCGCGGGCGCCGACGTGGTCTCCGCCGTCCTCGGCCCGTCCCCGGAACTGGCCCGGCTGTTGCTGCGCCGCTACGAAGCGGCCGCCGCGGCCCCGGCCCGCATCCCGGCCCTGGCGGCCTGACCCGCCGCTGCGCGGGGCGAAGTCCCCTACCCGCCCTTCGCCCGTTCCCCGGGCGCTGCCCGGACCCGGTCCTCAAACGCCGGACGGGCTGGATAATCCAGCCTCGCCGGCGTTTGAGGCGCGGGGTCTGGGGCGGAGCCCCAGCTGGGGGTCCCCCGGACGGAGTCTGGGGGATGGTGGAAGGGCGGGTAGGAGACTTCGCCCCGCGCAGCGGCGAGGGTCGCTGCGGGGACTTCGCCCCGCAGGGCCTACCCACCCCCACCCGGGCTACGCCCTCCCCGCGGCCTCGTCGGCCAGGGCCGTCAGGTCCCGGGCGGACATCGCCCCGGGCGGCAAGCCCTCCCGCGCAAAGATGTTCGCCGCGTGCCGCAGCGTGTCGTTGACCGGAGTGGCCACCCCGTGCAGCCGCCCCAGCAGGACGACCTCCCCGTTGAGGTAGTCGGCTTCCACCGACCCCGTCCCCCGCGCCAGGCTCTGCCAGGACGACCCGCCCCGCACCACCCCGGCCGGCGCCTCCACCTTGCCGTCGCGCGCGGACGACTGCTCCGCCTCCGAAGCCCAGTCGATCCCCGCGGCCGCGAAGGCGGCCTTCGCCTCGCGTACGGCCCGCAGCAGCAGCGCCGCCTTCGCGGGCTCCGGCTCGGGGCCGGTCGTCGCCTGGATCGCGTTGCCCAGATTGCCCAGCAGCTTCGCGTACTTCCACCGCATCACGTCCTCGACGACCGGCGCCCCGAACCCTGCCTTCTCCAGGTCGGCCGCGATCCGCCGGACGGGCCCGTCGGCGCCCCTCGCGGCCTTCCCGAGGTGCAGGATCCCGGTCAGCGGAGCACACACCGCGGAAACCACCCCCGGCTCCAGGAAGGTCGCCGGCAACCACACGCAGACCCCGTACACGCGCGCGAAGCGGCGTAGGGCGAGGCGTTCGCTCTCCACTCCGTTCTGCGCGCACAGCACCGGCAGCCGCTGCGCGGCCGTACCGCCGCCCGCGACCTCCGCGTCGGCCCACGCGTCGAGCGCGGCGAGCGCGTCCTGGGTCTTCACGGTAAGCAACAGCACGTCGTCGGGGCGCAGTTCACCCAGCTCGGCCGGGACCGTGACGACAGGCAGCCGGTGCACCCGCTCCCCGTCCGCCGTGGTGAGCCGCAGCCCGCTCGTCCGCAGGGCCTCCGCGTGCGGGCCTCGCGCGACGAGGACGACCTCACTGCCGGACTCCGCGAGACGTCCGCCGATGGTCGCGCCGATCGCTCCGGCGCCGATGATGATGTAACGCATGCCCACGAGCCTGGCACATCCGCGGTCCTGGGCTACGGTCGGGCCATGTCTGTTGACGTGGATGAGACGTTCGCACTCGGCGGGGACCTGCCCGTACGCCGCCTCGGCCTGGGCACCGGCGGCCTGGTGGGCGCCGGCTACTGGGGCCCGCGCGCCGCCCGCCCCGCATCGGTCGCGCTGCTGCGCACCGCCGTCGCACGCGGGGTCACGCTGATCGACACCGCCGACAACTACGGCCCCCACCTGGCCGAGGAACTGGTCGCCGAAGCCCTCCACCCGTACGGGGAGCGGCTGGTGGTCTCCACCAAGGGCGGGGTGGTGCGCACCGGCCCCGACCAGTGGCATGCGGCGGGCCGCCCGGAGGACCTGCGTTCCATGTGCGAGGCGAGCCTGCGCAGGCTCCGCCTGGACCGGATCGACCTCTACCAGCTGCACCGCTTCGACCCGGCCGTCCCGCCGGCGGAGCAGCTGCGCACGCTGGCCGAGCTCCGGGCGGAGGGCAAGATCCGCCACATCGGGCTGAACACGGTGACGGCGGACCAGCTCAGGGAAGCCCTGTCCCTGGTCCCGGTGGCCTCGGTCCAGAACCCGTACAACCTCCTGGACCGTTCCTCGGCGGAACTCCTCGCGCTGTGCGAGGAGCGCGGCGTCGCCTTCCTCCCCTACTACCCGCTGGGCAGCGGCGCCCTGACCCGGGAGAGCGCCGCCGCACTGACTGCGGTCGCCGCCGAACACGGCGCGTCCAGCGGCCAGATCGCCCTCGCCTGGCTCCTCCAGCACTCCCCGGTGCTGTGCCCCACGCCCGGGACCGGTTCCCCGGACCACCTGGCGGAGAACCTGGACGCGGCAACGGTCCACCTGACTCCGCACGAGATGACCCTGCTGAACGGGCTGGCGGACTAGGTCGTCTCTTTCGGCCTGGTCCCCGTCCACTGCCCCGAGGGTCAGTCCCGCGTGAGCTCCACCAGCTTGGCGACCGTGTTCCAGTTGCGGGTGGTCACGTCCAGGCCCTTGACCAGCGCGGGCTTCGCGAGGGCCTCGCCGAGTTTGGAGCGGCCGAGGCCGTTCGGAGCGTAGAGGTAGATGACGCGGTCGCCCACGCGGTACTCCTCCGGGAGGTACGCGGGGGCGTCGATCGAGGCGAAGCGGGACTCTGCGGGCTGCTCGGAGCAGAAGGTGGCGTGCAGCTGCTTGCCTTCGAGGTCGGCGGCCGGGAAGGGGCAGGCGTCGGCGACGGCGCGCAGGTAGGCGCCGTCGAGGACCAGGCAGGGGACCCGGAAGCCGAAGTGGGCTTCGATGGCCGCTTCCAGGTCGCGGGCGAGGTCGGCCGGGGCCTTGCCCGTCGTGCTGGTGAAGACGGCGTTGCCGCTCTGGAGGTACGTCTGCGCGTCCTCATGGCCGAGGCCTTCCAGGACCTGGCGCAGCTCGGCCATCGGCACCTTCTTGTTGCCGCCGACGTTGATGCCCCGGAGCAGCGCCGCGTACTTCGCCTTGGCCGGCTTGGCCGTCTTGGCCGGCTTGGTCGTCTTGGTCATGCCTGCACGATAGGGCGCGGCCGGAGCGGAGTTGCGTGTGGCGCAGGCGGAGCCCAATTCGTTTGATGGCGGGGGCAGTCGGTAGGGTGCCAGGTCACGACCGCAACCGGTGGGATACGGGCTGGTCAGGGCTCTGCCGCAGTGCGTGGCATCTCCATGGCTGCCGTACGGGCGCCTGCCCGCTCGCTCGCATCTCGGGGCGGTCTTCACGGCCGGGCAGTCGGAACCCGGCCGCCGGGTCAGGAGGAATGCGTGGCACAGCTCATCGCCGAGGTCTCAAGGACGTTCAACGAGTTCCTGCTCTTGCCGAACCGCACCCGGACCGACTGTTCGCCCGCCACGGTCGACCTGTCCACGCCCCTGGTCCGGCACGTCGTGGGCCGGCGGTCGGCGATCGAACTCGGCTCCCCGTTCACCTCCGCGATCATGCAAGCGGTGAGCACACCGGAACTCGCGATCGCGCTCGCACGCAGCGGCGGACTGAGCTTCCTGCACCACAACCAGTCGGTCCGGGACCAGGCCGCAGCCGTCCGCGAGGTGAAGAACTTCAAGGCCGGGTTCGTCACGAGCGACACCAACGTCCGCCCGGACGACAGCCTGAGCCACCTGGTCGCCGTCATGCGACGCACCGGTCACAGCACCGCCGCGGTCACCCACGACGGCACCCCCGTCGGCCGCCTGCTCGGCCTGGTGACCTCGCGCGACTTCCACCCCCAGCGCCACGACCTCGACGGGCCGGTGAGCGGCCGGATGACCGCCCTCGCCGACCTGCCCCACGCCGGCGCCGACATCACGCTCTCCGAGGCCAACGCCCGGCTGTGGGACCAGCGGCTGGACTGCCTCCCGGTGCTGGACGCCGAGGGCCGTCTGCAGTACCTGGTGTTCCGGTCCGACTACGCGGACAACAAGCGCTTCCCGAACCAGGCCGTGGACAGCGCCAAACGCCTGCGGGTGGGTGCGGGCATCAACACCCACGACTACCAGGAGCGGGTCCCCGCCCTGATCGAGGCGGGCGCGGATGCCCTGTGCTTCGACTCCTCCGACGGCTACAGCGACTGGCAGGCGCAGGCCCTGGCCTGGGTGAAGAAGCACTACCCGGAGATCCCGACGGGCGGCGGAAACGTGGTCGACGGCGAAGCGTTCACCTTCCTCGCGGAGGCCGGGGCGGACTTCGTGAAGGTGGGCGTGGGCGGCGGCTCCATCTGCATCACCCGCGACCAGAAGGGCATCGGCCGCGGCCAGGCCAGCGCCGTGCTGGACGTCGCCGCCGCCCGCGACGCCTTCCGCGATCGCACCGGCGAGTACGTGCCGATCTGCTCCGACGGCGGACTGGTGCACGACTACCACGTGGCCCTGGCGCTGGCGATGGGAGCCGACTTCGTGATGATGGGACGCTACTTCGCCCGCTTCGACCAGGCCGCCGGCGCCAAGCTCCCCTCCCGGGACGGCTTCGTGAAGGAGTACTGGGGCGAGGGCTCGCACCGCGCCCGCAACTGGCAGCGCTACGGACAGGGCGGCCAGGGCCTGATCTTCGAGGAAGGCGTGGACGGCTACGTCCCCTACGCCGGCGACCTCACTGAAGGGCTTGCCCTGACCATCGCCAAACTCAAGACCACGATGGTCTCCTGCGGTTCGGCCACGCTCGCGGAATTCCAGTCCACCGCCCGGCTGACCCTGGTCTCCGACCAGAGCTTCCAGGAGAGCCACGCCAACGTCACCCTGCGGGACACCCCGGCGACCCTCGCCTGAGTTCACGCCGTCCGCGCCCCGGGCAGTTCGGCCCCGCGCAGTTCGGCCTCGATCAGGTCGGCCGCCTGTCGCGTGCCGCCCTCCGTCGCCATCTCGCGGCGGATCCGGTCCGCGCGGGCGGCCACCCCCGGGTCGGCGACCAGGGCGAGGACGGCTTCGCGCAGGGTCGCGGCGTCGGCCTCGGCCATCGGGACGTGCCGGGCGACACCGAGGGCGGCCAGCATGTCGGCGTTGGCGAACTGGTCGACGGCCTGCGGGACCGCGACCATCGGGGTGCCGGTGGCCAGCCCCTCCTGGCAACCGCCCGTGCCCGCGTGGGTGATGAAGGCGTCGGCCTGGCTCAGGATGTCCAACTGGGGAACCCAGCGGTGGACTTCGACGTTGGCGGGGACCGCACCGAGCTCGGCCTCGTCGGTGAACTTGCCGATCTGGAGCACCACGTGCCAGTCGGGCAGGTCCCCGAAGGCCTCCAGGCAGGCCCGGTAGAAGGCCGGCTGCTTGGTGAAGGTGGACCCGAAGGAGACCAGGAGGACCTTCTTCCCGTCGGCGCCCGCGGGGCGCGTCCAGGTGCCCTGGGTGGCGCTGCGGTCGCCCTGGCAGGCGCCGACGAAGGTGTACACGGCCTCGTCGACCCGGTCGGCGTGGGGCTGGAGGGCGCGCGGGATGAGGACGACGCTGCGGCGGGGGCGGCCGACGAAGCGGTCGCTGTCCTCGTCGATGCCGTTCTCGTCGAGCCAGGCGCGGAAGCGGTCGTAGTACGCCTTCCCGCGCGCGGACGCCCGCAGTTCGGCGGTCATCGGCTCGCCGACCTCCTCCTCGTAGCCGGTCCAGGCGACCAGGGTCGGGGAGAGGGAGACGGCGGGGACGCCCCAGCGGTGGGCGAGGACCCGCGCGGGGTAGGCGGTGATGTCGTGGAGGACGAGGTCCGGCTCGTCGCCCTCGAAGGCGGCCGCGAGCTGCGGCAGGGCCTGGACGGCGTCGGCGAGGAAGGGCTCGATGTTGTCGATGAGCTCGGTGCCCCACGCGTCGGGGTCCTCGTCGGTGGGGAGGGTGGAGTTCCAGATCACCGGGGTGGCGCCGGTCTCGGCGATCTTGTCGGCGTACGCGGCGGGGATGGCGTAGCTGACGCGGTGGCCACGGGCGACCAGTTCGCGGATCACTTCGATGCTCGGGTTCACGTGGCCGGCGGCGGCGATGGAGAACATGGCGATGTGGGCGGGCTTCGGCGTCGTGGTCATGAGGAAAAGATAACGAGACGAGACGTCTCGTGCAACCTGTGGGGGAAAGCTCTCGAGGACGGGCCGGATGCGAAACTTGTCCGGTCATGAGCACCCGGGTACGCCCCGGTGCCGCCCGGGGCACCCGGGGAAACGGACGGACTGCGGAGACGGCATGGACGAGGCACGCGCCCGGGAAGCCCTGACGGCGGCGGGCCTGGCACCGGCGGGGGCGTCCGGACCCCGGCTGCTGGCCCTCGGCGAGAACGCCGTCTTCGCGCTCGACGACGGCCTCGTCGCCAAGGTCGGCCGGGAGGCGGCGCTGCTGCCGCGCGCCGGGCTGGAGCTCGCGGTGGCGGCCTGGCTCGCGGAGTGCGGGGTTCCCGCGGTCCGGGCGGCCGAGCCGGAGCCCCGGCTGGTGGACGGGCACCCGGTGACGGTGTGGCACCGGCTCCCCGACGCGGTCCGCCCGGCCGGCCCGGGGGACCTCGCGGCGCTGCTGCGGCAGATCCACGCCCTGCCCGCGCCCCCCTTCGCACTGCCCCCGCGCGATCTGCTGGGCGGGGTCGAGCGCTGGCTGCGGCTCGCGGGCGGGGCGATCGATCCGGCGGACGCGGCGTATTTGCGGGCCCGCCGCGACGGGTACGCCGCCCAGGTCGCCGGCCTCACCCCGCACCTCGCGCCGGGCCCGATCCACGGCGACGCGCTGCCCCGCAACGTCCACGTGGGCCCGGACGGGCCGGTGCTCGTCGACCTGGAGACGGTCTCCGCCGACCTGCGCGAGCACGACCTGGTGGTGATGGCCCTCTCCCGCGACCGGTACGGACTGCCCGGCGCGTCGTACGAGGAGTTCACGGCGGCGTACGGCTGGGACGTGCGCGACTGGGAGGGCTGCGCGGTCCTGCGCGGCGCCCGCGAGACGGCCAGCTGCGCCTGGGTCTCCCAGCACGCCCCGGCCAACCCGAAGGCCCTGGCCGAGTTCAGCCGCCGGGTGGCATCCCTGCGCGAGGGCGACCCGGAAATCCGCTGGCATCCGTTCTAGGGGTCGCGTATCAATTCCGGCATATGAAACTTCCCCTCGCCATCCACCGGGCCCGGCTCGGCCCGGCGGAGTTCAAGGTGATCCGCCCGGCCCGGCCGCCGGCGCGCGCGGTGCTGTCGGAGGGCTACTGGTACCTGGACGCCCAGGTCGACCAGCAGGCCGCGCAGCTCGTCGCCGGGCTGTGGTCGCTCGCCGCCACCTCCCCGCGCTCGCTGGTCCACGTACCGCTGCGGCGCACCGACCCCGACACCGGCGAGGCGGGCCTCGACCTGGTCCTCCTGCACCACTCGCTCCAGTTCGCCCCCTCGCGCTGGAAGGAGCTGCGGGCCCGGCTGGGCCCGGGCCGGCCGCAGACCGCGGACCTGCCCGGGCCGCCTTCGGCGGACCGCGGCGTCGACCACCGCCCGGAGCGGCTCCACCGGGAGAACCGGGACCGGTTCCACCAGCACGTCCACGCCGGGACGCTGTTCATGACGGGCAGCGCCAAGCTGTTCGCCGACACCTCGTGGCTCTTCGCCGACGTGGCCCACCGGGGTCCGGGCTACGTCCGGGCCCACCCGCGCCACGCGCACTACTGCGCCACGATGGGCCAGGGCGACGGCCTCACGGCCGACGGCGGCAGCGGGCTGCACGTCGTCTACCGTGATCAGTGGCCGGACCGCTGACCCGCCGCCCCTCGTGGGGTCAGGCCGCCGCGCCGGACCCCGTACGGGCCTCCCATTCACGGCCGATGCCGCGCAACATCGCCGGGTACACCCCGAGGTAGCGGAAGGGCTTGATGCCCGCCATGTAGACGGCGCCGAGGAGGCCGTTCGGCTTGACCAGGACGGCCATCTGACCGTGGTAGCCGCCGGCTCCGTCCGGGACCCAGCCGATGTGCAGCACCCCGTGCACGGTCCGGTTGGCCGTCTCCGCCGCCCATTCGTCATGGGTCTGGTAGACGGAAGTGAACGGGAACGTGCTGAGGTCGGGCCCGCTGGGCCCCTCGGCGAGGTCCGCGGGCAGCCGGTCCCGCAGCGCCGGGACCCTGCCGCCGACGCCGTCGGCCGGCTTGTCCCAGCCGAACAGCGCCCCGAGCTTCCAGCGGATCGCGAAGAGCGCGCGCCCCACGGGGGAGTCGACCATGCTCCCGTTTCCGCTCGCGAACTGGTCCACGAGCCGTGCGAGGTCGTCCGGTCCGCCCGGTGTCGGCAGTGCCCACACGTCCTCGAGCTGGAAGTCGCCGGCGATCTCGTGGATCCGCCAAGGACGGTCGGTGTGCGCGGTTCTGGGGAGTCTCATGAGCAAGCCCCTATCTATACGATGCCGTATAGATAGCAGACTAACACTGATCTATACGCCACCGTATAGATCGGTGGACGGCGCACGTACCGAGGGGAGACACGCCGTGGGCGCGACCCGCACGCCACGTCACAGCTGGATCGAGGAGGGGCTGCGCGCGCTCGCCGCCGGAGGCCCGCAAGCCGTCCGGATCGAGCCGCTCGCGCAGGCTCTCGGTGTCAGCAAGGGCGGCTTCTACGGGCACTTCGGCAACCGGGACACGCTGCTCACCGAGATGCTCGACACCTGGGAGCGCGAGGCCGCCGAGGCGGTGATCGAACAGGTCGAGGGCGCGGGCGGCGACCCCCGGGCCAGGCTGAAGCGGCTGTTCGCCATCGCCGCGGCCTCCGACAGTCCGGCGCGGGGCGTCCCCCTCGACCTCGCGATCCGCGACTGGGCGCGGCGCGACGAGTCCGTCGCGGAGCGGCTCCGGCGCGTGGACAACCGCCGCATGGACTACCTGCGTTCGCTGTTCGCCGCGTTCGTTCCCGACGAGGACGACGTCGAGGTCCGCTGCATGATCGTCTACTCCATCCGGATCGGCAGCTTCCTCATCGCCGCCGACCACGGCCCCCGAAGCCGTTCCGAGGTCATGGAGCACACCCGGGACTGGCTGCTGCGATAGGCGATGGCGGGGGCCCGGGAGCCCGGTCTCCCGAACCGTCCGTCAGACCCGGTACGGCACCACGGGCCAGGCCCGCTCGACTATCGCCTCGGGGTCCGAGGTCCGCCGCAGGTAGCTCTGCAGCGAGGCCGCCTGTTCGGCCGCCGCGCGGATCTGGAGCTCGTGCAGGTCCGCCAGGGCAACTGTCCCTATCGCCGCGTGCACGGCTCCCATCCGCCGCGCTGCGCGGGCCGCCGCCAGCGCGTCCGCGCCCGCGTCGTGCGCCGCTTCCAGGGTCACGCCGTAGTGCTCGCAGAGGGCCTGGAGGGTCCGCCGGCCCTTGCGGTACCGGTCCGCGTGCTTGTCCAGCACCAGCGGGTCGATGACGGGCGGCGCGGACGTCCCCGGCCAGCGCTCGCCCAGCGGACGGATCCCGTGGCGGCGGCACTCGCGGTCCAGCAGGGTCAGGTCGTACCGCGCGTTCATCACCACCAGCGGGGTCCCCGAGCTCAGCGCCTCCACGAGCGTCCGGGTGATCTCCTCGATCGCCGCGGCCGCCGCCATCCCCCGCGAGCGGGCGTGGTCCGTGGAGATGCCGTGGATGGCCGAGGCCTGCTCCGGGATGGGTACGCCGGGATCGACGAGCCACGTCCGCTCCCCCGCCACCTGCCCGTCCGGCCCGACCGTGACGACGGCCGCCGTCACGATCCGGTCGGACTCGATGTCGGTCCCCGTGGTCTCCAGATCGAAGGCCACCATCGGCCCGCCGTGCCAGTCCCCCATCCAGTCCCCCGCCCAGTCCCCCATCGCGTGCCCCCCGTACCCGTCCCTTTACGTCAACGGCTTTCAGCCTGCCACGGGCCACTGACAGCCCGGGAGCCGGGGCGGCCGCCCCCGCTCACGACACCGGGCGGGAGTCCTGCCAGATCGACTCGAATTCCTCGCGGTACGTCGGGAACAGCCCGTGCTCGTGGCCAGGTCGTACCTGTGCGGCCCGGCCGCCGCCCCGCAGGACCAGGACCGGTGCCTCCATGCCCCGGGCCCGGCGCAGGTACGACTGGACCACCGCGATGCCCGAGGACTCGCCCTCCACCAGGTACGCGGTGAAGCGCGGGGTCTCGTCGAAGACGTGGATCTCGAAGCGCGAGGGGTCGCGCAGGCCCGCCCGGACCCGTCGCACGTGCAGGATGTTCATCTCCACCGAGCGGCTCAGCTCGCCCTTGCGCAGGCCCAGCTCCCGCTCGCGCCGTTTGACCGCGCTGCTCGCCGGGTTCAGGAACAGCAGCCGCACCCGGCAGCCGGCTTCCGCGAGCCGTACGAGTCTTCGGCCCGAGAAGTTCTGGACCAGCAGGTTGAGCCCGATGCCGATGGCGTCGAGCCGCCGCGCACCGCCGAAGAGGTCCTCGGCCGGGAGCTGGCGCTGCAGCCGCACCCGGTCCGGGTGGACGGAGATGACGTCCGCGTACCGGTCGCCGACCAGGTCCTCGACGGCGTCGATGGGCAGCCGGTCCGCCGCCGGCGAGCCCGCGCCGCCGCCCAGTACCTCCAGCAGCCGCGCCGACGCCCGCTCGGCCTGTTCCAGGACCGCCCGCGACAGGGCCCGGTTGCGCGAGACGACGTTGCGGGTGACCTCCAGCTCGTCCAGCGCCTGCTCGATCTCGCGCCGGTCGTCGAAGTACGGCTCGAAGCAGGGCCAGTGCTGGACCATCAGCTCGCGCAGCTGCGGCAGGGTGAGGAAGCTCAGCACGTTGTCGTCGGCGGAGTCCAGCAGGTAGCCCTTGCGCCGGCTGACCTCCCGTACGGCGACCGCGCGCTGCACCCACTCCTGGCCGGCGGGACCCGCGGCCGCCACCACCCAGTCGTCCCCGCCGTGCACGGGCTCGTAGACCGGCCGCAGGACCGCCCCGACCACGGACCGCAGCCGCTGCTCGATCAGGTTGAGCCAGATGTACGCACGGCCGGCGCGCTGGGCCCGGGTCCGGACCTCGCTCCAGGCGTCCGCGCCCCAGTCCAGCTCGGCACCGGCTCCCGCCTGCGCCTTCCCGGTCCCACCGGCCTCCGGCGGGGCCAGCGACACGGCCCCGGCGGGAATCCCGCCGGCCGCACCGCCCGCGGCGTCCGCCGGGCCGCCCTCGTGACCACCGTCACCAGGGGGCAGCTCCAGACCTCCCGAGCTCACCCGTGCACCGCCTCCTGCGTCTGGACGCCCGTCTCCAGTGATCACGGAAGGGTACTCCGCGCGTGCGGCACCCTGCAGCCCGATGCGCGGCCCTGCGGCCGGGCGCGGGCTCACGGTCCGTACCCGGCCCGCCCGTTGGCCCATTATCCGCTCTGCCGACGATCCGATCTCCCCATGGTCCGGCAACCCTCTTACCAGCTCTCCGGGTCACCCGGTAGCACCCTCCCAAGTCCCCGCGTGAGACCCCTCTTTCGGGGAAGATCTGGCAATGACGTGGTCCACGCCGGATCAGCCCTACACAGAGGGACACCAGAGGGACAGAGGGGAAGAGTCGTTTCTATGCAGGTCTGGCCGGGACAGGCGTATCCGCTCGGCGCCACGTATGACGGCGCCGGCACCAATTTCGCGGTCTATTCGGAGGCCGCCCGACGCATCGAGCTGTGCCTGCTGCACGACGACGGTTCGGAGACCGCGATCGAACTGCGCGAGACCGACGCGTTCGTCCGGCACGCCTACCTGCCGGGCATCATGCCCGGCCAGCGCTACGGGTTCCGGGTGCACGGCCCCTACGAGCCCGAGCGCGGCCGGCGCTGCAACGCGGCGAAGCTGCTCCTGGACCCGTACGCGCGGGCCGTCGCGGGGAGCGTCGACTGGGGCGAGGAGGTGTACGGCTACCACTTCGGCCGGCCCGACTCCCGCAACGATCTGGACTCCGCGCCCAAGAGCATGAGTTCGGTCGTGGTCAACCCGTACTTCGACTGGGCCAACGACCGGCCGCCGCGCCACGAGTACCACCACACCGTGCTCTACGAGGCCCACGTGAAGGGCCTGACCATGCGTCACCCGGACCTCCCCGAGGAGCTGCGCGGCACGTACGGGGCCCTCGCGCACCCGGCGGTCATCGGGCACCTGACCAAGCTGGGGGTGACGGCGCTGGAGCTGATGCCGGTCCACCAGTTCGTCAACGACCACCGCCTCGTCGACGACGGGCTCAGCAACTACTGGGGCTACAACACCATCGGCTTCTTCGCCCCGCACAACGGCTACGCCTCGGGCGACCGCGGCCAGCAGGTGCTGGAGTTCAAGTCGGCCGTCCGGGCCCTGCACGAGGCCGGCATCGAGGTGATCCTCGACGTGGTCTACAACCACACGGCCGAGGGCAACCACCTGGGCCCGACGCTGTCCTTCCGGGGGCTGGACAACGCCTCGTACTACCGGCTGGCGGACGACCCCCGGCACTACATGGACACCACCGGCACCGGGAACTCGCTGCTGATGCGCTCCCCGCACGTGCTCCAGCTGATCATGGACTCACTGCGCTACTGGGTCACCGAGATGCACGTGGACGGCTTCCGCTTCGACCTCGCGGCCACGCTGGCCCGCCAGTTCCACGAGGTGGACCGGCTGTCCTCGTTCTTCGACCTGGTCCAGCAGGATCCGGTGGTCAGCCAGGTCAAGCTGATCGCGGAGCCGTGGGACCTGGGCGAGGGCGGCTATCAGGTGGGCAACTTCCCGCCGCTGTGGACCGAGTGGAACGGCAAGTACCGGGACACCGTACGGGACTTGTGGCGCGGGCAGCCGCGCACGCTCGCGGAGTTCGCGGGCCGGCTGACGGGCTCCTCGGACCTCTACCAGGACGACGGCCGGCGGCCGCTGGCCTCGATCAACTTCACCACCTGCCACGACGGTTTCACCCTGAACGACCTGGTCTCGTACAACGAGAAGCACAACGAGGCCAACCGTGAGGGCAATCGGGACGGCGAAACCCACAACCGGTCCTGGAACTGCGGGACGGAGGGGCCGACGGAGGACCCGGAGACCGTGGAGCTGCGTGAGCGCCAGATGCGCAACTTCATCGCCACGCTGATGCTTTCGCAGGGCGTGCCGATGATCAGTCACGGCGACGAGTTCGCCCGCAGCCAGGGCGGCAACAACAACGCCTACTGCCAGGACAACGAGCTGTCGTGGGTGACCTGGCCGGAGCCCGGCAAACCGGCGCCCGCGCTCTTGGAGTTCACCCGGCGGATGGTGTGGCTGCGGCGGGAGCACCCGGTGTTCCGGCGGCGCCGGTTCTTCCACGGCCGGCCGGTGGAGGGGACGCACGACGAGCTCTCGGACATCGCCTGGTTCACCCCGCACGGCGAGGAGATGCGGGCCCGCGACTGGCAGGCCCAGCACGCGCGGGCGCTGGCGGTGTTCCTGAACGGGGAGGCCATCTCGGAGCCCGGCACCCGCGGGGAGCGGATCACCGACGACTCGTTCCTGCTGATGTTCAACGCGGGCGCCGAGGCGCAGGACTTCACGGTCCCGGCCGGGCACGGAGCGCAGTGGCGGCTGGTCGTGGACACGGCGCGGCCGGAGGTGCTGGCACCCGGTACCGGGCCGCAGTATGCGGCCGGGGACCGGGTGACACTGACGGGACGGTGTCTGGTGGTGCTTCAGCGCCCGGCGTAGGCGGCGCCTTCCAGGACGGCGTCCGGACGGGCGCCCGTGCCGGAGGCCACCGGGGCGTGCGTACGGGCCGCCGGCACCTTGGTGACGAGGGCCAGGACCAGGCACAGGGCGGCCGCGCCCACGGCCACCGCGAAGGCGGCCCAGGGCCCGTACCACTCGGCGAGCCGCCCGGAGACGGCGAGCGAGGCGGCCTGGCCGGCGACGAGCGAGCTGGCGGCGATGGCCATCGACTCGGCGAGCCGGGACGGCTCCACTGCCCGCTCCGTGAGCGCGAAGGCGGTGATCAGGTGCGGTGCGTAGGCGGCTCCGAGCACGGTGACGACCACGTACAGCGGCCACAGGGTGTCCGTGAAGAGCAGGGGTACGGAGAGCACGAGCGCGGCGGCCGTGGCCACCCGCCAGCGCAGCCGCAGCCCGAAGCGGGCGGGCAGCGCGCCGAGCGAGAGCCCGACGGCGGCGCTGACGACTCCCATGGCCGCGTACACGATGCCGGCCTGGCCGGGGACGCCCAACTGTGCGGTAAGGGCGGCGATTCCGGCCTGGCAGGCACCGAACATGGCGCCCTGGAGGGCGAGGGAGCCCCGCACCGCGAAGACCACGCGCGGCGGGCGGACCCGGGAGCGCTCCTTGTCCCGGCGGACTCCGGCGGGCACTCCGGCCGTGACGGCGGCGGTCGGGTGCAGCGCGTAGAGGGTGCCGAAGACGGCGACGAGGGCGGCCGCGCCGCCCAGCGCGACGGCCGGGTGCAGGGCGAGCGTGGCCAGGCCCACGAGGGCGGGCCCGAAGACGAAGGAGACCTCGTCCAGGGTGCCTTCGAGGGAGTGGATGGCGCCCACGACGCTCTCGTCGGACTTGGCGCGGTGCGCCAGGGCCACGGAGCGGGTACGGGCGAGCGGTCCGATCAGCGGGACCGAGGCCCCGGTGATGAAGCCGATCGCGGCGAGCGGGACGGTGGCGAGGTCGGCGAGCGCCCCGGCCACCAGGGCGGCGGTCGCCACCGCGTTGACGGCGGCGGCCGCCAGGACGACGGAACGCTGCCCGTGGCGGTCGGCGAGCCGGCCCAGGACGGGGCCGAAGACGACCTGTCCGGCGGAGAGGGTGCCACCGACTATGCCCGCGGTGGCGAGGGAGCCACTGGTCTCGGCGACCAGGAGGACGCTGCCGAACTGCGACATCGCGACGGGCAGGCGGGCGAGGAAGGAAATGAGCGGGAGTAGGGGCCCGGTCAGGGCAATTACTTTTCGATAGGTGTTGACGGTTCCAAACACTTGAGCAACGTTAACCCGGCGCAGTCACCCGGATGCATTGGGTAATGGCACGGAATCCCGCATCCTGGGTACGTACGTTCTCATGAGCCTGCCCCCGCGCACCGGTCGCACCCGCCCCGAGTTCAACCGGCCGGAAACCGATGTACCACCGGCCGTCACCCCGGCGTCGACCTACCGCCTCCAGCTGCGCCCCGAGTTCACCTTCGGCCACGCGCGGGGCGTCGTACCGTACCTCGCCTCGCTCGGCGTGTCGCACCTGCACCTGTCCCCCGTGCTGGAGGCGGTGCCCGGTTCGTCCCACGGGTACGACGTCACCGACCACACCCGGGTCCGGGTGGAGCTGGGCGGAGAGGACGGGCTGCGGGCCCTGGCCGCCGAGGCGCGGGCGCACGGGCTCGCACTGGTGCTCGACATCGTGCCGAACCACATGGCCCTGCCGGCGCCGCTCGGCCTCAACCGGCCGTTGTGGGAGGTGGCCCGGGAGGGGCCCGGCTCGCCGTACGCGCGCTGGTTCGACATCGACTGGGAGGCGGGCGGGGGGCAGCTGCTGCTGCCCGTGCTCGCGGAGCCGCTGGATCCGGGATCCATCGAGATCGGGGAGGGCGCCGGCGGGGCCGTGCTGCGGATCGGGAAGCTGGAGTTCCCCCTCCGCGAGGGCACGGCCGCTCTGGAGCCGGCGGCGCTGCTCGCCGCCCAGTGGTACCGGCCCGCGTGCTGGCGGGAGGCCCGCACCGGCCTCAACTACCGTCGCTTCTTCACCATTTCGGAGCTGATCGGGGTCCGCGTCGAGGACCCCGAGGTCTTCGCCGTCACCCACGCCAAGGTGCTGGAACTGGTCCGGGACGGGGTCGCCGGCGGGCTGCGGATCGACCACGTGGACGGCCTGGCGGACCCCGAGGGGTACCTGCGGCGACTGCGTGACGCCGTCGGCGGGGACTGCTGGGTGGTGGTCGAGAAGATCCTCGCCCGCGAGGAGCGGCTGGCTCCCGCCTGGCCGGTGGCCGGGACCACCGGGTACGACGCGCTGTACCGGGTGGACGGGGTGCTGACCGACCCGGCCGGGGCCGCGCGGCTCGACGCCCGGTTCCGCGAGGCGACCGGGCAGCCCCGCTGGGAGGTGACGGCCGCGGCGGGCGCCCGGGAGGTCCTGACATGGGACCTGGCCGCCGAGCTCGCCACCCTGGAGCGATTGGCGGGCCCGGAACTCGCCTGTGCGGTACGCGAGTTGCTCATCGCCTATCCCGTCTACCGCCCCTACCCCGGCGATCAGCGGCTCGCGCCGGAGGCCCTGGAGCGGGCCGCCGCGCGGTCCGGCGCGGGCCCGGTGGCCGGCGTACGCGAACTGCTGCTGCGGGACCCGGCCTTCGCGGCCCGCTTCGCCCAGACCTCGGCGGCCCTGCGCGCCAAGTCCCTCGAGGACAGGGCGTTCTACCGGTACGCCCCGCTGCTGTCGGCCACGGAGGTGGGCGGGGATCCGGGGGCTCCGGCGGTCACGGTGGCGGAGTTCCACGCGTACTGCGCCGAGCAGGCGCGGCTGTGGCCCCACGCCGGAACGGTGCTGACCACGCACGACACGAAGCGCAGCGCGGACGTCCGGGCACGGATCTCGGCGCTCTCGCAGGACCCGGATTCCGTGCCGGAGCCCACCGGCGCGGATCCCCAACTCGCCTGGGTGGCCTGGCAGACGGCGTACGGACTCGGAGCCGGCGACTCCCCCGTGGTGCGCCGCGACCGCCTCGCGCAGGCCCTGCTCAAGGCCGTCCGCGAAGCCGCCCTGCACACCTCGTGGACCGAGCAGAACCGGGCGTACGAGGCCACGGTCCCGGGGTACGTCGTGGCGGCCGCCGCCCCGGAGCCGGCCGGGCCCCTGGCGGCGGCCGCCCGCGCCAATCTGCTCGGCGCGGCGCTGCTGCACCTGGCCATGCCCGGGGTCCCGGAGGTGTACCAGGGCGCGGAGACGGAGTACCGGGCCCTGGTCGACCCGGACAACCGGCGACGCGCCGTCTTCCCCCGGGAGGCCCTGGCCCGGCTGGACGCGGGGGCCGCGCCGTCCGGCACGGCCGAGGAGAAGCTCGCCCTCACCGCCGCCCTGCTGCGGCTGCGGCGGAGCCGGCCCGGGCTGTTCACCGGCTACGCGCCGCTGCTCGCCCGGGGCCCGGCGGCGGAGCACTGCGTGGCCTTCGCCCGCTCGGCCGGCCTGGTGGCGGTGGCGACCCGCCTGTCGCACGGACTGGCCGGGGCCGGCGGCTGGCGGGACACGGCCCTGCCCCTGCCGCCTGGACGCTGGCGGCACCTGCCGCTCCTCGGCGCGGGGGCCGCTGCCGCGGCCGCGTACGCAGGCGACCTGCCGCTCGCGGAACTCCTGGGCGACACCACCCCGGTAGCCATCCTCCTCCGGGAGGACCCGACCCGGGCATGAGCTGCTCCCCGCCCCGCCCTTTCACCGTTTCCTGGGGCTCCGCCCCAGACCCCGGTCCTCAAACGCCGGACGGGCTGGATTTTCCAGCCCGTCCGGCCACATCCAGCCTCGCCGGCGTTTGAGGCGCGGGTCCGGGCGGTGCCCGGGCCGGGCGAAGACGGCTAGGGCAGGCTCGCGGCGGGAATGGGATCACCTGTGACCCTCATCCGTGACATGTGCTACCCCACCCCCCACGAACTGGCCCTGGCCGCCCGCGCCCTGGCCGATGAACACCCCGCCCTGGCCCGGCTCCGCCAGATCGGCGCGTCCCGGGCCGGGGAACCCCTGTGGCTGCTCTCCGTGGGCCGCACCCCGGCGACGACTGCGGCAACGGCTCCGAACGTGCTCGTCGTCGCCGGCGCCCACGCCAACGAGCCCGTCGGCGGGGCCACCGCCCTCGCGCTCGCCCGGCACCTGATCCGCGTACCCCCCGCCACAGCCACAGCCACAGCGACCTGGCACTTCCTGCTCTGCGCCGACCCCGACGGCGCGGCCCTGCACCGCACTCCCCGCCCGTACTCCCTGCTCGACTACCACCGGAACTTCTTCCGGCCGCCCGGCCCCGAACAGCCCGAGTGGGCGCCGTCTTTACTGCCCCCGGACCGTCTTCCGCCGGAGACCCTCGCCCTGACCCGGCTCATCGACGAGCTCCGGCCCGTCCTCCAGGTCTCCCTGCACGGCACCGATCTCGGCGGCTCCTGGGTGCAGCTGACCCGGGACATACCCGGTCTCGCGGAGCCCTTCGGCAAATCGGCCGCCGAGCTGCGCATTCCGGTCGAGACCAGCGCCTCCGACGCCTCGGGGTGGCCCTCGCCGGGGGCGGGGATCTTCGTGATGCCCGAGCCCGGGACCAGGGACGACGGGCCGTTCCACCCCGAGGACACCCGGCTCAGCACCTGGTACCACGCCCACCGCCACGCCGGCACCACCGCGATCGTCGAAGTCCCCATGTGGGCCTCGGACCTGGTCGACGACCCGGCCCCGCACCCCGACCCGCGCGCCGCGCTGCGCGTCCTGGCCGGCCGGCTCACCGCCGACGCCGCGCAGGTGGCGGCCCTGCGGGAGGGCGCGGCCGACGGTACGGACCCGGCCGCCGGGGCCCTGCTGCGCGCCGTGGACTGGACGCTCGCGCTGATCCCCCGGATCACCGCCGAGTGGACGGGCCCCGGGGCTCCCGCCGAGGCGACGGCGGCTTACATCGGGAGCATCGACGCCTTCGGACGGCGGCTCTCGCTGCGCGCCGCGGCGATGCTGCTCCGGGTGCTGCGCGCCCAGGGACAGCCGACGGCACCGGCCCTGGACCGGCTCGTGACGGGGTGGTGCGAGGAGTTCGCGGACCGCTTCCAGGCGCGCTGGGTCCCGGTGGCCACACAGGTGGAGCACCAGTCCCGGGTCGTCCTGGCGGCCTACGACCGGCTCGTGGCGGCGGGCCGGTAGCCGGGCCGGAGCGTGAGGCGGACAGGCGGGCAGGCGGGCAGGCGGGCAGACGGGGCCTGCAGGCGGGGACCCGTGGGCGGGCGCGGGCTACTCCACCGGCAGGGCGTACCGGAGCTTCGGCTTGCCGGTGGCCCCGAGCCGGTCGTAGAAGCGGATCGCGCCCTCGTTCCAGTCGGGCGTCTGCCACTCGACGTGGCCGAGGCCCAGCTCGCGTGCGAGCGCGGCCACCCCGTCCATCAGCGCCGCGCCGAGGCCGTGTCCGCGGGCCTCCTCGGCCAGGTAGAGGCAGTCCATGTGGAGGTAGTGGCGGGCCTCCCAGAAGGAGAATTCGGCCGAGCAGGCGGCGTACCCGGCGACCTCGCCCTGCGGGGTCTCGGCCAGCAGCACCCACAGCCGGGCCCCGTCGGCGAACAGCTGCGCGCCGAGCCGGTCGGCGAGCGGGGCCGGGCGGGGCGCGGACCTCTCGTACACCATGTGCTCGCGCATGAGCTCGACCAGCCGGGGCAGGTCCTCGGGGCGCGCGGGCCGTACGACGGGGGCGGCAGACGTGTGTTCCATGGGTTCCATCCTCCGCACGGCACGCTTCGGCCCGGCAACCGGGTCCCGGGGCCGGCCTCCGGCCGCTCCCCGCCCGCGCCCCCGCACGCCCGGGCCCCCGCCGGGCTCCCGCCGGACCCCCCAGCCTCGGATTCAGCCGCCCGACAGCCGGAAGCTCATCCGCCCGAAGCCGATCTGGTCCCCGTCCCGCACCACCGCCGAGCCCGTCACCCGGCGCCCGTTGACCGTGGTCCCGTTCGTGGAGCCGAGGTCCCGGACCACCCAGACCCCGTCCCGGATGCCCAGTTCCGCGTGGGCCCGCGACACGGTCTCGTGGCTCAGGCGCAGCCCGTTGCCCGGGTCGCGGCCGATCCGCAGCGGTCCGGCACTCGGGTGCGGAAGGAGCAGCGGGGGCAGCTTCTCCACGGCCCAGGCCCGCCGTACGCCCACGGACACCGCCGAGACCCGCCCCACCCAGCCGAACAACCGACGGGTCCACGGGCTCTCCTCGCCCTCCCGGCCCTCCAGGTCCGCGGTGAGCACGGCGAGGTCCTCGGAACGTCGGGCGACAAGGGCGAGTTCCATGCGGCGCAGGAAGGTGTCGTGCGACAGCTTGCCGACGGCGGCACCCTCCCTGAGCTGGCCCAGGGCGCGGTCGCGCTCGGCATCGGAGAGCCGCGGCGCGGGGAAGGCGGAGAACTCGAAACTCGACGTCACCAGGTGATTGTCGGCCTGTCGGGGGCAGAGTGTCCAGAACTCCCGCGCCCGGCCGGGGATGATGGCCCGGAGACGCAGGTTGGGTAGCGCCGCCAGACGAGGGGACCGTCCGTGCAGTTCGAGGTGTGGGCACCGCTGACAGACCGGGTAGCACTGCGGCTCGACGGGGCCGCGTACGCGATGGAGCGCGATCCGCAGCGCCCCGGCTGGTGGGTCGTGGAGGCCGCGGCACGGGACGGATCCCACTACGGGTTCCAGCTGGGCGGCGGCCCGGAGGCTCACGTTCCCGGTGACGATCCGCGCGACCCGGTACACCCCGGACACCACGCGGAGCACCCGGCCCATCCGGACCACACGCACCCCGTACGCCCCGATCCGCGCGGCCGGCGCCTGCCGGAAGGCCCCGACGGGCTCTCGGCCGTGGTCGACTTCGCCGCCCTCACCCCTGCCGAACCGGCGCCCTCCCCCCGGGTGCCGCTGCAGGACGCCGTCCTGTACGAGCTGCACATCGGCACCTTCACCCCCGAGGGCACCTTCGACTCGGCCGCCGCCCGCCTCGGCCACCTCACCGCCCTCGGCATCACCCACGTCGAGCTGATGCCGGTGTGCTCCTTCCCCGGGCGGCACGGCTGGGGGTACGACGGCGTCGCGCCGTGGGCGGTGCACGAGCCGTACGGGGGGCCGGCCGGGCTGATCCGGTTCGTGGAGGCCGCGCACACCGCCGGGCTCGGCGTGGTGCTCGACGTGGTGCACAACCACCTCGGCCCCTCCGGCAACCACCTCCCCGTCTTCGGCCCGTACTTCACCGAGACCCACCACACCCCCTGGGGCGCGGCGGTGAATCTGGACGCGCCCGGCTCCGACGAGGTGCGCGCGTACTTCCTGGGCAGCGCGCTGGCCTGGCTGCGCGACTACCGGATCGACGGGCTGCGGCTGGACGCGGTGCACGCACTCGCCGACGACCGGGCGCTGACCTTCCTGGAGGAGCTGTCCGCGGCGGTGGACGAGCTGGCCGCCGAGACGGGACGGCCGCTGTTCCTGATCGCGGAGTCGGACCGCTGTGATCCCCGCACCACGAACCCGCGCGCCGCCGGGGGCCTGGGCCTGCACGCGCAGTGGAACGACGACTTCCACCACGCCCTGCACTGTGCGCTCACCGGCGAGTCGCAGGCGTACTACGCGGACTTCGCCGAGGCCCCGCTCGGGGCCCTCGCCAAGACCATGACCCGGGCCTTCTTCCACGACGGGACCTGGTCCTCCTTCCGGGGCCGCCACCACGGCCGCGCGGTGGACCGCGGCCGCACCCCGGCGCACCGCTTCCTCGGCTACGCCCAGACCCACGACCAGATCGGCAACCGCGCGCTGGGCGACCGGCTCTCGGCCTCCCTGTCCCCCGGGCTGCTGGCGTGCGCGGCGACGGTGGCGCTGACCGGGCCGTTCGTGCCGATGCTGTTCATGGGCGAGGAGTGGGGCGCCGGCACGCCGTGGCAGTACTTCACCGACCATCCCGACGAGGAGCTCGCCGAGGCCGTACGGGCGGGCCGGCGGCGGGAGTTCGCGGAGCACGGCTGGAAGGCGGAGGAGATCCCCGACCCCCAGGACCCCGCCACCCGGAACCGCTCCTGCCTCGACTGGGCGGAGCCGGGCCGTGCGGCACACGCCCGCCTGCTGGACTGGTACCGCGCCCTGATCACGCTCCGCCGGACCCACTCCGACCTGCGCGATCCCGATCTGGCGGCGGTGCGGATCGCCCATGACGAGGAGCGCCGCTGGCTGACGTTCCGCCGGGGCGACGTCCGCGTGGTGGTGAACCTCTCCGCGGAGCCGGTCACCGTCGCGCTCGGCCGCAACGGCGTCCGGGTCCTGGCCGCCTGGCTCCCCGTCGAGCATCCGGACGCCGACGGACGGGTCCACGTACCGGCCGAGTCGGCGGTGGTCCTGGGCCCCTGAGGCCCGTAAACCCGGTCGCGGAGGCCCGGGGCCGTCTGGTGGGATCGACCCCATGAAGATCGAATCTGTCGGAACGTCCGCGGCCGGGGGCAGCCGCTCGGCCAAGTACGACCGGATCGGGGTGGGTTACCGGGAGGTCCGGCGGCCCGATCCGCGGCTGGCCGCGCTGATCGCGGACGCCCTGGGGGACGCCCGGACCGTCGTCAACGTGGGCGCGGGCGCCGGTTCGTACGAGCCTCAGGATCGCGAGGTGACGGCCGTGGACCCGTCCCGGGTCATGCTCGACCAGCACCCGGGGACCCGCAAGGTCAGGGCCGGAGCGCAGCAACTGCCCTTCCCCGACGGGGCGTTCGACGCCGCGATGGCGGTGATGACCGTCCACCACTGGCCGGACCCCGCGGGCGGTCTGGCGGAACTGCGGCGGGTCTCCCGGCGCCAGGCCGTCTTCACCTGGGATCCGGAGCACCGGACGCCTGATCTGTGGTTCTTCGAGGAGTACTTGCCGGAGGTCGGGGAACGGGAGCGCTCCACGTTCGTCCCGCTGTCCGTGGTGACCGGGGCGCTGGACGCGCACACCGTGCTGCCCTTCCCCGTCCCGCACGATTTCACCGACGGCTTCCGGGCCGCCTTCTGGCGCCGGCCCGAGTCCTACCTCGACCCGGTCGTACGGGCTGCCAGCTCCACCTTCGCGAGCCTGCCGGCCTCCGTCGTGGAGCCGGCGATCGCCCGGCTGCGCGAGGACCTGCGGTCGGGGGCCTGGCAGCGGCGCCACGCCGCCCTGCTGGAGCGGGAGAGCGTCGACTACGGCTACCGCCTGGTCCTCGCCGGGGCCTGAACCCCCGGCGAGGGGCGCTCTCCCACTGCTGCGCGCTTACTCCACGATGGCCAGCTCCCGGGAGGCGTTGTTGAAGCTGCGGCAGCCGTTCTCGGTGACCGTGATGATGTCCTCGATGCGGACCCCGAACCGCCCCGGGAGGTAGATCCCCGGCTCCACGGAGAAGCACATGCCGGGGACGAGGACCTGCTCCTCCCCTTCCACCATGTACGGCGGCTCGTGCGTGGTGACTCCGATGCCGTGGCCCGTGCGGTGGATGAACTGCTCGCCGTATCCGAACTCCGTGATCACCGCGCGGGCCGCCCGGTCCACGTCCTGGCAGGCGGCCCCCGGCCGGGCCGCTGCCACGCCCGCCAACTGGGCCTCGCGGACGATGTCGTGGACGCGCTGCTCTTCCTCGGTGGGTTCGCCGACGTGGACGGTACGGGAGATGTCGGAGCCGTAACCGTGCTTCAGGCCGCCGAAGTCGAGGACCACCATGTCCCCGTGCTCGATGACCCGGTCACCGGCCTCATGGTGCGGGTTGGCGCCGTTGGGGCCGGAGCCGACGACGGTGAAGTCCACCTGGGAGTGGCCGTGCACGCGCAGCAGCGCGGCCAGGTCGTCGGCGACGTCGCTCTCCCGGCGCCCGGCGAAGGGGACGTGGAGGATCTGCGCGTACGCGGCGTCCGCCGCCTCGCCGGCCGCCGCGAGCCGGGCCAGCTCGCGCTCGTCCTTGACCGCGCGCAGCATCGGCAGCGCATCGGTCAGCGAGACGTACGAGGTCGTCGGCAACTCCCTCTGCAGTCCGAGCAGATGCAGCGCCCAGGCATTGTCGCTGACCCCGAAGCGGCCGGTCGCGTCCAGCAGCGGGGAGGTCACGGTGTACGGGTTCTTCCCGTCGGCCCAGTCCCGCAGGGTCAGCGCGCCCGCGCCGGGGGACTTCGCCGCGTCGGGGGCTTCCAGCGCGGGGACGACGAGGACGGGGTCCTGCCCGGCTGCGAGGACGAGCAGGGTCATCCGCTCGGTGTCGACGGGCCGGTACCCGGTGAGGTGGGCCAGGTCGGGCCCGGGGGCGACCAGCAGGCCGGCGAGCCCCGCGTCGGCGGCGGCCTGCGCGGCGGCGGCCATCCGGGCGGCGTAGTCGGCGGCAGTGAAGGGATCGGAGTCATGGTCCATGCCGGGATCCTCCCGCGCCCCGCCCCCGGACGGCAGGGGGCCGCGCCGATCACCCCGCCCCCGCCCCCGCACTGCCCGCTTCGCGGGGGCTTGTCCCCCGGGGCTGCGCCCCGGACCCCTGAACGCCGGCGAGGCTGAATCCTTCAGCCCGTCCGGCGTTTGAGGACCGGGTCCGGGCAGAGCCCGGGGAACGGCGGAAGGGTGGGTAGGGGACGGGCCCCGCAGGGCTTCGTGTCACGCCGGGGTCACCGCCCGCAGGGCCCACTCCAGCGGCCCCCGCCGCAGCTCCGTACCGCGCAGGAAGTGGCCCCAGGCCAGGCACCCGATCACCGCGACCCCCGAGAACGCGGCCAGCACGCCCCAGCCGCTCCAGCCCCGCAGGAACACCGCCAGCGCGAGCGCGTGCGCCACGTACACCGTCAGGGCCATCGCCCCGACGGCGGCGAGCGGCCGCAGCAGCCGCGTCGCCGCCCGTCCCGCGCCGTGCGCGGCCAGGGCGAGCAGGCCTATGAGGGCCGCCCCGACTCCGGAGTTGCCGAGGGTCTCCAGCGGGGTCTGGCTGTAGGGGCCGGCCACCAGCAGCCAGTCCCAGGAGGTGCTGGGAACGGCACCGAACTGCTCCGCCAGCACGGCCGCGACCGGGTCGGGCTCCGCCGCCGCCCAGGGGTGCTCCCGTGCGACGGCCTCCAGCAGCGGCCCGCGCCGCCCGCCGGGTCCCAGCGCGAGCCAGGAGGCGCCGTAGCCGGCGACGGCAGCCGCCGCCCCGTAGCCGGTCAGCAGCCGCAGCGACCGCTCGCCCCGCAGGTCGGCGAGGCGGCCCAGGGCCATGCCGGCCAGGATGTACGGGAAGTAGGTGAGCAGCGGGTACGCGCCCGAGAGCAGCAGCTCCCGCAGCATCGCCCCGGCCCCCGCCCAGCTCGCCAGGTCGGAGGGGACGGGTGTGGCACCGCGCCCGCCGGTGCGCAGCCCGAGGGCTGGGCCCAGGAGGTAGGAGAGGACCGGGCCCAGCACCACCGAGGCGCCGGCGACGGCCGTCAGGGTGCGGGTGCGCAGCCGGGTGAAGGGTTCGGCGGCCAGGAAGTAGACGGCGTAGAAGGCCAGGATCACGAGGATGCCGGGCGAGAGCGCGGCGAGGCACAGGCCGAGCGCGGCGAGGATCGCGCAGCGGGTCAAGGTGGCCCGCAGGGGCGGGGGTCCGGCGGAGCGGGCGCGGGCGAGCGCGAGGGAGAACCCGGCGATGAGGGTGAAGACGGCGGGTGCCCGGCCGTCGGCGGCGACGAGCAGCCAGCCGGGCCCCTCGGGCGTGGGCGGCGGGCCGACGTGCACGGCGAACATGCCGAGGACGGCGATGCCGCGGGCGGCGTCCAGCCCGGTCAGTCGGTTTGTTCCCATACGGGTAGGGATGGCGATCCGGGCCGCGGGGTTGCCTGTGCCCCCGCCCGGAGCCGGGTCGCCGGGTCGCCGGCCGGGTCGCCAACCGGGTCGCCGGAAAAGCCGTCGCGGGAGCACCCCGCTGATCAGCTATGCTGTGCTTGCACATCGAACGGGTGGTCCGCCGCCCTTCGTGGTGGGTGTAGCTCAGTTGGTAGAGCACCTGGTTGTGGTCCAGGTGGCCGCGGGTTCAAGTCCCGTCACTCACCCTGTTGATCCCGTGGGGGTTACGAGTTTTCCTCGTAACCCCCACGGGTTTTTTCGTTCCCCTGCCGGAGCGGCGCGTCGCGGGCGGCCGGGCCCGCCTGCCCGGGCCCTGGCAGGATCACACGTATGAAATGGGACATCGGGGGCGATCCGGCGCTGCTCCTCGCCGTCCTCGTGGCGGCCGCGGTGTTCGGGGTCACCGTGTGGCTGTGGCCCCGGCTCGCGGGGTCGAGGGTGCGGCCGGTGCTGGGGCGGGCCGGGCTCCAGCTCGCGATCACCCTGACGACCGGGTCGGCGCTGCTGCTCGCGGTGAACTCCTCGTACGGCTTCTACGGGTCCTGGCGCGACCTGCTGTCGCTGCGCCGCGAGGCCCCGGCGCCGGCGGGCGCCCGGGCCCCGGGGCGGGGGGCGCTGCTGGTGCGGGGGACCCACTCCTGGCGGCACGCGGGCTCCGACGACCCGGCGGTGATCGGCCGGATCGAGGTGGTGACCGTGCGCGGGGCCCGCAGCGGGCTGTCGGGGCAGGGGTACGTGTACCTGCCGCCGCAGTACGTGCACGCGTCGGCCGGGCGGCGCGCGGAGTTCCCGGTGGTGCTGGCGCTGACCGGGTTCCCGAGCACGCCGGGGGTGCTGATCGACCGGCTGCGGTATCCGCAGCTGGCTCTGGAGGCGGTACGGGCGGGGCGGATGCGGCCGGCGGTGCTGATCCTGATGACGCCGACGGTGGCGCCGCCCAGGGACACGCAGTGCGTGGACGTGCCGGGCGGGCCGCAGGCGGGGACCTTCTTCGCCCGGGACCTGCCGGCGGCGGTCTCCTCGGCCTACGGCCTCACCCGGGATGCCCGGGGGTGGGGCGTGATGGGGAATTCGGTGGGCGGCTACTGCGCGCTGAAGCTGGCCCTGCGCACGCCGGACGCCTACCGGGCGGCGGCCGCGCTGTCGGCCCCGTACGCGGCGGCGCGGGACGCGGACACCGGTGACCTGTTCGGCGGCGACGCGGGCCGCCGGCAGGAGGACGACCTGCTGTGGCGGCTGCGGAACCTGCCGCAGCCGCCGGTGTCCCTGCTGGTGGCGAGCAGCCACAAGGGCGAGCACCAGTACCCGGCGACGCTGGAGTTCATCGACGCGGTACGGGCGCCCGCGCGGGTGTCCTCGATCCTGCTGCCGCGGGGCGGGCACACCTACGAGACGTGGGCGCGCGAGGTGCCGTCGGCTCTGGAGTGGCTGGTGAGGCGGCTGAGCCCGCACTGAGGGACGGCACCCGGCCCCGCCCTACCCGCGCAGGAAGGCCTCCACCTCGGTGGCGAAGGCCACCGGGCTCTCGTGGGGCGCGTAGTGGCCGGCGCCGGGCAGCGGCCGGATGCGGCAGTTCGGGTACGAGACCTGCCAGGTGGCCCGCATGAAGTCGACGGTGAGCGCGAGGTCGTACTCGCCGACGAGGACCAGCACCGGGACGGTGCTGCCCTTCACGGCGGCGGACAGGTCGAGCGGCTGCCAGCTCGCGAGGTACCCGGCGAAGGCCTCCGGCCGGGACACGGCGAGCGAGTGCGCGACCATCCGCTCCACCCAGTACGGGCTCGCGCGGCGGCCGGTGACGATGTCGAGGATGGCGCGGCGGTTCTCGGCGTTGCCGGCGGCCCCGTAGAAGAGGTCGTGGGTGGCGTCGTCCATCTCGTAGGGGCCTGCGGGGACCGGGTTGATGCCGATCAGCTTCTCGACGCGCTCGGGTGCGCGCACGAGGACCTGCTGCATGGCCTTGCCGCCCATGGAGTGGCCGAGGAGGGAGAAGGTGTCCCAGCCGAGCTCGTCGGCGAGCGCGAGGACGTCGTCGGCGATCTCGGGGAGCGTGTAGCGGCCGGGGACGTCCCCGCGGTCGCCGTAGCCGCGGTAGTCGAGGAAGGCGTACGAGAACTCCCGCGGGTCCAGACAGTCCAGTACGGAGCCCCAGTTGGCGGACGTGCCGAACCAGTCGTGCAGCACGATGACGCGGACGGGGCCGGTACCGATCCTGCGGTGGGCGATGGCCATGCGTTCTCCCTCGGTGACGGGGCGGAAAGAATTGCCGCCGTACGTTCTGCCCACCGCGCCTACCATCACACCGTGAAGCCGACACCTTCCGTTGCCGCGGCCGCCGTGGTCCGCGTGGAGCGCATCCGGGTCCGCGACGGGCGCTCCCCGGACCGTCACCCGTACCATCCGGCGCGCTACGAGATCACCCACCCGGCCGAGATCGCCGAACTCCTCGCCGTCTGGCCCGAGCCCGTGCCCGAGCGGCCGGCCGGACCCGACCCGCAGGACGCCTTCGTCTGCATGTGCATGGAGCACGATCCGGACCCGTTCGACGCCACGGACGATCCCGCGATCCGCCACGTACCGCCCGTGCGGCCCGAGCCGCTCGCCCGGCTGCTCGACCGCGACGCCCCGGACGGCATTCCGGCCCGGCACCGGGCCCGGTGGGTGGCCGCCGCGCCCGAGGTGCTGCGCGGGTACGCCGGGGCCATGGCCCGGGGCGAGGATCCGCCGCGCCCCGCACGGATCTCGCTGGCCGCCGCCTTCTCCTGGCAGGGAGCCGTGCGCGAGGACCCCACCGACGCGGCCTCGCTCCTGGCGGAACTGGCGCCCGGGCGGCTGCTCGTGGGGGCGGCCACCGAGGACCTGGCGTGGGCGGTACGGGAGACCGACCGCGGCGGGCTCGACGCGGCCGTGCGGTTCTTCGCGAGCGAGGAGTTCACCACCCGCCACCCCAAGCGGCGCCGTGTCCCGGACACCGCCCGGGACCTGCTGCTCCGGCACGCCCGCAGCCACCGTCCCCGCGACCTCCCGGTCCTGGAACGGCGGCTGCTGCGCATGCCGGACGACCGCGTCAGACGGTCTTGATCGCCGGGTCCGAGACTCCGGCCGCGCCCGTCTCCACGTGGCCGGCGAAGCGGCGCAGGAAGGTGGCGTCGGCGTCGGAGACGACGGTGACGTCGTACCAGCGGGCCGTGCCGGACAGCACCACGGTGTGCGCGACGGTGCCGGCCGCCGCGACGCGCACGGTCTGGGCCGTGCCGCCGTAGGCGTTGGTGACGGTCAGGTTGACGGCCGCGGTGCCCCCGTTGGTCAGGGACAGCACCAGGTTGCCGGTGGTCTTGTCGTGGCGGGCCGTGACCTCGGGGCCGGCCTTCTTCGCCGGGCCCTTCCAGGTGCGCAGGAAGCCGTTCGGGCCCCAGACCGAGAGGTTGATCTGGTTGCCGGTGGAGCTGCTCGTGCTCCATGTGTCCGACAGGGTCTTGCCCGCCTCGACCGTGTAGGGCCAGGGGCCGTCCGTACGGTTGCCCGAGGTGCTGTGGAAGTGGGCGCCGAGGGAGGGACCCGAGGAGAAGGTCAGGGTGAACTTACCCGTGGAGACCGTGGCCTTGCCGTCCACGTACGGGGCGTAACCCAGTGCGCGGGTCGGCTTGGAGCCCGCCTCCTGCTTGGGCAGGGTGCCCGTGGCCGGAGGGGTCGGGTGGTAGGACGGGTGCCGGTTCTTGTCCGGCGGTACGTACGCCGCCGTGGACGGCAGGGCGGCGGGTGCGGCGTCGGCCTGGGTGAAGTCGAAGGCCGAGGTCAGGTCGCCGCAGACCGCCCGGCGCCACGGGGAGATGTTGGGCTCCTGCACGCCGAAGCGCTTCTCCATGAAGCGGATCACCGAGGTGTGGTCGAAGGTCTCGGAGCAGACGTAGCCGCCCTTGCTCCACGGGGAGACCACGATCATCGGGACGCGCGGGCCGAGGCCGTACGGGCCGGCCGCGTAGCCGGAGACGCCCCCGGTGTACAGGTCGCCGGTGACGCTCGCCGTGGACAGGCCCCAGGCGGAGGAGGTGGGCGGGTACGGCGGCACGACGTGGTCGAAGAAGCCGTCGTTCTCGTCGTAGGTGATGAAGAGGGCCGTCTTCGCCCATACGGCCGGGTTCGCGGTCAGCGAGTCCAGGACCTGCGAGATGTACCAGGCGCCGAAGTTCGTCGGCCAGTTGGAGTGCTCACTGAACGCCTCGGGGGCGGCTATCCAGGAGATCTGCGGGAGGGTGCCGTTCACGACGTCCGCGCGCAGCTTGTCGAAGTAGCCGCCGCCCGCCTTGACGTCGGTGCCGGTCCGGGCCTTCTCGTACAGGGCGCTGCCGGGCTGGGAGTTGCGGTAAGTGTTGAAGTACAGCAGTGAGTTGTCGCCGTAGTTGCCGCGGAAGGCGTCGTTGATCCAGCCCCAGGAACCGGCCGCGTTCAGGCCGTCGCCGATGTCCTGGTAGACCTTCCAGGAGACTCCGGCCGACTCCAGGCGCTCGGGGTAGGTCTTCCAGCCGTAGCCGGCTTCCTGGTTGCCGAGGACCGGGCCGCCGCCCACTCCGTCGTTGCCCGTGTAACCCGTCCACATGTAGTAGCGGTTGGGGTCGGTGGCACCGATGAAGGAGCAGTGGTAGGCGTCGCACACCGTGAAGGCGTCGGCGAGGGCATAGTGGAACGGGATGTCGTTCCGGGTCATGTACGACATGGTCGTGGCCGTCTTGGCCGGGACCCACTTGTCGTACTTGCCGTTGTTGTACGCCTGATGGCCGCCCGCCCAGTCGTGGTTCAGGCCCTCCAGGAACTGCATGCCCAGATCGTTGATCTGCGGGTTGAAGGGCAGGATGTCCTTCGTGCCGTTGGACTGGTGGAAGACGGACTTGCCGTTGTCCTGGAGGACCGGCCTCGGGTCCCCGAAGCCCCGGACCCCCTTCATCGCGCCGAAGTAGTGGTCGAAGGACCGGTTTTCCTGCATGAGGACGACGATGTGCTCGATGTCCTGGATCGTGCCGGTACTTCCCTGGGCCGAGATGGCGGCGGCCCGCGCGATGCTCTCGTTCAGCATCGTGATGGCGGCGGCGCCACCGGCGATCTGCAGGAACCTGCGCCGATTGACTTCAGTCATGGAGGACGACCTCTGCGGGTGAGACGGGGGCGGGGGGATGTAAGGGGCGCCCCAAGAACAGCGGCCCCGGGGTACCGGTCGGCGTTGCTTTCATGACAGTGGGCCGTACACCTGGAGAACGGAATACCTCGTCGGACGGTTCATGCCCCACGCGCCACTTCCCTTCGCGGCCGTGGCCGGCGTGCGGCGGCCGGCGGTCCCGGGTACTCACCCGGCCGACCGGCGGGATGAGCATCCGTACTCAGGACCGGGACCGGACGGCGCGTCATCGTGAGGGCATGCCGAATCAGCCATCCGTACCGCGCCCGCGGCTCCGCGCCGGGATCACAGCCGTCGCCGGCATCCTGCCCGGGGACGTCCTCACCTCCGACCGGCTCCAGCACGAGATCGCCGGCCGGACCGGACTCACGCTGCCGCCACGGCTGTTGACCCAGGCCACCGGCATCCGTACCCGCCGGGTCGCGGGCGACGGGGTGTACGCGTCCACGCTCGCGGTGGGCGCGGCCCGCCGGGTACTGGACAGCGCCGGGCTCGGGCCCGCCGACATCGACCTGCTGCTCTTCGCCTCCGCCTCCCGGGATGTCGCCGAGCCCGCCACCGCGCACATCGTGCAGGCCGAACTCGGCACGAAGGCCCACGCCTTAGACGTCACCAACGCGTGCAACAGCTTCGTCAACGGCATCGATCTCGCCCGCGCCATGATCCTCGCCGGCCGGGCCCGGCGGGCCCTGGTGGTCACCGGGGAGACCCCGAGCCGGGCCGTACGGACGGCGCCCGCCGACTTCGCCGAGTTCCGCGCCGGCTTCGCCGGCTACACCTTCGGCGACGCGGGGGCCGCCGTGATCGTGGAGCCGGTGGAGCGCGGCGGGATCCTCGACGTGGACACCGAGACCCACTCCGAGCACTGGGAGGTCGGGGGCATCCCGGGCGGCGGTTCGCGCCACCCGCGCGGGGACGCGTACACCTACTTCCGCGGCGACGGGCACGAACTGCGCGGGGTCTTCGAGAAGGTGGGCACCGCCGTCATCGACCGGACCCTGCACCGCACGGGCATGGACTGGGACGACTTCTCGAAGGTGCTGGTGCACCAGGTGACGGTGCCCTATCTGGAGCGGTTCGCCGAGCTGACCGGGGTGCCGGCCGGGAAACTGGTGGTGACCGTGCCCGAGCTCGGCAATATCGCGAGCGCGACGATCGGGGTTCAGCTGGACCGGATATTCGGTGAACTGAAGCCCGGAGACCGGGTGTTGTTCGTCGGGCTCGGCGGCGGGATCAGCATCATGACGATGCTCTGGGAGAAGTCGTGAGCGCGGCCGGGCGGTTGTGGGTGGTGGTGCCCGCGCACGAGGAGGAGGCCCGGATCGGCGGGACCCTCGCCGCGCTCGCCCGCCAACGGGACCGGGATTTCACCCTGTTGGTCGTCGACAACGCCTCGGCCGACCGGACGGGCGCCGTGGCCCGGGAGTTCGCGGCGGGCGCCCCCTTCGCGGTGGAGGTCATCGAGGAACCGGAGAAGGGCGTCGGCTCCGCCGTGGACACCGGCTTCCGGTACGCGATCGGGCGCGGCGCGACCCTGCTCGCCCGCACCGACGCCGACTGCCTGCCCCACCCGGGGTGGACGGGCGCGGCGCGGGCGGCGCTGGCCCGCGACCCCGGGCTGGTGTGCGGGCGGATCGTGGCCCGCCGCGACGAGCACGGTCCGCTGGGCAGGGCCGGTTTCGGGGTCCTCGTACGGCTCGCCGGGCTCTTCGGCCGGCTGCGGCCCGAGCACGCGCGGCGCCGCGGCTACCGCGCCCCGTACCGGATGCACGCCGGGAACAACATGGCCATCACCGCCGAGCTGTACCTGGCCGTCGGCGGGATGCCCCGGCGCCCCTCCCCCACCGACCGGCTCTTCCTCAACGCGGTGCGCCGCCACACCGACCGGATCACGCGCTGCCGGGCGATGGTCGTGGAGAACTCCACGCGCCGGCTGCGGGCCTACGGGATCACCGGCACGGCCCGCTGGTACCTCGGCCGCGGCAGCGGCCCGCACGGAACGGACGACCCCCGCTGATGCTGGACCGCCTCGACCACGCGCTGCGCGCCCGCCCCGAGCGGCCCGCCGTCCTGACCGCCACGCGTACGGGAGCCACCCGGACCGCCGCCACGCGCGGGGAACTCGCCGAGCTGGCCGACGCGTTCGCCGCCGCGCTGTACGCACGGGGGCTGCGCCCCGGGGACACCGTCGGCGTCGCCGTACGCCCCGGGCCGCGCGCGCTCGCCGTCCTGCTCGCGCTGTGGCGGCTCGGTCTGCGCGGGGCCGTCCTCGACCCGGGCGCCGGACCCGACGTTCTGCGCGCCCGGCTGGCTTCGGCGCGGCCCGTGCTGGTGCTGGCCGACGCCGCCGCGCAGGCGGTGGCCGGGTGGGCACGGCCGCTGGCCCGGCGGGCGGCCGGGCTGGAACTGCCGGAGCTGGCCGGGCTGGGCGCGCCGGTGGCCACGGTCGGGCGGCGGCTGCCGGGGTGCGCGCCCGCGCTGGACCTGCGGGCGGCGCGGGGCGGTGTCCCCCCGCGGTTCACGGGTGACGGGGACGGCGACGCCGTCATCGTGTTCACCTCCGGGACCACCTCGCGGCCCCGGGCGGTGGTGCACACACGGGCGAGCCTGGCCGCGGGGATGGAGACGGTGTCGGCACTGTTCTCCCCCGCGGCCTCCCCCGCCCCGGGGAAGTCCTGGGCTTTTCCCGCGGCCGGCGAACCCGTGCTCGGCGGCACCTTCTTCGTGCTCGTCCCCGCCCTCGTGCGCGGCGCCCCCGTGGCCCTCCCGGCGCGTTCGCCCCGGGTGCTGGCCCGCCAACTGGCCCGGCTGGCGCCGCGGGACACCTACCTCACCCCGCCGCAGCTGCGGGACGCGCTGCGCGCGGGGGCCCGCTTCCGGGGGCGGGTGTGGACCGGATCGGCTCCGGCGAGCGCGGAACTGCTGGGGCGCGTCAGGGAATCGGGAGCCGATGAGGCCTGGGGGGTGTACGCGCTCACCGAGTTGTTCCCGGCCGCCGCGGTGGAGTCCCGGGAGAAGGCCGCCCACGAGGGCCCTGGCGACCTGGTCGGCGCCCCGCTGCCCGGCGTGCGCGCCGAGGCCGACGCGGACGGGCAGCTGCTGCTGGCCGGCCCCGGGGCCCGGCACCGCTACCTCGGCGAGGCCCCGGACCCGTGGGTGCGTACGGGCGACCGGGCGCGCCTGGACGGCGCGGGCCGGATCGTGCTGGAGGGCAGGGCCAAGGACATGGTGCTGCGCCGGGCCGAGAACATCTACCCGGGCCTGTACGAACCGTCCCTGCACGTGCCCGGGGTGGAACTGGCGCTGCTCGTGGGGGTACCGGCGGATGCCGCTGACCGCCACGGCGACGGCTACGGCGACGAGCGGCTCGTGGCGGTCGTCCAGCCCTGCCACGGCGCCGCCGAGCCCGCGCTGCGGGCCGCGCTGGCGGGCCCGCTGCGCCGCATGGGCACGGCCGCGCCCGACGCCCTGCTGTTCGCGCGGATCCCGCTGTCGGGACGCTCCCGCAAACCGGACCGCGCGGCAACGGCGGCTCTGGCGGCCCACCGGCTGGGCTCCGTCGCTGGCTCGCGCTCTGGCTCCCGCCCCGACTCCGACTCCCGCTCCGGCTCCGGCTCCGGCCCCGGCCCCGACTCCGGCCCCGCACGGAACGGAGCGCACCAGCCATGAACCGCCACCCCGGCCAAAGCCTCCCGCGCGCAGCGGCGCGCCCCGTGACGGCCGCACCCACGTGGCGGGCCCGCGCCCGCGCCGCCCGGCAGCGGGTCGGCGCCGCCCGGCTCCGCCCCGGGACGGGGCCCCGCGCCCGGCCCGCCGCCACCACCCCGTGGCGGGCCCGCACCTCGGACGTCCGGGAGCGGGTCATGGCCTCGCACCGCCGCTACACCCGGGCCAACGGCGACGCCCTCGCGGGCTCGCTCACGTACGCCCTGCTCGTCGGGACGGCCCCGGCGGTGCTGCTGCTCGGCTCGCTGGCCGGCCGGGCCGGGGCCGGTGGAGGCGGAGGCGGGGCCGGGCGGGCCGTGGACGGGCTGGCCGCGGCCCTGCTGCCCGCCGCCGCGGCTCCGCTGGCCGGGCGGCTGCCCACCGCTGCCCCGCACTGGCGGCCGCTGCTCGTCCTCGCCCTCGGCTGGTCGGTGGTGCGGCTGACCCGGGCGCTGCGTACGGGCATCCGGGCCATGTGCGGGCAGAACGCGGGCAGCGGAAACCCCGTGCGCGACGCGGCCCGGGACATCGCGGGCGCGGCCGCGCTCTGCCTCGCGGGCACCGCCATCGCCGCCGTGGTGACGGCGGGCGGTCCGGGCTGCGCGGTGCCCGCACTGTGGGCGCTGTTCGCGGCCGTCCTGTGGCTCGCCCCGCGCCGGGTCGCCGGCAGGCCCCGGCCGGCCGCCCTCGCGGGTCCGGCGCTGGCGGCCGCACTGGCCTGCCGGCTGCTCGCCCTCGCCGCGGACCCCTATCTCGCCGCGACCGCCGCACTGCACGAGGACCTCTACCGCGGGGCCGGGCCGCTGATCGGACTTCTCGTCTGGGGCGGCCTGTGCGCCCGGGTGCTGCTCCGCGCGGCCTCCTGGGCCGCCACCACCAGCCAACCGGAAGGAGCGAGGAGTTGACGAACCTGTGGGTGGTCGTGCCCGCGTACAACGAGGCGGCGGCCATCGGGACCACCCTGGCCGCGCTCGCCGCCCAGCACGACACCGGATTCACGCTCGCGGTCGTGGACAACGCCTCCACCGACCGGACGGCGCAGGCCGTACGGGACTTCGCTCGCTCGGCCCCCTTTCCCGTCGAGCTGGCCCGGGAGGAGCGGCCCGGCGCCGGGACCGCCGCCGACACGGGCTTCCGGTACGCCATCGCCGCCGGCGCCACCCACCTGCTGCGCACCGACGCCGACTGCCTGCCCGCCCCGGACTGGACGGCCGTCGCGAAGGCGGAATTCGGGCGGGGCGCCGAGATGCTGTGCGGCCGCAGCGTGCCGCGCAGCGACGAGCGGCCCACCCTCCTCGAAGCCCGGCTGCTGCCGGCGCTGATCCGGCTCACCTCGCTCTACGGCCGCTACCGGCGGGCCCACCGCCACCCGCGGTACCGCACCCCGTACGTCCTGTGCCACGGCCACAACCTCGGCATCACCTCCGGCCTCTACCTGCGCTGCGGCGGCGCCCTGCGGGTGCCGCTGCACGAGCGGTCCGAGGACGTGGCCCTGCTGAACCGGGCCCGCGAGCACAGCGACCGGATCGTGCGCGCGGAGCACCTGGTGGTACAGAACAGCCTGCGCAGGCTGCGGAGTTGGGGACCCCGCCGCACCCTGCTCTGGTACTGGGACCGGCGCTACCGGCCCGCCGACACCGCGGAGACACACGTCCGATGACCACCGACCCGACGATCCCCACCCCGATCCGGACCCCGGTCCGGACCCGCGCGACGGCCGGTACGAAGGCCCGCACCAAGGCCCACACCAAAGCCCGCCGCCGGGACCGGCGCGTCTACCTGCGCGCCCACCCGCTCCTGTTCGCACTGCTCGCCGCCACCCGCGGGCGGCCCGTGCGCCGGATCGGCCGCGGCACGCTGCTCGTCCACGGCACGGCGGCCTACCGGGAGGCGCTGACCCGGCTGCCGCTGGACCGCACCGCGCCCGGCACCACGGGCGGCGCGGCCCGGGCCGCCCGGGTGGAGGGCGTGCTCTTCGATCAGGAGGGCTCCGGCCACCGGGCGGCCCGGCGGGAGCTCGCCGAGCTGCTCGGCGCGGCCGGGACCAGGCAACTGCGGCCGGTATGGCATCCGTTGCTCCTACGGCGGCTCGCGCCGCTGCCGCTCGGGGGCACGGTGGACCTGGTCCCGCTGGCCCGGGAACTGGCCGGCTCGGTGGTGTACGCGCTGCTGCGTCCCGGCGCCGAGGGCGGCTCCCCCGCCTGCCCGCTCGCCCTCGCGGAGGCCGCAGCCGAGGCCGCGGCCGCCTCCGTGCGCAGCCACCTCCCCGGCCCGCCCCGCCCCGGCGCCGAGGTGGCTGCGGTCCGCGCCGCCGAGCGGCTCCGCGGGCTCCTGGGTCCCGGGGCGGACGACCGGGCCGCGATGCTGGCGGTCGCGGCCGTCAACACCACCGTCGCGGCGCTGCCCCGGGCCGTGGCCTGGTGCGCCGACGCGGGGCTGTGGGACCAGGCGGCGGATCCGGCGCTGTGCCCCGCCCTGGCCGACGAGCTCCTGCGCGTGACGGCGGCCTCCCCCCTCCTCCCCCGGGTGGCCGCGGCCGACGGCTCGGTCGGGGGCTGCCCGGTCCGGGCCGGGGACCGGCTGCTCCTGGTGGCCCGGCACGCGGCCGGAGCCCACCTGTGGGACCCCGACGGGCGCCGCCCCGCCGAGCCCGGCGTCGCCCGCCTGGTCTTCGGCGCCGGGCCGCACGCCTGCCCGGGAGCCCGCCTGGCGCGGGGGCAACTGGTCGGCGTACTGGCGGCGTTGGCTCCGCACCGGCCGGTCGTGGTCCGGGCCCGGGTGGACCGCCGGGCCGCCCTGCCCGGGTGGCGTTCGCTGGTCGTACGGGCGGCGGCATGACATCCCGTAGGGCGACATCCCGTAGCGCGGCCGGGGTACGGATCGCCGTCACGGGCGCGAGCGGCTTCTGCGGCGGGCACGTGGCCCGCGCCGCCGCGGCGGCCGGGGCCCGGGTGGTGTGCGTGGGCCGCAGGCCGGGCCCGCTCGGGGAACACCGCTTCTGGGACGCGTCCCTCGCGGAGCCGGACCTCTCGGGCGTGGACCTCGTCGTGCACTGTGCGGCGGCGGTCGGCGATCCGGCCCCGGGCTCCCCCGCCGAGGCCGTCATGCACGCGGTCAACGTGACCGGCGCCGAACGGCTGTTGCACGCGGCGGGCGCCCGGCCGGTGGTGTGGGTCGGCAGCGCCAGCGTCTACGACCCCCGCCTGGACCGCACGCTCGTCCGCGAGGACCACCCGCGCGCGGGGCACCTGAACGCCTACGGCCGCACGAAGGCCGCCGGCGAGGCCCTGGCGCTGGCCGCAGGCTCCGTGGTTCTCCGCCCGCGCGCCGTCTACGGCCCCGGCGACACCCAGCTCCTGCCCCGGCTGCTCTCCCGGGTCCGCGCCGGGACCCTGTTCCTGCCGGGCCCGGACGTCCCGCTCAGCCTGACGGCGGTGGAGAACCTGGCCGGGGCCTGCCTGGCGGCTCCCGCCTGGCCCGCGGGCGCGTACAACATCGCCGACGCCCGCCCCTACCGCCGCGACGCGGCCGTCCGCGAGGTCCTGCGCGCCCACGGCATCCGCGCCCGCGTACGCCACCTCCCGCCGGCCCTGGCGGCCCTGGCGGCCGGGATCACGGAAGCCCTGTCCCGGGGCGAACCGCCCCTGAGCCGCTACGCGGTGGACCAGCTCGCGCACCCGGTGGTCCTGGACCTGACCCGCGCCCTCTCCCAGGGCTGGACCCCGTCCAGAGCCCTCCCCGACTACCTCGCCGGCCTGCGGGGGTGAGCCGCGCGAGGACGACGACAGCGAGGGCTGGATCCGACCGGAACGGGGCCAACGGGCGCCGGTGAAGGCCCTGTTGTTAGGGTGGCGCCATCGATGAGGGGCGGGGGCCATGGCAAGCGATGCAGATCTCAACGCGTCCGAGGGCGACCTGACGCGGCTCGCCGACGACATGGATTCCATGCAGCGGCACCTCGACGCCCAGGTCCGGCGCATGGACGCGATCGTCGACCGGATAGAGGCGGGCTGGAAGGGCGAGACCGCCCAGGCCTACCGGGCCCTGCACCGGGGCGCCGCCGAGGACGCCGTACGCATCCGGGAGATCCTCGTCGTCCTCGAGGAGGCCGTACGCATGGGCCGCGACGGGTTCACCCAGCAGGAGCTGGACGTACTCCAGGCGTTTCGCAGAGTGCGCAGCTCGGTCGACGTCGCACGCGAAGTGGACCGACTCTCCGAGGGCACGGCGGGCACGGCGCCGGCAGCACCGCGCAGCGCCCTCTCGGACATCTGACGCACACGTACTCCCGAGGAAGGGGAGCTCCGCATGTCCGGTGGTGACCACATAGGAGTCAGCTTCGCCGCGCTGCAGGGACTGACGCGGGAGCTGGAGGACATCCTTCGCCTGCTCAACGAGCGGCTCGAGGCGCTTTACGCGCGCACCGAGAAGGTGGCGCTGAGCTGGGAGGGCGAGGCCCGTGACGCCTTCGTCGACGAACTCGACCGGTGGGACCGGCAGATGCAGGACCTGGAAGCCGCCCAGAAGTGGCTGCACGAGGTCGTGACGACGGGCCACTCGAACTACAGCGCCGCGCACCGGGCCGTGCTGCGCGGCTGGGGGGCGGGCTGATGGCCGGGCCCACGGCACCCGCCCAGGGCGGCGGGTTCGATGTCACTCCCTCCCAGCTGAACGGTGTCGCCGGGAACGTGGCCCTGCAGCAGAACATGCTGCACACGGCGGCGAACGACTTCCTCTACGACCTCGTGGAGTACATGGACTGCGGCGGGTACGGGAGCGCCGCGCAGGGCGTGTCCGCCGCGTACGTCAAGGTGGGGAATCGTTTCCTCGAAGTATGGGCCCGGAGCGTCGCCGGCGTGGGGGGCGTCGCGGTCGGATTCGTCACGACGGCGAACAACTACTCCCGGGCGGAGGCCGCCAGCCATCCGTCCGCCGCGGTTCCCCCCGTCCAGTTCCCCGTCCCCAAGGTCATCGACACGCCCCCGAAGTACCAGCAGATCACCGACCTGCGCTGGGGCGACATGGACGACTACAGCAGCGGCTTCATCTCCTGGCTGATGGAGGGCGTTCCCGACTGGGCGGCGGACATCCTGCGCGGGCTGTTGCACCACGTCGGCCGGTGGGGAAAGGCCGCCGACATCCTGCCCCTTCCGGACTACCTGGAGATCGACAAGATCGCCCTGGCCTGGCTGAGGCCCGGCTTCGCCGTCACGCAGGTGGACAGCGCCCTGACCGAGCTGGTCGGCTCCATCTCCGACCCCAACAACGGCGAGTGGCAGTCGGCGATGCGCCAGTTCGTCAGCTCCCTCTGGGGCACCACGGCGTGGGGCACCTCGACGGCGGGCTACCAGTGGAAGCACGACGCCGCCGGCGGGCAGGGCAGCGGCAGCCATCCCGTGATGAGCGTGCTCTTCGACACCACCCAGGAAGTCAGCAAGGCGATGCGCACCTTCGCCGAGTCGGCCGAGAGGATGCGCCACGAGGTGTGGCGCCTCTACAAGAAGGCCATCCGGGACGCGCTGGCCGAGCTGACGGATCTGCCCGACTTCGACGACGTCAAAAAGATCGGCAAGAAGCTGCTGGGGATGGGCAAGGAGGTGGCCATCGGCATCACGCTCAAGGTGGACACCGCCGCGATCAACCGGGCGGTTTCGGCGTACGAAGCCGAACTGCGCGGGGTGGAGAGCCGCCTCAACGCGCTGATGCTGGCCCTCGACGAGGCGTACCGGAGCGCTCCGACCTTTCAGTCGGAGGAGGGCCGCTCCCAGGCCTTCGGCGCCCGCTCCCTGAACGAATTCAAACCCGAGCACCGCTTCACCGTCCCGGGGCAGGACCCGGACAACATGTTCTATCCGATGGACCTGGCGAACCAGGAGGGCCTCTACGACAGCCATCCCATCGACAAGCACGTCGGCATGACCGACGACCAGCTCAGGCAACGCCTCCGCGATCAGGCGGGCGCCCCCGCCGCTTCGTCCTTCAAGGATCTCGCCGCCGCACAGAGATACACCCAGTCGACCATCGAGAACATCGACAATGCCGATCGCATCTCGAAGTGGATCGAAAGCGTCGAAAAGAAGATACAGAACAATCCGAACTACGACCCGAACAAATCCGAGATTCAGCCGCCGCTCTATCTGGAGTTCCCGAACGAGTCCACGGGGCGCAGCGTCGCGCGCGGCGACTATGATGCGGACGGGATGAACGCACAGGCCACGGACAAGAACTGGGTGCAGGTGCGACTCATCTACAAGGACGGCCTGGTGCCCCCCTTCATCGTGCTCACCGCCATGCCGCACAACGGACCCTAGAAAGGTGGATTACGTGCAGCCATCCCCTACGGCGCTGTTCACCGGCGGCCCGGCGCTTCGGCTCATCGATCTCGCCCTCTCGGTCCAGGACTCGGGCGGGAAGCTCTCCCTGGACGACGAGATCCGGCGCTACATCCGGGTGGTCGGCAAGGACTGGGCCGCCCATTGGAATTGCCCGGTCTACGTCGCGGCCGGCGTACTGGAGTTCACCGGGGATTGCGTCGCACAATCCGGCACGCTCGCATCATATCCGCCGGAATTCAGGGAAAAGGTGACGCGGGCCGCCGCCGGAATGGATCCCGCCGAGTATCTGCGCACGCTTGCCGAAATGGTGCGGATCCTCGACCGCGAACCGGCGCCCGAGTACGACGAGCTGCCGATGGCGGGGTGGGAATTCCTTCAGGTCTTCCCCTACCTCTTCGGCTTCGACGCCGTCCTCATGGACGAGGGAGACCTCCCGTTCGCGGACAATGTCCGCAGGTTCGTGACCAGCGAGCATCCGTACTGCACGGATCGCGCCGTCGCCCTCACTACGGAGGCTCAGCGCGCCCTCGTGCTCTTCCCCGGCGAGCAATGCCTCAGGGGCCACAACTACTGGGGCACCCGCGATCGTCTGCGCGAGCTCATCGACACCGTCAACGACCACATGCAGCGAGAGCACTCATGACCCCCGCCGAGAGCACGGCCGCGGCCGCGAACCGCGCCGCCACGTATCCCGACCGCGAGACGGCCCAGTGGGCCACTCAGCAGGTCGTCACCCACAACGAGCAGGTGATACACCGCTGGTTGGCGCAGTCCACCCGACAGCGGCTCACCATCGAGGCCGCGTGGCCCTCCCGCCCCGAGCCCGTCGGCCGGGTCCTGCTCCAGGCGATGATGCTGGCCGGCCGGGACGCCGTGGACGTACGGGCCGCCCGCGTCGTGCTCCGGCGCAATGCCGCCGCCGCGCACGGGTTCAGCGTCCACCGCACCTTCCCGATCTACCTCTAGAGGCTGCCCCGTGTCCCTCAAGCCCCTCGAACACGACCGGAAGTACGGCGAACTCGACCAGGTGATCCGCGCACACCTGGGCCGCACCGCGGACGACGAAGAGGCCCTCACCGCCTACCTCCGGCACTGCTGGCGCACCCGCCCCTGGGCCATCGCCGTCGCCGAGCACCAGCTCCGCGAGTACGCGCAGAACCCGCCGGGACGGCTCCGGCTGCGCCTCGGCGAGTTCTACCCCGTGCCCGACGTCGGGCTGCCCGACAACGAGATCCAGGACTGGCTGCTGCGGCTGGCGGCCCGGCTCAAGGAGAGCGTGGAGACGGGCGCGGCCCCGGCCCCCGCCACCCCGCGGACCCGCTGGGAGTGGCACGCCCGGTTCCCCGAACTCGGGCAGTTGCTCGGCGGCTGGTTCTCCCAGGACATGCCGGACGAGTTCGAGGACCACGAGGCGGCCCTGCGGGACTACCTCGACGGCACGGATCGGGGCTTGATCGCCCAGCTCGGCGGCGAACTGCACGACCTGCTGTCCCTGCCGCTGGACGAATCGGACTACGCGCTCGCGCTGGCGGAGCTCGGCATGGAGGTCGATCCGCCCGCCTCCCGCGGCCCCGGCGCCTGGCTCGCCGAACTGGCGGACCTGCTGCACTGAACCGGACGGACCCGCTCCAAAGGCGGGCCCGCCGGCCCGGTCAGCGCCCGGCGGTCCCCTCGGCCGGGGTGAGCCGCAGGGAGATGGAGTTGATGCAGTACCGCTGGTCCGTGGGGGTCGGGTAGCCCTCGCCCTCGAAGACGTGGCCCAGGTGGGATCCGCACTTCGCGCACAGGACCTCGGTGCGGACCATGCCGTGGGCGACGTCCGCCTTCAGTTCGACCGCGTCGGAGTCCTTCGGGTCGTAGAAGGACGGCCAGCCGCAGTGCGATTCGAACTTCTCCGTGGAGCGGAACAGTTCGGAGCCGCAGCCGCGACAGCTGTAGACGCCCTCGGTCTTGGTGTCCGTGTACTCACCGCGGAAGGCGGGCTCGGTCCCGGCGAGGCGCAGCACCTGGTACTCGGAGGGGGTCAGCTCCGCCTGCCACTGCTCGTCCGTCTTCTCTACCTCGTACGACATGACTGTTCTCCCGCTTTCCCGCTCTTCCCAGAGCCGTCAGTTCGACAGACGGGCCAGGATGGCCGGCCCCAGGTCGGTGACGTCGCCCGCACCCATGGTGAGAACGAGATCGCCGGGCTTGGCCATTCCCGCGATGACGTCGGCGACGGCTTCCTTGGAGTGCTCGGGGGTGACGTCGGCCCCGGCGGCGCGCGCGGCGTCGATGATGATCTCGCTGGTGATCCCGGGGACCGGGTCCTCGCGGGCGGGGTAGATGTCGAGGACGACCGAGGCGTCGGCGAGGGCGAGGGCCTGGCCCATCTCCTTGCCGAGTTCCTGGGTGCGGGAGAACAGGTGCGGCTGGAAGACGACCAGGATGCGGGAGTCCCCGGCGGCGCCGCGGATGGCCTCCAGGTCGGCGGTCATCTCGGTGGGGTGGTGCGCGTAGGAGTCGATGACCTGGACCCCGGCGGCCTCGCCCTTGAGCTGGAGGCGGCGCTTGACCCCGGTGTACTTGCCGAGGGCGGAGGCCAGGTTGTGCGCCGGGATGCCGAGCGCGACGCCGGCGGCGAGGGCCGCGACGGCGTTGTGCGCGTAGTGGCGGCCGGGCACGGAGACGGTGAAGGTGAGCATCCGGCCGTCGATGACGACGGTGACCTCGCTGCTCAGCCCGCGCGGGGTGATCTTGGTGATCTGAACGTCGGCGGTGGGCTCCTCGCCGTACGTGACGATCGTCAGATCGGGGTTGCCGCTGACCCGCCCGGCGATCTCGGCCGCGCCGGCCTGGCCGTGGGCGATGACCAGGGTGCCGCCGGCCGGGATCTTGCCGACGAAGGTCTCGAAGGACTCGTAGATCTCGTCCATCGACGCGTAGTTCGCGTGGTGGTCGAGCTCCGCGTTGAGGATGATCGCGACCTGCGGGGTGTACTTGTGGAAGCTGCGGTCGCTCTCGTCGGCCTCGGCCACGAAGATGTCGCCCTCGCCGTGGTGGGCGTTGGAGCCGGGGGCGTCCAGGTCGCCGCCGATGGCGTACGAGGGGTCCAGGCCCAGCGCCGAGAGGGAGACGGCCAGCATCGAGGTGGTGGTGGTCTTGCCGTGGGTGCCGGCGACGGCGATCGGCCGCAGGCCGTCCATCAGCCCGGCCAGGGCGTCGGAGCGGTGCACGACCGGGATGCCGAGCTCGGCGGCGCGGGCCAGCTCCGGGTTGTCGGCGCGGATGGCGCTGGAGACGACCACGCAGGTGGCGTCGTCGGCGAGATGACCGGCGGCGTGCCCGACGTGGACCGTGGCGCCGTGGGCGCGCAGCGCCTGGGCGGTCTCGGAGTCACGGGCGTCGCTGCCGGCCACCTGGGCGCCGCGCTGGGCCAGGATCTTCGCGATGCCGGACATGCCGGCGCCGCCGATGCCGATGAAGTGGGGCCGTTCCATGGCGGTCGGCAGGCCGGGCTTCATTCAGGTAGCTCCAGGATCGAGTGCGTACGTACGGCAGCCGGATGCGCGGTTACGGGGATACCGGGATGCGCGGTCCGGCCGCCTCCACCCTATTCCTTGTGGGCGAAGAGCTTGAGCACCGGAACGCCGACCTTGTGGCGCGCCCGCGAGGCCCAGTCCCGGTGGAAGAACTCCTCGACGTAGTGCGGGGCGGTCAGCACGATCACCTCGTCGGCGTTGGTCTCGTCCACCACCGCCTTCAGCTTGTCGAGCGGATGCTCGTCGACGATCTGCCCGACGGCCTTGGCGCCCTTGGCCCGCAGGGACGCGAGGGAATGCTCGATCGCCAGTTCGGCCGGGCCGCGGGCGGCCTCGCCCTCCGGTTCGTCGCCCTCGTGAATGGCCTCGGGAAGCTCACCGAGCGCTACGTCGTCGATGGCGCGCAGCAGCCGGTCCCGGTCGCCGCGGGGCTGCATGAGGACGATGAAGGAGACCGGCTCGTCTCCGTGGAGGGTCGTGACGAAGTCCACGTCGACGGGGGTCAGCGGCTGCTCGATCATCAATACGCTCGTGAACACGGACGCCCTCTCCTTCGTGGGCCGAGGCCGGCCGGCCGGCCCCTGCGGAAACCATCCTGCCCCGCTGTCACACGGGGCCTATGCGGTTATACCTGCCCACTTATGTGCCCAGCGGAAGCTAAGCGGAACGACAAATTCCGCCTCTCTTCAGATCCGACGGTAACGCGTGAAGAGAAACCCGGCCTCTTCCAGCAGGCAGGCCGGTGCGAGCTGGTGCGGAACCGTGACGGACGGCCCCCCGGAGATCCGCTGGGCGTCACCCGCCGTGAGCATCGGCGAGATCGTCAGGCACAGCTCGTCCAGCGCGTCCGCGGCCACGAACTGGCCCAGCAGCCGGGGCCCGCCCTCGGTGAGCTGGCGGCGCAGCCCCCGGTCCGCGAGTTCCCGTACGGCCCTGGCCGGGTCCACGCCCGCCCCGTCGCCGGCGACCACCACCTGCGCCCCGGCCCTGGCGGCCTCGGCGACCCGGTCGGCGGGGGCGGCGGCGCCCGTGAGCACCAGGGTGGGCGCGAGCGGGGAGGTGAACAGCGGCAGCGAGAAGTCCAGGTCCAGGCTCGCGGAGACCACGGCGATGACGGCGGCGGGCCCCTGACCGGCCGCCGCGCGGCGGGCGGCGAAGGCCTCGCGGGCCCGCGCCGGGCGGTAGCCCTCCTGGCGAACCGTTTCCGCACCGACGACCACCACATCGGCCAGGGCCCGCAGGGTGCCGAAGATCCGCATGTCGGTCTCGTTGGAGATGGGCTGGGAACGCCCGTCGTGCTGGGCCGCGCCGTCCAGGGTGGAGACCATGTTGGCCCGCAGCCAGTGGCCGTCCGGGCCGAGCCCGGGGTACTCGTACGCCTCGGCGAGTTCGTCCAGCGACCACTCACGGTCGGTCTGGTCCGCTGATGTCTGATCGGTCACAGGGAACAGGCGTCGCATCGGTGCAGTGTGCCACGCCCCGTAGAGTTAAGAGCTGTGTCAACATCACTCTCGCCCTCAGCGTCAGCCTCCGGGCGGCCCCCGATAGCCGACGCGGGACCGCAGTCCCTGTGCGCCCGCGAGCCGCGGGTGCCCGCGGAACGGCTCGTGGCCGAGATGGTGCCGCCGCCGCGCTTCGACTCGGTGCGCTTCGACACCTACGACCCGGACCCGGCCCAGCCCAGTCAGTCCGAGGCCGTCACCGTGCTCAGCGGCTTCGCCGCCGGCCTGGGCGGGGCGCACGCGTCCGGTGCCGGCAAGAAGCGCTGGTTCTCGAGGACCCCGAAGAGCACCGCCCCCACCGGCCCGCGCGGGGTCTACCTCGACGGCGGCTACGGCGTCGGCAAGACCCACCTGCTGGCCTCCCTCTGGCACGCCACCCCGGCCGAGCCGGCCCTCAAGGCCTTCGGCACCTTCGTGGAGCTGACCAACCTCGTCGGCGCGCTCGGCTTCCAGCAGACCGTCCAGACCCTCGGCGGGCACCGCCTCCTGTGCATCGACGAGTTCGAGCTCGACGACCCGGGCGACACCGTCCTCGTCTCCTCCCTGCTCAGCCGCCTGGTCGAGCAGGGCGTGGCGCTGGCCGCCACCTCCAACACCCTGCCCGGCAAGCTCGGCGAGGGCCGCTTCGCCTCCGCCGACTTCCTGCGGGAGATCCAGGGGCTCTCCGCGCACTTCCGTCCGCTGCGCATCGACGGCCAGGACTACCGCCACCGCGGCCTGCCCGAGGCCCCCGCGCCGTTCTCCGACGAGCAGGTGGCGAAGGCCGCGTACGCCACCGAGGGCGCGAGCCTCGACGATTTCCCGGGGCTGCTGGAGCACCTGGCGAAGGTCCACCCCAGCCGGTACGGGGCCCTGACCGACGGCATAACGGCCGTCTGCCTCACCGACGTCGGCCCGGTCCCGGACCAGTCGACGGCGCTGCGCCTGGTGGTCCTCGCCGACCGGCTGTACGACCGGGAGGTTCCGGTCCTGGCGGCGGGCGTCCCCTTCGACAAGCTGTTCAGTGACGAGATGCTGAACGGCGGCTACCGCAAGAAGTACTTCCGGGCCATCTCGCGGCTCACCGCGCTGGCACGCGACGCGAAGCCCCTGGTGTCCCAGTAGGTTTGGAGACGTCGGCCCGTTCCGCGGGCCGGCCGTTTCCACTTCTGCGAAGGGATCCACCATGGCTGGCGCCACCCGCAATGCACACGCCGTCTGGGAAGGCGACCTGTTCGAGGGCAAGGGCGAGGTCACGCTCGACTCCTCCGGCCTCGGCAGCTACCCCGTCTCCTGGCCCGCACGGACCGACGCGGAGGCGAACGGGCGGACCAGCCCGGAGGAGCTCATCGCCGCCGCGCACTCGAGCTGCTTCAACATGGCCTTCTCGAACGGTCTCGCGAAGGCGGGCAACCCGCCGGCCAAGCTGACCACTTCTGCCGCCGTCACCTTCGTGCCGGGCAAGGGCATCACCGGGATCCACCTCACCGTCGAGGGCGAGGTGCCGGGCCTGGACAACGACGCGTTCGTCGCCGCGGCCGAGGACGCGAAGAAGAACTGCCCGGTCAGCCAGGCCCTGACGGGCACGACCATCACCCTCAGCGCAAAGCTGGCCTAGCACCTGCGCTCCGCCCCAACCCAGCCCCGCAGGCGTTCGAGGCGCGGGTTCTGGGGCGGAGCCCCGGGGGGGTCCGGGCGGCCAAATCCAGCCCCGCCGGCGTTTGAGGCGCGGGGTCTGGGGCGGAGCCCCAGGGGGTCCGGGGCGCAGCCCCGGGGAACGGTGGAAGGGCGGGTAGGGGACTCCGCCGCGCAGCGGGCTGCCGTACCCCCGGCCGGGGGTGGGTCCGCGCGGCGCGGCGAGGACGGCGCGGCGGCGTGGTACCACGGGCGGGCCCGTCGAAGACCGCCCCCCGTACCCGGAGTTGCCGATGACCCTCAGCCGACGCAGTCTGATGGCGGCCGCCACCATCTCCTTCGGCGGAGCCCTCACCGCACTGTTCACCAGCGCCGCCCCCGCCGCCACCCGCGGCTACGGCCCGCTCGTGACCGACCCCGCCGGGCTGCTCGATCTGCCCGCCGGGTTCACGTACCGCGTCCTCTCGCGCGCCGGCGACCCGCTGCGTTCGGGCGAGGGCAGCATCCCGGGCAACTTCGACGGCATGGCCGCCTTCGACGCCGGGCGGGGCAGCGTCCGGCTGGTGCGCAACCACGAGAACCGGGCCACCGCCGCCCTGCGGGTCCCTCCCGTCGAGGGGCTCACCTACGACCCGTACGCCCTCGGCGGCTGCACCCTCCTCGGCCTGGACCCGGCCGGCCGGGTCACCACCGAGCGCGTCGCCCTCGCCGGCACCGCCGTCAACTGCGCGGGTGGCCGTACTCCCTGGAACACCTGGCTGTCCTGCGAGGAGACCGAGGACCGCGCGGGCACCGCCGGGTACACCCGCGACCACGGCTACGTCTTCGAGGTGGACCCCGCCGACCCCCACCGCTCCGGCGCCGTCCCGCTCACCGCGATGGGCCGCTTCGCGCACGAGGCCGTCGCCGTGGACCCGTACCTCGGTGTGGTCTACGAGACCGAGGACGCCTTCGTCGAACCCTTCGGGCTCTTCTACCGGTTCCTGCCCGCCCGCCCCCTCGGCGGCCTCGGCTCCCTGCGCGCGGGCGGCCGGCTGGAGGCACTGCGGGTCCCCGGACTGGCGAACCTGGCGGTGGTGGACGAGCCCGGGGCCCAGTTCCCGGTGGAGTGGGTCCCCGTCCCGGACCCCTCCGCGTCCGGGACCCCGATCCGGCTCCAGGACTTCGGCCCCGGCGGGATCACCCACGCCCAGAAGCTGGAGGGCTGCTACTGGGGCGACGGCGGCGTCCACTTCGTCTCCAGCTACTCCCGCACCCGCGAGGGCTCCCCCGCCGACCACCACGGCCAGGTGTGGTTCTACGACCCGCTGCGCGCGCGGCTCCGGCTGGACGTGGTCTTCGGCCCGGCCGCCGACGTCCAGCTGCCCGGCGACTCCCCGGACAACATCTGCCTGGCCCCCGACGGCGGCCTCATGGTGTGCGAGGACGGCGGCGGTGCGCAGTACGTCTTCGGCGTGACCCCCGGCGGCGAGGTCTACCCGGTGGCCCGCAACGCCGCCGACATCGGGAAACCGGGGGCGCCGGAGTGGGGCGAGTTCGCCGGGGTCACCTTCTCCCCGGACGCCCGGACGATGTGCGTGAACGCGTACACGCCCGGAACCACCTTCGCGGTGACGGGTCCATGGCGATGACCCGTACTGCCTTACGGCCCGCCCGTACTGCCTTACGGCCCGCCTGGCCTGGCCTTTCGTCACGTCGCGGTCCACTGCGTTGTGGTGGAGGATCGTATGGAGTCGACGGATCGAGGTAGGTAGCGGTGGCCAAGAAGGACAGCAAGAAGCCGACGGAGACGGCGAAGTCCGGGAAGGACACCAAGCCCACGGGGGCGGCGGCGGGGGCGGCCAAGGCCGCCGAGAACGCGGGGGCCTCGAAGTCCGCCAAGGCCGCCAAGGCGGGGACGGCCGGGAAGCCGCCGAAGTCGGCGAAGGCTCCCAAGGCCGGGAAGCCCGCCAAGGTGCCGAAGGCCCGCAAGGCCCCCAAGGGCGCCCTCGAGGAGCCCGCGGAGCCGGCCGCGCCCGCCAAGGGCGAGAAGAAGGCCGAGCCCGATGCCGGCAGCGCCACCGCCGCCACCGCCGCCACCGGCGGGAAGCCGAAGTCCAAGCCCCTCTCCCTCCGCGAGCTGCTCCGCATCTCCGCCGAGAACTCCAAGGGATCCAAGGGCGGCGGCGCACGCAGGGCCGGAGGCCACGGACACGGCTACGAGTACGGGTACGACACCCCCCTCAGCCCCCTGCTCCGCGTCCCCTCCGGCGAGCGCGTCGACCTCGAAGCCTTCCACCCGGGAGCGACCCCGGCCGGTCCCACCGACAAGGCGGCCGGCGTGGCGGCCACCGCCCGGATGGGTGAACGGCTCGGCTCCCTCCAGGAGCGGCTCTACGCCGCGAGCACCGCGGGCGACCGCCGCCGTGTCCTGCTCGTGCTCCAGGGCATGGACACCAGCGGCAAGGGCGGCACCGTCAAGCACGTGGTCGGCCTGTTCAACCCCTCCGGCTGCCGGATCAAGGCCTTCAAGGCGCCCACGTCCGAGGAGCAGAACCACCCCTTCCTCTGGCGCATCATGAAAGCGCTCCCCCAGCCCGGCGAGATCGGCATCTTCGACCGTTCGCACTACGAGGACGTCCTCATCGCCCGCGTCCGCGACCTGGTGCCGCGCAGTCAGCTGGGCCGCCGCTACGCGCAGATCAACCGGTTCGAGAAGTCCCTCGCCGACGACGGCGTCACCGTGGTGAAGGTCTTCCTCCACATCGGCTACGAGGAGCAGCGCAAGCGGCTCCTGGAGCGGCTCGACAACCCGGACAAGCACTGGAAGTTCAACGCGGGCGACATCGAGGAGCGCTCCATGTGGCCCGCGTACCAGCAGGCGTACGAGCTGGCGCTGGAGCGCTGCTCCACGGACGCCGCGCCCTGGTACGTCGTGCCCTCGGACCGCAAGTGGTACCGCAACTGGGCCATCAGCAAACTGCTGCTGGAGCATCTGGAGGGCATAGCGCCGCAGTACCCGAAGGGTGACTTCGACGTGGAGGAGTGCCGCACCCGCCTGCTTGCCACATAGTCGTATATTTTGCGCATGTGACCATCTCAGTGCGCAGGACGGCTGCCGTCGCGGCCGCAGCAGCTCTCAGTGCCGTCCTCGCCGCGTGCGGGGGCGGCACCGGTACGTCGGACGCCGGCGGCCAGGCCCGGATGGGAGCCTCCGCGGCCCCCTCCGCTCCGGCCTCCGCCTCCCCCTCCACCGCGGGGTCCGCCACCCCGCAGTCCGGCCCCCGGAGCAGTCCGCCGGTGGCCGCGCAGCCCGGCGCCCCCGGCAAGGCGCCGACCATGGCTCCCGGTCCGGGCGGTCTGACCCCCGTCTTCGACCGCGCGAAGCAGCACACCGACAAGACGGTGGCGCTGACCTTCGACGCCGACATGACCTCCGATCAGGGGCCGCGCGCGGCGGGCGGCGAGCGCTTCGACAACCCTCGGCTGATCTCCACGCTGCGCACCCTCAAGGTGCCCTCGACGGTGTTCATGACGGGCCGCTGGGCCGAGGAGTACCCGGACCAGGCGAAGGCCATCGGAACCGACCCGAACTTCGAGATCGCGAACCACTCGTACAGCCACCACGCCTTCAAGTCCCCCTGCTACGGACTCCCCACCCTCGACGAGGCCGCCGCCCGCGCCGATGTGGACCGGGCCTTCGAGGCCTTCCACAAGGCGGGCGCGGTCAACACGGTCCCGTACTTCCGCTTCCCCGGCGGCTGCTACGACGACCAGGCGCTGCGGGCCATCTCCACGGCCAAGGTCACGGCCGTCCAGTGGGACGTGGTCAGCGGGGACGCCTTCGCCAAGGATCCCGACCCGGTGGCCGAACAGGTCCTGGCCGGGGTGAAGCCCGGCTCGGTCGTGGTCATGCACTGCACGCGCAGCGCCGCCCCGGTCACCGAGGAGGCCGTCCGGAAGATCGTCCCGGAACTGCGCAAGCGCGGCTACCGCTTCGTCAAGGTCTCCGACCTCATCGGGAAGTAGCCCGCGGGCCACTGCTCCGGCCCCTGCTCCGGCCTCAGCCGGAGCAGGCCGTGCGCTGGGCGTCCTGCCACTCGCACACCGGGCACAGCACCACGCCCGGTGTCGCGACCCCGTACTCGGTCGGTTTCCCGCACTCCACGCAGTCGGCGTAGGGCGGCCCGGCCACCCGCCCGGCGGGGGCCGCGGGGGCGGGGCAGTACGAGGAGTCGGGCGCGTGCTGCTCCGTCTGGTCCATGCGTACGAGCGTACTGCGCGGTCAGTGGGCGGCGGCCGACTCGGTGGCCTCGCTCGGGCGGACGATGACGAAGCCCTCGCCGCTGAGCCTCAGCTGGACGGCCTCCCCGGAGCCGCCCCGGATCATCGAGCCGACGGACTGGGAGCGGTGCAGTGCCGTCTCCAGCCGGGCGCTCCAGCCGACCACCGCGTCGGTGTCCACGAAGACCGGGGCCTGCGGGGTGACCGGAATGATGATCGGGTTCCCGTCACAGACGACGGCGAGCTTTCCGGTGCCGGTGAAGAGGCTGTTGAAGAGGCCGCCTCCGGTCATGCCGGCGCCCTTGAGCATCTTGATCTCGTAGCCGAGGGTCGGGTCGAAGCACAGGACGTTGCGGCCGTTGACGGTCAGGGCGTCGCCGGGCTCGAACTCGATGATGAAGCAGTGGCCCGCCCGGTGCGCGAACCAGGCCTCGCCCTGGCCGCGTACGGACATCAGCGCGAGGCCCTCGCCCGTGACGGCGCGCTTGAGCATGCCGCCGATGCCCTGCCCCTTGCGCTCGAACTGCAGGTTCCCCCGGAAGGCGACCATCGAGCCCTGGCGGGCGAGCATCTCACCGTTGACGGCGTACTTCACTGATTTGGCGTTCTGCAGGGTCATCCCGGGTATGGCGGACGCCTCGACCAGGTTCCCGGACGCGAAAAGGTCACTCTTCATGCCCTCGATCCTCGCCCGTCCCGGACCCCTCGGGCATCAGCCTGGAGGTGGATGCTGGCATCCTTGGCCGGATGAGCACCGAGGACACGCGCCATGACACCCGGGTACCCGCAGTCGGGTCCGACAGCCCCTTCCGACAGGAGCGGATCGCCCGCGACGACGCACCGCAGTACGTCCTCCCGCTGGTGGTGCGGATCGAGAAGACGGAGCCGCCGGCCCGGACCGACGCCCTGGAGACGGCCGCCCGCGCGGTGCTCGTCCTGCTCACCGACGAGCGGTCGGCCGGCGAGGGCGAGTGGGCGGCGGCGGTCCGGGACTGGCAGGACGCGCGGATCCGCAAGGTGGTGCGCAGGGCGCGCGGGGCGGAGTGGCGCAAGGCCGGCACCCTGCCGGGCCTCACGGTGCACGGCGCGGACTCGGAGGTACGGGTCTTCCCGCCGGTCCCGCTCGACGGCTGGCCCAAGGAGCTGGCCAAGCTCCAGGTGTCGGGCACCGACCTGGACGACCCGGAGCCGATCGCACCGGCGGAGGACGGGATTCCGGTGCTCTGGCTCAACCCGGACCTGGACATGTCGGCCGGCAAGGCGATGGCCCAGGCCGGGCACGCGGCACAGCTGGCGTGGTGGGAGCTGACGAACGCGGAGCGGGGCCTGTGGCAGGCCTGTGGTTTCCGCCTGGCCGTACGGACGGCCGCGCGCGAGCGGTGGACGGAGCTGTCCGGGAGCGGGCTGCCGGTGGTGCGGGACGCGGGGTTCACCGAGATCGCGCCCGGCTCGTGCACGGTGGTCGCGGACCATCCGGCGCTGCGGGCGCGGCTCTAGGCCGTCCCGGCATCCGGAAGGCGGCCCGCGCCGGGAACCTCAAATGTTGCTCTGAACGTCCCCCTGGGCGGTTGGCCCGGCTCCGTCGGGGCCATGACATCGGCACACGGACCGATGAGAGGGGGCGAGGGGACATGAAGCCCATGGCACACCTGGGGGTGGGCATCGGCTGGCGGCCGGAGATCGCGGGGGCGGTGGAAAGCCTCCCGGGCTTGGACTGGGTCGAGGTCGTGGCGGAGAACATCTGCCCCGGCCACCTGCCCGAGTCCCTGGAGCGGCTGCTCGAACGCGGGGTCCGCGTGGTGCCGCACGGAGTCTCGCTGGGCATCGGCGGCGCCGACCGGCCCGACCCGGCGAAGCTGGCCGCGCTCGGGGAGCGGGCGGTGGCGCTGGGAGCTCCGCTGGTCACCGAGCACATCGCCTTCGTACGGACCTCCTCGGTGGCGCCGGGACCGGTGCTCGAAGCCGGGCACCTGCTGCCCGTGGCGCGGACCCGGGACGCGCTGGACGTGCTCTGCGAGAACGTGCGGATCGCGCAGGACGCGCTGCCGGTGCCGCTCGCGCTGGAGAACATCGCGGCGCTGGTGTCGTGGCCCGGTGAGGAGCTCACCGAGGGGCAGTTCCTGACGGAGCTCGTGGAGCGGACCGGGGTGCGGCTGCTGATCGACGTGGCCAACCTGCACACCAACCGGGTCAACCGGGGGGAGGATCCGGTCGCCGTACTGGACGGGATCCCGCTGGAGGCGCTGGCGTACGTGCACGTCGCCGGGGGCGTGGAGCGGGGTGGGGTGTGGCACGACACGCACGCGCATCCCGTGCCGCGGGTGGTGCTGGATGTTCTGGCGGAGCTCCGCTCCCGGGTGGACCCGCCGGGGGTGCTGCTGGAACGGGACGACGACTTTCCCGGCGGCGCCGAGCTGGCGGGTGAGCTCGCCGCGATCCGGGGCGTGCTGGGCGGCGGCCCTGCGGGGGCCGTCCCCTCCCCTCCCTTCCGCCATCCCCCAGACTCCGTCCGGGGGGACCCCCAGCCGGGCTCCGCCCGGACCCGCGCCTCACACGCCGGCGGGGCTGGATCGACAGCCGGGTTCGGGGCTGGATCGGGCAGCGCGAGCTCCGTCGGCCTGGAGCAGACGCGGACGCGGGTCGGGATCGGGCAGGCCGCCCTGTTGTCGGCGCTGGTTGCCGGGACGCCCCTGCCCGAGGGGTTCGACCGGCAGCGGATGCGCGTACAGGCGCGGGCGCTCGCGGCCAAGCGGGCCGGGGTCGTGGCGAAGCTGGCGCCCGAGCTGCCCGGGATCCTGGGCGGGGAGGACGCGTACCGGGAGGCCTTCCTCGGCTATGCCCGCCGCCGCCCCATGACCGCCGGATACCGGCGCGACGCGCTGGACTTCGCCGAGCACCTGCTGGTCCGGGACCTGCCCGCCGACCCCGCCGCCCGGCGCCGGCTCACGCTCTGGTGGCGGGACCGGGCCGGGGCCAGGCCACCGGGCCGGGCCGTGCGCTGGGCCCGCGCCCTGGTGGGGAGGGCGGCGTGAACTTCTTCGACTTCCTCGCGGTGGCCGTCTGGATCGGCGTCATCGCCTCCTGCGTCGTCCTCGTGCGCGGCCTGCGGCAGTCGCGGCCGCCCACCCTCGGCCCCGCCCCGCGCCTGCACGACCTGTCCGAGGCCGCCTTCATGGCCGGCGGTCCGGGCGCGGTGGTGGACGCCGCGCTCGTCTCGCTGCTCTGCGACGGCCGGATGCTGGTCGGCGGGCCCGGCATCGTCCAGGCAAGGCCCGGGGTGCGGGGCGGCGACCCCGCGCAGCGGGCCGTGCTCCAGGCCTGCCAGGGCGCCCCGTCCGGGTGGCTGTACCAGATCCGCTACGCCGCCATGCGGGATCCGGCCGTGCAGGAGACCGGCGACGCCCTGTCCGCCCGCGGGCTGATCGCCACGCCGGGCGGCCGGCACCGCTGGCTGCGCCACGGGGTGATCCAGGCCGTGGTGTGCGGGGTGGTGCTGCTCCTCTCGCTGCCGCTGTCCTTCGTCGCCTTCGTGTTCCAGGAGGGGGCCGGGTCCGTCCGCGTGCCGTTCATCGCCGAGGTGTTGCCCGTGCTGCTGGGCGGGATCGTCGTGGGCACCGTCGGCGCCTCCCGCGCCCGGCAGCGGATCACCCCGGCGGGGGCCGAGGCGCTGCGCGCCATCCGCGCCCACTACGGGGCCGACCCGAGCCCGTACGTCCAGACCTCGCTGTTCGGGCTGCGGGGACTGCGGGACCCGTACCTGCGCGAGCAGTTGGTGCCGGCGGCCCGCGGGACCCGGCTGGCGGCGGCCCAGTCCCGTACGCGTTCCGGCGGCTCGGGGTCCTCCTGGGGGTCCGGGGCCGAGCTGGTCCCGGTCGTCTGGTGCGCCGGTTCCGACGGCGGCGGGTCCGGCGGGTCGGGCGGTTCGGGCGGATCCGGCTGCGGGTCCTCGGGGTCGGTCTGCGGATCCTCCGGGAGCAGTTGCGCAGGCGGCGGCTCGGGCGGATCCAGCTGTTCGAGCGGCTCCAGCGGATCGAGTTGCTCCAGCAGTTCCAGCGGTTCGAGTTGTAGCAGTTCGTCCAGTTCCAGCTGCGGCAGCAGTTCCTGACCGCCCATCACGGACCCGTCACGAGCTGCTCACACCTCGGCAGAGCCCTGTACCGGCCGGTTCCACATCTTGTAGAACTCGGACATGTTCTGGGTCCTGTTCCTCCTCCTTGCCTGGGCAGGGCTGCTGATCGCGTGCACCCGCCTCCTGAAGGCCGCCTCCGAGCTGGAGGCGCCCCCGCCGGGCTCCGCCGTGCGCCCCCACCACGACGAGCTGAACCTGTACGAGGCCGCCTACCTCGCCGGCGGCCCGGAACGGGTGGCCGAGCTGACGCTGCTGTCGATGCAGCGTCAGCGGCGGCTGCTGCTCGCGTACACCGGGTGGGCGACGGTGGTCGACCCGGTGGGCCGCGATCCGCACGAGTGCTCGGTGCTCGGCGCGTTCGGGCCGGACGGACAGGAGCCGGTGACCTCCGTACGGGCGGTCGCGGCGCGGGATCCGGCCGTACGGGCCCTCGCGGACCGGCTCTCAGAAGCCGGGCTCGCGTCGCGCGACGGGGCCCAGCAGGAGGTGTACGCGGGGATCCGGGCGGTCCGGCAGGCCACCGCGCTGGTCCTCGGCATGCTGGCGGCCGCGCTGTGCGTACCCGATCCGGGGACCACGACCACGATGATCCTGTGCTGGTTCTCGCTGCCGCTGATCCTCGCGCTGGGCTGCCTGGCCATAGCCCGCGTCGAGGGGCACGCGCACTCCGGGTGGGCCTCCCCCGCCGGCCGGCGGCTCCTCGTGGAGCTGGGCCGGGAGCGGGGCGTGCGGGGCTCGCTCACCGCGGTGGCCCTGCGGGGGCTGCGCGCGGTCACCGAACCGGAGCTGCGGGCGGCACTCACGTACGGCAAGCGGGGGCGGATTCCGCGGCAACGGGGGCATTGAGCGCGACACCGGCCGCCGGTCCTGTACAGGGGGCCACCCGCCGGATCTCATCGGAAGGTCCGTTGAGATGAGAGGCCACCATGCGCATGCCCCGGGTACCCGCCACGGTCGCGCTGGCCGCCCTGGCGCTGGCCGCTTTGCTGCCGACGGCCTCCGGCGCCGAGGCCGCTCCCCCGGGACCGTCGCCGTCGGGCCCCACCGGCCTGGCCCACGCCCGGGCGGCCGCCGAGGCCGCCGGGGCCGCTCTCGTGGCCCGGCGGGCCGCTGCCGCCGCGGCGCGGGCGGGGCTCCCGGGCCCGGGAGGGGCTTCGCCGCCGGGCCGTCAGGGCGCCTTCGACGGCCTGGAGTTCGGGCCGTGTCCCGTCGCCGAGGGGCTCGGGCCGGACGTGCGGTGCGGCACGCTCCGCGTCCCGGTCGACTACGCCCGGCCCTTCGGGGCGCAGACCGGGATCCTCGTCAGCCGGGTCGCCGCCTCCGGCGCGGGCGGGGCCCGCCGGCAGGGGGCGCTCGTGTACAACCCCGGCGGACCGGGCGGGAACGGGCTGTTCTTCCCGCTCGTCGCCCCCCTGCCCGAGTGGCGCCGCGTCGGGGCCGCCTACGACCTCGTCGGCTACGCCCCGCGCGGGGTGGGCCGCTCGGGGCGCCCGCTGTCCTGCCAGGACCCGGCGCGGTACGCCCAGGCTCCGGCCGAGGCCGCCGGCGCGCGGCCCGACGCCGCCGCCAAGGAGGAACGGATCGCCGCCGCGCGGTCCTACGCCCGCGGCTGCGGCGAGCGGGCCGGGGCGGCCCTCGGCTCGTACACGACCCTGAACAACGTCCGCGACCTGCACGTGCTGCGCGCCGCGCTCGGCGAGAGCCGGCTGAGCTTCATGGGGGCCTCGTACGGCACGTACCTCGGTGCGGTCTACGCCACCCTCTACCCGGGCCATGTGCGCCGGATGGTCTTCGACTCTGCCGTCGACCCCGATCCGCGGAAGGTCTGGTACCGCAACAACCTCGCCCAGGCCCCCGGCTTCGAGCGCCGCTGGGCCGACTTCCGCGCCTGGGCGGCCCGCCACCACGCCGCGTACGGGCTCGGCTCCACCGCCGAAGCGGTGCAGGCGAGTTACGACCGGGTGCGGGCGGCGCTGGCCCGCGAACCGGCGGGCGGGGTGGTCGGCACCGGGCAGCTGCACTCCGCGTACTTGCGGGCCGCGTACTACGACGAGGTCTGGCCGAACCGCGCGGCGGCCCTGGCGGCGTTCCTGCGCGGAGATCCGCGCCCGCTCGTCGCGCTCGCCGCCCCGGACCCGGCGGCGGCCGTCGAGGGCGAGAACGCGACGGCCGTCTACACGGCGACCCTGTGCAACGACGCCCCGTGGCCCGCCGACTGGGAGACCTGGGACCGCGACAACACCGAACTGGCCCGCACGGCCCCCTTCGAGACCTGGACCAACGCCTTCCTGAACCTGCCCTGCGCCTTCTGGCCGGTGCGCGAGCGGCAGCGGCCGGTGGACGTCGGGGCGCGGCCGGACGCCCCGCTCCCCGGCACGCTGATCGTCGCGGCCGAGCGGGACGGCGCGACCCCCTACGGGGGCGCCCTGGAGCTCCAGCGGCGGCTCGGGCCGCGGGCCGGGCTGGTGACGGAGGAGGGGGCCGGTACCCACGGAGTGGTCGGCGGACGCAATGACTGCGTGGACGCTCACGTGGAGCGGTACTTGCTGACAGGTGACACCTCGGGGTGGCGTGTCACGTGTGCGCCGCATCCGGAGCCCGCACCGGTGTCGCTGGACGACCGGGCAGCGACCGCCCAGGGGCACCCCAGGGCACTGCTGCCGCCAGTCGTCTGAACTTCCGGGCGGGATCTCCGGCTGCGTCGATTCGGGGGCAGGGCCTCCCGATCCCCGGAGGACGCGGTCAGCGGTCCTCCGGTCCTTCCCCCCAGGGGAGGTCTCTAGGCGAGTCCGGCCACCAGATCGGCGACGGACTTGCGGCGCCCGGTGTAGAAGGGCACCTCTTCACGGACGTGCATGCGGGCCTCGGAGGCGCGCAGGTGACGCATGAGGTCGACGATGCGGTACAGCTCGTCGGCCTCGAAGGCCAGCAGCCACTCGTAGTCGCCGAGCGAGAAGGAGGCGACGGTGTTGGCGCGCACGTCGGGGTAGCCGCGGGCCATCATGCCGTGGTCCTTGAGCATGCGGCGGCGGTCCTCGTCGGGCAGCAGGTACCAGTCGTAACTGCGCACGAAGGGGTAGACGCTGACGTAGTCGCGCGGCGTCTCGTCGGCCAGGAAGGCCGGGATGTGGGACTTGTTGAACTCGGCCGGACGGTGCAGGGCCATGTTCGACCAGACCGGCTCCAGCGCGCGGCCCAGCTTGGTGCGGCGGAACAGGTTGTACGCGGTCTGCAGCTCGTCGGAGGTCTCCGCGTGCCACCAGATCATGACGTCCGCGTCGGCGCGCAGGCCGGAGACGTCATAGGTGCCGCGGACGGTGATGTCCTTGGCGGCCAGCTGGTCGAACAGCTCCTGGACCTCGTCGGCGAAGCCGGCGCGGTTCTCGGGGAGCACGTCCTTCAGCTTGAAGACGGACCACAGGGTGTAGCGGATGACCTCGTTGAGGTCCTTCGCCTTCTTCCCCGCGTTGGGAATCTTCTCTGGTGCAGTCATGTGTCTATTGTCCCGTGTGCTGATCAGTGGTCGGTGCCAGGGGTGCCCCAGCGGCGCCCAACGTGGCGATCACCACGTCGGCGGCCTTGCCCGCGCTCGCGATGCAGGCCGGGATGCCGACCCCGTCGTACACGGCACCGCACACCGCGAGGCCCGGCAGGGCCTCGACGGCGGAGCGGATCCGGGCCACCCGGCCGAGGTGGCCGACGGGGTACTGGGGCAGGCCGCCGTCCCAGCGGGTGACGGTGGAGGCCACGGGGCGGACGGTGGGCGCGAGGCCCACGGCCTGGCCGAGGTCGGTGAGGGAGACCTCGACCAGTTCCTCGTCGGAGCGCTTCAGGTCGCCCTCGTCGCCGTGGCGGCCGACGGAGGTCCGGAGCAGGAAGAGGTCGGGATCGGTCCCGGCCCAGGCCCACTTGTTGCTGGAGAAGGTCGAAGCCTTGATCGTCCGGCCGTCCACGGGCGGTACGAGGAACCCGCTCGCGCCGCCGGCGGCGACCTGGGCCGGCAGGTCGGACCGGCGCAGGGCCATCGTGACCAGGGCCATGGAGGCGTACTCGACGCCGCGCAGCTCGGTGGCGGCCGAGGGTGCGATCCGGTCGAGCAGCCGGGCGGCGGGTCCGGCCTGGACGGCCACGACCACTCCGTCGGCCTCGATGGCCTCGGCTCCGCCCGGGGCGTCGACGGCCACGCGCCAGCCGGTGGCGGTACGGGTCAGCTCGCGCGCGGGGCTGTCGAGGAGGATCCGGGCTCCGGCCGCACGGCAGGCCTCGGCGACGGCGAGCGGGAGCCGGCCGATGCCGCCTTCGATGCCGGAGAAGACGGGACCGGTCTGCCCCGCGCGGGCCGCCCGGGCCTGCAGTTCCCGTACGCCCTCGCCGAGGGAGGCGTGGCTGCGGGCTGCTTCGAAGAGCTGGGGGACGGCGGCGCGCATCGAGATGCGGTAGGCGTTGCCGGCGTAGACCCCGCCGAGGAGGGGTTCCACGAGCCGGTCGACGACCTCGTGGCCCAGGCGGGCGGCGACGTACTCGCCGAGGGCCACGTCCTCGCCGATCTCCTCGGGCGGGAGCGCGCCTTCGGCCGAAGCGCGGGCCAGGCCCTCGGCGGAGAGCACCCCGGAGGCGGCGAGCGGGCCCAGGTCACCGGGTACGCCCATGACGTGACCGCCCGGCAGGGGGCGCAGCACGCCGCGGGTCCAGAGGCGGGCGGTGGCGGTGGCGGGCGGCTGCAGGGCCTCGCCGAGGCCGACGGCGCGGGCCAGTTCGAGTGCTTCGGGGCGGCGGGCGAGTACGGATTCGGCGCCGAGGTCCACGCGCAGACCGGCCAGTTCGCCCGAGCGCAGCTTGCCGCCGAGGCGCGGGCCGGCTTCCAGGAGGGTGACGCGAAGGCCCTCGGCGAGCAGCCGGTGGGCCGCCGCGAGGCCCGCGATCCCGCCGCCGATGACGACGACGTGACCGGCGGGGGCCGGCCGGTCCGTACGCGTGTCCGCTTCGTGCATGGACACATCGTCTCAGACCGCTCATCGGGCGATCGCCGAGGCCTGACCGTGACCGGTTCGGGATCACCTCGGGACCGCGCGTGCGAAACCCGGGGCGGGACCCCGTACGTCAGAACGTCGAGGCACGGACAGATGCGCATCCGACGATTCGGACACTTACCGGGGGGACTCAACGATGCACACCCAGCACAGACGTTACGGGCGGTACGGACGGCGTTCGGCGACGGCTCTGGCGGCGCTGTCCCTGACCGGCGCGCTCGTGCTCACGGGCTGCTCCGCCGGTGACGACAAGGGGATGAGCGGGGCGGACGCCGCGGCTCCCGCGCAGCGGGAGGCCGTCGGGGAGGGTGGGGCCGACGCGGCCGCGGCGGGCGCTCCGGCCCCGGGCGCCGCCAAGAGCCAGGCGCAGGTCCCGGCCGTCCGCACGCAGATCATCCGCACGGCGACGCTCGGCGTGGAGACGGCCGACGTCCAGAAGGCGACGGCCGGTGCCCGGACGGCGGCGGAGAACGCAGGCGGGTACGTCGGCAACGAGGGCACTACGCGCGCGCCCGACGGGTCGATGACCTCGACGGTGACCCTGCGGGTGCCGGGCGAGCGCTTCGACGCGGTGCTGGCCGCGATGGAGGGCGCCGGGAAGCTGCTGGAGCGCAAGGTCGAGGCGCAGGACGTGACGCAGAAGGTCGCGGACGTCGACAGCCGGGTCAAGTCCCAGCAGGCGAGCGTGGTGCGGGTGCGCGAGATGATGGAGAAGGCCTCGGGGCTGAGCGAGGTGGTCACGCTGGAGGCCGAACTCAGCAAGCGCCAGGCCGATCTGGAGTCGCTGCTCGCGCAGCAGACGGCGCTGAAGGACCAGACCTCGCTCGGCACGATCACGCTGACGTTCTCGGAACCGGGGAAACTGCCCGTCAAGGAGAAGGAGAAGCCGGATCCGGGCTTCTCCGACGCCCTGATCGGCGGCTGGAAGGTCTTCGCCGCGGCGGTCCTGTACCTGCTGATGGCGCTCGCCGCGGCCTCGCCCTTCCTGCTCAGCGGCGCGTTCCTGCTGCTCGCCTTCCGGCAGTACCGCAAGTGGCGGCCCGCGAAGGAGAAGCCCGGCGCGGCGCGGCGCCTCCCCGCGCAGAGCGGGCCGGTGTGGCCGAGGCACACGGCCGCCGCTCCGGCGGATCCTGCGGATCCGGCGCATCCGGACGCGACGCCGCCGCAGGTCCAGGACTGACCACCCGTGCGCCCGTAGCGTGGGGCCCGCAGGCACAGGCGGCGGGGAAGGACGGTACGGGCACATGGGGAACGGCACGGAACGGCTGGTGGTGGTCGGCGGTGACGCGGCGGGGATGTCCGCCGCGTCACAGGCCCGGCGGCTCAAGGGACCGGCGGAGCTGGAGATCACCGCCTTCGAGCGCGGGCACTTCACCTCGTACTCCGCGTGCGGGATCCCGTACTGGATCGGCGGCCTGGTCGACGGCCCGGAGGAGTTGATCGCCCGGACGCCCGAGGAGCACCGCGCGCGGGACATCGACCTGCGGACGCGGACCGAGGTCGTGGAGCTGGACCTCGCGGGAGCGCGGGTGCGCGCCCGGGATCTGGAATCGGGCGCCGAGTACTGGACGGGGTACGACAAGCTCGTCCTCGCGACCGGTGCCCGGCCGGTCCGCCCCCGGCTGCCCGGCATCGGCGCGCACGGGGTGCACGGCGTACAGACGCTGGACGACGGGCAGCGGCTGATGGCGGATCTGGAACGGACGGCAGGGCGCCGGGCGGTGGTCGTGGGCGCCGGCTACATCGGCGTGGAGATGGCGGAAGCCCTGCTCGGGCGGGGCTTCGAGGTCACCGTGCTGCACCGGGGCGAGCAGCCGATGTCCACGCTGGACCCGGACATGGGCGGGCTGGTGCACAGCGCCATGAACAGCATGGGGATCCGTACGGTCGCCCGCGCGGAGGTGACGGAGATCCTCACCGACGAGGAGGGCCGGGCCCGCGCGGTGGTCACGGCGGCCGGGGACGAGTACCCGGCGGACGTGGTCGTCCTCGGCATCGGCGTCGAGCCGCGCACGGCCCTGGCCCGCGCGGCGGGCCTGCCGCTGGGCGAGTCGGGCGGCCTGCTGACCGACCTCTCCATGCGGGTCCGCGGCCACGAGAACATCTGGTCGGGCGGCGACTGCGTGGAGGTCCTGGACCTGGTGGCGGGCCGCATGCGGCACATCGCGCTGGGCACGCACGCGAACAAGCACGGCCAGGTCATCGGCTCGGGCGTGGGCGGTGGCTACGCGACCTTCCCGGGCGTGGTCGGCACGGCCGTGAGCAAGGTCTGCGACCTGGAGATCGCCCGTACGGGCCTGCGCGAGCGGGACGCCCTGTCCGTCGGGCTCCGCTTCGTCACGGCGACGATCAGCTCGACGAACACGGCGGGCTACTACCCGGAGGCGGCTCAGATGACGGTCAAGATGCTGGCGGAACGCCGCACGGGCCGGCTCCTGGGCTGCCAGATCGTCGGCGGCGCCGGCTCCGCGAAGCGGGTGGACATCGCCGCGGTCGCCCTGACGGCCGGCATGACGGTGGACCAGATCGTGTCCCTGGACCTGGGCTACGCCCCGCCGTTCTCGCCGGTCTGGGACCCGGTGCTGGTCGCCGCCCGCAAGGCGGTCACCGCGGTGCGGGCGGCGGGGGTCTAGTCGGTCCGGCCCGCGCCCGCGCCTGCGCCCGCGCCCGCGCCCGGGGCGAGGAGTTCGGAGCGGATCAGTTCCAGCAGGCGGCCGGTCCAGTTCCGGCCGCCGCGGGAGCCCCCGTCGCGCCAGAAGGGGGCGTCGGAGATGCCGGTGTAGAGGATCGCGCCCTCTCCGGTGGCGACCAGCAGTTCCGCGAGCCGCGGGTGCTGCCCGAACTTGGCCCGCATCAGCGCCGCCATGACGGCGACCCTCCGGGCGGCCCAGTCCGAGCGCCCCGCGGCCGCTCCGCCCAGCTCCCGCGCCTCGCGGGCGCTCGCGGCGGCGCGGATCCGGTCGTGGTCGGCCCGGTCGGCGGCGAAGAGGGCCCAGTAGCCGTGCACCACGGTGGGGTAGGTCTCCCCCTCGTAGGTGAAGGGGGAGTCGTAGTCGTTGCGCAGCGCGAAGTCTCCGAGCTCGGCCGGCCATCCCCGGGGATGCACGGATTCGAGGAGGACGACCGGGGGCTGCGGGTCACCGGCCGGCGCATCCGCGTAACGCACAGCCCGCTCCCGCTCGGCCCGCTCGACGCGCTCGTCCCAGGCGGCGAAGTAGTCCAGGGATTCTTGGTGCATCTCCGGCGTGGCCGCCGGCCCGTCCCCGTCCACGGGCTCGCCGAGATCGGTCACCAGGATCCGCAGCGGCCGGTCCTGCCGCTCCATGTCCCCCAGGACGTAGACCCGCAGGTGGGCCGGGACGGCCAGGTACGCGTCCCGGAGCAGGGACCGGTTGGCCTCCGTCGTCTCGCGGCGGTAGGCCCGGACGGCCTCCATGAGCAGGTCGACGGTCGTGGGCCGGCCCGCCAGCCGGGAGATCTCGTCGGCCACTTCCACGAGGAAGCTCTCGTCCGTCAGCGGCTCGGGGTAGCGGGCGAGCCACTTCGAAGGCTCCGGGGTCCGCTCCCGGCCGTCCGGCCGGGAGAGCTCCACCTTCCCCGAAGCCAGCAGTCCCGCGAGCCCGGCGAGATCGGTCGCGTCGTAGCGGCCGCGGGTGATCCTGCCGTCCGCGTAGACGAACAGGTCCTCGGGGTAATGGTCGTCCTGGAAGTCGTACTTGATCCAGACGAGGCGCCAGGCCCCGTCGATGGTTTCTCCGTCGGATATGCGAAACGTCGGCCCATGCCATGTCATGCACGGCACGGTACCGACGTCGGCGCAGTGTCGGGTCGGTCTAGACCGCCGTCTGCGTGTGGACGTACTCCACCAGGCGGGTCAGGGCGTCCGGGTTCGTCGTCGGGAGGACGCCGTGGCCCAGGTTGAAGATGTGGCCCTCCAGGCCCGCCGCGGCGTCCAGGACCTCGCGGGTCTTGGTCTCCACCGCCTCGGGGGTGGAGAAGAGGACCGCCGGGTCCAGGTTGCCCTGGAGCGCCTTGCCGGGGCCGACCCGCTTGACGGCCTCGTCCAGGGAGACCCGGTAGTCGACGCCCATGACGTCCGCGCCGGCCTCGCCCATGAGGCCGAGCAGCTCGCCCGTGCCCACGCCGAAGTGGATGCGCGGGACCCCGTACGAGGCGACGGACTCCAGGACCTTCGCGGAGGCGGGCATCACCGAGCGGCGGTAGTCCGCCGGGGCGAGCGCGCCGACCCAGGAGTCGAAGAGCTGGACCGCGGAGGCGCCGGCCTCGATCTGGACCTTCAGGAAGGAGGAGGTGATCTCGGCGAGGCGGTCCAGCAGGTCCGCCCAGAGCTCCGGGTCCCCGTACATGAGGGCCTTGGTGTGCTCGTGGTTCTTGGAGGGGCCGCCCTCGACCAGGTAGCTCGCGAGGGTGAAAGGCGCACCGGCGAAGCCGATCAACGGCGTGGAGCCCAGTTCACCCGTGAGCATGCCGATCGCCTCGGTGACGTACGAGACGTCCTCCGGGGTGAGGTCGCGCAGCTGTGCGAGGTCCTCGCGGCGGCGGATCGGCTGGGCGACGACCGGGCCGATGCCCGGCTTGATGTCCAGGTCGATGCCGATGGCCTTCAGCGGGACCACGATGTCGGAGAAGAAGATGGCCGCGTCCACGTTGTGGCGCCGGACCGGCTGCAGGGTGATCTCGGTGACCAGGTCGGGCCGCATGCAGGATTCCAGCATCTGCGTGCCCTCGCGCACCTTGCGGTACTCCGGGAGCGAGCGCCCCGCCTGTCGCATGAACCACACGGGGGTATGCGGCACCGGCTCGCGCCGGCACGCCTTCAGGAAGGCGGAATCGTACGTCTGGCTCGGCGTGCCCGTGGGGCGGGTGTTGGCGCTCACGACTCAAATCTTCGCACGTATGAAGAAGTGCCCGGCCCGGCGCGGGTGTGGCTGCGCCGTACGGGCGCTCGTTCCGCCTAGTCTTCCCCGCATGGCTGCGGCTCAGGGACGATTTTCAGATGGCGCTGACGGTACGGACAGCGCGAAGGACAGCTCCGTCCCACTCCCGTTCCGGCGGGCGGTCGACGGCTTGAAGAAGGCGAGGCTGCGGCAGGGGATCGAGATCGATCCCACCAAACCGCCACAGAGGCTGGCACCCCACGCGTACGCGCTGGAAGCGGCGGTCGTGGACGGTGACGAGGACCTGGCCGACGGCCGGCTCATCCTCCTGCACGACCCGGCAGGGCACGACGCCTGGCAGGGCACCTTCCGGCTGGTGACGCTCGTACGGGCGGAACTGGAGCCGGAGATGGCCGTGGACCCGCTCCTCCCGGAGGTGTGCTGGTCCTGGCTGACGGGGGCGCTGGACGCGCGCGGGCTGACGTACGGGGAGGCGAGCGGGACCGTGACCATGGCCGCCTCGCACTACTTCGGCGGGCTCGGAGAGCGGCGGCCGGCGACACAGATCGAGATCAGGGCCTCGTGGACGCCGCGCGAGGGGGTGGGCGGGGTGCCGGACACCGCCGCACACCTGTCGGCCTGGTGCGAACTGCTGTGTCAGATCGCGGGGCTGCCGCCGGTCGGACCGACCGAGACGGTGACCGGTGTGGTCTCGCTGCCCCAGCGGCGCGGTCCGCATCACCCTCAGGGGTAGTTCCGCAAGCCCGGGGGCGGCGCCGACCCGTGTCGACCCGCACCCACCTGCACCGATCCGTGCCGGCCCGGGCCCCGATGTCGGGGCCGGATGTCGTTACAGGGCGCCGCTTGCGGGCTTCTGATCACCCTATGATCGATCGTGCGTCCGAATTGCCCGAATTGTTACTCACCAAATCGTGATCATTCCCTAAAGCCGGGCGGGTGACGTGCCGAAGGAGTCATAGACCATCCGCACGGTTCGCACCGGCTTCCTTCCCCGAGCCGGCCGTCCCGCCACTCCCCCCCAGGAGGCCTAGGTGTCCGTTCTTCTCGAGCAGCCCGCAAGCCTGGTCGCCTACCGCCCGAACAAGCCGACGGCCATGGTCGTCGTGGCCGACCCGCGCGTGCGTTCCACCGTGACCCGCCATTTGTGGGCCCTCGGAGTTCGCGACGTGATCGAGGCGTCGTCCATCGCGGAGGCCCGTCCACGCATCGGCAGCCCGCGCGACATCTGCGTGGCCGACGTACACCTGCCCGACGGTTCCGGTCTCACCCTGCTCTCCGAGACCCGCGCCGCCGGTTGGCCGAACGGCCTGGCCCTGTCCGCCGCCGACGACATCGGCGCCGTACGCAACGCCCTCGCGGGCGGAGTGAAGGGCTACGTCGTCACCGGCACCCGGACCAACATCGGGCTCCCGTCCCGGCCCGGCGCCGCCCCCATCGGCGCTGCCGCGGCCCGTATGCACCGCCGCCCCCCGGGTGCCCCGAGCCACCCGGGCGGCTACCGAGAGCTCTCCGGCCGCGAGGTCGAGGTCCTGCGCCTCGTCGCGGAGGGCCAGTCCAACAAGGCCATCGGCGTTTCGATGGGCTTGTCCGCCCTGACCGTCAAGTCCCACCTCGCACGGATCGCCCGCAAGCTGGGCACCGGCGACCGGGCCGGGATGGTCGCCGTCGCCCTGCGGACCGGGATCATCCACTGACCCGGCCGATATCCCCCGAAGGCCCCCGGGAAAACTCCCGGAGAACCCGGGGAAACGTCCGTCCTCCCCCCTCGCGCCCGTCGCCGGAACGTTCCGGCGACGGGCGCGTCGCATCCACGGATACCCTTGACCGGTGACCGACGCCCAAGAAACCGCAGCAGGCCTGCGCACCACCACCGGGGGCGGCCCCCCGGACGACGAGGTTTCGTCCGACGGGCTGCCGATTCCCTTGCTAGAACCCCGTGAGGGCATCCCCCCGGTGGTCGCCGACGCGGCCGCACTCGCCGAGGTGGTCGCGGCCTTCGCCGCGGGCACCGGACCCGTCGCCGTGGACGCCGAGCGCGCCTCCGGCTACCGCTACGGCCAGCGCGCCTACCTCGTCCAGCTGCGCCGCGAAGGTGCGGGCTCCGCACTGATCGACCCGGTGGGCTGCCCCGACCTCTCCTCCCTCGGCGAGGCCCTGTCCGGCACCGAGTGGATCCTGCACGCCGCCACCCAGGACCTCCCGTGCCTGCGCGAAATAGGCATGGCACCCACCTCCCTCTTCGACACCGAGCTGGCCGGCCGCCTGGCCGGCTTCCCGCGGGTCGGACTCGGCGCGATGGTCGAGGGGGTCCTCGGCTACGTGCTGGAGAAGGGCCACTCCGCCGTCGACTGGTCGACCCGTCCGCTCCCCGAGCCGTGGCTGCGCTACGCCGCGCTCGACGTGGAGCTGCTCGTGGACCTGAGGGACGCGCTGGAGAAGGAGCTGGACCGCCAGGGCAAGCTGGAATGGGCCCACCAGGAGTTCGACGCCATCGCCGCCGCCCCGCCCGCGCCGCCCCGCAAGGACCCGTGGCGCCGCACCTCCGGCATGCACAAGGTGCGCCGGCGCCGTCAGATGGCCGTCGTCCGGGAGCTGTGGGAGGCCCGGGACCGGATCGCGCAGCGACGTGACGTGTCACCGGGCAAGGTGCTGGGTGACGGCGCGATCGTCGAGGCGGCGCTCGCCATGCCGCTGAACGTGCAGGCGCTCTCCGCCCTGCCCGGCTACGGGCAGCGCATGGGCCGGCGCCAGCTGGACCAGTGGATGGCCGCCGTGGACCGGGCGAAGGCCCTGTCCGAGGCCGAACTGCCGCAGCCGGGGGCGACCCCGGCCGGTCCGCCCCCGCCGCGTTCCTGGGTGGACAAGGACCCGGCGGCCGCGGCGCGGCTGGCCGCGGCCCGGACGGCCGTGTCGGCGCTGGCGGAGGGGCTGAACCTGCCGCAGGAGAACCTGATCACCCCCGACACGGTCCGCCGGCTGTGCTGGGAGCCGCCCGAGCGCCTGGAGGCCGACGCGGTGGCCGAGGCCCTGGCGGGCTACGGAGCCCGCCCGTGGCAGATCGAACAGGTGACGGACGCCCTGGTCACGGCCCTGGCCACGACCCCGCCCGTGGTCGCGCCCGCACCCGAGACCGAGGACTGACCGGCACGCCGGACCCCGAGGACGGGGTCCTCACTACAAAGGAGTGAGGACCCCGTCCTCGTCCCGGTCGAAGGCGCCGGAGGTCGCACCCTCGACCTTGCCCTGCTTGAGCCAGTGCTCGGACATGGTGTGCACCAGCTTCGACTGGCGCTCCCAGGGCACCTGGTGACTCGTGCAGGCGATCCGGAACATCAGCTTGTCCGACCCGGGCATGGCCTTATAGAGCTCGGGCACCGAGAAGTACAGCAGGCCCAGGTCCGGCGAGGTGTTCACAATGGTGTCGTACGCCCCGTACACGAGGCACACGGGTACCGTGCCGCCGAGCGTCCCGTTCAGCGGGACCGTGGTGGAGTTCCAGCCCCACCAGTACGAGTTCCGGACGCGGTTCAGCCCTTCCGGCGCTCCGGCCACCGGGCCGCCCCAGGTGCGGCCGATCGGGTCGGTGTCCATGACCGCCTTCCAGACCCTGTCGACCATGGCGTCGTCCTCGCGCTGTTCCGGACAGTGCAGGTCCCTGTCCCACACGGTCTTGAAGCCGCCTTTCGTGGCGCCGGTCATCGGATAGCCGAAGGCGGCCGCCGGAGCGGACACCGGCAGCGGCACCGGTGCGTCGAAATCGGTCCCGGGCGCGCTCGGCCTGCCCTTCGGCGGAAAGATCGGTGCCAGCAGGAACAGGCTGCGCACCTTGCCGGGGTGCTGGATGGCGTACGGCCCGAGCTGCTGGGCGGCCGCGGAATAGCCGATGAGGTCGACCTCCGAGGCGCCGGTGATCCCGAGGATGAACTCGACGACCGTGTCGACCTCGTCCCAGTCGCTCTGCGAGTTGTTCAGCTGCGCCGCGTAGTTCGGCCCGCCGGTATAGAGCGTCGGATTCGGATTGGGGACGAGGAGGCCCTGCTGCGCCGGGCTGACGTTGCGCGGGTCGTCCATCTTCGGGCGGGTGGACAGGCCGGATCCCTGGAGTTCCATCACGAAGACGTCGAAGTCCTTATTCGCCAGTTCGTCGGCCCAGCTGTACTTCTTGTACGCGAGGTCGAAGACCGCCAGGCCCGGGACGCTCCGGCCGTGCAGCATGAGGACGGGCCGGCGCGGGCCGCCGGTCGGCGTGCCGTTGCGCTCGCGGACGAAGAGTTGCACGTCCTCGCCCTTGTTCGCGGGGATGGTCGAGACGTGGGGCACGTGGTGGTCGGTGACGACGGGTGCGGGCATCGCGGCACTCCTTTTCGGTCGGCGGGCCCGGGGCGTGTACCGGGCCGAGCCCAGCGTCGGACCGGGGTGCGTCCGATGCCACGGACGTGGCCGTGCCGGCCGCGCGCGCTACCCGATCGGGTAGCGCGGGCGCGCCGATCGGCCGGGCGTGCGGCCGGGGCGCACGGCCGGGGCGCACGGCCGGGCGGCGCGGGCCGGAGTGTGACCTTCGCCGCTCCTCCCGTGGGGGCTGTGCATGCCGGTTACCGGCAAGTAGCATGGAGAGGTGAGCGGGCGCTCAGTAATGGGCACGCCCCCGCGCAGCAGTGCACACCCGCACCTGGAGGAGAGCCAACGTGCCTCGTACCGTCAGGGACGTCGTCTTCGTCGACGGCGTCCGCACCCCGTTCGGCAAGGCGGGCCCGAAGGGCATCTACAACGAGACCCGCGCCGACGATCTCGTCGTCAAGGCGATCCGGGAGCTGCTGCGCCGCAACCCGGACCTGGACCCCGCGAAGATCGACGAGGTCGCCATCGCCGCGACCACGCAGATCGGCGACCAGGGCCTGACGCTGGGCCGTACGGCCGGCATTCTCGCGGGCCTCCCGCAGTCCGTCCCGGGCTACTCGATCGACCGCATGTGCGCCGGCGCGCTCACCGCCGTGACCGCCGTCGCGGGCGGCGTGGCCTTCGGTGCGTACGACGTCGCCCTCGCCGGCGGTGTCGAGCACATGGGCCGCCACCCCATGGGCGAGGGCGTGGACCCGAACCCGCGCTTCGTCTCCGAGAAGCTGGTCGACGAGTCCGCCCTGTTCATGGGCATGACCGCCGAGAACCTGCACGACCGGTACCCGACGATCACCAAGCTCCGCGCCGACGAGTACGCCGTGCGCTCGCAGGAGAAGGCCGCCAAGGCGTACGCCGACGGCAAGATCCAGCTGGACCTGGTGCCGATCTCGGTGCGCAACAACAACGAGGCGGCCGGTGAGACGGGCTGGGGCCTGGTCACCGCCGACGAGCCGATGCGTCCGGGGACCACCCTGGAGAACCTGGCGGGCCTCAAGACCCCGTTCCGGGTCCACGGCAACGTCACCGCGGGCAACGCCGCCGGTCTCAACGACGGTGCCACGGCCGCGATCATCGCGTCCGAGGACTTCGCCCGCGCGAACAACCTCCCGGTCAAGATGCGCCTGGTCTCGTACTCCTTCGCGGGTGTCGAGCCGGAGGTCATGGGCTACGGCCCGATCCCGGCCACCGAGAAGGCGCTCGCCCAGGCCGGTCTGACGATCGACGACATCGGCCTCTTCGAGGTCAACGAGGCCTTCGCGGTCCAGGTCCTCGCGTTCCTGGAGCACTACGGCATCGCCGACGACGACGCCCGCGTCAACCAGTACGGCGGGGCCATCGCCTTCGGTCACCCGCTCGCCTCCTCCGGCGTCCGTCTGATGACCCAGCTGGCCCGCCAGTTCGAGGAGCAGCCGCACGTCCGCTACGGCCTGACCACCATGTGCGTCGGCTTCGGCATGGGCGCCACGGTCGTCTGGGAGAACCCGAACTTCACCGCCGAGGGAGACAGCAAGTGAGCACCACCACCACTGAGCTCCTGAAGGGCGCGGCCGAGCTGTTCCCGGACGAGGTCGTCACGCGCGCGCTCGTACGCCACCTGGACCTGCCCTTCGGTGCCGGGCGCTTCGCGCTCATCACGCTGGACAACGGCCTGGACCACACCAAGCCGACCACCTTCGGCCCGCAGTCCCTCGCCAACCTGAACGCGGCGATCGACCAGGTCGAGCAGGAGGCCCTCGCGGGCTCCATCGTCGGTGCGGGCCTGACCGGCAAGCCGTTCATCTTCGCGGTCGGCGCCGACCTCAAGGGCGTCGAGCTGCTGAAGAAGCACGACGAGGCGCTCGCCATCGGCAAGGGCGGCCACGACGTCTTCAAGCGCCTCGCGGCGCTGGCCGTCCCCACCTTCGCGTACTACAACGGCGCGGCGATGGGCGGCGGTGTCGAGGTCGGTCTGCACTGCACCTACCGCACCGTCTCCAAGGCCATCCCGGCCTTCTCGCTGCCCGAGGTCTTCCTCGGCCTGGTTCCCGGCTGGGGCGGCTGCGCCCTGCTGCCGAACCTGATCGGCGCGGACCGCGCGGTCTCGGTGATCATCGAGAACTCGCTGAACCAGAACCGCCAGCTCAAGGGCAAGCAGGTCTTCGAGCTCGGCATTGCTGACGCCCTGTTCGAGGGTGCGGACTTCCTGGAGCAGTCGCTCCTGTGGACCGCCCGCGTGCTGAACGGCACCACCGAGGTCGTCCGCGACGAGATCGACCGCGGCGAGGCCTGGGACGCGGCGGTCGCCCGCGGCCGCTTCATCGCCGACTCCAAGGTGCACGGCGCGGCCCCGGCCGCCTACCGCGCGCTGGAGATCATCGAGGCTGCCAAGGACGGCGACCTGCAGAAGGGCTTCGACGCCGAGGACGCGGCCCTGGCCGACCTCATCATGGGCGGCGAACTGCGCTCCGGCATCTACGCCTTCAACCTGGTCCAGAAGCGCGCCAAGCGCCCGGCCGGCGCCCCGGACAAGAACCTGGCCCGCCAGGTCACCAAGGTCGGCGTCGTCGGCGCGGGCCTGATGGCCTCGCAGCTGGCGCTGCTGTTCCTGCGCCGCCTGGAGGTGCCGGTGGTCCTCACCGACATCGACCAGGAGCGCGTGGACAAGGGTGTGGGCTACGTCCACGCCGAGATCCAGAAGCTGCTGGGCAAGGGCCGCATCAACCAGGACAAGGCCAACCGCCTGACCGCCCTGGTGACGGGTGTCCTGGACAAGGCCGAGGGCTTCGCGGACGCGGACTTCATCATCGAGGCCGTGTTCGAGGAGATGTCCGTCAAGCAGAAGGTGTTCGCGGAGGTCGAGGCGGTCGCCCCGGCGCACGCGATCCTCGCCACCAACACCTCCTCGCTGTCGGTCTCGGAGATGGCCTCCAAGCTCCAGCACCCGGAGCGCGTGGTCGGCTTCCACTTCTTCAACCCGGTCGCGATCCTCCCGCTGCTGGAGATCGTCCGCGGTGAGCAGACCGACGACGCCTCGCTGGCCACGGCCTTCGGTGTCGCGCGGAAGCTGAAGAAGACCGCGGTCCTCACCAAGGACGCCCCGGCGTTCGTCGTGAACCGCATCCTGACCCGCTTCATGGGCGAGATCCAGAACGTCATCGACGAGGGCACCCCGGTGGTCACCGCCGAGAAGGCCATCGAGCCGCTCGGCCTGCCGATGTCCCCGCTGGTGCTGCTGGAGCTCGTGGGCCCGGCGATCGGTCTGCACGTGTCCGAGACCCTGAACCGCGCCTTCCCGGAGCGCTTCACCGTCTCGCCGAACCTGGCGGCCGTGGTCAAGGCCGGCAAGCGCGGCTTCTACGTCTACGATTCCGGCAAGCCGGAGCTGGACCCCGAGGTCGCCGCCCTCCTCGTGCAGGGCGATGTCGTCCTGACCGAGGAGCAGGTCCGCGACCGCGTCCTGGACGCGGTGGCGCAGGAGATCGGCCTGATGCTGGAGGAGGGTGTCGTGGCCGAGGCCCAGGACATCGACCTCTGCCTCATCACGGGCGCGGGCTGGCCCTTCCACCTGGGCGGCGTCACGCCGTACCTGGACCGTGAGGGCGTCTCCGAGCGGGTGAACGGCAAGAAGTTCCTGGCCCCGGGCCTGGCGAGCATTCCGGTCTGACGCACGGCCGGCACCGACACGGCGAAGGCCCCGCACACCGAGAGGTGTGCGGGGCCTTCGCCGTGCGGGCCTTCGCCGTGTTCCGTACGGCCCGGGGTCAGCGCCCGCCGCCGAACGGGTAGTGCTCGCACGGGTCGTCGGAGCAGGGCAGGCGCGCGGCCTGCGCGGACTGCCTGATCCAGTTGCCCTCCGGGACCCCGTGGACCCTGAAGGTGACGCGGGTGGAGACGGAGTGGATGGCGCTGAAGACCGAGACGAAGTCCAGCGTGTAGGTGCCGGGCTTCCAGGTGTGCGCGTGGCTCACCTTCCACGCGCCGTCCTCGCCCACCACCGCGACGGCGATCAGCCGCTCGTTCTCCAGCACGGAGACCTTGCCGACGCCGGGCTCGGCGGTGCCGGAGAAGCGGGGCCTGGCCGTGGTGTACGCCCCCTCCTTCGGGGAGGTGACGGTCGGCGGGGCGACCCAGGTCTTGACGGTGAACGAAAACAGGGCGACCGGGGTCGGGCCCTGCTCCGTGAGGCCGACGGCTTGCAGGAGGTGCTCGCCGGCGGCCCAGTTGACCACCCTGCGCCACTGCCACTTGCCCTCTGGGTTGACGCGCGTTCCGCCGACGTAGGTCCCGTTGTCGAAGAACAGCAGGTAGCTCGTGCCCGGGTCCGCGGTGCCGGAGAACTTGCCCATGGCGCTGACGAGCTTGCCCGGCGCCGGCGACAGGAAGACCGGCGCGTCGCCGAACCGCATGTCGGCGTAGAGGGCGAACTCGGGCTTCTCCACGGTGAACTCGGCGGCCGGCGGCGGGAAGTCCGGGGCCACCGCGCAGGCCTCGGGGTTGATGAAGCCTCGCGGCACGCCCGGGGAGTTGTGCAGGGCGATCGCCGTCATGCGGGCCATCTCGCGGGCGCCGACCTGGTTGAAGTGCGTCGAGTCGATCATGCCGCCGGGGTGGTTGGGGTGCTCCCCCGCATCCATCCAGCGGAAGTACTGGCGGGCCCGGTGCGGCCCGAGTTCGCGGAGCATCTGCGCGCTGAAGGCGTGCATGTCCACCAGTGCCGCGCCGGCCTCGGCCGCGGCCTCGCGCACCAGCTGCGGGTACTCCTCGCGGGTGTTCGCGACGCTGCCGTCGGCCTCGAAGGCACACCGGTCGGGCGGGGTGACCAGGACCGGAATCGCGCCCTCGCCGCGGATCCCCTCCACGTAGAGGTGGAGGAACTCCTTGAACTCGCGGTGGCCGTGGTAGCGCAGCGGATGGTCGATGCGCTGCTCGACCCCGCCGAAGGCGACGAGGACGACGTCGCCGGGCTCCAGGAGGTTCAGGAGCGTGGGCAGCCGGTCCTCGAAGTAGTTCCGGGCGGTCATGGCGTCGCGGGCGTAGTTGCGCACTTCGTGGTACGGCGCCACGAACTCGCGTACGTACTGTCCCCAGCCCGCCATCGGCGCTTCGTCGGGCTTCCGGGACTTCGCGACGGAGTTCCCGAGTATGCAGATCTTGCTCATCGTCTGATCCTGATTCCTACAGCGGATACCCGGGAAGCCGGCCGGCGTGGTAACGCTGGTTCCTCGGCGATCCGAATTCGAATTGGCTTGCGATCGGGAAGTAGCTCGGCAGGAATCCGGCCAGGATCGCGTCCTGCTCGTCCTCCGAGACGTCACCGTCATGGAAGTCGTTCAGGCAGAAGGTGTCGTTCGATCTCGCGGTGAGCATCGTGTTCAGCTTCGGGAGCTGTTCGCTGAGGCCCACGTTCACGAATCCGGCGCTCAGTCCGCCGGGCACGCTGCGCTCGGTGTAGTACCCGAAGTAGTGGTGCAGCGAGGAGGCGGTCGACACGTCCGTGGGGCTGCGCAACTGGGCGTGCGCGGTGCGCTGCATCGCCTCCGGGAAGTGCGACTCCAGGTCGAACATGATGCTGCGCCGCAGCGGGTGCGGAGCGTGGACGAAGGAGTTCACCAGGGTCCGGCCGAACGTCTGGCGGATGAGCTCGCGGTTGTTCTTCGCCGCCATCCGGCTGAACTCGTCGCCCTCGGTGATGGCGCTCATGGGAATGGCGTTCGACGACGTGAAGTGCTTCGCCTGCCCGTTGCTCAGGTAGAACAGGCTGGGCTGGACGGGGCGGCCCAGGAAGATGTCGTCGTTGAAGTAGAGGAAGTGCTCGGCGAGCCCCTCGATGTGGTGCATGCGGCTTTCGATGGCGTGCGAGTTGTAGGTCGGGAGGCTGCCCGACATGCCGAAGATCTCGCTGTGGTCCACGACGCGCACCCGGGGGTGGCTGGTGTCGAGCCAGGCCGGCACCTGCTGGTCGGTGATCAGGTAGATGTTGCGGATCCACGGTCCGTACATGTCGATCGAGCGCAGGGAGTAGCGCAGTTCGTCACGGTTGCGGAAGCGTGCGGCGCTGGTGGCGGCGTCCTCGGTGACGATGCCCATCGCGCCCAGTGCGGCGTTCTTCCGCTCCAGCCACGCCATGTCGGCGCCGTCGACCCAGGTGTAGACGGCGTCGACGGGGAAGGTGAAGTCGTGGTGGAGCGTCTGGGCGTACGGCTCGATGGAGGGGTAGGTCCGGCCGCCGAGGAGCAGCGAGGCCTGGCGCAGCGCGGGCCGGGGCACGCGCGCGCCGATGAGCGTACGGGTCGGGGAGACGAAGAACTCCGGGTCCTCCGCGTCCTCCTCCCAGAAGGAGACGGTGCAGCCGTACGCGGCGCTCAGGCGCAGGGTCCGGGAGGCGGCGACGGCGCTCTGGTAGACCCGCACTCCGGCGAACACCGATCCGATGTGGTCGGCGGCCAGTTCGGCGAGGGTGGTGAGGGTCGGCGAGTCGGAGTCGTTGAGCAGCGCTATGTAGACGGGCGCGCCGGGGTAGGTCTCCGCGAGCACCTTGAGGACCTGGTCGCGGTACTCGGCGTGGACGGCGACCGAGTGGCGCACCTTGGTGTCGCGCACCACGAAGTACGGTATGCGGGCCCGTTCCAGCGCGTCCGCCGTCAGCGAGAGGTTGGCGGCGGAGATCTCGAAGGGCGACTCGGAGTCGATGATCCGGCAGATCTGGCCGCCGTCGCGCACCAGGGAGCGGTCGTGCTTGAGGATGCGTTCCTCGGTGGCGCGCAGCCGCTTGGTGCGGGAGGTGCTGGCCGGTGCGGCGGCGGCGGCCCGGGCGGCCCCGTCGTTGCCGGCGTGGAGTGCGTGGGCGGCGAGCCGGGCGGCCTTGGCCTGCGAACGGGATCCGGAGGCGCGGCCATCGGCGAGCAGCCGGAAGAGGCCGTCCCAGCGGGCGGTGACGGCGGCGGCGTCGAACCGTGCGGCGGCCTCGAAGGCGGCGCTGCCCAGGGCGTGGCGCAGCTGGTCGTCCTCGATGAGCCGCGTGAGGACGCCGACGAGCGCGTCGGTGTCGCCGGGGGTGACCAGGATGCCCGTGCGGCCGTCCTGGACGATGTCGCGGGGAGCGTTGGGGCAGTCGTAGGCGACGACGGGGACGCCGGCCACCTGTGCCTCCATCAGGGACAGGCCGCCCGCCTCGGACTCGGAGGTGCACAGGGCGATGCTCGCCTTGGCCCACTCCTCGGCGAGGAACGGGGCTTCGCTGATGAAGTGCACGCTGCCCTGCAGGCCGAGCTGGTCGCGGCGCCGGCGCAGGAGGCCGATCTGCGGGCCTTCGCCGATGACGCGCAGGGACCAGGTGGGGTGGTTCGGGGCGATGGCCGCCCAGGCCTTGAGGGCGTCGGTGACCCCGGCCCGCTCCACCAGGGAGGCGCTGAGCACGACGATGCGGGTCTGGAGCGTGGAGCGGGGGCGGAAGCCCGCGAGCGGGGCGGGCGGGATCACGTCGAGCTGGGGGTTGCCGGCGCCGAAGGTCTCCATGAACCATTCGTAGGAGCGCGGGCTCGGGAAGGTGACGGCGTCGAACCGCGGGGTGTGCCTGAGCATCGGCTCACCCTCGGGGCCTCCGAGCTCGGAGGCCCGTTGCTCGTGGTGGACGGTGAGCACCTCGCTGGGCGCGAACGTCGCGGCGTACGCCATGAGCCCCGGCGAGGTGGTGACGAGCACGTCGGTGTCGATGTTCTGGAGCGCGTACTCGAGCTCGACGTCCGCGAGCCGGTTGAACCGGTTGTCGCAGCGGCGCTCGACGATCGCGCTGGGTACGGAGGCGAGCGCGGCGGACCGCGCCTCGTCCAGCCCCGCGTCACGGACGGGCCGGTGGGTCGCGCCCCCGGCCTCGATGAGGAATCCGGTGGCGACCCTGTCGTCGGGCACCACGAAGCGGCGGCGGCGGACCTTGAAGACGCTGAGGACGGATACCTCGTACCCGAGGGCGGCCAGTTCCCCCGCCTGGTTGAACACGGCGCGTTCGGCGTCGCTCATCGCATCTGCCGCGGTCAGCAGGAACGTGACCTTCATACTCTTCCTCACCCGGCCGCGGTACTGCACGTGAACCGGAGGTTCCCGGCTGCCGTGTAGCGCGATTCGACCATGATCAAATCCTCTGGACCGGGCGCCACCACGATCTTGCGCGCCGCGAACACCTGCTGCGGGTCGCGCACGTCGTGCAACTTGCGGGCCACGCGCACGGAGCGCCGGCCCCCGGAGCAGAGGAGGACGTCCCAGTGCTCGCTGCGGTCCCCTCCCGGAGTCATCTCCGAAAGCGGCACCGCGACGCGCCACACACCGGGCTCCACCTCGGCGGGCCAGGCGGTGATCCGGCGGCCCGACGCGGCGAACTCGCACCACGCGCCCCCGGCCTGCATTCCGAGGACGCGGAAGTCCACCTGGATACCGGAATGTCCGATATGCAGCTGGATGACCTCCACCCCCGCTTTGGGGGCACTGCAGATGATACGTGCCTCGCCGGTGGCGCTGCGGACGATGCGGTGGCGGCTGCCGGTGACGGGTGAGAAGGCCATCGGCCCGGTCGCCCCGCCCTCGTACGCCGGGGGCACGTCGGCCAGCATCAGCGGCAGGCTGCGGGAGGAACGGCCTGCGCTCGTGCGCAGCCGGAGCTTCCAGCGCCCCGGGGTGACCGGGACCCCGCCCACCTCGGAGCCGAGCAGCACGGCGGCGTCCACCAGCACGCGGCCGTCGCGGTCGGTGTGGATGCGGGCGGGGACGGCGTAGCTGCCGCGGCCGCTCCCGACGACGATCTCGGCGCTCCGCGGGGTGCCGGCCGACGCCGGAAGCTCGGCGTGCAGGTTCACGGTCTGCCCGTCGAGCACGGCGGCGTACAGCAGGTGCGCGGAGCGCTTCGCCTTCATCGGCACGAGGACGGGCACCATGATCCGCATGGCGCGGCGGGCGGCATCGAGCTTGAGGAGCCTCCTGCGCACGGCGCCGAGGCGGGCTCGCAGGGCGCTCATGCCTGTACACGTCCCAACTCGTTGACGCGGCGTACCGGAAGGCCGACCGCGCCCGGGATCTCGTAGGGACTGGGGACGGGGAAGTACGCCTCCAGGAAGGTGGTGACCATGCGCTCCTGGGCGTCCGGGTCCGCGGGTACCACCGTGTCGTTGATGCAGAAGGTGTCGAAGTCCCGGCGCGCGACGAGGCGGTCGAGGCGCTGCTTGGCCTTCTCGTCGCCGATGTCGATGTACGTGTACCGCAGGTCCGCCACCGTCGCCCGGGCCGAGTGGTAGGCGTGGTAGTGGTGCAGCGAGGAGGCGATGGGAACGTCGTGCGGTGAGCGGAAGGTCGCGTGCTGCGTGGTCCAGTGGGCCCGCTCGTAGACCTGCTCGATCTCGGAGAGCACGCTGCGCCGCAGCGCGTGCGGCGTGTGCTTCATCTTCTGGGAGATGAAGGTGCCGAACTGCTGGGAGATCAGGCTGCGGCTGTTGCGGCCCGCCGCGTTGACGGGAAGATCCGCGTCACCGGTGCGGCTGGAGGGGATGAGGGCCTTGGACATGAAGAACTTGGTCAGGCCGTTGGGGTGGAAGAAGTGCCCGGGGTCCACCGGTCTGCCGAAGAACACGTCGTCGTTGAGGTAGAGGAAGTGCTCCGAGAGGCCCTCGATGTGGTGCAGCTGGCTCTCGATGGCGTGCGAGTTGAAGGTGGGGAGCGCGGCCGGGTCGGAGAAGATCTCGCGGTGGTCGACCACGCGCAGGCCGGGGTACTCCGTGTTGAGCCAGCCCGGGGCCTGGCCGGCGGTGACCAGGTAGATGTTGCGCACCCACGGGGCGTACTGGTGGATCGAGCGCAGCGAGTAGCGCAGCTCGTCGCGGCTCTTGAAGCGGGAGTCGTTGGCGGCCTGTTCGTGCAGGGGCGCTCCGGCGCTCGCGCGCGCGCCGCCGCGGGCCGCTTCCTTGCCGGCCCGCCAGACCGGGTCGGAGTCGTCGACCCAGGTGTAGACGACGTCGACGGGGTAGAGGTGGTCGCCCGGGAGCGGCGCGGTGAACTCGGTCAGCGTGCGCGTCAGGCCCGTGGCGTAGAGCTGGGGGACGGGACTGAAGAGCTTCTGCTCCGCCAGCCGGCGTTCTTCGCTGACGCCGGCGGCGGTCACGACGCTGTTGGGGCGCGGAGCCACGTACTCCCCGCCGTCCTGGTCCCAGAATTCGAGTTCGACGCCGGACTCGGGGCCGAAGACGAGGTGTCCGGAGGGGTCGCAGACGTTCCAGGCCAGCCGGAGCACCTTGGCGTGGCGCAGCCTGCGCCAGGTGGGGGCGGCGGCCCCGGAGCGCATGGTGGCGCCCGAACCCTCGCCCACGTAGCCGGGGTTGTGTCCGAAGCCGATCTGGAGGACCTCCTCCAGGTCCTCGCGATAGACGGAGGGGACGGCCACGCAGGGCAGACGGTTCGCGGTGCCGCGTACGCAGAAGAAGTCGATGTCCGCTTCTTCGAGCATGCTGACCAGGAGGTGCAGGTTGCGGGCGCGTGCGGCCCATTCGGTGGCGCCCGGCACGACGACGGCCCTGACGTGCTTGCCGCCGAGGCGCACGACGCGGATCGCGCCCCGCGCGCTGTGCCGGGCGCCCCGGCTCCTGCCGCCGAGGGCGCGGACCGCCAGGGCGGTGCGCAGCGAGTCGAAGGAGGCCATGGACCCCATGACCGCCTGGCGCAGGGGGCGCGGCACCTTGCGAACGATCTTGCGGCGGGCTCGTACGGGCAGCAGCGAACGGTAGGAGGCGACCAGAGCACTCGCCTCAGGGTTCTTGAGGCTCACAGACTTCCGCACCTTCCATCACGAGCCACCGCCCATGTCCCCGACGCCTCGGCGTCCCAGACATCCCCGTCAGAACAATGACTGGAAGGTGTACTACGGGTGTCCGTCCCGTGGCGACTGATCCAGCATTACTCAACCTTTACATGGCTGATTACGAGGCGTCCATCAATGGCCAGTGATTCCGGGGTCCCGTTACCCACCTGAAATGAAGTTGCGGCGTATCAGGGGTTTCGGTGTGGAGGTCATCACAGTAAAGTCCGCCCGCACTCAGGAGAACAAGGGGCGAAGAGGAAGAACAGGGTCAGATCTGGGCGGAAGGGTTCATTACGAAACCGCCCTCGACCCCTTGCCGGGCCACGCGGAGCCGGCCGTCGGCGTCGAGGAACGCGGCCACGACCCGGCCCGCGTGATCGAGCGCGAGGGCGGGGGCGGCGGCGCACCATTCACCGGTCGGCGCCCACCACACCCCCGCGCCCTCGTTCCCGGTGCCGAACGCGCCGAGGACCACCTGGCCGTCGAGGCCGCGGTAGGCCAGCACCGTGCAGTCGTAGCCGTCGATCATCGTCCGCACGGCCGCGAGGCGGCCCTCGGCCGCGCTCCCGCCGAGCGGGATCACCCACCCGCCGTCCCGGTACGCCTGGAGCCCCGTGGTCGCCTGATCGGTCCAGTAGTAGGTGACCCGGCCCGGGGCCGTCTCGATCCCCACCGCACTCTGCTCGGCCGGCGCGAACGGCAGGTCCGGGGTGCGCACCAGCGGGACGCCCGCCTCCGGCTGGTAGCAGCGCATCGTCCCGGTATTGATCGACACCAGGGCCTCCATCAGACCCGACGCGTGCGGCACCGGCGCCATGTCGGAGCGCGTGCCCAGACACTTGATGCCCTGCCAGGGAAGCCATTTGCCGGTCTCCGACTCGCGGCGCACCGCGAGGGCGCCGGAGGCGTTGGCGAGGAAGACGTACGTCGACCCGTTCGCGGCGACCGAGACGACCGGGTTGCCGATGTACGGGGCCCGGGCCGGATCGCGGTGCGGGTTGCCCAGGGAGTTCCACTCACCGAGGGGCCGGCCGCTCTGGTACTGGATCGCGTGCGCCAGCTCGACGCTCTCGGCGCCCTTGCCGCGCACGGTGCGGCGGCCCACGAAGTGGACGAAGCCGTTGGGCCCCTGGGCCACCGACAGCGCGGCCATGCCGGGGGCTGCGAAGTAGTCCGGCCCCCGCCAGCGCGGCCCGCCGGGTTCGGTCTCGGTCCAGCGCAGCAGCCCGTCCGGGGTGCGCGCGTACGCCGACAGCAGGCCCTCGGGGCCCCGCACCAGCCAGCGGCCGTCGAGCACGGAGCGGGGGCCGTCGGGTCCGGTTCCCGTGCCCCGTCGGGCAGTTGCCCCCGCGCCGTCCCGCTGCACGCCGGCTCCCGATCTCGACCGCATGACGTTGCCCTCCAGCGTTTCTCGCGGCCCGGCAGCGGCCACATCGTGCGGATTCTAGTTCGAGAGACGGATCCGACGGTCCCGGACCCGGGACGCACGCCAGTCGCAATATCTGTCTATAGTGCACGGTCAGCGTGGCATAAGCGGGCGTCGGCCGAGGCGCCCCGGATCCCGCCGCTCCGGCGCCCCGCCTCCAGCGCCCCGCTCCACCGCCCACGCCGGCCCGACGATTGAGGACTGAAGCAGGATGAGCCAGGACGTCCAGACACCGGACCGTCGCCCAGCCCCCGGCGCGTCGACGGGAAGAGGACGCAAGCGCGTCCGCACCCGCGGACAGCGCATCAGACGGGGCGTCCTGCTGACGTTCCTGGTCCTGATCCTCGCCGCGGGCGGCACGGGCTGGTGGGCGTACAGCCACCTGAACGACAACATCGACAGCGTCGACCTCGACCAGGCGATCGGTGTCGACAACCGGCCGGCGAAGGTCCCGGACAGCGGGCAGAACATCCTGGTGCTCGGCTCGGACTCGCGCGCCGGTGCCAACGGTGAACTCGATCACGGCGATGTCAGCGGTTCCCGCTCGGACACCAACATGCTGGTGCACATACCCGAGGGCCGTAAGAAGGCCACCGCGATCAGCATCCCCCGCGACACCCTCGTGACCCGGCCCGACTGCAAGGACGCGAAGGGCAAGACCGTCGCCGGCGCAAAGCGCGTCATGATCAACAGCGTCATCGGGACGGGCGGCCCGGCCTGTGTCGTCAAGACCGTCGAGCACATGTCCGGCATCCGTGTCGACCACCTCGTCAAGGTGGAGTTCGCCGGCTTCAAGGAGCTGGTGGACGCGCTCGGCGGCGTGAACGTCACCCTCGACAAGCCGATCAAGGGTGGCCTGAACCTCGACGCGGGCACGCACCGCCTCAACGGCACCGACTCCCTCAAGTTCGTTCGCACGCGCCACGGTTACGGCGACGGCAGCGACCTCGGACGCATAGACCTGCAGCAGAAGTTCATGATCGCGATGCTGTCCGAGATCAAGAAGCAGGACGTCCTCAGCAGCCCGGCCCGCCTCTACAAGCTCGCCGACGCCGGCACCAAGGCGCTGACCACCGACGCCGAACTCGACTCCCTCAAGGGCCTGTCGGACTTCGCCCAGAGCATGAAGGGCGTGGATCCGGAGACCATGGAGACGATCATGCTGCCGGTCGCCTACGACAAGATCGACAAGAACCGCGTCGTCGCCGTGGAGCCGCAGGCCGGCCAGCTGTGGGAGGCCCTGCGCAACGACCGGACGATCCCGGCCGCGGCCAAGAAGTCCCCCGCCACCGGCGGCTGACCTACACCGGCGGCTGACCGACACCGCCTCCGACGCGTGACCCCGGCCCCGATGGGGGCCGGGGCTACGCGTCGTCCCCGCCCAGTACCACGCGCCAGTCGCCGCTCGCGTGCCACTGCCCCGGCGGGTACTCGAACTGCACCTCCCCGAGGAGTACGAACCCCGCCGCGCGGCACACCGCGTTGGAGGCCGGGTGGTCGACGGACGGGAAGGCGTGCAGGTACCGGCGGGTGCCGTGGACGCCCACATGGGCCACGAGCGCCCGGGCCGCGCGGGCCGCGAGCCCCCGGCCCTGGAACTCGGGGAGGATGCCCCAGCCGGTTTCGTAGACCTCCTCCCCCTGCCAGAGGCGCTCCCAGAAGCCGATGGTGCCCACGCTCTCGCCGTCGGCGACGACCCGGAACATCCGCCCGGCCCCCGGCTCCCCGGCGCTCATCGCCAGGTAGCGCCGGTGCCGGTCCCCGAGCTTCACCTCGGTCTCCGGGCCGCCCAAGTGCTCCGTCATGGCCGGCTCGTTCTTGCGCAGCAGGAGCCAGAAGTCGTCTTCCGCCCAGGGGTGCAGTCCTACGGTGATCTCCATGGCCTCACCGTAGGACGCGCTCAGCGGCCTTCGCGCGCCGGGTTCGGGGTCATCCCCTCGCCGCGGCCCAGCCGGCTGTGCTTCTTGCCGTAGAGGTAGTAGACGGCGATGCCGATCACCATCCAGATCACGAAGCGCAGCCAGGTCTCGGCCGGCAGGTTCAGCATCAGCCAGACCGACGCGGCGATCGACAGGACCGGCACGAGCGGCACCCACGGGGTCCGGAAGGACCGGTGCAGGTCGGGCCGGGTGCGGCGCAGGACCATCACGCCGAGCGCGACGACGACGAAGGCGAAGAGGGTGCCGATGTTCACCAGGGTCGCCAGCTCGTTGATGCTGGTGAATCCGGCGACGATCGAGATGATCACGCCGAGCAGGATGGTCGGCCGGTAGGGCGTACGGAACTTCGGGTGGGTCCGCGAGAAGAAGCGCGGCAGCAGTCCGTCGCGGCTCATCGCGAAGAACACCCGGGTCTGGCCGAGCAGCAGGATCATGCAGACCGTGGTCAGGCCCACCGCCGCGCCGAAGCTGATGATGCCTCCGTAGACCGGATGGCCGGCGGACTTGAAGGCGTCGGCCAGCGGGGCGCTCACCGACAGCTCGGTGTAGTGCTGCATGCCGGTGACCACGAGCGAGACGGCCACGTACAGCACCGTGCAGATCAGCAGCGAGCCGAGGATGCCGCGCGGCATGTCCCTCTGGGGCAGCTTGGTCTCCTCGGCGGCGGTGGCGACGACGTCGAAGCCGATGAAGGCGAAGAAGACGACGGAGGCCGCGGTGAAGATGCCCATGATGCCGAAGTTGGTCGGCTCGTAGCCGAAGATCAGCTGGACCAGGGGGGCGTCCAGGCCCGCGCCGCCCTCCTGCTTCACCGCCTTCGGAATGAAGGGCTCGTAGTTGCTGCCCTTGATGAAGAAGAGGCCGGCGAAGATCACGATGAGCACTACCGTGACCTTGATCGCGACCACGATCGCGGTGATCCGCGCGGACAGCTTCACGCCGACGACGAGGATCGCGGTCAGCACCAGGACGAGCACGAAGGCCAGCAGGTCGAAGCTGCCGCCCGGCACGTCGGGCCCCTGGAGCGAGACCGGCAGATGGAGCCCGGCGTTGTCCATGAGCGAGCGGACGTACCCGGACCAGCCGACCGCCACGACGGCCGTGCCGAGGGCGAATTCCAGCACCAGGTCCCAGCCGATGATCCAGGCCGGCAGCTCGCCGATCGAGGCGTAGGAGAAGGTGTACGCGGAACCGGCGACCGGCACCGTCGAGGCGAACTCGGCGTAGCAGAGCGCGGCGAGCGCGCACACGACGCCGGCCGCGACGAACGCGAGCGCCGTGGCCGGGCCCGCGGTCTCCTTGGCGACCTTGCCGGTCAGGACGAAGATGCCGGTACCGATGATGACGCCGACGCCGAAGACCATCAGGTCCCAGGCGGAGAGCGACTTCTTGAGCTGGTGTTCCGGCTCCTGCGTGTCGAGGATGGACTGCTCCACCGACTTCGTGCGGAAGGGGCTGTTCAGATCCGAACTCACCGACGCACCTCCGAACGGGGCGTACCCACGCGAGCGGGCCGGGAGGCCCACCCCTTCAAGGGTGATCTCCCGGCCCGTGGCGTGCAACCGCGCGGCGATCTACGTCGGCGTCGTACGGACCCGTACGACGCCGCCTCGTCGACTAGTCGACGGTGGCGGCCGGCTCGCTGTCGTAGCGCCCGTCCAGCTTGGCCACCAGGCCGGTGACCTGCCGCGCGATGTCCGGGGCGGTCAGGCCGATCTCGGCCATGACCTCCTTGCGCGTGGCGTGGTCGAGGAACCGCTGCGGAATGCCGAAGTCACGCAGCGGTACGTCGACCCCCGCGTCCCGCAGGGCCTGCGCGACGGCGGAGCCCACGCCGCCGGCGCGGCTGTTGTCCTCCACGGTGACGACCACGCGGTGGCCATCGGCGAGGGGGGCCAGGGCCTCGTCCACCGGCTTGACCCAGCGGGGGTCGACCACGGTCGTGGAGATCCCCTGCTTGTCGAGGAGATCGGCGATCTCCAGGCACATCGGGGCGAGCGCTCCGACCGAGACGAGCAGTACGTCCGGACGGGTGACCTCGGCGGCCGGACGGCGCAGCACGTCCATGCCGCCGATCCTGCCGACGGCCGGGACGGCCGGGCCGACGACGCCCTTGGAGAAGCGCACGACGGTCGGCGCGTCCTTCACCAGGACGGCCTCGTTGAGCTGCGCGCGCAGCTGCTCGGCGTCGCGCGGGGCCGCGAGGCGCAGGCCGGGGACCACCTGGAGGATGGACATGTCCCACATGCCGTTGTGGGAGGCGCCGTCGGTGCCGGTGACCCCGGCGCGGTCCAGGACGAAGGTGACCCCGCACTTGTGCAGGGCCACGTCCATCAGGACCTGGTCGAAGGCGCGGTTGAGGAAGGTCGCGTACACCGCGAAGACCGGGTGGGCGCCGCCGGAGGCCAGGCCCGCCGCCGAGGTGGCGCCGTGCTGCTCGGCGATGCCGACGTCGAAGATGCGGTCCGGGTAGGCGTCGGCGAACTTCTTCAGGCCGACGGGCTGGAGCATGGCCGCGGTGATCGCGACGATGTCCTTGCGCTCCCTGCCCAGCTTGACCATCTCGTCGGCGAAGACGGAGGTCCAGCTGGCGGCGTCGGTGGAGACCGGCAGGCCGGTGTCCGGGTGGATGACGCCGACCGCGTGGAAACGGTCCGCCTCGTCCTGGACGGCCGGCTCGTAGCCCCGGCCCTTCTGGGTGAGGCAGTGCACGATGACCGGTCCGCTGAAGCGCTTGGCGCGCTGCAGGGCCGATTCCAGGGCCTCGATGTCGTGGCCGTCGATGGGCCCGATGTACTTCAGGCCCAGGTCCTCGAACATGCCCTGCGGGGCGATGAAGTCCTTGAGACCCTTCTTGGCGCCGTGCAGGGTCTCGTAGAGGGGCTTCCCGACGACCGGGGTGCGCTCCAGGAGGTCCTTGCCGCGGGCCAGGAAGCGCTCGTAGCCGTCCGTGGTGCGCAGGGTGGCCAGGTGGTTCGCGAGGCCGCCGATGGTGGGGCCGTAGGAGCGCTCGTTGTCGTTGACGACGATCACCAGGGGGCGGTCCTTGGCGGCGGCGATGTTGTTCAGCGCCTCCCAGGCCATGCCGCCGGTGAGGGCTCCGTCGCCGATGACCGCCGCGACGTGGTGGTCTTCCCTGCCGAGCACCTCATTGGCCTTGGCGAAGCCGTCGGCCCAGCCCAGCACGGTGGACGCGTGCGAGTTCTCGATCACGTCGTGCTCGGACTCGGCGCGCGAGGGGTAGCCCGACAGGCCGCCCTTCGTGCGCAGGCCGCCGAAGTCCTGGCGGCCGGTGAGCAGCTTGTGCACGTAGGCCTGGTGGCCGGTGTCGAAGAGGACCTTGTCCTTGGGTGAGTCGAAGACCCTGTGCAGAGCGATCGTCAACTCGACGACACCGAGGTTGGGGCCGAGGTGCCCGCCGGTCTTGGAGACGGCGTCGACGAGGAAGGTCCTGATCTCTGCGGCGAGCCGGTCGAGCTCCTCCTGGCTGAGCCGGTCCAGATCGCGCGGTCCCTTGATGCGGGTCAGCAGCACCCGTGCCTCCTTGCAGTCGCTTGCTGGTCTGCCGAGTCTAATCTTCGCCAGTTGGGCGTAAGTGAAGCGCGGTCCCGGTCAGGTCACACCTTTGTCATACCTGTACACATCAGTACGGAGTCACACCCCCCAAAAGGGGGTATTCCCGCACATCCGTACGTACAGGCATACGCACAGGTGCCCGGTGCCACACCAAGTGGCACCGGGCACTGTGACGGTTCTTACCGCCGTATCACGCTCCGCGCACGCCGGTCAGGCGCGCCCGGCCGTCTTCTGCGTCTTGCGGGTGATCGAGTCGATCACCACGGTGGCGAGGAGGACCGCGCCGGTGATCATGTACTGGATCGGCGTCGCGATTCCCTCCAGGGCCAGACCGTACTGGATGGAGGTGATGACCATGACGCCGAGGAGGGCGTTCCAGGTCCGGCCGCGGCCGCCGAAGAGGCTGGTGCCGCCGATGACGGCCGCCGCGATCACGTTCATCAGCAGGTCGCCGGCGCCGGCGCTCTGGTTCGCCGCCGCGATCTTGGAGGCCCAGAAGAGCCCGCCGATGGCCGCGAAGGTGCCGGCGATCGCGAAGACCGTGATCCGGACCCGGTTGACGTTGATGCCGGCGCGCCGGGAGGCCTCGACGCTGCCGCCGAGGGCGAAGACCTGGCGGCCGAAGGTGGTCCGCCGCAGGAGGAAGTCCGTGGCGACCAGGGCGAACAGGAAGAGCACGATCGCCAGCGGCAGGCCCTTGTACTGGTTGAACACCATGGCCGGACCGAAGGTGAACACCGCGAGGAGCCCGGTGCGCAGCAGGATGTCGCCGAGCGGGCGGGAGGGGACCCCTGCGGCCGCGCGGCGCCGGTTGTCGGAGAACGTGGCGAGGAAGTACGCCACCACGGCGAGGGCGGCGAGCCCGTAGCCGACGGCCACGTCCGAGAAGAAGTACGTGGTCAGCTGCCCGACCACGCCCTCGGAGTCGAGGTTGATCGTGCCGTTGCTGCCGAGGATCTGCAGCATGGCGCCGGACCAGAAGAGCAGGCCCGAAAGGGTGACGGCGAAGGCCGGCGCGCCGATCTTGGCGAAGAAGAAGCCGTGGAGGGAGCCGATCAGGGCGCCTCCGGCGATCGCCGCGAGGATGGCCAGCCATTCGTTGACGCCGTTGGTGACCGACAGGACGGCCACGATCGCGCCCGAGACGCCGCTGACCGAGCCGACCGAGAGGTCGATCTCGCCGAGCAGCAGGACGAAGATGATGCCGACCGCCATCATGCCGGTGGCCGTCATCGTGATCGCGATGTTGGTGAGGTTCTCGGCGCCCAGGAAGTTCGAGTTCAGCCCCTGGAAGATGCTCCAGATGATGATCAGGCCGAGGACGACGGGCACGGAGCCCAGGTCGCCGGCCTTGAGCTTGCGGCCGAACTCGTTCACGTACCCGGCGAGGCCCTGCTCGCGGACGAGCAGGCGGGGGTCCACGGCCGGGATGGCGTCGTGCGCGGCGGCCGGGTTGACGGGGTCTATGTGCTGGGTGCTCACTTGCGGGCCTCCCCTGTGCGGGCCGCCCGGCGGGTCACGGCGTTGTCCGTGGCCCCGGTGATGGCGGAGATGATCTCTTCCTGCGACGTGTCCTTCACGGAGAAGACGCCGTTGTTGCGCCCCAGCCGCAGGACGGCCACCTTGTCGGCCACGGCCTTCACATCGGCCATGTTGTGGCTGATGAGGATGACGGCGTGACCGCGCTCGCGCAGCCGCTCGACCAGGTCGAGCACCTGTGCGGTCTGCTCGACGCCGAGGGCGGCGGTGGGCTCGTCGAGGATCACGAGCTGGGGCTCGCCCAGCATGGAGCGGGCGATCGCCACGGTCTGGCGCTGACCGCCGGAGAGCGAGGCGATGGGGATGCGGACACTGGGGATCCGGATGGACAGGGTGGTCAGGAGCTCGCGTGCGCGCCGCTCCATCTCCACCTCGTCGAGGATGCCGCGCCGCTTGAGCTCGCGCCCCAGGAAGAGGTTGCCGACGACGTCGATGTTGTCGCACAGCGCGAGGTCCTGGTAGACCGTCGCGATGCCCAGGTTCTGGGCGTCGTGGGGCTTGGTGATCGAGACCGGGCGGCCCTCCCACTCGATGACTCCGTCATCGATGGGGTGCACGCCGGCGATCGTCTTGACCAGCGTGGACTTACCGGCGCCGTTGTCGCCGACGAGGGCGACCACCTCGCCGGAGTGGATCTCGAGTTCTACGTCGGTGAGGGCCTGAACGGCGCCGAACCGCTTCGAGACCCCTCGCAACGCCAGTACGGGCGCAGCGGACACATGAACCATCTCCTTGCCGCCTGACCGGCGGGGATGTCGTGCAAAAGAGCAGGACCACGGGGGATTTGAGTGAAACGAAGGTGCTTGAGAGAAACGATTCTGTCCGGCGCCCCGCCAGTGGCGGGATGGAGGCGGGAGCGCCGGACAGGCATGGGGGCCGCTCGGCGGACCGAGCGGCGGGGGCCTTACTTCAGGCCGATGGCGGCACAGGCGGCCGCGTACTTGTCGGTGCAGATCTCGTCGACCGTGTACACGTTGTCGCGGACGACCGTGTCCTTGACGTTCGCCTTGGTCAGCGAGACGACCGGGATCAGCAGGGCCGGGACGCCCTTGGCGGTGGGGCTGTCGACCTTGGCGGTGGCGGTGGTCGCGATCGACTCGCCCTTGGCGAGGGCCACGGCCATCTTCGCGGCGGCCTCGGCCTCGGGGGCGTACGGCTTGTAGACGCTCATGAACTGCTCGCCCGCCACGATCCGCTGCACACCGGCGAGTTCGGCGTCCTGGCCCGTGACCGGGGGCAGGGGGGACACGCCGGCGGCCTTGAGGGCGGTGATGATGCCGCCGGCCATGCCGTCATTGGCGGAGTAGACGCCGATGACCTTGTCCTTGCCGAGCGCCGAGAGCGCGGCCGCCATGTTGGTGTTGGCGTTCTCCGGCTTCCACTCGACGGTGTCGTACTCCTTGCCGACGTTCACGTTGCCGTCGAGGACGGAGTGCGCGCCCTTCTTGAACAGCGCGGCGTTCGGGTCGGTGACGGAGCCGTTCATCATGACGATCTGGCCGTCCTTGGCCTTGGCGCCCAGGGCCTCCAGGAGCGCCTTGCCCTGAACCTTGCCGACCTCTTCGTTGTCGAAGGAGGTGTAGGCGTCGATCGGGCCCTCGGCCAGGCGGTCGTAGGCCACGACCGGGATGCCGGCCTCCTTGGCCTTCTTGACCGAGCCGGCGATGGCCTTGGAGTCCACCGCGTCGATGATCAGGACGTTCACCTTGTTGGTGATCATCGTGTCGACCTGGGAGTTCTGCGTGGTCGCGTCCTGCTTGGCGTTGGCGTAGACGACCTCGCCCTTGCCCGCGGTCAGGTCCTTGACCGCCTTCTCGATGAGCGGCTTGTCGAACTTCTCGTAACGCGCGGTCTGGTTCTCCGGCAGGAGCAGCCCGACCTTGATCGCGCCGCCCTTGACGGCTCCGGTGGCGGTGTCCTTCTTGTCCCCGGACTCCTTCGCGCTGCCACAAGCGGCGAGCGAGACGGCCATGGTGCCGGCAGCAACGGCGACGGCGACTCTGCGCATACGCGTGTTCATTACTTGAACCTCCCTGACGAGGCCGCAGCACTGCGGCCGAGGTGGATGTGAGTCAACCCCGGCCGCGAGTTTGTCGTCAAGGAGTGAATGCTTAACGAGATGACAACGACGCCATTCGTTATCTAACTGAAGACAAGACGGCTGGTGCTCGCACTCCACTGCCATTTTCCGCCAAAAGCGTCGAATCGCCCATCTCACTCAGTACGAGGGCCAGCGCGCCCAGTACCTCGGCCCGCCCGCCCAGGGATCCCGTGAGCACCGACAATTGCCGGGCGGCACTGGGAATCGCGTACCTCCCCACGGATTCACGGATGGGGGTCAGCACCAGTTCACCGGCGTCCGCGAGAGAGCCGCCGAGGACCACCCGGCTCGGGTTCAGGAGATTGCACAGACTGGCCACGCCGCTGCCGATGTGGCGGCCCACGTCCGTGATGACCCGACGGCAGCCGGGGTCCCCGTCGCGGGCCAGCTCCACTACCCGCTCCATCGTCAACTCCGGCCCGTGGCTGCTCTGCAGGAGCGGCAGCACGTACCGGGCGGCGGCGAAGGTCTCCAGGCAGCCGCGGTTGCCGCAGCGGCAGACCGGACCCGATTCGTCGAGCGTGATGTGCCCGATCTCGCCGGCCGTGCCGCCGGGCCCCCGGTAGATCTGCCCGTTGATCACGAGCCCGGCGCCGACACCGCTGGCCACCTTGATGTAGGCCAGGTCTTTTACTCCCCGGCCGCTCCCCCAAACGAGTTCACCCAGCGCCCCGAGGTTCGCGTCGTTGTCCACGTACACCGGTACGCCCAGGCGCTGCGAGAGCTCGCGCCGCGGGTTGATCCCGGCCCAGCCCGGCAGGATCGCGGTGGACCCGAGGGTGCCGGACTCCAGGTCGATGGGGCCCGGTACGCCCAGCCCGACGCCGATGACCTTGTCGCGGCCGATCCCGATGCCCTCGACGAGCCGTCCCACCAGGGCTTCCGCCCGGTCGAAGCCGTCGACCCAGGAGGCGTCCACGTCCAGCGGCTCGGACTCCTCGGCCAGCACCTGGTGGGCCAGGTTCCCCACGGCCACCCGCAGGTGGGTGTGGCCGAAGTCGACGCCGATCACGATGCCGGCGTCACCGCTGAGCGAGACGCTGCGCGCCCGCCTGCCCCCGGCGGAGGTGTCCGTGACCTCGACTGTCCCGGCCTCCTTGAGCTCCCGGACGATATTGGAGACCGTGGCCGCCGACAGTCCGGTGCTCCGGGCGATCTCCGCCTGGGTCAGCGAACCGGCGAGCCGTACCGCCCGTACGACGCGCTCCAGATTGGCGCGATGCAGTGAAGACTGCGATCCGGGAGTCTGCACGACTCATCCACTCCTGCCCATAAGCAACGGCAAGCCGTCGCCCCCCGGCCGGGGCCGTCAGCGGCTGCGTGCTCCGAGACCCCGGCGTCTCTCCAACTTGTGAACCTTAAGTCGAGCCTTTGCGCCTCGCGACGTCAAGAGGCCGCCACAGTACGAATCGGCCACTACCGGTCATAAGTATGAGAGAAACCTCCATCCTGATCGTGCTACGGTCGCCGTGGCGCTGGTCATCACGGTCTTCACGGCCGGATCGGGCGCCCTCTGTCATGCAAGCGCTACGCAAGGAGGTGTTCGGGATGAGTCCCGATCGAAGTCCTTGCAGCGCTCTCCTCGGCTGAGCTCCCTGAGCGGCCGGTCTCTCTTCGAGTGTGCACGCCCGCGGCCCCGCGCCGCTTCGCTGCGTTTCTGCATTCATCTTCGTAACCCCTTCCGCACGCCCTGACGCTTCCGTCGGGCGCGCGTCATCCATGCCCATCGGCGTGCCCCGTGGCCGTACGTGCCACCGTGCGCCGACCCATGATCACTCCACGTGACCGCGCGGCTTCGCGCTGCCCGGACGCCGTGGAGGGAGGTTTTTGCCATGACCATGCTCACCCCCCGTACCCCCACGAAGCTCGCACCCCCGGGCCGGGCCCGCCGCGAACGCAAGACCGCCGAGCTGGAGGCCCGTACCCGGGTCGTCGGCGAGCGGCTCGCCGAGGCCAGCGCCCGCCCGGGCGTCCAGGTCCTGCAAGAGGTGGACGCTTCCCGCAATGGCCTCACCCACGCCGAGGCCGCCCTGCGCCTCGAGCGCCACGGCTCCAACGTCATCGCCCAGGAGCGCACGCCCCTGTGGTTCGTCCAGCTGGCGAAGGCGTACTGGAACCCCTTCATCGGGGTCCTGATCTTCCTCGCCGCCATCATGTACACAGGACCCGGCGGACGAGGGCGTCATCATCCTCTCCATCATGGTCGGGGTCAGCGGCCTGCTCCGCTTCTGGCAGGAGTACCGCTCGGGCCGCGCGGCCGACGCGCTGAAGCAGCTCGTCACCACCACCTGCGCGGTGCAGCGCCGGGCCGGCAGCGGCGCGGCCCCCACCACCTTCGAGGTCCCGATGGCCCAGGTGGTCCCCGGTGACGTGGTCAAGCTGGCCGCCGGCGACCTGATCCCGGCCGACCTGCGGCTGATCACCTCCAAGGACCTGATGGTCAGCCAGGCCGCGCTGTCCGGCGAGTCCCTGCCGGTGGCCAAGGCCGACACCCGCGCGGAGGACCTCGGCCAGCACGAGACCACCGACCCCGTCGAGGCCGACAACCTCTGCCTGATGGGCACCTCGGTGACCTCCGGCACCGCCACCGGACTCGTCGTCGCCACGGGCTCCGACACCTACTTCGGCTCGATGGCCGGCTCCCTGGTCGGCGAGCGCCCGGAGACCAACTTCGACACCGGTGTGCGCAAGGTCAGCTTCCTGCTGATCCGCTTCATGCTGGTGATGGTCCCGATCGTCTTCATGATCAACGGCTTCACCAAGGGCGACTGGGAGGCCGCCTTCCTCCTCGGCATCGCCGTGGCGGTCGGCCTGACCCCCGAGATGCTGCCGATGGTCGTCTCCGCCAACCTGGCGCGCGGCGCGGTCGCCATGTCCAAGCGCAAGGTGGTCGTCAAGCGGCTCAACGCGATCCAGAACCTGGGCGCGATGGACGTGCTCTGCACGGACAAGACCGGCACCCTCACCGAGGACCGGATCGTCCTGGACCGCTACCTGGACGTGCACGGCGACGACGACAACGAGGTCCTGGAGTACGGCTACCTCAACTCGCACTTCCAGACCGGCCTGAAGAACCTGATGGACCAGGCGGTCATCGACCGCGTGGGCGAGGCCGAGGAGGTTGTCGTCGATGCCCGTTTCTCGATGGTCGACGAGATCCCCTTCGACTTCGCCCGACGCCGGATGTCCGTGGTCCTGAACCGCAACAGCATCGTGGGCGACCTCGGCCGCTCCGAGCACGTCATGATCACCAAGGGCGCCGTCGAGGAAGTCCTCGCCCTGTGCACCCACATGACGGACCGTGGGCAGAAGGTCGAGCTGACCGAGCAGCTGCGGTGGCACGTCTCGCGCATCGCCGAGGACAACAACCGCAAGGGCCTGCGCGTCCTGGCCGTCGCCACCCGCACGATGAGCACCCCCCGCGACACCTACACGGTCGCCGACGAGGACCAGCTGACCCTGGTCGGCTTCCTCGCCTTCCTCGACCCGCCGAAGGCAGACGCCGCGCAGGCCCTCCAGGGCCTCGCCGACAAGGGCATCGCGGTCAAGGTGGTGACCGGCGACAACGAGCTCGTCGCCGCCCGGGTCTGCGCCGATGTCGGCCTCACCGTCGGCCACGTGGTCGGCGGCACCGAGATCGACGCCCTCGACGACGCCGGACTGCGCGCGCTGGCCGCCCGTACGACGGTCTTCGCCAAGGTCAACCCGGTCCAGAAGGCCCGGATCGTACGGGCCCTGCAGGCCGACGGCCACACGGTCGGCTTCCTCGGTGACGGCATCAACGACGCGGCCGCGCTGCGCGACGCGGACGTCGGCATCTCGGTGGACACCGCCGTGGACATCGCCAAGGAGTCCGCCGACATCATCCTGCTGGAGAAGGACCTGACCGTCCTGGAGCAGGGCGTGATCCAGGGCCGGACCACCTTCGGCAACACGATCAAGTACATCAAGATGACGGCCAGTTCGAACTTCGGCAATGTCTTCTCGGTACTGGTGGCGAGCGCCTTCATCCCCTTCCAGCCGATGCTGGCGATCATGCTGCTGATGCAGAACCTGGTCTACGACATCGCCCAGCTGGCCACCCCCTGGGACCGGATGGACGAGGAGTACCTCCGCAAGCCCCGCAACTGGGACGCCAAGGGCATCGGCCGGTTCATGGTCTGCATCGGCCCCATCAGCTCGATCTTCGACATCGCAATGTTCGTGATCATGTGGAACGTGTTCGCCGCCAACAGCGAGGCGAGCCAGGCGCTCTTCCAGTCCGGCTGGTTCATCGAGGGACTGCTCTCGCAGACCCTGATCGTCCACATGATCCGCACCCGCAAGATCCCCTTCATCCAGTCGCGGGCATCCTGGCCGGTCATGGTGATGACCGTCCTCGCGGTGCTGACCGGGCTCTACCTGCCCTTCTCGCCGCTGGCCGAGTCGCTTGGCTTCGTGGCCCTGCCGGCGAGCTACTTCCCGTGGCTGATCGGCGTGCTGCTCGCGTACTGCACGCTCACGCAGCTCCTGAAGACCGTGTACATCCGCAAGTTCGGCACCTGGCTCTGAGGAGCCGTGGGTGAGTGGGGGCGGACCTCCTGCCGTGCCCACTGGGGCGGCACATGGTCCGCGAACCGAGCGGCGGGGCCGAGGTGGCCGCCCCTTCGGGGCCGTGTGCCTGGACGTGGAGGAGGCCCACATCCGCCACCGGCTGGTCGACACGCTCGGCCAGCCTGGCTGCCGACTGGGCTCGAACCGCAGCCAGGCCGACCCGAAGGCCGGCCTGGCTGTGGTGCCCGTACTGCTGCCCCCAAGGGCGGGGGCGAATGCGCGAGGAAGCTGTCAGCAACCTCTCTCTCGACCGTTCCTGTTCACCGTGCAGGAATGAGCCCGGCGCAGTGGCACGCCCCGAACGGTCTTGGGCGCACTGGGTTCCGGCTTTCGCGGCCCGGTCGGCGACACGCATCATGTGCGTGGTCCGTTCCGGGAGGTCCGGTTCCCTGACGACCTGGCCATGTGGGTACGGCCAAAGGCGACGGGGAGGCCCTGAACCATCACTCCGGTGGAGCAGGGGCCCCGCACGCTGGCACCGCACCCGGCGTCCCAGATCGCACCAGCGACGCTACCCGACCGAGTGCCACCCCTCGCAAGCCGCCAATCCGACAACCACCCAATCGAGCTAACGGCCGGGGTAAGCTGGTCGGTCGGGCCCAACCCCTCCGTCTCGGCGGTCAGCTGGTCGGTCGTGCCCGACCCGTCCGCTGCGTGAGCGGCCGTACTGATTGAGCGGCCGCGCTACTTGAGCGTGGCGGAGGTCAGGCCCGCCTGGATCTGCCGCTGGAAGGACAGGTAGACCACCAGCATCGGGATCATCGCGATGGTCACACCGGCGAACAGCACCGGCAGGTCCGTCTCGTAGCCCATCTGGTACTGCAGCTGGATCAGGCCCTGGGTGAGCATGTAGCGCTCGGGGTCCGATCCGGTCTGCGGCTGCATCAGCACGGACGGCAGGATGTACTGGTTCCACTGCCCCAGGATGTTGAATATCCCGACGCTGATCAGGCCGGGCTTGGCCATCGGCAGCATCACCTGGAAGAAGATCCGGGTGTGCGAGGCCCCGTCGATCACCGCCGCCTCGTGCACGGCCGTCGGCAGCGTCCGGAAGAACGAGTGCATGAAGAAGACGGTGAACGGCATCGAGTACGCCACGTACACCAGGATCAGGCCCTGGTAGGAGTTGAGCATGTCCAGCCGCTTCACCATGAAGAACAGCGGGACGAGCGCCAGGAAGACCGGGAACATGGCCCCGCTGACGAAGAAGTAGTAGATCGGCCGGTTGCCCGCGAAGGGATAGCGGGCCAGGACGTACGCGGCCATCGAGCCGAGCAGCATCGTCAGCGGGACCGAGAACACCATCACGATCAGCGTGTTGGCGAAGTAGTCCCCGATGCCCTTGCTCCAGGCGCGCCCGAAGGCGTCGAACTCCCAGTGGGCCGGCCAGCTCAGGGCCGAACTGCCGATCTGCACGTCGGTCTTGAAGGAGCCGAGCACGAGCCAGATCAGCGGCAGGACGATCAGTATCCCCCACACGGCGAGGAAGCCGTGCGAGAAGACGTTGAGCACCATGCCGTCGGAACCGTTCTTGCTCCCGCGGGGCTGCCCGGTGGCGGCGGAGCGCTTCTCGGCCGCCGCCTCGCCCGGTGCTTTGATCACAGTGGTCATCGTGGTCTCCCGCTAGAACTCGACGTGCTCGCGGCGAGTGGCCCGCAGCGTGATGGCGGAGAGGATCAGGGTGAGGACGAGCATCACGACCCCCATGGCGCAGGCGTAGCCCGCATTGCCGAAGTAGAGGAAGTTACGCATCAGCACCGTCGCCATGACCTCGCTGTGGTGGTCCGGTCCGCCGCCGAACTGGCCCGAGGTCATGGTCGACACGAGGACGAACATGTCCATCGCGGCGATGCCCAGATAGACCGCGGAGGTCTGCACAGAATCCCACAGCAGGGGCAGCGTGACCTTGAAGAAGGTCTGGGCGCGCCCCGCGCCGTCGAGCAGTGCGGCTTCGTAGATGTCCTTGGGCACCGACTGCATGGCCGCCGAGAACAGGACGAGGTAGAAACCGACCCCGTGCCAGACGACGACGAGCAGCAGGCACCACATGACGAAGTTGGGCTCGTTGAGCCATTCGATGGGGTGGGCCGGGTCGACCAGGCCCAGCTTGGTGAGGAAACCGTTCAGCAGGCCCCCCTCGTCACTGCGGTACACGGCTCCGAAGAGCACCGCGAGGATGGCGAGGGAGAGCACCTGCGGGAAGAAGTAGATCACCTTGTAGAGGGCGGAGCCCGCCACTCCCTGGACTCCGCCGGCTCCGCTGCGCCCGCCGGCGTTCAGCATGAAGGCGAAGAACAGGGCGATGAGGATGGTGATCGTCGGGACGAACACCAGGAGCAGCAGGTTGTTCAGCAGCGCGCCGCCGAAGACCTCGTCCTTCAGCAAGGCCGAGTAGTTGTCCAGCCCGACGAAGTCGAAAGTCGGTGACTGACCCGTCCAGTTGGTGAAGGAATAGCCGAACGTCTGAATGTACGGCCAGATGACAAAGGTCAGGTACAGCGCAAGGGGCAGGATGAGGAACCCGGCGATGAAGCCGCCCCGCCCCTTGCTGTTCGCTACGTGGCTCATGGTGTCCGTCCCTGGTGTTTCCGGGTGCCCGGTGGACGCGGTGTCAGCTGCGCTTGTTGTTCTTGGCGTTCGGGTCCTTGGTCGCCTTGTCTACCGCAGCCTGGGCCCGCTTGATCCATTCCTTGGGCTGGATGCGCTTGGCCATCAGCTCATTGGACGCGTTCTGGATCTCGGTGTCCATCTCGCTGTACCAGTCGGGGTAGCGGTAGTTGAAGGTGTTGTCCCCGGCCGTCTTGAGCGCCGCCACGGCCGACTGCGTACCCGGGCGGAGCTTGACCCCCGCGTCCACGCCGTCCTTGAGGACGGTGAGGGAGTTGGCCTGCTGGGCGAAGAGGGTCGACCACTCGCGCGACAGCATCGAGCGGAGGAACTCCAGGCCGCCGGCCTTGTTGGCGGCCTTCTCCGGGACGATGAAGGGCTCGCCGGCGCCGGCGCGGATGGCCTCGAAGGGCAGCTTGGAGCCGGCCAGCAGCGGCATCGGCAGGAACTGCATGTCGAAGTCGTCCGGGGTCTGCTTGAGCTGCTCGTTCTCCAGCCAGGAGCCGGAGGTGATGAAGGCGGCCTTGTACTGGTTCCACTGGGTCTGGGACTCGGTGTGGGTCAGGCCGTTGGTGCCCGGCATCAGCAGGTCCTTCTCGACCAGCTCGTAGACCGCCTCGACGGCCTCCAGCGCGACCGGGTTGTCCGCGAAGGCGTTCGGCTCCAGGTTGTCGATCGCCTTCATGGCATCCAGGCCGCCCTTCTTGGCGATCAGGTCCATGATGGCGACGTTGATGTAGTACGGGTGCTTGCCCTGGTGGGCCAGGCCGCCGATGCCGGCCGCCTTCGCCTTCTGACAGACGTCCATGAACTCGGGCCAGGTCTTCGGAGCGGTCCAGCCCTTCTCCTTGAAGAGCTTGCCCGAGTACCACAGGCCCCAGACGGTGTAGACGTACTGCAGCGCGACGAACTTTCCGCCGACCATGCCGGCTTCGATGGCCGCGGGGATCAGGGTGTCCCGGACCTTCTTGGTCGGGTCGTCGAGCGACGGGGCGTCGAGCACCACGGTGAGGTCGGCGAGCTGGTTGCCCTTGACGAGCACGTCCAGCTTGATCTGCTGGGCGCCGGAGTCGTCGATGACGTCCGGCGGGTTGCCGCCGTTGAAGCGGGGCTGCAGCTTGGAGGTGATCTCCTGGGTGGCGAGGTGCGAGGAAGTGGTGCCCCACTTCTTGTCGAACGCCGCTTCCCAGGCCTTGGCGTAGTCGTCGCCGTAGCCGCCCTTGAAGACGACCACGTCGAGCTTGCCGCCCTTGGCGACGCCGAACGGGTTCTCCTTGGTGACGGCCACCTTGGACTCGTTGCCCTTGGTCGTCTCGTCGGAGCCGGAGGCGCACGCGGACAGGAAGCTCATCGTCGGTACGGCGATCAGTCCGAGTGCCGCGGAGCGCTTGATCAGGTCCCGGCGGCCGAAGCCCTCACCGTTGCTGTTCTCGCCGTGGGCGGAGGTGGATCCCATGCTCAAGTCCTCGCCTTCGTCAGGAGTGTGAAGGAGGAAGGAAAGTGCGACTGCTGCCGCCCAGCGGACATCACCGCAGGTCCCCGCCATCCCCCCGTCCGAGGCCGCTCGTTTCGCGGTGACCCGGACGGGCACAGGTATAGTCCACTTCCGCTCCTGTGAGCAAGATCATGTACCGGTATGGGCCCCTACTTTTCCGAGTTGAGACCTCACCGTCACCTGAGCCGGACCGTCGGAGCCGCCCGCAGAAACGGAAGGGCCGTACCCCCTTAACGGAGGTACGGCCCTTTGGTGCCGGTATGCGCTTAGCCGCGGATGAGGTTGCGGAGCACGTACTGCATGATGCCGCCGTTGCGGTAGTAGTCGGCCTCACCCGGGGTGTCGATGCGGACGACCGCGTCGAACTCCACGCCCGTGTCGGTGGCGACCTTGACCGTGCGCGGGGTGGTGCCGTTGTTCAGCTCCTCCACACCGGTGAAGGAGAAGGTCTCCTCGCCGGTGAGGCCCAGGGCGGCCGCCGTGGCGCCCTCGGGGAACTGCAGGGGCAGGACGCCCATGCCGATCAGGTTGGAGCGGTGGATGCGCTCGTAGGACTCCGCGATGACGGCCTTGACGCCGAGCAGGGCGGTGCCCTTGGCGGCCCAGTCGCGCGACGAGCCCGAGCCGTACTCCTTGCCCGCCAGGATGACCAGCGGGATGCCGGCGGCCTGGTAGTTCTGCGAGGCGTCGTAGATGAAGGAGACCGGAGCGCCCTCGACGGTGAAGTCGCGCGTGAAGCCGCCCTCGGTGCCGGCCGCGATCTGGTTGCGGAGGCGAATGTTGGCGAACGTACCGCGGATCATGACCTCGTGGTTGCCGCGGCGGGAACCGTACGAGTTGAAGTCGCGGCGGTCGACGCCGTGCTCGGTGAGGTACTTGCCGGCCGGGGTGTCGGCCTTGATGGCGCCGGCCGGGGAGATGTGGTCGGTGGTGACCGAGTCGCCCAGCTTCGCCAGTACACGGGCGCCGGCGATGTCGGAGACCGGGGTGGTCTCCATCGTCATGCCCTCGAAGTAAGGGGGCTTGCGCACGTAGGTGGACTGCGGGTCCCACTCGAAGGTGTTGCCGGTCGGGATGGACAGCGCCTGCCACTGGGCGTCGCCCGCGAAGACGTCCTGGTAGGACTTGCTGAACATGTCTTCGCCGATCGCGTTCGCGACGACGTCGTTGACCTCGGCCTCGGAGGGCCAGAGGTCCTTCAGGAAGACCGGGTTGCCCTCGGTGTCGACGCCGAGGGCGTCCTTGGTGATGTCCACCTTCATGGAGCCCGCGATGGCGTACGCGACGACCAGCGGCGGGGAGGCCAGGTAGTTCATCTTGACGTCGGGGTTGATGCGGCCCTCGAAGTTGCGGTTGCCCGAGAGGACCGAGGTGACCGCGAGGTCGGCGTCGTTGATCGCCTTGGAGATCTCCTCCTCCAGCGGACCCGAGTTGCCGATGCAGGTGGTGCAGCCGTACCCGACGAGGTTGAAGCCCATCTTGTCGAGGTACGGGGTCAGGCCGGCCTTGTCGAAGTAGTCGGTGACGACCTTCGAGCCCGGGGCCAGGGTGGTCTTGACCCACGGCTTGCGGGCGAGGCCCTTCTCGACGGCCTTCTTCGCCACGAGCGCCGCGGCGACCATGACGTAGGGGTTCGAGGTGTTGGTGCACGAGGTGATCGCGGCGACCGTGACGGCGCCGTGGTCGATCTCGAAGGAGGTGCCGTCGGCCAGCGTGACCAGGGTGGGCTTGGTCGGAATGCCGTTGTGCTCGGCCGGGGAGTCGGACGCCGGGAAGGACTCCTTGCCGGCCTCCTCGTCGTCGGAGACGTAGTTGCGCACGTCCAGCGCGAACTGCTGCGAGGCGTTCGCGAGGACGATGCGGTCCTGCGGGCGCTTCGGGCCGGCGATGGAGGGGACGACCGTGGAGAGGTCGAGCTCCAGCTTCTCGGAGAAGTCCGGCTCGGCGGCCGGGTCCAGCCACAGGCCCTGCTCCTTGGCGTACGCCTCGACGAGCGCGACCTGCTGGGCGTCGCGGCCGGTCAGACGCAGGTACTTCAGCGTCTCCTCGTCGATCGGGAAGATCGCGGCCGTGGAGCCGAACTCCGGCGACATGTTGCCGATGGTGGCGCGGTTCGCGAGGGAGGTGGCGGCTACGCCCTCACCGTAGAACTCGACGAACTTGCCGACGACGCCGTGCTTGCGGAGCATCTCGGTGATGGTCAGCACGAGGTCGGTGGCGGTGGTGCCGGTCGGCAGCTCGCCGGTCAGCTTGAAGCCCACGACGCGCGGGATCAGCATGGAGACCGGCTGGCCGAGCATCGCGGCCTCGGCCTCGATGCCGCCGACGCCCCAGCCCAGTACGCCCAGGCCGTTGACCATCGTGGTGTGCGAGTCGGTGCCGACGAGGGTGTCGGGGTACGCCTGGCCGTTACGGACCATGACCGTGCGGGCCAGGTGCTCGATGTTGACCTGGTGGACGATGCCGGTGCCCGGCGGGACGACCTTGAAGTCGTCGAAGGCGGTCTGGCCCCAGCGCAGGAACTGGTAGCGCTCCTTGTTGCGGCCGTACTCCAGCTCGACGTTCTGCGCGAAGGCGTCCTTCGTGCCGAACTTGTCGGCGATGACCGAGTGGTCGATGACCATCTCGGCGGGCGAGAGCGGGTTGATCTTCGCCGGGTCGCCGCCGAGGGCCTTCACGGCCTCGCGCATGGTGGCGAGGTCCACGACGCAGGGGACGCCGGTGAAGTCCTGCATGATCACGCGGGCCGGCGTGAACTGGATCTCCTCGCTGGGCTGGGCCTGCGAGTCCCAGTTTCCGAGCGACCGGATGTGGTCGGCGGTGATGTTCGCGCCGTCCTCGGTACGGAGCAGGTTCTCCAGCAGGACCTTCAGGCTGTAGGGAAGGCGGGCGGAGCCCTCGACCTTGTCCAGCTTGAAGATCTCGTACGACTCGTCGCCCACCTGCAGCGTGCTGCGGGCGTCGAAGCTGTTCGCCGACACGACAGTCTCCTTCATGCATGAATTCGCGCGTATTGCCGCAATCCTGCCGCGAGGCACTCTGGCCTTTCCGCTAAGGTGAGGCTAAGTTAGGTAACCCTTACCAGCGGGGCGGCTGCGGCACGTCCGGGGCAGATATCTCGATGTCGAGATAACTCTAGTACATGCCAGGGGGCGGGACGAGGCACGCACCCTCAGCCCCGCCGGTACGGTCAGCCGCCCAGGCGATTTCGCATGTCCGGATTCGGCCCGGGCAGCGCGGCCACGGCTGCGGCGGCTCAGCCCGCAAGGCCGTGGCGCGCGGCCCAGGCCGTGACGGCGGCGGCGATCTCCTCGGGCCGGTCCTCCGGGCAGAGGTGGGCGGCGGCGCCGCAGTACCCGCTCTCCAGCGCGGAGATGTTCGCCTCGCTCCAGGCGACCAGCTCGGGGCCGACCATCAGGGCGGGCGAGCCGTCGAAGTGGAGCAGGAGCTTGGGCACCTGCGGGCTGGCGGCCAGCCAGGCGTCGTACTCCTCGACGCGGGCGACCACGTCCGCCGGTTCGCCGCCGATCGGCAGGGAGCGGGCCCACCGGAGCAGGGGGAGCCGGCTCTCGGGGGTCGGGTAGGGGGCGGCGTAGACGGCGTGGTCGGCCTCGCTCATCGGGTTCAGCACCGTCTTGCCGATGCTGTCCTCGATGAAGAGGTTCCGCTCCAGGATCATCTCCTCCCCCACCTCCGGGGTACGGATCGCCTCGAACCGGGCGCGGGCGGCGGGCGGGTACTCCTCCCAGGTCATCGGCCGCAGGATCGTCTCCATGAAGGCGAGGCCGCGGACCCGCTCCGGGTGGCGGGCGGCCCGGTCGAAGGCGAGCGCGCCGCCCCAGTCCTGGCCCACGAGGACGGCCTCCTCGATCCCCAGGGCGTCGAACCAGGCGTCGAGGTAGCGGGCGTGGTCGGCGAAGCGGTACTCGCCGCCGGGCTTTCCGGAGCGGCCCATCCCGATGAGGTCGGGGGCGAGGATCCGGACCCGGCCCCCGATCCGGGGCAGTACGCCCCGCCACAGGTGGGAGGAGGTCGGGTTGCCGTGCAGGAAGACGAAGGGGACGCCGTCGGGGGAGCCGAGCTCCTCGTAGTACATGGCCGAGTCGAGTACGTCGATGACGGGCACGGGGAACCATCCATTTCGTTTCATGTTCGTTTCATGGCATTTCGTTGGTGCCACTAATGTTCGTGACACCAACGAACTTAAATCGTTAGTGCCCCGAACGCAAGGGGTACGATCCCGGCATGACCACGGAAGAGGACCGGGGCGCCTCCGCCCTCCCGGCGCGACTGCGCGAACTGCCCAGCCGCCTGCTCTCACAGGCCTCGGCCCACGCCACACGGCTCGTCACCGAGGGACTGAGCGGGGCAGATGCCCGTAAATGGCATTACGCGACCCTGGTCGCCCTGGACGAGTTCGGACCCGCGAGCCAGGCGGCCCTGAGCGGCCGCACCGACATCCACCGCAGCGACCTGGTCGCCGTCATCAACGAACTCGCCGCACGCGAGCTCGTCGAGCGGGCCCCCGACCCCGCCGACCGGCGGCGCAACGTCATCACCCTCACGGCCGCCGGCCGGCGCCGCCTGCGCAAGCTGGAGCAACTGCTCGCCACCGCCCAGGAGGAGCTTCTGTCCCCTTTGTCCGTACCGGAGCGCGAGCAGCTCGTCGGACTGCTCTCCCGCCTCGTCGAGCACCACGCCCACTCCGGCCCCACGATGGGAACTGACGACCGGTAACACGCGCCGCCACCCGTCTGCCACACCCACCGCGAGCAACATCTCATATCTGAGATACGGTGCATCCATGGCAGACGACTACCTCGTACGCATCGGCAAGCTCATCCGTGACGCCAGGCAGCACCGTGGCTGGACACAGAGTCAGCTCGCGGACGCTCTCGGCACCAGCCAGAGCGCCGTGAACCGGATCGAGCGCGGCAACCAGAACATCAGCCTTGAGATGATCGCCCGCATCGGGGAAGCCCTCGACAGCGAAATCGTCTCCCTGGGCTACGCCGGTCCGATGCACCTGCGCGTGGTCGGCGGCCGCCGTCTGTCCGGCGCGATCGACGTCAAGACGAGCAAGAACGCGTGCGTGGCCCTGCTCTGCGCCTCACTGCTCAACAAGGGCCGTACGGTCCTTCGCCGGGTCGCCCGCATCGAGGAGGTCTACCGCCTCCTGGAGGTCCTGAACTCCATCGGCGTCCGCACCCGCTGGATCAACGACGGCGTCGACCTGGAACTCGTACCGCCGGCCCGCCTCGACATGGACGCCATGGACGCGGACGCGGCCCGCCGCACCCGCAGCATCATCATGTTCCTCGGTCCCCTCCTCCACCGGATGGACCACTTCAAGCTGCCCTACGCGGGCGGCTGCGACCTCGGCACCCGCACCATCGAGCCGCACATGATCGCCCTGCGCCGCTTCGGCCTGGACATCACCGCGACCGAGGGCATCTACCACGCCCAGGTCGAGGCGGGGATCTCCCCGGACCGCCCGATCGTGCTGACCGAGCGCGGGGACACCGTCACCGAGAACGCGCTGCTGGCCGCCGCCCGGCACGACGGCACCACCGTCATCCGCAACGCCTCCTCCAACTACATGGTCCAGGACCTGTGTTTCTTCCTGGAGGCGCTGGGCGTCCGGGTCGACGGCGTCGGCACCACGACCCTGACCGTCCACGGCGTCCCGAACATCGACGTGGACGTGGACTACTCCCCCTCGGAGGACCCGGTCGAGGCGATGAGCCTGCTGGCCGCGGCGGTCGTCACGGAGTCCGAACTCACCATCCGCCGGGTCCCGATCGAGTTCATGGAGATCGAGCTCGCGGTCCTGGAGGAGATGGGCCTCGACCACGACCGCTCCCCCGAGTACACCGCCGACAACGGCCGCACCCGCCTGGTGGACCTCACCGTCCGCCCGTCGAAGCTCGAAGCGCCGATCGACAAGATCCACCCGATGCCCTTCCCCGGGCTGAACATCGACAACGTCCCCTTCTTCGCCGCCATCGCGGCCGTGGCCCAGGGCCAGACCCTGATCCACGACTGGGTGTACGACAACCGCGCCATCTACCTCACGGACCTCAACCGCCTCGGCGGCCGCCTCCAACTCCTGGACCCCCACCGCGTCCTGGTCGAGGGCCCCACCCGCTGGCGCGCGGCGGAGATGATGTGCCCGCCGGCCCTGCGCCCGGCGGTGGTCGTCCTCCTGGCGATGATGGCAGCGGAGGGCACCTCGGTCCTGCGCAACGTCTACGTCATCAACCGCGGCTACGAGGAACTGGCGGAGCGCCTCAACTCGGTGGGCGCACAGATCGAGATCTTCCGCGACATCTAGGACCTGAGCCGACCTGAGCCCCCGTCACTCCTTACAGGGAGCGGCGGGGGCTCGGGCGTGGGCCGCCTCCCCCAGGCGCTGCCGCAGAGCGGACCGCACATCCTCCCGACTTTCCGTCACCCAACAGGAGATGGGTCAAGCAACAGCCAAAAACCCCGGCACTCTTGCCGCCCGCCCGCCCACACGCTTCACTGTCGATCACCCCACAGGAGAACCCAAACCCCCACGACATCGAAGGGTTTCCCTTGACTGCCGTACCCATACGCCTGAGCGCCGTCACCGGCGCGGCCTGCGCGCTCGTCCTCGCCGCAGCCCTGCCGTCCTCGGCGATCAATACGTACAACGCGACGCCCGCGCCGGAACGCACCGAGGTCGGCGCCCTCGTCGCCACCTGGGACAACGACGACGACCCCGCGACCCCGGACCGGGTGGACTGGGTCTGCTCCGGCACCATGATCGACGCGGACACGTTCCTGACGGCCGCGCACTGCACCACCGACTGGCCGGCGAACGTGAAGTTCTACGTCTCGCTCGACCAGGACGTGCAGGTCGGTCTCGACAAGGCCGCCGCCGCGCACCCCGGGGACCCCGCCGCCGTGGCGAAGGCCGTCGCCGTACAGGGCGTCGCCCACAGCCACCCCGACTACCCGGGCCCGGCCTCCGACGGCCACGACATCTCGGTCATCGAGCTGCCCGCCGCCCAGGTGAAGGCCCGCTGGAGCTTCACCCCGGCCACCCTCCCCAAGGCCGGCGCACTCGACGCGCTGGGCCCGCGGGGGCTCAACGACACCTCGTTCTCCGTCACGGGGTACGGAACCGAGGAGGCCCTGCGCGGTCCGGGCGGCCACACCCACCCCGGCGGCGGCGTGCGGATGAAGGCCCCCGTCGGCTTCAACGCGCTCAACAACACCTGGGTGCGCCTGGCCATGACCGAGCCGCAGGGCAACGGCGGTGCTTGCTACGGAGACTCCGGCGGCCCGAACTTCGCCGTGCTGAACGGCAAGTTCACCCTGGTGGCCACCACCATCACGGGTGACGGCCCGTGCTACGCCACGAACGTCTCCTACCGCCTGGACGCTCCCGGCGCCCGCGCGTTCCTCTCCCCGTTCGCCAAGCTGCCGTAGCCCGAGCCGCTTCCACGTCGAGTGCCGTCGGGCTCCCCGCCCGGCGGCCCCGGCATGGGTGATCAGCCGGGGAAGTCGGTGCGCCAGGGTTCGTAGTGCGGGTTGTCCTGGCATTCCTCCATGATCTCGATCTTCTTCACCGTGTCCACCGGGCAGACGGCCACGATGAACGAGCGCGCGACGCCGCCGGGGAAGGCCACCTCCACCTGGGAGGCGTACTTGTGGGTGTCGCCGATGGTCTGGTTGACGTCCACCCCGCCCGGGGCGTCGATGTAGTAGTTCCAGCCACTCTTCCAGGACTTGTACAGGTCGTGGTTGTACGTGGTGGAGACGTACGGGGAGGGCTGGTTGACCAGGACGTAACTCTCGATGTCGTACTGGCCGTTCAGGGTGTCCTTGGGCAGGAAGCCCTCCTCGAAGACCACCGACGGCGGGCGGCCGTCCGAGCGGTAGAGCTGCTTGCAGTTGATCCGCCAGGACGGTGAGGGGGTGATGCGCTCCACCTCCACGCGTTCGTCGGCGGCTGCGAAGAGGTGGTCCTGGACCCGGGGGCAGGAGTTCGCGGGAGCGGCCGCGGCCGCGTGGAGCGATCCGGGGGTGGAGGCGGGGGCCGATGCGGAGGCCGAGGCCGGGGGGAGCAGGGCTGCGGCGAGGGCGGTCGCGAGCACGGCGGCGCGACGGCGCAGGGCGGGGATGATCATGCGCCCACCCTCGCGCTCCGGTGGCGGCCGCGCGGGCATCGTCACTCGATGGTGAGCGTGTCGGCGATCGCGCCGACTGCCTTGGCAGTCGGGCGAGTTGAGGCGTAACGATCCTTCGGCGGGCGGCCGTCCCGCGCACCCTCGATCCGCTGCGGGCCTGCCCCGGAGCGGAACCCCGAGACCCGGTTCCCGGTTCGGCCTACACACGCGGGGATGATCAACGTATTCTGCGGCGGTTCGCCTCAACAACGACCACGGGGGGTCATATGTTCCAGCGAAGCACGCACCACAGACGCAGGGGTGTCGCCATGACGGCGATGGCGGGCGCGGTCGTCCTGTCCCTCGCCGGCTGCGGGGGCACGGCCACGAAGAGTTCCGACAAGCCCGGCTCGACGCCCGTGATGCCCGCGCTCGTCGGCAAACCGGCCTTCGAGGCCGAGAACCTCGTCAACAAGCTGTTGACCAAGCCGGTCGAGGTCCGCAGCGCCTACTCCGACGTCGAGGTGCCCACCGTCCACTTGGTGTGGCGGGTCTGCTTCCAGACCCCGGCGGCAGGGGCCCCGCTGCCGCCCAGGAGCGCCGCCGAGATCTCGCTCACCGACTCGGTCACCCCGTGCCCGGAGAAGGCCGGAGCCGCCCTGAAGCCCGTCAGCACGCCGGCGCCGACCCAGACCCCGGGCTCCGGCAAGACCCCGGCCCCCGCCGCGACGGGCAAGGCGAAGCCGCCGGCGTCCTCCCCGACCCCGGCCCCCGCGCCCAAGGACGTCTACTACAAGAACTGCACCGAGGCCAAGGCCGCCGGCGCCGCCCCGATCCGGCGCGGCCAGCCCGGCTACGGCAAGCACCTCGACAGGGACAACGACGGCATCGCCTGCGACAAGTAGGAGGGGGAGGGAAAGGGCCGCGCCGCCGCCCCGCGCTGCGGCGATATTCGGCCTGGTGCCCCGGCAGCCCCTCGCCTCCGGTGGGCGGCCGCCCTCAGAATCGCCCTGTCGGCACAGTTCTGAGGGCGGAGCCATGGCAACAGCGCAAGCACCACGAGCAGGCAGCAGCGACCGTACGGGGATACCCCGGCTGGAGGGTGCCCCGCTGCTCGGGTCGCTCGCCGACCTTCAGTCGGATGCTCTCGGTACGTACCGGCGGGCGCAGCACCTGCACGGTGACGTCGTGCGGATCACGGCCGGTCCGCCGGGGCTGCGCACCGAGCTGCACTGTGTGTTCTCGGCGGAGGGGGCGCAGCAGGTCCTGGCCTCGCAGGCGGCCAACTTCCGCAAGGACAACGCCCTGTACCAGGAGATCCGCGACGCCCTCGGCAACGGTCTGCTCACCAGCCAGGACGAGGATTACCTGCGCCAGCGACGGCTGGTGCAGCCGCTGTTCACCAAGCGCCGGGTGGACGGGTACGCGGACGCCGTCGCGACCGAGACCGCTTCCACCCTCGCCGCCTGGGAGGCGGCGCCGGACGGGGTCGTCGACGTCTCGGACGCGATGATGGCCCTGGCACTGCGCGCCGTCGCCCGGATCCTCTTCGGCACCGACGTGGACGCCGCCGCAGATGTCGTGGACCTGTGCTTTCCGGTCATCACCGCCCATGTGATGCGCCGCGGCTACTCCCCCGTCAACGTCCCCCGCGACTGGCCCACTCCGGGCAACAAGCGGGCGGCCGCCGCGATGGACGAGCTGTACGCGGTGTGCGACGGGATCATCGCCGAGCGCCGCCGGAGCGCGGGGGCGGGTGAGCGGGCGGGCGAGGGGGCGGGCGAAGGGGCCGCCAAGGGAGCCGACGAGGATCTGCTGTCGCTGCTCGCCGCCGCGAGCAGCGCGGACGACGGGGAGTTCGACGCCACCGAACTGCGCGAACAGGTCCTGGTCTTCCTGCTCGCCGGGCACGAGACGACCGCCACCTCGCTCGCCTTCTCCCTCCACCTGCTGGCCCGCCATCCCGGGTTCCAGGACCGGGCCCGCGCCGAGATCGCCGCGGTCCTGGGCGACCGTACGCCCGGGGCCGCCGATCTCGACCGGCTCCCGTACCTCACCCAGGTGCTCAAGGAGGCCATGCGGCTCTACCCGGCGGCTCCCGTCCTCGGCCGCCGCTCGGTCGCCGCGGCCGAGGTCGACGGGTACACCATCCCGGCCGGCGCCGATGTGATCGTGGCGCCCTGGGTGACCCACCGCCACCCCGCCTACTGGCCGGACCCGGAGCGCTTCGATCCCGACCGGTTCACCCCGGAGGCGGAGGCGGGACGGCCGCGTTACGCCTGGCTGCCCTTCGGCGGCGGTCCGCGCGCCTGCATCGGACAGCACTTCTCCATGCTGGAGTCGGTGATCGCGCTGGCGATGCTGCTGCGGACCTACGAGTTCGAGGCGGTGGACACCGAGATTTCCGTCGCCGCCGGGATCACCCTGCGCACCACCAGTCCGGCGCGCTGCCGGATCCGTCGCGTGGATGCGTAGGAGAACCCGGGGTCCGCCTCTCAGACGGCCGTCGGTTTGTGGTTGCCCTGGAGGCGGGCCAGGTCCGAGGGGCGCACCTGGATGACGAACAGTGCGATCGCCGCACCCACCAGGGTGAACAGGGCCGCCACGATGAAGGCCGCGCTGATGCCCGAGGTGAGCACCTGGTCGCTCCAGGGTTTCGGGAACTGTCCGGTCTGCTCGAAGTACGCCTTCTGTTCGGGGTTGGCCGTGCGCAGGAAGTCCGGCACCTGGTCCTTGACCTCGTTGCGGCTGGCCGTACCGAAGACGGTCACCAGGATCGACAGACCGAGCGAACCGCCCACCTGCTGAGTCGTGTTGAGCAGTCCGGAGGCCGCGCCGGACTCCCGGTCGGGGACGTTGGACAGGGCCATCAGCGTCAGCGAGACGAACTGCAGGCCCATGCCGAGGCCGAAGATCAGCAGCGGGCCCAGGATGCTGCCCAGGTACGTCGAGTGGATGTCGGTCTGCGTCAGCCAGGCGAGTCCGGCCGCCGAGCACAGCGCGCCCCCGACCATGAACGGCTTGGGACCGTACTTGGGCAGCAGTTGCGAGGCGATTCCCGCGCCCACCGCGACCACCGCGCTCACCGGCAGGAAGGCGAGGCCCGCCCGCAGCGGGCTGAAGCCGAGCACGATCTGCACGAACAGCGTCAGGAAGAAGAACATTCCGAAGATCGCGCAGGCGAGGAACAGCATGATCCCGTACGTACCGGCCCGGTTGCGGTCGGCGAACATGTGCAGTGGGGTGATCGGCTGGGGCGAGCGCCGCTCGTTGAGGACGAACAGGGTCAGCAGGACCACGGCGGCGCCGAAGGAGGCGAGCGTCCACGGATCGCGCCAGCCCTCCTGGGCCGCGCGGATGAACCCGTAGACGAGCGCGACCATGCCGAGCGTGGACAGCAGCGCGCCCGCGAAGTCGAAGTGTCCCGGGTGGCGTTCGGACTCGCGGATGACCTTCGCGGCCAGCAGGGCGATGAGCGCGGCAATCGGGACGTTGACGAAGAACACCCAGCGCCAGTCGAGCCAGGTGACCAGCATGCCGCCCGCGAGGAGCCCGATCGCGCCGCCGCCGGCCGAGACCCCGGCGAACACCCCGAACGCCCGGTTGCGGGCGGGGCCTTCGTGGAAGATGGTCGTGATCAGCGCGAGGGAGGTCGGGGAGGCGATGGCGCCGCCGACGCCCTGGAGGGCCCGGGCGCCCATCAACTGGCCCTCGTTCTGGGCGAGTCCGCCGAGGAGGGAAGCCAGCCCGAAGAGCAGGATGCCGAAGATGAAGACCCGCTTGCGGCCGAGGATGTCGCCGGCGCGCCCGCCGAGCAGCAGCAGACCGCCGAAGGTGAGGGTGTAGGCGTTGACCACCCAGGACAGGCTCTCGGTGGAGAAGTCGAGCGCGGTCTGGATGTGCGGCAGCGCGATGTTCACGATGGTGATGTCGAGGACCACCATGAGTTGACAGGAGGCGATGACGAACAGGGCTAGCCCGTTCCCGCTCCCTCGGACCTTGCCGTCGGTCCCGGTGCTGGTACTGCTCGGCGTAGCGTTCGGGTCCACTTTTTCGACGCTAAACCTGTATCGGGAGTGTCACCACTCGAATGGCCTAGGCCATGTGGCATATGTTATGTGATATATACCGTGTAGTATTTCACATGACACACTGGTTCCATGGATCGCATGGATGACTTCCTCAGGCTCTCCGCGAGCACCGCCCGGTTCACCTACGGCGCCCCGCGCGCCTTCTCCTTCGGCGACGAAGGCCGGCTCCTCTGGTTCCTCCGCTCCACCGGCCCCACCGATCCCTTCGACGGCCTCTGGGTCCTGGACACCGCCACCGGCACCGAAACCCGGCTCGCCGACCCCCGCGAACTGTCCCCCGAGCCCGCGCCCCTCCCCGTAGTCGAGCGCCGGCTGCGCGAACGCTCGCGGCTCGTCGCCGCCGGGATCGGCTCGTACGCGCTCTCCGCCGACGGGCGCACGGCGGTCTTCGCGCTCTACGGGCGCCTGTACGAGGTCACCTTCGCGGCCGACGCCGGAGCGCCCGCGCAGCCCAAGGAGCTCCCCACCGCCGGGCCCGTCTTCGACCCGCGCCCGAACCCCGACGCCTCGCGCATCGCCTACGTCACCGACGACGCCCTGCACACCGTCCCCGGCGGCCGGGTCAGCCCCGACGACGGAGCCCGCTGGGGCGTCTCGGAGTTCGCCGCCGCCGAGGAACTCGACCGGCACCGGGGGCACTGGTGGTCCCCCGACGGGGACCGCCTGCTGGCCGCCCGCGTCGACGAATCCGCCCTCCAGCGGCGCTGGTTCGCCGACCCCGCGCATCCGGAGCTCCCGGCCGAGGACTTCGCGTACCCCGAGGCGGGCGGCCCCAACGCCGACGTGCAGCTCTGGGCGCTCGGACCGGGCCCGGACGCCGCCGTGCGGCTCGACTGGGACACCGAGACCTACCCGTACGTCTCCGACGCGCAGTGGCCCCCGGGTGACACCGCGCCCGCCGAGATCCTGCTCACCGTGCACGACCGGCTCCAGCAGAACGTCCTGCTGCTCTCCGCCGACCCGGACACCGGCCACACCCGGGAGCTGTCGCGCACCACGCACCCCCAGTGGGTGGACCCCATGCTCCCCGGTACCCCGGCGCGCCTGGCCGACGGCAGGATGCTCACCTCGGCCGACACCCCCGGCGGGGCGGCCCGCGCGCTCGCGCTGGACGGGGTACTCCTCACCGGGGACGGCCTCCAGGTCCGCAAGGTGGCCGGCACCCACGGGAACCGGCTGCTGATCGAGGCCGGGCAGCGCGACCCCGCCGAGCAGCAGGTGCTCCTGCTGGACCCGGACACGGGCGAGGTGACCCCGCTCGCGGACGGGCCCGGGGTGCACTCCGTCCTGGCGGCCTCCGCCGGGGCGCTGCTGCTGAGCTCCGCCGACGCGGACGGGATCCGGCGCGTCCTGCGGACCTCCGACGGGCGGGCCAGTGACCTCATGTCCAACTCCCCCGGCGACCTGTCGCAGCCGCTTCCGTACCGGGTGGTCCCGGTGCTGGAGCGGGTCACCGAGCACGGGGTGCCCACAGCGCTGGTGCTGCCGCGCGGGCACGTAACCGGCACCCGGCTGCCCGTCCTGATGGACAGCTACGGCGGCCCCGGCATGCAGGACGTCAGCGCCGAGCCGCGCCGCTGGCAGCACCGGCAGTGGTGGGCCGACCAGGGCTTCGCCGTGGTCACCGTCGACAACCGCGGCACCGCGTACGTCTCGCCGCGGTTCACCCACGCCATGTACCGGGGCTTCTCCGAGGTCACCCTGGAGGACCAGGTCGCGGCCCTGCAGGCGCTCGGGGCGCGCCACGGCGACCTCGACCTGACCCGGGTCGCAATCCGCGGTTGGTCGTACGGCGGGTACCTCTCCGCGATGGCGGTGCTGCGCCGCCCGGACGTCTTCCACGCGGCGGCGGCCGGAGCCGCGCCGACCGACTTCCGGCAGTACGACACGGCGTACACCGAGCGGTACCTGGGTCTGCCCCAGGAGCACCCGGAGGTCTACGAGCGGGACAGCCTGCTCTCCGACGCGGCGGGTCTGCGCCGGCCGCTGCTGCTGGTCACGGGGCTGGCCGACGACAACGTCCACCCCTCGCACACCCTGCGGCTCTCGCAGGCCCTGACCGACGCGGGCCGCCCGCACCAGCTCCTCGCACTGCCGGGCGTCACCCACATGACCCCGGGCGGGGCGCGGGAGAAGATCATGGCGCTGGAGCTGGAGTTCTTCCGCAAGGAGCTGGGTCTCGCCTGAGAACGTGTGGGGTGATTGATCAACTGCACACCTTCTCAGGCCGGGCGGACCAGGCGGTTGTCGTGGGCGAAGACCACCGCCTGGATCCGGTCGCGGAGTTCGAGCTTGTGCAGGATCCGCCCCAGATGGGACTTCACGGTCGCCTCCGCGAGGTACAGCGCGGCCGCGATCTCGGCGTTGGACAGGCCGCGGCCGACCTCGACGAGCACCTCGCGCTCACGGGCGCTCAGCCGGTCCAGCCGCTCGTCGCGGACGGCGGCGCCGCCGTCGGACAGGTGCAGACGGAAGTCCTCCAGCAAGCGCCGGGTGATCCGAGGGGAGAGCACCGCGTCGCCCGCCGCGACGTTGCGGATCGCGGTGAGCAGCTCCTGCGGCCTGGTGTTCTTCAGCAGGAAGCCCGAGGCTCCGGCGGCGAGACCGGCGAAGGCGTACGCGTCCAGGTCGAAGGTGGTCAGGATCAGCACTCTGCTCCGCGGGGAGACCTCGACGACCTGTCGGGTCGCCTCGATCCCGTCCGTCCCGGGCATCCGGACGTCCATGAGGACGACATCGGGCCGCAGCTCCCGGGCGAGGCGGACGGCCTGGGCGCCGTCCGCGGCCTCGCCGACCGGTGTCATGTCGGGCTGGGCCTCCAGGACCGTGCCGAAGGCCATCCGGAGCAGCGCCTCGTCGTCGGCGATCAGGATGCGGATCGTCATGCGCAGGCCGCCCCGCCGCCGTTGAGGAGGAGTCGGGTACGGACGGCCCAGCCGCCGCCCGGAAGGGGTCCGGCCCGCAGCGTCCCCCCGTAGGCGGCCGCGCGCTCGCGCATGCCGGGGATGCCGTGGCCGGGCGGTGCGGCGGCGGGCCGCGCCGGGCGGGGGCCGCTGTCGGTGACTTCCACGCCGACGGCCTGGGCCGAGCACTCGACCAGGACCGTCGCGCGGGTGCCGGCGGGTGTGTGCTTGAGGGTGTTGGTCAAGGCTTCCTGCACCAGACGGTAGACGGTGAGTTGTGCGGTGGCGGGGACGTGGGTGTGGCCGCCGCGGACCTCCAGGCGGGTCGGTAGCCCGGTGGCGCCCATCTGGTCGGCGAGGGCCTCCAACTGGGCGATGCCGGGCGGCGGGTGGCGCTCCGCGTCCCGCTCGCCGGTCCGCAGGACGCCCAGCGAACGTCGCATGTCGGTCAGCGCCTGCCGGCCCGTCTCGGAGATCTGCAGCATCGCGGCGGTGGCCCGGTCCGGGGACCTGTGCTGGGCGTAGACGGCGGCGTCGGTGAGCGCGACCATGACGGACAGGTTGTGGGTGACGATGTCGTGCATCTCGCGGGTGATCCGGGCCCGCTCCTCGGCGACGGCCAGCCGTGCCTGCTGCTCCTGGTGCAGCGCCAGCCGTTCGGCCCGTTCCTGCACGGCGGCGAGGTAGGCCCGGCCGGTCCGCACGTTCACCCCGAGGACGGTGGCGGCGACGACCGTCGCGGAGAGCGCGACGAAGGGGGTCGGGAACGCGCCGTCCGGTACCCAGCGCAGGCAGGCCAGCAGGGCTCCGCCCTCCACGACGGCACCGGCAAGGAGCGTGCCGCGCCGGCCCGTGTGCGCGGCCGCCGTGTAGAGGGCCACCAGCAGGGCGATGTCCGCGGGCAGTTGGACGTCCATCAGCCACTGGACGAAGGCCGCGGCCGCCACGGCGCCGAACACCGCGAGCGGGGCCCGGCGCCGCCACAGCAGGGGGAGCGCCAGGGCGGCGGTGAGCGCCGCGGCCACCGGCAGCTCCCGCGCCGGGTGGGCGGTCACGACGTTGAGGAGGAGAAGGATCGGCAGCGCCGCGTCCCACACCAGGGGCGGTACCCGGTCCCGGTGGCGCACCGTCACACCTCCCCGTCGATCGGTCGTCGTGGCGGCCCGACCGGGACGTCAGCGCGTACAGCCGGAGCCTAGGCCGCGGGGGCGGCGGCGCGCATGAGCCCACCGTCGGACCGCACCCTGCCGGGGTACGACCGCAGGAGGAGGCCCACCCCCTCCCCCGGTCGCAGAGCGGCCGCCGGACGGGCGTGAGCGGTTGCCACTCCGGTCGCACCGCGGCCCGCCCGGGTTGCGACCGGAGTGGCAACCGGCGGCGACCCGGGGCCGATGCGGCGGCGCGGACCCGGCGTCGAGCATGGCCGGGTGACCGAAACCATCACGGGGCTGTCGATGTCCCTTCCGGAAGTCCTCGTCCTGCTGGGTGCCCTCGCGCTGGTGGCGGCTCGCTGGCTCCCCCCGGCCGCCCGCCGGCCCGTCACGACCGGGGCGGCGGCGGTGCTCGTGGCGTCCGCGACCGTGCTGGGCGTGGTGGGGATCCGCTGGCAGCTGCTGCCGGTCCTGGGCGGCGCCGCCCTGGCGTCGGCGTTCGCCCTCCCGCCCCTGCTGCGACGCAGGTCCGGCCGACCGGCGTGGCGGGCCCGCTGGTGGCTGGCCCTGCCGGGATCGCTGGCCTGCGCCGGCCTGATCGCCATGGGCCCGGTGGCGGCCTGGGCCTTCCCCGTGCCCGAGTTCCCCGAGCCGTCGGGCGGCTTCGCGGTCGGCACCCGGGTGGTGCAGTGGACCGACCCGCTCCGCCCCGAGAGCTTCACCGCCGATCCGGACGACCGGCGCACGGTGGTGGCCCAGCTCTGGTACCCCGCGCAGAAGAGCCCCGCCGGCACCCGGCGGGCCCAGTACCTGGGACGCACGGAGCAGGAGGCGCGCACCGTCGCCGAGGCCCTCGCCGGCGGGGTCGGTCTGCCCGGCTTCCTGGTCGACGGCGTCCCGCGGGCTCGCAGCCGTGCGGTCGTCGACGCCCCGGTGGCCGGTGGGGGAGAACGGTTCCCGGTCGTCCTGTTCTCCCCGGGGTCGGGCGGGGTGCGGACCCAGAACACCGCCTGGGCGGAGGAGCTGGCCGGCCACGGCTACCTGGTCGCCGCCCTCGACCACCCGTACGACTCCGCCGTCGTCCTTCTCGCAGACGGCCGCACGATCCGCGCCACGACCGCCTCCAGCGGGGACCGGGACCGGGACGAGGAGCTGGCGGCGGGCTGGACCGCCGTCCGGGCCGCCGACCTCGGCTTCGTCCTCACCCAGCTGGAACGGCTGGACCGGGGCGAGAGTGCCGACCCGCTGACCGGACGCCTGGACACCGGCCGCGCCGCGGTGGCCGGCCACTCCCTGGGCGGTGCCGCCGCCCTGCAGGCGGCCCGGCAGGACCGCCGGTTCGGCGCCGTCGTCGACCTGGACGGCTACCCCCACGGCCCCACCGCGCCCGCCCTCGAGCAGCCGGCGCTCGCGCTCACCCAGGAGATCACCGCCGGCACCGACCCGCGCTACCTGCCCCGCCTCACCGACGCCCTCGAGCACAGCACCGCGACGAGCTACCGGCTTGCCGTCCCCGGCGCCGGGCACCTCACCTTCACGGACGGCCCGCTCTACCTGCCGCCGGTGCCCTCGATCGTCGGCACCCTGGGCCGCACCGAGAGCCCGCGCGTCGTCGCCGGAGCCACCCTCGCCTTCCTGGACGCCGTCCTGCGAGGCCGCCCCGGCGACCCGGCCGAAACCCTCCGGGCCTACGGGAAGGTCTACACGGTCTCCCCATCAGGGCGCGGGGAACTGCGAGGCTGACCCCGTGATGGGCCGCACACGCGCCTGGGACTTCCTCAGGCGGGCGTGGCGGTGGCCCGGCCCCCAAGCCGGGCCACCGCCACCGGAACGACGGGAGGGCCCCGGGGCGAGATCATCGCTCCGGGGCCCTCCCTGTGCCCGGGTTCCCCGCCGGTCCCCCGGGCGTCCGCGGCTACGCCATGTGGCAGGCCACCTCACGGGAGGCGACCGTCCGCAGCAGCGGCCGTTCGGTGCGGCAGATCTCCTGCGCCACGGGGCACCTGGGGTGGAAGGTGCAGCCGGGGGGCGGGGCGGCCGGACTCGGCGGATCGCCGAGCAGCACGATCCGCTCGCGCCGCCGCTCCGCCGCCGGGTCGGGCAGCGGTACGGCGGACAACAGCGCCCTGGTGTACGGGTGCTGGGGGTTCTCGTAGAGCGACTTCTTGTCGCCCATTTCCACGATCCGGCCGAGGTACATGACGGCGACCCGGTCGCTGACCCGTTTGACGACCGAGAGGTCGTGCGCGATGAACACGTAGGCCAGGCCCAGTTCGGCGCGCAGCCGCTCCATCAGGTTGACGATCTGCGCCTGGACGGAGACGTCGAGCGCCGAGACCGGTTCGTCGGCGATGATCAGCCGGGGACTGGTGGCGAGCGACCGGGCGATGCCGATGCGCTGCGCCTGGCCGCCGGAGAACTCGTGCGGATAGCGGTCGATGTGCTCCGGGATCAGTCCGACGAGCTCCATCAGCTCGGCGGCCCGGCGGCGGGCATCCGCCGCGCCCGAGCCCTGGACCAGCAGCGGGTCGGAGATGATCCGGGCCACCGTCTGGCGGGGGTTGAGGGAGGAGTGCGGGTCCTGAAAGACCATCTGCAGGTTCCGGCGCAGGGGACGCAGGGCTCTCTGGGAGAGCCGGCTGATGTCCTTGCCGTCGAACTCAACGCTCCCGGAGGTCGGTTCCAGCAGCCGGACCAGCATCCGCCCGGTGGTGGACTTGCCGCAGCCCGATTCCCCTACGAGGCCCAGGGTCCGGCCGGCCTCCAGGTCGAAGGAGACTCCGTCGACGGCACGCACGGGCGCCCCCCGGCGCCCGGTCGCGCTCCGCTTGCCGGGGAAGGACATCGTGAGGTCGCGGACCCGCAGCAGCGGGGGCGGGGTCTCGCCGCGGGCCGCCGGGACCCGGTCGGTGCGCGAGCCCGTCTCGTTCGTGGTGGTCATCGGGTCACCTCCCGGGCGGCGCCGGCGAAGTGGCAGGCGGACTCGCGGCCGGCGTCGCCGTACGGACGCAGTTCCGGCCGTACCGTGGCACAGCGCTCGCGTTCCGCGTCCTCGGCCGCGGCGGCCACGGGGCAGCGCGGGGCGAAGGCGCACCCCGGGGCCGGGGCGAGCAGGGAGGGCGGGGAGCCGGGGATGGCCCGCAGCGGCTCGTCGTCGGCGTCGTCCAGCCGGGGCAGGGAGTCCAGGAGCCCCCGGGTGTAGGGGTGCGCCGGGTCGGCGAACAGGTCGTCGACCGGGGCCTGTTCGGCGGCCCGGCCGCCGTACATGACGAGTACCTCGTGGGCGACCCGGGCGACCACGCCCAGATCGTGAGTGATCATCACGACGCCGAGTCCGCGCTCCTGCTGGAGCCCGGCGATCAGCTCCAGGATCTGCGCCTGCACGGTGACGTCGAGGGCGGTGGTGGGCTCGTCGGCGATGAGCAGGTCGGGTTCGCAGGCCAGCGCCATGGCGATCATCGCGCGCTGGCGCATGCCGCCGGAGAACTGGTGCGGGTACTCCCCCGCCCGGCGAGCGGGTTCGGGGATGCCGACCTCGCCGAGCATGTCGACGGCGCGCCGTTTCGCGGCGGCCCGGCCGGCCCGGAAGTGGACCCGGAAGTGCTCGGCGATCTGCTCGCCGACCGTGTAGTAGGGGTGCAGGCTGGACAGCGGGTCCTGGAAGATCATGGCCATCTTGCGGCCGCGCAGCTTGGAGAGCTCCTTCTCGGTCTTGGTGGTCAGCTCCTGTCCGTCCAGGGCGATGGAACCGCCGATCTCGGCGCCCCGGTGCAGGCCCATGACGGCGAGGGAGGTGACGGACTTGCCCGAGCCGGACTCGCCGACGATGCCGAGCGTGCGGCCGGCCTCGACGGTGAAGCCGAGGGAGTCGACGGCGCGTACGGTGCCGCGAGGGGTGGTGAACGTGACGTGCAGGTCCCGGACTTGGAGCAGGGGGGCCGTGGGGGCCGCGGCTTCGGGAGGAGGAGCCATCAGTACCTCACCCTCGGGTCGATGACGGCGTACAGGAGGTCGACGGCGAGGTTCGCGACGACGATGAAGAAGGCGGCCAGCAGGGTGACCCCGAGCACCACGGGCTGGTCCGAGCTGACCAGGGCCCCGTAGAACAGCCTCCCGATGCCCGGGAGTCCGAAGATGGACTCGGTGATGACGGCTCCGGCGAGCAGGCCGCCGAGGTCCATGCCGAAGATGGTGAGGATCGGGGTCATCCCGGAGCGCAGTCCGTGTTTGACCACGACGGTGCGCTCGGGCATTCCCTTGGCGCGGGCGGTGCGGATGTACGGCTCGGCCATCGCTTCGATCATCGAACCGCGGCTCTGGCGGGCGTACATGGCGGCGTAGAGCAGGGCGAGCGCGGTCCAGGGCAGCAGCAGGTTGCTCGCCCAGCCCAGGGGGTTGTCGGTGAAGGCCTGGTAGGTGGGGTAGGGCAGGAGCCCGGCGATCCGGATGACTCCGTAGATGAGCATCACGGAGGTGAAGTACACGGGCAGGGAGGCGGCGGCGACCGCGCCGACCATGAGGGCCTTGTCCGTGGCCGTGTCCTTGCGCAGGGCGGCGGTGACTCCCGCGCCGAGTCCGAGGACGAGCCAGAGGGCGGCGGCGCCGACGGCGAGGGAGGCGGAGACCGGGAGCCGGTCCATCAGCAGGTCCCACACGGGCAGGGAGTTCTCGTAGGAGTAGCCCAGGCAGGGGAAGTCGCACTGGACGGCGTACTGGCCGGTGCCGAGGGTGCGTCCGGTGAAGATCCCGGTGAGGAAGTCGCCGAACTGCCGCCACAACGGCTGGTCGAGGCCGAGGTACGCGCGTACGTCGGCCAGCCGCTCGGCGCTGCAGGTCTTGCCGCAGGCGGCCGCGGCCGGGTCGGAGGGGAGCACGTAGAAGATGAGGAAGGTGACGGCGGCGATGGCCAGGAGGACGCCGGCGAGGGCGAGCAGCCGGCGCGCGAGGTAGAGGATCACGTGCGGCCGCCCCTCGGGTCGAGGATGTCGCGCAGGGCGTCGCCGAGCAGGGTGAAGGCGAGGACCGCGAGGAAGAGGAAGAGGCTGGGGATGACGAAGTACATGGGGTCGGTCTCGTAGAAGGCCACGGACTCGGCGATCATCTGGCCCCAGGAGGGGGTGGGCGGGCGCACGCCCACGCCGAGGTAGCTGAGCGCGGCCTCGGTGCTGATCATGCCGGGGATGAGCAGGGTGGTGTAGGCGATGACCGGGCCGGAGACCCCCGGGAGGATGTCGCGGGTCAGGATCCGCCAGGCGCTCGCCCCGCCGACGCGGGCGGCGTCCACGTACTCGCGGTGTTTGAGCGAGAGGGCCTGGCCGCGGACGACGCGGGCGACACCGGGCCAGCCGAAGACGCCGATGACCGCGGTCATCAGGACGATGCGGTTGACGTCCTTGGCCACCGACAGCATCGCGATCATGAAGATGAGCGACGGGAAGGACATCGTCAGGTCCATCAGCCGGGACAGGACGGCGTCGGTGCGGCCGCCGAAGTAGCCGGCGGCGATTCCGGCGGCGGTGCCCGTCACGACCACGATGGCGGTGGCGGCGAACGCGATGAGGAGCGAGACCTGGGCGCCGTGGACGACGCGGGCGAACAGGTCGCGGCCGCTGACGGGTTCCACGCCGAGCCAGTGCTCGGAGCTGATCCCGCCGAAGGAGCCGAGCGGCTGGCCGCCGAGGTAGGGGTCGATGGCGGACTTGTCGAACTCGTCCGGGGACCAGCCGCCCAGCGCGCCCAGCCAGGGGGCGGTGACGGCCATCAGGACGAAGAGGAGGACGACACAGAGGCTGACGCGGACGGCGGGGCGGCGGCGGAGTTCCCGCCGGGCGAGCTGCCAGGGGCTGCTGCCCGGAGGGATCTCCTTGGCCGCCGCCGCGTCCGCCGCCTCCGGGGAGCCGGGGTCGGCGGCGAGGGCGGCGGTCATGATCAGCCCTGGCCCTGGCTCTTGGCCGGGTCCTTGAGGCCGATGGTGGCGTAGTCGAGCTGGCCGACCCAGACGGGGTGGCCGAAGGCGCCGGCGATGTTGGTGCCGACGAGCAGCGGCTTGCGCTCCAGCAGGACGGGGACGGCCGGGGACTTCTTCATGATCTCGGCGTCGAGGTCGATCCAGGCCTGGTTGGCCTGCTTGGGGTCGGCCATGGCGTTGATCTCGTCGATCCGCTTCATTGTGGCGTCGTCGCGGAACTGCGCGTAGTTGCCCGAGTTGCCCTTGGCCTTGATGGTGCGGCCGTCGAAGACGAAGGGCAGGAAGGTGGAGCCGGAGGGGTAGTCGGGGCACCAGCCGGACAGGACGAGGTCGGGGGCGGTGGTGGTGTCGCCGATGACGTCGTAGTAGGCGCCCGGGTCGACGGTGTCGATGACCACCTCGACGCCCGCGCGGGCCAGGCCCTGCTGGATGGCCTCCGCCTTGCCCTTGTCCCCGGTGGAGACGGCCAGGGAGACCTTCAGGGTCTCCTTGCCCGCGGCCTTGAGGAGCTCCTTGGCCTTGGCGGGGTCGCCGGCCGGCGCGATCTTCAGGGTGTCGGCCTGCTTGCCGCCGGAGAGGGCCGGCGGCAGGTAGGCGGTGGCGACCTCGTTGAGGGCCGGGCCGCCGCCCGCGGTGACCACGGCCTCCTTGTCGACGGCGTACTTCAGGGCCTCGCGGACCTTCGGGTCGTCGAAGGGGGCGCGGGAGTTGTTCATCTGGAGCATCTCGGTACAGCCCTGGGACTCGGCCAGCAGCCGCGACTTGATCTCCGGCTTGGGCAGCACCTTGGGGGCGCTCTCGGGCCGCATGTCGGACCACTGGACGGAGGAGGCGTCGGCGCCCTCCCCGGCGATGATCCGGTCGTCGATCTGGCCGCCCTTGAGGCCCATGACGACCACGAACTTGTCGGGGTAGGCCTTGCGGACGGTGTCGGTCTTGGCGTCCCAGTGCTCGTTGCGGACCAGGACCAGCTTCTTGTCGCGGTCGTACGACTCGATCTTGTACGGGCCGGAGGAGAACGGGCGGGCGTCGTACTGCGTGCCCTTCTCCTGCGACGCGGGGACCGGGGCGAAGGTGGGCAGGGTCGCGGTCGCGGAGAACTCGGCGACGGGCCGCTTCAGTTCGAAGACGATCGTGCGGTCGTCGGGGGTCTTGACGGAGTCGAGGTGCTTGCCCTGGAGCGGGCCCTTGTAGCCCTCGGCGCCGGCGAGGTACTGGGCCGCGTAGTCGGGGCCGCCGGTGAGGTCGGGGGCCATGGAGCGCTCGACGTTGTACTTGATGTCCTGCGCCTTGATGGGCGAGCCGTCCTCGTACTTGACGCCTTCCTTCAGGGTGAAGGTCCAGGTGCGGCCGCCGTTGGAGGCGGTGCCGAGGTCGGTGGCGAGGTCGGGGACGAGCTCGCTGCCGGCCTTGCCCGGTTCGGCCTTGAAGGTGACCAGGGTGCGGTAGAGGAGGCGGGTACCGAAGTCCATGGTCGGCATGACCCAGTTGCGGGCGGGGTCGAGGTGGGAGAAGTCCTGGTTGGACAGGACGGTGATCGTGCCGCCCTTGACGGGGGTCCCGCCGAGGATCTTCCCGTCGTTGGCGGAGGCCGGGTTGGAGGCCCCGGCGCCTGCGGCGGAGCCCTTCTTGGGGTCGGAGCAGCCCGAGGCGCCGAGTGCGAGTGCGGCCACCAGGGCGGTGGCGAGGGCGAGTTGGGTGCGCTTGGTCATGGGTCACTCCAGTGAAGGGCCGCGCTCTATGATGTGACCGGTAACATAGTAATGTGAAATTGTACTGACAAGGGTTTGGACCCACCGTTATCCAGCCGTGTCCAAATCGGGCCGGACGCAAGGGCGTTGGGGCATGCCGAAACACCGGGCGCGCTGCTGCGCTGCCCGGCGTCGAGGGGGCGGGTCCGGCGGCCCCGGGCTAGAGGCCCGAGCCCAGGCGGCCCTTGGTGCGGCCCACCGGTTCGTCGCGGCCCTGGGCCCAGAGGGAGCGGACGTGGCCCAGGTGACGGGTCATGCAGGCTTCGGCCGCCTCCGCGTCGCCGGTGAGCATCAGGTCCAGGAGCTCGATGTGCTCCTCGGCGGAGGAGACCAGCTTGCCGGCCTCGTCCAGGCCCGTCAGGCCGTACAGCCGGGAGCGCTTGCGCAGGTCGCCGACGGTTTCCACCAGGCGGTCGTTGCCCGAGAGGCCGAGGAGGGTGAGGTGGAAGCGGCGGTCGGCCTCCAGGTAGCCGATGAGGTTGTGCTCGCGCGCGCTGGTGACGATCTCCTGCGCGATGGGGCGCAGGGCCTCCAGCGCCTCGGGGCTGGCGATCTTCGTGATCCGGCCGATGGTCGGGACCTCGATCATCGTGCGCAGCTCGGTGTACTGGTCCAGATCGCGCTCGCTGACCTCCGTGATCCGGAAGCCCTTGTTGCGGACCGGTTCCACCAGGCCCTCGCGGGCCAGGTCGAGCATGGCCTCGCGCACCGGGGTGGCCGAGACGCCGAGCTCGGCTGCGAGGCCGGGGGCGGAGTAGACGCTCCCGGGGCGCAGTTCACCCGCTATCAGGGCTGCCCTCAGGGCGTGGCCGACCTGGTCGCGGAGCCGTTCCTGAGCCTTGATGAGACTGTGCTGCTTCAGGTCACCCATAGCATTTCCTCCGAGACCGCTCACACCATCGGCGTGCGGAGGAACAGCGTACAATGTCACGTTGCGCTCGCTCCTCAGTGGACGCCGTTCCCGGCGGCCTCGAACAGGGCCACCGCCACAGCGAGATCTTCCCAGGCCATGCCCACACTCTTGAAGAGCTGTGGACAACTCGGCACTCCCGCACCCGGCATCCGGCCCGCGACCAGGTCGGCCAGGGTGCCGCTGATATGACCGGCGCCGATCATCCCCCAGCTACCGCTGGGGGGACCCCCAGCCTCGGCCTCCGGCACCAGCAGGTCACCCGCCTCCCGCAGAGCCGCCGCACGCGACTCCACGTACACGGCCGCCCGCCGCACCAGCGCCGTGTCCACCTCGCGGGCCTCCGGCTCGTGCGAGCCGACCGCGACCACGGTGGCGCCCGGAGCGATCAGCCTCCCGTCGAAGAGGGGCTCGCGGGAGGTGGTGCAGCAGATCACCAGGTCGGCGTCGGCCACCTCCTGCGCCGCCCCCGGCCGGGCGGGGACGCCCAGCCCCCGCGCGTGCGCCGCCAGCTTCTCCGCGCCGGCGGCGCTGCCCGGTGACCCCGCACGGGCCACGACCACCACCTCCGCCAGCTGCCGCATCGCGTGCACCGCTTCGAGGTGCCCGTACGCCTGCGGTCCCGATCCGAAGACCAGCAGCCGCAGCGGCCGCCCGGCCGGGGCCAGGTGGCGCAGCGCGAGCGCCGAGACGGCCGGGGTGCGCAGGGTGGTCAGCGCCGCCCCGTCGAGCAGGGCGAGGGGGCGCAGGGTGGGCCCGTCGAGGAGGAGGTAGGACCCGGTGATCCGGGGCAGCCCGCGCGCCGGGTTCCCCGGGGCCACCCCGGCGATCTTCACGCCGGCGTAGGCCCCGGTGGCGGCCGGCATCAGCAGCAGCTCCCCGCCGCCCGGCACCGGCAGGGCGCTGCGCGGCGGGCAGGTCTCCGGGTCCAGCCCGGCCAGCAGTACGCCCGCCAGCGCGTCCGCGGCGGCGGCCGGGGTCAGCAGACCGGCCATGTCGGCGCCCGACAGCTGGGGGATCAAAGGAGGAACCCCGTGCCGAGCGCGTCCTGCGGGTCGACGCTGAAGAGGTGTTCGCCCGTGCGGTACGCCGTACCGGTGACCTCCGTGACCACGCCGTCGGCCACCCGCGCGGCGACGCGGCCCGTGAACACCGTGCCCACGACCGACTCGTGCAGCAGGTCGTCCCCCTCCCCCAGCCGCCCGTCCTCGGCCAGCAGCGCGAGCCGCGCCGAGGTGCCGGAGCCGCAGGGCGAGCGGTCGATCTGCCCGTCGGCGAAGACGGTGACGTTGCGCTGGTGCGGCCCGAAGGGGGTGTCGGGGAGGTCCTCGTACAGGGTCACCCCGTACACCCCGGACAGCAGGGGCCCGTCCGGGTGCCAGGTCCCGGGGTGGGTGGCGAGGGCGGCCCGGATCTCCTTCCCGGCGCGCACGAGCTCCGGCAGCGACGCCAGGGTCACGTCGAGGCCGAGGTCCCGGGCGGGCAGGGAGGCGTAGCAGGCCCCGGCGTGCGCGATGTCCACCTCGGCCATGCCGAGGGTGGTGGCGACGGGCACCTTGCGGGCGCTGGTGCGTGCCGGAACGTTGCGGAAGGTGACCCCGGTGGTGCGGCCCCCGGAGCGGTGCACGGTCGCGCCGACCCGCCCCGAGGGCACGTCGATCCGTACCTGGACGTCCCCGTCGTCCGGGGCGGCGACCCGGCCGGTGTCCACGGCCCAGGCGCCCAGCGCCATGGTGCCGTGGCCGCAGGCGGTCGAGTAGCCGTCCTTGTGCCAGAACAGCACCCCGAAGTGGGCCCCGTCGTCGTCGGGCGGGACCACGAAGCCCCCGTACATCCCGGCGTGCCCGCGCGGCTCCTGCACGAGGAGCCGCCGTACGTCGTCCAGGGCTCCGCGCCGGGGGGCCGTGCCCGATCCCCCCGGTCCGATGGCGGTGGCACAGCGCTCGGCGACGGTGTCCCCGGGCACGGGCGGGGCGCCCCCGGTGGTGAGATCGACGATGCGGAAGGGCTCGCCCGCGGTGTGGTAGTCCACGGTTCGTACGACGGTCACAGCAGGAACCCTCCGGGGAACGGGTCGGACGGGTCGAGGAAGTACTGGGCGGTGCCGGTGATCCAGGCCCGGCCGGTGACGGTGGGCACGAAGGCCGGGCGGCCGCCCACCGTGGTCTCCGCTACGAGACGGCCGGTGAACTCGGTGCCGATGAAGGACTCGTTGACGAAGTCCGTGTCCAGGGGCAGGAGTCCGCGTGCGTGCAGCTGCGCCATGCGCGCGCTGGTCCCCGTACCGCACGGCGAGCGGTCGAACCAGCCCGGGTGGATGGCCATCGCGTGCCGGGAGCGGCGGGCGTCGGAGCCGGGGGCCGCGAGGTAGACGTGCTTGACCCCGCCGAAGGAGGGGTTCTCGGGGTGGACGGGCCGGTCCGGGGAGGCGTTGATCGCCTCCATGACGGCCAGTCCGGCGGCGAGCAGGTCGTCCCCGCGCTCCCGGTCGAAGGGCAGGCCCAGCGCGTCGAGTTCGACGAAGGCGTAGAAGTTGCCGCCGTAGGCGAGGTCGTAGGTGACCGTGCCGTATCCGGGGACCTCGGCCTTGAGGTCGAGGCCGACGCAGAAGGCGGGGACGTTGGTGAAGGTGGCGGCGGTGGCCGCCCCGTCCTCGACGCGGACGTCGACCTTGACCAGCCCGGCCGGGGTGTCGAGCCGGACGGTGGTGACCGGCTCGACGACGGGCACCATGCCGGTCTCCACCAGGACGGTGGCGACCCCGATGGTGCCGTGCCCGCACATGGGGAGCAGGCCCGACACCTCGATGTAGAGCACGCCGAAGTCGGCGTCGGGACGGGTCGGGGGCTGCAGGATGGCGCCGCTCATCGCGGAGTGGCCGCGCGGCTCGTACATGAGCAGGGTCCGGAGGTGGTCCAGGTGCTCGATGAAGTGGAGCCGCTTGTCGGCCATGGTGGCGCCGGGGATCACCCCGACTCCCCCGGTGATCACCCGGGTGGGCATGCCCTCGGTGTGCGAGTCCACCGCGTGGTAGATGTTTCGGGTGCGCATCAAGTCCCCCTCGGACTGAGTTAGTTGAGACCCTCGGCGAGTGCCTTCTCGGTGGCGGCGCGGACGCCGGCCTCGATCTCGCCGGTGAGCGGGAAGCGGGGCGGGCGGGTGGGACCGCCGGGGCGGCCGGCCAGGTCCATGGAGAGCTTGATGGCCTGGACGAACTCGGTCTTGGAGTCCCAGCGCAGCAGCGAGTGAAGGGACTTGTAGAGCGGCAGGGCGGTGTCGAGGTCTCCCGCGACGGCGGCGCGGTAGAGGGTGGCGCAGGCCTGCGGGAGCGCGTTGGGGTAGCCGGCGATCCAGCCCACGGCTCCGGCCAGCGCCAGCTCGAGGAGGACGTCGTCGGCGCCGATCAGCAGATCCAGCCCCGGGGCGAGTTCGGCGATCTCGTAGGCGCGGCGCACGTCGCCACTGAACTCCTTGACGGCGACGATGGAGCCGTCGGCGTGCAGCCGGGCCAGCAGGGCCGGGACGAGGTCCACCTTGGTGTCGATGGGGTTGTTGTAGGCGACCACGGGCACGCCGGCGCGGGCGACCTCGGCGTAGTGGGCGCGTACGGTGTCCGCGTCGGCCCGGAAGGCGTTGGGCGGCAGCAGGAGTACGGATCCGGCGCCGGCCTCGGCGGCCTGCTCGGCCCAGCGGAGGGATTCGGCGCTGCCGTAGGCGGCGACTCCGGGCATCACGCGGGCGCCGTCACCGGCGGCCTCGACGGCGGTGCGGACGACGCGGGCGCGCTCCTCGTCGGTGAGGGTCTGGTACTCGCCGAGGGAGCCGTTGGGGACGACGCCGTCACAGCCGTTGGCGATCAGCCAGGCCACGTGTTCGGCGTAGGCGTCGTAGTCGACGCTCAGGTCCTCCCGCAGGGGCAGGGTGGTGGCGACCATGATGCCGTGCCAGGGGCGGGTGCGGGTGTCCGTGCCAGCGGGCGCGGGGGTGTGCGCGTGGGTCATGAGAGTGCTCCCTAGGGTGATGTGTGACATTTTACTAGTGGGTATGACGTGGCCACAAGAGGTGCGGCCGCCCTGTCGGCGATGCCGTCGGGGAAGTTCGCAGGGAAGCGCCTCAGTGAGGCGGTTCGGCGGGAAGCGCGGCGAGGTGGCGCAGGGGGACCGGGCAGGACAGCGGCCTGCGGTCGGGGGCGGGGTCGGTCCCCGCGAGTGCGGCCACGGCCGGGCCGCAAATCCGGCCCTGGCACCAGCCCATCCCGGCCCGGGTGAGGAGTTTGACCGTACGCGCGTCCCGTGCGCCCAGGTCTTCGACGGCCTCCCGGATCCGGCCCGCCGGGACCTCCTCGCAGCGGCACACGTCGGTGTCCTCGCGCAGCCAGCCGGTCCAGCCGGGGCCCGGACGGTGCGCGTCGGCCATCGCGGCGGCGAACGCGCGCAGCCTCGTACGGGTACGGACCAGGCGCGCCGGAACCGGCCGGCCCGCGACCGAATGGGCGGCGATCTCCCCTTCGGCCAGGGCCAGCTGGGCCCCCCCGATGCCGCCGGTCTCACCGGCGGACCAGACCCCGGGAACGGAGGTGCGCTGCTCCGCGTCCAGTTCCAAAACCACGGTGGCGTCCGGGCTCGGGCGGGTGGCGCAGCCGAGACCGGTGGCCAGCTCCAACTGGGGCACGAGCCCGTGGCCGACGGCCACGGCGTCGCAGGGGATGCGGCGGGCGGTGCCGGGAACCGGGCGCCAGTCGCGGTCGAGGCGGGCCACGGTGACGGCCTCGACCCGGTCGGTGCCGTGGGCCTCGGTGACGGCGTGCCGGGTGAGCAGGCGCACCCGGTGGCGGAGCAGGGCCCCGCCGTACGTGGCGCCTTCGGCGAGCTTGCCGGGGTTGCGGAGCAGGGCGGGGACGTGGCGCACGTAACCGCTGTAGGCGGCGGCCTCCACGACCACAGGCACCCGGGCTCCGGCGGAGGCCAGCGAGCCGGCCACGGCGAGCAGCAGGGGCCCGCTCCCGGCGACGACGACCCGGCTGCCCGGGAGCACGAGCCCGCCCTTGAGCATGGCCTGCGCCCCGCCGGCCCCGACGACCCCGGGCAGGGTCCAGCCAGGGAAGGGCAGCTGGCGCTCATAGGCGCCGGTGGCGAGCAGGACGGCGCCGGCCCGGACCGTGGCGGGGGCCTCGTCGGGCCCGGCGACGGCGTGCAGGGTCCATGCAGCACCAACGGGGTCCGGGGTGACGGTCCAGACGTGGTGGTAGGGCAGGTACGTGATCCGGCCGGCCGATACATGGGCGCGCAGGGCGGCTTCACGCTCGGCGAAGGCGGACCATCCGTGGTGCAGGGCCTCGGGGCGGGTCGCGCCGAGTCCGGGCGCGGGGTGGCGGTAGTACTGCCCGCCGGGGCGCTCCCCCGCGTCGAGCAGGGTGACGCGCAGGCCCAGGCCGGCGGCCGTGACCGCGGCGGCGAGGCCGGCGGGGCCGGCACCGACGATGGCGAGGTCAGACGGCGAGGTCGTCATGGCCGGTCCCTTCCTGGGTGGTGACGTGGTCGCCCGGGCGGGCGGGGACGAGGCACGCGCGCTGGTTCGGGCGGCCGTTGACGGTGACGAGGCAGTCGTAGCAGCTTCCGATCCCGCAGAACGCTCCGCGGGGGGTGGCGGTTTCGCGGGTGGTGCGCCAGGCGAGGATGCCGGCGGACCAGAGGACGGCGGCGATGCTCTGTCCGGCTTGGGCCGGGAGCTCGCGGTCGTCGAAGCGGAGGCTCCAGGTCTCCACCGGGGTCCCGCCCACCAGGTCGCGGGGCGACCTTCGCCGCCCCCTCGTAGCTTCGCTCATCGCTTCCGTCCTCCTCGATTCCTCTGACTCGGCACGTTCCGCACCGCGGTTGCTACCCCTGCGGGGCGAAGTCCCCTACCCGCCCTTCCACCATCCCCCAGACTCCGTCCGGGGGGACCCCCAGCCGGGCCGGCCCGGACCCGGTCCTCAAACGCCGGACGGGCTGGAGAGGGGTGCCGGGCTGCGCCCGGACCCCCTGGGGCTCCGCCCCAGACCCCGATCCTCAAACGCCGGACGGCTGAAAGACCAAACCCCGGGCGGCTGAAAAGCCCCACGGGCTCCGCGCCCCAAACGCCGGACGCCTGACACGCCCACCCGTCGGCGGGGCCGGGGGTCGGCCCGGGACGGGGACGGGGGCGGGGTGGGGTGTTGGCCGGGACGTAAAGCGTGATTTGTGGCGCAGGAGCACCCTGCGCCCTGTCAAGGCAGAGCAGAGGGCGCCTAAATCATGCAGTCCAGGCCGACACCCCACCCCGCCCCCGGCACCGGCCCCACCCGCAGCCCCAGCCCCAGCCCCACACACCGCCACGTACAGGCCGACGTCAGCCAAATCCAGCCCCGCCGGCGTTTGAGGCGCAGGGGTCCGGGCACCGGTCCCCGGCAACGGCGCCGCACATGGGCCCCCGGTCATCACCGGGGCTCCGCGAAGCGGGACGGGGTGAAGGGAGCCGGATCCAGCGCGGGGGCCGCACCCGTCAGGAACGACGCGATCAGCACACCCGTCGCCGGTGCCAGCCCGATGCCCGCCCCCTCGTGCCCACAGGCGTGGAACAACCCCGGGAGCCGGGCGTCCGGACCGATCGCCGGGAGGTGGTCCGGCAGGTACGGGCGGAAGCCGTGATAGGTCCGCAGGACCTTCACGTCCGCCAGGACCGGGAAGAGGGCCGCCGCCTGCGCCGCCAACCGGCGCAGCGCCTCCGTCGACAGCGAGCGGTCGAAGCCGACCCGTTCGCGGGTGGCGCCGATCAGGACCGGCCCCGCCGGGGTGCCCTCGACCACCCCGGAGGACTGGAGCGAAGCGGACCCGCTCGCCACGTCCGCGATGTAGTCCGCGGCGTAGACCTTGTGCCGCACCACCCTCGGCAGCGGCTCCGTCACCAGGACGAACCCCCGCCGGGGCAGCACCGGAAGGCTGGCTCCGGCCAGCGCCGCCACCGCCCCGCCCCAGGTGCCGGCGGCGTTGAGCACCGCCGGGGCGAGGAGGTCGCGGCGGGCCGTACGGACCCCGCGCAGCTCGCCCGCCGGGCCGCGGAGCAGCTCCGTGACCTCCTCCCCGAGGTGGAGCTCCACACCCGGCGCCGCGGCCAGCAGCCGCGCCGCCGCCTGGGCCGGCTGGACCTGGGCGTCCTGCGGGTAGAGGAAGCCGCCCGCCAGGTCCGGTGCGAGGTGGGGCTCCAGTTCGCCCAGCTCTCCCGGGCCCACCTCGACCGCGTCGACCCCCACCGCGCGCTGGCCGTCCGCGAAGCCCCGTAGGGCCTTCACGGTGGCCTCGTCCGCGGCGACGACCAGGCCGCCCTTGGACTCGTACTCGACCTCCCTCGGGAGTTCGAGCGCGAGCTCGCGCCAGAGCCGCGCCGAGAGCAGCGCGAGGTCCAGCTCGGGGCCGGCCTCCTTGTCGGAGACGAGCAGGTTGCCTTCGCCGGCGCCGGTGGTGCCGCCGGCGACCGGGCCGCGGTCGACGACGGCCACGCGGAGTCCGGCGCGCGCCGCGTAGTACGCGCAGGCGGCTCCGACGACGCCGGCGCCGATGATCACGAGGTCCGGTGATTGTCTGGGCACGACAGTAATATGTCACATTTCTTTGAGACGGAACAGGACCGGTCGAGGTCAGCCGCGCAGCGGGCCCTCGCAGCTGTAACTCGACGTACCCGCCACCCGGTTGGTCCAGACGTCCAGCGCGCCGAAGGAGCAGTTCATGTCGGCCAGGTTGTTCGAGGCCGCGCCCGCCCGGTCCAGGAGGAAGTAGTCGACCGTCTCGGACATGTCCTTGAAGTTCTGGTCGTCGCTGCGCCAGTCCTTCAGGTTCGCCGTGATCCTGCCGGTACAGGTGAACCGGCGCTTGCCCGGCTCGCCGTTCTCCACGCAGTCCGGGGTGTTGTACGTGGCCGTCGCGAAGGTGGACTTCACATCCGCGAGCGCCGCGTCGCGCAGTTGCGCGTTCGGGGTGAAGGAGGTGTTCGGCACGAACAGCTGGTCGACCTTGGCGATCTGGGCGTCCAGGAACCGGTCGTAGCCGGTCTGGACGGCCGCGTCCCGGCCCATCCGGCTGCGCCAGGCGTCGAAGCCCGCCGGGTCGTCGGCGCGCAGGTACCCGTACATCTCCCGCAGCTTCGAGGGCTGCTCGGTCCACAGGAACTCGAAGAAGGCGCCCGAGTAGCTGTAGAAGCGGAAGCCGTCGTTGGCGTACGTGGCGTGCAGGAGCTGGTCCACCGACATGCGCGGGCCGCCGCCCGCCGTGTCGTTGATGATGCTCTTGACCAGGGACTTGCGTACGGCGATGCCGTTGTCGCGGGTCGCGCCGTCGAAGAACTCGGCGGTGCCCTCGTCCATGGCGGTCGTACGGTCGCCCTGATACCAGGCGCCCTGGCCGAAGGTGCCGGGGACGGCGAAGCGGCCGTTGAGGTAGTGCGTGTACTCGTGGCGGAAGAGCTCTTCCAGGGTGAGCTGGGAGTCCTGCGGGACGCGGCGCTGGTAGGTGTAGAAGGTGGCGCCGTTCTCGATGTAGATGCCGCCGTTGTTGGTGCCGTAGCCGGTGAGGACCGGGTGGTAGTTCACGTAGTCGGCGCGGGAGGCGTAGAGCACGATGTTCAGGGTGGCGTTGGTGTCCCCGGCGATCGGCTGGTCGGTGCCCACCACCCGGTGGTAGTGGGTCTTGACCTGCTTGCTCGCGTAGTAGAGCTGGTCGACGGTGGCCCGGTCGAGGGCGGTGCGGACCTTGATGGCGCCGTTGTCGTACGTGTAGGTGTTCGGGAAGAGCTCCCGCTCGATGTCCTCCTTGCACACCCCGTACGGCTTGCACGCCTGGTAGAAGTTGAGCCAGGAGACGGCCTTCGCCCAGGGCTCGCTGCCGTCGCCGAAGGCGGCCCGGGCCGGGGCGAGGAGCGCGCCGAGGTCGGCGACGGTCCCGTCCCTCAGGCCCGCGATCTGGCCGAAGCGGCCGAACTCGGCGATGGCGTCGCGCGCCACCCAGGCGTTCGCGGTGCCCTTGAGGTGGGCGTACGTCGCGAAGTTCTTGAAGGCGGCGCGGTACGGGGCGTCGGCGGCCGCGGCCGCGTGGAACGCGGTGTCGTTGTTGGACACGCCGAGGTAGTTGACGGAGAGGGCGGCGAGCGCCGCGCCCGCCCAGCCGGTGTCCAGGTGCGTCGCGGTGCGCGACGGGTCCATGGTGGCCAGGACGTCCCCGATCAGGCCGAGCTGGTGGTGACGCAGGCCGGGGGCGGAGCCGGCGTAGAGGGCCTCGCGCAGGGTGCGGGCGTTGGAGGCGGTGGCGTCGAAGGTGCGGGCGGCGCCCGCGAAGGCGGCGATGGCCTGGCGCATGGCGTCGACGGTCGGGGCGTCGGTGACGTCGATCTCGGTGCGGGAGTGGTCGTGGTAGGCCACGGCGTGCAGGTAGGTGAACATCTCCTCCAAGTGGGAGGAGTTCAGGCCGTCGTGGGAGGCGGCCAGGCCGGATATCCGGCGGGAGACGGCCTGCACGTGGGCGTCCGACATGACGGGCGCCAGGCGGGCGTCCCAGGTCCAGATGAGGCCCGAGAGGCAGCCTCCCTTGGCGGCCGTGACGGCCGGATCGGCGAGGAAGTCGGCGAACTGCTCCGGGGTGAGCCCGGTGATCCCGTCGAGGGTGCAGGGGACTCCCGTGGCGACGCCCTGGGCGGACGCGGCGAGCCTGCCGCTCTTCGTGGCGGGCGCGGCGGCGGGCGCGGCGACGGTGGCCGGCTCGGCGACGGCGCCGGGCACCTTGCCGTCGGCGACGGCCCGGCCGCCCGGCGCCTGGCCGCCCGAGGCCTGGCCGCCGGGGGCCGGGGCGGGCGCGGGGGCGGCCGACCGCGCGTCGGCGAGGTGCTCGACCTCGTCGAAGGGGTTCACCCCGGCCTCGGCGCCCGGGGCTCCGCCGAGGGGAGCCGCGGCCGAGCCGGCGAAGGTGCCGGGCGCGGTGGCACCCGTGTCGTTGGCGCGGGCGCCGCTCTCGGCGGCCCGGGTCCCGGCCTGGCCCGCCGTGACGAGGAGGGTGACCGTGACGGCGGCGGAGAGGAGGGACGTGCGCACGACTCTGTGCTGGGACACCAAGAACTCCTGGCTGGGAGGGGCGGTGGGGGAAGGTGCGGAACTGCCCTGCTTCACGCGGTGTTTGACGAGGTTTAACGGGGCGCGGTGTGAGCTGTAACATAGTAATGTGAAATTGCACTGACAAGACCTGTGCGCCCACCAGTTCGCATCTTCTTGAGGGAGCCCCTGTGACCGACACCCCCTCCCGCCCCACCACCGGGCTCAACATCGGCAGTCACGACCTGCCGGTGTCAGCCGAGCTGTCCCGCTTCATGGCATCGGACTGGGCGGCCTCGCCGCTGCCGGACGCCACGCGCGTCCCCGCGTACGCCGTCACTCCGGCCCGCCGCGCACGCCTCTCCGCGCGCTTCCCCGGGGAACGCCTGATCATCCCCGCGGGCGAGCTGAAGGTCCGCAGCCACGACTGCGACTACCGCTTCCGCCCGCACAGCGCGTACGCCTGGCTGACCGGGCTCACCGGAGAGGACCAGGTCGGCCACGTCCTGGTCCTGGAACCGGCCGGCCCGCACGGGCACGAGGCCGTCCTCTACCTGCGCCCGCGCTCACCGCGCACCGGCGGCAACGAGGAGTTCTACCGCGACCGCCGCTACGGGGAGTTCTGGGTCGGCCGCCGCCCCGACCTCGCGGAGGCGGAGCGGCTCTCCGGCATCCGCTGCGCCCACCTGGACGCGCTGGGCTCCCCCTCGGGGCGCAACGCCGCCGCCGACCAGGAGCTCGCCGTCACCCTCTCCGAACTGCGCCTGGTCAAGGACGCGTGGGAGGTGGCCGAGCTGCAGCTCGCCGTCGACCACACCACCGCCGGGTTCGAGGACGTCGTACGGGACCTCCCGCGCGCCCTGGCCCACCCGCGCGGCGAGCGGTGGATCGAGGGGGTCTTCAACCGCCGCGCCCGGGCCGAGGGCAACGGCACCGGGTACGAGACGATCGCCGCGTCGGGCGCGCACGCCTGTGTGCTGCACTGGATCCGCAACGACGGCCGGCTGAACGCGAGCGACCTGCTCCTGATGGACGCGGGCGTGGAGACCGACGGCCTCTACACGGCGGACGTCACCCGCACCCTCCCGCTGTCGGGCCGGTTCTCCCCCGTCCAGCGCCAGGTGTACGAACTGGTCCTGGCCGCGCAGGACGCGGGCATGGCGGCGCTGCGGCCGGGCGCAAGCTTCCGCGACTTCCACCGGGCCGGGATGCGGGTGATCGCGGAGGGGCTCGCGGAGTGGGGGGTACTCAAGAACGCCGAGGGCGATCTGCACCGGCGCTACACCCTGTGCAGCAGCGGGCACATGCTCGGGCTGGACGTGCACGACTGCGCGCAGGCGCGCGCGGACACCTACCTGGACGGGGTCCTGGAAGAGGGTCAGGTCCTCACCGTGGAGCCGGGGCTCTACCTCCAGCCCGACGACGAGACCCTCCCGCCGGAGCTGCGCGGCATCGGCGTCCGCATCGAGGACGACCTCGTCATCACGGCCGAGGGCGCCCGGCTGATGTCGGGCGCCCTGCCGCGCACGGTGGCGGGCATCGAGGAATGGATGGGGAACCTGCTGGAGGGCTAGGACCGGTCGGCGGCGGCTACCGCGACCGGGGTGGAGTCAGTCGTTCCAGTTGCTCCAGTCGTGGTTGCCGTCGTTCCACCCGCCGTCATTACGGTTGTCGTGGTTCCAGTTGTCGTGGTTCCAGTCACCGTTACCGCCGCGCCCGCTGTCGTTCCAGTCGTCGTGGTTCCAGCCACCGTTACCGCCGCGCCCGCTGTCGTTCCAGTCATCGTGGTTCCAGTTGCTGTTCCAACTGTCGTGGTACCAGCCCCTGACGTCGTCCCAGCACCAGCTGGGGCGGTCGTTCCCACGGGAGGGATCGCAGCAGTCACGCCACCAGTCGGCCCCACGCCAGTCGTTCCCGCGCCAGTCCGCACACCGGTCGTACGTCTGTGGCAGACCCGAGGCAAAGGCACTGCTGACCGGCATCAGGCCGATCGTGATACCGGCGGCTCCTGCCACGGCCGCCGCAACGAACCCACGGCGCATAGTCATGCACCTCCGAGAATGAGAGGGTGAATTACCGCTGTTTCGGGGCATTTCCACCCTCCCCCCTCCCTGGCCCACTGTCAAAGGCACCCGCTCCCACCTGCACAAAGGCCTACGGAAGCACCGCCAGCCCGTCCACCTCGACCAGCGCCCCTTCGTCCCACAGCCGGACCACTCCCACGACCGCCATCGCCGGGTACTCCCGCCCCGCCAAACGCCGCCAGATCCGCCCGAGTTCGGGCGCGCAGGCACGGTAGTCCGCCACGTCCACGGCATAGACGGTGACCCGCGCCAGACCGGACGGCGAGCCGCCCGCCTCCGCCAGTGCGGCCAGCAGGTTCGCGAGCGCCCGCTCGAACTGCTGCGGCAGCGTCTCTCCCACCACCTTCCCCGCCCCGTCGAGCGCTGTCTGACCGGCCAGGAAGACCAGCCGGCCCCCGCTCGCGACGACGGCGTGCGAAAAGCCCGTCGCCGGGGACAGCTCCTCCGGGTTGATCCGCTCCAGGCTCACGCTTCCCCCACCTCTCGCCTCTCCTGCATCTCCCGCATCTCCTGCAACTCCCGCTCCTCCCGCGCTTCCCGCTCCTCCCGGTAGAGCTCCTTGGCGATGATCGTGCGCTGCACCTCGCTCGCCCCCTCGTAGATCCTCGGCGCCCGCACCTCCCGGTACAGGTGTTCCAGCAGGTGGCCCCGGCGCAGGGCGGCCGCCCCGTGCAGCTGTACCGCGTGGTCGACGACGTACTGGGCCGTCTCGGTGGCCAGCAGCTTCGCCATGGCCACCCGCCTCGGCACCTGCGGGGAACGCGCGTCCGCGTCGTAGGCCTCCGCCGCCGCGTACACGAGGAGCCGGGCCGCCTCGGTCCGGGTGGCCATCTCGGCCACCCGGTGCGCCACGGCCTGCAGGTCGCCCAGCACCCCGCCGAAGGCGGTACGGGCGGCCGTGTGCGCCACCGTCGCATCCAGGGCGGCGCCGGCCATCCCGACGGCGAAGGCGCCCACGCTGGGGCGGAAGAGGTTCAGGGTGTCCATGGCGACCCTGAAGCCCCGGCCCGGCTCCCCCAGCAGGTCGGCCGGACCCACCGGGACCCCGTCGAAGGCGAGCGCGCCGATCGGGTGCGGGGAGAGCATGTCCAGGGCCTCCCCCGAGAGCCCCGGCCGGTCCGCCGGGACCAGGAAGGCGCTGACCCCCTTGGCCCCGGGACCCTCGCCGGTGCGGGCGAAGACGGTGTAGAAATCGGCCTCGGGCGCGTTGGAGATCCAGCACTTCTCCCCGCTGAGCCGCCAGCCCCGGCCACCGCCCGCACCTTCCGCCGCCGCTTCGAGCGCCAGCGCCGCCGCGTCCGACCCGGCCCCCGGCTCGCTCAGCGCGAAGGCCGCCACCGTGCGCCCGGCCCGCACCCCGGACAGCCAGCGCTCGCGCTGCGCGTCGCTGCCCGAGCGCAGGACCGGGTAGGCGCCCAAGCCCTGGAGGGCGAGGGCCGTCTCCGCCTCCGTGCAGCCGTAGGCGAGGGATTCGCGCAGCAGGCACAGGTCCAGCGCGCCCGAGGTGAACACCCGCCCCAGCAGCCCTTCTTCGCCGAGTGCGGCGAGCAGCGGCCGGTTGACCCGGCCCGGCTCCCCCTTCTCCGCCAGCGGCCGCAGCCGCTCCGCGGCCAGTGCGCGCAGCCGCGCGCACCACTCCTGCTGGTCCGCCCCGAGCGCGAATCCCGTGAATCGGGTCATCCGTATGCCCCAGCCTCTATCGCGTCCTGTTGACTCCCGTCACCATGACGATACGCTCGTGCTGCGTTCGCACGGCCCGGCTCTTCCACTTCGGTCCACAGTCCATACGCAGGGTCCGGCCCCCACCCGGGGCGCGGACCGTCGCAAGGGGGCGAACCCGCCTTGGAGCTCAAGCCTTCCGCTCACCGAGACACCTTCGCGCGCGACCACCTGCCGCCCGCGCACGCCTGGCCGCGGCTCCTCTTCGAACTCCCCGCTCTGGCCTACCCCGACCGCCTCAACTGCGGCGTGGAGCTGCTCGACGCCACCATCGCCCGGCTGGGCCCCGACCGGCCCGCCTTCCGCGGCGCGGACGGCACGGTGTGGACGTACGGGGAGCTGCACGCCCGCGTGGACCGGCTCGCGCACGTCCTCACCTCCGACCTCGGCGTGGTCCCCGGCAACCGGGTGCTGCTGCGCGGCCCGACCGGCCCGTGGCTCGCCGCGTGCTGGCTGGCGGTGATGAAGGCGGGTGCGGTGGCCGTCACCGTGCTGGCCCAGCAGCGTGCGCAGGAGCTCGCCACGGTGTGCTCGATGGCCCGGGTGAGCCACGCCCTGTGCCAGGCGGAGGTGGTGGACGACCTGGTGAAGGCGGGGGTGCCGGGTCTGCGGATCACCGCGTACGGCGGCGCGGATCCGGGCGACCTGCTGCGGCTGGCCGAGGCGGAACGCCACGCGGAGCCCTTCCCGGCGGTGGAGACCTCCGCCGACGACGTGGCGCTGATCGCCTTCACCTCGGGCACCACCGGGCGCCCCAAGGGCTGCATGCACTTCCACCGCGATCTGCTCGCGGTGGCCGACACCTTCTCCCGGGAGGTGCTGCGCCCCCGCCCCGAGGACGTCTTCGCGGGCAGTCCGCCGCTCGGCTTCACCTTCGGTCTCGGCGGTCTGGTGGTCTTCCCGCTGCGGGCCGGCGCCTCGGCGCTGCTGCTGGCGGACGGCTCCCCGCGCCGGCTGCTGCCCGCGCTGGCCGAGCACCGGGTGTCGGTGCTCTTCACCGCGCCCACCGCCTACCGGTCGATGCTGGACACGCTGGGCCCGTACGACACGGGCGCCTACGACCTCTCCGCGCTGCGCCGCTGCGTCTCGGCGGGCGAGAACCTGCCGGCGGCCACCTGGCAGGCCTGGTACGAGCGCACGGGCCTGCGGATCATCAACGGGATCGGCGCCACCGAGCTGCTGCACATCTTCATCTCAGCGGCCGACGAGGACATCCGGCCCGGTACGACGGGCCGCGTGGTGCCGGGCTGGGAGGCCCGGGTGGTGGACGGGGCGGGGCTGCCGGTCGCGGACGAGGTGCCGGGGCTGCTGGCCGTACGGGGGCCGGTGGGCTGCCGCTACCTGGCGGACCCGCGGCAGGGCGAGTACGTACGGGACGGCTGGAACCTCACGGGCGACACCTACGTCCGTGACGCGGAGGGCTACTTCCGCTACGTGGCCCGGGCCGACGACATGATCATCTCGGCGGGGTACAACATCGCGGGCCCGGAGGTCGAGGAGGCCCTGCTGCGCCACCCCGACGTGCTGGAAGCGGCCGTGGTCGGCCGCCCGGACGAGCGGCGCGGGCAGATCGTGGTCGCGTACGCGGTCCCCCGGGAGGGCGCGGTCCTCACCGAGGACGCCCTGCGCACCTTCATGCGGACCGAGCTCGCCCCGCACAAATGCCCGCGCACCTTCGTCTTCCTGCCCGCCCTGCCCCGCACGGCGACGGGCAAGCTGCAGCGCTTCCGGCTGCGCGACCAGGAGGATCCGGATGATCCCGGTCAAGGACACGATCTAAAGTGAATCCGTGGTCGAGCAACACACCCCGCGATCTCTGATCGTCACGTTCTACGGTGCCTACGGGCGGGCCTTCCCGGGCCCCGTCCCGGTCTCCGCGCTGGTCCGCCTGCTGGGCGCGGCCGGCGTCGACGCTCCGTCCGTCCGCTCGTCGGTGTCCCGGCTGAAGCGGCGCGGCTTCCTGCTGCCCGCGCGGACCGGGGACCGCGCGGCGGGCTACGAGCTCTCCGAGGAGGCCCGCCGGCTGCTGGAGGACGGCGACCGGCGGATCTACGGGGCCGCCCGCCCGGCACAGTCCCAGGAGTGGCTGCTGGCCGTCTTCTCCGTCCCGGAGCAGGAGCGGGCGAAGCGGCACCTGCTGCGCTCCCGGCTCGCGGGGCTCGGCTTCGGCGCGGTGGCGCCGGGCGTGTGGATCGCCCCGGACCGGTGGGAGGGGGAGACCCGCCGCACCCTGGAGCGGCTGCACCTGACGGCGTACGTGGAGCTCTTCCGGGGCGCCCACCTGGGCTTCACCCCGACGGCGGAGTCGGTGGCCCGCTGGTGGGACCTGGCGGCGCTGGCCAAGCAGCACGAGGAGTTCCTCGACCTCCACGAGCCGTCGCTGCGCGCCCTGCAGACGGGGGCGGCCGTCCCCACCCCGGAGGCCGCCTACCGCGGCTACCTCCTCGCCCTGGACACCTGGCGCCGGCTGCCGTACGCCGACCCGGGCCTGCCGCGCGAGCTGCTCACCTCCGACTGGCCGGGAGACCGCTCGGCGGCGGTCTTCGCGGAGTTGCACGACCGGCTGCGGGACCTCGGGGCGGGCTTCGTGGAACCGTAGCGGCGACCGGGGCGTCACCTGCTCTCGTGACAGGAACCGAACAACCCCGCACGTGGCCCCACGTCGTCTCGATGGTCGCTTCCGGGCTGCTGGGCGCGGCCGCCGGGTGCCTGGCGATCTCCCTCGCGTCCCACTCGCGCGCCTACTGCGACGCGGGCTGGGACGCGGGCGGCGTGACCGAGCTGACCTTCCTGCTCCCGGTCCTGGTGGTGGGCTTCGCGTTCTGCGGGGTGATGGTCGCGATGCTCACGCCGCGTAGGCACCCGCTGCTGCGGATGGTGCCGGTCGTGCTCGCGCTGGGGGCGCTGGTGCTCTGGTTCTTCGCCGTCAGGGGCACCCTGGACGGGTATCCGGGGTACCCGGGCCGGTGCGGGCCCGACAACGTGCCGCCGTGGTGGCCGGGGTGGCTGCCGAGCTGACGCGGCAGCGGGGCGGAAAAGGGCTGTACCGCACGCCGGACGCGGGCGATCATGTGCCATGACGTGGACCTTCACCCTTGACCTGGCGGCCTGGCTGGCCGCCGTGCGCCCCTCCGTGGCGGCGCAGCCCGTGCCCAACACCCAGCTGGTCACGGTCATCGACGCGCTGGAGCGGCAGGGCCCGGACGCCTTCGGGTCCGAGCCGCCCTTCTTCGGTTCGTGGACCGGGGCCGACGGGCTGGTCGCGGGCGCCGTCGTCCAGTGCCCGCCGCACCCGCTGCTGATCGGCGCGCTGCCCGCCGCGGCCGTCCGGGAGCTGGGGGCCGCGCTCGGCGCCGAGCCGCTGCTCGCCGGGGTCGACGCGCTCAGCGCCCGCCGCGAGGACGCGAAGGAACTGGCCGCCTCCTGGGGGAAGCCGACCGAGGTCGTGGAGGAGAACCGCCTCTACCGGCTCGCCGGGCTCGTCGCCCCCGATCCCGCCCCGGCCGGGCGGGCCCGCCCCGCCGGGGAGGCGGACCTCCCGCTGCTCCTGGACTGGGTCACCGCCTTCAAGCAGGAGTCCGGCGAGGGCGGGGCCGCCTCCGAGGCAGCCCTGCGCGACCGGCTCTCGTACGGGGGCATGCTGCTCTGGGAGGACGCCGGGACACCGGTCTCGCTGGCCGGGTTCTTCCGCCCGATCGGCGCGGTGACCCGGATCGGCCCGGTCTACACCCCGCCGGAGCTGCGCGGCCGCGGGTACGCGGCCGGGGTGACGTACGCCGCGACCGAGGCGGCGCACGCGGCCGGAGCCGCGGAGGTGCTGCTCTTCACCGACCTGGCGAACCCCACCAGCAACGGCGTCTACCAGCGGCTGGGCTACACCCCGGTCGAGGACCGGGTGGAGGTGGCGCTGGCATGAGCGCCCCGGCGGACGGCGGGGAACCGCCCGAGCCGCTCGAACCCTTCTGGATGCTGGCCGCGAACGTGGTCCTGTGGCGCCGCTACGGCGAGGGCGGCCAGGGCCAGCGCCCGGGCACGAAGATGTTCAAGGGCGGGTCCAAGGTGTACGTCGGCGACACGCACAACGCCCTCCAGGACTGCGAGGTCGTCGGCCGGCCCCGAAACGGCCGCGGGTACCGGTGGTCCTACGTGGCCACCCGCCATCTGTACGGCTTCCGGCCCACGCTCGTCCGATCTCCTGCCGTACTGCGGGTCGCCGACGGGGGGTTCTGGGACGAGGCCTACGCGCGGGACCTCTCGGTGACCCTGGAGCGCCGCGCCTGGGAGCTGCGCTCCGGCGCCTGGCCCTACTGGCCGCACCCGGAGCCCTGCCACTGCCACGAGTGCCTGGCCCTGCGGCCACACCAGTAGACGGCGGGGCGCTACCCCCGCCCCGTCGGCGGCTTGCGGCTGCCCGCGCGGTAGGGGGCGGGCCAGGGCGCGGCCGGGCCGGTGTAGGACTGGTCGGCGGCCGCGTGCAGGGTCCAGTGCGGGTCGTAGAGGTGGGGGCGGCCGAGCGCGCAGAGGTCCGCCCGGCCGGCCAGCAGCAGGGAGTTGACGTCGTCCCAGGAGGAGATCGCGCCGACGGCGATCACGGGGACGTTCAGGGCGTTGCGGATCCGGTCGGCGTACGGGGTCTGGTACGCGCGCCCGTACTCGGGGGTCTCCTCCGCCACCACCTGGCCCGTCGAGACGTCGATGGCGTCCGCGCCGTGGGCCGCGAAGGCTCCGGCGATGGCCACCGCCTCCTCGGGCGAGGTGCCGCCGGGCGCCCAGTCGGTGGCCGAGAGGCGGACCGTCATCGGCCGGTCCGCGGGCCAGACGGCGCGGACCGCGTCGAAGACCTCCAGCGGGAAGCGGAGCCGGTTCTCCAGCGAACCGCCGTAGGCGTCGGTGCGATGGTTGGTCAGCGGAGAGAGGAAGCCGGAGAGCAGGTAGCCGTGCGCGCAGTGCAGTTCGAGCAGGTCGAAGCCGACGGCGGCGGCCCGGACGGCGGCGGCGGCGAAGTCGGAGCGGACGGCGGCGAGGTCGGCGGCGCCCATGGCCCGGGGCACGGCCGAGACCCCGGGGCGGTAGGGCAGCGCGGAGGCGGCCACGAGCGGCCAGTTCCCCTCGGGGAGCGGGGCGTCCATGCCCTCCCACATGACCCGGGTCGAGCCCTTGCGGCCCGAGTGGCCGAGCTGGACGCCGAGCGCGGTGCCGGGCGCCGAGGTGTGCACGAAGTCGGCGATCCGCGCCCAGGCGGCCGCCTGCTCCGCGGTGTAGAGGCCCGTGCAGCCCGGGGTGATCCGGCCCTCGGCGCTGACGCAGACCATCTCGGTCATCACCAGGGCGGCCCCGCCCAGCGCCCGCGCGCCGAGGTGCACCAGGTGGAAGTCGCCCGGCACGCCGTCGCCGTCCACCGCCGAAGCCGAAGCCCCTCCACCTGCCGAAGCCCCTCCCCCCGCCGAAGCCCCTCCCCCCGCCGAATACATGTCCATCGGGGAGACCACGACCCGGTTGCGCAGGGTCAGCCCCCGCAGGGTGAACGGCGTGAACATCGGCGGGGTTCCCGCCTCGTCCGGCCCGCCGTCCGCGGCCTCGGGGCAGCCGAAGTCACGCTCCACCGCGCCGGTGAAGCGCGGATCGCGCAGCCGCAGGTTGCCGTGGGTGACCCGCAGGCTGCGCGTGAGCAGGTTGAAGGCGAACTGCCGGGCGGGCTGCTCCACGTACCCGGCGAGCCCCTCGAACCACCGCATGCTGGCGGCCGCCGCCCGCTGGGTGGAGGCCACCGCCGGCCGCCGTGCGGCCTCGTACGCGGCCAGCGCGGCCGGGACGTCCGGCTCTGCCTCCACCGCCCGCGCCAGCGCGAGCGCGTCCTCCACCGCCAGTTTGGTGCCGGAGCCGATCGAGAAGTGCGCGGTGTGCGCGGCGTCGCCGATGAGCACCGTGTTGCCGTGCGACCAGCGCGCGTTGACCACCGTACGGAACTGCGTCCACGCGGAGCCGTTGCCGCGCAGCGGCCTTCCCCGCAGCGCCTCGCCGAAGATCTTCGCGCAGCGCGCCGCCGATTCCGCCTCGTCGCAGAGGTCGAAGCCGGCTGCGTGCCAGACCTCCTCGCGCATCTCGACGATCACGGTGGAGGAGTCTGCCGAGTACGGGTAGGCGTGCAGCTGCATCACCCCGTGCTCGGTCTCCGCGATCTCGAACCGGAAGGCCTCGAAGGGGAAGTCGGCGGCGAGCCAGATGTAGCGGCACCGCCCGCCCGTGATCGTGGGCCCGTAGTGCTCCGCCGCGGCCTCCCGGGTCGGGCTGTGCACCCCGTCGGCCGCGACCACCAGGTCGTACGAGGCTGCGAGCGCCCCGGGCTCGGGCGCCCGGGTGCGGAAGCGGAGCCGGACGCCGAGGCCCGCGCAGCGCTCGTGCAGGATCTCCAGGAGCCGGCGCCGCCCGAGCGCGGCGAAGCCGTGACCGCCGGAGGTCAGCAGCCGGCCCCGGTGCACGATGTCGATGTCGTCCCAGCGGACGAACTCGGCGCTCAGGGCCGCGTAGACCACGGCGTCGGCCGCTTCGATCCCGCCGAGGGTCTCGTCGGAGAGGACCACCCCGAAGCCGAAGGTGTCGTCGGGGGCGTTCTTCTCCCACACGTCCACCGCGTGCCCCTGCCGGGCCAGCAGTGCGGCGGCGTACAGCCCGCCCGGGCCCCCGCCGACCACGGCGACCCGCAGGGCGGCGGGCGTCCGGCCGGTGCTCATCGCGCCGGTGCTCATCGAACCGGTGCTCAATGAACTACCTGCCCTTCCACTGGGGCGGCCGCTTCCCGGTGAAGGCCGCGTGGAACTCCCGGTAGTCCTCGCCGTTCATCAGCAGCGCCTGGGTGTTCGCGTCGAGTTCCACCGAGGCGGCGAGCGGCATGTCCAGCTCGGCGGTCAGCAGTGCCTTGGTCTGCGCGTACGCGAGGGCCGGGCCGGCGGCGAGGTGCGCGGCGAGCTCCGCCGCCCGTACGGAGGCCTTGCCCTCCTCGGTGACTTCGCTGAGCAGCCCGATCCGCTCGGCCTCCGGCGCCCTGACCTGCTCCCCCAGCATCAGCAGCCGGGTGGCGTGCCCGAGCCCGACGACGCGGGGCAGCAGGTACGCGGCGCCCATGTCCCCGCCGGAGAGGCCGACCCGGGTGAAGAGGAAGGCGAAGCGGGCGGTGGGGTCGGCGATGCGGAAGTCGGCGGCGAGCGCGATGACGGCCCCGGCGCCGGCGGCGACGCCGTGGACGGCGGCGATGACCGGGAAGGGGCATTCGCGCAGGGCGCGCACGACCTGGCCGGTCATCCGGTTGAAGTCGAGGAGCTGGGCGGTGTCCATCGCGAGGGTGGCGCCGATGATCTCGTCGACGTCGCCGCCGGAGCAGAAGCCGCGCCCTTCGCCGCCGAGCACGAGGGCGCGTACGGACCGCTCCCGGGACAGTTCGGCGAGCAGGTCGCGCAGGTCGGCGTAGGCGCCGAAGGTGAGCGCGTTGAGCTTCTCGGGGCGGTCGAGGGTGACGGTGGCGACGCCGTCCCGCCGGTCCACCCGGAGGTGGTTCCAGCGTTCGGTCGCGGGTGTGGAACCGAGGAAGGGACTCACCTTCCCGAAGGTATCACTGGTCCATGACTGTCGTCAGGGAAGCGCGATAACTATGGATCCGCGTCCGGACCGGGGCGCCACACGCACCGAAGGTCCCTACCCGGTGTGCCCGACGTCCCTTGCGATCACGTCGGGGTGCCCTACGGCAGGACATTTCCACTTCGTATCGTTGAAAGCAGGATTTCCCCGCCACACCTCGTACGAACCCGTACGAGCCCCCTGCGACCCCACGGAACGGACGGTCCCGCCTTGCCCGACGCCTCCGCCTGGCGGATAGCCCTGCCGCACACGACAGCGGCCGTACCCCTCGCCCGCGCCCTCGTCCGTACGGCCCTCGCCGACATCGACGCACCCGCCGACAGCGACACCGCCGAACTCCTCACCGCCGAACTGGTCGCCAACGCCGTGGAGCACACCCCCGGCGACGCCCCCATCGAGCTCGTCGTGGAACTGCTGGCGAACGGCTGCCAGGTCGAGGTCCACGACGGGGATCCGCAGCCCCCCGCCGACCTGACCGCACCCGGCCGGGACGACGCCCACCCCGACCCCTGGCAGGAGCACGGCCGCGGCCTGCTGCTGATCCGGACCCTGAGCTCGGCCTGCGGCCACCGCGCCACCGCGCACGGCAAGGCCGTGTGGTTCACGCTGCCGTCGCGGCCGGCGCTCTAGGCCCAGCCCTCCGGCCCCCCGACCCCCCCGGCGCATGACTATGCGGCCGGGTCCCCCAGGGCCGCGACGAGCACGGCCTTGATGGTGTGCAGCCGGTTCTCGGCCTCGTCGAAGACGACCGAGTGCGGCGACTCGAACACCTCGTCCGTGACCTCCAGCGAATCCAGCCCGTGCCGCTCGTGGATCTCGCGGGCCACTTTGGTGCCGAGGTCATGGAACGCCGGCAGGCAGTGCATGAACTTCACGTCCGGGTTCCCGGTGGCGCGCAGCACGTCCATGGTGACGGCGTACGGGCTCAGCGCCTCGATCCGCTCGTCCCAGACCTCCTTGGGCTCGCCCATGGACACCCAGATGTCGGTCACCACGAAATCGGCCTGCCCGACGCCCTCCGCGAGGTCCTCGGTGAGCGTGATCCGGGCGCCGCTGGCGGCCGCCAGCTCGCGCGCCGCGGCCACCACGGGCTCGGCCGGCCAGTAGTGCCGCGGCGCGACGATCCGTACGTCCATGCCCAGCAGCGCGCCGGTCACCAGGTAGGAGTTGCCCATGTTGAAGCGGGCGTCACCGAGGTAGGCAAAGGCGATCCGCTCCAGCGGCTTGGCGCAGTGCTCGGTCATCGTGAGCACGTCGGCCAGCATCTGGGTGGGGTGCCAGTCGTCGGTGAGGCCGTTGAAGACGGGCACGCCGGCGTGGGCGGCGAGCTGCTCGACGGTGTCCTGCGCGTCACCCCGGTACTGGATGCCGTCGAACATCCGGCCCAGCACCCGCGCGGTGTCCTTGACCGATTCCTTGTGGCCCATCTGGGAGCCGGAGGGATCGAGGTACGTGGTGTGGGCGCCCTGGTCGGCGGCGGCGACCTCGAAGGCGCAGCGGGTGCGCGTGGAGGTCTTCTCGAAGATCAGGGCGATGCTCTTGCCCTGGAGGCGGCGCCGCTCGGTCCCGGCCTTCTTGGCCGCCTTGAGTTCGGCGGCGAGCTCGACGAGGCCGCGGAACTCGGCGGCGGTGAAGTCGAGCTCCTTGAGGAAACTGCGGCCGACAAGATCGGTGGCCATGGGGGCGCTCCAGAGTCACGGTGACAGGGGATGCTGGAAGTCTATACGACCGGATGCATTGATATACAGAGCCTTCGCGTACGGACCCGGGTCCCGGCCTCCCCTGCCGCGGCCTCCCCTGCCCACGCCTCCCCTCCCCTGCTTCCCCTGCCCCGCCCCCGCACCCCCGGCCGGCTAGGCCACCGCGTCGCGCTCCACCGGACAGCTCATGCAGCGCGGCCCTCCCCTTCCCCGCCCCAGCTCGCTGCCCGGGATCTCGATCACCTCGATGCCCTGCTTGCGCAGGTGGGTGTTGGTCGTGACGTTCCGCTCGTACGCGACGACCACGCCCGGCTCCACGGCGAGCACGTTGCAGCCGTCGTCCCACTGCTCGCGCTCGGCGGCGTGCACGTCCTGGGTCGCCGTGAGCACCCGGATCGCGTCCAGCCCGAGGGCGGCGGCGATGGCCCGGTGCATGTGCTCCGGCGGATGGTCGGTCACCTTCAGCTCGCTCGGGCCGCCGCCGGGCTCGATCGTGTAGGAGCGCAGCATGCCCAGGCCCGCGTACTGGGTGAACGTATCCCCGTCGACCATCGTCATCACCGTGTCCAGGTGCATGAACGCCCGCCGCTTGGGCATGTCGAGCGCCACGATCGTCGTCGCCGACCCGGCGGCGAACAGCCCGCGCGCCAGCATCTCCACGGCCTGCGGGGTGGTCCGCTCGCTCATCCCGATCAGCACGGCGCCGTTGCCGATGACCAGGACGTCGCCGCCCTCGATGGTGGACGGGTAGTCGGCCTGCCCCTGCGACCAGGTATGGAAGGGGCCTGAGCCGGTGAAGAGCGGATGGTGCTTGTAGATGGCCTCGAAGTGCACGGTCTCGCGCTGCCGGGCCGGCCAGCGCATCGCGTTGATGGACACCCCGTCGTAGATCCAGGCGGAGGTGTCCCGGGTGAAGAGGTGGTTGGGCAGCGGCCCCAGCAGGAAGCCGTCCAGGTCCAGGGCGTGGAAGCGGACCGACACCGGCTCCGCGTGCCGCTCCAGGAACTCCCGCTTGGTCATCCCCCCGATCAGCGACTCGGCCAGGTCCGCCGAGGACAGGCCGTCGAAGACCGACCGCAGGTGGTCGGTGGCGAGCGGACCGTACTCCTTCTCGTCGAAGACCCGGTCCAGGACGAGGTGTCTCGCCTCCGGGATGTCCAGGGCCTCGATCAGCAGGTCACCGAAGAGGTGGACCTCCACGCCCCGGTCGCGCAGTACGTCGGCGAAGCCGTCGTGCTCCTGGCGGGCCCTGCGCACCCACAGCACGTCGTCGAAGAGCAACGCGTCCTTGTTGCTCGGTGTGAGCCGCTTCAGCTCCAGGTCGGGCCGGTGGAGGATGACGCGGCGAAGCCGCCCGGTCTCGGAATCGACATGGAATCCCATGCCGTACACGTTCGCAGACCGGGCGGCTTTTTGACGTGGCGTCGGCCCAGGGCGTCTCCAGCGGGTCCGTCCCGCCGGATCCGACGGCGGTCGGGGGCCCGCCGGTTCAGCGCAGGCCGAGCAGGGCCTCCGGGGTACCGGTGAGGTCAGGGGCGATGACGCCCAGCGCGGGGACGGTCACGTTCGGCAGCCCGTAGTTGGACGCGTCGGGCATGGTCAGCGGGGAGCCGACGAGCAGTCCCGGGGTCCGGGTGCGCACGGTGGTCGCGGGTGCGTCCAGCGAGCCCTCGCCGTCCGTCTCGGGCTTTCCGGCCAGGTTCGGCACCGGGGAGGTGAGGAGGGTGTTCCCGAGCTCGGTGCCGATCGGCACCGCCGGCAGCAGCGGGGTCGGCAGCATGTCGCCCTTGTGGAAGCGGGGCGCCTCGGGCGCTCCGACCACGGGCACCGGGACTCCGGTGGCCAGGTGCGGGACGTCCACGCCGAGCGTGGTCCGCACCGCGTCCAGGGGGACTCCCACCGGCACCGCGTCGGCCATGGCCGGGGTGGCCGCGCCTGCCGCGGCCATACAGGTCATGAGTGCCGCAATGCTTCCGCGCGCGGTCATCTTCATAGGTGACGTTCCGTCCTTCCAGGGTCGCGGACATTCCGCTGCCCTGGATGAACGATCCCGCCGGTGGTTTTCCCGGAGTTCTCCGCGAAAGTTCCCCCATACGACCTAATGAGCGGCCGTACGGGGGCCCTTCCTTGACGCCTGGCGTTGCGGCCGGGAGCCGTCAGAGCCGCGGGTCCACCGGCTCCGACTCCAGCGCGAGGACGGCGAAGACCGCCTCGTGGACCCGCCACAGCGGCTCCCCCGCCGCCAGCCGGTCCACGGCCTCCAGGCCGAGCGCGTACTCGCGCAGGGCGAGCGAGCGCTTGTGCCCGAGGTGGCGTCCGCGCAGCCGCTCCAGGTGGTCCGGACGCGTGTACTCGGGACCGTAGATGATCCGCAGGTACTCGCGTCCGCGCACCTTCACGCCCGGCTGCACGAGCCGGCCCTTGCCGTCCTTGGCGTACGCCTGGAGCGGTTTGACGACCATGCCCTCGCCGCCGGCGGCCGTCAGCTCCAGCCACCAGTCGGTGCCCGCCCGTACCGAGGCCCCGTCCGCGGTGTCCACCAGGATCCGGCCGGTGCGGCGCAGCAGTCCGGTTCCGGCGGCCTCGTCGGCGGCGACGAGCCGGTCCAGCCAGAAGAGCTGCTCGTCGTGGGGTACGGCCGCCAGCGAGCGGCCCGCCGCCGCCAGCAGCTGGAACGGGGCGAACCGTACGCCGTCCAGCCCGTCGGTGCTCCAGCAGTAACGCCGGTACGCCTCGGTGAACTTCGCCGCGTCCGCGGCCCGACCGCGCTGGCGCTCCAGGAGCTCGCCGGTGTCGACGCCCCGGGCCGAGGCCGCCTCCAGGGCGGCGACGGCGTCCGGGAACACGGCGCCGGAGGCCGCGCCCACGGCGGCGTACTGGTTGCGCAGGAGGCCGGCCGACTTCAGCGACCAGGGCAGCAGTTCGCCGTCGATGAGCAGCCAGTCCCCCGCGCCGGAGGCGCTGTCGGACACAGTCAGCTCCTCCCACAGGCCCGCGTCGGTGACCGCCGAGCGGAGCCGGGTGAGGACCTCCTCGGTGACCTCGGGGTCCTTGAAGAAGGGCCGTCCGGTGCGGGTGTACACGGACCCGGTGGGGCCGTCGACCCCGAACCGCTCGCGGGCCGCGTCGGCGTCCTTGCAGAGCAGCACGGTGGCCCGGGAGCCCATGTGCTTCTCCTCGCAGACGACCTGCGCGATGCCGTCCTTGCGGTACTGCGCGAAGGCCTCGGCGGGGTGCTCCAAATAGCCGTCCTCGTGCGAGGTCGCCGTCGGGGCCATGGTGGGCGGGAGGTACGGCACCAGGCGCGGGTCCACGGCGAAGCGGCTCATCACCTCCAGGGCGGCGGCCGCGTTCTCCTCGCGGACGTTGACGTTGCCCAGGTGCCGGGTCTCCACGATCCGGCGGCCGTGCACGTCGGCCAGGTCGAGCGGACGGCCGTCGTGCCCGCCGGGCACCTCGGTGACGAGCGGCTTGACCGGCTCGTACCAGACCTTCTCGGCCGGTACGTCGACCAGTTCGCGCTCGGGCCAGCGCAGGGCGGTCATCCTCCCGCCGAAGACGGCTCCGGTGTCGAGGCAGATGGTGTTGTTGATCCAGGCGGTGTCCGGGACCGGCGTGTGTCCGTAGACCACGACGGCCTTGCCCCGGTAGTCCTCGGCCCACGGGTAGCGCACGGGCAGCCCGAACTCGTCGGTCTCGCCGGTGGTCTCCCCGTACAGGGCGTGCGAGCGCACCCGGCCGGAGGTGCGGCCGTGGTACTTCTCGGGCAGCCCGGCGTGGCAGACCACGAGCTTGCCGCCGTCGAGGACGTAGTGGCTGACCAGGCCCTGGATGAAGGCGCGGACCTCCCGGACGAACTCCTCCGGCTCCCCTTCGAGCTGCGCGATGGTCTCGGCGAGGCCGTGGGTCTGCTGGACCTTGGATCCCTTGAGGTAACGGCCGAGCTTGTTCTCGTGGTTCCCGGGGACGCACAGGGCGTTGCCGGAGCCGACCATCCCCATCACCCGGCGCAGGACGCCCGGGCTGTCCGGGCCGCGGTCGACGAGGTCGCCGACGAACACGGCGGTGCGGCCCTCGGGGTGGGCGCCGTCCTCGTAGCCGAGCTTTCCGAGCAGGGTCTCCAGCTCGGAGGCGCAGCCGTGGATGTCGCCGATGATGTCGAAGGGGCCGGTGCGGTGGGTGAGGTCGTTGAAGCGCTTCTCCAGGACCACCTCGGCCGACTCGACCTCCTCGGGCGTGCGCAGCACGTGCACCTTGCGGAAGCCCTCGCGCTCCAGGCCGCGCAGCGAGCGCCGCAGGTCGCGGCGGTGGCGCTGGATGACGGCGCGCGGCAGCCCGGCCCGCTCCGGGCGGGCCGCGTTGCGCTCGGCGCAGACCTCTTCGGGCAGGTCGAGGACGATCGCGATGGGCAGGACGTCGTACTCCCGGGCGAGCTGGACCAGCTGCCGGCGGGACTCGGCCTGGACGCTGGTGGCGTCGACCACGGTGAGGCGGCCGGCGGCGAGCCGCTTGCCCGCGATGTAGTGCAGGACCTCGAAGGCGTCCTTGCTCGCGCTCTGGTCGTTCTCGTCGTCGGCGACCAGGCCCCGGCAGTAGTCGGAGGAGATGACCTCGGTGGGCTTGAAGTGCGTACGGGCGAAGGTGGACTTGCCCGAGCCGGTGGCCCCGATCAGGACGACGAGGGACAGGTCGGTGACGGGAAGTACGCGCTTGCGGTCGGTGGTGGCCCTGGTGTCGGTGTCGGTGGTCATGCTGCCTCGCCCTCCTTCGGGGTGTCGGTGCCGGTGTTGTCCGTGGTGCCGGTGGTGCCGGTGGTCAGGGTGAAGACGGCCATCTGGGTCGGCGGCCCCACCTCGGGGTCGTCGTCCCCGACGGGCAGGTATGCGACGGAGTAACCGTGCCGGGAGGCGACGCCTCCGGCCCAGGCCCGGAACTCCTCCCGGGTCCACTCGAAGCGGTGGTCGCCGTGCCGGACGTGCCCGGCGGGCAGGGTCTCCCAGCGGACGTTGTACTCGACGTTCGGAGTGGTCACGAGGACCGTGCGGGGGCGGGCCGAGCCGAACACCGCGTACTCCAGGGCGGGCAGCCGCTCGAGGTCCAGGTGCTCGATGACCTCGCTGAGCACGGCCGCGTCGTAGCCCACGAGCCGCTTGTCGGTGTACGCGAGCGAGCCCTGCGTCAGGCGGACGCGGGAGCTCTGCCGCTCCCCCATCCGCTCCAGCCGCAGCCGCTTCGCGGCGATGTTCAGCGCCCGGACGGACACGTCCACACCCACGATCTCGGTGTATGCCGGATCCTTGAGCAGCGCCTGCACCAACTGCCCCTGGCCGCAGCCCAGGTCGAGGACGCGGGCCGCACCGGCCGCTCCCAGCGCGGCGAGGATCGCCTCGCGGCGCAGCACCGCGAGCGGTACGGGCTTCTCCTCCGTGTCGCTCGCCTCGTCGACCGCGTTGTCGAGCTCCTCCACCTCGCTGCCGTCGGCCTCGGCGAGGCGGACCAGCTCCAGCCTCTCCAGGGCGTCCTGGGTCAGCCGCTTGTGGCGGGCCAGGTAGCGGGAGGTGATCAGCCCGCTCTCCGGGTGTTCGGCGAGCCAGCCGTCTCCGGCGCGCAGCAGCTTGTCCACCTCGTCGGAGGCGATCCAGTAGTGCTTGGAGTCGTCGAGGACGGGCAGCAGGACGTACAGGCCGCGCAGCGCGTCGGAAAGCCGCAGCTCGCCCTCCAGGACGAGGCGTACGTACCGGGAGTCGCCCCACTCCGGGAAGGTCTCGTCGAGCGCGACCGGGGTGGCCGTGACCGACTCCCAGCCGAGCGGGCCGAACAGCCGGCGCACGAGCTCGGCGCCGCCCCGGGCGGGCAGCACCGGGATCTCGATCCGCAGCGGGCGCACCTCGTCCGGCAGCTCGGGCCGGGCCGCGCACTGCCCCTTCAGCGCATTGCGGAACACGCCGCTCAGCGCGACGGCCAGCAGCGAGGAGGCGGCGTAGGGGCGGTCGTTGACGTACTGCGCGAGCGCGGCGTCCGGCGTGCCGCCCTGCCCCTTGCCCTGACCCTTGCCCTGACCACGCCGCACGAGCGCGACGGGATCCACCTCCAGCAGCAGGCCCGCCGTGCACCGCTCGTCCGTGGCGTCGGGGTAGAAGACGTGGGCGGTGCCGTGGGAGGTGGAGAACGCCTGCGTCTTGCCGGGATGCTTGTGCAGCAGGAAGCCCAGGTCGGTGGCGGGTCGTTCAGCCGTGCCGGTCGTGGAGATCGTCAGGAACATACGAGCGATTGTGGCTGGTCAGCGCCCCCGCCCGCCTCTTGTTTTCGGGTGGCCGCGTCACCGGGGCAACGGCGACACCCGGGGCATGACGGATATCCCCGGGTTGCAGTCGCCGAAGGTCACGCGCCGGCCGCCGGAGGCGGTGTCCACCAGGACGAGGCCGGTCGGAGGCAGGGCTTGCAGCTGCGTCGGTTCGACCGTGAACTCGTAGAGACGCGAAGTGGTCTCGCCGGTCGTGAGCGACGTGGCGATCGAGCTGTTCACGCTCTCCTGCCAACTGCGGGAGAGCGAGGTCCCGTACGAGTTCGTGGAACCGCCGTGGGTGGAGGACTCCCCGACCTGTTCGCCGTAGCCGCCACCGCGCCCCGTCGTGAAGGTCTCGCCGGCCTGCCTGGTCAGCTGGTTGACGACGAAGGTGTGCTCCCGCCCGATGAACTCCGCGGCCGCCTTCGCCTCCTCCCCGTTGCCCATGCGCATGAACACGGTCGCGCTGCCCGAGCCGCCGGCGAGCTGCAGCGTGCCCTCCCTCAGGTGCTCCAGGAGCAGCACGAGGCGCACTCCGGCGGTGCGGGCCTGGCGGGCCAGGGTTTCGAGGGCGTCACGCCCCAGGTGATCCGCCCCCGCGACGACCAGGGTGCCCGTCCCGGACGCGAAGGCCCGGGTGCGCAGGGCATGGAGCACCCGGAAGAACACGATCCGGTCGGCCAGGTCCTTGCGCTGGGGGCCGAGGCCGTCGGTGGCGAGGACGGTGAGCTGCCCCGGGCGCCACCACTGGGCGGCCGGCCGGTCCGCCACGTCACCCGGCGGGGCTTCGGCGGCGAGGGAGGCGAGCTGCTCCTGCACGTAGTGCAGCTCGTTCTGACGGCGTTCGCCCCGGCCGACCGAGTCGACGGCCTCGGTGAGCAGGGCCACCTCGTGGGGTGCCAGCGGACCGGATCCGTCGGGACCCGGTTCGTACAGGCGCAGCAGTACGGACAGACCCGCGGCGAGACGGCCGTAGGTGAGCGGGGCGTCGAGGTGGCGGGCGACGGTGCGGATCACCGCGGTGTCAACGCTCTGCAGGTCGGCATCGGTCCCGGGCGGCCGCACGGTGGCGAGTGCCGCGGCGAGGGACTCGGCCAGGTCCCCGGGGCCGAACTCCTCGCCCAGATCGGTACGGAGCGCGGCGGCCGGGAACGGAACGTGCGCGACGGGAACTGCGCGCCGAGCGGCGAAGCCCGCGAGCTCCAGCGCGACGGCCTGCTCCGTCATGTCGACGACGAGGAGCGCCTGCCCGCCCGCGACCACCGCACCGCCGAAAGTGGCCAGCAGGCTGGCCCAGCCGTCACCCGTGCCGCCGACGACGTCGATGCGCGCGGGCTTCGAGGCGAGCGCGAGCGGGAACCAGGTGTCGGCGGCGGCCCACCGGCTCCGCTCGGCCAGCTCGTGCTCACGGAGCATCGACTGCCAGGCGGCCAGCCTCCCCTGGTGCGTCTCCCACAGACGCCGCCGCTCCTCGAGGGCCTGCTCCCGCGCCTGGTCCCGGCGGCGGCTCGGATTGACGGCCACCACGATGACGACGAACCCGATGGCCGCCACCACGGAGAGGAAACCGACCACGAGCAGCCCGCCGACCGCGATGGCGAGCGCCACACCCACGATCCGCCCCGGACTCATCCGCCCGGCAACCTCCTGCTCGAGCCGCGCGAGCTCCGGAAAGTACGGCTCGACCCACGTCGGCGGATTCCCCGCCTCAGCATGCACCACGGGCCCGGCCGGCACGACAAACTCCCACCCCCACCGCTCCGGCCCGTGGAACACCCCGTCCGCCAGACCGCTCCCGCCCTGACGCCCCCCGTCACTCACGTCTGCTCCTCCTGCTCCTCTTCCGAACGGCGACCTGCTCGTGCTCGACCTTGCGGATGATCCCGAGGCGAGCGCCGACTCGGGCCGGGCTGCGCCCGACCAGCACGCGTACGTTCCACACTCCGGTGGCGAGCGCCCGCGTCAGCTCGCGGTAGCGGGCCTCGGCCCGCTCCGCCGCCACCCGGTCGGCTGCGGAGTTCTCGCGCCGGCGCAGCCGGGGCAACTGGACCGAGAGCGCGGAGCGCTCCTGCTCCAGCCGCTCCTACGGGACGGGCTCGGAGTGCGGTGGGTAGGGCCGAGGAAAGCCCGCCCCCCGTGTTCACGTCAGGCTCGCGCGAGGTCGTGTCGAGAGCCGGGGCAGGAAGTTGATCCCGGGACTGCAGTCTCCGAACACCACACGGCGGCCGCCGGGTCCGGCTTCGACGAGCACCAGTCCGGTCACAGGGAGGGCCTGCAGCTGGGTGGGTTCCACCGCGAACTCGTAGACGCGGGTGAGGTTTTCGCCGGTCGTGGTCGAGCGGGCGGTGGAGGTGTTGGTCGAGTCCTGCCAACTGCGGGAGAGCGAGGTCGAGACGGAGCTGGAACTCCCCCAGTTACTGCCCCCTCGGCCACCACCCCGGTTGAAGCTGTCCGAATCCGAGAAGCCCCGCTGGAAGCTGTAGCTGCTGCCGCGGCCCTCGGTGAGGGTTTCCCCGACCTGCCGGGTCAGCTGGTTCACGAGGAATTTGTGATCCTGCCCGATGAACTGGGCGGCGGCCTTGGCCTCTTCGCCGTTGCCCATCCGCATGAACACGGTGGCGCTGTCCGACCCGCCGGCGACCTCGACGGCGGCCTCCCGCAGATGTTCCAGGAGGAAGACGAGCCGGACTCCGGCGCTCCGCGCCTCGCGCGCCATGGATTCCAGTGCCTCCCGGCCCAGGTGGTCCGCGCCGGCGACGACGAGCGTGCCGGTTCCGGGGGCGACGGCGCGCTTACGCAGTGCGTGGAGGAGCCGGAAGAACACGAAGCGGTCCGTCAGGTCCTTGCGCCGGCGGACGGGGTCTTCGGTCGTGACGACGGTTAGGCCGCCGGGCCGCCACCAGTCGGCGGTGCGGGCGTCGGCGACGGCGCCCGGCGCCGCTTTGGCGAGCAGTTCCGTCTGGGCCCGTACGTAGCGCAGCTCGTTCTGGAGGCGTTCGCCCTGGCCCACCAGGTCGATGGCCCGGGTGATCGACTCGACCTCGGAGGGACTGAGCGCCCCGGCCGCCTCCGGGTCGGTGTCGTAGACCCGGAGCAGGACGCGCAGACCGGAGGCCAGGCGGGCGAAGGTGACCGGCCCTTCGAGCAGGTCGGCGACGGTCTGCACGACGTCCACGTCGATGGTGTGGAGATCGACGTCCGCACCGGGCGGGCGCATGGTGCCCAGCGCTTCCGCAAGCGCCTCGGCCAGTTCCTCGGGAGTGAACTCCTCGCTCAGGTCGACGTCGAGCAGGGCTCCGGGCATGGGCACGTGGGTGATGGCGACGTCACGCCGGGCGGCGAGTCCGGCCAGCTCCAGTGCCACCGCCTGCTGGGTGAGGTCCAGGACGACGAACGACTGGCCTGCGCCCAGGAGCGGGCCGCCGACCGTGGCGAGCAGGCTCGCCCAGCCGTTGCCCGTGCCGCCGAAGACGTCGATCCGGCTGGGCCCGGAGGTGAGGGAGAGCGGGAACCAGGTGTCCAGCTTCTCGTTCTGGCGCAGGTGGTCCGCACGGTGTGCGGCGATCCGGTTCTGCCAGGCCTGCCGGCGCTCCTCGTAGTCGCGCCGGGCGCGGTCGCGGTCGGACTCCAGGCGCCGCCGGGCGGCACGCAGCCTGGCGCTCGGTGAACTGAGGATCAGCAGGGTGACGACGAGGACGACGACGACCACCGCTGCGGCCAGCCCTCCGGCCGCCAGGGCGACGCCGCCCAGCAGAATGGTGATGCAGCCGGAGCCCTTGGCCTTCCCTCCGATCAGGACCCGCTCCTCCATGGCGCGGACCTCGTCGCGGGAGGGCTCCTGGTACACGGGCGGGTTCTTGGCGTCCCGGTGCGCGGGGGGCTCGGGCGGTTGTACGAACTCCCAGCCCCAGCGTTCCTCGCCGGTGAAGACGCGCAACGCCAGCTCCGCTCCGGCATCCGCTTGGCCCTGCTCCGGGCCCTGGCCCCGCTCCGGGCCCTGATCCTGGCTCAGGACTTCGCCCCCGGAACCGCTCTCGACAGCACTCATCAAGCCCCCCGTTCGATGTTGGAGCATCGTGGCCCCTATGGGTGACTCCTGTCAGCTGCCTCGACACACAGGGAGGCTCATTTCGACGAGAAGTCGCCTACAAATGACCGGAGTTGACGCCTCGTCACGCGCCCTCAGCGTGACGCTCGGCCGCCAGTCGCGCGATGCGGTCGGGGCCGATGCGGCAGCACCCACCGATGAGGCGGGCTCCGGTGCGGCGCCAGGCGGCCGTGGGCCAGGGGGCGGGGGTGGCCGGGGCCTGCCAGGTCTGGGTCGCGGCGTCCCAGACCGAGCCGTCGTTGGGGTACGCCAGCAGCGGTTTGGCGGTGACGCCGGCGGCCGCTTCCAGGGCGGGCAGGACTTCAGCCGGGTCGCAGCAGTTCACGCCGACGGCGATGATCTGCGGGGACCCGGCGGCGAGGGCGAAGGCCTCGGGCAGCGGCTGACCGGCCCGGGTGCGGCCGCCCTCCACCGTGTAGCTCAGCCAGGCCCGGGCGCCGGTCTCCGCGAGGACGGTGAGCAGGGCTTCGGCCTCGACGGCGTCCGGGACCGTCTCCAGGGCCAGGACGTCGGGGCCCTGGGCCAGCAGCGCCGCGATCCGGGGCCGGTGGAAGCCGGCCAGCTCGCGCACGCTCAGGCCGTACCGGCCCCGGTACTCGGAGCCGTCCGCCAGCACCGCCCCGTACGGGCCCACGGACGCGGCGACCCACACCCCGCGCTCCGCCGCCCGGGCCGCCCCGTCGGCCAGCCGCACGCTGCGCCGCAGCAAGGCGGTCGTGCGCTCGGGGCCGTAGCCGCGTCGGGCGAAGGCGGCGTACCCCACCTGGTAGCTCGCGGTGATCAGCACCTCGGCGCCGGCTCGCGCGTAGGCGGTGTGGGCGGCCGTCACCTGCTCCGGCCGCTCGGCGAGGACCCGGCCCGTCCAGAGGCCGCCGGACAGGTCGCAGCCCTGGTCGGCGAGCTGGTTGCTCAGCCCGCCGTCCAGGAGCACGGTCCGCCCGCCGGGGCCGGCCAAGGCCTCGGCGAGCGGGCGGGACGCGCGGGGCACGGTCGCCGCTCCCGTCAGCCGAGCTGGGACTGGACCCGCGAGGAGATCAGCTCCAGGTGGTCCAGATCGCCGAGGTCGAGCAGCTGGAGGTAGAGACGGGACGAGCCGACCGCCTCGTAGGCTCCGATCCGGTCGACGACCTCGGCCGGGGAGCCTGCCAGGCCGTTGGCCTTGAGCTCCGCGACGTCCCGGCCGATGGCGGCGGCCCGCCGGGCCACCTCGGCGTCGTCCTTGCCCACGCACACGACGAGGGCATTGGAATAGACGAGGTCGCCGGGCTTGCGGCCGGCCTCCTCGACGGCCGAGCGGACCCGGCCGAACTGCCGCTCGCTGTCCGCGATCGAGGCGAAGGGCATGTTGAACTCGTCCGCGTACCGGGCGGCCAGGCGTGGGGTGCGCTTCGCGCCGTGGCCGCCGATCAGGACCGGGATCTTGTCCTGGGCCGGCTTGGGCAGCGCCGGGGAGTTCTCCACCTGGTAGTGGACACCCGCGTAGTCGAAGGTGGCGCCGGGCTCGGTGGCCCACAGGCCGGTGACGATCTCCAGCTGCTCCTCCAGCCTCGCGAGGCGCTCGGCCGGGAAGGGAATGCCGTACGCCTTGTGTTCCTCCTCGAACCAGCCGGCACCCAGGCCGAGTTCGATCCGGCCGCCCGACATCTGGTCGACCTGCGCGACCTGGATGGCGAGCACGCCGGGGAGCCGGAAGGTGCCGGCCGTCATCAGCGTGCCCAGCCGGATCCGCTTGGTCTCGCGGGCCAGGCCCGCCAGGGTGATCCATGCGTCGGTGGGACCGGGCAGACCGTCGGCCGCACCCATGCGCAGGTAGTGGTCCGAGCGGAAGAAGGCGTCGAAGCCCAGGTCCTCGGTGGCCTTGGCGACGCTCAGGAGGGTGTCGTAGCTCGCGCCCTGCTGGGGCTCGGTGAAGATACGGAGATCCATGTCTCCATCCTGCCCTTTCGGCCCCGGCCGGGTGAATCTGAGTCAACCGGGTGCTCCCCGCCGCCCGCGCCAGTGACCAGCCCGGATGGGGATCGTTGGCTCGGACGGAGCCGGACCGCCCGGCCCGCGCGCCGGCGGCCTTCGCCGGTGCGTCCACCGCCCCCTTCCACCTCCCGGAAGGGCCAGGGCCGAGGAGGCCGCCATGTCCCAGGAGTCCGCGCCGGAGACCCACCGGCAATCCCGTCAGGACTGTCAGACCGGGCAGGCAGCGCACGACCACGCACGCCAGGAGTCCGCGGTACCCGCCCAGGGCGGCGCACCGAAGGGCCTGCTGCAGCAGATGGAAGAGCTGATGGCAGCGCTGAACGCCGACCTCTCGCAGCTCGACGCCGACCTCCAGTCCTCCACCGACCGCAGCCCCGGCACTGCGCTGCCCCAGGGCGGCCGCACCCCGGAGAGCGAAGACCGCCCGTCCTACCGCTCCTCCTGACCGCCCGGGTCCCGTCGCGCGCGGCGGGACCCCACCGAAACACCCAGACACCGAGATACCCCGGATACCGCAGCGCCCCGGATACCGAAGCGCCCCGGATACCGAAGCGCCTCGGATACCGAAGCGCCTCGGATACCGAAGCGCCTCGGATCAGGCCACGCCGGAGGCGGATCCCCGTTCTCGCACCGTCATCCGCCGCAGGATCGCGCGGACCCGGTCGCTCGACTCGTCGGCCGCGTCTATCGACTCTATGCACTGCCAGTACAGACCCTCGTCGTCCGTCCCGCAGGCCACCCCCACCAACGCTATGCCCACTTCGCCGAGCAGCGCCTGGAGCCCGAGCAACGCCTGCCGGGCGTCCGTCACCTCGGTCAACTGCGCCGCCCGGGGCGGGAGATCGGGCGCATAGCCCTCTCCGCGCAGAGCCGCCCGGTCGAGCACCCCACAGCCCCTGCCCCCCGCTTCACCCAGCCCCCGTGCCTCCGCTCTCAGCTCCGGCGGCCCGGTGACCGCCAGCCAGCTCCCTATCCCCTGCGCGAGGGCCTGTGCCTGCCAGGCCTCGCCCACGATGTCCCATGCAGCCCCGCTCTGCGCCAGCGCGTGCCGGCCGGCTGCGATGAGCCGTACCGCGTCCATATGCCGCCCCCCGTCCGCACGACATCTTGCCGTTCTCTCCACTACCCAGAGTGAGGGCAACGGGCCGGTAAAGCCAGGGGTATTCGGAAATTGTGGACACCGAAGATGGTTGTGGATATGACCATCACTCCGAAGAGTGACGGTCTGCCCCCGGAGCACCCGGGACGGGGAACCGCAGCTCGTTCCGCTCGATCTTCGCGGCGAGCGCATCCAGCACATCGACCCCGAGAACCTCACAGAACTGCAGCAGGTAGGCGAGTACGTCGGCCACCTCATCGGCCACCCTGTGTGCGGTGTCGGGCTTCTCCATGACCTTGGCGGACTGTTCCGGCGTCAGCCACTGGAAGATCTCCACCAGTTCGGCCGCCTCGACGCTCAGCGCCACCGCCAAGTTCTTGGGCGTGTGGAAGGGCTCCCACCCGCGCGCCGCCGCGAACTCGGCGAGCCGCCGCTGGAGCCGGTCGATCCGCTCGCCGGCCCCCTTCTCATCCTCGGTCACTCCACGCTCTTCGCTCATGCACCCAGGTCTACCACCGAGACTCCCGCGACCCCCCGGGCGGCCGTCGCGCAGGCCTCGCCCGCCGAGGCCGCCAGCCTGACCTGCCCTCGCCCGCACGCCAGTACGGCCAGCCGCAGCAGTTCGGCGGTCTGCCGGCCGTCCAGGTCCCGGTCGAAGCCGTCCGCGAGCACCGTCAGCGCCTGCCGCGCGGAGGGCAGTTCGGCCGCCGGATCCACGTCCAGGACTCCTGGCCCGGTCAGCAGCACGAGGGCGAGGGCGAGGAAGCGCAGCTCACCCGCGCCCAGCCGGGCCAGCTCGGTGGCTGGCCTGCCCGGGCCGCGGTCCAGCAGGCCGGTGACCGGGCCGCCCTCGGGAGCCCGTACGTCCAGCCCGGCCACCCACCCCGCGCAGCCGGTACGGGCGGCCCCGGTCAGCAGCCCGTACCGGGTGCCGCACTCCAGGCGGGTCCGGCGCAGCACGTCGGCCAGGTTGGCGCAGTCGCCCAGCAGCCGCCCCTCCCCCGGTCGGGCCGGCTCCCGCATCCGCTCCGGGCGGGGGTCGCAGGGGAACACCGAGCGCAGGGCGACCACCACTTGCTCGGCGGCGGCCAGCACCTGCCGCTGCCCCTCGGTGGCCCCGGCCACGCGCAGCGGGAGCAGCGCGGTCCCGAGCCGGTCGTCGGGCAGCGGGGCCCGGGTGACCCCGGTGGCTCCGCCGGTCAGCCAGGCCGCCTGGACGGACCGTCGCCCGGGGTCGCGCAGTGCGGTGGCGAGGAGGACCTGTTCGCCCACCGAGAGCCGTTCCCCGACGATCCGCAGCGCGGGCTCCGCCTGGACGGCGAGGTCGAGCCGGACCGGCCCGGCGGGGCCGTCGACCGTACAGCCGATCCGGAACCCCCGGCGCCGCTCGGCGTCGGGCACCGCCCGGTCGGGGATCCGGGCCCGCGGGTCGGGGAACACCTCGTCCAGGGTGGCCCCGGAGCCCAGGGCGGCCAGCGCTCCGTAGGCCTCCAGCGCCTGGGACTTGCCGCTGCCGCTCGGCCCGGCGAAGAGGGTGACGGGGCCGAGGACGAACCGTGCCCCGCGGTGCGCCCCGTAGGCGGAGAGCCGCAACTCGGTGACGGCCGGCCGCAGATGCGTGGCGCCTGCGGCGGGCGAAGCCTGGGCCGAAGCCTGGGCCGGAACCTGAGCCGAGGCAGAGGCCGAGGCCGGAACCGGAACCGGGGCCTGAGCCGAGGCCGAGGCCGGAACCGAGGCAAGGGCCGGGGCCTGGGCCTGGGCCTGGGCCGGAACCTGAGCCGAAACCGAGGCCAGGGCCGAGGCCGGGGCCGAAGCCTGGACCGGAACCTGAGCCGGAACCGAGGCCGAGGCCGGAACTTGGGCCGGCGCAGGCGCCGGAGCCGGCGCCGCGGCAGGAGCCGGGACCCGCCCCGCGACTAACCCTGGACCCGCGAACACGGCGGAAGCCGCAGGGGCGGCGGGCACAGCGGAAGCCACGGAGGCGGCGGGCACGGCGGCCGGCTCGACGGAAGCCGCGGAGGCGGCGGGCACGGTCAGCACGGCGGCCGGCTCGACGGAAGCCGCGGAGGCGGCGGGCACGGTCAGCACGGCGGCGGGCACGGCGGAAGCCGCGGAGGCGGCGGGCACGGTCAGCACGGCGGCGGGCACGGCGGAAGCCGCGGAGGCGGCGGGCACGGTCAGCACGGCGGCGGGCACGGCGGAAGCCGCGGAGGCGGCGGGCACGGTCAGCACGGCGGCGGGCACGGCGGAAGCCGCGGAGGCGGCGGGCACGGTCAGCACGGCGGCGGGCACGGCGGAAGCCGCGGAGGCGGCGGGCACGACGGAAGCCGCTGAGGCAGCCGCAGAGGCAGCCGCCGGAGCGGCGAGGCGCGAGGTCATGCGCGGGACGGTACGGCCCGCCGGACCACCCGTGGGTCCGGCGAACCGTTCCGCCCGCGGGACCTTCCTACGATCGGGGGACGGCCGCGGCCGCGATCCCCTCCACCTCGGTCCCGACGGGCGCCAGCAGGAAGACGTTCCGGTCGACCCGGTGCATCCCGCTGCCCAGCCCGAAGACCACGCCACTGCTGAAGTCCAGGATCCGCTTGGCCACTTCACCGTCCGCGCCCGTGAGGTCCAGCAGCACCGGGATCTGCGCGATCAGGTACTCCGCCACCTCCCGCGCGTCCGCGAAGACCTGGACCCGGATCACCACGAAGCGCCGCTGCTCCGCCGCGGACGCCCCCGGAACCGTGGGGATCGTGCGGTGATCCACCCGGGAGGGCCACTCGTTGCGGCTCCGCAGGGGGACCACCTGCGCGAGCCCCTCCCACTGTTCGTCGGTGACGTCGTACCTGCTCACCAGGCCGCCTCGGCCTTGCGCTTCATGTGCATCCCCCCATCCTCTCGCGTTTCACCCGTTCAGCCCAACACCGACACGAGACAGCTGAGACGCCCCGCCGACCCACCCCCGCCTACCCCTCACGCATCGAGTAGGTTAGGTTGGGTTAGGTTAGGCATACCTAAGTACGCGCCATCTCGCCACTCGGGACGACGGAGATCCACATGCACCTGCCCCTGCTGCTGCCCACCGACGCCGAGCGGGTCCGGTCCGTCCTGGCCGCCGCCCACTCCATGACCGTCGTCACCGACGGGCAGCGCACGGAGATCCGCCACCTCGACGGCACCGATCCCCTCGGCCGGCTGCACCTGCACCCCGCCGAGCCGGGCGGCCGCGCCGAGCACCGCCCCGCGATCCGGCTGGAGTTCACGGACATCGCGCCCACTCCCGTACGGGACCGCGTGCGCGCCCGGGTCACCCTCGTCGGGCGCCTGCTCACCCCCTACGCCGACGGGGGCGCCGAGGGGTCCGACTCCACCTGCATGGAGTTCGGCCGGGCCGTCCTGGAAACCGCCGACGGCGCCCGCTCGTACGTCGGTCTCGACGAGCTGGACGCGGCCCGCCCCGACCCGCTCGCCCCTTACGAGGCCGGGATGCTCACCCACCTTCTCGACGACCACGCCGAACTCGTCACCCTCCTCCTGCGCCTGGTCCGGCCGCAGCCGTCGGCGGACCCGGGCGCCGGGTCCGCCGTCCTGCGCGCGCTGCCCCTCGCCCTGGACCGGTACGGGATCACCCTGCGCCTGGAGGAACGCCGCGGCCACCGCGACGTACGGATCCCCTTCCCCTCCCCGCTCGACGACGTGGAGCAGTCCGGGGCGCAGATCCAGGCCCTGTTCAGCGCGGCCCGGCGCAGCTCGCACCGCAATACGCTGCCCGCCTGAACGACCCTCCACGGAACGGGTGATTCCGGAAAAATGGTCCCTCGGCCTTGGAATACGGGCGTCGGGCCCCCCGTTGGGGACGATCATGAAGGCAATCACATACACCGCATACGGAACGCCGGACATCCTCACCCTCACCGAGGTTCCGGAGCCCAAGGTCGGTCCGGGCGAGGTCCTCGTCCGCGTCAAGGCCGCCGGCGTGAACCCGGTGGACTGGAAGCTCGCCTCCGGGTACCTCGACTCGATCCTCGAAGTCCGCTACCCGGTCATACCCGGCTGGGACGTCGCCGGCGTGGTCGAGGCGGTCGGCGAGGACACCTTCGACTACGCCGTCGGCGACGAGGTCTACGGCTACGTCCGCAAGGAGTGGGTGGAGCTGGGCACTTACGCCGAGCTGGTCTCCGCCCCCGTCCGCACCCTCGCCCGCAAGCCGCGCGAGCTGACCTTCGAGCAGGCCGCCGGCATCCCGCTGGCCGGGCTCACCGCCCTTCAGTCGCTCACCCGCGTGGACCTGAAGGCGGGCGAGACCGTACTCATCCACTCCGCCGCCGGCGGCACCGGCTCCTTCGGCGTGCAGATCGCCGTCGCGCTCGGCCTGCGCGTCATCGGCACGGCCGGCGCGCACAACCACGACTACCTGCGCTCGCTCGGTGCCGAGCCGGTCCTGTACGGCGAGGGCTTCGCCGACCGGGTCCGCGAGCTGGCGCCCGAAGGGGTGGACGCCGCCCTGGACTTCTTCGGCGACGACGTGATCCCGGCACTCCGGTCCCTGGTCAAGCCGGGTCAGGGCCACCGGTTGGTGTCCATCGCCGACTACACCGCGGCCGCCCAGGGCGCCCACCAGCTGTGGGTCCGCCCGGACACCGCCGGCCTGACCTTCCTGGCCGAGCTCGCGGACGCGGGCAAGCTCACGGTCAACGTGGAGCACGCGCTGCCGCTCGCCGACGCGGCGAAGGCCTGGGAGCTGAACGCCACGGGCCGCACCCGCGGCAAGATCGTCCTGACGGTCTGACGGTCTGACGGTCTGACGCGGGCGGCGGCGGGTCGGCGGCCGTCGGCGGCGTTCGCCGGCCGTCGACCCCTCGCTCAGGCTCAGGAGGTGATCGGCGGCGCCGTCCCGCCGCCGCCCGCCGGGCCGAGCGAGGGGCCGACCGCCCGCAGGGCGCCCGGTGTGCGCCCCTCGCCCCAGCCGATCTCCCGCCGGTAGCTGCCGAGCAGGCCGCGGCCGGCGAGAGCGGCCTCGTCCCGTACGGCCGGGTCCTCGGGGACCGGACGGGTCAGCGGGGACACGAACAGCGCGTCCACCGGGCAGTTGGCCTCGCACAGGAAGCAGGTCTGGCAGTCCTCCTGCCGGGCGAGCAGCGGAATCCCCTCCGGTCCCCGCTCGAAGACGTCGGTCGGGCACACCTCCACGCACTTGTCGCAGGCGATGCACCGCTCGGCCGAAACCAGTTCGATCATGCGACCAGCTCCGCCGGCCGCGTCCACACCCGGTCGAGCCCGCCGGTCACGATCCGGTGGTGCTGCGCCGGGTCCTGCCCCGGGTGGTCGAGCCGGCGGGCCATCCCGCGGCTCTCCGTGCGGGCCAGCGCGGACGCGTACATCCAGCGGGCGTGCGCCGCCATGGCCGCCGCCTGCCGGACCTTGACGAGCCCGGCACCCTCCCCGCGCACGGAGCCGCGCAGCTGCGCCCAGACCTCGTCGAGGGCTCCGAGCGAGCCGGTGAGGACGGAGCCGTGCCGCAGGTAGTTCTTGTCGTACGGCAGCACGTGCTCCTGGACGAGGCGTACGAGTTCCCGTGCCTCCCCGGGCCCGGCCGCGGACCCGGCGCCCCCGGTCGGCCGCAGGCCCGCCCCGCCGGCCCCGGTGACCGGCCGGTAGGCGGCCCGGCCCGAGCCGAGGGAGCGGGCGTACCGGGCCGCGCCGGCCCCCGCCCAGCTGCCCGAGGACATCGCCCAGGCGGCGTTGTGGCTGCCGCCCCCGGTGAAGCCCCCGCAGATCTCCTCACGGGTGGCCGCGTCCCCGGCGGCGTGCAGCCCGGGGACGGCGGTCGCGCAGTCGTCCCCGGTGATCCGGATGCCGCCGGTGCCGCGGACGGTGCCCTCGGCCAGCAGCGTGACGGAGAACCGGTCGGCGAAGGGGTCGATGCCGAGCCGGTCGAAGGTGAGGAAGAAGTTCGGCTGCGCGAGCCGCATCGCCGTCTGCGCGGCGGCGTCGGCCCGGTCGAGGCGGGCGTACACCTTGCCGCCGTCGAGGAGCGTGCGGGCGATGACGGAGCGGCCGCCTTGGCTGGCGGCGCCCTCCAGGACCTCGCCGTCCTCCCGGTAGAAGGTGGCGAAGGCGTAGAAGGCGGTCTTGGTGACGGAGGTGCCCTCGGGGGCGATCCCGTAGGAGTTGGAGAACTCCATGCCGGACAGCTCGGCCCCGGCCTCGGCGGCCAACAGCGCGCCGTCCCCGGTGTTGGTGTTGGTGCCGAGCGCGCCGCTGAGGAAGGCGCAGCCGCCGGTGGCCAGGACGACGGCCCCGGCCCGGACCCGGTAGGGCTCGCCCGCCTGGCGGCGGTAGCCGGCTGCGCCCGCGACGGCGCCGTCCGCGTCGGTCAGCAGCTCGGTGACCGGGCTGTGGTCGAGGATCCGGACCCCGGCGCGGCGGATCCGGATGCGCATCCGCCGCATGTACTCCGGCCCCTGGAGGCCGTTGCGCAGCGGCCGGCCGTCCGGGCCGGCCGGGAAGGGATAACGTCCCTCGTCCGCCAGCTCGTTCATCCGGTCGTACGTCTCGTCGAGGACCCGGGACATCCACCGCCGGTCGGCGAGGTACCCGCCGAGCCCCTCGCGGCTCGCCATCGCGGCTTCGCGGGCCGCCGGCTCCGGCGGGACGTACCAGACGCCGGTGCCGCCGGCGGCCGTCGCCCCGCTGGTGCCGCAGTAGCCCTTGTCGGCGAGGACCACGGAGGCCCCGGCCCCGGCCGCCTTGAGGGCAGCCCAGGTGGCGGCGGGGCCCCCACCGACGACGAGGACGGCGGCGACGTGCTCGCTCACGCGAGGGTCCCCGGAGCGGCTGCGGCCGCCGCGTAGCGGTTGGCGGGGCGCGCCAGCCCGTAGTTCTCGCGCAGGGTCCGGCCGGTGTACTCGGTGCGGAAGAGGCCGCGGCGCTGGAGGATCGGCACGACCTGGTCGACGAAGTCGCTCAGCCCGGTGGGGAGTACGGGAGCCATGATGTTGAAGCCGTCGGCGGCCCCCTGGGTGAACCACTCCTCCAGTTGGTCGGCGATCTGCTCGGGCGTCCCCGCGAAGACGCGGTGCCCGCGGCCCGCGCCCAGGCGGGCGATCAGCTCGCGCAGGGTGAGGCCCTCGCGGTGGGCCAGCTCGGCGACGAGCGTGAAGCGGCTCTTGTTGCCGTTGATGTCCCGCTCCTCGGGCAGCTCGGGCAGCCCGCCGTCGAGCGGCAGCCCGCTGAGGTCCACGCCCAGCATGTTGGAGAGCTGCGCGAGGCCGTACTCGGGGATCTGGAGCTCGGTGAGCTCCTGCTCCAGGGCCCTGGCCTCGGCCTCGGTGGAACCGATGACGGGGGCGATGCCGGGCAGGACGAGCAGCTCGTCCTCGGAGCGGCCGTACTTGGCGAGGCGGGACTTGAGGTCCTTGTAGAAGGTCTGCCCGTCGGCGAGGGTCTGCTGGGCGGTGAAGACGGCCTCGGCGTACTGGGCGGCGAACTCCTTGCCGTCCTCGGAGGACCCGGCCTGCACGAGCAGCGGGTGGCCCTGCGGGGAGCGGGGCACGTTCAGCGGTCCGGCGACCCCGAAGTACTCGCCGCGGTGCGCGGCGGGGTGGAGCTTGTCGGTGTCGGCGTAGATGCCGCGCTCCTTGTCGAGGACGATCGCGTCGTCCTCCCAGCTGTCCCAGAGCTTGGTGGCCACGTCGAGGAACTCCCGGGCCCGGTCGTAGCGGAGGTTGTGCTCCAGGTGCTCGTCGCGGTTGAAGTTGCGGGCCTCGTCGACACTGCCGGAGGTGACGATGTTCCAGCCGGCGCGGCCGCCGCTGATGTGGTCGAGGGAGGCGAACTTCCTCGCGGTGTTGAAGGGTTCGTTGAAGGTGGTGGAGACGGTGGCGATGAGCCCGATGTGCTCGGTGACGGCGGCGATCGCGGAGAGCAGGGTGAGCGGCTCGAAGCCGCCGACGGCGTTGTAGCGGGCCTTGCCCCAGAGGGCGACCCCGTCGGCGAAGAAGATCGAGTCGAGCCGTCCGCGCTCGGCGGTGCGGGCCAGTTCCTGGAAGTAGCGCAGGTCGGTGATCCGCTCGGGGCTGCTGGCGGGGTGGCGCCAGGCGGCGTCGTGGTGCCCGGCGTTCATGAGGAAGGCGTTGAGGTGGAGGGTCCGGGGTGTGGTGGTCATGTCGTGTCCTCGGTGGGATGCGGGGGCCTCGGGGGCCGGAGGTCAGGAGCCCTGGGGCCTGGCCAGGGTTAGGCCCGGGGTCGGAACCCGGGTCGGGGACCCGGGTCGGGAACCCGGTAGGAGGCGGGGTCGGGAACCCGGTAGGAGGCGGGGTCAAGGCCTCAGGACGGGACCCGCCACGTGCTCAGACGGCGTTCGATCGCGACGAGGACCTGGTTGAAGGCGAGGCCGATCGCGGAGATCGTGACGATGCCCGCGTACATCTGCGGGATCGCGAAGTTGAACTGCGAGGCGTTGATCAGGTAGCCGAGACCCGCCTTCGCGCCGATCATCTCGGCCGCGACCAGGACCAGGATGGAGACGGCCCCCGCCAGCCGGATGCCCGTGAAGATGACCGGCACCGAGGCCGGAAGGATCACCTTCTGGAACAGCTTCGGCGTGGACAAGTCCATCGAGCGGGCCAGTTTCACCAGCGTCGGATCCGCATGGCCCACGGCGCTGATGGTGTTCAGCAGGATCGGCCAGACGCAGGCGTACACGACGATCGAGACCTTCGAGGTCTCCCCGATGCCCAGCAGCAGGACGAACACCGGCAGCAGCGCGAGCGCCGCCGTGTTGCGGAACACCTCCAGCAGCGGCCCGAGCAGCGCCGCCACCGGCCGGTACCAGCCGATCAGCAGTCCGAGCGGGACCGCGACGGCCACCGCGATGCCGAATCCGCCGAAGGAGCGGGCCAGGCTGGCCTTGCTGTGCTCGGCGAGCTGCCCGTTGCCCAGCAGCTCCCACCAGGCCTTGGCCACCTCGCTCACCGGCGGCAGGAACGTCGCGTCGACCAGCCCCAGTCGCGGCGCCGCCTCCCACAGGGCCAGCAGCGCGAGGATCGCCGCCGAGCGCAGCGCCACCGCCTGGAACCCCCGCAGGACGCGCAGCGCCAGGGTCGTGGCCTTGGCCGGTGGCCGTATTGGGGTCCGCGCGGGGGGCCGTACTTCCGGGGGCGGCGCGGGATTCCGTACGGCTGTCGCCGCCACGTCGGCCCTCGCCCCCGCCTCCACGTCCACGTCCACCGCCGATTCCACCGTGGTGCTCATACGGCGACCTCCTCCTTCTCCAGTTGCTGGGCGCGGGCCACCTCGTCGTGGAGCAGGGTCCAGATCTCGTGGCGATAGCGGGCGAACTCCGGGCTGGAGCGCAGGTCTTCACCGGTGGACCCAGTGGCCCGGTCGCCGAACGACACCGGGACGACCTGCTTGACCCGGCCGGGGCGGGAGGTGATGACGGCCACCCGCTGCCCGAGGTACACGGCCTCCTCGATGCCGTGCGTGATGAAGACGATCGTCTTGCCCGTGCTCTGCCAGATCCGCCGCAGTTCGTCCTGGAGGGACTCGCGGGTCTGCGCGTCGAGCGCGGCGAACGGCTCGTCCATCAGCAGCACGTCCGGGTCGTACGCCAGCGAGCGCGCGATGGCGACCCGCTGGCGCATGCCGCCGGACAGTTCGTGCGGGTGCCGGTCCTCGAACCCGGTGAGACCGACGAGGTCCAGGAACTCGCGGGCTCTCGCCGTGCGTTGGCGGCGCGGGACGCCGGTGGCCTCCAGGCCGAATTCGATGTTGCCCAGCGCGGTGCGCCACGGCAGCAGTGCGTACTGCTGGAAGACGATGCCCCGGTCGAGCCCCGGCCCGGTGACCGGCTTGCCGTCGAGCAGGATCCGGCCGGAGGTGGGCGGGGTCAGGCCGCCGAGCAGGTCCAGGAGGGTGGACTTGCCGCAGCCGCTGGGGCCCACGACGACCACGAACTCCCCCGACCCGATCTCCAGGTCGATCCCGTCGAGGGCGGTGAACTCCTCCTTGCTCCTCCTGTTCTTCTTGTCCTTCGTCGGGAAGGTCTTCGTCACGGAGTCGAACACGATCTTCGCCATGGCAGCCGGTCAGCCCTTCCCGTGTCCGTTGAACTCGTTGGTGTAGAGGTCGGCCGCCTTGAGCTGGCCCTTCTTGATCTCGCCCCGGTCGCCGAGCCAGTCGAGCCAGAGCTGGAACGACTTGTCCTCGATCCGGCCGCCCGTCTCGGCGACTCCGTAGGAGCGCCAGAACTGCAGGGTCGCCGTGTCCTCGTTGCGGCCGCGCTTCTTGACGATCTCCGTCATCCGCGCGACGACCTGCTCGCGCGGGGTGGTGCGGGACCACTCGATGGCCTTGGCCACCCCGGTCACGAACGTCCGTACCGTGTCGGGGTTCTGCTTGATGAAGCGCTCGGTCATGATGTAAGTCCCGGCGCTGAACGGGCCGAGCAGTTCCACGTCCGTGAACAGCGGGCGGATGCCGCCGGCCGCGAGGGCCTTGTCGCGCAGGACTCCGGTGAGGACTCCGACCTCGATCTGCTTCTGCCGCAGCGCCTGTTCGGTGTTGACGGGCGGAACCACGAGGGGCTCGACCTTGGCCGCGTCCTCCTTGGAGAGGCCGCCCCGGCTCAGGTAGATGTCGAGCAGGGCCTGGTAGTGGGCGCCCAGGGTGTTCATGCCGACCTTCTTGCCGATCAGGTCGCGGGCGGAGCGGATCGGGCTGTCCTCCAGTACGAAGTAGCCGCCGTAGGAGTACTGGTCGGAGCCGTAGGAGGAGACGACGGCCTTGATCGGGGCCTTGGTGGAGGCGAGCTTGATGACCGCGCCGTTGAAGGCGCTGCCGAAGTGGGTCTGGCCGGTGGCGGCGGACTGGATGTCCTGCGGGCCGCTGATGGTGTTGCCGACCCAGTCCAGGGTCACGTCGCCGAGGTAGCCGAGGTCGGCGGCGAGCTCGGGGAGGCTGACCGCACCGACCGACCCCTGGTACTTCAGGGAGGTGATCTGCTCGCCGCCGGAACCGCCGCTGGCGGTCGCCGTCCCGCAGCTCACCGCGGCCGCCGAGATGCCGAGCAGGGTGAGGAACTGGCGTCGGGAGGTACGGGTGGTGGTGAAAGCTGCGGACATGGCGATTCCTTGTCGATCCGGGTCGGGCGAGTAGGACGGATGGGACGGTGAGGCGGGTGGGACGGGCGGGGCGGGTAGGGCGGGTGGGGCGGTTTTCGTACGGAGATCAGTGCGCGGTGGCGAGCGCGGCGGCCTGAGCTGCGCGCAGGGCTTCGGCGAACTCGTCGACGGCCTGGTACAGGTCCAGCTCCGCCTCCGGGCGCAGCCGGTCCGGGCCGGCCCCGCGCTCGACGGAGGAGTCCAGGACGAAGCGGCCGGCCGTGACGTGCCGGGCGCCGAGCGCGGCGAGGACCGGACGCAGGGCGTAGTCGATGGTCAGGACGTGGGCGAGGCTGCCTCCGGTGGCCAGCGGGAAGACCGTCTTCCCGGCCAGCCCGTCCTGCGGGAGCAGATCGAGGAAGGCCTTGAGCAGCCCGGTGTACGAGGCCTTGTAGACGGGAGTCGCGATGACGATCCCGTCCGCTTCGGCGACGGCTTCGAGGGCCCGGCGGATCTCCGGCTCGCCGCGGCGTGCGGCGAGCAGATCGGCGGCGGGGAGCTCCCGGACGGCGAGCTGCGCGGTCTCGAACCCGGCGTGGTTCAGGCGGCGCAGCACGTGATCGGCGACCACGTCGGTACGGGAGTGGACGGACGGACTGCCGGTGAGGGCGAGCAGCTTGGGCACGAGCGCTCCTTACGGGGGCGGGACGGGGTGGGGCCGGGCGGGATGGTCGGGGCCGGCCGGGGCGGCCGGTCTTCGTCTGTCGGGTCAGGCCTCGGACGCCTCGGAGGCCTCGGAGGCTGACAGGGCGGAAGAGGCGGAGGCTCCGGAGGCGATGCCGAAGGCCGGGTCCGGCACGGCCTCCGGGCTGATCAGCCGGGACGGGACCCCGTCGGGCCCGACGGGGACGTCGCCGTCGACCGTCACGCGGCGCAGGGTGCGCTCGTGGTCGTCGGAGTCGTCGACGCCGTAGTGCTGGGTGGCGCGGTTGTCCCAGATCGCGACGTCACCTGCCTGCCACTGCCAGCGGACGGTGTTCTCGGGGAGCTCGATGTGGGCCTGGAAGAGGTCCTGGAGGAGGCGCGAGTCGCGGCCGGTGAGCCCGTTGATCCGCTGGACGAAGTTGCCGAGCAGCAGGGTGCGTTCGCCGGTCTCGGGGTGGACCCGGACCACCGGGTGCTCGGTGAGGAACTTGGTCGAGGTGAACACCTCGCGGTACTGGGCGAGCGCCTCGGGAAGGGCTTCGGGCTTCAGGGCCGCGTAGTCGTACTCGTTGGAGTGCACGGCGCGCAGGCTGTCGGCGAGGACGCGCAGCGGCTCGGGCAGGCCGGCGTAGGCGGTGGCCGTGTTGGCCCACAGGGTGTTGCCCCCGTACGGCGGGATGGTCACGGCGCGCAGGATGGAGAAGGCGGGGTAGGCGGGGACGAAGGTGACGTCCGTGTGCCACTGGTTGGCGCGGGCTCCGTGGTGGGAGTCGATGCCGAGCGCGTAACGCCCGTCGGCGGAGGGCACGGTGGGGTGGGCGACGGGCGCGCCGAGCAGTTCGGCGAAGGCCTCGTGCCCGTCCTCGTCGAGGTGGTCCTGACCGCGGAAGAAGACGACCTTGTGAGCGAGCAGCGCGGCCCGGATCCCGGCGACGGCCTCGCCTTCGAGCTCGCCGCCGAGCCGGACCCCGCCGATCTCGGCGCCTATGCGGCCGCCGATCTTGGTGACGGTGAGGTCGGTGCGGGTGGCAGTGGACATGAGGGGCTCCTTGTTTATTTCCGCAGGGGAAGAAATGAGGGAAAGCGAGGACGACGGGGGCGGGTGGGTGGACGGGAGCGGGTACCGGCGGGCGGCCGGAGTCGGCGCACTGCGCCGTCCGGCGGACGGGCAGACGGGGCGGTCCCCGACGTCCGGCGGGTGGGCAACGGTCCGGCGGGTGGGCGACGGGGTTCGACGGGGTTCGACGGGGTTCGACGGGGTTCGACGGGCAGAGGTAGCCACGCGGCGAGGTTCGACGGGCGGAAACCGACGGGCGACGAGGTTCGACGAGTGGGAGCCGTCAGGCGACGGGGTTCGACGGGTGGAGACCGGCGGGCGGCGAGGTTCAGCAGGCGGGAGCCTGCGGGCGGCGAGGTTCGACGGGCAGCCGCCGGCTGGCGACGGGGTGAGCGGGCGGCGCTCGGAGGCGATCGGCCTGAACCGCGGAGCCCGCCACCATCCACCGGGGTGAGTCGGCGCGAGCCCTACGCGCACCCCGGACGACGGGGCACGAACGCCCAGCCACTCGGGACCCGGAGGCTCGACGACTCAAGGCTCAGGAGCTTCAAGGCTCAGGGCTTCGAGGCTCAGGAACTTCGAGGCTTAGGGCTTCGAGGCTCAGGAGCTTCGAAGCTCAGGGCCTCAAGGGACTCAGAGGCTTCGAAGCCTCGAGGCTCAGGGGCTGGGAGGCTCAGGGGCGCAGACGCTCAGGAACAGCGCGGGGCCGTACAGCGACGGCCCTGACACTCGCCCGGCGCGGTACAGAGGCCGGGGGTGCGGAGCCGCGGGGCGAGGAACTCGGTCGCGGACATGTCCAGGAGACTGCCAGCGCCCCCACACCCGGTCAACCCCGACGAGCACCCTCCACCCTCACCCCGAACCCTCGGCCAACACCCCACGCGACCTGCCCTTTCACCGTTTTCCGCCACTCCCGGAACGGCCGAAACCCATGGCCTGATTTCACGCCCCCGCAACGCACCCGCCACGCAGCCCCGCCAGCCACCAGCCCCACCGGGGCTTGAGCCCCAGCGCCCGGGCCACAGCCCCCGGCAACAGCGCCACACCACCCGTAGCCAAAGATCAGCCCCGCCGGGGCCCGGAGCCGGGGCCCGGGGCCGGAGCCCGGAGCCGGGGCCGGGGCCGGGGCCGGCAACGGCGCCACACCACACGCCCCCACCCCCACTCAGCCCCGCCGGCGTTTGAGACGCAGCGCCCGGCGCAGGACCCCCGCCAACGGCGCCGCACGACACCACACCACCCGTAGCCAAAAATCAGCCCCGCCGGCGTTTGAGGCGCGGGGCCCGGGGCGGAGCCCCGGCAACGGCGCCGCACCACACGCCCCCACCCCCACTCAGCCCCGCCGGCGTTTGAGGCGCAGGGGCTCCGGGCCGGCGGCCCCCGAGGAGCGAGCCCCGCCACACGGCGCGACCCCACCCCGCCCCCGCCGAGCGCAGCGGCACGGCATGATCGGGACCACACCCCACCCCCCGAGGAGCCCGCCCGTGCCCCCCACCCCCGGTGACGGCCGGGCCGCCGCCAACGCCGCCGCCGTGCTCCGCACCGTCCTGACCCACGGCCCCCTCGCGCGGAGCGACATCCCGAAGCTCTGCGGTCTCAGCCCGGCCGCCGTGTCCCGGCAGACCACGGCCCTCCTCCGTGCCGGCCTGCTGCGCGAGCACCCCGAGCCGGAACAGCCGCCCGCGGCAAGCGGCCCCGGTCACGACCCCGGACCCGGACCCGGCCGCCCCCGCATCCCCCTCGACCTGAACACCGGCCCGCTCGGCGGCCCCCTCGCCGCCGGCCTGCACATCGGCGTGCCCGCCTCCACCTTCAGCCTCGTGGACCTCCGCGGCCGCGTCCTGGCCCGCCGAGCCTTCCCGCACGCGGGCGCGGGCCGCTCCCCCGGCCGCCTCCCCGCCGCCATCGCCGCCGGACTCGGCCGGTTCCTCCGGGACTCCAACCCCACCGGCCGCCCCCTGCTCGGCCTCGGCGCGGCCCTCGGCGGCTGGGTCCGGCCCGCCGACGGCACCGTCGTGCGCCACGACGCCCTCGGCTGGCGCGAGCTCCCCCTCGCCGCCGAGCTCTCCGACCGCCTCGGTCTGCCCGTCTCCGTGGACAACCACGCCCGCGCCATCGCCCACGCCGAGATCCTCTTCGGCCGCCCGGAGGCCCGCTCCAGCCTCCTCCACCTCTTCATCGGCAACGTCGTCGACGCCGCCTTCGGCATCGAGGGCACCGTGCACCAGGGCCCGGGAGCCGCCGCCGGGGACGTCGCGCACCTCCCGGTGCCCGGTTCGCGGACCCCCTGCGCGTGCGGCCGTACGGGTTGCCTCCAGGCGAGCGCCTCCGACGCGGTCCTCGGCGCCGAGGCCGTGCGCCGGGGCATCGTCCCGGAGCCCTCCGTGAACCTCCTCGTCGACGCCGCCGCCACCGGCGACCCCCGCGCCGACCGGCTGCTGCGCGAACGCGCCCGTATCGTCGGCCGGGCCGCGGCCCTGCTCCTCGACGTGTTCAATCCGGCCGTCATGGTGATCTCCGAGCTGGCCGGCGTCCTCGACGACGGCTACCTCGACGAGATCCGCGACGCGGCCGGCGACCGGGACCGCTACGGGCGGCGGATCGTCGCCCCGCACGCGGGTCCGGCCGTACTCCCGGTCGCCTCCGCGACCGTCCTGCTCGCCCCGCTCTTTCGTGACCCCTCCCGACTCACATGAGAGGGGGAGATCACATCCGGTGGTTATAGGTCGTTCACAGGTACCCCCCTAACATTCGAGCCATGACGGTCCTGCCTGATGACGGGCTCTCCTTGGCCGCCGAATTCCCTGACGCGACGCATGAGCAGTGGCAGCGCCTGGTAGAGGGCGTGCTGCGCAAGTCGGGCAAGGAAGTTTCCGGCGAGGCAGCGGAAGACGCGTTGTCCACGAAGCTTGAAGACGGGCTCACCACCCGCCCGCTGTACACCGCGCCCGAAACCGCGCCGGACACCGGTTTCCCCGGGTTCGCGCCGTTCGTACGGGGCGGCCGCGCCGAGGGCAGCGCTGCCTCGGGCTGGGACGTGCGCCAGCGGATCGCGGGCACCGACCCCGTACGGGTGAACGACGCGGCCCTGGCCGACCTGGAGAACGGCACCACCTCGCTGTGGCTGGCCGTCGGCGACGCCGGCCTCCCCGCCGAGGGGCTCGCCCGCGCGCTGGAGGGGGTCTACCTCGACCTCGCGCCCGTCTCCCTCGACCCCGGAGCCCAGTTCGCCGAGGCCGCCCGGGCCCTGCTCGCGCTGTACGCCGAGCGCGGGGTGGCCCCCGAGGCCGCGCACGCCTCGCTCGGCGCCGACCCGCTGGGCCACGAGGCCCGGACGGGCGAGGGCCTGGACCTGACGGAGGCCGCCGCGCTCTCCGCGGACACGGCCGCCTGGCCCCACGTACGCGCCCTGACCGTCGACGCCCTGCCCTACCACGAGGCGGGCGGCAGCGCCGCCGAGGAGCTGGGGCTGTCCCTGGCCACCGGGGTCGCGTACCTGCGCGCCCTCACCGAAGCGGGTCTGAGCACCGAGGCGGCCTTCGGCGAGCTGGAGTTCCGCTACGCCGCCACCGCCGACCAGTTCCTCACCATCGCCAAGCTGCGCGCCGCCCGGCGCCTGTGGGCGCGGATCGCCGAGGCCTGCGGGGCCCCGGCGGCCGGCGCCCAGCGCCAGCACGCCGTCACCTCGCCGGTGATGATGACCCGCCGCGACCCGTGGGTGAACATGCTGCGCACCACCATCGCCTGCATGGCGGCGGGCGTGGGCGGCGCCGACGCCGTGACCGTACTCCCGTTCGACCAGGAGCTCGGCCTGCCCGACGCCTTCGCGCGCCGCATCTCCCGCAACACCTCCACGATCCTGCTGGAGGAGTCCCACCTGGCCCGGGTGATCGACCCGGCGGGCGGCTCGTACTACGTCGAGCAGCTCACCGACGAACTCGCCCACGCCGCCTGGGAGTTCTTCCAAACCGTCGAGAAGGCGGGCGGCCAGGCCGCCGCGCTGCGCTCCGGCCTGGTCGCCGAACGCCTCGCCGCGACCTGGGCCGCGCGCTCGAAGAAGCTGGCCACCCGCCGCGAACCGGTCACCGGAGTCAGCGAGTTCCCGCATCTCTCCGAGAAGCCGGTCGTACGGGAACCCGCGCCGGCCCCGCTCACCGGCGGACTGCCGCGCGTGCGGCGCGATGAGGCGTACGAGGCCCTGCGCGCCCGCAGCGACGTACACCTGGCGGCGACGGGCGCCCGGCCCACCGTGTTCCTGGCGGCCCTGGGCCCGGCGGCCGCGCACACCGCCCGCGCCACCTTCGCCTCCAACCTGTTCCAGGCGGGCGGCATCACCCCGGTCCACGACCCGGTGTCGGTGACCCCGGAGACGGCCGCGGCGGCCTACGCGGCCAGCGGGGCCGACGGCATGGCCGTGCTGTGCTCCAGTGACGCGCTGTACGAGGAGCAGGCCGAGGCGGTGGCCGCGGCCCTGCGCTCGGCGGGCGCGACGACCGTGTTCCTCGCGGGCAGGCCCGGCACCGCCGCGGCGGCCGTGGACGAGTACGTCTTCGCCGGCTGCGACGCGATCGCCGTGCTGTCCTCCGTACTCGACCGGATGGGAGTCGCGTCTTGAGCACCGACCGCACCCCCCGCATCCCCGATTTCTCCGAACTCCCGCTGGACGGGGCCGCCCCGGCCGCCGGGTCCGAGGACCAGTGGCGCACCGCGCTGAAGGAGTCCACCGGCTCGGGAGCCGCCGAGCTGCTGTGGGAGACCCCCGAGGGCATCGGCGTACAGCCCCTGTACACGGGCCGCGACCTGGAGGGCCTGGACTTCCTCCAGACCTACCCGGGTGTGGCCCCGTACCTGCGCGGCCCGTACCCGACGATGTACGTCAACCAGCCCTGGACGATCCGGCAGTACGCGGGCTTCTCCACGGCCGAGGAGTCCAACGCCTTCTACCGGCGCAACCTCGCGTCCGGCCAGAAGGGCCTGTCGATCGCCTTCGACCTGCCCACGCACCGCGGCTACGACAGCGACCACCCGCGGGTGACGGGTGACGTCGGCATGGCGGGCGTGGCGATCGACTCGATCTACGACATGCGCCAGCTCTTCGACGGCATCCCGCTGGACAAGATGACGGTGTCGATGACGATGAACGGCGCGGTGCTGCCGGTCCTCGCCCTCTACATCGTGGCGGCGGAGGAGCAGGGCGTCTCGCCCGACAAGCTCGCCGGGACCATCCAGAACGACATCCTCAAAGAGTTCATGGTCCGCAACACCTACATCTATCCGCCGAAGCCCTCGATGCGGATCATCTCCGACATCTTCGCCTTCACCTCGCAGAAGATGCCCCGCTACAACTCCATCTCGATCTCCGGCTACCACATCCAGGAAGCCGGAGCCACGGCCGACCTGGAGCTGGCCTACACCCTCGCGGACGGCGTGGAGTACCTGCGCGCGGGCCAGGCGGTCGGCCTGGACGTGGACGCCTTCGCGCCGCGCCTGTCCTTCTTCTGGGCGATCGGCATGAACTTCTTCATGGAGGTCGCGAAGTTGCGTGCGGCGCGCCTCCTCTGGGCCCGCCTGGTCAAGCAGTTCGACCCCAAGAACGCCAAGTCCCTCTCTCTGCGCACCCATTCGCAGACCTCGGGCTGGTCCCTCACCGCGCAGGACGTCTTCAACAACGTCACCCGCACCTGCATCGAGGCGATGGCGGCGACCCAGGGCCACACCCAGTCGCTGCACACCAACGCGCTGGACGAGGCCCTCGCCCTCCCCACCGACTTCTCCGCGCGCATCGCCCGCAACACCCAGCTCCTCCTCCAGCAGGAGTCGGGCACCTGCCGCTCCATCGACCCCTGGGGCGGCAGCGCGTACGTCGAGAAGCTGACGTACGACCTGGCGCGCCGGGCCTGGCAGCACATCCAGGAGGTCGAGGCGGCCGGCGGCATGGCGCAGGCCATCGACGCGGGCATCCCCAAGCTCCGCGTCGAGGAGGCGGCGGCCCGCACGCAGGCCCGTATCGACTCGGGCCGTCAGCCGGTGATCGGCGTCAACAAGTACCGGGTGGCGACGGACGAGCAGATCGACGTCCTCAAGGTCGACAACTCCTCCGTCCGCGCCCAGCAGATCGCCAAGCTCCGGCGGCTGCGCGAGGAGCGCGACGAGGCGGTCACCCAGGACACCCTGCGGGCGCTGACGAACGCGGCGGAGCGCGGGGACGGCAACCTCCTCGCCCTGGCGGTCGACGCGGCGCGCGCGAAGGCCACGGTGGGCGAGATCTCGGACGCCCTCGAAAAGGTCTACGGGCGGCACGCGAGCCAGATCCGTACGATCTCGGGTGTGTACCGAACCGAAGCAGGCGATTCCCCGTCCCTGGAGCGCACCCGTGCGCTCGTCGACCGGTTCGAGGAGGCGGAGGGCCGCCGTCCGCGCATCCTGGTCTGCAAGATGGGCCAGGACGGACACGACCGCGGCCAGAAGGTGATCGCCACCGCCTTCGCCGACCTCGGCTTCGACGTGGACGTCGGCCCGCTGTTCCAGACCCCGGAGGAAGTGGCCCGCCAGGCCGTCGAAGCCGACGTGCACGTCGTCGGCGTCTCCTCGCTGGCCGCGGGTCACCTGACCCTCGTACCGGCACTGCGCGAGGCCCTCGCCTCGGAGGGCCGCGAGGACATCATGATCGTGGTCGGTGGGGTCATCCCGCCGGCGGACGTCCCCACGCTCCTCGAGATGGGGGCGACGGCGGTGTTCCCGCCCGGCACGGTCATCCCGGACGCGGCGCACGACCTGGTGACGCGGCTCGCCGCGGACCTGGGCCACGAGCTGTAGGCGCCGCCGTGCCGCCCCGGATCGACATCACCGCCTACACGAAGGGCGTACTCGACGGGAAGCGCGCGTTCATCGCGCGCGCGATCACCCTCGTCGAGTCCACCCTGCCCGCGCACCGGGTGCTGGCGCAGAGCCTGTTGACGGAACTCCTCCCCCACTCGGGGCGGGCGCGCCGGATCGGCATCAGCGGCGTACCGGGCGTCGGCAAATCGACCTTCATCGACGCCTTCGGCACGATGCTGACGGGCCTGGGTCACCGGGTGGCGGTCCTGGCCGTCGACCCGTCCTCCACCCGTACGGGCGGCTCCATCCTGGGCGACAAGACCCGCATGGAACGCCTCGCCGTGGACCCCGCGGCCTTCGTCCGCCCGTCCCCCTCGGCGGGGACGCTGGGCGGGGTGGCGAAGGCCACGCGCGAGTCGATCATCGTGATGGAGGCGGCGGGCTACGACGTGGTCCTGGTCGAAACGGTCGGCGTGGGCCAATCCGAAACGACAGTCGCCGGAATGGTCGACTCCTTCCTCCTCCTCTCCCTCGCCCGCACGGGCGACGGCCTCCAGGGCATCAAGAAGGGCGTCCTGGAACTGGCCGACGTCCTCGCCGTCAACAAGGCGGACGGCCCGCACGAGCGCGACGCGAAGGCGGCGGCACGCGAACTGTCCAGCGCGCTGCGCCTGATGCACCCGGCCGACGCCGCGTGGACCCCGCCGGTCCTGACGTGCAGCGCCCGGGAATCCACGGGCCTGGCGGAGGTCTGGAACCGCCTGGAGCAACACCGCGTGCTCCTGGAAGCGGGCGGCCGCCTGGCGTCGAAGCGCGCGGCCCAGCAGGTGGAGTGGACCTGGTCGATGGTCCGAGACGAACTCCTGGAACGCCTCCGCTCGAACCCGGCGGTACGAGACCTGGCCCCCACCCTGGAATCAGCAGTCCGGGCGGGCACCCTGACCCCCACCCTGGCGGCAGACCACCTCTTGTCGGCCTTCACCGACTCCTGACGGGTCGAAGCCACGGGGTCCGGGCGTCCATACCCAGGCCCGCGGGCGTTTGAGGCGCGGGCCAAATCCAGCCCCGCCGGCGTTTGAGGCGCGGGGTCGGAGAAAGGGCGGGGCGGGGAGCAAGCCCCGCGCAGCGGCACCCCGGCCCCGCCCCGGAATCACACACCAGAAGCCCGACCCGCCAGGGTCAGGCGGCAACCAGCACGGGCCCACCAGTGGCCAGCACCCGCCTCAACACCGAGACCCGCTCTCCCGCATCCCCCTCGGAGAGCAACGCCGCGAGCACCGCGACCCGCGCCTGCGGCGCCCGCAACGTCCCCGTGGGCACGGCCCCGGCCGCAACCAGATCCACCGCACCCCCATGGGTGTAGATCTCCGTCACCGGCCCGGCCGCAACCCGCGTGGTCAACGCCACCAGCACGCCGCCCGCAACAGCCGCCTTCACCGCGTCGACGACCTCCGGCGTCGCGTTGCCCGCGCCCGTCCCGACCAGCACGATCCCCCGCGCCCCCGCCGCCACCGCGGCGTTCAGCAGCACCGCGTCACCGCTCACGTGGTGCATCACGACATCCACCCGCGGCGGCCCTTCCGGCGCCTCGGGCATCGCAGGCAACGCCAGCGGCTCCGGCCGCACCGGCGTCCGCAGCACGGTGACCTTCCCGAAGCCGACCTTCCCCAACAGCTCCTTCGACGGGTCGGCAAACGCATCGAGCGCCACCGCCTGCGCCTTCACCGTCCCGCGCGCCGCGTGCACCCGCCCCGCGAACGCGATCAGGACGCCGAGCCCGCGCGTGGTCGCCGCGGTCAGCAGGGCATCGTAGAGATTGGCGGGCCCGTCCCCGTCCGCCGCCCCCATGGGCCGCTGCGAGCCGGTGAAAACAACAGACCGCTCATCGTGATGATGCAGGTCAACCAGGAACGCCGACTCCTCCAGCGTGTCCGTACCGTGCGTGACGACGACCCCGTGCACCCCCGGATCGGCAAGCACCTCGTGCACGGTCCGCAGCAAGGTCAACTGGTGCGCTGTGGTCAGCCGAGGGCTGTTGACGCTGAACAAATCAACAACCTCGACGCTCACACCCTCCGGCAGCGGCGCGGTCGCCATGACCTCGGCCCCGTCGGCATCGGCCGCGAAACCGGAACCCTGCCAGCGGCTGGCTATCGTCCCGCCCGTACTGATCACGACGATGCGTCGCATGACCACGACCTTTCCCTCACACAGCCCGCACAGATTTTCTACAAACGGCAATGGTAGGCCGATCTACGCGCAATGCGATTGCATTCTCGCTCCACTCCGCCACAAAACATGCGCGATAATTGCGCCATGGACGCGATCGACAAAGAAATCTTGCGCGAGCTCCAGGCCGACGGCCGGCTCAGCAACCAGGAGCTGGCCCAGCGCGTGGGCCTCACCCCCTCCCCCTGCATGCGCCGGGTCCGCCAGCTGGAAGAGGAAGGGATCATCCAGGGCTACCGCGCGGTGATCTCCCCCGAAGCGGTGGGCCGCGGCTTCGAGGTCCTGGTCTCGGTAGAGGTCCGCCGCGACCGCGAGGCGGTCGAGGCCTTCGAAGCCGCCCTCCAGGACATCCCCGACGTCATCGAGGCCTACCGCCTCTTCGGCAGCCCCGGCTGCCTCCTGCGCATCGCGGTAGCGGACCTCCGCGCGTACGAACGCCTCTGGATCGAAAAGCTCACAGCCCTCTCGGGCGTCACGGAGGTCAACTCCCAGATCATCATGAAACGCATCAAGGAACCAACGGGCCTGCCTGTATAGACGCCGCACAAGGCCCCCGTCAGGGAGGGGTGGGCGGCACGGCGGCGCCCGAAGGTGAAGGGTTACTCCGAGGGGTGGACACATCGGGCCGCCCGCGGAGCTGGATCGTACGATGAGCCCGTGATCTCCGCCGAGCGTCCGACGAGCCACCGCCCTGCCGGGCCCGGCTTCGTCGTGCTGGTGCTCGCCGTGCTGGCCGGCGTACTGGCGATGCACGGCCTCGGCCCGCGGCCGACGCCCGCGGCGGCGCCCCACCCGGCCCAGGCACGGCACGCGGCGGCGGCCCACGAGGAGGCGGCCGTGCATCAGGCCGCCGGGGACTGCTCCCACTCGGCCGGCGGATCGGACCACCTCGACCACGCGGACGCGAACTGCGCGGCGGCCGGTGTCGGCTCGGCGTACGCGCCGCCCCCGCTGATCGCCGCCACTGGCACGCCCCTCGCCACCACGGCACTGCCCGCCGTGGCGCCGGCCTCCGCTCGCAGCGGCCGGTCCCCGCCCGACCTGTCCGAACTGCAGCTCCTGCGGATATAGGACGTCCGCGCACGGCACCCCCTCGCCCGGTTCGACCAGGTGGCGGGTGTCGTGCTCCGGCACACCCCTCGTCCTCGTCCTCATTCCGCATCCCGCATGCAGACGCGCACCCGTCCCGGCGTGGTCGCGCGTGAAGGAGTTGCATCACCATGACCGCGAATCGTTCCCTCGTCCGCCGTACCGCCGCCGCGTTCACCGCGGTCGCCGCCGCGCTCGTCCTGGCCGCCTGCGGCTCCGGCGACAACAGCTCCGCCGGGCACAACGGGCACGCTCCCGCTTCCCCGTCCGCCGCCACCGCGTCGGCTCCGGCGTCCCCGGGGCAGCACAACGCCGCCGACGTCGCCTTCGCCAAAGGCATGATCCCCCACCACCGCCAAGCCATCGAGATGGCCGTCCTCGCGTCCGGCCGGGCCGAGTCGGCGGAGGTGAAGACGCTCGCCGAGGAGATCAGGAAGGCCCAGGACCCGGAGATCAAGACGCTGTCCGGGTGGCTGACCTCGTGGGGCGAGCAGGTGCCCGCCGAGGGCGCCATGGATCACGGCGGGCACGGCACCGGCGGCATGATGACCGCCGAGGAGATGGACAAGCTGAAGGCGTCCTCGGGCAAGGCGTTCGACACCGCCTTCTCGGAGCTGATGATCAAGCACCACGAGGGCGCTGTGGACATGGCCAGGACGGAGAAGGCCGAAGGCGCCTTCCCCGACGCCAAGACCATGGCGGACGCCATCATCACCTCCCAGTCCGCCGAGATCGACAGGATGAAGACCCTCCTCGGCACGAACTGACGCACACCCCGGCGGGGGGCGAGCACCGCCCGCCCCCGCCGAGCCTCGCTGCCCGAGGCGGCAGGCTCCGGCCTTCACAGGTCGGACAGCAGCACGCCGAGGACCGTCTCCTCCTCGACCCGGACCCCGAGTTCCAGCAGGGCCTGCCGGAGATCCGGGTCCCAGGAGGCCTCGGCCGGCTGCCCGACGAGTGGCGGGCCGCCGCGGCCCGCGAGCGTCGCTGCGCGGTAGTCGGCGGCCTCGTAGCGCCAGGGCCGCCAGGGGACACGGCGCAGCAGCGCGGATGCGATGCGGAGCCCGCCCCAGTCGAAGTCTCCGTGGTAGCGGAGTGTTGCCCCGCCCTCGTGCAGGTGGCGCAGGAGTGCGAGGGCGGCGGCGGACGCCTGGCCCTGGAGGCAGACCAGCGGCGCGGAGCGCGGGCCGTGCGCATCGGCTGCCGCCGCGAGCACCGCCGGGTTCTCGCAGATGCGGATGACCGGGGCGGATGAGGCGGGCGGGCAGCGGATGAGCTGCCGCAGTGTCAGCACGGCGGGCTCGCCCGCCTCGGCCATCCAGTCCAGGGCCGGGGTGCCGCGCAGGTTCAGGGTGAGGACGGTCGAGGACAGCTCGTCGCGGAGCAGGCCCACCGATGCCCATGCCTCCCGGCGCCATTCGGCGCCCGCGCCGTCGGGGAAGCCGGTCAGGGCACGGGCGCCGGCCAGGGTGAGGGTGGCCAGGGGGGTGCCGTCGTCCAGGGTGTGGGCGCCGCCGAGCAGCCGGGCCGCGAAGGCGGGAAGTGAGAGGGGCGGGTCCGCGGGGAGGGCGCGCAGCGCGGTGGCGACCTGCCCGAGGAGGTCCTGGGCTGCGGCGGGTGTCCCGGCGAGGCGGCGCACCAGGCCGTCACCGCGGAGCCGGCCGGCCCATGCGGCGAGGCCCGGGATCTGGTCCGCGAGCGCGTCGAGCACGGCGTACGCCTCCTGCCAGGCTCGCTCCTGTGCCTCCCGGGCCGGGCGCAGGAGGACGACCGGCCCGGTGAGCGCGGCCACGGCGGCCGCCAGGCCGTCGGGGCTGATCCCGGAGCGGCGCAGGACGGCGTCCGCCTCGTCGAGCCGGACCGTCAGGGTGCGCCCGTTCCCTGGGGAGCGGCCCAGCAGCCGCTCGGCCGATGCCCGCTCGGCCGGCGTGGGCGCGCCGAGGGAAACCGGGCCGGTGAGCGGCTGCTCCCGCTCCAGGCGCCGGCGCGCCCGCTGGACCAGCCAGCCCAGACCGGGGTCACCCAGCAGGCGGCGCAGCCGCGCCTCGTCGACCGGGGCGGGGCCCGGTGTCAGGTCGCCCGGGGCGGGGCCCGGTGTCAGGTCCACCGGTGCTCCGGTCCGGCCGTCGACTCCGCGCGCAGGTCCGTATCCGGGCTCTGCGCCCGCACCGGGTCCTCTCGGCGCAGCCGCCGGGTGCCGTCCCATTCCCAGCGGGTGACGAGTACCGCCGCCACCTCGTCGATCCGCGAAAGCTGGGCGATGGCGATGCCCGGCACCTGCGGGTAGCAGGCCCACTCGCGTTCGCTGGTCATCACCACGTCCAGGTCGAAGGCGTGGAGCAGCCCCAGGCACTTGGCCCGCGAGTCGTCGTCGACTCCCGCGAACGCCTCGTCGAGGGTGACCAGGCGTGGTGCGTACGGACTGCCCGCGCTCGCGTAGTGCGAGGAGGCCGCGGCGAAAAGGGGTACAGATACCGCGAGGACCCGCTCGCCGCCCGAGGCCGGGCCGGTGGCCGGGACCCAGCGGCCGTGCTGGTGCCGCTCGACCGTGAACTCGTGCCAGGCCCGGTAGTCGAGCGCGGCGGTGAGGTGTTCGAGCCAGCTGCCGGACGTGTCATCGGTCTGCTGCCGGGCGATCTGCGTCTGGAGGAACTCACCGACCGCCGCCCGGTCCTGCGGGGTCCAGGCGTCGGCGGACTGGCGAAGGCGCTCGCGGGCCGGACCGAGTCCGGAGGGTGCCTTGCGGGAGGCCCGCCAGACGAGCCGCAGTTTCATGCCTGTGGAGGTGGGGCGGTCCTCCAGCTCGGCGTTCATGTCGCGCACCTGTCGCTCGGCGGCGCCGATGAGTTCCTGGAGGGTGCCCGCGACCTCGGTGATGAGGTGGGTTTCGAGGATCTCCCGCTCGTGGGCCGAAAGGATGCGGTTGAGTTCGCCGACCTCCGCGGTGAGCGCCTCCGCGAGTTCGGGTACGGCACGCTCGCGGCCCTGGTAGACGATGTCGACGACCATGCCGTCTTCGACCATCCGGGCGGAGGCGGTGTGCCCGTGCCGGGACAAGGTGTCCTGCAGGGTCTTGAGTTCCTCGCTCAGCCGGCGTTGTACGCGTTCCCAGGCGCTGTCCGAGTCCTCGGCCGACGCCAGCCCGGACTCGATGGCGCGGGCCAGGGCGATCGCCGGGGTGGCCGCCCAGGGGCCGTCGCCCGCGGCCGGTACCGGGAGGTCCGGCAGGGCGACCGCGATCAGTCCGGTGGCGGTGAACCGCTGGAGGCCCGCGATGGCTTCCGCACGCGCCTCGACCGCCTCCGCGAGGCCCTTCTCCAGCTGCTCGATGCGGCCTTCGGCCTTGCTCGCCTCCCGGTCCGCCTCGGCATGCCGCTTACGGGTGAGCCTCTGGTCCGCCGTGCAGGCGCGCAGGGCCTCGGCGGTCTCGGTGAGCCGTCGTTCGAGTTCGGCGACGGCCGCGCCGACGGTGGAGCGCAGCGTGGTGTGCCGCTCGTCCGCCGCCGCTGCCTCCCGTCCGGCCTCATCGGCGCGCGACGCGACTTCCGCGGTCCGCTCCCCCGATCGCTCCGCCTCGGCGCGTTCCTCCCGCGTCTGGCGGGCCGCCTCGCCGCGCTCCCGCAGGGCCGGCCACAGGGCGGCCAGGGCCACGGCGAGGGAGCCGTGGCCCTGACGTACCGCGGCGAGGCCGGCCCGGTCTGCGGGCAGGCCCAGCTCGCCGGCGGTCTCGGCGAGTTCGGTGGCGGCCCGTTCGGCCCGCCCGGCCGCCTCCAGGAGGTCGGCGGCGCGCTCCTCGCGCCGCGAACGGGTCCGGCGCACCGTCTCGGCGGCCGCGGTCACCTGGGCGTGCGCCCGGGCGAGGGGGCTCTCGTCGGGTACGCCGGCCAGCTCCGCGTCGAGGGTCCGGCGGCGCGCGGCCACCTCCTCGGAGTGCGCGGCGACCGTGTCCGACTCCTGTTGGAGCAGTTCGAGTTCCGTGTGCAGGGCGGTGATGCGGGCCCGCCGCGCCGCCTCCCGCGCCCCCTCGCCCACGTACTCGGCTGCGGGCTTGGCCCAGCGGCCGGTCAGCGTACCGACGCGGAAGCTCCCGTCGGCCCCCGCCCAGGTGCCGGCTCCGCTGTCCGCTCCCGCTCCGATGGCGGCGAGGAGCCGTGTCACCGTGTCCTCGCCCACTGCCGTGGCCTGTGCGTCGCCGCCGTCCACGGCCGGGCGCAGCAGCCCGCGGAGCGAGGGCCCGGCAACCGGACCGGTCCCCGGGGAGAGCAGTACGTCATGGCCGTCCGCGGCGAGGGCGGAGCCGTCGGGGAGCACCCAGGCGTCCAGTAGTCCGGAGGCTTCCAGTGCCGCCTCCAGTCCGGCGCGCTCATGCTCTGGGAGGCCTTCGCGGAAGTCCACCAGCCGCCACAGCGGTGCGCCGGGAAGCCGCTCGCGCAGGCCGGGCGTGCGAGTCGGCGGGGGCTGGGGGCCTCGTCGGCCGCCGGCCTCCAGCGCGGTGATCTCCTCGCAGACCCGTCCGGTGCGTGCCGCCAGCTCCGCCGTGCGGCGTGCCGCTTCGGCCGCCTGGTCGGCGAGGTGGGCCGAGGCGGCGCGGTGGGACCGTGCGGCGTGTGTGCGGGCCGGGTTGGGTCCGTCGAGGTGCCGGGTCCACTCCTGGAGTTCGTCGAGCAGGCCGGCCAGGTCGGTGCAGGCCAACTCGGACCAGGCGCCCACGTGTTCCCGTACGGAGTCCAGCAGGTCCCGCCCCGCGCGTGCGGCGTCCTCCTCCGCCCGGCCCTGCGCCGTGGTGGTCTGGGTGAGGTCGCCGTCCGCCTCGTCGAGGCGGACGGATGCCCGGCGCCGCCCCTCGGCCGCACGCTCGGCCGTCTCCGCGAGGTCCTCAGCGTGGGCGAGCGCACGGTAGCCGCGGTCCGTCGATTCCTCGGCCGTGCGCCGCAGTTCGGTCTCGGGCAGCGTGTCGTCCCCCGGCAGGTCGATCCGTGCGGCGGCGGCCGCTTCCCGTGCCTGCCCGAAGATGTTCCCGACGAGCCGGCCGGCGGCGCTCAGCCGGTTCTCGGCGGTGGCGAGCCTGCCGAGCGCCCGGGTGTGCAGGTCTGTGGCCTGGTCCCTGTCGTCGCGGGCCCTCTTCAGGTCACGGGTGGTACGTTCCACCGCCCTGGCCGCCTGTTCCAGTTCCCGGGCGCTGCGCATCTCGGGGCCCTCGCGCAAGGCTTCGTCCTGGGCCCGGAGACGTGCCTGGGTCTCTTCCAGGGCGGCGATCCGTTCCTCTGCCGCCGCCCTCGCCTCCTGGGCCCGGGTCTGCTGGGCCTGTGCTTCGGCGAGTTCCCGCTGAAAGTGCTCGTAGCGGGAGTGTTCCCCGCGCGGGAGGCGTGCTCGTCGGCGGGTGGCGATCCGGGCGTAGCGCCGGTAGTGGTCCAGGAAGGCCGCGGAGGCCCGTTCGGCGGCGGAGGCGGCGGCCAGCTCCTCCTTCTCCTCGTCCAGGGAGCGGAAGGCCTCGGCCACATCGGCGATGACCGCCTGGTCCATGGGCGGCAGGGCCTCGGTGAGGGCCCGGGACAGGGCTGCCTCGTTGGGGCGTTTGGACAGCTGGGGCTGGCGTAGCTGGATGAGCAGGTCGACCAGGGCTCCGTACCGCTGTTCGCCCAGTCCGAAGAGGGCCTCGTCGACGGCCCTGCGGTAGGTCTTCGCCTGGTCGTACACCATGCCGTGCCCGGCGACGGCCTCGGCGAGCCGGTCCCGGGACAGGGCCGTGCCGGTGGCGTCGAGCAGGCTGAGGGATGCCTCGGCGGCGTCCCCCGGGCCGTGGTCGACGCGCTGGCTGGTGAGCGCGTACCAGTGACGGGCGATGCCCCGCCCGCTGACGGCCTTCAGTCCGCAGGCCAGCGTACGGAAATGCCGCTCGCCGGTGGTTTCGTCGACCCTGCCGAACTCGATCCAGGTGTAGCCGAGCCGCTCGGAGTGCGGATGCTCGCCGCCGAGGAGGAGGTTCCACTCCATCCGCTTGCCCGGGTCTCCGTCGGGCTCGACGCGGCGCGAGCCGAGGTCGCCGTCGAGGAGGAAGGGCAGGGTCAGGGCGAGCACCTTGGACTTGCCGGTGCCGTTGTTGCCGCGCAGGAGCAGGCGGCCGTCCCGGAAGTGGAACTCCTCCACGTCGTAGTGGAACAGGTCGACGAGTCCGATGCGCAGGGGCTGCCAGCGCGTTCGCCGGGGGGAGGGAAGGCGGGTCACGGCTTGCTGGCCTTTCGCTGCGCGGGCATGCGTGCGGTACCTGGTTCGAGGAGTACGGTCTCGCCGACCGCGTACCGGGCGAGGGCCGGGCGCGGCGCCACCCCGTGGGCCGTACGGGAGACCAGCCCGAGGGCGGCGAGCCGGGAGACGGCCTGTTCGACGAGTTCGGCTTCCATGCCGGGCTCCCGGGCGGACTTGGCCCAGAACCCGCCGTGCTCGACGGCGAGTTCCCGTACGCGCAGCGCCAGTTGGCCGGTGGTGAGGGGACCGCCCGCGGTGGCCAGGTACTCGGCGAGCAGCAGGGTGATGTGACCGTGGGTTCCCTGCTCGGGCATCCGGACGTCGGTCAGATCGTCCTCCGGGTCGACCATGGCGATGCCTTCGGCGCGGACTTCCGGGACCAGGCCGGTCAGCTCGGTGATGCGTGAGGTGAGGAAGCCCCGCTGGCGGGTGAGGTAGCCGAGTTCGGCGTCGGTCAGCTCGTCGTAGTAGAGGACGGGGTCGTCCAGGAGCCTGCGGGTCAGCGAGCGCCGCATCGCGCGGAAGCGCAGTTCGTCGCTGTCCAGGGCGGTCTCGGCGACGAGTTCGGCGAGGCGGTCGGGGAGGGTTTCGGCGTGCACGGTGGAGGGTCCGCGGCGCGCGGCGAGCAGCCCGGCCAGCACCCGCCGTTCCACGTCGTACAGGACGTCGCCGGCTCCGCTGACGTACGCCTCCTCGTCGCCGGCGACCCGCCTCAGCACACCCAGGCTCAGCAGGAGTTTGACCACGGCGGCGAGGTCGAGGCGCTCGTCGCGGCGGTCCAGGGTGAACTGGATGCCGGCCCGGACGAGCTGCGGGTCGGCGGCGTCGAGGACGACCTGACCGGCGAGGCGGCCGAGGGCGATCTGGGCCTCGCCGCGTTCGAGGGCGGCGAGGGCGAGGCACAGCAGGACGTAGCGGCGCCGTGTGAAGGGCGCGGCTGCGCGGGTCGCCTCGCGCGCGGGGTGCGTGGGATCGGCGAGCACGCCGGGTATCTTCCGCAGGCGAGCGGCCTCGGCATCCGTCTGGAGGGACCAGCCGGTGTTGCGGTCGAACCATTCGCGCAGCTCGGAGGCGTGCCGGCGGACGAGGCGGAACTCGTCCGCGTGCCGGCCGTGGGCAAGCAGGAGCGGCTGCCCCAGCAGGGCGCGAGCAGCCTTGCGGAGGTCGGCCGCGTGCTGGCCGTCGAGTACCTCGGCGAGCGGAGTGCTGCTCATGGGGCGCCGCCTCCATCCGTCAGGTCGATGATCTCGATCAGGTGGTCGGGGCCGCGGAACGCGCCACCGGCTGTCCGGATCTCGGCGGCGGCGCCGTCGGCGAGCGCGCTGAGCCGGATCTCCATCGAACCGTCGTTGCTCGTCGCCACGGTGTGCCGCATACCGGGCCGCCAGGTGGCCAGCGCGTCGCCGAGCAGCTGGAGGAACAGCCCGAAGGACACGGGGTCGAGTTCGCCGAGTCCGGAGAGCCGGGTGATCCCGCCGGTGACGAGCCGGGCGCGTGCCGCCGCGGTCTCGGCGGCCTGCTTGGCGGCCACCTCGGCGAGTCTGCGCAGCGGCTCCTCCCGGTCCTCGACCTTGCGGGGTTTGCCCCGCCGCTCATAGCTGCCGGTACGACGCAGTTGGGGGCTGATCCGCAGCGGCTCGGCCTCGGCCCACGGGGTGCCCGCGGGCACGGGAAGTGCCGCCCGGGCCGCCAGGGTCTCGGCGTCGACGGTGAGATGGCGGGCGGGGTACAGCCCGAAGGCGGTGCGCCACAGACAGTGCCGGGCATCGTCGTCGGGGGCCTCGGCGAACCAGCGGGCGAGGGTGCGGAAGTCGGCGGACCGGTCGGAACGCCCGGCCCTGCGCTCGTTCAATGACCGTACGACGGCCAGGAGCTGAGGAATCGCGCCGAGTGCCCGGCCGCGCAGCAGCCTGGCCTGCGACTCGCGCCCCTCCCGGCTGATGAACCACGCGGCGAGCCCGGCCCAGCGCCCGGACCAGCGGCCGTACGCCTCCGTCTCCGCATGCTCGGCCTCCTCCGGCGAGGCGTCGGCCGCCTCGCGGGCGGCGGCGGCCCGCAGCAGAGGCTCGATGCTCCCGCCCTCCTCCAGCTCCAGGATCAGCCGGGCGATGCGGCCTCCGAGGGTGATCAGGTCCTGGATGAACCGCTCCAGGTACTGGATGAGCCGGTCCTTGTAGGCGAGGAAGACTTCCTCTTCGACGTCGTGGAGGTCGATGGTCCGCTGCAGGGACCCCATGAAGGCACGGGCGTTGTCGGCGAGAGCGGTGAACCGGCTCGCCAGCGCGTCAAGAGCCAGGTGTGTTTTGGCCTGATCCGGCGGCTCCTCGGCGGCGAGCACGAGGAGGGCCCGCAACTGGGTGACGATGTCGTGCAGGGCTACGGCCTGGAGCGCACCGCGCCGCCCGAGCGCCTCGTCGTAGACGCCCAGCGCCTCCTCGGCGGCTTCGCCGGACTGCGTGAGCTGGTAGACGAACCGCTTCCGGTAGAAGTCCTCAACGGCGGTGACCCGGGCGGTATCGGGATCGGCGCGCAGATTCCCCCAGCCGACGAGACTGTCCAGCCCCTTCACCACGGCATCCACATCACCGGGCCGCACCTCGACCGGCAGCGCCGCATGCACGTCCTCGGGCCGCAGATGCACCGCGAACCGCTCCTTGGCGATCACGAACGCCCTCATCACCTGACGGTAGAGGGCGGCGTTGGGCGCGGTGAGGTGCGCGAAGGGGCTGTACCCGTGCGGTCGAGGTTCCGGGGCGGTGGTGGTGGCGGTCATCACCGGCCAGTCTCCCGCACCGCCCGCGCCCTCGGACAGGGACCAGGGCACTTGGCTGATTTCAGACCGTATGCGGTGATCCCGTACGGGAACACCGCGCGTCCGCCCACGCGCGTACCGGCCGTGCGTCGCCAGGGCGCGAGCCTGGCCGGTGGTGGCGAGCTTGGCCCTACGGGCCTGCCGGTGTACCCCAAGCCGCACTGTCACCAGCATGGGGCTCCACATGAGCTGTATCCGGCCAAGGCGTGGGAGGGCTGCCCCGGGCCGGGCCGTACGTGGGACAGCGCCGATACCCTTGGCGCGTACGCGCGCCACCATCGGCAGATCTTCAAGGTGAGGACCAGAGTGAACGCAACGCCGCTGAGCCCGGACGATCCGGCCGAGCTGGGCGGTTTCACGCTGCTGGGACGGATCGGCCACGGCGGCATGGGCCAGGTCTACCTGGGCGAGTCCGCCGCGGGCGAGGCCGTCGCGGTGAAGGTCATCAAACCGACCGTCGTCGACTCGGAGACCCGGCAGCGCTTCGCCCAGGAGATCGAGGTGCTCAAGACGGTCTGGGGGCCGCGCGTCGCCGCGTTCGTGAAGGCCGACACGGAGTCGGAGCAACCGTGGCTCGCGACCGAGTACGTAGAGGGCCCCGACCTGCGTCGGCTCCTTGACACCCGGGGCGTCCTCTCGCCTCTCGCAGCCGCTTCGCTCGGAGCGACCCTGGCGGAGGCGCTGGCCGGGGTCCACGGCCAGGGTCTGCTGCACAGGGACCTCAAGCCGGCGAACATCCTGCTCGGCCCCAACGGCCCCAAGATCATCGACTTCGGCCTCGCCGTCTTCGCCGAATCCAGCGCCTCCCTCACCGCCCCGAACATGGTGATGGGCACACCCGCCTGCATGTCCCCGGAGCAGGCGAACGGGGAGAAGCCGCTGACGGCTCCCGTGGACGTGTACGCCCTCGGGGCCGTGCTGCTGTTCATGACCACCGGCCATTACCCGTACCAGGCCGACCACGTGCAGGTGCTGTTCAGCCACATCGTCAACCCCGACAAGGCCCCTGACCTGTCAGGAGCCCCCGCGGAACTGGCAGGTCTCCTGTCGTCCATGCTGCAGTACGCGCAGCAGGACCGTCCGACGATGGCCGGGGTGGTCACCGCGTGCGTGGAGGTCATCAAGGCACACGGGGTGTCCGTAGCCCTGGCACGCCGCCAGCTGACCTCTCTCGCTGCCGCGTACCAACCGCCGGAGCCCACCCCCACACCGGCCCCCGTCCCGCCGACTCCGACCGCGGCCTTCGCGGAGGCCAGCACCCTCCCGGTCCCCGCCCCACACGCCAACCCGACGACGCTCGCTCCGACCGTCCCGCTCCCGCAGCAGGCCGGCCCGGCTCACCCCCCGGGCTACACCCCCACCGTCGCGGTGACCACCCCGGACTCCGAGCCCGCGGCCCCTCCCGCACCTCAGCCGGCGGCCGCGTCCACGCCGCCTGCCGGCCCGCGCCGTTCCGCCGCCGCGCGCAGGATCGCGACCCAGCTGCGCGAGACGTACGCGTCGACTGCCGCGTTCTGACGGCCGAAGCCCACGACCCGAGGGCGGATCGGGCAATGGGGACCATCGCCCCTTGTCCCGGGTCATAGGTCACACGAAGATCTAGACAGTTCAGCAGCTACCAGGAGGTACCGCGGGTGACCGCCCAGCAGTCCAGCCCGCAATCCGGCCAAGGCGAAACGGGCACGAGTCTCCCGCCCGGTGCCCAGATCGTCGTACGCGACGAGGAATGGCTGGTCAAGAACGTCACCCGGACCGACCACGACGGCGATCGCATCGAGGCCGTCGGGATCTCCGAGTTCGTCCGCGACCAGGAGGCCGTGTTCTTCACCGGCCTGGAGCGCACACGCGACGGCGAGCCGGGCATCGAGCTGATGGACCCCGCCAAGACCACCCTGATCAGCGACGACTCCCCGAACTTCCGCCGCAGTCGGCTCTTCCTCGAAGCGATCCTCCGCAAGACCCCGCTGCCCCAGTCCGAGCGCGGCCTGGCCCTCGCCGACAGCTTCCTCCTCGACCCGCTCCCGTACCAGCAGCGGCCGGCGCAGCTCGCGCTCTCCGGACGCAACCTCCGCCCCCGCATGCTCATCGCCGACGTCGTGGGACTCGGCAAGACCCTGGAGATCGGGCTCACCCTCGCTGAGCTGATCCGCCGCGGCCGGGGCGAGCGCATCCTCGTCGTGACCCCGCAGCACGTCCTGGAGCAGTTCCAGCACGAGCTGTGGACGCGGTTCGCGATTCCGCTCATCCGGCTCGACTCCGCCGGGATCGAGCGGATCCAGCGCGAAATCCCGGCCGGCCGCAACCCCTTCACGTTCTTCAAGCGCGTGATCGTCTCCATCGACACCCTCAAGAACACCGATCAGTACAAGCACCACCTGGAGCACATCCGGTGGGACGCCGTCGTCATCGACGAGTCGCACAACCTGATCAACCGCGGTTCGCTCCGCAACCAGCTCGCACAGCTCCTCGCCCCGCAGACCGACGCCCTCATCCTCGCCAGCGCCACCCCACACAACGGCAACGCCCGCTCCTTCGCCGAGCTGATCGCGCTACTGGACCCGGCGGCGATCCGCGACCCCGAGCGCTACTCGGCCGACGACATCAAGCACCTCTTCATCCGGCGCACCAAGGTCAGCGCCGAGGTACGGGAGAAGATGTCCGGCCAGTGGGCCGACCGGGGACCTTCCGAGTCGGTGCGCTGCGCTGCGACCCCGGCCGAGGAAAAGATCTTCGAGGAACTCGCCCAGGTCTGGCTGCCCGCCGAGAGCCGCTCGGTGAGCGAGGTCCCGCTCTTCCCGTACACCCTGCTGAAGTCCTTCCTCTCCTCCCACGCAGCCCTGACCTCTACGGTCGAGACCCGCATCAAGACGCTGGAGAAGAAGGACGACCCGAACGCGACGGGAGCCGAACTGACCGCTCTCCACCGGCTGCGGGAGCTGACGGCCGGCCTGACCGATCAGGATTCGGCCAAGTTCACCGCGCTCGTCGAGCAGCTGAAGGACATCGGCGTCGGGCCGCGCAGCGAGACCCGTGTCGTGGTCTTCTCCGAGCGCGTCCAGACCCTGGAGTGGCTGCGATCCGCCGTACCGGCGGCCCTCGGCTTCAAGGGCAAGGCCCTGGAAGAAGCAGCCCGGGTCATGCACGGCGGACTCTCCGACGAGCAGCAGATGCAGTGCGTCGAGGACTTCGGCCTCGCCGACGCACCCGTACGCATCCTCTTCACCGGCGATGTGGCCTCCGAGGGTGTCAACCTGCACCGGCAGTGCCACCAGCTCATCCACTACGACGTCCCCTGGTCGCTGATCCGCATCGAGCAGCGCAACGGCCGTATCGACCGCTACGGCCAGACCCACAAGCCGCAGTTCCGCGCCCTGATCCTGACCAGCGAGGTGGACGGCGCGAAGGACGACCGTACGGTGGCCGAGCGGCTCCTGGAGCGCGAGGACGAGGCACACCGCTCGCTCGGCACGGCGGAGGCCGTCTCCGGCCTGTACCGCGCGGAGGCCGAGGAGAAGTCGCTGATCCAGGACCTGCTCAAGGGCCGCACGGTCGACGAGTCCCTCCAGCACACCGCCGAGGAGGCGGGCGGGGCCGACGACTTCCTGGCCGACTTCTTCGCCCAGGTGGACGACACCGCCGAGGCCGCCGGGACGACCGACTCCGACGCGTCCGCACCGGACGAGTCCTCGGCCCCGCCGAAGGCGGACGTTCCCCGTCTCTTCACGACCACGCTTGAGTTCGTCGATGAGGCGGTACGGGAGGTCTACCCGGACGCCCAGCAGACCCTCGGCATGGACCGCGACCCCGAGAACGGCCTGATCTCCTTCAAGCCCCCGGTGGACCTGGTGCACCGGCTCAAGGCACTGCCGCCCGACTACCGCCGCGAGCAGCGCCTGAGCGAACGCCTGCTGGTCACCCTCAACCGGAAGCTGGCCGACCGCTCCCTCGTACGGGCCCGCGAGTCCGGCACCTCCAGCTGGCCGGAGATCTCGCTCCTCACCGACCTCCACCCGGTGGTGGAGTGGCTGACCGACAAGGTGCTCGTGAAGCTCGGCCGCCAGGAGGCCCCGGTCATCACGGCCGACGTCGAGGCGCCCGTGTACCTCGTACAGGGCATCTACTCCAACGCACTGGGCCGCCCCACGGTCGTGAAGTGGATGGCCGTCACGGGCGACGAGGTCACGGACGACATGGTGGGGATACTGCGCGAGGCCGGTATCGGCCCGACGATGGCCAACCCGTTGCAGCGCCACGACTTGGACGGCCTGCGGGCCGGCATCCCGGCGGCCCTGGAGACGGCCGAGGCCTTCCTCTCGCGCCACAGCTCCGAATGGGACAAAGCCCTGCTCACCCCGATCGAGGAGTACCGGGAGCGCCTGGGCAAGTGGGAGCAGCCCACCCTCGCGGGCGAGGAGACGAAGGACGACCTCTCCCGCCTCGCCGACTCCCTGCTGACGACGGGCCGCCCGATGCTGCGCGTGCTGGCCGTCCTCGATTCCGCCCACGGCTCCGCCGCACAGGCCTAGGAGAATCCCCATGACGTACGACTCCCTGGTCAACCGCGGCGAGTACTTCTCCGCGCACTACCTGGCCGAGGTCTTCCCGAAGGACCTCAAGTCCGGCCTGCTGGCGGCGTGGAAGACCCGCGAGGAGGAGACGAAGTCCTCCGACTCCGCCGAACAGGAGCCGCCTTCGGAGGCCCTGCCGGTCACCCCCCGTCTGGGCCTGCGCGCTCTGCGCCGCCCGTACTTCCGTACGCGCGCCTTCTTCGCGGAGGCGGCGGGCGCGGTCGACGACGCGACGACGTACGACTCCCCGGACTGGCGTGAGCGGGCGACTTCCCTCAACACCTCGGTCCTCCGCTCCCTGGGCTACGACGCCAAGCCGCAGACCCTGACGGTCGTGCGCGCGGACCACACGTACGAGATCCCGGTGGCGCACGCAGAAACGGGCCTGGTGGCGGTCAGCTGCGGCTGGGCGGCCGAACCGGACGCGGCCCTGGACCCGGACGGCCCCGGCCGCCTCCTCGCCCCCGTCTCCCTGGACGCCTCCACCTCCCTCCGTACGGGCTCGAAGCTGGCCTCGTTCCTCTTCGCAAGCGAGGACGCACCGCGGTACGTCCTCCTGCTGGCCGGCGGCGTGATCGTCCTGGCGGACCGGGCGGCGTGGGGTGAGGGCCGCTACCTGGCGGCCTCCCTCGACACGGCCTTGGACCGCAACAACACCAAGGACGGCCAGGAACTCGACACCCTGGCGGCGTTGTTCGGCGCGGACTCCCTCCGCACGCCGGAAGAGGGCGGCGAGAACCCTCTGGCCGGGCTCGTCGACAAGTCGACGAAGCACGCGGTGGGTGTCTCCTCAGAACTCCGGGACGGCCTGCGCGAATCGGTGGAACTCATCGCGAACGAGGTCCTGGAACGGATCACCAGCCATGAGGGCGTCCGCCTGGACGACGTGAAGGAACTCCCGGAACTCTCCCAGCAGCTGACTCGTGAGTCGCTCCGTTACCTGTACCGCATCCTGTTCCTCCTGTACGCGGAGGCCCGCCCGGAGCTGGGCATCCTCCCCTCCGACTACCCGGAGTACCACCAGGGGTACGGCCTGGGCCGCCTCGGCGAACTGGTCGCGGAGCGAGACCTGGTGGGCGAGAAGGCCCGCGAGGGTGTCTACCTGTACGAGTCCTTGGACCTCCTCTTCAGCAAGGTCCAGGAGGGCTACCGCCCGCGGCGTACGCACGGGGTCGGCGTCAAGGAATCGGAAGACATCGGCCTCCGCTTCGAGCCCCTCCACTCGAAGCTCTTCGAGCCAGAGTCGATCCGCCTGATCGGTGCGGAGTCGGTACGCGACCCCCGCCACGACGACGACACAGACGGCGACCACCGCTACCTGGACACACGACTCCGCAACGCAACCCTGTACAAGGTCCTGCGGAAGCTGATGCTGACCCGGGGCAAGAAGGGCGAGCGCGGCGGCTTCATCTCCTACGCACAGCTGGGCATCAACCAGCTGGGCGCGGTGTACGAAGGCCTGATGTCCTACGCCGGCTTCATCGCGGGCGAGGAACTGTACGAGGTCGCGAAGAACGGCGACCCGAAGGACGGCTCCTGGCTGGTCCCGGCGTCGAAGGCCGACGAGTACGCGGACGCGGTCTTCGTCCGCCGCCGCGACGAGGAGACGGGCGCCGATGTCCGGGTCCGGTACCGCCCGGGTTCCTTCGTCTACCGCCTCTCGGGCCGCGACCGCCAGACCTCGGCCTCGTACTACACCCCGGAATCCCTGACGAAGGTCACGGTCCAACTGGCGTTGCAGCACCGCCTGGACCAGGACGACACGATCACGGAAGCCCGTGAACTCCTGGACTGGAAGATCTGCGAGCCGGCCCTGGGCTCGGGCGCGTTCTTGAACGAGGCGATCAACCAGGTAGCGGTGGAGTACCTCCGCCGCCGCCAGGACGAGACCGGTCAGGCGATCGACACCGAGCAGTACCCGATCGAGCTCCAGAAGGCCAAGGCGTACATCGCCCTGCACAACTCGTACGGCGTGGACCTCAACTCGACGGCGGTCGAGCTGGCCGAGGTCTCGCTGTGGCTGAACACCATGCACCCCGGCATGGAGGCCCCCTGGTTCGGCCTCCACCTGCGCCGCGGCAACTCCCTGATCGGCGGCCGCCGCGAGATCTACTCCGCGGACCGCCTGAAGAAGGGAGGCTGGCTGGGCACCACCCCGGAACGCTTCCCCCTCACGGAGGCCGCTTCGGGCCTCCCCTCGGGCTCGGTCCACCACTTCCTCGTCCCGGCGAAGGAGTGGGGCGCGGTAGCGGCCGAGAAGGAAGCGAAGGCTCTCGCCCCGGATGAAGCGAAGGCCCTGGCCGCCTGGCGCAAGGCGATCACGAAGTCCCCGAGCGCCAAGCAGACGGCCCGCCTCCAGGGCCTCGCCCGTCGTGCGGAGTACCTCTGGCAGCTGGTGGTCCGCCGCCTGGAGATCTCCGAGCGCGACATCAGCCGCAAGATCGAGGTCTGGGGAGCCGAGCCGGAGTGGCTCCGCCAGCCGAAGGAAGCGGTCCACCGCGAAAAGGTCCTGGCCGAACTTGAGGATGTCGACACCCCGTACTGGCGCCTGAAGACCCTGATGGACGCGTGGTGCGCCCTGTGGTTCTGGCCGGTCCAAGAGGCGTCCCTCCTCGACGGCACGAACCCCCGCTACCGCCACGCAGCAGAACTGGCGGAGCAGTCGGCGGCCTACGAAGTGGCCGTCTCCGACCCCGAGGACGAGGACGCCGGCGTCCTGATGTCCTGGGAGGAAGACGCCCTCCCAGGCTTCGACACAGCGGCCAAGCAGCTCTCCCTCACCCAGGACGCGGTGGACAAGCGCCGCGTGGGCCGCCGCAAGGAGGCCATCACGGAGCAGCGCCGCGCGGTCATCCCCCTGGCCAACCTGGACGACTGGCTCGACTTCGCGGAATCATTGCTGGGCACGCAGGACGTTCCGTCCGAGTCCCTGGTCGCCGCGTTCGAGTCCCTGACAGAACTGACCCCCTACGAGGACGCCCTCCCGGACCTCATGGGCATGGACCGCTCCTACTGGCTGGAGTCCCGCTTCCCCTGGTCGGCACAGTCGAAGGACATCGCGACCCAACAGGGCTTCTTCCACTGGGAACTGGAATGCGCCCAGGTCTTCGCGCGGGGCGGCTACGACCTGCAGGTGGGTAACCCACCATGGGTGCGGCCACGGTGGCAAGAAGACATGGTCCTGGCTGAATTGGAACCTTGGTTCGCTCTTTCCGATAATCCTAGCGTAGCGGAATGGAGACTGCGGAAAAACGAGGCAATCGACGAACCGGAAAACCAGAGACGATACTTCCTGGCTGAGCTGTCAGCAAATGTCGGCACTGTTTCCTTCATTGGCTCATCCGCAACTTACCCACTCATCACAGGAACTCAGCCAAACCTGTACCGCGGATTCATGTGCCGAACTTGGAATAATCTCAGCCCCCACGGAACAATCGGACTAGTGCATCCAGTCACGCACTTCAGCGGAATTCAGGAGGGAGCACTCCGAGAAGAATCCTACCGACACCTCAGATTTCACGCGCACTTCATGAACTCCCTATTCCTATTCGAGATCCGCGACCGGAACGAATTCGGAATCAACATCTACGGAACCAGGGGGGATATCAACTTCACTCACATGAGCTGGATTTTCACCCCAGAGACAGTTACGGAGTCCCTGACCCATTCAGGCAGTGGCGCAGCACCGGGAACCAAGTTCAATAAAAAGTGGGACACTCGGCCTCACCTGTCACGCCTCGTCACAGTCAACAGCAGCACTCTCGCCGAATGGAATCGTCTGGCAGGAGACAACGACGTCTCCGTTTCACAGTCCGCGCTGCTCTACCCAGTCAGCACGGAGGAGCAAGGGGCTATCACTGCACTCTCATCCTCCAACGACCGACTCGGCTCCTACTATCCTTCAATCACCGCCGGGTTTCACGAGAAAATGGCGAAGGAGAGTGGGTTCATCAAATGGTCCACTCAGAAAGTAGAGCTGCTCTCTGACGTAGTCTTGCAGGGTCCTCATTTTGGCGGCGCCACACCGTTCAACAAGCAGCCGAACATTCCTTGTCGCAACAAAAATGATTGGTCACCTTGGGATCACACAAAGATCCCGGAGGATATCGTCCCAGTTGCCAACTACGTCCGCGCCTGCGATCCGCAAGGCTACGTGAACGAGCAAGACCAATGGAACGGATTGCCGTACACCCAGTACTACAGGCTGGCCTGGCGCAGCATGGTCCCGTCTTCGAACGAGCGGAGCCTCTTCGCAGCCCTCATCCCGCCTGGCCCTGCCCACGTCAATACGGTGCAGTCCATGGCACTGGCAGACAACAGGCTCACCGTCCTCAACGCGGGATTTTGGGCCGCTCTGCCTCTCGACTACTTGCTCCGGATTACTGGCCGATCCCATCTCCAGGTTGCCGAGGCTAAGAAGATGCCGGCACCACGACCCGATCATCCTCTCGTCACGGCTCTACTCCTCCGCACCTTGCGCCTGAACTGCCTGACCAACGCTTATGCCCCTCTCTGGCACGAGCTGTTCCACCCCACCTGGCCAGGCTACGAGGGGTGGGCGCACGCCTGGCCGAACCTCGAACCACTCGCAGGCCACCTCAGTGGCACATGGGAGTACGAGACACCGCTCCGGACTGAGTACGAGCGGCGGGCCGCGCTCGTCGAGCTCGACGCGCTCGTGTCCGTCTGGCTCGGGATCACTGCCGATCAGCTCGTCGCCATCTACAAGTCCCGCTACCCCGTCCTCTCCGACTACGAGGCGGAGATGTACTTCGACGCGAACGGCCGCAAGATCGCACGCAATCACAACACCTACGGGCACGGTCAGACCAAGGAGACCTACCCGGCGCTCCTCGATCACCTGGACAACCCGGCCAGCGTCCCGCCGCCCGAGGGGTACGCTGCGCCGTTGTACAAGGCCGACCGGGAGACCGAGATGCGGGCCGCGCACGCGTATTTCTCCGCTCGGCTTGACGCGGAGATCGCCGCCGGCCGGTGGGCGCCGCCCGTCAAGGCTGACGCTTAGAAAGACGAAGGGGCCGCGCCAACCGAGGTTGGTGCGGCCCTCGTTGTCGTGCAGGTCAGTGCGACGCGAAGGCGACGAACGTCGCCCACTGCTCCGCGTCAAAGCTCAGCATGGCCCCGGCCTTGTTCTTCGAGTCGCGGACGTGGACCGAGCCGACGGCGTTCGCCACCTCCACGCACTCGCCGCCATTGCCCGCGCTGTAACTGCTCTTGAACCAGGCCAAGTCCTGCGGAAAACGGTCAGCGGCTACCTTGCTCATCTCTCTCCCAGCACCTTCTCGATCAGGGCCTGTGACTCCCTCGGCGTGAGAGCCTGCGCGCGGATGATGCCGTACGCAACCTCCAACTCCCGTACCTTGCCACGCTCCGAGTGAACGTGGCTGTCACCTTGCACCTCCGTGTAGGAGATCCTCCGCCCATCCTTGGTCTCCATCAAGGTGAACGGACCAGCCAGCCCTGCATGTTCCTCCCGCTCGGTCGGCATAACCTGGATCGCTACATTGCGCCGCTGGCTGGACAGCAGGATCTGTTCCAGCTGTCCGCTCATCACGCCCGGCCCGCCAAGGGGTCGCCTGAGCACTGACTCTTCGATCACGAAGCTGATGGTGGGCATCGGCATCCGGGAGAAGATGTCCTGACGGGCCAGTCGGGCCGAGATCCGCTCCTTGATGGTCGCCTCGTCCAGCAGCGGCAGCCACATCGCGAAGACGGCCCGCGCGTACTCCTCCGTCTGCAACAACCCCGGCACCGCCTGCACCGCGTAGACGTGGAGTTCCACCGCCTCCTTCTCCAACTTCGCCGCGCCCCGGAAGAACGCCGGGTACTGCGCTCGCGCGACCTCCTCCTTCATCTCCTTCAAGATGCCGCGCGCCCCGAGCACCTCGTCCGCCTGGTCGATGAACTTCGGTGGAGGGATCCGCCTCCCCTGCTCGTACGCCGCGATGGTCGACGCCGAGTACCCCGTCATCGCCCCGAACTCCGCCCGTTCCAGCCCCGCCCACTCCCGGAACCGCTTCAGCTGACGCCCGAAGACGTACAGGATGCCCGCCCCGGGCTCGGCCTCGTAGCCGGCCTCCGACTGCTGATCGTCCATGATCCGCGCCTCCCGCGCCCAACGCCCCAGTCACGCCGCCGGTCACGCCCCGTACCGCCGACACCCACCGCACCGATGCGTACAGCCCACGCCCGTCAGTGCGTCACTCCTGGTCAACGTTACTCACGCAACGCCACCGTTGGCCGCATGAAGCCCACAACTCCCCCCACTCAATCCGCAGCCGAATTCCACGCTCCCGCCCAGGAGTTCGACATGCGCTTCACTTCCACCCCACGCGGCGCACGGCTCGCCCGCCGCCTCGTCTCGCACCGCCTCCACGAGTGGGGCCACCCCTACAACACGACGACCAACGACACCGTCACCCTCATCGCCGCCGAGCTCACCGCGAACGCCGTACGCCACGGCCACGTCCCCGGCCGGGACTTCCACCTCCGCCTCACCACCACCACGGACGCCACCACCATCCGCATCGAGGTCACCGACACCCGCACCGAGCGGACGCCCGTCCTCACCACCCCCGCCCCGGACGCCGAAGGCGGCCGCGGCCTGGTTCTCGTAGCCGCCCTCGCCACCCGCTGGGGCACTACACCCCGCCCAGCTGCCCCCGGCAAGACCGTCTGGGCTGAGATCACCCCCCGCCCTGGCCATTGATCCAATACGCTCCATTCGTGGTCTACGCGATCTCTCTATCAGCAGCAGAACTCGACGACATCGACTGGCAGTTGCAGCTGGATCAGTTCATGGGGAAGACCATGGGCTCGTCCATGCGACCGCGGGACCTGCTTCCCCAAGTCACACTCGTGTTCGCACGCACCTATCCCGCCACAGGCACCGCCGGCCCCACGTACCAGCTGCGCTGGCTCGGAGTGGTGAAGCACCCCAAAGGCAAGCGGGTTGCCACTCGTGACGCCCTGATCAGGGTGGAACCGTTGTGGCGCAGTCCCACCCCGGTGGAGCTGGCCTCGGTGGTGGCCTCGCTGCCTCGGATGGTCACCGAGGAGCTCACCAGCATGCTCGCCAGCGAAGTCGCCGTACTCCCCGACGAGCTCGGCCAACGCCTACTCGACGCACTGCGCGAGCAAGGACCTAGGTTCGCGGAGCTCCTCGACCGCCTGACCAGTGTCGCGGACCAGGCCCCCTTCGACAGCTCCCGCGTCGAGGACCGATCCTGGCAGGAGCAGTACGACTCCACGCGCCTGGCACTGAGCATCGGCGAGTTCCCGCTTGCCCCGCTCAGCGCCTGGCGCCGGCCGGCGAGTCCCCACGACACCTACCTCGCCGGGCTGATCGCCGAACCCAGCGAACAAAGCCTCATCGAGCACGATGCCGCCCACTCCATTCCCGGAGTACGGCTCCTCCGCCCCTGGAACGGTCCCGATTTCCGCTGCGACATCCACGTGTTCGAGCACGAGGGACGAACGATCGAAGTAGCCAACGTCAACGCCACTCCGGTCGAGGGACGGCTGGGGAGCGACCTGATCTACTACCACGAGGCCACGCAGAGTTTCGTGATGGTCCAGTACAAGCGGCTGCCGCCCGTCGAGCGCTGGGTGTACGTGGACGAGCGGCTGCGCGGTCAGCTCGACCGGCTGGAGGCCGTGGCGGACGCCAGCCGTCCGGCATACGCACCCCACGACTGGCGGCTGGGCAGCGACCCGTGTTTCCTCAAGCTCGCGTACTGGCCCGAAGACGGCAAGGGCGACCCCACCGGACCCGCGGCGGGCATGTACCTCCCGTTGTCCTACGTTCGCCTGCTCCTTCAGGACGACTGCACCCGGGGACCGGGCGGCGGTCGACGCCTCGGCTACACCTACGCCGACCGGCACCTGATCAACAGCCAGTTCATCGAGCTCGTCAAACACGGACTGGCGGGGACGGTCGGCACCTCCCGGGAAGAGCTGCTCGCCCTCGGCGAGGAGCGGGCCCTGGAGGGGTACTCGGTCACCATCGCCGCGGAGCTCTGGGACGGCCGCCATCCCGGAGAGGCGGTGCGGGAGCGCCACCGGCGCGGCCACTCCCGCAAGGCCGGCAAGCGCCAGGCGAAGACCCCTGCCGCACCCCCTCCCCCTTCCTCCATGAAGCTGAAGCAGCCGCTGGTCGGGGACCAGATGGCGATCTTCGAGCCCGACGAGGACCTCGCGGACTGAAGTGGGTCAGTCCGCCTTCGGCAGGTTCTCGTACGAGAAGGTGCACCGGACCTGCCCATCGGCCACCGGCACGAGGCGTACCTGCTCTGCCGGCATCTGCAGCGACTTGTCGGCGGACTCGTCCCACAGCGAGACCGTTCCCCCGGCCTCCCCGAACGAGATGTACGGGCGCTCCGGACGGAGGAGGCCGCCCCGACTGCTGAGCTTCGCCGCGGGGACCGTCGGCTCGATGCACGTCCACTCCGGCTCCACTCCGAAGTACGAAGGCAGCTCCGCCTTCTGGACCGCCGCCGCGCGGAAGTCCCTCACCGCGTCGCCCACCGACTCCAGCACCCATCCTCCGCACAGCATGACCGCCACCACTTGGGTGATCACGTACAACGGGACGCGAAACCGGTCGACGGGGCTGACTCCCGGCACATGCACATGCTTCGCGATGCCCCACAGGGCCGGCACGAACAGGACGAAGCTCAGCAGGCTCAAGAGCTTCACCGCTGATGTGGCCTGCCAGATGGCGGGCACATCTAGGTCTGCGGGTGTCAGGTCGAGGCTGTCCGCGTACATCGCGTGCAGCACCGATCCGGAGGACACCACGAGGGACGCGGCAGCCGCGAAAGCCAGGGGCACCGCCCAGGCGAGCCATTCGCCCCACGTCCACTGCCGGACCAGGAGCCGGATGCCTCCGACCGTCGCCAGGACGGCGAAGACGGACAGCATCTGTACGGGGGTCCAGCCCCTGCGGTCCCCAAAGTCTGCGCCAAGGAAGACAGCAAGGGTGAAGGCAGCCGCCACGCCCCACACGATGAGGCTTCCCGCGCGGCCTCCGGACGCGAACAAGCCGCGCGCCAGCCTGGCTCCCGCGAGGAAGCACAGAACCGCCGCACCGGCCCACACCCACGTCCGCACTCCGCTCTGCTGCTGAGCGACCACCGCGCAGAAGACCATGGCCAACAGCCAGGCACCGAGGCGGTATGCCCTGCGGCGGGCGTCGTCCTCGCGGCGAGGCACGATGTGGCTGCGGACCCCGCCGGAGGCCACCCGTACGTCGGTGGCGGGCCCGGGGGCGGAACCGCCGGTCAGGTCCATCCGGGAGAGCCGGCGGGCTTCCGACGCTGTTCCCGTCACCACGGTGCCGGTGTCGTAGTACCCGCGCCTCTCCATGAAGCGAGCACGTGCCACCGCCGCCGCGCGGCGCAGCTTCGCCATCGCCGTCAGCGGCCGCGGATGGGGTACGCGCGGCGGCCGGTGGGCAACGGTATGCACCCACCAGGCGGTCAGTTGTTCCCGGTCCCGGTCCATCGGCTCGGGGCGCCGGGCATACATCTCCAGCCTTTTCCGCCGCGCCAGTCGCTCCACCTGCCAGGCGGCAGCCCGCCCAGTACGCCGGTTATGGGCTCCGAAGAACCGCACTTCGACGGAGTACATCCGTGCCGAGGCATCGGCCCTCAGTACCCCCTGGGACGCTCCCTCACCCCGTGCGAAGGACGTGATGACGGGCCAGCCCTGCTCGTCGAAGGCCCGTTCCGCCTTGTCCCAGTCGTGCTGCCCGCCCCGTACCTCGACCAGCACCAGTACCCGCTGGTCGTATCGCTTTTCCTGCATCTGTTCCCCCCTCTGGCCGGACTCCGACGGTTTGGGCTACCCCTCCGCCCCCGGGCGGCGCCACAGGTCGATGTCCTTCTTCCAGGCCTTGTTGCCGCCGCCCGTCGGGCACTGCGCGTTGTAGCAGCGCCAGTACCAGTTCTCCTTCGCCCCGCGTCTGATCTCAATGTCGTCCCGCCCGCACCTCGGGCACTTCGGCGGGCGGGCGAAGATCTCGGCGTGCTCGTGGGTGAGGATCTTGCGGGCGAAGTAGGCTCCGCGCATCGTCACCATGACCTCGCGGGTCCAGCTCTGGGACAGGGCGTTGAGGCTGCCGAGCATCACGGTCTTCTCGTCCACGACCACGATCTTCTGGTGCATGACGTGCATCGGGACCACCGTGTGGACGACCGCGCGCAGGTCTTCGACGAGAGTCGCGTTCGCGGGCTTCTTCTGGAGCTGGTCGCTGGGGTCGCGCACGAACACGGTGACCCGTACTCCCCTGTCGACGGCTGCGCGCAGCTCCGGGAGGATCATCCGGACGCGCCGGGCCACCCAGGGGGTCCACAGCCACAGGGATGTCTTCGCACTCCTGATGGCGGCGACGACGGACGCGTAGAACGTCGTCTCGTCGTGGACATCGCTGACTTCCACGTGCCGCGAGAGGACCTCCGCCAGGCGGTCGCCGAACTCTCCGCGTGGAACGTTCAGTTCGGGTGGTGTGATCAGCGACTTGGCCGGGAGGACCCGTACTCCCGGCGTGCCGATCAGGGCGTCCAGCTGTCCGAACGGGGAGTCCGGCGCCGTGCGTGCCACCTCCCGGATGCGGGTGGCGCTCGCGATGACGTACACACGGGTCTGTACGCGGGTCATGGCCACGTTGAACAGCCTGATCCCGTTGCGCATCCAGTCGTTCGCCTCCGGCGCGCACGATGCCTTCGCCATCCACAGCGGCCGGCCGTGTTCGCCCTCGACCGTGTCGAAGACGACGATGGGGAACTCCCGGCCCTGGAACCGGTGCGCGGTGCCCACCTCGGCGCTCGGGCTGCCGTCGTGCTCGACGTCGCGCAGTGCCTCCAGCGTGGCTTCGGCCTGGTCTCCGTACGGAGTGACCACGCCGGTGGTCTCGCCGTCTCCACCGTGCAGATCGATCAGGGCCCGGGAGATCAGCGGGCCCGCCGGCCACCACCCCTTGCCGGGGCCCGTGAGGTGGACGTGGGCGAGTTCGTGGAGCCCGTCGGTGTCGATCAGCACGATCTCGGGGTCCTCGGGGCTCCTGGAGTCCCGTACGACAGGGCCCGCCTGCAACACGCCGTCGTAGGCCAGACCGTTCACCAGGCCCATCACCGCACGGCCGAACCGATTCTGGGTCACCAAGGTCGTGCAGGCGGGGTGCATCCGCGCCGCCGCCGGGTCGGTGATGCCGCAGTGCTGGAACACGTCCGGGACCAGCCAGCGCTGGATGTCGGGGCGCTTCTTCTCCTTCAGTGCACGGGGTACGACCGGGCCCAGCTGCATGAAGTCGCCGAGGAGTACTGCTGCCTGCTGGGCGTGGGCGACAGCGAGCAGAACCTCGGGCAGGGAGGCGGCACCGACCTCGTCGATGAGGACGACGTCGTAGTGGCCGGAGAAGACATGGCGGTTGGTGCGGAAACGGGCCAGGGTCGTGGCGACGAGACGAGCGTTCTTGATGATCTCGCCCTGGGCGTCGCGGGCGAGTCGCCCGTACTCCTCCTGGATGTCCTTGTACTGCTGTTCCAGCACGCCCTTGCGAGCCGCTTCGGCGGCGACGGCAGGGCGCAGGGCCTCGGCCTTCCCGTGCCGGGTCGGCCAGCCGTGCTCCTCGGCGGTGGCGATGAGAGCCTCGGCGCTCTGTGCGCGTCCGGCTTCGTCCTCGGCTGCGGCGAGGGCAGCCCTCAGTCCGGCCGCGGACCGGGTGCGGGCGAGGTGCTCGGCCGCAGCGTCCCGCGCAGCCGTGTCACGTCGTTCGATCTCGGTACTGGAGAAGGGGATCGTGCGGGCCATCTCCCCGGTCTGCGCGGCGATCTGGGCGCGGCGCCGATCGGTGATGCCGCGGGCCTTGCGGGCGCGCTCGTACGCGTCCTTGTGGTGGAGGCCCGCCTCGTCGCGCGCGGCTTCGGCCTTGGCGTGCTCGCCGCGGGAGCGCATCTTGGCGAACCCGGTCCGGTTCTTGATCTCTCGTAGGGCGCGCTGGGTTGCGCGCAGTCGCTCCTCCGTCTGAAGCGCGGCGGACTCGGCTGCCGTGGCGACCCGCTCCACCTCGTCGGCTTCGTCGAGGAGTGCGTCGACCTGCGTCCAGAGGTGCCGGGAGTCCGATGCGTCGTCGCGGTCCTTCAGCGCCCGGGCCACAGCACGGTCGGCCGCTGCCAGTGACCGGGCGGCTTCCCGCGCGGCCCGCTCCAGTTCCGTCACCCGGGCGTCGCGGGAGGCGGCATCACCGAACGGCTCCGCCACCAGGGCCCTGGCCGTCGCGTAGGCCACTGCGTCGAACCGTACGAGGCCTGCGTCCAGCTCCGCGAGGTCCTCGGCCCGTCTGCGGATGGCCAGCAGCTCCGCCGACGTGGCAGCACGCCGCTCCTCGACGTCGGCCAGCCGGGCCCTGACCATGAGGGGCAGGGACACCTCCGGGTTGCCGGCTATCTCCTTCAGCTGGGGCGGGCCCACACGGACGACGTCCCCGGGGTTGTGGCGGCGTCCCCTGAGGACGCCCTTCAGGGCGTTGTCCACGGCGATGTTGGTCGCGGAGACCAGGAGGACCCGTTTGCCCGCGGCGATCAGGTCACCGATGGCCAGCGTGAGGACCATGGTCTTCCCCGTGCCGGGAGGTCCCCATACGAGCCGGACGCCCGTCCCGAGGCAGGCCCGGTACGCCTCCACCTGCTCTGGGAACAGACCCGCCGGCGCCTCGGTCCGGGCGGGGTCACCGGCAGGGCGGCCGGAGGCGAGCAGACTGCCGAGCGGGGTGTCCCCCAATCCGGCGAAGCCGTGCTTGAGGGCCTCCAGCAGGAAGGTCGGAGGCTGTTGCAGGACCCACAGGAAGGGGTCCGCCGGGTCCGCGAACTCGGCAACCCTGACGGTCAGCGACGAACCGGTCTGCACGGTCCCTGTGACGGCGAATCCGCCTTCCACACCGGATTCCTCGGGCCCAGCAAGGCGGAGGCTTTCGAGCTGGTCGGGATTGAGCTCGATGCCGCGCAGGTCGACCGCGTAGCAGCCCGGTTCACCGGCCCGGGTCGCCCTGCCGATCCTGCGCCATCTCGGACGCTGGCCCGCTCCCCCTTCCACCGCGATCCATTCGTCGACCGCTGTGGTGATCTCCTCGCGCCAGCCCAAAGCTCCCCCTTTCGGCTCGCGAAGGGTAGATCTTGAAGGGCTGCCCGCACCACGCATTCTGTGAAAGCAGCAGCCTTCGCAGGGGAAAAGGAATGGTTCGAGACTCGGATCCGTTCCTATTCGGCCATGCCCCGGTTTCCATCACCCGGACTACCCGCCCGCGTGTCCGAGGCGGCATATACCGTTGACGCAGCTCACCGACTTGTTGTGAATCGAAGGAGAACGTCGTGAGGCCCACGCTGGCCGCCGCGCAGTTGCGGGGCAGTCTCACCCAGTACCTCACGACGACCTACGCGCTCACCGACGAGGACACCCGACGGGCGCTGGAGCGGTTCCTTGAGCATCCGGAGACCGGCATGTTCCGCGGCCCGTACCTGCGGATCAGGACGCCGTTCCACAAGGCGGACGCCGGGTGGGAGAAGCATCTGGAGTGGAACCCCGGATTCACCCCGTACCGGCACCAGGCGAAGGCGTACGAGCGGCTGAGCACGCTGCACGGGCCGGCCCGGCCGACCCTGGTGACGACGGGCACCGGTTCGGGAAAGACGGAATCGTTCCTCATCCCCGCGCTCGACCACTGCCGCCGCGAGAAGGCCCTCGGCCGGCGCGGGGTCAAGGCCGTACTGCTCTACCCGATGAATGCGCTCGCCTCCGACCAGGCGAGCCGTATCGGCGACTACCTGGCACAGCCCGAGCTCGCCCAGGTAACGGCGGGGCTCTACATCGGAGACCGGCCGGACACGGACTTCCGTCGGGTGATGACGCGGCGCGAGGAGATGCGGCAGTCCCCGCCCGACGTGCTCATCACGAACTACAAGATGCTCGACCTGCTGCTCCAGCGGAGCGAGGACCGAGCCCTGTGGCAGGACTCCCGGATCCAGTACGTGGTGCTCGACGAGTTCCACACGTACGACGGGGCGCAGGGCACCGACGTCGCGATGCTGCTCCGCCGTCTGGCCATGACCACGGGCCAGAGCGAGCCCGGACGCCCGCTCGGCTCCATCTGCCCGGTGGCGACATCGGCGACGCTCGGTGAAGCCGGACCGGGAGCAGGCCCCGGCGGAATCCTGGAGGTGGCGGCGCAGGTCTTCGGGATGCCGTTCACTGCGGATGCTCTGGTGGGCGAGGAACGGATGACACCCGAGCAGTTCACCGGCCCGGTGAACTACGGCCTGCCCGAGCCGCCTTCGCCCGAGGAGGTCATCTCCTGTTCGGGCGGTCCGGACGTGGTGTCACGTCCGGACCAGCTCGACCTCAACGCCCTGGCGGCACGGATGCTGGGGCAGGAGGGCCTGTCCGCCTTCGAGATCGGGAGGCTGCTCAAGCAGCACGACTTCACCCAGGGTGTGCTGTCCCTCCTGGACGGGGAGCCGCTCAGCGAATGGGAGTTGCGGGATCGCCTCGGCCGGTTCGGCTATGCCTGGGGGCGTACCGCCCGGGAGAACCCGCGCCTCGCCCTCGCTGCTCTCGCACGGTTCGTGGCCCTGCTGTCGGCTGCCCGCGATCCGGAGTCGGACGAACGCCGCCCGCGGCCGCTGCTCCACGTGGAGACCCACCTCTGGGTACGGCCGGTGGGACGGATCCTGCGCGGAGTCGGCCCGGGCAAGCCCGAGTTCCACTGGTACGAGGACGATCGCAATCGGCGCTCCGCCCTACCGACGGCGCCCCCGGAGACCGACGAGGACGCAGAGGCCGGCCGGATCGGCCCGGTGGCCCGCTCGCACCGGGCTCAGTCCGTGATCGGCGCCGACACCACGGTCCGGCAGTCGAGCGTACGGCTGCCCGCCGTGTACTGCCGCAACTGCGGGCGCTCCGGCTGGGCGGCCATCTCACCGGAAGCCGATCCACAGCAGCTGGTGATGGCCCACGACAAGATCTGGCGCGCGAGCGTGGGGCGGGAGAAGCGGCGGGTCCGCTACTTCATCGCCGCCACGCCCTCGGAACAGCAGGATGCGCTGGCCGCGCTCAGCCAGTCCCAGCCCGCATCGGGAGGCGGGCAGCTTCCGGCGCTGATCCTGGACGGTGCGCAGGGCACGTACCGGCTGCCGGTGGCGCAGGACGCGGGGAGTCTGCAGGACGCCTGCTTCGTCCTGGCGATCACCGAGAAGAAGACCGCCGACAAAGCCTCCGTCGACCAGCGCTGCCCTGCCTGCGACACCGACAACTCCATGCGCTTCCTCGGTACCCGGCTCGCGGCCCTTGCGGCCGCGACGGTGACCCAGCTGTTCACCGGACAGGAAGTTGCGCTCGAAGCGGAGGAACGCAAGACCCTCCTGTTCAACGACTCGACCCAGGACGCGGCCCACCGCGCGGGATACGTGGCGAACCGGTCGTTCACCTTCTCCCTGCGATCGCTCCTCGCGCGCAACCTGGACGAGTCGGGCCGCCCATTGGCGCTCAACGACCTGATCGGGAACGTGCTCGACTCCGTCGAGGACCCACAGGCCCTTGCCGCCGTGGTCCCGCCCGACCTGTACGACGAGCCGGGCGTGGACCGGCTGCTCTCCGGACGGGGTACGGGCGACCTGCGGACCTGGAAACTCATCGGTGAGCGGCTCGCCTTCGCCACGGTGATGGAGTTCGGGCTCCGTTCCCGCCAGGGCCGCACCCTGGAGCTGACCCGGACGGCGTCCGCCGAGGTGGTCATCGAGGACCAGCACCGGATCACGATGCTCGCGCGCGATGTGCACATGACCCTGCCGGGCCAGCTGCTCGGCACCGGCCTGCCGACGGCCGAGCGCTATCTGGCCTTCGTACGCGGACTGCTGGAGCGGGTGCGGCTGCGCGGCGGGGTCCGGCACCGGTGGCTGGAGCCGTGGATGAAGGACGCCGGGGTGACCCGGTTCAAGATCTGGGGCGGCCGGCCCGACGGCATGCCCGCCTTCCCCGAAGGGGTGGCCGCGCCACGCTTCGTACTGGACGGCGAGAAGGGAAAGTCCGACTTCGACTCGATGACGGCTCGCGCCGGCTGGTACCAGGACTGGGCACGTCGCTGCCTCGGGCTGGATGCCGCCGGGGCGGCCGAGTACCTCCGCAGGATGCTGCCCGTACTCGTCGACGAGGGGCTGCTGTCGGCGCGTACGACACAGGACCGGACCACGAAGATCTACGGCTTGCAGCCCGGCCACGTCGAGGTGCGGCTCCTTGAGGACGACATCGTCAACAAGGCGTTCGTGTCCTGTGAGGCGTGCGGCTGGCAGCAAGTGGTGCATCCCTCCCGACGGACCCGGTGGTACGGGCATCCCTGCCCCCGCTACCGCTGCCGCGGCCAGATCACCGCGCCCCAGCCGGGCCTGTCCCCCGTGTCATCGTCCGGTTCCACGAGCTTCGGAGGCCCCCGGCCGCGGGACTACCGCGACGACTACTACCGGCACCTCTACCGGACGGGCGGCACCTTCCGGGTGGTCACGGCCGAGCACACCGGCATGCTGACCCGAGCGCAGCGCGAACGCGTGGAGCGGACCTTCCGGGACGGCACCCACTACACCGACCCGAACGTGCTGTCGTGCACCCCCACCCTGGAACTCGGCATCGACATCGGGGACCTGTCCGCCGTTCTGCTGGGATCGCTTCCGAAGGGCCCGGCCAACTACGTGCAGCGTGCGGGCCGTGCGGGCCGCAAGACGGGCAACGCCCTGGTGGTGGCCTTCGGCGGCCGCCGGGCCCGCGACCTGTACTACCTGGACGAGCCCCGGGAGATGATCGCCGGAGACATCGTGCCGCCCGGCTGCTACCTCTCCGCCGTGGAGATCCTGCGCCGCCAGTACACGGCCCACCTGCTGGACCTGGCTGCCCGAGGCCGGCTCTCCACGAACGACGGCGAGCAGCTCCAGCCGGCGCCGCGTCTTGTGTCCGCGCTGTTCGGCAGCACCGCCTGGTGCCAGGAGCTCGCGGACGCGGCCCTGGCCCATGGCGCCGTGCTCGTCGAGTCGTTCCTGGATCTCTTCCCCTCGCTGCCGGGCCGGGAGGACACCGGGATCTCCGACCAGGCCGCCGCGGAGCTGCGGAAGTACGCGTGCGGCGGGATCGTCCGGGCTCTCCAGGAGGCCGAGGAGGAATGGACCGGCCGCGGGGAAGAGCTCCGGCACCGGATCCGGGCCATCGACACGGCCATGGACCAACTCGTCCGCAGCGATCCCGAACAGGAACGTGAATGGCGGGAGTTGCGCGCCGAGCGCTACGCCACGGGCAACCTCCTGCGCGACCTCAACCAGACCAGCGCACACGGAGCTCTCGTCGAGCTCGGGCTCCTTCCCAACTACACCCTGTCGGACACCACCACCCAGCTGGAGGCCACGCTCTACTGGACCGAGGAGCCGGAGACCGAAGGGGCCAAGAAGACCTACCGCAGCGAGGTGCGGGACTACGAGCGTTCCCGCCGGTCCGCGCTTTCCGAGCTGGCTCCAGGCAACAGCTTCTACGTCAACGGCTACAAACATGTGGTCCGGGCCCTGGAGATCGGCAGCCCCGAGCGCCGTGCCTGGTCGGTGTGGCGCCTGTGCCCGGCGTGCGGTTACGCCCGTACCAAGAACGCCGAGTCCGACGCCTCCCCGTGCCCCCGCTGCGGCGGCCGGGAGATCGCCGATGCCGGCTGTGTCCAGCGCGTGCTCCAGCCGAAGCGGGTCATGTCGCGCGACAAGCGGGACGATGCCCGGGTCCGTGACGACAAGGACGAGCGGGACAGCCGGCGGTACGCCGTGCTCACGACAGTGGACATCGACCCCGTACACCTGGCCCCGGGTTCCTGGCGCCACGACACGGCGGTCTTCGGTGTCGACTTCACCCGTCAGGCGTTGGTGCGCACGCTGAACCTGGGCCTCGACCGGCAGGACGGCAGCAGCACCGTGCCCCTCGCCGGGGCGGACGTGAGGATCAACCCCTTCTACGTGTGCACGAGTTGCGGCGGCGCCACCTCCGAGGGCCGCCCCGTCGTGGACCACCACCAGGACGCCCTGACCGAATCCCTGGCCGCCTCGACCAAGGCCAGCGCCCACCACCAGCTCTGGTGCCCGCGCCGGAAGGTCCGTACGAACACTCAGGAGGGCCAGGGCAAGGGCGAGGACGTACCCCTGCTCCTGGCCCACGAACTGACCACCGAAGCCGTCAGGATCCTGCTTCCCGCATCGGTCGCACGCGTCAAGGAACGGCTCGCCTCCTTCACCGCCGCCCTGTTCGTCGGCATTGCCGCCCGCTACGGCGGCGACCCGGACCACATCGACATCACAGCGGCGTCCATGCCCGACGGCACCGACCCCGAATGGCCGCGTCGCTTCCTCGTCGCCTACGACCGGCTGCCCGGCGGTACCGGCTACCTGCACCGCCTCGCAACCTCCGAGGGCTTCCGCGAAGTACTGCTCAAGGCCCGCGAGGTGATCGAGAGCTGCCCCTGCATCGAGAAGGGCCTCGACGGCTGCCACCGGTGTCTCCTCCGCCGCGTCCCGGCCTCCGACTACGACAAGGTCAGCCGCAACGAGGTCCGGCAGATGCTCGACGAGCTGCTGGGAGCCGACGGCAGCGACTGGGCCACCTCACCGGTTCAGGCCACCCACCAGATCCCGCTGGAGCAGCAGGCCGAAAGCGACCTGGAGGTCATGTTCCTGGAGACGTTGGGCGACTGGGCCCAGCAGCCCTCGGCGAGGGCAAGCGCGGACGCGTACACGACCACGGCCGGGACGTACTCCATGGACCTGCGGCTTACCGGCGCCGACGGGGCCACCGTCAGCTGGCGGGTCTCCCAGCAGCGCGTGCTCGACGGCACCCGCCCGGACGTCCTCTTCGAGCGAACGGACGCCCCCGGTCCGCGGATCGCGCTCTACCTCGACGGCTACGAGTTCCACGCCGGACCCAGGCACAAGGACAGGCTGGCCGACGACGCCCTCAAGCGCACGCGGCTGCGAGCCGACGGCGTACGGGTCTTCCAGCTCACCTACTACGACGTGAAGGACTGGCGGACCCGGGTCCGCGACACGGGCTATGCGAGCACGGGACCCGAGCAGCCGGTCTGGGTGCCGTACGGGGAGCAGGGCCAGAAGCGTGCGCGTGACTACTACGCGAACGTACACAAGGGCCTGCCGGGCGAGCTCTCCGCGACCCTGTGGGTGAATCCGGCAGACCTCCTGCTCGCCCATCTGCGCGCACCGGAGGCTTCCCTGTGGCAACAGCGCGCCGAAGCCGCCGTCGCGGGGCTGCTGGGAGCCGGAGCCCGGATCGCCGCGCTGCAGCCGCAGGCAGTCGGCTCACAGCTCGTCTCCGCGCTGAAGGGCACTGCCCCGCAGGGCCCCCAGGGACCGGTTCAGCTGTTCACGGCCGTCGACGTGTCCGGCTGCGCCGTGACGGCCGTGGCCGACAGCCGGCACCGGCCTCCGGTGTGGACCGCGCTGACCGTGCTCGACGACAGCGACCAGGTCCTGTCGGACGAGGCCCGCCACAAGAAGCGCTGGCACGCCTGGCTCTACTGGAGCAACGTGATGCAGTTCCTGGACCACGGCGGCGGTGACAGCGTCCAGTTGACGACCAGCCTGCTGGACGGGTTCACCACTGACGGGCTCGCAGTCACCGGAGGACCGGGCTGGCTCGCATCCCAGGCTGCCGAAAGTCCTGCCCCAGAGTCGGACGGGCCCGTCCCGCAGTCCGCCGGCGCTCCCGCCGTCCCGACGGCCCCCGCGCCGGCCCGCTCGTCCGGTGCGGCCCAGGACACCGCCTGGGAACAGGTACTGGAGTTCCTCGACCCCGAGGAACCCGGACTGCTCCCCCTCACCCAGGGACTCGCCGCGCTCGGCGTGACGCCTCCCGAGGCCGGCTACGAGCTGGACGAGCACGGATGGATGGCCGAACTGGCCTGGCCCGCCGCACGGATCGCCGTGGTGACGGCGCACCGTCCGGTCGACGGAGAACAGGACCACGACGCCGAGGACCGGGACAAGGCATTCGCCTCGGCAGGCTGGTGGGTCCGTACCGCCGTCACCTGTACCGCCCACGACATCGCGGAGCTCCTCGCCCCGGCCGAGGACCAAGACACGGACACGGACACGAACGACGGAGACCAGAAGCGATGACGACCACAGGCGTGACCCTGCGTCTGCTCGACAAGGCCGACAAGGAGATCCTGCGGCTGCCTCGTGCGGTCAAGGGAGCGATCTACGACTTCCAGCACAAGTTCAAGGAGAACCCTCAGCTCCGGGGACTGCGGCTGAAGCAACTGGAGGGCCACGACCGGCTCTGGTCGGCACGCATCCACGACGAGTACAGGGCCCTGCTGCTGCGCCTGGCGGACACCGACTGGCTCATCGTCTCCGTCAAACACCGCAAGGAGGCGTACGAGAAGCTCGACCGGCTCTCGTACGGCATCAACCGGATCACCGGCGGCATCGAGTACGTCGACCTCGAGATCGTCGAGGAGAGCGTCCTTCGCCGCGCGGCTGCGCCTGCGCCCTCCGCCCCTCCCGCCGTACCCTCCCCGGCGCCTGTGGCCGTCCCCGCTCCCGTCCTGCTGTTCGCCGCGTTCTCCGACGAACAGCTCATCGACCTCGGTGTCGCCGGGCCCCTCGTCCCGGTCGTCCGCACGCTCACCACCGAGGATCAGCTCCTCGGTCTGGCCGAGTACGCCCCTCAGCTCACCGCGGAAGTTCTCCTCGCGCTCCACGACGGCGCGTCGTACGAGGCAGTGCTGGAGCAGATCACCAAGCCCGTCTCCACTCCGGACGTCGACACCGACGACTTCCGAGCCGCTGCCGAGCGGCCGGCCACCATGGTCACCACCACGGACGAGGCACTGCGTGAGGCGCTGGAGGGCGGCGACTTCGGCCGTTGGAGGGTCTTCCTCCACCCGACACAGTCCAAGCTCGTCGAGCGCGAGTACTCGGGCCCTGCCCGCGTCGGGGGCGGGCCGGGTACCGGAAAAACCATCGTGGCCCTCCACCGGGTCAAGCACCTGGTCGACCGGCTGCCCCCGGGCCGGAACAAGCCCGTCCTTCTCACCACGTACAACAAGAACCTTGCCGCCGACCTGAAGTCCCGGCTCATGCAGTTGGGGGGTGAGGAGCTACTGGCCCGGGTGGAGATCAGCCACGTGGACCAGCTCGCCCTGCGCGTCGTACGCGAAGCCGAACCCGGAAGCTCCAAGCAGACCCTCGATGAGGGTCAGACGCTCCGCGAATGGCGTGCCCTGCTCGACGAGCTGGGTGAGACCGGGTGGGACGCCCAGTTCCTCCACGACGAATGGACCCAGGTCATCCTGGGACAGGCCGTCGTCTCCCGCACCGAGTACTTCCGCGCACGCCGCGCCGGAAGGGGCAAGAACATCGGGCGGGCCGAGCGCGCCGAGATCTGGCAGCTCGCGGAGCGGTTCAGCCAGCGGCTCGACCGCCTGGGACGCCAGACCTGGGAGCAGGTCGCCGAGCGCGCGGCCCGGCTGGAGATGGACCGCGAGCGGCGGATCCACGCCATCGAGCGTCAGCGGGAGGAGGCGGGCGGGCTCGACAACATTCATCTCCAGGCCGGCTCCGCCGGATGGCTGCGCCACCGCTTCCAGCACATCGTGGTCGACGAGGCACAAGACCTGCGGGCCGCCCACTGGAAGCTGCTGCGGGCCATGGCACCGCGTACCGGCAACGACATCTTCCTGGTGGGTGACACGCACCAGCGCATCTACGGCAACCAGGTCACGCTCGGAAGCCTGGGCGTCCACATCCGCGGGCGCTCGGCCAAGCTGACCTTGAGCTACCGGACGACTCGCCAGATCCTCGGGTCCGCACTCGGCGTGCTCAGCGGCCAGAGCTTCGACGACCTGGACGGCGGCACGGAGGATCTGGCGGGATACCGATCCGTCCTGACCGGAGGCATGCCGGAGCTGCACGGGTGCGAGGACTGGGAGTCCGAGCGGGAATCGATCGCCGCGCTCCTCGCCGACTGGATCGCCCTGCCGACACCACCCGAGCAGATCGCCGTCTGCGTCCCGACGAACGCCATGGCGAGCGAGCTGGCTTACACCCTGCTCGCCCACAAGGGGATCAAGGCGGTGGAGATCGGCCCCGAGGGACCCCGTGGAGACGAAGGCGTCCACATCGGCACGATGTTCCGCTTCAAGGGGCTCGAGTACCAGCGCATGGTCATCGCGGGGGTCCGGGACGGACTCGTGCCCCGGGAGGCGGTCACCCGTCTGCGGAGCGCCGATGCGGTGCGCTACCGGGGTGAGCTCCAGCGGGCCCGTTCCCTGCTCTTCGTCGCGGCCACCCGGTCCCGGGACAGCCTCGCCATCTTCTGGCACGGCCGTCCGAGCCCGTTCCTCGAACCGCTCATGCGCCTGCCGGTCGCACATTGACCGGCCGCCGAATGTGCAGTTAGGGTTACCTAAGTCGGATGTGGCAGCCCTTGGCCCCTTGTCCTGACCCGTGTACATGCGCGTTGCCGCCAGGGGGAGTTGGACTGCCCGTGCTGTGCTCGAGGCTGACCAACGCGAACATCATCACCATGGATCCGGACCGTCCCGTCGCCCACACGCTGGGGATCTGGCGGGGGCGGATCGTGGGGCTTGACGAGGATGTCGCCTCGCTGGCGGCCCGGGAGGTCGTCGATCTGCAGGGTGCCACCGTGCTGCCCGGGTTCATCGACAGCCATGTGCATCTGGCTTGGGCCGGGTTGAAGCAGAGCACCCCGAGCGTTGCCCCGTGCGAGCGGGTCGAGGACGTGCTGGCGGTGGTGGCGGAGGCGGTTTCCCGGGTGGCGGGTGCGGGTGCGGGTGCGGGTGCGGGTGCGGGTGGGGACGGTGCCTGGGTTGATGTGATGGGGTATGACCAGCGGGCTCTGGGGCGGCATCTGACCGCCGGCGAGCTGGATACGGTCAGCCGTGGGCGCAAGGTGTTCCTGATGCACGATTCGGGGCACGGGTGCGTCGTGAACAGTGCGGTGCTGGGGCTGTTGCCCGCCGGTGTTCCGCACCAGGACGGGTTTCTGGCCGAGGGGGCCATGACCGCCGCGCGGCGGCTCCGGCTGCCGTACGCGCAGGGCGAGATCGCCGATGCCGTCGAGCGCGCGGCCCGGACCTGCCTCGCCGAGGGCGTGACCGCCGTCGCCGAGGCGGGCATCGGGGGCGGGTTGCTCGGCCACAGCCCCGTGGAACTCGGTGCGTACCAGCTGCTGCGGGACCAGGGGAGGCTGCCCCTGCGGGTGCACCTCAAGCCCGCCGGGGATGCGCTGCGGCCGCGCGGGGCGCACCGGGGGGACGGGATCCCCCGCGCCCTGGACCTGGGCATGCGCACCGGGTTCGGCGACGACTGGCTGTCGCTGGGCGCGCTCAAGATCTACACCGACGGCGGGATGATGGCCCGTACCGCCGCGCTCACGGCCCCGTACGCGGGCACGGACGACACCGGTCAGCTCCAGGACGATCCCGAACGCCTCACCCGGCTCATCGTGGACGGCCACCTCGGCGGCTGGCAGCTCGCCGTGCACGCCATCGGGGACCGCGCCGCCGACCTCGCGCTCGACGCGCTGGAGGAGGCGCAGCGGCTGCGGCCCCGGCCGGACGCGCGGCACCGGATCGAGCACGCCGGGCTGATCCGCCCCGACCAGCTCCCGCGCTTCGCGCGCCTGGGCGTCAGCGCGGTCGTCCAGCCGTCCTTCCTCTACTCCTTCGGGGACGACTACGCGGACGTGATGGGTGAGGAGCGAGCCCCCTGGATGTACCGGGGGCGCGGGTTCCTGGACCACGGGGTGACGCTCGTGGGGAGTTCCGACCGGCCCGTCACGGACGGGGCTCCGCTCCGGGCGATCCAGTTCATGGTCGAGCGCACCTCCGCCTCCGTGCGGCCGGTCGGGCCGGACGAGGCGGTCACCGTCGAGGAGGCGCTGCGCGCGTACACGGTCGCCGGTGCATATGCCTGCCGGTGGGAGGAAGCCGCCGGCAGCCTCACCCCGGGCAAGCGCGCCGACCTGGTCGTCCTGGGGGACGACCCGCGGCACGTCGATGCCTCCCGGATCGCCGACATCGAGGTCGTGGCGACATTTGTCGACGGAAACGAAGCGACGGACGAAGGAAAGCTGTGAGCAGTCAAGTGAACGTCCTGGAACGGCTCTCCCAGCTGTGGGAGGCACCCGAGATGCCGCCGCGCTGGGTGATCTGGCACGCGGGTGCGGGCGACTCCTTCGTCTTCGACCGGGAGTTCAACATGCCCGTCGACGTGGACGACGCGCTCCTCGGGGAGGTCCTCGGACGGATGCGCGAGGTCGGAGCCCCGGAGGGCGACACCTACCCCGGCCGCCCGTGCGGATGACGGACTCAGCGGACCGCACCCCCGCCGTCGGCGCCTCGGCGCAGCAGCCCTGGCTCACCTCCCCCGGACCGGGGCTGTGGGCCGTGCGCGTGAGCCTGTACGCGGATGGTGCGCGGGAGTTGGAGGGGATGCTCGACGGCGCCGAGCGGGCCCGCCTCCAGGGGATCAGGCGCGCCGGCGACCGTGACCAGTACCGGGTTGCCCACGTGGTGCTGCGCCAGTTGCTGGGCGAGCGCCTCGGCCAGGACCCGGCGCAGGTGCGCTTCTTCCGCGAGCCGTGCCCCGGTTGCGGCGCGCCGCACGGCCGGCCTGCCGTGCCCGGCCTGCCGCTGCACTTCTCGCTGTCTCACGCGGGGGACGCCGTACTGGTGGCCCTCGCGGACAGTCCGGTCGGAGTCGACGTCGAGCAGGAACCGGCTCCCGCTCTGGCCTCCCAAGTGGCCTCAGAACTGGCGGAGGTCCTCCATCCGGCCGAGCGCACCGAGCTGTCGGCGCTGCCGGCCGACGAGCTCCCGTCCGCGGTGGCCCGCTGCTGGTCCCGGAAGGAGGCCTACCTCAAGGGGGTGGGCATCGGCCTCGGCGGGAATCCGGCCCTGACGTACGTGGGCACCGGCGCCGCCCCCTCGGCTCCGCCGGGATGGGCCGTCGACGACGTGCCCGCCCTTCCCGGCTACATGGCGGCACGCGCCGTCCGTACGGACCGACTTGGCTCCACTAGCTAGGTAAGGCTAACTTTACCTCGATCGTTCCGCCGGGAGGCCTCCGTCTCCGCACCCGCGCCCGCACACGGCGGAACCGAGGAAGACATCTCACGGAGCTAAGCCGTCAAGCCACTGCTGCCAGAGAGGAGGGAAACGCCTGATGCTCGTCGAACAGCGCCATGTGTTTGAGGCAGTGGAAGAGCTGGCCGAGCATACGGTTGAACAAGTGCCGTTGAGCTTGGGCGTGCCAGTCCCCGACTTCTCGTCGGTGGCGGTAGTGGGCGTCTGCTCCAGGCGACGCCCGCAAGGAGGAGAACGCCCAGAGGTAGCCGGCGTGGTGGAGCCGGTTGTTCTTGATCATGCGGCGTCCGACGTGGTGCTTCTTGCCGGAGGCACGCGTGATGGGTGCCGATCCCGCGTAGGCCTTCAGCGAGCGAGCATCGGCGAAGCGGGTTCGGTCGTCTCCGATCTCGGCGAGCACCCGGGCGCCGGTCTGCGGCCCAAGGCCGGGGAAGCTGAGCAGAATCTCAGAGTCCGGGTGCTGGCGAAAAGAGGCCTCGGCCGCCTCGGCGAGCTCGTCAGCAGCGATGCAGACGGCGTCGAGCTGTCGCAGCAGGGCGAGCATCTGCTTGCCCAGGGCGTCCTCGACGAGCGGCGGCTGATGGGCGAAGTCACCTCGGAACACCTCGCGGAGGCGTTCTGCTTCGACGTCGATACCGCGGGTGCGGCCAGCTCGTTTGAGGGCGGACCGCAGTTGGGCCCGGGACAGGCTCGCGGCCTTGGACGGAGTCGAGGCCAGTGCCAGCAGGGCACGAGCTTCGGGCCGGCAGAGGCCGTTCTGCCAGACGGCGAAGGCCTCCAGGGCGGCGGGGTAGTACTCGCGGAGCAGGGACCGGAGCTGGTTGGAGATCTGCTGGCGGTTCCAGGTCGCATCCTGCTGGGCCCGCGCGAGGACCGCGATTGCCTTGGCGAGGTCGCTGTCGTTGGGCAGAGGCCGGTGCATGGGCATGTCGGTGCGAAGGATGTTCGCCAGGACCAGGGCGTCGCCCGGGTCGGATTTCTTGCGCGAGACGCCGTGCCGGTCCCGGTATCGGGCCGCGGCCATCGGGTTGACGGCGAACACCTGCCGCCTGCCCTGCCGCAGAGCGGCGGCCAAAAGGCCCCGACTGGTCTCGATCGCCACCGGAATCGGATCTTCCTCGGTGTCGCCGTAGTCGGCGAACAGGTCCAGGAGCAGCTGATAGCCAGCCACGTCGTCCGTGATGCGGCGCTTGGCCAGCAGCTCTCCGATGTCGTTCACCAAGGCCACATCGTGGTGATTTTCGGCCCAGTCGATCCCGCAGTAGATCACTCTCTTCCTCCCCTTATTGCAGGCATCTGTGCTGGTAGCGAGCACATGCGGGCCACGCGGCGACCTAATTCAAGGACTCGACCTCTCCGGTCGGTCCGCCATCTCACAAGCCGTTCGTGGCACCAGCGCACCACACGGGCCTCGGCCTACCTAAGAGCTCAACGGCTCGGGGCTTGCAAGAGGTCACCGCACGACGGGCTCGCACCACGAACATCAACGAACCAACCCAGTGGTGGGTGATGACAACCACGGAGACGCCGGGCGCCGCCACTCTCACTTGAGGCCTTCAGCGGCCAGGGGAGCACAAGGCGTACGCCCGGCGCCCGCGAGGTCATCACCACCCTCACGGGATCTGCCTGCCGTTCTTCCTCAAGGCCTCACAGGCCCGGAACGTCTCAGGCATGGCAAAACCCGCCATCGAACAGCCCGGACAGGCAACCCGCCTGATTCGGAACCGCTACGAAGGAATTAGGAACACCTTGACCACGGCCACGCTGCCCCCTGCCGCCGCGCACGCCACCCTGTCGCCCCGCACCCCCGCCCCCGCCCCCCGGTGGCGCGAGCTCCCCGACTTCACGGTGCGCCCGGCGCGCCGGGACGACGGCCCGGCGCTCGCCGCCCTCTCCCGGCCGTTCGTCCACGCGGGGGCGCTCCGCGAACGCCCGCTCTCCCTCTACCTCTCCCGGGCGTCGGACTTCCTCGTCGCGCAAGCACCCGACGGAACCCTCGAAGGCTGCCTCGGTCTGCGCGAACACCCCGCCGCCGGCGTGCTGTACAACTTCTGCGTCGCGGCCCACCGGCAGGGCTCGGGCATGGGCGCCCGCCTGCTGCAGGCGGCGTTCGCCAGGGCCCGCAACCGCTCCTTGACCACGCTGTTCACGGCGACGACCGGCAGCGGCCGCCTGTTCCTCCTCCACGGGTTCCTCCCCGCCTGCCCGACCCTCGCGCCGGCCGACTGGGCCCGGTCCCTGGACCCCGGCCGGGGCGCACGCGTCCTGTCCCGCGCCCTGTAGACGGCGAGACGGCGAGACGGCGAGACGGCGAGACGGCGAAGGGCGGGTCCCCCGAGGGACCCGCCCCGAGCCGCAACCGGCGTACGGGGAACCGCCGTTCGGCCAGGCCCTACGAGGCGTCGAGGATCGCGGGCAGCGCCGCCAGCAGGTCATCGGCCCGTTCCCGCGGCAGCGTCAGGGCGGGAGCCAGCCGTACGACGCCCGCGCCCGCCGCGTTCACGAGGAACCCGGCGTCCTGCGCGGCCCGCTGGACCCGCGCGGCGACCGGCTCGGTCAGGGCGATGCCCAGGAGCAGACCGGCGCCCCGCACTTCGCGGACCAGGGGGTGTTCCAGTGCCTCGATGCCGAGCCTCAGCCGCTCCCCCACCCGCTCGGCGTGGGCGAGCAGCCCTTCCTTCTCGATGGTGTCCAGGACCGCGAGCCCGGCCGCGCACGCCACCGGGTTGCCGCCGAAGGTGGAGCCGTGCTGACCGGGGGTCAGCAGCTCGGCGGCGGCGCCGAAGGCGACCGTGGCGCCGATCGGCAGGCCGCCGCCCAGCCCCTTGGCCAGGGTGATCACGTCCGGCTCCGCGCCCGGCTCCGCCTGATGCGCGAACCAGTGGCCGGTGCGGCCGATCCCGGTCTGCACCTCGTCCAGTACGAGCAGGGTGCCCGTGGCGCGGGTGATCTCGCGGGCCGCCCGCAGGTAGCCCTCGGGCGGCAGGACGACTCCGGCCTCGCCCTGCAGGGGTTCGAGTACGACCGCCGCCGTGTGCTCGGTGACGGCCGCGCGGAGCGCCTCCGTGTCCCCGTAGGGAACGTGCGTGACCTCGCCGGGCAGGGGCAGGAAGGGGGCGCGCTTGGGCGGCTGGCCGGTGAGGGCCAGCGCCCCCATGGTGCGCCCGTGGAATCCGCCCTCCGAGGCGACCAGGTGCGGGCGCCCGGTCCGGCGGGCGATCTTGAAGGCGGCCTCGACCGCCTCCGCACCCGAGTTGGCGAAGAACACCCGGCCGGGCCTGTCCAGCAGGGCCAGCAGCCGTTCCGCGAGCGCGACGGCCGGCTCCGAGACGAACAGGTTCGACACGTGGCCGAGCCGGGCGACCTGGTCCTGGACGGCCGAGACCAGGGCCGGGTGGGCGTGCCCGAGGGCGTTGACGGCGATCCCGCCGGTGAAGTCCGTGTACGCGCGGCCGTCTTCGTCCCAGACCGTGCTGCCCTCGCCCCTGACCAGGGCCAGCGCGGGGGTGCCGTAGGTGTCCATCATCACCGCGCGCCAGCGGTCGGCGAGCGGTGTGGTCGTCGTCGTGCTGTCGGCGGTCACGCGCCGTCTCCCTTGCCGCCGGACCCCTCGGGGCCGGGCTTCTCGTCCGGCACCACCGTGGTGCCCGGTCCGTCCTCGGTGAAGACTCCGCGCAACAGCGCGTGCGGCACCCGGCCGTCGATGACCTGCGCCTTGGCGACGCCTGCCCGTACGGCGCGCAGGCAGCCCTCCATCTTGGGGAGCATGCCGCTCGCGAGCTCCGGCAGCAGGGCGTCCAGCTCGCCGGCCGTGAGGCGGTCGATCACCTCGGTGCTGTGCGGCCAGTCCGCGTACAGCCCCTCGACGTCGGTCATCACCACCAGCCGGTCGGCCCCGAGGGCCACGGCCAGGGCCGAGGCCGCCAGGTCGGCGTTGACGTTGTACACCTCGCCGTCCTCGCCGCGCGCGACGGGCGAGACCACGGGGATGCGGCCCTGCTCCAGCAGCCCGGCGATCGTCCCGGCGTCCACGTCCACGATGTCGCCGACCAGGCCGATGTCCACCGGCAGGCCGTCGACCCAGGCCGGGCGGCGTACGGCGGTCATCGTGTGGGCGTCCTCGCCCGACAGGCCAACGGCGAACGGCCCGTGGGCGTTGATCGCCCCGACCAGCTCGCGCTGGACCTTGCCGGTGAGCACCATGCGCACCACGTCCATCGTCTCCGGCGTCGTCACCCGCATCCCGGCCTCGAAGCGCACCTCCAGGCCGAGCCGGTCGAGCAGCGCGCTGATCTGCGGACCGCCGCCGTGGACGACGACGGGCCGCAGGCCCGCGTGCCACAGCTCCACGACGTCCTGGGCGAACGTCCGGTGCGTGGAGGGGTCCACCATGGCGTTGCCGCCGAACTTGACGACGACCGTCCGGCCTTGGAGCTGCTCCAGCCAGGGCAGGTCCCGGGGGGCCGGCACGGTGACCGACAAGGCATCCTGCGTCGTCATCTCGGCCCCGTTCAAGAGCTGTAGGCGCTGTTCTCGTGCACGTACTCGGCCGTCAGGTCGTTGGTCCAGATGACGGCGGAGAAGTCACCGGAGCGCAGGTCCACGGTGATGGTGATCCGGCGGCCGGACAGGTCGACCTTGTCCCGCGGCTCTCCCTCGGCGCCGTCCCGGCACACCCAGACGCCGTTGATCGCCACGTCCAGCCGGTCCGCGTCGAAGGCCGCCGAGGTGGTGCCGATCGCGGACAGCACCCGGCCCCAGTTCGGGTCCTCGCCGTGCAGCGCGCACTTGAGGAGGTTGTTGCGGGCCACCGAACGGCCCACCTCCACGGCGTCCGCCTCCGAGGCCGCGCCGACGACGGCCACCTCGATCTCCTTGGACGCGCCCTCGGCGTCCGCCACCAACTGCAGCGCCAGGTCCCGGCACACGGCGTGCACGGCGGCGGTGAGCTCCGCGGGTCCGGGCGTGATGGCCGAGCTGCCCGAGGCGAGCAGCAGCACGGTGTCGTTGGTGGACATGCAGCCGTCCGAGTCCACCCGGTCGAAGGTGGTGCGCACCGCCTCGCGCAGCGCCGCGTCGAGTGCGCCGGCGCTCGCGTCGGCGTCCGTGGTCAGGACGACCAGCATGGTGGCGAGTCCCGGGGCGAGCATCCCGGCGCCCTTCGCCATGCCCCCCACCGTCCAGCCGGGGCCGGCGGCCACCGCCGTCTTGTGCACGGAGTCCGTCGTCTTGATCGCGACGGCCGCCTCCTCACCGCCCTCGGGCGACAGCCGGTCCGCGGCGGCGGTGATGCCGGCCGTCACCCGGTCCATCGGCAGCCGGACGCCGATCAGTCCGGTAGAGCAGACCGCGACCTCGTCGGCGGCGGCCTCCACGACCCCCGCGGTGCGCTCCGCCATCGCCTGCGCGTCCTCGGCGCCACCGGGACCCGTACAGGCGTTCGCGCCACCGGAGTTGAGGACGACGGCGGAGATCTGCCCGTCGGCGAGCACGCGGCGGGACCAGCGTACGGGCGCGGCCTGCACGCGGTTCGAGGTGAAGACACCGGCGGCGGCGCGCGACGGCCCCCGGTTCACCACCAGGGCCAGGTCCGGGTCACCGGACTCCTTGATGCCGGCGCGCACGGCGCCTGCGAGGAATCCCCGGGCTGCGGTCACACTCAAGGAGCCACTCCATTCATGGGCAGGCCCAGCCGTTCCGGCAGGCCGAGGGCTATGTTCATGCTCTGCACCGCGCCACCGGCGGTGCCCTTCGTCAGGTTGTCGATGGCGCTCACGCAGATCAGCCTGCGGGCGTCCGGGTCCACGGCGATCTGCACCTGGACGGTGTTCGAGCCGAGGACCGCGGCGGTGGTGGGCCACCGGCCGGGCGGCAGCAGCCGTACGAACGGCTGGTCGGCGTACGCGGCTTCGAACACGGCGCGCACCTCGCCCTCCGAGGGGATCCCGGAGGTGGTGCCCGCGGCCGGGCGCAGCCGGGCCGAGCAGGTGGCGAGGATGCCCCGGGGCATGGGGGCCAGGGTGGGCGTGAAGGAGACCGTCACGTGCTCGCCGGCCGCGCGGGACAGGTTCTGGGTGATCTCCGGGGTGTGCCGGTGCCCGCCGCCGACTCCGTACGGGCTCATGGAGCCCATCGCTTCGGCGGCGAGGAGGTGCGTCTTGAGCGCGCGTCCGGCGCCGGAGGTTCCGCTGGCGGCGACGATGACGGCCTCCGGCTCGACCAGGTGTGCCGCGTGGGCGGGGAACAGGGCGAGGGTGACCGCCGTGGGGTAGCAGCCCGGTACGGCGATCCGGGTGGCGCCCTTCAACTCCGCGCGGGCTCCAGGCAGTTCCGGCAGGCCGTAGGGCCAGGTGCCGGCGTGGGCGCTGCCGTAGAACCGCTCCCAGGCGGCCGCGTCCCGCAGTCGGAAGTCGGCGCCGCAGTCCACCACCAGCGTGCTGGGCTCCAACTGCTGCGCCAGGGCGGCGGATCGGCCGTGGGGCAGGGCGAGGAACAGCACGTTGTGGCCGCGCAGGGCGGCGGCGGAGGTGTCCAGGAGGATCCGGTCGGCGAACTCCGGAAGCTGTGGCTGTACGGACCCCAGCGGACTCCCCGCACTGCTGTGCGCGGTCAGCGCGCCGATCTCGACGGCGGGGTGCGAGCTCAGCAGGCGGAGCAGCTCCCCGCCCGCGTAGCCGCTGGCACCGGCCACCGCGACCCGTACGGTCATGTTCTTCCGCTCTCTCTCGGTTCGTGTGCGCACCGTCGGCGCAGGGCGACGCCGTGGTGTGGGCGTGGGCGGGATGCGCTCAGGCATCCTTGCGCACGTTTCGGGACCCTCCGCCGAGCAGCAGCTCGCGGAGCAGGGTCCCGGTCGTGCACACCACCGCGCTGCGGGCGGCCCGGCGCAGGGCGCTCCGTGCTCCTCGGCGGGGAAGTCGGCGTCGGCGTCGGCGAATACGAAGAGCTGGACGTCGTTCGCGGCTGGGCGGCCGGCTCGGCGGTGAAGACGATCGGAATCCCCAGTGCCGCGCCGAGGGCCCGAAGAGCCGCAATGTTCTCCACGAGTTCCACTAGTTCCACGACCGGGGACCCGTCCGCCGGGAGCTCCCCCGCGAAGCGGTTCCGGCGCGGCCCCACCCAAGCCCTGCATAGTTAGCTTAGCCTAACCTAATGCATCTGACCCCGGTCGCGCGGCCCACCACGAAGCAGCCCCGGACGCGCCGCGAGCGCGGCACGTCCGGGGCCGTACACCGGCTCCCCGCAGGGGCGTTCATCCATCCAGGGCCGTCCCGGTCAGGCTTCGACGGTCGCCGCGAGGGAACGCGGGCGCAGGTCGGTCCAGTTCGACTCGATGAACTCCAGGCACGCGTCACGGGTGGACTCGGCGAAGGCGACCGCCCACCCCCCGGGAGCCTCCGCGAAGGAGGGCCAGAGGGAGTGCTGACCCTCGTCGTTCACCAGGACCAGGAAGCGGCCGTCGGCATCGTCGAACGGATTGGTGCTCATACTGGGGTTCCTCCAGGAGCCCTCTGGGACCGGCGGGTGGCCTCGGCGTGCGGCGCGCGGCGCGCGCAGTCCGACAGCGGGCGCCGCGCCCGTGGGGAAGGTCGATCGAGAATGAAGAGAGCCATTTACTTAGGTTAGGCTCGCCTAATTATAGAGCTTAACGTTTCCCCTTCCCCCTCACAAGGAGGCACCGATGCGTGCACTCGAACGGAGCCTGGCCGAGGACGGCTCGGAGAGCCCCTTCGCCGCGTTCGGCTTGCCCGCCGCGCCCGGCACCGATGAGTTCTGGGCGACCGCGGCTCCCGCGTCCGCGCCTTCCGGCGACGGCGGTTGGGTCACCCTGTTCCTGTGGCGCGGCACCCCGACGGTCATCGACTTCGAGAGCTGGTCGGATCCGGTCGCGCTGCTCCGGTGGCGCGACACGGACTGCTGGTACGCCGAGGTGCGCATGCCCGCGCGGCTCCGAGTGACCTACCGGTTCCTCACGGATGACGGATCGTCGTACCCCGATCCGCTCAACCCCCTCCGGGCCGGCGCCGACCGGTCCATCGTCGCCACCCCGGACGCTCCGCCCCAGCCGTACTGGCCCGCCGTGGGCGCCGACGACGTCCTGCCCCTGCCGCGCACCCGGATCCGCTGGGCGAGCGAACGGCTCGGCGGGAAGCGCACCGTACGGGTCCACCCGGTGGGCGGCGGCGGACCTGTGGTCCTGCTGCTGGACGGGGACGACTGGCTGTACCTCCACCCGGCCATGACCGCTTTCGACGCGGCCTTCGAGGCCGGTGACATGCCCCCGGCCACGCTGGTGTTCCTTCCCACCAAGGACCGGCAGGCGGAGTTCGGTTGCCGGCCCGAGCTGTGGGAGGCGGTACGGGACGAACTGCTGCCGCTGGTCGCCGACAGCGGGGTGCCCGCGGACCTCGGCCGGCTGGTGGTCGCCGGGCAGAGCCTCGGCGGTCTGAGCGCGCTGTACGCGGCGACGGAGTTCCCGGAGCTGGTGTCCCGGGTCGCCTGCCAGTCGGGGTCGTTCTGGTGGACGCCGGAGGCCGCGGACCTGCCGGACCCCCTGGGCGGTCCGCGCGGCGGCGCCATCGCCGCGCGCCTGCGCGAGCGCCCCGCCCCGTCCGGGCTGCGGATCGCCTTCGACCTGGGCGAGCACGAGACGCGCATGCTCCCCCACTGCGAACTGGTCGAAGCCCTGACCGAGCAGGCCGGTGCGACCGTACGGGTCTCCAGGTCGCCGTCGGGCCACGACCGGGCGGGCTGGCGGCAGGCCCTGCTGCGGGATGTCGCCTGGGCGCTGGCCTGATCCCGTGCGGGCCTGAGGGCCTGACGGCCTGACGGCCTGACCTGACAACGATGGGGCCTGGTTGCCCGGCGGATCGCCGGGCAACCAGGCCCCATCTGTTCAGCGGCTCACGAAGTCACCGCGTGACCGCCGCGCTGTACGCCGGGTCGCTGGCCAGCAAGTGACGGTGCGTCCCTTCGGCCGTGACCACCCCGTCGTCCAGGACCAGGACCCGGTCGGCGGCGTCCAGCAGGGCCGGGCTGCTGGTGATGACCACGGTGGTACGGCCCCGGCGCAGCTCCGCGATCTTGCGTGCGACGAGCTGCTCGGTGACCGCGTCCACGGCCGTGGTCGGGTCGCGCAGCACGAGCACGTCGGAGTCCGCGGCCAGCGCCCGGGCCAGGGAGAGCCGCTGGCGCTGCCCGCCGGAGAGGTTCGAACCGCGGTCGCGGACCTCGTAGTCGAGTCCCTGCCGGTGCAGGGCGACGACATCGGTCAGCATGGACGCCTCGACGGCCTCGGGCACGGTCCGGCTGGTGCCCGGCGGGTCGATGTTCGTACGGAGGGTCCCCGCGAAGATCTCCCCGTCGTACGGGTTCACCAGCATGATCTCGCGGACCGCCTCGACCGACAGCTCCGACAGGTCCTGGCCGCCGAGCCGCACCGCTCCGCCGTACGCGGCCGGAGGCACGTTCACGGCCAGGATCGAGGCGAGTTCGGCCGCCGCGCGCGGCTGGTAGACCGCGATCGCCGTGAACTGGCCGGCCGGGACGCGGAACTTCAGGCCCTGGAGGGACTCGTACCGGACGCAGTCGATCTCCAGGTCCCCGCCCGGTGCCGGGCGGGCCGTCCCCGGAGCCGCCTCCGGCGGGGCGGACAGCACCAGGGCCATCCGCTCCGCCGAAGCGCGCGCCATCATCACGTACTTGGGCATGTCCGAGAACAGCCGGAGCGGTTCCATAATGAACTGCGCCAAGCCCACGGCCATGACGAGCTCACCGATGCTGATCTGCCCGTCGAAGGCCAGCCAGCCGGCGGTCAGCGTCACCGAGGCGGCCAGCGTCGCGTTCAGCCCCAGCGCGGTGCCCGTGTAGACGCCGTTCACCCGGGCGACGGTGATCGCCTGTTCCTTCGCCTCCGTGCTGACCTTCCGGTAGGACCGGAACGCCGCGTGGTTGCCGCCGAAGCCGTGCAGCGGGCGCAGGCCCGTGATCAGGTCGGCGACCTTCGCACCCGCCCGCGCCACCCGGGCCTGCTGCTCCTGGGTGCTGCTGCCGATCCGCTTCGACATCACGCTGAGGGTCGAGAGGATCAGAGCCGTCCCCACCATGACCAGCAGCCCGAGCCGCAGGTCCGCCAGGCTCAGCGCGACCGCCGCGACCAGCACCGCGACCGAGGAGCTGATCAGCATCGGCACGACCTCGACGATGTCGGCGGTCTGGTCGGCGTCCTCGGTGGCGATGGTGAGCACCTCGCCGGACTTCAGGTCCACGTCCCGGGCCACCGGCTGGAGGCCGCAGGACGCGACCCGCACCCTCCAGTGGTGGGCCTCGGTCGTGTTGGCCTTCTGCAGGATGCGCATCCCGAACCGCCACGACAGCGACACAGTCGTGATGATCACGGCCAGCGCGCCGATCGAGAGGGCGAGCGCCCCGGGGCTCCGGCCGCTCATCGTGTGGTCGACGATCAGGCCGAGCGCGATCGGGAAGGCCGTCTCGCCCGCCTGGTACAGGCCCATGAGGACGGTGCCCCAGACCATGGCGCCGACATTGCGCCGTATGGCGGTCCGGAGGATGTCGGACCCCGCGCGGCGGGATCTGTGGACGTCAGGAGTTGTCATCAAGGTGCCGGGCAATCGCTTCGGGGGTTCGCAGGGTGAGCAGGTCACGGATGGTGAGGGTGGGGCCGAATTCACGGCGCAGGAGTCCGACCAGGCGTACGGCCAGCATGGAGTGTCCTCCGAGGGACACGAAGTCGCTCACGGCGCTCACCTCGTCGTCGTCCAGGTCCAGGGCTTCGGCGAAGAACTCGCAGACCAGGACCTCGGTCTCGGTCTCCGGGCCGCGCTCGCCCGAAGTGGTCAGCGCTCCCAGCGGCTTGGGCTCGGGCAGGGCCTTGGTGTCGGCCTTCCCGTTCACCGTGAGCGGGATGGCGTCGACCTGAGCGTAGTGCGTCGGGCGCAGGTAGTCGGGCAGTCCGGCGCCCACCTCGGCGGCGACCGCCGCCAGGTCGGATCCGGCCGCCAGTACGAGGTACGCGGCCAGCCGGTAGGCGCCGTCGACCTGCGGATCGGGCTGGGCGACCGCGGCGGTGAACCGTACCGCCGGGTGTGCGGCGAAAGCGGCCTCCACCTCCCCCAGCTCCACGCGGTGGCCCCGGATCTTGACCTGCTGGTCGGTGCGGCCGAGGTACATCAGGTTCCCGTCCGGCCGGCGGACCACCAGGTCGCCGGTACGGTACATCCGCTCGCCGGGCGCCCCGAACGGGGAGGCGACGAACCGGTGCGCGGTCTGGGCCGGCTGGCCCAGGTACCCGCGGGCGATGCCGATGCCGCTGACGTAGAGCTCACCGGGAACCCCGTCCGGCAGCGGCCGCAGCCACGGGTCCAGGACGAACACCTCGGTGTTGTCGATGGCCACGCCCACCACCGGGTCCTGGCACTCGAAGGTGCCGACGCCCAGGGTGTTGATGGTGTATTCGGTGGGTCCGTACAGGTTGTAGCCGACGGTCCCCTCGGTCTCGGCGAGCCGCTGCCACAGGGTCGGGGTGACCGCCTCGCCGCCCAGGAGCACCAGCGCGGGGCGCCGGTCCGGGTTGTCGAGCAGGCCTTCGGCCGCCAGCTGCTGCGCGTAGGTCGGGGTCACGTTGATGACGTCGATCCCGTGCTCACGGCAGTAGTCGACCAGGCCGGGTGCGTCGCGGCGCAGTTCCTCGTCGCAGATGTGCACCTCGTGGCCGTCGGCGAGCCAGAGCAGTTCCTCCCACGACATGTCGAAGGCGAAGGACACGGTGTGCGCGATGCGGAAGATCCGGTTGCCGTGCTCCGCCAGCACCGGTTCGAAGATGCGGCGCTGGTGGTTGATCAGCATGTTGGTGAGTCCGGCGTACTCCGTCACGACGCCCTTGGGCTTGCCCGTCGAACCGGAGGTGTAGATCGTGTACGCGGGGTGGCGCAGCCGGTTCGGGTCGTCCGGCGCGAACGTGACCTGCGGCTCGGCCTGCGGAAGGGGCCGGTCCAGCTCGATCAGGTCGCCGGGCTCGATCAGGTCGCCGGTCAGCCGGGGCGAGACGGCGCTGACGGTGAGGATCACCTCGGGCCGGGCGTCCGCGACGATCGTGGCGATCCGCTCGTCCGGGTGGTCCAGCTCCAGCGGTACGTACGCGGCTCCGGTGCGCAGTACGGCGAACAGCGCGACGATCCAGTCCGGCGTGCGCGGGATCGCCAGGCCCACCGTCTTCTCCGGGCCGATGCCGCGCCCGGCGAGCACGCCCGCCAGCAGGCGGCTGCGGTCACGGAGTTCGGCGAAGGTCATGCTCCGGCCGTGTGCGACGAGCGCGACCCGCTCGGGTGCGCTGTCCGCCGCCCGGTCGAAGCGGTCGACCACCGTGTCGGTGCCGATGTCCGTGCGGTCGGCCGGCGCGGGGACCGGCCCGAGGCCGGGCAGCGCGCCCACCGGTCCGGTGGACCGGGCCAGGTCCTGGAGCAGGCCGACGTAGTCGTCGAGGAGGCGACGGGCGCTGTCGGAGTCGCCGTGGCGGTGCTCCAGCTTGACCGTGAGCCGGTCGCCGGGCGTGACGACCCAGGTGAACGGGTAGTGGGTGGAGTCTTCCGACTTCACCTCGGTGATGCCGTGGCGGGCGTTCATCTCGGCGAGCCCGTCCAGGTCCAGGAAGTTCTGGAGCACGAACAGGTTGTCGAAGAGGGTGTCGTGGCCGCTGGCCCGCTGGATCTCGCCGAGCCCCAGGTGCTCGTGGTCCATCGCGTCGACCCGGGCCGCCTGTACGGAGGCCAGGTACTCTCCGACCGTGTCCTGCGCCCTGGCCCTCGTCCACATGGGAACGGTGTTGAGCAGCACGCCGACGAGGTCGGACAGGCCCTCGCCGTCGCGGCCGGAGACGGTCACGCCGAACACGGCGTCGCTGCGGCCGGTGTGGGCGCCGAGCAGCAGGCCGAAGGCTCCGGTGAGGACCGAGTTCAGGGTGACCCCGTGCGCCTTGGCCGTGTCCCGCAGCAGCTGCGACTGTTCCGCGGAGAGCGTGTGGAGCAGGGCGGGCGGCAGGTCGTCCGAGAGGGACGGCGCGGGTCCGGCGAGCAGCGTCGGGCCGAAGAGCCCGGTCAGGTGCTCGGCCCAGAACCGCTCCGAGAGCGCCGGGTCCTTGGCGGCGAGAGCGCGGGCGTGGTCCTCGAAGCCCGGCACGGCCGGGGCCCGGGACGGCTGCTCACCGGCGAGCAGGGCCCGGTAGGCCTCGAAGAGGTCGCGGAGCACGATCGCGCGGGACCAGCCGTCCCACAGCAGCAGGTGGTAGCTGAGGAGCAGGCCGTCGCGGCCGTCGGGGAGCCGGATCACGGTCAGCCGGATCAGCGGCGGCTCGGCCGGGTCGAAGCCGGTGTTGCGGTCCCGGACGCGCAGGGCTTCGACTTCCTCGTCGGTCGACAGCTCGACCGTGTGGACGCCGACCCGGCGGCCCGCCGTGAGGATCTGGACCGGGTTGCCGTCGTCGTCGGTGGTGAAGCCGGCGCCGACGACCGGGTGCCGGGCCATGACGACGGCCATGGCCTCGGTCAGCGCGTCGGTGTCGAGGCGGTGGTCGAGGGCGAAGTAGCTCTGCGCGACGTAGTGTCCGGCCGTGCCGGCCAGCTGGGCCTGGAAGAACAGGCCCCGCTGGAGCGCGGTGACCGGCGCCGTGCGCTCGGCCGTCACGGAGGCTTCCGCGAGGGCTTCCAGGGCGTGCAGCCAGTGCGCGGTGATCTCGTCGGGGATCTCCTCGGCGAGGGTGAAGTCCGCGTGCAGGCTGCCGGTGGCCGCGTCGGTCCAGGCGTTGACCTCGACGGCGTACGGGCTGCCCTGGTCGCCTGCGGTGATGTGCAGCGCCTGGGACTCACTGCCCCGGCCGAGGTAGTTGAAGAGCACCTGCGGGCGGGCGGTCAGCAGCGGGGCCGTCTGCGGGTTGAGGTAGCGCAGCCGGCCGTAGGCGAGGTGCCCGGACTCGTCGGGCTGGCGCTCCGCGAGCTCGCGGGCCGCCGCGACCGGGTCGGTGTGCGCGGTGAGCCGGACGGGGGCGATGGCCGTGAACCAGCCGACCGTACGGGTGTAGTCGTGGTGCTCCTCCACGGACACCCGGCCGTGCCGCTCCAGCTCGATCGCGAGATCGGTGGGCGTCGGCTGGATCCGCGTCAGGGCGGTGCGCAGGGCGCCGCACAGCAGCTCGGTGAGGGCGACGCCGAGCGCTGCGGGGGCGGTGCGCGTCACCCGGTCGCTGGCCTCGGGGCCGAGGACCACGGTGGTGTCGCGCAGCGCGCCGGACGCGGGCAGCAGCGGGGGCGCCTGGAGGGTGTCGACCCAGTGCCCGAGGTCGTCGGCGCCGGCGGCGGACCGCAGGGTCAGCGCGTCGGCGTACTCGGCGTAGGAGGTGGTCGCCGGTGCGAGGGTCTCCCCGCGCAGGGCGGCGGCCAGGTCGTCCAGCAGGATCAGCCAGGACACCGAGTCGACCGCGATGTGGTGCACGGTGACCACCAGGGTGCCCGTCGCCGCGAGCCAGGTGAAGGCGGCGACCTCCCCGGTCTCGGGGTCGAGCCGTCCGGCGGCCTCGTTCGCGGCGGCCATGGCGTCGGCCGTGTCCGCGCGGACGACGGTGGCCTCGCGGGCGGGTTCGGTGCGCAGGGTCCACACGCCGTGCCCGGTGTTCAGGCGCATCCGCAGGGCCGCGTGGGCGGCCAGTACGGCGTTCGCGGCGCGCTCGATGTCGGCGAAGGCGGTGCCTTCGGCCACCTCCACGGTCCGGGCCTGGGCGAACCGGGCGAGGGAGCCGCCCAGTTCGCGCTGGCGCAGGATGATCGGCGTGGGCGCCAGCGGGCCGTCCTCGCGGCGCGCGGGCGCCGCGGCGGGGACGTGAGTCTGCGGCGCACGCGTGCCCAGGAGCTCTGCGAGCGCGCGCGGTGTCTTCAGGAGGAACACGTCGCGGGGTGCGATCGGCAGGCCGAGCGCCCGGGCGCGGTTGACCACGGTGATGGCGACGATGCTGTCGCCGCCGGCTGCGAAGAAGTCGGTGTCGGCGTCGGCGTCCGGGTGGGACAGGGTGTCGGCGAAGATGCCGATCAGCGAGGCGAGCTGCGATCCGTCGCCCGCGCCGCCGGCCACCGGGGTGTCGTCCTGCGCGGCCGCCGCGATCAGGGCCTTGCGGTCCAGCTTGCCGTTGACGGTCAGGGGCAGGGCGGCGTCCACGGGCAGGACCCGGCCCGGCACCATGTGCACGGGCAGCTTCTCGGCCAGGAGGACGGACAGGTCGCCGGGCACCCGGCCCACGACGTGCGCGACCAGGTGGTCGCCGCTGTCGGCCACGGTGACGGCCACGTCGATCACGCCGTCGAGGTCCCGCAGCGCGGACTCGACCTCGCCCAGCTCGATGCGGAAGCCCTTGAGCTGGACCTGGTCGTCGGCGCGGCCGGTGAACTCCAGCTCCCCGTCGAGGGTGCGGACGGCGAGGTCGCCCGTGTAGTACATCCGGGAGCCGTCGCTCGCGAACGGGTTCGCCACGAACCGGCCCGCGGTCAGGCCCGGCCGCCCGAGGTAGCCGAGGGACACCTGGTCGCCGGCCACGTAGATGGCGCCCACCTGACCCGGCGGCACCGGCCGGAGCCGGTCGTCGAGCAGGTAGGTGGTCAGGCCCGGGATGGGTCCACCGATGGGGCTCACGTCGTCGCCGAAGGCGAAGTCCTCGTCGGTCAGCACCCGGTGGGTCACGTGGACCGTCGTCTCGGTGATCCCGTACATGTTGACGAGCTCGGGCGAAGCCACGCCGTGGCGCTCGATCCAGCCGCGCAGGCGCCCGAGGTCGAGTGCCTCGCCGCCGAAGATGACGCGGCGCAGCGCGGGGAGCGGCTCGGCGGCGTGCCGGTCGGCCTCGACGAACTGGTAGAAGGCCGAGGGCGTCTGGTTGAGCACGGTCACTCCGCGCTCGCGGACCAGCCGGTGGAAGTCGACCGGGGAGCGGGTCAGCCCGTAGTCGGGCACGAGCAGCTCGCCGCCGTGCGCCAGGGCTCCCCACAGCTCCCAGACCGCGAAGTCGAAGGAGTAGGAGTGGAACTGGACCCAGACGTCGTCGGGGCCGAAGCCCATGTCGGGCCGGGTGTTGGCGAGCAGCGCCACCACGCTGGAGTGCGGGACGACGACGCCCTTGGGCTTGCCGGTCGAACCGGAGGTGTAGATCACGTACGCGGGGTCGTGCCAGCTGACCCCGTCCGCCGGAGCAGCTTCCTCGGCAGCGTCCTCCTGCGCCGGCTCGTCGCCCTGTACGAGGACGCGTGCGGCGACTCCCGCCCGCTCCAGCAGGGCCGTGAAGCGTTCGCGCTGACCGGGGTCCACGAGGACGGCCTGCGGGGCGGCGTCGCCGAGGACGTACTCCAGCCGCTCGTCGGGGTAGGCCATGTCGAGCGGTACGTAGGCACCGCCCGCGCTGACGATCGCGACCAGGGCGACGACCTGCTCGATGGTGCGCGGGACGGCCACGGCCACGCGCCGGCCCGGCCGGACCCCGGCCGCGCGCAGGGCGGCGGCCAGTTCGTTCTTCGCGTCGGCGAGTTCGCCGTAGGTCAGCGAGCGGGTGGTGCCGTCGAGCGCGCACTGAGTGACGGCGGTCGCCGCCGGGTCCCTCTCCGCCGCGGCGTCGAAGAGTGCGCCGAGGGTGGTCGGGGTGATCCGTGCGGGGCTCCTGCTTCCCTCGGGCGCCAGGTCGCCGACCGGGGCGTCCGGCCGGGTGAGCAGGCCGGTGAGGGTGTGCGTGAACCGGTTCAGGATGTCCCGGGCGCTGCTCTCGCGGAGCAGTTCGCCGTCGTAGATCAGGTTGAAGCGCGGGCGCCCGTCGAGGGCCCGCTCCACGACGAGGGTCAGCGGGTAGTGCGGAGCTCCCTCGTTGACGAGGCCGGTGACGGCGAGCGTGTCGCCGGTACGGCGCAGGGCGGCGACGTCGGTGGCCACGTCGAACACCACGAGGGTGTCGAAGAGGGAGCCGACGCCGGCCAGCCGGCCGATCCGGGCCAGCGAGACGTGCTGGTGCGGCAGGACCGCGCCCTGGTGCTCGCGTACGGAGGTGAGCAGTTCGTGCGCCGTGGTGCCGGCGGCCCACCGCGCGCGCAGCGGGACGGTGTTGATGAACAGGCCGACCATGTCCTCGATGCCGGGGACGTCCGCGTCGCGGCCGGAGACCGTGGAACCGAAGACCACGTCGGCGGAGTGCAGGATCCCGCCCAGGGTCACCGCCCAGGCGCTGTGCACGGCCACGCTCAGCGGTACGCCGGCCGTCCGGGCGGCGGCGTCGATGTCGAGCCCCGGTTCGACGGAGGTGTCGGCGAACCGGTCGGACGGGGTGTGCTCCTTGGCCACCAGCGAGGGGCCGGGCAGCTCGGCGAGTTCGGCGCCCCACACGCGGTCGCTCTCGTCGGCGTCGCGCTCCGCGAGCCAGCCGACGTAGTCGGGGAAGCCGCTCAGCGGGTAGGTGCTCCCCGGCGCGTGGTATTCGGCGAGCAGGGCGCGCAGCATCGGGGGCACCGACCAGCCGTCGGCGATGATGTGGTGGACGGTCTGGACCAGGACGTTGCGGCCGGATTCGGGGTCGCGGACCAGCGTGAACCGCATCAGCGGGCCGGTGGCCAGGTCGAATCCGGCGCGGCGGTCCCGCTCCGCGTGTTCGTGGAGCTGCTCATCGGTGATGCCGGGCCGCTCCAGGGTGGTGAAGGGCGCCTCGGCGCCGGTTTCCAGTACGGAGACGACGCGGCCGTCGGCGAGGGCCGTGAACCGCGCGGCCAGGTTCGGGTACAGGGTGAGCAGCCGGGTGGCCGCGGCCGCGAGGCGGGCGGGGTCGAGCTCGCCCTCCAGCGTGAGCAGCTGCTGTTCGACGTAGCTGCCCGCGGAGTCGTCGTCGAAGACCGAGTGGAAGTACAGGCCTTCCTGCAGCGGGGTCAGCGGGAGGATCGCGCGCAGCGCGGGTCCGTCCAGGGCGTCGACGTCGGCCTGGGTCAGCCGTACCAGCGGGAAGTCGCTGGGCGAGTGGCCGCCCTCGTCGAGCGCGGCCAGGGCGGTGAGGGCCGCCTGGAAGTGGCCGCCGATCGCCTCGATGTCCTCGTCGGTGAACATCCCGTCGGGCCAGGAGACGGTGGTGACGAGTTCGTACTCGCCGTGGGCGGAGGGTTCGGCGATCGCGTTGAACTCCAGGGCGCGCGGCAGGCGCATCCTCGGGTCGCGCTTCTCGCCGAGCTGCCCGGTGGCTCCGGAGAGCTGCCAGTCCCCCGACGCGCCCGCGTCGAAGCGGCCCAGGTAGTTGAAGAGGACCTGGGGTGCCGGGGCCGTGAAGGCGGCGTCGGCCAGGTAGCGCAGGGCGCCGTAGGAGACGCCGTTGCTCGGTACGCGGGCGAGGTCTTCCTTGACCGCCTTGAGCGCGGCGGCGAGGTACCGGGGGTCGGTGAAGTCGCCGGTCGTGCCGGGGTCCACGGTCACCGGGAACAGCGTCGTGAACCAGCCGACGGTGCGCGACAGCTCCGCCTCCATGCCGGCGGCGCCCGCCACGTGGCGTCCTTCGCGGCCGTGGCCCTCCAGCTCGATGTGCGCGAAGGTCTGCTCCTGGCCGCGGCCGCGGCGCCAGCGGGCGAGGGAGACGGCGAGCGCGGTCAGCAGGACGTCGTTGACGCCCGCGTGGAACTTCGCGGGGATCTCGCCCAGCAGTGCGGCCGTGGCCTCGGAGCCGACGGTGAAGACCCGGGTCCGCTCCCGCTCGACCGTGTCGGCTTCGGACGGGGCCCGCCGGCCGAGCGGCGCGTCGGGGCCCGGCAGGGGGCGCTCGAAGTAGGTGCGGTCCGCGTCGAAGTCGGCGTTTGCCAGGAGTTGGGTCCAGCGTCGGAACGAGGTGCCCACCGCGGGGAGTTCGATCTCCTCCACGGCGGTGAACTGGCGCCATGCCGTGGCCAGGTCCTCCATCAGGACCCGCCAGGACACGCCGTCGACGACCACGTGGTGGGCGACCAGGACCAGTTGGCGGGCCTCGCGGCGCCAGACGGCCCGCAGCATCACGCCGTTGTCCGGGTCCAGTCCGACGGTTGCGAGGGCCACGCACGCGTCGAGCGGCCCGTCGCTCTCCTGCCAGTCGGCGGTGGCTGCGGCGGCCACCGGGATGTCGAAGCTCCAGCGGCCCCCGCGGACGAGCCGGGCGCGCAGCATGTCGTGCCGGGTGACGACGGAGTCGAGGATCGGCCCGAGGGCGTCGGCGGTGAGGTCCGCCGGGGTGTTCAGTACGACCGCCTGGACGAAGCCGTCGACGGCGTCCGTGGTCCGGCCGAGCCACTGCACGATGGGCGAGCCCGGTACGGGACCGGTCGCCACGTCGGCGTGGTCCACCCGGGCCGCGTCCTCGCGGCCGGCCACCGCCGCCAGGGCGCCCAGGACGCTGTTGGCGAAGATCTGGCCCGCGGTGACGTAGAGGCCCGCCGCGCGCAGTGCGCTCAGCAGCGAGATGGCGAGGATGCTGTCTCCGCCGAGCTGGAAGAAGTCCTGGTCGACGCCGACTTCCTCCAGGCGCAGCACGGAGGCGACAGCCGCACAGACCGTGCGCTCCTCGTCGGTCGAGGGCCGGAGATACGTGCCGGTCACGACCTCGGGTTCGGGCAGGGCGCGCCGGTCGAGCTTGCCGTTCGCGGTGAGCGGGAACTCGGTCATCACGACGATGTGGGCGGGCACCATGTACTCGACCATGTGCTCGGTGGCCCAGGCCTTGACCTCGTCGGCCCGCAGTTCCGTAACTCCCGCGGCCGGGATCACGTATCCCACGAGGTAGGTGCCGCCCGCGCTGTTCTTCTTCGCGATGACGCAGGTGTGCCGTACCGCGGGGTGCTCGGCCAGGCCGGCCTCCACGTCCTCCAGCTCGAGGCGCATGCCGCGGACCTTGACCTGGTTGTCGGCCCGGCCGAGGAAGTCCAGCGAGCCGTCGGGGGCGAACCGGGCGAGGTCACCGGTGCGGTAGAGGCGGGAGCCGTCGCCGGCGAAGGGGTTCGCCACGAAGCGGGAGGCGGTCAGTCCGGGTGCGTTCACGTAGCCGCGGCCCAAGAGGAAGCCGCCGACGTAGAGCTCGCCGCCGACGCCGACCGGGACGGGGCGCAGCTCGTCGTCGAGGACGTACAGCTGGGTGCTGGGGTTGGCCTTGCCGATCGAGGTCGACAGGCGTTCCGCCTCGCCCCGGTAGATGACGTGGGAGACGCCGATGGTCGTCTCGGCCGGGCCGTAGCCGTGGTACATCGGGATGTCGAGCCGGGTGCGGTAGCGCTCGTACAGCTCGGGGGTGAGCACCTCGCCGCCGCACCAGACGTGGCGCATGCTGTCGAGGCGGTCGGAGTCGCCGGCGATCTCCAGCAGGACGTCCAGCATGGAGGAGACGAGGTAGGTGAAGGTGACGCGGTGCTCGGCGATCACGCCGAGCAGGTGGTGCGGGTCGCGTTCGCCGCCGGGCCGCAGGACCACGAGCCGGCCGCCGCACACCAGCGGGAGGAAGATCTCGTTGATGGATATGTCGAAGGACAGGGGCGCCTTGAACAGCGAGGCGTCGTCGTGGCCGAAGCCCAGGATCTCGTTGACCTGCCAGAGCAGGCGCTCGCTGATCGCCTCGTGCCGGATCATCGCGCCCTTGGGGCGGCCGGTCGAGCCGGACGTGAAGATCACGTAGGCCAGGGAGTTGCCGTGCGCGGTGATTCCGGTGCCTTCGGCGGAGTGGTCGGCGTACCGCCAGTCGTCGAGGTCAACGGAGACGGCGGCCGGCTCCGCGGGGTCGTGCTCGCCGGAGTCGTTCAGCTGCAGCACGACCCGCGCGTCGTCGATGACGACGGCGCGGCGCGCGGCGGGCCACTGCGGGTCGAGCGGGACGAAGGCGCAGCCTGCCTGGAGCACGCCGAGCAGGCCGATGACCATGTCGGCGGAGCGGCCCAGCGAGATGCCCACGACCTGCTCGGAGCCGAGTCCGCGGCCGATCAGGTGGTGGGCCAGCTGCGCGGACAGCTCCGCCGCCTGGCGGTAGGTCAGCGAGCGGTGTTCGTCGATGATGGCGACCGCGTCGGGCCGGAGCCTCGCCTGCTCGCGGAACATCTCCACGAGGGTCGGCCGGACCCGGTCCGCCGCGTTGTCGTTCCACTCGGCCAGGGTCGTGAGTCGCTCCGCCACGCTGGACGGGCTGATGGTGCCGAGGGGCCGGTCGGGGAAGTCCGCCAGGTCGTCCAGCGCGCGCTGCGCGTCGGACTGCGGGACGTTCCCGGGGACCGCGATGGCCCAGCCGTCGGGGGCGGCCTCGCCGGTCTCCCAACCTCCGGGCGCCGTCCCGCCGTTGTCGACCCATCCGAGGACGTCCGCGAAGAGGGTGCCGGAGTCCAGGTCGATTCCGTCGGGGCTCTCGCCCGTCGCCCAGTACGACAGTCCGATGGCACAGGCCTCGGCGATGGTCCGGTCGGAGTATCCGCCGGTACGCCGGCGCACGTCTGCCAGGCGCGTGGGAGAGATCAGCACGAGACGAGCGCTCGGTTCCATCATGTGAAGACTCAACACCCTTCCAAGGTGGGAAGGCTAGCCTAACCTAAATTAGGGTGACCTAACTAGCGTCTCTCCAGGCCCGCCAGAGTCGCGCGTAGCGGCCGCCCAGGGCCACCAACTCCTCGTGCGTGCCCTGCTCCACGACGCGGCCGGCATCCAGCACGGCGATCCGGTCGGCCGCCACCGCCTGGGTCAGCCGGTGTGCCACGAACAGCGTGGTCCGGCCGGCGCAGGCGGCCAGTACGGCCCGTTCCAGCTCGGCGGCGCCCTCGCTGCCCGCCTCCGCGGTCGACTCGTCGAGCACGACCACCGGTGCCCGGCCCAGCACCAGCCGGGCCAGGGCGACTTGGGCGACCCTGGTGCCGTCCAGGCGCGCACCACCCTCGCCGACCGCGGTGTCCAGCCCCTCGGGCAGCGCCTCGACCCACTCGGCCGCGCCTACGGTGCCCAGCGCGGCCAGCAGTTCGGCGTCGGTCGCCTCCGGCGCGGCCAGTCGCAGGTCGTCGGCGAGCGGCCCGGAGAACACGTGCGTCTCCTGGGTCAGGATGCTCACCAGCACCCTCGCCGCCGCCTCGTCCAGATCGGCGAGGTCGGTCGAACCGATCCGCACCGACCCGGCCTCCGGAGTCCCGATGCCGGCGATGAGCGCGGCCAGGGTCGTCTTGCCGGCGCCCGTCGCGCCCACCAGGGCCAGCGAGCCGCCCGCCGGGATCGTCAGGCTCACATCGCTCAGGACCGGCTCCTCGGCTCCGGAGTAACGGAACGTCAGCCCCTTCACCGTGACCGGGTACGGCTCCTCGTCCGCCGGCGCGGCGGATGCGTCGCCCACCAGCCGGTCCTGCGTGGGCTCCGCCAGCACCCCGACGAGCCGGGTCAGACTCGCGCCCGACTTCTGGGCCTCGTCGAAGGTGAACATGATCGCGCCCAGCGGGGTGAACAGGCGGTGGAACACCAGCGGCGCCGCCGCCACTTCGCCGAGACTGGCGGAGCCGGTCTCCAGCAGGACGTAGCCCACGATCAGGATCAGCGACAGACCGATGAACTCCGCGCGGTTCTCCCGGCCGACGAACCGGCCGAAGAAGTGGAACACCTCGATGCCGAGGTCCCGCACCCGCCGCGAATCCTCGGAGACCTTCTCGCGGAAGGCCTCCTCCAGGCGGTGTGCCCGTACCGTCTCGATGCCGTCGAGCCCGCTGATCAGCGCCTGCGCGCGCTCGGCCTGGGCCACCGCGCGCTTGCGGTAGAGCGGGGCCGACCGCGGCAGGTACCAGCGCAGGGCCAGCCCGTAGGCCGGCAGCGCACAGGCGCCGGCCAGACCGAGCCGCCAGTCGAGGCCGAACATGCCGATGGTGGCGATGGCCACCAGGACCCCCGCGGAGAACACCGTGGGGATGGCCGACCGGATGCCCTTGGACAGGACGGCGACGTCGTCGCCGACCCGGGAGAGCACGTCTCCGCGGCCCACCTGCTCGACCCGGGCACTGGGCATGCCCAGTACGGCCCGTACGGCGCCTTCGCGCAGGTGCGCGAGCAGGTCGGCGCCGAGCCGCCCGATCAGGTAGGCGGACAGGGCGGCGGCCGCCGCGCCGAGGAGCGCGGCGGCCACCATCCACGCCCCGATCGTGACCAGGACCGAACGCGGTTCACCCCCGGTCACTGCGTCGACCACCCGGCCGAGCAGCAGGACGGGGAGCATCTGGAGAGCCGCCCCGGCGACCGTGCTGAGTACGGCGCCGGACGTCAGCCAGGGCATCGTGCGGCAGTTGGCCGCGACCCATCGGGCTGCTTCACGTCCGGTCGTCGTACGCAGGGCTGCCGGGGCGACCCGAGTGTCCGTGGTGCTCACACCTAGCCGACCGACTTGACGAGCTCGTCGATGGCGAAGGGCAGGGCGGGCAGGGTGGCCTGCGACATGGCCGCGCCGGCCGCGGGGCCCTCGCTGTCGAGCAGGTAGGACACCTTGTTGGCCTTGGTGACCTTCAGGTTGGCGAAGAGGTCGAACTTCTTCAGCGCGTCCGTGTCGGCCTTGTCGTTGACGACGAAGACGCGGTCGACGTCGATGAGGTCCATGCGCTCCGGGGAGAGCGCGAAGGAGAATTTGCCGTCCGAGATCTTGTCGAGCTCGGTCTGGCCCTTGAAGCCCATGCCGGTCAGGAGCTGGCCGCGCACGTCGGTGGTGGTGAAGGGGTTGACCGCGTCCTTGTACCAGGACACCGCGACGGCCGTCTGGGTGGCGAACTCGGGGTGCGCCTTCTTGACCGTGGCGAGCTTGTCCTGGATGCCCTGGACCATCGCCTTGCCCTCGGTCTCCTTGCCGACCGCCTTGGCGATCTGGAGGGCGTTGTCCTGCCACGGAGCGCTGAAGGGCTCCTTCTCGGTCTTGGTGCGGCCGACCGTCGGGGCGATCTTCGACAGCTTGTCGTAGGCGGCCTGGTCGACCTCGGAGTAGACCGCGATGATCAGGTCGGGGCGCAGGGACGCGATCTTCTCGAAGTTGGGGCCGGTGTCACCGTTGTTCATGATGACCTCGGGCTCGGTCCCGCCCCACTTGTCCTTCACCCAGGGCCACTGGGTGTTGATGTCGGGGCTCTGACCGGCCGGGTTCGGGTACTGGTCGGTCATGCCGACCGGCTTGATGCCGAACGCGAGGACGTTCTGGTCGTCGGTGTAGCCGACGGTGACGACCCGCTGGGGGGCCTTCTTGACCTCGGTGGAGCCGAAGAAGTGCTCGACGGTGACCGGGAACGCACCGGTGGCGGCCGGGGCGTTGGCGCTGTCGTCCTTCTTCTTGTCCTTGTCGGCCGAGTCGGAACCGCAGCCGGCGAGGACGCCCACGCCGAGGGCCGCGGCGGACACGGTTGCCGCCAGCTGCCGCCAGGGCTTCATACGTGTCGTTCGGTCGAGGAGCATGCGGGATCCCTTGCTTTCGTGCTGTCCACTGCGGCCTCCCACTTAGGGCAGGCAAACCGTACCAATAGAAGTGAGGTAAGCCTAGCCTAAGTTAACTCGTTTCAGCTGCCCGCACTCTGGCTTCCCACACTCTGGACGTGGGTCCGCCCGATCGGCACGACGAGCGGCCGGTCCCCCACCGGATCGTCGATCACCATGGCACGCAGGCCGAATGCCTCGTACAGAAGCTCGGCGGTCAGCACCTCGCGCGGATGACCCTGCGCCAGGATCGAACCGGCCTTCATCACGATCAGGTTGTCGCTGTAGCGCGCGGCCAGATTGAGGTCGTGCAGCACCATGACCACGGTGCATCCCGACTCGTGCAGGTCGTCCACCAGGTCGAGCACGTCGACGGCGTGCGCCAGGTCCAGATAGGTGGTGGGCTCGTCGAGCAGCAGCAGATCGGTGCCCTGAGCGAGGGTCATCGATATCCACACGCGTTGACGCTGACCCCCGGAGAGCGCGTCGACGGGACGGTCGGCCAGGTCGGCCACCCCCGTCATGGCCAGCGCGCGCTCCACGACGGAGGCGTCGTCCGAGGACCACTGACGCAGCCAGCTCTGGTGCGGGTGCCGGCCCCTGGCGACCAGGTCGGCCACGGTCAGGCCTTCCGGCGCGACCGGCGCCTGGGGCAGCAGGCCGAGCTTCTTCGCCACGTCCCTGGTCCGCAGCCGGGCGATGTCCTCACCGTCGAGCACGACGGAACCGCTGGTCGGCTTGAGCAGCCGCGACAGGGTCCGCAACAGGGTGGACTTGCCGCATCCGTTGGGGCCGATGATCGTGGTCACCACCCCTTGCGGGATCGACACGTCGAGCGCGTCGATGACGGTCCGGTCGCCGTACCCGACCGTGACGGCCTTGGCCGCCAACCGCGGGACGCCCCCGGCCCCGGACTGGACCTCGGTGATGGACTGAGCGACCACGACTCCCCCTCTATTTAGGCTTGCCTAACCTTACTGCCACCTAGCGGCGATTCGCCCGCACCAGGAGGTAGATGAGGAAGGGGCCGCCGATCGCGGCGGTGACCACGCCGACCGGCAGGCTGATCGGCAGCACCGTACGGGCGACCAGGTCCGAGCCGAGCAGCAGCAGCGCCCCCGCCACGGCGGACGCCACCAACGGCGGAGTCGGGGACTTCGTCAGACGGATCGCCACCTGCGGCGCCACCATGGCGACGAACGGGACCGGTCCCGCGGCGCTCACCGCGAAGCCGGCCAGGAGCACCGCGCACAGCAGCAGGACGGCCCGTACCAGCGCGTACCGGACGCCGAGCCCGGCGGCCACGTCGTCGCCGAAGTGCAGCGGCTTGAACTGGAAGGCCACGCACGCCACGACCGCCGCGAGCGCGAGCGTGCCCCAGAGGGCCACCCACACCTCGCCCCACGACCGGTTGTCCAGGGAGCCGACCAGCCACGCCTGGGCCCGTGCCACGTCCCTGATGTCGGCGGTGACCAGCAGCCAGGTCGTGATCGCCTCCAGCACGGCGCCCACGGAGAGGCCGATCAGGATGAGCCGGAAGCCGTCGACGCCGCGCCGCCACGCCAGGAAGTACACCAGCAGCCCCGTGCCGAGGCCTCCCGCGAGCGCCGCCCCCGACAGCCCCACGGAGCTGACGACCGCGGCCGTGGCCCCGCCCGACACCGTCACCAGGCACACCGCGACCGCGCTGGCGCCTCCGGTGATCCCGAGGATGTCCGGACTGGCCAGCGGATTGCGGGCGATGGACTGGGTGATCGCCCCGGACATCCCCAGTGCGACGCCCACGACGAGCCCGGCCAGGGCCCGCGGCATGCGCAGGTCCATGATCACGAACTGGTCGACCTGCTCGCCCCCGCCGAAGAGGGTGGCGACCACCTGCCGCAGGCCGATGGGGAAGTCCCCCACGGCTATGGACAGGCAGAACATCAGGAAGGCCGCCGCCGTCAGCAGCAGCGTGACCAGCACGATCCTGGGCCGCCAGACGAACGACATGCCGCCGAGCCGCACACCCGGCGCCACCGACCGCTTCACCACTGTCACGTTCATGCGCTCTTGAACTTTCCCCGCCACACCAGGACCGCGAAGAACGGGGCGCCGAGGAGAGCGACGAGGATGCCCGCGTCCAGCTCTCCCGGCCGCACCACGACGCGTCCCACGATGTCGCAGACCAGAAGGACGACCGCGCCGAGCAGGCCCGCGTACGGCACCAGCCAGCGGTAATCGGGCCCGGCCAGGTACCGCGCCAGGTGCGCCACCATGAGCCCGAGGAAGGCGATGGGGCCGCAGGCCGCCGTGGCCGCGCCCGCCATCAGCGTGATGGCGATGATGCCGACGGTGCGGATCAGCGTGATGTTCACGCCCAGTCCCCGCGCCACGTCGTCGCCCAGGTTCAGCAGGTTGACGGAGGGCAGGGTGACCAGCGCCGGCACCAGCCCGACCGCGATGAAGGCGGTCACCGGCCAGATGACGTCGAACCCGACGCCGGCCACCGATCCGGCGTTCCAGAACCGCAGGGCGTTCAGCGCCGCCTTGTCCGACAGCGCGACCGCCGTCGTCATCGCCATCAGGAACACCGTGACCCCCTGCCCGGCCAGAGCGAGCGTCAGCGGATTGCCCGCGCCCCGGCCGATGCTCGACAGCCCGAACACGACGACGCCGGCGAGCGCGGCGCCGAGGAAGGCGAACCAGACGTACTCGAACGGGTCGGTGAGCCCGAGCAGGGCGATCGCCGACACCACGGCGAACGAGGCGCCGGTGTTCACCCCGAGCAGGCCGGTGTCCGCGATGGGGTTGCGCGTATATCCCTGGATCAGCGCCCCGCCGACGCCCAGGGCGATGCCCGCCACGACCGCGAGGACCGTACGGGGCACCCGTACGGTCCGCATGATGAGCCTGGCTTCGGAGAGCTTCTGGTCGGGGTCCGGATCCGCGAAGAGCCCGTGCCACGCCTCGGCGGGGCTGAGCGCCCGCGCACCGACGGCGAGGGACACCAGCGCCGCGGCCACGAGGACCGCGAGGACGACGGCCAGACCCACGATCCGGCGCCGCCGGACCTGCGCGACGACCCGGGAAGGTGCCGGGCGTTCGACCGCGGGCGGGCCGCCGGCGGGGCGGCGAGTACCAGTGGACACGGACGTTCCTTCGGTATGGGGCAACTGCTGTGTGGGGCAACTGGTTGCACACCATTGCCGTGCCTCAGGCGCGAGAGCGCCCGGGAGGCACGGCAGTGGCTGGGTGGGGACCGGTCAGACGGCCGGCTGGCGGGCTCCGCCGCCCGCTCCCCCGGCGACCGGACGGGCCTGGTCGGACACGGCCTTGAGGTTCCGGTCGAGGATCGAGTCGAGTATCTCGCCGACGCGTACCGCGGTGTTGGACAGTAGGGAGGAGGTGATGCCGTGCGTGTGCTCGGTTCCGCCCTGGAGGTAGATGCCGCAGCTCAGTTCGAGGTCGGTCGCCACCCGGTAGTCGCGCTCGACGCGGACCCGGCCCTGGTCGTCGCGGTGGCAGCGGTCCGCGACCTCGCCGAGCAGGCCCAGGCCGTCGGCCTGCTGGTAACCGGTGGCGCACACCACGACGTCGGCGTCGAGCACGCTCTCCTCGCCGGTGACGAGGGACTTGATGCCGGCGCGGACCCCGTCGGCGGTCTCCTCCACGCCCGTCAGGCGCGAGACGTTCAGGAAGCGGAGCCGCTCGGTGCCGAGCACCTTCTCCTGATACGACTGCCGGTAGAGGTCGTCGATGAGGTCGATGTCCACCACGGAGTAGTTGGTGTTGCCGTGGTAGCCCATCAGCCGCTGCTTGACGTCCTCCGGGGCGGTGAAGTACTCGTCCACCGCCTGGGGGTCGAAGATGCGGTTGGCGAAGCTGCTGTCGTCCGCCGGGCTGTAGCCGTAGCGGGAGAAGACCGCGCAGACCTCGGCCTGCGGGAAACGGCGGTGCAGGTAGGCCACGTTCTCGGCGGCGCTCTGGCCGGCGCCGACCACGATGAAGCGGGTGGGCTCGCCGCCCTCCAGGCCGTCGATCTTCTTCAGCAGGTCGGTGTTGTGCCAGACGTGCTCGGTCCGCTCGACGCCCTCCGGCATGACCGGGCGCAGCCCGGTGGAGATGACGAGGTTGCGTGCACGGTGGACGACGACCTCGTCGCCGGAGCGCGCCGTCACGTCGAGGTACTCCACGACGCCGCCGCGCACCACGGGCTCGACGGAGACGACCTGGTGGCCGTACGAGACCATGTCGTCGACCTTGGCCGCGGCCCACTCGAGGTAGTCGTGGAACTCGACCCGCAGCGGGAACAGGTTCTTGTGGTTGACGAAGTCGATCAGCCGGCCCTTCTCCTGCAGGTAGCAGAGGAAGGTGTATTCGCTGGTCGGGTTCCGGAGCGTCACCAGGTCCTTCATGAAGGACACTTGCATCGTCGCGTCGTCGATGAGCATGCCGCGGTGCCACCCGAAGCGGGGCTGCTGCTCGAAGAAGTGAGCGGTGACCGCCTCTTGCCTTCCGACGCGCACGTTGTGCTCGCTGAGCGCGATCGCCATGGCGACGTTCGACGGCCCGAAGCCGATACCGATCAGGTCGTGGATCAGTGGTGCGTCGCCAGGAAGAGCCTGTGACATGTCACTCCCATTTGGTGCGGGACAGCCGCCTGCCAGGCGTCGTGTCAGGGGTGGGGGAAAGGGGGAGTCCAGGCGCACCGGTGACCGGCAGCCGAGTGGAACTTAGGTAAAGCTAACCTGATCCAGGCGCACTGTCGACCAGACAATCCGAACAACGCGCTCGCACTCGGGTCAATCAAGCCCGGAATCGGGGCTGTTGCGTTGTTAGGTAAGCCTTGCTTTACTTGCGTCTGGTCATTTTGCTCTTCTGAGGAGGAACCCCGATGCGGGTCGTCATGTTCGGCTATCAGACCTGGGGCCATCGCACCCTGAAGGCGCTCCTGGACTCCGAGCACGACGTCGTCATGGTCGTGACCCACCCCAAGAGCGAGCACGCCTACGAGAAGATCTGGAGCGACTCGGTCGCCGACCTCGCCGAGGAGCACGGCGTCCCGGTCGTCATCCGCAACCGCCCCGACGACGAGGAGCTGTTCCAGCAGCTGAAGGAAGCCGACGCGGACATCCTCGTCGCGAACAACTGGCGCACCTGGATCCCCCCGCGCATCTACACCCTGCCGCGCCACGGCACCCTCAACGTGCACGACTCCCTGCTCCCGAAGTACGCGGGCTTCTCCCCCCTCATCTGGGCCCTCATCAACGGCGAGCCCGAAGTCGGCGTCACGGCGCACATGATGGACGAGGTGCTCGACGCCGGCGACATCGTCATGCAGCGCTCGGTACCGGTCGGCCCGACGGACACGACCACGGACCTGTTCCACAAGACGGTCGACCTGATCGCCCCGGTCACCATCGGCGCCCTCGACCTGATCGCTTCCGGTCGGACCGAGTTCACGAAGCAGGACCGCACCCAGGCGACCTTCTTCCACAAACGCGCCGAAGAGGACATCCGCATCGACTGGTCCTGGCCCGCCGAAACCCTGGAACGCCTGATCCGCGCCCAGTCGGCCCCCTACCCGGCAGCCTTCACCTTCCACAAGGGCAAGCGCCTGGAGATCCTGACGGCCGTCGTCTCCGAGGGCCGCTACGGCGGCACCCCGGGCCGCATCTTCTACCGCGAGGGCGAAGGCGTGGCCATCGTCGCCGGCGCGGACGCCCGCTCGGGCCTGGGACACGGCCTGGCCATCACCGCCGTCCGCACGGAAGACGGCCGCGAACTCCCGGCGTCGGAGTACTTCAAGTCCATGGGCGGCTACCTCACGCCCCGCCCGTAACCCGGCAGGCGGCCCCCACCGCCCCCCGAACCCCGGCCCGCCCCGGACGGTCCCCGGGCGGTCCGGCCGTCACCGCCGCGCGGACCACTGGCCCGCGCGGCGGTGACTCACCACCCACACCATCCGTGGGCGCGAAGCTCAGTTGCCCTTCGCCACCGGCTCCAGGATCGCCACGCACTCCACGTGGTGGGTCATCGGGAAGAGGTCGAAGGCGCGCAGGGTGCGGACCTTGTAGCCCGCCTCCTGGAAGTAGCCCAGGTCGCGGGCGAGGGCCGCCGGGTCGCAGGCCACGTAGGCGATGCGGCGCGGGGTCAGGCCGGCGACCTGACGGACGGTCTGCTTGCCGGCGCCCGCGCGGGGCGGGTCCAGGACGACCAGGTCGCACTCGGTGATGCCGGTCTTCGGGAGGATCTGCTCGACCTTGCCCTGCTCGATGCGGACGCGGGGGAAGTCGGTCAGGTTGTGCCGGGCGTCCTCGACCGCGCGCTTCGTGGACTCGATGCCCAGGACCGCGCCGGTCTCCCCGAGGCGCTCCGCGAGGGCGCCCGCGAAGATGCCGACGCCGCAGTAGAGGTCGAGGGCCATCTCGCCCTTGCGCGGCATCAGGCCCTGCATGACGGCCTTGATCAGGGTGTCGGCGGCCTGGGGGTGGACCTGCCAGAAGCCGCCCATGCCGACGCGGTACGTACGCCCGTCCGCGCGCTCGCGCACGAAGGGGCGGCCGTGGACGCGGTGGACCCCGCCGTCCTTCTCCTCGACGCGCAGGACCGAGACCGGCTTGTCGAGTTCGACGAGGGGGAGGCGGCCGCCGGGGCGGGGGGTCAGGACCACCTGGCGGTCACCCGAGCCCGTCGCGGCGATGGCCTCGACGGTGGCCATCTGGGGCCAGTCCTGCTGCTCGATGCCGAGCTCGGTGACGCCCGGTGCCGCGATCATGCAGTGGTCGACCGGCTGGATGTCGTGCGAGCGGTGCTTGCGCAGGCCCACGACGCCGTCCTCGTCGATCGCGTACTGCACGCGGGTGCGCCACTGCGGGACCTGCCCGGCGGGCACCTTGTCGCCCTCGGCCGGCATGACCGTACCGTCCCAGCCGGCCTGCTCCGGGGTGAGCCCGGCGAGCCGCAGCAGCTGCTCGGCGATGACCTCGCCCTTGAGCCGGCGCTGGGCGCCCGGCTTGGCGTGCTGCCAGTCGCAGCCACCGCACTTGTTCGGGCCGGCGTACGGACAGGGGGCCTCGACCCGGTCCTTGGAGGGGTCCAGGACGGTGATGGCGTCGGCGCGCAGGAAGCGGGAGTCCTCCTCGCCCTCCGTCACGCGGGCGATGACCTTCTCGCCGGGCAGGGTGTGCCGGACGAACAGGACGCGGCCCTCGGCGGTCCGGGCGATGCAGTGCCCGCCGTGCGCGACGGGGCCGACCTCGACCTCGTACTCCTCCCCGACCAGTGACTGCTTCTCGTTCTGCTCGCTCGTCATGGTGGGGAGACTCCAAGGATGTGGATCAGAAGATCAAAAAGGAACGGCCGGACGACCGACCCACCAGTTTACGTGGATCTCGTCCGGCCGTTCGCCACCCCGGTCCCGGGGCGGCCGACGCTCTGCGGCTACTTCCCCGCCGGGTCCTTCGGACGCGAACGCGGGGTGTCGACCGGCCCGCGGCGCACCGCGCCCGGGGCGTTCCACTCCGCGCGCTTCTTCGCCCGCTTCTTCGCCAGCTCCGAGGACTCCAGCTGGTAGGGCACCGAGGTGACCATCACGCCGGGGGTGAAGAGCAGCCGGCCCTTGAGGCGCAGCGCGCTCTGGTTGTGCAGCAGGTGCTCGTACCAGCGTCCGACCACGTACTCGGGGATGTACACGCTGACGGCGTCGCGCGGGTTCTCGCTGCGCAGGCCCTTCACGTACTCGACCACCGGGCGGGTGATCTCGCGGTACGGGGAGTCGAGGATCTTGAGCGGGACGTTGATGCCGCGCCGCTCCCACTCCTCGCGCAGGGCCTTGGTCTCGACCGGGTCGACGCTGATGCTGAGCGCCTCCAGCCGGTCCGAGCGGGTCAGCTTGGCGAAGGCCAGGGCGCGCAGGGTGGGCTTGTGGACCTTGGAGACCAGGACGATGGAGTGGACCCGCGAGGGGCGCACGCTGTCGTCGCTCGGGCCCTCGGCGGCGGCGATCTCCTCGGAGACCCGGTCGTAGTGCTTGCGGATCGCGGACATCGTTCCGTAGAAGATGACCATGCCGAGCAGGGCGACCCAGGCGCCGTGGGTGAACTTGGTGGCCAGGACGACCACCAGCACCATGCCGGTGAAGAAGGCGCCGAAGGTGTTGATCGCCCGGGACCGGTGCATCCGGCGGCGCGCCGCCGGGTCGTGCTCCGCGCGCAGGTGGCGGTTCCAGTGCCGGACCATGCCGATCTGGCTCAGCGTGAAGGAGACGAAGACGCCGACGATGTAGAGCTGGATCAGCTTCGTCGAGTCGGCGTCGTAGATCCACACCAGCAGAATCGCGGCGCCCGCGAGGAGCACGATGCCGTTGGAGAAGGCGAGCCGGTCGCCGCGGGTGTGCAGCTGGCGCGGCAGGTAGCGGTCCTGGGCGAGGATCGATCCGAGCAGCGGGAAACCGTTGTACGCGGTGTTCGCGGCGAGGAAGAGGACGAGCGCGGTGGACGCGGCGAGCACGATGAAGAGGAAGCTGCCGTTGCCGAAGACGGCCTCGGCGACCTGCGAGATCACCGGGTTCTGGACGTAGGTCTCGCCGACCGGGACGCCGTTGCTCAGCAGGTCGACGGCGGGGTTCTCGGCCATCCGGACGTTCGTGGCCATGGCCAGGCCGATGATCCCGCAGAACATGACGACCGCCAGGCCGCCCATCAGGGTGAGGGTGGTGGCCGCGTTCTTGCTCTTGGGCTTGCGGAAGGCGGGTACACCGTTGCTGATGGCCTCGACGCCCGTGAGCGCCGCGCAGCCGGAGGAGAAGGCGCGCAGCAGCAGGAAGACCAGCGCGAAACCGGCGAGCCCCTGGTGTTCGGGTTTGATCTCCAGGCCGGCCGTCGGGGCTTCCATGGTGTCGCCCATGACCATGCCGCGCCAGGCGCCCCACGCGATCATCACGAAGACGGCGCCGACGAACACGTAGGTCGGGATGGCGAAGAGGTTCCCGGATTCCTTCACCCCGCGCAGATTCATCAGCGTGAGCAGCAGAATCATGAGGACCGCGGAGAGCACTTTGTGCTCGATGACGAAATCGACGGCGGAGCCGAGGTTCTCGACACCGGAGGAAATCGACACGGCGACCGTGAGGACGTAGTCGACGAGCAGGGCGCTCGCGACGGTGAGACCGGCCCTGGGCCCGAGGTTGGTGTTGGCGACCTCGTAGTCGCCTCCGCCGCTGGGGTAGGCGTGGACGTTCTGCCGGTAGGAGGCGACCACGGTGAACATCAGCACGACGACCGCGAGGGCGATCCAGGGGCTGAAGTGGTACGCCGACACGCCTGCGATCGACAGGACCAGCAGGACCTCGCCGGGGGCATATGCCACCGAGGAGAGCGGGTCGGACGCGAACACGGGGAGGGCGATCCGCTTGGGAAGGAGGGTTTCCCCGAGGCGGTCGCTGCGGAGCGCCCGGCCGATCAGGATCCGTTTGGGCACGTCGGTCAGTTTGGACACGCAGAGGATCGTAAGCGTTCGAAATCGGCCTGACGAACCCCCCACCCCTGTACGGCGGGAAGTCGCACCGCATCCAGGGCAAAGGAGCGCCGTCTCAAGCGCAAATGGTCACAGTGGTGACCGCCCGTGTGTAGCTTGGGCCATGGTCTGAGACCCTGTTAAGCCAGAGCAGCAATGAGGCTGGAACCCAGCGAGCCGCTGACAGCCGGAAGGACGGCCGTGCACATCGTCATTATGGGCTGCGGAAGAGTGGGCTCGGCCCTCGCGCAGACCCTGGAACAGCAGGGGCATACGGTCGCGGTCATCGACCAGGACCCCACCGCATTCCGCCGGCTGGGAGCCGGATTCGGCGGCCGTCGCGTCACCGGAGTCGGCTTCGACCAGGACACGCTGCGCGAGGCCGGCATCGAGGAGGCGGGCGCCTTCGCCGCGGTGAGCAGTGGTGACAATTCCAACATCATCGCCGCCCGGGTGGCCCGTGAGATGTTCGGCGTCGAGAACGTCGCCGCCCGCATCTACGACCCCAAGCGCGCCGAGGTCTACCAGCGCCTGGGCATCCCCACCGTCGCCACCGTGCGCTGGACGGCCGACCAGATGCTCCGCCGGCTGCTGCCTTCGGGCGCCGAGCCGCTGTGGCGCGACCCGAGCGGCGGTGTCCAACTCGCCGAGGTGCACATCTCCACCGCCTGGATCGGCCACAAGGTCAGTCAGTTGCAGGAGGAGACCGGCGTCCGCGTCGCCTTCCTCACCCGGCTGGGCGAGGCCATGCTGCCGTCATCGGCGACCGTCCTCCAGGAGGGCGACCTCGTCCACGTGATGATGCGCACGGACGAGATCGACAAGGTGGAGGCCGCCTTCGCCGAGGGGCCTGAGGAGGCACACGCATGAGGGTCGCGATCGCCGGAGCCGGCGCGGTGGGCCGTTCCATCGCGGGCGAGCTCCTGGAGAACGGCCACGAGGTGCTCCTCGTGGACAAGGCCCCGACCGCCATCTCGGTGGAGCGGGTGCCGCAGGCCGAGTGGCTGCTGGCCGACGCCTGCGAGATCACCTCGCTCGACGAGGCGGCGCTCCAGCGCTGCAACGTGGTCATCGCCGCGACCGGTGACGACAAGGTCAACCTGGTCGTCTCCCTCCTCGCCAAGACCGAGTACGGGGTCCCCCGGGTCGTGGCGCGGGTGAACAACCCGAAGAACGAGTGGCTCTTCAACGAGTCCTGGGGCGTCGACGTCGCCGTCTCCACGCCGCGCCTGATGTCGGCGCTGGTCGAGGAGGCCGTCAGCGTCGGCGACCTGGTCCGGCTGCTGCGCTTCAGCCACGGCGACGCCAACCTCGTCGAGCTGACCCTGCCCGCCGACTCCCAGGTCGCGGGCAAGCAGATCAGCGAGATCACCTGGCCCGAGGACACCTCGCTGGTCACGATCATCCGCGGCAACCGGGTGCTCACGCCGCACGGCGAGGAGACCCTGGAGCCGGGCGACGAGCTCCTCTTCGTGGCCGCCCAGGCCCGCGAGGAGCAGCTGGAGGACCTCCTCCAGGCCGCGGACTAGCCTGCGGCCCGCGGAACGTCGAAAGGGGCGGCTGACCACCACGGTCAGCCGCCCCTTCGCACATCCCTGCTACGAGGCTGCGCGGCGGTCCGGGTCGGCTGCGCCCGGGCTCCTGGGGCTCCGCCCCGGACCCCGCGCCTCAAACGCCGGCGGGGCTGGAATGGCCCGCGCACGCAGCGGCGTACGGGGTCAGACCCCCCGGCCCTCCGCGGCCTTGGCGGCAGCCTTCGCGGCCTTCTCCGCCTCCTCCTCCGCCTCCCACTCCGCGATCACGTTGATCGGCGGCGGCGCCTGCGCCAGGAAGAGCCAGGTGAAGTACACCGCGAGCACCATCGGCGGCAGCTTCAGCGCGATCAGCACCCAGCCGAGCTGCGTCGCGTCGCCCCACCAGTACAGCGGGAAGAGGATCGCGTACTTCGCGAGGAAGATCAGGCCCCAGGCCAGGCTGGCCTTGACGTACGCCTTCTTGCGCCCGGGGTTGCGCGTGCGCCAGGACAGGTTCTCCTTGAAGACCGGCCCCAGCATCACGCCCAGCAGCGGGAAGCCCACCAGCGCGGAGAGCGTGAAGGCCACGCCCAGGCCGGCGCCGTAGATCATGCCGGGCAGGTAGAAGCCCTTCGCGCTGCCCGTGAAGAGGGCGAAGGCCACGCCCACGCCCACGCCGAAGACCCCGCTGAAGGCGTGCTTGACCGTGTCCTTGCGCAGCAGCCGCACGACCACCAGCAGGACCGCGACGGCGCCCGCCGCGATGGCGGACAGCTTCACGTCCTTGTTGATCGTGTAGATCATGACGAAGAGCAGGCCGGGGAGCATCGTCTCCACGGTGCCCCGGATGCCGCCGAAGGCGTCGAAGAGGGCCGCCTGCGTCACGGCCTTCTGGTCCGCGGAGGGCTCGGCGGCGGGGTCCACCGGCTGCGTGCTGCCGGGCGTGGTCGGTTTGTCGAGTGACGTCACCGTCAGTGCTCCTGTCCGAGCGGTCGGAGTTCGTACTTCGGGTTGAAGAGCACCCGACGGCCGTGGCTCATCGAGATCCGCCCGGAGGCGATCATGCGACGGCCGGGTTCGATTCCCACGATCGAGCGACGTCCGAGCCAGACGACGTCCAGCGCGGCCGAGCCGTCGAACAGCTCGGCCTCCAGGGCGGGGACGCCCGCGCGCGGCCGCAGGGTGACGGTCCGCAGGGTCCCGGTCACCTTCACTATCTGACGGTCGTGGCAGTCGCAGATCCGCGTGCACCCCGCGGCTTCTGCGTCCTCCTGCAGCTCCGCCGAATGCAGCTCCTCCTGCGAGGTGGACAGCCGCTCTATCATCCGGCGGAACCGGCCCGCCGGCCTGGCGGGCTTCGCCGGCTTCGCGGGGTTCTCGGAACGCGGTTCAGCACTCATACAGGAAGCGTACCGGCGCCCCCACTACCTCTCGAAGCGGTATCCCATGCCCGGTTCGGTGATGAAGTGCCTCGGGTGCGAGGGGTCGGCCTCCAGCTTGCGCCGCAGCTGGGCCATGTAGACCCGCAGGTAGTTGGTCTCAGTGCCGTACGAGGGTCCCCAGACCTCCTGGAGGAGCTGCTTCTGGCTGACCAGTTTGCCGCCGTTGCGCACCAGCACCTCCAGCAGGTGCCACTCGGTGGGCGTCAGGCGTACGTCGCGGCCGGCGCGCACCGCCTTCTTCGCCGCGAGGTCCACCGTGAAGGTCTCGGTCTCGACGATCACCTCGTCCTCGCCGGCCCCGGCGCCCGGTTCCGCCCGCCGGACGGCCGCGCGCAGCCTGGCGAGCAGCTCGTCCATGCCGAAGGGCTTGGTGACGTAGTCGTCGGCGCCCGCGTCCAGGGCCTCGACCTTCTCGTCGGAGCTGTGCCGGGCGGAGAGGACCAGGATCGGGATCCTGGTCCAGCCGCGCAGCCCCTTGATCACCTCGACCCCGTCCATATCGGGCAGGCCGAGGTCCAGGACGACCACGTCGGGGTGGCGGGCGGCCGCCAGTTCCAGGGCGCTCGCCCCGTCGGCGGCCGCGTCGACCTCGTACTTGCGTGCCTTCAAGTTGATCACGAGGGCTCGGACGATCTGGGGTTCGTCGTCCACCACGAGCACCCGGGTCATTGAGGTCCTGCCTTCTGTCGTATCGAATCGAGATCAAAATCCACCGGGTGCCCCTCGGCCCCGCCCGGCTCCGGCCCCGGCTCCGGCTGCCCGGCCCCGCCCGGCGCGCTGCGCCCCTCGCCGTCCACGCTCACGTGGATCTGCGGCCGCCCGCCGGTCACCGCCCTCAGCGTGAGCACCATCGTGAGCCCGCCCCCGGGGGTGTCCTCGGCCTCCAGGGTGCCGTCCATGGCCTCGGCGAAGCCGCGGGCGACGGCCAGCCCGAGCCCGACCCCGGCGCCGCGCGGCGCGTCACCGTGCCGCTGGAACGGGGCGAAGATCCGGTCCTTGGCCTCGTCGGGCACGCCCGGCCCGCGGTCCACGACCCGTACCTCGACCCGGTCTCCGAGGAAGCTCGCCGCCACCAGCACATGTTCCCCGGGCGGGCTGTACTTCACCGCGTTCTCCACCACGTTGGCCACGGTCCGCTCCAGCAGCCCCGGATCCACCGCCACCATGGGCAGGGTCTCCGGGACGTCCAGCAGCACGCTGCCCTCGGGTACGCCGCCCAGCGCCATCGGAACCACCTCGTCGAGGTCGATCTCGCGGATCAGCGGAGTCACGGTGCCGGTCTGGAGCCTCGACATGTCGAGCAGGTTGCCCACGAGGTGGTCGAGCCGGTCGGCGCCGTCCTCGATGCCCTCCAGAAGCTCGGCGCGGTCCTCCTCGGACCATTCCACGTCGTCGGAGCGCAGGGAGCTCACGGAGGCCTTGATGGAAGCCAGGGGCGTACGGAGGTCATGGCTGACGGCGGCCAGCAGCGCGGTCCGGATCCGGTTGCCCTCCGCCATCCGCCGGGCCTCCTCCGCCTCTCCGACCAGCCGCTGCCGGTCGAGCACGACGGCGGCCTGGGCGGCGAAGGCGCCGAGCACGCGGCGGTCCTCGGCGGGCAGCACCCGCCCGGACAGGGCCAGCGCCATGTGGTCGCCGATCGGCATGTCCACATCCGCGTCCTCGGGGCGGGCGACCGGGTTCGGGCCGACGCTGCCGGCCGGCCGCCAGGGCTCGACGTCGCTCTCGCGCTCCAGCAGCGCCACCGACTCCATGGCGAAGGTCTCCCGCACCCGTTCCAGCAGCGCGTCCAGGGTGGTCTCGCCGCGCAGCACGCTGCCGGCGAGGAAGGAGAGGATCTCGGACTCGGCGCGCAGCCGGGCGGCCTGGTGGGTGCGGCGGGCGGCGGCGTCGACGACGGAGGCCACGGAGCCCGCGACGCCGAAGAAGACCGCGATGGCGACGATGTTCTTGGGGTCCGCGATGGTGAAGCGGTGGAGGGGCGGAGCGAAGTAGTAGTTCAGCAGCAGGGAGCCGACGGCGGCGGAGGCCAGCGCCGGCCAGAGCCCGCCGAGCAGGGCCGCGGCCACGGTCAGGGCCAGGAACAGCAGCATCTCGTTGGCGAGGCCGGGGTCGGTGTCGATGTGCGTCAGCAGCCCCGCGAGCACCAGCGGCAGGGCCACCCCGACCACCCAGCCGGCCACCATCCGGGTCCGGCCGAGCCGGGCCGCCGTGCGGACCACGGGCAGCAGGCCGCGCCCCTTGGCGACCTCCTCGTGCGTGACGATGTGGACGTCCAGGTCGGGCCCCGAGTCACGGGCGACGGTGGCGCCGACCCCGGGGCCGAAGACGTACCGCCAGGAGCGGTGGCGGCTGGAGCCGAGCACGATCTGGGTGGCGTTGACCCCGCGGGCGAATTCGAGCAGCGCCTCGGGCACGTTGTCGCCGATCACATGGTGAAACGTTCCGCCGAGGTCTTCGACCAGCGTCCGCTGGACCGCGAGCTCCTTGGGCGAGGCCGCGGTCAGCCCGTCGCTGCGGGCGATGTAGACGGCCAGGATCTCGCTGCCGGAGCCCTTGGCCGCCACCCTGGAGGCCCGCCGGATGAGGGTGCGCCCCTCCGGCCCCCCGGTGAGGCCCACGACGATCCGCTCGCGCGCCTGCCAGGTGGAGCGGATGTTGTGCTCGCCCCGGTACTGCTGGAGGTACTCGTCGGCCCGGTCGGCGACCCAGAGCAGCGCCAGCTCGCGCAGCGCGGTCAGGTTCCCGGGGCGGAAGTAGTTGGACAGGGCCGCGTCGACCTTGTCGGACTTGTAGATGTTGCCGTGGGCCATGCGGCGGCGCAGGGCCTGCGGGGACATGTCGACCAGCTCGATCTGGTCGGCGCGGCGCACCACCTCGTCGGGGACGGTCTCCCGCTGCCGCACGCCCGTGATCGACTCCACCACGTCGCCCAGGGACTCCAGGTGCTGGATGTTGACGGTGGAGATCACGTCGATCCCGGCCCGGAGCAGCTCCTCCACGTCCTGCCAGCGCTTGGCGTTGCGCGAGCCCGGCACGTTGGTGTGCGCCAGTTCGTCCACCAGGGCTATGGCGGGCTTGCGGGCGAGCAGCGAGTCCACGTCCATCTCGGTGAAGGCGGCGCCCCGGTACGCGAGCTCCTTGCGCTCCACCTGTTCCAGGCCGTGCAGCATCACCTCGGTGCGCGGCCGCCCGTGGTGCTCGACGAAGCCCACGACGCAGTCGGCGCCGCGCTCGACCCGGCGGTGGCCCTCCGAGAGCATGGCGTACGTCTTGCCCACGCCGGGAGCCGAGCCGAGATAGATCCTGAGCTTGCCGCGTCCCATGCGCCCATTCTCCGGGACGTCCGCCCTGTTCACGCGCCGATGACCCGCTGTGGGCGGATCTCTGACGGTTCCCTGACGCCCCCGGGCCCGGGCAAGGCCGTGCGGCCGCGGGTACGGCAGTGGGGTACGGCCGGGGGCACGGCAATGGACACGGCAATGGGTACGGCAATGGGCCGCACCCCCGGAGGAGTGCGGCCCACGCCGTAACGGATCGAGCCGGGGTCAGCGGACCTCGGTGATCTCCGGGCCGCGCTCCAGCTGGCCCATGCCACCGCCGAAGCGGGAGCCTTCCTGGTCCGCGGCCTCCTCGGTCTGCACGCCGTCCGGCACCATCTGCGCGTCGTTCGGCAGCTTCAGGACGATCGGGTCGCGCGGGGCCATCGGGCCCTCGCCGCGCACCACGACGGTGTCCAGGAAGATCCGCTCCAGCACCCCGGCCGACTCGGGACGCACCGCGCCCTGGCCGGAGATGACACCGCGCAAGAACCAGCGCGGACCGTCCACACCGACGAAGCGGACCAGCTGGGCGCCGGTCTGCCCGTCCGGGAGCGGTACGGGGACCTGCGCGCGCAGCTCCCAGCCCAGCGGACCCTCGACCTCGTCGATGATGCCGCCCTGCTTGGTGATGCCGTCGGCGATCTCCTCGCGGACCTCGCCCCAGATGCCTTCCTTGCGGGGCGCGGCGAAGGCCTGCAGCTGCACGGCACTGTCGCCGAGCACCACGGTCGCGGCGACGATCGCGTCCCCGGCGACCTCGACCCGCAGCTCCATGCCCTCGACACCCGGTACGAGGATGCCGCCGAGGTCGACCCGGCCGTCCTCGGGGTTGCCGGGGACCTCCGAGACGTCCCACGGGCCGTCGGGACGCGGGGCCGGCGGCAGGTTCACCCTGCGCGGCTGGACCGCGTCGCTGTCCTCCGTGCCGTCCTGCTCATCGGCACCGACGCCGTCGACGACCTGCTCGGCCGCGCCGCCGTCCTTGACGGAGTCGTTCTTCTTGCGACGTCCGAACACGTCACTGTCCTTCCCGGTCGGATACGACCGAAGCGTAGCCATTCCCACCCTGCTGACCAGCGCCGGATCCGGCCACGGCCGCATGACCACCGGTGGAGCCGAAACCCCCCTCGGCCCGCGCCGAGCCGGGAAGCTGCGCCACCTCGCGGAAGCGCACCTGCTCGACTCGCTGGACAACCAGCTGGGCAATGCGGTCGAAACGCTCGAACCTGACGCTCTCGCGAGGGTCGAGATTGACCACGATCACCTTGATCTCCCCACGGTACCCGGCATCTACCGTCCCGGGGGCATTCACGAGTGCGAGCCCGCAGCGGGCGGCCAGGCCCGAGCGGGGGTGCACGAACGCCGCGTAGCCCTCGGGCAGCGCGATGGAGATCCCGGTCGGCAGGACCGCCCGCTCCCCCGGCTCCAGCTCCGCGGCCACGGTGGTGACCAGATCGCAGCCGGCGTCGCCGGGGTGCCCGTAGGCCGGAATCGGCACCTCCGGGTCGACGCGCCGGATGGCCACGTCCACGCCGGTGTTGTTCTCAGACATCAGGGGTTCACCTCGAAGGCGCGTGCGCGCCTGACCTGGTCCGGGTCGGCCATCGCCGCCCGGATCTCCTCGGGCCGTCCGTTGTCGATGAAGTGGTCGACCTTCACCTCGATGAAGAGGGCGTCGGCGCGCAGTGCGACCGGTCCCTGCGGTCCGCCTATTCGGCCGACCGCGCTGGAGTAGATCTTCCGGCCGGCGACGGCGGTGACCTCGGCCTCCAGGTACAGCACGGTGTCCACGGGCACGGGCCGGACGAAGTCCGTCTCCAGCCTGCCGGTGACGGCGATGACGCGCAGCAGCCAGTTCAGGGAGCCCAGGGTCTCGTCGAGCGCGGTGGCGAGGACGCCGCCGTGCGCGAGGCCGGGCGCACCCTGGTGGGCGGCCTTGACGGTGAACTCGGCGGTGACGCGCACGCCCTCACCCGCGCGGGCCTCCAGGTGGAGTCCGTGCGGCTGGCCGCCGCCGCAGCCGAAGCAGTGCTCGTAGTGCGCGCCGAGCAGTTCGCCCGGGGCCGGGGCATCGGGGTGCCGCACCGGCGCCGTGGCATCGGCGGGGGGCGTCAACGCTGTGTTTCGTCCACTCACAGCCGCAGACCTTACCCGCGCGGCTACCCGCGGGTCGCCTCGTGGCAGGCTTGGCCGCATGCAGCTCTCCCCCGCGCACCACGACGAACGTCTGACAGCCCCCCGTTCCTGGTGGGCCATCACCGCCCTGACCGGCCTGGCCTGCGCACTGATGCTGCTCCCGCTGGGCACGCTGCCGCTGCTGGCGGGGCTGATCGGGGGCACCGCGCTGATGGGGCTGCTGGTGAGTTCGTACGGTTCCCAGCGCGTGCGCGTGGTGGGCGGCGCGCTGGCCGCCGGGGAGGCCCGGATCCCGGTGGCGGCGCTCGGCGACCCGGAGGTGCTGGACGCGGAGGAGGCCCGCGCCTGGCGCACGTACAAGGCCGACACCCGCGCCTTCATGCTGATGCGCAGCTACGTGCCGACGGCGGTGCGCGTCGAGGTCACCGATCCGGCCGACCCGACCCCGTACGTCTACGTCTCCACCCGCGAGCCGCAGGCCCTGGTGGCGGCCATCCGCGCGGCGCAGGGCCGGGACTGACCCCGGCCGCCGGGCTCAGTCCCGCGGGCCGATGGCCCGGGGGTCGAACATCCGGCCCTCGACGGCGGCCCTGGCCGCCTCGGGAAGGGCCTCGGCGGGCCGCTCCAGGGGCGGGAGCTGCGACAGTGCGTTCCAGGACACGGCGCGGGCCCGCAGGTCCGTACGTACCTTCTCGGCGACTTTGCGGGTGTCCCGGCGGTTCATGACCGCTCCGACCGCGGCGCCGACCATGAACGGCATCAGGTTGGGCAGGTTGCGGAACATCCGCTTCATGATCTGCTGGCGCAGTTCGCGCTTCATCTGCCCGCCGAGCGCCGCGTTCAGCGTGGTCGGCTTGGTGAGGTCGATCCCGCGTTCCTCCGTCCACGACGTGAGGTAGGCGACGCTGCGCTCCTTGAGGTTGCCGGGCGGCCGCAGGCCGTAGACCTCGTGGAGTTCGGCGATGAGCTTCAGCTCGATCGCGGCGACCCCGGTGATCTCGGCGGCCATCTCGGCCGGCATGGCGGGGGGCACCGGCAGCATGGCGGCGGCGCCGATCCCGGCGCCGACCGTGGAAGTGGCGTTGGCGGCGCCCGAGATCAGCTTGTCGGCCAGCTGATCGGGCCCGAGGCCCGGGAACTGCGCGCGCAGGGTCGCGAGGTCCCGAACCGGAACGCGCGGTGCGTTCTCGATGACTCGGTCGGTGAGGTAAAGGGCGGCGGCCCTGGCACTTTCGCCGCCCTTGCGCACACCGTCCTTGACGGCTTGCAGCCGACGGACCCCGGAGTGCTTCCGGGGCCCCTCGCCGGCCTCGGAGGCCGACGGCACCGCCTCGGCGGTGTCGGGGAGCACGGCGGGTACGCCGGGGGCTCCAGGGCCTGTTTCCAGGCCCCCGGTTCCCTCGCGCGTCTCCGCCGGATCACCAGCTTTTCGAAAGCGCCGCTTCCGAAATGGTGTCGAGCCAGTCACGGCCGACGCCTCTCAGTCGCATTCGCGGCAGATCGGCTGACCGTTCTTCTCGCGTGCCAGCTGGCTGCGGTGGTGCACCAGGAAGCAGCTCGTGCAGGTGAACTCGTCGGCCTGCTTCGGCAGGACCCGTACGGCCAGTTCCTCGTTGGAGAGGTCTGCGCCGGGCAGGTCGAGGCCCTCCGCGTTGTCGATTTCGTCCAGGTCGACGTTCGAGGACGACTTCTCGTTGCGACGAGCCTTCAGCTCTTCGATGCTGTCGTTGTCTACGTCGTCGTCGGTCTTGCGCGGGGTGTCGTAGTCCGTTGCCATAGTTCGCTCTCCCCCTCTGGGATTTAGCGGGTGTCTCAGCGCACGTAACGCGCGAGAGGCCGGACTTGTGCCCGACCTGAGGCGGAGATTTTGCCTCACATCAAGGTCTGTTACTCAATCGACACCCAGCCGCACATTCGGAAGAGCGATTGGCTGGGATGACGACCGGGACCGTACACGGTCCGGGGGCCGTCTTGCACAAACGCCACCCCATGTATTTCCCGCCGCTAGGGGTGCCGGAAACCCGGACTTCCCGGGCTTTCCGGCCCCCCCAAGGTCACTGAACGCATATGGCCGGACACTCGACACTGTGATCGATCGCACAGAAGCCACTGCCTTCATGACCCAAGCATTCAGCCAACAGCGAACACGGGGTGGTCGCGCTCACAGAGCATCACAAGGGCAGAGTGACACGCATCACGAGGCCACCGCCCTCGCGCGGGACCGCCTGGATCCTCCCGCCGTGTGCGCGCGCCACGGAGCGCGCGATCGAGAGGCCGAGCCCGACACCCTTGTCGCTGCCCGTGCGCTCCGTACGCAGCCGCCTGAAGGGCTCGAAGAGGTTGTCCACCTCGTACGCGGGAACCACGGGACCCGTGTTCGATACCAGCAGGACCGCCTGCCCGTGCACGGCCTCGGTGGTGACCTCCACCCAGCCGCCCTCGGGCACGTTGTAGCGAACGGCGTTCTGCACCAGGTTGAGCGCGATCCGCTCCAGCAGCACACCGTTGCCCTGCACGACGGCCAGCGCGCGCTCCCCGCGGATCTCCACGCCCTTGGCCTGCGCCTCTCCGCGCGCCTGGTCGAGGGCGCGCGAGGCCACCTCCGCCAGGTCCACGGGCTTGCGCTCGATGATCTGGTTGTCGCTGCGGGCCAGCAGCAACAGGCCCTCGACCAGCTGCTCGCTGCGTTCGTTGGTGGCGAGCAGGGTCTTGCCGAGCTGCTGGAGCTCCACCGGAGCCCCGGGGTCGGAGAGGTGCACCTCCAGCAGCGTCCGGTTGATGGCCAGCGGGGTCCGCAGCTCGTGCGAGGCGTTGGCGACGAACCGCTGCTGGGCCGTGAAGGCCCGCTCGAGGCGGTCGAGCATCTCGTCGAAGGTGTCGGCGAGCTCCTTGAGCTCGTCGTCCGGCCCGTCCAGCTCGATCCGCCGGGTGAGGTCGGAGCCGACCACCCGGCGGGCGGTCCGGGTGATCTTGCCCAGCGGCGAGAGCACCCGGCCGGCCATCGCGTAGCCGAAGGCGAAGGCGATGATGCTCAGTCCCATCAGCGCCATCAGCGAGCGGCTCAGCAGATCGTCCAGCGCGTGCCGCCGCTGTTCGAGGATGCACGTGTTGATCGCGGCGTTGAACTGGTCGGGCATCTGACCCGTACCGCTCACGCCGGGGCAGCTGCTCGTGACCTGGATCGGGCCGCCGCCCACGATCGTGAACGGCAGCGCGTTGCCCTGCCGCAGCGCCTGGGCCGACAGCAGGTAGATGATCGACAGCAGCAGGATGCCGGCGATCAGGAACATCCCGCCGTACAGCAGCGTGAGACGTATCCGGATGGTCGGCCGCAGCCAAGGGAAAGGACCCTCGGGCTGGCCGGGGTCCCAGGTCGGTTTCGGTGGCGCCGATGGTGGCGCCGGGGTCGCGGCCACCCGCGTCAGATCCGGTAGCCGGAACCGGGGACGGTCACGATGACCGGCGGCTCCCCCAGCTTTCGGCGCAGCGTCATCACCGTCACGCGCACCACGTTGGTGAAGGGATCCGTGTTCTCGTCCCACGCCTTCTCCAGGAGCTGCTCGGCGGACACGACCGTGCCCTCGCTGCGCATGAGGACCTCCAGCACCGCGAACTCCTTCGGCGCCAGCTGCACCTCCTTGCCCTCACGGAACACCTCGCGCCGGTTCGGGTCCAGCTTGATGCCGGCGCGCTCCAGCACGGGGGGCAGCGCGACCGTGGTGCGGCGGCCGAGGGCCCTTACCCGGGCGGTCAGCTCGGTGAACGCGAAGGGCTTGGGCAGGTAGTCGTCCGCCCCGATCTCCAGACCCTCGACCCGGTCGCTCACGTCGCCGGAGGCCGTGAGCATGAGCACGCGGGTGGGCATGCCGAGCTCGACGATCTTCCGGCACACGTCGTCACCGTGCACGAGCGGGAGGTCACGGTCGAGCACGACCACGTCGTAGTCGTTCACTCCGACGCGCTCCAGGGCCGCGGCGCCGTCGTACACGACGTCCACGGCCATGGCCTCCCGGCGCAGTCCGGTGGCCACCGCATCGGCGAGCAGCTGCTCGTCCTCGACGACGAGTACGCGCACGTCGTTTCCTTCCTCAGAGCCCGTCAGGGCAGGGGTGTCATGTGGCCTCCATCCTGCCCCTTTCGCCGGTAAACCGGCTGTAAGACGCCGATCGCGGGCCCACGGGGGGTGACGCGAGGGACGGAAGTGAGGATTCCCCGGCCTTACGAGGTTTCTGGGGCCGAGGCGGCGGGGAGGACGACTTCACACCCCGAACACCTCCCTGACGGCGCACTGCCACGTGCCGCCGCCGACCCACGAAGAGGGGGCGAACCCACCATGGACGCATTCACCGCGGGTCTCCTGCAGCGCATCAGGAGCACGCAGTCGGACCTCAGGCAGGCTCGCGAGACGGGCGACGACTTCCTCGTGGAAGTGGAACAGGCGGAGCTGGAAGACCTCCAGCGCATCGCAGCCGATCACGGCGTTCCGGTCACCGTCTCCGCCTGCTGATTCCAGCCGCCGCTACCCACACCCCCGGACCCCGGAGGCCGCCACCCGGCCGCCGGGGTTCCCTCATGCCCCGCTCAGTCGTGCCAGGCCCCGGCTTCCTCCAGCAGCGGCCGCAGCGAGGCGAACACCGCGGGGGTCGCAGCCAGCGCGAGCTCGCCCGAGGCGGGCTCTCCGGGCCTGCCGCCCGTCACCGCGCCGGCCTCCCGCGCGATCAGCTCGCCCGCCGCCAGGTCCCAGGGGTTCAGCCCGCGCTCCCAGTACCCGTCCAGCCGGCCGGCGGCCACGTCGCACAGGTCGATCGCCGCCGAACCGCCCCGCCGGACGTCCCGGACCAGCGGGATGATCCGCTGCGCGACGTCGGCCTGATGGGCCCGCCGGCTCTGGACGTACGCGAACCCGGTGCCGATCAGCGCCTGGTCCAGCGGAGCCGCCGGCCGGCAGGCGAGGCGGACGCCGCCCAGCCAGGCCCCGCGGCCCAGCACCGCGTGGTACGTCTCCCCGCGCATCGGCGCCGCCACGACCCCGGCCACCGTCTCGCCGCGGTACTCGGCCGCGATGGACACGCCCCAGGTCGGCAGCCCGTAGAGGTAGTTCACCGTGCCGTCCAGCGGGTCGATGACCCACCGCACGCCACTGGTGCCGGCCGACTCGGAGCCCTCCTCGCCCAGCAGCCCGTCCTCAGGCCGCCGCTCCGCGAGGATGCCGGTGATCAGCTTCTCGGCCGCGATGTCCATTTCGGTCACCACGTCGATCGGGCTCGACTTGGTCGAGGCGACCGCCAGATCGGCGGGCCGCCCGTCCCTCAGCAGCGCGCCCGCCCGGCCGGCCGCCTCCAGGGCCACGTCCAGCAGTTCGGTCTTCAGCTCTTCGGAGATCACGCCCGGCTCCAGTTCCTCGGCTCGTACGGACTTCACTGCGCACACTTCGCTGGGCACACTTCGCTGGGCACACTTCACCGGGCACACCGGCCGGCTACGCGTACGGGCTGTCCACGCCCGCGGCCGCCGGCCGGGGCCCGCGCGCCGGGCAGCAGCCCACCGCGCACAGGTCGTGGCCGGCTCCGAGCAGCCCGAGCGCGCAACGCTCCACGGCCTCCCCGCGTTCCGCCGCGGCCCGCTCCAGCACGAGGTCCCGTACCGCCGCCGCGAACCGGGGGTCGGCGCCGACCGTGGCCGAGCGGGCGATGGGCAGCCCCAGCTCGGCGGCCTTCGCCGTCGCCTCCGTGTCGAGGTCGTACAGGACCTCCATGTGGTCCGAGACGAAGCCGATCGGCACCATGACCACCGCCGGGGCGCCCGCCGCGTGCAGGGCCTCCAGGTGGTCGCAGATGTCCGGCTCCAGCCACGGGACGTGCGGGGCGCCGCTGCGCGACTGGTAGACGAGCTCCCAGGGCAGCTCGGTGCCGGTCTCGGCGCGGACCGCGTCGGCGATCAGCCGCGCGACGTCCAGGTGCTGCTTGACGTAGGCCCCGCCCTCGCCGTTGGCGGTGTGGTCCTCCACCGGGCCGGAGGTGTCCGCGGCCGCGTTCGGGATGGAGTGCGTGGTGAAGGCCAGGTGCGCCCCGGCGCGGACCTCCTCGGGCAGCGCGGCCAGCGAGGCCAGCACCCCGTCGATCATGGGCTGCACGAAGCCGGGGTGGTTGAAGTAGTGCCGCAGTTTGTCGACCTTCGGCAGGTCCGCCTCGGCCACGCCCTCCTCGACCAGCAGGGCGAGCGCGTCCGCGAGGTTCTCGCGGTACTGCCGGCAGCCCGAGTACGAGGCGTACGCGCTGGTCGCGAGCACCGCGATGCGCCGGCGCCCGTCGGCGGCCATCTCGCGCATCACGTCGTTCAGGTACGGGGCCCAGTTGCGGTTGCCCCAGTAGACCGGCAGGTCCAGCCCGTGCCCGGCGAAGTCCCCCCGCAGGGCGTCCAGCAGCTCGCGGTTCTGGCCGTTGATCGGGCTGACCCCGCCGAAGCCGAAGTAGTGCTGCCCGACCTCCTTGAGCCGCTCGCGCGGGATGCCGCGCCCGCGCGTGACGTTCTCCAGGAACGGCACGACGTCGTCGGGCCCCTCGGGGCCGCCGAAGGACAGCAGCAGGAGGGCGTCGTAGGGGGCGGCGGGGCCTTCGGCCGAGCCGGGGGCGCTGGCGCGGAGCTGGTCAGACATGCTTCGAATCCTGCCACCCGCCGCCGCCGCGCGGAAAACAGGCCCGGCCTCCGAGACCGCCCGGCCCGGGGTACGGGCCCCTCGGGCCGCTGTCCGGTTCCTCCCCGCGCGGGCGCCGTGTGTGCGGCCGTAGCCTGTATGGGCCAATGACGTCCCTTACGGAGGGCACCTTGCCCAGTCCCTACCGCGCGATCTTCGCCGCCCCCGGGAGCCGGGGCTTCAGTGCGGCCGGCCTCATAGGCCGACTGCCGCTCTCCATGGTCGGCATCGGCATCCTGACGATGATCTCCGAGCTCACCGGCCGCTACTCGCTGGCCGGCGCCCTCACCGCCACCCTCGCGCTCTCCGCCGCGGTGATCGGCCCGCAGGTCTCGCGCCTGGTCGACCAGTACGGCCAGCGCCGCGTCCTGCGACCGGCGAGCCTGCTCGCGCTCCTGGCCATCTCCGGGCTGCTGCTGTGCGCGGCCAACAACACGCCCGACTGGACCCTGTTCGTCTTCGCCGCGCTCGCCGGCTGCGTGCCCAGCGTGGGCTCGATGATCCGCGCCCGGTGGACGGCCATCTACCGGGACTCGCCGCGCGAACTGCACACGGCGTACTCCCTGGAGTCCGTCCTGGACGAGGTCTGCTTCATCTTCGGGCCGATCCTGGCCATCGGGCTCTCCACCACCTGGTTCCCCGAGGCCGGCCCGCTGGTCGCCGGGGTCTGCCTGCTGGTGGGCGTGTGGTGGCTGACCGCGCAGCGCGCCACCGAGCCGGCTCCGCACCCGCGCGGCGAGGACGCCGACCGGACCTCGGCGCTGCGCTCCCCCGGACTCCAGGTGCTGATGGCCACCTTCGTGGCCACCGGCGCCATCTTCGGCTCCATCGACGTGGTCACGCTGGCCTTCGCCGACGAACAGGGCCACAAGTCCGCAGCCAGCTTCATCCTCGCCATCTGGGCGGTCGGCTCCTGCCTCGCCGGCATCGTCTTCGGCCTGCTGCACCTCAAGGGCAAGCCGGAACGCAGGTGGGTGCTGGGCATATGTGCGATGGCCGTGAGTATGATCCCCCTCCTACTGGCCGGGAACCTTCCGTTTCTGGCCGTGGCGCTCTTCGTCTCGGGCCTCGCCATCGCTCCCACGATGATCACCACGATGGCCCTGATCGAGGCGCACGTACCACGCGCGAAGCTGACCGAGGGCATGACCTGGATCAGCACCGGCCTCGCGGTCGGGGTCGCGCTCGGCTCCTCCGTGGCCGGCTGGGTCATCGACGCCGCCGGCGCGAAGAGCGGGTACGTCGTCTCCATCTCGGCGGGGACCGCCGCGGCGGCGGTTGCGTTCGCGGGTTACCGCCGGCTGACGAGGTCGGCGCAAGGGGAGGAGCCTTCCAACGATGGCGACGACGGGGACAGCAGGCAGCAGCGGGACACGGACCGCCGCGTGGCATAACTGGGCGGGCAACGTCAGCGCCACGCCGGCGCGCGTGGTCACCCCGGCATCGGTCGGGGAGCTCCGGGAGGCGGTCCGCCGGGCCGCCGGGGACGGGCTGAAGGTGAAGGCGGTCGGCACCGGCCACTCCTTCACGGCGGCCGCCGCGACCGACGGCGTACTGATCCGCCCGCAGGCGCTGGCCGGGATCCAGGCGATCGACCGAACCGCCGGCGCCGCCACCGTCACCGTGGCGGCGGGCACGGTCCTCAAGGACCTCAACCTGGCCCTCGCCAAGGAGGGCCTGTCGCTCACCAACATGGGCGACATCATGGAGCAGACGGTCTCGGGCGCCACCAGCACCGGCACCCACGGAACCGGCCGCGACTCGGCCTCCATCGCCGCCCAGATCCGCGGCCTGGAGCTGGTCACGGCGGACGGCGAGCTGCTGACGTGCTCCGAGAAGGAGAATCCCGAGGTCTACGCGGCGGCCCGGCTGGGCATCGGGGCGCTCGGCGTCGTCACCGCGCTCACCTTCGCCGTGGAGCCGCTCTTCTTCCTGACCGCCCGTGAAGAGCCGATGACCTTCGACCGGGTGACGGAGGAGTTCGACCAGCACCACGCGGAGAACGAGCACTTCGAGTTCTACTGGTTCCCGCACACCGGTAACTGCAACACCAAGCGCAACAACCGCAGCCAGGGACCGGCCGCCCCGCCCGGAGCGGTCTCCGCCTGGGTCGAGGACGAGCTGCTGTCCAACGGCCTCTTCCAGGCCGTCAACTCCTTCGGCCGCGCCGTCCCGGCGGCCATCCCCTCCATCGCCCGGATCGCGAGCCGCGCCCTGTCGGCGCGCACCTACACGGACATCCCGTACAAGGTGTTCACCAGCCCGCGCCGGGTGCGGTTCGTGGAGATGGAGTACGCCCTTCCGCGCGAGCGCGTCGTCGGGGCGCTGCGGGAGCTGAAGGCCATGGTGGACCGCTCCGGCCTGCGGATCAGCTTCCCGGTGGAGGTGCGGACGGCTCCGGCGGACGACATCACCCTGTCGACGGCCTCCGGACGCGAGAGCGCGTACATCGCGGTGCACATGTACAAGGGCACCCCGTACCAGGCCTACTTCACGGCCGCCGAGCGGATCTTCACCGAGCACGGCGGGCGGCCGCACTGGGGCAAGGTGCACACGCGGGACGCGGAGTACTTCGCCCAGGTGTACCCGCGCTTCGGGGAGTTCACCGCGCTCCGGGACCGGCTGGACCCGGACCGGGTCTTCGGCAACGACTACCTGAGGCGGGTCCTGGGCGACTGAGCCTGGGGGACTGAGCCTGGGCGACTGAGCCCTCAGCCGGGCCCTCAGGGGGTCTGCGACTCCTGGCCGGTGCCGGTGTCCGAGCCGGCGCCCGGCGTCTGCTTGTCGTTGCCCGGCGTGGGAGTCGGGGTCGGCGTGGGGGTCGGTGTCGGTTTGGGCGTGGGCGTGGGGGTCGGGGTCGGGGTCGGCGTGGGGTCCGGGGAGCCCGAGGGGTCCGGGTCGGGCTTCGGGCTCTCATTGCCGTTCGAGTGCGAGGGGCTCGGGGAGTTCCCGGTGTCCGGGGTCTTCCCGCCCTTCTCGCCCGTGCCGGTACCCGACGGGTCCTTGGACGGGTCCGGCTTGTAGTCGCGGGCCTTGCCGACTCCGCCGGTGAGGATCGTGCCTCCGCCGGCGCTGACCGAGGTACCGGCCATCGCCTCGTAGGTCCCGAGGCCGCCGAGCGCTATGACGAAGGCGGCTCCGGAGGCCACGGCGGTCCGCTTCCAGCCCCGCATCCGGGTGCCGTGGACCGTCCCCTCGCCGAACTCCTCGTCGGGCAGCGGCCCGCCGACGGGGACGGTGCCCAGCAGCATGGTGCCGTCCGGCGCTCGCCCGGCGGCGGCGGACCCGAGCCCGTCCACCGGGACCTGACGCGCCCTCGGCCGGGCGGTCTCGCGCAGCTGGTCGCCGGTGCGGCGGAAGAAGTGCTGGATGACGGGCCCGCCCGCGGTGGCCACCACGCTCACCACGCCCGCGCCGAGGATGGTCCCGTAGACGCCCATCTGCGAGGCGAGCAGGGCCGCCGCGACCGTGGCGAGGGAGGAACCCGCGACCTGAGCCGCGCTCAGATCGAGCTTCTTCTTCTCCTTCTCCTGCTCCGGTTCGACGTCCAGCACCGTCTTCTGACCCATCGCCATCCCCTGCGTGTCCTGCCCCTCGCGCTCCAACGCCTTCTCCCGTTACTGACACATCAGCGAAACGGATAGTTCCGTTTCCGGAGATTCTGTGAAGCAGGACACCCGAAAACGAGCGCACGCCCAGGTCCGGCCGGATGTGGACCCGCTCCAGGGCAGCCCAACTCCCGCCGTCCGGGACAAGTTCGGCGGCGCGGCGGTCCACCCAGGTGGCCCGAATGGAGTACTGTGGCGAGCCCTGGGGCCGTCCTTCCTTTCGGATGTCCGGACTCGGGAGAGGGGGCCGGCTGATGGAAAAACGGCACTCGAGACCGGCGATGCCGCGGTATTGCACGGGATCCTGCTGCGCACAGTAATCGTTCGGTCACTGTGCGTGCCCAACAGGTAACCGTGCCATAACAGCGATCAAGGGCGCATGCCCGACACGCCGGTTTAACTCGGCAAGGTAGTGGCAGGCTGCACCCGGGCAGGCCACACTCGACTAGCGGAAGCAGCGACGCACGTGACGTCGGCAGGCACCACCCGGGAGGTCCCCATGCCCGAACTGCGTGTCGTGGCCGTCTCAAATGACGGCACACGACTGGTGCTCAAGGCTGCGGACAGCACGGAGTACACGCTTCCGATCGACGAGCGTCTCCGCGCTGCCGTGCGCAACGACCGTGCGCGCCTGAACCAGATCGAGATCGAGGTGGAGAGCCACCTCCGCCCCCGCGACATCCAGGCCCGCATACGGGCCGGTGCCTCCGCGGAGGAGGTCGCTCAGATGGCCGGCATCCCCGTCGACCGGGTACGCCGCTTCGAGGGCCCCGTGCTCGCCGAGCGCGCGTTCATGGCCGAGCGGGCCCGCAAGACCCCCGTGCGTCGGCCCGGCGAGAACACCGGACCCCAGCTCGGCGAGGCCGTGCAGGAAAGGCTCTCGCTGCGCGGGGCGGAGAAGGAATCCGTCCAGTGGGACTCCTGGCGCCGCGACGACGGCACCTGGGAGGTCCTGCTGGTCTACCGGGTCGCGGGCGAACCGCACTCGGCGAGCTGGACGTACGACCCGCCGCGCCGGCTGGTCGTCGCCGTCGACGACGAGGCCCGCTCCCTGATCGGCGAGTCGGACGACCTGCCGGCGACCCCGGAGCCGAGCTTCCCGTTCGTGCCGAGGATCGCGCGGCTGCCGCGCGACAGGCCGCTGGACCGGGCGCTCGACCGTCAGATGGAGAGGCCGACCGCGCCCCCTCCCCCGCCGGAGCCGGAGCTCGAGGACGAACGGGACACGCTGACGGCCCTGCTGGAGGCGGTACCGAGCTTCCGCGGCGACCTGGTGGTTCCGGAGCCGGTGAGCGAACCGGAGGCGGAGGAGCCGCCCGCCGCTTCGGCGTCGGCCGGTGCGGGTTCCGCGTACGCGGACGTCCTGATGCCGCGCACCGTGGCGGGACACCGGGACCGGCTGACGGGCACGACCGACCGGCAGGCGGAGGCCGACGGGGTGCGTCCCGGGCGCCGCGCGGCGGTGCCGAGCTGGGACGAGATCGTCTTCGGCACCCGCCGCAAGAAGCAGGAGTAGTCAGGAGCAGTACGTACCCGGGCCCCGGCGGCGGAGACCGCCATCGGGGCCCTGGGCGGAGCACCTGCGCCGACGGCCTAGCCCGGCAGCTCGCCGACCGCCACCTCGCGCGCCGGGTCCGCGGACCATTCCGACCAGCTGCCCGCGTACAGCGCCGCCGGGATGCCCGCCGCCGCCAGCGCCAGGACCTCGTGGGCTCCCGAGACGCCCGAGCCGCAGTAGACCCCGACCGGGGTGGCGGTGTCGGCGTGCACGCCGAGGCCCTCGAAGCGGGCCCGCAGGGCGTCGCGGTCCAGGAGCAGGCCGTCGGGTCCCGCGTTCTCCGTGGTCGGCGCCGACACCGCCCCAGGGATGTGGCCCCCGACCGGATCGATCGGTTCGACCTCGCCCCGGTACCGCTCGCCCGCCCGTGCGTCCAGCAGCACACCCGTCCGGGCCAGCGCCGCCGCCCCGTCCGCGTCCAGCAGTCCGATGGCACCCGGATTTGGCTTGAAATCGCCCTCGCTCACAGGAGTGACCTCGGCCGACAGCGGACCGTCACCGGCCTTCCACGCGGCCAGTCCCCCGTCCAGGACCCGCACGCGCGGGTGACCCGTCCAGCGCAACAGCCACCACGCGCGCGCCGCCGCCCAGCCCTGACCGCCGTCGTACACGACCACCGGCACGTCCCCCGAGACCCCGGCCCGCCGCATCACCGCCCCGAACTCCTCGGGGTCGGGCAGCGGGTGCCGGCCGCCGGAGCCCGCCGGACCTGCCAGTTCCGCGTCGAGGTCGACGTAGACGGCGTTCGGGAGGTGTCCGGTCTCGTACTCGGGCCGCAGGTTCGGGCCTGCGAGCTGCCAGCGGACGTCCAGGAGCACCGGCGGCAGCGGGCCGGCCAGCTCCTCCTTCAGGGCGGCGGCGGAGACGAGCGGGGAGCGGGGCGGGTTCGCAGTCATGCTCGCCATTTTGCTCCCCGCCGCACGCCCCGCGTAACAGGCAGTACATCGACGGGCCGGGCCGGGCCGCACTGATCCGGTCATCTCTCCCGGCTCCCGCGAAACCCGGCCGGTCGGGGCGCGCCGGGCCCCCTGGAGTGGAAGCATCAGCTCCGGGAAGGGTCACGAGCGTGACGACGGAGGAGACGGCTGACATGACCGAGGCATCGGAAGCAACGCGGCGCACGCCCGGCACGCCGTGCTGGGCGAGCCTGATGGTGCACGGCCTCGGGACCACCGAGGAGTTCTACGCCGACCTGTTCGGCTGGGAGTACGAGCCCGGCCCGGAGCAGCTCGGCCCGTACGTCCGGGCGATGCTCGGCGGGCGGGAGGTGGCCGGCATCGGCGAGATGCCGCCGGACCGGCAGCTCCCGGTCGCCTGGACCACGTACCTGGCCACGGACGACGCCGACGCCACGGCCGAATCCATCCGCTCCTGCGGCGGCACGGTGGCGGTCGGCCCGCTCGATGCCGGGGTCGCGGGACGGGTGGCGATCTGCTCGGACCCGCTGGGCGCGATCTTCGGGCTCTGGCAGGCGGCGTCCCACCTCGGCACCCGGCTGGCCGGGGGGCCCGGCACCCCGGTGTGGCACGAGCTGGTCACGCAGGACACCTCGACGGTCGGGAAGTTCTACGAGCACGTCTTCGGCCACGAGGCCCGTGCGCACGCCGACGCCTGCGCGGACTTCGACTACCTCACCCTGTCCCTGCAGGGCCGGCCGGTGGCCGCGGTGCACGGGGTCGGCCGCTCCCTGCCCCACGACCGGGGGCCGCACTGGATGACGTACTTCGAGGTGGAGGACACCGACGCGGCCGCCGCCCAGGTCCTGCGGCTCGGCGGCCGGGTCGTCCAGCCGCCGCGCGAGGGCCTGAGCGGCCGGCTGGCCGTGGTCACGGACCCGGAGGGCGCGGTGTTCACGCTCGTCCGCGGCAGGGGCTGACCGGGCCCGACGCCACCGGCCACCGGCCACCGGCTACCGGGGAAGCCCGGCGCCCCTGGGCTCCCTGGCGGTGACCAGCAGGCCGCCGGCGAGGGCCGCCAGCAGCAAGGCGCCGAACCCGCACCAGAGGAAGATGCCGTAGCCGTGCACCATCATCGGGAACTGCGCGTCCGGTGTCGCGGACCCGGTGGAGAAGATCACGAGGACGGCGAGCAGCACGCCGCCGATCGCGTCGCCCAGCTGCTGGGCCGTGGCGATCGCGGCCGAAGCCGCCCCGGCGTGCCGGGGTGCCACGCCGGCGGTCACCGTGGCGAGGAGCGGCACGAGGGCCGCGCCGAGGCCGAAGCCGGCGAGGAACATGCTGGGCAGCGACAGGCCCGTGGACAGGTACCCGTCCTCGCCGGTGGCCAGGACGAGCACCCCGGCGGCCGCGAGCACCAGCCCCGCCGCGATCAGGACCTGGGGCGCGACGCGGTGCAGCAGACGGGCGGACACCTGGGTCGATCCGATCACCGTCCCGACGAGCAGCGGCAGGAGGTACCTCCAGATCTCGCCCGACTGGTAGCCGTGGATCTGCTGGAGGTAGAAGGCCTGCGAGGAGAGCAGGGCCAGGGAGCCGACGCCCGCCAGGAGCAGGGCGAGGAGGGCGCCGACCCGGTTGCGGTCCTTGAAGACGTACGGTGCGAGGAGAGAGCCAGAGGTGCGGGTCTGCCGCCGCAGGAAGCCAGTGAGCAGGCCGACGCCGACGACGAGCAGGATCAGCGCCCAGGTGTCGAGCGTCCCGTCGGACTCGATGGCGGCGAGACCGCAGGTGAGGGCCGCGAGCCCGCCGGAGCCGAGCAGCACGCCGGGCACGTCCGGGCGGGCGCCGGAGGCACCGGGGTCGTCCCGCGGCAGGGTGAGCGTGCCCATCAGCAGGAGCACGGCGATCGCGGCGGGGGCGTACAGGGACCAGCGCCAGCTCAGGAGGTCGAGGAGCGGTGCGCCCATGAGCAGCCCGACCGCCGAACCGCCGCAGGTGAACGCGGCGTAGACCCCGAACGCCCGGCCCCGTTGCCCGGTGCCGGTCGAGCCGGTGGCGACCAGCGAGAGCCCGGCCGTTGTCAGCAGGGCGGCGAAGGCACCCTGCAGGACACGGGCCCAGAAGAGCGTGCCGGAATCGCCGGCCGCGCCTCCGAGCGCGCAGGCCGCCGCGAACCCGAGCAGGCCGACGAGCAGCGCCCGCCGGCGCCCCATCAGGTCCGCGAGGTGCCCGCCGAGGAGCAACAGCGCGCCGAAGGCGACCACGTAGGCGGTGAACATCCGGCTCAGGCCGGCGGATTCGATGCCGAGGTCCTCCTGGACGTACGGCAGCGCGCTGGTGAAGGCCGTCGCCGCGAGCACCACCGTCAGCTGCGTCAGGGAGGCCACCACCAGGCCGCGCCGGCGTCCGGCGCGACGCGGGGCGGCAGCGGGGTCCTCTCCCGGAGCCGTGGACGGGGTCTCGGACCAGGCGCCGGGGGCCGGGCCCGGGGGCGGGCCGAATCCTCCCGCGGGGGTGGAGGCGGCCGGGGTCGTCGGAGCGTACGGGGGCGGCACGGGGTGTGAGCGGGCGGCGGGCACGCGGGGGTCCGGCTGCGGGGCGGGCTCGGGCGCGGCAGGCGTCGCAGGGGCGTAGTCCAGCAATTTGGCGGCATGGCGGCCCAGTTGGGCCAGGACCGCACCCGGGAGCCATTCCCCGGCCTGGTCGGCGGCCGTACGCTCGGCGACCTGCGCCGGGGTCGGCCGCTGCGCCGCGTCCTTGTGCAGGCAGGCGCGTACGAGCTCGACGAGATCCTCCGGTACGCCGGTCAGGTCCGCCTCCTCCTCGGCGACCCGGAAGAGGTGAGCGTTCAGGCCGGTGTCCGCGGCGCCGAAGAGGAGCCGTCCGGTGGCGGCGTAGACGAGGACGGCCCCGAGGCAGAAGACATCGCTGGCGGGCGTGAGTTCGAGGCCGCGGACCTGCTCCGGCGACATGAACCCGGCCGAGCCGATCAGCATGCCGGTGTGGGTGAGCAGGCTGTCCCCGGCGAGGCTGTCCATCGCCCGGGCGATGCCGAAGTCGATGACGCGCGGGCCGTCGACGGTGACCAGGACGTTGGAGGGCTTGAGGTCGCGGTGGATCAGGCCCGCCTCGTGCACGGCCTGCAGGGCGAGGGCGAGCCGGTTGGCGAGGGTGCGTACGGAGTGCCCGGGCAGCGGCCCGAAGTCCTTGGCGACCACGGCGTGCAGATCGGGCCCCGGGATGTACTGGGTCGCCACCCACGGCACGGCGGCCTCGGGGTCCGCGTCGAGCACGGCCGCGGTCCAACTCCCGCCCACCCGCCGCGCGGCGGCCACCTCCCGGGCGAAGCGCCTGCGGAACTCCGGGTTCCCGGCGTACTCGGCCTGCACCACCTTCACGGCGACGGTGCGCCCGCCCTCGGAGCGGCCCAGATAGACCAGGCCCATGCCGCCGGCGCCCAGCCGGGCGATCAGACGGTACGGGCCGATACGGGTCGGGTCTTCGACGATCAGCTGATCCACGCGCTGAGGATAGTGCAGCTATCCAATGCGCGCAGGCGCATTGGCGGAATCGGGGGGGGGCAACTGGCAGATCGCCTCGGTCGAGGCCCGCAACGGGGGCCAGTTGTCCGGGGGCCAGTTGTCCGGGGGTCAGTTGTGCGGGGGGTCAGTTGTGCGGGGGCCTTCCGCTGACCCGGTGGTCGGCGTGGCTGAGGGCTTCCAGGACGAGTCGGCGCAGATGCCCGTCGCGCAGGCTGTAGTGGATGCGGCGGCCCTCGCGGCGGGTGTCGACGAGGCCCGCGAGCCGCAGCTTCGCCAGGTGCTGGCTCACCGCGGTCCTCGACGCCGCGCAGCGCTCGGCGAGCGAGCCGACGTCCGACTCCCCCTGGGCGAGCAGCCACAGGAGGTGCAGCCGGGTGACGTCCGAGAGCATCGCGAAGACCTCCGTCGCCTCGGCGAGACGCGCCTTGTCGGGATCCCGTAGGTGCGCATGGGGTGCAGGTGGCTGGGGTTCGCGAGCAGGCATACCCCACAGGGTAGGCCGCTCCGCGGAAGCCCGGACGGAGGGTGGAGCCACAATCCAGCAGACATGTGCGCAGGTGCGCATGTGTGGATACATTGGAGGCCTCGTCCCACCACTCAGCCCGGAGGGGGCCCGCATGCCGAGCGTGCTGCGCGACCGCACCTACCGCCGCCTGTTCGGCGCCCAGGTCATCGCCCTGACCGGCACCGGCCTGGCCACCGTGGCCCTCGGCCTGCTCGCGTACGACCTCGCGGGCGCCGACGCGGGTTCGGTGCTCGGGACGGCGCTCGCGATCAAGATGGTGGCGTACGTCGTCATCGCCCCGGCGATCGCCGCTTTGGCCGACCGGCTGCCGCGGCGGGCCCTCCTGGCCGGCTCCGACCTGGTCCGGGCGGGGGTCGCGCTCTGCCTGCCGTTCGTGAGCCAGGTGTGGCAGGTCTACGTCCTGATCTTCCTGCTGCAAACGGCCTCGGCCGCCTTCACCCCGGCCTTCCAGGCGCTGATCCCCGACGTCCTGCCCGAGGAGCGCGCCTACACGCGGGCCCTGTCCCTGTCCCGGCTCGCCTACGACCTGGAGAGTCTCTTCAGCCCCGCGCTCGCGGCCGCACTGCTGTCGGTGGCCGGCTACGACCGGCTGTTCCTCGGCACGGCGGCCGGCTTCCTCGCCTCGTCCGCGCTCGTGGTGTCCGCCGTCCTGCCCCGGCGGGCGCGGACCTCCGCCGCGTCCGGGCCGGGCGCGTACGCCAAGGCGACCGCCGGGACGCGCCTGTTCCTCGACACCCCGCAGCTGCGGTCCCTGCTGGCGATGAACCTCGCGGTCGCGGCCGCCGGAGCCGTGGTCACGGTCAACTCCGTCGTGTACGTACGGGACTTCCTGGGGCTGTCCGCCGAGTCGGTCGCCCTCGCCCTGGGCGCGTACGGAGCCGGGTCCATGGCCGTGGCCCTGGCGCTGCCGCGGATCCTGGAGAACCGCCCGGACCGGCGGGTGATGCTGGCCGGCGCCCTGCTGCTCCCCGCGGCGTTCTGCGCCCTCGGTTTCATCACCTCGGCGCACAGCGGCGGTTGGCGCTGGCCCGCGCTGCTGGGCACGTGGGCGGGGTTCGGGGCGGCCTGCTCCATGGTGCTCACGCCCGCGGGCCGCGTGCTCCGGCGGGCCGCGCCGGAAGGGGACCGCACCGCGGTGTTCGCCGCCCAGTTCTCCCTGTCGCACGCCGCCTGGCTGCTGACCTATCCGCTGGCGGGCTGGGTCGGCGCGAAGGCCGGGCTCGGGTGGGCCACCGCGGCCCTCGGCACGCTCGCGCTCGCCGCCGCGGCCCTCGCCGCCCGCCTGTGGCCGGCCGGGGCCGGGCAGCCCGGCGCCGCGGCGGTGGAGGCGGGCCGGGGCCACGTACACGAGCACGAGCACACCGGGCTGGCCCCCGGGCATCCGCACCTCCACGGGGCACGGCGGGCCGGCCCGGGGTGGCGGCACAGCCACCACCACTTCACCGACGACCTGCACACCGCCCACGGCTGACCCGGGCCTGACCACGCCGGGACGCCCTCCTCGGCCGTCTTCGAAGCCTCACGACGGAGAGGCGTCACCCGCCGAATTCACCCGAATGGCGGCGCTCGAGTGTCCCCGCATGCCTCCGCCACGGACGCTGGGCGCAACGCAGGACCCTCGGCGTCCCGCCCGACGAAGGAGCCTCTCGTGGCACAGGCAACGCCCCCCAGCAGGGCCCCCAACAGCAGGTACACCGCCGACGAGAACCCGTGGGCGGCGAGCGGCACCGTGTTCGCCGGTGTGCTGATGCTCGTGGAAGGCGTCCTCGGCATCCTGAAGGGAATCGTCGGCATCGCGGAAGACGACGTCTACGCGAGGGTGGGCAACTACACCTTCAAGTTCGACGTCACGGCGTGGGGCTGGATCCTCCTCGTCCTGGGCATCGTGCTCGTCGTCGTGGGTGCCGGCATCCTCAAGGGCGCGCCCTGGGCCAAGGTCACCGGCGTGGTGATCGTCGCGCTGGACATCATCCTCAACTTCCTGTGGCTGCCCTACACGCCGCTCTGGGGCCTCATCTCGATCGCCATCGGCGTCTTCATCATCTGGGCCCTGTGCACGGACACGGCCAAGAACAGCTCCACCGCCGCCTGAACGACGCACCGGGCGTCCTTCTCGATCCGCGTGCCCGCCGGCGAACCGGCGTGCTGGACGGGAAGGAGGCCCGGTGCCGCGCAGGGCTCTGCCGGGCTGCCCCGCGGAGCGTGACGCGGTCGGGGCCGCCCCCGTACCGGGCGGGACCCCGGGTCACGGCGATCCCTGCAAGTAGACGCGGGTGCGGGAGATCCGGGAGGTCTCGGCGGTGAAGGAGACCGAGCGGGTCCCGCTGGTCACCGACACCCGCTCGCGACCGGTCGCCGTCTCGGTGACGCGCACCGTGCGGTCGTGCCGCCCCGGCGGCTCGGCGGCGATGCCCGTCATCCGCAGCTCGTCCACACCCTCGAACACGACGAAGAAGCGCAGGGTGTTGTAGGCGCCCGCCTCCCACCCCGGCTCCGGGTGGTCGGGCAGCCGCGAGGTCTCGAAGCCGAGGGTGACCGAGGTGTCCCGCTCGTCCACGTGCACGTAGTACAGCGGGCAGGAGGAAAGATCCGGCGGCGTGTCGTACAGCAGTGCGAGGTGTGGCCACGGGGGAAGGCTCAGGCTCATTCCGGACTCTCAGACCCGCTCGTAGAAGGTGTTGTCATGGGTGGGCGGCAGTGCCGGGTAGAGCCTGCGCTCGATCGGGCGCGTGAAGTGGCGCGGCCCGCCGTCGCCGCCGTCCGCGCCCAGGGTGAAGACTCCGATCCGCCCTGCGATCACGGAGGCGTTCGCCGTGAACGCCACCCGGGCCCCGTCCGATACCACCCGTACCGCGATCCGGTGCTCCGGCAGCGCGGCCAGTTCCACGTCCCCCGTGACCGGCGGCCGCCAGCCGTCCATCACGAAGTCCTCGACGTGCGAGAACTGGAGCTGGCACTGCAAGGTGTCGCCGGACCCCGCCTCTTCCGCTTCCCCCGCTTCCCCCGCTTCCCACCGGTCCGGGAAGGCGGGCAGGTCGAGCCGGAGCGTCACGGCCGAAGCCCATCCGTCCAGGTGGACGGAGCGGAGCCGGACGGCCGTCAGTGGGGGCGGCTCCCCGAAGTGCGCGGCGATCGTCTCCGCGTTCACGACGAAATCGCTCCAGGTCATGGCAGTGGTCCCCCTCCTCGGGTGCAAGCCCACGGTGCACCGGGCCCGGACGACCGTACACACTCGTCACCATGCCGAGTACTCCGCGCCTTGCCTCCTCCGCCGGTATACGCGCCCACCTCATCGATCAGCTCAACAGCGTCCTGCGCCGCCCGGCGGCCTACGGCGACCTCAACACCGCCGTCTGGTTCCTGATGGACCACCTGCTCGTGGCCGAGCGGAGTGCCGGAGCCTGGCAGGAGGAACAGTCCCGCCTCACCGAGGCCGGCGCGTGGTACCCGGACGGAGTCAAGGGCGTCTTCCGGAAGCTGCTGCCCCGGGACCCGGCCCGCGACACCCACGCCGCGTCCGTCTACGCCGAGTTCGCCCACCGCCGGGGCTGGCTCACCTCCGACCGCCTCTTGTCGAGCTCCGAGTACGAGGCGATGCGCGACGGGCTGCCCGGCTGGTGCGCCGTTGACCGGGACTGGCCGGACGTCACCGCCCGGTTCGGCGAGCCGTCCGTCGTCATCGGCGGCCCGAACCCCCGGGTCGGCAAGGCGCTCGTCTATGCCACCGCGGCACCGCGGGACCCCCTGCTCGTCCTGCACCTGTGGAACGACTACGACTCCGGACTCCCGCAACCGGCTGTGCTCGCCACTCGGATCGGCGGCGATCTCCTCCCGGAGTCGTTCACGTTCACACCGCTCGGCGGATCCCTCGACAGGCCCTAGAACTGCGGTGCGTTCACACCTCTGAGTGAGGTCGGCGTGGATCAGGGGGACGGGAGCGAACCTCTGCCTACGGTGGCTCCTGGCGCGGTGTGCAGCCGCTCCGATCGGTGCGTCGACCCATGGACAGGAGCTTGTGTGGCGCAGCACACGACGTCACTCCGGCTCCGTCTCCGGTACCGCTTCGACCATCTGCTCTCGGGCGGAACGACCACGCTCATCGGCTGGCTCGCCCTGGCCTGCCTCGCCGTCGTCGTTCCGGCCAGCGCGGTCCTGGTCTGGTCCGACCGGGCCGCCCCTGCCACGCTCTCCGGCCGGCTCACCGCCGTGTGGGTCAGCGTCGGCCAGACCCTGAAGATCGGCGGTGCGGTCGGCTCCCCGCTGTACGTGCTGGCCTCCGTGTCGCTCGCGCTCGTGGCGCTGCTCTTCGTGTCGACCCTGGTCAGTCTGATCACCACGGGCATCAACCGGCGCATCATGTCGCTGCGCCGGGGTCACTCCACCGTGGTGGAGACCGGGCACACCGTCGTACTGGGGTGGTCGGACCAAGTGTTCCCCGTGATCGGGGAACTCGTGGCCGCCAACGCGAACCAGCGCCGCTCCGCCATCGCCGTGCTCGCCCCGCAGGACAAGGTGTGGATGGAGGAGGAGATCTCTGCCCGCGTCGGCGACACCGGCAGGACGCGGATCATCTGTCGCAACGGGAGCACCACCGACCCGGCCGAGCTGTGCCGGGTGAGTCCGCGCACGGCGAAGGCGGTGCTGGTGCTGCCTCCCACCGGGGACACCGGTGACGCCCACGTGGTGAAGACACTGCTCGCCCTCGACGCGGCCGTCCACGGCTCCGGGGAGGCGGGGGCGCAGGGAGAGGCGGTGTGGGAGGCGCAGGGAGAGGCTGTGGTGGTGGTCGCCGCCGTTCGTGACTCCCGCAACCACCTGACCGCCAGGCTGGCCGCCGGGCCCGCGGGCCACGTCCTGTGCGTGGACGACATCGTCGCCCGGCTCCTCGTCTCGACGGCCCGGCAGCCCGGTCTCTCGCTGGTCTATTCGGAGTTGCTGGACTTCGACGGCGACGAGTTCTACCCGGTGGCCCCCGGGGACCTCGTGGGGCGTACGTTCGGCGAGGCGCTGCTGTCGTTCGACACGTCCTCGGCGGTCGGCCTGCTGCACGGCGGCGGGAGGGTCACCCTCAATCCGGACCCGGGGGCGACGATCGGCCCGTCCGACCGGATCATCGTCATCTCGCGGGACGACGACACGGCCGTGCGGGCGGACGTGGCCGCCCATGTCGAGGACGACGCGATCGTGACGGCCGCACCGATGACCGCCCGGGCCGAGCGCCTCCTCCTGCTCGGCTGGAACCGCCGCGCACCGCTCGTCATCGAGCAGCTCGACCAGTACGTGGGCCCGGGAACCACCCTGGACGTCGTGGCGCTCGGCGTGCACGCGGCGACGGACGGCGCCCGAGGCGTCACGGCCGCGCGGTCCCGCCTCGAAGTCTCCTTCCACGACGGCGACATCACCGACCCGCTCACCCTGGCCAAGCTGGACGTGCCCTCGTACGACGGCGTGATCGTGATCGGTGAGACGGAGCCCGAGGCCCCGGACGCGCCACTGGCCTCCCTGGCTCCGGTGACGGATCCGCAGGCGCGGGCGGACGACAGGACTCTGGTCACCCTGCTGCACCTGCGGGCCATCGGGGACACCGCGCGGCGGAACATCGCGCTCACCACCGAGATGTCCGACGACGGCAACCGGCTCCTCGCTCCGGCGCAGGACGGCGCCGACTTCATCGTGAGTGGCAGGCTGATCAGTCTACTGATGACCCAGATCTCCGAAAGCCCGTACCTCGCCGCGGTCTTCGAGGAGCTGTTCGACGCGGAGGGCCACGAATTCCACCTCAAGCCGGCCACGGACTACGTACGGGCCGGTCATGAGGTCTCCTTCGCCACCGCCGTCGAGGCGGCGCGGCGCCGCGGGGAGTGCGCGGTGGGCTACCGGCTGCGGGCGCGAAGCACCACGGGCCCCGACTACGGGGTGCGGATCAACCCCGACAAGCGCCGGCGCGTCCGCTTCGGCGAGGAGGACTGGCTGATCGTGCTCGCCGAGAGCTGACAGCCGGCTCCGACGACGGGGCCGCCGTCGGAGCCGCCTTCGGGGCCGCCGCTACGCCGTGTGCACTTCCAGGGCGGTCCGCACCGCGGATTCCAGGGCGCCCTCGATCCACGCGGGCTTGATGGAGGTGTGGCATCCGGCGAAGTGCAGGTTGCCCTCGGCCTTGCGGACATGGGGGAAGAGCTCGGTGTGCTGGCCGGGGAGCAGTACGGACGCCTCACCGTACGCGTACGGGTCGCGCATCCAGGACTGGGTGCGGCCGACGCCGGTGTAGAACACCTCGACGCGCTGCCCGAACACCTCCTGCACTCCGGCGAGGGCGCGCGGGTAGCGCTCCTCGTCGTCCAGGGAGTCCCATTTCAGGGCGTCGTCCGACCAGCTGTAGGAGGCGAGGATGACACCGCCGGCGCTGCCCTCGACGGGGTAGGAGGGCTGGAACATGAAGCGGTTGGGGTTGTCGGTCACCGAGCCGCCGCCGACGACGTGGGCGGCCTCGGGCTGATCGCGGGTGACCACGCGGCTGGCGGCGTAGTGGGAGCGCTGGCCCGCGGAGATGTGGCCCTCGGGTACGGAGGAGTGGGCGCCCAGCAGGGTTCCGTTCGCCGGGCTCTGCCCGGTCTGGTACTTGCGGTACAGGCCGGGCTGTACGGCCTCCAGCTCGCGCTTCCAGTCGGCCTCGTCGAACTCCCACCATCGGCGGCTGAATTCGAGCAGCACCTTGGTGGCGGCGTCGTAGTGCAGCTCGGTGACCGCGCGCCGCTTGCCGTACGAGAGCGCCGGGGTGACGGGGATGTGGCGCAGCCCGGAGAAGGGGACGGTGATGATGGCGGTGTCGGCGGTGAAGGTCTCGCGCTTCACCGGGCTGCCGCCGCGGCCCTCGGAGACGGTCTCGACCGTGACCTTGCCCTCGCCGTGGATGATGCGGGTCGCCCGGCGGTCGAGGCGTACGAGGTCCTTGACGCGCGCGTACATCGCGTCGGCCAGGGTGGCGCTGCCGTCGGGCAGTTCGTAGAAGGCGGTGTCGGGGCTGATCAGCGAGGCGCCGATGAAGCTGTGCACGAAGGCGAGGTGCAGGCGGGAGGTGAGGTTCTCGACGGTTCCGATCAGGTCGATGGTCCGCTCGTCGAGCTTGGCCTCCTCCGTCAGGAAGCGGTACATCGACATGTGGCCGTAGCGCTGGATGACGCGTGCCCAGCCCTCGACGAGGTCCTTGTCCTTCTTGCCCTCGATCTCCCCCCGCACGGGGGCGAAGGCGTCGCGGACGATCTGCGAGGCGGGCACGGACTCGTACGCCTGCGGCACTCCGAAGGAACGATTGAGCGCCTGCGGGGCGCGCGCGTAGTCGGCGCGGCGGACGCGGATGCCGTTGACGTGGATCCACGTCCGGTACGCGGGGCGGCCGGCCGCGTCGACGTCGACCAGGTGGAAGCGCCTGCGCTTGAGGCCGAGCCCGTCCATCAGCCCGGTGACCAGCGGGTGGCTGTCGGGGATGCGCATCGCGCCGGCCTCGGCGTACTGCTTCGGGTCGGCGAAGGGCTGGGCCGCGTTCTCGTGGCCGCCGGTGCGGAAGGTCTTGATCCGGCCGCCCACCCGGTTGGCGTTGGCCTCGATGACGGTGACCCGGTGGCCGGCCTCGCGCAGGAGGTGCGCGGCGGTGAGGCCGGCCGGCCCGGCGCCGATGATCAGCACCTTCTTGCCGGGGCGGCGCGAGCGGGGCAGGCCGCTCTTCAGCAGGATGTCGGCGTAGCGCGGTACGAGCGGCTGGTCCTGGTCGTCCCGTACGAGGATGGCCCGGGCGATCGTCAGGCAGGTGCCCCAGTCGGCGACCGCGGCGCCGGGGACGGCCTGCGAGGTCTCGGCGGAGGTGACGGCCACTGTCAGCCCGCCGGCCGCCGCGACGGCGGCCGCGCCGGCGATGACGGTGCGGCGGGAGGAGCGGCGCGGGCTCGCAGGCGCGGGCTCGCCGGAGGCTCCGGAAGCTTCGGGGGTTTCGGAGTTGGCATCGGGATCCATGATCATGGCCCAACTCTTGCCGCCCGCCCGGGCCCGGGCGGCCGGAATGCGCCCGCGCGGGCAAGAACCACCCGGACGTGCGTCGCGCGCCGCACCGTGCTGACGAACTGGGTTTCGTACGGACGGCCTTGGACCGGCCGGCTTGGCTGACCGCGAGGACGTGCGGGGACGGTCCCGGCGCCGGGTGCTCGTCCGCACCCGGTGTTGTCAGGGCGCGGTGTTGTCAGGGCGCGGAGACGGGTACGGCGGCGGTCAGCACGGCGCCCTCTCCGGGCGCCGACTCGATGGTCAAGGTCCCGCCGAGCTGGCGCATCCGGGCCCGCATCGCCGGGACGCCGTGTCCGCGCAGTCCGGACGGGGCTTCGGGGAGGGAACTGGGATCGAATCCCCTTCCGTTGTCCGCGACATCGAGGACGACTTGGTCGTCGAGCCGGGTGAGGGTGAGCGCCGCGGCGGTGGCGCCGGAGTGTTCCCGTACGTTGGCCAGCGCGCCCTGGGCGATGCGCAGCAGTGCGGACTGCACGCGCTCGGGCAGCGGGGCGATCCGGCCGCCCGCATCGATGTGGACGCGCACCGTGAGTCCGGCGCCGGACTCACGTGCCGCGAGGGCGTGCAGTGCGGCGTCGAGATCGCCGCCGTGGGCGAGGTCGACGGGTGCGAGGTCGTGCACGAAACGGCGGGCCTCCGCGAGGTTGAGCTCGGCGATGGACGCGGCGGCGCGGACATGGCTGCGGGCCTTGGCGGGGTCGGCGTCCCACGTCCGGTCAGCGGCCTGGAGCAGCATCTGCTGGCTGGACAGGCCCTGGGCGAGCGTGTCGTGGATCTCCATGGACAGCCGCTGGCGTTCGGCGAGGGTGCCTTCGCGGCGCTCGGTGGCGGCGAGCTCGCGGCGGGTGCGGACGAGGTCGTCGATGAGGGCGTGCTGGCGGGCCGCTTGACGCTGCATGTGGAGGAAGACGGCAGTGGTGAGCGCGGCGACGGCGGCCGGTCCGATCACCAGGTCGAGGTTGAAGCGGGGGGCCAGCGTCAGCTGCGCGAAGATCACGAAGAGCGTGAGGAAGGCGACGAGGACGTACGCGGCGACCGGCGGCAGGGTGCGCAGCACGGAGTAGAAAAGTGGAACCGCGACCCACGCGAAGCTGGGCGCGAGAAGGACGAGGACGGCCCACACGGTGACGACCATGCCCAGCCAGGCGAGCCGGGGGGCCGGAGGCCAAGGCCCGCGGCCTTGAGGCGGGTGCGTCGCCTTGACCGACATGGCGGGGCCGAGCAGGTAGAGGACGGCCAGCACGACGGCGAGGCCGATCACCCATGGCGCGCGGGCTTCCTCGGTGTGCCGCTGGACGAAGCGGACCATCGACGTGCCGATGAGCACGAAGAACGTGACGCGCATGACCAGGGCCAGCCGCCGGTCGTCCGGATCACTGCCGGACACGGCCGCTTCGTCCGCCCCCGCGGCGGGACTCGGCGGGCCGGAGGGGCCGCTGGGGTCGGGCCGCACGTGCGCCTCCTGACAGGGGGTCCCACCCCCGAAATGGACAAACAGTCATATTGTCACCGAGTGGGACGGGTCCCGGGGGATACCGATCGGATGACCCGCGTGTCACTTCTCCGTCCTGCCGTCGGCACCCTCGCCATCGGCGGCGGCGCAGCGCACCCCGGTGGCGCCGGGCCAGTCCGCCCAGCCCGCCCCACGTCCCGAACGCCGTCTATCGCTCCGGCCCTTCGGGGAACAGGTCGGCGATCAGAGCCAGCGCGGAGGGCGCGACGATCGCAGCTCCCCGTCCCTGGACCGCACGGCTGGTCACCAGCAGTCAGGTGTGGTTCACCGGGAGAACTCCTGCACCGCCAGACCTTCATCGGCCCGCAGCGCACCCGCACCGGACCCGACGAGGCAGACCTTCCCGTGGTGCATTTCGTCCAGCACCTCCCGGGGATGCCCGTACCACTCGATCTCCATCAGCTCCACGGTTCCATCCGCCGGGGAAGGCAGCTGGTAGAGCGTCCCGATGCGTGCGGATCCGTACAGGCTCCGCACCACGCACACGGCCCGTGAGGCCTCTGCGCTCTCGACCGAGATGATGAGGAGCCGGTGGGCGTCAGCCGCCATACCCATGAGCCCGGCCGGACTCCGACTCTCCGCGCGCCGCCGCGATCTCCGCGGTCAGTTCCATGGGCTGCATCCCCTCCGGCGCCGGTCGCGGCCTGGAGCGCAGTGTGCTCTTACGTGACCAACCTCCATCGTCGCCGCGGCCCCTCACCCGAGGCTGACGCTCCAGAGGTCCCCGTGGCCCGGCCAGTCGTCCCGCTCATCCTCACCGTCGACGACCAGTACGGACACTTTGGTGTCCGGGTTTCGGTATTCCACGTAGTCACCCCGTGTCGTGCACTCCAAGGCCCCCTCGGCCAGACCGGCGGCGGCAAGAGCACCCTCCACCTCCGACCATGCCGTGTACGGCGCGAAATCCACACCCGTCGCCGAACTCCACTCGGCCCCGAGGGCCGGATCGCCGGGCAGTCGGTGCAACTCCAGCGAGCCGCCCCTCAGAACCCGGTCGGGCTCGCCCGAGAAGTACAGCTCGACCAGCCCGTAGTCCCGCCGGAGCGTGCCGCCCGAGCCGTCCTCCTCGATGAAGTCCACCGGTAGCGCGAGATCGGCTTCCGCCACGGCCGATCCGGGCCGCAACCCACGCAGACTGCCGGCGGCCAGGAATGCTGCGATGAACTCGGGTCCGGTCATGGCAGTCTCCAGTCGGGTGCGGGTGGTCTGTTCGCACAGCGTCGTGCCGTCCCAGGTGAACACGGTCTCGTCGGCGGCGGGCTCCACGGTATGGAGGCGCTGCCGCCGGTACCGGGCCGTCTCGGCACGGGTCACACGGGACGGTCCTCGAAGCGGTGCACGACGATCCAATAGTCGTCGTCCTCCTCAGTCAGGGCGCACAGTCGTCGGCCGTCCGGAGACATCGCGATGACCATGGAGCCGGCCCCCGGTACGAGGGCGGCGGAGAGCGCGGTGTGCGAGGTGCGGCGCACCCGGACCCAGTCGCGATCGGCCCCCCGGACCAGGAAGCAGCCCTCGGCATCGATGACGGCAGCGGTCCGCGCGTGCTCCAGCCACAGCCGGTCGGCCTCCGCCAGCGCCCCCGGCGCCGAGCGCGCCACGGTGGCCCGCGGGACCACCTCGACGTTGACGACGGCCTGGAAGGCCCGCGCGTACGAGGGCAGCCCCTCGGCGACGCCCTGCGACACGACCTCCAGCCCGGTCTTCGCCAGCTGCGGCGCCGGCGCGCTCCCGCTCTGTTCGCCTGTCATCCTCAGCCACCGTTCTCGTAGAACAGGTGATGGTCGCCGCCTTCCTTGCGGAGTTCGCGCACCGGGGCGCCGTCTGGTTCCGGTCGATGCGCGCCGCTTGCCGCGGCGACTGCCGGCCGTCCATCCGCCATGGACCCCGGCGCCTCCCCAGCGATCAGCGTCGCGCAATCCGCTCCACGAGTTCCCCCGGAAGTGGATACACCCGCTCCCCGGGCAGAAGATCGGCCGCTGCGTTCAGGTCCCCGGACCTCACCGCGGCGTGGACCTCGTGCGCCAGCGGAGTCACGTCCGTGATGACTCTGATCCACTCGTCCACGTACAGGCCAACGGCCGGGCCCGACAGGCCTACCTGGATCGCACGGTGCGGCAGAGGGTTCAGGGCCAGGTCCCGCTCAGGATCCCACTGGACACGGACCGGGCTGGACTGGACAGCGGTCCGCCATTCTTCCTTGGTCGCGAACCGAGCCCGATCAAAATGACTGAGGCAGGAATGAGAAAGGGCCCATTCGAAGCCCTCCCGCGTGATGTCGATGGCGAGAACGCGTTCCTGGTCGACCTTCGCACCCCACCCACAGCGATACATCATCCACAGGAATGACGGTTTGATCCATGTCATCCGAGCACGCTTGAAGGGATCCACGAAAGTGCCCGACTTCAAGGCTGGTTCGGCGATCCGCGCCGGGTATGCCTGATAAACCGTGATGGTCTCATCGTCGAACCGTGCACGGACCTCGTTCGTCAGTGCGTCGCCGGTCATACGGAAGCCTCGCCGGCCCATACCTCGGGCTTCACTAGCACCGGGTCCGCCACCGAGCGCGCGCCCGCCGCGTAGGCGAGCCACCGCAGGTCCTCCCATGCGAAGAAGGGCTCGCCCCAGGTGTCCACCCAGAGCCGCAACACTCCGTCCCCCGCGGGCGAGCAGGTCATGTCCCACCAGGCCCAGCCTCGGATCTCCAGCTCGGGATCGAAGCGAGAGAGCCAGTTTTGCAGGCCCCAGGGCGCGCTGCCGGTTCGCTCGGTGTACCGGTCCCGCCCCTCGACCGCGAAAGGCTCCGGGGAGCCGCCGCCGCGGCAGGCGCCGGAGAACCATCCGGGAATCGTGTCCACGGGCAGGTCGTCGTCGTCGAAGGACTCGGAGACGGCGATCTCCAGTACGGCGTCCAGGACCCCGCGCAGCCTGTCCGTGTACCGCGCCGGATCCCCGTCCACGGTCAGTTCGAAGAAGGCCAGGACCGGGGGCGCCGAATCAGACTCCGGCCGGCGGGCCACCCGCGACCTCTCGATTTCAAGGTCTTCGATTTCGTGCAGCATTTCACAATCCTCGCTAAGAGTCCTGGACGATCCTACCGGAACCAGGAATGATGACCTTGCGCATTTGGTCGATCACCTCGCCTGGGAGTCCGTACAGGTCCGTTCCTCTGGTGGGGTCGGATATCTCCGGATAGATCTGCTTCACCTGCTTCCATTCCTGCTTGGTGAAGCCGAGTCCGTCCGGCTGCTCTTGGGGAACCGCCCTCGCCCGGATGTCATCCACGAAGCTCTTCGGCACGTCGAAGGCGACGATCTGGCCGTTGTCTCCGCGGAACTCCACGGTGTGCCGCAGATCCCCGCTCATGTTGACGTACAGATGGTTGTTGCCGTCGATCGTGACGTTGCCGTTCTCGTCGATGTGCACCCTCTGACTGAGCGGATGCTCGGTCTGCTTGCGGTACACGGTGACCCTGCACTCGTCCGGAGCCAGGCCCAGATGGTCCGACCACGTGTGGGGGTTGTGGACGTACGCCATCGGGTTGGGCGCCGGGGCCAGGCCCAGCGGGTCAGGGCTGAGGTAGCGCGCCGTCTCCGGGTCGTACGTACGGAAGGCGTTGTAATGCAGACCCGATTCGGGGTCGAAGTACTGCCCCGGAAAGCGTAGGGGCGTGTAGGTCGACGCGTCGCGGTTCCATGTGGTCGCCCCCCACAGGGTCGACCGGGTGCGCCAGGCCACCTCGCCCCGCTCGTCCACGAGTTCGGTGGGCGTGCCCACCAGGTCCGTGACGATCGAGAAGAACCGGCTGTCGATCTCCTCCCTAGGTGCCGCGAGGATGCGCTCCGTCTGTGTCAGTGGGTGCAGTCCCCGATGCTCCCAGGTCAGGGCGACCGGGTGGGGGAGCTGGGCGGAGCGCGTGGTCTGCTCACAGAGGTTCGCGCCCTCCCAGGTGAAGACCACCTCCTCCACGACCTCGCCCGTCGCCGACAGGCACTGCTTGGCCGCCCGCCGGCCCAATGGGTCGTAGATATAGCGCCAGACCGTGCCGTCCGGGGTCGTCACCCCCACCAGGCGGTCTTCGGCGTCCCACGAGTAGTGCCAGGTGTCCGGCTTGCGGGAGAGCCTGACCTTCTGCCGCAGTACGACACGCCCCTGCACGTCGTGCTCGTAGCGCACGCCTCCCGCGCTGACGATGCGGTTGCCGGTGTAGGTCCGCGGCCCAGCGGCCGACCCTGCGTCCGGGTGGGGAATGGGCCAGGATGCGGAGGTCTGGTTCCCCGCTTCGTCGTAGGCGTAGCGCTCCGTCCACGCCCCCGCCTCCACCGACGTGACGCGTGCGGCACCGTCCAAGGTGAAGGTGCGCACCCCGCCCAGCGCGTCGTCCACCGCGGTCAGATGGCCATCAGGCCGGTAGGTGTAGCCGCGCCGTTGCAGGGTCCGGCCGTCGATACCGGTCAGGTGCTGCTCCGTGAGGCGCCCCACCTCGTCGAAGCCATGCGAGAGCGTGACGCCCGCGCCGATCCGGCGGACGGTCTCGCGGCCCATCGCGTCATGCTCGAACGTGAGCGTCCGACCGGAGGCCATCAGGCTCGCGCGGCGGCCGGCGGCATCGTACGACCACTCGCTGACCGTGCCACTCGGCGTGATGCGCCGCGCCGTACGCCCCAGTTCGTCGTACGCATAGCTGAGCGTGCGGCCGTTGACCGTCTCCGAGTGCAGCAGGCCCTCACGATTGCGAATCCGTGTCAGGGTCACATCCGGGCCGACGGCCCGCGCAAGCTGGTCGGCATGGTCGTACTCGTACGTGGTGACGGCGCCGGCGACATCCTTGCGGGCGGTCTGCCCGAGCGCGTTGTACTCGTACCGAACCGTCTCCCCGAGGGCGTTGGTCCGGGCCGCAAGCCGATTGGCCGCATCGTAGGCGTAGTTCAGGGTCCGGCCGTCGAAGTCCGTCTCCGAAGTCAGCCGGCCCGCGGGGTCGTACTCGTACGTCCAGGTCAGGCCCTGCGGATTGGTGACCTCCGTCAGCCGGAGCTCGAGGTCGTGTGCGAAGGAGTACCGCGCCCCGTCGGGCCCGGTGCGCGCCACCAGGGCGTCGAAGTCACCGAACTCGTATACCGACCGCCCGCCGTTCGCGTCCGTATGGGTCAGGCAGTTGCCCTCACCGTCGTACACCCACGACTGCTCGCTGCCGTCGGGCTCCACCCGACGCAGCAGACGGCCCTCCACGCTCCACGTCAGCCGGGTGACCCCGCCGAGCGGATCCGTGACGGTGGCCACGCGCCCGAAGGCGTCGTAGGTGTACCGGGTGACGGCACCCAGAGGATTGGCGGATTCGACGACGAGGCCCGCCGCGTTGCAGCGGATCGACGATGTCTCACCGAGAGCGTTCGTCACCGAGGACAGGTGGCCGCGGTCGTCGTACGCGTACCGGGTGTCCGCACCGGAGGTGCCGGATACGGAGAGGAGATTGCCCCGTTCGTCGTAGGTCCGGCGCACGGACGTGCCGTCCGGTCGTGTGACCCGTTCGGGAAGGCCGAGCGCGTTGTACTGCATCGCCGTCCGGCGGCCGTCGGTGCGTTCGACGGATGTGACGAGTCCGTTGTCGTCATAGGTGATGCGGGTTGCCAGACCCAGGGGGTCAGTCCGCTTGAGCAGCCGGTTGAACGGGCCCCATTCGAAACGGGTCGTGGCGCCGTTCCCGTCGGTCTCGGCGACGACGAGCGACCTGTCGTCGACGACGTAGCGGCGCTGGTGACCCAAGGCGCCGATGACCGTCGTGACGCCGTCCCCGTACGTGAACCGGGAGTCCACGTGTCCGTTCGTGCCGGACTGGGCGGTGCAACGGTCCTGATCGTCGTACGTGTAGTCGAAATGGCGGCCGTTGGTATCGGTCCACGAGACGATCCGTGCGTGCTCGTCGTAGCCGAACCGCAGGGGCAGCCCTGACGAGTTGATGACCTCGGTCAGATCACCGTCGGTGTAGGCGTAGTCGAGGACCTTCGTGCCGTCGGCGAGGGAGAGCGAGGTGATCCGGCCGCCGCTGGTGGTGAGGTGCACCCGGTAGCCACCGCTGTGGCTCATACCCGTCGGAGTGCCGTCCGCGTCGTACTCGTACGCGATCCAGGCACCGTTACGGTCACCTAGCTGGACAAGTATGCCCTCGGCCGTGAAATGCCAGACCCGGCCCGTCTCCGGGTCGGTGACCGTGAACTCTCCCTCCGGCGTGACCGACAGGGGCCAGCGGCGCCCATGTGTGGGCAGCACCGGCACCCCCGGCGCGGGGTGTGGATAGGCCAGGATGCTGCCGTCCTCGCCGACGAGGACGATTCCGACGGCATCGATCTCCAGGCGCTGATCAATGGTGCTCGCCCAGCACCGGCCGAACCACCGGCCCGCCTGATAGGAGGACTCGAAGGTACGAGTGAATGCGAGCGGCAGCGAGCCCGGCAGGGCTAGGTCGGTCTGTGGCAGGACCATCCGGCCGGTCGCGACATCGACGGGGTCGTCGACGCACGTCGTGTCCTTGCCCGTACGTGACGCGCTGCCGGGCCCGTCCTTGTCCAGACCGGTGCGGCCTGGACCCTTGAGGTCGTCGAGGTGTTTGGCCGTGGAGCCGATCTTCTTCAGGGAGCCCAGGCCCTTGGAGCCGACGAGTTCCGGGATCAGTTTGCCGATGCCCTCGGAGGGGTCCTTCATGAACTCGTCGAGCATCTGCTTGCCCGCACCGAGCGGGTCGTTGGCCAGTGTGACGAGACCCGCCGCCGTCGAGTTCAGGTTCGTCACGTACTCGGCCGGATGCGTCAGGTTGTACGGATCCATCGGGTTCAGCGCACGCGCGAAGTTCACGATCCCGGCCGTGCCCTTGATGACACCACCCGTCAGGTGCGTCTTGGCGAGGTCCAGGTAATCCATGCCGTCGCCGAGCTGCTTGGCGTACGAGGGCTTCGGCGGAGCCGCGTCCCGCGCCGCCCGCACCGCCGTACGGACCGTCTCCGCGACGTCGTTGCGCTGCTTGCGGGCGCTGTCGAGCTTGTCCTGGGCGGCCGTCGCGATCGAGGTCCCCGGATCGGTGAAGTTCTCCGAGGGGCGGGGCGGCAGCGGATCCTTCTTCGCCTTCAGCGCATCGTTGTAGGTGTCGACCAGCTTGTTGTGCGCGGTGCGGGCCTCGGTGGAGACCTTCTTCGCCCGGTTGTACTCCTCCAGGGCCTCCTTGGCCTGCCCCTGCGCCCACTCCACGGTCTCCGCGAACCGGCCCATCGCGTCCGCGGCCTTCCCGAAGGCCTCGGCCGCCTTGAACCACCTCGGCGGTTCCTTCGCCACCGACTCCCTGAAGGAATCCGCCGTCCTGCCCTTCAGGCCGTCCGGCTCCCCCATCCCCTTCAGCCCGTTGCCGACCTTGTCGAAGGACGCCTTGAAGTCGTTCAGGTGGGAAACCTGCGCGCGGATCTTCGACACGCTGCCGTAGACCAGCTTGTTCGGGTCCTCGGTCTGCCCCAGCTCCAACTCCGCGACATCCGCGCCCAGTCGGTTGGCGGCCGAGCGGCTCTTGTCACGGATCCAGTCCCCGGCACCGTCCAGCCCGACGTCCTCGGCCAAGCCCGCCGTCTTGTCCCCGGCCCACTCGACCGCGTCACCGAGGTCCTCGACCCGGTCCTCGGCCCAGTCCTCGGCCCCGTCCGGAACGAAGTCCCGCCAGCCCATCAGTGACCGTCCCCGTCACGCTTCGCCTGCTCCAGCAGGTCCTTCAACGAACCGATCCGCCCCGAGGACGTCAGCGTGTCCCCCGTGTCCGACCAGGTCTTACGCATCTGCTCCTGGCTCTTCTCGAAGGACTCCGCGCTGTAATCGGGCTTGTAGACGTCCGCGGAGAAGATCTCTCCCCACGGCTTCTTCTCGATCTCGTCCTCACTCGCGTGCGGATTGCCGTACGCCGCGTTCGCAACCACCCGGAACGTGCCGTGGAGGTACTGCTCCTCCTCCCACACCGTGCCCGCCGCGATCCCCAACGACTGGGCGAGAGTGCTCGCGTCCTGCACGAGGCTGCGCACGCCCCACTCCCAGCGCTCGCAGAAATCCTCGAAGTCGCCTGCGAGCCCGGCGTGCCCGGCCTCCATGCCCGTCATCGCCAGGTTCTCGAACCCCGCACCCATCGACGCACCGGCCGCGTCCCCCGACTCCCGCAGCTCACCGATCGCGGCCCGCAGACCGTCCTGGATGTTCTTGACCGCCGCCGGCGATACCTCCAGGTCCCCGTTCCCGGCCATCAGGCGGCCTGCCCGCGGTCCCGGTCCCGGTCCCGGTCCCGGTCCACGGCATTCGCGTCCGGAACGATGCCCGCGACCGGCGGGAAGAACATCGACCCGTCCTCGTCCGCCACGTTCACGACCACACCCGCCGGACCGTCCGCGGCCGGGATCACGGCGTCCACCAACCGCGCGCCCAGCACCGAGAGGTACTCCCACTCCCGGCCGGCATCCGCCTCACCGCGCGCCGCCGCGAACCGGGCCAGCGCCTCCTCGTCCGTGAACGCATAGATCCAGCGGATACCGCCCGACACGGCTGACATCAGACCACCATCAGGACCATCGGCCACCGGAACCAGCAGAGCAGCCCGCCGGAACTCCCCGAGCAGGCGTGCCGGGTCGCCCAGCCCATCCCGTATCGCCGCGATTTCTCCGGTCAGTTCCATGGCGTGTCCCCTCCAGCGCCGGTCAGCGTCCTAGAGCAACACGCTACCGGGGCCCCCACCGGTTCCCTCAGGCCCCCTGGTAGGGCCCCGTCAGACGTGGTTCACCGGGAGGACGTCCGGGGAGAGGGTGCCCGACCGGGACGCGGCCGAGGTCATGCGCTCTCGCTGGCGACCGGGCTGATCGCCGGTGTCGAGCAGCTCCACCAAGGTCCGGGCATCCGCGAGTGTGAGGCGGCCGGTCTGGCGGGACGGAAACCGTGCCCCTCACTCGTGCGGGTGGAACCCGGCGGCCAGGGGGACCAGCGTGGGCCGGGCTTGGGGCTGCTCGACGCCGACGGCTACGAGGCTGTGCCGCGGATCGCGGCGTTGCCGTCACGTGCCGCACGGAGACCGACAGACCGGAGTGGACCCCCGTATGCCCTTGTTCAGTTCTGCACGCCACAGACCGGCGAACAGCGTCCAGACCGGTGTCCGGACCGGTGCCGTCACGGCGGCGAGCCTCGCGCTCGTCCTCGCCCTCCCCGGCGTCGCGATGGCCGCACCGGGGGACCTGGACACCACGTTCGGTACCGGCGGCCAGGTACTCACTCCGGACTTCGGGCGGGGCGACAGCGCCCGCGACATGGCCGTGCAGCCCGACGGCAAGATCGTCGTCGTGGGCACCACCGGTACGGGCAACGACGACGGCGACTTCGCGGTGGCCCGCTACAACGCCGACGGCAGCCTCGACACCGGCTTCGGCGGCGACGGCACGGTGAGCACCGACTTCCAAGGCGCCGAGGACCAGGCGAACGCCGTTGCGGTACAGGGCGACGGCAAGATCCTCGTCACGGGACACGGCCGCATCGAGGGGGCCGGCCAGTTCTTCACCGTGCTGCGCTACAACGCCGACGGCAGCCTCGACACGGCCTTCGCGGACGGCGGCGTGCTCGTCCCCCAGTGGGCCAACGGCCAGGACAGCGGCATGGCGCTGAAGGTCCTGCCCAACGGCCAGTTCCTGGCAGCCGGCACCTCCATCGGCCAGTTCGTCGTGGGGCGCTTCACCGCGGACGGCAACTCCGACGCCTCTTTCGGCACGTTCCTCGGCAGCAACCTCCACGGCTTCCCGGGCGGCGGCCCCTCCTTCATGGAGGACATCACGCTGCAGGACGACGGCAAGATCGTCGCTGCCGGGTTGTTCGACAGCACCAACGCCGGCAACCTCGACTTCGCGCTGGCCCGCTACACCGCGGACGGCATCCTGGACACCACCTTCGACACCGACGGAATGGTGGTCACGGACTTCGGCGGGTCCGACGCCGCGCGCGGCGTGGGGGTACAGACGGACGGCCGGATCGTCGCCGCCGGCAGCACGGGCGGCGACATCGCCTTGGCCCGCTACAACACCAACGGCGCCCGCGACACCGCCTTCGACACCGACGGCCTGGTGACCACCAGCCTGGGCGGTACGGAGTCCTCCTGGGACATGGAGCTCCAGAGCGACAGCAGGATCGTCCTCACCGGCGCGGCGGCGGGCAACTTCCTGGTGGCCCGCTACAACACCAACGGCAGCCTCGACACCGGCTTCAGCGGCGACGGCGTGGTGACGACGGACTTCGGCGGCGCCGACGAGGGTCGCGGGGTCAAGCTGCAGTCCGACGGCAAGATCGTCGCCGCGGGCACCGGCGGACCCGGCATCGACTTCGCGCTCGCCCGGTACGAGGGTGGCGGCGGATCGGTACCCCCGCCGCCCCCGCCGCCGGCCGAAGGGGACGTCTCGGTCGCCAAGAGCGGCCCGGCCACCGTAAGCATCGGTGACCAGGCCGCGTACACGGTGACGGTGACCAACAACAGCACTGAGCCGGCCACCGGCGTCACACTGTCCGACCATGTCACCGGAGCGTCCCCCACGCTCCTGTCGGCCACACCGAGCCAGGGCACCTGCACCACGACGCCCACCAGCGCCGCCTGCGCCCTGGGCACCCTCGCCCCCGGCACATCCGCCACCGTGGTGGTGGTCGTCGAGCCCAGGACCACCGGCACCCTCACCAACACGGCGGCGGTCGACGCCACCGAGACGGACGCCGACACCTCCAACAACTCGACCACCTTCACCACCACCGTGAACAACGCCCGTGGCTGCGCGATCGTCGGCACCAGCGGCAACGACACCCTCGTCGGAACGAGCGGCAACAACGTCATCTGCGGCCTCAGCGGCAACGACACCGTCTACGCGGGCCCCGGCAACGACGTGGTCAGCGGCGGCTCCGGCAGCGACACCCTGATCGCCGGTCCGGGCGCCGACAGCCTGGACGGCGGCTCCGGCAACGACACCCTCAACACCGTCGACGGCGTCAACGGCAACGACAGGGCCGTCGGCGGCAGCGGCTTCGACCGCTGCTCAACGGACCCGGGCGACATCCGCAGCAGCTGCTAGTAGCCACCCATCCCACCCGACCTCCTCACCCCTCCACCTGCGCGGCCTGGACACTCCCCCGGGCCGCGCAGGCGTTGGGGTTGGACACCGAGGAGAACGGTCAGGCGTGGTTGACCGGGAGGACATCCGGAGAGAGGGCGCCGGCGTGGGCCGCGGCGCTCGTCATCCGCCTGCGGTGGTGGCTGCGGCAGAGGACCTCGGGGCCGAACGCCCTCAATCCTCGGCAGCGCCAGATCACCGGACCGTGCCGCCATCAGGCATGTGGCCATCAACGGTTGACGCAAGGTTCACCTCAGCGCGGTGGTGCGCGGCGACTCTGTATCAGAAAGATAACGGGTCTAGTCCAGAACCGCATCGCTCCGCAGGTACTGGACCGATGGCCCATACCCGAAACACCGCCAGAACCCCTCATGGAGGACACCGTGCCGACCCCCGGCATATCCCGCCGCACCGTACTCACCGCCACCGCCGCCACCGCAGCCACCGCCCTGGTCACCACGACGACCGCCCTGGCCACCCCCGCACAGGCAGCCGCCCCGACCCTCCCGAACGGCACCAGCAAGGACAAAGTGCTGGTGATCGGCATGGACGGGGTACGCCACGACCGAATCGACGCCGCCTCGGCGCCGCACCTCAAGTCGATGATGGCGAACGGCACATACGGACGCAGCCTGCTCTACGCCAACCCGATGGCCGCGACCTCCTCCGGACCCGGCTGGTCCACCATCACCACCGGAGTCTGGCCCGACAAGCACGGGGTGAAGGACAACACCTTCTCCGGCAAGAACTACGCCCGGTACCCCGGTTTCCTGGCCCGCCTCGCCCAGGTGCGCCCCGAGCTGTCCACCTACGCGGCCGTCGACTGGCAGCCCCTCGACAGCCAGGGCACGGCCACCGCGGGCGCGGACGCCAAGCTCGTGCTCGTCGACGACTACGCGGTCAACGACGCGAAGATCGCGGACGAGTCCGAGGCCATCATCCGGGACCAGAACCCGGACGTCATGTTCGTCTACTTCGGCAACACCGACATAGTCGGCCACAACTCCGGCGCCGCCAGCCAGGCGTACCTCGACGCGATCGACGTCCAGGACGGCTACACGGGCCGGCTGCTCGCCGCGATCGCGGCCCGCCCCTCGTACTCCACCGAGCGGTGGACGGTCATCGTCGCCACCGACCACGGCCACGTGGACGCCGGCGGCCACGGCGGCTCCGCCATCGAGGAGCGCCGCACCTTCATCCTTGCCCAAGGGCCCGGCATCGCGGCGGGCGCCCGCCCGATCGACACCCGGCTCGTCGACGTCGCGCCCACCGTCTTCAAGCAGCTCGGCATCACCCCGGACCCGTCCTGGGGCCTGGACGGCAAGCCCGTCCAGGAACGCTCCACCGACCCTTTCGACGCCCTGCAGTCTTCGTTGTCCGGGCGGATCGACGAGACCGGCATCCCGGCCGGCGTCCTCGGCTTCACCCACACCGCGCCCAGCGGCTGGTCCGTCATCAACAGCGCCATGGGCACCGGCGGCATGACCGAGTGGCGCGGCTGGTCCTTCGCCACCGACGAGTTCTGGTCCCGTAGCCAGCGCGACCAGTCCCGTGAGCTCAACGTCCGCGCACGCGGCGTCTTCGCCGTCGCCGACTCCGACGAGTGGTCGGACAAGGCCCTCTCCGGCCGCTTCGACTCGACGCTCGTCACCCCGGCGTACGGCGTCGCCGGAAAGAGCACGGTCAAGCTCGACTTCACCACCTTCTACCGCAGCTACGGAAGCCAGACCGCCGAGGTCCTCGCATCCTGGAACGCCGGCACTCCGGTCAGCGTGAAGAAGTACACGGCAGACGTCATCTCGCAGCCGCAGACCCTGAGCCTCACGGTCCCCTCCGGGGCCACCAGCGTCAGCTTCCGCTTCCGCTACACCGGTGACAACGACTGGTACTGGGTGATCGACGGAGTAGTCGTCACAGCGGCCTGACCGCCCGCCCGGCCGCCGGTGCCAATGCGGCGGCCGGCGGACTGAGCGGCGCGCTCTTCACACAGGGCCGCACGTCGGCCCGGGACCCACCAGGTCTCGGGGCCGACGTCCCGCCGGGTACTCGTCCTCAGGTGCCGACGGAGAGGCCCTCTTCAGACTCGCGGTGACAGCCTCAACCGCGGTCGTGCACGCAGGCTCCGCCGACCGGTGCGCCGAGTCAGGCGTGGTTGACCGGGAGGACATCTGGTCTCCATGTCTCCATGTCGGCTACCGGCGGGTGCCGGTCGTCGCGCGGTCGCGCCAGGCCGGGGCGAGGGCGGTGAGCATCAGTGCGGCCGTGAGGGCGAAAGCCAGTGAGTAGCCCGTCCGGCCTGCGAGCACCCCGAACCCGATGGCGCCGACGCCCATGCCCGCGTCGTAGGCGAAGTTCCACAGGGCGCTGACGGTGCCGTAGCCGGAGGCGGGGACACGCGCGTACATCACCGTCAGGGTGGCGTTCTGGGTGACTCCGAAGCCCACCCCGAACAGGGCCACGCCAACGACGACGGCGACCGGGCTGTGGGTCAGCGAGGTCAGCAGCGTTCCCGCAGCCGAGACGGTCAGGCCGGGCAGGACGAGTCCGGCCGGTCCGTGCCGGTCGCCGTATCGGCCCGCGACCCAGCGTGCCACGGTTGACGCCGCGGGCTGGACGAACAGGGCCATGGCAAGGAGTCGTGTGGAAGCCGGCGCAACGACAAGGGGGAGGAAGGTGACGATGATGCCGGCGGCGAGCGTGGTGGCCGAGAAGACGACAGCGGGCCGCACAAGGGCGGCCGTCCGGAACCCGGCCAGCACCCCGATCGGCCGTCCCGAGGCCGGCTCGCGGTCCGGCAGGCCCGGAACCGAGACGATCGCGGCCAGAGCGGCCAGAGCGCCGGCGATACAGACCGGCGCGTACCCCACGTGCGCGACCAGCCACACACCCAGCGGCAGGGCCACCAGCGACGGTACCCCGGAGACGACTCCGACCAGAGCCAACCCCTCACCCCGCCGCTCGGGCGGGATCAGCGATGCCGTCAAAGCGCCACCCGCGACGACCGTGAACGCGAAGCCCAGACCGCGGACCACACAGACCGCCGTGATCCACACCGTGCTCTCGGAAGCGGTCAGCACCAGCGTGGGTGCGCCGAGGAGGACCAGCCCCGTCACCAGCGCCAGGCGGTAACCGAAGCGGGCGACGAACCGGGGAGTGGCCAGCCCGCCTCCGACCGTCGCCAGCATCAGCGCGCCCGTGGCCAGTCCCGCGGCACCGCTGCCCCCGCACGCCTCGGCATAGAGGGGGACGACCGACAACAGCAGGTAGAAACTCGTCGAGGCGCCGACGACCGAGACGAAACGCAGCAGCAGGGGCCGCGTTACGAGCGGCGGCCGTGAACCGGCCCCCTGAGCCTGAGAGTTGATCATCCTGGTCACACGACGAAGCTAAGGGCCCGGGCGGATCGCCGGTAAGCTCCAATTCCATGCCTCTGGAGTGGTCCGGTCTGTCGCCCGATCTACTGCTGGTCATCGACCGGGGCAGCGGCGAGCCGCTGCGGGCGCAGCTGGAACTCCGGCTGCGGGACGCGATCCGGACCGGCCGGCTGCAGGTCGGCGAACGACTGCCGTCCTCCCGCGAACTCGCCCGGATGCTCGGGCTGTCGCGCGGTCTGGTGCAGGACTGCTACGCCCAGCTCCAGGCCGAGGGATACCTCGTGACACGCGTCGGCTCGGCCACCCGGGTCGCGGCCGGCGCCGGCGTACCGTCGGCGCCCACTCCACCGGTTCCGACACCTCCGAGCCTGGTGGCCGACTTCAAGTGGGGCGTCCCGGACCTCGGCAGCTTCCCGATCGCCGACTGGCTGTGGGCCACGCGCGAGGCGGCACGCGTCATGCCGACGGCGGCGCTCGACTACGGTGACCCGCGCGGCAGTGCGGTACTGCGCGAGGTCATGGCCGGATATCTGCGGCGGGTGCGCGCTGCCGCAGCGGACCCGGAACGGATCGTGATCTGCTCCGGCTACGCGCAGGGCCTCGGTCTGGCCCTGCGCGCGCTGGCCCGGACCGGCGTCCGCACGGTGGCGTACGAGGACCCGGGCTCACCGGCCGTGATCGCCTCGGCCGCTGCCTCGGCGGGCCTGTCTGCGATCCCGGTGCCGGTCGACGAACACGGCATCGCCGTGCAGGCGCTCGCCGCGACCGACGCCCGCGCCGTCGTCGTGACCCCCGCGCACCAGTGGCCGACCGGCGTGGCCCTGGCACCCGAGCGGCGGCTCGCGCTGATCGAGTGGGCCAGGCGCCGGGACGCCGTCGTCATCGAGGACGACTACGACGCCGAGTTCCGGTACGACCGGGAGCCGGTGGGTGCCCTCCAAGGACTCGCGGCCGACCGCGTGATCTCCATAGGCACCGTCAGCAAGTCCCTCGTGCCGGCCCTGCGCATCGGATGGATGATCTGCCCGCCCGCGCTCACCGAGCCGATCACCGAGCTCAAGCGACGAGACGACCGGGGGTCGCCCACGCTCGACCAGCTCGCCCTCGCGCGAATGGTCGAGTCCGGCCGCTTCGACCGGCACCTGCGCAGGATGCGGACGGCCTACGCAGCACGGCGTACCGCCCTGGTGGCCGCACTCGCCGAACACGCCCCAGAGGTCAGGGTGTCCGGCCTGGCGGCCGGCTTCCACGCGATCGCTCATCTCGACGGATCGCCCCATGAGCAGGACGTCATCGCAGCCGCCCGCGCCCGGTCCGTGGGCCTCTGCGGAATGAGCACCTGCCGCTCTTCGCGTGCGACGGAGCCGGCACAGCTGGTCCTGGGGTTCGGCAACGTCGACGAACGTGCCATCACAGCAGGCATCACGGCGGTCGGCGACCTGCTCACGGGCCGGTAGCCCGCATCACGGGTCCGTGCCGCGCGGGCGCCGCACCAGCACAGGGCCTCGACCTGGAGCTGCTCCAGGCGGTCCGCCCCCTGCCGGCGGGACCACATCCAGCACTCCGCGACCACGTAGTCGACCTTGCTGTGCCCGCGACAGGCACTCCACCACACATGCGGAGAGGTCCAGCGCCGGGGTTGCCTCCAGACTCACGGAGTCGAAGGGGAGGCCTCTTTGCGGAGGGGGTCTGGGACCGGGTCGCCGGAGCGGCGGACCGTGCTGAGGATGCGCATGACCAGGTCGTCGCGGACGGCTCCCTGGACGCCCGACCGGCCGTAGAAGTCCCAGGCGACGAAGTCGCCCTTGGAATTCTTGAAGCCGAAGGCGATCGCCCAGCCGTCCCCCGCGCACTTGTGGTCCTTCTTGGCGCCCTCGGTGCGGGCCTTCACGTAACTCCCCTTGACCCCGGCCTTGGTTGTGTAGGCCACCGGCTTGTCCCACTTGACGACCTCCTTGTCCGGGGATGCGAACGCGGAGTATGCCCAGGCCGTCGCCGTCTTCTCGGCGACCTCGTCGGTGGTCTTTGCGCCGTCGGCGCCCTTGGTACCGGAGGACGCGAGCGCGATGTCGTTGACGTAGCCGTCGCCGTTGGCATCCAGACTGCACCACTTCTTCTTGAAGAAGGCGGGCGCGGTGTGCCCGATCACCGGCTTGTCGGGGTCCTTGTCGTCCGAGAAGCCGCTGAAGATCTGCGGCTCCAGGACCTCCCAGTCCGGCGGTACGTCGAAGGCGGTGCCGTGCGCCGGATTCACCACGACCTTCCAGCCCTTGACCGTCGACTTCACGGTGCCCGGGGCGCCCGAGGACACGGAGCCGGACGCGGCACCGGAGGCGGGTGCAGGGGAAGTCGGCCCCCCGGCGCCGTCCGCCCTGTCGCCGTCCCGGAAGAGGACCGCGGCGGTCACCGCGACGGCCACCCCCGCAGCCACCGTCACCGATATCGCCACGGCGGCCTTACGCCGGGGCGCGGAACGCGGCGCCGGTCCAGGAGGCGGAGTCGGCGCGCCGGACGGGTACTGCTGGTGCGTACCGGACGTGGCGCCCTGCCAAGGTTGGCCGAATATGCCAGGCCCGTAGGGGCCGGTCTGGGCTCCCTGCTGTCCGGGAACCGGCTGCCGGTAAGGGTTTTGCCCCGGGTTCTGCCTGCTCTGGTCCCCATCGGGCGTCTGCTGTCCTGGCCACATGGCGCGCAACAATAGGGCGGTGGCCGCCGCTCGTCACGCTTCGGGGGCGGAGAGGGCGCGGATCCGGCCACCCTTCCCGCCGGGGTCCCGCGACCTATCTCCCGAAGGACATCAGGGAGTGGTCCACCTTCTTCGGCTCCGGGCTGCGTACGGACCCGTTGAGCAGGAAGACGCGTCCCTCGACCCAGGCCAGCCGGACGCTGGAGGTGTAGAAGGCGGATTCGGGCCCCTTGGCGATCTTCGGGCTCTGCAGGAATATCTGGGGCCGGCCTCCGCCCGTCGGGATGGCCGCCATCGCCGCGGACAGGCCCTTGTCCGTGTCGACGTAGACGACGACCTTCCCCTCCTCGATGGCCAGCGGGAACATGACGCGGCCGTCGGGGCCCGTCGTGCGCCACTTCACCTGACCGGTGTTGAGGTCGACCGCGATCACCTCGTCGGGCTTGTCGACGTCCAGCGGGTACTTGGCGTCGGGTGTGCCGCCAGCGATGTAGAGGGTGTCCGCGTCGGCCACCGCCGCGTTGCAGTCGTGCAGGTCGCCGCTGCCGCTGCCCCAGCCGTTGCACCGCTTGCTGACCCCGAAGGCGGCATTGGCCTGCGAGCGGACCTTGCCGTCGGCGGCGAAGGCCGTGATGTTCCAGACCTTCTCCTGCGTGTTGTAGGTGCTGACGACGAGCGGGTCCACGGACAGGATCTGGCCGAGGTTCGAGCCCTTCGCGTACTGGTGGCTCCACTTGGCAGCGCCAGTCGCCGGGTCGATCTCCTCGATCACCGACTGCCGGTCGGCCGAGTCCTGGCCGAAGCAGTCGCGTACGAGCATCAGCCTGGCGGCGGCGCCTCCGACCGTCGCGGGGGCGCAGCCGCTGCTCGGCGTACCGAAGAGTTTGTGCCCGTCGGTGACCGAGAAACCGCTCACGACCGCGGCACGCGCCACCGCGACGGTGTCCCCTGAGATGGCCAGCCGCAACTCCGAAGCCTGGTCGAAGACCTTCTCCTTCGGTATCTCCAGCTTCCAGCCCGCCTGGCCCGTGGCGAGGTCGACCTGCTGGAGGTGGGTGCACTGGGAGGTCGCGCTGTCCTTCTCGCGGACCCCGACGACGATCTTCCCGTTCGGGCCGGGACTCTCCGGGACCCCGCACAGCGGCGTGGCGAGGGGAAGCCTCCACTTCTCCTTGCCGTCGGTAGTGGTGTAGGCGGTGACCTCCTTGTACATCGCCTTGATCACGGCGTCCCCCACGCGCCAGGGGCCGTGCTGCGAGGCACCAGAGCCGGGCAGTTCGGTCCGGTTCGACACCAGCCAGACCCGGCCCTCGCCCGGCTGAATCCCGGCGTTGGGGTCGAAGACGAACGGGGGGCCGCCGGGACCCTGGCCGTCTCCCTGGTCCACGGACGCGGACGCGGCGGGGGCGGCGGTGTCGCCGTCCCCGGCGTCGCCGGAGCCGTCGCGCAGGAGGATGTACGAGCCGCCGCCGAGGGCGAGCAGGGCCGCGACCAGGCCCGCCACCAGCACGCCGGTCCTGCCCCGCAGGCCGCGGCGGGGCGGGCGTACGAAGTCCGCCGGCTGCACCGGCGGTTGCGCGTAGGGATTGCCCGGCGCGGGCCCCGATCCGGGCTGTGGCGTCCGGTAGACCGAGCCGTAGCCCGGCTGGACTGCCTGCGGTTGCCGATCAGGGCGCGGCAGTTCGTCGAAGTCGCGACGGGTCATGGGGTCAGTGTGGCTGGCGGGACGGCCGAACTGGGATACTTTTTTCGGCTACTTCCCGTCACCGTGCCCGGTTCCGGCCCTGTTCCCCGGCGCGTGTACCCGCCAGGTGCGGGCGGGCTCACCCAAGTCGACAGCGTCTCCCTCGCGCACGCCGCGTTCGGGCTCACCGTCTCAAGCGTGGTTGACCGGGAGGACGTCCGGGGAAAGGGCACCCGCGTGGGCCGCGGCGCTCGTCATCCGCTTGCGGTGGTGGCGGCGGCACAGGACCTCGTAGCCGATCTCCTCCGCCGGGCGGTTCACGTCGCCGACCACCACCTGGGCGCCCTCGACCACCATCTCACCGCCCACGGTACGGGCGTTGTGCGTGGCGCGGGCGCCGCACCAGCACAGGGCCTCGACCTGGAGCTGTTCAAGGCGGTCCGCCAGCTCGATCAGGCGCTGCGAGCCCGGGAAGAGCTTCGTACGGAAGTCCGTCGTGATGCCGAAGGCGAAGACGTCCATGCCGAGGTCGTCCACGATGCGGGCCAGCTGGTCGATCTGGGCGGGCTCCAGGAACTGGGCCTCGTCCACGATCACGTAGTCCGCCTTGCCGCCCTTGGACAGCTGCGCGACCAGGTACGCGTACAGGTCCATGCCCTCCGGCGCCTCGACCGCCTCCGTCACCAGGCCCAGACGGGACGAGAGCTTGCCCTCCCCCGCACGGTCGTCACGGGTGAAGATCACGCCCTGCAGGCCCCGAGCGTCGCGGTGTGGGCGATCTGGAGCGCCAGTGCCTTCTTTCTTGACCATCCACCAACTCACGCTAGGGTCATCCCATGACACTGCGCGTCCTGGGTTCACTGCGGCTCTCCGTCGACACCGACGATTCCACGGCGATACCCCGCCAGAAGGAGCACGTACAGCACTGGGTGGAGGCGCCGGGGCGGGACGCTCGAATCGTCGCTTGGGCTACGGACACCGACGTGTCCGGCGGACTCCACCCGTTCAAACGCCCCGACCTCGGCAAGTGGTTCGACGATGAACACAAGGACCTCTGGGACGCGCTCTGCGTCATGAAGATCGACCGGCTGAGTCGTCGGGTCGCCCACTTCAGCGAGATCGTCCAGTGGTGCCAGGAGAACGGCAAGATCATCGTGTCGACCCAGGAGGGGATCGACATGTCCACCCCCATGGGCAAGATGTTCGCCCAGATCCTCGCTGTCTTCGCCGAGGGAGAGTTGGACACGATCCGGTCCCGGGCACTCGACGCCGTACAGACCCGCCTCGCCTCCGGCATGTGGGTGGCCGGCCTCCCGCCCTTCGGCTACGAGATCGTCCAGGTGGGCAAGGGCAAGGGGAAGCGACTCGAAGCACTCCCCCGCTACATAGAGCTCGCCCAGGAGATCGCGAAGAAGATCCTGGACGGCGAGAGCCTGCGCTCCATCTCGAAAGACCTCGCCACCCGGGGCGAGCCCACGTGGCTCTCGCGGATCCAGCCCAATAGCAAGCGGGCGCAGGAGAGCCAATGGTCGAACTCCTCGATCCGGGGGATGATGCTCAACCCCAAGATCGCCGGGCTCTACACCTACAAGGGTGAGATCGTCGAGGACGACGCCGGCAATCCGCGCATGATCGCGGACACCCCCCTCCTTGACCTCGCCACATGGAACAAGGTGGTCCTGAAACTGGCGGACAACCGCGCCTTCGGGCCCAAGGCCACCAAGAGCCAGGCCATGCTGGTCGGAGTGGCTACGTGCGGCTCCTGCGGGGGTCCGCTGACCAAGGCCGGCTTCACCAACCGCAAGCCCGCCAAGGGGGATCGCCCGGCGAAGGAGTGGCACTACTCCCGGTACAAGTGCAGCCGGCACAAGGTCCAGGGCACCTGCGAGAGCGCCGCGGCCGTGGACTCGGCGGAACTCGAAGGCGAACTGACCAAGGTCTTCCTGGAGCACATGGGGCACCTCCCCGAGGCGCGGGAGGTGGCAGCCGACCTGCACGACCCGTCCAGCGACATCACGGCCACCCAGGCACGCCTGGACCGACTGAAGGCCGACTTCGGGGCAGGCAAATACGACGCCCCTGAGAAGGAAGAGGTCTACTGGTCTCTGCTCAACTCGCAGTCCGCAAAGCTGTCGCGGCTTCGCATCCAGTTCGCCGAGTACGAAGAGCAGCGCGGGAAGTTCGCTCTGACAGGCCGCGCCTTCGCGGACATCTGGAACTCGCGGGACGATGAGGGCAAGCAGCTCTTCCTCCGAGAACACCGGGTGGCCGTCAAGGTCTACCGCGATCCGATCCCCGGCAAGCCGTTCGGGTTCATGGTGCAGCTGGGCGACGTACGGCGGATGGCCCAGGCAGTACATGTCGAGTTGACCGACGATGTCGCCCACGGGGTCGTCACGCACAACCTGCCGACGCAGAAGCACGTGGCGAATCAGCAACTAGACGAGCGGCAGCTTCGGATCGGGCTGGACGTCATTGACGCCATCGAGGCATCGCTTCGACTTCCCGAGGAGTCGGCGACGTAGACAGCTCTGACGCATACACAAGCCGTAGCCCTCGCGAATGCCGGGGGCTACGGCTTGCCTTCGAGGGATGGTGTCGGCGCACGCATCGAGTACCGAGACAGGTACGAACAACAGGCGCTGGCATCGACCTTGTGGTGGTTGAAACCCGTGCGCGGTATGTGGCTACGGCTTAGGGTCGCGGTCATGGAGCCCCCTTCCCTGCGCCCGATATCCACCCGGACTCTCCGCAGGCCGGGGCAGCGCATAGTCCTGTTCATGGTGGGGGGTCTGTTTGCGCTGATGGGTGCTGGGATGCTGATCAGCGGGGACGCCGCAGATCCCGCCAGCGCGGTGCTCTTCGCCGTGATTGCGGCGGGCGGCATGTGGATTGCGTTCCGCAGTTGTGTCATGGGAGTGCAGATCGACTCCATGGGTCTGACCGAGCGTGGCCTGGGGCGCTCGAAAGTCGTTCCCTGGTGTGCGATCGGCGCGGTCAACACCGGTGACGGTCCCGGCCTGGCCCCGACGGAGGCCCCAGGGCTGGTCCTCAGGAACGGTGAGAAGGTGGGGCTCGGGGCGCTCGCCTCGTACTCCCGTACTGCAGTCGACACCGACTTCACCCTGATCAAATCCCTGCACGCCACCCACGTCACGGACTGCCCCAACTGCGCGTGAGTCCTGGGGCAGGGGCGTCGGCGAGGCAGCACCTTGCCGCAGTCGCGTGCACGAAGGCTCCCGCCCGATGGAACCGACCGCGTTTGGTAAACGGACCGCTCCGGTGCCAGGACGGTGCGATATCCCAGCAAACGTGCCAGCATCACAAGATCGGCGACAGCGCCGGTAAAGGTCTAAGACGTCATCTCATTTGGCCAGTCGGCGGTAGCAGATGAGGGTGCAGGCAAGGCTGGTGAAGGCGAGGAAGTGCTCGGCCTTGCGTTCGTAGCGGCGGTGGAGTCGTCGGCAGCCGGCGAGCCACGACATGGTCCTTTCGACGACCCACCTGTAGCGGCCGAGCCGTTGTGAGGACTCGATGCCTCTGCGGGCGATGCGGTGTTTGATGCCGCGTCCGCGTAACCATCGTCGCAGGTGGGCGTAGTCGTAGCCCTTGTCCGCGTGGAGCTTGCCGGGCTTGCGTCGTCGGCGTCCGCGGCGGGAACGGATGGGCGGTATGCCGCGAACGAGGGGCTCGAGGGCCTGGCTGTCGTGCAGGTTGGCGCCCGAGATTGCCACGGACAGGGGCAGACCGGTCCGCTCGGTGATCAAGTGGATCTTCGAACCGTACTTGCCCCGATCGACAGGATTCGGACCTGTCAGATCCCCCTTCTCAAGGCCCTCATGTTCACCGAGTCAATCGCGCAGCGGGACCAGTCGAGCTCGCCGCGGGCGCCGAGTTCGTCAAGGACCGGGCGGTGGAGCTTGGCCCACACGCGGGCCTTGCTCCACTCGGAGAACCGTCGGTGGGCTGTCGCCCCCGAAGGGCCGAACGATGCCGTGGGCAGCTGCACAGCTGCTGCCAGGTGCAACCCGAAGTCGCGACGAACACGATCGCGGCCAGTACTTCACGGTCACCGTGCCGGCGCCGTCCACCGCCTTGGGGACGCGACGGCGCCTCCGGCACCACCCGCTGGAACAGCACCCACAACTCGTCAGGCACCAGCCGCTCAACGATCCTCGCCATGACCGACAACCTACCCGCGAAGCCCAAATGAGATGACTTCTAAGCACTTGGCCAGCAGGCTCAGCCGTTCGCGGCGGCGCGCAGCATCCCGGGAACGATCACGTGGCGGGCTATCAGGCGTGGTTGACCGGGAGGACATCCGGGGAGAGGGCCCCGGCCTGGGCTGAACCGCTCGTCATGCGGCGGCGGTGGTGCCGGCGGCAGAGAACCTCGTAACCGATCTCCCCCGCCGGGCGGTTGACGTCGCCGACGACGACCTGGGCGCCCTCGACCACCATCTCGCCGTCTATCGTGCGGGCGTTGTGGGTGGCGCGGGCTCCACACCAGCACAGGGCCTCGACCTGGAGCTGCTCGATCCGGTCGGCCAGCTCGATCAGACGCTGAGAGCCGGGGAACAGCTTCGTGCGGAAGTCCGTGGTGATGCCGAAGGCGAAGACGTCCTTGCCGAGGTCGTCCACGATGCGCGCCAGTTGATCGATCTGCTCCGGGGCCAGGAACTGTGCCTCGTCGACGATGACGTAGTCGGCCTTGCCGCCCCGGGAGATCTGGTTCACGAGATACGCGTACAGGTCCATGCCCTCGGTGGCCTCGACCGCCTCCGTCACCAGGCCCAGGCGAGAGGAGAGCTTGCCCTCGCCCGCCCGGTCGTCGCGCGTGAAGATCACGCCCTGGAGACCGCGCGCCGATCGGTTGTGCCCGATCTGGAGCGCCAAAGTACTCTTCCCGCAATCCATGGTGCCGGAGAAAAATACCAATTCGGACATCAGAGGAGGGTGACCTTTCGGGGCGGGCAGACCGTGGGGCAGCGATGGTCGGCGGCCCCTGCGCGAGATGGCGGATTCCCCAGCGAGTTGGTGCTCTTTCCGCAGTCCATCGTTCCGGAGAAGAACACCAGCTCGGGCATGGGGAGTACGGGGCCTTTCGGAGGGAGGGGGAAGGTGGGGGAAAGGGGCGCTGCCCGGAGTGTCAGGAGCGGATTTCGAGCAGCGGGACGAGCTGCTCGGCCGGGGTCATGGAGCCGTGCATGCCCGCGAGGGCCGACTCGTTGGGCTCGGCCCGGGAGGCGGTGATCGCCACGTCGGCCTGGGCGGCGGCGATCACGTCGCCGATGCGGCCCAGGACCCGCTCGTCGCATTCGCCCGGTGCCCCGAACCAGCCCAGTTCCAGGGCTTCCGCCCGGCTCGCGACCCAGAAGCGGTCACCGAGGACCTCGCGCCAGACGGTCAGGACGTCGGCCTCGGCGCCCGGTACGGCGTACACGTGGCGGGCCCGGCCCTCGCCGCCCAGCAGGGCCACGCCCGCGCCGAGTTCCCAGTCGTCGTCGTAGTCGATGCGGGAGTCCTCGTCGAAGGGGACGTCCACCATGCCGTGGTCGGCGGTCACGTACAGCGCGGTGCGCGGCGGCAGTTGCTCGGCGAGCCGCTGCACCAGCCGGTCGACGTACATGAGCTGGCCGCGCCAGGCGTCGGAGTCGACGCCGTGCCGGTGGCCGGCCCCGTCGAGCTCGCTGTAGTACGTGTAGACGAGCGAGCGGTCGCCGGCCGCGAGCCGCTCGGCCGCGAGGTCCATGCGCTCTTCGCCGGTCATCCGGCCGAGGAAGGTGCCGCCGCTCAGCGCGACCTTCGTGAGCGGGGTCGTCTGGAAGGCGGGTGAGGACACCTGCGCCGTGGCCACCCCGGCCTTGTCCGCCTGCTGGAAGACGGTCGGGTACGGCTGCCAGGGCTTGGGCGCGGTCCACGGGTGCCAGCGGAGCTGGTTCATCAGTTCGCCGGTGGCCGGGTTGCGCACGGTGTAGCCGGGCAGGCCGTGCCGCGCGGGCGGCAGGCCGGTGCCGACGGAGGCCAGCGAGGTGGCGGTGGTCGCCGGGAAGCACGCGGTGATCGGACGGCCGGTGCCGCCACGCGAGGTGGAGAGGAGGGAGGTGAGGTAGGGGGCTTCGTCCGGGTGGGCCTTGATCTGTTCCCAGCCCATGCCGTCGACCAGGAACACGCAGTTCCGGTCGGCCGGGGTCAGCTCGGCGATCGAGGCCTCGAAGCCGGGTACGCCCTGGCCGGCCACGAGGGTGGGCAGCAGGTCGGCGAGCGAGCCGGTGCCGTAGTGCGGCACCGGGGCGCCGGCCAGGTCCAGCAGCTCCGGCTCGTCCTGCCAGCTCTGCGCGGCGGCGTACGCCATCAGCGGGCGGGGGTGGAGGACGTGGCTGCCGTGGCCTCGGAGAGCGCCTGGGCGAAGACCAGGGTCTGGCGGACCGCCTCGGGGCCGTCGCCGGCCTCGCTGACACGCAGGCTGAGGTCGTCGGCGGTGGAGTTGCCGGTGTATCCGTGGTCGGCGTCGCAGTTCTGGTCGCCGCAGGCGGCGGGCTCCAGGTCGATGCGCGAGACCGCGCCCCAGCCGATGGTCAGGACGACCTCGCGGGGCAGGGTGCCGGGGGTGTAGGACTCCGGGTTCGCGACGACGCGGCTGAGCACCACGGAGGAGATGCTGGCCAGCTTGACCGACTCGGTGGAGGTGGTCGCGTACGGGGAGGGGGACCCGGCGTCGGCGGCCTGCTCGTCGGTGTGGCTGACGATGAAGCGGTTGCCGGTGAGGACCAGCACGGTGACGTGCCGGCGCACCTCGTTGGAGTCGAAGGTCGTCTCCTGGTGGACCAGGTACGACGAAATCGGCTCGCCGCCCACCGCGGCCTCCACGGCCTCGGCCACGAGGGCCGGGTAGTAGCCGCTGCGCTCGATCGCCGTGCGCAGCCCCTGGGTCGTCGTACCGGATTTCGCCATGAGGTCCATCCTAAGGCCCGTACGGGGCACCCCGGCCGCCCCGGGGCCCGTCGGACCTCAGTAGCTGGGCAGGGTCCGCGGGCCGAGGTCGCCGCGGGCGGGCGGGTGGGCGACGCGGACGGTCGCGCTGAGCACGGACAGCCCCTCGGTGGCGACGACGACGGGCTCCAGGGCGACCCCGACCACCTCGGGGTGGTCGTCGACGAGGCGGGAGAGGCGCAGGAGCAGTTCCTCCAGGGCGGGGGTGTCCACGGGGTCGCTGCCGCGCCAGCCGAAGAGCAGCGGGGCGGTGCGGATCGAGCGGATCAGGCTCGCCGCGTCCTTGTCGGTGGCGGGAACCAGCCGGTGGGCGGTGTCGCCGAGCAGTTCGGAGGCGACCCCGGAGAGACCGAAGGACAGTACGGCGCCCGCGGCGGGGTCGATGACGGAGCGGATGACGGTGTCGACGCCCCGCGGGACCATCGACTGGACCACGGGGAGCAGCTCCTGTGGTTTGCCCAGCGCGTGGGTGAGCTCGTCGTACGAGCGGCGCAGCTCGGCCTCGGTGGTGAGGTCGAGGCGGACCCCGCCGAGGTCGGCGCGGTGGCGCAGGTGCGGGGCGGTGGTCTTGAGCGCGACGGGGTAGCCGAGGACCGCGGCGGCGCGGACGGCGGCGTCCGCGCTGGGGGCCGGGAGCGTGGAGAGCACCCGGATCCCGTACCGGGCGAGGAGCTCGCGGGCGTCGGGGTCCTCCAGGGTCGCCACCTCTTCCTCCCCTACTCCGGCCAGCAGGCGGGAGAGCTGCCCGGCGGCACCGCTCTCGTCGATGTCCTCGAACTCGGGCACCTGTCCGACCTCGGCGATGCCCCGGCGCCACTGTCCGTAGCGGACGGCTTCGGCGACGGCCTTGACGGCCCGTTCGGCGGCGGGGTAGCTGGGGATCCGTGCGGTTCCGGCAGCGTGCGCGGTCGCGCTCCCCGCGCCGCCGCCGGAGGCCGGCTCCGGCTGGAAGGGCGCCGCCGCGGTGGCGGGCATGGGGGCGGGCGGGGCGTCGGACTCCGAGACGGGCACGGCTTCGGATCCCGCTTCGGGTCCGGCACCGGGCCCGGCACCGGGCCCGGCATCAGGTCCGGAGGCGGCCACGGCGTCGGACCCGGAGGCGGCCACGGCGTCGGGTCCGGCATCAGCCCCGGAGGCGGGCCCGGAGGCGAGGGCCGCCATGGCCGTCGCCGGCGTCGGCAGCGTCGCGGGCAGCACGTCCGCGAGGGCGGTCGCGGCGGTCGGCGTCGCGGCGGTCGGCGTCGCGGCGGTCGGCGTCGTGGCGGTCGGCGTCGTGGCCGCCGAGAGGGCCTCCGCGAGGGCGCCCAGCTCCACGTGGACCACGGCCACGGGTTTGCCGGGGTGCGCGGCGGCCGCCGCCCGCAGGGCCTCGGCCAGATCGTCGGCGAGTGCGTGCTCGCTCACCCACGGGATCGCGGTGACGACGACGGCGTCGGTGTCCGGCGAGGCCAGCGCCGCGGAGACGGCCGTGCGGAAGTCCTCCGGCGAGGCGGCCGTGGTCAGGTCGAGCGGGGCCAGCGGCCGCAGCCCCTCCGTCAGGCAGGCGTCGTAGGTGAGGACCCCGAGCGATTCGGAGTTGCCGAGGATGGCCACCCGCGGCCCGGCCGGTACGGGCTGCGAGGCCAGCAGCAGGCCGACGTCCACCAGCTCGGTCACCGTGTCGACCCGGATGACGCCGGCCTGCCGCAGCAGCTCCGAGACCGTCGCCTCGGGCAGCCGGGTGCCGGGGACCACGTGTCCGGCGGGGGTGTGCCGGCCCCCCTTGGCGACGACCACCGGCTTGACGGCCGCGGTGCGCCGGGCGAGCCGGGTGAACTTCCTCGGGTTGCCCAGGGTCTCCAGGTACATGAGCGCGACGTCGGTGGCCTCGTCGTCGTACCAGTACTGGAGGATGTCGTTGCCGGAGACGTCGGCCCGGTTCCCGGCGGAGATGAAGGAGGACAGCCCCTCCCCGCGCCGCAGCAGCCCGGAGAGCAGCGCGATGCCGATCGCCCCGGACTGGGTGAAGAGGCCGACCCTTCCCCGCGCGGGGGCCGGAGCGGGGGCCAGGGAGGCGTTCAGCTCCACCTCGGGGGCCGTGTTGATCACCCCGAAGGCGTTCGGTCCGATCAACCGCATCCCGTACGAGCGCACTTGCCGCACCAGTTCGCGCTGGCGGGCCAGGCCCTCGGCCCCGCTCTCCCCGTATCCGGCGGACAGGACGACCAGTCCCTGCACCCCGTGTTCACCGCAGGCCGCCACCGCGTCCGGGACCCGGTCCGCCGGGACCGCGATGACCGCGAGGTCGACCGGGGCGCCGACGGCGCCGAGGCTGGGGTAGGCCCGTACGCCGTCGAGCAGATCGCGGGTGACGGCCTCGTTGACGGCGTAGAGGTGGCCGTGGAAGCCGCTGTCGCGCAGGTTGCGCAGGGCCGCCGCGCCCACGCCCGCGAGGGAGCGGCTGACTCCGATCACCGCCACCGAGCCGGGGGCCAGCAGGCGCTGGACGGAGCGGGCCTCGGCGCGCTGTTCGCGGGCGCGCTGGACGGCGAGGGACTCGGCGGTCGGTTCGAGGTCGAGGGTGAGGTGGACGGAGCCGTCTTCGAAGCTGCGCTTCTGCTGGTAGCCGGCGTCGGTGAAGACCTTGATCATCTTGCTGTTGGCGGGCAGCACCTCGGCCGCGAAGCGGCGGATCCCGCGTTCGCGGGCCACCGCGCCGATGTGTTCGAGCAGGGCGGAGGCGACTCCGCGTCCCTGGTGGGCGTCCTGAACGAGGAAGGCGACCTCGGCCTCGTCGGAGGGTCCGGTGGCCGAGCGGCCGTCGGCGCCGATCCGGTCGTAGCGGACGGTGGCGATGAACTCGCCGCCGATCGTCGCGGCGAGGCCGACCCGGTCCACGTAGTCGTGGTGCGTGAAGCGGTGCACGTCGCGGTCGGAGAGCCGGGGGTAGGGAGCGAAGAACCGGTAGTACTTGGACTCGTCCGAGACCTGCTCGTAGAAGCTGACCAGCCGGCCCGCGTCTTCGGTGGTGATGGGCCGGATCCGGGCCGTTCCGCCGTCGCGAAGGACCACGTCGGCTTCCCAGTGGTCCGGGTACGAGGGGTCGGACTCGGTCGTCATGGGGTCACCTTAAGGCTCGAACGGTCCGAGTGGCCCGGGCGCGGCGCATCGGGCAAGCTGTCTCGAATCAGGGCAAGCTGGGGTAGGTCGAATGGCGGAAAACTCGGGCCGAAGGTCGGTTCGACCATTCCGGACGCCGTGAGAGACTGGTCTAGACAACCGTAAGAACCTGAAGGGCATCACCATGGCAGAGCGCCGCGTCAACGTCGGCTGGGCCGAGGGCCTGCACGCTCGTCCCGCCTCGATCTTCGTCCGTGCGACGACCGCTTCCGGCGTCCCGGTGACCATCGCGAAGCTGGGCGGCGACCCCGTCAACGCCGCCTCCATGCTGGCGGTTCTGGGCCTGGGCGCCCAGGGCGGCGAGGAGATCGTCCTCTCCTCCGAGGCCGATGGAGCCGAGGTCGCGCTGGACCGCCTCGCGAAGCTGGTCGCCGAGGGGCTCGAGGAGCTTCCCGAGACCGTCTGACCCTTCGGGTTCAACCCGCAGGACTCGCAGACTTGCAGACTTGCAGGACTTGCACGGCGAAGCCGTTGCCCCCGACCGCCCCGGTCGAGGGCAACGGCTTCGCTGCTTTTCCGCGGGGAAATCCGGTCGGCCCGCGGCCCGTCGACCCGTCGGCCCGGGCGGAAATACACACACCACTGAGGGGCCGAATTCCGGCGGCGGAATAAAGCGCGAGGCGCGGGCGTCAATTACCCCGGCCCGGATATCTCCCCTTTGTATGCGGCGCTTGTTAATGCGGAACGCTTGCCGTGTTTACGGCAGGTTGCAAAGTCCTCACACGCATCCGGTGCGCCCCCGCCGCCCGGTCCACGTGCACCGCGGTCAGCGCCCGCGCCCGCTCGGCGTCGCCCCGGGCCACCGCATCGACGATCGCGCCGTGCTCCGCCCAGGACTCCACGGGCCGCACCGGGGCCTCCACCACGTACATCCAGGCCACCTTGTGCCGCATCTGCGTGAGAAGCGTGATCAGCCCGGGGCTGCCCGAGGCCTGGGAGAGCGTCTCGTGGAACCAGCCTCCCAGGGAGCGCAGATCCTCCCCCTGCCCCCTCCTGGCCCGCTCCTGGCCCAGCCTGACCAGGCCGCGCAGCACCTTGAGGTGGGCCTCGCTGCGCCGCCGGGCCGCCCGGGCGGCCGCGAGGGGCTCCAGGAGCATCCGCAGCTCCAGGAGGTCGGCCGCCTCCTGTTCGGTCGGCTCGGCCACGCAGGCGCCCGCGTGCCGCCGGGTGGTCACGAACCCCTCGGACTCCAGCGTGCGCAGCGCCTCGCGCACCGGGACGCGGGAGACTCCGTAGCGGCGGGCCAGCACCTCCTCGGTCAGCCGGCCGCCGGGCCCGAACACCCCGGAGACGATGTCGTCGCGGATCGCTGTGCATACCGTGTGCGCGGGAATACGCAAGACCGGACCTCCGCCTTTTCGTAGGGCTGTGCGCGTTGCGACTCTATTGCAACACACGATAATTTCCGAGGGCGGCCGGAAATACGAAACATTCACACAACGCGAAGCAGGAAGCACGAAGCAGGAAGCGCGAAGCGCGCGCACGAAGCACGAAGCACGACGAAGGCCCCGGCTCTCAAAGAGCCGGGGCCTTCGCGGAAGACGTGCGGTGAGGCGAGCGGGTCAGACGGTGACGCCGTGCGAGCGCAGGTACGTGACCGGGTTGATGTCCGTACCGTAGTCGGCGCCGGTGCGGGCCTCGAAGTGCAGGTGCGGGCCGCTGGAGTTGCCGGTGGAGCCCGACAGGCCGATCTTCTGGCCGGGGACGACCTGCTGGCCGACGGAGACGCTCAGCGAGGACATGTGGCCGTACTGGGTGTACGTGCCGTCGGCGTGCTTGATGACGACGTTGTTGCCGTACGCGCCGCCGTAGCCCGCCTCGACCACGGTGCCGAGGCCCACGGCGTGCACCTCGGTGCCGGAGGCGGCGTGGAAGTCGATGCCGGTGTGGCTGCCGGAGGACCACATGCCGCCACCCGCGTGGTACTGGGTGCTGACATAGGTGTTGTCGAGCGGGGACACGAAGGTGTTGAGGCGCTTGCGCTCCTCTTCGCGAGCGGCGCGCTCGGCGGCCTCACGCTCGGCCTTGGCCTGCGCTTCGGCCTTCGCCTTGGCCTCGGCGGCCCGCTGCCGGGCGTCGGCCTCGGCCTGCGCCTTGGCGGCGGCGGCCTCGGCGGCGCGCTGCTGGGACTGGGCCTGGGCCTCGACGTCACCGGCGAGCTCGTCGGCCACCACGATGGTGTTGAGGGCGCCGGTGTCCTCCATGGAGGGGGACTTGTCCGCGGCGAACGCGGGGCCGGCCAGGGAGCCCACGACGCCGGTAGCGGCGAGGGCGGCTATGCCGGCGTAGCCGGCGGTCCTGCGGCTCATACGGCTCGAACCACGGTGCTTACCGGCGGCACTACTGCCAAACGCCATGAAGGGGCTGATCCTTTCCTTCCCTCTCGCCTACCGGGTTAGCTGACGGGTTCGGAGCAGGAAGGTCTCCTACGGGCCCCTCTTGCGAGGTGGTCCGATTCACCCCAGGGACACAAGTGGGTCCCCGGCTCCCCAGGCTCGCGCCTGACGGGGACTCGGCGATCACTGCCCGGTGCCGCGGATGCGGCGGTTACAACTGACGGACAGCACGGCCGACGCTAGGCGGATCATCAGTCAATCGCCAAACAGACACGCCTTTTTGTTGCATACGCCACACCACATACAAGCAACCACACCACCAAAGGGACAGGAAAGGGCAAAAGGGACTCCAGCGGACAAGCCGCCGGAGTCCCTTGCCGGATCCCCTTGTGCGACGGGCCAGTTGGTGACCCGTCGGCAGTCAACGGACGGTCAGTTGACGACCACGGTCACTTCGCCGATCCCGAGGGCCCGCACCGGCTCCTCGATCTGCGAGGCGTCGCCGACCAGGACCGTGACCAGGCGGTCCACCGGGAAGGCGCTGACGACCGCCGAAGTGGCCTCCACCGTCCCGGTTTCGGCGAGCCGCGCGTACAACTGCGCCTGGTAGTCGTCCGGAAGCTCCTGCTCGACCTGGTCGGCGAGCGTGCCCGCGACGGAGGCCGCCGTCTCGAACTTCAGCGGGGCCACGCCCACCAAGTTCTGCACGGCCACGTCCCGTTCGGCGTCGGTCAGGCCGCCCGCCGCGAGGGTGCGCAGCACCGTCCAGAGGTCGTCCAGGGCCGGGCCGGTGTTGGGGGTGTCCACCGAGCCGCTGATGGCGAGCATCGAGGCGCCCTTGCCGTCGGCGGTGGAGCGCAGCACCTGGCCGAAGGCGCGCACGCCGTAGGTGTACCCCTTCTCCTCGCGCAGCACCTTGTCCAGCCGGGAGGTGAGCGTGCCGCCCAGGCAGTACGTGCCGAGCACCTGGGGCGCCCAGACCCGGTCGTGCCGGTCGGCGCCGATGCGGCCGATCAGCAGCTGCGTCTGGACCGCGCCGGGCCGGTCCACGATGACCACGCGGCCCGTGTCGTCGGCGGTGATCGGCGGGACCGGGCGCGGGGCGGTGGTGTCACCGGTCCACGCGCCCAGGGTGTCGGCCAGGACGGCGTCCAGGTCGATGCCGGTCAGGTCGCCGACGACCACCGCGGTGGCGGTCGCGGGGCGCACGTGGGCCTCGTAGAAGGCGCGTACGGCCGCGGAGTCGATGCGGGCGACCGTCTCCTCGGTTCCCTGACGCGGGCGCGACATCCGCAGGGAGGCCGGGAAGAGCTCCTTCGAGAGCTGCTTGGCGGCGCGGCGCTGCGGGTTGGCGCTCTCGTGCGGGATCTCGTCGAGCCGGTTGCGCACCAGGCGGTCCACCTCGGCGTCGGCGAAGGCCGGCGCGCGCAGCGCCTCGGCGACCAGCCCCAGCGCCTTGTGCAGGCGGGAGGCCGGGACCTCCAGGGAGACCCGCAGGCCGGGGTGGTCGGCGTGCGCGTCGAGGGTGGCGCCGCAGCGCTCCAGCTCGGCGGCGAAATCCTCGGCGGAGCGCTTGTCGGTGCCCTCGGACAGGGCGCGGACCATGATCGTGGCCACGCCGTCCAGGCCCTCGGGCTCCGCGTCGAGCGGGGCGGCGAGGTTGATCTCGACCGCGACCACCTGCTGGCCCGGGCGGTGGCAGCGCAGCAGGGTCAGGCCGTTGGCCAGGACCCCGCGCTCGGGGGCCGGGAAGGCCCACGGCTGCGGCTCGCCGGCCTCGGGGCGCGGGTGGAAGGTCATCGTGACGGCTGCGGTGTCGCTCACTGCTCCGCCCCTTCGTTCTCGTCGCTCGCGTCGGTCTCTTCGGTGAGGTCGGTGTCGTCGTCCGCGCCGGCTTCGAGCGGCTCGTAGACGAGCACCGCGCGGTTGTCGGGGCGCAGTCGGGCCGCGGCCACGGCCTGCACCTCCTCGGCGGTGATGTCGAGGACGCGCTGGACGGCGGTCAGCGCCAGCTGCGGGTCGCCGAACAGCACCGCGAAGCGGCACAGTTCGTCGGCGCGGCCGGCCACCGTGCTCAGCCGGTCCAGCCACTCGCGCTCCAGCTGGGCCTGCGCGCGCTCCATCTCCTCGGCCGTCGGGCCCTCGGCGGCGAAGCGCGCGAGCTCCTCGTCGACGGCCGCCTCGATGGCGGGCACCTCGACCCCGCTGGAGGTCTTGACGTCCAGCCAGCCCAGCGAGGGCGCGCCGGCGAGGCGCAGCATGCCGAAACCGGCCGCTACGGCGCTCTGGTCGCGGCGCACCAGGCGGTTGTGGAGCCGGGAGGACTCGCCGCTGCCCAGGACGGTCAGCGCCACGTCGGCGGCGTCGCACTCGCGGGTGCCGTCGTGCGGGAGCCGGTAGGCCGCCATCAGCGCGCGGGCCGGAACCTCCTCGACGACCTCCTCGCGCAGCTGCTCCCCCATGATCTCGGGCAGCGAGCCGTCGCGCGGCGGCTGCTTGCCGTCGTGGCCGGGGATGGTGCCGAAGTACTTCTCGACCCAGGCGAGCGTCTTCTCGGGGTCGATGTCGCCGACGACCGAGAGCACCGCGTTGTTGGGCGCGTAGTACGTACGGAAGAACGCGCGCGCGTCCTCCAGGGACGCGGCGTCCAGATCGGCCATGGAACCGATCGGGGTGTGGTGGTACGGGTGGCCCTCCGGGTAGGCCAGGGCCGTCAGCTTCTCGAAGGCCGTGCCGTACGGGACGTTGTCGTACCGCTGGCGGCGCTCGTTCTTGACGACGTCGCGCTGGTTCTCCATGGACTCGTCGTCCAGGGCGGCCAGCAGCGAGCCCATCCGGTCCGCTTCCAGCCACAGCGCGAGCTCCAGCTGGTGGGTCGGCATCGTCTCGAAGTAGTTGGTCCGCTCGAAGCTGGTGGTGCCGTTGAGCGAGCCGCCGGCTCCCTGGACCAGTTCGAAGTGGCCGTTGCCGGAGACGTTCTTCGAGCCCTGGAACATCAGGTGCTCGAAGAGGTGAGCCAGGCCCGTACGTCCCTTGACTTCGTGGCGCGAGCCGACGTCGTACCAGAGGCAGACCGCGGCGACCGGGGTCAGGTGGTCCTCGGACAGCACCACGCGCAGGCCGTTGGCCAGCCGGTGCTCGGTCGCTGTGAGGCCGCCGGAGCCTGCGTGAGCTGTGGCCGTGTGACCCATGGGCATGTGGTCCCTTCGATCGCGATGCAGAGATTCCTGTCAGACCTGCCACTGTATGCAAGCGTGTCGGCAGGCGGAGAAGTTCCCGGCCCAGTCCTGGGTCGGAGTCGGCGTTGTCGGTGCCTCGGGCCACAATGGTCCGCGTCACCCCTGTCCGAAACCGCCCGCCCGCCCGTCCCAGCCCCATCCCAGTCCAGTCCCAGCCCCACCCCGTGAGAGCTCAGCTCATCCCGAATCTTGGTTAAGGAGCCGCGCAGCGATGGCCCGCCGCAGCACGAAGACCCCGCCGCCGCCGGAGGATTTCGAGGAGAAGATCCTCGACATCGACGTCGTCGACGAAATGCAGGGCTCCTTCCTCGAGTACGCGTACTCGGTGATCTACTCCCGCGCCCTGCCCGACGCCCGCGACGGCATGAAGCCGGTGCACCGGCGCATCGTCTACCAGATGAACGAGATGGGCCTGCGCCCCGACCGCGGCTACGTGAAGTGCGCCCGTGTCGTCGGCGAAGTCATGGGCAAGCTGCACCCGCACGGCGACGCGTCGATCTACGACGCCCTCGTGCGCATGGCGCAGCCCTTCTCCATGCGGCTCCCGCTGGTCGACGGCCACGGCAACTTCGGCTCCCTCGGCAACGACGACCCGCCGGCCGCGATGCGGTACACCGAGTCGAAGATGGCCGACGCCGCCTCGCTGATGACGGACGGGATCGACGAGGACACCGTCGACTTCGCCGCGAACTACGACGGCCAGGAGCGGGAACCGGTCGTCCTGCCCGCGGCGTACCCGAACCTGCTGGTCAACGGCGCGTCCGGGATCGCGGTGGGCATGGCCACCAACATGGCCCCGCACAACCTCGGCGAGGTCGTCGCGGCCGCCCGCCACCTGATCCGCTACCCGGAGGCGGACCTGGAAGCGCTGATGCGCTTCGTGCCGGGTCCCGACCTGCCCACCGGCGGCCGGATCGTGGGCCTCTCGGGCATCAAGGACGCCTACGAGAACGGCCGCGGCACCTTCAAGATCCGTGCCACGGTGGCCCTGGAGGACGTGACCCCGCGCCGCAAGGGGCTGGTCGTCACCGAACTGCCCTTCACGGTCGGTCCCGAAAAGGTCATCGCGAAGATCAAGGACCTGGTCGGCTCGAAGAAGCTCCAGGGCATCGCGGACGTCAAGGACCTCACGGACCGTTCGCACGGCCTGCGCCTGGTCATCGAGATCAAGAACGGCTTCCACCCCGAGGCCGTGCTGGAGCAGCTGTACAAGCTGACGCCGATGGAGGAGTCCTTCGGCATCAACAACGTCGCGCTGGTCGACGGGCAGCCGCTGACGCTGGGCCTCAAGGAGCTGCTGGAGGTCTACCTCGACCACCGCTTCGAGGTCGTGCGCCGCCGCAGCGAGTTCCGCCGCGGCAAGCGGCAGGGCCGCCTGCACCTGGTCGAGGGCCTGCTCGTGGCGCTGCTCGACATCGACGAGGTCATCCGGATCATCCGGGACAGCGACAACTCCGCACAGGCCAAGGAGCGCCTGATGGAGCGCTTCTCGCTGAGCGAGATCCAGACCCAGTACATCCTGGACACCCCGCTGCGCCGGCTCACCCGCTTCGACCGGATCGAGCTGGAGTCCGAGCGCGACCGGCTGGCCGGCGAGATCGACGAGCTGACCGGGATCCTGGACTCCGACGCCGAGCTGCGCAAGCTCGTCTCGGCGGAACTGGCCGCGGTGTCGAAGAAGTTCGGCACGGAGCGCCGTACGGTGCTGCTGGAGTCGGCGGGGACGGCGGTCGCGGCGGTTCCGCTGGAGGTCGAGGACACCCCGTGCCGGGTGCTCCTGTCTTCCACCGGGCTGCTCGCGCGCACGCCGAACGCCGAGCCGCTCCCCGAGGAGGAGGGCGGCGCCCGCGCCAAGCACGACCTGATCGTCTCGCAGGTCGCGGCGACCGCGCGGGCGGAGATCGGCGTGGTCACCTCGTACGGGCGGCTCCTGCGGCTGTCGGTGATCGACCTGCCGCAACTGCCCGACACCCACGCCGCGCCGAACCTGGCGGGCGGCGCCCCGGTCACGGAGTTCCTCTCCGCGCTGGAGGCCGACGAGAAGGTCGTCTGCCTGACCTCGCTGGACGAGTCCGGACAGGGTCTGGCGCTCGGCACCGAACAGGGCGTGGTCAAGCGGGTCGTGCCGGACTATCCGGCCAACAAGGACGAGCTGGAGGTCATCACCCTCAAGGACGGTGACCGGATCGTCGGCGCGGTCGAGCTGCGCACCGGCGAGGAGGATCTCGTCTTCATCACCGACGACGCCCAGCTGCTGCGCTACCCGGCGGGCCAGGTCCGCCCGCAGGGCCGCCCGGCGGGCGGTATGGCGGGCATCAAGCTCGCGGACGGCGCCAAGGTGATCCACTTCTCGGCGGTGGATCCGGCGCGCGAGGCCGTGGTGTTCACCGTGGCGGGCTCGCACGGGACGCTGGACGACTCGATGCAGTCCGGGAAGCTGACCCCGTTCGACCAGTACCCGCGCAAGGGCCGGGCCACCGGCGGCGTGCGCTGCCAGCGGTTCCTGAAGGGCGAGGACGTCCTGCTGCTGGCCTGGGCGGGCGCATCCCCGGTCCGCGCGGCGGCGGCGAACGGCACTCCGGCCCTGCTGCCGGCCGTCGACCCGCGCCGGGACGGCTCGGGCACGGCGCTGCCGGCCGTGGTCGCGGCGCTGGCGGGCGCAGCGCTGTAGGAGGTTCAAGGTCATTCGGGTGGTACGTCCGGGGGACGTACCACCCGAATGGCGACTAGTGTTTTCCCTCTTGGCACTGTCGGGTGGGGCGGGGAGACACAGAACTGATGAGTCGTCGGTCGGACGGATCGATCAGGGACTGGGCCGAAGCCCAGCGCCGGACGCAGCAGATACAGCTGGTCCGACAACGCGAGGCGGAACACCCCCAGCGACCCTACGAAGGCGGTGGGGTCCGGGGGCAACGGCAGCAGCAGGCAGCCGACCGGCAGCATCACGACGCCGAGGCGCGACGGCGTTCCGCGCAGCTCGACGCCGAGGTCGAGGCCCTACGGGTCCTGTTGGTCACGGGGTGCAGGGCGCCGGCCTTCCGGACGGCAGCCATGGTCCGGCCGGAGCAGCTGGAACCATTTGCCCCGGGAGACCTGGCGCACCCGGTGGCGCTCCCGCGCATCGAGCAGTTCCAGCACCAGAGCAGCGGCTGGACCCTCGGCTCGGGCCAGCGGGCACAAGCCGAGCGGGACGCGCACACGCGGTACACAGCCGCCTGGCAGGTCGCGCAGGCGGTCGAGGCGCAGCGGCAGCACCAACTGGCTTCGTACCGACGGCAGTACGACACCTGGGCCGCGGAGCAGCTCGCCGGGATCCGGGCGCACAACGGCGGGCTCACCGAGCTGGCCGCCGCGCTGCGCGTCGGCGACCCGGAGGCGGTGGTGGAGTACTTCTCGGCCGCCCTGTACGTCTCGACGGCCTGGCCCGAGGCGCTGCCGAGGCAGGTGGCGGCCGCCTACGACCCGGGTGCGCGTCAGCTCGTGCTGGACTGGGAGCTGCCCGGGTACACGGTGGTACCGGAGGCCAGGTCGGTCCAGTACCTGCCGAGCACGGGCCAGTACAGAGTGAAGCCCCGCCCGGTGACGGAGCGCAGGGCGCTGTACCGGGACCTCCTGGCACAGTGCGTGCTCCTGGTACTGCGCGAGCTGTATGCGGCCGACGAGTTCGGGGTGCTGGATTCGGTCCTTGTGAACGGCTTCGTGGACCGCCCCGATCCCGTGACGGGACAAGAGGCGCAGTTCGTCCTCGCCACGGTGACCGCGGCGCGCACCACGTTCGAGGGACTGCGCCTGGAACAGGTCAGCGCGGTGGACTGCCTCGTGGAGGGCCTGCGCGGGCAGCTCTCGGCGAAGCCCGACCAACTGACCACCGTGCGTCCCGGGCGTCGCCCCGGCGAGGTCGGCACGGTCATCGGCCACGGTGGGCGCGCGGACGGCGAGGAGGAGCCCGACCTTTTCTCGATGGACCCCATCGCCTTCGAGAACCTGGTGGCCGAGCTGTTCCGGGCGATGGGCATGGAGGCGGTGACCACGCAGCGCTCGGGCGACGGCGGTGTGGACGTGGAGGCGCTGGACCCGACCCCGATCCGCGGCGGGCGGATCGTGGTGCAGGTCAAGCGCTACCGGAACACGGTCCCGCCGACGGCCGTACGGGACCTGTACGGCACGGTCCAGGATCGAGGGGCGAACAAGGGGGTGCTGGTCACCACGGCGACCTTCGGGCCCGGGTCGTACACCTTCGCCAACGGCAAGCCCCTGGAGTTGGTTCCCGGGGTCGAACTCGTGGACCTGCTGCACCGGCATGGGCTGCGCGGACGCCTTGGCGGGGGCGCGCCCGACGCAGCACCGACCCCGGTGCCGGCCCGGCGGACGGCGGAGGAGCCGCCCCCAGCCGATCACAACGTGCTCGGCATGTCCTGGAACGGCGCGGTCGCCCTCGACGTGTGCGCGCTGGTCTGCGAGGGCAGCCGGGTACTGAGCGAGGAACACTTCGTGTTCTTCAACAACCCCCGCACCCCTGACGGTTCGGTACGGACACACGTGCACGCGGCGCCCGACAAGGCCGCGTTGCTCGTCGCCTTCGACTCTCTGCCGCAGGCCGCCGACCGGCTGGTCCTCGTGGCGGCGATCGATCCAGAGGCCGATCCGGACGCCGACCTCGCGGGCTTCACGGACGCCCGGATCCGGCTCCTGGACACCGTCGGCGAGGAATTGGGCCAGCTGGAGGTCTCTGACGGCCGCGCCGGCGAAACCGCCCTGGTCCTCGGTTCCTTCCGGCGCCGCCCAAGTGGCGACTGGGACTTCGTCCTCGGCGGCAAGGGCTACCCCGGCGGCCTGGAACCCCTCCTCGGAGACTTCGGCATCGAGGTCGTCTGAGCGGCAGCGGCTGCTCTCAGAGGTCCTCGGGATCGGGATGAGCCTCCGCGTCCGGGTCCGGGTCGGATTCCGGAGCCGGACCCGCCGGGCGGTGTACGTAGCGCAGGACGCCCCACATGCTCTCCGGGAGCGCGTGCCACGGCTCCGGTTCACGGCAGGCCTCCAGCTCGCGGAGGAGGGCCGGGCCATCGGTGCCCGAGCCGATCAGGACCAGCTGCGTCAGGCGCGGCTCGCCCCGGCCCCAGGCGTGCGGGGTGAAGCGGAGGAAGCGGCCGACCGCGTGGGCCTCGTAACGCTCCTCGTGGCCGGGGACGCCGAAGTAGACGGAGCCCTTGATCCGGTAGAGGCCGGCCGGGCGGCGGTCGAGGAACTCGATGAACCGGCGCGGGCCGAGGGCCTGCTCGGACACGAACTCCGTGCTCGCGTAGGCGGCGTGGATGTGACCGGTGTGATCACCATCGTGGTCGTGGTCGTGGTCGTCGTCGTGATCGTGTGCCTGGGCCAGCAGGTCCTCGAAGGAGAGCTGGCCGCGCGTCTCGGTCCACGGGCGGCGGTCGAAGAGCAGTTCCGGGTCGATCCGCCCGTGGTCGGCGCCGACGACCGGGATCCCCGGTGCGCAGAGCTCGGCGAGCGCGGTCTCGATCCGGGTGCGTTCGGCGGCGGCGATCCGGTCGGTCTTGTTGAGCACCACGAGGTCGGCGACGGCCAGGTGCCGGTCGGTTTCGGGGTGCCTGGCCCGCGTCGCGTCGAACTCCGCCGCGTCGACGACGTGCACCATGCCGCCGTAGCGGACGGCCGGATTCTCGTTGGCGACGAGCATCCGGACCATCTCCTGCGGCTCCGCCAGCCCGCTCGCCTCGATGACGATCACGTCGATGCGGTGGACGGGGTCGGCGAGCTTCTCGAGGTACGCGTCCAGCTCGCTGCCGTCCACGGCGCAGCACAGGCAGCCGCCGCCCAGGGAGACCATGGAGTCGCCGACCTGGCCGGCCACCGACATCGCGTCGACCTCGATGGAGCCGAAGTCGTTGACGACGACCCCGATCCGGGTGCCGCCCCGGTTGCCGAGGAGGTGGTTGAGGACGGTCGTCTTGCCGGATCCGAGGAATCCGGCGAGGACGATGACGGGGATGCTGTTCACCCGGTCGATCGTAGCCAGCGTCAGCCGAGGGCGGGGACCGGCTGAGGCGGGGTCGGACCGGTGTAGCGGGCGGCCGGTCGGATGATCTTCGAGTCGGCGGCCTGCTCCAGGACGTTCGCGCTCCAGCCGACCACCCGGGCCGCGCAGAAGGTCGGCGTGAACATCTCGCGCGGCAGCCCGCACAGCTCCATGACCACGCCCGCGTAGAACTCCACGTTGGTGTGCAGCTCCCGGCCGGGCTTGAGCTCGGCGAGGATCTCCTCGACGTGCCGCTCGACCTCCACGGCGAAGTCCACGAGCGGGCCGCCGAACTGCAGGGCGATCCCGCGCAGCATCCGCGAGCGCGGGTCCTCGGTGCGGTAGACGGGGTGTCCGAAGCCCATGATCCGGTCGCCCGCGAGGACCCGCTCGCGGATCCAGGGGTCGATCCGGTCCGCCGTGCCGATGGCGTCCAGGGTGTCCAGGGCCCGGCTGGGGGCGCCGCCGTGCAGCGGGCCGGAGAGCGCGCCGATCGCCCCCGTGAGGCAGGCCGCGACGTCGGCGCCGGTGGAGGCGATCACGCGAGCGGTGAAGGTGGAGGCGTTGAAGCCGTGGTCGATCGTGGAGATCAGGTACCGCTCGACCGCGCGGGCCCTGACCGGCTCGGGTTCGACTCCGGTCAGCATGTAGAGGTAGTTGGCGGCGTACGGGAGGTCGTCCCGCGGCTCCACCGGTTCCAGGCCCTGGCCGAGCCGGTACAGGGCGGTGAGCAGGGTCGGTACGGCGGCGCAGGCGGCCAGTGCGTCGGCGGCCCGGCTTTCGGGGGTCAGGTCGTAGACCGGGCGGAAGCCGGCGGAGGCGCCGAGCAGCGAGAGCGCCGTGCGCAGTCCGGCGAGCGGGCCGGAGAGGGCGGTGGCGCGGGCCAGGGCGGGCAGGGCGTCCCGGACTTCGGCGGGGAGCCTGCGCAGCGGGGCGGTCTCGGCCGTGAAGGCGGCCCGTTCGGCGGCGTCGGCGGGCAGGGCCCCGCGGAACATCAGGTGCCACACGTCTTCGAAGGTGCGGGTCCCGGCGAGCTCGACGGCGGAGTACTGGCGGTAGTGGTAGAAGCCCTCACGGCCTCGGACGTCACCGAGCTGGGTCTCGGTGACCACGACTCCCGCGAGTCCGCGGGGGCTTTCGGCGGGTGCGGCTGCGGGTGCGACGGTGGTGTTCATGGATCGACCATCCATGATGGACTCAATCACTGTCAACCTTGATCGGATCAATATATGTAGGGTGTGCGTCATGAACGACGAGTCCGGTGAGCGAAGGATCGGCACCCAGGAGGCGGCCCGGCTGCTGGGGGTGAAGCCCGCGACCGTGTACGCGTACGTCAGCCGCGGCCAGCTCACGAGCCGCCGCGATCCGGTCGGACGCGGCAGCAGTTTCGACGCCCGCGAAGTGGAGGCCCTGGCCCGGCGCAGCCGGCGCGAGGCGGCGGGGCCCTCCGGTGCCGCCGCCTCCGCCGGGGAGCTCTCCGTACGCACCGCGCTCACGCTCATCGAGGCCGACCGCTACTACTTCCGCGGCGTGGACGCCGTGGAGCTGGCCTCGCGGTACCGCTACGAGGAGGTCGCCGAGTGGCTCTGGACGGGGACCCTGGTGCGCGGGGCCCGTTTCACCGCTCCCCCGGAATCCCTCGCCGCGGCCCGGCGGGCGGTCGCCGCGCTGCCCGAGCACAGCGGTCCGATCGACCGGCTGCGGGTGGCCGTCGCCGCCGCGGCGGTCGCGGACCCGCTGCGCTTCGACCTGTCCGGGCCGTCCGTACTGGGCTCCGCGCGCTCCCTGATCCCCACCCTGGTCGGCGCCCTGCCCGAGGTGGGCCCGGCGCAGTGGGGCGGGGACGGCCGCCTCTCCCGGCAGCTGTGGCCCCGGCTCTCCGCCCTGGACCCCGATCCGGACGCGCTGGCCGTGCTGGACCTGGCCCTGGCCCTGCTGACCGACCACGATCTGGCCGCCTCGACCCTGGCCGTACGGGTGGCCGCGTCGGCGCGCGCGCATCCGTACGCGGTGGTCTCGGCCGGGCTCGGCGCGCTCGAAGGCCCCCTGCACGGCGCGGCCGGCCGGCTCGCGCACCGGATGCTCGTAGAGGTGCTGGAGCGGGGCGGCGCGGCCCCGGTGGTGGCGGAATACCTGCGGGCCGGGCGCCGGGTACCCGGGCTCGGGCACCGGCTGTACGCGGCCGAGGATCCGCGGGCGACGGCGCTGTTCGCGCGGCTGGAGCCGCTGGCGCAGGCCGGTCCGGCGCTGGGTGCGGCGCGCGAGGTGGCCGGGGTGATGGCCCGGCACGGCGGCGGCCTGTACCCCAACGTGGACCTGGCGCTGGCGGTGCTGACGGTCTCCTGCGCGATGGCCCCGGAAGCCGGGGAGACCGTCTTCGCGGTGGCCCGTACGGCCGGGTGGATCGCGCACGCCCTGGAGGAGTACGAGGAGCGCCCACTGCGGATGCGACCGAGCGGGCAGTACCACGGCCCCCGCCCGCCACAGCCGTTGCCGTAACGGGCGGGGTGGCCGGTTGGTTGGTTGGTTGGTTGGGGCGGTCCGGCTGCGGCGTCAGGTCCGCAGCCAGACCGCCGTGTCCTGCCCGAGCAGCCCGTCCGCATCCAGGGCGGAACTGCTCAGCAGGAGGCTCGTGTGGGCCGGCAGCGGGACGGGCTCCGGGGACAGGTTGGCCACGCAGACCAGGCCGTCGGGGCGGCTGAAGGCGAGCACCCCGGCCGGCGCGGGCAGCCAGTCCAGCGATCCGCCGCCGAAGCCGGCCGCGGCGCGGCGCAGCCCGAGGGCCGTCCGGTAGAGGGTGAGCATCGAGGCCGGGTCCCCGTCCTGCCGGTCCGCGGCGTACTGCGGCCAGCTCGCCGGCTGGGGCAGCCAGGGCTCGTTCCAGGGCTCGGCGGTCCACGGGAGCGGGACCCTGCACCCGTCCCGTCCGGGGTCGGTGCCACCGGACCGGAAGTGCATGGGGTCCTGGATCCGGCCGAGCGGGATGTCGGCCTCCGGAAGCCCCAGTTCCTCACCCTGGTACACGTAGACGGCGCCGGGCAGGGCGAGGGTCAGCAGCGCGGCGGCGCGGGCCCGCCGGGTGCCCAGCACCAGGTCGGCGGGGGTTCCGAAGGCCTTGGCGGCGAAGTCGAAACCGGTGTCGGCGCGCCCGTAGCGGGTGACCGTACGGGTCACGTCGTGGTTGCACAGCACCCAGGTGGCCGGGGCTCCGACGGGGGCGTGCTCGGCGAGGGTCTCCTCGATGGAGGTGCGCAGCCGGCCGGCGTCCCACGGGCAGCTGAGGAAGGAGAAGTTGAAGGCGGTGTGCAGTTCGTCGGGGCGCAGGTAGCGGGCGAAGCGCTCGGAGTCCGGCAGCCAGACCTCGCCGACGAAGATGGCTCCGTATTCGTCGGCGATGGCCCGCCACGAGCGGTAGACGGTGTGCAGGTCGTCGCGGTCGATGTACGGGTGGACCTCGCCGGGCCACGGCTCGGGCGAGCGGCCGGCCAGGTCGGGCAGGGCCGGGTCCTTGGCCAGCAGGGCCGCGGAGTCGATCCGTACGCCGGACACCCCGCGCTCGAACCAGAAGCGCAGGACTTCCTCGTGTTCCCGGCGGACGGCGGGGTGGTCCCAGTTGAGGTCGGGCTGCTCGGGGGTGAAGAGGTGCAGGTACCACTCCCCGTCCGGTACCTGCGTCCAGGTGGCCGCTCCGTTGAACTGCGAGGGCCAGTCGCCCGGCGGTAGTTCGCCGTTCTCGCCGCGGCCGGGCCGGAAGTGGAAGAGCTCCCGCTCGGGGCTGCCGGGGCCGGCGGCGAGGGCGGCCTTGAACCATGCGTGCTGGTCGGACACGTGGTTCGGGACGATGTCGACAATGGTGCGGATGCCCAGCTCGCGGGCCTCGGCGATGAGCTTCTCGGCTTCGGCGAGGGTGCCGAAGGCGGGGTCGATGGCGCGGTAGTCGGCGACGTCGTAGCCGCCGTCGGCGAGCGGGGAGAGGTACCAGGGGGTGAACCACAGGGCGTCGACGCCCAGTTCGGCGAGGTAGGGGAGGCGGGCCCGGACGCCCACCAGGTCACCGGTGCCGTCCCCGTCGCCGTCGGCGAAGCTCCGTACGTACACCTGGTAGATGGCGGCCGAGCGCCACCAGTCTGCGGCGTTTTCGGGCAGGGGAAAGTCAGCCACGGAGGGGTCCTTTCACTGCGGTCTTTTCACTGCGGCGGTCTTTTCACTGCGGCGGTCTTTTCACTGCGGCGGTCTTTTCACTGCGGTCTTTTCACGGGAGGCGGCCGGGCAAGGCGGCGGTGCGGGGTGGCGCTCACCCCTTGAGGGAGCCTGCCGTCAGGCCGCTCATGATGTTGCGCTGGAAGATCAGGAAGATGATGAGCGTGGGCGCCGAGGCCATCGCGAGCGCGGCGACGAGATGGTTCTCGGGCACTCCCCTGGCGAGCGAGTAGATGCCGACGTTGAGCGTCTGCAGGGCCGGGTCGGGGAGGGTGAGCATGGGCCAGAGGAAGTCTTTCCAGACCCCGACGATGGCGAAGATCGACACGACGCCGAGGACGGGCCGGGACATCGGCAGGACCACGGACCGCAGGGTGCGCAGGGAGGAGGCTCCGTCGATGGCGGCGGCGTCGAGGATCTCGCCGGGGATGGAGTCGAAGAATCGTTTCAGAAGGAAGATGTTGAAGGCGTTCGTGACCGAGGGCAGCCAGATCACCCAGGGTGTGTTGAGCAGGTTCCGCTCGATGAGCGGCATGTCCAGGACCGTGAGGTACTGCGGGACGACGAGGACGGTGGCCGGGATCATCAGGGTCGCGAGCATCATGCCGAGGACGGCCTTGCCGAAGACCGGGCGGAGCTTGGACAGCGAGTAGGCGGCGGCCACGTCCAGGACGAGCTGGAAGGCCAGGGCGCCGAAGGCGTAGTAGAGGGTGTTGAACAGCAGTTTGGCGAGGTCCATGACCTTCCAGGCCGCCGAATAGTTCTCGGCGTGCAGGGAGTCCGGCACCACGGTCGGCGGGACCTGGGTGAACTCCGCGGTGCTTTTGAGGCCGTTGACAACCATCCAGTAGAGGGGCCCGAGGAAGACGACCGTGAAGCCGATCACGACCACGGCCAGGACGGTCCAGTAGGCGATCTTGCCCCGGGTGCGGCCGAGTTGGGCCGGCGATATGAGCGTGCGCTCTGACATGTGAGGTGCTCCCGTCAGTTCTCGTTGTCGCGGCTCAGCCGGACGTACACGGCGGAGAACCCGGCGAGCAGGACGAGCAGGCACAGGCCCAGGGCCGCGGCGCCGCCGTACTGGTTGAAACTGAAGGCGTACTGGTAGATGAGGACGACGACGGTGGTGGTCGACCCTTCGGGGCCGGCGCCGCCCGTGAGCATGAACGGTTCTACGAACACCTGCATCGTCGCGATGATCTGCATGAGCAGCATCAGCGAGAGGATGAGCTTCGTCTGCGGGATCGTGACGTGCCAGATCTTGCGCAGCAGCCCGGCTCCGTCGAGCTCCGCCGCCTCGTAGAGCTCCCCGGGGACGCTCTGGAGGGCTGCCAGGTAGATCAGGGTCGCGCCGCCCATGTTCATCCAGGTGGAAGCGATGACCACGGAGAGCATCGCGGTATCGGTGGATTGCAGCCAGTCTTGCGCCGGCAGGTGCAGGAATTCCAGAATCCTGTTGAAGACCCCGTAACCGGGGTCGTAGAAGTACTTGAAGAGCAGGATCGAGGCCACCGGCGGCATCATCACCGGCAGGTAGACCAGCAGGCGCAAGTAACCCTGAGCGTGCCGGAATTCGTTGAGCACGATCGAGACCACGAACGGGACGGCGAAGCCGAGGACCAGCGCGAGCCCGCTGAAGAGCAGGGTGTTGCGCCAGGCCTGCCAGAACGCGGGGTCGTTGAAGACGTAGCGGAAATTGTCCCAGCCGACCCAGTGGACGGCTCCGCCCTCGGTCTTCTGGAAGGCCAGCAGGAACTCCCGGACCATCGGATACCAGGAGAAGAAGGAGAAGCAGAGGACGGCGCCGATCAGAAAGCCGTGGGCCGAGAGGTTCCGCTTGAACGCCCGGGTGAATTCCTCGCGGGAGGTACCGGACAGGGTGGGGGCCGACATCGCCGCTCGCTCCTTGGTGGGTGGGTCGTCGCCATCGGTGTGCGGGGTACGGGGCCTGCGGGCGGGTCCGGGCCGGGGAGGCCGCCCGGACCTCCCCCGGCCAAGACGCGCCCCGGGGCCGCTACTGGTTGGCCAGCACCTGGTTGACGGCCTTCTCGGCTTCCGCGAGGAGCTGCGCCGAGTCGGCGTCCTTGTTGGTCAGGACCCCCGACATCACCTTGTCGAGGACCTTGTAGACCTCCTGGGCCTTCGCCGGCTCGGCCTTGCCGGCCACCGGGTTGTCCAGGAAGGACTTGAAGTTGGCGACCGGCATGGTGGCGCCGGCGGCCTTGAGCTCGTCGTCCTTGGCCTTGCTGGCGCCGGTGAAGAAGGCGGGCTGCGGAAGCCCGACCGGCAGGCCGTCGGCCTTGGAACGGTCGTACTGGAACTGCCCCTTGCCGACGGAGAGCGTCTTGAAGTTCAGCCAGGCGATCGCGGCCTTGACCTTGTCCGGCGAGCTGCCCTTCTTGATCATGTATCCGTTGCCGCCGGCCAGTGTCGCGGCGCCGCCGGGGATGGGGCCCATGCCGAAGTTCTCGTACGTGCCGGAGAGCTGCTGGACCATGTAGGTGATGTCGTCGGGCGCGGCGAGGAACATGCCGAGCTTGTCCGAGGCCATCTGCTTCTGCAGGTCACCCCACTTGAGCAGCTGGGTCTTGCCCATGCTGTCGTCCTCCCAGCGCATGGCGTGGAGGTTGTCCACGAGCTGCTTGCCGGTCGGGTTGTTGAAGGCTGCCTTGCCGTCGGCTCCGACGACGTCGCCGCCCATGCCGTACATGGCGGCCGTGAAGTGCCAGCCGCCGGTGTTCTCGACGCTGTACTCGCCGTAGCCGGCGGTGCCGTTGCCGAGCGCCGCGATCTTCTTGGCGGCCGCGCGGACCTCGTCCCAGGTGCGCGGGGGCTGGTCGGGGTTGAGGCCCGCCTGCTGGAAGAGCTTGCGGTTGATCAGCAGGCCCATCGTGTAGTTGCTGGTGGGCAGCCCGTAGAGCTTGCCGTCCTGCTTCAGGGTGTTGACGACGTTCTTGTCGATGTCGTCGATGCCCGGAACCGTCTTGGCCGTGACGTACGCCGAGATGTCCTCGGCGCCGTCGTTGTCCAGGACCTGCTTGAGGTCGGTGAAGTAGGCGTAGAAGACGTCCGGCTGGGACTTGGCCTTGAGCATCGCCGTGAACCGAGGGGGCTCCAGGCACTGGCCGGGGGTGGAGCGGCCGTCGATCGTGACGTTCGGGTAGGTCTTCTTGAACTCCGCCACGTCCTCCTTCCACTGCTTGAGCTCGGCGGCCTTCGCCGCCGGCGGCATGCAGTCGATGGAGAGGGTGACCTTGGTCTTCGGGTCGAGCGGCGCGGAGGCGTCCGTGGAACCGCCGGACGGCTGGTTCTTGGTGTCGTCCCCGCTGCTGCTCGTGCCGCAGGCCGCGAGGGCGGTGACGGCGAGCGCCGAGACGAGGGCGGTCGCGGTGGTGCGGCGGATGTTGGTTCTCATCGGTGGTCCCCTTCGAGCATCGAGCAGGAGGCGTGGGGCGTGGATGGAGGCGAGCGCGGCACACTCAACCACCACCTACAGATGAACGCAATATCTCGCGCAGATTTCGCAAGAGATTGGCAACATGGCGCCGGACAGCTCGGATGGGGAACGCAAAACAGGGCCCCGAAACGTCAGCGGGACGTTTCGGGGCCCTGTTGCCGGGGGCCGAACTCGGTGGAGCCCGGCGGGGGCGCTACGCCGGACGGGGGCGCGGCACCTGCGCGGTGGAGCCCCGCACGACGAGCTCGGGCTCGAAGAGCAGCTCGCCGGGCTGTACGGCGGCCCCCTGGATCTGCGCGGTGAGCAGCTCCACGGCAGCCCGGCCCATGGCCTCGATGGGCTGCCGGACGGTGGTCAGCGGGGGTTCGGTGCAGTTCATGAAGGCCGAGTCGTCGTACCCGACGACGGAGACCTCGCGGGGCACGTTCAGCCCGCGCCGGCGGGCCGCCCGGATCGCCCCCAGGGCCAGGGGGTCGCTCGCGCAGATGATGCCGGTCACCCCGCGGTCCAGCAGCCTCGACGTGGCCGCGTGGCCACCCTCCAGGGAGAACAGTGCCCGCTCAACGTGTGCGGCGGGCAGCTCGGTACCGGCCGCCGCGGCGACCGCCTGGGCGGCCACCAGCTTGCGCAGGGAGGGGATGTGGTCGGGCGGGCCCAGCACCAGGCCGATGCGCTCGTGGCCGAGGGAGGCCAAGTGGCGCCAGGCCTGTTCGACCGCGACGGCGTCGTCGCAGGAGACGCACGGGAAGCCGAGGTCCTCTATCGAGGCGTTGATGAGCACCACCGGGACCTTGCGGTCGCGGAGCAGCCGGTAGTGGTCGTGCGGGGCGTCGGCCTGCGCGAAGAGCCCGCCGGCGAAGACGACGCCGGACACCTGCTGCTGGAGCAGGAGCTCGACGTAGTCGGCCTCGGAGACCCCACCGGTGGTCTGCGTGCAGAGCACCGGGGTCAGCCCCTGCTGGGCCAGCGCGCCGCCGATCACCTCGGCGAAGGCCGGGAAGATCGGGTTCTGGAGTTCCGGCAGGACCAGGCCGACCAGCCGGGCGCGTTCGCCGCGCAGCTGGGTGGGGCGCTCGTAGCCGAGGACGTCCAGGGCGGTGAGCACGGACTGGCGGGTTGTCTCCGAGACGCCCGGCTTGCCGTTGAGCACCCGGCTGACCGTTGCCTCGCTGACCCCCACCTTCTTCGCCACTTGAGCAAGTCGTCGCGTCATGAGCGCAAGAGTAGCGCAAACAATGCAAGTTCCTTGCAGTTCGATTACGGCCAGTTTGGCCCATCGGAAACCGGCGCGGAACCCCCGCGCCCCACCGGCCCCGGCGGCCCTGGCGGCCCCGGGTCGGCGAGCGGCGGGACACCCCGAAGGGATGCCCCGCCGCCCCCGTTCCCCGGGACCGGGCCGCCCGCTAGGGCAGCTGGTTGATCTTGAACGTCGAGGTCGTGTTCCGTACGTCCACGGCGTTGTCGCTCATCCTCAGGTTCTGGATGGTGACTTCACCCACGGCCGGCCCTTGTCCCGCCTCGGGCATCTCGTTCGCCCAGAGACCGAAGCCGGACTTGGTGTCGAAGGCGTCACCGCTCTTCTTCGCCCCCGTGATGGTGATGTCCTTCAGAACGGTGTCCTTGATGGGATTGACCGGCTGGCCGCCCACGTACTGCGTCTGGAACATGATTCCGCTGTAGGTCGGATCGACGATGTCCACGTTGTTGATGCGGATTCCCTGGAACACCTTGGACGCCGAGAAGATCCAGATTCCGGGGAAGGTCTGCGCCCCCCAGAAATGGCCTCCGGCCCGGACGATCGAGATGTTCTCGAAGAGCGTCGGGTCGGTCCCGAATCCGTTCATCGGATACCCGAAGTCCAGCGAGCTGATGGTGATGCCCGAGTAGACGAGGATGTCGGCGATGTAGATGTTGCGGAAGGTGTTGTTGAAGCCGCCGTAGACGGCGACACCGGCCGCGCGCCAGGTGAGGATCGCGCTCAGGTTCTCGTAGACGTTGTTCTTCATGTCCGCGCCGCCCGCGTCGATGGCGGAGAACAGAGCGAAACTGTCGTCACCCGTGGAACGCGCCTCGATGTTGGTCACGAGGTTGTCCGTGCTGCCGTTGGTCATGTTGATGCCGTCGGCGAAGGTGTCGCGGATCCGCGAGTTCTTGATCGTGATCCGGTCGGTGTTGGCGCCCCAGTAGAGGCACACCTGGTGTTCGTTCCAGATGTTGTCGATGGTCATGTCGGTCACGTTGGAGAAGTCGAAGACCTTGCCCGGACCGTCGATGCGCGAGGTGTAGTTGCCGAAGTAGGCGAAGCCGGTGAAGGACGAGCCCTTCGCGGTGCCCTCCGCGCGCCAGCCGTTGTCGGTGTTGTCCTGCGAGGACGGGGCGTGGAAGCGGGTGAACCACGGTCCGGCGCCCACGACCTGCACGGCCTTCCCGTACACCTGGAACTTGCTCGCCGTGTCGTAGTCGCCCGGTGGCAGGTAGACGCCCACGAGCTTGCCCGTGGTGTCCATGCGGACCTTGTCCAGGGCGTTCTGCACGTCCTGGTGGGTGAAACCGGCGGGCACCGTGTAGGCCGCCGGGTCGGGGTTGGGGATCACCGCGGCCTGTTCCAGGCTCACGAAGTCGATCGCGTAGGTGGCGGTGTTCGCCGCGTCCTTCTGGAGGCGGATCTTGCTGCCCGGCGGGACGGTCTCGCCGAGGAGGATGTTGGCCTCGTCGTAGATGTGCCGCGGGGCTCCGGCGCTCGGCGCGTTGCCCGGCCCGGCCTCGGCCCCGTAGAGCCAGGCGTACTTCGAGGTCAGCGGCAGGGCCTTCTTGAGGACGCCGTTGACGTAGACGTTGATGGTGGAGTCGATGCCGCCACCGCCCGGGGCGTCCGGGATGGAGAAGCGGGTGACCAGGGTGTTGGTCGGGGCGCGGGTGGTGAACTCGACGTACTCGCCCGTCGCGTCCAGGTTCACGGCCTTGCGGCCCGAGGCCTCGCCGGCGATGTCGCCGACGGTCCGGTTGGGCCCGACGACGCCCGCGCCGCCGCCGACCACGCCGTCCTCCGCCTCGTAGGTATCGAAGGGCATGTTCGCCCCGCGGCCGACGAAGAAGGGCTTGGTGGAGGTGTTGTTGGCGCGCTTGACCGGCAGTTCGTCGGCGTCGTCGGCGAGGATCACCTTGACGGTGTACTTGCCGTTGGCCGCGGTCCAGTTGCCGAGGGCGATCGGGGCCGATGAGGCACCGGCCGCGAGGGCTCCGCTGAAGGATCCCGTCAGGGTACGGACGGTGGCGCCGCCCGCGTCCTGCAGGGTGAGGGTGACGTTGTGGGTGCCCGCGGCGGCGGCCACGGTGCCCTGGTTCTTGACCGTGACGGAGAAGTCCACGGACTGGCCGGCGGACGGAGCGCTCGGCGACCAGCCGACGGACGAGGCCACCAGGTCCGAACTGTCGACGGGGCGGACCACCAGCGGGGATCCGGTGAGGCTGTTGTTGGTGTCGTTCTGCTCGATGACCGTGTTCGCCTCGTCGACGATCGCGCTCAGCGGGTAGCTGCCCGCGTCCCGCGGACCGATGCCGGCCGTGACGGTGGCCGTGGCGCCGGAGGCCAGGGCGGGCACGTTGGCGGAGGCGATCTTCGAGCCGCCGAGCTGGAAGGAGACGGAGGTCGCCGGCGCCGGGGCCGGGCCGCTGTTCTTGACGGTGGCGGACAGGGTGACGGAGTCCGACTCGACCGGGGCGGCCGGGCTGGCGCTCACGGCGGTGACCTGGAGGTCCGGGTTGGGCGCCGCGACGCCGATGACCTGGAACTCGGCGATCTGGCCGTTGGAGGAACCGGTGTTGGAGGTGAAGCGCAGCTGCACGTCCGCGACCCGGGCGTTCACCGGGATGGTGACGGTGTTGGAGCCGGAGGCCGGGTTGAAGACGTAGTCCTTGGCGGCCACCAGGCCGGTGACGCCCGAGGCGCTCTGCTCGCGTCCGAGGACCTGGATGTTCTGGGTGCGGGCGCCCCAGCTGCTGTCCGGGTTGAGCCCCAGGATCAGGCGGTCGACGTCGGCGTTTGAGCCGAGCTTGACGGTCAGGGTGCTCGGGTAGGCGCCGCCGGCGCCCTCCCAGTAGGTGGCGGTGCTGTTGTCGTTGGCGTTCTCCGCGACGAAGGTGTGGATCACGGAGGAGCCCTCGATGGGCTTGCCGACGGCCAGGTTGGAGCCGCCCGTGCCTCCGCTGCCGTTGCGGGTCACTGAGTTGCTGTCGCCGGAGCGGTTGCCCGCCGCGTCCTTGGCCCGGACGAAGTAGCTCACGGTGGCGGTGGCCGGCTGCGTGTCGGTGTAGGCGGTGGCGCTGCCCGCGACGGTGGTGAGCAGCACGTTGTTGGCGAAGACCTCGTATCCGCTGACGCCGACGTTGTCGGTGGAGGCCTGCCAGGCCAGCTTGATCTGGCCGGCGGCCGGCTCGGTGTAGCCCAGGGCCCCCGGGGCGGTCGGGGCCTGGGTGTCGCCGGTGTCGCCGGCGCGGGTGACGCTGTTGCTGTTCGCCGACTGGTTGCCGGCCGCGTCCTTGGCCCGGACGGAGTAGGTCACGCTCGCGGAGGCGGGCTGGGTGTCGGTGTAGGTGGTGACGTCGCCCGCGACGCTGGTGCGCAGCTGATTGTTGGCGTAGACGTCGTAACCGGTGACGCCCGTGTTGTCGGTGGCGGCGTTCCAGGTCAGCTTGATCTGGCCGGTCGCGGGCTCGGTGTAGGCGAGCGCCGTCGGGGCGGTCGGGGCCTGGGTGTCGCCGGTCGTCGGGCCGTAGACCTCCAGCTCGGAGAGCTGCCCGCCGGGCTGCACGGAGTTGGCCGATATCCACACCCTCACGTACCGGGTGGTGGTGGCGTCGAAGGTGACGGTCACCGCGTTGGCGCCGGCGGCGCTGAACTCGTAGGTCTTGGACGCCGTCAGGTCGGTGTGGTCGGTGCCGTTGGCGCTGCCCTGGATCTTGAGGGTCTGGGTGCGGGCGCCCCAGCTCTCGGGCAGCTTGAGGACCACGCGGTCCACGCGGACGGAGGAGCCCAGGTCCGCCTGGAGCCACTGGGGCATGGCGTTGTTCACGCTCTCCCAGTAGCTGGCGGCGTTGCCGTCGCCGGCGTTGCCCGGCACGTAGACCTGGGTGTTGCTGCTCGCAGTGAACGTCCTGCCGAGGGCCAGGTTGGTCCCGGAGTCACCCGGGGCGCGGACCTCCAGCTCGGAGAGCTGGGCGGCCTGCCAGCCGGTGTTGGCGGTGATGTCGATCCGCACGTACCGGGCCTGGGTGGCGGGGAAGCCGACGGTGACCACGTTTCCGGCGCCCTGGCCGAAGGTGTACGTCGCCGAGCTCACCAGGGTGCTGAAGCTGGTGCCGTCGGCGCTGCCCTGGACGGACAGGGTCTGGTTGCGGCTCTCCCAGGAGGCGGGGAGCTTGAGCACCACCTGGTCGACGCGGGTGGTGGCTCCGAGGTCGGTCTGCACCCATTGCGGGAAGGTGCTGCCGGCGCTCTCCCAGTACGAGGACGGGTTGCCGTCGGTGACGTTGCCGGCGGTGTAGCCGCCGTTGGTGCTGCTCGCCGTGGCGGGCCTGCCCGCCGAGACGCTCGGTCCGCCGGCGGCCACGGCGGTGAGAGCGGGCCAGCCCAGCATCAGAAGGGCCGTGCTGATCAAGGCGGCCAGGGTCCGCCATCTCCAGTTGTGCCTTCTCATATGTCCTCGTCCCTCGACATGAACTTTCTGAACCATGGGAGATAGGAATTTGCAGGGTGCGGTGCGAGAGTTGCAGAGCTTTGCCGAGTCGTCTACATCTCCGACCGCACTTTCATGCCGTCATCGCTTGCGCAAGCTGGGCGCAAATAACGCAAGCCATTTGCGTGAGAGACCCACATTCCACTTACGCCCGAATCGCCCTACCGTTCCTAGATGCGGTTCCTCCACATGAGGGCTCGGCGCCTCGGGCTCCCCCGACGGGCCGCCTCCCAGATCCTGCTGACCCAGCTGGCCATCGCCGCCGGGGTCCTCGCCCTGGCCACCGGCCTCTTCCTGGCCCCGCTGAGCGCGCAGCTCGACGACCAGGCCATGCGGCGCGCCCTGGCCATCGCCCAGAGCACCGCCGCCGACCCCGCCCTGGCCGCCGGCCTCCTCGGCTCGGCTCCCTCGCCGGACAGCCCGGTACAGGCCTCCGCGGAGCGGATCCGCTCGGCCACGGGCGCCGAGTACGTGGTGGTCCTGGACCTGGACGGCATCCGCCGCTCGCACCCGAGCCCCGACCGCATCGGACGGCCCGTCTCCACCGACCCCGGCGACGCCCTGGCCGGCCGCGAGGTCATGGAGATCGACGAGGGCACCCTGGGCCGCTCCGCACGCGGCAAGGTCCCCCTGCTCGCCGCCGACGGCGAGATCATCGGCGCCGTCTCGGTCGGCATCGCCTACGACAGCGTCCAGGGCCGCCTGCTGGGCGCCATCCCGGGCCTGCTCGCGTACGCGGGCGGCGCCCTGGCCGCGGGCGCCCTGGCCGCCTACCTGCTCTCGCGCAGGATCCACCGGCAGACCCGCGACCTGGCCTTCTCCGACATCGCGGGCCTGCTCGCCGAACGCGAGGCGATGCTGCACTCCATTCGCGAGGGCGTGATCGCCCTCGACCGGGCCGGCCGGGTGCGGCTGGTCAACGACGAGGCGGCCCGGCTGCTGGGCCTCGCACCCGAGGCCGCCGGCGCCGTCGCGGGGCGCGCGCTGGACGAGCTACTCGGCGCCGGCCGCACCACCGACGTCCTCACCGGCCGGGTCACCGGCCGCGACCTGCTCACCGTCCAGGGCAGCCGGGTCCTGGTCGCCAACCGGATGCCCACCGAGGACGGCGGAGCCGTGGCCACCCTGCGCGACCGCACCGAGCTGGAGCACCTGGGCCGCGAGCTCGACGCCACCAAGGGCCTGATCGACGCCCTGCGCGCCCAGGACCACGAACACGCCAACCGGCTCCACACCCTCCTCGGCCTGCTGGAACTGGGCCTCCACGAGGAGGCCGTGGAGTTCGTCACGGAGGTGGTCGGCGTGCACCGCAGCACCGCCGAGCAGGTCACCGAGAAGGTGCACGACCCGCTGCTCGCCGCCCTGCTGATGGGCAAGACCACGGTCGCGGCGGAGCGCGGGGTCCCCCTGCGGCTGGCGGATTCCGCCCTGCTGCCCGACCGCCTCGTCGACCCGGGGGGTCTGGTCACCATCCTCGGCAACCTGGTCGACAACGCGCTGGACGCCGCGGTCGGCTCGCCGGCACCGCTGGTCGAGGTCGACATCCGGGCGGACGGCCGCACGGCGGTCCTGCTGGTCCGCGACAGCGGCCCCGGCGTCCCGGTGGCGCGCCGCGAGGAGATCTTCACCGAGGGCTGGTCGACCAAACAGCCCCAGGCCGGTGCCCACCGCGGACGCGGGCTCGGTCTCGCCCTGGTGCGGCGCCTGGCCGAGCGGCAGGGCGGCACGGTCCGGGCCGGCGGGGCAGCGGACGGAGGGGCGGAATTCTCCGTCGTACTCCCGGAGGCCCTGCGATGAACGATTTCAGCGCACTCAGCGCATCCGGCTCATCGAACTCATCCGGCATTTTCAACGTATTGGTCGTCGACGACGACATGCGTGTTGCCCGGATCAACGCGGCCTACGTGGCCAAGGTTCCCGGCTTCCGCGTGTCGGCCCAGGCCCATTCGGCGGCGGAGGCACTGGCCCTCCTCGACTCACGCCCGGTGGACCTGATCCTCCTCGACCACTACCTCCCCGACGAGAACGGCCTCGACCTGGTCCGGCGCCTGCGCGAGCGCGGCCACCGCACCGACGTGATCATGGTGACGGCCGCCCGCGACCTTGCCACCGTCCAGGCCGCGATGCGCCTCGGCGCCCTCCAGTACCTGGTCAAGCCCTTCACCTTCGCCGGCCTGCGCACCCGTCTCGAGGCCTACGGCGCCCTGCGCCGCACCCTGGACACGGGCGGCGAGGCCGAACAGGACGAGGTGGACCGGATCTTCGGCGCCCTCGCCGCGGCCGGCGCCGACGCCCCGAGCGACCTCCCCAAGGGACACTCCCCCACCACCGCCGACCTGGTCCGCGGGATCCTGCGCACGGCCGAAGGCCCGCTCTCCACCCAGCAGATCGCCGACCGCGCGGGCATCAGCCGCCAGACCGCCCAGCGCTACCTCAAACTCCTCGACCGCACCGGCCGCGTCACCCTCGCCCTGCGCTACGGCGAAACGGGCCGCCCGGAACACCGCTACGCCTGGCGCCCGCCCACCACGGGCTGACACCGGCCGGCGGCCGGCCGGTCCCGGTCCCCCGCCGCCACATCGGCCCTACACCGCCCCGGCCCCGGTCAGCGCGCGGACCTCGGTCTCTGCGTGCGCCCGCTCGTCCGGCTCCTCCGCCGAGGTCACGGTGCCCAGCCAGCCCGCCAGGAAGCCCAGCGGGATGGACACGATGCCCGGGTTCTGGAGCGGGAAGAGCTGGAAGTCCACGCCCGGGAACAGGGATTCGGGGCTACCGGAGACCACCGGGGACAGGGCCACCAGCAGCACGGCCGGGAGCAGCCCCCCGTACACCGACCAGACGGCGCCCCGCGTGGTGAACCCGCGCCAGAACAGCGAGTACAGGAGCACCGGCAGGTTCGCCGAAGCCGCCACCGCGAAGGCCAGACCCACGAGGAAGGCCACGTTCAGCTCTTGGGCGAGCAGCCCCAGCGCGATCGCCACCGCCCCGATCCCGACCGCCGCCACCCTGGCCACCGCCACCTCGCTGCGCTGCCGGGCGTGGCGGCGCTTGAGCGAGGCGTACAGGTCGTGCGCGACGGAGGCCGACGAAGCGAGGGTGATTCCCGCCACCACCGCGAGGATGGTCGCGAAGGCGATGGCCGCCACGAAGGCGAACAGCACCGCGCCTCCGGTCGAGTCGGCCCCGCCGCCCAGGAACGCCGCGAGCAGCGGAACCGCCGTGTTCCCCGAGGCGTTGGAGGCCCGGACCTGCTCCGGTCCGAGCAGCGCCGCCGCACCGAAGCCCAGCACGATGGTCATCAGGTAGAAGCCGCCGATCAGCCCGATCGCCCACACCACCGACCGGCGGGCCGCCCGCGCGGTGGGCACGGTGTAGAAGCGCGACAGGATGTGCGGCAGCCCGGCCGTGCCCAGGACCAGGGCGAGCCCGAGGCTCATGAAGTCGAAGCGGGCCGTCCAGTCACCGCCGTACTTGAGCCCGGGGCCCAGGAACCGGTCGCCGTGCCCGCTGCGCTCGGCGGCGCTGCTGAGCAGTTGGTCGAAGTTCCCGTGGAAGCGCAGCAGCACGAGCACCGTCAGGGTGATCGCCCCGCCCATCAGCAGCACGGCCTTGACGATCTGGATCCAGGTGGTGGCCCGCATCCCGCCGAAGGACACGTAGATCACCATGAGCGCGCCGACCCCGATGACGGTCAACGTCCGTGCGGCCCGGCCCGAATCGGCGAGCAGCAGGCCCACGAGGCTGCCGGCGCCGACCATCTGCGCGACGAGGTACAGCACGGAGACGACCACCGAGGAGGTCCCGGCGGCGATCCGCACCGGCCGCTCGCTCATCCGCGCGGCGACCACGTCGGCGAGGGTGAACCGGCCGCAGTTGCGGACGAGTTCGGCGACGAGGAACAGGACGACCAGCCAGGCGACGAGGAAGCCCACCGAATACAGCAGGCCGTCGTAGCCGAAGAGGGCGATGAGGCCGGAGATGCCGAGGAAGGAGGCGGCGGACATGTAGTCACCGGCGATGGCGAAACCGTTCTCCATCGGCGAGAACAGCCGCCCGCCCGCGTAGAACTCCTCTGCCGAACCGTGCCGGTTACGGCTCACCCAGGTGGTGATGCCCAGGGTGACGGCGATGAAGACGCTGAACAGGAGCAGCGCCAGGGTCTGGTGCTCGGTGGTCACCGGCCCGCCCCCCGTGCGCGGTTGCGCTCCCCGGCGTCGGCCCGGCGGACCTGCTCCTGCTCGAAGACCGTCCAGCGCAGGTCCAGCGCCGCGCGGTCGCGCCGCAGCCGGGCGTGCCGGGCGTAGGCCCAGGTGAGCAGGAAGGTGCTGAGGAACTGGCCGAGGCCCGCGAGCAGGGCCACGTTGACGGACCCGAACACCGGCCGGGCCATCATGCCGGGCGCCGTGGTGGCGGCGATCACGTAGGCCACGTACCAGAGGAAGAAGCCGGCGGTCGCGGGGACGACGAACCTCCGGTAGCGGCCGCGCACCTCCTGGAAGGCGGCGCTGCGCTGCACTTCGAGGTAGATGTCGGACGCTGCGCGCGCGGGGGCGCCGCCGGGGCCGGAGTTCGGGGGTGACGTTTCCGCTCCGCCGCCCGCCGCTCCGAGGGCTCCGTCGCCGGCGCCCTCGCCCCAACCGACGGCCAGCGCGTCGTACCAGGGGTCGTCCAGCCGGATCGTTCCGGCATCACGACCTTCGTGCTTGTCCACCGAACTCTCCTTGTCCGCCGCCGCAGTGGCCGCGTGCCCACAAGGATGTGCGGGAGGGACTGTTTCCGGACTGGCACACCGGTGCTCTTCACTCCATCAGGTGATGGAGTGAAGAGCACCGGTGTGCCAGTGCCCCGGAAGTGCCACCGGAGGTCCCCCCGGTGGCTCCGGGTCCGCTCAGGCGTCGATCCGCGAGCGGTCCAGGGTGGCGGCGGAGCTGGTGATGAACTCCTTGCGCGGAGCCACCTCGTTGCCCATGAGCAGGTCGAAGACCGACTCGGCCGAGTCCAGGTCGCCGATGTTGATCCGGCGCAGGGTGCGGAACCGGGGGTCCATCGTGGTCTCCGCCAGCTGGTCGGCGTCCATCTCGCCGAGGCCCTTGTAGCGCTGGATCGAGTCCTTGTACCGGATGTTCTTGCGCTGGTACTCCAGCAGGGTCTGGCGCAACTCGTTGTCCGAGTACGTGTAGACGTACTTGTCCTGGCCCTTCTTCGGCTGGACGAGCTCGATCCGGTGCAGCGGCGGCACCGCGGCGAAGACCCGGCCCGCCTCGACCATCGGGCGCATGTAGCGCTGGAAGAGCGTGAGCAGCAGGCAGCGGATGTGCGCGCCGTCCACATCGGCGTCCACGAGCAGGACGATCTTCCCGTACCGGGCGGCGTCGATGTCGAAGGTCCGGCCCGAGCCGGCTCCTATGACCTGGATGATCGCCCCGCACTCGGCGTTCTTGAGCATGTCCGAGACCGAGGACTTCTGGACGTTGAGGATCTTGCCCCGGATGGGCAGCAGCGCCTGGAACTCGGAGTTCCGGGCGAGCTTGGCCGTACCGAGCGCCGAGTCTCCCTCGACGATGAAGAGCTCGCTGCGCTCCACGTCGTCGCTGCGGCAGTCGGCCAGCTTGGCGGGCAGCGAGGAGGTCTCCAGCGCGGTCTTGCGGCGCTGCGCCTCCTTGTGCTGGCGGGCCGCGATCCGGGTCCGGGCGGCCGCGACGATCTTCTCCATCACGGAGCGGGCCTGCTGCTTGTCGTCCCGCTTGGTGGAGGTCAGGAAGGCCTTGAGCTCCTTGGCGACGACGGCCGCGACGATCCGGGTGGCCGCCGACGTGCCGAGCACCTCCTTGGTCTGGCCCTCGAACTGCGGCTCGGCGAGGCGGACGGTGACGACCGCCGTCATGCCCTCCATCGCGTCGTCCTTGACCACGTCGTCCTCGGCGACCCGCAGCAGCTTCGCGGAGCGCAGCACCTCGTTCACGGTCTTGGTGACCGAGCGCTCGAAGCCGGAGATGTGGGTGCCGCCCTTGGGGGTGGCGATGATGTTCACGAACGACTTCACGTTCGTCTCGTACCCCGTGCCCCAGCGCAGGGCGATGTCCACGCCGAGCTCACGGGTGACCTCCGTGGGGGTCATGTGGCCGCGATCGTCGAGGACCGGGACGGTCTCCTTGAAGATGCCGGTGCCGGTCAGGCGCAGGACGTCGCAGGCCGCCTTGTCCTGGGCGAGGTACTCGCAGAACTCGCTGATGCCCCCGTCGAAGCGGAAGGTCTCCTCGGTCTTGCCGGCCCCTTCCAGGGCCCGCTCGTCGCGGACCACGATGGTCAGGCCGGGCACGAGGAAGGCCGTCTGGCGGGCCCGCTGGTAGAGCGTCTCCAGCGTGAGCTTGGCGTCCTTGAGGAAGATCTGCCGGTCGGCCCAGTAGCGGATCCGGGTGCCCGTCTTGCCCTTGGCGATCCGCTTGCCCCTGCGCAGACCGTTGGCGGGGTCGAAGGGGCTGTCGGGGCCCTGCTCGGTGAACATGCCGGGGACGCCGCGGCGGAAGCTGATGGCCTGCGTCGCGCTGCCCCGGTCGACCTCCACGTCCAGACGCGCCGAGAGCGCGTTGACCACGGAGGCGCCGACGCCGTGCAGGCCGCCGGAGGCCGCGTACGACCCGCCGCCGAACTTGCCGCCGGCGTGCAGCTTGGTCATGACGACCTCGACGCCGGAGAGGCCGGTCTTGGGCTCGACGTCCACGGGGATGCCGCGGCCGTTGTCGCGGACCTCCACGGAGGAGTCCTCGTGGAGGATCACCTCGATGTGGTCGCAGTACCCGCCCAGGGCCTCATCGACGGAATTGTCGATGATCTCCCAGAGGCAGTGCATGAGGCCTCGGCTGTCGGTGGAGCCGATATACATGCCGGGGCGCTTGCGGACGGCCTCGAGGCCTTCGAGGACGAGCAGGTGCCGCGCGGTGTAGTTGGAGCCGTCCCGGTCTGCTCCGGTCAGCAGTGCGCTGGAAGGCACGGACGTGTCGGCGGTCACGCAGTTCGCTCCTCGCTGAATTCTTTTTCTGGCCCGGTCGGGCGCAGTGGTGGCTCGGTTGCCGCTGGAAGGGTACCGAGGCCTGGTAGAGCCGATGCAACGCCACCCCAGCCCCTTCGTCAGCCTAGTGCAGGTCCGCACGCATGTTCGATCCCCCGTGGGGGTGAAGCAAACATCACGTTCCCTTCCGCGCATGAACCATTTAGTGTTCGGGCACGTCCTCATCAACAACCGGCACTCAGCCGGAGAGGGCAGAACCGCGACAAGCGAACGACCTGACAACGCGAAACCGTAAAGCAACGCAATACGGCTCCTTCGCCGCCAACCGGCAACGGCCGGCCAGCTTCGGAAGGAAGTTTCGAGGAAAAGCCGAGAGCGGGAACGTTTTCGGCCTGGTTGGATGTTGACCCTGGTACGACAGCTCGTCGAGCTAGAGAAGAGGCGACGTGACTACTGTTCTGACACCCGCGACCCCGCTGACGGCCGCTGACCGATGCGACCGTTGCGGCGCCCAGGCATATCTGCGCGTCGTCCTGCTGAGCGGCGGTGAACTGCTCTTCTGCGCCCACCACGGTCGCAAGTTCGAGCCGGAACTCAAGAAGATCGCCGCGGAAATACAGGATGAGACCGAGCGGCTTACGTCCGCTCCGGCGGCCAGTGCCGCCGAACCCGAGGACCGCTGACACAAGGCCTACACCTCGCATCCGACGAGCCAGGACCGGCGAAGCCGGTCGACGGGCGGTGCCTCTGCGACCCAGAGGCCCCGCCCGCCCTCATGTCCGGACGAGCTTCACCCCGTCCGGACGGGGTTCAGCGCTTCGGCGTGGGGCCGGTCCCCGGCCGCGAGGCCCCTCCCGGGCCCCTGAGCGGGGCGTACGTCCATCCCCAGGACTCCTCGGGCACTAGGACGGCCCAGGTCCCCCCGGGCCGTCTCCGGGCCGCTCGCGGAGTCGGCGACGAAGCCGATCAGCGGTGCGATCCGCGTGTACACCCCCGGGCTGTCGGCTCGCCCGCAGCCGCGCCCCCAGGACACCAGCCCGATCAGCCGGCCCTGGGCCACCAGGGGACCGCCGCTGTCCCCCTGGCAGGCGTCCTTGCCGCCCGCGCGGTCCCCCGCGCACACCATGGAGTCGGCCCGGTACTGACCGTCGGCGTCTCCCGGGTAGGCCCGCCCGCACACTTCGTCCGCCAGCACCGTCACCCCGGCGGCCCGCAGCCCGTAGGCGTAGTCGCCGAAGCCGCTCGTGTCGCCCCAGCCGTATACGGCGGCCTCGTTTCCGGCCTCGTACGCCGGGTTCCCGAGGCCGGCCATCGGCAGCACGTTCTGCGCGGCCACGGCTTCGACCAGCTCCAGGACTGCCAGGTCGCCGGCATTGCTGCCCGGGTCGTAGGCCGGGTTCACCCGGGCGGAACGCACCGCGATCTCCCGCCCCTCGCTCGCGCGCAGCTCCGTACGCCCGGTGATCACCCGGAAATCGCGGACGGAGTCGACCGGGCCTCCCAGCACCTGACGCCCCAGGCAGTGGGCCGCGGTCACCACCTTGGTCGGGGCGACGAGGACGCCCCCGCAGAACTGGCCGCCGCGCGTACCCCCGAACCGGTCACGGCTGGCGAGGGCAACGACCCACGGGGCTTCGGCGGCCTTCACCGGCCTTCCGCCGATCACCACGCTGTCCGCGGCCGCTCGCGGCGCCTGGGAGAGCGGCGCCGCCGCCGCTCCCGCGGCCAGGGTCAGCGCTCCCGCCAGGACACGGGCAAAGGGACGACGCATGAGGCCTCCTGACTCCGAGTGTGCATGACTCCACTCAGAGTGGGACGCCCGGTGGCCGTGCGCACCCGCGCGGCCACCGGCGACGACCTGCGGCGAACCCCTCGCCGCGCCCGGTCCGGACCGGTCCGGCTCAGTCGAGGTAGTCGCGCAGCACCTGGGACCGGGACGGGTGACGGAGCTTGGACATGGTCTTCGACTCGATCTGGCGGATGCGCTCACGGGTGACCCCGTAGACCTTGCCGATCTCATCGAGCGTCTTGGGCTGGCCGTCCGTGAGGCCGAAGCGCATCGAGACCACGCCCGCCTCGCGCTCGCTCAGCGTGTCGAGCACCGAGTGCAGCTGCTCCTGCAGGAGGGTGAAGCTCACGGCATCGGCCGGTACGACCGCTTCGGAGTCCTCGATGAGGTCTCCGAACTCGCTGTCGCCGTCCTCGCCCAGCGGGGTGTGCAGGGAGATCGGCTCGCGGCCGTACTTCTGGACCTCGATGACCTTCTCGGGGGTCATGTCGAGTTCCTTGGCCAGCTCCTCCGGGGTGGGCTCGCGGCCCAGGTCCTGGAGCATCTGGCGCTGGACACGGGCCAGCTTGTTGATGACCTCGACCATGTGCACCGGGATGCGGATGGTGCGGGCCTGGTCGGCCATGGCCCGGGTGATCGCCTGCCGGATCCACCAGGTGGCGTACGTGGAGAACTTGTAGCCCTTGGTGTAGTCGAACTTCTCCACGGCGCGGATCAGACCCAGGTTGCCCTCCTGGATCAGGTCCAGGAAGAGCATGCCGCGGCCGGTGTAGCGCTTGGCGAGGGAGACCACGAGGCGGAGGTTGGCCTCCAGCAGGTGGTTCTTGGCCCGGCGGCCGTCCTCGGCGATGATCTCCAGCTCGCGCTTGAGCTTGGGCGCCAGCTTGTCGGAGTTGGCGAGCTTGTCCTCGCCGAAGAGTCCGGCCTCGATGCGCTTGGCGAGCTCGACCTCCTGCTCGGCGTTGAGGAGGGGAACCTTGCCGATCTGCTTGAGGTAGTCCTTGACGGGGTCGGCGGTGGCGCCGGCCACGGCGACCTGCTGGGCCGGGGCGTCGTCCTCGTCGTCCGAGATGACGAAGCCCTTGCTCTCGGCGCCTTCCTCCTCGTCCTCGGACTCGGCCTTGGCGGCCCCGGAACCCTCTTCCGTGGTCTCTTCGTCGCCCGCTGCGTCGGCGTCCTTCTTGGCGGCGGTCTTCTTCGCCGCCGTCTTCTTGGCCGTGGCCTTCTTGGCGGGCGCCGCCTTCTTCGCCGCCGTCTTCTTCGCCGCGGTCTTCTTCGCGGCGGGCTCGGTCGCGGTCCCCTCCGCGAGGGCGTCGGCGTCGGCTTCGACGGGGTCCGGCTGCGCCGCCCCGGCCGCCACGTCCGGTACGGCCGCGGCGGGCGCGGCCGCCGTCTTGGCCGCCGCCTTCTTGGCGACGGGCTCGGTGGCAGTCCGCTTGACGGGGCTCTTCGCTGCGACGCTCTTGCGGGTGGTGCGCTTGGGCGACTCCGCGGCACTGACCATCAGCGTCACACCCTCTTCCTCGAGGATCTGGTTGAGGCTGCGCAGAACATTCTTCCACTGGGTCGCAGGAATCTGGTCAGCCTCGAAGGCCCGACGCACGTCATCGCCGGCGATCTGCCCCTCGGCCTTGCCCCGCTCGATGAGCGCCATCACAGACTCGGAATCGGCGATCTCCGGCGGGAGCGTACGGGATGTGCTGGCCGACACGAACAACCTCTCGGAACGATGGAAACGGCTTCCGACCCCGGCCTGGTGGTGCTGGACCGGAGCCGACGACCACCGACTGGGGATGGGCCGGGGGCGCGGGCAGGGGCCGGGGAGCTGCACAGCACCCGCAAGGGCTGCTGTCTTCCCTCCGTCGGCCATCACCTCTTAGGTCATCGCGTGACCTCGCAGAGCGTTACGCCCAATCTTCGTGGCCCGAGTCACACCCCGTTTGATGCCATGACGGTCATACCGTTATTTGTGCACGTCTGGTGTGTCCGAACACGCCCCGTTTCGCGGGCCGGACGACTCCCCGCAAGCGGAGTCCCGGGAGCCGCGGACCGGAGCCGGGAACCGGCCGGGGCGCTCAGGACCCGGACGGGGAGCCGGACTCCGCTGCCGCCGAACCCTCCCCGGACCGGGTCCGGGGGTGCCACTCGGGACCGGCGGCCCATCGGCACGTCCACGCCCTCGCCCGCGCGCTGCGGCCCGTCAGTGCTCGCGCGGGGCGGGAACCACGCGCTCGACCTCCGGATGCACCGTCAGGAGCTGGCGCATGGCGTTCTCCGCGCCCAGCGCGTCACCGGCGGCGAGGGCCTCGACCATGCGCGCGTGGTGCGCGACGCAGGCCTCGCTGGGACGGTCGCAGGAGGTGACGGGACTGCCGGACACCTGCAGGGCGGCGGAGACGATGCCGGAGAGGTGCTCCAGCATGCGGTTGGCCGCGACCTGGATGAGCAGGGCGTGGAACTCGTTGTCCGCACGCGCGAAGGTGATCGAGTCACCCTGGCCGAGGGCGTGTCCCATGATCTCGACCATGTCGGCGAGGCGCTGCTGGATCTCCGGGCGGCCGTGGCCGGCGGCGAGGCGGGCGGCGAGCGGCTCGATCGTCCAGCGGAGCTCGCCCAGCTCACGGCGCTGGTCGTCGCGCTGCGGGCCGTAGGCGCGCCACTCGATGATGTCGGGGTCGAGCAGGTTCCAGTCGGCGACCGGGCGGACCCGGGTGCCGACGTTGGGGCGGGCGCTGACGAGGCCCTTGGCCTCGAGGACCCGCAGCGATTCGCGGACGACGGTACGGGAGACCTCGAAACGCTGCCCGATCTCCTCGGGGACCAGCGGGCGGTCCGCTCCGAGGTCGCCGGAGACGATCATCTGGCCGAGCTGCTGAACGAGTTGGCCGTGCAGTCCGCGGCCGCGGCTGCCCGCGGCACGGCGGCCGACCCGGCTGAGCTCGACGTCGGATCCGTCCCAGTGGGGCACTCCCACCCGGTCGGCCCCCGAGGCCTCCGGGTAGGGGTAGCGGTCGAGTTCGCCCGCGCCGGCGAGGCCGGAATCGGCATGGCGGGCGGCGGTCATCATGGTGTGCGCAAGGGTACTCACGAATCCTTTGTCGGCCTTGTCTCCGCGACCCTTGAGGTCTTTGGTGAAAAGCACACGAAAGGGTGATCGGTGCCACCTACGCAATTGACGACTTATCGTAAAGAACCGGGCCTTTCGCGGGGAGTTGCGGTCCGTCGGACTTGATGTGGACCACAACGGTCCCGTTGGGTCCGGACCGGCGCCGGAACGATCACCAACGATCCCTCACAAACGGACGCGGCCGCGCAGTCCTGTGAACCCATAGGCGCACAACAGGACCATCAGCGACAACACCAGGGCGGTGCCGACTGGTTGGGCCATCACCCGGATCGCCCCGAGGATCACCCGGTCCGCCTCCGGCGGCCACTGCGCCCAGGCCAGGCCGCGCAGCCGCTCCGCGAGCCCGGTCACCGGGTACGCGGACGGGCCGTCCAGGGCCTTGCGCACCAGCGGTACGACCATCACCGGTACGGCGAGCACCGCGGCCAGGCCGGCGGAGGCGGACCGGAAGACGCCGGAGGCCAGGACTCCGGACCAGGCGCAGCCGATGAGCAGTCCCGCCCAACTCGCGGCCGGGGAGACCCACTCCGCGGGCGTACGAAGCGGCCCGCTGCCGAACACCAGTGTCAGGGCGGCGGCGTCGGCGGTCACGGCGAGGGCGCCGAGCAGCAGCGCCATGGCGGCGCTGACGCCGAGCTTCGCCGTGAGCAGCCCGAGCCGGCGCGGGACGGTGCCGCGGTCGGCGGCGAGCGCGGGATAGCGGTACTCCTCGCCGAAGGCCAGGGCTCCGAGCAGCCCGGCGCCGAGCGCCGCGGGCGGCAGCGGGAGCAACTCCGGCCAGGCGGCCAACAACCGGTTCTGCGGGGTGTGGCCGACCCGGGCCAGGACCAGCGCCGTGACGAGGGAGACGGCGACGACGAGGGCGGCGGTGAGTACGGGGGTGGCGGTGCCGAAGAGCCGGTGCAGCTCGTAGCGCAGTGGCCGCAGCGGGCCGCCGAGCCGACGGACGGCCGAGGCGGGCAGCCCCGTGCGGGCGGGGCGGGGCCGCTCCGCGACGCCCGCGCCGGGCGCGGCCGGCGTTCCGTCCGCGGCCGCGGCCCGGGCCTCGGATCCGGCGCGGTCCCGGGCGCGCGGCAGCGACGGCGGCGCTCCCGCGTCACCGGTCTCGTCGGCGAGTTGGTGGACCAGCACGCCGTGCCGGAAGGCGGCCTCGCCGACCTCGGCGCAGTTGCTGCCGTAGACGGACAGCCGGCTGCCGCTCTCCTCCACGATCTCCACCGTGCGCTGGGCCGCCCGAGCTTCCCGGCCCAGTACGTCGGCCAGCCGGGCGGCGTGCGGGGTGCGCACGGCGACCCGCGGCCGGAGCCGGGTCCGGGCGAACTCGGTGGCGTCCTGGTCGGCGACGAGCCGGCCCGCCTCGATGCTCACGACCCGGTCCGCGCTGCGGGCGGCCTCCTTCGCGTCGTCGGTGGTGAAGAGCACCGCGCCGCCGAGGGAGGCGTGGCCGCGCAGCAGGCCGTGCAGCCAGCTCCGTTCGCGGGGCGAGAGCCCGGCGGCGGGCTCGTCGAGGAGGAGTGTGCAGGGGTCGGCGAGCAGGGCGGCGGCCAGGGCGACCCTGCGCTCCATGCCGAGCGAGAGCGAACCGAGCCGCTGGTCGCGCAGTCCCGCGACGCCGACGACCTCCAGCATGGCGTCGGCCCGCGCGGCCGGCACGCCCGCGGCGGCGCAGAGCATCCGCAGCTGGCCGCGCACGGTGCGCGAGGGGTTGCCGGGGAAATCGCCGAGGAGCACGCCGACCTCGCGGCCCGGATGCGGGATCCGGTGCAGGGGGCGCCCGCGGAAGTAGGTGACTCCGCGGCCCGGTTCGAGTTCGAGCATGAGTCGCAGCGCGGTGGTCTTGCCCGAGCCGGGCTCGCCGAGCAGTGCGGTCACGCTTCCGGGGCGAGCCTCGAAGGTGAGGTCGTCCACAAGGGGAGGGAGGTTTCGACGGGGGGCGCTGGTGAGTCCGATGGCCTGGAGCATCGCTTCTCTCGCGGGGGGTGAGACCGCTCTGCGGCAGGGTGATTACCGCCAACAAGATAACGCGATATATCCGATTTAAGGCGTAGCCCGCCCCGAATCGCGCCCGTGTCGGCGCCGAGGCTGTTGCCCCCGGGGGCGCGAGCTCGGATACCGGCTCGGGTGGCGCCCCGGGGTGGGGGCGGGGCGCCTGGGTTTCAGACTTCCGGGCGCAGCATCGGAGGATTGAGCAGTGTTGCTCCGCCGGCCCGGAACAGCTGGGCGGGACGGCCGCCCTGACGTGTCGTCGTCCCCCCGGCCGGCACCAGGAACCCGGGGGTGCCGGTGACCTTGCGGTGGAAGTTGCGCGGGTCGAGGGCGACTCCCCAGACCGCTTCGTAGACCCGGCGCAGCTCGCCGACGGTGAACTCGGGCGGGCAGAAGGCGGTGGCCAGCGAGGAGTACTCGATCTTCGAGCGGGCCCGCTCGACCCCGTCGGCGAGGATCTGCTCGTGGTCGAAGGCGAGTCCGGCGCCGCTCTGGCCGTCCGTGGACAGGAGCTCGTCGACGGGGGCCCAGCGGGCGCTGTTGGCATCGCCGCCGGCCCGGGGCGCGGGCAGGTCCGGAGCCAGCACCAGGTGCGCCACGCTGACCACGCGCATGCGCGGATCCCGCTTGGGATCACCGTAGGTCGCCAGCTGCTCGAGATGCGCCCCGTTGCCCACGTCCGGAGCCGTCGGGTCGTGGGCGCAGAGGCCGGTCTCCTCGGACAGCTCGCGGGCCGCGGCCGCCGAGAGGTCCTCGTCCCCGCGCACGAAGCCGCCGGGCAGCGCCCAGCGTCCCTGGAACGGCTGCTCACCCCGTCGGATGACCAACGCGCAGAGCGCATGGCGCCGCACGGTGAGCACGACCAGGTCGACGGTGACGGCGAAGGGCGGAAAGGCCGACGGGTCGTAGGGCGACATGCCGCGATCATAGTCGTCTGCCTGACGATAAACAGAGCTTTGGAGATCTTCGGACCACGGAACCGTCCGCGGAAGCGGAAGCCGCGGCCCGATCCGGCCCGATCGGCAGGACGTCCCCTACCCGCCCAGTTGCAGCGCATCGGCGGCCTCCTCCACCATGCCCAGGCCCAGCCGGCTGATCCGGACGGCGAAGGGCTCCCCCGAAACCCGCAGTCCTGAGAGGCGGAGCCCGCCGAGCGGAGCGCCGGGGAGGGGTACGAGGGCGACCGTGCCGGCGGGGGCGTCCGGGCGGATCCCGGCCAGGGCTGTCAGTACGTGGATCCCCGCGGCAGCCGCTACCGCCGCGGGCCGGCAGGCCGCCGGATGCGGAAGCGGAGCGCTGCCCACCGTGCGCTGCTCGACGGCGTACATCTCCGGGAGGCGGTACCCGAAGCCCTCCGCCGCGTCCAGCAGGCCCCGCAGCAGCCCCGTGGCCTCCTTCTCGAAGCCCGCCTGGGCCAGGCCCGCCACGGCGACCGCGCTCTCGTACGGCCGTACCGCGCCCGAGCGGTACCCGAACGGGTTGTGCCCCGGCTCGCGGACCGCCATGCTCCGCAGCCCCCAACCCGAATCCATGGCGGGGGCTCCGAGCAGCCGGGCCAGCTGCTCGGTACGGACCCGGTCGAGCAGCCCCCGCGCGAGCCGGCCGCCCCCGAGCAGCCCGGTGTCCAGCAGGTGGGCGGCGGCCCCCGTCAGCCGGGGCAGGGGCCGCCCGTCGGGATGCAGGGCCGCCGCGGGCCGGCCGCCATCGGGGCCGTCGACCCAGAACCGGGCTGCGAACCGCTCCCGCAGCTCGGCGGCCCGGTCCCGCCACTCCTCGGCTCCGGCCCGACCGCACCCGGCGAGCAGGTCGGCCCCGAGGAGCGCGGCGCGATGGGCGTGGGCCTGGGTTTCACAGCGCCGGGGTCCCGGATCGGGATCGGCCAGGAAGCCGTCCTCCCCGAAGGCGCCCCGGATCCACTCCAGGCACCGCTCGGCGGCGGGGAGCAGCTGGGCCACCTCCGCCTCGGGCATCCCCCAGCGCCGGGCTTCGGCGAGGACCGCGGGGAAGGCGAGCGTCGCCTCGGTCCCGGTGCATCCCGGGGGCAGCTGGGGACCGGCCCCGCGGAGCGGTCCCGGGATCTTCCCCGCATCGGCGCCCCGCCCCCCGGTCTGGGTCCGGGCCAGGACGCGCAGGGTCGCGGCGGCCAGTCCGGTGCCGAGCGGGAGTGCCATGCGGGCGGCCCACAGGGACTCCGCCGGGGCCAGTCCGAGCCGCCACGGCACTCCGGCCGCCGCATAGCTGTCGGCCGGTTCCTTCGGGTCCCTGAGCAGCAGCCCGCCCAGGTCCTGCACGCTCGTGCGCAGCCACGCCTCGGCCCGCGGGTCGTCCCCCTCCGCGCGGGCCTCGGTGGACAGCGGATTGGCCACCTGTCCTGCGGGGGCGCGCGCCCCTCGGTCCCGGGTGGTACGCAGCTCGATGGTGCGGGATTCGCCGGGGCGCAGTTCGAGCTGCCAGCGCAGCAGCCCGGCCGAGGCCAGCGCGTCGTCGGGCGGCGGCTCCGCCGCGGTGACGGCCTGGGCCTCGCTGTTGGCCCAGCGCAGCCCGGCGGCGTGCACCCCGGCGGGCAGCTCCGGCCCGGCCCGGCCGGCGGCCACCTCGGCCAGCTCCGCCAGGTCGGTGCCGAGCGAGACCTCCACCGGGATCCGCAGGGACCGTCCGGTGAAGCTGCGCAGGGTGATCCGCTCGGTGCCGTCGGCGTGCCGGATCCGCTCGACTCCGACGTCGGGATCGGGCCCGGGCTCCGCTCCGGTCCGCACGGTCGCGGTGAAGGAGGCCCGGTCGGCGCCGAGACTGCGGGCCTGGACCGCGACCGGGTCCCGGCCGCCGACGCGCAGCACGCAGCGGGACAGCAGCCGGAGCCCGGCGCGGTAGATCCCGTCGGCCCCCCGCCCGGTGAGCTGGCCGTGCTCGGGCGAGATGACCAGGCACGGCGCGGCGACGCAGATGACGGCACCGTGCACGGGCGGCAGGTCGGCCCTGCTGGATGTGGCTACGCGGGCGGGGGGTACGCGGGCGGGGGGTACGGGGTGAGACATGGGTCGCCTTGTCTGCGCTCCGGGTGGATCGGCTGGGCGGCGGCGCGGCCGGGTCCCCACCACCCCCCAGCGCAACGCCCCGGCCCCCGCCCGGGTCACGGGCCCCGGTGGGGGCTGCGCCCGGCGGAGCACCGCCCTTCGCGGGGGCCGTCGCCGCAGGACCTCTCGCGCCCCTTCCCGCAGCCACCCCCGGAGCACGGACCCACAGCCCTCGCCCCGGCCACGCCCCCGGCCCGCACAGCCGCTTCCGTCCCGGCCCCGGACCCGACCCTGACCCATGTCGCTGCCCCAGTCACCGCCCCGACCCCGGCCCCAGACCCGACCCATGTCGCTGCCCCCGTCCCGGCCCCGTCCGCGCCTCACTGCTCGCTCCCCGCGGTGCTGCCGGACTCGCGACGGCTGCTCGTCCTGCCCGGGCGGCCGGGCGGCCTGGTGACGGCGCCCGCCCGGCGGGGTCCTGCGGTCAGGCGCCCGCGGCGCGGCTCCCGTCGTCGGCGCTCCTCCCGCAGGCACTCCCGCAGCCCCTCCGGGTCGATCCCCTCGTTGCAGGCGTGGTGGAGCAGCTGCGCGAAGCGGTACCCGTCGTCCGCCCGCAGGGCCAGTCCCAGGGCGATCCTGGCCGTCGGCTCGTCCCCGGTGGACCAGGAGACCCAGCCCGCCAGGGTGAGGGGAGCCGCCGCGTGCTCCCCGTAGGCCCCGACGCAGCGCCGGGCCAGGGCCCGCCACAACCGCAGGGCGGGTGCCGCCTCCTCGCCCTCCATCCACTCGGCGGCGATATCGCGGATCTCGCGGTCCTGGAGCCCGAGGATCAACGAGGCGGCTTCGTCGTGGCCCAGCAGCGCGTCATCCCGGGCATCGGAGCCGGTGCCGCCTTCGGCCGGCGGGGCGAGGGTCATGCGCTGGATCAGCGCGCGGGCGAGCAGGACGGTCTCGGCCCCCACCTCCTCCCGTGTGGCCCCGTCGAGGATCTTCGGCACCAGCGCGACGGCCGCCCGGTCCAGGGCGCCCTCCATCTCGTCGGCCACCGTCCCGCGCAGCGGTGTCAGCCGGTGCTCGATCTCCCGGAGGGAGCCGCGTACCTGGAGCCCGGCGAAGGTGGCCGCGGCGGCCATCACCGAGGTGCCGGGCGCGGCCAGCGCACTGCCCTCGGCGGGGCAGCACCGCTCGTCCGGGCAGCAGTAGGACCAGTACCGCCCGGCGGAGAGGCACAGGGCCTCCAGTACGGGGACGTCCAGGGCCCCGCAGGCCAGCCGGATCCGCTGGGCGAGCGGGCGCAGCCTGGTCATCACCCGCTGCGCGCTGTCGCCGCGGTCCGGGTCCTGGCAGAGGAAGACGATGATGCCGTCGGGCCTGGCTCCGCGCCGCACACTGCCGCGGATCAGACAGTCGGCGACTTGCCGGGCGGTGTCCTCCCATTCCTCAGGGTCGGCGGGGATGCCCACCCGGAGCCGGCCGCCGAAGCGGCCGGCCTCCCCGTGGACCGCGACCATGACGAGGGAGTCGCTCGGGTGGAAGCCGAGCATGTAGGGCAGCGCGTCGGCCAGTTCGGCCGGACTGCGCAGGGTGATCCGGGATGCGTCCACGCCTGCGGACGGGCTGGTGGACGAGGGGTCGGACGGGGTGCGTGCTGCTTCGTGATTGTTCGTCATGTTCCGAAGGTCCCGTGTCCGACCGAATCCGGAAACCCCTGTGGATAACCGTGCCGACGGCGCCATGGGGCGCCGTCGGCACACGAGGACGATGCGACTTACCCCGCCTCTAGCCGCACTTCTTACCGCACCTCGTAGACCCGCTTGTGCTCGAACAGCCCGGACAGCCGGTACGGACCGGTCGTTTCCCTCGGCGCCGGGTAGTCGCCGCCGTCGACGGGAAAGGCCTGCTCGTGGCGTTCCCGGTAGTCGGCGTAGCCGATGTCCTGGCGCCGGGCGATCGCCTCGCGATGCTGCTCGGATCGCAGGTGCGACCGGTAGCCCGGGACGGGGATGCCGGCGAAGAACTCGGCGACGCTGCCGGACCCGTAGCTGAGCAGGCCGATGGCCTGGCCGGTCAGATCGTCGGCGTTGTCGAGCAACGCGGCCAGTCCGAGGTACACGGATGCGGTGTAGCTGTTCCCGACGGCCTCGTTGTAGGTCGTCGTCTGCCCGACGGCACGGACGACTTCGTCCTCGTCGACTTCCTGTCCGCAGGTCTCGAGCAGGTGCCGGTGCGCCTTGTAGGCCATCTTCGTGAACGGCTGGTGATAGCAGAACGCGGCGAACTCGCCGAGTGGACGGCCGCCTTGCTCGGCGTAGTCCTTCCACGCACCGTCCGCCGCCTGCAGGTACGCGGAGACGGACTCCTTCCCGTCGACCAGAGCGGTGGTGAGGTAGTTCGGCCGCCAGAAGTCCATGATGTCGGCGGTGAACACCCCCGACGGTTCCTCGATGCGCACCAGAGCGGGATCCGCACTGATCAGCATGGCCACCGCCGCGGCCCCCTGGGTGGCCTCGCCCGGCTGGTCCAGCTCGTACTTCGAGACGTCGCTGGCGATCACGAGGACCTGCTGCGTGGGATCGCGATGGACGAGGCCGATGGCGAACTGCAGGGCCGCGGTCCCGCCGTAGCAGGCCTGCTTGAGCTCGACGACCCTGGTGGCGGAGGGCATGGCCAGGAGCGAGTGGACGTGGATGCCGGCCGCCTTCGCCTGATCGACGGACGACTCCGTGGCGAAGATGACGGTCCGGATCCGGTCGGCGCCGTGCCGGGCGAGGATGGGGGCGGCGGCGGCCGCGGCCATCGTCACGATGTCCTCATCGGTGGCGGGCACGCTCATCGACCGCTGGCCGATGCCCACGTGGTACTTGCCCAGCTCGGTACCGTTGTGAGCGGCCAATGTCTCGTGCGTCAGGGCGAACTGGCCCGTGGCGAAGGAAAGGTCGTGGATTCCGACCGCGAGGTCCCTGGGCATCTCTACCGTCCGATCTTCGTGGTCGTGTTCTTGCGTTCCAATGCGACGTGCGCCCGCATGAGTTCGCCCGGATTGGTCTGCGCCGCCATGAGGGAGAGCTCGCCGCACAGCACGGTCGAAGCCACCATGACCGCGAGCCGCCGTGCGTTCTCGCCGGGCTCGCGCTCCTCGCGGCAGCCCAGGCGCGCCAGGTTGTCCTCGACGAAGCCGAGTCCCTTTCCGTTGCCGACCGTTCCGACGATCAGGTTCGGCAGGGTGCAGGAGAAGTACAGGTCGCCGTCCCGGTCCTCGGCCACGGTCACGCCCTGTGAGCCTTCGACGATGTTGGCCGCGTCCTGGCCCGTCGCCAGATAGAACCCGAGCAGCATGTTCGCGTAATGGGCGTTCGCCGAGCGGATTCCACCGGCGAGCAGGGTGCCGATCAGGTTCTTGCGCACGTTCAGCTCGGCTATCGCGGCGGCCGAGGTGTGCAGCACGTCACGGACGATCTCGCGCGGTACGAGCAGCTCGGTGACGACGTTCTTGCCGCGGCCGAGAATGCCGTTGATCGCGGTGGCCTTCTTGTCGGTGCAGTAGTTCGCGGAGATCGAGCCGTACGAGATCCCCGGAATGGCACCCAGGATGTGCGTCAGGAGCGCATCCGCGGCCAGCGTCGCCATGTTGTGGCCGGAGGCGTCGCCGGTGCTGAACTCGAACCGGAGGAACAGCAGGTTGGCCACGATCTCGTGGCGGAAACCGATCAGTTCGACGAACCGGCCGCAGGTGCGCACGACCGCGCGCAGCTCGTCGAACCGCGCGTCGACTTCGAGCGCCGCCAGGTACGCGGTCTGCGCGTCTTCGGCCGTGACCAGCACCGAGCGCGTCATCCGCTCGTCGATGAGAGTGGCGACGATTCCCTGCTCGACCAGCATGGAGATCTTCGCTCCCCGGCCGACGGAGGGCCACAGGGGCGACTCGTAGGTGGCGAGCGGCACTTGAGTCTCGGTGGTCGCCACGTTCCCCGAAATCCTCAGGGGTCCTACCCATTTCATGGGAACGCCGGCTACCGCGTGCGTGTCGTTCATCGGGTGCCTCCAATCGTCTCGTGAGCGGTGTCGTAGGAGCGGGAGTGGGAGCGGGAGCGGGAGCGTGTGGCCAGCTCGTGGGTGTCGATTCCCCGGTCGGCGCAGAACGCGCGCAGGTCGCCGTGGACGAGCACGTCGCACCGGCTCAGATCGGACGGGGTGCGCGCGCCCAGAGCGGTCATCAGGGCTTCCACCTGATCGAGCCACGTGGTGATCTGGGTGATCAAGGCGGACGGGCCGCCGTCGAGAACGGTCCGGAGGAACCCTCCGGACACGCCTACGGCGGCAGCGCCGAGCGCCAGTCCGCGCACCACGTCGAGTGGGTTGCGGACCCCGCCGGAGGCCAGTACCGGGATGGCGGCGTTCTGGGAGTCCAGCAGGCAGGCGGGAGCGGACTGGCCCCAGCCGTCGAGGTAGGCGTAGTCGGCGTGCTTGCGCCGGTCGTTCTCGATGCGCGCGAAGTCGGTGCCGCCGCGGCCGGCGACATCGGCGACGCGCACGCCCATGTCCCGCAGCGCCGCTACGGTTTCGCGGCTCAGCCCGAAGCCGACTTCCTTCACGATGACCGGTACGTCGGCTCCGAGGGCGTCCGCGATCTTCTCGATCTGCGGTCCCCAGGAGGAGAACGACCGGTCGCCCTCCGGCATGACCGTTTCCTGGATGACGTTGAGGTGGATCTGCAGGGCGTCCGCCCGCAACAGGTCCACGGCCCGTCGTGCCTTCTCGACGGAGGCGTTGGCGTTGATGTTCGCCATGACGAACCCGTCCGGGTTCTCGCGGCGCAGCACGCTGAAGGTGTCGGCGACGGCCTCGTCGGCGAAGTACGCGCTCATGGAGCCCGTCGCGATCGGCACGCCGGTCTCACGGGCGGCGATCGCCAGATCCCGGTTGATGGCGCCCGTCCGCACGCTGCCGCCGGTCATCGCGTTGATGTACAGCGGCACCTTCCACTCCATGCCGCCAAACCGCGTTACCAGCGAGGCATCGGACCGGTCGATGCCGGCCAGGGCGTGGTGGACGAAGGACACCTCGTCGAACTGGTTGTATCCGCCCAGGTGGCGTTGCTGCTCGGCGGCGAACCGCACGTGGTCGTCCTTGCGTTCAGCGATCATGCTGCGCTCCCTTTCGTCGGCTGGAGGCGGATCGGCACGGGGAGCACCCCTGCGGCGGCCCATCCCTTGCGCAGGTGCGAGATCTGCTCGTCCGCCGTGGCGTCCAGCAGCGCGATGCCGCAGTCGCCGCCCCCGGCGCCCGAGGGCTTCCCCGCGCCTCCGACGGCCTCGGCCGCGTCGCACAGCGCGGTCAGTGTGGTGGTGAAGATGCCGAGCCGGACCTCGTCGTCCAGTTCGGCGAGCATCCGGCGGGCGCCCCGGACCTGCCGCAGCAACTCGGGGCCGTCACCCCGTTCGAGTGCGCCGGCCGAGGCGCGCACACAGGCGTCGCTGCGCTCCACGAAGGTCCGCTGCGACGTACTGCCCTGCCAGGCGCGCTTGCCGAGGCTGCCGACCAGGGCGGTGGTGCTGGCGGGTCGGCCGGTCCAGCCCACCTCGAGCGTCACGCCCTGGGGCGCCGGCAGCCGTCGCACCCCGAACCCCGGCCACGGCGCGCGGATCGACTCCTCGATCCCCCGGCGCCGCATCATGTCGAGCACGGCGACCCGGTCGGGCGCGTGGTATTCGATCCAACCGCCCCAGACGCTCGCGGCGAGATCGCCGCCGGAGGATCCGGCGTCGAGCCGCACCGACGCGAGCATCGCCAGCCGGAACCGCTCGTCGTGCGACAGCTCCAAGCCGTAGTACGCGGCTACGGCGGACACCGTGGCGACCGTCACCGCGCCGCTCGATCCCAGGCCGAGTTTGGTTCCCTCGTGGTGCAGGCGACTGCTGATCGAAACGTGGACGGGGGGTGCGGACAGCCCCTGCCCGGCCACCAGTGCGTCGACCACTTCGATCGCCGACACCACGTGGGTGAGACCGTCCCGCACCCGCTGTTCGTCGTCCTCGCCGAGTGCGGCGAGGACGCCGTCACCGCGCCGCAGTCGCGCCTGTTCCGGGCAGAGGTCGGAATCGATCACGACGTCGGCGCCGTGGGATGCCGACACCGTGACGTCGACCTGTCGGTCGACCGCTGCCAGGATCGCCGGGTGGCCCGGCTGCACCACCGCGTACTCGCCGACGATGAACAGTTTGCCCGGCGCTCGCCGGCTCACGGTTCTCGTACCGGTCACTGCTCGGCCGCCGTCAGCAGCCTGGCTCCCGGCCCGCGCCGGGCGGTGAGCACCGAGCATCCGGGGGCGGCGGCCAGCAGCGTTTCGGCGACCCGGGGCGCGGCCTCGGGGTGGCAGAGCACCTTGACGTTCGGTCCGGCGTCCATGGTCGCGTAGGCCGGTACGCCGTCCTTGCGCAGGTGCAGGACGCCGTCGAGTACGGCCACCGTGGCCGGTGACAGGTAGCGCACCGCCGGCCGCGCGGCCAGCATGGTCGCGTGCATGCCGAGGGCGTTGCGCTCCGCGATCTCCCCCACCGCTTCGAGGTCTCCGCGGAGCAGCGCCGCCCGCATGTCGATCAGGTCGCCCTTGCTCGACGTCGCCCAGGCCTGGTAGAGCGGCGAGGTCTCGACGGTCCGCCGCATGGCCGCACGGCTGGACACGGCCTTGGGGCCGGCGTTGACCAGTGCGACCACCAGGGCGGGGTCGAAGTCCGGGAGGGGCACCGGCTCGGCATAGGAGCTGAGGTCCGCGGCCTCGCCGACGCCCTGGCCCGCGTGGCACAGTGCGAAGCCGCCGAAGATCGACCGGGAGGCCGACGCGGACCCGCGACGGGCGAGGCGGGAGAGGGCGGTGGGATCGAGGTCCAGCCCGTACGCGGCGGTGGCGGCGACGGCCAGGGCGGCGAACCCGCTCGCCGACGACGCCAGCCCCGCCCCGGTGGGGACGGCGTTGCGGGTGTCGACTGCCGCCCGTTCGCTCCGCCCGGCCAACTCCCGTACCAGGTCCAGGAAGACGATGACGCGCTCTCGCGGTTCACCCTCCGCGGGCTTTCCGTCGAGGATGACGCTGTCGGTCTGCGCCTCGGGGTCGAGCCGAACGGTGGTGTTCGTCGGGAAGACGTCCAGGGTCATCGACAGGCTGTCGACGTACGGGATGACGAGCCGCTCGTCGCGCTTCCCCCAGTACTTGATCAGCGCGATGTTCGGATGGGCGACGGCGGTCGACCCGTGGTCGAGAAGACCCGTCTGCGGTCCCGTCAGTCCCGTGGGCCCCAACTTGTGGTCAATCGGCATGGTTTACGAACCTTCCCATCGGGACTACCCAGGTACGGACGGCTCCGGCTTCGCGGAGGCTTCGCACGGTCGCCTCGGCCTGTCGCGGCTCTGCGGCCAGCGCGATCACGCAGCCCCCCAGCCCGCCGCCGCTGATCTTGGCGCCGAGGCTGCCGGCCGCGAGAGCGGCATCGACCAGGCCGTCGATCCGGTCCGTACTGAGCCCCATCTCGTGGAGCAGCTTGTGGTTTTCTGTCATCCGCGCGCCGAAGTCGCTCGATCGGCCGCGCGCGAGGTCACGTGTGGCGGCGCGGGTCAGGCGCGACACCCCGAGGACGAAGTCCGCCTGGGTTTGCGCGTTGCGCTCGAATTTCCGCCACAGGAGCTCCACCGCTTCCTTCGTACTGCCGCTGACACCGCTGTCCGCGATGACGAACAGCCCGTCGAAGTCGTAGGGCCGGCCTTCGTCGGCGTGGCCCCCGGTGTCCTCGGAGGGACGTGCGGGGGCGTGCCCCGGCATGGGAACGGGCAGTTCACGGGCAGTGCCGGAGTGGAAGAGGAGCGGAGACGTCACACCGGTGGCGAGCGCGTCGATACCGCTCGACCTGCCGTGCGCCACCTTCTCGGAAGCCTGCACGAGATCGAACACCTCGCGGGCCTCGAGCCGGCGGTCGAAGAGGTCCGCGAGGGCCAGCACGGCCGCCCGGGCGCACGCGGCGCTGGAGCCGAGCCCGCGGCCCTGCGGGATGGCGCAGTCGATGATCACGTCCACACACGCGTGGCCGTCGACGCCCGTCATCGCCTTGAAGTCCGGGAGCAGGCGCCGCAGTCCGTCCGCGGCAAGCGGTGTCACCGCCCCGGACCCCCGGCCGGCCAGTGCGAAGGAGACCCTGTCCGCTCCTTCGTCGGAACACCGCAATCGCTTGGCGGTCGCGGTCACCGTCAGTTGTGGAACCGGAATCGCCAGTGCCGGTGCGCCATAAACGACGGCGTGCTCGCCGAGCAGAATGGCTTTCCCGTGGGCGCGCCCACAACCGATGCGGTCGTATTCAACGTCCGGATCAGCCGTGGAAACGGCCAGATCGGCGAAAACGGGTGAATTCTTTGGTGTCATCATCGAGCTCGCTGCGTCGCATTGATCGCCATGGCGGCGAGCTGGTCCTTTGCCGTGGTGGTGGCACTGCTGGCGTCCAGTACGGCCATGGCCCGGTCGGTGCGGTGTGCGATCTGCCGCTCGATATCGTCCACGGCGCCGACCTTGACGAATATGTCCCGCAGGGCATCGATTTCAAGGCCGGACAGGTCGGTTCCCATCTTCGCCCTGAGGAACCTCGCCGCATCCGGATCCCGTTCGTCCGCATGCTTGAGCGCCGTCGCGAGCAGCACCGTTCGCTTGCCCTCTCGAAGGTCGTCGCCCGAGGGCTTTCCCGTCACCGACGGGTCTCCGAACACGCCCAGCAGGTCGTCGCGGAGCTGGAACGCGATCCCGATGTCCGCCCCGAAGGCACCGTAGGCCGCGACCAGGTCCGCCCCGGCGCCGGCGATCGCGGCACCGAATTGCAGGGGGCGCTCCACCGTGTACGAGGCCGTCTTGTACTGGTTGACGCGCAGTGCCGAATCGATGCTCTCGTCGTCGCCGGCCTGGTTGATCACATCGAGCAGCTGGCCGTAGAGGACCTCCGAGCGCACCGCGGACCACACCGGACCGATCCGGGCCTGCGCGTCCGCCGGTAATCCCGATGCGCGGACCATGACGTCGGACCAGGTCTGGGCCAGGTCCCCGACCAGGATGGCGGCGGCGGTACCGAAGGCCTCGGGGTCCCCGGAGAAGCGCCGCGTCCGATGCCGCTCGGCCAAGGCCACGTGCGCGGCGGGATGACCGCGGCGGGTGTCGGACGCATCGATGATGTCGTCGTGTAGCAGGGCCGACGCGTGCAGCAGTTCAAGTCCCGCGCAGGCGGTCAGCACCGCCGTGGCGCCCGGATCGTGCTGGTCGCCGCCGGCACCGATCCAGCCCAGCCAGGCGAAGACCGGCCGGACGCGCTTGCCGCCGCGCAGCACGTAGTTCTCCAGCTCGGCGACCACGGCCGCGAAGTCCTGGCCGAGCGCGTCGGCTTCGGCCCGGCGCTGTCCGAAGAAGTCACTGATCACGGCGTCGATGGCAGCCGTATCCACGGATGCCGCCCCGAGATAGCTGACGGTCATGCTCTCATCTCCCGGTCGAGGTGACGGTCGCCCTCATCATCAATCTCGTAATCAATCTCGTATTCGCACGAATTCACCGAGATCACGTCACCCGACTCCGGGCTGCCAGCCCTTTCCGAAGAGACATCGGCCTCGCCGATTTCCACAGAAGCCCATTCATGCATGCCCCTGAGTCACCCCACACCTGATCAGCATGCTTCGATGTTAGCCAGGGCATGCCGCTCTGCCCACTACTCACGCGAGTAGTGCCCACCGGTAGGGCCGTATACGGACGGGCAGGATCCCACCCAACCGAGTGAGACATTCCGCGTCAGCGAAATGCGGGAGCATAACGTGCCACGATGAGTTACCCGCTCGGATGATCGTCAGGACAACACGCGGGTGGTCATGAATCCATCGACAGGGCGTGAACACATGCCGTCCACGCCGAGGACGCGCATCGCGCCGATTCCGGTGCGGAAGACGTCAACACCGATCCTCACCACGGGAGTCACCATCCGACCCATCCGATCCATCCGATCCATCGGAATCCTCGGTACCGGCGCGTACCTCCCCCCGACCGAGGTCTCCAACGACGAGATCGCCGAACGGGCCGGCGTCACGGACGAATGGATCGTCCGCAAGACGGGCATTCGGAGCCGCCGCCGGGCGGATCCCGGCCAGGCCACGTCCGACCTCGCCGCGGCGGCCGCCGTCCGGGCCCTCGAGCAGGCGGGTGTCGACCCCGAGGAACTCGCCTACATCGTCGTCGCCACGTCCACACCCGATCACCCGCAGCCGTCCACGGCGAGCATCGTCCAGCACCGGCTCGGGGCGGTGAACGCGGCGGCCTTCGACCTGAACGCGGTGTGCAGCGGTTTCGTCTACGCGCTGACGGTCGCCGAACGGATGCTGCGCACCGAGTCGGCCGAGCGCTACGGACTGGTCATCGGCGCGGACATCTACTCGCGGATCCTCGACTACTCCGACCGCCGGACCGCCATCCTGTTCGGTGACGGCGCCGGGGCCGTCGTCCTCGGCCCGGCCCCGAACGACCGGGGCATATTCGCCACTTCACTGATCACCCGGGGCGACCAGCACGAGCTGATCAGCGTGCCGGCCGGCGGCAGCCGGATACCGACCACCGCCGGGACACTGGACGAGGGCCTGCAGTACTTCCGGATGGACGGCCGGCGGGTCCGCGCATTCGTACAGGACAACCTGCCCGGGGCCGTCACAGACCTGCTGGCCGGCGCGGGCCTGGCCCCGCAGGAGGTCCGTCATGTGGTCGCCCACCAGGCGAACGCGGTGATGCTCAAGGAGGTCTGGCCCTCGCTCGGACTGCCCGGGGCCAGCTTCCACCTGGCTTTGGAGTCCTACGGCAACACCGGCGCGGCCTCCGTGCCCATCACCCTCGACCTCGCCCACCGCGACGGCGCCCTCTCCGACGGAGAGGTGGTCCTGCTCACCGGCTTCGGCGGCGGCATGTCGGTGGGCTCGGCCCTGACCCGCTGGCTGCCCACCCGGCACGCCCGCCCGCCCCGGGATTCGGCCTACGCCGCGGCCCCCGCGCAGTCGAGGTGAGACACCACGTCTCACCCGACCGTCCGAGGGCCAAGCAACCGAGGGACCGACCGCTCGAGGGCCCGTAATCTATTCGGCTTCGATCGAATAGATCGCCGCTTTGCTCGAATAGCTCGCGGCTCCGCGTGCCAGTTCGACACGGGTGTTGATGTTCAGCCTCCTGTAGATCTTCCTGAGGTGGTAATTCACCGTATGCGCCGACAGGTGCACCCTCTTGGCGATCTGCTGGTTCGTCATCCCCGCACTCACCAGGTAGGCGATGCGCCGCTCCATGTCGGAGAGACCGGACCAGTCGGCGGAATTGAGCGGTGCCACCACTTCTTCGGGCTTCGTCTGCGAGTGATCTGAAGGATCCCCATCCGCGTCCTGCCTGCGGGCCGGGACTTTCGCACCGTAGATCTTGGCGAGTTCCTCCGTCGCCAGGGCGACCGAGAGCGGGTCCGGCGACTGCGCGATGATGCGCGACAGTACGGCCGGATCGCCGGCCACCAGAGCGTTCGCGTGCAAGGCGCTGAGGCCGAGCACGGAGATTCCGGGGTTGTCACCCGCGAGACCGTCGACCGTTTCGAGCACGCTGTGCCTGAGGTTGGTGTCACCCACGTCCAGCGCAAGACGGACCAGGAAGGCGGCGGCGGCCGGATCCTCGATGTAGAGGCTCCGCTGCGTCGGCATATGGCTGTACTTGTCGGAGAACAGCTCGACAGCCGCCCTCGGACCCTCCCTTTTCACCGCGATGCGCACGTCGGTCCAGGCGTACTGCGGGGAATAGAGGACCGCCTGATCCGTCTCGAACTCGCCCTGCACCCGCTTCAGGTAATCGGTCGCCGCGGGCAGGTCTCCCTTGTAGAGGAAGATGGTGCTGAGCACCGAGTACGCAAGGGGCCGGAGTCCGGGAACGGCGTCCCGATCGACCGCCCCGGTCGCCACCTCCGCCTGTCGGCGAGCATCCGCGACCCGTCCGGCCTGAAGGAACAACCGGGCCCGCATCGCCGCGAGTGCGCCGTCCCACGCGCGTGCGCCCAGTTCACGCAGGCCGGCTTCGGCGTCGTTGATCAGCGACTCGGCCTTTTCGAATTCGCGCAGGTTCGCGACCTTTCCGGCCAGTGCGAGCTGGAAGTGGAGGCGCCACACGGGATCCGCCTTGTCGCTGTACCGCACCGCGGCACGGCCCAGGCTGAGCCCTTCGCCCAGTTCCCCGGCGCGCCAGCGGGCGTTGGAGAGCGCCGTCAGCGCCATCAGCGAGGCAACGTCACCCGGCCCGGCTCCCTGTTCCCTCAATATCCTGGCGGAACGCTTCTCCGCTTCCTCCATACCGAGCAGGGAGTAGCCCAGGATCACGGACGCCTCCGCATCGAGCCGGGCGGAAGCCGAACTCGCGGGGCTGGAGAGAACGCGCTCCGCGACACGAATTCCGACGGTCGCCTTTCCGTCCATGATCAGACTGTGGGACTTCGAGTACACCTCGCCGGAGTCACCTGCGGCCTCTTTGAGCGGGTCAGCCGGACGGTCGGCCATCCAGAGCGGGTGACCGGTCACCCAGAATTGCCGGTCGTCTGAACCTGCGCGATTCCCGGAGTGCCCCATCGCCTCGCGTTGCAAGGCACCCCGCGCGGGAGCGGGAATCGACTCGACGACCCCTGCCAAGAGGAAATCGCTCTTGAAGACGAGTTGATGTTCCGCCGCAACGACGAAACCCGAGGAGATCGCTTCATCCAGGGATGAAAGCAGGCTGGCCGCGGATTTATCCAGCATTCTGGAGACATCCTCCAGCATGAAGGACCTACCCAGGACTGCCGCAATCTTGAGAAATCGCTGGCAGTCCATGCTGAGATCACCGAGACGGCGCTTCACGAACGCCACCACACGCCCCGGGACCCGCCGTTCCGTCAGCCCGACCGTTCCGCCGTACTCCCTTACCAGCCCTTCCTCCACGAGCCCGGCCGCACATTCGGCAAGCAACCGAGAATTCCCGCCGGCATCTGCCGTGAAGTCGAGCAGCCCTTGGTCCGGTTCACCCCCCAGGATGTCCCGCAGGATCTGTTCGTCGGCAGACTCCTTGAGCAATTCCGTTGCCATGACCCCGGCTACCCCCGTATGTAGTCCGGCGCGCTACAACCCGCACGCCCTCCTGCGAGGATCTTACGAACCATTGTCCGGTCTTGACTTGGCAAACACATGAGCTGGTGCATTATGCACACCGGCCCGGCCGCTGGGGGCGCCGAAGCGCCTCACCCCGCCAGGGCGAGGGTCAGGGGGAGCACCTGGTCGGCTCCGCTCTGGCGCAGGAGACGTGCGCCCACGGCCAGGGTCCAGCCGGAGTCGGCGTAGTCGTCCACGAGCAGGACCGGTCCCGGGGTGGCGGCCAGGGCCGCGGCGAGTTCGTCGGGGACGGTGAACGAGGCGGCCAGGGCGCGCAGCCGCTGGGCGGAGTTGCTGCGGTGTGCGCCGTACTCGCCGGCCTGCGCGGTGTAGGCGAGGCTGCCCAGCAGCGGGAGCCGGCCGACGCGGGCCAGGCCCTCGGCGAGCGAGCCCACCAGCTGGGGGCGGGAGCGGGAGGGCATGGCCACGATCCCGACGGGCCGGGCCATCGAGCCGCCGGCCCACCCACCCGGCGAACGGGCCCAGTCGGCCACCACCTTCACCACGGCCGCCAGGACGTCGTCCGGAACCGGCCCGTCTGCGGCCCGCTCCGACAGGAGCGGGCGCAGCCGGTTGCCCCAGCCGATGTCCGACAGGCGTCCGAGCGCGCGCCCCGTGGCCGCCTGCTGGCTCACGGGGATACGGCCCTTGAGGTCGACGCCGACCGCGGGCATGCCCGAGGGCCACATCCGGCGGGGCTCGACCTCGACCCCCGGGCGGTCCAGCTCACCGGTCGCCGTATCGAGGGCCCCGTGGGACACGGCGGGGTCGAGCCAGGGCCCGGCGCAGGTGTCGCAGCGGCCGCACGGGGTCGCCTTCTCGTCGTCGAGCTGGCGTTGCAGGAACTCCATCCGGCACCCGGTGGTCGCCACGTAGTCCCGCATGGCCTGCTGCTCGGCCTGCCGCTGCCGGGCCACCCACTCGTACCGCTGCGCGTCGTACGCCCACGGCTGTCCGGTGGAGGTCCAGCCCCCCTTCACGCGCTTGACCGCACCGTCCACGTCCAGGACCTTCAGCATCGTCTCCAGCCGCGAACGCCGAAGGTCCACCAACGGCTCCAGCGCCGGCAGCGACAACGGCCGGCCGGCCTGCTCCAGTACGTCCAGGGTCCGCCGGACCTGCTCCTCGGGCGGGAACCCCACCGAAGCGAAGTAGGCCCAGATCGCCTCGTCCTCCTTCCCCGGCAGCAGCAGCACATCGGCGTGGTCCACGCCGCGCCCCGCACGGCCCACCTGCTGGTAGTAGGCGATCGGGGACGAGGGAGAGCCCAGGTGCACCACGAACCCCAGGTCCGGCTTGTCGAAGCCCATCCCCAGCGCGGAGGTCGCCACCAGCGCCTTCACCCGGTTCGCGAGCAGATCTTCCTCGGCCTGCAGCCGGTCGGCGTTCTCCGTCTTCCCCGTGTAGGAAGCCACCGGATACCCGCGCTGCCGCAGGAACGCCGCGACCTCCTCCGCGGCCGCCACCGTCAGCGTGTAGATGATCCCCGAGCCCGGCAGGTCTCCCAGCCGCTCCCCCAGCCACGCCAGCCGATGCGCGGCATTGGGCAGCTCCAGTACCCCCAGCCGCAGGCTCTCGCGGTCCAGCGCGCCGCGCAGAACCAGAGCGCCCCCGCCTCCCGTGCCCAGCTGCTCGGCCACATCGGCCGTGACCCGGGCGTTGGCCGTCGCGGTGGTGGCGAGCACGGGCACGCCGGGGGCGAGCTCGGCGAGCATGGTGCGCAGCCGGCGGTAGTCGGGGCGGAAGTCATGGCCCCAGTCGGAGATGCAGTGGGCCTCGTCGACCACCAGCAGACCGGTCGTGGCCGCGAGCTTGGGCAGCACCTGCTCGCGGAAGTCCACCGAGTTGAGGCGCTCCGGACTCACGAGGAGGACGTCGGTCTCGCCCCGTTCGACCTCCCCGTAGATCGTCTCCCACTCCTCCGGGTTGGCCGAGTTGATCGTCCGCGCCTGGATCCCGGCCCGCGCGGCGGCATCGACCTGGTTGCGCATCAGCGCGAGGAGCGGCGAGATGATCACCGTGGGGCCGGCGCCGCGACGGCGCAGCAGGGCCGTCGCCACGAAGTACACGGCCGACTTGCCCCACCCCGTACGCTGCACCACCAGCGCCCGCCGACGCTCCTCCACCAGGGCGGACACCGCCTGCCACTGGTCCTCCCGCAGCCGCGCCGAGCCCCCTGGGGCACCGACCAGCTCAGCGAGGATGGCATCGGCTTCAGCGCGGAGCTCCAGGTTGTCCATGCCCCCATGCAACCCGATGCCCAGGACAATCGGCCAATTCACCCAGCGTGACCGTCCGACCCACGAGCCGTCCGCCCCGGCGACCGACCGGTGCGACGGACGGTCGCCAGGGCGGTGTTTCCCCTGGTGCCCGCGCTCCGGCCTGGACCGAATGAGTCATCTTCGGCGTAGCGGGGCAAGGATATCAACGGCATACCGGCGAATTCCGGTCGGCGGCTCCAATTGCGCGTTGCCGCATGCTCACGGGCCACGCGAGAATTGTCTTGCTCGCGCTCGGCGCGACGGCGCTCTCCTGGGCCGTGCCGCGGCGCGCCCGCACTCCAGCTGTGCCCGTTCGCGGGCGTGTACCCGAAGGGAGGACCGTGACCTTCGGATTCGCCCCGCCCTCGACCACGTCCCTGACCACGGCCACCGGCGGCGCCAGCCGGCACGGCAGACTGCTGGAACCCTCCGAGTGGACGGCGTCGGGTGTCCCCCTGCTGCGCAATCCGCGCGAGGTCGTCAGCGGACTGCACTCACGGCACAGCCCCGTACCGTCCACGGCCGTGATCGCCGTGCTCGGACCCGAGGAGCGGCTCGTGGCCAGCGCCTCCTTCGTTCAGCGCTCCACCGCGGCCGACGGCTGGGAGTACCGCAACGCCCTGCTCTCCCGGTTGCGCCGGGTCATTCCGCACGACCTGCGGCGACGGACCCCGGTACGGACCGCCGTGCTGCTGTTCTGCCGCGACGGCGACGAGCGCTGGACCGAGGAGGACGGCGCCTGGATGTGGGGGCTGCGGGACGCCTGCACCCTGCACGGGCTGCGCTGCGGCGCGTACATCACCCTCACCCGGAGCGGCTGGCAGGTGCTGGGCGAAGGCCGCGGCGGCCGGAGCCCCAGCTCGGACTCCCGGCCCGAGCGCCTCGGCGATGCGCCGTCCGAGTTCGCCCCGCTCGCCCTGCGCGGCGGCGGCGGAGCCACGGAGGCCCTGCGCCGCACCGCCGCGCGCTGAGCCCGCAGGGCCCGTACCCGAGAACGCGGAGCCCGCAGGGCCCCGTACCCGGGAACGACCAACGGCCGTACACCCGGAAACGGCCGTACGGCTGGTCAGGCCTCGGACTTCGGCAGGGCCGGCCACCGGCCCGCCCCGCCCCTCGACCGTGCGGGGGTACGGGGCGTCAGACGCCCGCCCCCAGCACGGAGTTGATCTGCTGCGGCTCACCGCACACGATCAGGAGCGCACCGGCTCGCGCGAGCGCGACCGGCAGGGCTCCGGCAGCCGCGGCGGCCGGTCCGCCGTTGGCCGCGAAGACCACGACGGGACGGCCCGCGGCGCGCTGAACCTGCGCCGCGTCCGCGTAGAAGACGTCGTCCCGGGCATCGTGCAGCGCCCAGTACGCGGCCTCGCCGAAGGACAGCTCGTGCGCGGCCCACGGGTGCGGGTCGCCGGTGGTGAGCACCAGGATGTCACCGGGCGCACGCCCGGTGTCGAGCAGCAGGTCCACGGCCTCTTCGGCCGCGTCCAGCGCGCCCTCGGCGGATGCCGGGATCAGCTGGACCTGCGGTACGGATGCCGAGACCGAGGGGGCGGTGGCGGCTACGGGAACGCCGGCGGCCTGCGGTTTCCGCGGGGCGGGCGGCGCGGGCCTGGGGGCGGGACGCGGACCGGGTACGGGGCGGGGGGTCTGCGCGCTGCGGCTCGCGGCCGGCGTGACGCGGGGACCCTGGGCACTCTCGTGAATCTGAGGCTCCTCGGGGGCGGGGGTGAGAGGCATGAGCTGATATCTATCAAACACCGGTGCGAAACGTACCGGTTGGTGGCACGTGCGTGCGATCAGAAATCGAAGCCGAGTTGGCCTCCGTTTTCCAGCTCCATCGATTCCTCGCTGCGGCGCACCTTCTTGAGGTGGCTCCAGCGGGGCAGCGCGTCGAGGTAGGACCAGGAGAGCCGGTGGTACGCGGTCGGGCCCTGTTCCTCGAGCGCCGCCCGGTGGGCGGGCGAGGGATATCCAGCGTTGGCGGCGAAAGCGAAGTCTTCGATTCCGCCGCCCTGTTCACCGATTTCGACCATCATCCGGTCGCGCCGGACCTTGGCGATCACCGAGGCCGCGGCGACGGCGACGCAGGACTGGTCGCCCTTGATCACCGTCCGGACCTGCCAGGGCGCACCGAGGTAGTCGTGCTTGCCGTCGAGTATCACCGCGTCGGGCCGCACGGGCAGTGCCTCCAGGGCGCGCACCGCGGCGAGGCGCAGGGCGGCGGTCATCCCGAGCTCGTCGATCTCCTCGGGGGACGAGTGGCCCAGGGCGTAGGCCGTGACCCAGTCCTCCAGGACGCCGACGAGCGCGTCGCGGCGCTTGGGGGTGAGCAGTTTGGAGTCGGTGAGTCCCGCGGGCGGTCGGCGCAGACCGGTGATCGCCGCGCAGACGGTGACGGGCCCGGCCCAGGCCCCTCGTCCGACTTCGTCGACCCCGGCGATGACCTTGGCGCCGGTGGTCGCTCGGAGGGAGCGTTCGACGGTGTGAGTGGGTGCTTCATACGGCATGGCGCCAGCAAGGTTACGCCGCCCCGAGCCGCCTGCACACCCCGCCCCCTCCCCGCCGCGCCGCCGCCCCATCCCCGCCGCGCCCCGGCCACCTCCGCGCCGCGCCACCCACCCCGCCCCGTCTCACACCCTGAGCAGCGGCATCATCACCCCGTCGGTCATCTCGGCGATTTCCGAGTCCGCCCATTCGCTCCCGCACACCTTCGCGCGGTACATCATCAGCGCCGGGATGACCTCGACGAGAAGTGGACCGGTCGCGTCCGAATGGACGTCTCCCCGGTCGATTCCGTGTCGCACCGGGTCGCCGATCAGCACGTGCGCCGGTTCGTACAGCCCGCCCCGGACCAGGTCGCGAAACCGCTCCGCATGCGTGTGATCGCACTCGTGAAGGCACCGTGCGCAGCGCCTGTCCGGCCCGCGACCGCATGACGTCCCGCATCCGCACGCACACCGCGTACAGGTCCTCGCGCACCGACCCCAGGTCCGCGATCCGGCCGAGCGGCGGCAGCCGCGTCCGCAGCGCCTCGGCCACCAGGTTCGCCTTCGGGGGCCGGCGCCGGTACAGCGCGGCCGGCCTTGCCCGTCTGCGCTCCCGAGGCAACGCCCTCCACGGTGAGGGCCTTCCAGCCCGTGGTGCTCAGCTGCTCCAACGCGGCATCGAGAATCGCCCGTTCGAGTTCGGGCCCGCCCCGCACGGTCCTAGTACTCGACCCGGCTCCTGAAGGTCCCCAGGCTCTTGCACTGCTCGTACGAGGCGCTCACCCCGCGCTCGCTCAGGATCTCCCGGGCCCGGCGCTCCCCCAGGCTCGTCGCGTACCAGGGCCTCCGGCCGGCCTCCGCCAAGTCCCCGGCGATCGCGCGCAGGGCGCAGGAGCGCTGGGGCTCGGGCAGCCGGTCCAGGGCGGGTACCGCGTCCGCCGACAGGGACTGGAAGTAGGCCAGGTCGATCTTGCCGTCCTGCTCGTAGCGCGTGACGTTGCCCTCCGCGATCACCCCGTCCGGGGACATCAGGCCGAAGGCCAGTACGGCCGCCACGGCGCTCCCCGCGACCGCGCGGGGCAGCCAGCGCGCGCCGAACAGCCCGCCGGCCATGATCAGTACGATGACCAGCCCGAGCCACAGCTCCACCCCGGCGACGGACAGGCGCAGCCTGGTCAGCCCGTACGCGTCCACGTACAGGTCCATGCGGCGAAGCGCCGAGGCGACGACCACGATGGTCAGCGCGCAGAGCGTTCCGAGCACGACGCGCACCAGCCGCCGGTCGCCGGCTCCGTCGCGCGGGGCCCAGCGCAGGGCCAGCGCGATGACGGCGAGGGTGAGCAGGGTGGCCCAGAGCAGCTGCCAGAAGCCCTGGCGCGCGTACTGCGCGTAGGTGAGGCCGGTGGCCTCCAGGACCTTGCGGTAGCCACCGAAGAGGACGGCGAGCTGGACGGCGTTGAAGGCGGCGAAGAGCAGGTTCAGCACGATGAGCGGAAGGGCCCACTCCACCCGGGAGCGCGCCTTCCCCGGGCGCACCTCGATGCGGTCCCAGCGGGAGGGTGCGGCGGCCGCGCGGGCGACGGCGATCGCGACGAGGAGGCCGAGCGCGAAGAGCAGGAAGCGCACCGGGCCGCCCATGCCGCTGATGTCGGGGGTCAGCCCGCTCAGCAGGTCCGCGAACGCGGCGTCGGCGGAGGCGAACAGGGTGCCGAAGAGCGCCAGCAGGACCACCGCCACCACGACGGCCTTCGCCACCGGCAGCCAGCGCTCCCGGCGCCCCTCGCCGCGCGAGCGCAGCCCGCTCCAGACCCAGCGCACCCCGAGGACGGCGGAGTCGAGGAGGCCGACGGGCCCGAGCAGGATGCCGGGCCACCTGCGGCTGCCGTGCAGGGCCAGGGCGCCCGTCAGGAGGGCCGCGAACAGGGCCGTCACGGCCGGCCAGGCGGAGGCGCGCAGGGCGGGCACGGCGAGCAGTGCGAGGCAGCCGAGCGCCCAGAGCGCGGTCCACGGACGCAGCCTGCGGCCGGCCGCACGGGCGGCCGCGTAGGCGGCGAGCAGGGCCGGGACCACCGCGAGCAGCAGGCCCGGGCCCAGCCCCTCGCCGAGGAGCAGGGAAGCGGCGATGCCGGAGGCGAGTACGGCGCCCAGCACGACGGCCGGTACGGGCCCGACGGCGGCCGGGCGCGCGGCCTCGGCCCAGGCGAGCGGGGCCATCGACCAGGCACCGGAGGAGGCGCGCTCCTTGCGCAACTGGTGGATTCGCCAGGCCTTGGGATCCCAGCCGGGCGGCGCGGGCGGCGTGGGCGCGGGCGCGGGCAGAGCGGACCCCGCGTCGGCCTCCACACCCGCGGCCCTCGCGCCGGCCCCTACCGCGTCCACCGTCCCGGCCTTCTCCGCACCGGCGTTCTCTGCTGACATCGGGTTCCCCTCCCCTGTCGGCCACCCCTGCCATCGGGCGGGGGTGGCGAAGCCGACAGAGTAGGCCGGTCACCTGCAGTTTTGAACAGGATCAAAAGACGCCTGTGGCAGGACCGTGACAAACGGAGGGGTACGAACCGGCACGGACCGCCGCCACCCCCGACACCCCACTACCCCGCCGACTCCGGCAGCCAGGCCGGCAGCGCCTCGGTGCGGGCCAGCCAGGCCTGCGGCAGCACCGCGTCCCCGCGTGCGCCCAGCACTCCGCCGACGATCGCGCAGGTGGTGTCCACGTCTCCGCCCACCTGGGCGGTGGTCCAGAAGGCCCGCTCGTAGTCGTCCAGGCCGCGCGCCGCCGACCACAGGGCGAACGGCACGGTGTCGTGGGCGCTGGTGCGCCGCCCGCAGCCCAGTACGGCGGCGACGGTGGTCGCGTCGCCGTAGTCGAGCATGTCGCGCGCCCGCCGCACCCCGGCGCCCACCGCGCTCCGCGGGACGAGCGCGATCACGCCGTCCAGCAGGTCGGCGGCCTTCGGCGGCCCGGCCGGATCGGCCGCCAGCGCGGCCGCGGCGGCCACGGCCATCGCGCCGCACACCGCTTCGCGGTGCTGGTGGGTGGTGTAGGCGGAGATCTCCGCCTGGTGCGTGGCCTGCTCGGGGTCGTCGGCGTACCAGGCGCCCAGCGGGGCGACCCGCATGGCCGCGCCGTTGCCCCAGGAGCCCTGCCCGTTGAACAGTTCCGCGGCGAGCGTGCGCCAGTCCGCGCCCTCGCGGATCAGGCGCAGCATCCGGTTCACGGCGGGCCCGTAGCCGCGGTCGAAGTCGTGGTGGTGGGCGAAGGAGGCGGCCAGGGCGTCCTGGTCCACCCGGCCGTGCCCGGCGAGCACGGCCACCACGGAGCAGGCCATCTCGGTGTCGTCGGTCCACTGCCACGGATCGCTGCCGGCGGGCAGCTCGCGCCGCTTGAGCAGCGGGTAGTTCACGGGGACGAAGTACTGGGAACCCAGTGCGTCGCCCAGGGCCAGCCCGCGGAGGCTGGCCATGGCGCGTGCGTAGCGCCCTTCGGGGGAGGAGTCAGCGGTCATCGCGCGTCACTCTAGCCGTCCAGGTCATAAGGCTCGGGTGTGGTCCACCGCTCAAACGGGCGGTCCATCCGGTACCGGCCGTCGGACCCCAGCAGGAGCACCCGGTATTCGCCGTTGCCCGGGTTGGAGAGGGCCTCGAACTCGGCCACGGACCAGTGGAACCATCGCATGCAGAACAGTCTCATCGTCAGGCCGTGCGTCACGAGCAGCACGTTCTCCGGATGGTCCGGGGCCTCGAAGCTGCGGTAGAGGCTCTCCAGGAAGGCCCCGACGCGGTCGTACACGTCCGCGCCCGACTCCCCCTGCGCGAAGCGGTAGAAGAAGTGCCCGTACGCGTCCCGGTAGGCCTTCTGCAGCCGTACGTCCTCCCGCTCCTGCCAGTTCCCCCAGTCCTGCTCGCGCAGCCTCGGCTCCTCGCGCATCCGCACGCGCGTCGGGTCCAGGCGCAGCTCCCGGAAGGTCTGCAGGGTCCGGCGGTACGGGGAGACGTACGCGCTGACGTGCTCGTCCCCGAAGAGCTCGCGCAGGCGTCCGCCGACCTCCGCGGCCTGCTCGCGCCCGGTGTGGGTCAGCCGGAGGGCGTGGTCGGGCTCCCGCTCGTACACCGTGTCATCGGCATTGCCCTCCGATTCCCCGTGCCGGACAAGGACGATGCGCCGTGGTCGTACCATCCCACGACCCTATTCGGCCACCGGCGGGCACACCGACCGGGCTCGCCGGTCGGGGCCGGCTGCGGCCGGACAGTCAGCTCGTCAGGCAGGTCCTCAGGCAAGTCCTCAGGCGGGTCGTCAGGTAGGTGGTCACACCGTCCAGGACGCCTCGAGGTCGACGACGTCCCCGGTGAGAGCCTCCACGTCGGCCTGGATCTGGGCGCGCAGCGACAGCCGTTCGACGCGCTCCTGCCGGTACTTCCCGTGTTCGGCCGCCGCGTGCCACATCGACAGCACGAGGAACTCACGGCCCGGGGCCTCGCCGAAGAGGCCCCGGACCATGCCGGGCGAGCCCGCCATGGCCGGGTTCCAGACCTTCTCCTGCATGAGCGCGAAATGGTCCACGCGCCCCTCCCGCACCCTGGTGTGGGCGACCCTGACGACGTCGGCGTCTGTGAAACGTGGCTCGAAACCGGTCTTCACATCGAAGCGGTGATCGAAGAGCGTGGCCCGCGCGTCGGTGTAGGTGCCGTTCTGCGAAGCGGCCAGCCGGTCGTGCGAGCGGGCCATGAAGGAGTCGTAGAAGGAACGGCTCTCCCAGAAGGTGAAGACGTGCGCCACCCCCTGGCGGCCCCGGCTCCAGCCGCCGCCCTGCCCCCGGAATCCCGGCTCGCCCGGCAGTCCCGCCCATTTGCGCTGCCCGCGCTCGAACCCGCGTCGGTCCGTCACCGTGCAGCGAATCCACTTGACCAGCACTGCGCCATCGTACGGTCCCGGCGGGGCCCGGGTCAGTCCTCGGCGCGGTACAACCGAAGGAGTTCGTCCGCGTCCCGCTCGGACAGCCGAAGCCCGAACTCCCGGCCGAGCAGGGCCGGCACCTCCTCGGCCGGCACCTCCCGCCGCTCGATCCGCCCGTCGGGCAGCAGCCGGGAGAGCTCCCGCCCTACGAGGGCCAGCCGGGCGGAGTCGCCCGGGTACTGGACGATGGCCCGGGCGACGAAGGCGGAGCGGGGGTGTGAGGAGCTGTAGTGGTTCAGCACCACGTAGTCGACGGGGTGGTAGGGCTGCGGGGTGAAGGCGTACAGGTCGCGCCAGGTGCCCTCGCGCCATGCGCAGAGCGCGAGGACCCCGTCCGCTTCCTCCCGGACGCGGAACACCCATTCCCCCTGCCGCACTTCGACGCCGGGCCTCGCCAGCGGGACGGGCTCGCGCGGCCCCTGCCAGCCGAACCCGGCGTCACAGAGCCACGGTTCCCCTTCGACGGTGACGACGAGGACGGCGTGCGTCACCGCGAGCAGGGAGTCCCCCCGGGTGCGGTTGCGGGCGCCGCGTCCGCAGACCGCGAAGCCGATCCGCTCCAGGGCGGCGGCCAGCAGGGTGTTCTGCTCGTAGCAGTAGCCGCCGCGGCGCTCGTGCACGAGCTTGTCCTCGACCGTCTTGACGTCCAGCCCGACGGGGCGGCCGAACAGCACGTCCAGGCTCTCGAAGGTGATCGCACCGGTGTGGGCCCGGTGTACTGCCTTCAACGTCGCGAGGTCCGCCCGGAGTTCCCCGCCGTCCCATCCGATCCTCGCCAGATAGGCATCCAGATCCAGTTCGTCACCGCTCCACATGACCACTCCCACGACTCCCCGCTCGGCGCACCACGAAATTCAAGGGCGGCCAGTCGTGGCGCCCCGCACCATGGTCGTCATGACGGCGCTGCACACCAACCCGCTCTTCACCCGCCTGGCTTCGGCCGAGCGGATCCTCGTCGCCGGAGCCGGAGGCGGCTTCGACATCTACTCCGGCCTGCCGATCGCCCTCTCCCTCCTGCACCAGGGCAAGGAGGTCCACCTCGCGAACCTCTCCTTCAGTTCGCTCGCGGGCCTCCCGACGGACGACTGGACGGCCCCTGATCTCGCCGCGGTCACCCCCGGCTCCGCGCCGCACCAGGGCTACTTCCCCGAGCGCACCCTGGCCCGGTGGCTGAAGCTGCACGGGTACCCGTCCACCGTGTACGCCTTCCCCCAGGTCGGCGTACAACCGCTGCGTGCCGCCTACCGGGCGCTGATCGACCTGCACCGGATCGACGCGGTGGTCCTGGTCGACGGGGGCACCGACATCCTGATGCGGGGGGACGAGGCCGGGCTCGGGACGCCCGAAGAGGACATGACCAGCGTGGCGGCGCTGGCCGCGCTGGACGACGTACCTGAGCGTCTCGTCGTCTCGGTCGGCTTCGGCGTGGACGCGTACCACGGGGTCAACCACGCACTGGTCCTGGAGAACATCGCGGCGCTGGAGCGGGACGGGGCGTATCTCGGCGCGTTCTCGATACCCCGCGCCACCCGGGAGGGCGCGCTGTACCTCGACGCCGTGGACCACGCGCAGGACCACACCCCGCAACGCCCGAGCATCGTGAACGGCTCGGTCGCGGCAGCGGTCCGCGGCTCCTTCGGGGACGTCCGCTTCACCGACCGGACCCACGGCAGCGAGCTCTTCGTGAACCCGCTGATGTCCCTGTGCTTCGTCTTCGAGCTGACCGGCCTGGCCGCACGCTGCCTCTACCTGGACCGGATCGAGGACACCCACCTCATGCGCCAGGTCAGCTCCGCGATCGCGGCCTTCCGCGACGAAGTGATCACCCGCCCGGCCCGGACCTTCCCCCACTGAGGCGGGAGCGGGGACCGGCGCGCCGGTCCCCGCTCGCCCAGCCGACGGCCGTCAGGCGCGGCAGCGCAGCATCGTCAGCGGCGGGTTGCCGAGGGCGTCCGCCCAGAAGTCCTCGCCGAACTCCTTCACGCCGGCCTCGGACACCTCCAGCGGAACCCAGGCCAGGTCGCTGAAGCCGGCCGCACGCAGACACTTCTCGTAGACCTCGCGGCGCGGGAAGATGCCGAAGATCGTGACCGGCGGGTCGAGCAGCGCCGTGGTCCGGACTCGCCGTCCCGCCTCGACCTCCTCGCCGGTCAGCTCGGTGGTGAAGCCGTACTTGGCCAGGGAAGGCCCGTCGAAGTCGTAGTCGGGCGACTGGTTGAACAGGAAGAACTCGGCGCCGGGCGCCAGGTTCTGGTGCACGTTGCGGCACATCCGCTCGATGGTGGCGATGTCCTCCGCGTAGTTGAGCAGTTGCACCGCCACCGCGACGTCGAAGGGCTGCCCGAGAGGCCGCAGCTCGGCCACATCGCCCACCTCGTAGCGCACGCCCAGCGGATCACCGGCCTCCAGCGCCCGTGCCACGTTGACCATTTCACCGGAGATCTCGACTCCGAGGACGTCCGCGGCGCCGCGCCGCTTGAACTCCCTGCTGTAGAAGCCAGTGCCGGACGCCAGGTCGAGGACCGACTTCCCTCGCACGTCCCCGACCATGGCGAGGAAGCTCGGCACCTCCCCGTACTTCACTATCGGCAGGCCCTTGAAGCCCTCGAACGCCTCGCCGATCTCGTCGTACTGCTGCACCATGGTGCCGTTCTCCCCGTTCGACATGCCTCGCCACGGCCCCCGTTCCCGGAGCACGCCGTGGCCTCTGACTGGCAGTCTCCACGGATCCCAACAGGCAGACGTACTGGCAGAAACAACAAAGATCCGGACGTCACCCCGGCCGCCCGTACGGGCGGGCGCTATTCCTCGGCATCCGGCTCCCGATCGGGGAATGCGCGCAGCCTCAACTGTGGCGCCCGGTAGTCGGCGAGCCACCTCATCCGGTTGTCATCCGCCGCGAACCCGTCGCGTGCGGTTCGGGTCCACTCGTCCCGGTCGAGGACTTCGAGGTACGTCTCCCGGAGCGCTTCCTGCTGCGCCGCAGTGCACCCAGCAGCCTCAGGAGACTCCGTGGTCAGGTGCTGAGTGAGCACCGCGATCGTGAAGTAGCGCTCGATGGTCGGGCTGAGCGAACCCACCTGGCCGGCATGAGCGTCCAGGACCGCTCCCGAATGGGGGTAGTGGGCGAGGGTGAGCCCCATCCCCCCGCAGTCGCTCATGAGATGGAGTAGCCGACCGATGTGGTCGACCATCTCGCTGTCAGTGCCGAGGTCCGCAAGCGCCTCATGGAGTCTGGCGACCGTGGCGACCTTGCCGGCGAAGTAACCGTTGAGGAAGTCGCCGTCGGCAGGCCCTGCGGAGCAGCCATGGTCGGGCGGTCGGGTCGTCGAGTCTGCAGAGAGCTTCAACGACATAGACGCGTCCCCAGCCGGTGACTCGCTCGGCAAGCCAGAGCAGGGCCTCGACTCCTCCGGGCCGACTCTCGAGAGCATGCGCCGCCAGTGGACCGAAGTGGTGGGAGAGCAGCCCGATCGTCTGGATCAACGGGATGTCGTCGGCTGTCCCCACGGCGGCGACCAGGTGCAGCCCCACGGTGACCGAACATCGGTCGGTCCCGGTTCGGACCAGCCAGCGGCCGGTGTGGCGAACGCGTTCTCTGTCCGCCCGCTCAGCCGCGGCGGCGATGTGCTCATTGGGGTGAATCGGGATGTAGACGTCGTGGAAGGCGTCGGCCAATTCGCCGGGAAGGGCAGAGGCCCGCTCGAAATGTGCGTCGAGGATGAGCGCCGCGTCCTTGCCGGCCGAGTGCCGGTCCTCAGGTGCGCGCGGGCCCTTTCGACGACGGTGCGAGCCGTCGTCGGGGTACGGTTCCCCGTCGCGATGAAGCGGCTCTCCGGGAACCTGCCGGTGCAGCCGGAGCGCGTGGTCGAACAGTGTGGTCGGTGAACCGGGCAGTCCTGTCCCGGTCGTCTCCCTCATCGGCGGACGGAGGACTCGATTCTTTTGATCATGGCCCGGAGCATTCCATGGCAGGGCCATGACCACAAGCCACTTTCCATCTCCGCTCGCGCCTTCGGCGCGATACGCGTCTCCGTACGCAGTCGTTGGTGCACCAACCGCAGAAGGGCGGGGCACCGGCCCTGGGCCGGCGCCCCGCCCTCACGGAGATCACGCTTCGGGTTCAGCTACGTCGCATGGTGCTTCCGACGCAATTCCGCCCGGTGTCAGCTGCAGCCGCTGGTGGAGCCGCAGCCCTCGCAGATGTAGCAGGAGCCGGCGCGCTGCATCTTCGTGCCGCAGGAGAAGCAGAGCGGGGCGTCCGCGGAGACGCCGAGCTGCATCTCGACCAGTTCGGCGTTGGAGTGCGCCGTCTTGGGGGCCGGGACCGGGAGGACCGCGACCGGCTTGGCGGCCGGGGCGGCCGGGACCGCGGCGAGCGGGGCCGCCTGGGTCAGGGACTCCGTGTCGAGCTCCTCGTCGAGGGGCTCGTAGGAACCGGTGTCCAGGTGGCGCTGACGCTCCTCGGCGGAGTGGATGCCGAGGGCCGAGCGGGTCTCGAAGGGCAGGAAGTCGAGCGCCACGCGGCGGAAGATGTAGTCGACGATCGACTGCGCCATCCGCACGTCCGGGTCGTCCGTCATGCCGGCCGGCTCGAAGCGCATGTTCGTGAACTTCGCGACGTACGTCTCCAGCGGGACGCCGTACTGCAGACCGACCGAGACGGCGATCGAGAAGGCGTCCATCATGCCCGCGAGGGTCGAACCCTGCTTGGACATCTTCAGGAAGACCTCGCCGAGACCGTCGTCCGGGTAGGAGTTCGCGGTCATGTAGCCCTCGGCGCCACCGACCGTGAAGGAGGTGGTGATCCCCGGGCGGCCCTTCGGGAGGCGCTTGCGGACCGGGCGGTACTCGATGACCTTCTCGACCGCCGTGCGGATGGTCTCCTCGGCCTTCTCGGTGACCTCGACCTTCTCCTCTTCCTTCTTCTTCGCGGAGAGGGGCTGGCCGACCTTGCAGTTGTCGCGGTAGATCGCGAGCGCCTTGACGCCCAGCTTCCACGCCTCGAAGTAGATCTCCTCGATCTCCTCGACGGTCGCCGTCTCCGGCATGTTGACCGTCTTCGAGATCGCGCCGGAGATCCAGGGCTGGATCGCGGCCATCATGCGCACGTGGCCCATCGCGGAGATGGAACGCTCGCCCATCGCGCAGTCGAAGACCGAGTAGTGCTCCTGCTTCAAGCCTGGGGCGTCGACGACCACGCCGTGCTCGGCGATGTGGGCGACGATCGCCTCGATCTGCTCTTCCTGGTAGCCCATGCGGCGCAGGGCCTGCGGCACGGTGCCGTTGACGATCTGCATCGAGCCGCCGCCGACGAGCTTCTTGAACTTGACCAGGGCCAGGTCCGGCTCGACACCGGTGGTGTCACAGGACATCGCGAGACCGATGGTGCCGGTCGGCGCGAGGACGGAGGCCTGCGAGTTGCGGAAGCCGTTCTTCTCGCCGAGGCGGATCACGTCCTGCCAGGCCTCGGTGGCCGCGGCCCAGATGATGTTGTCCAGGTCCTCGGTGCGCGGCGCGACGGCGTTGGCGTCGGCGTGCTGCTTCATGACGCGCTTGTGCGACTCGGCGTTGCGGGCGTAGCCGTCGTACGGGCCGACGATCGCGGCCAGCTCGGCGGAGCGCTTGTAGGCGGTACCGGTCATCAGCGAGGTGATCGACGCGGCGAGGGTGCGGCCGCCGTCCGAGTCGTACGCGTGGCCGGTCGCCATCAGCAGGGCGCCGAGGTTGGCGTAGCCGATGCCCAGCTGGCGGAAGGCGCGGGTGTTCTCGCCGATCTTCTGCGTCGGGAAGTCCGCGAAGCAGATGGAGATGTCCATCGCGGTGATGACCAGCTCGACGACCTTGGCGAAGCGCTCGGCGTCGAAGGACTGGTTGCCCTTGCCGTCGTCGTCGAGGAACTTCATCAGGTTCAGCGAGGCGAGGTTGCAGGACGTGTTGTCCAGGTGCATGTACTCGCTGCACGGGTTGGACGCGGTGATGCGGCCGGACTCGGGGCAGGTGTGCCAGTTGTTGATCACACCGTCGTACTGGATGCCCGGGTCGGCACAGGCCCACGCGGCCTCGGCGAGCTTGCGGAAGAGCGACTTGGCGTCGACCGTCTCGATGACCTCACCGGTCATGCGGGCACGCAGGCCGAACTCGGTGCCGTTCTCGACGGCCGTCATGAACTCGTCGTTCACACGGACGGAGTTGTTGGCGTTCTGGTACTGGACGGACGTGATGTCGTCGCCGCCCAGGTCCATGTCGAAGCCCGCGTCGCGCAGGGCGCGGATCTTCTCCTCTTCCTTCACCTTGGTCGCGATGAAGTCCTCGACGTCCGGGTGGTCCACGTCCAGGACGACCATCTTGGCCGCGCGGCGGGTGGCGCCGCCCGACTTGATCGTTCCGGCGGACGCGTCGGCGCCGCGCATGAAGGAGACCGGGCCGGAGGCGTTGCCGCCGGAGGAGAGGAGCTCCTTGGAGGAGCGGATGCGGGAGAGGTTCAGGCCGGCGCCGGAGCCGCCCTTGAAGATCATGCCCTCTTCCTTGTACCAGTCGAGGATCGACTCCATGGAGTCGTCGACGGCCAGGATGAAGCAGGCGGAGACCTGCTGCGGCTGGGGCGTGCCGACGTTGAACCACACCGGCGAGTTGAAGCTGAAGATCTGGTGCAGGAGCGCGTAGGTCAGCTCGTGCTCGAAGATCTCCGCGTCGGCGGGCGACGTGAAGTAGTCGAAGTCCTCGCCGGCCTTCGTGTACGTCTTCACGATCCGGTCGATGAGCTGCTTCAGACCGGTCTCGCGCTGCGGGCTGCCGACCGCACCGCGGAAGTACTTGCTGGTGACGATGTTGACCGCGTTCACCGACCAGAAGTCGGGGAACTCGACGCCGTACTGCTCGAAGTTGACCGAGCCGTCGCGCCAGTTGGTCATGACGACGTCGCGGCGCGCCCAGGTCACCTCGTCGTACGGGTGCACGCCCGGGGTGGTGTGGATGCGCTCGATACGCAGGCCGCTCTTGGCAGTCTTGGTGCCCTTGGCGCGGGAACCTCGTGCCGAGCTGCTCGCCGTCTCTGTCATGCCGTTCCTCCCAATGCGGGCAAAACGCCCTAAAGTGCCAGCGCTATTCCGCGGCACGGTGCTGTGTGTCTTGTATCTACGCCTTCTTCGCCAGACCCACCGGCCGTTCCCACGCACGTACGGCGCGGAACGGGCCGTCCGGTCAGTCGGCGGCGGAGGCGGGCACGGGGACCGGAGCGGTCCCACCGGGCTCGCACTCTTCGTGAGGCCGCGGCACGCGGAGTTCCGCGATGGCGGTCTCGAAGTCTTCGAGTGTGTCGAACGCCTTGTAAACGGACGCGAACCGGAGGTACGCGACCAGGTCGAGGTCCTGCAACGGGCCGAGTATGGCCAGACCCACGTCGTGGGTGGTCAGCTCGGCGCTCCCGGTGGCGCGCAGCGCCTCCTCGACCCGCTGGCCGAGTTTGGCGAGGGCGTCCTCGGTGACCGGCCGCCCCTGGCACGCCTTGCGCACGCCGGAGATGACCTTGGTGCGACTGAAGGGTTCGGTCACCCCGCTGCGCTTGATCACCATCAGTGAGGCCGTCTCCACCGTCGTGAAGCGACGGGAGCAGTCGGGGCACTGGCGGCGCCGGCGGATCGACGTGCCGTCGTCGGTGGTGCGACTGTCGACGACACGGCTGTCGGGGTGCCTGCAGAAGGGGCAGTGCATAGTTCCCTCACCCTCCTCTTGGCACGACTGAATCACCTCGAGAGACCCCTGAACGGCAGAGTCGAAGCTCTGCCGGAGGCTCTCGAAGCAGCCACAAGCATATGCGATGTCGGGGACCCCGGCAGACCGAGGACCACAACTTCTGGGCGGCAGCGCTCATCCAACCACTAGATCTTGGGTTGTGGTGGATTTACACCGCTCCGCGTGTCGCGGTGTCCGATGGCCGGATGACAGGCCTCGCGGTGCCACACTGGGCGCATACCCGGACGGTGGCGACCCGACCCGGAAGGGTACCGTAAGCAGTGGCTCCGCAGCCGAACTCCCGTTCGGTCCGGATTAACCTCGGCGGTCCATACACCTCACTAAGTGACCACGGTGGGTGATCTCCGATTTTTCACTCGAACGTGTGTTTGGCGCAACCTTTCGAAAGGCAATACCGTTGTCCAGCTAGGGAGAACATTTCGAGAGGGGCCGACGTGACCACCACCGCAGACAGTGCCACCATCACTGCCCAGAACCGCTCCCAGAGCCGACTTGAGCCGGTGCATGCCATGAATGACACAAGTCTGAACCCGGAGGCGGAGCCCGTACGCCCCGCACGCTCGCTGCCAGGGCGGCCTCCAGGCATCCGCGCCGACAGCTCCGGGCTCACGGACCGGCAGCGGAGGGTCATCGAGGTAATCCGCGACTCGGTGCAGCGGCGCGGTTACCCCCCGTCGATGCGGGAGATCGGCCAGGCCGTCGGCCTGTCCAGCACGTCTTCGGTCGCGCACCAGCTGATGGCGCTGGAGCGCAAGGGCTTCCTGCGCCGTGACCCCCACCGCCCCCGGGCGTATGAGGTACGGGGCTCCGACCAGCCCAGCTCGCAGCCCACGGACACCACGGGCAAGCCCGCGGCCTCCTACGTCCCCCTGGTCGGCCGGATCGCGGCCGGTGGCCCGATCCTCGCCGAGGAGTCGGTGGAGGACGTGTTCCCCCTCCCCCGCCAGCTCGTCGGCGACGGCGAACTGTTCTGTCTCAAGGTCGTCGGCGACTCCATGATCGAGGCCGCGATCTGTGACGGCGACTGGGTCACGGTCCGTCGCCAGCCCGTGGCCGAAAACGGGGACATCGTCGCCGCCATGCTCGACGGCGAGGCCACGGTGAAGCGCTTCAAGCGCGAGGACGGCCATGTCTGGCTGCTCCCCCACAACGCCGCCTACCAGCCGATCCCCGGCGACGAGGCCACCATCCTCGGCAAGGTCGTGGCCGTACTGCGCCGGCTCTGATCGCCTGCGCCCCCATCCAGCTCCGGGACCTACTGCGCCGGTCCCGGAGCTGCTTTGCGTCTGGCCGCCTCGTCGCGGCTCGGCCAAGTCGCCGCTCGGCCTACTTGCCCTCGGCCTCGGCCGCGGCGTCGATCGCGGCGAGCGAGCGGCGGACCTGATTGCGGTCCGTGGTGTACCAGAAGTCCGGCAGCGTGGCCCGCAGGAAGCTCCCGTACCGGGCCGTGGCCAGCCGGGGATCCAGGACCGCGACGACACCCTTGTCGCCGGTGGCCCGTACGAGCCGACCCGCACCCTGGGCCATGAGCAGGGCCGCGTGCGTCGCCGCGACGGACATGAAGCCGTTCCCGCCGCGCTCCTCGACCGCCTTCTGCCGGGCGCTCATCAGCGGGTCGTCGGGACGCGGGAACGGGATCCTGTCCATGACCACCAGCTGACAGCTGGGCCCCGGCACGTCCACGCCCTGCCACAGCGACAGGGTCCCGAACAGGCACGTCTTCGGGTCGGCGGCGAAGGCCTTGATCAGCTCGCCGAGCGTCTCCTCGCCCTGGAGCAGGATCGGGTTGTCGAGCCGGCCGCGCAGCTCCTCGGCGGCGGCCTTCGCCCCGCGCATGGAGGAGAACAGTCCGAGGGTGCGACCGCCCGCCGCCTCGATCAGCTCGGCGAGCTCGTCCATCATGTCGCCGCGGGTTCCCTCGCGGCCGGGGGTGGCCAGGTGCTTGGCGACGTAGAGGATGCCCTGCTTGGGATAGTCGAAGGGCGAGCCGACGTCGAGGCCCTTCCACTGCGGCACGTCCTCGCCCTCGACGCCTTCCGGGGACAGGCCCATCGACGCCGCGACCCCGTTGAAGTCGCCGCCGAGCTTGAGGGTCGCGGAGGTCAGGACCACCGAGCGCTCCGCGAACAGCTTCTCGCGCAGCAAGCCTGACACCGAGAGCGGAGCGACCCGGAGGGTGGCGCCGAAGCGGTCGTGGCGTTCGTACCAGACCACGTCGTACTCGGAGCCGGCCACGATCCGCTCCGCCACCCCGTGCACGCTCTCCACCGCGGCGAGCGCCTGCTTGCGGACGGCGTCCTCGTCGTGGACGGACTTGTCGCGGGTGTTGCCGATCGCCGAGATCACGCTGCGCGAGGCGTCCCGCAAGGCCATCAGCGCGTAGCCGAGGTCCTCGGGGATCTCCTCCAGCCGGCCCGGGAGGGCCAGCTCCATGACCCGCTCGAAGGTCTCGGACGCGGTCTGCAGGGAGTCGGCGGTCTTCTCGTCGACCAGCTTCGCCGCACGCTTCACGGCGCGGTTGACCTGGCCAGGGGTGAGCTCTCCCGTGGCGACCCCGGTCACCCGGGACACCAGCTCGTGGGCCTCGTCGACGATCAGCACCTCGTGCTGCGGGAGCACCGGGGCGCCCTCGATCGCGTCGATGGCGAGGAGTGCGTGGTTGGTGACGACCACATCCGCGAGCTTGGCCCGCTCGCGGGCGGCCTCGGCGAAGCACTCCGCGCCGTACGCGCACTTCGTGGCGCCCAGGCATTCGCGGGAGGAGACGGAGATCTGCGCCCAGGCCTTGTCGGAGACGCCCGGGGTGAGGTCGTCGCGGTCGCCCGTCTCGGTCTCGTCCGCCCAGTCGCGCAGCCGCAGCAGGTCCTGCCCCAGCTTGCTGGTCGGGGTGGCCGCCTCGAACTGGTCGAAGAGGCCCTCCTCCTCGTCCTGCGGGGCGCCCTCGTGCAGACGGTGCAGGCAGAGGTAGTTGGAGCGGCCCTTGAGCATGGCGAACTGCGGGCGGCGGCGGAGCTGCGGATGCAGCGCCTCCACCGTCCGGGGCAGGTCGCGCTCCACGAGCTGGCGCTGGAGGGCCAGCGTCGCGGTGGCCACGACCACGCGCTCGCCGTGCGCGAGCGCCGGCACCAGGTAGCCCAGGGACTTACCGGTGCCGGTACCGGCCTGGATGAGGCGGTGGGAGTTGTCGTCGATCGCTTCGGCGACGGCTTCGGCCATGGCCACCTGGCCGGGCCGCTCCGTGCCGCCGACGGCGGAGACGGCGGCGTGCAGCAGGTCGGGGAGGGAGGGCTTCGTCATAGCAGTGCCAACCCTACGGGGCCCCGCCGACAGTGACGGCACCGGCGAGCGGTCATGACCGGTGGAGGGGGTTCGGCACAGTGCCGTACCGCACGGCGTGCGGGCGGTCGGGCCGGTCGCGGTAGCCGTCCTCGTAGAGACGGTTCCTGTTGAGGCAGAGCCTCCCGATGCGTTCGCCGAGGAGATCGAAGAGCTCGTAGCGCTCCTTGAGCTCCGGGAAACGGGCCTGGTGTCGGAGGATCTCCGCCCGCACGAGCGCCCAGAACGTGTCCTCCGCAACCCCGAGCCGGTCCTCGCAGAGGGCGGAGAGGTAGCGGAAGACGCCGACGAAGAGCCCGGAGTGGATGAACTGGGGCAGGAAGTCCGCGGGCTCGGTGAGCAGGACCGCACGGACCTCGTCGGGCATGGCCGCCAGCTCGGGCAGCGGTTCGGCGCTGATGTTGACGTCGTCCACGAAGTCCTTGACCGCGAGCCGGACCGGGACGTCGTGCTCGTCGAAGATCACGACGGCGTTCTCGCCGTGCGGGGAGAAGACGGTGCCGTAGCGGTAGAGGAAGCGGAGCAGCGGGGGCAGCAGGGCGGCGAAGAGGCGCTGGAGCCAGACGGTGGGGGTCAGGCCGGAGCGGGCGACGAGCTCGGCGGTGAAGGACCGGCCGCGGGGATCGACGTGCAGGAGCGAGGAGAGGGTGCGGGCCCGCTCGCCGGGGGCGAGGTGTCCGGTCAGCGGCTCGCGCCAGATCGCGCCGAGGAGCTCCTTGTACTGGTACGGGGCTTCGGGGAGCGCGTCGTAGACGGGGTGGCGGACCGTGACGGAGGCGACCTCGCCCAGCAGGATCACCCCGCATTCCTCGCGGAGGAAGGCGTCGCCGTCGCGCAGGGAGTGGATCCAGGCGGTGACGGCGGGCGCCGCGAGGGCCAGGTCCGAGGGCAGGCCGCGCCAGACCATCGTGTTGAAGACGGAGAGCGGCAGTTTGACGCTGTGCCGGTCGGGGCGGGTGAGGTTGAGGAAGGTCCGGATCGACTGCTGGGGGAGGCGGAGGTCGGGGTCGGCGGGGAGCGGGACCAGGGTGCCGGCGGCGAGGGCCGGCGCGAAGAGGGGCAGGACGACCTCGTCCCACTGCCAGGGGTGGACGGGGAGGTAGAGGTAGCCGAGCGGGTCGAGGCCGCGGTCGCGCAGGGTCCGGTCGAAGAGGGCCCGGGTGACGGGGTCGAGCTCGGCGGAGTAGAGGCGGGCGGGGTCTTCGAGGCCGGCGGTGCCGCGGTAGTGCGCGAGGGAGGTGTGCGCGGCGAGCCAGGGCAGGCGCTGGGCGGTGCGGGCCTCGGGTGCCCAGGCGGCGGTGTCGGAGGCGGAGAGTCCGATCCGCCCCTTGTTGAGGACGAGCCAGGGGTGGCCGGTCTGGTGGCCTTCGAGGGCCGCGTAGTCGAGGTCTGCGAGGACGTCCGCGGTCAGCGCGGTGTGGTCGATCCGGGCGTCGGCCGCGAGCGTGGCGCTGAGCTCGCGGACGAGGTGGCCGAGGGTGGCGCCGTCGAGAGCGAGGAGCCTGCGCGCGCGGATGAGGAAGGCGTACGGATCCCCGAAGGCGGTCGGCAACCCGGGTGCGGCGGGCTGCGGGGTGAGCGTGATCGTGTCGGGTGCGACGTGCCAGCTGCCGTACGAGCGGCGGCGGGCCCGGAAGCCGAGGCTGCTGCCGTCGTCGAGGGTCAGCGTCCAGGCGTCACCGGAGGCGGCCGGGGCGGGGACCGGGGTGACGATCTCCTCGTACGCGAACTCGCCGAGCATCTTGGCGAGCAGGCGGCGGGCGGCGAAATCCCAGGTCGGACGGTTCAGTTCGGGCGGTGTGCACGGGTGCTGGGGCGACGGGGGCACGGCGTCGGGGAATGGGGGGAAGTGGGGGCCTGGGGAGTCGGGGGCTGCGGAGAAATTCTGCACGGGACTCCTCGGGATCGGGAACTTTGCTGCGTGACGCAGAGTTTTCGAGGTGAGAGGTACGGGAAGTGAAGAGATGTGCGAGACCAGCCGGGAGGGACGGGACGTGCGGGGCGGCACTCAGAGGAGATTGCGCAGCGCCCGCTCGCGGATCATCAAGGCGGCTCGCTTGCCGGGCAGTTCGATCTCGGTGGGGCAGCGGAAGCCGGAGTTCAGGAAGGCTGATACGGAGGGGGTGTTGCGGATGTCCGGTTCGGCGATGACCCGCATGCAGCGGGGGCGGTTGTCGAGCACCAGGTCGGCGACGGCGCGCAGGAGCTCGGTGCCCAGACCTCGGCCGCGGTTCGTGCCGTCTCCGATGAGCAGGTGGATACCCGTGTCGTGGGGGCGCGCCGGGTAGTGCGCGGCGAGCGGGTCGAGGTCGGCCCGGTAGATCTCCCAGTAGCTCATCGGCGTGCCGTCGAGGAGGCCGAGACACGGGATGCTGCGGCTGCCCCCGGTCAGCTGTGCCCACACGTGGGCGGCGGTGACGGCGGCGGGGCCGGCGAGTTCCCAATAGGCGTCCACCTGCGGGTCGTTCATCCACGCGGTGAGCAGCTTCAGGTCGCGGCGGAGCCGTACGGGTTCGAGTCTGAAGACGCCGGACCGCGTCGTGACGCCGCCCCAGGCCGCCGGGGAGTCGAGGAGATCGGCCTCGGCGAGCTGGGGCAGCGACTCGGGGCTGAGACGCGGCGCGGCTGTGCGGAGCTCATCGGCGAGGAGCACGCCGGTGTGGAAGTCGGTGGAGGGCATCGGTGGCTCTTCTCCGTTTCTGTGGGGACGCGTCATTCGTGAAGGGGGTTGGCGATGGAGACGTAGACGGACTGGGTATCGACGGGGCCGACGAGCTCGTCCAGACCTCCGAGGCGGGTGAGCAGATTCGCTTTGCAGCGCAGGGTGGGCGAGTCGAGCAGCCTCTCGGGGAGCGGTCCGAGGCCCGTGGCCTTGCCGAGGAACCGGCGGAAGGCGGCCAGCAGGACGCGTTCGTCGGCGAGCCGCTGGGATCCGAAGGCTCCGATGAGACCGAGCACGTTGTTGATGCCGAGGTAGTAGGCGAAGCGCTCGTCGGTGACGGCGTCGGAGACGAAGGTGCCGCTCGTGGCGCCGATTCCGGGGAGCCGGCGCTCCAGTTCCGCGCGGCGGGAGGCGCGGAAGTAGTAGCCCTGGTTGTCGCGGTAGCGGCCGCCGACCGGCCAGCCAGCCGGGTCGAGGAGGACCAGCGTGTTCTGCTGGTGCGCTTCGAGTGCGATGCCGGCGAGCGCGTCGAAGGCGAGGACCGGCAGGACGACGTGTTCGAGGTAGCGCAGGAACCACTCGGCGGCGACGGCGGAGGTCGTCCGCCCGGTGGTGGTGGCGAGGTGCGAGACGGTCTCGGCGAGGCGGGAGCTCATGGTGGTCCGCCCGGGCCACGGGCGTGGTGCGGTGAGCGCGGCGACGCAGAGGGCGTCGTCGCCCGACCGGAAGGGGTTGTGACGCAGCAGGACGTCGAGTCCGGGGACGGGGTCGCCGTCCTGCGTGTCGACGGCGACCCAGGCGGGATCGCGGACGATGTCGAAGCCGGGATGGGCGGCCTGCCACCGCTCGGCGAGTCCGGTGCGGAGCAGTCGGTGCACCTCGATGCCGCGATGCAGTTCCTTGCGGAGGTTCTCACGACGGGAGTTGGTGATGCGCAGGCCCAAGGAGAGCTTCAGCATCGCGGGGGCGCCGGGCTGGTGGACGGTGCGGATGGAGGAGGTCGGATACCAGGGGGCCCCGTACGGGCCCAGGTCGTGGAGGAGTCCCGCATCGCGGAGGGCGGCGACCGCGGGGCGCTCGAGCAGGTCGCGGGCCTGCCAGGGGTGAAGGGGAAGGGGGGTGGCACCGTCGGGCACCGGGAGGCCGGGGGCGAGGCGGCCCAGCAGCCGGGCGGCGGAGACCGGGCGGCCGCGTTCGGTCCAGGCGGAGTCGGTGGCGAGGGCGGCGGGTTCGACCGCCACCCAGTGCAGGGGGAAGGAGCCGTGGAGTTCGGGTGAGTAGCGGCGCACTTCGGCTTCGGAGAGCCCTTCGCGGCTCTTCGGGGTCGGGTGGAGCGGGTGGCCGAGGAGGAGGGACTGTTCGGCGGTGAGGAACCGGTCCGCGGCGACGGGGACGGGTGCGGCCGGGCGTTGGCGGCGGTCGGTGATGAACTCGGCGGTCCGGCGCACCGAGTCGGCGACCCGGCCGACGAGGTCGGCGCTGCCGGGGTCGCCGGGGGCGCCGCCGCTGGGGGCGCCGGTTCCGGGGCCGCCGTCGCCTTCGCGGGCGATCAGTGCCGCGAGGGTGACCGCGTCCACGGCGGGGGCGTCGGCGGGGACACCTTCGATGCGGGCCGGGCCGAAGCGGTGCCAGCCGGCCGCGGACCAGTAGCGGACCGCGACGAGCAGGGCGGCGCCCGATGCGGGGAGGGGGATGCGCAGGACGGGGCCGACGGGCTGTTCCAGTCCGGTCTCGCGGACCCAGCAGCGCAGCAGGTTCTCCACCGAGGCGGCCTCGGCGGCGACCCTGGGGTCGGGGTGGTCCAGCGGGTCCGCAGCTCCCGCGCGGGGTCGGACGGTGCCGTCCTTCTGCCGTGGCACCGCGGCGGGTGCCTGCGGCTCGGCCGCCGGCCAGGGCATGCCCGCGGCCGGCATGCCCGGGAAAGCACCGGCAGGACCGGTCCAGCCGTCCCCCGGCGACGCGGACGCTGCGGCCCGCTCCCCCGGTTCGGCTGCGCCGGGTCGCGGGGCCGCAGCGTCCTGGGCGGCGATGGGCTCGGTAGTGGAACCGGAGGCCGACGGGGCCGCCTCGGAAGGCCCCTTGGGCACGGTCTTACCCTGCCCCCCTGAAGGCAGCTCGTCCGAACGCCCCGGACCGGGCGGCGCCGAGTCGGCCGCGGAGCCGGGACCCGTGCCAGGGCGGGGGCCGGGGCCCGGGCCCGGGCCGGGCGATGCTCCCCGTGCCTCCGCCCGGGGCCGCCCGGCGAGGGCGTCCGCCGAACCCTCGGCCGGCAGACCCCCTGCCCGGCTCGCCGGACCAGCGCCGGCCGCAGCGCCGTAAGCCGGCTGCGAGGCCGCGGGCGACGGCGCACTGCGCGAGGCGTCGCTGGTAGCCGGTACCCCGGACCAGGCCACGGCACCGGCCAACGGCGGCCACGCGGTGGGGGCGGAATTAGATCCGGCGGACACCGCCGGATCAACGGCGGGCCGGGGGGCGCTGTCCGCGGGAGCGGACAGCGGCGGCCATGCGGTGGGGCTGGGCGGGGAACCGAGGGACACCGCCGGATCGACGGCGGGCCGGAGGGCGCTGTCCGCGGGAGCGAACAGCGGCGGCCATGCGGTGGCGGCGGGGGGAGAGTCGCCGGGCCCGGCGGGAGGGAAGGCGGGCTGGGGAGAACGTTCCGCTGGAATGGGTGGCGGCTGCCACGCGGCGGCGGCTGGAGGCTCGGTGCCCGTGGCCGCAGGAGAAGTGGGCGGCTCAGGTCGGGCCGTAGCACCGGAAGGCGACGGGCCCGGCCTGGCGTCCGGGGAGCCGGAGGGGGTGGGCCGCGCGGGCGTAGCCATCACGGCCGAGGTGGCGCTGACGGGAGTCGGCCCGCCCGGCGCGCCTGGGGCGGCCGGGGCCAGGCTCGGACCGGGAGCCGTGGGCTCGGTACCGAAGGGCTTCCCGTGCCGGGTCGGCGGATGCCCGTTGAGAGCCGTCAAGGACGGAGAGGCGTGGCCGTCCGGCGGTGGGGTCGGTGCCCCGCCGAGGGCCAGGGCCGGGGCCGGGGCCGGGGCCGACGGCGGGGTAGGCCCGGCTGGGGCGGTGGGAGACGACGCCGGCGTGCTCTCGGCGACGGGCCGAGCCCCGGGGGCGGGGGCCGGCGGCTGCAGGGGCCCGGCGGAGACGGTCGGAAGCACGGACGGGCGATGCCCGGCCGCAGCAGCCGAACCCGGGGCGGCCGCTGGCGGTGGTGCCCCGACGGTGGGCGGGACGCCGGGAGGCGGGGCTGAGTCCGTTGAGAGGGCCACGGTCTCCTCCGGAGTCGACAGTGGTGAGGAGCCGGAGGGCTTGTGCCCGTACCCGAGAGCAGGGGGAGAGCCCGGGGCGTCCGAAGGCTGGACCGGACCGCTCCCTGCGCCGGGTCGCGTACCCAGGGCCGGCGCCGACATGAGCTGCGGCGGCGCAGCCGCAGCAAGGGGTGACCGCCGCGGCTGATCGGCGGACGCCGAGGAAGGCGACACAGAAGCGGCCTGCGGAAGCGGCGGACTCAGCCGATCAGCCGACGCCGACCACTGCAGGGCGGGGGCGGGCGGAGAGTCCGGCGACGGCAGCGCGTCGGTACGCACCGGCTTCGGTGGCGCCGACTCAGCCGGAGGCTGCGGGGACCGTAGCGGAGTGGCGGGCGCCAGCGGTGACGGTGGTACGGGGTTGGCCGGTGCCTGCGCGGTAGGGGGAAGGGCGGTGCCCAAGAGGGGCGCAGGGTGGAGCGCCTCGGCAAGCGGAGGGGTGGGGCCCAAAGGGTGCGCAAGGTGGAGCGCCTCGGCAGGCGGAAGCGCGGGGCCCAAAGGGGGCGCAAGGTGGAGCAGCTCGGCAGGCGAAGGGGTGGGGGCCAAGGGGGGCGCCGGGTAGACCGTGTCGGCACGCGGAGGGGTGGGGGTCGCGGGGTGCGCAGGGTGGACCGTGTCGGCAGGCGGAGGGGTGGGGGCCGAGGGGTGGAGGGGGTTGGGCATCGGGGTCCTTAGCGGCGGGTGGCGGCGGAGATGGCGTCGGCGAGGCGGTCGAGGACGGCTGAGGCCTGCTCGTCGGTCAGGGTGAGAGGGGGGAGGAGGCGGACGACGCTGGAGTGGCGGCCGCCGAGTTCGACGATGAGGCCCCGGTCCAGACAGGCCTGGCGGACGGCCACCGCGAGGTCCGAAGAGGCTTCGCCGGTGTCGGGGTCGGCCAGTTCGACGCCGATCATCAGCCCGCGGCCCCGTACGTCCGCCACGCACGGGTGGGCCGGAATCAGGCCGCGCAGCGCGGCGAGCATTTGTGCGCCCAGGGTCGCGGCGCGCTCCGCGAGGCCGTTCTCCCGGACGTAGGCCAGCGTCGCGGTGCCCGCCGCCATGGCGAGCTGGTTGCCGCGGAAGGTGCCGGCGTGGGCGCCGGGGGCCCACTGGTCCAGCTCGGCCCGGTACACGATCACCGCGAGCGGGAGGCTGCCCCCGATGGCTTTGGAGAGCACCATCACGTCGGGGACGACCCCCGCGTGGTCGACCCCCCAGAAGGCCCCGGTGCGCCCGACCCCCGTCTGGACCTCGTCGGCGATCAGCGGGATCCCCCGCTCCGCCGTGATCTCCCGCATCCTGCGCAGCCAGGCGTCGGGGGCGGGGTGGACTCCGCCCTCTCCCTGGACGGGTTCGACGATCATCCCGGCGGGCGCGGGCACCCCGCTCTTGGGGTCGTCGAGCAGGTTCCGCGTCCAACGGGCCGACAGTTCCGCGCCCTCGGCCCCGCCGACTCCGAACGGGCAGCGGCGGTCCTGTGGATACGGCAGCCGGGTCACCCGTACGTCCGTGGCACCGCCGGAGACGGCCAGCGCTCCCGCGGTCATGCCGTGGTAGGCCCCCGTGAAGGCGAGCATCCCGGACCGTCCGGTCGCGGTGCGGACGAGGGTGAGCGCGGCCTCCACCGCGTCCGTCCCGGCCGGTCCGCAGAACTGGATGCGGGCGTCCGCGGCCAGCTCCGCCGGCAGGCTGGCGAACAGCTCGGTGGTGAAGGCGTCCTTGACCGGAGTCGCGAGGTCCAGCACGTGCAGCGGGGCTCCCGAGTCGAGGACCCCGCGGATGGCTTCGAGCACGACCGGGTGGTTGTGGCCGAGGGCGAGGGTTCCGGCGCCGGAGAGGCAGTCGAGGTAGCGGCGTCCGTCCGCCCCCTCGATGGTCAACCCCCGTGCGCGCACGGGCACGATGGGCAGGGAGCGCGCGTACGTCCGGGCGGCGGACTCCCGTTGCGCCTGCCTGCGCAGGATCCCCTCGCCCGCGGCTGTCCCCGGAGCCGCGGACGGCGCCTGCCCTCCGAACTGCCCTGCCTCCGGAGCCCGGTTCGCCTGCGCCGGAACCTCCGCCCCGGCCGTGGCCTGCTCGCCCGTCCAAGCCGTCAAAGGCACGAGTGTCGCTCCTCCCGCACGGTTGCTCTTCCGGGGTGCGCTTCGAACACCCACACTGCTCACCCATCCCCCGTACGTACCAACGACGGTGGCGGCGACGGATCACGGGTGAGCCCAAGATCCTTGTCCCGCCCGGGGGAACCGGTGCCCCGGGCTGTGCCGTCCCTCACGGCAGCGGCATAGTGGGGTGCTGCAACCCAGGCGCCCGCCAACCCAGGCACCATCCCGAACCACCAGGGGGATTCACGACATGCGACCGATCCGACCGGTCACCGCGATCCTGTGCGCGGCCGCGCTCGCGCTGACCGCCGCGGCGTGCGGGCCCGGCGACGGTGAGACCGACGCCAAGCCGACCGTGGCGGCGAGCCTGCCCACCAGCCTGGACGGGGTGAAGATCCCGGACGGGCTGAAGGACAAGCTCAAGGAGCACGGCATCGACCTGGAGAAGTGGAAGGGGGGTGAGTGGAAGAACTGGAAGAAGGAGGACTGGCTCCGCGAGGCGGGCGACTACATCAACCCGATCATCGAGGACCTCTGGGACTCGGACCGGATGCGCGAGGCGGACAAGATGCCGCAGCCTCCCGCCGTCGACCCGGACGCGGGCAAGGACCAGGGCGTCACCGACCCGACTCCCGCTCCGGTGGCCGCCAAGGCCGCGGCCCCGCCCTACCACCAGAGCGTCCCCGCCTCCGGCAAGGTGTTCTTCGACGGCCCCGAGGGCTCGATGGTCTGCTCGGCGACCGTGGTCAAGGACCCGGCGCACCCCGGCAAGTCCAACATGGTCTGGACGGCCGGCCACTGCGTGCACGCGGGCAAGTCCGGCGGCTGGTACCGCAACATCGCCTTCGTCCCGTCGTACAACAACAAGGGCAAGTCCGCGGCCGCGCTCAAGGGCGCGCCCCGCGAGGAAGTGGCCCCGTACGGCGTGTGGTGGAGCGACTGGGCGCAGACCTCCGACCAGTGGATCGCGACCGGCGGTCCGACCGGCGGCGCTGGTGCCCCGTACGACTTCGCGGTGCTGCACGTGACCCCGGAGAAGGGGGGCGGCAAGTCGCTGGAGGAGACGGTCGGTACGGCGCTCCCGGTGGAGTTCAACGCTCCGGCCGCGCCCAAGATCGCGAAGATGACGGCCACCGGCTACCCGGCGGCGGCTCCGTTCGACGGTCAGAAGACCTTCCAGTGCGCCGACAAGCCGGGCCGGCTGTCGCTGAACGCGACCGACCCCACGATGTACCGCATCGGCTGCACGATGACCGGCGGTTCCTCGGGCGGCGGCTGGGTCGCGGCGGGTGGCGACGGCAAGCCCGCGCTGGTGTCGAACACCTCCATCGGTCCCGCCAAGGCGGGCTGGCTGGCCGGGCCGCGGCTGGGTCCGGAGGCGAAGGGCGTCTTCGACGCCGTGAGCGGCAAGTTCAAGTAACCGCATCAGCGCACCACATGGCTGAGGGCCCCCGCTGCTGCGGGGGCCCTCAGTCGTTCATCCGGTACGCGTCAGTGCTTCGCGAGCACGTACGGAGCGAACTCCGCCGCCAGCTCCGCGTGCACCCGCGCCTTGAGCAGGGTGCCCTCCGCCGTGTGCTCCTCGGAGATCACCTCGCCCTCGGCGTGGGCACGGGCGACCAGCCCGCCGCGCGTGTACGGCACGACGGCCTCGATCTCGATCGCCGGCCGCGGCAGCTCGGCGTCGATGAGCGCGAGGAGTTCCGCCATGCCCTGACCCGTGCGCGCCGAGACGGCGATGGAGCGCTTCTCGATCCGCAGCAGGCGCTGGAGCACCAGCGGGTCGGCCGCGTCCGCCTTGTTGATCACCACGATCTCGGGCACCTTGACGGCGCCGACCTCGCGGATGACCTCGCGGACCGCCGCCAGCTGCTCCTCCGGCGCCGGGTGCGAGCCGTCCACGATGTGCAGGATGAGGTCGGAGTCGCCGACCTCCTCCATCGTGGAGCGGAACGCCTCGACGAGGTGGTGGGGCAGGTGCCGGACGAAGCCGACCGTGTCGGCCAGGGTGTAGACCCGGCCGGACGGCGTCTCGGCCCGGCGCACGGTCGGGTCGAGGGTGGCGAACAGCGCGTTCTCCACCAGGACGCCCGCGCCCGTGAGGCGGTTGAGCAGCGAGGACTTGCCTGCGTTGGTGTAGCCGGCGATGGCGACCGAGGGCACCTTGTTGCGGCGCCGTTCCTGCCGCTTGATGTCGCGGCCGGTCTTCATCTCCGCGATCTCCCGGCGCATCTTCGCCATCTTCTCGCGGATCCGGCGCCGGTCGGTCTCGATCTTGGTCTCACCGGGGCCGCGGGTGGCCATGCCGCCACCGCCACCGCCACCCATCTGCCGGGACAGCGAGGCACCCCAGCCGCGCAGTCGCGGCAGCATGTACTGCATCTGCGCGAGGGCGACCTGCGCCTTGCCCTCTCGGGACTTGGCGTGCTGGGCGAAGATGTCGAGGATGAGCGCGGTCCGGTCGACCACCTTCACCTTGACGACGTCTTCGAGGGCGATGAGCTGGCCGGGGCTGAGCTCACCGTCGCAGACGACGGTGTCGGCGCCGCTCTCCATCACGATGTCGCGCAGCTCGCGCGCCTTGCCGGAACCGATGAAGGTGGCCGGGTCGGGCTTGTCGCGGCGCTGGATCACTCCGTCGAGTACGAGCGCGCCCGCCGTCTCGGCGAGGGCGGCGAGCTCCGCGAGGGAGTTGTCAGCGTCCTGCACCGTGCCGGAGGTCCATACGCCCACGAGGACGACCCGCTCCAGGCGGAGCTGGCGGTACTCGACCTCGGTGACGTCTTCGAGCTCGGTGGAGAGGCCGGCCACGCGGCGCAGGGCCGCGCGCTCGGAGCGCTCGTACTGGGCGCCGTCCCGGTCTCCGTCGATCTCGTGGCTCCAGGCGACGTCCTCTTCCATCAGGGCGTCGGCCCGAAGGCTCTCGGTGAAGCTCTGCGGATCCGGCGCACCCTGTGCGTCGTCCCGCGCGTCCTGGGAAGGGGAAGAAGAGGAGGTCATTGGATCCTTACGTCGTTTTCGAATGCGTCCGCGTCAGGCGAAGCGGAGCCAAGGCCAAAGCTACTCCCGCGCGTGACATAACACTGTCACGTCCAACGTGTGACACTCCCCCGAGATTCCCCGGCGGCGCCCCCGCGGAACGGCCTCGTCGATGGTGGCATGCCCGTTCCGCACGCGTCACACGCTTTTCGGGGCGCTCCACTCCGGGTGCCCGGGCATCGCCGGCGTCTTCTTCCCGTACAGCCACGGCTCCAGGAACGCCCCCAGGTCGCGGCCCGCCTCCTGCGAGGCCAGCCGTACGAAGTCCTCCGTGCCGGCGATCCCGTCCCGGTGCTCCCCCACCCAGCGCCGCTCCACCCGGTCGAAGGCCTTGGCCCCGATCTCCTGCCGCAGCGCGTACAGGATCAGCGCGGCGCCGTCGTAGACCACCGGCCGGAACAGCCCGATCTTCTCGCCCGCGGCGGCCGGCTTGGGCGCGGCCGGGGGGCCGCCGGCCGCCCGCCATTGGTCGGAGCGCTGGTACGCCTCGCGCATGCGCCGCTCCAGGGAGTACGTGCCGAGGCCGTCCGCGTACAGGGCTTCGTACCAGGTGGCGTGGCCCTCGTTGAGCCACAGGTCGGACCAGGTGCGCGGGCTCACGCTGTCGCCGAACCACTGGTGGGCCAACTCGTGGACCATCACGGACTCGACGTACCACTCGGGGTAGCCGCCGTTGCCCGCGAACAGTGCGCTCTCGAACAGCGACAGGGTCTGCGTCTCCAGCTCGAAGCCGGTACGGGCCTTCGCGATCAGCACCCCGTAGTTCTCGAAGGGGTAGCGGCCGACCCGTGCCTCCATCCACTCGATGTGCCCGGCGGTCTTCTTCAGCCACGGCTCCAGCCGCTCCCGGTCCGCCGCGGGGACCACGTCGCGCAGCGGCAGCCCGTGCGGGCCGGTGCGGTGGACCACGGCCGAGTCGCCGATGGAGACCTGGGCGAGCTCGGTGGCCATCGGGTGCAGCGTCCGGTACGTCCACGTGGTCGCGGCGCCCGCCCCGCGGGCCGGCAGCGCGCCCGGCACACCGTTGGCCACGGCCGTCGTCCCGGCCGGCGCGCTCACCCGGAAGGTGAAGTACGCCTTGTCGGCGGGATGGTCGTTGCAGGGGAAGACCCGGTGCGCGGCGTCGGCCTGGTTCGCCATGGCCAGCCCGTCCTCGGTGACCACCCAGCCGCCGTCGCCGCGGCCGCGCGGGTCGCTCGTGTGCCGGACGGTGATGTGCAGGGGCAGGTCCGGCTCCACCGGCCGGGCGGGGGTCAGCACGAGGTCCTCGCCGACGTATCCGAAGGCGGCGGGTTCCCCGTTGACCTCGGCGGAGGCCACTTTGCCGTGGGTGAAGTCGAGATTGACGGTCTCGAGCCGCGTGAGGCTGCGCGCGTCGATGACGGTGACCGCGTCGAGGGGGCTGCTGTTGTTCTTGTAGGCGAAGGACAGGTCGTACGAGAGCACGTCGTACCCGGGGTTCCCCAACTCGGGGAAGAGCGGGTCGCCGATGCCGAGCGCCCGGGGCGGGGGCACGACGGCGGCGACGAGGGTGAGGGAGGCCGCGGCCAGCAGGGCGGCGCGCAGGCGCGGGGAGGTGAGCTGCATCCCCCACCGCTTATCAGCGACCGCCACGCGCCTGCGAACGGCGCGCGACGGCTCCACCCGAAAGGGGTCTGCCCCCTTACGCCCGGCTGACGTCGTAGACCCCGGGCACGTCCCGCATGGCCCGCATCAGCGCCGGGAGGCCAGTCGCGTCGGGCAGCTGCAGGGTGTAGCTGTGCCGGACCCGCTGCTCGACCGGCGGCTCCACCGTCGCGGAGACCACCTCGACCCCCTCGCGGGCGATGGCCTCGGTCAGATCGGCCAGCAGGTGCGGGCGGCCGAACGATTCGGCGAGCAGGGTGACCCGACAGTCCGCGGTCGCCCGCCAGTGCACGGCGATCGGGGTCCGCCCCACGGCCCGCATCTGGGCCACCGTCGCGCAGTGGACCCGGTGCACGGTGACGGCCCCGCCGCGTACGACGAACCCCTCGACGGCGTCCGGCGGTACCGGGGTGCAGCACCCCGCGAGCCGCACGGTGGCGTCGGGCAGGTCGGCGACGGCGTTGCCCCCGCCGCTGCGGAGGCCGATCACCGACAGCGGCGGCCTGGGTGCGGCGTCGGCGGGCCGGGCCCCGTCGGGGTGGGCCTCCAGCCAGCTGCTGACGGCGATCCGGGCGGCCGGGGTCTTCGCGTGGTCCAGCCAGTCGGCGGTGGGCCCCGAGGAGGCGTCGTGCGCGAGCAGGAGCTGGACGGTGTCCCCGTCGGAGAGCCGGGAGGACAGGGAGGTCAGGCGCCCGTTGACCCGGGCGCCGATACAGCCGTGGGCCGCCTCGCCGTGCTGCGCGTAGGCGGCGTCGATACAGCTGGCGCCGGCCGGCAGGCCCAGGGTGCCCCCGTCGGCGCGGAACACGGTGATTTCCCGGTCCTGGGCCAGCTCCGAGCGCAGGACGTCCCAGAAGGTGTCGGGGTCGGGCGCCGACTGCTGCCAGTCGAGCAGCCGCGACAGCCAGCCGGGCCGGGTCGGGTCCACGCGCTCCTCGTCGCAGTCGGCCGCCGCGATCTGCTCCGCGGACGGCGGGCCCGTGTACGGATTGCCGAGCGCCACCACGCCCGCCTCCGCGACCCGGTGCATCTGCCGGGTCCGGACGATGACCTCGGCGACGTAGCCCTCGGGCGTGGCGAAGGCCGTGTGCAGGGACTGGTAGAGGTTGAACTTCGGGGAGGCGATGAAGTCCTTGAACTCGGAGATGACCGGGGTGAAGCAGGTGTGCAGCTCCCCCAGTACGGCGTAGCAGTCCGCGTTCTCCCCGACGAGGACCAGCAGGCGGCCGAAGTCGGAGCCGCGCAGCTCCCCGCGCTTGAGGGAGATGCGGTGCACGGAGACGAAGTGGCGGGGCCGCACGACCACCTCGGCGGCGATGCCCGCGTCGCGCAGGACGGCCCGTACCGAGTCGGCGATGGCGGGCAGCGGGTCGCGTTCACCCGCGTGGGCCGCGATGAGGGCGCGCGTGTGCTCGTACTCCTCGGGGTGCAGGATCGCGAAGACGAGGTCCTCCAGCTCGGTCTTCAGGGCCTGTACGCCGAGCCGTTCGGCGAGCGGGATGAGGACGTCTCGGGTGACCTTGGCGATGCGTGCCTGTTTCTCGGGCCGCATCACCCCGAGGGTGCGCATGTTGTGCAGCCGGTCGGCGAGTTTGATGGACATCACGCGGACGTCGTTGCCGGTGGCGACGAGCATCTTGCGGAAGGTCTCGGGCTCGGCGGCGGCGCCGTAGTCGATCTTCTCGACCTTGGTCACGCCGTCGACGATGAAGCAGACCTCGTCGCCGAACTCCTCACGGACCTGATCGAGGGTCACGTCGGTGTCCTCGACGGTGTCGTGGAGGAGCGAGGCCGTCAGAGTGGTGGTTTCGGCGCCCAGTTCGGCCAGGATGAGCGTGACGGCGAGCGGATGTGTGATGTACGGCTCACCGCTCTTGCGCATCTGGCCGCGGTGCGAGGTCTCCGCGAGCAGGTACGCGCGGCGCAGCAGCGACAGGTCCGCGTCGGGGTGATGGGCGCGGTGCGCTTCGGCGACATGGCCGATGGCGTCCGGCAGCCGGTCCCGGGGCGTGGGCCCGAGCAGTGCGGCGCGTCCGAGTCGTCGCAGGTCAAGCCTGGTCCTGCCACGTCTGCGAAGTTCAGGGAGCGCTTCGGGACGTGCTTCGGGGTTCGTGGCCTCTGCACTCATGGGCACCTCCGACGGCATCGGCCGGCGGTGGTGGGCATGGGGTGAGCCCTCAGGGCCGGTGCCTGATGCTACCGACCCCACCACGTGGCGCAGTCCACCTCTCGCTCAGCGTGAAACGGATCACCCATTAGAGGGAAGCTTCAGGCGAAAGCCGTTTCGGTGAGCCAGGCGGGATCGAACTCGCCCTCGGCCACGATCACGGCGGGTCCGGTCATCTCGATCCGCCCGTCGGGGTGCTCGGTGATGACCAGGGTGCCACCGGGCAGATCGACGGTGTACGTGGCGGGCGCGCCGGTGACGGACGGGTCCGCGCCGTCGCGGCGGATGGCGGCCACGGCGACCGCGCAGGCGCCGGTGCCGCAGGAGCGGGTCTCGCCGGAGCCGCGCTCGTGGACGCGCATGGCGACGTGCCGGGGGCCGCGGTCGACGACGAACTCGACGTTGACACCCGTCGGGTAGGCGGACGCCGGGCTGTACGGGGGCGGGTCTAGCAGCGTCCCGGCATCGTCCAGGCTGTCAACGAACGCCACCGCGTGCGGGTTCCCCATGTTGACGTTGCGCGCGGGCCAGGAACGGGACCCGACGGAGACGGTGACCTCGCCCTCGGGCAGCTCGGCGCGGCCCATGGAGACGGTCACGTCGCCGGTCTTGTCGAGGTGCACCCGCTTGATTCCGCCGCGGGTGGCGACCGCCAGTTCTCCGGGCTCCACGTGCCCCGCGTGCTGGAGGTAGCGGGCGAAGACGCGGACGCCGTTGCCGCACATCTCGGCGATGGAGCCGTCGCTGTTGCGGTAGTCCATGAACCACTCGGCCTCGTCGGCCAGGTGCGCCGCCTCGGGGTGCGCGGCGGAGCGGACGACGTGCAGCACGCCGTCCGCGCCGATCCCGGCCCGCCGGTCGCACAGCCGCGCGACGGCGGAGACCGGCAGTTCGATGGCGTTGTCCGGGTCCGGGACGATCACGAAGTCGTTCTCGGTGCCGTGGCCCTTGAGGAAGGAGAGGCTGGTCTGCGTCACCCGCCCATGGTACCGAGCCGGCGCCCGGCGCAGCCGGGCCGCCCCTGGGGACGACGGGCCCTACCGGAGCCGGGCCACCCGGTACACCGCGAGCGCTACGACACCCAGCGCGACCAGCGCGTACAGCAGGGCGAGGCGCCAGTCGGGCCGCTGCCCGGAACCGCGGGCCGGGAGCCCCGGCAGGGCGTAGCCCACGCGGCGCGCGGCCATCAGGCCCCAGCCGCCCGCGCAGCAGCTGATGAGGAATCCGAGCATGGCGACGACCGCTCCGCCGTCGCCGAACTCGAAGGCGAGCGGGAAGGCGAACATCAGGGATCCGGCCGCGGCCAGCACGACGATGGGGGCGATCTGCCACAGCCTCAGCCGGCGCTGGGGGCGCAGTTCCACCTCGAAGGCGGGGGCGGCGGCCGCCTCCGCCTCGGCGGAGTCCGGCGCGTCCGGGCCGTCGGGGGTCAGCCGCGCGGGATCAGCGGGCAGTCCGAGGCCGTCGGCGTCCGCGGGCAGCGCGAGGCCGTCGGCGTCCGCGGGCAGTGCGAGCCCGTCGGGGAGGCCGTCGGCGAGCCCGTCGGCGGTCACCGGCGCTCCGCCGGGCAGGCCGTCGCCGTCGGCGGGGGCGCCGTGAAGCATAGGGTCCGTTTCCCGTCGGGTGTCGTCCCGACCGGTGTCACGAGGGCCGGCCTCCATCGCCACGCGCCCTCCCCACTTGGACTTCGCACGCCGTCGTTCACCGCCGGTGACGGCACCGGCGGAAGTTTGATGATGGCACGCCGTCAGGCCCGGGACGGGCGTGCGGGGCGTCCCGATGCCATCACGTGATCAGGCTGTAACCGCTCGTTCGACCAACGACTGCGCGAGTCCGGCGAGTTCCCCGCGGTCCTCGGCGGCCCCGCTGAGCCAGTGCACCCTCGGGTCGCGGCGGAACCACGAGTCCTGCCTGCGGGCGAACCGCTTGGTGGCGCGGACGGTCTCGGCGCGCGCCTCCTCCTGCGTGCACTCCCCCGCGAGGGCGGCCAGTACCTGCTGGTAGCCGAGCGCCCTGGAGGCGGTGATTCCGTCCCGCAGGCCGGCTGCCTCCAGCGTGCGGACCTCGTCCACCAGCCCGGCCTCCCACATCCGGTCCACGCGCAGCGCGATCCGCTCGTCGAGCTCGGGCCGGGCCACGTCCACGCCGATCTGGACCGTGTCGTAGACGGACTCGTGGCCGGGCAGGTTGGCGGTGAACGGCCGTCCGGTGATCTCGATGACCTCCAGCGCGCGCACGATGCGGCGGCCGTTGCTGGGCAGGATGGCCTGCGCGGCGGCCGGGTCGGCGGCCGCGAGGCGGGCGTGCAGGGCGCCGGGGCCGCGCAGGGTGACCTCGGCCTCCAGCCGGGCCCGGACCTCGGGATCGGTGCCGGGGAACTCCATGGCGTCGAGCGCGCCGCGGACGTAGAGGCCGGAGCCGCCGACGAGGACCGGCGTACGGCCCTGGGCGAGCAGCTTGTCGATCTCGGCGCGGGCGAGGCGCTGGTACTCGGCGACGCTCGCCGTCTCGGTGACGTCCCAGACGTCGAGGAGGTGGTGCGGGACCCCTCCGCGCTCCTCGGTCGTCAGTTTGGCGGTACCGATGTCCATCCCCCGGTACAGCTGCATCGAGTCGGCGTTGACGACGTCGCCGTCGAAATGACGGGCCAGGGCTACGCCCAGATCGGACTTTCCGGCCGCGGTGGGTCCTACGACGGCGATGACCCGCGGGGCGGGGGCTGCATTCCTCACCGCACCAGTCTCGCAGCCCCCGGTCAAGGCCATGCCATGTACCCGATCGAGCTACGTGACGGGACCGGACCGGGGTCGTTGCCTTGGCGGGGTTCCGGCCCGGCGCGCGCCTGCCGTACCGCGGCCCGTCCACGGCGGAACTTCACTCACACGAGTAACGTTATAGGAGTAGACATGGGCATTTTGGACCGGCTTCTCGGCCGTAAGACCCAGGCGACGACCGACGAGGCCGTTTCCGTGGATCTGACGGTGGAGTCCGCGACGGCCGACGAGGCCGGAACCGAGCAGGCTGTGGCGGAGGAGAGCGCGGTGGAAGCCGTCGAGATCCCGAAGCAGCAGTCGGCGGAGGTCAGCGCGGACAGCGAGGCCGCAGAGGGTGCCCGCACGTAGCCTCGCAATTGGAAGGTGACCCATGGGCCTGCTGGACAATCTGAAGGCCAAGCTCGCGCCCGCCAAGGGCAAGGTCGGTGACCTCGCCGCACAGCACGAGGGCAAGATCAGCCAGAATCTGGAGAAGATGGCGAAGGCCGTCGACTCGAAGACCAAGGGCAAGTACAGCGGCCAGATCTCTAGCGGCGCGGACAAGGCGAAGGACGCCCTGGGCAAGATCGCGCACAAGGACTCTCCCGGCGGGCCGACGCCGCCGGCCGCTTCCTGACGCGGTCCCGGAATCCCGGAAGGGGCGCGGCACCTGTGGGTGCCGCGCCCCTTCTCCGTTCTGTGCCGGCGCTGCCGGCCAGCGCTGTCGCCGCCGCTACGACCAGGCCGCGACGAAGTACCCGACCCCGTACGGGGCGTCCTCGTACAGCAGCCGCCCTTGGAGCCCGGCGCCCTCGGCGGCGCCGGCGAGCACCTGCCAGGGGGCCCGGCCGGCGGCCTGCAGCTCGGCGGCGAGTCCCGCGTCGAGGGCGGCGAGGGCGGGCAGGTCGGCGGCGCCGAGCGCGCGGGCGGCTTCGGCGTCGAAGGCGGCGGAGCGTTCGTCGAGGTAACCGGGGGCCTTGAGGGAGCGGCAGGCGCTGCCGTCGCCCATGACGAGCAGGGCGACCCGGTCCTCGCGCGCGGCGAGCTCCCGGCCGGCCTCCAGACACCGCTCGGTGTCCAGCGGCCCGGCGACCCCGAACCCCTCCAGGGGCGCGGCGCCCCACCCGGCCCGGCCGAGCAGCCAGGCCCCGACGGCGAGCGGGGTGGGCAGCAGGCGCGGGCCCTCCTCGCCCTCGCCCAGCCGTACGTCGGCTCCGGCGCCGAATCCGCGGAAGGTGCCGCGGGCACCCTGGGGGTAGGCACCGTGGTGGTCCGGGTCGCAGGCTCCGACCACGACGAGCAGATCGGGCCGGGAGGCGGCGAGCACGGACAGCGCGTCGGAACACGCGGTGCGGGCGTCGCCGAGTTCGGCGGCGGCTCCCGTGGCGAGCTCCGGCAGGAGCATCGGCGGGGCGGGGCAGACGGCGGCGGCTACGAGCATGATCCGCAGCGTAGCCTCCGGCGGCTGGGCGCGGGGCCGGCTCTCCTTCTTGACGCGTCCCTCGCACCGCTCGGCCCTGGCGGGCCTCCCGGGCATCGGGCCGCTGCGCCGGACTCCGTCCGGCGGGGGCTGGGCGGGGTTGCCGCCACTGCCGGCTGGCGCGGGGGTCGGTGGGCGGGTGCGGGTGATTGGGCCCTGCGGGGCGGGGTCCCCTACCCGCCCTTCCACCGTTCCCCGGGCTCCGCCCGGACCCCATGCCGCGTGCGGCACCGTTCCCGGGGGGCCAGCCCCCGGACCCCCGCGCCTCAAACGCCGGCGGGGCTGAGATTTCGTGCGGCGCCGGCCAAATCCAGCCCCGCCGGCGTTTGAGGCGCGGGGTCTGGGGCGGAGCCCCAGAGGGGTCCGGGCGGAGCCCGGGGAACGGGCGAAGGGCGGGTAGGGGACCCCGCCCCGCAGAGCCCAACCCCGCCGCACCCGCCCACCGGCCCCCACGCCGGGACGGCGGTGGCGAGCACCCCGCCGGCAACCGCCGGACGGAGTCCGGCGCAGCGGCGCGAAGCCGGGGAGGCCCGCCAGGGCCGCACCGCGCGAGCGGCGCGTTAAGAAGGAGAAGGCTGGCAGCCCGACGTCGTCGTCGGGAGGGGGGCCGGGACGCCCAGGGTCGGGATGCCGAGGAGGACGCCCTTCGGCTGCGCCGGAGCCTCGTTGCGCTTCTGCCAGGCGTCGCCCGCCCGGGTCCGGCGTACCGCTCCCGTCGGGCCCTCCGCGAGGAGGTGGTGCGGAGCCGCGTAGGTGATCTCCACGGTCACCACGTCACCCGGGCGGACCTCTTCGTCCGGCTTGGTGAAGTGCACCAGGCGGTTGTCGGGGGCCCGCCCGGACAGCCGGTGCGTGGCGCCGTCCTTGCGGCCTTCGCCCTCCGCGACCATGACCTCCAGGGTCCGGCCGACCTGCTTCTTGTTCTCGTCCCAGGAGATCTCCTCCTGGAGGGCGACCAGGCGCATGTACCGCTCCTGGACGACCTCCTTGGGGATCTGCCCCTCCATGTCGGCGGCCGGGGTCCCGGGGCGCTTGGAGTACTGGAAGGTGAAGGCGTTCGCGAAGCGCGCCTCGCGCACCGCGTGCATGGTCTGCTGGAAGTCCTCCTCCGTCTCACCGGGGAAGCCCACGATGATGTCGGTGGAGATCGCCGCGTGCGGGATGGAGGCGCGGACCTTCTCGATGATGCCGAGGAAGCGCTCCTGGCGGTACGAGCGGCGCATCGCCTTGAGGATCGTGTCCGACCCGGACTGCATGGGCATGTGCAGCTGCGGCATGACGTTGGGGGTCTCGGCCATCGCCGCGATCACGTCGTCGGTGAAGTCGCGCGGGTGCGGGGAGGTGAAGCGGACCCGCTCCAGGCCCTCGATCGCGCCGCAGGCGCGCAGCAGCTTGGAGAAGGCCTCGCGGTCGCCCAGGTCGGAGCCGTAGGCGTTGACGTTCTGGCCGAGCAGGGTGATCTCGGAGACGCCTTCGGCGACCAGGGCCTCGACCTCGGCGAGGATGTCGCCGGGACGGCGGTCCTCCTCCTTGCCGCGCAGCGCCGGGACGATGCAGAAGGTGCAGGTGTTGTTGCAGCCGACGGAGATCGAGACCCAGGCGGCGTACGCGGACTCGCGCCGGGTCGGGAGCGTGGAGGGGAAGGCCTCCAGCGACTCGGCGATCTCGATCTGCGCCTCCTCCTGGATGCGCGCGCGCTCCAGGAGGACGGGCAGCTTGCCGATGTTGTGCGTGCCGAAGACCACGTCGACCCAGGGGGCGCGGTCCACGATCGTGTCGCGGTCCTTCTGCGCGAGGCAGCCGCCGACGGCGATCTGCATGCCGGGGCGCTTGGTCTTCATCGGCGCGAGCCGCCCGAGGTTGCCGTAGAGCTTGTTGTCGGCGTTCTCGCGGACGGCGCAGGTGTTGAACACGACGACGTCGGCGTCGCCGTCGGAGCCCTGGGGCGCGCGGACGTACCCGGCGTCCTCCAGCAGGCCTGACAGCCGCTCGGAGTCGTGCACGTTCATCTGACAGCCGTACGTCCGGACCTCGTACGTTTTCACAACAGTCGCCTCGCCGCTCTCGGTACTCACCCAGCAAGGGTACGGGTCGGGCGCGGCGCCCCGGGCCGGGCGTGGGCCGGGGCGGGCCGGGCGGGCCGGGAGGGCGGGCCGTGACAGGACGGCGGGTCGGTGGCAGGATCGCGGCCATGCCTCTCGTACCGCCCCGGATCAGCAGGCGCCGTGCCCTGCGGGCCCTGGTGGCCGTCCTGGCGGTGCTCTGCGCCCTCGTCTGGTGGCTGCGGCCCTTCGGACGGCCGGAGCTCACGGGCGGGATCACCCTGAGCACCGGCGTCCAGAGCGGGGTCTACCACCGCTACGGCCTGCTGCTGGAGCAGGCCCTCGCCAAGGACGTGCCCGGGGTGCGGGTCCGGCTGAAGACCAGCGAGGGCTCTCAGCAGAACCTGCAGCGGGTGGCCGCGGGCGAGGCCGACTTCACGGTGGCGACGGCCGACGCGGTGGCCAAGTACCAGGTCGACCGGAAGCCCGGGGCGGAACGGCTGCGCGGCCTGGCCCGGCTCTACGACGACTACGTCCAGCTCGTGGTGCCCGCCGGTTCGCCCGTCCAGTCCACCCGGGACCTGCGGGGCAAGCGGGTTGCCGTCGGCCAGGACGGCTCGGGGGTGCGGCTGATCTCGGAGCGCATGCTCACGGCGGCGGGGCTGAACCCGGTGCGCGACGTCACCCCGGTGGCCATCGGCATCGACACCGTGCCGGCGGAGCTGGAGGCCGGCCGGATCGACGCCTTCTTCTGGTCGGGCGGGCTGCCCACCACCGCCGTGCGGGAGCTCTCGGAGCGGTTCGAGATCCGGCTCGTGCAGCTCGGCGACCTGGTGGAGGCGCTCCAGGCCAGCGGCAGCCCCGCGCGGTACTACCGGGCGGCGGTGATGCCGCAGGACGCCTACAGCCGCGCCCGCAACACCTCGGCCGTCTCCACCGTGGCGGTGCCGAACCTGCTGGTGACCCGGGAGGACGCGGGCGCCGAGCTCACGGAGCAGTTCACGCGCACCGTGATCGCCAGCCGGGACGAGATCGGGGGCCAGGTGCACGCGGCCCAGCTCGTGGACCTGCGCACGGCGATCTACACGGATCCCCTGCACCTGCACGAGGGCGCGGCCCGCTACTACCGCTCGGTCAAGCCGTAGGGCGTGCCCCGGCCGCCTTCACCACGGCCGCCTTCACCACGGCCGCCTTCACCACGGCAGCTTTCACGACGGCAGCCATTACGACGGCAGCAGCATCGTCGCCGCCGCGGCGGCCCCGATCAGGCCCGCGTGGGTACCCAGCGTCGCCGGGACGACCTGGAGGTCCTTGACGAAGGACAGGGTCGCGTACGAGGCCAGGTGCGCCCGGACCGGCCCGAAGAGGGTGTCACCCGAGGCGGCGACCCCGCCTCCGATGACGGCGATGTCGGTCTCGACGAGGGTGGCGGTGGCCGCGATGGCGGCGGCCAGCGCCCGGCCCGCGCGGTCGAAGGCGGCCAGGGCGACGGGGTCGCCCGCGGCAGCCGCGGCGGCCACCCCGGCCGCGGTGGCGTCCCCGGCCGGGACCCATCCCTGGGCCAGGGCCCAGGCCGCGATGGCGGTGCCGGAGGCGAGGGACTCCACGCAGCCGCGGCCTCCGCAGGCGCACGGCTCCCCGTCGAAGGCGACGCTGATGTGGCCGATGTGACCCGCGTTCCCGGTGGGGCCGGGGTGCAGCTGGTTGTTCAGGACGAGTCCGCCGCCGACGCCGGTGGAGACCACCATGCAGAGCGCGTTGGCGTGGCCGCGGGCGGCGCCCATCCAGTGCTCGGCGGCGGTCATCGCCACCCCGTCGCCGGCCAGCACCGTCGGGATCCGCAGCCCGTGCCGCGCGAGCTCGGCCTCCACCCGGGCCTGCACGGGGAAACCCCGCCAGGCGCCGATGTTGACCGGGCTGACCGTGCCGCGCGCGGCGTCCACCGGGCCCGCGCTGCCGATCCCGCACCGGACGGCCGAGCCCCACAGCGGAGACGTGGCGAGCTCCGCCACGACCTCCGCGACGGCGGCGAACACGGTGTCCCCGTCGGCGCCGCGCGGGGTGGGCCGGCGGGTGGTGGCCGTCATGGCGCCGTCGCAGTCCACCAGCGCTCCGGCGATCTTCGTACCGCCGATGTCGATCGCGACCGTGAGGCCGGATCCGGCCGGCGAACCGGCGCGGGGGGCGGGGAATGCGGAGGTGGGGGTGGGAGGAGTGGTCACGGTGGCGCTCCAGGAAGGGGTCGGTTTCAGTATGCGGCCGGCGGCGGCGCCGTACTCTCGCGGGGCTCCAGCCTGGGCAGCTCGCTCTCGCGTGACCGCGGCGGGCCCCCCGCGAGGAGGCCGAGAAGCTCCTCGGCGGCGAGCCGGCCGAAGCCGGCGGTGTCGCGGACCAGGGCGGTGAGCCGGGGACGGGTGACCCGGCAGAGCGCGGAGTCGTCCCAGGCGACGACCGAGATCCCGCCCGGGACCGGGATGCCCAGCTCGGAGGCGACGGCCACGCCGGCCACCGCCATCACGTCGTTGTCGTAGACGATCGCGGTCGGCGGCTCCGGCTCGGCGAGGATCCGGCGGGTGGCCTCGGCCCCCTCGGCGTCGGAGTAGTCGGTGGTGACCGAGCGCACCTGTCCGGGGCCGAGGCCCAGCCGCTCGGCCTCGGCGCGCAGCGAGGCGATCCGGCGCTCGGTGTGGGCGAGTCCGGGCAGTCCCGCGACGTGCGCGACCCGGCGGTGGCCGAGCCCGTACAGGTGGTCGAGCACCTGCGCCATGGCGCTGGCGTCGTCGGCCCGGACGGCGGACAGGGCGGCGGGGGCGGCGGACAGGGCGGCGGGGCCGGCCGAGTCGGGAGAATCAGCAGAGTCGGGAGCGGCGGAGGCCGGTCCCGTCTCCCCCACCGTGACGGCCGGCAGGCCGAGCTGTTCGAGCAGGGCCGGGCGCGGGTCGTCGGTCCTCGGGTCCACGACGACGACCCCGTCGACGCGCCGCTCGGCCCACCAGCGGCGGTAGACGGCGCATTCGGCGTCGAGGTCCTCGACCACCTGGAAGAGCAGGGCGATCCGGCCGGCGGCCAGGACCTCCTGGATGCCGGAGACCAGTTGGAGGAAGAAGGACTCGACTCCGAGGGTGTGCGCGGGCCGGGCGAGGACCAGGCCGACGGCGCCGGACTGTTCGCCGGAGAGGGCGCGGGCGGCGCTGTTGGGCTGCCAGCCGAGTTCCTCGGCGACCCGCCGGATGCGGGCGCGGGTGTCCTGGGAGACCCCGGGCCGGTTGTTGAGCGCGAAGGAGACGGCGCTCTCCGACACCCCGGCCTGGCGGGCGATGTCCTTGATGGTGGGTCTGCGGGCCATGGCCTGTCTCATCCCTCGCTGACGTGGACGGCAATGGCCGGACCGTACGCGATCCTGCCCTGGCAGACCGCCTTGACCACGACCCAGTACTCCCCGGCGGGGGTGGCGAGCGGCGGCCGCAGCTCGAAGACGGCCTGGGCCTCGCCGTCCGCCGGGACCTCGACCGGCAGGACGGCGGGGGCCGTCAGCTCCCAGGTGCCGAACGGGGAGACGGCGTACGCCTGCCCCGTCAGGGCGGTGCGGATGCCGGTGGAGCCGATGCGTGCCCGTACGAGAGCCCGCCCGCCGGGGGCGATGGTGACGGCGGGCTCCGGCGCGTCCACCCACAGCCCGGCCGGAGCCCCGGCCGGACCGCCGGGGACGGACCGCCGGGGACGGGGACGGTGACGGTGACGGTGAGTACATCCTCGAAGATGCCCGCCGGGGTGGTGGCGAGGATCCGGACCGCGCGTTCGGCGGGATGGGTGTCCCAGTAGGGCTTGAGGTAGTCGACCTCGGAGAGCACGAAGCGGTACGCCGGGTCCTCGCGCGCCTGCTGGAGGTGGAGCGGGATCAGGGTGAAGGCCGGGACGCCGGTGTACTCCCAGCCGCGCTCGGCCTCGCCGGGTTTCGGCGTGGCGTCCCAGAGGGCGGTGTAGGCGGCCTGGGTGTTCCACCACATGGGGTCGTAGTGGAAGTGCGGGACCAGACGGACGGTCCAGCCGGGCTCGGCGACGACCAGGCCGAAGGGCAGCTCGGCGAGCGGGCGCCCGTCGGGGGTGGTGACGCGGACGGTGGGTGGGCAGGACGGTCCCGGGGGCGGCGCCGGGGGTGCGGACGGCGACCTCGACGGTGGACTCCGGGACGGGCCGGGGGCCGGACCCGGCCAGATCCGCGCGGGCATCGGTGCCCGCGTAGGCCTCGGCGGTGTCGGCCCGCACGATGCGGGGGTGCGGGGTGGTGATGCCGTCGCCGTGCACCGCCACGTGCAACGGGCCGGCCGGGCGGGCCCTGCGGATGCGGACCCGGACGATCTGCGAGGGGTTTTCCGGCGGGCCGGCGAAGAGGGCCGGGGTGGTGACCTTCGTGACGGTAATTCCGCTGCCCATTTCTGCACACTTCCCTGTGGGACAACACCGTCCACCAACAACTAAACCGCATTAGTGTGCTTAGCTTCGGGCGACCGGAACCCGTCTGTCAACTGGCCTGAAGCGCATAAGTAGCAGAGCCGTGGAGGTCAGGACTTTCATCCCGCCAAGTCGGGACGTTCGGAGATATGGATCCTGTTGACTTATCCCCCGCACAGGCGGCAGGTTGTGGGCATCCCGCGAATTCCCCCTGAACTCCAGGACCCTTCATGCACGACGGCAACGCCGCCTCCGCACCCGCCCCGGCCCCGGCCCCCGCCTCCGCACCCGCACCCGCACCCGCCCACACCCGCGCTCACGCCCCCGCCCGCGCCCTGCGTTTCGGCGCCAACTACACGCCGACGCGCGGCTGGTTCCACCACTGGCTCGACTTCGACCTCGACGAGGTCAAGGCCGACCTCGACTCGATCGCCGGCCTCGGCCTGGACCACGTACGGGTCTTCCCGCTGTGGCCGGTGTTCCAGCCGAACCGGACGCTGATCCGGCCGCGCGCCGTCGAGCAGCTCGTCGCCCTCGCCGACGCGGCCGCCGACCGCGGGCTCGACGTCAACGTGGACGGGCTCCAGGGGCACCTGTCGAGCTTCGACTTCCTGCCCGCGTGGACCGGCACCTGGCACCGGCGCAACATCTTCAGCGATCCGCAGGTCGTCGCCGGGCAGGAGGAGTACCTGCGCACACTGGCCGCCGCCCTCGCCGACCGGCCGAACTTCCTGGGCATGACGGTCGGCAACGAGATCAACCAGTTCTCCGACGACCCGCACCCCTCCCCCGACCGGATCACCCGGGAGCAGGCCGGGCGCTGGCTGGAGCGGATGCTCGCCGCCTGCGAGGCGGGCGCGCCGGGCCTCATGCACCTGCACGCCGAGTACGACGCCGCCTGGTACCAGGACGGCCACCCCTTCACCGTGGCCCAGGCGGCCCGGCTGGGCGCCGCGACCGCCGTGCACTCCTGGGTGTTCAACGGCACCGCCCAGCGGCACGGCCGGACCGGGACGGCGACCGAGCACCACGCCGCGTACCTGATCGAGCTCTCCAAGGCCTGGGCCCGCGATCCGCACCGCCCGGTCTGGCTCCAGGAGGTGGGCGCGCCCGCGCCGCTGATCCAGCCCGAGCACGCGGCCTCCTTCACCGAGGCGACCGTGGCGAACGCCCTGGACTGCCCCGGCCTGTGGGGCGTGACCTGGTGGTGCTCGCACGACGTGTCCCGGGAGCTCGCGGACTTCCCCGAGCTGGAGTACGGGCTCGGCCTGCTCACCAACGACCGCCGGACCAAGCCCGCCGGCGAGGTGATCGCCAGGATCACCGGGGAGTGGCGGGGCCGCGAGCACCGCCCGGCGGTCCGCAGGACCGCGCTCGCCGTGGACGTCGGCGGCGCCGAGTCCGCGCCGAACCGCTCGGTGTGCGCCCCCGGCGGGGCGTTCTTCGAGGCCTGGGCGGCGCTCACCGCCCAGGGGGTCCGGCCGGCCGTGGTCCTGGCGGAGCTGGCCGGGGACGCGGAGCACCTGGCTGCCCGCGGCATCACCGAGGTACTGCACGTGTCCGACGTCCACACCCGGGCCTGACCGGCCCCTACCGAGGAGACCCCTCATGTCCGAGACCGACAACGGCGTCGAACCTCGAACGTCGAACCGCCCGACCGCGCCCCGCCCCGCCCCGCCTCCCCGCGCCCGACCCGGCGCGGGATGCTGCTCGCCGGAGCCGGAGCCGGAGCGGGCGCGGCCACCCTGCTCTGCGGGACGGCCGCCCCCGCGGTGGCCGCCCCGGCCGCCTCCCTCGCGCCGGCCGGGCCGCCCGCGGACCTGTCCCCGTACGCCTCGTACTGGTTCCCGGACTCGCTGCCCGCCGGGACCCCGGGCCCCGGGATCACCTGGCGCTCCCTGATGCGCTGGACCCCGGAGTCCGACCCCGATCTGGCCTACAACACCGCCACCGTGCCGCTGGCGCCCCGCTTCACCCCGGTGCCGCCGAACACACCACGGCGCGCGCCGGCCAGGCCCGTATCGCCTCGCTCGTCTCCTTCGGGAACACGGCCGGCAATCCCGCGCAGGGCTCCCCCACCGCCGACTACTACGCCCTCACCCACTGGGCGTACATCGACGAGCTCGTCTTCTGGGGCGGCTCCTGCGCCGAGGGCATCGTGCTCGCCCCGAACGCGCCCGTCACCGACGCCGCGCACCGCAACGGCGTCCGGGTGATGGGCAACGTGTTCCTGCGGACCGTGCCCTACGGCGGCGACCTCCAGTGGACCCGCGACCTGGTCCGGCGGGACTCCCTCAGCCGGTTCCCGGTCGCCGAGAAGCTGGTGGAGGTGGCGCGGGCGTACGGGTTCGACGGCTGGTTCGTCAACGCCGAGACCGAGGGCGGCGACAGCGAACTCGCCGCCCGGATGCAGCGGTTCCTGCGCGCCCTGCGCGCCGCCGGTGAACCGCACGGCCTCGCCATCACCTGGTACGACGCGATGAACTCCACCGGCGGGGTCGGCTGGCAGGGCGCGCTCAACGAGCTCAACCAGGAGTTCTACGAGGACCGCCGCGGCAAGGTCGCGGACACCGTGTTCGTGGACTTCCGCTGGACCCCGGCGAAACCCGCCGCCTCCGGCGACCTCGCCGACCGGCTCGGGCGCAGCCGACACGAGCTGTGGGCGGCCGTGGACATGGAGTCCAACGGCTGGAACTCCCAGGTGAACTGGGACGCGATCGCCCCGCGTGGAAGCGACCACATCGTCTCCTACGGCTTCTACCGGCCCGAGTGGACCCGGAACCACCTCGCCGACCGCTCCCCCGGCGCCTTCCACCGCGCCGACGACCGGTTCTGGACGGGCGAGTCCCTGGATCCCGCCCACCCCTCCCCCGAGGACGCCTGGCGCGCCCCCGCCACCGTCGTCGCCGACCGGTCCACCGTGACCGCACTGCCCTTCGCCTGCTCCTTCAACACCGGGCACGGGGAACGCTGGTACGAGAACGGCGAGCCCGTCTCCGACACCGGATGGAACCACCTCGGCCTCCAGGACCGGCTCCCGGGCCGCCGCTGGGCCGTGCACACCACCGGGACCCGCCCCGAGGTCACCCTCGACTTCGCCCGCGCCTGGCGCGGCGGCTCCAGCCTGCTCGTCACCGGCGACCTCACTGCGCCCGCCGCCGTGGGACTGCACGCCGTGCGGCTGCCGCTGACCCGCTCCTGCGTCGCCGAGCTGGTGCACCGCACCGAGTCGGGCCCGGTGACGGTCGAGCTGGGCGTGGCCACCCGTGAGCCGTCCGGCCCGGGGCAGGAGGTCCCGTACACCTGGCTGAAGGCGCAGACCCTCGGGACCGGGCAGGGGTGGCGCACGACCAGGGTCCGGCTGTCGGAGCTGGCGGGCCGCACCGCCCACGGTCTGGCTGTACGGATCACCCGACGCGGGAAGCAGGCGGTGCGCTGGCGACTCGGAGCGGTGACGGTACGCGAGGCCGCCGCGCGGCCCCGCCCGGCGACTCCGGGCACCCCGGCCGTGTCCGCCTCGGCCCAGCAGTCCGGCAAGGCCTACGTGCAACGAGAGGGTGGCGGTCCGTTCGAGCTGATGACTCTGCGGTTCACTCGGGGCTAGCGGAGGGATCGGTGCGCGGGACGGCCACCGTCACGCGCAGCCCGTGCGGCGGGTTCTGCTCGTAGGAGAGGGACCCGCCGCCCGCGGCCAGCAGGATGCGGGAGATGGAGAGACCGAGCCCGGAGCCCTTGATGTTCTGGTGGCGTCCGCTGCGCCAGAACCGGTCCCCGATCCGCAGCAGCTCCTCCTCGGTGAGCCCGGGGCCCCGGTCGGCGACCACGATCAGCACCTGGTCGCGCTCCACGGAGAGCGCCACCTCGACGGCCTCACCCGCCGGAGTGAACTTCAGGGCGTTGTCGATGACGGCGTCGAGCGCGCTGGAGAGCGCGATCGGGTCGGCCCAGCCGGTGGCGGCGCTGCGCCCCGTCCCGGTGAGCCGGACGCCCTTCTCCTCGGCGTACGGGCGCCAGGCGGTCACCCGCTCCGCGGCCAGCCCCGCGATGTCTATCAGGCAGATCTCGGCGGTGGCGTGCTCGGCCAGGGCCAGGTCGAGCAGGTCGTCCAGGACCTGGGTCAGACGCTTTCCCTCGGTCCGTACGGAGGCGATCTCCTCGTTGCCCTCGGGCAGTTCGAGGGCGAGCAGCTCGATCCGCAGGAGCAGTGCGGCGAGCGGGTTGCGCAGTTGGTGGGAGGCGTCGGCGACGAAGGCGCGCTGCTGTTCCAGTACCTCTTCGACGTTGTCGGCCATCTCGTTGAACGAGCGGGCCAGGCGCCTGAGTTCCGGGGGCCCGCCACCCGCCGCGACACGGGAGTTCATCCGCCCGGTGGCGATGCCGTGGGCGGCCGCGTCCAGGGTCTGCACGGGCTTGAGCACCCAGCTGGTCAGCCGCAGGGCGGCGCCGAAGGACATGAGCATGGCCGCGCCGAGCCCGGCGACGATGAGCAGCCACCCCCGCAGGATCCGGCCGCGCATCTGGCTGGTGGGCGACTCGGTGGCGACCACGGCGACCACGTCCCCGTCGAGGACGACGGGGGAGGCGACGAGGAGTTTGCCGTTGGTCTGCCAGGGCCATACCTGGCCGGGATCGTGGCTGCGCCGTCCGGCGAGCGCTTGTTTGAAGGCCTCGCGGCCCTCCCCCTCAGCCGGAACCACCCACCAGCTGGGGGACCGGGCGATGGCGTTGTCGTCCCTGCGGAAGATGCCGACGCGGATCCCGTACAGCTCCTGGTAGCGGACCAGTTCGTGCTGGAGGGTTTCGCGGCGCTCGTCGGCTCCGCTGGACTTCGAGCCCTCGGCGTCGATGACGAACTGGGCGAGCGCGGCGAAGCGGGCGCTGTCGTCGATCCGGTCGACGACCACCCGCTGCTGCTGCCCGGCCGCGAGGGCCACCGCGAGCGGGAAGCCCAGGGCGAGCAGGACGCCCGCCATCAGGACGACGAGCAGCGGGAGCAGACGGGCGCGCACGACGGGTGACCGCTAGACGGCGGGCGGGGCGGAGGCGGCGGGCGGGGCGGGGGCCGTCGGGGCGGGCGGTGCGACGAGCCGGTACCCCACGCCGCGGACCGTCTCGATGAGCGCCGGCATGCGCAGCTTGGACCGCAGCGAGGCCACGTGCACCTCGAGGGTCCGGCCGGTGCCTTCCCAACTGGTGCGCCAGACCTCGCTGATGATCTGCTCGCGGCGGAAGACGACGCCGGGGCGCTGCGCGAGCAGGGCCAGCAGGTCGAACTCCTTGCGGGTGAGCGGTACGTCGACACCGTCCACGCTGACCCGGCGGGTGGACAGCTCGATGCCGACGGCCCCGAGGTCGACCACGCCGGGCGTGCCCGAAGGGCCGGCGGCGGCCTCCTCGGAGACGCCGGTACGACGGGCCACCGCGTGGATGCGGGCGAGGAGTTCGCCGGTGTCGTAGGGCTTGGTGACGTAGTCGTCGGCGCCCATGTTGAGTCCGTGGATGCGGGAGCGCACGTCGGCCCGCGCGGTGACCATGATGACGGGCGTACTGGTGCGCTTGCGGATCTTGCCGCACACCTCGTACCCGTCCTGGTCGGGCAGGCCGAGGTCGAGCAGGATCACCCCGTAGGGAGCGGCCACGGGCGGTGCGCCCGCCGACAGCAGGGCCTGCAGGGCCTCCTCACCGCTGCGGGCATGGGTGACCTTGAAGCCGTGCCGGGCGAGGATCGCGGACAGGGCGGCGGCGACGTGGTCGTCGTCCTCGACGAGCAGCAGTCTCATGTCGTCCCCCTCTCCATCTCTTGATCCCTTCACGTTCGCTTCGCGGTCATCATGGGCCATCAAGCATCCACGCCGATGCGGACTCCCACGTCAAGGTGGTTCCGGTCCGAGGGCGCTTCCGTTACGCACCCGGTACTGCTACGACCCGTGCGGGGGACCCGCGGGTACGGAGCGTATCGGTGCGAGGCCGGATCGTTATGCTCAATTCTCCCTCAGATGTAATGACGGTGTGCGCACCACATCACTACTGTCCTCCCAACCGAGGAGGACGGAGCCACAAGCCGATGAGCGGAGTATCAGTGACCAAGGACGTGCGGGACGCGGCCGGTGCCGCGGACGACCTGGTCGTGCTGAGCAACGTCAACAAGCACTTCGGCGCGCTGCACGTGCTTCAGGACATCGATCTGAGCATTGCCCGCGGTGAGGTCGTCGTGGTGATCGGCCCTTCGGGGTCGGGCAAGTCCACGCTGTGCCGGACCATCAACCGCCTGGAGACCATCGATTCGGGCACCATCACGCTCGACGGCAAGGAACTGCCCTCGGAGGGCAGGGAACTCGCCCGGCTGCGCGCTGATGTCGGCATGGTCTTCCAGTCGTTCAACCTCTTCGCGCACAAGACGGTTCTGCAGAACGTCATGCTGGGCCAGCTAAAGGTCCGCAAGACGGATCAGGCGGCCGCGCTGGAGAAGGCCAAGTCCCTCCTCGACCGGGTGGGCGTGGGCTCGCAGGCCGACAAGTACCCGGCGCAGCTTTCGGGCGGCCAGCAGCAGCGCGTGGCGATCGCCCGCGCGCTGGCGATGGAGCCGAAGGTGATGCTGTTCGACGAGCCGACCTCGGCCCTCGACCCGGAGATGATCAACGAGGTGCTGGAGGTCATGCAGCAGCTCGCCCGGGAGGGGATGACCATGGTCGTCGTCACGCACGAGATGGGCTTCGCCCGCTCCGCCGCCAACCGGGTCGTCTTCATGGCCGACGGGAAGATCGTCGAAGAGGCGACCCCCGAGCAGTTCTTCAGCAACCCGCGGAGCGACCGGGCCAAGGACTTCCTGTCGAAGATCCTGCACCACTGACCTTCGTATCTGGTAGTGATCCGGTGACGGATCGTCGTCCAGCACGGCACGTCTCACTTCACGTCTGTCTCACGTCTCACTCCGAGGGAAGTCCACCATGAAGCTCTCCAAGGTCGGCGCGGCCGCCGCCATCGCCGTTGCTCTCGCCCTGACCGCGACCGCCTGTGGCGGCGACAGCGACAAGACCGCCAGCGACGCCGGCGCGTCGGGCGGGGCCAAGAAGGACAAGATCGTCATCGGCATCAAGTTCGACCAGCCGGGTGTGGGCCTCAAGACCCCCGACGGCAAGTTCACGGGCTTCGACGTGGACGTGGCGACCTACGTGGCCAAGGAGCTCGGCTACGCGCCGGACCAGATCGAGTTCAAGCAGGCCGTCAGCGCCGAGCGCGAGAACCTCATCGCCAACGGCGACGTGAAGCTGGTCGTCGCGAGCTACTCGATCAACGACAAGCGCAAGGCGAAGGTCGACTTCGCCGGCCCGTACTTCCTCGCGCACCAGGACCTGCTGGTCCGCGCCGACGACACCTCGATCACCAAGGCCGAGGACCTCAACAAGAAGAAGCTCTGCTCGGTCACCGGCTCCACGTCGGCGCAGAACGTCAAGACCACGCTGGCCCCCGAGGCGGACCTGCAGCAGGTGGGCGGCTACTCCGAGTGCCTGACCGGCCTGGAGAACAAGACCATCGACGCCCTGACCACGGACAACTCGATCCTGGCGGGCTACGCGGCGCAGGACAAGAACAAGGGCAAGTTCAAGCTGGTCGGGCTGAGCCTGAGCAACGAGAACTACGGCATCGGTCTGAAGAAGGGCGACAAGGAGCTCCAGACCAAGGTCAACGCCGCCATCAAGAAGATGGAGGCGGACGGTGCCTGGGCCGCGGCCATCGAGAAGAACTTCGGCCCGGCCGGCTACAAGGCCGAGCCGGCGCCCGCGGTCACCGAAGGCAGCTGACCCGGCGGCCGGTCCGCCGGCCGATCCATCGGTGAGGAGCGTCGCCGCCCGCCTGCCGCGGGCGGCGCCGTGCCCCACCGGCCCACCTGGCCATCCTGGGGAGAGCGCAGGCCATCGTGTTCGATTTTCTTGATTCCGGGCAGTACGACGTGCTCGGAGCCTTCTGGGTGACGGTTCAGCTCACCCTCTACTCGGCCGTCGGGTCCCTGATCTGGGGCACCGTACTGGCCGGGATGCGGGTCAGTCCGGTCCCGCTGATGCGGGGCTTCGCCACCGCGTACGTCAACCTCGTGCGCAACACCCCGCTGACCGTGCTGATCATCGGGTCATCGCTGGGCCTCAACCAGACCCTCGGCGTCACCCTCGGCGGCGGCACCTTCAAGGAGATCGGGTTCCGGCTCGCGGTCCTCGGATTCATCGCCTACACCGGCACCTTCGTCTGCGAGGCGATCCGCTCGGGCATCAACACGGTCCCGGTCGGCCAGGCCGAGGCGTCCCGCGCCCTGGGCATGAGCTTCCTCCAGACGCTCACCCTGATCGTGCTCCCCCAGGCGTTCCGGGCGGTCATCGCGCCGCTCGCCAACGTCCTCATCGCCCTCACCAAGAACACCACGGTGGCCGCGGCGATCGGCGTGGCCGAGGCCGCGCTGCTGATGAAGGAGATGGTCGAGAACGAGCCGCAGGACCTCTTCGCCGTCTTCGGCGTCTTCGCCCTCGGCTTCGTCCTTCTGACCCTGCCCACCGGCCTGCTCCTGGGCTGGGTTGCCAAGCGAGTGGCGGTGAAGCGATGACCTCCGTGCTGTACGACGCCCCGGGCCCCAAGGCCAAGGCGCGCAACTGGATCTACAGTGGGATCTTCCTCGTCGTGGCCGCGGCCGTCGCCTGGTGGGTGCTGTCCGCCCTGGCGGACAAGAACCAGCTCGACGCCGACAAGTGGAGCCCCTTCTTCACCGACGATCAGGTATGGACGACGTTCCTGCTCCCCGGACTGGGCGAAACCCTGCGGGCCGGCGCCATCTCCATGGTGATCGCCCTGCCGCTGGGCGCCCTCCTCGGCATGGGCCGGCTCTCCGACCACGCGTGGGTACGCAGCATCGTGGGCACCTGGGTCGAGTTCTTCCGGGCCATCCCGGTACTCATGCTGATGCTCTTCGGCTCCGCCTTCTACGTGCAGTACACCGGGGTGGACTCCGAGGTGCGGCCGCTGTACGCGGTGGTCACCGGGCTGGTCCTGTACAACTCCGCGGTCATCGGCGAGATCGTCCGGGCCGGCGTCGAGTCGCTGCCGAAGGGCCAGACCGACGCCGCGAAGGCGATCGGCATGCGCAAGGGCCAGGTCATGACCTACGTCCTGGTCCCGCAGGCCGTGACCGCGATGCTGCCCGCGCTGGTCAGCCAGCTCGTGGTGATCCTCAAGGACACCGCCATCGGCGGTGCGGTCCTGGGCCTCGCCGAACTGCTGACCCAGTACCGGCAGATCTCGGCGAACTACAGCAACACCATCCCGACCCTGATCGTGATCGCGGCGATCTACATCGCGGTGAACTTCGCCCTCACCTCCTTCGCCTCCTGGCTGGAGGGCCGCCTGCGCAAGTCGAAGCGGACCACCGACGCGATCGTTCCGGTGAGCCAGTTCGAGGCGGGCGAGAACACCGGCGTCGTCTGACCGTCCTCCCGGCGCGGCATCGGACATCTGCTCGAACCCGCGTCCGGCATCCGGCCTGACAGCCGGTCAGTACACTGGCGGGACACGTGTGGTGCGGCGGAACTCATCCGCCGCACCACTCGGCATTGTCCGGACCGGCGTCACTTGACGCAGGCACCTCCAGTGGGTTGCATACGTTCTGTGATCACATACCGGACACCGGGAGCCACATCATGGACCCGGTGATCGTCGTCGGCGCGGGGCCCGTCGGGCTGTCCCTGTCCCTCGCCCTGGCCGGCCAGGGCGTGCCCTGCGTCGTGCTCGACGAGGGATCCGGCAAGGACGAGCCCCGCCCCGCCCGCACCGTCGCCCTGCACGCCGACACCGCCGCGATGGTGCACCGGCTGGGCTGTACGACGCTGCGCGACGAGGGCGCGTACTTCACCGCCTGGCGGACCATGCGGCGCGGCCGCGAGTCCCAGCGGATCACCTTCGAGGACGGCCCGGCCCCGATCCACCTGCCCCAGCACGCCCTGACCCGCGGACTGCGCGACGCCGCCGCCGCGCACCCCCTGGTCCAGCTGGTCACCGAGAGCAAACTCGACGCCCTGGAGCAGGACGACCGCGGGGTCACCGCCCACACCCGGGGCGCCGAGACCACGTGGTGGCGCGGGAGCCACCTGGTCGGCTGTGACGGGGCCCGCTCCACCGTGCGCAAGCTGCTCGGCATCCGCTTCCCCGGCCGCACCGCCGTCGAACGGCACGCCGTGGCCGCCCTGCGCACCGAACTGCCCTGGCCGGGCGAGGCATTGCTGGACCGCAGCCCGCCGGAGGAGGTCACCGCACGGCCACTGGCCGACGGGGTGTACCGGCTGGACTGGCTGCTCCCGTCGCGCGGGGACCTCGTCACCCCCGACGCGATGGTGACGCTCATCCGCGACAGCCTCGCGCTGTGGTGCGGGGGCACGACTCCCCCGTACGAGCTCCTCGACACCGGGGTCCACACCCTGCACCACCGGCTCGCCCGGCGCTGGCGCGACGGCCGCTGCTTCCTCGCCGGGGACGCGGCGCACCTGCTCGGCGCGCTCGGCACCCAGGGCGTCGAGGAGGGGCTCCGGGACGCCGAGAACCTCGCCTGGAAGCTCTCCCTCGCCTGGCACCAGGGGGCCTCCGAGGAGCTGCTCGACAGCTACGAGGCCGAGCGCCGCAGGGCGGTGGCCGCCCGGCTGCGCGCCGCCGACCAGGCCATGCCCGTGCTGCGCACCGGGGGCGGGCTGCGCACGTACCTCCCCGGAGCCTCGCGGGCCGCCGAACTGCTCCTGACCGACGGCCACTTGGGGCGCGGCCCGCTCGGCGCGGAGCCGGTGTACGCCCCGCCCGTGGCCGTCGACGACGTGCCCACCGCCACCGAGCCGGGCGGTCCCGTCGCGAACGTCCCGGTGACCGCGCCCGACGGCTCGACGGTGCCGCTGCGCGACCAGCTGGGGCGGGGCCGGCTGCTCGTCGTCCTCGTCGCCCCGGGCACCGGGGTCTGGGACCGGCGGCACTGGCTGGGCGCCGGACTGATGCCCCGCCTCGCGGCGGCGGTGGCCGCGCTGCCGGTCCGGGCGGAGCTGCTCGTGGCGGACGGCTACCCGGGGGCGGCGGCGCACACCGTGCTCCTCGTACGGCCGGACGGGCATCTCGCGGCCACGTTCGCCGGGGTCCACCCCGCCGGGCTGTACGAGGCCGCGGACGCGGTCCGGCACGGCGCACCGGCCGCCGCACCGGCCCCGGCGCCCAGGGGTTTGCCCACCGCCGCACCCGTCATCGACTGAGCGTTCATTGACCATCCATCGAGCGATGATCGATTGACCCTCCGGTCGACTCGTGCTTCACTCGCGGACATGACCGGCAACGACGTACGCCTGTGGCGGAGGGTCCATATGGACCTGCTCCGCTATGCGGGCTGCGTGTGTCGCCCTTCCTGCTGATTCGCCCTTCCCCCGCGCGCCCCCATGCGGATGTTGCGCGCACTCTCGCGAACCCCCAGGACGGTCATCCTCCATGTCTGCACCCACGCACGCCCCCGCCGCGCCCTCGGCTGCGGCTGCCGCCCCGGCCATCTCGGCGGCGGATCTCCTCGCCTTCACCCTGCGCATCGCCTCCGACCCCGAACTGATCGCCTCCCTCCCCCTCGATCCCGAGGGCCGGACGTGGATCCGGCTCGACGGCCCGGGCGGCAGCGAGGCCTGGCTGATCGGCTGGCCGCCCGGCACCGGCACCGGCTGGCACGACCACGCCGAGTCGCGGGGCGCGTTCACCACCGCGCGCGGGCGCCTCACGGAGAACTCCCTGGCGGTCCGCCTCCCCTCGGAGGGCTGGCGGTCCCTCTCCCTGGCCCCCGACGTGGACCGCTCGCGCGCACTGGGCGCGGGCACCGGGCGGGCCTTCGGCGAGCACCACGTGCACGAGGTGCTCAACGAGTCCGCGACGGAGCACGCGATCTCCGTCCACGCGTACTACCCGCCGCTGCCCCTGATCCGCCGCTACAGCCGCACCGGCCCGGTGCTCACGCTGGAGCAGGTCGAGCGTCCGGCGGACTGGCAGTGAGCGGCATCGACGCGCTGGTCGACCGGCTGCGCACCACGTACACCCGCGTGGACCCGGCCCAGGCGCACGCGGAGTCCCTGACCGGAGCCCTGCTGGTCGACATCCGGTACCAGGCCCTGCGCGAGCGGGACGGACTGATCCCGGGCGCGCTCATCATCGAGCGCAACGAACTGGAATGGCGCCTCGACCCCGAGGGCTCCCACCGCCTCCCGGAGGCGGTGGACCACGACGTCCGCATCATCGTCATCTGCAACGAGGGCTACGCCTCCACCCTGGCGGCGGCCTCCCTCCACGCCCTGTCCCTCCCCAACGCGACGGACCTCACGGGCGGCTTCCAGTCCTGGAAGGCAGCAGGCCTACCCGTCTCCCCCTTTTGACGCGTCGCTCGCGCGGTGCGGCTCTGGCGGGCCTTACCGGCTTCGCGCCGCTGCGCCGGACTCCGTCCGGCGGTGGCGGGTCGGCGTGCCGCCAGGGCCGCCTGGTCCGGGCTCCGGTGGGCGGGTGCGGGTGGGTCGGCCCTGCGGGGCGGAGTTCCCCTACCCACCCTTCGCCCGTTCCCCGGGGCTCCGCCCCGGACCCGTTGCCGCGTGCGGCGCCGTGGCACGGGGGCCGGCCCCCGGACCCCCGCGCCTCAAACGCCGGCGAGGCTCAATTTGGCGGGACCGGAGCGTGTCAATGCGGGGACGGAAGTGCCCTCCGGGCAATCCAGCGCACCGCGCGCAACGCGCACGTACGAGCCGAGGCCGGCCAAAATCCAGCCCCGCCGGCGTTTGAGGCGCGAGGTCTGGGGCGGAGCCCCAGGCGGGTCCGGGCGCAGCCCGGTACCCCCTCCCAGCCCGTCCGGCGTTTGAGGACCGGGTCCGGGCCGAGCCCGGGGAACGGGCGAAGGCCGGGTAGGGGACTTCGCCCCGCGCAGCGGCACACCCGCGGGCGTTCGGGCCGACAAGGCCGCCCCCGGCCCGCCGGCGCCTGGGGCGCAAGGGGACCGGGGGCAAACGCCCGCGGGAACACGGGCCCGGGGCGGAGCCACAAGGCCGACGGCCTAGCCCTTGGCCGCCGCGAGGTCCACCGGCCGGGGCCGCATCGCCACCCGCCCGGCGAAGCCCGTAGCGCACAGCGCCACCAGCCCCGCCCCACCCACGACCACCCCGTACACCAGCGGAAGCACCACCGCAGCCGCCGCCCCCGTCATGCCCACGCTGAACGCGGTGAGGACCGCCAGCGAAATCCCCGACCCCAGCACCACCCCCATCAGGAGCACCGCCAGCGCCTCCACCCGCAGCATCCCCCGCAGTTGCCGACGCGTCGCCCCCGCGAGCCTCAGCATCGCGAACTCCCGCAGTCGCTCCCCCGTGGACATCGCCAGGGTGTTGGCCACCGCGATCGCGGTGAAGGCCAGGACGAGGCCCATCGCCAGCAGGTTGATCTCCGCCCCGGCCGCCTGCCGTTCGGCCCGCGCGCCATCCGCTTCGGCCGCCGAGAGCACGGCCACGCCCGGGTACTCCCGTACCGCCGAGGCGAGCGCTTCCCGCGCCGTCGGCCCCGCCACCAGCACGCTCGAAGCCAGCGGGTCGTCGACGTGCGCGGCGACCAGACCGTGCGGCAGCGTCACGTCCCCGAAGCCCAGCCCCCGCGCGTACACCGCGGACACGGTCAGGGTGACCGGCGTTCCGTCCCCCAGCGTCAGCGAGAGCGGGCTGCCCGGCTTCAGGCCCAGCTGGTCCGCGGCCAGGTCACTCACCGCGACGCTCTTCTCCCCGAACCCCGCCAGGCTCCCGGCCGTCACCCCCGGGTCCCAGGTCCGGTCGAGCCCGGCCGGGGTCACGCCCTGCGCCGCGTACTTCGTCAGCCCCACCCGGATCGACGTGTGCACGATCTCGGTGGCCGCGAGGACCCCGGGGGTCCGGCGGATCCGCTCGGCGACGGCGCCGGGAACCCCCGGCCCCCGTCCCTGGAGCACCCACTCGGCCCGTACGCCCTCACGGGCCTGCGCCCGGGCGGCGTCACCGAGCGTCGGGGTGACGAAGAGCACGGTGCAGGCCATCCCGATCAGCAGCGTGAGCGGGGTGACCGCGGAGGCCATCCGGGTCGCGTTGCCGCGCAGGTTCGCGGTGGCCAGCCGGCCGCCGGGGCCGGCCAGCCGCAGCGGCCCGTCGAGCAGCGCGGCCGCGCCCTTGACGATCAGCGGGCCCAGCAGCGAGACGGCTCCGGCGAGCACCACGACGGCGAGGAAGGTGACCGGTGTCGAAGCCGGCTCGGTGCGGAGCGTACTGAGTACGGCGACCAGCACCACCCCGGCCGCCAGCAGCAGCGCCCCGGCGACGAGCCGCGCCCACCTGGGCCGGCTCCGCTCGACGGCGGCCTCGGCCAGTGCTTCGGCGGGACGGACGCGGGCCACCCGCCGTGCGGTGATCCGGGCCGCGGCCCATGCTCCGAGCAGGCTCGCGCCGACGGCGGCGATCATCGGGAAGATCCCGGCGGTGCGCTCCAGGGTCACGGGGACGACTCCCGCGTCGACGAACCGGCCGTGCAGCCAGGCGGCCAGCGGCAGCCCGGCGAGGGCTCCGGCGACTCCGGCGGCCAGCCCGACGAGCAGCGCCTCGCGGCCGATCATGCGCCGCAGCTGCCCGGGGGTGGCCGCGATGGCGCGGAGCAGGGCCAGCTCGCGGTGGCGCTGCTGGATCGACAGGGAGAAGGTGCCGACGACCACGAGGACGGCCACGAGGAGCGAGGTACCGCCCATCGCGCCGCCCATGGAGACCAGCTTGATCCGGGCCCCGGCCGCGTCGAGGAACTCCACGGGGCCCCGCTCGTCGCCGGTGGCCACCTGTGCGGTGGTGCCCTGGAGCGCCTGCCGGATCCGCCCGGCCAGCTCGCCGGCGTCCACGCCGGCCTTGGCCAGTACCCCGATGGCGCTGACCCGGCCTTCGCGGGCGGCGAGGCGCTGCGCCTCGGCGTCGCCGAAGAACAGTGAGCTCTGGTGCGCGAGGCTCCCGCCGGCCGCGGCGGCGATCCCGCTGACCGTATAGGTCTTGGGCGCGCCGGTGGACTGCACGGTGAGCTCGGAGCCGGGCTTCAGGGCCGCGCGGGCGGCGAGTCCACGGTCGACGACGACCTCGTCACCGCCCTGGGGGGCGCGGCCTTCGGCGAGCGTGAAGGGGGTGAGCGCGGCCGAGCTCCAGGCGTGCCCGTACGAGGGCTTCGCGCCTTCGCCGCCCGGGCCGCCCCGGGTGAGCGGCGCGGCCTGGAAGGTGAGTTCGGGGACGGCCCGCTCGACTCCGGGCACCGCGCGGACGGTGTCCACGGTGGCGGCCGGCAGCCAGGCCCGCTCGGCGACGGGCTTGGCCTTGTGCTTCGTCTTCTTCTTGCCCTTCTTCTCCTTGACCGTCGTCGCGTGGACGTTCTGGTCTGCGGAGACGACCACCGGGGCGCCCGCGTAGCGCTCGGTGGCGATCGTCCCGCGGAGTCCCGTCTCCAGGAGGGTTCCGCAGGCGGTCACGAGGGCCGCCGCGCACAGCAGGGCGAGGAAGGCGCCGAGGAAACCGGCTTTGCGGTCTCGGACGGTCTGGAGTGCGTAGCGCAGCATCATGGGGAAAACTCTGCCGCCGGGGCCGCCTTGAGACATTGGAGCGCCCCGGCGTCCTCGGCCGGGGGCTAGCCCCACCCCATGCGGTCCCGGCCGACCGCCCGGCCCCGTGCCACTCCGTCAGATCGTCAGATCGTCGGCGTCTTCGCCCTCCGCCTCCAGTGCGCGGCGGACCACCCGCAGGGCCATGCCCTCGGGGTACCCCTTGCGGGCGAGCATTCCGGCGAGGCGCCGGATCCGCTTGTCCCGCTCCAGGCCCCGGGTCGCGCGGAGCTTGCGCTCCACGAGCTCCCGGGCGGTCTCCTCCTCCTGGTCGGAGTCCAGCTGCTCCAGGGCCTCCTGTACGAGGGTGGGTGCCACCCCCTTGGTACGGAGCTCCTGTGCGAGCGCCCGGCGGGCCAGCCCCCGGCCCCGGTGCCGGGACTCGACCCAGGCCCCGGCGAAGGCGGCGTCGTCGATCAGGCCCACCTCCTCGAACCGGGAGAGGACCTGCTCCGACACCTCCTCGGGGATGTCCCGCTTGGCCAGGGCGTCCGCGAGCTGGCGCCGGGTGCGCGGCATCCCCGTGAGCAGACGCAGACAGATCGCCCGCGCCTGCTCCTCGGGACTCTGGGGCGGCAGCTCCTGGCGGTCCTCCCGGCCCTCACGGCCCTCCGCACGGCGGCCTCCCCGGCCGCCGCTCTCGCGGCGGCCCCGGCGACTGCCCTCGCGGCGGTCCTCACCGCCGTCCGCGCCGCCCCTTTCCTGCTCCCACACGGGTCAGCTCTTGGCGACGGCGGCCTTGACCGCGGTCTTGGCCTTCGACGCGGGAGCGGGCACGGCAGCGGTCTCGGCAGACGCGTCCGCGCCGGCCTCGGCCGCGACGGCGGCCGTCGCAGCGGCGTCCTTGCGGATGCCGACGCCCAGCTTCTCCTTGATCTTCCGCTCGATCTCGTCGGACAGGGCGGGGTTGTCGCAGAGGAACTTCCGCGCGTTCTCCTTGCCCTGGCCGAGCTGGTCGCCCTCGTACGTGTACCAGGCTCCGGCCTTGCGGACGAAGCCGTGCTCCACGCCCATGTCGATCAGGCCGCCCTCGCGGCTGATGCCGTGGCCGTAGAGGATGTCGAACTCGGCCTGCTTGAAGGGCGGCGCGACCTTGTTCTTGACGACCTTGACGCGGGTGCGGTTGCCGACCGCGTCCGTGCCGTCCTTGAGGGTCTCGATGCGCCGGATGTCGAGGCGCACGGAGGCGTAGAACTTCAGCGCGCGGCCACCGGTGGTGGTCTCCGGCGAGCCGAACATCACACCGATCTTCTCGCGGAGCTGGTTGATGAAGATCGCGGTGGTCTTGGACTGGCTGAGCGCACCGGTGATCTTCCGGAGGGCCTGGCTCATCAGACGGGCCTGGAGACCCACGTGCGAGTCGCCCATCTCGCCCTCGATCTCCGCGCGCGGCACGAGGGCCGCCACGGAGTCGATGACGATGAGGTCCAGCGCACCGGAGCGGACCAGCATGTCCACGATCTCCAGCGCCTGCTCACCGGTGTCCGGCTGGGACAGGATGAGGTTGTCGGTGTCGACGCCGAGGGCCTTGGCGTACTCGGGGTCGAGCGCGTGCTCGGCGTCAATGAAGGCGACGGTGCCGCCGGCCTTCTGCGCGTTGGCCACGGCATGCAGCGTCAGGGTCGTCTTACCGGAGGACTCCGGCCCGTACACCTCGATCACACGGCCGCGCGGCAGCCCGCCGACGCCGAGCGCGATGTCCAGCGCGGTCGATCCCGTGGGGATGACCTCGATGGGGTCGTTCGGCTTGTCGCCGAGACGCATCACGGCACCCTTGCCGAACTGCCGTTCAATCTGTGCGAGCGCGGCGTCGAGAGCCTTCTCGCGGTCGTTGCCTGCCATGGGTTCCACCCGATTTGCTTGAGTCGATCGCTTCACGCCATTGACGCTAACGCCTGCCACTGACAACGCGGTCCCACGCCCGGTTCGGCTGTGGATAACCCATAAGAATGCGTGTTCGATTTCCGTGTCAAGCGCGCCACGCCGGACCCGTCCGCCACACCGGCGGGTGGCATGATCCACTCCCGTGACGGACACCACGGACACCGCAGACGCCACGAACACCGCGGCCACCACCTCCAGCATGTTCCCCGCCGGCCGCACCGCGCTCATCGTGCGGATACCCGAAGCGGAACCCGTCGTCCGGGACTGGCGGGACCGGATCGACCCCGCGGCCCGGGCCGGGGCCGGGGTCCCGGCGCACGTGAGCGTGCTCTACCCGTTCCTCCCGGAGAGCCTGATCGACGCCTCGGTCCACGCCGGGATCGCCGCGGCCCTGCACCTCCACCGCGCCTTCGACCTGCGCTTCGAGCGGACCGGCCGGTTCCCGGGGATGCTCTACCTCGCCCCCGAGCCGGACGCCCCGCTGCGCCGGCTGACCCTCTCGGTCACCGAGCGCTGGCCGGAGGTCCGACCCTACGGCGGTCGCTACCCGGACCCGGCCCCGCACCTCACCGTGGCCCAGCGCGCCCCGGAGGCGGACCTGGACGCCGCCGAGGCGGACCTGAACGGCCGGCTCCCCCTCACCGCCCGCGTCCGCGCCGTCGACCTGGTGGCCTACGACGGGACGGCCTGGCACGAGCGCGCGAGGTTCACGCTGCGGGAACCCGGAGAGTGACGGCCGGAGAGTGACGAGCGCGGCAAAGTGACAACCCGGGGTTGACACCCGCTCGACTGTCAACCTAGGGTTGCACCTATGACGAACCCTTCGGTGGAACCCGTTCGCATGACCAATCCGGTACGCCTCGACGACCTCATCGAGGCCATCAAGAAGGTCCACACCGACACCCTGGAGCAGCTCAGCGGCGCAGTCGTGGCCGCCGAGGCCCTCGGGGACGTCGCGGACCACCTCATCGGTCACTTCGTCGACCAGGCCCGCCGCTCCGGCGCCTCCTGGACCGACATCGGCCGCAGCATGGGCGTCACCCGCCAGGCCGCCCAGAAGCGCTTCGTGCCCAAGGCCGACAAGGAGGGCGACGCGGGACTCGACCCCAGCCAGGGCTTCGGCCGCTTCACCCCCCGCGCCCGCAACGTGGTGGTCACCGCGCAGAACGAGGCCCGCGCCGCCGGCAACACCGAGATCCGCACCGAGCACCTCGTCCTCGGACTCCTCGCCGAGCCCGACGGCCTCGCCGCCCACGCCGTCGCCGCCCAGGGAATCGCGGCCGACGACGTACGCGCCGCCGTGACCGCCGCCCTGCCCCCGGCCGTGGAGGACGTCCCCGAGCTGGTCCCCTTCGACGCCGCGTCGAAGAAGGCCCTGGAGCTCACCTTCCGCGAGGCCCTGCGCCTCGGCCACAGCTACGTGGGCACCGAGCACATCCTGCTCGCGCTCCTGGAGCTGGAGAACGGAACGGGGGCGCTCAGCGACCTCGGCGTGGACAAGGACATCGTCGAGAACTGGGTCAACGACGCCCTGGAATCCGTACTCGGCGCCTCGGCCGATCCCGGGAAGTAGAGGCGTCCGCTGCACCGGTCAGCGCGTACCGCTTCACGTACGCGCCGAGGAAGGCCTGCATCGTGGCGACGGCCGGGATCGCGATGAGCGCCCCGACCGCGCCCAGCAGGGCGGTGCCCGCGATGACCGATCCGAAGGCCACCGCCGGGTGGATGTCCACCGTCTTCGAGGTCAGCTTGGGCTGGAGCACGTAGTTCTCGAACTGCTGGTACACCACCACGAATCCGAGGACGTACAGCGCGTACCAGGGGTTGACCGTGAAGGCGATCAGCATCGGCAGCGCCCCCGCCAGGTAGGTGCCGATGGTGGGGATGAACTGCGACACCAGCCCCACCCACACCGCGAGCGCGGGCGCGTACGGCACGCCCAGCACCGCGAAGACGATGTAGTGCGCGATCCCGGAGATCAGCGCCATCAGCCCGCGCGAGTAGAGGTATCCGCCCGTCTTGGTGACGGCGATCTCCCAAGCCCGCAGCACCTCCGCCTGCTTGGCGGGCGGCAGTACGGAGCACAGGGCGCGGCGCAGCCGCGGCCCGTCGGCGGCGAAGTAGAAGGAGAACAGACCGATCGTCAGCAGCTTGAACAGACCGCCGAGCACGGTGGCGGACACGTCGAGCACGCCGGTCGCGCTGTTCTGCACGTACTTCTGCAGCCAGTCCGAGTGCAACAGGCTGTCCTGGATCTCCAGTCGGGACAAGTCCGTGTGGAAGGTGTCGTTGATCGAGCCGATCAGCGAGTCGAGATAGCCGGGGAAGCCCTCCACCAGGTCGACGATCTGCCCGGCGAGCACCGAGCCGAGCAGGACGACGAATCCGACGGCCGCGACGAACACCCCGAGGAACACCAGGAAGGTGGCGCACCCGCGGCGCATGCCGCGGGCCGCCATCCGGGCCACGGCCGGTTCGATCGCGAGCGCGAGGAAGAACGCGATCAGGATGTTGACGAGCAGCCCGATGAGCTGGTGGAAGGCCCAACTGCCGAGCTGGAAACAGGCCACCAGGGCCAGTACGAGAACCACGGCGCGCGGCAGCCAGCGCGGCATCCGGGCATCCGCCGGAGCCGGTTCCCCGGCATGACCCGGCGCTTCTGCAGGACCCGGCGCTTCGGGGGCCGCCGTCACGGGGCCCGCGGCCGAGGGGCCCGCGGCCGAGGGGGCCGCCGGGCGGGGCGGCGGCGGGCCCTGGAGGTCTTCGGGCCGGTCGGTCATCTCATCACTGGCTGCCACGCCGACCAGTCTGTCCCACCGACGCCGTGAACCACGAAGCGGCCGCCGTGACCCCGCCCCGGCCGGGCGGACCGGGCGGCAGACAGATCGCCGGCCCCGTCGCCTGAACCCGTGGCCGGACCGGCCTCCGGACCAGGCGCAAGACGTCCGCCGGACCCACCGGGGCACGGCCGCCCTAGCGCAGCGAAGCGGGCACGTCCACCGCCGAACACACCGCGCGCCACACGTCCTTGGTCTCCCAGCCCGCGTCCAGCGCCTCGTGGACCGTGCGTCCCCCGAGCTCCGTCATGACGTGGTCCCGCGCGAAGGAGTCCGCGTAGCCCGCGCCGAAGTGCTCGGCCATCCGCTCCCAGAAAATCGTCAACCGCATGACTCCAGTATCCCGCCCCGGAGAGTGCACCCTCCCCGTTCGGGCCACCTCGGCGCCACCGGGGCCCCTACGGTTCCTGGCATGCCTGGAGACGAAGCTTGCGCCCCGGCGGCGCCGACGGCGACGAGTGCGCTGGCCCGCGCCGAGCAGTTCATCTGGCTCACGGCCCGCGTACTGGAGCAGCGGCGGTTCGCGTTCCACTTCCTCGGCGGAGACGCCGACCCGGTCGATGCCGCCCTCGGCGCCTACCTCGGCGGCGACGGCGGCTACGGCCACGCCCTCGACCCGGACCTGCGCGGTCCACTGAGCCACCCGCTGCACACCGCCCACGCCCTGCGCGTCCTGGACGGCCTGGGCCGCTGCGCCGGACAGCGCATCGAGCGGCTCTGCACCCACCTGATCCGGGTCTCCACCCCGGACGGGGCGCTCCCGGCGACGGCTCCGGCCTCCGGCGGCTACCCCGCGGCCCCCTATCACCCGCTGCACGACGATCCGCCGGGCGACCTGCTGGCCACCGGCCCCGTCGTCGGGATCCTGCACCGCAACCGGGTGTGGCACGCGTGGCTGTTCCGGGCGACGGACTTCTGCTGGGACCGGGTGGAGAACCTGCGCCACTGGAACCCGTACGAGATCCAGAGCGCGGTGGCCTTCCTCGACGGGGTCCCCGACCGGGCCCGGGCGTCGGCGGCCGCCGACCGGCTGGGGCGCCTCGTCCGCGAGCAGCGGCTCGTCGTACTGGACCCCGCGCGGCAGGACGCGGACCCGCCTGTCCCCGGCCGTGCGCCGGACGAGCACCTGTACCCGTACGACTTCGCCCGCCGCCCGGAGTCCCTCGCCCGCGGCTGGTTCACGGACGCGGAGCTGTACGGCTCGCTGCGCTTCCTGGCGGGCCGGCAGCAGCCGGACGGCGGCTGGCCGGTGCACCGCGGGGCGTGGGCGCCGGGCAGCTCGCTGGAGCGGCGCCCGATCGCCACGCTGGAGGCGCTCCTGACCCTGCGCGCGTACGGCCCGCTCCCCGGCGCGGCTGAGGGGTGCAGCCCTAGCCTCCCAGGGCCCGCAGCCCCGCGGTGACGGCGACGGCCGCCGCGACCACGACGAGGAACGGGGCCCGCAGCAGCAGCGCGACCCCGGCGGCCGCGAGCCCGGCGGCGCGCGCGTCGAGCACGAGCTCCTGCCCGGTGGCGAAGGTCTGCTGCGCGGTGAGGGCGGCGAGCAGCGCGACCGGCAGGAGCGCGGCGAGCTTGCGCACCGCGGGCCGCTCCAGGGCTCCGGCGGGGACGAGCAGTCCGGCGAGCTTCACGGCGTAGCAGCCGACGACGGTGAGCCCGATGGCGATCCAGACGTTCACGAGCGGCGTCCCTTCATCCACAGCACGATCGGCGCGGCCAGCGCCGCGATCAGCACGGGCACCCCGGCGGGCAGTACGGGCAGCAGGCCCAGCCCGAGGACGAGGGCGAGCGCGGCGACGGCCCGCTCGGTGCCGGTCTTGAGCATCGGCGCGAGCAGCGCGAGGAACACGGCGGGCCCGGCGGCGTCCAGCCCCCACGCCCTGGTGTCCCCGATGGCCTCGGCTCCGAGCGCGCCGAGCAGGGTGGTGAGGTTCCACAAGACGTAGAGGGTCAGCCCGGTCACGGTGAAGCCGAGCCGGGCCGACTTCCGGTCGGGCTGGGCCAGGGCCACGGCGGTGGTCTCGTCGATCACCCAGTGCGCGGCGAAGGGCCGTACGCCCGGGGGCAGTGCGAGCAGTTGGGACAGCCGCAGCCCGTAAAAGGCGTTGCGGGTCCCGAGGAAGAAGGCCCCGGCGGCGGCCGTGAACGGATTCCCGCCGGCGGCCAGTGCCCCGACCAGCGCGAACTGCGAGGCGCCGGTGAACACCAGCAGGCTCAGCACGCAGGCCTGGAGGGTGCTGATCCCGGACCCGGCGGCGGTCACCCCGAAGGCGAACCCGGACAGCCCGACCGCCACTCCGACGCCGAGCGCGTCCCGGACCACGGCCGCGCGCGGCTTGTCCACCACGGGCGCCCCGCCGGGAGCCTCCCGGCCGAGTTCTTCTTGTATGACCATCCGATGTTCTCCCACGCCCCGAACGTACGCAGTCCACGCCATCCGGGTCTTGTACGTTCTTGCACCCGGCACGAAGTGATCACCCGCGCGGAGCCGGCCCCGGCCTAGGGCCTGTCGTCAAACTCCCGTCTGCCTCGCGACGCCTGGCGACAGGCCCTAGCCCCGGGGACGGGCAGGCCCGGGATCCACCGCGCTGCCCGGCACACCGCCGCGCCCCCGCCGGTAGGCCCCCGGGGGCACTCCCACGATGCGGGTGAAGTGCCGGTTCAGGTGCGGCTGGTCGGTGAAGCCGACGGTGACGGCCGCCTCGGCCGGCGGGATCCCGGCGTCGAGCAGCCGGCGCGCCCGCCGGACCCGGGCGTCGGTCAGCCAGGTGTGCGGGGGCATGCCGTACCGGTCCCGGAAGGCCCGCAGCAGGGCGAAGGGGCTCGTGCCCAGCTCCGCCGCGAGCTGCTCCAGCGACGGGGGCTCCCCCATCCGCTCCTCCAGTACGGCCCGGGCCCGCTCCGCGTCGGCGGCGCCCGCGCGGCCCGCCGTACGGGCGGGCAGCGGCCCGGCGTGCCGGGTCAGCATCCGGGCCACCACCCCGCGCAGCAGGGTGTCGGCGGCCAGCGCGTTGCCGGCCTCGGCGGCCCGGTGGACCTCGGTGATGGCCCGCGAGGCCTGCGGGTCGCCGACCATGTCGGCGGTGAAGCCGGGGGTCCCGCGCAGCGTCCCGATCTCGGTGGCGACCTCGGTGATCAGCGCCCGGGAGGGGTAGAGGGTGGCGTAGGCCCAGCCCTCGGGGACCCCGGCGCGGGCGGTGTGCGGGACCTCGGGGTTGATCAGGACCACGCTGCCGGGCCCGGCGCGCAGGGTGTCTCCCGGCAGGCCGATCTCCTCGACTCCGCCGGTGACGGCCGCGATGACGTACCCGTCGTGGGCGTGGCGCGGGAAGGTGTGGCGTACGTAGTGGGCACGCAGGAGGTCCAGCCCGGGCAGTTCCGCGTACTGCCAGTGCCGCGCCCACTCCCGGCGGCCCTCGTCCGCTCCGGTCCCGGTCCCCATCCCCCCATTCTGCGCCCGGCCCGGCCGGGGTGTTTCCACAGGTCCGGCCGGTTGTCAGTGGGCGGGTGCACGATGGGGGCATGTCCGGTACCGCGCTCGACTCGTTCTCCCCCGCGACCCGTTCCTGGTTCACGGGGGCCTTCGTCTCGCCCACCTCCGCCCAGGAAGGCGCCTGGCGGGCCATCGGGGCGGGCTCGGACGTGCTGGTGGTGGCCCCCACCGGCTCCGGCAAGACCCTGGCGGCCTTCCTCGCCGCCCTCGACCAGCTCGCCTCGGCCCCGCCCCCGGCCGAGCCGAAGAAGCGCTGCCGGGTGCTGTACATCTCGCCCCTGAAGGCCCTGGCGGTGGACGTGGAGCGCAATCTCCGCAGCCCGCTGACCGGCATCCGGCAGGAATCGGTGCGCCTGGGCCTGCCCGAGCCGGAGATCCGGGTCGGGATCCGCTCCGGCGACACCCCGCCGGCCGAGCGGCGCGCGCTGGTGACCCGGCCGCCGGACATCCTGATCACCACGCCCGAGTCGCTGTTCCTGATGCTGACCTCGGCGGCCCGCGAGGCCCTGGCCGGGATCGAGACCGTGATCCTGGACGAGGTGCACGCGGTCGCCGGGACCAAGCGCGGCGCCCATCTCGCGCTGTCCCTGGAGCGCTTGGACGAGCTGCTGCCCCGCCCCGCACGCCGGATCGGACTGTCGGCGACGGTCCGCCCGGTGGAGGAGGTCGCCCGCTACCTCGCTCCGCGCGGCAAGGTGGAGATCGTCCAGCCGCCCTCCACCAAGGAGTTCGACCTGTCGGTGGTCGTCCCGGTCGAGGACATGGGCGAGTTGGGCGGCTCCCCCGCCACCGAGGGCAAGGAGGGCGGCGACAAGCCCTCCATCTGGCCGCACGTGGAGGAGCGGATCGCCGATCTGGTCCAGGCCCACCGCTCCACCATCGTGTTCGCCAACTCCCGCCGCCTCGCCGAGCGCCTGTGCAACCGGCTCAACGAGATCGCGTACGAGCGGGCCACCGGCGGCCCGCTGCCCGAGGGCCCGCCCCCGGCCGAGATCATGGCCCAGTCGGGCGCCGCCCAGGGCGCTCCCCCACTGCTGGCCCGCGCCCACCACGGCTCGGTCTCCAAGGAACAGCGGGCGCTGGTGGAGGAGGACTTGAAGGCCGGCCGACTGCCCGCCGTGGTCGCCACCTCCAGCCTGGAGCTCGGCATCGACATGGGCGCGGTCGACCTCGTCATCCAGGTGGAGTCCCCGCCCTCGGTGGCCTCCGGGCTCCAGCGGGTGGGCCGGGCCGGGCACCAGGTGGGCGCGGTCTCCACCGGAGTCGTCTTCCCCAAGTACCGGGGCGACCTCGTCCAGGCGGCCGTGGTCACCGAGCGGATGCGCACGGGCTCGATCGAGTCCCTGCGGATCCCCTCCAACCCGTTGGACGTCCTCGCCCAGCAGCTCGTCGCGATGACCGCGATGGACACCTGGCAGCTGGACGACCTGCTCGCCCTGGTGCGGCGGGCGGCCCCCTTCGCGGCGCTGCCCGACTCGGCCTTCACGGCGGTACTGGACATGCTGGCCGGCCGGTACCCGTCGGACGCCTTCGCCGAGCTCAGACCTCGCGTCGTGTGGGACCGCGTCGCCGGTACGATCACCGGCCGGCCCGGCGCCCAGCGCCTCGCGGTCACCTCCGGCGGGACCATCCCGGACCGCGGCCTCTTCGGCGTCTTCCTGGCGGGAGCGGACCCGAAGAAGGGCGGCGGCCGGGTCGGCGAGCTCGACGAGGAGATGGTCTACGAGTCCCGCGTCGGCGACGTCTTCACCCTGGGCACCACCTCTTGGCGGATCGTGGACATCACCCGCGACCGCGTCCTGGTCACCCCCGCCCCCGGGGTCCCGGGCCGGCTCCCGTTCTGGAAGGGCGACCAGCTGGGCCGCCCGCTGGAGCTGGGGCGCGCGGTCGGCGCGTTCCTGCGCGAGCTCGGCGGCCTCGACACCGAGGACGCCCGGCTGCGCCTGGTGGCGGCGGGCCTGGACGCCTGGGCCGCGGAGAACGTCCTGTCCTACCTCGCCGAACAGCGCGAGGCCTGCGGCCACGTACCCGACGACCGGACCATCGTCGTCGAGCGGTTCCGCGACGAGCTCGGCGACTGGCGCGTCGTCGTCCACTCCCCCTTCGGCGCCCAGGTGCACGCCCCCTGGGCGCTGGCGCTCGGCGCCCGGCTCTCCGAGCGGTACGGGATGGACGCGCAGGTCATGCACGCCGACGACGGCATCGTGCTCCGCCTCCCGGACGCGGACCTGCTGAACATGGACCTGGACCTGCTGGACCACGACCCGGCGCGCAGCAGCACGGCCCACTCCTTCGACTTCGACGACGACAAGCCCCCGCTGGGCGCGGCGGACGTGGCCTTCGACCACGGCGACGTCCAGCAGATCGTCACCGACCAGGTGGGCGGCTCCGCGCTGTTCGCCTCCCGCTTCCGCGAGTGCGCGGCGCGCGCCCTGCTGCTGCCGCGCCGCAACCCCGGCAAGCGCACCCCCTTGTGGCAGCAGCGCCAGCGCGCCTCGCAACTGCTTCAGGTGGCCTCCGAGTTCGGTTCGTTCCCGATCGTGCTGGAGGCCGTACGGGAATGCCTGCAGGACGTCTTCGACGTGCCCGGCCTGACCGAGCTCATGGGGGACATCGAGGCACGCCGGGTCCGCCTCGTCGAAGTCACGACGCCCGAGCCCTCCCCCTTCGCCCGCTCCCTCCTCTTCGGATACGTCGCCCAGTTCCTCTACGAGGGCGACTCGCCGCTCGCCGAGCGCAGGGCGGCCGCGCTGTCGCTGGACTCCCGGCTGCTGGCCGAGCTGCTCGGCCAAGCCGAGCTCCGCGAGCTGCTCGACGCGGAGGTGCTGACGGAGCTGGAGCGGGAGCTCCAGTGGCTGACCGAGGACCGGCGGGCCAAGGACGCCGAGTCGGTGGCCGACCTGCTGCGCATGCTGGGCCCGCTCACCCCGGCGGAACTGACCACCCGCGGAGCGGAACCGCAGTGGGCTCCGTCCCTCTCCGCCTCCCGCCGGGCGATCCGGGTCCGGATCGGCGGCGAGGACCACTGGGCGGCCATCGAGGACGCGGGCCGGCTGCGCGACGCGCTGGGCACGGCGCTCCCGGTGGGCGTTCCGGAGGCGTTCACCGAGCCGGTGAAGGACCCCCTCGGCGACCTCCTGGCCCGGTACGCCCGCACCCACGGCCCCTTCACCACGGTCACCGCCGCCGCGCGCTTCGGTCTGGGCACGGCCGTGACGGACGGCGCGCTGCACCGGCTCGCGGCGGCCGGGCGGGTGGTCCAGGGCGAGTTCCACCCGGCGGGCATCGGCCAGGAATGGTGCGACGCCACAGTTCTGCGACGGCTGCGGCGTCGCTCCCTCGCCGCCCTGCGCCAGGAGCTGGAGCCGGTCCCTCCCGCCTCCCTCGCCACCTTCCTGCCCCAGTGGCAGCACCTGGGCGGAGCCCTGCGCGGCGTCGACGGCCTGGCCCGCGCGATCGAACAGCTCCAGGGCGCCGCCGTTCCCGCCTCCGCCCTCGAACGCCTGATCCTCCCGTCCCGCGTATCGGACTACTCCCCGACCCTCCTGGACGAGCTGACCACCACCGGCGAAGTGGTCTGGGCGGGCGCGGGGGCCCTGCCGGGCAAGGACGGCTGGATCTCCCTCTACCTCGCCGACGCGGCCCCGCTCCTCCTGCCCCCGCCCCACCCCCTGGGGCTCACGCCGCTCCACGAAGCGGTCCTCTCCGCCCTCTCCGGCGGCTACGGCCTGTTCTTCCGGCAGCTCACAGACCGGGTCCGAGCCCTGCACCCGGACGCCTCCGACGCGGACCTCTCCTCCAGCGTCTGGGACCTGGCGTGGTCGGGCCGCCTGACCAACGACACCCTGGCCCCCCTGCGCTCCCTCCTCGGCTCGGGCCGCACGGCGGGCGCCACCGCCCACCGCGCCCGCCGTACGATCCCCCGCGGCCGATACGGCACCCTCACCACCCCTGCTTCCCGTACGGGCCCGCCCACGGTGTCGGGCCGCTGGTCCCTGCTCCCGGCCCACGCCCCTGACCCGACCCACCGCGCACACGCCCTGGCCCGCACCCTGCTGGACCGCCACGGGGTGGTGACCCGGGGCGCGGTGGCCGCGGAAGGCGTGGAGGGCGGGTTCAGCGCGGTCTACCGGGTCCTGTCCGCCGTCGAGGACAGCGGCCAGGCCCGCAGGGGGTACGTGGTCGAAGGCCTGGGCGCGGCCCAGTTCGCCATGGACGGCGCGGTCGACCGCCTCCGCGCCGCCGAGCGGACCCCGCCCCCGCTGGCCGCGGTGGTCCTGGCGGCCGCCGACCCCGCAAACGCGTACGGCGCGGCCCTGCCCTGGCCGGACCCCCCGACCGGCGCCACCCACAAGCCGGGCCGCAAGGCGGGCTCCCTGGTGGTCCTGGTCGACGGCGAACTCACCCTCTACCTGGAGCGCGGCGGCAAAACCCTCCTGGCCTGGCCCGACCCGGACGACCCCCGCCTCACAGCCGCGCTGACGGCCCTCACCACGGCCTCCCGCAAGGGCACCCTCCCCACCCTCACCCTGGAACGCATCAACGCCACCCCGTCCCTCACCTCCCCCTACGCCCCACCCATAGAAGCCACCGGCTTCCACGCCACCCCCCAAGGCCTCCGCCTCCGCCACTAACCCGCAGCCGAAAGGGGGGCCCGGGGCGCAGCCCCGAGGGAACGAGGCCCGGGGCAAAGCCCGGGAACGAGGCCCAGGGCTGCGCCCCGGGGAACGGAGGAAGGGCGGGGCGGGGAGCAAGCACCGCGCAGCGGCGGCACCCCCGGCCCTACCCCACCAGCCCGACTCCGCAGGAGAATGAGGGCATGCCCGAAGGAGACAACGTCTACCGCACCGCGGCCCAGCTCCGCGAAGCCCTCGCGGGCAAGGAACTCACCCGCTCCGACCTCCGCGTCCCCCGCTTCGCCACCGCAGACCTCACCGGCTTCACCGCCCTCGAGGTACTCCCCCGCGGCAAGCACCTCCTCATCCGCCTCGGCCGGCCAACGGCGCCCGACACCGAGGCAGAAGCCGGCACCGGACCACGAACCACCCCCCACCCCCGCCTCACCCTCCACACCCACCTCCGCATGGACGGCGCCTGGCGCATCCTCCCCACCACGACGGCGACAGCCACCCCCGGCCCCGCCCACGAAATCCGCGTCATCCTCGGCACCGCCACCCACACCGCCGTCGGCTACCGCCTCCACGACGTCGAACTGCTCCGCACCGCCGACGAGCACCGCACGGTCGGCCACCTCGGCCCCGACCTCCTCGGTCCCGACTGGAACGAGGAGGTCGCCGCCGCGAACCTCCTCGCCACCCCCGCCCGCCCCCTCGGAGAGGCCCTCCTCGACCAGCGCAACCTGGCCGGCATCGGCAACATCTACAAGGCCGAGCTCTGCTTCCTCGCCCAGGTCACCCCCTGGACTCCGGTGGGCGATCTGCCGACCAGCACGCTGCCCCGCCTCGCCGCCGCCGCACACCGGCTCCTCGACGCGAACAAGGCCCGCCGCCGCAACACCACCGGCAGCCGCCGCCCCGGCCAGGACCTGTTCGTCTACGGTCGCGCCCACCGCCCCTGCCTGCGCTGCGGCAGCCCCGTCCGCGAGGCCCCCCAGGACGGCCGCCCCACCTACTGGTGTCCCCGATGCCAATCCGGCCCGACGCCTTAGTTGACGCACCGTCAGATCCGGTCGTACCGTCCCCGCATGCCTACACCCAGCGCGTACGAACTCACCGGCCGGACCGCCCTGATCACCGGCGCCGCCAGCGGCATCGGCCGGGCGACCGCCGTGCTCCTCGCCGAGGCCGGAGCCGCCGTGCACTGCGCGGACCGCGACGCCCAGGGCCTCGAGGAGACCGTCGAACTGATCGCCAAGGCCGGCGGCCGGGCCACCGCCCACCCCCTCGACGTGACCGACCGCGTCGCGATCAGGACGGCGATCGCACAGGCCGGCCCGCTCGACATCACCGCTGCGATCGCCGGGATCATGCACAGCAGCAGCGTCCTGGAGACGTCCGACGAGGACCTCGACCGGGTCCTGGACATCAACTTCAAGGGGGTCCTGCGCACCTGCCAGGAGGCGGCCCGCGCCATGATCGCGGCCGGCCGACCCGGTTCGATCATCACCATGGCCTCCGGCGCCGTGGACGCCGCCCAGCCCGGCCTGCTCTGCTACAGCGCCTCGAAGGCCGCCGTCGTCCAGCTGACCAAGACCCTCGCCACCGAGGCCGGCCCGCACGGCATCCGCGTCAACGCCGTCGCACCCGGCTGGATCCGCACCCCGATGACCGGCCGGCACAGCCCCGAGGTCCAGGAGCAGACCGAGGCGATGATGACGCGGATGTCCCCGCTGCGCCGCGTGGGCGTGCCCGAGGACATAGCCCAGGCAGTGCTCTACCTCGCCTCGGACGCCTCGTCCTTCATGACGGGCCAGATCCTTCGCCCGAACGGTGGAGTCGCCATGCCCTGGTAACGAACCACCCGGCCCAAACCACCCGGCAGCACCACCCAGCCCAAAGCACCCGGCGCCCAACCACCCGATCACCACCGCAGGGCACCGGAAAACCCGCCACCCGATTACCCGGACCCCGGCTCCCCGCCCCCCGGCGGCACCGCCCCCGGCTCCCCGACCGCCACCGACCCGGCGGCAGCCCACTCCCCACCGTCGCCCGCGACGCCGCCACCACCCCCGGCCCCGCCACCACGCACGCCGCACGCCGCCCCACGGCGGCGACGGCCACCCACCGGACCCGGCACACAGTGCACCGGCAGCAGCCCCAGCCCCCACCCCCCGACGGCGACCGCACCCTCCACCAGCCCGGCCTCGGCCGGCGCCAGCACGAGCCGCAGCACGGCCCACCACCACAGGACGCCCACCGACAGCGCGAGGGCAAGACCCACGGGTATACCCAGCAACCGCCGCACGGCCACCTCCAGGGGCCGGAGACCCGAACGGGCCCATCCTCCCGCACCCCGCCCGCACCCGCACCCCCTCACGCCGGGACCGGAACGCCATCCGCGCCGCCTCCGGAAACCACTCCCACCCCGGGAACGGCAAGGAGCCCCGGCCGGCACCCAGCGGGCACCGGCCGGGGCTCCGGCCACACTCATACGCTCAGCACGCACGCACACACACTCACGCGCACAGGCAGACGCTCACGCACACATCACGCGGCTACAACATTCACCGCTGCTTCCACGGGCGCCTTGATGGTCACCCGTTCCGGGCCACCCGTGACCGAGGCCACGGATACCGAATTGAGCATCGGGCGGACCGGTGCGGACACCGGTTCGCTCGCCGCGGCGGACTGGGCCAGCTCGGCGAGCGAAAGCTCGTCGCTGACTTCCCGCATCAGCTCTGACATCCGTACGTCAAGCGCGTCGCAGATCGCGGAGAGCAGCTCGGAAGATGCCTCCTTCTGCCCCCGCTCCACCTCGGAGAGATAGCCGAGCGAAACTCGGGCGGACGAGGAGACTTCGCGCAGAGTACGGCCCTGGCGCTGGCGCTGCCGACGCAGCACGTCACCCAGCAGGCGACGGAGCAGAATCATCGGTGGCTCCCTCCTCTGACCGTGTAGCCGTAACCTTCACGCCCCACCGTACCGCCTCGCGCGGCGGCCGTGCGGGGAGCGATGTCGTGTTCACTCAGGGCTGCAAACATCAAATCCCCCCGTCCTGTTCCGTATCCTGCCCCCGCAGATTCTCGCGGAGTTCGCTCGCGAGCAGCTCGAGCACTGTCCGTGCACTCTCCCTACGGATTTCCGCGCGGGAGCCTTTCAACCGCAGCCGGGCCGTTTTCCTGACCCCGGGACCCGCCACGGCGACGAAAACAGTGCCCACCGGCTGCCCGTCCTGCGGGTCGGGACCGGCCACTCCGGTGGTCGCGATGCCCCAGGAGGCGCCGAGCACGCGCCGCACTCCGGCCGCCATCTCCTCCGCGACCTGCGGGTTCACCGCGCCTTCGGCTTCGAGCAGCCCGGCGTCCACGCCCAGCACCTGATGCTTGAGCTCGGTCGCGTACGCCGTGACGGACCCGCGGAATGACTTGGAGGCGCCCGGGACGGCCGTGAGCTCCGCGGCCACCATGCCGCCGGTCAGCGACTCCGCCACCGCAACCGTACCGTTACTCTCCGCGAGGAGTCGCAACACATCGGCCGCGACCGCCGCACCGTCCCCAGCAGTCCCAGGGGCGTTCCGCACCGGTTCGCCAACCACAGGAGAACCACCCGCCTCTTGCGCCACTGCGTCATCCCCCGCCAGGTTCACCGCGCGGCACGCTCCGCGGCGAGCCCCTTGCGCCGGAGCACGACGGCCTGCCGGATGTAGTCCAAACCGGTGACGACGGTCAGGACGACGGCGGCCGCCATCACCCAGAACCGCAGCGTCGCCAGCGGCCCGGTCAGTGCGAGCACGTACATGCCCACCGCCACGCCCTGGGTCAGGGTCTTCAGCTTCCCGCCCCGGCTCGCCGGAATCACTCCGTATCTGATGACCCAGAAACGCATGAGCGTGATCCCGAGTTCCCGGCCGAGGATCACCCCGGTGACCCACCAGGGCAGATCGCCGAGCCAGGACAGACACACCAATGCCGACCCCATGATCGCCTTGTCGGCGATGGGGTCGGCGATCTTGCCGAAGTCCGTGACCAGGTTGTACGTACGGGCCAGATGCCCGTCGAAGATGTCGGTGATCATGGCGACGGCGAACGCCGCCCAGGCCAGCGCCCGCCAGACGGGGTCGTATCCCCCGTCGGCGAGCAGCAGCATCACGAATCCCGGCACCAGGACCAGCCGGATCATCGTCAGGATGTTGGCGATGTTCCACAGGCTGGCCTGATTGACCGCCGCGGCGCCCAGCTTCGCGCCGGGCGCGGGCCGGCGGCCGGTCCCGCCCGCCGCAGATGCCGGGGCTCCGGTCATCCGGCCGCCTCCTCAAGATCCATGCCCAGGGGCTCCGCCACCAGGTCCACACCCAGGGTGCCGACCACCTTCGCGGTGACGATACGCCCCGGGACCAGGCCCGCGCCGTCCGTGAAGACGACCTGGCCGTCGGTCTCGGGGGCCTGGTGGGCGGCACGCCCGTAGGCTCCCTCGCCGTCCTCCGCCTCGTCGATCGGGACGACCGTCTCGACGAGCACCTCGAGGGTCTCCCCGATCCGCTCCTCCGCGCGCTGCGAGGTGAGCTCCTCGGCGAGGCGCTGCATGTGGGCGAGGCGCTCGGCGATGGTGTCGGCGTCCAGCTTGTTCTCGTACGTGACGGCCTCGGTGCCGTCCTCGTCGGAGTAGCCGAAGACGCCGATGGCGTCGAGCCGCGCGCTGGTGAGGAAGCGCTCCAGCTCGGCGAAGTCCGACTCCTTCTCGCCGGGGAATCCGACGATGAAGTTGGACCGGACGCCGGCCGTCGGGGCCTTGGAACGGATGGTGTCCAGCAGTTCCAGGAACCGGTCGGTGTCACCGAAGCGGCGCATGGCGCGCAGCACGTCGGGGGCCGAGTGCTGGAAGGAGAGGTCGAAGTACGGGACGACCTTGGGGGTCGAGGTGAGCACGTCGATCAGGCCGGGCCGCATCTCGGCGGGCTGGAGGTAGCTGACGCGGACGCGCTCGATGCCGTCCACCTCGGCCAGCTCGGGCAGCAGGGTCTCCAGCAGGCGGATGTCGCCCAGGTCCTTGCCGTACGAGGTGTTGTTCTCGGAGACCAGCATGATCTCCTTGACGCCCTGCTCGGCGAGCCAGCGCGTCTCGCCCAGCACGTCGCTGGGGCGGCGGGAGATGAAGGAGCCGCGGAAGGACGGGATGGCGCAGAACGAGCAGCGCCGGTCGCAGCCGGAGGCGAGCTTGACCGAGGCGACCGGGCTCTTGTCCAGGCGGCGGCGCAGCGGCGCACGCGGACCGGAGGCGGGCGCGACGCCCTCCGGAAGGTCCGCGGGTGCGGCTGTGTCCTCGGGGGCCTGCGCGTGACCCGGCAGGGCCACGTCGGCGCCCTGGCGCTGGGCCGGGCTGATCGGCAGCAGCTTGCGCCGGTCGCGCGGGGTGTGGGAGGCGTGGATGCCGCCGTTCAGAATGGTCTGGAGGCGGTCGGAGATGTCGGCGTAGTCGTCGAAGCCGAGCACGCCGTCGGCCTCGGGGAGCGCTTCGGCAAGTTCCTTGCCGTAGCGCTCGGCCATACAGCCGACGGCTACGACGGCCTGCGTGCGGCCGTGATCCTTGAGATCATTGGCCTCCAGCAGGGCGTCTACGGAGTCCTTCTTGGCGGCTTCGACGAAGCCGCAGGTGTTGACGACGGCTACGTCCGCATCGGCGGCGTCCTCGACGAGCTCCCAGCCATCCGCCGCCAAGCGGCCTGCGAGCTCCTCCGAGTCCACCTCGTTACGGGCGCAGCCAAGAGTGACAAGGGCGACGGTACGGCGTTCGGGCATGGACTCAAGACTACTTCGTCCCGGCACCGGCCCCCGCCTCCCGTCCCGGACGACAAGATCCCCGGGGTGCGGCGCGGCACCCCGGGGATCCGGAACGTTTTATTCCCTGCTGGTCAGCCCGCCTGGGCCTGGCCCTGACGCGGGTCGTCCTTGGTGTATGTGAGACGTTCCACCTGTCCGGGCTGGAACTCGTCCTTGATCTCCTTGCCGTTCACGAAGAGCGTCACGACCCCGGCATCGCCGAGCACCAGGTCGATGGACTCCTTGTCCGTGAACGTCTTCGACTGACCCTCTTCGAGGGTGCCGTCGAAGAGGAGCCGGCCACTGTGATCCTTGGCCGAGATCCAGCTCTCGCCGCCGTTGGCCGTCAGGACGACCGTGACGAGGTCCTTGGGCGCGGCGGCGATGGCGCTGTCCGAGGGCTCCGGCTTGGGGGCCGTGGGCGCCGGCGGCGCCTGGACCGAGGGCTTGGAGGCGTTCGGGGTGGGTGCGGGCTTCGGCGCGGCGGAACCTTGCGCCACCGGCCGCTTGGTCTTCTCGTCGGCGCCGCCGAAGGCCGTGAAGCCGACGAAGCCGATCACGGCGACGATGGCGGCGACCATGGCGGCGGTCCAGTTGGGCCGCTGCCGTTCGGGGCGGATCCGCTCGGCTTCGAACATCGGCGCGGCGGGGGTGGGTGCCGGCCGGCCGCCGTGGGCCGCGTCGTAGCTGTCGATCAGGGGTTCCGGATCGAGTCGTACGGCACGGGCGAGCGTACGGATGTGGCCGCGGGCATAGACATCGCCGCCGCAGCGCGTGAAATCGTCGGATTCGATCGCGTGCACGATGGGAATGCGCACGCGAGTGGTGGAACTGACCTCGTCGACAGTCAGCCCGGCGGCGATCCGGGCCTTCTTGAGGGCCGTCCCGATCGACGGCTCTTCGACGGAACGTTCGACGAGGCGGTCCTCGGACCGGTCGTCGGTCGAAGGCCGTTCATCTTCGGGGGAGTTGGCGTTGCCGATGGACACGAGGGCGCCTTTCGAGCGTGTAGCCACCTGCTGGAAGTCCAGTCTAGGGGGGTGACGAAAGGGTGGAGCAACCGGAGGGGCACCTCCCTACGCCATACGAATGGCCAAGGGGCTCCCGCCCGGTGCGGCGACCCGGAACAGACCGCCACCTCCCTCAACTAGACACGCGACCGGGGGAAACGGTTGCCCCCGATCCTTTGCCCATTACTCGGGAGTCTCCCCCCGGATCACCGCGAGCACGCCGTCCAGCTCGTCGGCCTTCAGCAGCACGTCGCGCGCCTTCGACCCCTCGCTCGGTCCGACGATCCCCCGCGACTCCATCAGGTCCATCAGCCGCCCGGCCTTCGCGAACCCGACCCGCAGCTTGCGCTGGAGCATCGAGGTGGACCCGAACTGCGTGGAGACGACCAGCTCGGCCGCCTGGCACAGCAGGTCCAGGTCGTCGCCGATCTCCTCGTCGATCTCCTTCTTCTGCTTCTGCCCGACGGTGACGTCGTTGCGGAAGACGGGCGCCATCTGGTCCTTGCAGTGCTGCACGATCCCGGCGATCTCGTCCTCGGTGACGAAGGCCCCCTGGAGCCGCACGGGCTTGTTCGCGCCCATCGGCAGGAACAGGCCGTCGCCCTTGCCGATGAGCTTCTCCGCGCCCGGCTGGTCCAGGATGACCCGGCTGTCGGCGAGCGAGGAGGTGGCGAAGGCGAGCCGCGAGGGCACGTTCGCCTTGATCAGACCGGTCACCACGTCCACCGAGGGCCGCTGGGTCGCGAGCACCAGGTGGATGCCGGCCGCACGGGCCAGCTGGGTGATGCGGACGATCGAGTCCTCCACGTCGCGCGGAGCCACCATCATCAGGTCGGCGAGCTCGTCGACGATCACCAGCAGGTACGGGTACGGGCTCAGCTCCCGCTCGCTGCCCGGCGGCAGTTTGATCTTGCCGTCGCGGATCGCCTTGTTGAAGTCGTCGATGTGCCGGTATCCGAAGGCCGCCAGGTCGTCGTAGCGCAGGTCCATCTCGCGCACGACCCACTGGAGGGCCTCGGCGGCCCGCTTGGGGTTGGTGATGATCGGCGTGATCAGGTGCGGGATGCCCTCGTACGCCGTCAGCTCCACCCGCTTGGGGTCCACGAGCACCATCCGGACGTCCTCCGGGGTCGCCCGCACCATCACCGAGGTGATCAGGCAGTTGATGCAGGAGGACTTACCGGAACCGGTGGCTCCGGCGACCAGTACGTGCGGCATCTTCGCCAGGTTGGCCATGACGTAGCCGCCCTCGACGTCCTTTCCGAGCGCCACCAGCATCGGGTGGTCGTCCTCGGCGGCGTCCGCCAGCCGCAGCACGTCCCCCAGGTTGACCATCTCGCGGTCGGTGTTCGGGATCTCGATGCCGACCGCCGACTTGCCCGGGATCGGGCTGATGATGCGCACGTCGGGCGAGGCCACGGCGTAGGCGATGTTCTTCGCCAGCGCCGTGATCCGCTCGACCTTCACCGCCGGGCCCAGCTCCACCTCGTAGCGGGTCACCGTCGGCCCCCGGGTGAAACCGGTGACCTTCGCGTCGACCTTGAACTCCATGAACACGTTCGTCAGCGAGGCCACGACCGCGTCGTTCGCGGCGCTACGGGTCTTGCCCGGCCCGCCCTTCTCCAGCAGGTCCAGCGAGGGCAGGGAGTACGTGATGTCCCCGCGCAGCTGGAGCTGCTCGGCGCGGGGCGGCAGCGCCTGGGTCTCGGGCGGGGCCTTGGTCAGGTCGGGAACGGACAGCGTCCCGGAGGCCGCCGCCGTGGTGGCGTGCGGCGGAGCCGCGGCCCCGGCGGGCTTCTCCTCGCGGACGGGCTGCTCGTCGCGGGCGGGCCCCTCCTCCCGGGCCGCCGGGACCGGAGCGGTGATCTCCGTGCCCCCGCGCTCCACCGAGATGCCCTGGGTGAGGTCGGCGACCAGCGGGGAGGGCGGCATCCCGCCGTAGACCACCCCGTCCAGCGCTGCGGCGGCCGCCGCGGCCACGTCGACGGCGTCCATCCCGCGGTCCATGGCCGGCCGGCCCGCGGCCCGCCGGGGGCGCCGCCGCCGGGCGAGCGCCTCCTCCTCGGCGGCCTCCGCCGGGTCTCCCGGCCCGGCAGCCCCGGAGCGTGCCCGCCACTGCTCGGCATCGTGCCGGTCCGCGGCGGCCGAGGCCGCGCCCGCGGAGTCCCCCTGCTCCGCGTACTCGGCGTACTCGGCGTCGTGTTCGTTCGGTGCGATGACCCCGAGGCGGATCCCCGCGCTCCGCAGCCGCTGCGGGATCGCGTTGACGGGAGTGGCGGTGACCACCAGCAGCCCGAAGACGGTGAGCAGCACCAGCATCGGCACCGCCAGCGGCGCGCCCATCGTGAAGATCAGCGGCTTCGAGGCGCCCCAGCCGATCAGCCCGCCGGCGTTCTGCATGGCCGTGGTGCCCTCGTCGCGCCCGGGGGCTCCGCAGGCGATGTGCACGAGCCCCAGGACTCCGATGACCAGCGCGGAGAGCCCGATGCCGATGCGGCCGTTGGCGTCGGCCTGTTCGGGATGGCGGATGAAACGTACCGCCATGACGCCGAGCAGGACCGGCACGAGCAGGTCGAGCCGCCCGAAGGCGCCGGTCACCAGCATGGTCACCAGATCCCCGACGGGCCCACTCAGGTTCGACCAGGTCCCGGCGGCGACGATCAGCGCGAGCGCGAGCAGCAGCAGGGCGAGGCCGTCCTTGCGGTGGGCCGGGTCGAGGTTCTTCGCTCCCTGGCCGATGCCGCGGAAGATGGCGCCGACCGCGTGCGCGATGCCGAGCCAGAAGGCGCGCAGCAGCCGCAGCACTCCCCCGGTGGGGGACGGCGCGGGCTTGGGCGCGACCTTCTTGACGGCGGCGCGCTTGGCGGCGGGCGCCGCCTTCTTGGCGGGCGGCTTGCGGGCTGGGGCAGCTTTCTTCGCCGGCGCCGTCGTACGGCCGGTGCGGCCCTTCGCGGTGCCCGCCGTGCTCTGGGAACCCTTACCGGACGTACTTGAGGCCATGCGCCCGAGGTTACCGGTGCGCGCGCCGGTGGACACGCGTGCCCACCGCTTCACCCGTTCGTGTCGTTCCGAGTCCCGGACGGGAGGCACCCGCACCCTCCGCCCGTACCGGCGGCCCGCCATGACGCCCCGCCAGCCCTGACGGACCGCCAAGCGGGCCCGCACACCGGGCCACGCGAGGTCTTCGCGGAGCTCAGCCCTGGGCGGGCAGTACGGGAGCCCCGCCGCCGGTCCCCGGCTCCAGCGCGTCGAGCGCCCGCCGCAGTCCGGTGAGCTTGCGCTCCAGATGGGCCGCGGTGGCCACCACCGAGGGATCGGCCGCCTCTTCGCCGAGCTGCTTGGTCAGCGCCTCCGCCTGCTCCTCGACCGCGGCGAGCCGTGCGGAGAGCTCGGCCAGCAGGCCGGCCGTCTCCTTGGAGCCGTCCACCGCGCCGTTGGAGGAGCTGCCGCCTTCCAGCTGGAGCCTCAGCAGCGCCGCCTGCTCGCGCAGTTGGCAGTTCTTCGTATACAGCTCGACGAACACCGACACCTTGGCCCGCAGCACCCACGGGTCGAAGGGCTTGGAGATGTAGTCCACCGCGCCCGCCGCGTACCCGCGGAAGGTGTGGTGCGGACCGTGGTTGATCGCCGTGAGGAAGATGATCGGGATGTCCCGGGTCCGCTCACGCCGCTTGATGTGTGCGGCCGTCTCGAACCCGTCCATGCCCGGCATCTGCACGTCGAGCAGGATGACCGCGAAGTCGTCCGTCAGCAGCGCCTTGAGCGCTTCCTCCCCCGACGACGCCCGGACCAGTGTCTGATCGAGCGCGGAGAGAATGGCCTCCAGCGCCAGCAGATTCTCCGGCCGGTCGTCGACCAGGAGGATCTTGGCCTTCTGCACCATGCCCTGTCCTCCTCGCCCCGGCATGGGGCCTCCCCGGCTCCTGGCTCCGGCCTGTGCGCCGGGCCCCGCCCCAGAAGACGGCATCCTTGCGCCGTCCGTCCTTGTGCCGGTCATCGTAGCCCCAGTCCCGAGATCGCCACACCCTGTCACCAAGATGTCACAGCGCACGAAGCGGAAACGTGGTGGAAGGGCAGAAGGTTCCCTCGGGAGTTCCCCTCCGCCCGCCCGGTCACGCCCCGGCCCCGCGCATGTGCCCTTCCATGACCGACAGTAGGTAGTCGGGTTCGACCGGCTTGGTCACGTAGTCCGAGGCGCCGGACTCGATCGCCTTCTCCCGGTCCCCCTTCATGGCCTTCGCCGTCAGCGCGATGATCGGCAGCCCCTCGAACTGGGGCATCCGCCGGATCGCCGAGGTCGTCGCGTACCCGTCCATCTCCGGCATCATGATGTCCATCAGCACGAGCGCCACGTCGTCGTGCTGCTCCAGGACCTCGATGCCCTCCCGGCCGTTCTCCGCGTACAGCACTGCCAGCCCGTGCTGCTCCAACACGCTGGTCAGCGCGAAGACGTTGCGCACGTCGTCGTCCACGATCAGCACCCGCTCGCCGTGGAAGTCGTACGTCCGCGGCGCCTGGGGCAGCGGCTCCTCTACGGCCCACGCGTCCGCGTCGCCCTGTCCGGGCACCTCCGCCCGCAGCGGCGGCTCGGCCATCGCCTTGCGGCGCCGCCGGAACAGCGCCGACGACCCGTGCGCGACCGGTTCCCCGGCCCGCGGCAGTGACATCGGCCCCACGGGCGCTACGGGGCCCTGCGCCACCGGCGCCGCCGGCAGCTCGGGCCGCGCCTCCTCGGCGGCCGGGCGGCGGTACAGCTCCCCGCGCGCCCCGCCTGGCGTCGGCGGCGCGTACCCCTGCGGGGGCAGCTCGCTCGGATGCAGCGGCAGGTACAGCGTGAAGGTCGACCCGCGCCCGGGCTCGCTCGCCGCGTGGATCTCCCCGCCCAGCAGCCGGGCGATCTCCCGGCTGATGGACAGCCCGAGACCGGTGCCGCCGTACTTGCGGCTGGTGGTCCCGTCGGCCTGCTTGAACGCCTCGAAGATCACCAGCATCTTGCTCGCGGCGATCCCGATCCCGGTGTCGGTCACCGAGAAGGCGATCAGGTCGGCGTCGGCCTCCCGCAGCGAACCGGCCTCCAGGAGCTGCTCGCGGATCGCGATGGGCACATCGGCCCCGGCGGGCCGGATCACCAGCTCCACCGCCCCGGTGTCGGTGAACTTCACCGCGTTCGACAGCAGGTTGCGCAGCACCTGGAGCAGCCGCTGCTCGTCGGTGTGCAGGGTCGCCGGGAGCTCCGGGGAGACCCGTACCGAGAAGTCGAGCCCCTTCTCGGCGGTCAGCGGCCGGAAGGTGGCCTCCACGTAGTCGACGAGCTGGACCAGCGCGATCCGGGTCGGGGAGACGTCCATCTTCCCGGCCTCGACCTTCGACAGGTCGAGGATGTCGTTGATCAGCTGGAGCAGGTCGGAGCCGGCGCCGTGGATGGTCTCGGCGAACTCGACCTGCTTGGGCGAGAGGTTCTCGTCCGCGTTGTCGGCGAGCAACTTGGCCAGGATCAGCAGGGAGTTGAGCGGGGTCCGCAGCTCGTGGGACATGTTCGCCAGGAACTCGCTCTTGTACCGCATCGAGACCGCGAGCTGCTCGGCACGCTCCTCCAGGACCTGCCGGGCCTCCTCGATCTCGGTGTTCTTCACCTCGATGTCCCGGTTCTGCTGGGCCAGCAGCTCGGCCTTCTCCTCCAGCTCGGCGTTGGCGGCCTGGAGGGCCTTCTGCCGGTTCTCCAGCTCGTCGGAGCGCTCGCGCAGCTGCTCCGTCATCTCCTGCGACTGCTTGAGCAGCATCTCCGTCTTCGAGTTGACGGAGATGGTGTTGACGCTCGTACCGATCATCTCGGCGATCTGGCTGAGGAAGTCCTTCTGGATCTGCGTGAAGGGCTGGAAGGAGGCCAGCTCGATGACGCCGAGCACCTTCCCCTCGAAGAGCACCGGCAGCACGATCACGTGCGCGGGCGGGGCCTCGCCGAGCCCGGAGGAGATCTTCAGGTAGCCGGGCGGGGTGTTCTCGATGAGCACCATCCGCTTCTCCTCGGCCACCATCCCGATCAGTCCCTCCCCCGGCCGGAAGGAGATGGGCATCTGGCCGCCGGCGTACGCGTAACTCCCGCGCATCCGCAGCTCGTACGAACCCTCCGCGCCCCCGTCCGTCCCGATCTCGGTGGTCCCGCCGGCCGGCAGCGCCAGGAAGAACGCGCCGTGCTGCGCGGAAACCACCGGGGTCAGCTCGCTCATGATCAGCGAGGCCACGTCGTCCAGCTCGCGGCGGCCCTGCATCAGGGCGGAGATGCGGGCGAGGTTGCCCTTGAGCCAGTCCTGCTCCTTGTTGGCCAAGGTGGTGTCGCGCAGGTTGACGATCATCGTGTTGATGTTGTCCTGCAGGACCTGGATCTCGCCCGCCGCGTCCACGTCGACCTTCAGGCTCAGGTCCCCGCGGGTCACCGCGGTGGCCACGGCGGCGATCGCGCGCACCTGCCGGGTCAGGTTCCCGGCCATCTCGTTCACGGACTCGGTCAGGTCCCGCCAGGTGCCGTCGACGTCCCGGACCCGGGCCTGGCCGCCGAGGATGCCCTCGGTACCCACCTCGCGGGCGACGCGGGTCACCTGGTCGGCGAAGGAGGACAGCTGGTCGACCATCGTGTTGATCGTGGTCTTGAGCTCCAGGATCTCCCCGCGGGCGTCGATGTCGATCTTCTTGGTCATATCGCCCTTGGCGATGGCGGTCGTGACCATGGCGATCTGCCGCACCTGGCCGGTGAGGTTGGAGGCCATGAAGTTCACCGAGTCGGTGAGGTCCTTCCACGTCCCGGAGACCCCCGGCACGTGCGCCTGGCCGCCCAGGCGGCCCTCCGTACCCACCTCACGGGCCACGCGCGTGACCTCGTCGGCGAAGGAGGACAGGGTCTTGACCATGGTGTTCACGGTGTCGGCGAGCTGCGCGACCTCGCCACGGGCCTCGACGGTGACCTTCTTCGTCAGATCGCCGTTGGCCACCGCCGAGGAAACCTGCGAGATGTTGCGCACCTGCGAAGTGAGGTTGTTGGCCATCAGGTTGACGTTGTCGGTCAGGTCCTTCCAGATGCCCGTCACCCCGCGCACCCGGGCCTGACCGCCGAGGATGCCCTCGGAGCCCACCTCGCGGGCCACCCGGGTCACCTGCTCCGCGAACGAGGACAGCTGGTCGACCATCGTGTTCACGGTGGTGACGAGCTCCAGGATCTCGCCCTTGGCATCGACGGTGATCTTCTTGGAGAGGTCGCCCGTGGCGACCGCCGTGGTCACCTCGGCGATGTTGCGCACCTGCGAGGTCAGGTTGTTCGCCATGAAGTTGACGGACTGGGTGAGGTCCTTCCAGGTGCCGGAGACGCCCTTCACCTCGGCCTGGCCGCCCAGGATGCCCTCGGTGCCCACCTCGCGGGCGACCCGGGTCACTTGCTCCGCGAAGTTCGAGAGCTGGTCGACCATCGTGTTGAGGGTGTTCTTCAGCTCCAGGATCTCGCCGCGCGCGTCCACGTCGATCTTCTGCGACAGGTCACCACGGGCCACCGCGGTCGCGACCTGCGCGATGTTGCGCACCTGGGACGTCAGGTTCCCGGCCATGCCGTTCACCGAATCGGTCAGATCGCGCCACACACCGGCCACGCCCGGCACCTGCGCCTGGCCGCCGAGCCGCCCGTCCGTACCCACCTCGCGGGCGACCCTGGTGACCTGCTCGGCGAAGGCCGAGAGCTGGTCGACCATGGTGTTGATGGTGTTCTTGAGTTCCAGGATCTCGCCGCGCGCGTCCACGTCGATCTTCTGGGAGAGGTCGCCGCGGGCCACGGCCGTGGTCACCTGGGCGATCTGGCGCACCTGCGAGGTCAGGTTCCCGGCCATGAAGTTGACGGAGTCGGTGAGTTCCTTCCAGGTGCCGGACACCCCCTCGACCCGTGCCTGGCCGCCGAGCCGGCCCTCCGTGCCCACGTCCCGCGCCATCCGCGTGACCTGGTCGGCGAAGGAGGACAGCTGGTCCACCATCGTGTTCACGGTGTTCTTCAGCTGGAGCATCTCGCCGGAGACGTCGACCGTGACCTTCTGCGACAGGTCGCCGTTGGCCACCGCCGTCGTCACCTGGGCGATGTTGCGGACCTGCCCGGTGAGGTTGCGGAAGGCGGTGTTCACCGAGTCGGTGAGGTCCTTCCACGTCCCGGCCGCGCCCGGCACCTGCGCCTGCCCGCCCAGTTCGCCCTCGACGCCGACCTCACGGGCCACCCGCGTCACTTCGGCACCGAAGGACTGGAGCTGGTCCACCATCGTGTTGACGGTGTTCTTCAGCTCCAGCATCTCGCCGGCCACGTTCACGGTGACCTTCTGCGACAGGTCGCCGTTGGCCACCGCCGTCGTCACCTGGGCGATGTCGCGCACCTGCGTGGTGAGGTTGCGGAAGACCGTGTTCACCGAGTCGGTGAGGTCCTTCCACGTCCCGGCCGCGCCCGGCACCTGCGCCTGCCCACCGAGCAGGCCCTTCGCCCCGACCTCGCTGGCCACGCGCGTGACCTCGTCCGCGAAGGTCCGTAGCGTCTCGGTCATCTGGTTGATCGTTTCGGCCAGCTGCGCGACCTCGCCGCGCGCGCTGACCCGGACCTTCTGCGACAGGTCGCCGTTGGCCACGGCCGTGGTCACCTGCGCGATGCCGCGCACCTGGGCCGTCAGGTTGCCCGCCATCGTATTGACGGAGTCGGTCAGGTCCTTCCACACGCCCGCGACCCCGGGCACCTTCGCCTGGCCGCCGAGCTCCCCCTCGGTACCCACTTCGCGGGCCACGCGGGTCACCTCGGAGGAGAACGAGGACAGCTGGTCCACCATCGTGTTCACGGTGTTCTTCAGCTGCAGCATCTCGCCGGCCACGTGCACCGTGACCTTGCGCGACAGATCGCCCTTGGCCACCGCTGTCGTCACGAGAGCGATGTCACGCACCTGGGCGGTGAGCCGGTACGCCATCGTGTTGACGGAGTCGGTCAGATCCTTCCAGGATCCGGACATTCCGCGCACTTGCGCCTGGCCGCCGAGCTTGCCCTCGGTACCGACCTCCAGCGCCACCCGCGTCACCTCGTCGGTGAACGCGGAGAGCTGGTCGACCAGGTTGTTGACCGTCCGCCCGACCTTCAGGAACTCCCCGCGCAGCGGGTGCCCGGCACCCTCCGCGGCCTGGGTCCGCAGGTCCATGCGCTGGTCGAGATCACCCTCGGCGACCGCCGACAGCACCCGGCCCACCTCGGACACCGGCCGGGCCAGATCGTCCACCAGCTGGTTCGAGGCGTCGATCGCGGCCGCCCAGGAGCCCTCGCAGGCACCCGTTTCCAGCCGTTCGCTGAGCTTGCCCTCCCGGCCCACCATCCGCCGCACCCGGGACAGCTCCCCGGTCAGGTGGAGATTGCGGTCGGCGACCTCGTTGTAGACGGCGGCGATCTCCGCCATCACCCCGTCGCCGGACACCGTCAGGCGCTTGCGGAAGTTCCCGTCCCGCATCGACACCAGAGCCGTGAGCAGCCTGTTCAGGGCCGCGGTATCGACTTCCGTCGTCACGCCCCGCCGGGAGCGCCCTCCCTTCGGGCGCGTTCCCGTACGCCGCACCGCCGCGCCAGCCTCCACCGTGTCCCTCCCGAAGGGGTCGACCACTGTTCCACCGGGCATCTTGTTCATCAGACTGCGTCCACTTACGCCGTGCCCATTTCCTACCTGACTCCAAGCCTGCCCAGTGTTTCACCCCAGCCGAACCCGGCCATAACACTCGGGCACCATCGCACACCGGCCGCACCCTGTGGGTGGATTCCCCTACGACGGCACCATGGCGACCGTGAAGGTAAGTAACCTGGCATCCGTTGTCCACCGCGTCGAAGGAGACTTGTGATCACGGCACGGGCGGCTGCCAGTTTCGATCCACAGGGGCGTTCAGTCGCTGCTGCCCGCGCATTCGTCCGCGACACCCTCCAGGGCTGGGGATTCTCGGACATCGTCGACGACGCGGTGGTCCTCACGAGCGAGCTCGTCACCAACGCCGTGGTCCACGCCGGCACCCGCGCCGAGGTCCTGTGCCTGCGCACCGAGGACGGCGTACGGGTCGAGGTGGCCGACCGCTACCCGGAGCGCGAGCTCCCGCTCCAGCACCCCGGCGAGCGCCCCTATGCGGACCCCGACCGCGAGAACGGCCGCGGGCTCATGCTCTGCGCCGCCCTCGCCACCCGCTGGGGCGTCGAGTACACGGCCACGCACAAGCACGTGTGGTTCCGTCTCGACATGCCGGACCGTCCGGTCGGTACCCGCTCCGCGGGACCCGTCGTCCCCGACCAGCTCCTGCCCCTGGCCGACAGCCGGGTCCGCGTCGCCGTCCTCCAGATCGACTCCGCCGGCACCGTCTCCGCCTGGAACGAGGACGCCGAGATCATCTTCGGCCACCTCGCCTCGAAGGCGGTCGGCCGCCCGCTCGCCGAGCTCGCCGCCTGGCCCCAGACCCCCGGCACCGGTACCGGCATCGCCGAGGCCCTGCGCCTGTCCCGCTGGGAGGGCAGCTACGGCATCCGCGGCGCCGACGGCCGCGTCATCCCGATCTACGCCTCCCACCTGCGGGTCCGCGATGCCCACGGCGAGCCCTCCATCGTCTGCCTGCTCGTGCACGACGACGAGCGGGCCCTGCTGCAGAGCCCCGTACGGGTCCCCATGGACGGCGGCCAGCTGACCGAGTCCCGCCCCACGGACCCCTTCGAGATCTTCATCGGCTCCCCCGCCCCCGACGACCTCGACGGCCTCCTCCAGCGCACCGTGGAACGCGCCCGCGACCTCCTCGACGCCGACTCCGCCTTCCTCCTCCTCGCCACCGACGACGAGACCGAGCTCGAGGTCCGCGCCACCACCGGTCTGCCCTCCACCCGCCAGCGCTTCGCCCGCGTCCCCGTCGAAGCCGGCACCAACCGGTACGGCAGCGCCCGCATGCCCGCCGTACACGAGGACCTCATCGTCGTCCCCGGCGCGGTACCCCTCCTGGAAGCCACCGGCATGCGCTCCGCCATCACCGTCCCCCTCAAGGTCGAGGGCCGCCTCACCGGCTCCCTCGGCGTCGCCGCCGAGATCCCCGGCCGCTACTCCAACGACGACGCCCTGCGCCTGCAGTTCGCCGCGGACCGCATCGCCCTCGCCGTGGAATCGGCCCGACTCGGCGAGCTCGAACGACTGCGCCGCGGCTCCCTCTCCTTCCTCGTCGAGGCCTCCGACCTGCTCGCCGGCACCCTGGACCGGGACCAGACCCTGGCCCTCATGGCCCAGATGACCGTCCCCACCCTCGCCACCTGGTGCGCCGTCTACACCATCGCCGACCAGTCCTCCGACCCGTTCCTCTCCTACGTCCTGCACGAGGACGAGGACCGCATCGACGGCCTCAAGGCCCTGCTCTCCCAGGTCAGCCCGCCCGAGCCGGTCCGCGAGTCCGGCGCCCGCCCCTGGCCGGAAACCTCGATCGCGGTCGGCGGCGAGACCGTGGTCCTCCCGCTCCTCGCCCGCAACCGCGTGATCGGCATGCTGACCCTCGGCAAACCCTCCGAGGAGCACTTCCGGCAGGAGATCCTCGAACTCGCCGAGGACCTCTCCCGCCGCGCCGCCCTCGCCCTGGACAACGCCCGCCTGTACTCCGAGCGCACCGCCATCAGCCGCTCGCTCCAGCGCAGCCTCCTGCCGCCCGGCTCCCCTACCATCCCCGGCATCGAGGTCGAGGTCATCTACCGCGCCGCCGGCGAGGGCAACGAGGTGGGCGGCGACTTCTACGACGTGTTCCCGATCCGCCCCGGCGTCTACGGGTTCGCCATCGGCGACGTCTGCGGTACGGGCCCGGAGGCAGCCGCCGTCACCGGCCTGGCCCGCCACGCCCTGCGCCTCCTGGCCCGCGAGGGCCTCGGCGGCCCGGCCGTCCTGGAGCGCCTCAACGCGGCGATCCTCGACGAGGGCGACCGCAGCCGCTTCCTCACCCTCCTCTACGGCGAGCTGCACCCCCAGCCCGACGGCGGCGCCCACATGAAGGTCGTCTGCGCGGGCCACCCCCTGCCGCTGCGCCTGCGCCCGAACGGCGAGGTGACCCCCGCCGCCGACCCGCAGCCCCTCCTCGGCGTCCTCGAGGACCTGGACCTCTACGAGCAGACCCTCACCCTGGACCCGGGCGACGTCCTCCTCTGCGTCACGGACGGCGTCACCGAACGCCGCGAGGGCACCCGCATGCTCGGCGACGACGGCCTCACCGAGGTCCTCACCACCTGTACGGGCCTCACCGCCGGCGCCGTCGCCTCCCGCGTCCTGCGCGCGGTGGAACGCTTCGCCGCCGAACCTGCCTCCGACGACATGGCCATCCTGGCCTTCCGCATCCCGCGGCAGCGCGACGGCGACTGAGCACCGTCGCGCCACACCACTTACCGACGGGGCCCCGCGACCAGGATCATGAAGGACGGGGCTGCCATTTCCCCGGGCGTACTGCTCCTGGCCGTATCGACGGCCGTGTCGCGCCCGGTGGCGGACCTGGGGGGAGAGGGAGACGGGGACGGGGAGGCGCCGTCGGCAGCCAGGGCCGTCTTGAAGCTGTGGGCGAGGTGTCGGATCCGTTCGGTACTCATGAGCGGTCCTCCCGTGGATCGAGGGGCTTGGAACTCCTGCTGATCCCATTGCGCCCCGAACCCCGCCCGTGGTCACGGCCCGAAGATTCGGGGCTTGACGAAGGGGCCCGGATCCCCTCACGCACGCGAAGGGCACCCGTCAGTGGGCTAGACCCCGGAAACGCAAAAAGGCCCCCGCCATTGGCGGGGGCCTTCTCGTTTTGGAGCCCTTTAACGGAATCGAACCGTTGACCTTCTCCTTACCATGGAGACGCTCTACCGACTGAGCTAAAAGGGCGGGTTGTTCGGCGGCGTCCTACTCTCCCACAGGGTCCCCCCTGCAGTACCATCGGCGCTGAAAGGCTTAGCTTCCGGGTTCGGAATGTAAACCGGGCGTTTCCCTAACGCTATGACCACCGAAACACTATGAAGTTAACCAAACCGGATATGACACAGTTCGTTACTTCAGAACTAACACAGTGGACGCGAGCAACTGAGGACAAGCCCTCGGCCTATTAGTACCAGTCAGCTCCACCCGTTACCGGGCTTCCACATCTGGCCTATCAACCCAGTCGTCTACTGGGAGCCTTACCCTCTCAAGGAGGTGGGAATACTCATCTTGAAGCAGGCTTCCCGCTTAGATGCTTTCAGCGGTTATCCCTCCCGAACGTAGCCAACCAGCCATGCCCTTGGCAGGACAACTGGCACACCAGAGGTTCGTCCGTCCCGGTCCTCTCGTACTAGGGACAGCCCTTCTCAATATTCCTACGCGCACAGCGGATAGGGACCGAACTGTCTCACGACGTTCTAAACCCAGCTCGCGTACCGCTTTAATGGGCGAACAGCCCAACCCTTGGGACCGACTCCAGCCCCAGGATGCGACGAGCCGACATCGAGGTGCCAAACCATCCCGTCGATATGGACTCTTGGGGAAGATCAGCCTGTTATCCCCGGGGTACCTTTTATCCGTTGAGCGACGGCGCTTCCACAAGCCACCGCCGGATCACTAGTCCCGACTTTCGTCCCTGCTCGACCCGTCGGTCTCACAGTCAAGCTCCCTTGTGCACTTACACTCAACACCTGATTGCCAACCAGGCTGAGGGAACCTTTGGGCGCCTCCGTTACTTTTTGGGAGGCAACCGCCCCAGTTAAACTACCCATCAGACACTGTCCCTGATCCGGATCACGGACCGAGGTTAGACATCCAGCACGACCAGAGTGGTATTTCAACGACGACTCCACAACCACTGGCGTGGCCGCTTCAAAGTCTCCCACCTATCCTACACAAGCCGAACCGAACACCAATATCAAACTATAGTAAAGGTCCCGGGGTCTTTCCGTCCTGCTGCGCGAAACGAGCATCTTTACTCGTAGTGCAATTTCACCGGGCCTATGGTTGAGACAGTCGAGAAGTCGTTACGCCATTCGTGCAGGTCGGAACTTACCCGACAAGGAATTTCGCTACCTTAGGATGGTTATAGTTACCACCGCCGTTTACTGGCGCTTAAGTTCTCAGCTTCGCCACACCGAAATGTGACTAACCGGTCCCCTTAACGTTCCAGCACCGGGCAGGCGTCAGTCCGTATACATCGCCTTACGGCTTCGCACGGACCTGTGTTTTTAGTAAACAGTCGCTTCTCGCTGGTCTCTGCGGCCACCCCCAGCTCACGGAGTAAATCCGATCACCAGTGATGGCCCCCCTTCTCCCGAAGTTACGGGGGCATTTTGCCGAGTTCCTTAACCATAGTTCACCCGAACGCCTCGGTATTCTCTACCTGACCACCTGAGTCGGTTTAGGGTACGGGCCGCCATGAAACTCGCTAGAGGCTTTTCTCGACAGCATAGGATCATCCACTTCACCACAATCGGCTCGGCATCAGGTCTCAGCCTTATATGAGGGACGGATTTGCCTACCCCTCGGCCTACACCCTTACCCCGGGACTACCACCGCCCGGGCTGGACTACCTTCCTGCGTCACCCCATCGCTTACCTACTACAAGTCTGGGTCACCGGCTCCACCACTTTCCTTTCCCCGAAGGGTCCGGAACGGCTTCACGGGCTTAGCATCGCCTGATTCGATATTGGGCGTTTCAAAGCGGGTACCGGAATATCAACCGGTTGTCCATCGACTACGCCTGTCGGCCTCGCCTTAGGTCCCGACTTACCCTGGGCAGATCAGCTTGACCCAGGAACCCTTAGTCAATCGGCGCACACGTTTCTCACGTGTGTATCGCTACTCATGCCTGCATTCTCACTCGTGAACCGTCCACAACTAGCTTCCGCTGCTGCTTCACCCGGCACACGACGCTCCCCTACCCATCACAGCGGGCGTTGGCCCTATTGCTGCAATGACACGACTTCGGCGGTACGCTTGAGCCCCGCTACATTGTCGGCGCGGAATCACTTGACCAGTGAGCTATTACGCACTCTTTCAAGGGTGGCTGCTTCTAAGCCAACCTCCTGGTTGTCTCTGCGACTCCACATCCTTTCCCACTTAGCGTACGCTTAGGGGCCTTAGTCGATGCTCTGGGCTGTTTCCCTCTCGACCATGGAGCTTATCCCCCACAGTCTCACTGCCACGCTCTCACTTACCGGCATTCGGAGTTTGGCTAAGGTCAGTAACCCGGTAGGGCCCATCGCCTATCCAGTGCTCTACCTCCGGCAAGAAACACGTGACGCTGCACCTAAATGCATTTCGGGGAGAACCAGCTATCACGGAGTTTGATTGGCCTTTCACCCCTAACCACAGGTCATCCCCCAGGTTTTCAACCCTGGTGGGTTCGGTCCTCCACGAAGTCTTACCTCCGCTTCAACCTGCCCATGGCTAGATCACTCCGCTTCGGGTCTAGAGCGTGCAACTCAATCGCCCTATTCGGACTCGCTTTCGCTACGGCTTCCCCACACGGGTTAACCTCGCTACACACCGCTAACTCGCAGGCTCATTCTTCAAAAGGCACGCAGTCACGACCGTTATTCCGAAGAATAACGGCGACGCTCCCACGGCTTGTAGGCACACGGTTTCAGGTACTATTTCACTCCGCTCCCGCGGTACTTTTCACCATTCCCTCACGGTACTATCCGCTATCGGTCACCAGGGAATATTTAGGCTTAGCGGGTGGTCCCGCCAGATTCACACGGGATTTCTCGGGCCCCGTGCTACTTGGGAGATTCTTAAGCAAGCCGCTGATGTTTCGTCTACGGGGGTCTTACCCTCTACGCCGGACCTTTCGCATGTCCTTCGACTACATCAACGGTTTCTGACTCGCCGACCGGCCGGCAGACCGATCAAAAGAATTCCCACAACCCCGCATGCGCAACCCCTGCCGGGTATCACACGCATACGGTTTGGCCTCATCCGGTTTCGCTCGCCACTACTCCCGGAATCACGGTTGTTTTCTCTTCCTGCGGGTACTGAGATGTTTCACTTCCCCGCGTTCCCTCCACACTGCCTATGTGTTCAGCAGTGGGTGACAGCCCATGACGACTGCCGGGTTTCCCCATTCGGACACCCCCGGATCAAAGCTCAGTTGGCAGCTCCCCGGGGCCTATCGCGGCCTCTCACGTCCTTCATCGGTTCCTGGTGCCAAGGCATCCACCGTGCGCCCTTAAAAACTTGGCCTACAGATGCTCGCGTCCACTGTGTAGTTCTCAAGCAACGACCAGCCACCCATCACCCCACCAGACAAGCTGGCGAGTTCACTGGGGCCGGCATCACGAAGATAAAGCCTTACGGCCGTACCCTCAGATACCCAACAACGTGCCAAGCACGATCCCCCGTCAGTGAGTCACTTTCCACGCCGAAGCAGTACTTGTGATCCATCCAGGAAACCGTGCCAACTAATCAACGTTCCACCCTGAGCTGACCGTGCAGAACGTTTGTCTGCAATCGGTACTGTGCTCCTTAGAAAGGAGGTGATCCAGCCGCACCTTCCGGTACGGCTACCTTGTTACGACTTCGTCCCAATCGCCAGTCCCACCTTCGACAGCTCCCTCCCTTACGGGTTGGGCCACCGGCTTCGGGTGTTACCGACTTTCGTGACGTGACGGGCGGTGTGTACAAGGCCCGGGAACGTATTCACCGCAGCAATGCTGATCTGCGATTACTAGCAACTCCGACTTCATGGGGTCGAGTTGCAGACCCCAATCCGAACTGAGACCGGCTTTTTGAGATTCGCTCCACCTCACGGTATCGCAGCTCATTGTACCGGCCATTGTAGCACGTGTGCAGCCCAAGACATAAGGGGCATGATGACTTGACGTCGTCCCCACCTTCCTCCGAGTTGACCCCGGCGGTCTCCTGTGAGTCCCCATCACCCCGAAGGGCATGCTGGCAACACAGGACAAGGGTTGCGCTCGTTGCGGGACTTAACCCAACATCTCACGACACGAGCTGACGACAGCCATGCACCACCTGTATACCGACCACAAGGGGGGCACTATCTCTAATGCTTTCCGGTATATGTCAAGCCTTGGTAAGGTTCTTCGCGTTGCGTCGAATTAAGCCACATGCTCCGCTGCTTGTGCGGGCCCCCGTCAATTCCTTTGAGTTTTAGCCTTGCGGCCGTACTCCCCAGGCGGGGAACTTAATGCGTTAGCTGCGGCACCGACGACGTGGAATGTCGCCAACACCTAGTTCCCAACGTTTACGGCGTGGACTACCAGGGTATCTAATCCTGTTCGCTCCCCACGCTTTCGCTCCTCAGCGTCAGTAATGGCCCAGAGATCCGCCTTCGCCACCGGTGTTCCTCCTGATATCTGCGCATTTCACCGCTACACCAGGAATTCCGATCTCCCCTACCACACTCTAGCTAGCCCGTATCGAATGCAGACCCGAGGTTAAGCCTCGGGCTTTCACATCCGACGTGACAAGCCGCCTACGAGCTCTTTACGCCCAATAATTCCGGACAACGCTTGCGCCCTACGTATTACCGCGGCTGCTGGCACGTAGTTAGCCGGCGCTTCTTCTGCAGGTACCGTCACTTTCGCTTCTTCCCTGCTGAAAGAGGTTTACAACCCGAAGGCCGTCATCCCTCACGCGGCGTCGCTGCATCAGGCTTTCGCCCATTGTGCAATATTCCCCACTGCTGCCTCCCGTAGGAGTCTGGGCCGTGTCTCAGTCCCAGTGTGGCCGGTCGCCCTCTCAGGCCGGCTACCCGTCGTCGCCTTGGTGGGCCATTACCCCACCAACAAGCTGATAGGCCGCGGGCTCATCCTTCACCGCCGGAGCTTTTAACCCCCGCCCATGCAGGCAGGAGTGTTATCCGGTATTAGACCCCGTTTCCAGGGCTTGTCCCAGAGTGAAGGGCAGATTGCCCACGTGTTACTCACCCGTTCGCCACTAATCCACCCCGAAGGGCTTCATCGTTCGACTTGCATGTGTTAAGCACGCCGCCAGCGTTCGTCCTGAGCCAGGATCAAACTCTCCATGAATGTTTACCGGTTATCCGGTGCACACGCACTTAGAGCGGGACAGTCATGTCGGAATAAGACTGACCGTCCACTGCGTCCTCGCTGTGTAATTGCCTGCAAGTATCAGGGCCGAAGCCGCGACCTCACAGGTCTTTTTTCAAAGGAACCTCATCCACCGAAATGGACGGGGTATCAACTTTTTGGCGTTGATTTTTGGCACGCTGTTGAGTTCTCAAGGAACGGACGCTTCCTTTGTACTCACCCTCAGTAACAATTACTGGGGCTTTCCTCCGGGCTTTCGTTCTGTTCTTACGTTTCCGACTCTATCAGACTCTTTCGTGTCCGATTCCCAGTCAGCGGGTTTCGCTTTCCAGTTCTTCGCTTTCGCGTTTCCCTTTCCGGCGATTCCAACTCTACCAGATCATTTCCGTGCCCTGCTTCTCGAAAGTCGCAGTCGGCTTGGATTTGAATTGGACGGCCATTGGAGAGCCATTCCCTTTCGGGCGAGCCAGACTTTATCAGGTTTCCCTGCTCTGGAATCCCACCCGCCCGCATCGACGTGGCCGGGCACACGTGTGTGCCGGGGTGCCGTGCGAGGTGGAGACGTAAACGTACTGGAGCGGGGCCCCCGGATGCAAATCCGGTTGCCCCGCTCCGGTGTGGTCGCTACCGCGAGGGTCAGACCTCGACGACGACCGGGAGGATCATCGGGCGGCGGCGGTAGCCGTCCGAGACCCACTTGCCCATCGTGCGGCGGATGAGCTGCTGGATCTGGTGCGGCTCGGCCACACCGTCCGCGGCGGCGCGGGCGATGGCTTCCTCGATCTTCGGCAGGACGGAGGCGAACGCCGAGTCCTCGATGCCGGAGCCGCGGGCCTGGATGTTCGGGCCGCTGACGATCTTGCCCGTGGTGCTGTCCACCACGACGTAGACCGAGATGATGCCCTCGTCACCGAGGATCTTGCGGTCCTTGAGGTGGGCTTCGGTGACGTCGCCGACCGAGAGGCCGTCCACGTAGACGTAGCCGGCCTGGACCTTGCCGGAGATGCGGGCCTTGCCGTCGATGAGGTCGACGACGACGCCGTCCTCGGCGATGACGATGCGGTCCTTCGGTACGCCCGTCAGGGCGCCGAGCTCGGCGTTGGCGCGCAGGTGGCGCCATTCGCCGTGGACCGGCATCAGGTTCCGCGGCTTGCAGATGTTGTAGAAGTACAGCAGCTCGCCGGCGGAGGCGTGGCCGGAGACGTGCACCTTGGCGTTGCCCTTGTGCACGACGTTGGCGCCCCAGCGGGTCAGGCCGTTGATCACGCGGTAGACCGCGTTCTCGTTGCCCGGGATGAGCGACGAGGCCAGGATGACCGTGTCGCCCGGGACGATCCGGATCTGGTGGTCGCGGTTCGCCATGCGGGACAGGGCGGCCATCGGCTCGCCCTGCGAACCCGTGCAGACCAGGACGACCTCGTGGGCCGGCAGGTCGTCGAGGGTCTTGACGTCCACGACCAGGCCGGCCGGGACCTTCAGGTAGCCCAGGTCACGGGCGATGCCCATGTTGCGGACCATCGAGCGGCCGACGAAGGCGACCCTGCGGCCGTACTCGTGGGCGGCGTCGAGGATCTGCTGGATGCGGTGCACGTGGCTCGCGAAGCTCGCCACGATGATCCGGTTGTTGGCGTTGGCGAACACCGTGCGCAGGACGCCCGAGATCTCGCGCTCGGGCGGGACGAAGCCCGGGACCTCGGCGTTCGTCGAGTCCGAGAGGAGAAGGTCGATGCCTTCTTCGCTCAGGCGCGCGAAGGCGTGCAGGTCGGTGAGGCGGTTGTCCAGCGGGAGCTGGTCCATCTTGAAGTCACCGGTGCACACGACCATGCCGGCGCCGGTGCGGATGGCTACCGCCAGGGCGTCCGGGATGGAGTGGTTGACCGCGATGAACTCGCAGTCGAAGGGCCCGAGGTTCTCGCGCTCGCCTTCCTTCACCTCGAGGGTGTAGGGGCGGATGCGGTGCTCCTGGAGCTTGGCCTCGATGAGCGCCAGCGTCAGCTTGGAGCCGATCAGCGGGATGTCCGGCTTCTCCCGGAGGAGGTAGGGGACGGCGCCGATGTGGTCTTCGTGGCCGTGCGTGAGGACGATGCCCTCGATGTCGTCGAGGCGATCCCGGATGGACGAGAAGTCCGGCAGGATCAGGTCGATGCCCGGCTGCTCCTCTTCGGGGAAGAGGACGCCGCAGTCGACGATGAGCAGGCGGCCGTCGAACTCGAAGACGGTCATGTTGCGGCCGATCTCACCGAGCCCGCCCAGGGGGGTGACCCGAAGGCCGCCCTTGGGGAGCTTCGGCGGCGGACCGAGTTCAGGATGCGGATGGCTCAAAAGGTTCTCCTTCACCACGCGCGGCCACGTACCCGTCGAGGCACGTGGCGCGCATGTCATTCGTGCACTTGCTGTCGTCTTGTGTGGTTCTGCTTATTCAGTTGTGAAGTCTGGTGTCAGAGCTGTACCCCGCCGGCGGCAAGATCGATCTTGAGCTGCGCCGTCTCTTCGGCGGTCAGTTCGACCAGCGGGAGCCGCAGCGGGCCCGCGGGCAGGCCCTGCAGGTTCAGTGCGCCCTTGGTGGTGATCACACCCTGGGTGCGGAACATGCCGGTGAAGACGGGGAGCAGCTTCTGGTGGATCTCGGTGGCCTTCTGGACGTCGCCGCCCAGGTGGGCCTCGAGCATCGCGCGGAGCTCGGGGGAAACCACGTGACCGACCACGGAGACGAAGCCGACCGCGCCGACCGACAGGAGCGGCAGGTTCAGCATGTCGTCACCGGAGTACCAGGCCAGACCGCTCTGCGCGATGGCCCAGCTGGCGCGTCCGAGGTCGCCCTTGGCGTCCTTGTTGGCCACGATACGGGGGTGCTCGGCCAGCCGGACGAGTGTTTCCGTATTGATCGGGACACCACTGCGGCCGGGGATGTCGTAGAGCATCACCGGGAGCTCGGTTGCGTCGGCGATCGCCGTGAAGTGCCGGTAGAGGCCCTCCTGCGGCGGCTTGCTGTAGTACGGGGTGACCGCGAGCAGGCCGTGGGCGCCGGTGCGCTCGGCCTGGCGGGCCAGCTCGAGGGTGTGACGGGTGTCATTGGTGCCGATGCCGGCGACCACGTGGGCCCGGTCTCCGACCGCTTCGAGTACGGCTCGTACGAGGTCGTTTTTCTCCGCGTCAGTGGTGGTCGGCGACTCACCGGTGGTGCCGTTGATGATCAGGCCGTCGTTGCCTGCGTCCACCAAGTGGACGGCGAGCTGCTGCGCGCCATCGAGGTCAAGTGCGCCATCCGCCGTAAACGGCGTGATCATGGCGGTGAGGACCCGCCCGAAGGGGGTCTGCGGAGTCGAGATCGGAGCCATGGGTAACACGCTACTCGCTGCCATGCTCGCGGTGTCCCCTCGGGGGACGTGATGAGGGTGTTGGAGCCCGGCACTGCCTGCTCGGGGGTTCAAGCAGTGCCGGGTCCGTTTGATCAGCCTAGATGAACTTTACGAAACGTGGCAATACGGACACTTCGGACTTGCCTCGTACATCCGTGCGGAACTGGGTACTCCGCCCGTACGGGGCACCGCGGCCGACCGCGGGAAGGGCGCGGGCGACGTCGCTCCGCCGGGGAGAAAGGGCCGGCCGGCAGGGCCGAACGGGCAGCTCGGGCTCCGACCGGCTCTCGGGCGGCGGAGCTGACGCAGCGCCATAAAATTTGGTTAATGTCCCGAAAACCGGCACCGATCGGGCCTTTCGCACGTCCTACCCGGTAGAACGCCCGCCCATCCTGCCCCCACCGCCCCAGGGCCCTGACCGTGAGGAGAGTCGTTCCCCATGTTTCGCCGGCGCGAACCCGTCCCGTTCGCCTTCGTCGCCGAGGCCGACCGATTCCGCAGCAACGTCACTCCGCCGCCGCGCGAGCGTCTGAGCAAGACCCAGATCGCCGCCCGTAGTCTGGTCGGACTGACCGTCGTGGCGGGGCTCGTCGGATCGCTGCTCTTCGGCATCCCGGCACTGCAGCCGAGCCACGCACCGGCGAAGTCGCAGCAGTCGGAGGCATCCGAGGGGCGGTAGCCTCACGGGCACAGCCCAACCGAACGTGCATGTGAGTGAGGTCCTGCCGTGCCCCTGCCCTTTTTGACGGCCGACGGCGCATTCGACGCGCACGACAACGGGGAAACGCTCCCCTACGAAGACCCCGACCGCTGGCGTCGCCCCTACCGTCCGGGGCCCTGGCGGGTTGCCATCGCCGCAGTGCTGCTGCTGCTCGGCTCGTTCATGCTGTTCGCCACGGTGATCATCGTCGCCGCCGGCACCTGGGCCGGCGCCCTGGGCGGTCTGCTCGCCTCGCTGGCCGTGGTCGGCTCCGCCCTACGGCTGCTGCGCACGGGCGTCTGGGTGAGCCCCAAGGGGCTGCGTGTGGCGGGGTTCTTCAGCACCCGCTCGATCCCCTGGAGCCAGGTCGGCGAGGTCCGCACCGTGCAGCAGCCCGTGCGCTGGCTCGGGTTGCCGAGGACCGTGCAGGGCCAGGCCCTGACGGTGGCCGCGCGCTCCGGCGCCGAACTGCCGGTGCTGCTGACCGACCACAGCGCAGATTTCCTGTCGCGGACCGAGGCCTTCGACCGGGCCGCCGGCTCGGTCGAGGCCTGGGCCGACGAGTACCGGGCCGTTGCCGGCATCGCCTGACGTCGCGGTTGCGGTGGTCTCCGCCCGGCCACCGCAACCATCAATTGAGGAACCACGACGGCGATCAGCCACGTCCGCGAGAGCGGCGCCGGTTTAGGCGCAAAGAGGGGTGCAGGGAGATGGCCCGCTGCATGGCCTTGCGGGCCCGCGGGGTGTCGCGGGCGTCGTGGTAGGCGACGGCGAGGCGGAACCAGCTGCGCCAGTCCCCCGGCGCGTCCTCAGTCTCGGCCCTGCGGCGCGCGAAGACCTCGTCGGCCGAGTCACGCAGGATCCGGCCGTACTTGTCCCGCTCCAGCTCGTCGACGGGCAGTCCGCCCTCGGCCTCCAGCTCGGCTCCGAGCTGGTTGGCCCTGGTGACGAACTGGGTGTTCTTCCAGAGGAACCAGACGCCGATGACCGGCAGGATCAGCACGGCCACCCCGAAGGTGACGGTGAGCCAGGTCCCGTGCCGGATCAGCATCAGGCCCCGGCTGCCGACCAGGACGAAGTACACGACCAGGACCGCGGCCGTGATGAAGTAGAGGATCTTCGCGCGCATGGGTACCGCCTGCTCGTCAGCCGAGTTCGAGGAAGTTTTCCAGGCCGAAGGTGAGGCCCGGAGTCTGCGTCACGCGCCGCGCGCCGAGCAGGATGCCCGGCATGAAGCTGCTGTGGTGCAGGGAGTCGTGACGGATGGTCAGGGTCTCGCCCTCGCCGCCGAGGAGCACCTCCTGGTGGGCCAGCAGGCCGCGGAGGCGGATCGCGTGCACCGGGACGCCGTCGACGTTCGCGCCACGCGCGCCGTTGAGCCCGGTGGCGGTGGCGTCGGGCTGCGCGCCGAGTCCGGCCTCGGCGCGGGCGGCCGCGATGAGCTGCGCCGTGCGGGTCGCCGTGCCGGAGGGGGCGTCGACCTTGTTCGGGTGGTGCAGTTCGACGACCTCGACGGACTCGAAGTACCGGGCGGCCTGCGCGGCGAACTTCATGGTGAGGACGGCGCCGATGGAGAAGTTCGGGGCGATGAGCACGCCGGTCGCCGGGGAAGCGGCGAGCCAGGTGTTCAGCCGGCCGAGGCGGTCCTCGGTCCAGCCGGTGGTGCCGACCACTCCGTGGATGCCGTGGCGGACGAGGAACTCCAGGTTCTCCATCACCGAGGCGGGGGTGGTCAGCTCGACCGCGACCTGGGCGCCGGCTTCCGCCAGCGTCTCCAGCTTGTCTCCGCGGCCGAGGGCGGCCACCAGTTCCATGTCCTCGGCGGCCTCGACGGCCTTGACCGCCTCGGAGCCGATGCGGCCCTGGGCGCCGAGAACTGCCACGCGCAGCTTGCTCATGTCATTCCTTAAAGTGCGTACGGGCCCGGGCCCTGTCCCGGGGCCCGGGCGACGTGCTCCTGAGAGGGGCCTGGCTAGGCGACGGCCTCGTCGAGACGGGCCGCCTGCTTCTCCTTCAGCGGACCGATCACCGCGAGCGAGGGTCGCTGCGCCAGGACGTCCTGCGCGACCGAGCGCACGTCGTCCGGAGTGACGGCCGCGATCCGGGCCAGCAGGTCGTCGACCGACATCTGGTCGCCCCAGCACAGCTCGCTCTTGCCGATGCGGTTCATGATCGCGCCGGTGTCCTCCAGGCCGAGGACGGTGGAGCCGGACAGCTGGCCGACGGCCCGCCGGATCTCCTCGTCGGTGAGCCCGTCGGCGGCGACCTTGTCCAGCTCGTCCCGGCAGATCCGCAGTACGTCGTGGACCTGGTTGGGGCGGCAGCCGGCGTAGACGCCGAAGAGGCCGGTGTCGGCGAAGCCCGAGGTGTACGAGTACACGCTGTAGGCGAGGCCGCGCTTCTCCCTGACCTCCTGGAAGAGGCGGGAGGACATGCCGCCGCCGAGCGCGGTGTTCAGTACGCCGAGCGCCCAGCGGCGCTCGTCGGTGCGGGCCAGGGCCGGCATGCCGAGGACCACGTGGGCCTGCTCGGTCTTGCGGTTGACCAGCTCGACGCGGCCGGAGGTGCGGATCCGCTTGGTGCCGGAGCGCGGGCCGACCGGCTCGGCGTCGGTGCGGGTCAGCGCGCCGGCCTTCTCGAAGGCCGCGCGGACCTGGCGTACGACCTTGTTGTGGTCCACGTTGCCCGCGGCCGCCACGACCAGGTGGGTGGGGTCGTAGTGCTTCTTGTAGAAGCGGCGGATCCGGTCGGCGGTGAGCGCGTTGATCGTGTCGACGGTGCCGAGGACGGGGCGCCCGAGCGGGGTGTCCCCGTACATGGTCTGGGCGAACAGGTCGTGGACCATGTCGCCCGGGTCGTCCTCGGTCATCGCGATCTCTTCGAGGATGACTCCGCGCTCGGCGTCGACATCGGATTCGAGGATCAGCGAGCCGGTGAGCATGTCGCACACGACGTCGATGGCCAGCGGCAGGTCGGTGTCGAGCACCCGCGCGTAATAGCAGGTGTACTCCTTCGCCGTGAAGGCGTTCATCTCGCCGCCGACCGCGTCGATCGCGGAGGAGATGTCGAGGGCACTGCGCTTCTCGGTGCCCTTGAAGAGGAGGTGCTCCAGGTAGTGCGTGGCGCCGTTCAGCGAAGGCGTCTCGTCCCGGGAGCCGACGTGCGCCCAGATCCCGAAGGTGGCGGAGCGGACGGACGGCAGGGTCTCGGTGACGACGCGCAGTCCGCCGGGGAGGACCGTGCGGCGCACGGTGCCGATGCCGCCTGCGCCCTTGAGCAGTGTTTGGGTACGGGCGACGGCCCGCCCCTCCGAAGAGGGGCGGGCCGTCACACGCGAACTACGCGACGTCACTTGTCGGAGTCGTCCTTGTCAGCGTCGTCGCCGGCGGCCTCGCCGTCGATCACGGGGACCAGGGAGAGCTTGCCGCGGGAGTCGATCTCGGCGATCTCGACCTGGACCTTGGTGCCGACCGCGAGCACGTCCTCGACGTTCTCCACGCGCTTGCCACCGGCGAGCTTGCGGATCTGCGAGATGTGCAGCAGGCCGTCCTTGCCGGGCATGAGGGAGACGAAGGCACCGAAGGTGGTGGTCTTGACGACCGTACCCAGGTACCGCTCGCCGACCTCCGGCATGGTCGGGTTGGCGATCTGGTTGATCGTGGCGCGGGCGGCCTCGGCGGCCGGACCGTCGGAGGCACCGATGTAGATGGTGCCGTCGTCCTCGATCGTGATCTCGGCGCCGGTGTCCTCCTGGATCTGGTTGATCATCTTGCCCTTGGGCCCGATGACCTCACCGATCTTGTCCACCGGGATCTTGACGGTGATGATCCGCGGCGCGAACGGGGACATGGCGTCCGGCGTGTCGATCGCTTCCATCATCACGTCGAGGATGTGGAGGCGGGCGTCGCGGGCCTGCTTGAGGGCGGCGGCCAGAACCGAGGCCGGGATGCCGTCGAGCTTGGTGTCCAGCTGGAGCGCGGTGACGAACTCCTTGGTGCCGGCGACCTTGAAGTCCATGTCGCCGAAGGCGTCCTCCGCACCGAGGATGTCGGTGAGGGCGACGTAGTGGGTCTTGCCGTCGATCTCCTGCGAGATCAGGCCCATGGCGATACCGGCGACGGGGGCCTTGAGGGGCACACCGGCGTTCAGCAGCGACATGGTGGAGGCGCAGACCGAGCCCATGGACGTCGAGCCGTTGGAGCCGAGAGCCTCGGACACCTGGCGGATCGCGTAGGGGAACTCCTCGCGCGTCGGGAGGACCGGCACGATCGCGCGCTCGGCGAGCGCGCCGTGGCCGATCTCGCGGCGCTTCGGCGAACCGACGCGGCCGGTCTCGCCGACCGAGTACGGCGGGAAGTTGTAGTTGTGCATGTAGCGCTTGCGGGTCACCGGGGAAAGGGTGTCCAGCTGCTGCTCCATACGGAGCATGTTGAGGGTGGTGACGCCCAGGATCTGGGTCTCGCCACGCTCGAACAGCGCCGAGCCGTGCACGCGCGGGATGGCCTCGACCTCGGCGGCGAGGGTACGGATGTCCGTGATCCCGCGGCCGTCGATGCGGACCTTGTCCTTGATGACGCGCTCGCGGACCAGGGCCTTGGTCAGGCTGCGGTACGCGGCGGAGATCTCCTTCTCGCGGCCTTCGAAGGCCGGGAGGAGCTTCTCGGCGGCGATCTCCTTGACGCGGTCCAGCTCGGCCTCGCGGTCCTGCTTGCCCGCGATGGTCAGCGCCTGGGAGAGGTCACCCTTGACGGCGGCCGCGAGGGCCTCGTACACGTCGTCCTGGTAGTCCAGGAAGACCGGGAACTCGCCCTCGGGCTTGGCGGCCTTGGCGGCCAGGTCGGCCTGGGCCTTGCAGAGGGCCTTGATGAAGGGCTTCGAGGCGTCGAGACCGGCGGCCACGACCTCCTCGGTCGGCGCCTCGGCGCCGCCCTGGACCAGGGCGATGGTCTTCTCGGTGGCCTCGGCCTCGACCATCATGATCGCGACGTCGCCGTCCTCGAGCACGCGGCCCGCGACGACCATGTCGAAGACGGCGTCCTCGAGCTCGGTGTGCGTCGGGAAGGCAACCCACTGGCCGCGGATCAGCGCGACGCGGACGCCGCCGATCGGGCCGGAGAAGGGCAGGCCGGCCAGCTGCGTGGACGCGGAGGCGGCGTTGATCGCCACGACGTCGTACAGGTGGTCGGGGTTGAGCGCCATGATCGTCGCGACGACCTGGATCTCGTTGCGCAGGCCCTTCTTGAAGGACGGGCGCAGCGGGCGGTCGATCAGGCGGCAGGTGAGGATCGCGTCCTCGGAGGGGCGGCCCTCGCGGCGGAAGAAGGAGCCGGGGATCTTGCCGGCCGCGTACTGCCGCTCCTCGACGTCCACCGTCAGGGGGAAGAAGTCGAGCTGGTCCTTGGGCTTCTTCGACGCGGTGGTGGCGGAAAGCACCATCGTGTCGTCGTCCAGGTAGGCAACGGCGGAGCCGGCGGCCTGGCGGGCCAGACGGCCCGTCTCGAAGCGGATGGTGCGGGTGCCGAAGGAACCGTTGTCAATGACGGCCTCGGCGTAGTGGGTCTCGTTCTCCACTAGCGTTTTCTCCATTTTCGTCGTCTCCGTCCGCCACCCGTGTGGTGGTGGACGGTTGCGGAGAAGCGCTCCTTGCGTGCGGGCCGGTCTTCGATCGAAGCAGCCGGGCGAAGCCACGTACGGGCTTTCCGGATGCCACTACCGAGGACCGGCGGCGTAGGGAGGGCGCTCCTCCTCTTCAGTTGTGCACGTCTTTCGACGTGGACGCTTCCAGACTACAAAGCGTCCGGTACGTCGCGCACGTACAGCAAAGGGAGCGGCCCCCTCAATGTGGGAACCGCTCCCTTCACAGCGTCTTTACTTGGCGCCGGCCGCACCGCGGCGGATGCCGAGGCGCTCGACCAGCGTACGGAAGCGCTGGATGTCCTTCTTGGCCAGGTACTGCAGCAGGCGGCGGCGCTGGCCGACCAGGATCAGCAGACCACGACGGGAGTGGTGGTCGTGCTTGTGAAGCTTCAGGTGCTCGGTCAGGTCCGAGATGCGGCGGGACAGCATCGCGACCTGGACCTCGGGGGAGCCGGTGTCGCCCTCCTTGGCACCAAACTCTGCGATGAGCTGCTTCTTGACTGCGGCGTCGAGCGGCACGCGTACTCCTTGTAAATAGGTCTTCATAGCCACCGAGTGCCCCAGGTCGAATTCTCTGGGGATCTTCCGTAACTCGGGAGGCAGGGTCCGCTGAGCGCAGCCTCCAGAGGATTCCGGGGGCGCGTACACAAACGGCCGTCACACAGCGTACCAGGCTGCCGCAGGCCCCTGTCTCAGCTGGTGAGAGCGCGGGCCCGGGCGTACACGTCGAGCACCGCAAGGGTCAGCGGGACAAGGCTGAGCAGGACCGCCGCCTCGGTGAGGTCGAGCAGCCGCCCCCAGAAGGGTGACAGACCCTTGCGGGGAATGACCAGCGCAATTCCGACGAGGAGGGCCGCGCCGGCGGCCACGGCGGCGGAGAGCCAGAGCGTACGGATCTCCAGGCCGCTGTGGTCTCCGTAGAGGGCGAGCTCCTTGAGCAGAGCGGCCGGCGGGTGGATGGCGAGGCCCAGGACGAGCAGGCCGAGGGCGGCGAAGCCCGCCACCAGGGTGCAGGCGACCTGGGAGGTGTAGCGGAAGAGCCGGGCGCGCAGCAGCATGGCGAGCCCGGTGGCCAGGGCCAGGAGCCGGGCCCAGGTGTTGTCCGAGAAGCCGAGGACGGCGGCGGAGCCGACGGCGACGGCCGCGCAGCCGCCGACGAGGCCGAGGAGCATCTCGTGGCCGCGGCGGGCCTGGGCGGCGATGGCCTCGGCGTCGAGCGGGGCTCCGGAGTCGTGCCCGTCGGTGGCGGAGCGCTCACCGTACGGCTCGGTGTCGTAGCGGTCCGGGGTCTCGTACTCGGCGGTGGCGCTCTGCGGGGCGGCGTAGCCGATGGGGAGCCGGGCGAAGCGGGCGGAGAAGCCGGGGAGGAAGGCGACGAGGCCGATGGCCGCGGGGGCGCAGACGGCCGCGGCGGAGGTCGCGCCCGCGTCGGCGGTGATGGCGGCGAACGTGGCCAGGGTCCCGGTGGCGGCGAGGAAGGTCGTCGCGACGAAGGGTGCGTCGCCGTCGGGGGTGAGGGCGACGAGGGCGACGGAGGCGACGAGCACGCAGGCGCAGCCGAGGAGGAACTGGAGCCGGCCGGGGCCCTGGCCGGCGGCGGGGGCGATGATGCCGGAGCCGGCGAGCAGCAGGTGCGGTACGGCGGCGAGGCCGAGGGCGACGGCGGAGCCGCGGTCGCGGTAGACCCGGGCGCGGACGCCCGCGGCGGCGGTGAGGAGCAGGCCGACGGAGCCGGCGATGATGCCGGGCAGTCCGTGCATGTCGTGCAGGACGGGGTCGGCGTACCAGAGGACGAAGCCGAGGAGGACGAAGAGGACGGCGGCGCCGGTCAGGCCCGCGCCGCGCAGCATGTCGTCGCTCCAGCGGTGGCGGTCGCGCACCACGGCGGCGGCGACGGCGTCGGAGACGTCGTCGAAGACGGCGGGCGGCAGGGATTCGGCGAAGGGGCGCAGGCTCAGCACTTCGCCGTCCAGGACCTGCTGGGCCGCGAGGGTGCGGGCGCCGTCGAGGACGGTGCCGGAGCGCAGGACCAGGTGGAAGCCGGTGGGTGCGCCGACGGGCTGGGTCTGGCCGGTGAGGCGCAGCAGCTCGGGGTAGATGTCGGCGACGGCGATGTCCTCGGGGAGGGCTACGTCTATGCGGCTGTCGGGAGCCACGACGGTGACCCTGCGGAAGCCGGTCGCCTCGGCGGTGTTCACCTGATGCCCCCCGGTGGGTGTGTGCGTTGGTGTGCGTGGGTGCGCCGGCGGCGGTGGTCCGCCCGCCGGTGCGCAGCCGATTCGCGGATGCGCATGCCGCGCGCGCCACCCTACCGGGAGTGCTGATGACTGTCGGCAAGTAGGATCACCCCTCTGCGAAGGAGACCCCCTTCGCGCCCGGGACTTGAGGGCGCCGGTTGCGACGTCCCGTCTGTTTTCGAGGGATTGATGCTCCGGTGAGCCAGATCGTCGTCAAACGTCCGCCCCGGTCGCTGCCGCCCGAAGTCCCTTCGGACGAACTGAGGCTCGAGGCACCGCCGGAACTCCCCCGCGGGCAGCAGGAGGGCGTGCTGATGCAGCTCCTCCCGATGCTCGGGATGGGCTCGTCCGCCGTCTTCTTCTTCATGCCGGGTGCCGCGCCGTTCATGCGCATCATGGGCGTGCTGATGATGGTGTCGACGGTGGGCATGCTGGTGGCCCAGTTGGTGCGGCACCGGCGCGGTACGCAGGGGCAGATGGCCGACATCCGGCGGGACTACCTCAAGTACCTGGCCCAAACCCGCCGTCAGGTACGCAGGACCGCGCGGGCACAGCGTGACGCGCAGCTGTATCTGCACCCGGCTCCTGAGCAGTTGTGGTCGGTGGTCGCCGAGGGTTCGCGCCTGTGGGAGCGCCGGGTCGGCGACGCGGACTTCGGGCAGGCCCGGCTGGGGCTGGGCGCGCAGCGCCTGGCGACCCCGCTGGTGGCTCCGGACACGGCGCCGGTGGACGAGCTGGAGCCGCTGACGGCGGGCGCCATGCAGCGGTTCCTGCGGGTGCACTCCTCGCTGGACGGGCTGCCGATGGCGATGTCGTTGCGGGCGTTCTACCACGTGACGGTCTCCGGGGAGCCCGAGTCGGCGCGGGGCACCGCGCGGGCGCTGGTGGCGCAACTGGCGACGCTGCACTCCCCCGAGGACCTGATGGTGGCCGTGGTGGCGGCGCCGGGCGCGGTGGCGGAGTGGGACTGGGTGAAGTGGCTGCCGCACACCCAGGTGCCGGGTCAGATCGACGGGGCCGGCACGAAGCGGCTGTTCGGCGACGACCTCGGTGAGCTGGAGGGGCTGCTCGGTTCCCGGCTGGAGGGGCGGCCCCGGTTCAGCCGGGAGGGCTCCCCGGTGCTGGACCAGCCGCACGTGGTCCTCGTACTGGACTCGGGTTCCCGCGGGGGTCTGGTGCCGCCGGACTCGGTGTTCGCCGCGGCCGAGGGTCTGCAGGGGGTCACCGTCGTCGAGGTGGTGGCGGGCGAGCTGGACGAGGCGCGCGGCGGACTGTCGGTCGTGGTGCGGCCTGGCCGGCTGCGGCTGGAGTCGGGTGCGGGCTTCGCCTACGAGGGTCTGCCGGACACCCTGTCGCTGCCGGCGGCCGAGGCGCTGGCCCGGCAGCTGGCGCCGCTGCGGACGGGCGGCGGGGACGAGGACGAGCCGCTGCTCGCCAATCTGGACTTCACCGACCTGCTGAACCTGGGCGACGCGGCCGCCGTGGACGTGGCCCGGACCTGGCGGCCGCGCTCCGCCGGCGAGCGGCTGCGCGTGCCGATCGGGGTCGGCGAGGACGGCTCCCCGGTGATGCTGGACCTGAAGGAGGCCGCGCAGGAGGGCATGGGCCCGCACGGGCTGTGCGTGGGCGCGACCGGTTCGGGCAAGTCGGAGCTGCTGCGCACGCTGGTGCTGGGGCTGGCCGTCACGCACACCTCGGAGACGCTGAACTTCGTACTCGCCGACTTCAAGGGCGGTGCGACCTTCACCGGGATGGGGCAGATGCCGCACGTCGCGGCGGTCATCACGAACCTGGCGGACGACCTGACGCTCGTGGACCGCATGGGCGACTCGATCCGCGGCGAGCTGCAGCGCCGGCAGGAGCTGCTGCGCTCGGCGGGCAACTACGCGAACATCCACGACTACGAGAAGGCCCGCGCGGCCGGTGCTCCGCTGGAGCCGCTGGCCTCGCTGGTGCTGGTCATCGACGAGTTCTCCGAACTGCTGACCGCGAAGCCGGACTTCATCGACATGTTCATCCAGATCGGCCGCATCGGCCGGTCGCTGGGCGTGCACCTGCTGCTGGCCTCGCAGCGGCTGGAGGAGGGCAAGCTGCGCGGGCTGGACACGTACCTGTCGTACCGGATCGGTCTGCGGACCTTCTCGGCGGCGGAGTCGCGGACCGCGATCGGCGTGCCGGACGCCTACCACCTGCCGTCGGTGCCCGGTTCGGGCTACCTGAAGTTCGGTACGGACGAGATGACGCGCTTCAAGGCGGCGTACGTCTCGGGCACCTACCGCTCGGGCGGCCCGGACCTGTCGGTCGGGATGTTTCCGGTGGAGCGGCGGCCGGTGCTGTTCACGGCGGCGCCGGTGCCGGTGGTGTACGCGGCTCCGGACCCGGCGTACCTGTCGGCGCGGGCGGAGCAGGAGGCGCGGGCCGGGGACGACGCGCTGGCGGACACGGTGCTGGACGTGATCGTGGGGCGGCTGGAGGGGCAGGGGGTGCCGGCGCACCAGGTGTGGCTGCCGCCGCTGGACCAGGCTCCGCCGCTGGATCAGCTGCTGCCGGCGCTGGCGCCGAGCGCGGAGCGGGGGCTGCACGCGGAGGGGTACACGCGGCCGGGCGGGCTGGTCGTACCGCTCGGGCTCATCGACAAGCCGTTCGAGCAGCGGCGCGAGGTGCTGTACCGGGACTTCTCGGGTGCGGCGGGCCACATGATGGTGGTCGGCGGTCCGCAGTCGGGCAAGTCCACGCTGATGCGGACGCTGATCTCCTCGTTCGCGCTGACGCACACCCCGCGCGAGGTGCAGTTCTACGGGCTGGACTTCGGCGGCGGCGGTCTGTCCTCGCTGGCCGAACTGCCGCACGTGGGCGGGATCGCGTCCCGGCTGGACCCGGAGCGGGTGCGGCGCACGGTCGCGGAGGTGGCCGGAGTGCTGCGCCGGCGCGAGGAGTTCTTCCGCGCGAACGGCATCGACTCGATCGGCACCTACCGGCGCCGGCGGGCCGCGGGCGAGCTGCCCGGGGAGGCCTGGGGCGACGTGTTCCTGGTCGTCGACGGCTGGGGCGGCTTCCGGGGCGAGTACGAGGCCCTGGAGCAGGTCGTCACCGACATCGCGTCCCGCGGGCTGGGATACGGCATCCACGTGGTGATCACGGTCGCCCGGTACATGGAGGTCCGGGCCGCGCTGAAGGACCAGATCCTCAGCCGGCTGGAGCTGCGCCTCGGCGATGTCATGGACTCCGAGTTCGACCGCAAGGTCGCGGCGAACGTGCCGACGGGGATGCCGGGCCGCGGCCAGGTCGCGGAGAAGCTGCACTTCCTGGGCGCGCTGCCGAGGGTCGACGGCTCGCACGCGGCGGAGGACCTGTCGGAGGCCACGGCCGCCTTCGTGGACGCCGTGAAGCAGAACTGGACGGGCCAGGCGGCCCCCGGCGTACGGCTGCTGCCGCGGCTGCTCCACGCCGACCAGCTCCCGAAGGGCGCGGAGTACCCGGAGCGCGGGATCGCGATCGGCATCGACGAGACCGAGCTGGAGCCGGTGTTCGTCGACTTCGAGACCGACCCCTTCCTCCTCGTGTTCGGCGAGAGCGAGTCGGGCAAGACCAACCTGCTGCGGCTCATCGCGCAGCGGATCTCGGAGCGCTACGGCCCGGACCGGGCACGGCTGGTGGTCGGCGACTACCGGCGCAGCCTGCTCGGTGCGCTGCCGGAGGAGCACCTGCTGGAGTACGCGCCGATGGCGAGCTCCCTGCAGATGCACATGGAGGCGCTGGCCGGGGTGTTCGCCCGCCGCCAGCCGCCGCAGGACGTCACTCCTCAGCAGTTGCGCGACCGCAGCTGGTGGACCGGCCCGGACGTGTTCATCATCATCGACGACTTCGATCTGGTGGCCACGAGTCAGGGCAATCCGCTGACGCAGCTGGTGGAGTTCCTGCCGTTCGCCCGGGACACGGGTGTGCGCTTCGTGATCGCGCGCAGCTCGGCGGGTGCCTCGCGCGCGCTGTACGAGCCGTTCATGCAGCGGATCAAGGAGCTGGGCGCGCAGGGCGTGGTGCTGTCCGGCGATCCGTCCGAGGGCGATCTGGTCGGCAACGTGCGGCCGCGCCCCATGCCTCCGGGCCGGGCCTCCTTCGTCTCGCGCAAGCGCGGGACCTCGCTGATCCAGATCGGGCGGATGCCGGGGCTGTAGGACGGGGCTGTAGGACGGGGGCCGGGCACGGGGCGCGTGCGGGAGGAGTGCCGGAGGGTTCCGGAAAGCCTCCCGCGCGCGGCCGGTCACCCTCGATAATCGGCAGGGACCGCACCACCGAGGGAGAGGCCGCGCATGGGCACTCAGCAGGAGAAGGACGAGCTGTACGGGCTCGACATCAGCGGCGTCGAGTGGGAGGGCCCGCCCGGTACCTCTCCCGACGAGGAGCGGGTCGAGATCGCCCGGCTGCCCGAGGGGGCGGTGGCGATGCGGTCCTCGCTGGACCGGGACACGGTGCTGCGCTACACCGCGGCCGAGTGGGAGGCGTTCGTACTCGGGGCCAGGGACGGGGAGTTCGATCTCGACCGGGGTCCGCGCTAGGACCGGGCCGCACGAGGGCCCGTACGGCCTCCGTGGACAGAGGAAGGGGCGCGCCCGGTGCGGGCGCGCCCCTTCCTCGTGTCACGTGCCGCGTGGCACGCAGTCCGGCTCAGTAGGCCTCGGTGAACAGGCGCGAGGCCTTCACGTCGGTGGCGCGGTAGTCGTTCTTGCCGCGCTCGATCAGGTCCGCGACCTGGCGCAGCTGGGCGCGCATGTGGTCGGCCTTGCCGTTGTACTTGCGCTGCAGCTCGACGTACTGGAGGTGCGCCTCGCCGTCCCAGGTGTCGGTGACGACCGTCAGGGCCGCACCCATCTCGTCGAGGTCCTTCTTGATGTTGTCCGAGACGATGCGGATGCGGTCCGCCATCCCCTGGAGGCTCTCGTACTGGACCTTGGTGTGCCCGTCGTTCGCGGTCATGCTCTTCTCCTTCGCACGGGGCTGGGCAGGTGGGTGGGGAAGCGGGTCAGATGCCGTTCAGGGCGGAGGTGTTGCCACCGCCGCTGGAGGCCTTGACCGACTGGAACGCCGAGACCACGTCATCGTCCTGCGCGTTGCTCAGGTTCTTGGTCTGCCCGACCGCGTTGTGCAGGACGCCGAGCAGCCGGCGGATCTCGTCGTGGTCCTCGTTGACGACGGTCTGCGCGGAGGTGAACCCCGACGCACCCACACCGGTCCAGCCCGCGCTGACGGTGGCGAGGATGTCCGCCAGCTCCCGGGACTGCCGGGTGACGCTGTCGGCGGTCTCCGAAATCTTGTTCAGTGCCTGCTTTACCGGGTCATCAGCGAGTCCGAAATTGTTGGTCATCCGAAGCTCCTCATCTCTCAATTCGCCAGACAGAACCGGCGGATCGCGCGGCGGAGCGGTACTACGAGAGGGCGGTTTTCAGCCACGCGCCCCCGGATCCCCCTCCGCTTCACGCACAATCCCCGATCACAGTCGTGAAGCCTCCGAACACTGTAGTCAGTTGATCGGCGCGACCCAACACAGCCCTTGGGGATCTGTTGATGAACCGTGACCGTTCACTGCAAACGGCGCCTGCGGTTCCGGGCGTCCCGGACCACCGTCGCGGTCCCGGCGATCACCGCGATGAGTACGCCGCCGATCCCCAGCGCGTACGTGCCGAGCCGCTCGTCACGTTCGCGCGCCGTCTCGCTCGTGTGCATCACGGCCGGTTCCGGGGCCGCCGCGCGGGGCGGTCCGGGGTCCGCTACGGGGGTCTTGGGACGCTCGGCCCCCACGGCGGACTGGGTGAGCGCGCGGACCGGGTCGACCACGCCCCAGCCCACGTAGTCGTCGTGGCCCTTCACGGACCGCTCGGCGGTGTTCTGGAGCTGCCAGATCACCTCCTGCGCGGTCCACTCGGGATGCTTGGCGCGCAGCAGGGCGGCGACCCCGGCGACGTAGGGGGCGGAGAAGCTGGTGCCGTTGTCCACGCACTGGCCGAAGCCGGGGACGGTGGAGACCATGTCGACCCCGGGCGCCGCGATCCCGACGAAGGAGCCGGGCTGGGAGAAGGCGGCGCGCTCGTTGTTGCGGTCCGAGGAGCCCACGGCCAGGACACCGGGGAAGGCCGCCGGGTAGGTACGGCGCTTCTTGCCGGTCAGGCCGTCGTTGCCCGCCGAGGCGATGACGACCACGTTGGCCTCCACGGCCTTCTTGACGGCCTGGCCGAGCTTGGAGTCCTGGGTCATAGGGATCTCGGTGTCCTGCGAGATGTTGATGACCTGGGCGCCCTTGGCCACGGCGTGCGTGATGGCCTCGCTCAGGGTCTCGGCGTTGCCGTTGCCCTGCCCGTCGTTCTGCCGGATGGGGATGATCGTGGCCTCGGGGGCGAGCCCGACGAAGCCGGTACCGGGCTGCGGGCGGGCCGCGATCAGCCCGGCGACCTTGGTGCCGTGCCCGACGGTGTCCGCGGTGCCGTCGCCCTTGGCATCGAGGAAGTCGCGGCCGGCCCCGATGTCGAGGGCGTCGCTGAGCTGCGGGTTGACCCGGTCGACGCCGGTGTCGATGACGGCCACGCGGACGCTCTTGCCGTCCTTGGAGCGGCCCTTGGTCTGCGCCCAGAGCTCGTCGAGCAGCAGCCGCTGGAGCGCCCAGGGCCGGTCCTCTATCTGCTTCTTCATCGGGAAGGTGCACTCGCCGGCGCCCGCGAGGCGCAGCGGGTACGAGGGCTCGCGCGGGCTCTCGTACGAGGGCTGCGGCGCCGCGCCCAGCGTGAGGGCGGCGGCGGCCAGCAGGGCGGCGAGGGCGGACTTCCCCGTGCGCGGCATCGCTGCGCCCGGGATACCCGTGCTCCGCATGGCCGTGCTCGGCATCGCTGTGCTCCGCATCACGAGCCCTGGGGCTGGCGGGCGGAGTTGCTGTCGAGGCGGGGTCCCTTGGAGAGGAACTCCGACCACGCGATCGGCACCGTCACCGGGACCACGTCCGCGTATCCGAGCCGAGCCTGGGCCTGGCTCGGCGCGGGGCGGCCGTCGGAGGTGGCCGGCCCGCTCTGGCCGGTGCTCGCGCTCTGGTCGGTGCTCGCGCTCGGTCCGGTTGAGGGCTGGGCCGCGTCGCTGTCGCCGTTGGCCTGGACGGCGTACCGCAGGCCGGTGTCGGTGACGAGGAAGAGCGCTCCGCCCGCGGTGGTCTGGCGGCCCTGCGCCTGGGTGTAGAGCAGGCCGGTGCCGGGGGTGACGTAGGCGCTCGTGCCGCTGGCGGTGATGTCGACGGGGAATCCGGTGCCGGCCCAGGTGCTCAGCGTCTGGTCGCCCTGGGCGTCGACCGAGCGCAGCACGCTGCAGACGGTGTCGCGGCGGCCGTCCGAACCGGCGGCGGAGGCGCCGGCGCGGACCTCGTTGATCCGGTCGGTCTTCTTCTGCGGCCATTTCGCGTTGCCCTTGAAGGGGGTGCGGTCCGGGTTGATGGACTGGAGGTCCACCTCGTGGGGCTTGCCGTGCATGTCGAGCCGGTCGGTCGCGGGCGAGGAGATCATCAGCCAGGCCGTGAAGTCGGAGACGGGGACGACCTTGCCCGGCAGCACCAGGTAGTGCTGCGCGCCGGAACCGGTCACGGCCTTCAGGACCATGCCGACCTTGTCGTCCTTGCTGGACAGCCCCTTGACCCCGGCGGCCGTCCCGGCCTTGGCGCCCGGCAGTTCGGGGAAGGCCAGGTCGTCGCCGGAGCCGAGGGTGGCCAGCCACTCCTCGGTAACCGGCTGCGGGACGGCGCTGCCGCCGACGAGGGCGTTGGTCATCGTGCGCGCGTCCGCGGTGCCCTCGGGGAACTTGTACTTCACGCCCGCCGCGTCGACGAGGTAGCGGGCCCTGCCCTGGCCGGTGCTCTGGACGTACAGGGCCTGGGCGTCGGAGAGCCGGCGCCGGTCGTCCATCAGCTTCGCCTCGCGGTCGGCCAGGACGAAGGCGGCCGTCTGCACGCCCTTGCCGTTGCCGCCGGGCTGCTGGCAGACCGCCCAGCGCTTGGCCTTCCCCGCGTCCGCCGGGGCGGGCAGCCGGTCGGGGGCGTACGGGATGCCGATGATGGGGCCGCGCGGGAGCTTGCCCGCGTCCAGCACCTTGTCCGCGACCTGGACGACCTTGGCCTTGTTCGGGTCGAGCAACAGCCGTGCGGAGGCGAGGTTGAGCACCGGGTGCAGCCGCGTCTGGTCCTTGCCGTCGACCTTGGTGGTCAGGACGACGTAGCGGGTCGTCGAGTCCTTGCCGACGATGACGTAGTCACCGGGTCTGTCCCACCCCTTGGGGGCCGTCGGCTTGAACATCCCCCAGGCTCCGAAGGCCGCGAGGACGAGCGCCGCGGTGATCACACCGGGCAGGACGGCGCGCAGCGGTCGCGGAGCGCCCTCCTCGGACCCGCTCGCGGAAGGCTGAAGGAACGCGGCCACCGTGCGTCGCTTGGCAAAGGTGTACGCGTTGAGCTCGTCACGTCGTGAGGCCATGGCCGCCTGATTCTCCCCGCACGGCCCGGTCGGTGGGTACGGTCGCCGGGCCTCTGTTGTCCGACCGGCCACCTACTATGCCTCTTGACGGAGGGTGGGTGGGGGCCGGGTAGGGTGAGGCAGCCGCTCCACGCCTTCCGGGCCGGGGGAAACAGGGGTGTTGGGGCTGATTGGGGAGATTCCGGGGGCGAGCGGCCGGCTGTCGCGCGTGCTGCCGGGGCTCAGGGGTACGAACCCCGGAAAGATGAGGTGCGCGAGTGATGGCCACTGCCGTGAGGCCGCGGACCGGGGCGCCCGCACCCGAGCGCCCCGGAGTGACGCCGCATCCGAAGTCCGGTCCGGGCCGTTTCGGGCCGTTCCGCTTGCAACAGCTCGTACTCCTCCAGGTCGCCGCGGCGGCGCTGTTGGCTGCCTGGGTCGTGGAGCCGCTGCTGCTGGCTCCGGCCGGTGTGCTCGCCCTGGTCCTCGTCCTGCTCGCGGTCGTACGCAGGCACCGGCGCTCGCTGCCCGAGTGGATCGGCGGCGCGCTGGCGCTGCGCGCACGCCGCCGCCGGGCCGCCTCCACGGCCGTGCCGGCCGGCACGGAGCCGGGGCTGGCCCCGCTCGTCGAGGCCGATCCGGCGTTGCGGACGCTCACGTTCAGCGAACGGGAGCGGGACCGTGACCGGCGGCCCGTCGGGATGGTCGGCGACGGCACCTTCCTGACCGCGGTGGTCCAGGTCGACATGGACGCCACCGCGCTGCGGCCCGACCGGGCGGCGCGGCCGCTGCCGCTGGCCCTCGTACGGGACGTCCTCGAAGTGGACGGCATCCGGCTGGAGTCGGCGCAGCTCGTGCAGCACACCCAGCCGGCACCCGCGCCACACCTGCCGGCCCAGTCGATGGCCACGCGCAACTACGCCCCGCTCCAGGCCCTGACCGGGAGCCCGGCGGTGCGCCTCACGTGGATCGCGCTCAAGCTTGATCCCGAGCTGTGCCCCGACGCGGTCACCGCGCGCGGGGGCGGGCTGCCGGGTGCGCAGCGGTGTCTGGTGCGGGTCGCGGACCAGTTGGCGAGCAGGCTCGCGGGGGCCGGGTTCCGCGCGACGGTGCTCACGGAGCAGGAACTGACGGGCGCGCTGGCCACTTCCTCGTGCGCGAACCCGATGGCGATCACCCAGGCGGGGCGGTCGGCGGCCACGGGACGGCGTACCGAGGAGACCGCGCGGACCTGGCGCTGCGACGACCGGCGGCACACCACGTACTGGATCAGCCGCTGGCCCCAGCTGGGCGGGAGCGGGGCCGGACTGCCGCAGTTCGTCGCGCTGTTGACCTCGCTGCCGGCGCTGGCGACGAACTTCAGCCTGACGATGACCCCGGCCGCGCGGCACGAGGTCGCACTGACCGGACACGTACGGGTCACCGGGCGCAGCGACGAGGAACTGGTCACCGCACGGCGCGGACTGGAACAGACGGCTCGGGGAGTCAAGGCCGGGCTGGTGCGGCTGGACCGGGAGCAGGTGCCGGGGCTGCTGGCGTCGCTTCCGCTGGGAGGAGCGCGATGAGGGGCTCTCGATCGGGATCCGGATCGGGAACGGGCACGGGGTCGAGCACGGGAACGGGCTCGGGAACGGGCTCGGTGCGGGGCGGCTTCGGGCTGGTCGGCCCGCGCCGGGAGCGGCACGTGGTGCAGGCGGCGGAGCTGGACGCGCTCGCGCTGCCGGTCGGGGACGACGGGGTCGTCATCGGCGTGGACTCGGCGGGCCGCCCGGCGGTCCTCGGCGTCAACCGGCCGACACCGTACGAGGTCATGCTGATCGGCGGCCTCTGGACGGCGCAGGTCCTGGCCCTGCGGGCGGCCGCCACGGGCGCGCGGGTGACGGTGGAGACCGGGCGCGGCCAGGTGTGGTCCGGCCTGGCACAGGCCGCGGGCGGGGGCCAGCAGTGCGTGACCCTGCACGACGTGGGCCGGGTGCCGCCGCAGGGCGCGTCGGCGGGCAGTCCGGTCCTGGTGATCCGCGACTGCGGCATGCGACCGCCGCGGGGCCGGGTGGCAGCGGGACCCTGGCAGTCGGTCCTGACCCTGCTCCCGTACCTGAGCCCGGCGGCCCCCCGACTGGTGAACAACGCTTCGCTGGTCGGCATCCAGCGGGTCTCCCCGGACGAGGCCGAGCAACTCGGCCGCCTGATGCGGCTGCCCGCGGCGGCGGTGGAGTCGCTGCCGACGCTGGGCGACGGGGTCACGCTGTGGTGCACCGAGCGGGACCGGCAGTTCGTGATGACGCAGCCGACGGACGGGGAGACGGGCCTGCTGGGTCCGGCACGGCGCATCGACTGAACAGGTGGGGCCATCCCCTGCCGGGGGGAGCCGGGGTGCCGCGAGGTTCAGCCTCACGGGGGACCCTGGGTCGCGCGGGTGGACACTCGGGAGGTACCGGTTCGAGGGGTCGCCGCTCGGGGAAGCCGGTTGGACGGGTCTGCACGTGCGGGGCACTCGGGATTTCCACGGACCGACCGTCCGTGGGCCGGCGGGCCGGCGGGCCGGAGGCTGGCGGCCGTGGGCCGGAGGGCCGGAATCGGGCAGAGCACGCACGACCGGACACCCGGCCTGCTCACGGGCCGGGAACGAGCAGGTCACCGGCGGGCAAGCCGAGAACCGCCAGTTCGGGTAACGGCAGTGTGAGAAGCGGAAGTTCGGGGACCCGACGGAACCGAGACTGACAGCTCGGGAACCGACAGCCCGAACCGGCGGTGGCGCGGCGCTGATGTCCGGAACTGACGGGCGCGTAGCCGCCGGCGCCCCGCGGGGCAGGCTCGGGCCGCTGCGCGGAGCCAGTCCCCTACCCGCCCTTCGCCCGTTCCCCGGGGCTCCGCCCCAGACCCGCGCCTCAAACGCCGGCGAGGCCGGAGTGTGCCGCGCAGCGGCATCCTTAGCCCGTCCGGCGTTTGAGGACCGGGTCCGGGCAGAGCCCGGGGAACGGGCGAAGGGCGGGTAGGGGACTTCGCCCCCGCAGGGCCGCCCCACCCACGCCACACGAGCGGCGCACAGGGCACGCACACGCCGAGCCGAGCCGAGCCGAACCGAGCCGGGGCCCACGGGCCAGGAGCAGGCAAGCTCCGAACCGGCGGTCCGGAACGGGCAACACCGCAACGGACCGCACCGCGACGCGCACTGCCGACAAACCCGCCCCCTGGAAGTACGGGCGGGTTGGGGACCCGCAGAGCGGGAACGGGTGGGTTGGGACCGGCCCGCACACGCCGGCGCCCCTCAAAGCGCAGCACGCGGCCGGCAGGGCCGGTACCCGGGCAGGACATGGCGATGTGGCAGGTCGGGGAGGCGGGGATTGGCCGGGGGCCCGGCCGTATGGGCAGGATGGAGGCGGCTCCCGGCCCGTGGTCGACCTCGGGTACGGGCCGACGGGGGCGGATACCCGCTGCGGGACACGATTAGGCTGGGCGCCGGCGTGGCGCGGTGGGACGCCGGACCAGTGTTCGACAGATCAGGAGGACCAGTGAGCGGCGATCGGAACGAGAGGCGCGGCGGGACGTGGGACGTCCCGACGGACGATCAGTCCGACGCGGAGCCCGAGCTGACGGGCGAGTTCACCATCGACTACACCCCGCCGGCCTGGTACACGCAGGGCGCGGCCCCGGCGGCCGCCGCGATCCCGGGACTGCCCGAAGGCAGTGGCTTCGAGCCCCACCGGCCGCCGTCGTCGGACCTGGAGACCCCTCCGACGATGCGCATCGCCCCGCCGGCTCCGCGCGCGGCGTCGACCGCACCGGTGCCGGCACCGGCCATGCCGTACGCAGGAACCCCCGACGCGCCCACGGCGCTGACCGCGGACTCCCCGGCCGCACCGTACGCTCCGGCGGCAGACACCTCAGCCTCGCCGTACCCGTCGCCCGAGGTCACTGCCGTCCCGCCGCTCTACCCATCGGCCCCGGCCAGTGCCCCGCCGTCGTACCCGTCGACGCCGGGCAGCGACGCCCCGCTCCGCACGCCGGCCCCGGACGCCGCCCTGCCGTCGTACCCGTCGGCCTCAGAGACTCCAGCCCCCGCCTACGACAGGGCCCCGGACTCCGCACAGCCGTCCTACCCGTCGGCCTCGGACAGCACCGCCGCCCCGGCCCACAACCCGGCACCGGACGCCTCCCCGCCGTCGTACCCGTCGGCTCCGGACGGCGCCGCCCCGCCCCACACGCCCGGCCCGGACACCGGACTGCCGTCGTACCCGGGTGCCCCCGCCGCGGCGTACCCGTCCGCCTCGGACCTTGCCGCCGCACCCCACACCCCGGCCCCGGGCACCGACCTGCCGCCGGACCCGGCGGCCTCGGCCGGCGTCGTGCCGGGCCGCGCCGACGGTGCCGCTGCGCAGGACGCCTCGCCCGCCGACCCTGCGTACGCGTCGGGCCCGCTGAGCCCGGCCGGTTCGGGTTCCGAGGGCGCCGCCCCGCCTGCGGCCGCACAGGGCGCAGAGGGCTCCCCGGGGGCGTCGTACGCACCGGCGCCCACCAGTGCGGAAGGCACGCAAGGCACGGAGGGTGCCGCACCGGCGGCGTATCCGAGCGGCGCCCTGCCCGCCGGGTCCCCGGCCGATCGGGTCCCCTTGAGCGACCCCTACGCGTCCGCGCCGGCCGCGGCGGAGCACGGCACGCCGCCCGCTGCCGTGCGTACGCCCACTCCCCCGGCGGGGACGGTCATTCCGACGCCGCGCGCAGCGAACACGTTCGAGGGATCCACCGGATCCGGCTCGGCATCCGGCTCGGCATCCGGCTCGGCATCCGGCTCGGCGTCCGGCTCGGCGTCCGGGACCGAACTCCCGCAGTGGTCCTCGGAGTTGTCCGCACCCGCGGATCCCCAGGCCGGGTACGACATCCTGCCGCCCGCGCAGCCCCGGCCCCAGACGCCGGACGCCGGGTACGGATTCCCGCCCGCGCAGCAGACCCCGCAGCCGGGCCCCGGGTTCCCCCCGCCCGCACAGCAGCAACAGCAACAGCAGTACGCCGATTCCCGCGGCGGCCAGTGGCAGCAAGGCCCCCAGGGGCCGCACGGGCCCCAAGGCCCGCAGGGCCCCCACGGGCACGACCCCCGCTACGGCGCCCCCCAGCCCTCCGGCGGCGCCCCCCTCGGCTACACCGCCGCCGTCGAGCTGTCCTCCGACCGCCTGCTCCGCGGCAAGCAGAAGGCGAAGAGCGGCAACAACGCCTCCGGAGGCGGCGGCCTGTTCCGCTTCGGCGGCAAGGCGGCCGAGGCCGAACGGCGCCGCAAGCTGGAGCTGATCCGCACCCCGGTCATGTCGTGCTACCGGATCGCCGTGATCAGCCTCAAGGGGGGCGTCGGCAAGACCACGACCACGACCGCCCTCGGCGCCACCCTCGCCACCGAGCGCCAGGACAAGATCCTGGCCATCGACGCGAACCCCGACGCCGGCACCCTCGGCCGCCGCGTGCGCCGCGAGACCGGGGCCACGATCCGGGACCTGGTCCAGGCGATCCCGTACCTGAACTCGTACATGGACATCCGCCGGTTCACCTCCCAGGCGCCCTCCGGTCTGGAGATCATCGCCAACGACGTGGACCCGGCCGTCTCGACGGCCTTCAACGACGAGGACTACCGCCGCGTCATCGAGACGCTCGGCCGCCAGTACCCGATCATCCTCACCGACTCGGGCACCGGCCTCCTCTACTCCGCCATGCGCGGGGTCCTGGACCTGGCCGATCAGCTGATCATCATCTCGACCCCGTCGGTGGACGGCGCGAGCAGCGCCAGCACCACCCTCGACTGGCTCTCCGCGCACGGGTACGCCGACCTCGTCTCGCGCTCCCTCACCGTGATCTCAGGGGTCCGCGAGACCGCCAAGATGATCAAGGTCGAGGACATCGTGCGGCACTTCGAGACCCGCTGCCGCGGTGTCGTCGTGGTCCCGTTCGACGACCACCTCGCGGCCGGCGCCGAGGTCGACCTCGACATGCTCCGGCCCAAGACGCGCGAGGCCTACTTCAACCTCTCCGCCCTGGTCGCCGAGGACTTCATCCGCGCCCAGCAGCAAGCGCCCCAGAACCACTGGGGCCAGCCGCAGCCGCCCCAGCAGCCCTACCCGCAGCCGCCGCAGCCCCAGCAGCCGCAACCCCCGTACGGGCAGCAGCCCTACCCCACCCCCGGCCAGCCCTGGCCCCAGCAGCCCGCTCCGCCGCAGCCCGGCGGGCCCCCGCGCGACCCGCGCCTGGGCTGACGGAGCCGGCACACGCACGAGGGCCCGTACCGCCCCCGGAATCCCCGGGGCGGTACGGGCCCTCGCCCGTTGTCCAACCATTCGTCAGGCCGTCAGCTCGTCAGGCCATACGGCCGTCAGTGCTCCGCGTCGTACGAGTCCGTCAGCACCCGCGCGCGCTTCACGTCGTCCGCGATGGCCTCCAGCAGCCCGTCCAGCGACTCGAACTTCGCCATCCCGCGCACGTAGGCGAGGAAGTCGACGGCCACGTGCATGCCGTACAGGTCCAGGCCGACGCGGTCGATCGCGTACGCCTCCACGGTCCGCTCGGTCGCGTCGAACTGCACGTTCGTGCCGACCGAGATCGCCGCCGGCATCCGCTCGCCGTCCGCCGTCAGCCAGCCCGCGTACACCCCGTCGGCCGGGATCGCGGTGTGCGGCTGCGTCTCCACGTTCGCCGTCGGGTAGCCGAGCTCACGCCCGCGCTGCGCTCCGCGCACCACGACGCCCTCGACCCGGTGCGGGCGCCCGAGGATCTCGGCCGCGCCCTCCATGTCGCCCTGCCCCACCAGCTTGCGAGCGAGCGTGGAGGAGAACGGCACGCCGCCCCCCGCCTCGCCGCGCTCCACCAGGTCCACGACCTCGACCTCGTAGTCGTAGGTGGCACCGAGCTGACGCAGGAACTCGACGTTGCCCGCGGCCTTGTGGCCGAAGCGGAAGTTCGGCCCCTCGATGACCGCCAGCGCGTGCAGCTTGTCGACGAGCACCTTCACGATGAAGTCGGCCGGGGACAGCTGCGAGAACTCCGCCGTGAAGGGCAGGATCAGCAGCGCGTCCACGCCCAGCCCGGCCATCAGCTCGGCGCGCCGGTCGTACGGGGCCAGGATCGGCGGGTGGCTGCCGGGGCGGACGACCTCGCTCGGGTGCGGGCTGAAGGTGACGACGACGGAGGGGACGCCGAGCTCGCGCGCCTTGGCCACGGCACGTCCGATGATCAGCTGATGACCCCGGTGGACGCCGTCGTAGGAGCCGATGGTGACGACGCCGCGTCCCCAGTCCTGGGGGATGTCCTCCAAGCCACGCCAGCGCTGCACTGTGACCGCTCCTCGCCCGAACCCTGTAGGCCCTGTCCTGGTTGCCGATTGCAGGTCTAAGACTGCCATGCCGGTGGCCGCTGCCCATCATCGGCGTCGTCCGGCGGGGACGCGCTGTTCGCGAGGGTCTCGACCGTCCGGCGCGCGCTCGGCCCCAGCAGCGCCGCAGCCTCCTGCGGCGCCCGCTCCAGCCAGGAGGCCACGAGCGCGCCGAAGGCCGGTTCGGCCCGCGCCAGCTCGACCGTGCGCCGCTCGAAGACGGCCGGGCCGCCCGGGGCCCGCAGCAGTTGCCGGCCGGTGCGTCGCAGCAGGTCCCGGGTGCGGTCCGGTGCGCCGGTGGCCGCCCCCGCCGCCAGCGCGCCGAGGAAGGTGTCGAGCACCGACGGGTCACGCTCCTCGCGGAGCAGTTCCTCCGCCAGCTCTCCACGGAGCGTGTACGAGGACTCCGTTCCCGGGGCGGCCAGTACGCCGGCCAGCGCAGCGCGCACCGGGGGCGGACCGGAGCCCAGGAGGTCCCGTACGAGCGGGCGGAGCACGGGGGCGGCGGCCAGTCCCTGTTCGAGCCGCCGGTCCACGAACGCGGCGGCGTGCGCGGCGTCCTGCGGGTGCCGCGCCAGGTGGTCCCGTACGAGGTCGGCCGCGCGCCTCGCGAGGCCCGGCGTGGTCAGCGCGGCCAGGGCGCGCACCACTTCCCCGTCGGCCCGCTCCCGCAGCGCGGCGAACACCGCGTCCGGGTCGGGCAGCACGGGGAGCGCGGCGACCAGCGCGGAGGCGGGCAGCGGCGTACGGCGCCCGGGGTCGCGGAAGCAGGCGAGGGCTTCGGGGAGGTAGCGGGCCCGTACCTGGGGGTCGCGGAGCAGGATCCCGAGGGCGCTGCCGTGCAGGGAGGCGTCCGCGGGGCGGGCGAGGAGGGCCTGCGCGGCGTAGCGCAGCAGCTCGCGGTCGGCGGGGGTCCTCACGTGCGGGGCGGTGAGCGGCCCGTACGCGGCGGCCGCGACCCGGCGGCCGGGCCGCTCGTCGTGGGCCCAGCGGTCCACGGCCCGGCTGAGGGCGGAGGGCTCGTCCTGGGCGAGTACGGCGAGCAGCTCGTCGGCGCGGGGGTGCGCGGCGGTGACGAGTGCCTCGGTGAGGTCGTCGACGGCGAGGCTGCGGTGGGTGTGCAGGAGCGCCTGCGCGGCGGTGGCGACGGTGGCCCCGGGCCGGCCGAGGAGCCGCCGCTCGTCGCGGAACCAGCCGCAGAGCAGCGGCTGCACGAGCCGCGGCGCCCGGGCCAGCCGACGGGCGGCGGCGTCGAGAAGGCGGTGGTCATGGGGCACCAGCCGCCGCAGCAGCGCGAACCGGTCCTCCTCGGCGACCCGCACCCGGGTCCAGAACCACGCCCCGAACTCCCCCTCGTCCTCCCGGCCCTCACCGGGCTGGGGCGAGCCGCCGGATTCGGTGGTCCCGCCGGTCCCCCCGCCGCCCGCGCGGGCGGCGGCACCGTCAGCCACCTCGGGGCGCAGGTGCCCGGCCTGCCCACCCGGCGCGCCGGCCTGCGGGATCCCGCCCCGGGCGGGGACCCGCGGGTGCTGCCCGGTGGTACCGGGTCCCGCCCACGCGGTGGTACCCGCCGGGCCCGGGCCCCCCAGGGCGCCCGCGTACGCCGCGGAACCGGCCGGCGTCGGGGCCGCCGCGGCCGGCGCCGGGCGCAGCGGGTCCGCCCCGGGAGGGGTGCCTCCCGCCGGGGCGGGCCGGGCCAGGTGCTCGGCCAGGGCGTGCAGGACCGCGAGGCAGGGCGTGGCGTCGGGGGCGCGCAGGAGGGTTTCGCCGACGAGGCGGGCGGCCCACCAGCGGGGTTCGGGGCCGGTGTCCTCGCCGAGCAGGGCCACGAGCCGTTCCAGCGCCGCCGTCCGCTCCCCGGGCGGAAGCAGGCCCACGGCCTCCAGCACGGGACCGATGCGGTGCCGGGGCACGTCCCGGCCCAGGGTGTCCAGGGCGGCGGGGAGGTCCAGGTGGGCGGCCTGCAGCCAGTCGGCGAACTCCTCGTGGGCGAAGCGGTAGCCCTCGCCGGCGGGCACCAGCAGCCCCTCGGCGAGCACCGCGGAGGCCCACCCCGACCGCCAGGGGAACAGTTCCTCGAAGGAGGCCCGGTCCAACTGCCCCTGCCCCGGCCCCAGACAGCGCCGCGCGGCCTCGTGCACCCGCCCGGCCACGCGCGCGGCCAGCCGGCCCGCGCCCGGCCCGTACACCCCGGCCGTGTCCGGCCCTCCGGTGTACGGCCCTCCCCTGTACGGCCACGCCGGCCCGCCCATGTCCGGCCCTCCCGGCCCGCCCATGTCCGGCCATGCCGGCCCGCCCATGTCCGGCCCTCCCGCCCCGCCCATGTCCGGCCATGCCGGCCCGCCCGTGACCGGCCCGCCCGTGCCCGGCCCGGCCATGTCCGGCCCGCCGGTGCCGGCCGGGTCCGCGGCCCCGCCGGGTCTACGGGGCTGCGGCAGCGCGGCCGACACCCGGACGGCCACGCGCAGGCACAGCAGGTCCAGGTGCGCGGCGAACACCTCGTCGCGCGACGGACGGCCCGCGGTGACCCCGGCCGCGCGGAGCTCCGCGAGCAGCCGCAGCGTGAGCGGGTGCCGGGCGTCGGCCGCCGCGACGGCGTCGGCCGGGATCCCCAGCCGGGCCCGGACCTGCGCCGCTTCCTCGGGGGTGAGATCGCCGATCGGGACCGCCGGCGGCAGCCGCCGGGCCGGACGGGCCGGGGTGCGGAGCATCCGCGGCGGGTAGAGCCGCCCGGCCGACTCCCAGTGCTCGGGGCGGGCGGCCACGACCAGCCGGGCCCCGCTCGCGCCGAGCCAGGCGGCGGTGGCCCCGGTCCACGGCCCGGCCCGGCCCGCGAGCCGCGGCGGCATTTCCTCGGACCCGTCCAGGACGACGAGCAGGGCCCGCCCGGCCGAAGCCACCAGCGCGGCCAGCCCCGACGCCGGGTCCGGCCCCTGGGCGGCGGCCGGCACCTCCAGGATCCGGCCCGCCTCCGTCAGTGCCCGCGCCACCGCGTCGGCCAGCGAGGTGTCGTCGGGCCGCAGGTCGGCGCCGCGCAGCCAGAGCGTCGGGGCCGGGCGCGGGCCGCGGGAGCGGCGGACCGCCAGGGCGGCGAGGGCGGTGGTGCGGCCGGTGCCGGGGCGGCCGACCAGGGCGAGGACCGGGCGGTCCCCGGCGGTGAACGCGTCGAGTTCGGCGGCGATCGCCGGGCGGTCCACCGGCTCCGGTCCCCCGGCGGCGAGGGCCGCGCCCAGGGTGGTCCCGGTGAGCTGCAGGGCTCCGGCGAGGTTCAGGTCGGCGCCGTAGCCGGGCACGGTGGCGGCGTTGCGCTCCAGCAGCGCGGCGAGGGGGCCGCCCGCATCGGCGGCGGCCGCGGCAGCGAGGGGCACGGCGAGGCCACCGGAGCGGTGCTCCGCCTGCAGAGCGGTGCACAGGACCGCGAGCACCGCTCCGGTTCCGGCGTCCAGCACCGGGCCCCCGCAGGCCTCGCCGCCGAGCCGCAGCGCGTCGCGCCCGTCGGTCCCGATGGCCAGTTCCAGCGCGGCCGGGAGCAGGTGGAAGCGGTCCGTCGCCGTGTGGGCGACCGTGTAGGTGGCCTCGGCCGCGCCGAGCACCCGCGCCTGGCGCCAGCCCCGCGCGGGCAGCCGTACGTACGTCCCGGGAGCGACCACCCCCCGCGGCGCGACCGGCAGCGGCCGTACCCCGAGCCCGTCGCTCCGTACGAGCGCGAGCCCCAGCTCCGGCAGCGCGGTCACGTCCGAGGCCCCCGCCGTCCAGGTCCGCTCCCCCGCCGCCGGCCCGTGCAGGACCACCCGGGCCAGTCCGTCCACGGCCTCGTGGCTGGTGAGCACCGTCCCGCGGTCGTCCGCGACGAACCCGCTCCCCCGCGGCCGCCCGGCGAGATCGCAGATCCTGATCAGTTCCGCCGTCACCGCACCACTCCCCGCCGCGCGTGCCCCGTAGGCACGACGGTAGGCAGAGGAAGATCAGCGGGAACAGCACGCGTGGCGAAAGCGCCCCCTTACGCTCCCTCCATTCACTCCGAGCGCCTGCTCGGACGGGTGAATAAGGGGGTCCGGGTGGATAGAGACCTACCCGAGGGGGGTCGTGGAGCGGTGAGCAGCAGTTCCTGTGAGCTCACCGCTCCACGTCAATCGGAGACCGGACGCTCGTCTCAGCCGGGCAGCCGGACAGCCGGAGAGCCGGACAACCAGATCAGACCGGTCAGACGAAGACGGCGAGCGACTTGGCCTTGCCGCCCTTGCTCTCCACGAGCCCGAGCAGCTGCCCGTCCGGCCCGTAGACCGCGACCGCCTTGCCCGGTTCGTACTCGTCCGGCATGTCGATCCGTACGCCGTTCGCCAGCAGTGACGCCCGCCGGGCGTCCAGCTGCCAGCGCGGGAACGCGGCAGCCGCCGCGTCGCCGATCGGCATGACGGTCAGCTCCTCCTGGAGCTGGTCGAGCGTGCGCGCCCGGTCGATCTTGTACGGGCCCACCCGCGTGCGCCGAAGCGCCGTGAGGTGCCCGCCGACGCCGAGGTCGGCGCCGAGGTCCCGCGCGAGCGCGCGGATGTACGTACCGCTGGAGCAGACCACGGAGACGACGAGGTCGACGACCTTGGTGCCGTCCTCGGCCTCCGCCTCCCGCATGTCGTACACCTGGAACGAGGAGACGGTCACCGGACGGGCCGGGATCTCGAAGTCCTCGCCGTCGCGTGCGCGCTTGTAGGAGCGCACGCCCTTGATCTTGATGGCGCTGACCTTGGACGGGACCTGCATGATCGCGCCGGACAGCTTGGCGATGCCCGCGTCCACGCCCTCCCGGGTGACCCCGGTGGCGTCCGTGGACGAGGTGATCTCGCCCTCGGCGTCGTCCGTCAGGGTGTTCTGGCCCAGCCGGATGGTGCCGAGGTACTCCTTCTCCGTGAGCGCGAGGTGACCGAGGAGCTTGGTGGCCTTCTCGACGCCCAGGACCAGCACGCCCGTCGCCATCGGGTCGAGCGTGCCGGCGTGGCCGACGCGGCGGGTCTTGGCGATCCCGCGCATCTTGGCGACCACGTCGTGCGAAGTGAAGCCGGACGGCTTGTCGACGATGACCAGGCCGTCCGGCGTCTTCCCTGCGTTGGTGCTCATTACGCGGATGCGTCCCCGTCTTCGTCGGCGTCAGCGTCGTCGGCGTCGTCCTCGTCGGGCTTCTTGTACGGGTCGGCCTCGCCGGCGTACTGGGCGCCGGAGGAGACCTCCCGCACCTGGGCGTCGGAGGTGCGCGCCTTCTCGAGGAGGTCCTCGATGCTCTTGGCGGTCTCCGGAAGGGCGTCCGCCACGAACGTCAGGGTCGGCGTGAACTTGGTCTGCGCCGCCCGGCCGACCGCGGAGCGCAGTACGCCCTTGGCGCTCTCCAGGCCCGCTGCCGCACTGACTCGCGCCTCGTCGTCGCCGTACACCGTGTAGAAGACCGTGGCCTCCCGCAGGTCGCCGGTGACCCTGGTGTCCGTGATGGTCACGTGCGTACCGAGGCGGGGGTCCTTGACGCCGCGCTGCAGCTTCTCGGCCACCACCTCCCGGATGAGGTCCGCCAGCTTCTTCGCCCGCGCATTGTCGGCCACTGGTCCGTCTCCTTCTTCGTCTTGCGGTCAGTCTTCATCACCGTGGAGCCGTCGTCGTACCGACAGCAGCTCCACTTCCGGACGTGCCGCGACCAGCCGCTCGCAGCGGTCCAGTACATCCGAGAGGAACCCCGTGTCCCCACTCACCAGAGCGACCCCTATACGGGCCCTGCGGTGCAGGTCCTGGTCGCCCACTTCGGCCGCGCTCACAGAGAACTTGCGCTGGAGCTCGGCCACGATGGGCCGGACGACGGAGCGTTTCTCCTTCAGCGAGTGAACGTCGCCGAGGAGCAGATCGAAGGACAGAGTCCCCACGTACATGCAGGTCCGGATATCCCGCCGGTGCGGGTTCGGTGGCCTGCCGGCCGTCGCGCGGCAGGGTCATCAGAACCGTACACGCAACGGCCGGGGCCGATCGACGGATATTCCGCCGACCGGCCCCGGTGTTACAGCTACCTACGACACGGTGCGAACCGCCTCGCGCTTACGCGCGGGGCTTCTCGCGCATCTCGTACGTCGCGATGACGTCGTCGATCTTGATGTCGTTGAAGTTACCGAGGTTGATACCGCCCTCGAAGCCTTCGCGGATCTCGGTGACGTCGTCCTTGAAGCGGCGCAGACCGGAGATGGTGAGGCTCTCGGCGATGACCTTGCCATCGCGCAGGAGCCGCGCCTTGGTGTTGCGCTTGACCTCGCCGGACCGGATGAGGACACCGGCGATGTTGCCCAGCTTGGACGAGCGGAAGACCTCGCGGACCTCCGCCGTACCGAGCTCGACCTCTTCGTACTCCGGCTTGAGGAGACCCTTCAGGGCCGCCTCGATCTCCTCGATGGCCTGGTAGATCACCGAGTAGTAGCGAACGTCGACACCCTCGCGCTCCGCCATCTGCGCGGCACGGCCGGCCGCACGGACGTTGTAGCCGATGACGATGGCGTCGGAGCCCATCGCCAGGTTGATGTCGGACTCGGTGACCGCACCCACACCGCGGTGCAGGATGCGGATGTCGACCTCTTCGCCGACGTCGAGCTGGAGCAGCGAGGACTCGAGAGCCTCGACCGCACCGGACGCGTCGCCCTTGATGATGAGGTTGAGTTCCTGGACCAGACCGGCCTTGAGGACCGAGTCGAGGTCTTCCAGGGACACCCGGCGGACGCGCTTGGCGAAGTTGGCGTTGCGCTCACGCGCAGCACGCTTCTCGGCGATCTGACGGGCGGTGCGGTCCTCGTCGACGACGAGGAAGTTGTCGCCGGCGCCGGGGACGTTGGTGAGACCCAGGACCAGGACGGGGGTCGCGGGACCCGCTTCCTCGACGTTGTTGCCCTTGTCGTCGAGCATGGCGCGCACTCGGCCGTAGGCGTCGCCCACGACCATCGTGTCGCCGACGCGGAGGGTACCGCGCTGGACGAGGACGGTGGCAACGGCACCGCGGCCGCGGTCGAGGTGGGACTCGATCGCAATACCCTGAGCGTCCTGCTCCGGGTTGGCACGCAGGTCGAGCGAGGCGTCGGCGGTGAGGACGACGGCCTCGAGCAGGGAGTCGATGTGCAGACCCTGCTTGGCGGAGATGTCGACGAACATCGTGTCGCCGCCGTACTCCTCGGCGACCAGACCGAACTCGGTGAGCTGACCGCGCACCTTGACCGGGTCGGCACCCTCGACGTCGATCTTGTTGACCGCGACGACGATCGGAACGCCGGCGGCCTGGGCGTGGTTGAGCGCCTCGATCGTCTGCGGCATCACGCCGTCGTTGGCCGCGACCACGAGGATCGCGATGTCGGTCGACTTGGCACCACGGGCACGCATGGCGGTGAACGCCTCGTGACCCGGGGTGTCGATGAAGGTGATCTTGCGCTCTTCACCGTTGACCTCGGTACCGACCTGGTACGCACCGATGTGCTGCGTGATGCCACCGGCCTCGCCCGCAACGACGTTCGTCTTGCGGATGGCGTCGAGCAGTCGGGTCTTACCGTGGTCGACGTGACCCATGACGGTCACGACCGGCGGACGCGGCATGAGGAATTCCTCGCCGCCCTCGTCCTCGCCGAACTCGATGTCGAAGCCCTCGAGGAGCTCGCGGTCCTCTTCCTCCGGGCTGACGATCTGAACGACGTAGTTCATCTCGCCGGCCAGCATTTCGAGGGTCTCGTCGGAGACGGACTGCGTGGCAGTGACCATCTCGCCGAGGTTCATCATCACGGCGACGAGCGACGCCGGGTTGGCGTTGATCTTCTCCGCGAAGTCGGTGAGGGACGCACCGCGGGACAGGCGAACGGTCTCGCCGTGACCACGCGGCAGCATGACGCCGCCGACCGACGGGGCCTGCATGGCCTCGTATTCCTGGCGACGCTGGCGCTTGGACTTGCGCCCACGACGCGCGGGACCACCGGGACGACCGAAGGCACCCTGCGTGCCACCACGGGCACCGGGACCACCGGGACGCCCGCCGAAGCCGGGACGACCGCCGCCACCGGCACCAGCCGGACCGCCGCCGAAGCCGCCGCCACCGGGACGGGGACCGCCGAAGCCGCCACCGCCACCCGGACGCGAGCCCGGACCGGCCGGACGACCGGCGAAGCCGCCGCCCGCGGGACGACCGGCGCCACCGGCGCCGCCGGGACGGGGACCGCCCGCACCGGGACCACGGCCACCGGGGCCGCCACCGGGACGGGGACCGGGACCACCGGCAGCGGGACGCTGCGGCATCATGCCCGGGTTCGGACGGTTACCACCGGGGGCACCACCCGGACGCGGAGCGCCGCCCTGCGGGCGGGGCATGCCGCCCGGGGTCGGACGACCCGCACCGGCACCCTGCGGACGCGGAGCGCCGCCGGGGCCGCCCTGCGGGCGGGGAGCACCCTGACCGCGATCGGCGCCGGGGGCACCGGGACGCGGAGCGCCGGCCGGACGGGGCGCCTGCGGGCGCGCCATGCCGGTGGAGCCACCAGAGGTGAACGGGTTGTTGCCCGGACGGGGACCGGCCGGACGGGCGCCCTGCGGACGCGGTGCCTGGGCACCGGGACCTGCGGGACGCTCGGCACGCGCCGGAGCGGCACCGGCCGGACGCGGGGCGCCGGGACGGGCGCCGGACTGGCCGCCCTGGGCCGCCGGACGCTCGGTGCGCTCGGGGCGCTGCTGCGCCGGACGCGGACCGGGGGTCGCGCCGGGGCCGGCGGGACGGTCGGTGCGCGCCGGAGCCGCGGCGGCCGGAGCCGCCGGAGGCGCGGAGAACTCGGTCGCCACGGGAGCCGCCGGAGCGGGCTTCGGGGCGGCCGGAGCCTTGGGACCGGGACGCGGACCACCGGGGGCGGCGGTCGGGGTCACCGGGGCGGGGGCGCTGACGGCCGGGGCCTCGGCAACGACCGGCTTGGGGGCCGGGGCGCCGGGCTTCGGGGCAGCGGGACGTGCAACAGCACCCGGGGTGGGAACCCCGGGCTTGGCGGGGGCGGCCTTGCGGGGCTCACCCGGCTTCGCAGCGGACTTGCCGGCGTTGCCGCCGGGGCCCTGCAAAGCATCGGTCAACTTGCGTACGACCGGCGCCTCGATCGTCGAGGACGCCGAACGGACGAACTCACCGAGTTCCTGGAGCTTGGCCATGACGACCTTGCTCTCAACTCCGAACTCCTTGGCGAGTTCGTATACCCGGACCTTAGCCACTTCGCTCCTTTTAGGTCCGGGTTACGCCGGACCGTCTCTACTTCATGCTCGTACTCATCGCGTACTCATCGAGGGGTGCTCATCGCAATCTCGACCTACTTCCAACTCGCGAGGTACCTGACCGCACGGTGATCCGTGCCGTACTACGTGCTTACGGTGTCGCCTCGGCCTCATCGGCCATGGCGTTGTGCAATTCCGCCGTGTCGAACGGTCCTGCGGACTTGAAGGCCCGGGAGAACGCCCTACGGCGGACAGCCTGGTCGAGGCAGACCACGGCGGGGTGCACGTAGGCACCCCGGCCGGGCAGCGTACCGCGAGGATCGGAGACACATTTGTCACCGACCGCCACGATGCGCAGCAGATCGCTCTTGGCCGCTCGCTCCCGACACCCCACACAGGTGCGTTCGGGGCATGCGCGGGCTTGCGTCCGGCCAGACACGCTTAAGTCTACCTCCCCGCACCGACCTCACCCCTTCGGGCGAAAAATCGAACGGATGTTGTCGTGATCACTAGTGCCGGGTCCGGCCGCTGAAACCTCGGCGGCGGACAGCCGTGCACGTCGGGCAGGGCTCTTTTCGCCCCTGCCGTTCCTGTGTACCGCTCGGACAGCTCCGGGCGGTACCGGTTTTATTCCCCGCGGCGGTCGTCGCGCCGGTCGTCCCGGCGCTCGTCGCCCCGGTCGTCCCGGCGCTCGCCGCGGTCGCGGTCGTCCCCGTCCGAGGGCTGCTCGGTGTCGGGGCGGATGTCGATGCGCCAGCCGGTCAGGCGAGCGGCGAGGCGGGCGTTCTGGCCCTCCTTGCCGATGGCCAGCGACAGCTGGTAGTCGGGCACGGTCACCCGCGCGGACCGGGTGTCCCAGTCCACGACCTCGACCTTGCTCACCCGGGCGGGTGACAGCGCGTTGGCGACCATCTCCGCCGGGTCGTCCGACCAGTCGACGATGTCGATCTTCTCGCCGTGCAGCTCGGCCATGACGTTGCGCACACGGCTGCCCATCGGGCCGATGCAGGCGCCCTTCGGGTTGAGGCCGGAGCGGTTGGCCCGTACGGCGATCTTGGTGCGGTGACCGGCCTCACGGGCGATCGCGCAGATCTCGACGCTCCCGTCGGCGATCTCCGGGACCTCCAGCGCGAACAGCTTCTTCACCAGGTTCGGGTGGGTGCGCGACAGGGTCACGGACGGACCGCGGACACCCTTCGCCACCCGCACGACGTACGACTTCAGGCGCAGTCCGTGCGTGTAGTCCTCGCCGGGGACCTGCTCCTGCACGGGCAGCATGGCCTCCATCTTGCCGATGTCGACCAGAACGTTCTTCGGGTCCTTGCCCTGCTGCACCACGCCGGTGATGACATCACCCTCGCGGCCCAGGAACTCGCCGAAGGTCAGGTCGTCCTCGGCGTCGCGCAGACGCTGGAGGATCACCTGCTTGGCGGTCGTCGCGGCGATGCGGCCGAAGTCCGACGGGGTGTCGTCGAACTCCTTGGCCTCCTGGCCCTCTTCCAGGTCCCTCGGGTCCTCGGTCGCCCACACGATCACGTGACCGTTGGTGCGGTCGAGCACGACGCGTGCGCGCCGGAAGCTTCCCTCGGTGCGGTGGTACGCGATGAGGAGGGCCGACTCGATCGCTTCGACGAGCAGGTCGAAGGAAATCTCCTTCTCCCGAACCAGACCCCGCAGGGCACTCATGTCGATGTCCACGACTACGCCTCCTCTTCCTTCTTGTCCTTGCGGTTGAACTCGATCTCGACACGCGCCTTGGCGATGTCGGTGAAAACGATGCGGCGGGCGGTCGCCTTGCGGCCCTTCACGCCCGGGACTTCGAGGTCGACGCCCTCGTCGTCGACGTCGAGGATGCGGGCGATCACTTCCCCGCCGTCCGACGTCTGGAACTTCACGAGCCGGCCGATCGCCCGGATGTAGTGACGGTGCTCGGTCAGCGGGCGGTCCGCGCCCGGCGAGCTCACTTCGAGGACGTACTCGTCCTCACCCATCGCGTCGGTCTCGTCCAGCAGGTCGGAGACCTCGCGGCTCAGCTCGGCGCACGCGTCCAGCTCCACGCCCTCGTCGGAGTCCACGATGATGCGCAGCATCCGGCGCTTGCCCGCCTTGGACGTCTCGATCTCTTCGAGGTCCAGGCCCTTGGCGGCGACGAGCGGCTCCAGCAATGCGCGCAGCCTGTCGCTCTGGGTGGTGCTCATCCGGGTGACTCCTCGGCCGCGTGTGCTGTTGTGGTTTCCGTCGTGCGTCAGGTCAAAGGGTATCCGGTCGCGGGGGGTGTTGCCGTCCGCGCTGTGGACGGGGCCCCGGGTACCGTGATCACACCCTGCCGGCCATCAGCCCGGCCACCACCCGAAGGACGGCCCCGTGCCCTCGACCCTGCCGTCGCGAAGAGCCCTGCTCGCCGGTGCCGCGGGCATCGCCGGTACCGCGCTGCTCAGCGGTTGCACCGAGGGGAGCCCGCCCGCCGCGGACCCCGAAGTTCCACTCGAACGGCGGATGCGCGAGACGGCCGTTCGTGAAAGCGAGCGACTGCTGGAACGTTACGACGCCACGACCGCCGCCCATCCGTCCCTGGCACAGCACCTCGCACCGCTGCGCGCCTCGGTCGCGGCGCACACGGCGGCCCTCGCCGACGAGGGGTCCCCGGCGGCCTCGTCCGCGCCCTCCCGCTCCGCCTCCGCTCCCGCCCGGTCCGCCTCCCCAGCCCCGTCCTCCCCCGCCCCGTCCTCCTCCGCCGTTCCGTCCGGCGCCGCGGCCGCCGCTGCGCCCGCTGCCGGGGCCGCGCCGGTGCCCGCCGCGCCCGCCGACGCGCTGACCGCGCTCGCGGACGCCGAGCGGAGCCTGGCCGAGGCCCGGACGATCTCCCTGGCCGGCGCCCCCGGGGAGCTGGCCCGGATGCTCGCCTCGGTGGCGGCGTGCGGCCACGTGCACGCGTACCTGCTGACCTCGAACCCGGGAGCCTCCTCGTGACCCCCGCACCCTCCCCCGCCGGCCAGGTCCTGGAGGCCGCGCAGGCCGCGCTCGCGGCCGAGCACGCCGCCGCGTACGGCTACGGCGTGATCGGGGCCCGGGCCGCGGCCGCGCGCTCCGCCGAGGCCCGTGAGGCGTACGGCGGCCACCTCGCGCGCCGCGACGCGCTCGCCCGCACCGTGCGTGAGCTGGGCGGTTCTCCGCGCCCCTCCGAGGCGGCGTACACCCTGCCGTTCACGGTGCGCACGCCCGCCGACGCGGAGCGGCTGGCCGCCGGGATCGAGGACCGGGTGGCGGGCGCGTACTCCGATCTGGTGCGCGCCGCCGAGGGCCGGTTGCGCCGCGAGGCGGCTGACGCGCTCACCGCCGCGGCCGTGCGCGCGGCACGCTGGCGCGGTGTCGGCGTAGCCTTCCCTGGGCTCACGGAACGCGCGGACACGCCGCGGACCTAGCGCGCAAGCATGCGCGACGAGCCCGGGCACAGCTGAAAGGGACCACGCACGCATGGCTTTCGAACCGCCGCAGCGGCTCGTACGGGCGCTCGGCGAGCTGCCGGAATCGGCGCACGTCTCGGACTGGCTGGGGCAGCTGCCCCGGCTGGCGGAGGGCGCGCTGGCCCGGCGCGGGGTACACGCCCAGCGGGTGCAGGCCCCCGGCGGCCGCAGCAGCCTGGTCGTCCTCGTCCGGTACGCCGACGGGACCCCGGCCGCGCTGAAGCTGGCGCCGCCGGTGCTCCGGCCCGACCGTGAGCTGGCCGCGTTGGCGCACTGGGGCGGCTTCGGGGCCGTACGGGTCCTCGACACGCGCCACCACGAGGAGGACGGGGCGCTGCTGCTGGAGCGGCTGCACGCCGAGGTCTCGCTGCGCTCGCTACCGGAGGCGAAGGCGCTGCTGGAGGCCTGCGGCACGCTGCGCCGACTGTGGGTGGCCCCGGCGCCGGGGCACGGCTGGGAGACGGTCGCCGAGCGGACCGCCGAGCAGGCCGAGGTGCTCCGCAAGGCTCCCCCGGAGGCGGCCGAGCTGGCCGCGGCGGCGCTCGCGGCCCGCGAGGAGCTGACGGCGGCGCCGGCCGAGGAACTGCTGCTGCACGGGAACTTCCGGCAGGGCAAGGTCCTCGCCGGCGAGCGCGCTCCGTGGCTGGCGGTGGGGCCGGACCCGATGGTCGGCGAGCGGGCCTACGACCTGGCGCGGCTGGTACGGGACCGGCTGGAGGACCAGATGGCCTCCTCGGCGGGGGCCTCGGGCGCCCGGCGACGGGTGAACAAGCTGGCCGACGCCCTGGAGGTGGACCGGGACCGGCTGCGGGGCTGGACGCTGTTCCGGGCCGTCGAATCGGGCAACCGGGCGCTGGCCTGCGGCCGGCGGCGGGACGCGGAACTGCTGCTGGAGTTCGCGGGCTGGTTGTAGGGCATACCGTTGGTACATAGGTGTGTCCGGCAGGGGGCCGTCATGGTCGAAGAACTGCTGACAGCGGCAATCGCCGCCGGTGTGGGTGTCGTGGTCTACATGGGTGCCGCGGCCCGGGTGGTGAAGCAGTACGAGCGGGGCCTGGTCTTCCGCTTGGGCAGGCTGCGCCAGGAGATCCGGCCGCCCGGCTTCACGGTGGTCGTGCCCGTGATCGACCGGCTGCGGAAAGTGAACATGCAGATCGTGACGATGCCGGTGCCTGCGCAGGAGGGCATCACGCGGGACAACGTCACAGTGCGGGTGGACGCGGTCGTGTATTTCAAGGTCGTCGACCCCGCCAGCGCGGTCATCGCGGTCGAGGACTACCGCTTCGCCGTCTCACAGATGGCGCAGACCTCGCTCAGGTCGATCATCGGCAAGTCCGACCTGGACGACCTGCTGTCCAACCGGGAGATGCTCAACCAGGGCCTGGAGCTGATGATCGACAGCCCCGCAGTGGGCTGGGGCGTCGGGGTCGACCGGGTCGAGATCAAGGACGTGTCCTTGCCGGAGACGATGAAGCGGTCGATGGCCCGGCAGGCGGAGGCCGACCGTGAGCGCCGGGCCCGGGTCATCAACGCGGACGCGGAGCTCCAGGCCTCGCACAAGCTGGCGGAGGCGGCGGCGGTCATGTCCGACCAGCCGGCCGCGCTTCAGCTGCGCCTGCTGCAGACGGTCGTCGCCGTGGCTGCGGAGAAGAACTCCACCCTGGTCCTGCCGTTCCCGGTGGAGCTCCTGCGCTTCCTGGAACGCGCGGCCCCGCCGCCCGCGGCTCCGCCGTCTCCGGGCCCGGCGGCCCCCGCTCCTGCGGCCGCGCCGCCAGGCATCGCGGGTCCTGCTCCCGCGGCGCCGTCCGCGGACACCGGTGCGGGTCTCGGTCCCCGGGCGGCGGACGAGCCCTGCCTGGACGGATCCCCGCTGCCGCCCCCGGCGGAGCCGGACGAGCGCGGCTAGGCGCTTCGCGGAGCCGTCCCCTATCCGCCTTCCACCGTTCCCCGGGGCTGCGCCCCGGACCCCGCGCCTCAAACGCCGGCGGGGCTGGACGTGCCGCGGACCGGGTCCGGGCACCGCCCGGGGAACGGTGGAAGGGCGGGTAGGGGACTGCCCCGCAGGGCTACGCGGAGCCGGTCAGGCGGGACAGGGCCTCCGGCAGGGGGAGTTCCTCGCGGGTGCCGGAGCGGCGGTCCTGGAGTTCGACCACCGACTCCGCCGAGCGGCGGCCCGCGACCAGGATCCACGGGACCCCGATGAGCTCCGCGTCCGTCAGCTTCACCCCGGGTGACAGGCCGGGCCGGTCGTCCAGGAGGACGCGGAGACCGGCCCCGGCCAGGGACTCCGCCGCCGACTCCGCGAGGGCGAGCGGCACCGCCTTGCCCGCCGCCACGACGTGGACGTCGGCCGGGGCGACCGCGGCGGGCCAGCACAGGCCCCGCTCGTCCGCCGTCTGCTCGGCCAGCGCGGCCACCGCGCGGGAGACGCCGATTCCGTACGAGCCCATCGTGACCCGGACCGGCTTGCCCTCCTTGCCGAGGACGTCGAGCCCGAAGGCGTCCGCGTACTTCCGGCCGAGCTGGAAGATGTGCCCGATCTCGATGGCCCGGTCGAGCCGCAGCCCGGCGCCGCAGGAGGGGCAGGGGTCGCCCTCCTGGACGACGACGACGTCCAGGTACCGGTCCACCTCGAAGTCCCGCCCGCAGACCACGTTCCGGGCGTGCGTGTCGGGCTTGTTGGCCCCCGTGACCCAGGAGGTGCCCGGCGCGACGCGGGGATCGGCGAGGTAGCGGACCTTCTCCAGGCCCTGCGGGCCCACGTAGCCCCGTACGAGGTCGGGCCGGCCGGTGAAGTCCTCCGCCGTCACCAGTTCCACGACCGCCGGGGCCAGGTGCTCGCCGAGCTTGCCCAGGTCGACCTCCCGGTCACCCGGTACGCCGACGGCGGTGATCTCGCCGTCCACCTTCACGAGGAGGTTCTTCAGCGTCGCGGAGGCGGGGACGCCCAGGTGCGCCGCCAGGGTCTCGATGGTGGGGGTGTCGGGGGTCGGGATCTCCTCCAGCGGGCCGTGTTCCCCCGCGGCCGGGGTCAGGGCGAAGGTCACCGCCTCCGTGTTGGCCGCGTAGCCGCACGAGGGGCAGTCCGCGAAGGTGTCCTCGCCGGCCGGGGCCGGCGCGAGGAACTCCTCCGACGCCGATCCGCCCATCGCGCCCGACACGGCCGACACCACCCGGTGGTCGAGGCCGAGCCGCTCGAAGATGCGTACGTAGGCCTCGCGGTGGAGCCGGTAGGACTCCGCCAGGCCCTCGTCGGACACGTCGAAGGAGTACGAGTCCTTCATCTGGAACTCGCGGCCTCGCAGCACGCCCGAGCGGGGCCGCGCCTCATCCCGGTACTTGGTCTGGATCTGGTACAGCATGACCGGCAGGTCCTTGTAGGACGTGCACTGGTCCTTGACCACCAGGGTGAAGATCTCCTCGTGGGTGGGTCCGAGCAGGTAGTCCGCGCCCTTGCGGTCCTTGAGCCGGAAGAGCAGGTCCCCGTACTCCGACCAGCGCCCGCTGACCTCGTACGGCTCCTTCGGCAGCAGCGCCGGGAGCAGCACTTCCTGTGCCCCGATCCCGTCCATCTCCTCGCGGACGATGCGCGAGACGTTGTCCAGGACCCGCTTGCCGAGCGGCAGCCAGCTCCACACCCCGGCGGAGCTGCGCCGGACGTAGCCGGCCCGGACGAGCAGGCGGTGGCTGAGGGTTTCCGCGTCGGCGGGGTCCTCGCGGAGGGTCTTGGCCATGAGGCGGGACATGCGCTGCACGTGTTGCGTTGACATGACGGGAGGCTACCGGGGCCCGCGGGGGCCGCGGAAACGGTTTGGGGGCTACGGGGTCGGGGCGTACGGGGTGCGGCCCTACGGGGTCAGGGCCTGCGGGGTCAGGGCCTGCGCAGCGGCAGCGGGGCGCCCATGACGGCGTACGGGAGGCTCGCGCTCGGGAAGAGCACCTGGCGGGCGAGGTCCGTGTAGCCGAGGGAGCGGTAGAGGCCGCGGGCGGGGCTCTCGGTGTCGATCGCGGAGAGGATCGAGCGCTCCTCGGCGGCGGTGTCGGTGATCTGGGTGATGAGGGCGCGGCCGACGCCCTTGCCCTGGAACCCTGGGTGCACGTGCAGCTCGGTGATCACGAAGGAGCCGTCGAGCCAGCCCTCGTGGCCGCCGGCGCGCAGGTAGGGCTCGACGACTCCGGACCACCAGTGCGTGCGGTCGTTGGGCATGCCGTAGACGAACCCGGCGAGCACCCCGTCGTCGGTGAACGCGCCGAGCGCGCGGGCGCCGCGGCAGGTCATGTGGCGCTGGACGATGTAGCGCCGGATGCCGACCTCCTCCTCGCTGAGTCCGAAGGCCATGGCCTGTACGCGCAGGGCCTCGTCGACCCGGGCGGCGAGGTCGAGGGGCCCGATGCGCAGTCCGGCGGGCCGGCCGGGGTCGTCTCCCGCGGGGGTTGGCATCATGCGGCGACCTTACTGGCCGACCGTGGGGTCGGACAGGAAGATCGGAACAGGACGCTCGGATCGCCGCGCAGAGGGCGGCGCCGCGCTCAGAACAGCACGCTCATGAACGCGCCGACCTCGCGGAAGCCGACCCGGCGATAGGAGGCGCGCGCGGCGGTGTTGAAGTCGTTGACGTACAGGCTGACCACGGGGGCCACGTCCCGGAGCGCGTAGGCGACGACGGCGGCCATCCCGGTCTCGGAGTGCCCGCGGCCGCGGAACTCGGGGGCCACCCAGACGCCCTGGATCTGGCAGGCGCGGGAGGTCGCGGCGCCGATCTCGGCCTTGAAGAGGACCTTGCCGTCCTGGACGCGGGCGAAGGAACGGCCGCCGGCGACCAGCTCGGCGACCCGGGCCTGGTAGAGCAGGCCGCCGTCGCCGGTCATCGGGGAGATGCCGACCTCCTCGGTGAACATGGCCACGCAGGCGGGCATGATCAGGTCCATCTCGTCCTTGCGGATCCGGCGGACCCGGGGGTCGGCGGTCACCGTGGTGGACGGCTGCTCCATGACCATGAGCGGCTGGCGGGAGCGGACGTCGCGGGCCGGGCCCCAGCTCGGTTCCAGGAGCTGCCAGAGCAGCCCGGTGGCGTCGGCGGGGCCGACGATGGAGGAGCAGCGGCGGCCGGTGCGCCGGGCGCGGTCGGCGAAGGCCCGTACCGCGTCGGGTCCGGCGCAGACGGGCACCAGGTTGGCGCCGGCGTAGCAGAGCGAGCGGAGCTCGCCGTCGGCGTACCAGCCCCACATCTCGCCGCCCAGGCGCCACGGATCGAGCCCTGCGATCTGGACCCGGGAGGTGACGAAGGCGTTCTCGACCGGCTCGCGGCCGAGGATGTCGAGCGCGGCGTCAAGATCACTGGGCTCAAGGACCCGGGTGGTGGTCTGCGTCAACACTGGGGCCTCACCATGCAAGTCTGCTGATCTCCGCACTGTACCCGGACCGGCTCCGAGATGCCCCCGAGGGCCCTCGGGGGCGCCGGGCGGACCTGTTGCCGCCCCGGCGGAGGTCCGCATGCCGACGGGCCCGGGGCCGCACCTGCGGTCCCGGGCCCGTCATCGTTCCTCCTGCGGAGCCGTACTGCTCCCCGCGGGGAGCTACACGCCGATGGCGACCGTCGGCTCGCCCGACATCACGCCGTCCTTCTCCATCTGCTCGGCGATCTTCATCGCCTCTTCGATGAGGGTCTCGACGATCTTCGACTCGGGCACGGTCTTGATGACCTCGCCCTTCACGAAGATCTGGCCCTTTCCGTTGCCGGAGGCGACGCCCAGGTCGGCCTCACGGGCCTCGCCGGGGCCGTTGACGACGCAGCCCATGACCGCGACGCGCAGCGGGACCTCCATGCCCTCCAGGCCCGCCGTGACCTCCTCGGCCAGCTTGTAGACGTCCACCTGCGCACGCCCGCAGGACGGGCAGGAGACGATCTCCAGGCGGCGCGGCTTGAGGTTCAGCGACTCCAGGATCTGGATGCCGACCTTGATCTCCTCCACCGGCGGGGCCGACAGCGAGACGCGGATCGTGTCGCCGATGCCCTCGGAGAGCAGCGCGCCGAAGGCGACGGCGGACTTGATCGTGCCCTGGAACGCCGGGCCGGCCTCGGTGACGCCGAGGTGCAGCGGGTAGGTGCACTGGGCGGCGAGCTGGCGGTAGGCGTTGACCATGACCACCGGGTCGTTGTGCTTGACCGAGATCTTGATGTCGCTGAAGCCGTGCTCCTCGAAGAGGGAGGCCTCCCACAGCGCGGACTCGACCAGCGCCTCGGGCGTGGCCTTGCCGTACTTCTTCAGCAGTCGCGCGTCGAGCGAGCCGGCGTTGACGCCGATCCGGATCGGGGTACCGGCGTCCTTGGCGGCGCGCGCGATCTCCTTGACCTTGTCGTCGAACTGCTTGATGTTGCCGGGGTTCACACGGACGGCGGCGCAGCCGGCGTCGATCGCGGCGAACACGTACTTCGGCTGGAAGTGGATGTCCGCGATGACCGGGATGTTCGACTTCTTCGCGATCACGGCGAGCGCGTCGGCGTCGTCCTGCGTCGGGCAGGCCACGCGCACGATGTCGCAGCCGGAAGCGGTCAGCTCGGCGATCTGCTGGAGCGTGGCTCCGATGTCGGAGGTCCTGGTGGTGGTCATCGACTGCACGGAGATCTGCGCGTCGCCGCCGACGGCCACCGAGCCGACCTGGATCTTGCGGCTGACCCTGCGGTCGGCGAGCTTCGTCGGCACGGCCGGCATTCCGAGAGAGATGGCAGTCATCTGCTGTGCAACCCCAAGGTGTGGATATAGGTGCCGGGATCGGCGGGCCCCAGCGTCCGAGATTACGCCAACCGGCACGTCTCCCGCGCATCGCAGGGGGTGTGCCACCCGAACGTAGGGAGCCGGGCACGATGCGTGCCCGGCTCCGGTCCGCATGCGGTAGGGGTGCCCCGTACGACGATCCGACGATCTTTCGATCAGGTGATTTTGATGGGGTTGACCACATCCGCGGCCAGCACCAGCAAGGTGAAGCAGAGGAAGACCCCGGCCACCACGTACGCCGCGGGCATCAGCCTCGCCACGTCGAACGGGCCCGGGTCGGCCCGCCGGAAGACCCGGGCGAAGGCCCGCCGCACCGACTCCCACAGGGCGCCCGCGATGTGCCCGCCGTCCAGCGGCAGCAGGGGCAGCATGTTGAAGAGGAAGAGGGAGAGGTTGAACATGCCCAGGACGTTCAGCATGATCGACATCCGCTCCTCGCTCGGAATGTCCAGGTTCGCGACCTCCGCGTTGATCCTGGCCGCGCCGATGATGCCCATCGGGGAGTCGGGCTCCCGCTCGGCGCCGTTGAAGACCGAGTTCCACAGGGCCGGGATCTTGCCCGGGAGCTGGGCCAGGCCCTGCAGGCTGCTCTGGACGACCTCGCCGACCCGGTCCGCGGACTGGGCGAAGGTGAGCGGGGCGATCACGGACTTCGGGCCGACGCCGAGGTAGCCGGCGGAGACGTACTCGCCCTTGACGTAGCCGCCGTGGCCGTCGGTCTTGCCCACGCGGTTCTCCACGAGGCTCGCGTGGAGGGTCAGCTTCTGCCCGTCGCGCAGGACGGTGAGGGTGGCCGGCCCGATGGTGTCCCGGATGTTCTTCTGGAGGGTGCCCCAGTCCTCGACCGGCTTGCCCTGGAAGGCCACGATCTTGTCGCCGGCCTGCAGGCCCGCGGCCTTGCCCGGGGCCGCCGGGTCGCCGGCCCGGCATTCGTCGCGGTTCTCGCTCTGCTTGATCACGCAGTCGGTGACGGTCTGGACCTGGGTGGTCGTCTGCTGCACCCCGAAGGTCATCCAGACGCCGAAGAAGATCGCCATCGCCAGGACCAGGTTCATGAACGGTCCCGCGAACATCACGATCACGCGCTTCCACGGCTTGCGCGTGTAGAAGAGCCGCGATTCGTCGCCCGGCTGCAACTCCTCGTACGCCGCCGAGCGCGCGTCCTCGATCATCGTGCGGAACGGCGACGTCGAGCGGACGGTGACCTTGCCGTCCTCGCCCGGCGGGAACATCCCGATCATGCGGATGTACCCGCCCATCGGGATGGCCTTGAGCCCGTACTCGGTGTCGCCCTTCTTGCGCGACCAGATGGTCCGGCCGAAGCCGACCATGTACTGGGGCACGCGGATGCCGAAGAGCTTGGCCGTGGAAAGGTGGCCGAGCTCGTGCCAGGCGATCGAGAAGAGCAGCCCGACCGCGAAGACGAGCACGCCGATCAAGGTGAGCAGTACGGTCATGCGCGCGCCTCCACTGCGGCCCGTGCCGCCATCTCCTGTGCCCGGGCCCTGGCCCAGGTCTCCGCTTCAAGGACGTCCGCGACGGTGAGGGAAGTTCCCCCGGCGGGGGTTCCGTGCTCATCGACCACGGCAGAGACCGTATCCATGATTGCTGTGAACGGGAGCCGCCCGGCCAGGAAGGCCTCCACGCACTCCTCGTTCGCCGCATTGAACACGGCGGGCGCGGTACCGCCCAGGGCGCCGACGTGCCGGGCCAGGCCCACCGCCGGGAAGGCCTCCGTGTCCAGCGGGAAGAACTCCCAGGTGGACGCCTTGGTCCAGTCGAAGGCGGTGGACGCGTCCGGGACCCGCTGGGGCCAGCCGAGACCGATCGCGATCGGGCCGCGCATGTCGGGCGGGGTGGCCTGGGCCAGCGTGGAGCCGTCCGTGAACTCCACCATGGAGTGCACGTACGACTGCGGGTGGACCACGACCTCGATCCGCTCGAAGGGGATGTCGTAGAGCAGGTGCGCCTCGATGACCTCCAGCCCCTTGTTGACCAGGGTCGCCGAGTTGACGGTGATCACGGGGCCCATCGCCCAGGTCGGGTGGGCCAGGGCGTCCTGCACCGTGACCGAGGCCAGCTCGGCGCGGGTGCGGCCGCGGAAGGGCCCGCCGGAGGCGGTGACCACGAGCCTGCGCACCTCTGCGCGGGTGCCCGCGGCCAGGGCCTGGAAGAGCGCGGCGTGCTCGGAGTCGACCGGGATGATCTGGCCCGGCTTCGCCAGGGCCTTCACCAGCGGGCCGCCGACGATCAGCGACTCCTTGTTCGCGAGGGCCAGGGTCCGCCCGGCGCGCAGCGCGGCGAGGGTGGGCGCGAGGCCGATGGAACCGGTGATGCCGTTGAGCACGGTGTGGCACTCGGAGGCGGCGAGCTCGGTCGCCGCGTCCGGTCCGGCGAGGATCTCGGGCAGCGGCTCACCGGCGCCGTACTCGGCGTCCAGCGCCTCCTTGAGCGCCGGTACGACGTCTTCGCGCGCGACGGCCACGGTCTTGACGCGCAGCAGCCGGGCCTGCTCGGCCAGCAGCGCGACCCGGCCGCCGGCGGCGGACAGGGCAGTGACCCGGAACCGGTCCGGGTTGCGCAGGGCGAGGTCGATGGCCTGGGTCCCGATGGACCCCGTGGAGCCGAGGATGACGATGTCCCGACGGCCGGCCGCGGGGTCGAAGAGGAGATGCGGATCGGCAAGGGGGAATGGGCGGTCGCTCATGGACCCATGTTGCCGCAACTCAGGGGCGCCCGGACACGGAGCCCCCCTCGGTTACCCGAAGGAGGAGGTGCGGGAGCGTCCCGGCGAAGTCCGGGAGGGTACTTGCCACGCGCCACCAGGCGTCCGGATCGGAGCCGAGCGCCAGCGCGAACAGCCGGTCGGCCTCGGCCCGCGCGGCGAGCACCGGGCCGGACGGCTCGTGGCGGTCGGGGTGGTCCACGTCACCCAGCCAGTGGTCCTCGTCCAGGGCCCAGCAGGCGGGCGCCTTGTGCCGGATCACGTCCTCGCCGGTGAGCAGCCCGCGGGCGAGGCAGTCGCGCACCCACCGGATGTCCTCCTGGACGGACTCCATGGGCACCGCGAGGCTCGCCAGGGCCAGTTCGCGGTCCACACCCGCAACGGGCTCGGCGCCCCCGGGCGCCACGGAGCGCACCGCCTCGGCGAGTCCGGGGACCGGTGGTCCTTCGGCGGGCTCCGGCAGGGTGCCGCGCACGATCCGGGCCACCAGGACCGGCAGGGTGCCCGGGAAGGCGGGGGCGTGGCGCAGCAGCTCCGCCCAGAGCCGGGGGTCGTCGCGCAGGGGGCGCAGCGCCCGGGCGACGGCCGTGCGCATCCCCGTCCGTTCGGGCAGGCTCCAGCGCAGGCCGCGGGCCCCGGTCAGGTCGGTGAGCAGCAGGGCGCGGTGTGCGGGGGCCACGTGGGCGACGAGCTCCTCGTGCGTGACCCGGCCCATCCGCACGGCGCGGACGGCCGGCCGGTGCCAGGAGCGCATCTGAGCCGCCGCGGTGGCGAGCAGCCCGTGGACGGTCTCCCGGGGCAGGTCCTCGACGAGCAGCAGGGCTTCGACGGAGCCGGCCGGCAGCGGCCGGCGGAGGTGTTCGGCCAGCAGCAGCTCCGGGTCCGGGTGGTGGCGGAGCGCCAGGATGTCCAGCGGGACCCGCGGCCCGCGCCGCCCGTGCCGGCGGAGCAGCCCGATGAGCTCGGCCGCGGTGAGCGGTCCCTCGCCGGGGTCCCGGCCGAGCTCGGCGCGGAGCACCGGCAGGAGTTCCGGCGGGGTCCGGCGGCGGGCGTACCGGGCGGGCCCGGGCAGGCCGGGCAGCGGCCGGCCCACGACGCGGGGGTTGCGGGCGACGTAGGTCCGGTCGGCCGCGCCTCCGTGGCGGAGCAGCAGGGTGACGGTCGAGGCCGCCAGCCATTCGTCCCGGCACAGGTACTTGAAGGTGGGCTCGTCGAGCCGGCCGATCATGTCGGTGACGACGTGGTCCGGTGCGTGGCGCAGCACGTGCGCCACGCACCAGGCCAGCCGTCGGCTGGTGCGGTCTTCCTCGGCCGTCGGCATCGTTCTCGTCCGCCTCGCGCTGTGCTCGTACGACTACCAGTACCCGTACCGGTACCCATACTCATCCTCGTACATCTGTCCGATGTCCGGCGATGATTTCAGGTCAGCGCAGCGGCCGGTGGACGTTTTCGCGGGTGGAGGGGCCGGGGGTGGCGTCGGCGATCCACGGGCCGTCGCCGGAGGGGTCCAGGACGCCCTCCTCCAGCCACGTGTAGGTGCCGTTCAGGACCCCGGCGACAACCTTGCGGTCCAGGTCGTCGGTGTTGTCCCAGAGCCGCCCGAAGAGCTCCTCGACGCGGAGCCGGGACTGCCGGCAGAAGGCGTCGGCCAGCTGGTAGGCCTCGCGGCCGTGCTCGCCGGAGGCCCGCAGGTGCTCGGCGCGCACGCAGGCCGCGCTCATCGCGAAGAGCTCGGCGCCGATGTCGACGATCCGGCCGAGGAACCCCTGCTTGGTCTCCATCCGGCCCTGCCAGCGGGACATGGCGTAGAAGGTCGACCGGGCGAGTTTGCGCGAGCCGCGTTCGACGTAGCGCAGGTGGGTGGCCAGGTCGGGGTGGCCGCTCGGGTGGAAGGCCCGGTAGGTGCCGGGGACCTGGCCGGCCCCGGTGGCGAGCTGGGGCAGCCAGCGGGCGTAGAACCCGGCGGCGCGGGCGCCCGCCTTCGCCTTGTCGCCGAGTGGCTTCTCCGGGTCGATGAGGTCGCCGGCCACCGACAGGTGGGCGTCCACGGCCTCGCGGGCGATCAGCAGGTGCATGATCTCGGTGGATCCCTCGAAGATCCGGTTGATGCGCAGGTCGCGGAGCATCTGCTCGGCCGGCACGGCCCGCTCGCCGCGGGCGGCGAGGGACTCGGCGGTCTCGAAGCCGCGCCCGCCGCGGATCTGGACCAGCTCGTCGGCCATCAGACAGGCCATCTCGGAGCCGTAGAGCTTGGCGAGGGCGGCCTCGATGCGGATGTCGTTGCGGTCCTCGTCGGCCATCTGGGAGGCCAGGTCGACCACGGCCTCCAGGGCGAAGGTGGTGGCCGCGATGAAGGAGATCTTGGCGCCGACGGCCTCGTGCAGGCCGACGGGCCGTCCCCACTGCTCGCGCACGCCGGACCATTCGCGGGCGATCTTCAGGCACCACTTCCCCGCGCCCACGCACATGGCGGGCAGCGACAGCCGGCCCGTGTTCAGGGTGGTCAGCGCGATCTTCAGCCCGGCGCCCTCGGCGCCGATGCGCTGGGCCGCGGGGACCCTGACCCGGTGGAAGCGGGTGACGCCGTTCTCCAGGCCGCGCAGGCCCATGAAGGCGTTGCGGTGCTCGACGGTGATGCCCGGGGAGTCGGCCTCGACGACGAAGGCGGTGATCCCGCCGCGGTGGTTCTCGCTCTTCGGCACCCGGGCCATGACGACGAGCAGGTCGGCGACGACCCCGTTGGTGGTCCAGAGCTTCACGCCGTCCAGGACGTACGCGTCCTCCCCGTCCGGGACCGCCGTGGTGGCCAGCCGCGCCGGGTCGGAGCCGACGTCGGGCTCGGTGAGGAGGAAGGCGCTGATGGCGGTGGTCGCGCAGCGCGGCAGGTAGGCGTCCTTCTGCTCCTGCGTGCCGAACATCTTCAGCGGCTGGGGTACGCCGATCGACTGGTGGGCGGAGAGCAGGGCGCCGATGGCCGGGCTGACGGAGCCGACGAGGGCGAGGGCCTTGTTGTAGTACACCTGGGTGAGGCCGAGGCCCCCGTACTTCGGGTCGATCTTCATGCCGAGCGCGCCGAGCTCTTTGAGCCCGCGCACGGTCTCGTCTGGGATCTTCGCCTCGCGCTCGATGCGCGCCCCGTCGACGGAGGTCTCGCAGAACTCCCGCATCCGGGCCAGGAAGGCCTCCCCGCGCCGGACGTCCTCCTCGGCGGGGAGCGGGTGGGGGTGGATCAGGTCGAGCCGGAACCGTCCGAGGAACAGCTCCTTGGCGAAGCTCGGCCGCTGCCAGTTCTGTTCCCGGGCCGCTTCCGCGACCTGCCGTGCCTCGCGCTCGGTCACCTTGGGCTGTACGGGCCGTACGGGCTGTGCGGGCTGGGTGTCGCTGTCGCCGGGCTGTGTTGCGGACATGAGGGGGCTCACCTCGCCGCCGAGAGAGGGGGTGCTTACCGGTGGGTGCTACCAGTGAGTCGTACCCGTTTCGGGCGGCGGGGAAGCGGCGGTAAAAGAGGGACGCAGGAGCCCCCGCACAGCGGGGGCTCCTGCGGTCCGGCGCCGCGCAGTCGCTCAGCCCTGTGCCCCGCCGTCCTGCGGGACCGCCGGACGGCGGCGGAGCAGGATCACCAGTACGGCACGGGCGTCCCGGCGGCGGGGGGCCGTACGGGCGAACACCGCGACTGCGGCGGTCACGCCGACCGTCGTGCCGTAGACGATCCCGCCCGCGCCCAGGGCGGTCACGCCGGTGAGAACGGTGTCGATGGTGCTGCTGTTCATGTGCTGCTCCTCCGGTGACTGTCGGCCTCGCGTCGCCTTGCCTCGGCTCGGCCAGGCCCCGATTCAGGCACCGGGCGGGAGGAGAACGGATTCCGGTTTCGGCAATCCCCTGGGACAGTCCAGGTGAGGCGGCCTAGGCTGACTTTTCCGGTCAGGACCGGACCGGAACGGCTCGGCGAAGGGGGGCAGCGGTGGGCGCGCGGCTGGACTTCGCCGCCAGGCTGGCGGAGCTGTACGAGGCAGTGGGACGGCCTCAGCTCAAGCAACTGGTCACAGAGGCGAACCGGGGACTGTCCCCGAAGGGCCAGCAGGTCACGCTCAACCGTGTCAGCGCCTGGAAGAACGGCGACAACGTCCCGCAGTCGGAAGCACAACTGCTCGCCGTGGTGCGTTCCCTGATCAGGGAGGCGAGAGGCCGCACCGCCCCGGACGACGCCACGCGCGGGCTGTACGACGAGGCCTGCTGGCTGACCTGGTGGCGCAAGGCCCGCGTCCCCCGCGGCGAAGCCCGGCGCGGCGGACGGCGCGACGGACGGCGAACAGCCGCGGCACTGGCTGCCGGAGCCGGTACGCGGCGTGCTGGAACGCCAGCGCGAAGCCGCCGAGGAGCTCCCCTACCTGCTGCGCCCCGAGGGACGCCCGCACCGCCTGACCACCGTGTACGTACGCCAGCTGCTGGACCCTTCGGGAGAGGAGCACGCACGCCGCGAAGGTCCGGCGCGGCCGATCGAGGGCGTGCTCGGCACGGGTGAGGGCGGCCATCTGCTGGTGCAGGGCGAACCCGGCGGCGGGAAGTCCACGCTGCTGCACCGGTGCGCGCTCGACCTGGGGCAGGCCGCACAGAGCTCGGCGGCGCCGGGCGGCCTGGTGCCGCTGCTGGTCACCGCGGCGCAGATCGCCGGCGGCGGGCCCGGCTTCGAGGCCGCCGTGGCCGAGGCCACCGGGCTCGGTACGGGAAGGCTTCCGGAACTGCCCCGGGGGGCCCGCTGGCTGATCCTCGTCGACGCCCTCGACGAGGTGGACCGGGAGCACCGCATCCGCCTGATCAACCTGCTCGCCGACCGCCCCTCGGACGGACCACGGCTGCTGCTCACCACCCGGCCCGACCCCGAAGGCACACCGGTCCTCGCGCGGGCGGGCTTCGACGCGTACGAGCTGGAACCCTTCGACCAGGTGAGCCTGGAGGCATTCGCCCGGGCCTGGCTCGAGGACTCCGGGCGTGCGGATCTCGCCGACGGCTTTCTGCGGCAGGTCGACGAGGCGGAGCTGGGCTCGCTGCTGCACAACCCCCTGCTGGCCACGGTCGCGGTGCTCGTGTTCGAGGACGACCCCGGGCGCCCGCTCCCCGACAGCCGCTGGAAGCTGTACGAGGAGGCCAGGGCCCACCTGAGGGCGGCGAAACAGGTCAAGGTCCGCCGCTTCTGGGCGGAGCTGGAGGCACGGGCCCGGCTGACCGCCCGGGGCACGGGAGCGGTGGCGTACCTGCGCCGGCATCTCGACGACCTGGTCACGCACCTGGCCCTCCTCCAGGTGGCGCAGGGCACGGCGGACCTCGTCGAGGAGGCGCGCCGCTGGTGGGAGGAGAACGCCGCCGACGGGCACGGCCGGTTCGGCGCGCTGCCCCCGCTGGACGGCTGGGACGGATCGGTCACCGAGGCCCTGCTGGGCACCGGTCTCCTGGTGCGTACGGGGGCCGGTCTGCGGTTCCTGCACGCCACCTTCGCCGAACACCTGGCGGCCGAGCGCCTGGCCGACGGCCTGCCCGCGGAGTTCGACCCCGAGTCGGACGCGTGGCGCGGCGCGCTGCACCGTACCTTCGGCAACCGCTGGGACCATGGAGGACCGTGGGCCATCCGTGTCGGAGCGCTGGTCCACTACAGCCACCGGCACCGCAAGGGCGGTACGGCGCTGCTGGACTGGCTCCAGGAGGGCCCGTTCCGGGATCAGTTGTCGGCCGGCCGCCTCCTGGCCGAGCGGTGCCCGGCGCAGGACCGCCACGTCGAACGGTTCCTGGCAGCCGTCGCCGGTTCACCGTACGCGGACGTCGGCGGCGAGCGCTGGAGGCTGATGAGACGCATTCGCCACGATCTGGTCGGGCAATACCTGTACGACACCGCGAACGACGAGGACTCGCCGTACTGGATGCAAGCGGCGAAGGCACTGGCGACGCGGGACCAACCGGCCGCCTGCCGGGCGCTGCTGCGGGCGGTCTCGGATCCCGCGGCGAAGTCGAGGGGCCGGGCGGCGCTCGTACTGGCGGACATCGATACCGCCTACGCCCCGGAGGCCGTCGTGGCGTCGCGGGCCGAGGCGCTCGATCGTCGCGCCCATGACATCGAGCGGTGGGGGGCGGTGAGCTCGCTGGAAGCCCTGGCACGGTTCACCGGCGTCGAAGTCGCCTGGGCCCTGCGCGACGTCTTCGACGCCCCCGGCATCGACTCCCAGACCCGGTGGAACGCGGCCAACGCCCTGGCCCGGTTGGGCGGGGCACATGTGGAAGAGGCAGCGGAAGGCTTCCGAAGGGTGATGTCCGACGGTCAGGATCTGAAAGACCGGCTGCTCGCGGCTCAATACTTGGCCCGCCTGGGCAGCGCCCACGGGGCAGAGGCGGCGGAAGCCTTCCGAGGGGTGATCGCAGAAGGCAGCCATGCTCCGGACGACCGGCGGTTCGCGGCCGGCGGCCTGGCCAGGCTCGGCGGGACGTACGTGGAGGAGGCGGCGGCGGCCCTGCATGCCATGGCGGCGGGGAGCGCGGGACAGGAACGGTTGATGGCGGCAAGGGCACTGGCGGGGCTGAAGGGGCCGTACGTGGGTGCGGCGGCACGCATCCTGCACGACGTGACCGGGAACCAGGGCGCGCCCTGGCGCGAACGGATGGCAGCGGCCGATGAGTTGGCGGGTCTGGGCGAGCCGCATGCCGAGGAGGCGGTGCAGTGCCTCCGAGTGATGGCCACGGACCCCCGTACGGCTTGGACCGGCCGGTGGTGGGCGTGGCGGGTACTTCGCGCCCCCGGCGGACCGTACGGGCAGGACACCGGGCACCTGCTGGGTCTGATCGGTGATCATCGGACGGCTCCGCGTGACCGGGTGCGCGCTGTGGACGCCCTGACCCAGCCGGATGGCGAGCACCGGCCGCAGGTTGCCAAAGCCCTGAAGGACCTGGTCGCCGACGGTGACGCGAGTACGCGGGTACGTAGGGACGCCACACGGCTGCTTCTCCTCGCGGAGCCGGACAGGGACTGGCAGGGGAATGTGCCGATCCTGCAATCCCTGCTGGCCGACCGGAGAACGAGCACCGAGCTCCGGGAGAGGATCGTGCATGTTCTGACGGCACGGGCCGGTCTGCGCGAGGCGGGAGCCGTCGACGCCCTGGAAGCAGTGGCGCTCGGGAAGACGGGGTGGAAGAAGCAGAGCCTGGGGGTCCGGGGGCTGGCAGCCCGGAACCTCCTTGCGTTGGACAGGCGTTTCGAGCCGGTCGCGGCCCCGGTCCTGCGGAAGGTGCTCGTCGATCGGACCATCGCACCGGAAGAGAGGTTCTACGCGGCCCAGGAGCTGCTCACCCTGGGCGGTCCGGACGTGCCGCTCGCCGCGGAGGGGATTCGGGCCGTGGCGGCCGACCCCCGGACGCCGTACTACACGCGAGATGTGGCGGTACCGGCCCTCATCGCCCTGGGTGGCCCTCATGTGGCGGCCGCTGCGGAAGCACTGCGGGCCGTGGTGACCGAGCCCGTCGTGTACGGGTTCGACCGCGAGTCGGCGGCGAAATCGCTGGCCGGACTGGGCGAACCGTACGTGGAATGGGCGGCCTGGGCCCTGCGCCAGGCGCTGGGCAAGCGCAGGACGTACGCGAGGGTGCAGGTGGCGAAGATGCTCGCCGGCCTCGGTCCCGCGTACACGGACGACGCCGCGCGGGCGCTGCGGGGAATGATCGGGGCCCGCATGGCCGACGAGTACGAGTGGCGCAATGCGATGGAAGCGCTGGCCGGTCTCGGGAGTCCCTACCGGGCCGAGGTCCTGCACATGCTGACCGGCACGCTCACCGCACCCGGGTCGAAGCCCCGTGAGGTCCGCCGGGCATCGCGGGTACTGGCCCGGATCAGCCCCGGGCACGTGCTGCTCGAGGACTGGTCGGGCTGAGCGGAGTACGAGAAGCGCAACGCACAAAGACGGCCGGAGCCCCCGCACAGTAGGCTCCGGCCGTCGGCTTGGTGGCCGTACGAGTTCGGTCAGATGTCGAGGCCGCTGAGGACCAGGACCCGCTCGTAGGTGTAGTCGTCCATCGCGTAGCGCACGCCCTCGCGGCCCACACCGGACTGCTTGACGCCGCCGTAGGGCATCTGGTCGGCGCGGTAGGACGGGACGTCGCCGACGATCACGCCGCCGACCTCCAGCTCGCGGTGGGCGCGGAACGCGGTCTGGATGTTCCGCGTGAAGACGCCGGCCTGCAGACCGAACTTCGAGTCGTTGACGGCGGCGAAGGCCTCGTCGGTGTTCTCGACCCGGCGCAGGGTGAGGACCGGTCCGAAGACCTCCTCGGTGGCGAGGCTGACTCCCGCGGGCACCTCGGCGACGACGGTGGGCTCGTACGAGGCACCCTCGCGCTTGCCGCCGGTGAGCAGCTTGGCTCCGGCGGACACGGCCTCGTCGACCCAGGACTCGACCCGCTTGGCGGCGTCCTCGGAGACGAGGGGGCCGACGTCGGTGGCGGAGTCGTTCGGGTCGCCGGTGACCTGCTCGCGGACCTTGGCGACGACCTTCTCGACGAGGCGGTCGTAGACCGTCGCGTCGGCGATCACGCGCTGCACGCCGATGCAGGACTGGCCGGCCTGGTAGTTCGAGAAGGTCGCGATGCGGGTCGCGGCCCAGTCGAGGTCGGCCTCGGAGGACCAGTCCTCCAGGACCACGGCCGCGGCGTTGCCGCCGAGCTCCAGGGTGCAGTGCTTGTGGGGCACGGCCTGCTGGATGGCGTAGCCGACCTTGTCGGAACCGGTGAAGGAGATGACGGGCAGGCGCTCGTCCTTGACCAGCTCCGGCATCTTGTCGTTGGCGACGGGGAGCACGGACCAGGAACCGGCCGGCAGGTCGGTCTCGGCGAGCAGCTCGCCGAGGATCAGACCGGAGAGCGGGGTGGCCGGGGCCGGCTTCAGGATGATCGGCACGCCGACGGCGATGGCGGGGGCCACCTTGTGGGCGCACAGGTTCAGCGGGAAGTTGAAGGGCGCGATGCCCAGGACCGGACCCTTGACGAAGCGGCGGGTCAGGGCCAGGCGGCCGACGCCGCCGGCGTCGGTGTCCAGGCGCTGGGCCTCTCCGCCGTTGAAGCGGCGGGCCTCTTCGGAGGCGAAGCGGAACACGGACACCGCACGGCCGACCTCACCGCGCGCCCACTTGATCGGCTTGCCGTTCTCGGCGGAGATCAGCAGCGCGATCTCCTCGGTGCGCTCGGCGAGCCGGCGGGCGACGTGGGCCAGGGCCTCGGCGCGTACGTGGGCCGGGGTCGCGGAGAACTCCGCCGTCACGGCGTGGGCCGCGGCGACGGCCTCTTCGACCTGGGCGTCGGTCGGGACGCTCACGGTACCGACGAGGCGGCCGTCCCACGGGGAGTGGACGTCGAGGCTGTCGTCGCCCGTGGCCTGGCGGCCGGCGAGCCAGAAGGCGTGGGTGGAAGTCATGCTGATCCCGGCCCTTCGGAGTGTGTGCGGTGGGTCCTTGTCCCCTCCACCGTAGGACTCCGCCGGGGTTTCGGCGTTTGTCCGGGGTGGAGTACGTGCGTGGCGCGGCGCGCCGCTTTGTCAGTGTCGGGGGTGGCACGGCCCGTGCGGGGCCCTGCCGGGGGCTTGTACGGGGGCTCCGGGCGGGTCCGGCTGCGCGGGGCGCGGGCGGCCGCTGCGCGGGGCGAAGTGTCCCCTACCCGCCCTTCGCCCGTTCCCCGGGCGCTGCCCAGACCCCGCGCCTCAAACGCCGGACGGGCTGGATTTTGCCGCGCAGCGGCACATCAGCCTCGCCGGCGTTTGAGGCGCAGCGGCGGCTCCCCCGGTCGGTCCTACGCCGGGGCGGAAGTCGCCTTCAGGGCGAGCCACAGCTCCATGCGGACGTCCGGGTCGTCCAGGGAGCGGCCCAGGATCTCCTCCACCCGCCGCATGCGGTAGCGCAGGGTGTGGCGGTGCACGCCCAGGTCGGCCGCCGCCGCGTCCCACTGGCCGTGGCGGGAGAGCCAGGCCTGGAGGGAGGCCACCAGGTCGCCCCGGCCCTTCTCGTCGTGCTCGCGCAGCGCCCGCAGCGTGCCGTCCGCGAAGGCACGTACCGCGTCGTCGGCGAGCAGGGGGAGGACCGAGCCCGCCGCCAGCTCCTCGTGTTCGACCATGGGGCGGCCGCGCCGCCGGGCCACGGCCAAGGCCTGGTCGGCCTGTTTGAAGGCCGCCGCCACGCCGGAGGCCACCGCGGGCGCCGACAGGCCGAGGACCAGCTCGTCCGGCTCCGGTTCGCCCGTCTCCCGGCCGCGCCGCGATTCCAGGACCTCCGCGTATTCCGCGCACGCCTGGACCGCCGAGCCCCCGTCGGCCGCGAGGACCACGAGCCGGCCGGGCTCCGGCACCACCAGCAGGGTCTCCCCCGTGCGCGCCGCCGCCGATTCCACGGCGTCGGCCAGCAGCGCCAGGCCCTCCGGCTGGGCCGTGCCCGCCAGGGCCGGTTCCGCCACGAGGATCCGGAACGGTGCGTCGAGCAGGGCTCCGTACAGGTCCCCGGCCACGGCCTGGGCGTGCTCCGCCTGACCGGCGAGCAGCATGCGCAGCACGGCGGCGCCGAGCCGGGACTCCGCGTCGTGCAGGGAGCGGGAGCGTTCGGTGGTGAGGGTCAGCAGGGCCACCGCGGAGTGGACGGCGTACCGCTCCGCCGTGCCGAGCGGGGCCCCGGTGCCGACCGCGAGGGCTCCCCGGGCCCGCCGCCCGGTGCCCAGCGACTGGAGTTCGACGCGGTCCTCGGAGCCGCCGACCACGGCGCTGGCCGGGGCGGGCCGCTCCCGCAGCCGTTCCACGTCGGGGGTGAGCCGGGCGGCCCGGCGCGCGGCCCAGTCGGGCGCGGCCGCGACGACGGCGCCCGAGGTGTCGTACAGGGCGGCCCAGCCGTGCACGTGCGCCGCCAGCTTCGTCAGCAGTTCGCCGGGCCCGTCGGCGGACAGCGCGGCCCGGGTCAGCTCGCGCTGCGCCTCGAAGCCGGCGGTCACGGCCCGGTACTGGTCGGCGGCGAGGGCGGCGGAGACGGCCTTGCTGATGGCGAGGAACGGGGTGCGCCGGGGCACTTCCAGCAGCGGCAGGTCCTCGGCGAGGGCTGCTGCCACGAGCGCCTCGGGCACGGCGTCGTAGTTCACGCCGATGGCGAAGCCGATGCCGACGACCCCGGCCGCCGCGAGCCTGCGGACGTAGCGCCGCATCTCCTCGGGGTCCTCCGCGTCCAGCTTCATCGCGGTGATGAGGAGGAGCTCCCCGCCCTCCATGTACGGCACGGGGTCGGCGAGCTCACTGACGTGGGCCCAGCGCACGGGGGTGTCGAGGCGGCCCTCCCCGGCCCGGACGCTGAGTTTGAGCGCCGAGTGCTGGACGAGCGAGGCGAGGGTGAGCGGCATGGGTACCGGGGCGCCTTAGGGAGAGGAGGGGTTCGGCGGCGAGGTGCCGACGGAGGATTCTCGCCGTGGACCACCACCGCGGTTTTCGCCGTGTCGTACGAACGGCTCCCCTTGATTCTGCCACCCCGTACGGGTTCGCTCCGTACGGCCGCCGTCCGGGGCCGCCGTCCGCTCGCCGCTTCGACCGTCCCGTCTCAGTCCCGGCCCCCGAGCCGCACCAGCAGCGGGGCGGCCCGCTCGCCGCGGACGGAGGTGAGGGAGAGCACGGCGTGGCCGGGGGGCACCACGTGCGCCAGGTCGGAGGCCGACCAGCGTTCCCGCTCCACCTGGCGCACGGTCACGGCGTCCGTGGTCACCGCCTTGCCGGAGACCAGCTTCCGGAAGGCGTGGATGGCCCGGGTGAGGGGCTGGTCGGCGAAGACCGTCCGGTGGGTGACGTCGCGGGTCTCCACCCATTCGGTGCCCCAGGTCTCGGCGAACCGCTTGCCGTCCCAGGTGGTGACCCCGGAGAAGGCCATCCGGCAGCCCACGGCCCCGAGCAGCGGGGTGCGCAGGGCTTCCGGTACGTCGTCCAGGGTGCGCAGCGTGAGCAGGACGCCCGCGTTGGCCGAGCGGAGCCGCTGGATGCCGCGCACCGCTTCCGCGGTGAGGGTGTGGGAGGCGTCGTCGAAGGCGAGGAGCGCGAAGAGCGAGCGGTCGGTGCGGGTGGCGGCAGCGGCGTTGAACTGGGCGAGCAGCAGCCGGGCCAGCATCCGGGAGGCGTCGGCGTGCCCGCGCTCGGGGAGGTCCACGCGGACCCGCAGCGGATGCTCCAGAGCCCGCAGGGAGAACGGCCGCCCGGCGCCGGTGGTGTCAACGGCTTCAACGTTGAAGAACCCGGCGAAGGCGGGCCGGTCCAGCAGCGCGACCCGGTCGGCGAGGGCCGGTCCCGGGTCGGCGGGGGCGCCGTGCTGGCGTTCGCGCGCGTCGAGCTCGCGGAGCATCCGCTGGTGCCCGGCGGCCTCCAGGGCCTCGCGCAGGGCGGCGAGGGCCACGGGCACGCGGTCGAGCAGTTCCCGCAGCTCGGGCACGGCGGGGAAGCGGCCGTACGCGGCCCGGAACGGCCCGAGGAGCTGGGCGAGGGCGGTGGCGGCGCGGCGGACGTCGATCCCCGGCAGGTCGCCCACGAACCCCTCCGCGAGGAGCATGGCGGCCTCGTCGGGGTCGGTGGCGCCGCCGTAGAGGTCGAGGTCGTAGACGGAGTCGGGATCGCCGACGCGGACGACGACGTCGTAGCCCGCGTCGGGTCCCAGGGCGGTGCCGGCGGAGGCGACCACGACGACGGCGGCCTGGCCGGCCAGCGCCTGCAGGGCCAGCGACTCCACGACGGGGCGGACCAGGCGGGAGGTCTTGCCCGCGCCGGAGGGGCCGATGGCGAGCAGCGAGGTGCCGAGGACCGCGGGGTCGAGGGCGAGGCCGCTGCCGCGGCGGGCGTACGGGTTGCGCTCGCCGTCCTGGACGGTGCCGAGCAGCACCTGCCGGGCGAGCAGATCGTGCCGGGCGGCGCGGACGGGCAGATCGCGCGCCCCCGACGGGTGGACGCAGGCCCCGGCCCCCTTGTCCCGCACGGCGTCGGCGAAGGCCCGCGCCCGCGAGGGGTCGGCCCGTACGGTCTCCCAGGCGCGCCCGATCCGCACGTGGTCCACGTCGTTCATCCGCCCGGCGCGCGCCTCCGCCCCCAGCCGGTCGGCCACCTCCACCAGCCCGGCGGCCCGCACGTCGGCCCAGGCCGCGGGATCGTCGGGGCCGCCGGGCTCCACCGGCCGCGGCGCCGGGACCTCGGCCCGCGCCGCGCGGCCGCCGAGGATCCGGCGGGCCAGCTCCGGCCAGCGGCCGAGGCGGCCGAAGCCGATGGCGAGGGTCGCCGCGACGATGGCGTACCAGACGTAGGAGGCGACGACGGAGGGGAGCGTCCCGGCCCAGGAGTCGGGGGTGAACATGTAGAGCGGCCAGAGCCAGAAGCCGCCGAGGTAGCCGTTCCAGAGGAGGGACCACAGCAGCAGCCCGGCCAGCAGGGAGATGAGCGCCCCGCTGACCAGCTGGCGGGTCGGGGTGACCTCGGGCTCCTGCGCGGCACGGGGGACGTGCCCGTACGACCAGACGCCGGGGCCGGCGGCGGGGCGCGGGACGCGCAGCCAGTCGGCGAGGGTGGGGCCTGCCACGGGGCCCGCCGACGGACCTCCGGCCGGACCTCCTGCCTGGCCTCCCCCCGCGCCTGCGGCCTGGCCTCCCGCCGTACCTCCGGCCGGGCCCGGGACCGCACCGACGGCCGTTCCCGGCGCCGGGGCGTGGGCGGGCTTCGGCGGGAGGCCCTGGATCCCCGGGGGCCCGGCCGGGCGTGGGACGTGCCCGGTGCCGAACGGTGTCCGCCGCTCCCCGCCGTGCGTGCCGTCGGTGTCCATGAAACCCCTGCCCCCTGCCCGTTACCGCACTGCGCTGCGCTGCAACTGCCCTGCACTGGCCCTGCACTGGCCCTGCGCGCTCAATCTAGTGGCCGTCGCCGCCCGGCGGCCCGTACCCGGTCATGATCCACAAGACATGCGCGGATTCCTTCCTATGGCCGTCACGGACAAGGACACGCGGGCACCACTCCCGAACGGAGCATGCAGGACCACGCCTCCCGGGCCTAGCCTGCGGACAAAGACACAAGTGCGTCCGAAAACACCCCCCAGGAGCCCCCTATGACCGCTGTCCCGCAGGAGCGCCGCATCGTCACCGCGATCCCCGGCCCCAAGTCGCAGGAGCTGCAGGCCCGCCGCCTGTCGACGGTGGCCGGTGGCGTGGGCTCCGTGCTCCCCGTCTTCACGGCCCGCGCGGGCGGCGGCATCATCGAGGACGTCGACGGCAACCGCATGATCGACTTCGGTTCCGGCATCGCCGTGACCTCGGTCGGCGCCTCCGCCGAGGCCGTCGTGCGCCGCGCCGCCGCGCAGCTCGCCGACTTCACCCACACCTGTTTCATGGTGACCCCCTACGAGGGCTACGTGGAGGTCTGCGAGGCCCTCGCCGAGCTCACCCCGGGTGACCACGCCAAGAAGTCGGCACTGTTCAACTCCGGCGCCGAGGCCGTCGAGAACGCCGTCAAGATCGCCCGTTCGTACACCAAGCGCCAGGCCGTCGTCGTCTTCGACCACGGCTACCACGGCCGTACGAACCTCACGATGGCGCTGACCTCGAAGAACATGCCGTACAAGCAGGGCTTCGGCCCGTTCGCCCCCGAGGTCTACCGCGTCCCGGTCGCCTACGGCTACCGCTGGCCGACCGGCGCCGAGAACTGCGGCCCCGAGGCCGCCGCCCAGGCGATCGACAACATCGTCAAGCAGATCGGCGCCGAGAACGTCGCCGCGATCATCATCGAGCCGGTCCTCGGCGAGGGCGGCTTCATCGAGCCGGCCAAGGGCTTCCTCCCGGCGATCGTGAAGTTCGCCAACGACAACGGCATCGTCTTCGTCGCCGACGAGATCCAGTCCGGCTTCTGCCGCACCGGCCAGTGGTTCGCGTGCGAGGACGAGGGCATCGTCCCCGACCTCATCACGACCGCCAAGGGCATCGCGGGCGGCCTGCCGCTCGCCGCCGTGACCGGCCGCGCCGAGATGATGGACTCCGTGCACGGCGGCGGCCTGGGCGGCACCTACGGCGGCAACCCGGTGGCCTGCGCCGGTGCGCTCGGCTCCATCGAGACCATGAAGGAGCTCGACCTCAACGCCGCGGCGAAGAAGATCGAGTCGATCATGAAGGCCCGCCTGGCGGCGATCCAGGAGAAGTACGACATCGTCGGCGACATCCGCGGCCGCGGCGCCATGATCGCGATCGAGCTGGTCAAGGACCCCGCTTCCAAGACCCCGAACCCGGAGGCGGCCGGCGCGCTCGCCAAGGCCTGCCACGCCGAGGGCGTGCTCGTCCTCACCTGTGGCACCTACGGCAACGTGCTGCGCTTCCTGCCGCCGCTCGTCATCGGCGAGGACCTGCTGAACGAGGGCCTGGACGTCATCGAGGCCGCGTTCGCGACCCTCTGATCGAACGTCTGACACAGGCGGTAGAACGCGGAGGCGTGATCCTCGATCACCAAGCGATCACTACCGCAGGTAACGGGCGGGCGCTGTGAAGAAGGTGTGGGGGGCCGATGGCGGGAGCGTTTTCCCGCTGTCGGTCCCCCTTCCGCTGCCGTACGGTTTCTGCAGATGAGTGAGACACCCCGCTCCCGGGAAACCGGAAGCGACACCAGTACCGGGCTTCCCCAGCGCCGCACTGGGCATGCGTTCGCGCACACTCCTCACCGATCGGACAGCCGTACGCCCCAAACCCCCCGGGGCGCCCGGCAACCCGGTCCGGGCGGCCGCCCCGGAACCACCCCCCCTGTTCCGGGGCGGCCGGCCACTCTCCTCTCCGCGATCCCGGCGGCCTACGCCGTCTGCGTACTCTGCGTCGCGCTCTTCGCCCTGACCACCTGGCAGGTCCTCGCGTCCGGGCCGCTGTTGGTCCCGGACGCCGGCCTCAGCCGGGCGCTCGTGCGCACCGTCCCCGACGCGGTCACCCAGCGCCTCTCCGACTTCGGCAACGTCCCGGTCGCGGTCCCCGTGCTGCTCCTCGCGGTGCTCTACGCCGTCCGGCGCGGCAACCGCCGGGGCGCGGCGGCCGCGGCGCTGGCCATGGCCCTGGTGCCGGCCCTGGTCGTTCCGCTGAAGGAGTGGACCGGCCGGCCGGGCCCGCTGGAGCCCTGGGCCTCCGGCTACTACCCTTCGGGCCACACGGCCACCGCGTACGTGGCGTACGTGGGCGCGGCCCTGCTCGTGCGCCCGTACACCCGGGGCCGCTGGCCCCTGTTCCTCGCGGCCGCCCTCACCGCCCTGACGGCGGCGGGGCTGATCCTGCGCGGCTACCACTGGCCCCTGGACGTCCTGGCCAGCTTCCTGATGTGCACCCCCCTGCTGCTCGGGGTGCGCGCCGCACGCGTGGCGGCGGGGCCGGGGCGTGTGCGCCCCGGCCCCGCCGTGTCCGAATCCGGCGGCGCCGGTCAGCCGCCGAAGTAGGCGTCGAAGTTCTTCGAGAACTCCCAGCTGCCGAAGCGGTCCCAGTTGATCGACCAGGTCATCAGGCCGCGCAGGGCGGGCCAGGTGCCGTGGGTCTGGTACGACCCGCAGTTCGTCTTCTTCGTCAGGCAGTCCAGCGCCTTGTCGACCTCCGCCGGGGAGGTGTGTCCGTTGCCCGCGTTGGTCGTGGCCGGCAGGCCGATGGCGACCTGGTCCGCGCGCAGCGGCGGGAAGACGCGGGCCGTGTTGCCGGCCACCGGGAAGCCGGTGAGCAGCATGTCCGTCATGGGATGAAGTCCGGGCCGTACTTGGCCTTCAGGGCCTTCAGGGCCTTGATCAGGTTGGCGATCACCAGGGTAGTGTGGGCCCTACGGGAGGCGCGCGCGGCCGTAAGCGAGGCCGAAGCAACGCTAGGCCGATTTCACGCCGACGACCGGGCAGGCTTCTACGCGGGACGCTCCGCGCGGTATCGCCTGCCCGCAAAAACCGACGCCGAGAACCGGCTTACCGAAGCGGAGGAACGTCTTGCCGCGCTGGATACCGAGCGAGTCGATATCACGTTCCTGTTGGCCGGCTACGCGGACCAGTACTGGCAAACGGCCGGTCCAGCACTGAGGCGAGAACTCATTGCTACGGCGATCGACCGGATCCACGTGAGCAAGGCACCTGGCCGGGGCGTGCGACTCACTGACGACCGAGTTCGCATCGTATGGGCAAGCGGTGACGACGAGTAGCTATCGCAGCAGGTGAGCCCCGTGGGGGATGGAGCCGGGCCGCGCACGGGGAAGGCGTGGGGAAGGCGCAGCGGCGCCCAAGATGGTCCAGGCCAATGTTCTTGTCAAGGCTTCCCGCCCGCCCGCCCCACGACGCGCGCGGCCGCCTCGTGCATCGCGATCTCCAGCACCACCGGGTCGGTGAGCGTGCCCTGCCCGTCCGGGACCACGAGCCAGCGGACCCCGCCCGTGGCCCGGCCGGGGTACGGGACGACGATCCAGGTCCCGTGACCGGCTCCCCGTACGCCCGTCCCGACCCAGCGGGAGGCCGTGCCCGGGGGCACGAAAAAGCCCAGCCTGGAGTCGCCGAAATCGGCGAGCACCGGGCCGGGCCTCTCCAGCAGCGCGTCCAGCACTTCGAGGGTGGTGTGTCCCAGCTCCCCCGGCAGGATCAGCACGTCCCACCGGCGGCCGGCGGGCAGCAGGGCGACCCCGAGGGGGTTGCGCTCCCACTCCCACCGGCAGGCGTCCGGATCGGGCGCCACCGAGACCAGCCATTCCACTGCCGTCTTGTCCCCCGGGATCGTCATCGCCCGGCCTCCGCTCTCTGTGGGTGAGGTGAAGCGTTCTCACAGGAGAGAGCGGGGCCGGGCGCAGGTATGACGCGGGTTTCGTTGCTCCATGGTGGTGAAGCAGGTCACACCGCCCGGGGCGATGTGCGCCCGGGGCGCGTGGAGGTCGCTTACCCGATCAGCACACCGTTGCGCGGCCGGTCCCGCGGCCTCAGCTGTCGAAGCCGAGACCGAGGCGGTCCAGCGTCTTCAGCCACAGGTTGCGGTGCCCGCCCAGCCGGTCCGCCCGGGCCAGCGACCACTTCGTCATCGTGATGCCGGTCCAGGCGAGGGGCTCCGGCGGGAAGGGCATCGGCTTGGAGCGGACCATCTCCAGCTCGGTGCGCTCGGTCTTCTCCCCGGCGAGCAGGTCGAGCATGACGTCGGCGCCGAAGCGGCTGGCCCCGACCCCCAGCCCGGTGTAGCCGGCCGCGTAGGCCACCTTGCCCGCGTGCGCGGTGCCGAAGAAGGCCGAGAAGCGGGAGCAGGTGTCGATCGCCCCGCCCCAGGCGTGGCTGAATTTCAGCCCTTCCAGCTGCGGGAAGCAGGTGAAGAAGTGCTCGGCGAGCTTGAGGTACGTCTCGGGCCGGTGGTCGAGCTCGGCGTCGAGCCTGCCGCCGTACGGGTAGATCGCGTCGTAGCCGCCCCACAGGATCCGCCGGTCGGGGGTGATCCGGAAGTAGTGGAACTGGTTGGCGCTGTCGCCGAGTCCCTGCCGGTTCTTCCAGCCGATCGAGGCGAGCTGCTCCTCGGTCAGCTGCTCGGTCATCAGCGCGTAGTCGTAGACCGGGACGGTCAGCGGGCGCACCCGCTTGACCAGCGACGGGAAGATATTGGTGCCCAGCGCCACCCGGCGGGCGAAGACCCGCCCGTACGGGGTCCGCACGGCCATACCGGCTCCCGAGCCGGTCAGGTCCAGCCCGCGCGTGTTCTCGTAGATCCGTACGCCCAGCTCCAGGCAGGCCCGCTTCAGGCCCCAGGCGAGCTTCGCCGGGTTGAGCATGGCGACGCCGTCGCGGTCCCAGATCCCGCCGAGGAAGGTCGGGGAGTCGACCTCGTCCCGTACGGCGTCCGCATCCAGCCATTCGGAGCGGCCGGCGAGGCCGAGCCGCTCGGCCTCGGCGTGGAACTCGCGGAGCTCCGCGACCTGGTGCGGCTCGGTGGCCACGTCGATCTCGCCGCTGCGCTCGAAGTCGCAGTCGATGCCGTAGCGGGCGACCGCCTCCTCGATGGCGTCGAGGTTGCGGGCTCCGAGGTCTTCCAGTTGGGCGAGCTCGTCCGGCCAGCGGGCCATCCCGTTGGCGAGGCCGTGGGTCAGGGAGGCGGCGCAGAAGCCGCCGTTGCGGCCCGAGGCGGCCCAGCCCGCCTCGTGCCCCTCGATCAGTACGACGTCCCGGGCGGGGTCGCGCTCCTTGGCGAGCAGCGCGGTCCACAGGCCGCTGTAGCCGCCGCCGATGACGAGCAGGTCGCAGTGCTCGTCCCCGGTGAGGGCGGGCTCGGCGGCGGGCTTGCCGGGGTCGTCCAGCCAGTACGAGACCGGCCTTGCTTCGGAAAGAGATCGTGCAGCGGTGCGCATGGCGTCTGGGGCCATGTCTTCCAACTCCCTACAGGTGTTACTTGGGCTGTGCTTTCTTGCGGCGGCTGGCGACCATCTGGCCGGCCAGCACCACCAGGACCGCGATGACGAACATCGCGGTGCCGATGACGTTGATCTGTACAGGCGTACCGCGCTGGGCCGATCCCCACACGAACATGGGGAAGGTGACGGTGTTGCCCGAGTTGAAGTTGGTGATGATGAAGTCGTCGAAGGAGAGCGCGAAGGAGAGCAGCGCGCCCGCCGCGATGCCGGGGGCCGCGATCGGCAGGGTGACGCGCAGGAAGGTCTGCACGGGTCCGGCGTAGAGATCGCGGGCCGCTTCCTCCAGACGGGGGTCCATGGAGAGCACCCGCGCCTTGACGGCGGCGACGACGAAGCTGAGGCAGAACATGACGTGGGCGATCAGGATCGTCCAGAAGCCGAGCTGGATGCCCATGTTGAGGAAGAGGGCCAGCAGGGACGCGGCCATCACGATCTCGGGCATGGCCATCGGCAGGAAGATCAGCGAGTTGACCGCGCCGCGCCCGCGGAAGCGGTAGCGGACCAGCGCGAAGGCGATGGCGGCGCCGAGCACGGTCGCGCCGATGGTCGCCCAGAGGGCGATCTGGAGCGAGAGGGACAGGGACTCGCACATGTCGGCGACCCCGCAGGGGTCCTTCCACGCGTCGAGGGAGAACTCCTGCCAGGCGTAGTTGAACCGCCCGGTGGGGTTGTTGAAGGAGAAGACCGTGACGACGACGTTCGGCAGGATCAGGTACGCGAGCGTGCCGAGCCCCGCGATCACGACGAAATGGCTGCGCAGCCAGGTGGTGGCGCTCTTCATCAGACCAGGTCCTCCGTCCCCGCTCGGCGGATGTAGATGGTGACCATGACCAGCACGATGGCCATGAGGATGAAGGACAGCGCGGCCGCGGTCGGGTAGTCGAGGATGCGCAGGTACTGCGACTGGATGACGTTGCCGATCATGCGGGTGTCCGTGGAGCCGAGCAGTTCGGCGTTGACGTAGTCGCCGCTCGCCGGGATGAAGGTGAGCAGGGTCCCGGAGACCACGCCAGGCATGGAGAGGGGGAAGGTCACCTTGCGGAAGACCGTGACGGGACGGGCGTACAGGTCCCCGGCCGCCTCGTGGAGGCGGGTGTCGATGCGCTCCAGCGAGGTGTAGAGCGGAAGGATCATGAAGGGGAGGAAGTTGTACGTCAGACCGCAGACGACCGCGAGCGGCGTGGCGAGGACGCGGTCGCCCTCGGTCATGCCGAGCCAGCTGGTGACGTCCAGGAAGCCGACCGTGTTGAGGACCTCGACCACCGGGCCGCCGTCGGCCAGGATCGTCTTCCAGGCGAGGGTGCGGATCAGGAAGCTGGTGAAGAACGGGGCGATGACCAGCACCAGGAGCAGGTTGCGCCAGCGGCCCGCCTTGAAGGCGATCAGGTAGGCCAGCGGATAGCCCAGCAGCAGGCACAGCGCGGTCGCGGTCCCGGCGTAGAGCAGGGAGCGCAGGAACTGCGGGTAGTACTCGGTGAAGGCGTCCCAGTACGTCTGGAAGTGCCAGGTGACCTTGAAGCCCTCTTCGAGGGAGCCGGTCTGCACCGAGGTCGAGGCCTGGTAGATCATCGGCAGCACGAAGAAGACGAGCAGCCACAGGATGCCCGGGAGCAGCAGCCAGTAGGGGACCAGGCGCTTCTTCAGGGACGGCTTGTGGACCGGGGGCTCGGCGGAGACGGCGACCTCGGGCAGGGTCGCGGGGGCCGTCACGCGCCCTCCTCGACCGTCTCGATGCCGGCGTCGATGTCCTGAGCGGCGTCCAGCCCGAAGGTGTGGTCCGGGTTCCAGTGCAATATCACGTCGGCGCCGGGGGCGAGGCGGGCGTCGCGCTCGATGTTCTGCACGTACACCTCCAGCTCGGAGCCGGCCGGGCTGTCGATGACGAACTGGGTGGAGACGCCGATGAAGGAGGAGGCCACGATCTTGCCGGCGACCTTGTTGCGGCCGGTCTCGATGGTGTCCTCGGCGTCCGCGTGGACCAGGGAGATCTTCTCCGGGCGCACCCCGACCAGCAGCTTGCCGCCGGCGCGGGGTGCGGTCGAACACCGCGCCGCCGGGACGCGCAGCTTCGTACCGGCCGAGGAGACGACGACGTCGGACGCGCCGGCTTCCAGGACCTCGGCCTCGATGAGGTTGGAGGTGCCGAGGAAGTTCGCCACGAAGGTCGTCTTCGGGTTCTCGTAGAGGTCGGCGGGGGCGCCGAGCTGCTCGACGCGGCCGCCGTTCATCACGGCGACCGTGTCGGCCATGGTCATGGCCTCCTCCTGGTCGTGCGTGACGTGCACGAAGGTGATGCCGACCTCGGTCTGGATCCGCTTGAGCTCCAGCTGCATCTGGCGGCGCAGCTTGAGGTCGAGGGCGCCGAGCGGCTCGTCGAGGAGCAGCACCTGCGGGTGGTTGATGAGCGCGCGGGCGACGGCGACGCGCTGCTGCTGGCCGCCGGAGAGCTGGTGCGGCTTGCGCTGGGCGAACTGGCCGAGCTGGACCAGCTCCAGCATGTCGTCGACCTGCTTCTTGACCGACTTGATGCCGCGGCGGCGCAGCCCGAAGGCGATGTTCTCCGAGACGTCGAGGTGCGGGAAGAGGGCGTAGCTCTGGAAGACCGTGTTGACCGGGCGCTTGTACGGCGGCAGGTGCGTGACCTCGCGGTCGCCGAGGCTGACGGTGCCGGTGGAGGGCTCCTCCAGGCCGGCGATCATGCGCAGGGTGGTGGTCTTCCCGCAGCCCGAGGCGCCGAGCAGGGCGAAGAAGGAGCCCTGGGGGATGGTGAGATCCAGCGGGTGCACGGCGGTGAAGGATCCGTAGTGCTTGCTGATCCCGGCGAGGCGGACGTCGCCGCCTTCGGTCTTGTCAGTCATGGGCCTGGGCCTTCGGTGGTGTGTCGTGGAAGGGGCAGGTGCCAGTACGGGTGTCGGCGCCGGTGGGGACGCGGCGGGACCCGTCAGGCTCCGATGAGCTTGGCGAACTTCTCCTCGTACGCCGTCTCTTCCTCACTGGTGAGGGAGCGGAAGGCATGCGACTTGGCGGCCATCTCCTTGTCGGGGACGATCAGGACGTTGTCCGCGAGCTCCGGGTCGATCTTGGCCAGCTCGTCCTTGACGCCCTCGACGGGGCAGACGTAGCTGATGTAGGCGGCCAGCTGGGCGGCGACCGGAAGCTCGTAGTAGTAGTCGATGAGCCGCTCGGCGTTGGCCTTGTGCCGGGCCTTCACGGGGACCAGCAGGTTGTCGCTGGAGGTGATGTAGCCGGGCGCCGGAATCGCGTACTGGATGTCCGGGTTGCCGGCCTGGAGCTGGATGACGTCGCCGGCCCAGGCCAGGCAGGCTGCGAGGTCGCCCTTGTCGAGGTCCGCGGTGTAGTCGTTGCCGGTGAAGCGGCGGATCTGCTTCTTGTCCACGCCCTTCTGGAGCCGGCCGATCGCCTCGTCGTAGTCGGCGTCGGTGAACTTCGCCGGGTCCTTGCCCTGGTCGAGCAGGGTCATGCCGACGCTGTCGCGCATCTCGGTGAGGAAGCCGACGCGGCCCTTGAGGGAGGGGTCGTCCAGCATCTGCGTGACGGAGTCGACCTTCTTCCCGCCGGTCGCCTTGGTGTTGTAGGCGATCACGGTGTCGATGCCGGTCCACGGGTAGCTGTACGCGCGGCCCGGGTCCCAGTCGGGGCTGCGGAACTGCGAGCTCAGGTTGGCGTAGGCGTGCGGGAGGTGGGAGGGGTCCAGCTTCTGGGCCCAGCCGAGGCGGATGATGCGTGCGGCGAGCCAGTCGGTGACGACGATCAGGTCGCGGCCGGTGTCCTGGCCGGCCGCGAGCTGGGGCTTGATCTTGCCGAAGAACTCGACGTTGTCGTTGATGTCCTCGGTGTACTTGACCTTGATACCGGTCCGCTTGGTGAACTCCTCCAGCGTGGGACGGGACTTCTCGTCGTCGCTGGTGTCCATGTACTCGGTCCAGTTGGAGAAGTTGATCTCCTTCTCCTGTGCCGAGTGGTCGTCGGAGGCCGCGGCGTTGCCCTCCGCGCGCTTGGCCGGCGGGATGCCGCAGCCGGCGAGCGCGGACAGGCCGCCGAGGGTGAGCGCTCCGACTCCGGAGGCGCGCAGCACGGAGCGGCGGGTGAGGGCGCCGCGCCCGGTGGTGAGGCTGCGCCGCATCGCGGCGAGTTGCGCCGCCGAGAGGCGGTCGGGCTCGAACTGCTCCATGGGAGGTGCCCTTTCGGGATGGGTGCGGGCCGCTGGTCAGGCGGCTACTGGCCACGCGACGGCAGTCGCAAAGTGTTAGGTGCGGTCCCCGAAGATCGTGCGGTGCCAGTCCTTCGCGGCCACCGCGGTGTTGTCGTACATCACGTGCTTGACCTGCGTGTACTCCTCGAAGGAGTAGGTGCTCATGTCCTTTCCGAAGCCGCTGGCCTTGTAGCCCCCGTGCGGCATCTCGCTGATGATCGGGATGTGGTCGTTGACCCAGACGCAGCCCGCCTGGATCTCGCGGGTGGCGCGGTTCGCCCGGTACACGTCGCGACTCCAGGCGGAGGCGGCGAGCCCGTACGGGGTGTCGTTGGCCAGCGCGATGCCCTCGTCGTCGGTGTCGAAGGGCAGGACCACCAGGACCGGTCCGAAGATCTCGGACTGGACCACCTCGCTGTCCTGGGCGGCGCCGGAGATCAGCGTGGGCCGGTAGTACGCGCCGTCCGCGAGCTCTCCGCCGGGGATCTCACCGCCGGTGACGACGGTGGCGTACGCACGGGCCCGCTCGACGAAACCGGCGACCCGGTCGCGGTGCACGTGCGAGACCAGCGGGCCGAGGTCGGTCGACGGATCGAAGGGGTCGCCGACGCGGACGGTCTCCATCAGCTCGGCGACCCGGGCGACGAAGGCGTCGTGGAGGGGGCGCTGGACGTAGGCACGGGTAGCGGCCGTGCAGTCCTGGCCGGTGTTGATCAGGGAGGCGGCGACGGCGCCGTTGGCGGCGGCCTCCAGGTCGGCGTCGTCGAAGACGAGGAAGGGGGCCTTGCCGCCGAGCTCCAGGTGGAGCCGCTTGACGGTGGCGGTGGCGATTTCGGCGACCCGCTTGCCGATGGCGGTGGACCCGGTGAAGGAGGTCATGACCACGTCCGGGTGGCCGACCAGGTGCTCCCCCGCGTCCCGGCCGGCGCCGGTGACGATGTTGACCACGCCGTCGGGCAGGCCCGCCTCCTTGGCCGCCTGGGCGAACATCAGGGAGGTCAGCGGGGTGAGCTCGGCGGGCTTGAGGACGATGGTGTTGCCCGCGGCGATCGCCGGGAGGATCTTCCAGGCGGCCATCTGCAGCGGATAGTTCCACGGCGCGATGGAGCCCACGACCCCGATCGCCTCGCGGCGCACGTACGAGGTGTGGTCCCCGGAGTACTCGCCGGCGGCCTGGCCCTGGAGGTGGCGTGCGGCGCCCGCGAAGAAGGCGGTGTTGTCGATGGTCCCCGGTACGTCGAACTCCGTCGACAGCTTGACCGGCTTGCCGCACTGCAGGGACTCCGCGTACGCGAACTCCTCGGCCCGCTCGGCCAGCACGCCGGCCAGCCGGTGCAGCGCGTCCGAGCGCTCGCCGGGCGTGGCCCCGGACCAGCCGGGGAAGGCTCGCTTGGCGGCGGCGACGGCGGCGTCCACGTCGGCGGTGGAGGCCAGCTCGTAGGTGAGCACCTCCTCGCCCGTGGCGGGGTCGACCACGGTGTGTGACCGGCCCGAGGTGCCGGGCCGCAGCTGCCCGTCGATGTACTGCGCGCCTGCGGCGAATCGGTCCTTGACCTGGACCTTGACCTGGAAGCGGTTGCCCATCACGCTCTCACGCTCTCCGTAGCTACAGTTCGAGCTACAGCTCGAATTGAGTGCCGATCCTGGCAGAGGTACACCCCTCGGCCAAGTGATTCCGTTGTTGCGCTTTGATTACGCGACGGAATCGGTCGACCATGTGTCGAGGCGCGCCCGAAATCCCGTACGAAGTGTCCGGTGCTCCTGCGAGACTCGCGTGCATGGAGAAGATCGAGGAACTGATCGGGCAGGTCAGCCGGGGTGAGCGGCTGAAGTTCCTGCCGTTCTGGGGACACCGTCCGCGGCCCGACGGAACGCTCGGACCGAGCTGCCTCAGTCAGTGGTGGCCGTCCGAGTTCACCGTGGGTGACGTGCGGTACGCCACCGCCGAGCACTGGATGATGGCCGGAAAGGCGCGCCTGTTCGAGGACGCCGAGGCGGAGCGCGCGGCCCTGGAGGCGAAGAGCCCGGCGGAGGCGAAGAAGGCCGGGCGGCTGGTGCGCGGCTTCGACGACCTGGTGTGGGAGCGGGAGCGGTTCGCGCTGGTGGTGGAGGGCAGCGTGCACAAGTTCGGCTCCGATCCGGCGCTGGCCTCGTACCTCCTCTCGACCGGGAAGCGGGTCCTGGTGGAGGCCAGCCCGATGGACCGGATCTGGGGCGTGGGCCTGGCCCCCGACGACGAGCGGGCCCTGGACCCGGCGCGCTGGCGCGGCCTGAACCTGCTGGGCTTCGCGCTCATGGAGGCGCGCGAGCGGCTGCGGGCGGAGCTTTAATCGTTCGCAGCCGGTGAGGGTGTGCGTCTAGCGTGATCCTTGTCCAGGTGCGCAGGTGAGACTTACTTCCACTGTTAATGGGGCGGCCGCGGGTTCGAGTCCCGTCATCGGCTTCGGGCCGGTGTAGCTCAGTTGGTAGAGCACCTTGTGGTTTCGCCGACCTCGATCTCTGGACACCTACGTTCGCACCTCCCGGTGCGCCGGCCACGGCTACTTCCTCCACGAAACAACGCCGCGGCCACTTCTTTCTCGGGAGGCGCACGTGCGGAGTGCCCGGTGCGCAGGCAACGGTTACTTCCGGATCAACGGGTCGCGGGTTCGAGTCCCGCCCGGCTCCGGCCGGTAGCTCAGTCGGTTAGAGCAGTCGACATAGTCCGTCGCCGACTTCGATCTCGGGCATTCCGAACGTCACGCCTCCCCCGGTTTCCACTGAATTCGGGGGGATTCTCATGGCTCGCTTCAACCTGCTCCGCTCCAAGGCGGCGCCCACGGCGCCCACCGCACCCACGTCTCCGGTCCGCTCGACCGGCCGCCGTGCCGCCAACGCGCACGGCAGCCCCGGCTTCGTCCGCGATCCGCGCTCCGAGCTGTTCCTGCTCGCCGTCGCCAACTTCGTGACGCAGCAGACCGCTTACGAGGGCGGCCCGGCCCGCGACGACCGCTTCGCCGCGCTCGTGCGCAGCCTCGCCGTGGAGGATCCCGAGTGGACCGCCGGCCTGCTCGGCTGGCTGCGCCGGGGCGGCAACATGCGGACGGCCTCGCTCGTCGGAGCCGCCGAGTACGTCAAGGCGCGACTCGACGCCGGAGCGACCGGGGGGCCCTCGAACCGGCAGGTCGTGGACTCCGTACTGCTGCGCGCGGACGAGCCCGGCGAGCTGCTCGCCTACTGGACGGCCACGTACGGACGGGGCGTGCCCAAGCCCGTCAAGCGCGGCATCGCCGACGCGGTGCGCCGCCTCTACTCGGGCACCTCACTGCTGAAGTACGACACCGCCTCCCGGGGATACCGCTTCGGCGACGTCCTCAACCTCGTGCACGCCTCCCCCGACCCGGACAAGCCCTGGCAGGGCGAGCTGTTCCGGCACGCCCTCGACCGCCGGCACAGCCCGGAGACCGCCGAGGTCCCGCCGGGCAACCGCACCCTGCTCGCGCACCGGGCCCTGATGGAGCTGCCCGTGGCGGAGCGCCGGGCCGTGGTCACCGCGGCCGACGGCGCCGAGCGGCTCGCCGCGGCGGGCATGACCTGGGAGGCGCTGGCCGGCTGGCTCCAGGGGCCGATGGACGCGGCCGCCTGGGAGGCGGTCATCCCGTCCATGGGTGCGATGGCGCTGCTGCGCAACCTACGCAACTTCGACCAGGCCGGAGTCTCGGACGAGGTCGCCGCGCGGGTCGCGGCGAAGATCTCCGACCCGGAGACCGTCGCCCGTGCCCGGCAGTTTCCCTTCCGCTACCTCGCCGCCTACCAGCACGCACCCTCGCTGCGGTGGGCGTACCCGCTGGAGCGGGCGCTGGGCCACTCCCTGGCCCACGTACCGGCGCTGCCCGGGCGGACGCTGGTCCTGGTGGACCGGTCCGGGTCGATGTGGTCGCCGCTGTCGGACCGCTCGCAGCTCAACAGGGCCGACGCGGCGGCCGTCTTCGGGACGGCGCTGGCACTGCGCGCCGAGGACGCTGACCTGGTGCAGTTCGGCTCCACCAGCAAGTCGGTCGGTTTCCGTCGCGGCGAGTCGGTGCTGAAGGTGCTGGAGCGGTTCGAGGACCTCGGCGGCACGTTCACGGCGGAGGCGGTGCGCACGCACTACGCGGGGCACGACCGGGTCCTGATCGTCACCGACGAGCAGGCCACGTACGCCTACGGCGGCGACCCAACGGCCCTGGTGCCGGACACGGTCCCGGTCTGCACGTGGAACCTCGCCGGATACCGGGTGGGCCACGCGCCCTCCGGGTCCGCGCACCGGCACACCTTCGGCGGGCTCACCGACGCGGCCTTCCGCATGGTGTCCCTCATCGAGGACGGCCGGGACGCCAGGTGGCCTTGGGAGGCGGGGCGGGCGGACACGGCTGCCTGACAGTTCGGCGCGAGGGCCGGGCCGGGACGTGCGCGTCCCCGCCCGGCCCTCCGCCGTGCCCGCCGGGCGCGGATCAACCCCGGTGGAATACCTGCGTGTTCTCGTACGGAGACGAGAATTCCGAGTCGTAGTCGGAGCCGCCGTCCTCGGACATGACGGCGACGACGACGAAGAACGCGATGAACACGCAGCTGATCACGATGCCGACCGCGCCGGTGATGATGCCGGCCAGCGCCATGCCCTCGTTGTCGGCCTCGCCGCGCTTGGCCTTCCCGCGGCCCAGCACGCCGAAAATGATGGCCGGAACGCCGAACAGGAGGCCGAAGTAGCACGTGACCACGGCGAGGATCCCGAGGACGAGCGCCGTCACTCCGAAGCCGTTGCTCTTGGGCGGGTACACCGGGTATCCGCCGCCGCCCGGGTATCCGGGGTAGCCCGCGTAACCGGGGTAGCCCTGGTATCCGGGCTGTTGGCCCGGCTGCTGCCCGGCGGGGTATCCGTACCCCGCGGGATCCTGCGCGGCCGGGTACCCGTAGGCGGGCGTCTGTCCCGGCTGGGGCGCGGGCGCCCCGGCGGATATCGGCCCGGTCCCGGCCGGCGGCGTCTGCCCCGGCAGCGGCGCTCCCGGGTAACCGCCCGGGTGGCCGCCCTGGTGGCCGCCCGCCCCCGGCATCCCCGTGACGGTCTGCTGGTCGTGCACTCCCGGTGCCGCCGGCGCCGCCGGCCCGCCCTGCTGTTTGCCCAGATCGACCGCGGGCTGCTCCGGCGGCGCCCAGGGGTCTCGCGACTCGGGGCTCTGATCGGTCATACGGCGCCCCCCTCTCGTACGGCCATGCTAAGCGCTCCCTGTGACAAGCCCCTTCTACGGTGCGGGTCCTGCCTACGATGAAGCCCGTTCCATCCGCACCGCGTCCTTCGGAGGCACCCTCATGTCCGACCTGCACCCCTTCATCGCGGGGCTGCCCAAGGCCGAACTGCACGTCCACCACGTCGGCTCGGCCTCCCCGCGCATCGTGGCCGAACTCGCCTCCCGGCACCCCGACTCCAAGGTCCCCACGGACCCCGAGGCCATCGCCGACTACTTCACCTTCACCGACTTCGCCCACTTCATCGAGGTCTACCTCTCCGTCGTCGACCTGGTCCGCACCCCCGACGACGTACGCCACCTCACCTTCGAGATCGCCCGCGACATGGCCCGGCAGAACATCCGCTACGCCGAGCTCACCATCACCCCGTACTCCTCCACCCGCCGCGGAATCGACGAGAAGGCCTTCATGGAGGCCATCGAGGACGCCCGCAAGGCCGCCGAGACCGAGCTCGGCGTGATCCTGCGCTGGTGCTTCGACATCCCCGGTGAGGCCGGCGAGGAAGCTGCCTCGGAGACCGCCCGCCTCGCCCTGGACCTGCGCCCCGAGGGCCTGGTCTCCTTCGGCCTCGGCGGCCCGGAGGTCGGGGTGCCGCGCCCGCAGTTCAAGCCGTACTTCGACGCCGCCCGCGCCGCCGGACTGCACAGCGTGCCGCACGCCGGCGAGACCACCGGCCCGCAGACCATCTGGGACGCGATCCGCGAGCTGGGCGCCGAGCGCATCGGCCACGGCACCAGCGCCACCCGGGACCCGGAGCTGCTCGCCTACCTCGCCGAGCACCGCATCGCGCTGGAGGTCTGCCCCACCTCCAACATCGCCACCCGCGCCGTCGCCACCCTCGACGAACACCCCCTCAAGGAGATGGTGGCGGCCGGCGTGCTCGTCACCATCAACAGCGACGACCCGCCGATGTTCGGCTCCGACCTCAACAACGAGTACGCGGTGGCCGCGCGGCTGCTCGACCTCGACGAGCGCGGACTCGCCCGGCTCGCGAAGAACGCCGTCGAGGCCTCCTTCCTCGACCCGGCCGGCAAGGCGAAGCTCACCGCCGAGATCGACACGTACACCTCCGCCTGGCTGGCTTCCTGACGCCTGCGCAGAATGGGTGCATGCGCAACCTGACTGCCGTCGGCCACCGCGGGGATCCCTACCGCGTCCGCGAGAACACCCTGCCCTCGATCCGCTCCGCCTTCGACCGGGGGGCGGACGCGGTGGAGATCGACGTGCGGATGACCCGCGACGGGGTCCCCGTACTGCTCCACGACGAGGACCTCCAGCGACTGTGGGGTCACGACGTACGCCTCGAAGACGTCACGGCCCCGCAGCTGCGGGAGCTGACGGACGGCGCGATCCCGACGCTGCGCGACGCCCTGATGGCCGCCGGTGCGGGCCGGGTCATGGTCGATCTGCCGGGTGCGACGGCCGATACCGTACGGACCGTCGTCGGCCAGGTCCGCGAGTGCGGGGCCCGCGACCGTACGTACTACTGCGCGGGTCCGGCCACCATGCTGGCGGTGCGCGCCGCCGATCCGGGCGCCGAGATCGCGCTGACGTGGACCACCCTGGCTCCCCCTCGCCGGGTGCTGATCGACGCGGTGGCGCCGGCCTGGCTCAACTACCGCTTCGGGCTGCTCTGCCCGGAGCTGGTGGACGCCCTGCACCGGGACGGCCTGTTGGTGTCGGCCTGGACGCCGGACACCAAGCGTGCGATGCGTGCGCTGGTCAGGGCAGGGGTGGACTCGATCACGACGAACCGGGTGGACGCGCTGGAGGCCGTGCGGGCCGGGCTCGGCCGGTGATGCGGGCCTGGGGGGAGCTGCCGACCCGCGGGGTCCTGCGCGCCTGGGGGGAGCTCGGAGCGCGGATCCGGCGGGCCGGCCCGCGCCGGCAGGACCTGGGGCTGACGCTGCTGGTGCAACTGGCCGTCACGATGCCCTTCGTGGTGCCCCGGCCGGCCGACGCACCGCCCGCGGACTGGACCTCGTACGCGATGACCACGCTCGGCGTGCTTCCGCTGGTCTGGCGGCGACGGGCTCCGGTGACGGTGCTGATCGCGATCCTGGTGGCCGGCGGCGCCTACAAGCTGGCGGTCGACGGCCCGGGGCAGCCGCTTCCGTACGCGGGGCTGATCGCCCTCTACACCGTCGCCCTGCAGGGCACGGCCCGGGTCCGGCTCGGGGTGGGCGGGCTCACGGTCCTCACGGTCGCCTTCTCGGTGGGCTGGAACACCGGGACCGCACGCGAACTGCTCTTCACCCTCTTCGTCTCCGCCGCCGCGTACGCGCTGGGCCGGCTACAGCACACCCGGCAGGCGTACACGGCGGCCCTCCTGGACCGGGCCGCGCAGCTGGAACGGGCCAACCGGATCGAGGCGGAGCAGGCGGCCGCCCGCGAACGGGCCCGGATCGCACGGGAGATGCACGACATCCTCTCGCACGCGGTCAGCATCATGATCGTGCAGGCGGAAGCCGGTCCGGTGGCCGTGCGCAGGGCCCCCGAGCGGGCCGAGGCCGCGTTCGAGGCCATCGCGGAGACGGGCCGCGACGCGATGGCCCAACTGCGCACGATGCTGGGGGTGCTGCGCACGGACGAGGCGGCGCCGCGCTCGCCGCAGCCCGGCATCGGGGAGCTGGCGGGACTGCTGGAGCGGGTCCGGGGCAGCGGGCCGGAGGTGACCTACGAGCGCACGGGCTCGGTGCGCGCCCTGCCGGCGGCGCTGGAGGCGACGGTGCACCGGGTGGTGCAGGAGGCGCTGACCAATGTGGTCAAGCACGCCGGGGCTTCGGCGGTGGCCGTGCGCCTGGAGTACGGGGAGCGGGAGCTCGCGGTGACGGTCACGGACGACGGGCGGGGTCCGGACGCGGGTGCGGGTCCGGACGCGGGTGCGGGTCCAGGTATGGGTACGAGTACGGGCTCCGTGCCGCGGGCCCGACCGGGCGGTCACGGCCTGATCGGGATCCGGGAGCGGGCCGCCGCCCACGGGGGCACCGCCCGGACGGGGCCCGGCCCGGACGGCGTCGGCTTCGAGGTACGGGTGGTGCTTGTAACGTCGGGCGCGGAGGTGGGGAATTGAATCCCCTCCCCTTCCTAAAGGGAGGGGATTCCTGGCTCACGTCGGCTGCGGACCTGCGGTCCGCAAGCTCTTACACGATCAGCACCAGCCGGGTGGAGACCAGCCCGGACGAGCATCACGCGGGCGGAGTTCTTGTCCCTGGGGGACACGGCTCCGCACACGGTGCACGAATAGGTTCGTTCCGAGAGGGGTAGTGCGTGCTTGGTTCTTGCTCCGCACTGCGCACAGTCCATGGTGGTGTGCGCGGGATGGACCAGGTGCACGGCACGACCGTGCTTGCGGCCCATCTGGATCAGGGCCGTCTTCGTGGCGCCGATAGCGGCGTCCACCGCTTTGCGGGCCATGGCGGACTTGGCGAGGAACTTCGCCTTGAAGTCCTCGACGGCAAGGGCGTCATGGTCGCGGACCACCTTCTTCGCCCACTTGCGGCCGGCGTCCTGGCGCTGCCGGGCAATCTTCTTGTGCGCCTTCGCCGCCTGCCGCTGCGTCTGACGGTAGCCCTTCGACTGGGCCTTGCCCCTGGGTGCGCGGCGTCGGGCCATCATGCGCTGGTAGTGCGCGAGGCGACCGGCGGCCTTCCTGCCGTACTCGGCATGGGGCAGGTCGTGGTCGTCGGACGTGGTGGTCGCGATCTCCCTCACCCCCCAGTCAATGCCGATCACCGCACCCGTGGAGGGCAGCGCCTCGGCGGTCGTGGGGACGACGAAACTGGCGTACCAGTGCCCGAGGCTGTCGCGGTACACACGCACCGACGACGGCGACCCGGGCAGATCCCGCGACCACACCACGGTCACGCTGATACCCCCGGCCAGACGCAGACGCCCGTCCTTCAACCGGAAGTCACGCTGCGTGTAGTTGAGCGTGAGGTCTGTTGCGTGCTTCTTCTTGTACTTCGGCATCCCCGCCCGCTGCCGCGTCGGCAACCGGGCCCCGATGTCCTTGAGCGCCTTCGCGCGGGACTTGGCGAAGTCGCGGATGATCTGCTGCTGCGGAACGCTGCTGCCCTCACGCAGCCACTCCATCGAGCATCAGGCCCCGGTCAGCATCTTGTCGAGCTGCGACGGACCACACGTCACCTCGTTCATCGCTGCTGTCGGCACGCTCCCCAACCTAACCGCCCCCACTGACAACGAAAGAGAGTGCAGGTCAGAACAGATGCGCAACGAACTCCGCCGCTACGCGGCTCCGCCCCAAGGACCCATTCCTCCCCGGGCTGAAGCCCAGGGCAGCCTGGGAGAGATCCGGTGACGATCCGTGTGGTGGTGGCCGACGACCAGGAACTGGTGCGCAGCGGCTTCGCGATGATCCTGGACGTGCAGGAGGACATCGAGGTGGTGGCGGAGGTCGGGGACGGGGCGGCGGCGGTCGCGGCGGTACGGGCCCTCGCGCCCGACGTGGCGCTGCTGGACGTCCGGATGCCGGTGCTGGACGGGATCGAGGCGTGCCGGGAGATCTCGGGGACGAGTTCCTGCCGGACGGTGATGCTGACGACCTTCGACTCGGACGAGTACGTGTACGAGGCGCTCCACGCGGGGGCCAGCGGCTTCCTGCTCAAGGACGTGCGGCGGGACGATCTGGTGCACGCCGTACGGGTGGTGGCGGCGGGCGAGTCCCTGCTGGCGCCTTCGGTGGCCCGGCGGCTGATCGCGGAGTACACGGCGGCGACGGCCCGGCCGGCGGCCGGGCAGGCGCTGTCCGCGCAGCGGCTGGAGGTGCTGACGGCCCGGGAGCGGGAGACGCTGCTGCACCTGGGGCGGGGGCTGTCGAACGCGGAGCTCGCCGTAGAGCTGACGGTGAGCGAGCACACGGTCAAGTCGCACGTGGGCAACGTGCTGTCGAAGCTGGGGCTGCGGGACCGGATCCAGGCGGTGATATGCGCGTACGAGACGGGTCTGATCGCGGCTGGCTCTCAGGTATCTCCCTCTGGGGAGTGAGACGAGGCGTATCTCCTCGCTCTCGGTGGTGAGTTGTCGTACCGACAAAGACCCCTCTCGATGGTGATCCGCAACTACCCCTGCGACCAGCAGCATTGAGGTCTCCGGGGCGGAAGTCGCCCCGGAGAACCGACAGGGGGATCCACCATGAACCGAGCGACCCGCACGCTGATCGCCACCGCCCTGGTCCTGGGCGTCGCGGCCGGACCGGCCGTCGCCGCCCAGGCCGGCCCGGCGCGGGCTTCGGCCGCCACGGCCACGGCCACGGCGCAGAGTCCGGCAGCACCGCAGGTTTCGACCCCGCCGAACGCCACGGCGCTGGAGGGGGCGATCGCAGGTCTCGGGGCGGGGCACAAGGATGCGACGGCCGCACTGGTGCGGGTGGGCGGCACGAGCGGTGGCTGGCAGGGGAGTTCCGGTGTCGCGGACATCCACACCGGGCGCGAGGCCATCGAGGAGGGCCGGTTCCGGGCCGGGTCGGTGACCAAGACCTTCACCTCGGCGGTGGTGCTCCAGCTCGCGGCCGAGGGCGAGCTGGACCTCGACGGGCCGGTCCGCCGGTACCTGCCCGAGGCCATCCCCGCGGCGTACGGCACGGTCACCGTCCGGCACTTGCTCAACTACACCAGCGGGATTCCGGCGGCCGACGGTCCGGGCGACTCCTTCGAGGCGCAGTGGGAGCACCGCTTCGACGTGACCGATCCGCACGACCAGATCGCCGAAGCGGTGACCAAGAGCCCCGAGTTCGTCCCGGGCACGGCCCAGCACTACCTGAACATCAACTACACGGTGCTGGGCGTGCTGATCGAGAAGGTGACGGGCACGACGTACGAGAAGGCGGTCGCGGCGCGGGTGCTGAGGCCGCTGGGGCTGCGGGACACCTCTTTCCCGGGCCGTTTCCAGACCCGCATACCGGGTCGCCACAACCACGGGTACCAGGCGGTGGCGCGGGAGGACGGCTCCACCGAGCTGCGGGACGTGACGGAGTGGAACTCCTCGGACCGGTGGGCGGCGGGCGACATCATCTCCACCACGGCCGATCTGGAGCGGTTCACCGTCGCCCTGTTCAGCGGGCGCCTCGTGCCGGCGGCGCAGCTGGAGGAGATGTTCACGGTCCCCGGGGTGAAGGACTTCGTCACGGGCAAGGCCGCGACGCTGACGGCCGGGATGGCGCGGATCAAGCTGCCCGACGGCACGGTCGCCTGGGGCAAGACGGGCGGCCTGCACGGCTACAACACCGCGATAGGCGGGACCCGCGACCTGTCCCGGACCCTCGTGTACTCGGTCAACTCGACCGACGCCAAGGGCCAGGACACCAACCACGTCGCCCTCGCCGTCGTGATGGCCGCCTTCGCCAAGTAGCCCGGCCTCAGCTGCGGGCTTCGGTTCCGTCGCCGGACCGAGATCAGGACCCGACTCTCACAGACCGACGATGCCGTTCCAGCGCTTGGCGAAGGACGAACGCTCGGCGGAGGAGATGTCGCGGGCGACGACCAGCCGCTTGCGCATGTCCTCGTCGGGGAAGATCAGCGGGTTCTCGGCCAGCTCGGCCGTCTCCCGGTCGTCCGAGGCGGCCAGCACCTCGCGGGCGGCCGGGACCGGGCAGACGTAGTTGACGGAGGCTGCGAGCAGCGCGGCCATCTCCGGGTCGTAGTAGAAGTCGATCAGCGCCTCGGCGTTGGCCTTGCGCGGAGCCAGGTTGGGGATGAGCAGGCTCTCCGCCCACAGTTCGCCCCCTTCCTCGGGGACCACGAACTCGATGTCGGGGTTGTCGGCCTGGAGCTGGATCGCGTCCCCGGAGTAGGCCTGGCAGGCCAGCACGTCGCCCTTGCTCAGATCGGAGGTGTAGTCGTTGCCGGTGAAGCGGCGGATGTGCTTCTTCTTCACCATGCTCTCCACCTGGTCGCACATCCGGTGGAAGTCCGTTTCGGTCCACTGGGTCACATCGGCCCCGTTGCCCTGCATCAGCAGGGAGAAGGACTCGTCGAGACCGGAGAAGAGCGTGACCTTGCCCGCCAGGTCCGGGTGCCACAGGTCCTTGACGGACTTGATCTCCCGGCCGAGCGCCTTGCGGTTGTAGGCGATACCGGTGATCCCCGACTGCCAGGGCACGGTGTGCAGGCGGCCCTCGTCGAAGGCGGGCGAGTGCAATTGCGGGTCCAGGTGCTTCGACACGTTCGCCTGCACCGAGCGGTCCATCTTCTGGGCCCAGCCCAGACGGACGAAGCGGGCGGCCATCCAGTCGCTGACCACGACCACGTCGTGGCCGGTCTGCTGGCGGTTCATCAGCGCCGGGCTGATCTTGCCGAAGAACTCGTCGTTGTCGTTGATCTCCTCGGTGTACCGGACCTCGATGCCGGTCTTCTCCGTGAAGGCGTCCAGCGTCGGACGCCTGCTCTCGTCCTCTTCGTCGGTGTCGATGTAGAGGGGCCAGTTGGAGAAGGAGACGCTCCGGTCGCCGGCGGAGCGGTCCTGGCCCTCCCGCCGGTTCTCTGGGACGTACGCGGCCGGGACACCACAGCCGGTGAGACCGGCCAGCAGGCCCGCGGCACCGAAGCCGCGCAACGCCGCACGACGGGAAAAGGCGAGTTCAGGCATGGGCAAAGCCTCGATGAACGCCAAAGGGCGGGCAATAGACATGTTGTCTACTACCCGCCCCTTCAAGGCTGTGACCTGATCGATGCGGCGGCCGGCAGGCCGCCCGCCCGGCCTTGGTCAGCCGTCGAGCGAGGTCATGACGTGCTTGATGCGCGTGTAGTCCTCGAAGCCGTAGGCGGAGAGGTCCTTGCCGTAGCCGGACTTCTTGTATCCGCCGTGGGGCATCTCGGCGACGAGCGGGATGTGGGTGTTGATCCACACGCAGCCGAAGTCGAGGTTCTTGGACATCCGCATCGCGCGGCCGTGGTCCTTGGTCCACACGGACGAGGCGAGGGCGAACTCGACGTCGTTCGCGTACGCCAGGGCCTGGTCCTCGTCCGTGAAGGACTGGACGGTGATGACGGGGCCGAAAACCTCGCTCTGGATGATCTCGTCGTCCTGCTTGAGGCCGGAGACCACGGTCGGGGCGTAGAAGTAGCCCTTCTCGCCGACCTGGTGGCCGCCCGCCTCGACCTTGGCGTGGGCGGGGAGGCGCTCGATGAAGCCCGCGACCTGCTTCAGCTGGTTCGGGTTGTTCAGCGGGCCGTAGAGCACGTCCTCGTCGTCCGGCTGACCGGTCTTGGTGTCGGCCGCGTTCTTGGCCAGCGCCGCGACGAACTCGTCGTGGATCGACTCGTGGACCAGTACGCGACAGGCCGCGGTGCAGTCCTGGCCGGCGTTGAAGAAGCCCGCGACGGCGATGTCCTCGGCGGCCTTGGCGATGTCGGCGTCCTCGAAGACCACGACGGGGGCCTTGCCACCGAGCTCCAGGTGGACGCGCTTGACGTCCTTGGAGGCGCTCTCGGCGACCTGCATGCCCGCGCGCACCGAGCCGGTGATGGAGGCCATCGCCGGAGTGCGGTGCTCGACCATGGCCCGGCCGGTGTCGCGGTCGCCGCAGACGACGTTGAAGACGCCCTTGGGCAGGATCGAGCCGATGATCTCGGCCATCAGGATGGTGGAGGCCGGGGTGGTGTCCGAGGGCTTGAGGACCACGGTGTTGCCCGCGGCGATCGCCGGGGCGAACTTCCAGACGGCCATCATCATCGGGTAGTTCCACGGCGCGACCTGGGCGCAGACGCCGACCGGCTCGCGGCGGACGATGGAGGTCATGCCCTCCATGTACTCGCCGGCGGAGCGGCCCTCCAGCAGGCGCGCGGCGCCCGCGAAGAAGCGGATCTGGTCCACCATCGGCGGCAGCTCCTCGCTGGCCGTGAGGCCGAGCGGCTTGCCCGTGTTCTCCGATTCGGTGGCGACCAGCTCGTCCGCGCGGGCCTCGAAGGCGTCCGCGATCTTCAGCAGGGCCTTCTGGCGCTCGGAGGGGGTCGAGTCGCGCCACGCCGGGAAGGCGGCCGCGGCCGCGGCCATGGCGGCGTCGACGTCCGCCTGGCCGGAGAGGGGAGCGGTCGCGTACGCCTCGCCCGTGGCGGGGTTGACCACCTCGGTGGTCCGCCCGTCGGCGGCGTCCTTGAACTCCCCGCCGATGTAGTTGCGCAGACGACGCAGTTCGGTGGTCACTACAGCCACACTCCTGTGATCACATGTCCAATGGTTGAGACAGCTACCCAGCCTAGCCCCTCGGACGCCGTTTTCGACAGGCCCACACATCACGAACTACGGAATCAGTGAGATCCGAGTCCCGAAACAACGAATTACATCGTTCTCGCCTTGCGGAACAGACGACTCCTCGTGCACAGTGAGGTCGTGGTCAGTCGAAGCGCAGATTCCAGGAACAGACAACCGTCCCCTTCGGTCGATGCTGTGTCCCTGGCGATCATCGAGCAACTGCAAGAGGACGGTCGCCGCCCCTATGCAGCGATCGGCAAGGCCGTCGGCCTGTCCGAAGCGGCGGTGCGCCAGCGGGTACAGAAGCTTCTCGACCAGGGCGTCATGCAGATCGTCGCCGTCACAGACCCGCTCACCGTGGGGCTCCGGCGCCAGGCGATGGTCGGCATCAACGTCGAGGGAGACCTCGACCCCGTGGCCGACGCACTGACTGCCATGGCCGAGTGCGAGTACGTGGTGATGACTGCGGGCTCGTTCGACCTGATGGTCGAAATCGTCTGCGAGGACGACGACCACTTGCTCGAAACGATCAACAAGAAGATCCGTGCGCTCCCCGGCGTGCGATCAACCGAAAGCTTCGTTTACCTGAAGCTGAAGAAGCAGACCTACATGTGGGGAACGAGATAGCCCGTGAGCCAGGACCTCTCCAAGACCGCGTACGACCACCTGTGGATGCACTTCACCCGCATGTCGTCCTACGAGAACTCGCCCGTCCCCACCATCGTGCGGGGTGAAGGCACCTACATCTTCGACGACAAGGGCAAGCGCTACCTGGACGGTCTCGCCGGTCTGTTCGTGGTCAACGCCGGTCACGGCCGCAAGGAACTGGCCGAGGTCGCCTACAAGCAGGCGCAGGAACTCGCGTTCTTCCCCATCTGGTCGTACGCGCACCCCAAGGCCGTCGAGCTCGCCGAGCGCCTCGCGCACTACGCCCCGGGCGACCTGAACAAGGTCTTCTTCACCACCGGTGGCGGCGAGGCCGTCGAGACCGCCTGGAAGCTCGCCAAGCAGTACTTCAAGCTCCAGGGCAAGCACACCAAGTACAAGGTCATCTCGCGTGCGGTCGCCTACCACGGCACCCCGCAGGGCGCCCTGTCCATCACCGGTCTGCCGGCCCTGAAGGCCCCCTTCGAGCCGCTGGTCCCCGGCGCGCACAAGGTGGTCAACACCAACATCTACCGCGCCCCGATCTACGGCGACGACCCCGAGGCCTACGGCCGCTGGTGCGCCGACCAGATCGAGCAGGAGATCCTGTTCGAGGGCGCCGACACCGTCGCCGCCGTCTTCCTGGAGCCGGTGCAGAACGCCGGTGGCTGCTTCCCGCCGCCGCCCGGCTACTTCCAGCGCGTCCGCGAGATCTGCGACGAGTACGACGTCCTGCTCGTCTCCGACGAGACGATCTGCGCGTTCGGCCGCCTCGGCACGATGTTCGCCTGTGACAAGTTCGACTACATCCCGGACATGATCACCTGCGCGAAGGGCATGACCTCGGGCTACTCCCCGATCGGTGCCTGCATCATCTCGGACCGCCTCGCCGAGCCGTTCTACAAGGGTGACAACACCTTCCTGCACGGCTACACCTTCGGCGGACACCCCGTGTCCTCCGCGGTGGCGCTCGCCAACCTCGACATCTTCGACAAGGAAGGCCTCAACCAGCACGTGCTGGACAACGAGGACGCCTTCCGCTCGACGCTGGAGAAGCTGCACGACCTGCCGATCGTCGGCGACGTCCGCGGCAACGGCTACTTCTACGGCATCGAGCTCGTCAAGGACAAGGTCACCAAGGAGTCCTTCACGGACGAGGAGACGGAGCGCGTGCTCTACGGCTTCCTCTCCAAGGCGCTCTTCGAGAACGGCCTGTACTGCCGCGCCGACGACCGTGGCGACCCGGTCATCCAGCTGGCCCCGCCGCTGACCGCCGACCAGGGCACCTTCGACGAGATCGAGGGCATCCTGCGCCGCGTGCTCACCGAGGCCTGGACCAAGCTCTAACCAGCCGGCGTCCTCCCACCGTCCCGCAGGCGGCAAACTGCCGGACCACACGGCCCGGATCCTCCGTTCGAGTGAGAACGCGGGGGTCCGGGCCGTGTGCTGTCACCATCCAAGACGTTCATCTCTTTACATCTCATTGCGGCGCCAGTGACCAAGCGGGCTCCGCTTCGTTCCCCCGGACGGAGGTGTACGCCATGGTGGCTCCACGGGACAACGCCGCGCTGGACAATGCCCGGCCCGACAGTGCCCTGCCCCAGGACGATCTGCTCTGGGCACGGTCCCTTCACTACTCCCACAGCGGTTCGCCGGGACTCATCGGGGTCTCGGTCGGCGTCCGCGCGGGAGAGATCCTCGCCGTCACCGGCCCCCGGGGCAGCGGGAAGACCACCCTGCTCCGCTGTCTGTCCGGACAGCTGCGGCCCGAGCAGGGCGAGGTCTGGTTCAACAGCGTCCCCGTGCACACCATGGGCACGCCGGCCCTCGAGCGGCTGCGCCGCGACCGCTTCGGCTGGATCGGCCCCGAGCCGCGGCTGCTGCCCGAGCTCCGGGTCTGGGAGAACGCCGCCCTGCCGCTGCTGATCGCGGGCGCACCCCACCGCACCGCGAAACGGGCCGCCTGCGAATGGCTGGACCGCCTCGACATCGGCGCCTTCGCCCGCAAGCACCCGGGCTCCCTCAACCGGGCCGAGTCCCAGCGCGTCGCCCTCGCCCGCGCCCTCGCGCACCTGCCCGCCGTGATCTTCGCCGACGAGCCCACCGCCCCGCTGCACCGCGCCGAGCGCTCCCTGCTGCTGCGCACCCTCACCACGGCCGCCCGCTCCCACGGCATCACCGTGCTGCTGGCCACCCACGAGGAGGAGACCGCGGCCGTCGCCGACCGGCGCTTCTCCCTGCTCGACGGCCGCCCCGCCGCCGCGGCGGCCGGGCTCTCCCCGAACTCCTTCCCCCAGCCCCCGGAGGACCAGGCCGCGTGCTCGCTCTCCGCCTAGCCCGCGGCTCCCGGCCGCTGGTCCAGATGCGACGGTTGTTCGTCGCCGCCGCCTCGGCCGGCAGTGGCTTCCTGCTGCTGTACGTGCTCGCGCAGGCCACGGCCCGGTCCGCCGGATCGTTCCCTCAGCTGCTGTGGGCCCTGGTCCCCCTCGCCGTCACCGTCCAGTTCGCGGTCGCCGTGGCCCGTACCGACCCCGCGACCCGCCCCCTGGAAGGACTGGACGCCGCCGGGCTGGGACCCGTACGGCTCACCCTGGTCGCGACGATCTCCACCGCCGTGGCCTGCGCCCTCGGCAGCGCCGTGGCCCTGGCCGTCTTCCTCCATCTGCGCGGGGACGTGACCGGGCTGCCCTTCGACGGCGCCGGGGCGCGGCTGCTGCACGGCGACCAGCCCCTGCCCGTGGCGGCGGCCCTCACCCTGTTGGCCCTGCTCCCGCTGGCCGCCTCGATCGCCACCGCCCTCGCCCTGCGCCCGCACCCCCGGCCCGCGCCGCAGACCGCACTGCCCTGGGGCATCGCGCTGACCGCCTGCGGACTCGCCGCGCTGGCCTACTCCCGCCCCGGCGGAGCCGGCATGCCGACGGGCTGGGCGCTGACCGCCCTCGGGCTCGCCCTCGCCGGTCCCGGCCTGGCCTACGCCTGCGGGGCCCTCGTCCAGGCCGTCCGCCCGGGCGCGCTCCGGCTGCTGGCCGGGCGGACCCTCCAGGAGGAGGCCCCCCGTCTGGGCGCGCCCCTCGGTGTCCTGTGCGCCGTCGGGGCGGGCGCCCTCAGCGCCGTGGCCCTGCGCGATCACGGCGGGCTGCAGGTCCCGCTCGGCCCGCTGACCGCGCCCGCCGCCGCTCTGGTGGCGCTCTGCGCGGCCGCCACCCTGCTCACCTCGGCGGTCGAGGTCCGCCAGGCCCGGGCCGCCACCCGCGAGACCCTGACCGGGCTCGGCGCCCCGGGCAAGGTCCTCCGTACGGCCGCGACCGTACGGGCCACCGCGCTGGTGGCCGTGTGCCTGCCGCTCAGCTGGGGTGTGGCACAGCTGACGTCGCTGGCATTGACCCGCTGAGGCGGGCAGCCCTTAGGGTGGGCCGAATGGTCAACCCACACATCGAGACCGACACCGAGATCGAGACCCTCGCCGAATTCGACCGGGTCGTGGCCCGCGGCTCGCTCTGCGGGTACCGCATCCAGTCGGTCAACCTGTTGGAGCGGACCTTCGCCCTGCTGTCCGCCGACACCTCGGCCGCCGTGTTCCTGGGCTGCGCGATGGAACCGGACGCCTCGGTCAAGGTGCGCGCGGACGGCGCCCTGGTCTTCCCGCCCGTCCCCGACCTGCCCTTCAACCCGTACCGGGGCCTGCTCTACACGGCCGAGGAGCTCTTCAGCGGGCTGTCCGCGGGCTACGAGGCCACCCCGGACGCCGAGGCGTACGCCTGGTTGCAGGAGACCAAGGCGGACGGCGACATCTACTCCTCGATGCTGCGCTCGATCCACGACGACGCGATCTCCGACGCCCTCGACGAGCACCTCCTCGGCGCCCGCGTGGTCGGCGTGATGGGCGGCCACGCCATGGCCCGCGGCGGCGAGGCGTACCGGGGCGCGGCCGAGCTCGGCCGGACGCTGACCCGCTCCGGGCTGACCGTGGCCACCGGCGGCGGTCCGGGCGCGATGGAGGCGGCCAACCTCGGCGCGTACCTCGCCCCGGCCCCCGACGAAGCCCTGCCCGAAGCCCTGCGGATGCTGGCCAAGGCCCCCTCCTTCACCCCGTCCGTCTCCGACTGGGCCCGCGCGGCCTTCGCCGTACGGGAACGCTGGCCGGCGGTCACGGGCGGCGACTCGGTGGGCATCCCGACCTGGTTCTACGGACACGAGCCGCCGAACCCCTTCGCCGGGCACATCGCGAAGTACTTCGCGAACGCCACCCGCGAGGACGGACTGCTCGCCCGCTCCAACGCGGGCGTGGTGTTCCTGCCGGGCGCGGCGGGCACCGTCCAGGAGATATTCGACAGCGTGACGCCCAACTACTACGAGTCCCGCGGCGAGCCGAGCCCCATGATCCTCGTCGACCGCGCCCACTGGACCGAACGGCTGCCCGCCTGGCCGCTGCTCCAGGCGCTGGCCCGCGGCCGGGCGATGGAGTCCCGGATCGCCCTGGTCGACTCGGTGGCCGAGGTCCCGGCGGCACTCGCCGCCATGCGGTGACCTCGAAAACCTGACCCGGCCAGGCAACTCCGAGCCTCTTCCACACGTCTGGAAGAGGTACGCACTACGTAAAACCTGCCAGACGTGAACGGAGCCCTCGGGTGCTCATAGGCTTGCTGACCGCTATCGCGGCGTCCATCTGCTACGGCACGGGATCCGTCCTGCAAGCCGTGGGCTCACGGCGGGCGGCCCGGATGTCGCCCGCCGCCGCCGGGGTCACCCAGCACGGCGGCCCGAACCTCACCTCCACGGCGAAGGCCGCGATGACCTGGGAGTTCATCGTCGGCACGATCCTGGACTTCGTGGGCTTCGGCCTGGGCGCCCTGGCCGCCCGCCTCCTGCCGCTCTTCCTCTCCCAGACCGTCATCAGCGCCAACCTGGTGATCACGGCCGTGCTGAGCGTGAAGATGCTCGGCATCCGGCTGACCCGCAAGGAATGGACCTCCATCGGGGTCGTCTGCGCGGCGCTGGTCCTGCTGGCGACGGCGGCGGGCCACGAGGGCGGCCACTACGCGCCGCCCGCCACGCACTGGTGGCTGCTGGCCGTGACCGTACTGATCATCGTGGGCGGCACGGTGGCGGTACGTTTCCTCGGCGGCCGGGCCGCGATCCTGGCGGGCCTGCTGTCGGGTCTGGCGTTCGGCGCGCTGGGCGTCGGGGTCCGCATCCTGAACGGCGTGGAGCCGTTCTCGTTCCCCTCCCTCCTCTCCGACCCGGCCCTGTACGCCATCGTCCTGGCCGGCGTCGGCGGCATGTACCTGCACACCGTGGCCCTCCAGATCGGCTCGGTGAACGGCGCCACCGCCGCTCTGGTGGTCGGCGAAACCGTGCTCCCCGGCGCGATCGGCGTGCTCTGGCTCGGCGACGCCTCCCGCCCCGGCATGGCCTGGCTGGCGATCCTCGGCTTCGTCCTGGCGGTGGCCGGCGCGGTGGCAGTCGCCTGGTACGGCAACCACGAGGGCGCGGACGGCGACGTCCCCACCCGGGAACCGAGCCCCGCCGGCGTCTGAGTCGCGGGGTCTGGGCATTTCAGCCGTCCGGCGTTGAGGACCAGGGTCTGGGTCCTTCAGCCGTCCGGCGTTTGAGGACCGGGGTCCGGGTCCTTCAGCCGTCCGGCGTTTGAGGACCGGGGTCTGGGGCGGAGCCCCAGAAACGGGTCCGGGCGGAGCCCGGGGAACGGGCGAAGGGCGGGTAGGGGACTTGGCCCCGCGCAGCGGCAAGGGCCGCTGCGCGGGACTCCGCCCCGCGCAGCGGCCCTACTCCCCCGCCAGCACGACCACCTCGGCCGGGGCGAAGGACACCGCAACCCGGTCCCCGACCGCCGGCGCCCCCTCCAGCCCGCACTCCGCCTCAAGCCCCGGCCCCACCTCGGGCCGCAGCAACAGCGCGACATGCGTCCCCCGGAAGGTCCGCGACACCACCTCGCAGCCCAGCCCCGCAGGCGACAGCACGACCCCGGACGGCCGGATCAGCACACGGTGCTCCCCCTCCGGTGACCCGGCCGGAATGGGTACCTGGCCCCACGGGGTCACGGCCACCCCGGCCGAAAGCGCCGCCGGCACCACGTTCTCGAAGCCCAGGAACCGAGCCACGAACTCCGACGCCGGCCGCTGCCACACCTCCAGCGGCGTTCCCGCCTGCGCGATCCGCCCGTCCCGCATGACGACCACCCGGTCGGCCAGCGCGAACGCCTCGCCCTGGTCGTGCGTGACGGCCAGCACGGTCGTGCCCAGCCGCGAGAACAGCCCCCGCAACTCCGCCACGAGCCGCTCCCGCAGCCCGCGGTCCAGCTGCCCGAGCGGCTCGTCCAGCATCAGCAGCCGCGGCGAAGGCGCCAGCGCCCGCGCCAGCGCGACCCGCTGCTGCTCGCCTCCGGACAGCGAGGCCACCGCCCGTCCCTGCGCCCCGGGGAGCCCGACCAGGTCCAGGAGCTCGGTGACCCGGGTCTCGGAGGACTGCTTCGAAGCACCCCTCATCCGCAGCCCGAAGGCCACGTTCCCGCCCACGTCCCGGTGCAGGAACAGCTGGTGGTCCTGGAACATCAGGCCCACCCCCCGCCGGTGTACGGGCACTGCGGCCTGGTCGGCGCCGCCCAGGAGCACCCTCCCGTCGGCTACGGGCTGCAGCCCGGCCACCACCCGGAGCAGGGTGGACTTGCCGCTCCCGCTCGGCCCCAGCACGCACACGATCTCGTGCTCGGCGACCGCCAGGTCCACGGCGTCCACGACCGCGCGCTCACCGAAGCGGACCGACACCCCTTCCAGCTCGAGCAGCGTCATCAGAACTCTCCGGAGGTCTTGTCGGGTCGCAGTCGCTCCAGCGCCAGCAGGGACACCGCGCACACCAGCATCAGGATCGTGCTCAGGGCCATCGCCTGCCCGTAGTTCATCTCCCCGGCCCGCCCCAGCAGCCGCGCCACCGCGACCGGCAGCGTCGGATGGTCCGGCCGCGCGATGAAGACGGTCGCCCCGAACTCCCCGAGGGACACGGCGAAGGCGAAGCCCGCCGCGATCAGCAGGGCCCGGCGCACCATCGGCAGGTCCACCTCCCGCCAGGCCCGCAGCGGTGAGGCGCCGAGCACGGCGGCGGCCTCCCGCAGCCGTCCGTCGACCGCGCGCAGCACCGGCAGCATGGTCCGTACGACGAAGGGAACGCCCACCAGCGCCTGCGCCAGCGGCACCAGGATCCACGAGGTCCGCAGGTCCAGCGGCGGCTCGTCGAGGGTGATGAGGAAGCCGAAGCCGACGGTCACGGCCGACACCCCCAGCGGGAGCATCAGCAGCGCGTCGAAGCCCCGTACGAAGCGGCCCGCGCGCCGGGTCAGCGCGGCGGCGGCGAGACCGCCGACGACCAGCGCGATGGCGGTGGCGGCGAGCGCGAACTGCAGCGAGTTCCAGATCGCCTCCAGCGGCGGCACCAGGAACGTTCCGCCGCCCGCGCCCACCTCCTGGAGCGCCCGGTAGAAGCCGAAGCCATAGCCGCCCGGGGCGTCGAGGGAGCGTTCCACGAGCACGCCGAGGGGAAGCACGATCAGCAGCGCCACCGTCAGCAGCACCCCGCCGAGCAGGGTGCGCTGGGCCCAGCCGCGCGGCCGGTGCGTGGTCCGGCCCGGGTCGACGAGCCGCAGCGCGGTCTCCCGCTTGCGCACGGTCCAGGCGTGCACGCCGAGGATCGCGCCGATGGCCGCGAACTGCACCATCGTCAGCACGGCGGCCGTCGGCAGGTCCAGGAGCTCTGCGGTCTGCCGGTAGACCTCCACCTCCAGGGTGGAGTACGCGGGCCCGCCCAGGATCTGCACGACGCCGAAGGAGGAGAACGTGAACAGGAACACCATCAGCGAGGCGGCCGCGACGGCCGGGCCCAGCGCGGGCAGCGTCACGCGCCGCCAGGCGGCGAACCGCCCGGCGCCCAGCACCCGCGCGGCCTCCTCCTGACGCGGATCGAGCTGCGCCCACAGCCCGCCGACCGTACGGATGACCACGGCGTAGTTGAAGAAGACGTGCGCGAGAAGGATCGCCCAGACGGTCGTGTCGAGGCGGATCCCCCACACCTCGTCCAGCAGACCGTTCCGCCCGACGAGCGCCAGGAACGCGGTGCCGACCACGACGGTCGGCAGCACGAACGGCACCGTCACGAGCGCCCGCAGCAGCTGTTTGCCGGGGAACTCGAAGCGCGCGAAGACGTACGCGCCGGGGAGTGCGATCAGGAGCGTGAGCACCGTGGACGCGAGCGCCTGCCAGGTGGTGAACCAGAGCACGTCGCCGATGTCGGGCCGGGCCAGCACCTCGCCTATCCGGCCGAACTGCCAGCCGGCGTCGGTCTTGAGCCCGCGCCCGACGATCGCGGCCACGGGGTACGCGAAGAACAGCCCGAAGAAGACGAGCGGCACGGCCATCAGACCGAGCCTGACGGCCGTGACCCGCCCGCTCTCCTTCGGAGCCTTGCTCACTCGTCCTACTTCACGACGAGCGTGGTCCACGTCTTGACCCACTGGTCGCGGTTCTTGGCGATGGCCTCAGGGGCGACCGTCTCGGGCTTCTCGATGACGACGCCGTGCTTGGTGAACAGCTCCGGCAGCGTCGCGTCCTTGGTCACCGGGTTCACGAACATCTGGAGCGGCATGTCCTCCTGGAACTTCTTGGAGATCAGGAAGTCCAGGAGCGCCTTGCCGCCCTCCTCGTTCTTCGCGCCCTTGAGCAGACCCGCGAACTCGGTCTGACGGAAGCAGGTGCCCGTCGCGACGCCCGTCGGGGCCTCGGCCGGCTGCGGCTCGCCGTAGAGGACCTCGACCGGCGGGCTGGAGGCGTAGGAGACGACCAGCGGCCGGTCGCCCTTGGCCTTCTTGCCGCCCGCCGAGCCGGAGAAGCGCTCGTTGTAGGCCTGCTCCCAGCCGTCGACGACCTCGACGCCGTTGGCCTTGAGCTTGCTCCAGTAGTCCTTCCAGCCCTCGTCGCCGTACTTGCCGACGGAGGCGAGGAGGAAGCCGAGGCCGGGCGAGGAGGTCGCGGCGTTCTCGGTGACCAGCAGGTTCTTGTACTCCGGCTTGATCAGGTCGTCCAGCGTCTGCGGCGGGGCGATCTTCTTGTCCGCGAAGTAGGCCTTGTCATAGTTCACGCAGATGTCGCCGGAGTCGACGGGGGTGACCCGGTGCTCCTTGTCGAGCACGAACTCGGGCTTCACGCCGGCCAGCCCCTTGGCCTCGTACGGCGTGAAGATGCCGTTGTCGAGGGCCCGGGAGAGCAGCGTGTTGTCCACGCCGAAGAAGACGTCGCCGCGCGGGGAGCCCTTGGTGAGGATCTCCTGGTTCAGCGCCGCGCCCGCGTCGCCCGACTTCAGGACCTTGACGGTGTAGCCGCTCTGCTGCTCGAACGCCTTGAGGACCGTGTCAGTCACGTTGAAGGAGTCGTGCGAGACGAGAGTGATCGTCTTGGACTTCGGGGCGTCGCTCGCCCCGGCGGACTTGTCCTTGGCGTCGCCGCCGCCGCAGGCGCTGAGCGTGGTGACGCCGAGCGCGGCCACAAGCGCGACGCCCGCCATCTTCTTGGTGGTGCTCATTGGTGCATTCCTCCTGGGATGTCCAGGAGAAGACGCGGCCCCGCCCGGCGCTCTGTGGAGCGGACGCCGGGCAGGGCGCAACAGCTTGAGTGATGACCGAACTTCCTACCCCGAATGACCGGGGCGAGGTTCAGAGGGTCTGCGGTGACGGTTACCGCACTCTCAGCGCTGTGGCGCTCCCCTGTCGGAATATGAAATTGGTTCGGCCACAGGGTACCCCGCGGCCGAAAGCGAACCTCAACTGGCGGAAATCAGCGCTCCGAGGCGGCGAGCTGGCCGCACGCGCCGTCGATCTCCTGACCACGGGTGTCGCGGACGGTCACCGGCACGCCGTGGCGGGCGATGGCGTCCACGAAGGCCTTCTCGTCCTCGGGCCGCGAGGCGGTCCACTTCGAGCCCGGCGTCGGGTTCAGCGGGATCAGGTTGACGTGCACGCGCTTGCCCTTGAGCAGCCTGCCGAGCAGGTCTCCACGCCAGGCCTGGTCGTTGATGTCTCGGATCAGGGCGTACTCGATGGAGATCCGGCGGCCGGACTTCTCCGCGTACTCCCAGGCCGCGTCGAGCACCTCGCGGACGTTCCAGCGGGTGTTCACGGGGACCAGGGTGTCGCGCAGCTCGTCGTCCGGGGCGTGCAGGGAGACGGCGAGGCGGCACTTGAAGCCCTCGTCGGAGAAGCGCAGCATCGCCGGGACCAGGCCCACGGTGGAGACGGTGATACCGCGCTGGGACAGGCCCAGGCCGTCGGGCTCCGGGTCGGTGAGGCGGCGGATGGCGCCGACGACGCGGTTGTAGTTGGCGAGCGGCTCGCCCATGCCCATGAAGACGATGTTCGACAGCCGGGCGGGCCCGCCGGGGACCTCGCCGTCGCGCAGGGCGCGCATGCCGTCCACGATCTGGTGGACGATCTCGGCGGTCGACAGGTTGCGGTCGAGACCGGCCTGGCCGGTGGCGCAGAACGGGCAGTTCATGCCGCAGCCGGCCTGCGAGGAGATGCACATGGTGACCCGGTCCGGGTAGCGCATGAGCACGGACTCGACGAGCGTGCCGTCGTGCAGCTTCCACAGGGTCTTGCGGGTGGTGTCGTCATCGCAGGAGATGTGGCGCAGGACGTTCATCAGGTCCGGCAGCAGCTCCTGCTGGAGCTTCTCGCGGGAAGCGGCCGGGATGTCGGTCCACTCGGCCGGATCGTGCGCGTACCGGGCGAAGTAGTGCTGGGAGAGCTGCTTGGCCCGGAAGGGCTTCTCACCGATCGCGGCGACCGCCTCCCGGCGCTCCTCGGGGGTGAGGTCGGCGAGGTGCCGGGGCGGCTTCTTCGCTCCACGAGGGGCGACGAAAGTGAGCTCTCCCGGGACTGGGCGGGCCATGGCAGGTACTCCTTGTAAGACGAAAGGCGCGCCGCAGAAGCAGCGCGCCTTCCAAGAGTAACCGCCCCGCCTGTACGGGCGCCTTTTCGCAGGTCAGCCGGTGCCCACGAACAGCGCCAGCAGCAGCCAGACCACCGGGGCCGTCGGGAGCAGGGAGTCAAGCCGGTCCATGATGCCGCCGTGACCCGGCAGCAGCGTGCCCATGTCCTTGATCCCGAGATCCCGCTTGATCATGGACTCGCCGAGGTCACCGAGGGTCGCGCTGACCGCGACGGCGAGGCCGAGCACCAGGCCCTGCCACCAGACGCCGCCGTCGATCAGGAACTCCATGCACAGCGCGCCGGCCCCCATCGCGAAGGCCACCGCTCCGAAGAGCCCCTCGCGGGTCTTTCCGGGGCTGATGCGCGGGGCGAGCTTGGTCTTGCCGAAGCGCCACCCCACGGCGTAGGCCCCGGTGTCGCTGACCACGGTCAGGACCAGGAAGGTGACGACCCGCTGCGGCCCGTCGTCGGCGGTGAGCAGCATCGCGACGAAGGTGGCCAGGAAGGGGACGTAGAACGCCGCGAAGACTCCGGCGGTGACGTCCTTGAGGTAGTCCTCGGGCGGCTCGGTCATCCGCCACACCAGGACCGCGAGGGCGGTCAGCGCCATCGCCACCCAGGCACCCTCGGCCCCGCGGATGTATCCGGCGATGACCATCGCCGCACCGCCGATCGCGAGCGGGACCAGCGGAGCCTTGATGCCCTTCTTCTCCTGCAGCCGGGAGGTGAGCTCCCACAGGCCGACGACGACCGCCACGACGACGACGCCGACGAAGACCGCCTTGACGATGAACAGCGACGCGAAGATCACCGCGCCGAGGCCGACTCCGACCCCTATGGCGGCGCGCAGGTCCCGCCCGGCGCGCTTCTTCTGAGGCGGGGGCGGGGGGTCCTGCGGCGCCGGCGAAGGCGGGGTCGGCGGGGGGCTGGGCATGGGCTCCTGCGGCGGCGTATCGGCGCGGAAGAGGGGGCCGCCGTCAGCGGCGGCCCCCCGATCGCGTGCTTCCCGGTCGTCGAAGTCACGGCCGGCGGCATCGGGCACGATGGGCATGGGCCGAGTGTGCGGGCCCACCAGCGCATCGTAGGCGGGACCCGCCGGAACCGGCTCCGGCTGCCAGGAAGTGTCGTTCATCAGACTTCGAGGAGCTCGGCTTCCTTGTGCTTGAGCAGCTCGTCCACCTGCGCGACGTACTTCGCGGTGGTGTCGTCGAGCTCCTTCTCGGCGCGGCGAACCTCGTCCTCGCCGGCTTCCTTGTCCTTGACGAGCTTGTCGAGGGCGTCCTTCGCCTTGCGGCGGATGGCGCGGATCGAGACCTTGGAGTCCTCGGCCTTGGTGCGCGCGACCTTGATGTACTCCTTGCGGCGGTCCTGCGTCAGCTCGGGGAAGGTCACCCGGATGATGCTGCCGTCGTTGCTGGGGTTGACGCCCAGGTCGGAGTCGCGGATGGCCGTCTCGATGTTGCGCAGGGCGCTCTTGTCGAACGGGGTCACGATCGCCATGCGCGGCTCGGGGACCGAGAAGGAGGCGAGCTGGTTGATGGGCGTGATGGCGCCGTAGTACTCCGCCACGATCTTGTTGAACATCGCCGGGTGCGCACGACCGGTGCGAATCGCGGCGAAGTCTTCCTTGGCGACGACGACGGCCTTTTCCATCTTCTCCTCGGCCTCGAGGAGGATCTCTTCGGTCACCACGTGCTCCTGCATGTCAGAAATGGATGGTTCAGGCGGACGGGGGGCTTGCTCAGGCCCGGGTGCCCTGGTCGCTCACGAGCGTGCCGATCTTCTCACCCTTGACGGCTCGCGCGATATTGCCCTCGGCGAGCAGCTCGAAGACGAGGATCGGCAGCTTGTTGTCGCGGCACAGCGTGATGGCGGTGGCATCGGCGACCTTGAGGTCGCGCGACAGCACCTCGCTGTACTCCAGCGCGTCGAACTTCACCGCGTCCGGGTTCTTCTTCGGGTCGGAGTCGTAGACCCCGTCGACGCCGTTCTTGCCCATGAGCAGGGCTTCCGCGTCGATTTCCAGGGCGCGCTGGGCGGCCGTGGTGTCGGTGGAGAAGTAGGGCATGCCCATGCCGGCGCCGAAGATGACCACGCGGCCCTTCTCCAGGTGGCGGACGGCGCGCAGCGGGATGTACGGCTCGGCGACCTGGCCCATGGTGATGGCCGTCTGGACGCGGGAGTCGATGCCTTCCTTCTCCAGGAAGTCCTGGAGGGCGAGGCAGTTCATGACCGTGCCGAGCATGCCCATGTAGTCGGACCGGGCCCGGTCCATGCCGCGCTGCTGGAGTTCGGCGCCGCGGAAGAAGTTGCCACCGCCGATCACGATGGCGATCTCCGCGCCGTCGCGGACCACCGCGGCGATCTCGCGGGCGATGGCGTGGACTACGTCGGGGTCGACGCCCAGTCCTCCGCCACCGGAGAAGGCCTCGCCCGACAGCTTCAGCATGAAGCGGCGGCCCTTCTTGTCCTGGTCGCTCTTGTCGTCGGAAGCGGTGTGGGTGTCCACGCCCTGATTCATGGAGATCTCCTCGTGCACATACGAAGAAGGCCATTGCCGGTGGGTCCTCGCGGTTCCCTCTACGGCAATGGCCTCCTCGTCAGATCTGCGGTCGCCCTGCGCGAACGCGGGCGACTGCTTCAGACCCTACCGGGGTCCGGTGTCCGTCGCGTACGGACGGACTCAGATGCCGACCTTGATGCGCGAGAAGCGCACCAGGGTGACACCGGCCTCGTCCAGAACCTTCTGGACGGACTTCTTGGCGTCCAGGGCGTAGGCCTGGCCAAGCAGCGTGTTGTCGCGGAAGAAGCCGTTGACACGACCCTCGACGATCTTCGGCAGCGCGGCCTCCGGCTTGCCCTCGGCGCGGGTGACCTCTTCGGCCACGCGACGCTCGGACTCGACGACGTCGGCGGGGACGTCATCCTTGGAGAGCCACTTCGGCGCGAACGCGGCGATGTGCTGCGCGACGCCGCGGGCGACCTCGGCGTTCTCCTTGTCGAGCTCGACCAGGACACCGATCTGGAACGGCAGGTCGGGCATCGTGCGGTGCATGTACGCCGAGACGTAACCGCCGGTGAACTGCGCGAAGCGGTCCAGGACGATCTTCTCGCCGAGGTTGGCGTTGGCCTCGTCCACGAACGCCTGGACGGTCTTGCCGGGCTCGATCTCGGACGCGAGGAGCGCCTCGATGTCGGCCGGGGAAGTCGCGGCGACGTGCTCGGCCAGCTGGTTGGTGACGGCCAGGAACTTCTCGCCCTTGGCGACGAAGTCCGTCTCGCACTTCAGCTCGACGATGACACCGGAGGTGTTGTCGTCGGCGATCACGGAGACGACGGCACCGTTCTCGGCAGAACGGCCTTCGCGCTTGGCGACGCCCTTCTGACCCTTGATACGGAGCGCCTCGACGGCCTTGTCGACGTCGCCGTCGGACTCGACCAGCGCGTTCTTGCAGTCCAGCATGCCGACGCCGGTGAGCTCGCGGAGCTTCTTGACGTCAGCGGCGGTGTAGTTCGCCATGAGTCTGTGATTCTCTCTCGAAGTCGTAGATCTACGGGTGAACGGCGGAGGAGGCGCGCTTTTGGCGCGGCTCCCCCGCCGTCATCGTCCGTGCTGTGAGTGCCCGGCGCATGAACGCCGGGCGCTCTCAGTGGGTCAGGCCTGCTCGGCGTCGGCGGCCGGAGCCTCGACGACGGGCTCGGCGACAACCTCGGCCTCGGCCGGAGCGGCCTCAGCCTCGACGGCGGGGGTCTCGACAACGGCCTCGGCCGGAGCGGCCTCAGCGTCGTCGGCCTTCTTCTCGCCCTCGAGCAGGTCGCGCTCCCACTCGGCGAGCGGCTCGGCAGCGGCCTTCTCGCCCGGCTTCGAGTCGCCAGTGGCGGCACCGGAACGGGCGATGAGGCCCTCGGCGACGGCGTCGGCGATCACGCGGGTGAGCAGACCGACGGAGCGGATCGCGTCGTCGTTGCCCGGGATCTTGTAGTCGACCTCGTCGGGGTCGCAGTTGGTGTCGAGGATCGCGACGACCGGGATGTGGAGCTTGCGCGCCTCACCGACGGCGATGTGCTCCTTCTTGGTGTCGACGATCCAGACGGCGCTGGGAACCTTCGACATCTCGCGGATACCACCGAGGGTCTTCTCCAGCTTGATCTTCTCGCGAGAGAGGACCAGGAGCTCCTTCTTGGTGAGACCCGAGGCGGCGACGTCCTCGAAGTCGATCGCCTCAAGCTCCTTCAGACGCTGAAGGCGCTTGTAGACGGTGGAGAAGTTGGTGAGCATGCCACCCAGCCACCGCTGGTTGACGTACGGCATACCAACGCGCGTCGCCTGCTCGGCGATGGCCTCCTGGGCCTGCTTCTTGGTACCGACGAACATGATGGAACCGCCGTGGGCGACGGTCTCCTTCACGAACTCGTAGGCGCGGTCGATGTACGACAGCGACTGCAGCAGGTCGATGATGTAGATGCCGTTGCGCTCCGTGAAGATGAAGCGCTTCATCTTCGGGTTCCAACGGCGGGTCTGGTGACCGAAGTGGACGCCGCTTTCCAGCAGCTCCCGCATCGTTACGACGGCCATGGCCATCTCCTTGTTTCTCGGTTTGGTTCCTGACGCCCCTATCGCGCCCTGCCCCCGTAGAGGGGACCGAGAGACGCTGTCACCTGGCCCTGAGGGGCCGGTGCTGGGGCGTGCGAAGTCGACCCGGTGACCCGGATCGCCACAAGAAGTGTACGGGACCCGGTGGTATGCCGGATGACGCGGTTGTCCACAGCGTCCCGACCGTCCACAGGCCCGGACGGAGCCGGCGCCGGGTTGGGACCCTTCCCCGCATGACGAAGCTGCTGCTCACCGTGCTCATGACCCTGGGCCTCGCCCTGAGCCCCCCTCCACCGACCCCGGGACCGCCGGGGCCACCGGCCCCGGGCGGACGCCCGCTCCCGTCCCCCCTGACCGTGGTCCGCTGGTGGGACCCGCCCCCGACCCCGTACGCGGCGGGCCACCGCGGGGTGGACCTGGCGGCCCCGGTGGGCGCGGAGCTCCGCGCGGTCGGCCCGGGCCGGGTCCACTACGCCGGACCGGTCGCGGGTCGCGGGGTCCTCTCGCTGACCCTCCCGAACGGCCTGCGCACGACGTACGAACCGGTCCGCCCCCTGGTGGTGCAGGGCGCCGAGGTCACGACGGGCCAGGTGGTGGCCCTCCTCACGGACGGCCCCCACTGCCCCCGCTCCTGCCTCCACTGGGGTCTCCTGCACGCGCAGACCTACCTCAACCCGCTGGCGCTGCTCCCGCGCCCGACCCCCCGCCTGCTCCCCCTGGCCGCTCTTCAGCCGTCCGGCGCGTGAGGACCGGGTCAGCCCCCGACGCCCCGCAGGGCCATGGCCACCGCCGCGTCCGTGACCACGACGGGGTCTTCCCCCGCACCCGCCTCGATCCGCCGGACTGCGGCGTCCACCACGCCCTGGAGCAGCATCGCGGCCAGCCTCGGCTCCGCCTGCCCCAGCGCGGCCAGCGCCTCCACGATCATCGCGATCAGGCTCCCGTGCGCCGCGCGGATCTTCTCGCGCGCCCCGGCGTCCAGCTCGCTCGCCGAGATCGCCACCACCGCCCGGTGCCGCTTGTCCCCCACCAGCCCCAGCTGGCAGCGCACGTACGCCTCGATCTTCGCCTCCGGCGCCTGCGCCTCGGACATCGCCGCCTCGATCTCGGCCGCCCACACGGGGAAGTCCACCGCGCACAGCTCTTCGACGACGGCCGCACGGGACCGGAAGTACTCGTATACGGAGGACCGGGCGAGGCCGGTCCTCTCGGCGAGGGCGGGGAAGGTCAGCGCTTCCGTCCCCCCTTCGGACAGCAGGGAACGCGCGGCGTCCAACAGGGCGCCGCGCTGCATCGACCGGTGCTCGGCCACGGAGGCCGCTCGAATCCTGGGCACGCGTCCACTCTACGGATGTACCGCAAGGCCGTCGTACGCTCTCGGCCTCCGCCCTCGCGCCCCGGGACCCCCGGTTCAGCGCCCGACGTCCGCCAGCTTCGCCCGCAGCTGCAGGACCGACTTGGTGTGGATCTGGCTGACGCGGCTCTCGGTGACCCCGAGGACGTTGCCGATCTCGGCGAGCGTGAGGCCCTCGTAGTAGTAGAGGGTCACCACCGTCTTCTCCCGCTCGGGCAGCGTGTTGATGGCCCGCGCCAGCAGCCGTCGCAACTCCCGGTCCTCCGCGACCTCCACCGGGTTGTCCGCGGCGGTGTCCTCCAGGGTGTCCATCAGGGAGAGGCGGTCCCCCTCCCCGCCCACGTGCAGCAGCTCTTCCAGGGCGACCACGTTGGCCAGCGACAACTGGCTGAAAACGGCGTGCAGATCCTCCACGCCGATGCCCATTTCCCCGGCGACCTCGTGTTCGGTCGGGGTGCGCCGCAGCTGGGCCTCCAGCGTGGCGTAGGCCCGTTCCACGGCGCGCGCCTTCTGCCGCACCGAGCGGGGGATCCAGTCCAGCGCCCGCAGCTCGTCGATCATCGCGCCGCGGATGCGGGTGATCGCGTACGTCTCGAACTTGATGGACCGTTCGATGTCGAACTTCTCGATGGCGTCGATCAGTCCGAAGACTCCGGAGGAGACGAAATCGGCCTGTTCCACATTGGGCGGCAGACCGACGCTGACGCGGCCCGCCACGTACTTCACGAGGGGCGAGTAGTGCAGGATCAGCTGCTCCCGCAGCCGCTCGTCACCCGAGTCCTTGTACGAGCGCCACAGCACCTCCAGGGACGAGGGCGCGGTGGACCGCTCGCTGCTGCGCGCAGCGGGGGGCACCGCAGCGCGGTCAGACCCTGAGGTGTGCTGGGGCATACTTCGCCTTTGCCGGAGCCGGATTCCTTGGGAGCGTAGCGTGACGGAAGTGTCGCGGTGCGCGAAGAGTACGGGATCGCGCGGGCCCACAAGGGCGCCCCGACTCGCGCGGGCGACCGGGGACCGGCGCCTGGCGCACGGTCCCGGCGGGTGCCACCGGGAAGACCGCGTCTCTCATCGCCTTCACTCTTTCACCGGAACGCCCCAGGTCAACGACCGCCTCGCCGGGCGACTGCGCTTTATGCGCCTCCTCTCGGCCGCTTCGGGGTCAACTGCCAGCCGTCGCCCTGCCGTTCGACGAACCCCAGAGAGTGAAGTTCGTACAGTCTGCCGATGACTTCATCGGTGCCGGTGCCCGACGCGAGGGCCAGTTCCTCCAGGTCTGCGAGGCGCCCCGCCGGGAGGGCGTCGAGTACCCGGACCGCTTCGGGCCCCAGCAGGTCCCGGGCGATCACGGGGCCCCGCCGCTCGGGGGCCAGTTCTCCCATCCCTCCGACCAGCTCGATGACCTCCGCCGCGTCCGTGACCAGCGAGGCTTCACCGCGCAGCAGTTCGTGCACGCCGGCCGAGAGCCCGCTGGTGGCCGGGCCCGGGATGCCCATGGTGATCCTCCCCAGTGCCTGGGCCCGCCGGGCGGTGACCAGGGACCCGCTGCGGTGGGCCGCCTCCACGACGACCGTGCCCCGGGTCAGGGCGGCGATGACGCGGTTGCGCAGGACGAAACGGCTCGGCGTGGGGTGGCTGCCGGGCGGCAGCTCGCCGAGGAGCAGCCCCTGGGCGGCGATCCGGCCGAGCAGTCCGGCGTGGCCGCGCGGGTAGGGCACGTCCACCCCGCAGGCCAGCACGGCGGCCGTCGCTCCGCCGGCGGCGAGGGCCCCGCGGTGGGCGGCGCCGTCGATCCCGTAGGCGGCGCCCGAGACCACCACCCAACCGCGCTCGGCGAGTTCACCGGCCAGGCTCTGGGCCATGTGTGCCCCGTACGGGGTGCACGCGCGGGCCCCGACCACCGCCACGGAGCGCAGGGCCCAGGCCCGCAGGCTCGCCCTGCCCCGCACCCACAGCCCGACGGGCCGGGCGTCACCGAGGTCGTCCAGCTGACTCGGCCACTCCGCCGACCCGGGGCAGACGAACCGGCCCCCGGTCTCGGCGGCGACCGCCAGGTCCCGCCGAGGGTCGGCCGACGCAGCCCGGCGGCGGTATCCGGCGAGCCGCTCGCCGCCGACCCCGGTCAGCACCCCGGGCTCCGGCGCGGGCCCGGTCAGCAGCCGTATCAGCCCGACCGCCCCGTACGCCTTCAGCCAGCGCCCGCCGTGCTCCTCCCCGGGCTCCAGGACCCGGGTGAGCGCGGCCCGAGCGAGCACCTCGCCCGCGGGCTCCGCCTCCTCCTCCGTGCCGGGTCCCGGACCGGGTCCCGGGGCCGGCGCCGCGGCGGTCATGAGGCGGCGTCCAGGTGCGCCGTGGCTCCGCGGGCGATTCCGGTGCGCAGTTCGAGGGCGACCGCCACGTCCAGGGCGTCGGGGCGGTCCCGGCTCCGCAGGTCGGCCACCGTCCAGGCGACCCGGAGCACCCGGTCGAGCCCCCGCGCGGTCAGCAGGCCGCGCTCCAGGTCCCGCTCGGCCTGGGCCAGTGCTCCCGGGGCGGCCGGCCAGCGGGTCCGCAGCTCGTGGCCCGGGACCTCCGCGTTGAGCCGCCAGGGCGTGCCCTCGAGCCGGGCCGCGGCCCGGTCACGGGCCTCCCGGACCCGCCCGGCCACCACCGCCGTGGCTTCGCCGCGGCCCCCGCGTCCCAGCAGATCGGAGCGGGTGACCGGCTCGACCTCCACGCGCAGGTCCACCCGGTCCAGCAGCGGCCCCGACAGCCGGGCCTGGTAGCGGCGGATCACCGAGGCCGGGCAGTCGCAGCCGGTCCCGTGCAGGGTGTGCCGCCCGCAGGGACAGGGGTTGGCGGCCAGCACCATCAGGAACCGGGCCGGCAGGCGTACCACCCCGGCGGCCCGGGCGATGACCACGTGTCCCGCTTCGAGGGGCTGCCTCAGGGCGTCCAGGGCCTTGGTGCTGAACTCCGCGGCTTCGTCGAGGAACAGCACCCCCCTGTGGGCCAGCGACACCGCTCCGGGCCTGGCCACACCGGCTCCGCCTCCGACGAGGGACTGCATGGTCGCCGAGTGGTGCGGGGCGCAGTACGGGGCCCGGGCGACGAGCGGTTCGCCCGGGGGCAGGATTCCCGCGACCGAGTGGACGGCCGTGACCTCCAGGGAATCCTGTCGGGTGAGCGGGGGCATGATCCAGGGGATCCGCTCGGCCATCATCGTCTTGCCCGCGCCGGGCGGTCCGCTCAGGAAGAGGTGGTGGCCCCCGGCGGCCGCCACCTCCAGGGCCCGGCGTGCCGCGTGCTGTCCGGCGACGTCGGCGAGGTCGGGGAAGTCCCGCCCGTCGCCGTCGCGGGCCACCCCCGTGCCGAGTCCGGCGCCGGGGACGACCAGCCCGGCGAGCATCGGGTCCGGGCGCCCGGACGGATCCGGTGGATCCTCCTCGGGGACCTCCCCCTCGGTGAGCACCGCGATCAGTTGCCGCAGGCTGCGTACGCCGAGCACCGAGACGTCCGGGACGAGCATGGCCTCGGCCGCGCACTGCTGCGGGACCACGACCTGCCGGTATCCGGCCTCGGCGGCGGCGAGCACCGCCGGCAGGATCCCGCGGACGGGACGCACCCGGCCGTCCAGCCCCAGCTCCCCGATGAGGACGAGATCGGCGATCACCTTCGGGTCGACCACTTCGGCGGCGCCGAGCACGGCGGCCGCAACGGCGAGGTCGAAGCCCGCGCCCCCCTTCGGGACGGACGCCGGGCTGAGGCCGACGGTGAGCTTCTTCTGCGGCCAGGCGGCGCCCGAGTTCACCACGGCCGCCCTGACCCGGTCCCGGCTCTCGACCAGGGTCTTGTCGGGGAGCCCCACCAGGGAGAAGGTGGCGACCCCGGGCTCCAGGTCGGCCTGGACCTCCACCACCACGCCGTCGACGCCCACGAGGGCGACCGAGCAGGCCCGCGCGAACCCCATCAGGCCGCCCCCCTGACGTGCTCCACCACGGGCCCGCCGCGCCGCGGCAGGAGGACCCCGACGAGGTCGATGCGCACCCCGCCCGGGGGTGGTCCGCCGTGGTCGGCCAGCCAGCGCCCGGCGAGCCTGCGCAGGCGCTCGGCCTTGGCGGGCCGCAGCGCGGCCATGGGATGTTCGAACTCCCCCGCGCGCCGGGTCTTGACCTCGCACACGACGAGGGCGTCCCCGTCCCGGGCGACGATGTCGATCTCCCCGCCGCGGCACCGCCAGTTCCGCGCGATCACGGTCATCCCGGCCTCGGTGAGCCGCCGCGTCGCGAGGTCCTCGCCGTACCGCCCCAATGCCTGCTGTGCCACGCCCTTCGCGTTCATCCGGCACCACCTCCGGCACCGACGATCCCGCGTCCCCGCCCACCTAGTGGATCTTGGTGGACAACCGGGGCGATGTGGACAACCGCGTCACCCCGGCGAGGGAATTCAGCTGCCCGGAAGTTCGAGATCGCTCTTGTTGAGCTCCTCGATGTTCACGTCCTTGAAGGTCAGCACCCGCACCTGCTTGACGAACCGAGCCGGTCTGTACATGTCCCAGACCCACGCGTCGGCCATCGAGACCTCGAAAAAGACCTCCCCCTGTACCGAGTGCACCTGCATCTCGTAGTCGTTGGTGAGGTAGAAACGGCGTTCGGTCTCGATCACATACTTGAACAGCCCGACGACGTCGCGGTACTCGCGATAGAGCTTCAGCTCCATCTCGGTCTCGTACTTCTCGAGGTCCTCGGCACTCATGGCATGTTCCCCTTCAGCCGTGCGTCCCCCTATTGTGCGCCAGGCCCGTGCGCCCCTAAACGATTTCCGGGGCCAGGTTCACGGGCGCACCCGGGGGACCATCGTCGAGCAGCGTGCGGAGCAGCTCTGCGAGTCTGGTCGGGTACACCGTCTCATGGGCCGCAAGAAGTTCCTCGGAGGTCCACCACCTGGTGCCCGAGACGCTGCGGCGCTCCAGCTCGGTGAGGCCTCCCAGTACGGTCGCGGTCTGGGTCGTCCGGGCCAGGAAGTACCACTCGTCCTGCTCCCAGCGGCGCCCGTCGAAGGGGAACGAGCAGTAGCGGTGCCACAGCACCGGCCCCAGTTCCACGTCGGTGATCCCGGTCTCCTCCGCGAGCTCGCGGAGCGCGGCCTGCTCCCGGGTCTCGGCCCCTTCCAGGCCGCCGCCCGGGGTGAACCACCAGTCGTCCGCCGGGTCTCCCGGCTCGAAGCCGTGCAGCAGCAGGATCCTGTCCTCGGGGTCCAGCAGGATCACCCGCGCCACCTTGCGCGGCGATCCCGACCCTCCCGGAACTCCCGCCCCTCCCTGCCCACCCGACCCGGAACCGGTCCCCGGCCCCGCCGTCGCGTCAGCGGACATCGGCCCGCTCCTGCCTCCGCCCGCGCCCGAGAACCCGTACGACCGGCCCGTACGCGGCTCCGAGCACCACCAGGGCGGCTCCGGCCACCACCGCGGCCACCTGGAGCAGCAGCGGCCCCGGCGTCGAGGTCCCGCCGGGCAGGGCCGCGTAGGCCCGGGGCCGCTCCAGCATCGACATGTCGGGCCACGCGAGGGCGTCGACGCGGCCGGTCACCGCCGAGCGGGCCACCGTCCCCTGTCCGGCCTCCTCGAGGTGTGCCCGGGAGTCCAGCGAGGCTCCGCGCCGGTCGCCGAGCAGGAAGAGGTTGCCCTCCGGCACCGTCACCTCGAACGGCGTCCGGGAGGCGGACCCGCCCGGAGCGCCCGCCACGTCGAGCTTCTCCTCTTCGATGTACGGCTCGTCCAGCTCCTTGCCGTTGACGGTGAGCCGGCCGCCGTCACCGCAGCACTTGACCGTGTCCCCGCCGACGCCGACGACCCGCTTGACCATCGGCGAATCGCTCCACTGCCCGTCCTTGAAGATCACCACGTCTCCGCGGCGCACGTCCCCCCCGGCGATGCGCTGTGCCAGCACCCGGTCTCCGGGCTTCACGGTGGGCACCATCGAGTCGGTCGGCACCGTGTACGGCTGGTACACGACGGCTCCCCACACGAACCCGCCCAGGAAGAGCACAAAGCCGATGGCCACGGCGACTCCCGACAGCATGCTGCCGAGAGCACCGCGGCCATCGCCGTCACCTGCTCGTATTGCTCGTGTTCCGCCCATTGCAAGCGCCCCCACACTCGGAGATCGTCGACCTGGGCGGCACCCTACCTGTCGGTACGCCCCGCGGTCAGCCTCCGCCTGCGCCACAGTACGACCGGCACCGCGCCGGCGAACCCGAGCGCGGCCGGGCCGAGCCCGACCGGCGCCAGCCCCTCGGCGCCCAGACCCAGCGCGGTGGCCTTGGTCTGCGTACCGATGCCCGGCTGGTCGAAGGTCTCCGGAACCGGCAGGGTGGACCAGCGGGTGACCGGCCAGGCCACCACCACGGCGCGTCCGACGACATCGCTGACGGGAACGAAGCCCTGGGTGGGGTCCTGCTGGTGGTAGCGGGAGTCCTGCGAGTTCTGCCGGTGGTCGCCCATCACCCAGATCTTGCCCTTGGGCACGGTGAGCGGACCGAAGGGGAAGTCGTCGCACGGGGTGTTGCCCGGGAAGATGTACGGCTCGTCGAGCTCCTTGCCGTTGACGACGACCGGTCCGCCCTTCTTGCACTCGACCGTGTCACCGCCGATGGCGATCGTCCGCTTGATCAGGTCCTTCTCCTCGGCGGACGGCATGAGGCCGATCCAGCTGAGGGCCTTCTGCGCGATGTTGGGTTCCGGAGTGACCTCGTTGCTCAGCCAGTTCGACGGGTCGTGGAAGACCACGACCTCACCGCGCTCGGGCTCCGATCCGAACCACGGCGTCAGCTTGTCCACGAGCACCCGGTCGCCGCGCTGCAGGGTGTTCTGCATCGAGTCGGAGGGGATCGAGAAGGCCTGCACCAGGAAGGTCTTGATCAGCAGGGCGAGCAGCAGGGCGATGCCGACCAGGAGCGGCAGCTCCTTCCAGAACGAACGGTGCGGGCGTGCCGCGGCGCCGTCCTGCGCGTCGTCGCCGTCGTTCTCGACGGCATCGGGTTTGGAGGAGTCATTCGGCTCCTCGCCGCCCTCGTCGCGTCCGGACCGTGCACCAACCGCCACGTCCCCCACATCCACTCCTCGTTCGGATAGCGACGCCCGGACCTGGTGAGGTACGGGCCCTCCCCTCCCCTAACGAGCGGGAGTTCCCGAAGGCGCGGGAGACCAAGGACACACTATGCGAACGAGGAGGCGCCCCGGCGCCTACGGGGCGCGCGGCGACCGCCGCGCGCCCGGTCGGGAACCATCCGGAAGGTGGCGGGCTGTTCCAGCCGGTGCCAGTGCCCGAACGGCCAGGCGATCACCACGGCCTCGCCGACCACGTCCTTCTCGTCGATCGTGCCGTGGAAGGCCTCGTCGAGGTGGTAGCGGGAGTCGGCGGAGTTCGCCCGGTGGTCGCCCATGACGAAGATCCGTCCGGCGGGCACCTGTACCTCGAAGCGGATCTCCGAGGGCACGTTGCCCGGGTTCACGTACGGCTCGTCGAGCGGCGATCCGTTGACGCTGACCCGGCCCCGGGCGTCGCAGCACTTCACGCTGTCCCCGCCCACGCCGATGACCCGCTTGATCAGGTCCTGTTCGTTCGCCGAGGGCAGCAGGCCGATGAAGGTGAGGGTCTGCTTGATCTGCTTGATCCCCACCGGGTCCTCGGTGGTCTGGACGTTGTCCGCGCCCAGCCAGCCTCCCGGGTCCTTGAACACGACCACGTCCCCGCGCTCGACCTCCGAGCCGAACCACGGGGTCAGCTTGTCCACCAGGACCCGGTCTCCGATCCGGATCGTCTGCTCCATGGAGCCCGACGGGATGAAGAAGGCCTGGACGAGGAAGGTCTTGAGGATCAGGGCGATGCACAGCGCGACCACCACGAGCAGGGGCAGCTCCCCCACCCGGCGGGTACGCCGTCTGCGCCGGACCCGGCGGGCGAGGCGACGCCGTTCGGCCCGGCCGCCCGGCTCCGGGGGCCCGTCCGCCGAGTCCGCCGCGTCCGGCCCCGGCTCCGGGTCGGCGGCGTCCCCGTCCTCGTATGCGTACGGGCCGCCCCGCGGTCGCCCGCGGCTACCCACGGCCGCCGCCCACGGAGCCCGCGTCACCCCAGCGCGACACCGGCCAGCCGATCCAGTCGGCCCGCCCGATCACCTTCTCCACCGGCACCATTCCCCCGCCCGGCTCCCCCAGGTGGTCCCGGGAGTCCCGGGACTGGGAACGATGATCACCCATGACCCACAGGGTCCCGAGGGGCACGACGACGCGGAACGGCACTCTTGACCCCGAGTCGCCGGGGAAGAGGTACGGCTCGTCCAGCGGCACCCCGTTGACCTTGATCCGGCCGTTCGCGTCGCACACCACGTCGTCGCCGCCGACGCCGACGACCCGCTTCACGAAATCGGAGTCCGCGGGCTCGGCCAGGCCCAGCGCCGAGGCCGCCCCGTGCAGGGCGTCGCCGATCGGATTGCCGTCCGGGGCCTCCCGTACGAAGGAGCCCGTGCCGTCGAAGACCACGACGTCCCCGCGCTCCGGCCGGCCGCCGAAACGGTACGCCAGCTTGTTGACCAGCACCCGGTCCCCGACGGCGAGCGTGGGCTCCATCGAGCGGCTCGGGATCAGGAAGGGCTGGACCACGAAATTGCTGAACAGCAGCAGGAAGACGGTGCAGGCCACGCCGAGCAGCCCGGCGCGCCGCCAGGTCAGCCAGCCGGCCGTTGCGGAGCCGGGACCGGGGTCTGCGCCGGCGTCGGAACCACGAGCGGGATCCGGGTCGGAACCGGAACCGGGGCCCGACGCGGGCCCCGCTCCGGAAAACACGAAACGCGACCTCCCCTCCCCCTCGTCGGGGGAAGAGTGGCCGCGCTGCGTGTGAGGTGCTTCGGTGTCCATCGGAGGCGAGCCTATCCGGCCTTCCCCTGAACTCCGGGAGCAGATCAGCGGTCGCGCTTCTCCTTGATCTTCGCGGCCTTGCCGCGGAGCTCACGGAGGAAGTACAGCTTGGCGCGACGCACGTCACCGCGGGTGACGAGCTCGATCTTCTCGAAGATCGGGGAGTGGACCGGGAAGGTACGCTCCACGCCGACGCTGAAGGAGACCTTGCGGACCGTGAAGGTCTCGGAGACGCCGGCGCCCTGGCGGCGGATGACGACACCCTTGAACTGCTGGATACGCGAGCGGTTGCCCTCGATCACGCGGACGTGAACGTTGACGGTGTCACCCGGGCGGAAGGCCGGGAGGTCCGAGCGCAGGGTGGCGGCGTTGACGCCATCGAGCAGGTGAGACATGTGATTCGTCTGCTTTCTTCGCATGACGCCACAGGTCGCCGATGCGGGGTTTCCGGAGAGAATTCGGGAGCTGCGGGACTCGGCGGACGACGGTCCCCCTGTGGCAGGGGCGTACGCGAGCACACAGCAGCCGCCTATTCTTCCACGGTCTGGGGCCTGCGCCAAAATCGGCCGTCGGGAGACGGCTTCCAGCCGAGGATGCTCAGCAGCTCGCGGTCCTTCTTGTCGAAGGCGGAGGCCTCGCAGCGCTCGATCAGGTCCGGACGGTTGGCCGCCGTGCGGCGGAAGGCCTCGTCGCGGCGCCACCGGGCGATCTTGCCGTGGTGGCCGCTGACCAGCACGTCCGGGATTCCGTGGCCGCGCCACTCGGGAGGCTTGGTGTAGACGGGCCCCTCCAGCAGGTTGGCCATGTCCCCGGGCGCGAAGGAGTCGTCGCGGTGCGATTCGGCGTTGCCGAGCACCCCGGGCAGCAGCCGGGCCACGGCCTCGGTGACGACCAGGACGGCCGCCTCGCCGCCGGCCAGGACATAGTCGCCGATGGACACCTCGTAGACCGGGAGGCGCGTGGCGTACTCGTCCATGACCCGGCGGTCGATGCCCTCGTACCGGGCCGGGGTGAAGATCAGCCAGGGGCGTTCGGAGAGCTCGACGGCCAGTTCCTGGGTGAAGGGCCGGCCGCTGGGGGTGGGCACGACGATGACGGGTCCGTGCGCGCCCGCCTCGTAGCCGTCGGCCAGCGCCGCGTCCAGGGCCTCGCCCCAGGGCTCGGTCTTCATGACCATGCCGGGACCGCCGCCGTACGGGGTGTCGTCCACCGTGTTGTGCCGGTCGTACGTCCAGTCCCGCAGGTCGTGGACGTGTACGTCGAGCTGGCCGCGCGCCCGCGCCTTCCCGACCAGGGAGACGTTGAGCGGTTCCAGGTACTCGGGGAAGATCGTGACGACGTCGAGACGCATCAGGCGTCTTCCCCGTCCTCGTCCCGGGTGGAGACGACGATCGCCTCGCGCTCGTCGATGAGACCGGGCGGCGGGGTGATGACGCAGCGCTGCTCTTCGAGGTCGATCTCGGCGACGATCTCCTCGACGAAGGGGATCATCACCTCGGTGCCGTCCGGCCGCTCGACGATGAACAGGTCCTGCGAGGGCAGGTGGGAGATCTCGGTGATCCGGCCGATCGCGGTGCCGTCCTCGAGGACCACGTCGAGGTCCATCAGCTGGTGGTCGTAGTACTCGTCGTCCTCGTCCGGCAGCTCCGCCGGGTCCACGTCGGCGATGAGCAGGATGTTGCGCAGCGCCTCGGCGCCGGTGCGGTCCTTGACCCCGGCGAAGCGCAGCATCAGCCTGCCGCTGTGCACCCGGCCGGTCTCGACCGTCAGCGGTCCCGCCGACGCCGGGTCGGTCCGGAGCACGGCGCCGGGTCCGAGCCGCAGCTCGGGCTCGTCGGTCCGCACCTCGACGGTGACCTCACCCTTGATCCCGTGGGCGCGGCCGATCCGCGCGACTACCAACTCCACTGATTTTCTCCTGTTCAGACGACGACGGGCCGGGGCGGGCACGTATGCCCTCCCCGGCCCGTGCCGGTGATTCACGCTTCTAGCAAACCGGGTCTCAGCGGACCTGGTCCACGTCGACGAGGTCGACGCGGATCCCCCGGCCGCCGATGGCGCCCACGACGGTACGCAGAGCACGTGCGGTGCGGCCGTTGCGGCCGATCACCTTGCCGAGGTCGTCGGGGTGGACCCGGACCTCCAGCACCTGCCCGCGGCGCAGGTTGCGCGAGGCGACCTGCACTTCGTCGGGGTTGTCCACGATGCCCTTCACGAGGTGCTCAAGAGCCTCCTCGAGCATGCTCAGGCCTCGGTCGACTCGGCGGTCTCGGCCTCAGCCTCGTCCGCCTTCTTGTCGGCCTTCTTCGCCTTCTGGGTAATGGCTTCGCCCTTGCCCTCGCCGATGCCCTCGAGGGCCTTGGCGAACTCGTCGAAGGAGCGACGCTTGTTCTCCTTCGTCGCCGGCTGCAGCAGCGGCGCGGGGGCCGGGAGGCCCTTGTGTGCCTGCCAGTCACCGGTGAGCTTCAGGATGGCGAGCACAGCCTCGGTGGGCTGGGCGCCAACGGACAGCCAGTACTGCGCACGCTCGGCGTTGACCTCGATGCGCGACGGATTGTACGTCGGGTGGTAGATACCGATCTCTTCGATCGCGCGACCGTCCCGACGGGTACGGGCGTCGGCGACGACGATGCGGTAGTGCGGCTGGCGAATCTTGCCGAGGCGCTTGAGCTTGATCTTGACTGCCACTGGAGTGGTGTCTCCTGAACTTGACGTGGTTGGGCACATGAGATGCCACGTGGGGTTGCGGTACTCGGGTGCCCGATGGACGCGTCAGCCGGAGGAGAGAGGGGTCCTATGCGACTGTCGAGTACAGCTGTCCATTGTGCCACACGCCCGCGGCGCGCTCGGCCGGGAGGTCGCGTCCGCATGGACTGGGGCCACCCGCCGGGTCAGGAGGCCACCGCGATGGCCACTTCCGGGATGCGGAAGGGCTTCATGCAGCCTCCGCACACGATCGGGGCCTGAGCCAGCACGGACGGGACCACGCGCACGTTGCGCCCGCAGTCGCAGACCGCCTTGACGCGTACGCCGCCGCCGGAGGACCCGTGCCGGGCGGCCGGACCGCGGAAGCTGCGCTTGGTGTCGGCGGCCGTGGCGACCGTGTGGGCCTTCAGCGCGCGCTGGAGGCGCTCCATGGTGGGGCGGTAGCGCTTCTTCGCCTCGGGATTGAGCGAGACCAGGGAGAAGCCGCTGCTCGCGTGTGGCTCCTCGGTGTGGTCCAGCCCCATCTCCTCGGCGATCGCGAGGAACCTGCGGTTGTGGTAGCGGCCGGCGCGCGAAGTGTCACGCACTCCGCGGGCTGCGGCGATGCCGTGGACTGCCTCGTGCAGCAGTCGCTCGAAGGAGAGTTCGGCGCCGCAGGCGGACGAGGACTCTCCGATCAGGGACTCGGGCGCGGCAAGGTCAGGCAGCTCGGGGTGGTACCGCTGAATATCGGCCCACGCCTGCGCCAGCTCTGCGGCGAGAACAGGGGGTGTCGTGCTCACGTCGTGACAACGAGCCGGGGTGCCCCGGTGTTCCGATTCCGGGCCATTCCAAATTTTTTGCACGTACCAGTCAGTTCAGTCTCATGCGCCCCGACGAGGACGGGTGCGCATATCTCAGGATGAGTCGGTACGTAATGAGGCCCACCAACAGGCGACGACGACACAGCCCCGGCGCGCGGCGGGTGCCGCACGCCGGGGCGTGAGAGCCGTCAGGCGGACCGGCTAGTACGAGCGCGCGACGATCGCGATGTTGCCGGGGGCGTCGTCCGCCTGCGGCACCGACCCGTCCTCGGCGATCAGGCAGCGTACGGAGACGGCCTGCTCGGCGAGCTTCGCCTCGCCCTCGGGGCCGAGGTCGGCCCACGGGATCCGCGCCCAGCCACCGGCGATGGCGGCCTCGGCGGCCTCCTCGATGGTCGAGACGTCGGACGTGCGGGAGATGCGGCGCTCGCGGGACTCGCGCAGCAGCTGCTCCTGGTCCTCCTCCAGCACCTTGGGCAGCAGGGCGGCGAGGTCGGAGATCTGCACGGCCTCCTTGCCGCCCGGGATCCGGCGGGCCAGCATCGCGGTGCCGGCCTCCAGGTCGCGGGGGCCGATCTCGACGCGGACCGGTACGCCCTTGAGTTCCCAGTCCACGGCGCGGCGGCCGAAGGGGGTGTCGACGCGGTCGTCGACGAACACCCGCAGGCCCGCGGCCTTGAGCTGGGCGCCCAGCTCGCGGACCTTCGCCACGGCCTCGTCGCCCTTGATCGCCATGACGACGACCTGGACGTGCGCCAGGCGCGGCGGGACCCGCAGGCCGTTGTCGTCGCCGTGCGACATGATCAGGCCGCCGACCATGCGGGTGGAGACGCCCCACGAGGTCTGCCAGACGAGCTCCTGCTTGCCTTCCTTCGACAGGTACTGCGTGTTGAAGGCCTTGGCGAAGTTGGTGCCGAGCTCGTGGCTGGTGCCGAGCTGCAGGGCCTTGCCGTCGCCCATCATGCCCTCGAGGGTGAGGGTGTTGATGGCGCCGGCGAAGCGCTCCTTGGCGGTCTTGCGGCCGAGCACGACGTCGATGCCGAGCACGTTGGTCATGAAGTCGCCGTACACGTCCGTGTGGATGCGGGCGGCGTAGTCGCGGGCGTCCTCGTACGTGACGTGGGCCGTGTGGCCCTCCTGCCAGAGGAACTCGCTCGTACGGAGGAACACGCGCGGGCGCATCTCCCAGCGGACCACGTTCGCCCACTGGTTGATCAGCAGGGGCAGGTCGCGGTAGCTCTGGACCCACTTGGAGAAGTACTCGTTGATGATCGTCTCGGAGGTGGGCCGGACGACGACCGGCTCGTCGAGCTCCTTGCCGCCGCCGTGCGTGACGATCGCGAGCTCGGGGGCGAAGCCCTCGACGTGCTCCGCCTCCCGCGTCAGGTACGACTGCGGGATGAACAGCGGGAAGTACGCGTTCTGGGCGCCCGCGTCCTTGATGCGCGCGTCCATCTCCTGCTGCATCCGCTCCCACAGGCCGTAGCCGTACGGCCGGATGACCATCGTGCCGCGGACCGGACCGTTGTCGGCCAGTTCGGCCTTGTTGATCAGATCCTGGTACCAGCGGGGAAAATCCTCCGCCTGGGGGGTGAGAACGGGTGCCTTTGCCATGGCGTGAATGGTACGGCGCCCGGGGCGGCGAACGTGAATCGGGTGCGAATCGGGTGGCGCGCTCCTCTGGACGCGGGGGCGAATCGGGAGTTCCCTGGCAACGGGGGCATGGGGGCGACACGGAATCAGGAGCGCTCTTTCGATGACACCGACGCCGACGGCGACGCTGGTCGCGCGGGACTGGGCGGAGATCCAGGAACGGATGCTGGTACCGCTGTACGAGGCGGTCTACGACCGGCTGGAGGTCGGGCCGGGCGACCGGCTGCTGGGCCTCGGCTGCGGGGCCGGACTGGCCCTTCTGCTGGCCTCGGGCCGGGGAGCCCTGGCCACGGGTGTGGAGACGGATCCGGCACGCCGGACACTGGCCCGGGAGCGCCTCCTGGAGGTCCTCGCGGCCCCGCCCGCGCCCGCGGTGCCCTACGACGTCCTGCTGGCCTTCTCGCCCACCCCGGGCGCCCTGGCCGCGGCCCTGCCGGCGCTGCGCAGGCCCGGCGGCGCGGTGGTGCTGGCCGACTGGGGTCCGGCGGAGCGGTGCACGGTGCCCTCCGTCCTGGGCGGCGGGCCGGCGGCGCGGGACCTGGACGCGATGGCGGCCGCGGCCGGGCTGGTGCCGGACGGTTCGGGGCGGGTGTTCTGCCCGTTCGGGTACGCCGACGTGGACAGCGCGGTGCGCGGGCTGCTGTCGACCGGGCTGTACGAGCACTCCGACCCGGTGCAGGTGGAGAAGGAACTGGCGGAGGCGCTTCACCCGTACGAGCGGGGTGACGGGGCCGTCTGGCTGCCGAACATCTTCCGGTACGTCATCGCCCGTACGGCGTAACCGCCACACCGTAAGCAAAGTGACCGCCGCCGTGCGGGGCCGCCCACCGGCCCCGCACGGCGCTCACTTGTGGAGCCGTGCGATGCCCGCGGCGGCGTAGGCGGCCGCTTCGTCCAGGGTTTCGTTGGCCATCAGGGCCTCCGCGAGGGCGTCCAGCTTGTCGCGGTTCTCGCGCAGGAGGCTGCAGGCCTTCTCGTAGCACTCGTCGACGATCCGGCGCATCTCGTGGTCCACCGCGTCGAGGGTGGCGGGGGCCGCGGAGAGGCCGTAGGGGCTCTGTCCGTCCGAGGGGATCGCGGTGAGGCGGCCGATGCGTTCGCTCATGCCCCAGCGGCCGACCATGCCCCGGACGATGTTGGTGACCTGTTCGAGGTCGTTCTCCGCGCCGGTGGTGATGACGTCGTAGACGAGGTGCTCGGCCGCCATGCCCCCGAGTGCCCCGATGATGCGGCCGCGCAGGTACTCCTCCGTGTACGCGTACCGGTCCGCGTCCGGGGTGGAGAGGGTGACGCCGAGCGCCCGGCCGCGCGGGACGATGGTGATCTTGCGGACCGGGTCGGCGCCGGGCTGGAGCATGCCCAGCAGGGCGTGCCCGCCCTCGTGGTACGCGGTGCGGCGGCGGTCCTCGTCCGACATGACCAGCGGCCGTTCCGCGCCGAGCTGGACCTTTTCCAGCGCGTCGGAGAGGTCCGACTGGGTGACCTCCTGCTGCTGGCGCTTCACGGCGAGCAGGGCCGCCTCGTTGGCGAGGTTGGCCAACTCGGCTCCGGTCATGCCCGGCGTCGTACGGGCCACTTGTGCGAGGTCGACGCCGTCGGCGAGCGGGATGTCCCTGGTGTGGATGCGGAGGATGGCTTCCCGGCCGCTCTTGTCGGGCGGGGAGACGACGACGGTGCGGTCGAAGCGGCCCGGCCGGGTCAGCGCCGGGTCCAGGACGTCGGCCCGGTTGGTCGCGGCGAGGACGACCACGCCTTCGGAACCGGAGAAGCCGTCCATCTCGGTGAGGATCTGGTTCAGGGTCTGCTCGCGCTCGTCGTGGCCGCCCATGGCCGCGCCGCCGCCGCGCACCCGCCCGATGGTGTCGATCTCGTCGATGAAGACGATGGCGGGGGCCACTTTCCGGGCCTCGGAGAAGAGTTCGCGTACCCGGGACGCGCCGACGCCGACGATCATCTCGATGAACTCGGAGGCGGAGGCGGAGAAGAACGGCACCCCGGCCTCGCCCGCGAGGGCGCGCGCGAGCAGGGTCTTGCCGGTGCCGGGCGGCCCGGCGAGCAGGACGCCTCCGGGCATGCGGGCGCCCATCTTGCGGTACTCGTCCGGGTTCTTGAGGAAGTCCACGACGTCGTTGAGCTCGCCCTCGACCTCGTCGATGCCGGCCACGTCCTCGAAGGTCGTGCGCTTGGCGCCCTCCAGCTCGACCGGCTTGGGCGGCGTCTTGCGCCCGAGCCCGCCCATGCCGCCGCCCATCGCCGATCCCATCCGGCGGGCGATGACCACCCACAGGAGGACCAGCAGGAGCATCGGGGCCAGGGAGATCAGCAAGTTGGCCAGGAAGCTGCGCTGCACGACGACCGGGGAGGCGGTGACGACGACGTTCTGCTTGGTGAGGTTGGCCCACAGGTCGTCGTCGGCGAAGGCGGGCCGCTGGGAGACGAACTTCTTGTAGTCGCCCTTGTCCCCGTCCGGCTTGGGCTGTTCGGTCTTCAGCTCGCCCTGGATGGCGTCGCCCTTGGCGTAGATCTTCGAGACGTTGCCGTTCGCGACCTGCTTGCTGAACTCGGTGTACGAGATGGTCGGCTCGTCGCCCTCGTTGAAGTAGGACAGCACCAGGTTGGTGATCAGGTAGACGATCAGGGCGACGAGGATCAGGCCGCGCCAGCCGCCGGGCATCCGCTTCTTCGGCGGCGGGGCGGGGGGTGCGCCTTCTGAGCGCCAGGGCGTATCGGCCCGGTCGCGGGGCGGTACGGGGGTGGGGCTGGGCACGTGGCCTCCTTCTGCCGTCCTCCCGGCCGACCATAAGCGACAAACCGGACTGTCGCCCCTGGCGGCGGGCCACACGGCGAAGCCCCGGCCGGAGTGGTCCGGCCGGGGCTCGCGTGGCTCCGTACTGCTACTTCACGAACTGGTACTTCACGAACTGCTACTTCATGAACTTCTTGAACTCGTCCGGCAGGTCGAAGTCCTGGCCGGGCTGGGCACCCCCGGTGGGAAGGCCGAACGGGTTGCCGCCGGCTGCGGGCTCGATCGCCTCCGGACCGGCCTCGCGGCGCGCGGCGGCCGCGGCCTCTTCTTCCTTGCGCTTCATCGGGTTGCCGCTCTTGCGCTTGCCCTTGGCCTGCTTGACCTGCTTCTTCTGCCGGCCGGGGCCGCCGCCCATCCCGGGGATGCCGGGCATGCCCGGCATGCCGCCGCCCTGGGCCATGCGGGACATCATCTTGCGGGCCTCGAAGAACCGCTCGACCAGCGACTTGACGGCGCTGACCTCGGTGCCGGAGCCCTTGGCGATGCGGGCGCGGCGCGAGCCGTTGATGAGGTGCGGGTCCTGGCGCTCGGCCGGGGTCATCGACTTGATGATCGCGGCGGTGCGGTCCACGTCGCGCTCGTCGATGTTGTTGATCTGGTCCTTGATCTGCCCCATGCCCGGGAGCATGCCGAGGAGCTTGGAGATGGAGCCCATCTTGCGGACCTGCTCCATCTGGGACAGGAAGTCGTCGAGCGTGAACTCCTTGGGGCCCTTCTGCAGCTTGGCCGCCATCTTCTCGGCTTCGGCCTGGCTGAAGGTCTTCTCGGCCTGCTCGATCAGGGTGAGCATGTCACCCATGTCGAGGATCCGGCCCGCCATGCGGTCCGGGTGGAAGGCGTCGAACTCGTCGAGCTTCTCGCCGTTCGAGGCGAAGATGATCTGCTTGCCGGTGACGTGGGCGATGGAGAGCGCCGCACCGCCGCGGGCGTCGCCGTCGAGCTTGGAGAGCACGACGCCGTCGAAGCCGACGCCGTCGCGGAAGGCCTCGGCGGTGTTGACCGCGTCCTGGCCGATCATCGCGTCGACGACGAAGAGGATCTCGTCCGGGCTGACGGCGTCGCGGATGTCCGCGGCCTGCTGCATCAGCTCCTGGTCGATGCCGAGGCGGCCGGCGGTGTCGACGATGACCACGTCGTACTGCTTGGTGCGCGCGTACTCGATGGAGTCCTTGGCGACCTGGACCGGGTCGCCGACGCCGTTGCCCGGCGCGGGGGCGTAGACGGCCACGCCGGCCCGCTCGGCCACGACCGAGAGCTGGTTGACGGCGTTGGGGCGCTGGAGGTCGCAGGCGACGAGGATCGGGGTGTGACCCTGCCCCTTCAGCCAAAGGCCGAGCTTTCCGGCGAGGGTGGTCTTACCGGCACCCTGGAGGCCCGCGAGCATGATCACGGTGGGCGCGGTCTTGGCGAAGCGCAGCCGCCGGGTCTCGCCGCCGAGGATCGAGACCAGCTCGTCGTTGACGATCTTGAGGACCTGCTGGCCCGGGTTCAGGGCCTTGGAGACCTCTTCGCCGCGGGCGCGCTCCTTGACGTTCGCGATGAAGGAGCGGACGACGGGGAGGGCGACGTCGGCCTCGAGGAGGGCGATACGGATTTCCCGCGCCGCAGCGTCGATGTCCTGCTCGGAGAGGCGGCCTTTGCCCCGGAGGGACTTGAAGGTCGCGCTGAGGCGGTCGGAAAGCGTATCGAACACGGTGGTCGCGATTCCTCGGGTCAGGGGGCGTGTGGTCGTCCCCAGGGTATCGGGCCGCGCCACCCCCCTGGCCCTGCGGGCTGCATTCCCCTACCCGCCCTTCCCCCGTTCCCCGGGGCTCCGTCCCGGACCCCGCGCCTCAAACGCCGGCGGGGCTGGATTTTCCCCGGCGGGGGGCTGGATGGCGCGGAGCGCCATTTCAGCCCGTCCGGCGTTTGAGGACCGGGTCCGGGCGGAGCCCGGGGAACGGGGGAAGGGCGGGTCGGGGACGGCCCCGCGCAGCGGCCGCCCCTTGCTAGGCCAGCGCCGCCTGAACCGCCCCCGCCAGGGCTGCCGCCGCCGGGCCGGCGAGGGGTTTGCCGTCGGCGTCGACCACGTACACCGTGTCCACGGCATTCGCGCCGAGCGTGGACACGTGCGCGCTGCGGACCCTGACCCCGGAGGACTCCAGCGCGCGCCCGATCCGGTGCAGCAGCCCCACCGCGTCGGGGGCGCGCACCTCCAGGACCGTGGCCAGCGAGGAGACCTCCGGCACCACCGTGACCCGGGGCGGCGGCGGGACCACCCCGCGCCGGCGCGGGTACGCCGCTTCGCGGTCCGCCAGCTTCGCCGGGACGTCCAGCGAGCCGTCCAGGGCCCGCACCAGATCGGTGCGCAGCCGCGCGGCCTGCGGCAGGGAGCCGTACTCCGCCGCCACCCGCCAGCGCAGGACCAGTACCTCGCCCAGCTGGTCCGGGAGCTCCATCGAGCGCAGGTCGGCCGCCCGCACGGTGAGCCGGTGCAGGGCCAGTACGCCGGCCACCGCGGGCAGTACTCCCGGCTGGTCGGGGACGGCCACGACCAGTTCCACGCCGACCGCGTCCTCCTCCTGCCGGGCGTGCAGGGCCAGCACCGGCTCTCCGGTGCGCAGCGCCTCCACCGCCAGGCGCTCCTGCTCCGTGGTCGGGATCTCCAGCTCCGTCACGGCCGGGGGTGCGCCGCGCAGCACGGCGGCGACCCGGGCGACCAGGTCGGCCACGAGCGAGCCGCGCCACGCGCTCCACGCCGCCGGGCCGGTGGCCAGCGCGTCGGCCTCCGTCAGCGCGTGCAGGATCTCCAGCGTGCCGGGCGAACCGACCGCCTCGGCGACCGCCTTGACCGTCGCCGGGTCGTCCAGGTCCCGCCGCGTGGCGGTGTCGATCAGCAGCAGGTGGTGGCGTACGAGCACGCCCAGCACGGCGACGTCCTCCGCGTCGAAGCCCACCCTCAGCGCCATGTCGCGCGCGATGGTCTCGCCGGCCACCGAGTGGTCGCCGGGCCAGCCCTTGCCGATGTCGTGCAGCAGCGCGGCCATCAGGAGGAGGTCGGGGCGGCCCACCCGGCGGGTCAGCTCCGAGGCCCGGACGGCCGTCTCCACGAGGTGCCGGTCCACCGTCCAGGTGTGCACCGGGTTGCGCTGCGGCCGGCACCGCACCCGCTCCCAGTCGGGCAGCAGCTTCGTGATGATCCCCTCGGCCTCCAGCGCCTCCCACACGGCCACCGTCGGCTCCCCCGCGCCCAGCAGGGTCAGCAGCTGCTCCCGGGCCTCGGCCGGCCAGGGCACCGGCAGCGGCTTCGCCTGCGCCGCGAGCCTGCGTACGGCGTGCAGCGAGACGGGCAGTCCGGCCTGGGCGGCGGCCGCGCCGAAGCGCAGGGGCAGCACCGGGTCCCGGTCGGGCCGCGCGGCCAGGGCCAGTACGGCCTCGCCGTCGGACTCGACGACGCCTTCGGCGAGCGGCGCCCGCTCCGGTACGGAGCTGCGGGTGCCGAGCAGCCCGCGGAGCCGGGGCCGGGCGGACCGCGCCCGGAGCACGCGCCCGACCTCGCGCCAGGTCACGTCACCGGCGTACGAGACCACCCGCGCGGCCTCGTACACCTCCCTGAGCAGGGCGTCGGCGTCGAGCAGACCGAGCTGCGCCGCGACCGGGGTCTGTTCCTGGAGGGAGAGCCGCTCGGTGGCGCGGCCGGTCACCAGGTGCAGCGCGTCCCGGGCGTCGAGCAGCCGGCGCCGGGCTTCGGCGAGGCCCTCGCGCGGGGCGTCGGCCAGCCAGGACGCGGCGACGGCCCGCAGCGCGGTGACGTCGCGCAGTCCCCCGCGGGCCTCCTTGAGGTCGGGTTCCAGCAGGAAGCGGAGCTCCCCGGCACGCTCGGCACGCTCGCGGCACAGGGAGTGCAGCTGCGGCAGCCGCTTGGCGGCGTGGTTGCGCCAGTCCGCCAGGACGGAGGTGCGCAGTCCCGCGAGGAGCCCGGCGTCGCCGGCGACGGGCCGGGCGTCGAGCAGTCCGAGGTGCACCTTGAGGTCTTCGGCGGCTGTTTTGCGGGCTTCGCCGGGTGTGCGCACCGAGTGGTCGAGGGCGACGCCGAGGTCCCAGACGGGGTACCAGAGCCGGTCGGCCAGGGTGGCCAGCGCCCGCGGTTCGGCTTTGCCGTCGTGGAGCAGGACCAGGTCGAGGTCGCTGCGCGGGGAGAGTTCGGCGCGGCCGTAGCCGCCGACGGCCACGAGCGCGGCGCCCCGCACGCCCGTCTCCCGTACGGCGGTGGCGAACAGCGCCTTCAGCCAGTCGTCGGTCAGGGCCGCCAGGGCGGAACGCCGGGAAGGCCCGGACCGCGACTCCTCCTGGAGGAGTCGCAGCCGGGCCGCGGCGTACCCGCTGGGTCCCTGGCCGGCGGTGTTGCCGTCCGTGGTCTCTTCGACACTCGTCACCCAGGGGTTCCCATCGTTAAGGACCTGTCCGGTCAGTCGGGCCGGGTCGTCCTACAGCGCGTCAGCGCCACGTTCGCCGGTGCGGACCCGGATGACCGAGTCCACGGGGATGCTCCACACCTTGCCGTCACCGATCTTGCCGGTCTGGGCGGCGTCCACGACGATCCGCATCACGTCTTCGGCGTCGCCGTCCTCGACGAGCACCTCTATGCGGATCTTCGGTACGAGGTCCACGGTGTACTCGGCGCCCCGGTAGACCTCGGTGTGTCCGCGCTGGCGGCCGTAGCCGCTGGCCTCGGAGACGGTGAGTCCCTGGACTCCGAAGCGGTGCAGGGCTTCCTTGATCTCGTCCAGCCGGTGCGGCTTCACGATCGCGGTGATGAGCTTCATGCGTCAACCTTCTTGCTCGCGGCGGCAACAGGGGCGGGGGCGGCGGTGCTCCGGGAGGAGGAGCCGCCGCCGGCTCCGCTGAAGTCGTAGGCGGTCTCGGCGTGCTCGACCTGGTCGATGCCGGAGACCTCGTCGTCCTCGGTGACCCGCATCCCGATCGTCTTGTCGAGGAGGAAGGCGAGTACCGCGGATGCCACGAGAGAGTAGGCGAGGACGGCGAAGACTCCGACCGCCTGCTTGCCGAGCTGCTCCAGGCCGCCGCCGTAGAAGAGGCCGGCCACGTCGGACTGGACCCCGCCGGTGGCGAAGAGACCCACGAGGAGGGAGCCGAGGACACCGCCGACGAGGTGGACGCCGATGACGTCGAGGGAGTCGTCGTAGCCGAACTTGTACTTCAGGCCGACGGCCATGGCGCACAGGACACCGGCGATGACGCCGATGGCGATCGCGCCGAGCGGGGAGACGGCGCCGCCGGAGGGGGTGATGGCGACGAGGCCCGCGACCGCGCCGGAGGCGGCGCCGAGGGTGGTGAAGGAGCCGTGGCGCAGCTTCTCGTAGCCGAGCCAGGCGAGCATGGCGGCGGCGGTGGCGACCTGCGTGTTGACGAACATGACCGCGCCGACGCCGTCGTCGTTGCCGAGCCAGGAGCCCGCGTTGAAGCCGAACCAGCCGAACCACAGCAGGCCGGCACCGAGCATCACGAGCGGGAGGCTGTGCGGGCGCATCGGGTCCTTCTTGAACCCGACGCGCTTGCCGATGACCAGGATCACGCCGAGGGCCGCGGCGCCCGCGTTGATGTGGACGGCGGTGCCGCCGGCGAAGTCGATGACCCCGAGCTCGAAGAGCCAGCCGCCGGCGCCCCATACCCAGTGGGCGACGGGGAAGTAGACGATCGTGACCCAGAGGGTGATGAAGAGTGCCCACGCGCTGAACTTGACGCGGTCGGCCAGGGCGCCGCTTATCAGCGCCGGGGTGATGATCGCGAACATCAGCTGGAAGACGGCGAAGACGTAGACGGGGATGGTGTAGCCGTCCCACAGCTCGGTGATGCCGATGCCGCTGAGTCCCACGTAGTCGGAGGTCCAGCCGATGAGCGAGCCGGAGTCGGCGCCGAAGGCGAGGCTGAATCCGTAGAGGACCCAGAGGATCGTGACGATCCCGAGGCTGATGAAACTCATCATCAGCATGTTGAGGCTGCTCTTGACGCGGACCATGCCTCCGTAGAAGAAGGCGAGTCCCGGGGTCATCAGCATGACCAGGGCGGAGCAGATGAGCATGAACCCGGTGTTCGCGGAAGACAGCGTGGGGGCGTCTGCCGCGAGGGTCGTGATGGCTGATGCCATCGGCGTCTCCTCGTCGTCGGTACGTTCGCGTGCGGGCGATCGTGAAAACCTGAGCGGCGCTGGTTCGTGAATCAGGCCTGAGGGTGTTCCGGCCGGGGGGCTGGCCGGTTATTGGCCCTGAGATTCGCGCAGGCCGGTTTCCGGCGGCGCCGCTGGGTGTTTCACCCCGATGACGAAGGCGTCCGGCCTGTTACAGCCCGATGAACAGCCGCAACCATCAATTGAGCAACCACGACGGCGAGCAACCACCTCCGCGAGAGCGGCCGCGGTTTAGCGGCAAAGAACAGCCCGGCCGCGGCGATGACCCGGGGAACCTGGCTGGGGGAGCCTGATCGGGCTTCACGGGGTGACTGCCACGGCCGGGGGCCTTGGGATCGGCCGGGTGGCCGTCAGACGGCCTCCGCGGCCTCGGGGAGGCGGGAGGCGAGGTGGTCGGTCAGCCGCACCACGTCCGCGACGTCGCCGTACTCACGCGCGGCGGTGTCGACGGTCTTGCGCAGCCGGGTGTTCACCCGCTCGGACCGCACCTTTCCCGCCACGTCGAGGGCGCGGCCGACGAGGACCGTGGCCTGCTCGGGCTCGCGCTGGAGCAGGTGCACGGTGGCCATGCCGATGAGGTTCAGGGCGTAGGAGCGCTGGTGCTCCTCGTCCTTCTCGAAGAGCTCGACGGCGCGCTCCATGACCGGCTCAGCGAGGGAGGCGTACATGGGGCTGCGGCCGGCCACGTAGGCGAGGTCCCGGTAGGAGTGGGAGTTCTCGCCGTTGAGCTCGGCCTCGGAGAAGAAGCGGATCCAGTCGGGCTCGGGCTCGGAGTCGAAGCCGACGTCGGAGAAGGTGTCCTCGGCCATCCGCACGGCCCGCTTGCAGCGGCTGGGCTGGCCCATGTTGGCGTAGGCGCGGGCCTCCATCGCATACAGCATGGCCTGGGTACGGGGCCCCGCGCAGTCGCGGCTGCCGTACTGGGCCAGGTGGACGAGCTCCAGGGCGTCCTCGGGGCGGCCCAGGTGGATCATCTGGCGGCTCATGCTGGAGAGGATGTACGAGCCCAGCGGCTTGTCCCCGCCCTCCTTCGCGGCGTGCAGCGCGAGGACGAAGTACTTCTGCGCGGTGGGGTGCAGGCCGATGTCGTAGCTCATCCAGCCGGCGAGTTCGGCGAGTTCGGCGGCGACCTTGAAGAGCCGCTTCATGACCGGTGCAGGGTGGTTCTCCTGGAGCAGGTCGGTGACCTCGTGGAGCTGGCCGACGACGGCCTTGCGGCGCAGTCCGCCGCCGCACTGGGCGTCCCACTGGCGGAACATCACGGTGGTGGCTTCGAGGAGGTCCACCTCGGGCTCGGAGAGCCGGGGCGGCCGGTGGCCGCTCAGGGCGCCCGTCGGCCCCGCCTCCCGGGGTCCCGGGTCGGCGGCCGGAACCGGTACGAGCCAGCGCTGCATGGGCTCGATGAGGGCGGGGCCGGCGGACAGGGCGAGCGAGGTCCCGAGGAAGCCGCGGCGGGCCAGCATCAGGTCGCTGCGGGAGAACTCGCCGAGCAGCTCGATGGTCTGCGGGCCGGCCCAGGGCAGGTCGACGCCGGAGACGGAGGGGGTCTGGTGGGCGGTGCGCAGGCCGAGGTGCTCGATGGCGACGACGGAGCCGAAGCGCTCGGAGAACAGCTCGGACAGGATCCGCGGGACGGGCTCGCGGGGCTGTTCGCCGTCGAGCCAGCGGCGGACCCGTGAGGTGTCGGTGCTGATGTGGTGGGCGCCCATCTGGCGGGCGCGACGGTTGACCTGGCGGGCGAGCTCGCCCTTGGACCAGCCGCTGCGGACGAACCAGGACGTCAGCTGTTCGTTGCGGACGGTGGCGTCCTGCGGGGAGTCCTGGGCGGAATCCCGCTCCGAGTCCCGGTCGGGCATCCCGGCGGACGACACGTCGGACTCCGCACCCGTTCCGCTTGCGCCGTTGCCGCTCACTGGAACGCCCCCATCCGTCAGCCTCTTCAACACGAAACCCAGTCGGGAAACGGTCTTCACAGGTCCTTCACGCCTTGCCTCCGGCATACCCGCGAACACGTCTTCCTCCGCGCTTCATGCACCGAAAGTAATCCTACGATCACCCCTTCGGCGAGGTCGATCCCGGAAACGCCACCATTCGCCACCCCTTCGAATGAACTCGCCACCCGCCAGGCGCGATTCACTTGACACGAAGGCGGGACCGATCGGATGGACAGGAGTGCGCCGGGGCGCGCGCGGCGAGGAGTGCGCCGGGCATCCGGGCAGCCGACGCCCCAACCAGCCGATGTCGTAACCACCGGCACGTCCGACCCGTTGGAGGGGGCATGGGCATGGGCTTCACGATCGGCGGCAGCCACGGCACCAAGGAGTTCCGTTCCGGCGCTCGGCGCCGCGGCCGGACGTCGGAGTGCACGGCGGTGGCGGAGTACACCGGACTCTGGGGCTGGGACGTCGTCCCCGGCGCCCGGGCGGCGGGGCCCGCCCGCGACTGCTCCTGCGGTCATACGAGTTGTGGCGCGCCGGGGGCGCATCCGCTGGCCCTCGCTCCGACGGTCCCGGCCGGCGCCACCCTCGACGAGGTCACGGAGACCTGGAGCGGGTACCCGGGAGCCGCGATGCTGCTCCCCGTCGGCCGCACCTTCGACGTCATCGAGGTCGCCCAGGAAGCGGGGCGGCGGGCGCTGGTCCGGCTGGAGCGGATGGGCCTGCCGCTCGGCCCGGTGACCGCGACCCCTGACGGCCGGGCCCAGTTCTTCGTCGCCCCGGGGGCGGCCGCCGGGCTGCCGCAGCTGCTGTACCGGATGGGCTGGGACGACGCCGGTCTCGATCTGCGCGCGCTGGGCCAGGGCTCCTACGTCACCGCCCCGCCCTCGGACTTCGCGGGCCTCGGCCCGGTGAGCTGGATGCGCCCGCCGGCTCTGGACTCGGCCGGGGACCCCCCGCAGGCCCGCCTCCTGCTGGGCACCCTCGCCTACCTCTGCCACCGGCTGCGCCGCTCCTAGATATGGCAGTGCCCCCGGGTCCCTGGGACCTCGGGGGCACTGGCCGGCGTAGGAGCGTCGGGGCGTTCAGTCGCCGATCAGGGCGTCGACGAAGGCCTCCGGCTCGAAGGGCGCCAGGTCGTCCGCGCCCTCACCGAGGCCGATGAGCTTGACCGGGACGCCGAGCTCGCGCTGGACGGCGATGACGATGCCGCCCTTGGCCGTCCCGTCGAGCTTGGTCAGCACGATGCCGGTGATGTCCACGACCTCCGCGAAGACACGGGCCTGGGTCAGGCCGTTCTGCCCGGTGGTGGCGTCCAGGACCAGCAGGATCTCGTCGAGCGGGCCGTGCTTCTCCACGACGCGCTTGACCTTGCCGAGCTCGTCCATCAGGCCGGTCTTGGTGTGCAGCCGGCCCGCCGTGTCGATGAGCACCACGTCGGCGCCCTCGGCGATGCCCTCCTTGACCGCGTCGTAGGCGATCGAGGCCGGGTCGCCGCCCTCGGGGCCGCGTACGGTGCGCGCGCCGACCCGATCGCCCCAGGTCTGGAGCTGGTCGGCGGCGGCGGCGCGGAAGGTGTCCGCCGCGCCGAGCACGACGCTGCGGCCGTCGGCGACGAGCACCCGGGCGAGCTTGCCGGTGGTGGTGGTCTTGCCGGTGCCGTTCACGCCGACGACCATCACGACGGCGGGGGTGTCCACGCCGCTCTCGGTCTTCACGGCGCGGTCGAAGTCGGTGCCGAGGAGCGTGACCAGCTCCTCCTTCAGCAGGGCGCGCAGATCGGCGGGGGTGCGGGTGCCGAGCACCTTGACCCGCTCGCGGAGCCGGTCCACCAGTTCCTGGGTCGGCGCGACACCGACGTCGGCGATGAGGAGGGTCTCCTCGATCTCCTCCCAGGTGTCCTCGTCGAGGTGCTCGCGGGAGAGCAGCGTGAGCAGCCCCTTGCCGAGCGTGTTCTGCGACCGGGCGAGGCGGGCGCGCAGCCGGACCAGGCGGCCGGCGGTGGGCTCGGGCACCTCGATCTCGGGCGTGGCCGGAACCTCGGCGACGGGGGCTTCGGGCTCCGCGACCGGGGCCTCGGCCTCGGCCTCGGGCAGCACGACCTCTTCGATCGTGCGGCGCGGCTCTTCCGCCGTCGGTGCGGCGTCCTCCCCCACCTGCGGTTCGGCGGGCGGGGCAGTGATGGTCGGCGTGCTCGACGGGGCCGTGGGGGGCAGCTGCTTCTTCTTGCGGCTGCTGACCACGAGCCCGCTGATCGCGCCGACCGCGACCAGGGCGATGACTACGACAAGGATCAGGATTTCCATAACCTGTCCAGTATGCGTGACCTGGCCGACGGCACCTCGTTCTCCAGGCGGGGCTTTGCACCCCGCGGGCCGGGCTGGTCCGTCGCTCGGCCGCGTGTCGGCGAGAAGCCCTTCGGGCGGAGTCACAACGGGCCCAGTATCGGATACGGGCGCGGTCGGCGCTGAGCGCCCATAGGTTGTCGCGGCCCATGCAGTGGACCGCGACAACCCATGACTCCTGGGCATCACACAGGGCAGTAAGCCTCTATTTGTGGTTTTTGCGGCAAATCTACGATGATGAGCAACCCCCATCACGCCCCCGCCTCCCCCACGGAGTACACCTATGTCTGCCGAGACCGCCGTCGAGTCGCGCGGCCTGGAGCCCGTCCCGGACGCCGAGCGCCGTGGGCGGGTCCGCGAGCTCGTCCCGACCTGGGTCGCCGCCAACATCAGCGTGCTGCTGCTGACCATGGGCGCCGGTCTCGTCATCTTCAACAAGCTGAACATCTGGCAGGTGCTCGTCGTCGCGATCGCCGCGCCCGTCGTCTCCTACGGCATCGTCGGACTCATATCCATCGCGGGCAAGCGCGGCGGCTCCCCCGGCATGGCGCTCTCCCGGGCCGTCTTCGGCCAGCGCGGCAACCTCTTCCCCGGCGCCCTGATCTGGGTCGCCCGCTGGGGCTGGGAAACCATCAACGCGGTCAGCGGCGCCTACGCCGTCCTGACCGTCCTCGACCTGGTCTTCGGCATCAAGAAGAACACCGCGCTGATCGTCGTCACCCTGCTCTTCTTCGTCGGCTGCACCTTCCTGGTCTCCGGCCTCGGCATCAACGCGCTGCGCGTCTGCTCCAAGTGGTCCACGTACCTCTTCGGCGCCTTCAGCGTGCTCGTGCTGGGGTACCTGATCGCCGAGACCGACTGGTCGGCCGTCTTCGCCAAGCCCGCCGGCTCCACCGCGATGATGATCGCGGGCATCGGCACCATCGCGGCCGGCGGCATCAGCTGGGTCCCCTCGGGCCCGGACTTCACCCGTTACCTGCCCCGTACCGCCTCCGCCAGGGGCATGGTCGGCGCGACCATCGGCGGCGCGGCCGTCGTGGTGATCCCGATGGTCCTCATGGGCGCGGTGATGGCCGTCGCCACCCCCGACCTGGCCACCGCGCAGGACCCGGTGTCCTTCATCGGCGAACTGCTGCCGACCTGGATCGCGGTCCCGTACCTGCTGATCGCGCTCGTCGGCATGCTGCTCATCAACTCGATGTCCATGTACTCGGCGGGCTTCACCGCCCAGACCCTCGGCATCAAGGTCCCGCGCGCGGCGGCGGTCAGCGTCAACGCCGTCATCAGCCTGGTCTTCGGCTTCCTGCTGATGGTGGTCGCGACCAGCTTCTTCGGTTCGTTCATCTCCTTCCTGACCCTGCTGGCCGTGGCCTTCTCCGCGTGGATCGGCGTCTTCGGCGTGGACATGCTGCGCCGCACCTCCTACGACAGTGCCGCCCTGCTGGACACCACGCGGAGCAGTGCCTACTGGTACCGGGGCGGTTTCGCCTGGCAGGCCATGACCGCCTGGGGCCTGGCCCTGGTGGTGGGCCTGCTGTTCACGAAGGTCGACTGGTTCGCCGGCCCGCTCGCCACCACCTGGATCGGGCAGAACGGCCTGGGCTGGGCGGCGGGCATCGTCACCTCGGCCGTGCTGTACGCGGCCTTGCCGCGCACCCCGGCGGCGCCGAAGGCCGCGGCGGCTCCGGAGGCCGTCCCGGCGGCCCCGGCACCGGCGGACGAGCCGGTCCCCGCCGGATCCCTGTCCAACTGACGCCACGTCAGCTAACGTCCCCCTTCGCCCGCCCACCCACCTCCGGCGAAGGGGGACTTCTCCATGCCCATCACCGTGGCCCGGTTCAACCTCATCGACCCGAACGGCACCCCGGAAACCCTCTCCGCCCGCTACAAGGCCGCACTGGAGATGGCGAAGTACGCGGACGACCGCGGGATCGACACCATCCAGACCGAGGAGCACCACGGCACCGACAACAACTGGCTGCCCTCCCCCTTCGCCTTCGCGGGCGCGGTCTTCGGCGCCACCCGCCGGATCGCGGTCACCGTCTCGGCGATCATCGGCCCGCTCTACGACCCCCTGAAGGTCGCCGAGGACATCGCCGTGCTCGACCTGCTCAGCGGCGGCCGCCTCGTCACGGTGGCCGGCATCGGCTACCGGCCCGAGGAGTACGAGCAGCACGGCGTGGAGTGGGGCCGGCGCGGCAAGCTCCAGGACGAGCTGCTGGAGACCCTGCTGAAGGCGTGGACCGGCGAGCCGTTCGAGTTCCGCGGCCGTACCGTACGGGTCACCCCGCGGCCCTTCACCCAGCCCCACCCGCTGCTCCTGGTCGGCGGCAGCTCGCAGGCGGCGGCCCGCCGGGCGGCCCGCCTGGGGCTGCCGTTCTTCCCGAGCGCGCACCTGCCCGAGCTGGAGGCGTACTACCACGCGAAGCTCGCGGAGTACGGCACGGAGGGCTTCTGCATGATGCCGGCGGCCGAGACCCCGCTGCTGCACATCGCGGAGGACCCGGACCGGGCGTGGGACCAGTACGGCGAGCGGTTCCTGCACGAGGCCGGGATGTACGCCTCCTGGCAGTCCAAGGACATCCGCAGCGCCGTGCGGTCGGGCGCGCACACGGTGGCGGAGCTGCGCGCCGAGGGCGTGTACCGCATCCTGACCCCCGACGAGGCGGTCGCGTACGCCCGCGGCGCCGGCGAGGCGGGGAACCTGGTGCTGCACCCGCTGTGCGGCGGGATGCCGGTGGACGAGGGCTGGCGGAGCCTGCAGCTCCTGTGCGAACAGGTGCTGCCCCGCCTCAAGGACTGAGACGGGGCAGCTCTGAGAGGAGAGGGGCCGCTGGCGGGGGTGGTCAGCCCATCTCCTCCAACGCCTTGCCCTTGGTCTCCGGCACCCGTTTGAGGATGAACGGGATCGAGAGCACTGCGAAGACCGTGTAGATGACGTAGGCGCCGGACAGGTTCCAGTCCGACAGGGTCGGGAACGACACCGTGATGACCCAGTTGGCGATCCACTGGGCGGCGGCGGCCACGCCGAGCGCGGCGGCGCGGATGCGACCGGGGAACATCTCCCCGAGCAGCACCCAGACGACCACGCCCCAGGACAGCGCGAAGAAGAGGACGAAGAAGTTGGCGGCGACCAGGGCAACGATGCCCTGGGCGTGCGGCAGCGCGATGTCGTCGCCGGCGCCGGACTTGTACGAGAAGGCCCAGGCGGCGAGGCCCAGCGAGATCGCCATGCCGACGGAGCCGATGAGGGCGAGCGGCTTGCGGCCGATCCGGTCCACGAAGATCATCGCGATCACCGTGCCGATGATGTTCACGACCGAGGTCTCGAAGGAGTACAGGAACGAGGCGCTCGGGTCGATGCCGACCGACTGCCACAGCGAGGAGCTGTAGTAGAAGATCACGTTGATGCCGACGAGCTGCTGGAAGACCGACAGGCCGATGCCGGTCCAGACGATGGGCAGGAAGCCCCTCTTCCCGCCGAGCAGGTCCTTGAAGGTGGACTTGTGCTCGGAGCGCATGGCGTGCTCGATGTCCGCGACGCGGCCGTCGAGGTCGATGTGCTCGCCCTCGACCTCGGCGAGCACCTTGCGCGCCTCGGCGTTGCGGCCGACGGAGATCAGGAAGCGCGGGGATTCCGGGATCACGAGGGACATCAGCCCGTAGAGCACGGCCGGGACCACCATCACGCCGAGCATCCACTGCCAGGCTTCCAGGCCGCCGATCTCGCCGCGCTGGTCGCCGCCGGCGAGGTTGAGGATCCCCCAGTTGACGAGCTGGGAGATGGCGATGCCGATGACGATCGCGGCCTGCTGGAAGGAGGCGAGCCGGCCGCGGTACGCGGGCGGGGAGACCTCGGCGATGTAGGCCGGGCCGATGACCGAGGCCATGCCGATGCCGAATCCGCCGATGACCCGCCACATCGCCAGGTCCCAGAGCGCGAAGGGAAGGGCCGAGCCGATGGCGCTGGCCGTGAAGAGCACGGCCGCGATCTGCATGCAGCGGATGCGGCCGATCCGGTCGGCGATGCGGCCCGCCGTGGCGGCGCCGAGGGCGCAGCCGATCAGTGCGGCGGCGATCACCTGGGCGAGGGCGGCAGGCCCGACGTCGAAGCGGTCCCGGATCGCGACGACCGCGCCGTTGATGACGGAGCTGTCGTAGCCGAAGAGGAATCCGCCCATGGCGGCGGCCGCGGTGATGAAGATGACGTGCCCGAGGTGGTCGGGCTGCGATGCCGGGGCGCCGCCCGAGGCCGAGCCCCGCGCTGTGCTGCTGCTCGTCAAGGTCTGCTCCTGCGTGCTGCCCGGCTGCGGGGACGGGCTGAGGGTGTGATCCCTTCCAGTGGCGCACAGGTCAAGATCGGGCACCATCCGGCGGGGCCATCGGGGGCGCACCTGCCCCGCAGGGGCCCGGCCGCACCCCGGCACCCCATCACCCCGGCACCCCGGCACCCCGGCACCCCATCACCGCAAGCGCTGGCTGATGACCTTCGAGACCCCGTCGCCCTGCATCGAGACCCCGTAGAGCGCGTCGGCGACCTCCATCGTCCGCTTCTGGTGCGTGATCACGATCAGCTGTGAGCTCTCCTGCAGCTCCTCCATGATCCGGATCAGCCGCTGGAGGTTGGTGTCGTCAAGCGCGGCCTCGACCTCGTCCATCACGTAGAACGGGCTCGGCCGCGCCTTGAAGATGGAGACCAGCAGGGCCACGGCGGTCAGCGAGCGCTCGCCGCCCGAGAGCAGCGACAGCCGCTTGACCTTCTTGCCCGGCGGCCGGGCCTCGACGTCGACGCCGGTGGTGAGCATGTTGTCCGGATCCGTCAGGATCAGCCGGCCCTCGCCACCGGGGAACAGCCGCGAGAACACCCCCTCGAACTGACGGGCCGTATCCCGGTAGGCCTCCGTGAAGACCTGCTCGACCCGCTCGTCGACCTCCTTCACGACCTGAAGGAGGTCGGCCCTGGTCTTACGCAGGTCTTCCAGCTGCTCGCTGAGGAACTTGTGCCGCTCCTCCAACGCCGCGAACTCCTCCAACGCCAGCGGATTGACCTTGCCGAGCTGCTGGTAGGCCCGCTCGGCCGCCTTCAGCCGCTTCTCCTGCCGGGCGCGCACGAAGGGCTCCGGCCCGGCGTCCCCCTCCGCAGCGTCCCGGGCCTCCCCGTCCACGGGCGGGCTCGGCGGCACCGGCTGGTCCGGCCCGTACTCGGCGACGAGCCCCTGGGCCGCCATCCCGAACTCCTCCAGCGCGCGGCTCTCCACCTGCTCGATCCGCATGCGCTTCTCGGCCCCGAGCACCTCGCCGCGGTGCACGGAGTCCGTGAGCTTGTCGAGCTCGCCCTTCAGGCCGCGGCCCAGGCCCCGGGCCTCGTCGAGCTCGCGCTCCCGCACGCCCTTCGCGTACTCGGCCGAGGTGCGCTCCCCCACGGCGCGGGTCAGCGACACCTCGATGTGGGCGAGCAGCTGGCGGGCTCCGGCGGCGACGGCCGCGGCCACCTGCGCCTCGTACCGCAGCCGTTCCCGGCGGCGCTCGGCCCGGGCACGGGCCTCCCGCTCGGCCCTGGCCCCGCGGTCCAGGGAATCGGCCCGCCCGGCGAGCCCCTTCACCCGCTCCTCGTGGGTCCTGAGCTGCAGCCGGGCTTCCATCTCGGTCTGCCGCGCGTTCGCCCCGTCGGCCGCGAGCCGGTCCCTGCGCGAGGTGTCCGGCTCCTCTTCCGCAGGCATCTCCTCGGCAACGGCGAGCCGTTCCGCGCACTCCGCTACGTCGGCCAGCGCCTGCTCCAGCGCGTCCTGCGCCGTGGCTGCGGCCGCGGCGGCGCGCTCGGCTTCGCCCAGCGCCCCCTTCGCCTGCCCGGCGAGCCGCCCCAGCTGCTGCGCGACCCCGGCCCGGGCCCGCTCGACGGCCCGCCGGAGCTCCCCGAGCTCCTCGACCCGGGCCCCGGCCGCCACCCGGCGCGCATCCGCGGCCGCCTTCTCGCCCGTCAGCACCAGACAGCGGCCGTCCAGCCGGGCCAGCTCCGCCGCGGCCTCGTCGACGGCGGCCTGCACCTCGATCAGGCTCGGCACCCCGGCGGACCCGCCGTGCGCGAGGTGCGCCCCGAGCACGTCCCCGTCGGCGGTCACGGCCACCAGCTCGGGCTGCGCGGCCACCAGTGCCTCGGCCTCATCGAGCCCCCCGACCACCACGAAGTCCCGCAACACCCACGCCAAGGCCCGCACCACCTCGGCGTCCCCCTGCACAAGCCCCCCGGCAACAACCGCCGAACCCGGCACACTCACCCCCACAGCGGAACCCACCGAACCCGGCGCGCCCACCCCCACCGCAGAACCCACCGGACCCGGCGTGCTCAGCCCCACCGCAGAACCCGCCGAACCCGGCGCGCCCACCCCCACCGCAGAACCCACCGGACCGGGCACACTCAGCCCCGCCGCGGAAGCCGCCGGACCCGGCGTGCTCAGCCCCGCCGGCGTTTGAGGCGCGGGGTCTGGGGCGGAGCCCCAGTTTCGGGAAGGGGCGGGGTGGGGGAAAATCGCCCCGACCGCGACCCCATCGGCAGCCCCGGCCCCGGAAACCTGCTCCAGGCCCGCGAGGCCAACACCACTTTCCGGACCCGGGTCCTGATCCGTGGCCACACCCTGCGCCGAGCCCTGAGCCTGAGCCGAGCCCGAACCCAAGTCCTGTGCCTGCTGGGCCAGGGCCGAGCCCGAATCCAGGGCCGAGCCCCACGCCGGCCCCGAAGCCTGCCCCGGGACCCCGGCCCCCGCCACCCCACCGCCGGAGGCCACCGCCCCCGGAGTGATCAGGAACGCGGCCCTGCCCGCATCACCCTCCCGCAAGTACCGGATCGCTCCGGCCGCCGCCGCCGTCGACGTGACGGCCACCGCATCCGCCGCCGCACCCAGCGCCGCCGCCACCGCGACCTCGTACCCCGGGGTCACGGACAGCCGCTGCGCCGCAGGCCCGAGCAACCCCTCCAGCCGCGCAGCGAGCAGCTCCGCCGTACCGTCCTTGCGGCGCAGCCCCATCGCCAGGGCGTCCCGTCGCGCCGACACCGCCGCCCGCGAACGCTCCGCCGCCGCCAACGCGTCCCGGGTCTCCCCGAGTCCGGCCTCCGCCGCCGCCAGCTCGGCCCGAGCCTCCTCGTACTCCCCCGCCCCGGAGCCGGCAGCGCCCTCACCCGCCCCCGGGGACTCCTCCCCGACTTCCTCCGCCAGCGCCTCGTACTCCTCGCGCGCCTCCTCGGCCCGCGCCCGCGCCCCGTCCCGCGCCAGCACCAGCCGGTCGATCTCCGCCTGGGCCGCGCCCGCGCGGGAGCGGGCCGCGCCGAGCCGGCCCGTCAGCCGCGCCAGCGCCTCGCGCCGGTCGGCGATGGCCCGCGCCACGTCCCGTAGCCGCCGTTCCTCGTCGGCCAGCGAGCGCTCCAGCTCGGCCCGGTGGGCGACCGTGTCCTCCAGCGCCCGCGCGGCCGCTTCCATCGCGGCCGTCAGCTCCGCCTCCTGCTCGCGGATCCGTGCGGCCTCCTTCTCCATCTCCTCCGGGTCCCGGCCGTGGCGGTCCTCCTCGGCCGGCGCCGAGGCGGAGGTGACCCGGGCGTCCGCCAGCGACACCGTCCCGCGCACCCGCTCGGCGAGCTGGGACAGGTCGTACCAGGTCTGCTGCGCCCGCTGGAGCCGTGGCGCGAGTTCGCGTACGGCCTCCTCCAGTTCGGACTCCCGCCGCACGGCCGCCGCGAGCTGCGCCTCGGCCGCCTCCTTGCGCTCCTTCAGCGCCGCCTCATCCGCGATCTCCGCGTCGAGCGCGCCCTTGAGCGTCACGAGGTCGTCGGCGAGCAGCCGCAGCCGTGCGTCCCGCAGGTCGGCCTGGATCACGGCCGCCCGCCGGGCCACCGCCGCCTGGCGTCCCAGGGGCTTCAGCTGCCGCTGCAGCTCGTTGCCCAGGTCCTGCACGCGCGCGAGATTGGCCTGCATCGCGTCCAGCTTCCGCAGCGCCTTCTCTTTACGCTTGCGGTGCTTGAGCACCCCGGCCGCCTCCTCGATGAAGGCGCGGCGGCCCATCGGATCGGCGTGCAGTACGGAGTCCAGCTGGCCCTGTCCGACGATGACGTGCATCTCGCGGCCGATGCCGGAGTCGGAGAGCAGTTCCTGGATGTCGAGGAGGCGGCAGGTGTCGCCGTTGATCTGGTACTCGCTGCTGCCGCCGCGGAACATGATCCGGGTGATGGTGACTTCGGCGTACTCGATCGGCAGCGCGCCGTCGGAGTTGTCGATGGTGAGCGAGACCTCGGCGCGGCCCAGCGGCGGGCGTCCGGTCGTGCCGGCGAAGATGACGTCTTCCATCTTCCCGCCGCGCAGGGACTTGGCCCCTTGTTCGCCCATGACCCAGGAGAGCGCGTCCACCACATTGGACTTGCCGGAGCCGTTGGGGCCCACGACACAGGTGATGCCCGGTTCGAAGCGCAGGGTGGTCGCGGAGGCGAAGGATTTGAAGCCACGCAGGGTCAGGGACTTGAGGTGCACGCCGCCGGACTCTACCTTTCACGTTCGGTTTCGCCCATGAAGGTGCAGGGCACATCCGACGTTAAAGGAATGGGCCCCCCACCTGGCGCAACGCCGCTCGGCGGCCTTGTCCGAGGTGGGAAAGGCGGAAGAAAGGCAGGGACGGAAGAGCGGAAAGAAAGAAGGGACGCCGAAGCGTCCCTTGCAGATCATGCGGTTCCGTTGATCGAGCGACGAGGGAGCGCGGATCAGGTGAGCGCAGGCTCCGCCTGGGGTACGTCGAGGTCGATGCTGTCAAGCAGCGAGTCTCCGTGCTGTGCGGCGGCCGCGTTCAGAGCGTCGTTTTCGGACTGGATTCGTCCGAGCTCGGACTCGAGGTCCTGGACGCGCTGCTGAAGCCGTCGCATCTCGGCGAGGAGTCGCGGGTCGGAACCGCCGACGTAACCGAGAAGCGCCTTTGCCATGATGGATGGTCCTCCACACTGAGTGACCGACCGAAGCGGTGTGGGTCGTGAGGGAATCGCACCCGCGGATGTCCGGCAGCGACTGTCAGTCACTGCATCGATCTTTAGCTGACACTGTGTACTGCCAGCACTGCCAAACAGCTCAGGTGCGCGGGGCTTCCAGCGTCTCACCAAAAAGTTTGACGGTCAACACGATCACGCCCCGTATCGGCGGGCATCCCGGGCCCCGCAAGGGGCGTGGAGATCATCCTCGTCTCCGAGCCTTCCACGGATCCGCCGCGGCGGCAACGCGTCGGCGACGAATGCGCAGTTCCGACCGCATGCGGACCATCCGGCGATGTGTTCAGTACATGATCAGTCGATCGCTCACCGGATCGCGAACCCGTCGTAGCCGCCGCGCGGTGTGCCCCAGATCTCCGTCACCCCGTCCACGCTCCCGGGCGTGTCGGCGCCGTGCAGCCACTCCAGGAGCCGGTGGCAATTCTCACGTTGACCTTCGGCCACCACCTGTACTCGCCCGTCGTCCAGGTTGAGCGCGAAGCCGATCAGTCCGCCGATCTCCATGGCGTTGGCCCTGGTGAACCAGCGGAAGCCCACTCCCTGTACACGGCCGCGCACCCAGGCGGTCATCCGCACGTCTTCATTCATGCCTGAACGCTAACCGGGCAAACAATTCCGGGTCACCTCACCCCCTCTCGCCATGGCGTACAGTCGCGCAGCAATGAGCTCACCCATTTGGGTGAGTAAAGGTTGATCTTGAAGTGCTGATCCCGCAGTGGATCTCAAACCCCCCAGGAAGGTGAGCCGCGATGGGACGCCACCGACTCCACGCCGCGCCGCGCCCCGGCGCCAAGCGCCGCGCCGCCCTGCGAGGCGGTCTGCTCGGCGCATCCGTGGCCGTGGTCCTCGGCACGGCTGCCGTCACCACGGGCGTCCTCCCGGTCGGCTCCTCCTTCCCCTACGTAGGGGTCACGGCCGCGGGCTCCGACGCGAAGACCTCGGACGCCAAGACCCAGGCTTCGCCGAGCCCCGAGAGCGCGCTGTCGCAGCAGGGCGGCCTCGCCAACCTCTCCGGCCGGGCTTCCGCGGGAGCGGGCACCCCTTCCTCCTCCCCCACTCCCACCCCCTCCGCCTCGCCGACCCCGTCGGCCAGCCCTTCCCCGTCCCCCTCCACGGAGCCGGCGAAGACCCCGAAGGCGAGCCCCACCCCGACCCCGGTGAAGCCGAAGCCTTCCGCGCCGAAGCCCTCCGCCCCCGCGGCCCCGGCGGCCCCGCCCACCTCGGCCGGGCACTCCGCCGAGGAGAGCGCCGTACTCACCCTGGTGAACCAGGAGCGCGCACAGGCCGGCTGCGGTCCGGTCCGGGCGAACCCGCCGCTGGCGGCGCTGGCCGGAGCCTTCAGCAAGGACATGGCCGTCCGGGGCTTCTTCGACCACACCGACCCCGACGGCAACACCCCGTGGGACCGCGCCACCAAGGCCGGCATATCGGGGATGGGCGGCGAGAACATCGCCCGCGGCCAGGGTGACGCGGCGGCCGTGATGAAGGCCTGGATGAACAGCCCCGGCCACAAGGCCAACATCCTCAACTGCGAGTTCCGCACCCTGGGCGTCGGCGTGTACAACGCCGCCGGCGGCCCCTGGTGGACCCAGGACTTCGGCTTCTAGCAGCGGAAACGGGCGGGGGCACGGTCGCGCGCGGCGGATATCGCCGCGCGCGACCGTGCCCCCGCCCGTTTCTCCGTACCTCGCCCCGGCCGGGCGGGCAGCGCCCGGCACCAGGGCCGTACGTCAGCCCGTCAGCGCGTCAGCCCGTCAGGCCGACGCCAGGGCGGCGCGGCCGGCGAGCAGGACACGGGTCTGCTCGGTGACGCGGCTGCCGAGGTGCTCGGCGGTGGCGATGTCGGCCTTGTGGACGAACTCGGCACCCTGGTCACTGTTGGACTGTGCGGCGGCGCCGTCGAAGAAGCCGAGGCGGTTGAGGTCGTTCTCGGAGCCGGTGCTGGAGTTCCAGCCCGGCTTCAGGCCCAGGTTGACCCAGCTCATGCCGTGCTGCGAAGCCAGCGTCTGGAAGTAGTCGAGGGTGTTTCCCTTGTCGCCGGACTTGGAGCCGGAGTTGGTGAAGCCCGCGGCGACCTTGTCCTGCCAGCCGCCCGCGAACCAGATCTTCGAGGTGGCCTCGGCGAAGACGTGGAAGGCGCCGGAGGCGGTGCCCATGTAGGTCGGAGCGCCGAAGACGATGGCGTCGGACGCGGTCAGGAGCTCCCACTGCGCGTCGTCGATCTCGTCGACCTTGATCAGGTGCACGGTCGCACCGGCCTCGAGGGCGCCGGCCTTGACTGCCTCGGCGATCACGGCGGTGTGGCCGAAGCCGGAGTGGTAGGCGATCGAGACGACGGGGGCGTAGGTGATTGCAGACAAGGCGGGTCTCCCTCGGAAAACACCGTGGCGGGTCACGGTGGTGCGTGGTGCGTGGTTCGTAACTACCCCGAGGAAAGCACTAACTTTTAGAAAGCGCAACCTGGATGGTCGGCGCTGCGTAGGAGTAGGCTGAATCCATGCAGACTCCAGGGTGTGGCGAGGCCGGGGACGACGGCGCGCCCGAACAGGCCTCCGACGCCTCCGGCGCTTTCGATGTGTTCGCCCGTGCGTGCCCGTCCCGCGAGACGCTGGAACACGTCACGGGTCGCTGGGGCAGCCTCACGGTCGGCGCCCTGTCCAAGGGGCCGTGCCGTTTCAACGAGCTGCGCCGCCGCGTGGACGGCATCAGCGAGAAAATGCTCTCCCAGACCCTGCACGCGCTGGAACGCGACGGCATCGTCAACCGGGAGGCCCAGCCGACCAACCCGCCCCGGGTCGACTACGAGCTGACCCCGTTCGGAGCGGCGGTCGCGGAGCGCGTGGACGCGCTCATCGGACTCCTGGAGGACAGCATGCCCGCCGTGCTCTCCTCCAGGTCCGCCTACGACACCACGCGCGAAGGCCGCTGACAGCGCGGGCAGAAGTAGCTCGACCGGTTCATCCAGGGCCGGCGCCGCATCGGAGTGCCGCAGCGCCGGCAGGGCTCGTCCTCCCGCCCGTAGGCGTCGAGGGAGCGGTCGAAGTAGCCGGACTCGCCGTTGACGTTGACGTAGAGGCTGTCGAAGCTGGTTCCGCCGACGGCGAGGGCCTCGTTCATGACGTCCCGGACATGGCCGAGGAGTTCCGTGCTCCGGGGGCGCGTGAGCGTGGCCGTGGGGCGCTCGTAGTGCAGCTTGGCGCGCCAGAGCGATTCGTCCGCGTAGATGTTGCCGACCCCGCTGATCAGCGACTGGTCGAGCAGCGCCCGCTTGACGGTGGTGCGCTTGGCACGCAGCGCCAGGTGGTAGGCCCCCTCGTCGAAGAGCGGGTCCAGGGGGTCCCGCGCGATGTGCGCGATGACGTCGGGCAGGCCCTCCGCGCTGTCGGGGACGCAGGGGTGGAGCGACAGTCCACCGAAGGTCCGCTGGTCGACGAAGCGCAGCTCGGTCCCGGCACCGTCCCCGAAGCGCACCCGGATGCGCAGGTGTTTCTCGTCGGGGGCCCCCTCGGGCTGTACGAGGAGCTGCCCGCTCATCCCGAGGTGCCCGAGCACGGAGTGCTCACGCTCCTCCAGCGGCAGCCACAGGTACTTGCCGCGCCGCCTGGGCACCCCGAAGGTCGCCCCCGTGAGCCGCGCCGCGAAATCGGCGCCGCCGCCCTCGTGCCGGCGTACGGCGCGCGGGTGCAGGACCTCGACGGCCGTGACGGTCCGCCCGGCCACCCAGCGTTCCAGCCCGCGCCGCACCACTTCGACCTCGGGCAGCTCGGGCACGGTGTTCCTCCGGAGGGTTCGGATCGGGCTCTCTCCCGCGAGCGTACCGACTTGCCCTGCGGGCTCGCCCCCTACCCGCATTTCCCGGCCGGCACCCGGAAACGGGTCCGCCCCGCCACCTGCCGGAGCAGGTGGCGGGGCGGGGAGTTCCCGGAAGAACGGGTCAGGCGTTCGACGTCGGATCGGCGGGGGTCGTCGCCCCGTCGTCCTCGGCCGGAGCCGCGGCCTCGGTCGCGGCCGGAGCCTGGACCTCGGCCTGAGCAACGCCGTCCACGGAAGTCGCCGCGGTACTGATACCGCGCCACGCAGACTCGGCCGCCTGCTGTTCCGCTTCCTTCTTGCTGCGTCCGACGCCGGAGCCGTAGGAGACGCCACCGACGCGCGCGGCGGCGGTGAAGGTCTTCTCGTGGTCCGGGCCGGTCTCGGTGACCAGGTATTCCGGCACGCCCAGACCTTCGGCCGCCGTGAGCTCCTGGAGACTGGTCTTCCAGTCCAGGCCGGCACCGAGGTTCGAGGACTTCTCGATGAGCGGGTCGAAGAGCCGGTGAACCAGCTCCGAGGCCGCGTCGAGGCCCTGATCGAGGTAGACCGCGCCGATCACCGCTTCAAGGGTGTCGGCGAGGATGGAGGCCTTGTCCCGGCCACCCGTGCCCTCTTCGCCCCGGCCGAGCCGGATGAAGGAGCCGAGTTGAAGGCCGCGGCTGACCTCCGCCAGTGCACGCGAGTTGACTACCGCGGCCCGCAGTTTGGCCAGTTGGCCTTCCGGCAGGTCGGGGTGGGTCGTGTACAGCGTGTCCGTGACCACCAGGCCCAGCACGGAGTCCCCGAGGAACTCCAGCCGTTCGTTGGTGGGCAGACCGCCGTTCTCGTACGCGTACGAGCGGTGGGTCAGCGCACGCACCAGAAGGGCGGACTCGAGTCGATACCCGAGCCGCCCTTCCAGAAGCACGTGGGACGAGGCCGCGTTGTTACTGACTGCCTGCTTCTCAGCGTGGGACAGCTCAGACATTGCGCCTCTCACCAGCCGCTCAGACCTCGAGGACCTGGCGCTTGTTGTAGGTGCCGCAGCTCGGGCACGCAATGTGCTGGAGCTTCGGCTCCTGGCAACGCTCACACGAAACCAGGGTGGGGACCGCAGCCTTCCACTGCGACCGGCGGTGGCGCGTGTTGCTGCGCGACATCTTCCGCTTCGGAACAGCCACGGCTACTTCTCCTGCTTCTCGGCGGCGCTCTGAACTCCGTCGGAGGCAGTGCCGCTCATATTGTCCTTCTCGACGCCCTGATCGGTGACGAGTCCCTGCAATGCCGCCCAACGGATGTCGACGGCGTCATGGTGGTGGTCCGGGTCGTCGTTCAGGCTGAGCCCGCAATCGGGGCACAGTCCGAGACAGTCCTCCCGGCACACCGGCTGCAGCGGCAGTGCGAGCACCACCACATCGCGCAGCACGGATTCGAGGTCGAACAAACCGTCCTCGAGAAAGAGCGTGTCCTCGTCGTCCTCGGCGTCGTCGGCCGGCTCCGCCTTGGAGCGGATCCGGTCGTCGGCGTCAGGGTACGAGAACATCTCCTGGAAGTCCGCCTTGAGCTCACACTCGACGGCCTCCAGACACCTTACGCATTCCCCGGTTGCCGAGCCACGGGCGGTGCCTGTGACAAGCACCCCTTCCATGACCGACTCCAGGCGGAGCTTGAGGTTCAGCCGGCTGCCTTCCGGCACTCCGATGACACCGGCGAGACCGAGGTCCGCCGGCGCCGCGATCTCGCGGGACAGCCGCAGCATGGCACCAGGACGCCGACCCAGCTCGTGCGTGTCGAACACGAGGGGGTTGCGGTGGTCGAGGTGGGTGTTCAGGGCTGTTCCCGCTTTCACAAAATCACTGGAGACTGCTGAAGATCAAGATTTCCGCCACTCAAGGGCAGCATGGATCGCGGTGCATACGCGCGACCGAAGAGCCAGGATACCCGCCGCTTCGCTCTGAGCCCAATCCTGGTCCGAGGCGAGCTCAGCGGCCCTGCTCGTACTGGCGCAGCTGGTCCAGATTGATCATGCTCGTGTCGAAGAAGCTGGTCTCGTCGAGCGCCGCCTGCTGGTCCTGTACGGGCTGGGGCTGCTGCTGGTAGCCGCCGTACGGGTCGGGCTGCTGCTGGTCGTACGAGACCGCGTACGGGTCGGGCTGCTGCTGGACCTGCTGGTAGCCGGAGTAGGGGTCCTGGTACGCGTAGGCGTCCTGCTGGACGGGCTGCTGGACCGGCTGCTGGTAGGCATAGGCGTCGTACGCCGGCTGCGGCTCGGGCTGCGCCTGCGCGGGGATCAGCGGCGCCTGCGGCTCGGCCAGCCCCGCCAGGAAGTCCGCGTCGCTGGAGGAGCGCGACTGCTGGTGCCCCGCCGCGTCCTGGGCGGCCATGTGGGCGCCGAGGTCGTCGGTGGCCACGCGGCCGAGGAGCTTCTGCCGGCCCCGGCCGACGGCCTCCAGGGTCTTGGAGAGCACCGCTTCGAAGGTCGCCAGCTTGGTGTCCACGTACGCGTCCGCCTGCTGCCGCTGCGTCTCGGGGTCGTGGCTGCGCTCGGGCGCCTCGGCGTCGGGGTAGCCCTGCTCGTCGAGCCCGGCCCCCCGGCCCAGCAGCTTCTCGCGGCCCCGGTCCACCGAGCCGATGGTCTTGGTGAGGACGACCTCGAAGTTCGCGAGCTTGCTGTCGACGTAGTCGTCGGCCTCGGCCTTGACCTCGTCCGCCTCCCGGCGGGCCTCCGCCAGGATCCGGTCCGCCTCGGCCTGGGAGCGCCGCGCGACCTCGGTGTCGGAGATCAGCGAACCGCGCTGGGCGTGCGCCGACTCGATGATCCGGTCGGCCTCGCGGCGGGCCTCCTCGACCATCTGCTCCCGGCCGCCGATGAGCTCCTGGGCCTGTGCGAGCGAGCCCGGCAGGGCGCCCCGCACTTCTTCGAGCAGGGCGAGCAGCTCGGCGCGGTTGATCACGCACGAGGCCGACATGGGCATGGACCGGGCGCTGCCGACGGCCGCGACGATCTCGTCGAGCTTCTTCTGCACGTCCATGGGTGCTCGCACTCTCTCGGCCCCGGGCGGTTCCCGAGACGGACGGGACGACTGTAAGGCCACCGGCCCGGGAGCCGACACCGGCTGATGCCGGGTCAGGGTGCGCCGACGGCCGGGTCAGCGCCGGGGCAGGCGCTCCAGCAGCGCGGCGTGCACGTGTGCGGGCAGCAGGTGGGCCACGTCGCCGCCCCAGGCCGCCACTTCCTTGACCAGGGAGGAGGACAGGAAGCTGTAGGTGGGGTTGGTCGGGACGAAGAGCGTCTCGACGCCCGACAGGCCGATGTTCATCTGGGCCATCTGCAGCTCGTAGTCGAAGTCGCTGACGGCGCGCAGGCCCTTGACGATGGCCGGGATCTCCCGCTGCTTGCAGAAGTCGACGAGGAGCCCGTGGAAGGACTCGACCACGATGTTGCCGTAGCCGGCGGTCGCCTCGCGGATCAGCTCGATCCGCTCCTCGACGGTGAAGAGCCCCTGCTTGGACTGGTTGATCATCACGGCGACGTGGACCACGTCGTAGAGCCGCGAGGCCCTGCCGATGATGTCGAGGTGTCCGTTGGTGATGGGGTCGAACGACCCCGGACAGACGGCGCGGCGCAACTGCATTCCCTCGTTCCCGGGTGCGGGCTTCATGACTCTTCGCTGATGGAGGCGGCGCGACCGTACCAAAGGGTGCCCTCGCCGTACTTCCTGGAGCGCAGCGGCTCGAAGCCGTCCGGCCACGGGAAGGCCCCGCTGCGGGTCCTGCGCTCCACGGTGACGAGCGCGTCGTCGGTGAGCCAGCCATTGGACCGGAGTGTGAGGAGGATCTCGCAGAGGTGTGCGTTCTCGACCTCGTACGGCGGGTCCAGGAAGACCATGTCGTACGGGTCCCCGTGCGCGGCGCCGGCCACGATCTGCTCGGCCTTGCCGGACCGGAATTCGGCGCCGGGCAGGCCGACCGAGGTGATGTTGTCCTTGATCGCCTTGGCGGCCTTGGCGTCGGGCTCGACCAGCAGCGCGTGGTCCGCGCCGCGGGAGAGCGCCTCCAGGCCGACGGCGCCGGAACCGGCGTAGAGGTCGAGGACGCGGGCCCCCTCGACTCCGTGCAGGGACTCCCAGGTGGAGAACAGGCCTTCGCGCATCCGGTCCGAAGTGGGGCGGGTGCCGGTGCCGGGCGGTACGGCGAGGCGTCGCCCGCCGGCGCTTCCGGCGATCACGCGGGTCATCTGGGGTCCTTCGGTGAGCGGGGCGGAGGGTGGTGCAGGCCTTCAACGATAGGTCGTGCCCGTCACCCCTTCTCCAGGTACTGCTCGCGCTCGGTGTCCAGCAGGGCGTCCAGGGCGGTCCGCAGGCCCGGCAGCTCCGTGAGCTCGGGGTCGGCGGCGACCACGCGGGTGGCCTCCTCCCGGGCCTGGGTGATGACCTCCTCGTCCTCGATGACCGCGAGCATCCGCAGCGAGGAGCGCACGCCGGACTGGGCCTGGCCCAGCACGTCGCCCTCGCGGCGCTGCTCCAGGTCGATGCGGGAGAGCTCGAAGCCGTCCAGGGTGGCGGCGACGGCCGCGAGCCGGGCGCGGGCGGGGCTGGCCTCGTGCATCTCGCTGACCAGCAGGCAGAGGCCCGGGGCGGAGCCGCGGCCGACGCGGCCGCGGAGCTGGTGGAGCTGGGAGACGCCGAAGCGGTCCGCGTCCATGATCACCATCACGGTCGAGTTCGGGACGTTCACGCCGACCTCGATGACGGTGGTGGCGACCAGCACCTTGACCTCGCCCGCGGTGAAGCGGCGCATCACGTCGTCCTTGTCGGCGGGGTCCATCCGCCCGTGCAGCACCTCGACGGACAAACCGGCCAGGGGCCCCCGGGTGAGCTGCTCGGCGATCTCCAGCACCGCGAGCGGGGGCCGCTTGTCGCCGTCCTCCTCGGCCGCCGCCTTCTTCTTCCCGCCCTTGGCGCCCTTGGCACCCTTGCCGTTCTCGTCCTCCCCGTCGCCGATGCGCGGGCAGACCACGTACGCCTGGTGGCCGTTCTCCACTTCCTCGCGGACCCGCTCCCAGGCCCGGGCCAGGAAGTGCGGCTTGTCCTTGGCGGGCACCACGTGGGTGGCGATCGGGGAGCGGCCGGCGGGGAGCTGGTCCAGTACGGAGGTCTCCAGATCGCCGAAGACGGTCATGGCGACCGTCCGCGGGATCGGGGTGGCGGTCATGACGAGCAGGTGCGGGGGCTGCTTTCCCTTGGAGCGCAGGGCGTCGCGCTGTTCCACGCCGAAGCGGTGCTGTTCGTCGACGACGACCAGGCCGAGGTCGTGGAACTGCACCTTGTCCTCGATCAGGGCGTGCGTGCCGATCACGAGCCCGGCCTCGCCGGTGATCAGGTCGAGCAGCGCCCGGCGCCGCGCGGGCACCCCCATCGAGCCGGTGAGCAGCACCACTTTGGTGCCCCGGTCGGAGCCGCCGAGCATGCCGCCCTCGGCGAGCTCGCCCATCATCTCGGTGATGGACCGGTGGTGCTGCTGCGCGAGCACCTCGGTCGGCGCGAGCATGGCGGCCTGCCCGCCGGAGTCGACGACGGCGAGCATGGCCCGCAGCGCGACCATCGTGTTGTGCGTGACGGTGAAGTTGTCGGTCACGTAGGCATGGCTCGGATGCTCGACGCTGATGCACTGGACAGGCTTCGGGCCAACGTGCTCCACGGCGCGAATACCGCGCCGGAACGTGTTGTACTTCGGCCTCGGCCGCATGCGGGCCGCCTTGCGCGACAGCCTGAACGGCTCGAACTCCTCGGGCAGCGCGACTGAGACGTTGAAGGCTGCCTTCTTGGCCAGCACCCGGGCACGTCCGCCGAGAGACCGCACGAGCCAGGCCACGTCCTCCGCCAGTCGGCGCGAGGCAGAGCAGAACGAAATGCTCATTCCGTTCGCGTCAAGCGTTCCGTCCGTGTCCATGAGCCCTTGAAGGACCGCCAGGCGTTCCTTGACCGGTGCGTTCTTGTAGACGTCCGGGACGAATTTGTCGTGGGAGGTCGCACCCCACAGCCCTAGGTCTCGAACCGCCTGGATGACGGGATTCCGGCGAGTGCCGCCCTTCGGTCCGCTCATCCGGATCGTGTAGTCGCACCGGGATCCGGGAACCGCGGCCATCTCGCAGCCCGGGGCCACCTCGGCCGCGACCGCAGCCAGAATTTCCGCGTCCGCGGTGGACAGCCGCAGGTTGTGCCGGAACGACCCGTCCCCGATGAGTACACCCATCAGGTAAGGATCAAGGGGTTGGCCATCGCCGCTCGCAAGGTCCACAGGTACCGCTACCGGCAGGTACCACTTGGAAGATCCATTGGCCTTGTACAGGTCCGACCGGATCTCCCTCGTGGTCATGACTTTGGGTTCCTGGCCGCGGTGCCATCCACAGCTGGTGCCGACGATCCACAGGTGTTCGTCGTCGCACTCGACCGTGCTCCCGTCCGAGAGCACCACCCGCCACACCTCGCGCTCTCCTTGTGGGAAGACACCCCCGACGATCGCGACCTCACCGGTCGGCACCACCACCTCGTCCCCGACCTCGATCTGGCCCATCGGCCGGAACCCCATCGGTGTCAGAACTTGGGCGTCGAGCGGTTGAGCCTTGCCCGAGCCGACTTCGCCCTGGAGGAGGCGGTGCATGGGGTGCTCGGTGGCGAGGTCGTCGAAGATCTCTTTCGAGACGGTCTGCTGGCCTTCGGTGAGGGTGAAGGGGAGCTTGGCGTCGAAGGATTCGAGGAGGCCGCCGGGGGTGGGGCGGCGGGGTACGGCCGGGAGCTGGGAGTCGGCGTGCCGGCGGCGGGCCAGGGCGACCTGGAGGACGAAGGCCTCGTCCCACTTGAGGCGCCCGCGGGCGTCCTCGATGTCGGCCTTGGTGACCGGGCGGTGGATCTTCAGCAGGGCTTCGGTGAGCGGGACCAGCCCGCGGTCCTCGCGCAGGGCGCCGGGCAGCGGGTCGACGACCTCCTGGGCCCTGGGGAGCACCGCGTCCACACACTTGGCGATCTTCCAGGACTCCAGCTTCGCGCAGGCCGGGTAGATCGGGATGAGCTGGCTCGCGAAGGCGGTGGCCGCGTCCCGGTCGGAGGCGTCCGCGCCGAGCGGCTCGTAGGCGGGGTGGGCGAGCTGGAGCTTGTGGTTGAACATCCCGACCTTGCCCGCGAACATCGCGCGGCTGCCGGGCAGCAGTTCCTTGTGCGGTTTGTGGACGCCCGACCCGAAGAAGACGAGCTGGAGGCGTCCGCTGCCGTCGGTGATGGTGACTTCGAGGCGCTTTCCGCCGCCCCGGCTGCCCTGGTACGTCAGCAGGCGCGCGTCGGCGACCTGCGCGACCACCGTGACGTGTTCGTCGATCTGGTCGGCGAGTTCGGCCAGCGAGGTCAGCTCGCCGCGCTCCGCGTACCGCCGGGGGTAGTGGTGGAGCAGGTCCAGGGCCGTGTGCAGGCCGAGCTGCTCGGCCAGCACCTTGGCGGTGGCGGGGCCGAGGGTCTTCTTGAGGTCTTCGTCGAGCGCGGGCACGTGTTCCATTGCACACCATCGGGCCGACAACCCGGCTATTCCACCCCGATGAGCAGCGGCGCGGACCAGCGCCCGCCCTGGTAGGTGACGGTGTCGACGGCGAGGTGGCCGTGCTGGACGTACGCCTCCAGGCGCTCGGCCAGCGCCTCCGGCACCTCGGGGCCCAGGACCAGGGTGACGAGTTCGCCGCCGGATCCGAGCATGCGGGCCAGGACGGCCTCGGCGGTTTCGGCCAGGCCGGTGCCGATGACGGCCACGTCGCCGTCGATGAGGCCGAGCACGTCGCCGGCCTGGCAGATGCCGGCCGAGGTGAAGGACTGCCGTTCGGCGACGGCGAGTTCGCCGTAGCGGGTGGCTCCGGCGGCCGCCGTCATGGCGACCACGTCCTCGTCAAAGGTGCCGTCCGGGTCGTGCACGGCGAGCGCGGCCAGGCCCTGGACCTCGGAGCGGGTGGGGATGACGGCGACCCGTACGCCTTCGGCGCGCGCCTGCTGGGCGGCGGCCGCCGCGACCGCCCGCAGTTCGGCGCCGTTCGGGAGCAGGACGACCTCGCGGGCGTGCGCCTCGCGGATGGCGTCGGCCAGTTCGGCGACGGCCGGCGGTTCCCCGGGCCGGGCGAGCACGGTGGTGGCGCCCGCCTCTCCGCACAGTCCGGCCAGCCCCTCGCCCTGGACCACGGCGACGACCGCGCGCTGGGAGCGCTCGCCGCGGGCCCGGCGGCGTTCGTCGCCGAAGTGCGTGATGCGGATCCGGTACGGCCGTCCGGCGACCACCGCGGCCTCCACGGCCGCGCCGGGGTCGTCGACGTGGACGTGGACGTTCCACAGCCCGCCGCCGCCGACCACCACGAGGGAGTCGCCGAGGGCGTCGAGCCGGGTGCGCAGCCGGTCGACCTCGGTCTCGGCGGCCTCCAGCAGGTAGATCACCTCGTAGGCGGGTCCGCCGTGCTCCTCGGCGCAGGGCTCCTGCGGCCCCGGTACGGGCACGGTCCGGCCGCGTACCGGTTCGGGGGCCGGCTCCCGCCCGGACAGCGCCTGCCACAGGGCCCCGAGTACGGCGACGAGTCCGCAGCCCCCGGCGTCGACCACCCCGGCCCGCCCCAGCACGGCCAGTTGCCCCGGGGTTTCGGCGAGGGCCGCGCGGGCTCCGTCGTAGGCGGCCCCGGCCACGTCGGCAGTGGTCTCGGCGGCCCGGGCGGCGGCCTCGGCGGCCCGGGCGGCGGCGGTGGCGACGGTGAGCATGGTGCCCTCCACCGGGTGCGCGACGGCCCGGTACGCCTCCTCGGCGGCCCGGGTCAGCGCCTGCGCGAGCAGCCGCGCGGGATCACGGTCGGCGGGATCACGGTCGGCGGGCTCGTCGCCGAGTACGTCGGCCACTCCGCGCAGCAGCTGCGCGAGGATCGTCCCGGAGTTGCCCCGGGCGCCTATCAGGGCGCCGTGCGCGAAGGCCCGTACGGCCTCGGAGAGGGAGGCCGCGGCTGTGCCGTCCGTCACTGCGGCGAGGAGGTCGGCGAGCTCGCGGTCGGCCGATTCGGCGGTCAGGTAGAGGTTGGTGCCGGTGTCCGCGTCGGCGACGGGATAGACGTTGATCGCGTCGATGTCCTCGCGGGCCCGGCCCAGTGCGGCCAGGGCCAGCGAGCTCCAGGTGCGTACCGCTTCGGCGTTCAGGGGGTACGGCTGAGGCTGGTGCGCCACCGGGCGTTCCTCCTTGTGCGGGCCAGGGTTCACCGCAGGGTAACGAAGGACTGCCGGGCGGGCGGGACCCCGGGGCGGGGGTGGCCGTGGACATGGTAGTTTTCTTGGACCGAGGCAGTCGTTGTATGCTGCTCCGGTTGCCCGATGAGAGTCGGGCCATTCCCCCCGGCAAACCACTTCAGATCTCTGATACCGGTGCGCCGGGATTCACTGTAAGTGCATCTGAAGTCTTTGGAGTGACCTGTGGCTGCCAACTGCGACGTTTGCGCCAAGGGGCCGAGCTTCGGCAACAGCATTTCCCACTCGCACCGCCGCACCTCGCGTCGCTGGAACCCGAACATCCAGCGTGTCCGTGCCGTGGTCAATGGGACGCCGAAGCGCCTCAACGCCTGCACCTCGTGCATCAAGGCCGGCAAGGTCTCGCGCTGACGCCTTCCGTCGTAGCGCAGCCCTTTCCGGTTGCCAAAGAGGCCGGTCCCCTGGTGGACCGGCCTCTTGCATTGCCTGAAACGCCTGTAGGGGTCAGTTACCGATTTCGGTAACTGACCCCTACAGGCGTTTGTGGCCTTCAGGCGCTCGGGCGGTGCCACCGCCACGCGTGGTCCACCGGGCCGATGCCCGCGCCCAGGGCGAACCCGGCGGCAATGGCGCCGGTGACGTACTCCTTGGCCCCGGTGACGGCCTCCGGGACGGTCCGGCCCTTGGCCAGGCCCGCGGCGATCGCGCTGGCGAGCGTGCAGCCGGTGCCGTGGGTGTGCCGGTTGTCGTGGCGCGGCGCCCGCAGCCAGAGTTCGTCGGAGCCGTCCGTGAGGAGGTCCACGGCCTCGTTCCCGTGGGCGGCGAGGTGGCCGCCCTTGATCAGCGCCCACGCGGGCCCGTACGCGAGGACCGCGTCGGCGGCCCGGCGCATGTCGTCCTCGCTCTCCACGACGACTCCGGTGAGCTGGGTCACCTCGTCCAGGTTCGGCGTGGCCACGGTGGCCCGGGGCAGCAGTTCCTTCCGTACGGCGTCCAGCGCCGTGGCGGCGAGGAGCGCGTCCCCGTGCTTGGAGACGCCGACCGGGTCCACGACGGCCGGGGCGGCGGTCGCGGCGAGCAGCTCGGCCACGGTCTCCACGAGGGCGGCGGACGACAGCATCCCCGTCTTCACGGCCTGGACGCCGATATCGTCCACCACGGCCCTGTACTGGCCCTTGACGGCCTCAGCGGGCAGTTCCCAGACGCCTTTGACGCCCAGCGAGTTCTGCGCGGTCACAGCCGTCACCACGCTCATCCCGTGGACCCCGAGCGCCAGCATCGTCTTCAGGTCGGCCTGGATGCCCGCACCGCCGCCGGAGTCGGATCCGGCGACGGTCAGACACAGCGGCGGGTGCGGGCGGGCTAGGGGGGATCCGCTCATCGCGGGGTGTCCTCCGCGGCCGTGTCGCCGCCGAAGTGGTCCCAGCCGCCGGTGGAGGCCCAGGGGGCGCCGTCGACGGTCACCTGGGGCAGCGCGGAGCGGTTCTGGACCTCGCCGATGACCTTCCAGCGGGCCGGGAGCTTCACGTCCGGCGGGAAGGTGGCGACGATCGCGTGGTCCTCTCCCCCGGTGAGGACCCACTGGAGCGGGTCCACGCCGACGGCCTGCCCGATGTCGTGCATCTGCGACGGGATGTCGACGGCCGCCGAGCGCAGGTCGATCCGTACCTTGCTGGCCTCGGCGATGTGCCCGAGGTCCGCGATCAGGCCGTCGCTGACGTCGGTCATGGCGGTGGCGCCGAGTCCGGCGGCCGCGGGGCCCGCGTGGTACGGCGGCTCGGGGCGGCGGTGGGCCTCGACGAAGGCCCGCGGCGAGCGGAAGCCGCGCGAGAGCACCGCGAAGCCGGCCGCGGACCAGCCGAGCCAGCCGGTCACGGCCACGACGTCGCCGGGCTGGGCGCCGGAGCGCAGCACGGGTTCGTGGTTGCGCAGGTCGCCGAGCGCGGTGATGGCCACGGTGATGATGTCGCCGCGGACGACGTCGCCGCCGACCACGGCCGCGCCGGCGACCTGGCATTCGTCGCGGATGCCGTCCATCAGCTCGGTGGGCCAGGTGGCCGGCAGCTCGGCCGGTACGACGAGGCCGAGCAGCAGCGCCGTCGGCACCGCGCCCATGGCGGCGATGTCGGCGAGGTTCTGCGCGGCGGCCTTGCGGCCGACGTCGTAGGCCGTGGACCAGTCGCGCCGGAAGTGCCTGCCCTCCAGCAGGATGTCCGTGCTCGCCACGACCCGCCGGTCGGGGGCCGACACCACCGCGGCGTCGTCGCCCGGGCCGACCCGGACCGCCGGGGTGGTGGTGAGCCGTGAGGTGAGCTCCCGAATGAGCCCGAACTCCCCCAGCTCGCCCACAGTGCCCTTCATCGCTGTGCCCCTTCTTGCCCAGTCCGCTTGCGGTCGCGAGCCGTCACAGCTCTGGGTACCGTCAACAGATACGTCAACTTCTGCTCTCCGTACGCCCGGCTCTGCGCGCTGCCGGACCCGCGGGTCTCCCCGCGGCGCTCGGCGACGCGGTACCGTGGCGTCCCTTCTTCCCCGGGCCCACCCGTCATCCCCGGGCCCACCCGAAGGGTAGGGGAAATGATCCTCGCGGCCGCCCTGGAGGTTCCGTGGTACAGGCGTACATCCTCATCCAGACCGAGGTGGGCAAGGCGTCGTTCGTCGCCGAGTCCATCGCGCAGATCGCGGGGGTGATCCAGGCCGAGGACGTGACGGGCCCGTACGACGTGATCGTGCGCGCCCAGGCCGACACCGTGGACGATCTCGGCCGCATGGTCGTGGCCAAGGTCCAGCAGGTGGAGGGGATCACCCGCACCTTGACCTGCCCGGTCGTCCATCTGTAGCCCCCGTCTACTCTTGGCCGGTGATGTCACGACACCGCCGGCCCTTCTCTCTGCTCGCCGCACTGACCGCGCTGGCCGCCTCGGCGGCCCTCGCGGGGTGTTCCCCGGGTGAGTCCGAGGCGCGGGTGGAACCGCCGTCCGCTCCGCCCGCCGATGTCGCGGGTCCCTGTGCGGCGCTGCACAAGAAGCTCCCCAAGACGGTGGCGCGGCTGGACCGTGCCCCGGCCGTACCGAAGTCCGACCTGACCGCCGCGTGGGGCGGCTCGGCGATCGTACTGCGGTGCGGTGTCGGCAGGCCCGTGAAGATGCTGGATCCGAAGCAGGACGGCATCGAGGTGAACGGTGTCGGCTGGCTCGTGGAGCGGCTGGACGACGGCGGGGTCCGGTTCACCACCGGGCTGCGGGTGGCGTACACGGAGGTCCTGGTCGACAAGGAGCATGCCACGGATGCGGGGATGCTGGTTGGCCTGTCCGCCGCGATCGCCGAGACCGTTCCGGTGGGCATCTCCTCGTACTGAGCCCCGCCGCCCGCCCCTCTTCGCTCACAAGGACCGCCCGCCGGGATGCCGGCGGGCGGTCCTTGTGTACGGCGAAAGCGCGGGCCTCATGGCGTGACCAGCGCCCTGAGCGACCCCGGATGAGCCGCCCCCGGGCGACCACGCCGGACAGCCCAGGAACCGCCCCGGCTGCAATCCGTCATCCCCACGCGAGACGGCTCAAGTCTTAGCGCAGTCCGGTGGAGCGTCGGAGGGCCGCCTGGATCAGGCGGTCCACCAGCTCCGGGTACTCGATGCCCGACTCCTGCCACATGCGCGGGTACATGGAGATCGGCGTGAAGCCCGGCATGGTGTTGATCTCGTTGATGACGAAGGTGCCGTCTTCGGTGAGGAAGAAGTCGGCGCGCACCAGGCCCTCGCAGGACGCGGCGTCGAAGGCCTCGATCGCGAGCTTCTGGACTTCGGCGGTCTGCTCCGGGGTGAGCGGGGCGGGCACGAGTCCGGAGGCGGAGTCGATGTACTTGGCCTCGAAGTCGTAGAAATCGTGGCTGGAGACCGGCGGGATCTCGGCGGGCACGCTCGCGCGCGGACCGTCCTCGAACTCCAGGACTCCGCACTCGATCTCGCGGCCGCGCAGCAGCGCCTCCACGATGATCTTCGGGTCGTGGCGGCGGGCCTCGCGGATCGCGGCGTCCAGTCCGGAGGGCTCGTCGACCTTGGTGATGCCGATCGAGGATCCGGCGCGGGCGGGCTTGATGAACAGCGGCCAGCCGTGCTCGCCGGCGAACTCGGCGATGCGGGCGAGGGCGCCCTCGCGGTCGTTCTCCCACTCGCGGGGGCGGATGGTCACGTACGGGCCGACACGCAGCCCGAAGGACGTGAAGACCCGCTTCATGTAGTCCTTGTCCTGGCCGACGGCCGAGGCGAGGACGCCCGAGCCGACGTACGGGATGCCGGAGAGCTCCAGGAGGCCCTGGAGGGTGCCGTCCTCGCCGTACGGGCCGTGCAGGACGGGGAAGACCACGTCGACCTCGCCCAGCGCCTTGGGGACGGCGCCCGGCTCGGTGTAGACGACCTCGCGGCTGGCCGGGTCGACGGAGAGCACGACGGCGCCCTCCTCGGATTCGGCGAGCTGCCCCACGTTGGGGAGCTCGCCGCCGGAGATGGCCATCCGGGCGGGCTCGTCGGCGGTCAGCGCCCACCGGCCGTCCGTGGTGATGCCGATGGGCAGCACCTCGTACTTGGAGCGGTCGATGGAGCGCAGGACGGCGCCCGCGGTGACGACCGAGATGGCGTGTTCCGAGCTGCGGCCGCCGAACACGACGGCCACGCGGGGCTTGCGGCCCTGCTGCTCAGGGGTCTGGGGGAGGTTCTCGCTGCTCATATCGCCACGAGGGTACCCGCTCATGCGTCCGGAAAGCAGTCAGCGCCGTTCCGGTTTGGCACTGCGCCCCATGAGTTCCTTGAGCGCGACCAGGGTGGGCTTGCCGTGGTGGACGATGTCGACGACCGTGTCGGTGATCGGCATGTCCACTCCGTGGCGGCGGGCCAGATCGGCCACGGACTGGCAGGACTTGACGCCCTCGGCGGTCTGCTTGGTGACCGCGATGGTCTCCTCCAGGGTCATCCCGCGGCCGAGGTTGGTGCCGAAGGTGTGGTTCCGGGAGAGCGGCGAGGAGCAGGTCGCGACGAGGTCGCCGAGGCCCGCGAGGCCGGAGAAGGTGAGCGGGTCGGCGCCCATCGCCAGGCCCAGGCGGGTGGCTTCGGCGAGGCCGCGGGTGATGAGCGAGCCCTTGGTGTTGTCGCCGAGGCCCATGCCGTCCGCGATGCCGACGGCGAGGCCAATGACGTTCTTGACGGCGCCGCCGAGCTCGCAGCCGATGACGTCGGTGCTCGTGTACGGGCGGAAGTACGGGGTGTGGCAGGCGGCCTGGAGGCGCTGGGCGACGGCTTCGTCGGTGCAGGCGACCACGGAGGCGGCGGGCTGCCGGGCGGCGATCTCACGGGCCAGGTTGGGGCCGGTGACGACGGCGACGCGGTCGGCGGGGACCTTGGCCACCTCTTCGATGACCTCGCTCATCCGCTTGGCGGTGCCGAGTTCGACGCCCTTCATCAGGGAGACGAGCACGGTCTCGGGGGCCAGCAGCGGGGCCCAGGCGGCGAGGTTGCCGCGCAGGGTCTGCGAGGGGACGGCGAGCACCGTGAAGTCGGCGCCGGCCGCGGCCTCGGCGGGGTCGCCGGTGGCGCGGATGTTCGCGGGGAGTTCGATGTCGGGGAAATAGTCCGGGTTGGTCCGGCCGCTGTTGATGGCGTCGACGAGCTCCTGCCTGCGGCCCCACAGGACCACCTCGCAGCCGGCGTCGGCGAGGACCATGGCGAAGGCCGTGCCCCAGGAGCCGGTTCCGAATACGGCTGCCTTCACGGGACGTGTCACTTGTTGCCCTCCCCTGCGGCCTTGCGCCGCTGCTGCGCCCTGGCGCCTCGATGGTCGTACGGCTGCGCGGGCGCACTCTCGCCCCGCAGTTCCTCCAGCAGCCCGGTGATGGCCGCCATGATGACTTCGGTGACCTCCCTGAGTACCTCCGGGGTGGGTTCCCGGTCGTAGTACGCGGAGAGGTCCACGGGCGGCCCGGCGAGGACCTGGAGCGTTTTGCGCGGGAACAAGCTGACCTTGTTCTCCTTGGCGTAGGGCGGCATCGCGAGATGCGCGCCCCACTGGGCCACCGGAATGACGGGGGCCCTGGTCATCAGTGCCACGCGCGCGGCGCCGGTCTTGCCGGCCATGGGCCAGATGTCCGGGTCCCGGGTGAGGGTGCCTTCCGGGTAAAAGGCCACGCATTCGCCCTGCTCGATCGCGTCCACGGCGGCCCGGAATGCGTCCAGGGCGTTGGTGGACTCCCGGTAGACGGGGATCTGGCCGGAGCCGCGCAGGATCGCTCCGACAATGGGGACCTCGAAGAGGGCCGCCTTGCCGAGCAATCGGGGCACCCGGCCGGTGTTGTACTGGAAGTGCGCGTAGGACAGCGGGTCCAGATACGAGTTGTGATTGACGGCGGTGATAAATCCGCCCTCGGTCGGAATGTGTTCCATTCCCCGCCAGTCCCGCCTGAAGAGCACTACCAGCGGCGGTTTCGCGATGGCCGCCGCAAGGCGGTACCAGAAGCCGATTCTGCGGCGGGACACTCGGACACCTTCCTCTAGGACCGGTGCGCGGCTTGGGCACCCCGGGGACGGACAAGTGTGGCCCCGGGTCCGGTCTCTGTCGAGAACACCGTACGCCCCGGACACCCGGACCAGACCCCGGGTCGCCCGGCATGAGGTGACAATGGGGCTCCGCATGACCTGGCCATGACCCGCACATGGTCTGAGCGGCGCGCGAGCGTGCCGGAGGGAAGGGGTCCGTCACGAACGCCGTCTGGAGTCTGGTGGTCCCGCTGAAGCCGCTCGCGGTGGCCAAGAGCCGCCTCGCGGTGGCGGTGGGAGCGTCCCGGCCGGGGCTCGCCCTGGCGTTCGCGCTGGACACCGTCGCGGGGGCGCTGGCCTGCACGGCGGTCGCGGATGTGGTGGTCGTCACGGACGATCCGGCGGCCGGGGCGGAACTGGCGCGGCTGGGGGCCCGGATCGTGCCGGACTCCCCGGCGGCCGGCCTCAACGCGGCACTGGCCCACGGGGCGCGGGAGATACGGGCGGGCAGGCCCGGGGCGGCGGTGGCCGCCATGAACGCGGATCTGCCGGCGCTGCGGCCACCCGAATTGCTACGCGTGCTCGAAACCGCTTCGGCATTTCCCCGGGCATTTCTGGCTGATGCGGCGGGAATCGGGACGACCCTGCTTTCCGCTGCTCCGGACGTGGAATTGGCGCCCTCGTTCGGCGGCCCCTCACGGGCCCGGCATTCGGCCTCGGGCGCGGTGGAAATGGCCCTCTCCGGCGTCGAGAGCATCCGGCGGGACGTGGACACGGGGGCGGATCTGCGTACTGCCCTGACCCTCGGTGTGGGGCGTCATACGGCCCGATACAGTGCCCGTATGCAGGCGACCGCGTACACGTACGACTCCCAGACCCGCAGCGGCAGTGTGCTGCTGGACGACGGCACCCCGGTGCCCTTCGAGGCCCCGGCGTTCGACGCGGGCGGCCTGCGGCTGCTGCGTCCCGGGCAGCGGGTCCGGATCGAGACGGACGGCGAGGGCGCGGGCCTGCGGATCACCCTGGTCACCCTGCAGACCTTCTGACCCCCGGGCGCTGCGGCCCGGCGGGCCTGCCGGCCACCTGACCTGCCTGACTTTCCGGCCCACCCGACCTGACGGCCCTCCGGCCCACGGCGCTCCGACGCACCGCGGGCCGGCTTCCCCGCCGTGGGGAAACCGGCCCGGCGTGTGTGACTCGTTGCCCTACTTGGTCTTGCGGGCGGTGGTCTTCTTCGCGGTGACCTTGCGCGTCGCCGTCTTCTTGGCGGGCGCCTTCGTCGCAGCGGTGGCCTTCTTGGCCGCCGGGGCGGTCTTCTTCGCGGTGGCGGTGGTCTTCTTCGCCGTCGCCGCGGCCTTCTTGACCGTGGCCTTCTTGGCCGCGGGAGCGGCCTTCTTCGCCACGGCGGTCTTGGCGACCGTCTTCTTGGCGGTGGCGGTGACCTTCTTGGCCGTGGCCTTCTTCGCGACCGTGGTCTTGGCCGCGGCAGCCGCCTTCTTGGCGGGTGCGGCCTTCTTCGCGGCGGCCTTCTTGACCGTCGCCGAAGCACCACCGGTGAGGCTGCCCTTGGGCGCCTTCTTCACCGATACCTCGCCGCCCTTGGGCAGCTTCTTGGTGCCGCTGACCAGGTCCTTGAAGCCCTGACCCGCACGGAAGCGGGGAACAGAGGTCTTCTTGACCCGGACGCGCTCACCCGTCTGGGGGTTGCGGGCGTAGCGGGCCGGGCGGTCGACCTTCTCGAACGAGCCGAAGCCCGTGACCGAGACCCGGTCGCCCCCGACGGTCGCGCGGACGATGGCGTCCAGTACCGCGTCGACGGCGTCCGCGGCCTGCTGACGGCCGCCCAGCTTGTCGGCAATCGCTTCTACGAGCTGCGCCTTGTTCAACGTCTTCCCCTTCGGAGACTTCGCCAGAACGAATGTGTTCAAGCTTATTTCGCACGTTAGGCGGATATATACCGCAAATCAAACACGAAACGGTCTTATCACCCTAGTGCCGCAACGTTGTAGGCCGTTACGGAGTTCCTTCGCATCAGTCGCCTTCAGGGAATCGACCCTCGTCGAGGTCCTTCATCAACCTGTCCAGGCGCCTTGCCGCGTCGGCGAGATCATGCTTCGCCACGGCCGTGACGACCAACAGCTTCCGGGACAGCGCCATCCTTACGCCCTCCGGGACTTGCAGTGTGCGCACCCTTGTGTGTGCTTCTTTCAATCGGTCGGCGACAAGTCCGTAGAGCTCAAGTTGACTGTCGCGTTCCATGCACAGATTGTGCCATCTGGGGCGAGTTGTCGCCTCACGGGGCCTCAACACACGACTGTGCCCCCTGCCGGATGGCAGGGGGCACAGTGTTGCCTATGTGATCACCCTAAGGCGAATAAGCGCTGATCAGGCTGGAATCACGCCTGAATCGTGCTCGGCTTGAAGGGGGGCCGGGCGCTTTCGTAGGTGGTGATGTCCGCTTCGTTCTGAAGGGTGAGCGAGATGTCGTCCAGCCCCTCCAGGAGCCGCCAGCGGGCGTTGTCGTCGAGGTCGAACTCCGCGACGACGCCTTCGGCTCGGACCTGGCGGTCGACCAGGTCGACCGTGATCTCGGCGGTGGGGTCGGCCTCGGTCAGCTTCCACAGCTGCTCGACGGTCTCCTGCGGCAGGACCACGGTCAGCAGGCCGTTCTTCAGCGAGTTGCCGCGGAAGATGTCGGCGAAGCGGGAGGAGATGACCGTCTTGAAGCCGAAGTTCTGCAGGGCCCAGACGGCGTGCTCGCGCGAGGAACCGGTACCGAAGTCGGGACCGGCGACCAGGACGGTCGCGCCGGCGCGCTCGGGGCGGTTGGTGATGAACTCCGGGTCCTTGCGCCAGGCCTCGAAGAGCCCGTCCTCGAAACCGTCGCGGGTGATCTTCTTCAGCCAGTGGGCCGGGATGATCTGGTCGGTGTCGACGTTGCTGCGGCGCAGCGGTACGGCCCGGCCGGTGTGGGTGGTGAAGGCTTCCATCGTTCTCAGACTCCGGCGGTCGCGGTGGCTTCGGACAGGTCGGCGGGCGAGGCCAGGTGGCCCAGCACCGCGGTGGCGGCGGCCACCTGCGGGGAGACCAGGTGGGTGCGCCCGCCCTTGCCCTGCCGGCCCTCGAAGTTGCGGTTGGAGGTGGACGCGGAGCGCTCACCGGGGGCCAGTTGGTCGGGGTTCATGCCCAGACACATCGAGCAGCCCGCGTGCCGCCATTCGGCGCCGGCCTCCTTGAAGACCTTGTCCAGACCCTCCGACACGGCCTGCAGGGCGACGCGGACCGAGCCCGGGACGACCAGCATGCGGACCCCGTCGGCGACTTTGCGGCCCTCGATGATCCCGGCGACGGCGCGCAGGTCCTCGATGCGGCCGTTGGTGCAGGAACCTACGAAGACGGTGTCGACCTTGATGTCGCGCAGCGGCTGCCCGGCGGTCAACCCCATGTACTCCAGGGCCTTTTCGGCGGCGTGGCGCTCCGAAGCGTCCTCGTACGAAGCCGGGTCGGGGACGTTGGCCGACAGGGGCGCGCCCTGGCCGGGGTTGGTGCCCCAGGTGACGAACGGCGACAGCGTGGTGCCGTCGATGACCACCTCGGCGTCGAAGACGGCGTCGTCGTCGGTGCGCAGGGTCTTCCAGTACGCGACGGCCGCGTCCCAGTCCTCGCCCACGGGGGCGTGGTCGCGGCCCTGGAGGTAGTCGAAGGTGGTCTGGTCGGGGGCGATCATGCCCGCGCGGGCGCCGGCCTCGATCGACATGTTGCAGATGGTCATGCGGGCTTCCATCGAGAGGTCCTCGATGGCCTCGCCGCGGTACTCCAGGATGTAGCCCTGGCCGCCGCCGGTGCCGATCTTGGCGATGATCGCCAGGATCAGGTCCTTGGCGGTGACGCCCTCGGCCAGTGCGCCGGTGACGGTGATCGCCATCGTCTTGGGGCGGGCCAGCGGCAGCGTCTGGGTCGCCAGCACGTGCTCGACCTGGCTGGTGCCGATGCCGAACGCCAGCGCGCCGAAGGCGCCGTGCGTGGAGGTGTGCGAGTCACCACAGACCACGGTGGTGCCCGGCTGGGTCAGACCCAGCTGCGGTCCCACGACGTGGACGACGCCCTGCTCGACGTCACCCAGGGAGTGCAGGCGCACTCCGAACTCGGCGCAGTTCGACCGCAGCGTCTCCAGCTGGGCCCGGGAGACCGGGTCCGCGATCGGCTTGTCGATGTCGATCGTGGGGGTGTTGTGGTCCTCGGTCGCGATGGTGAGGTCGAGGCGTCGGACCTTGCGGCCGGCCTGACGCAGACCCTCGAAGGCCTGCGGGCTGGTCACCTCGTGCAGCAGGTGCAGATCAATGAAGAGGAGGTCGGGCTCACCTTCGGCGCGCCGGACGACATGGTCGTCCCAGACCTTCTCCGCGAGTGTCCTACCCATCGCTTTCCCTCCGGCCGGCCGGTTGTGCCGGCGCTTGATAGAGATCTTGTGCGCCTGATCGCCCGTACCCCACGTCCCGGACGACGGCTCGGACCCAGTGGTTCGTGGACCCGCACATACAGACTCGCTGGTTCTTGGAAAAATTGAACTTGCGTTTCACAGTGTGAGACGCGAATATCGTTTCATGGACAACTCTAGCGGCGTCGGCGTTCTCGACAAGGCAGCTCTGGTATTGAGCGCACTGGAGTCCGGTCCGGCCACCCTCGCCGGGCTGGTCGCGGCGACAGGGCTCGCACGACCCACGGCACATCGCCTTGCCGTGGCACTGGAACACCACCGGATGGTGGCGAGGGACATGCAGGGCCGGTTCATCCTCGGACCGCGGCTGGCGGAGCTCGCCGCCGCGGCCGGCGAGGACCGCCTGCTGGCCACGGCCGGACCGGTGCTCACCCACCTCCGGGACATTACGGGCGAGAGCGCGCAGCTCTACCGGCGTCAGGGCGACATGCGCATCTGCGTGGCGGCCGCCGAGCGGCTGTCGGGCCTGCGGGACACCGTCCCGGTGGGCTCCACGCTCCCGATGAAGGCCGGCTCGGCCGCGCAGATCCTGATGGCCTGGGAGGAGCCCGAGCGGCTCCACCGCGGCCTGCAGGGCGCGCGCTTCACGGCGACGGCGCTCTCGGGCGTACGGCGTCGCGGCTGGGCGCAGTCGATCGGCGAGCGCGAGCCCGGCGTGGCCTCCGTCTCGGCGCCCGTGCGCGGGCCGTCGAACCGCGTGGTGGCCTCCGTATCGGTCTCCGGGCCGATCGAGCGCCTGACCCGCCACCCAGGGCGCATGCACGCCCAGGCCGTCATCGACGCGGCCGCCCGCCTGACCGAGGCCCTGCGCCGCTCCAGCTGAGCACCTCCCCGGCCGCAGACCTCCACCACCACTACCCCCGGGCCCGGGGGCGCGTGAGACGCCGCACACGTCCGCACACGCGCCGCCGGGCCCGTACTACGTCCAGGACAGTCCGGGTCCCGTCCGATCCTGTCCGGAACGGTCCGGGAACAGCGAAGAGGCCCTCCGCGATGAACGCGGAGGGCCTCTTCTGTGCGTACCCCCGACCGGATTCGAACCGGCGCTACCGCCTTGAGAGGGCGGCGTGCTAGGCCGCTACACAACGGGGGCTAGCTGTTACTGCGGTACTGCGCTGGGCTACCAGGACTCGAACCTAGAATAAGAGAACCAGAAACTCTCGTGTTGCCAATTACACTATAGCCCACAGGTCTAGACCAGCTAGACACCGTACCCCCGACCGGATTCGAACCGGCGCTACCGCCTTGAGAGGGCGGCGTGCTAGGCCGCTACACAACGGGGGCCCTAGCGATCCTGCATCAAAACATCCGGGTGCGACCCTGGAGATCTCGCGGGAAGGATCTGTACCCCCGACCGGATTCGAACCGGCGCTACCGCCTTGAGAGGGCGGCGTGCTAGGCCGCTACACAACGGGGGCAAGCACTGCGTTACTACTGAACTGCGCTGGGCTACCAGGACTCGAACCTAGAATAAGAGAACCAGAAACTCTCGTGTTGCCAATTACACTATAGCCCACCAAAACGCAAGACCCTGAGGGACTTTCGTTCGGTTAGCGTCTCCGGCCCGGCCTTTCGGCCCGAGCGGGCGGCGCAGAAAGAACATTACCGGATGCCTGACCGTGCTCCAAAACGGGTATCCCCGGCCAGCACCTGCGGGAGCCGGTCGAGTCCGGCGATGCGGTGCACGCCCTCGGGCCCGGGGCCGCGCGATCCGTCGCGGTCGAGCCACACGGCCGTCAGACCGGCGTCACGGGCGCCGCGCGCGTCGATCTCCGGCTGGTCCCCCACGTAGACGACCTCCCCCGGCTCCAGCCCCATCTCGGCGCACGCGGCCAGGAAGGCCCCGGCCTCGGGCTTGCTGACGCCCAGCTCCACGGCGCACACCAGCACCTCGAAGCGGTCGCGCAGGCCGAGGTGGCGCAGCTTGGGGTCCTGGTTGGCCACGGAGGAGTTGGAGAGCACCCCGTGGCGGTAGCCGGCGGCCAGGGCGTCCAGTACGGGCACCACGTCGGGGAAGAGCTCCCAGGCCGCCGTGTAGTGCTCCACGTACCGCCCGAACCAGTCGTCGGCCTGGGCGTCGGTCATCGCGGGCTCCCCGAGGAACTCCCGCACCCGGTCCCGGCGCTGCCCCTGGAAGGTGCCCTCCCCCGCCGCGAACCGCTCCCAGTGCCGGTCGGTGATCCGCCGCCACAGCGCGAGCGCCTCGCGCGGAGCCCCGTACCGCTCCGCGAGCCCCTCGGCGACCAGGTGCGCCGCGAGCCCGGCCCGGTCGGCCCCGGTGTAGTCGAAAAGGGTGTCGTCGATGTCCCACAGCACCGCACGGATCGCCATACGGCCGACCCTACGCGGAACGCCCCGGGGGCGGCAGCCCTTTGCGGAGCTGCCGCCCCCGGGGGACGGTGCGGGTGGTGCTTACGCGGCGCTGAGCTTGGCCAGGGTCGCGTCGATGCGGGACAGGGAGCGGTCCTTGCCCAGGATCTCGAGGGACTCGAAGAGCGGGAGACCGATCGTGCGGCCGGTGACGGCGACGCGGACCGGTGCCTGGGCCTTGCCGAGCTTGAGGCCGTGGGCCTCGCCGGCGGTGAGGACCGCCTGCTTGAGCGACTCGGGGTCCGACCAGTCCGCGGCGGCGAGGTTCTCGCGGGCCGTGGTGAGGAGGGCCGCCGGGTCGCCCTTCATCGCCTTGTCCCACGAGGCCTGGTCTTCCACCGGCTCCTTGAGGAACAGGAAGTCGACGTTGGCCGTGATGTCGGACAGGACCGTGACGCGGGTCTGGGCGTACGGCGCGATGCGCTCCCAGGCGGCGGCGTCGAAGTCCTCGGGCGCCCAGTTGGCGTGCGGGGCCTGCAGCCACGGGGCGCAGGCGTCCGCGAAGGCCTTCGGGTCGAGCAGGCGGATGTGGTCCGCGTTGATCGACTCGGCCTTCTTGAGGTCGAAGCGCGCCGGGTTGGCGTTGACGTCCGGGATGTCGAACTTCTCCACCATCTCCTCGATCGAGAAGATGTCCTGGTCCTTGGAGAACGACCAGCCGAGCAGCGACAGGTAGTTCAGCAGGCCCTCGGGGAGGAAGCCGCGCTCGCGGTACAGGTTGAGCGAGGCCTCGGGGTCGCGCTTGGAGAGCTTCTTGTTGCCCTCGCCCATCACGTACGGCAGGTGGCCGAACTGCGGGACGTCCGTGGCGATGCCGAGTTCCATCAGCGCCTTGTAGAGCGCGATCTGGCGGGGGGTGGAGGACAGCAGGTCCTCGCCGCGCAGCACGTGCGTGATCTGCATCAGCGCGTCGTCGACCGGGTTGACCAGCGTGTAGAGCGGCGCGCCGTTGGCCCGCAGGATGCCGAAGTCCGGCACGTTCTCCGGGGTGAAGGTCAGCTCGCCGCGCACCAGGTCGGTGAAGGTGATCGGCTCGTCGGGCATCCGGAAGCGGACGATCGAGGGGCGGTGCTCGCCCTGGAACGCCTCCAGCTGCACCTGGGTCAGCTCGCGGCAGTGGCCGTCGTAGCCGGAGGGCTTGCCGGCGGCGCGGGCGGCGGCGCGGCGCGCGTCCAGCTCCTCGGTCGAGCAGTAGCAGTCGTACGCGTAGCCGCCGTCACGGAGCCGCTGGGCGACGTCCGCGTAGATGTCCATGCGCTCGGACTGGCGGTACGGGGCGTGCGGGCCGCCGACCTCGGGGCCCTCGTCCCAGGTGAAGCCGAGCCAGCGCAGCGAGTCGAGCAGCTGGCCGTAGGACTCCTCGGAGTCGCGGGCCGCGTCGGTGTCCTCGATGCGGAAGACGAACGTACCGCCGTGGTGGCGGGCGAACGCCCAGTTGAAGAGGGCGGTCCGGACCAGGCCCACGTGGGGGTTGCCGGTCGGGGAGGGACAGAAACGTACGCGGACGTTCGCGTTAGCCACGCTTGATCACCTTGTTGGTGAGAGTGCCGATGCCTTCGATGGTGACGGCGACCTCGTCGCCGACGTTCAGGGGGCCGACTCCGGCCGGGGTCCCCGTGAGGATGACGTCGCCCGGGAGCAGCGTCATGGCCTCGGTGATGTGCACGATCAGGTCCTCGATGGAGCGGACCATCTCGCTGGTGCGGCCGAGCTGGCGCTGTTCGCCGTTGACGGTGCACTGGATGGTCAGGTCGCTGGGGTCGAGGTCCGTCTCGATCCAGGGGCCGAGGGGGCAGGAGCTGTCGAAGCCCTTGGCGCGGGCCCACTGCTTCTCGCGCTGCTGGACGTCGCGCGCGGTGACGTCGTTGGCGCAGGTGTAGCCGAGGATGACGTCCTTGACGCGCTCGCGCGGGACCTCGCGGCACATGCGGCCGATGACCACGGCGAGCTCCGCCTCGTGGTGGAGGTCCTGGGAGAAGGACGGGTACGCGATCGGGTCGCCCGGGCCGACCACCGAGGTGGAGGGCTTGAAGAAGGTGATGGGGGCGTCCGGGACCTCATTGCCCAGCTCCGCCGCGTGCTCCGCGTAGTTGCGGCCGATGGCCACGACCTTGTTCGGGAGCACGGGCGGCAGCAGCCGGACCTTGCTCAGCGGGACCTTCGTGCCCGAGAGCTCGAAGTCCGCGAACGGGATGCCCTTGATGATGTCGAGGACGAGCTCACCTTCGGCGCCGGGGGCAGTGCTGCCCTCGACCGCGCCGAACGCGACATTGCCGTCGATCGAGAACCTGGCGATGCGCACGTGTTGCGTCTGCCCCTCTGTATTTCCGCTGGCTGGAGTCTGCGGACTCCAGGCTAACGCGGTGGGGGCCGACGCTTCGCGCGCATCGTTGCGAGAAGGTCCCGTGGCCGGGGACTACTGCGCGGCGGCGGCGACCGGTGCGTTCATGAGGATGGTGCGGCGCGGGTTCGCGGTCTGGGCCGGCAGCTCGACGGTGTGCTCCGGGACCGGCACGGCCTGCAGCTCCTCGGCGTCCTTGAGGTGCGCGAGGGTGGTGCGGCGCGGGTTGGCTATGTTGCGGAACATCATCGTCGTCTTCATCGGAGTGCGAAGCCCTCGGCTCACTAGGTCGGATGGTGGCGGCGGCGGCCGCCGGGATGCCTTCGGAGTGCCGCTTGTCGCTCGCGGCAACCCTGTAAAGCTCAAGGCTAAACATCTGAATCCCCCGCCGAACCGGGAAGTAATGGCCACGGCTGTGTGAGTTTGCTCACCAGTGGCCTGGCATTACGGGCATAACGGGCAGTCAATGTCCTCCCATAAAACGGACATTGCGCCACTGAATGCGCCATTCCGCTCCTGATCATCGCGACTGGGACAGCTTGCCGGGTGTGAGGTTTGGGCGGCGTAAGTCCGATTCCGTATGAATTGGCACGCACGACGGGTAGTGCACACGTCACCAGACGTGACCGACCGCCCAGGGCGGGACTCGCACCTTGTTGGAGATCCGCCTCTGTGCTGGAATTCGCGGGACCGCCGCGGGAAACAGCCGGCGCGCAGGTGGCGCGAGACAGCGCCGAGCGCGGCGGCAACGGAGAGGGAGACGCGCCGGTCACCGACGACCACCATGGGGCGCATTGCCCCACGACTCGACACCGTCCCACCGGTCGCCCGGCGGGACGCCTGGTCCAGAGGTTGCGACGCTAGTGCAGGGACGATTCAAGAGGGATGACAAGGGGTCTCCCCAGGCCCGTCAGGGCCGTGGGGAAGCCGCGCCGGAGCAGGACCCGCGCGGCGGGACCGACCGTGGCTCCTCGCCCCAGCACGCCCAGAACCGCGGGCCGGCTGTCGAGAGCGGGGGCCCCGACGGCTCCGCCACGGTGAAGCCCAAGGGCCGCGCCAAGTCCAAGGGCGGATCCAAGGCCGACGACGAGTCGGGCGGCCGCGACGTCGCGATACCCCAGACCCCCCGTGGGTCCGGTTCACGCCTCGCCATGCAGAACTGGCGCATCAGTACGCGACTGGTGTCGCTGCTGACCCTGCCGGTCGTCGCCGCCACCACCCTCGGTGGCTTCCGCATCAACGACTCGCTCAACGACATCGCGCAGCTGGAGCACATGCAGCTGCTGACGACGATGACCCGGCAGGCCACCAACCTGGCCGCCATGCTCCAGGCCGAGCGTGACAACTCCGCCGGTCCGCTGTCCGTCGACAAGTCGGGCAAGCCCAGCACCCTGGTCAAGGGTGTCCGCGACTCGACGGACTCCGCCGTCAAGGCCTTCGCCGCCGCGACCGACAAGGTCGACGTCGCCGAGGGCAACGACGAGACGCTCAGGTCGATCCGCAACAACATCCTGCAGATCGCACACGGGCTCAACAACCTCGAAGAGATCCGCAAGGGCGCGTACCAGAACGGCGCCCAGCAGACCGTCACCGAGTACAACGCGCTGGTCGTCTCGCTGCTCTCGCTCTCGCAGGAGATGGCGCAGGCCACCTCGAACCCCGAGATGATCAAGCGCACCCGCGCCCTGGCCGCGTTCTCCTCCGCCAAGGAGTACGCCTCCATCCAGCGCGCGATCATCGCTGCCGCGCTCCCCGCCGACCCCAATCAGTCCGGCAACCTCAGCGAGAACGACCGGCTCTACGCCCGCTCCGCGCAGAACAGCGAAGAGCAGGCGCAGAAGACCTTCGAACTCGCCTACCAGGGCAAGCCCGAGGAACTCCTCGCCTCGCTCGGTGACGGCAACCAGGAAATCGGCAACGCCGACGGCTACGCGCGCCGCGTCCTCGGGAACAAGGACCAGTTCGTCAAGGAGAAGCCCCGGTCCTGGATGGACTGGTACGACGCGGACGACGTCAAGCTCCAGGCCATGAAGGTCATCGAGCTCACCCTGCTCGAGGACATGGAGCAGAAGGCCCGCGAGCTCAAGAACGAGTCGCAGCGCGACGCGCTCATCAACGGTGCGCTGATCCTCCTCGTCCTCGGCGTCTCCCTCGTCGGCGCCTTCGTCATGGCCCGCTCGATGATCCGCTCCCTGCGCCGCCTCCAGGACACCGCGACCCGCGTGGCCCAGGACCGGCTGCCCGAGCTCGTCAAGCAGCTGTCCGAGTCCGACCCGCAGGACGTGGACACGACGGTGGAGTCCGTCGGTCTGCACACCCGCGACGAGATCGGCCAGGTGGCCGCGGCCTTCGACGACGTGCACCGCGAGGCCGTCCGCCTCGCCGCCGAGCAGGCCCTCCTGCGAGGCAACGTCAACGCGATGTTCACCAACCTCTCGCGCCGTTCGCAGGGCCTCATCCAGCGCCAGCTCTCGCTCATCTCCGAGCTGGAGTCGCGCGAGGCCGACCCGGACCAGCTGTCCTCGCTCTTCAAGCTCGACCACCTCGCGACCCGCATGCGCCGTAACGGCGAAAACCTCCTCGTCCTCGCGGGCGAGGAGCCGGGCCGCCGGTGGACCCGCCCCGTCCCGCTCGTCGACGTGCTCCGTGCCGCGGCGTCCGAGGTGGAGCAGTACGAGCGCATCGAACTCTCGTCGGTGCCCGGCACCGACGTCGCCGGCCGCGTCGTCAACGACCTCGTGCACCTGCTCGCCGAGCTGCTGGAGAACGCCACCTCGTTCTCCTCCCCGCAGACCAAGGTCAAGGTCACCGGGCACGCGCTGCCCGACGGCCGCGTGCTCGTCGAGATCCACGACACCGGCATCGGCCTCTCCCCCGAGGACCTCGCCGCGATCAACGAGCGGCTCGCGTCGCCGCCGACCGTGGACGTCTCCGTCTCCCGCCGCATGGGCCTGTTCGTGGTCGGCCGCCTGTCCCTGCGACACGGCATCCGCATCCAGCTCCGCCCCTCCGACTCGGGCGGTACGACGGCCCTCGTCATGCTCCCGGTGGACGTCGCCCAGGGCGGCAAGAAGCCGGCCCCGATGCCCGGCCAGGGCGGTCAGGGTTCCCCCGGCGCCCCCGGTCAGGGTGGTCCCGGCGGCCAGGCGCAGGGCTCGATCCCCGCTCCCGGCGCGCGTCCCCCCGTGGGCGCCGCCCCGCAGCGCGGCCAGGTTTCCGCCGGCAACCAGCGCGCGGCCCTGCCGGGCCGCGACGGCGGCCCCGGCGGTCAGCCCCAGGGCCCCGGCCCGCAGGGCGGACGGCCGCAGGGCGGACGGCCGCAGCAGCAGGGCCCCGGCGGGCAGACGCAGAGCGCCTTCGGTTCGGGTGCTCCGCTGCCCGGCCGCGGTCCGGTCTCCGGTCCCGGCGGCCCGGGCGGCTTCGGCGGTCCGCAGGCCCGTCCGGCCGGCGGCCCCACGGCGTCCGGTCCCGGCGGCTTCCCGCAGGGCAACGGCTTCGAGCGCCCGCAGCAGCCCCAGCAGCCGTACCAGCCCCAGCAGCAGGCTCCGCAGCAGCAGGGGCAGCAGGGGCAGCAGCAGACCGGCGGCCCGGCCGCCCGCGGACCCCGCCCGCAGCTTCCGCCGCGCGGTGGCGCGCCCCGTCCGGAGCTCCCGGGCGCGGTCGGCGGACCCGCCGCGATGCCCCAGACCACCAGTTGGGGCGCGGGCCAGCGCGGGCAGCACGACGTTCCGCGCGGCCACGACGAGCTGTCGGGCCCCGGTTCCACGTCCGAGTTCCCCCGCCCCGACTTCAACGCCCCGGCCCCGCAGGCCGGCGGCAACGGCGGCTACGACAACGGCGCCACGGGCCAGTTCGCCCGTCCCGACTTGGGCGACCCGGCCTCCACCGGCCAGTTCGCCCGCCCGGACTTCGGTGACCCGGCCTCCACGGGGCAGTTCGCCCGCCAGGACTTCCAGGCCCAGCGGCCCGGTGGCCCCGGTGTCGGCGGCTACGCCCAGCCAGGCCAGGCCCCGCAGCCCCAGGGCAACTACGCCCCCGTACCGCCTCCGCGCGCAGAGGCTCCGCGGCTGCCGCAGGCGCCCCGGCCGGAGGCACTGCCCCCGGCCGGTCCGGGCACCGGCGAGGGCCGCAGCCCGATCTTCGACACGCTGGAGTCGAACTGGTTCCGCCAGGAGGCCGCTCAGGCCGCCGCGCAGGCGCCGACGGCCGTACCCCAGCAGCAGGGCCAGCAGGCGCAGCAGTCCGCTCCGGCGGCTCCGGCTCCCGCCGCCCCTCAGCGCCCGCAGCAGCCCCAGCTGCCGCAGCGCGGCCAGGAGGAGGCTCCGGCCGAGTCCGCGCAGACGGCCACCGGCGCCGTGCCGACCGTGAGCTGGCGCTCCTCGCCGAACGACGAGCTGATGCGGCAGGCCGAGCGCGTGCGCCAGCCCGCCGCCGGCGGTATCACCACGTCGGGTCTGCCCCGCCGGGTCCCGCGGGCGAACCTCGTGGCCGGCACCGCGCAGCAGCAGGCCGAAGCACAGGCCGGCCCCCAGGTTTCGCGATCCCCGGACGATGTCCGCGGGCGTCTCACCAACCTCCGCCGCGGTATCCAGCAGGGTCGGCAGGCCGGCACCACCGGCCCGGCCACCGGCAGTTACCACGTCGACCCCACTTACCAGCAGGAGCGATAGTTGAGTTCGATGAGCCAGGCGGCACAGAACCTGAACTGGTTGATCACGAACTTCGTGGACAACACCCCCGGGGTGTCCCACACCGTGGTGGTCTCCGCCGACGGCCTCCTTCTGGCGATGTCCGAAGGCTTCCCCCGCGACCGGGCCGACCAGCTCGCCGCGGTGGCCTCCGGGCTGACCTCCCTCACCGCGGGTGCGTCCCGCATCTTCGAGGGCGGCGCCGTCAACCAGACGGTGGTGGAGATGGACCGCGGATTCCTCTTCCTGATGTCCGTCTCCGACGGATCCTCGCTGGCCGTACTGGCGCACCCCGAGTGCGACATCGGCCTCGTGGGCTACGAGATGGCTCTCCTCGTGGACCGCGCCGGCAGTGTCCTCACCCCGGACCTGCGCGCGGAACTGCAGGGAAGCCTGCTCACCTGACTGCCACTCTCCCGGCCGGACGGTACTGCCGGCCGGGGGACCGGGGCCCGCGCCCCGGAACCCAGTACCACCGCCAGGCCGTCATACCGTCCCCCCCACCGGCCGCCCCGTGAGACGGCACGCTGACCATTGCTGTCCAGCCCGGAGGATCAATGACCCCGCCCCCCGCCTATTCCGATTCGTACGGAGACTCGTACTCGGAAGGCGACCAGCCGCTGGTTCGTCCGTATGCGATGACCGGCGGCCGGACCCGACCGCGCTACCAGCTCGCCATCGAGGCACTGGTCAGCACCACGGCCGATCCGATGCACCTCTCCGGGCTGCTCCCGGAGCACCAGCGCATCTGCACCCTCTGCCGTGAGGTCAAGTCGGTCGCGGAGGTCTCCGCACTGCTGAACATGCCGCTCGGCGTCGCACGGATCCTCGTCGCCGACCTGGCGGAGGCCGGCATGGTGGCCATCCACCAGCCGGGCAATGGAGAGGCCGGCGGAACGCCGGATGTAACGCTGCTCGAGAGGGTTCTCAGTGGACTTCGCAAGCTCTAACGGTGGGGCGGCTCCTCGCTCCACCACCTCCGCGAAGATCGTGGTGGCGGGTGGCTTCGGCGTGGGCAAGACCACGTTCGTCGGCGCCGTCTCCGAGATCAACCCGCTGCGCACCGAGGCCGTGATGACGTCCGCGAGCGCGGGCATCGACGACCTGACCCACACCGGGGACAAGACGACCACCACGGTCGCCATGGACTTCGGCCGCATCACCCTGGACCAGGACCTGATCCTGTACCTCTTCGGTACTCCCGGTCAGGACCGCTTCTGGTTCATGTGGGACGACCTCGTGCGCGGCGCGATCGGGGCGATCGTCCTGGTCGACACGCGACGCCTCGCCGACTGCTTCCCGGCCGTCGACTACTTCGAGAACAGCGGCCTGCCGTTCGTCGTGGCGCTCAACGGCTTCGAGGGGCACCAGCCCTACACCCCGGAGGAAGTCCGCGAGGCCCTGCAGATCGGCCCGGACGCCCCCATCATCACCACCGACGCCCGCCACCGCGCGGACGCCAAGAGCGCGCTCATCACGCTCGTCGAGCACGCCCTGATGGCGCGGCTCAAGTAGGGCTCCGCGCAAGGAGTGCTTCACCGGCTGGTTTTGGGGGGCGGGCTGTGTCATGCGACACGGCCCGCCCCCTTCGTTCATAACGTTTCGACAGAGAATTGCCGGTAGTTGGCGACACGGTGCGTTCGCCCGGTGTCGCTGCGCTCACAACCGGCCCCATTTTTGCCGCAGGACGCTCTTTATGTCCGATTTATGTGGGGCATAAGGCTCTAGGAACGGCCGATTTCAACTGTTTGGAACACGGCCGTTAACCGTGCTGGAATTCAACGAACTAGCTAGTAGCACCGCCGAGAGGTTGTTGGTCGAGTGAGGCGAAGCAACTCGAGCCCCGCGGATGAACCCGCGCGCGGCAACTTCACCCCGCCGCCGCGCGCGGCCGCGTCATCCTTTGACGTACCCGTGGAACCATCCGTGAGCGGTGGCAGCACCAGCAGGTTCTCGCCCCGCAACTGGCGTGTGCCGACCCGACTGAACGCCATCCTGCTCGTCCCGGTCCTCGTCGGACTGGTCATGGGCGGCTTCCAGGTGAAGGGGTCCATCGACACCTGGAACGAGGCCAAGGACGCCGAGAAGACCGCCGTCATCGTCCAGGCCGCCGCCGAGTACGGCCAGGCGCTCCTCAACGAGCGCGACCTGACGGCCGAGCCCCTGCTGAAGGGCCAGCGCGAGTCCGAGTCCGTACAGAAGGCGTACTCCGCCACCGACGCGGCCCAGGCCAAGTTCGCCGAGGTCGCGAAGGATCTGCCCGAGGGCCAGGGCCTGGAACGCCGCCTGGAGCTCTTCCGCCAGGAGGAGCCGAAGCTGGAGCAGGTCCGCAAGACGGCCTACCTGTCGCAGCAGATGGAGACGCCGAAGAAGGCCCTCCCCAAGGCGATGGGCCCGATCCCGACCGAAGAGGGGTACGTGCTGGTCCAGCACTACCTCATGCAGTTCTCCAACGAGCTGGGCCTCGGCACCGGCAACGTGACCTCGTACGGCCGCATGGTCTACGCGCTCGAACTGTCCAAGGCCGCGAACTCGCTGCAGCGCTCGGTGGGCACGCACCTGCTGGTGCGGCCGAACGAGGACGAGGACATCCGCAAGGCCCAGCTCGTCGCCTTCTCCTCGTACGCGTACCTCGAAGAGATCGCCATCGGCGAGTACGTCGCCGCCGGCACCGACGAAGACGTCGCGCGCCTCAAGGACATCATGGGCGCGAAGTCCCAGGAGGGCGCCAAGAAGCTCGTCGACGCCAAGCAGGCGGCCGAGCAGGCGGGCACCGTCTTCCGGGCGCCTCCGGTGGTCAACGGCTCCGCGCTCACCGGCATGACCGAGGCGATAGCCGGCGGCGCGAAGCCGGCCGCCCTCGCCCTGGGCGGCACCACCCCGGCGGCCTGGCAGGCCGCCGCGACCGCCAAGTTCGACGGCTACAACCAGCTCGAGAAGGAACTCCTCGACAAGGCCCTGGCGGACGCCGGATCGGTCTCCGACGAGGCCCGCAACGACGCCATCCTGACCGGCGCCATCGTGGTCGTGGCCCTGCTCGCCGCCTTCATCCTGGCCGGCATGATGGCCCGCCAGATGGGCAAGGCGATGCGCCGTCTGCGCGGTGCCGCCTTCGACATCGCCGAGCAGCGCCTGCCGATGCTCGTCGACCAGCTCTCGCGCACCGACCCGGGCAAGGTCGACACCCGGGTGGTGCCGATCCCGATCGACTCCCAGGACGAGATCGGCGAGGTCGCCCGCGCCTTCGACCAGGTCCACCGGGAGGCCGTCCGGCTCGCCGCCGAGCAGGCCCTCCTCCGGGGCAACGTCAACGCGATCTTCACGAACCTCTCCATGCGCAACCAGTCGCTGATCGAGGGCCAGCTGAGCCTGATCACCGAGCTGGAGAACAACGAGGCCGACCCGGACCAGCTGGAGAACCTCTTCCGCCTGGACCACCTGGCCACCCGCATGCGCCGCAACGGCGAGAACCTCCTCATCCTCGCGGGTGAGGAGCCGGGCCGCCGCTGGGACCAGCCGGTCCCCCTCGTCGACGTCCTGCGCGCCGCCTCCTCCGAGGTGGAGCAGTACGAGCGCGTCGAGCTGTCGGGCGTCTCCGACGCCGAGATCCACGGCCAGGCCGTGACCGACCTCGTGCACCTGCTCGCCGAGCTCCTGGAGAACGCCACCACCTTCTCCTCCCCGCAGACCAAGGTCCGGGTCAACGCGACGCGTCTGCCCGACGGCCGCGTGATGGTCGAGATCCACGACAAGGGAATCGGCCTGACGGCCGAGGACTTCGCGGACATCAACCACAAGCTGGCCAACCCGCCGACCGTGGACGCCGCGATCTCGCAGCGCATGGGTCTGTTCGTGGTCGGCCGGCTGGCCGACCGGCACGGCATCCGCGTCCAGCTGCGCCCCTCGGGCGAAGCGGCCGGCACCACCTCGCTGGTCATGCTCCCCGACGCCATCACCCACGGTGGCGGTGGCGAGGAGGTCCCGGCGGACGACTTCACGGTCTCCCAGATGATCCCGCGCCAGCAGGCCCAGCAGCCGGCTCCGCTGCGCACGGCCGCCGAGCTCGGCTTCGACGACTCCCGCTACGAGGTCCACCGGGCCGACCAGCCGGGCTACGACGAGCCCGCCGCCGACCCGGTCGGCCGCTCCCTGGGCCGTGACGAGCGCCGGGCCGCGCTGGAGGCGCAGGTCGGCTACCCGCAGGCGCAGCCGGCGTACGACGAGCCCGCGGCGCAGTATCCGGAACCGCAGCCGGAGCACGCGTACCAGCCGTACCAGGGCTACGAGCAGCAGCCCGCGCAGGGCTACGACCTCGGTTACGAATCCGCTCAGGCCGGGCAGGGATACGACGCGTACACCCAGCAGGAGTACGCGTATCCGGAACCCGAGTACACGGATCAGCGACAGGAACTCCCGGCCTACGACGGCGGGTACGATTCCCCCTCCACAAGCGCGGAGTGGCCCCAGCAGAACACCTACTCGGGCTCCTACCAGCAGGATTACGGGACCGAATCGGAATCACCGGCCGCTCCCGAACCGGCGCCGGAGCGCGTAGGCTTCGACCGTCCGGGCACCACTGCCGACGCCGGCCACCAGGTGACCGGGGCGGGCCTGCCGCGACGCGGCAGCCAGCCGCAGCAGCGGCCGGGACAGCAGGAAACGGAGTCCTCCGGATCCCTCTTCGAGCAGCGGCCGCAGCGTCAGCAGCAGCCCGCGGCGCCGGAGCAGGACACCGGGGAGACGGAAGGCCCTGCCGACTGGCGCTCGAACAACGACGAGCGCTGGCAGCAGGCCGCCAAGCTCCGTGAGCCGAAGGCGGGCGGGGTCACCCCGTCCGGTCTCCCTCGGCGGGTGCCCAAGGCCAACCTGGTCGAGGGCGCTGCGGAGACGACGCCGCAGGGAGGCCCCGAGGTCTCCCGGGCCCCGGAGGACATTCGTGGCAGGTTGAGCAACCTGCGACGCGGTGTCCAGCAGGGCCGCAACGCGGGATCCGAGCAGTCAAGTAACAGCTATGACCAGGAGCGTTAGTGTGAGCGCGATGAGCCAGGCAGCGCAGAACCTGAACTGGTTGATCACCAACTTCGTGGACAACACCCCAGGGGTGTCCCACACGGTGGTGGTATCCGCCGACGGCCTCCTTCTGGCCATGTCCGAGGGCTTCCCCCGCGACCGGGCCGACCAGCTCGCCGCGGTGGCCTCCGGGCTGACCTCCCTCACCGCGGGTGCCTCGCGCATCTTCGAGGGCGGCGCCGTCAACCAGACCGTTGTGGAGATGGACCGCGGATTCCTCTTCCTCATGTCCGTCTCCGACGGATCCTCGCTCGCGGTGCTCGCGCACCCCGAGTGCGACATCGGCCTCGTGGGCTACGAGATGGCCCTTCTGGTGGATCGCGCGGGCAGTGTCCTCACCCCGGACCTGCGCGCGGAACTGCAGGGCGGGCTTCTCAACTAGCAGACAGGCAGTGCGTTTCGCGCCACTGCACCATAGGGTGCGGTGGCGCGGTTCCACAGGGAGTACTGCGTACTTGGAGTCGGAGGAGGAGACGTGACAACACCCGGAGGACATCCCTATGGCGGCGCGCAACAGCCGCAGGGTGGGCACGACCAGAACCGCTTCAACTTCCCCTCCGCTCCCAGCAACCGGCCCGCGCCGGAGCACGACCCGGCCTCCGGGCAGCAGCCGTACCAGCGGCAGCCCTACCAGCAGCAGCCGTACGGCCGACCGCAGCAGCCGGGTCAGTCCTACCGCTCCCCGCAGCAGCCTCCGCGCGGCGGTCGCCCGCAGGCGCACAACCCGCTGGTGCGTCCGTACGCGATGACCGGTGGCCGGACCCGGCCGCGCTACCAGCTCGCCATCGAGGCGCTGGTCAGCACCACGGCCGATCCCGCGCGTCTGCAAGGGCAGTTGCCCGAGCACCAGCGCATCTGCCTCCTGTGCCAGGAGATCAAATCCGTTGCGGAGATCTCGGCACTTCTCTCCATTCCTCTTGGCGTAGCCCGGATCCTCGTCGCCGACCTGGCGGAGGCCGGCCTCGTAGCCATCCACCAGCCCGGCGGCGACGAGTCCGCCGGCGGCCAGCCAGATGTGACACTGCTCGAAAGGGTGCTCAGTGGACTTCGCAAGCTCTAACGGCGGAGCGGCTCCTCGCTCCACCACCTCCGCGAAGATCGTGGTGGCGGGTGGCTTCGGCGTGGGCAAGACCACGTTCGTCGGCGCCGTCTCCGAGATCAACCCCCTGCGCACCGAGGCCGTCATGACGAGCGCCTCCGCCGGCATCGACGACCTGACCCACACCGGGGACAAGACGACCACCACGGTCGCCATGGACTTCGGCCGCATCACCCTGGACCAGGACCTGATCCTGTACCTCTTCGGTACCCCCGGTCAGGACCGCTTCTGGTTCATGTGGGACGACCTCGTGCGCGGCGCCATCGGCGCCGTGGTCCTCGTCGACACCCGCCGTCTCGCCGACTGCTTCCCCGCCGTCGACTACTTCGAGAACAGCGGCCTGCCCTTCGTCATCGCCCTCAACGGCTTCGACGGGCACCAGCCCTACACCCCGGAGGAAGTCCGCGAGGCCCTGCAGATCGGCCCGGACGCCCCCATCATCATCACCGACGCCCGCCACCGCGCGGACGCCAAGAGCGCGCTCATCACCCTGGTCGAGCACGCCCTCATGGCCCGCCTGCGGTAGCCGTCCCCGGCCTCACGCGCCCGGTCTCCGGTCGTACGCGAAAGCCCCCCGCACTCCGAGGAGTGCGGGGGGCTTTTCACGTGGTGCCTGCGGGGCAGCTTCGCGTACTAGCCCTGCCAGCTGCGCGGGCCGCGGAAGCCGGGGGTGCGCTCCAGGCGGCGCCAGCCGGCCTGGGAGCGGGCGGCGGCGGCCGAGGTCTCCTCGGGGACGGCCGCGGCGCGGGCGAGCAGGATCGCGGTGATCGCGGCCAGCTCCTCGGGCTCGGCGTTGCCCTTCTCGACCTTCAGCAGGGTGCTCGTGGCGTTGCTCATCGGTGGCAGTTCTCCTTCGGCTTCGACGTCTACTGGGGCGGGTTGCCGTGCTTGCGCGACGGCAGGTCCGCGTGCTTGTTGCGGAGCATCGCGAGGGCGGCGACGAGGACCTCGCGGGTTTCCGCGGGGTCGATGACGTCGTCGACGAGGCCTCGCTCGGCCGCGTAGTAGGGGTGCATCAGCTCGGCCTTGTACTCCTTGACCATGCGCGCGCGCATCGCCTCGGGGTCTTCGGCGTCCGCGATCTGCTTGCGGAAGATGACGTTGGCGGCGCCCTCGGCGCCCATCACCGCGATCTCGTTGGTGGGCCACGCGTAGGTCAGGTCGGCGCCGATGGACTGGGAGTCCATGACGATGTACGCGCCGCCGTAGGCCTTGCGCAGGATCAGCGAGATCCGCGGGACGGTGGCGTTGCAGTACGCGTACAGCAGCTTGGCGCCGTGGCGGATGATGCCGCCGTGCTCCTGGTCGACGCCCGGCAGGAAGCCGGGGACGTCCAGGAGGGTGATGATCGGGATGTTGAAGGCGTCGCAGAGCTGGACGAAGCGCGCGGCCTTCTCGGAGGCGTGGATGTCCAGGACGCCGGCGAGGTGGCCGGGCTGGTTGGCGACGATTCCGACGACCTGTCCGTCCATCCGCGCCAGCGCGCAGATGATGTTGCGGGCCCAGCGCTCGTGGATCTCCAGGACGTCGCCCTCGTCGACGAGCTCCTCGATGACCTTGAGCATGTCGTACGGGCGGTTGCCGTCGGCGGGCACGAGGTCGAGCAGGACGTCGGAGCGGCGGTCGGCCGGGTCGCTGGTCTCGTGGACCGGGGGGTTCTCGCGGTTGTTGGAGGGCAGCATCGTGATGAGGTAGCGGACCTCGGAGATGCAGGTCTCCTCGTCGTCGTACGCGAAGTGCGCGACACCCGAAGTCTCGGCGTGCACGTCGGCTCCGCCGAGGCCGTTCTGGGTGATCTCCTCACCGGTCACCGCACGGACCACGTCCGGGCCGGTGATGAACATCTGCGAGGTCTCGCGGACCATGAACACGAAGTCCGTCAGCGCCGGGGAGTAGGCCGCACCGCCGGCGCAGGGGCCCAGCATCACCGAGATCTGCGGGATGACGCCCGAGGCCTTGGTGTTGCGCTGGAAGATGCCGCCGTAGCCGGCCAGCGCCGAGACGCCCTCCTGGATGCGGGCACCCGCGCCGTCGTTCAGGGAGACCAGCGGGGCACCGGCCGCGATGGCCATGTCCATGATCTTGTGGATCTTCGTCGCGTGGGCCTCGCCCAGCGCGCCGCCGAAGATCCGGAAGTCGTGCGCGTAGACGAAGACCGTACGGCCCTCGACCGTGCCCCAGCCGGTGATGACACCGTCGGTGTAGGGCTTCTTGGTCTCCAGGCCGAACCCGGTCGCCCGGTGGCGACGCAGCTGCTCGACCTCCTTGAAGGAACCTTCGTCGAGCAGCAACGCGATCCGCTCACGGGCGGTGAGCTTGCCCTTGGCATGCTGCGCTTCGGTCGCCCGGTCACTCGGTCCGCGCCGCGCCTGCTCGCGCAGGTCGTGCAGCTCGGCCACGCGCCCGCGGGCGTCCGTCGGCTCGCTCGGAATCTGGTCCACAACGGTCATGTAATGACCTTACGAAGCCGGACCGGAAAACCCTCCGTCGAATCCACACAGTGTCGGGTGTCTTCCGCTGTCCGTCCCGGACAGAACCACCGTGGGTGCAGCGGGGCCCACCAGGCAGGACCTTGGTCCTTTGTTGGTTTCTGACAAAACTCCCGCCAAGCCGTCATCAAGACACGGCCAAGTCACTCGCAAGAAGTACAGAGGTTGAAATTTGAACGGAATGGGTCTAGCGTCGTTGTTGTTGAAAGTTCAACGAGTGCCGGACATCGGTCGGCACCCCCCACAAAGGAGCAGTCATGGGTCTCTTCACCCGCCGCACGCAGGACACCGCCACCACCACGACCGCCGTCGCCACCCTCGACGTGGACCCGGCCCTCGCCGCGCTCACCGGTGACTACGTCATCGACGCCTCCCACAGCAGCATCGGCTTCACCGTCCGCCACGCGATGGTCACCAACGTGCGCGGCGCCTTCGCCGACCACGAGGGCACCCTGCACCTGGACGGCGCCGACCCGTCCCGCTCCACCGCCTCCATCGACGTGAAGATCGCCTCCATCGACACCGGCATCGGCGACCGCGACGGCCACCTGCGCTCGGGCGACTTCTTCGACGCCGAGACCTTCCCGCTGATGACCTTCCGCTCCACCGAGGCGCAGCAGCTCGGCGGCGACACGTACCGCATCACCGGCGAGCTGACCATCAAGGACGTCACGCGCCCGCTCTCCATCGACCTGGAGTTCGGCGGCGCGGCGACCGACGTCTACGGCAACGAGCGCGTCGGGTTCGAGGGCTCGGCCGAGATCCTGCGCTCCGACTGGGGCCTGACCTGGAACGCGGCGCTGGAGACCGGCGGCGTGATGGTCAGCGACAAGGTGAAGCTGACCTTCGACATCTCGGCGATCAAGCAGGCGTGACCCCGCGTGCGACCCCAGGTGTGACCCCGGCCGGGGGTGGGGCCGGGGGCGGCTAGAAGTCGCCCCCGCCGAACCCGCCTCCGCCGTCGAAGCCGCCTCCGCCGCCGAAGTCCCCGCCGCCGAAGTCGGACGGGTTGAAGTCGGCCCCGGAGACGTCGCCCCCGTCGAAGCCTCCGCCGTCGAATCCGTTGCCGCCGCCGAAGTCGGAGGCGTAGCCCGGACTGGACATCATCGAACCGAGCATCGTGCCCATGAGCAGGCCGGGCAGGATGCCGCCGCCGAAGTAGCCGCCGGCCCAGGGACCGTACGCCGGGCCGGCGTCGTAGTAGGGGCGCGGACCGTGCTCGGTGTCGACGGTGCGGACCGCCGGGTCCTGGCCGTCGCGCAGCCGGACGGCATCCGCCGCGCAGACCGGGACCGTACGGGCGGCTCCGCCCGCCGGGGCCCAGGCGGCGTCCTCGGTGCTCGGCCCGTGGCGCGGGTCGAAGAAGCAGGGGGCACGGCGCTCGGGCAGCGGCCGGCCCTGCCGGCGCGCGTCGAGGCGGGCCAGCGCGAACCGGCCGTCCTCCAGCGCCTGCGTGACGCCCTTGACCTCTTCGGGGTGCTGCACGGAGGCCATGATCTGCTTGGCCTTCTCGTACGAGTCGAGGCCCTGCTCGTAGTCCGCGCGCATGGCGTCGTCGGCGCCGGGCTCACCGGGATGGAAGTCGAGGCGCTCCAGCTCTTCGCCGAAGGCCGTGATGTCCTCGTCGACGACCACGCTCAGCCGGGCGATGGATTCACGCCGGAGCTCTTCCTTCTTCTTGCGGTTGCGCTTGACCAGCGCGTACGCCCCGCCACCGCCGACTGCGGCCACCACGCCGAGCCCGATCAGGGCGCCCACCGGGGCGCCGGCGTCGGTGCTCGCGGTGCCCCAGGAGGCCGGGGCCTTGCCCTTGGCCTGGGCGAGGGCCTGGTCCACGAAGTTGTTGAGCTCGGTGCCCGCGTCGGCCGGGCCGCCCGCCTTGACGGCGTCGACCAGGTTGCGGACCGCGTTGCCGGGCATGACGGCCCGGTCGGCCCCGGCGTTGAAGCCGTCCCCGAGCCGGATCGCGTAGAGCCCGGTGATGCCGGTCTCGGTACGGACCGTCTTGAGCACGCTGGCTGCGGGGAACTCGGCGGTGGCCGGCAGTACGGCCACGAACACCGGTTTCCCGGCATCCTTGATCTTCTTCGCGAGCGCGTCCGCCTGCGCGGGCGGCAGCTGCGCCTCGGCGCGGGGGTCCACGTAGACCGGGCCCTTCTTGAGGGCCTCGGCCACGGTGGTGGTCCCGTCGGCGGCCGACGCCCCCGGGGCGACCAGTAGCGCGGTGGCGGACAGCGCCAGCAGCAGAGCGGCCAGCAGCGATCCAAAAGGTACGGATATAAGCCTGGTCCTCATATCCATGACGCTACCCGAATGGGTGCAATCCTGTGTGAGCAGGGCATAAGGGCCCAGCGGCCCGCCGCCTCACCCCGCCGGAGCGCGGTGAGACGGCGTCGGCCGGCTACTCCGCCGGCTCCACGCCCGCGTGGAGGAGGCCGTAGGTGAAGGCGTCTTCCAGGGCCTGCCAGGAGGCTGCGATGACGTTCGGGGCGACGCCGACCGTGTTCCACTCCCGCGCGCCGTCCGTCGTGGTGACCAGGACCCGGGTCGTGGACGACGTGCCGTGTGCGCCCTCCAGGATGCGGACCTTGTAGTCGATCAGCTCGAACTTGGCGAGCTGGGGGTAGAAGCGCTCCAGGGCGACCCGCAGCGCGCGGTCCAGCGCGTTGACCGGGCCGTTGCCCTCCGCCGTCGCGACGATCCGCTCGCCCTTGGCCCACAGCTTCACCGTGGCCTCGTTGGCGTGCGTGCCGTCGGGGCGGTCCTCGACGATGGCCCGCCAGGACTCGATGCGGAAGTACTTGCGCGCCCGGCCCTCGGCCTCGGCGCGCAGCAGCAGCTCGAAGGAGGCGTCGGCGGCCTCGTACGTGTAGCCCTGGAGCTCCCGCTCCTTGACCCGCTCCACCACCCGGGAGACCAGCGCGCGGTCCCCGCCGAGGTCGACGCCGAGCTCCTTGCCCTTGAGCTCGATGGAGGCCCGGCCGGCCATGTCGGAGACGAGCATCCGCATGGTGTTGCCGACCCGCACGGGGTCGATGTGCTGGTACAGGTCCGGGTCGACCTTGATGGCCGAGGCGTGCAGGCCCGCCTTGTGCGCGAAGGCGGAGACGCCGACGTAGGGCTGGTGCGTGGAGGGGGTGAGGTTGACGACCTCGGCGATGGCGTGCGAGATCCGGGTCATCTCGGCCAGGGCGCCCTCCGGGAGGACCGTCCGGCCGTACTTGATCTCCAGCGCGGCGACGACCGGGAAGAGGTTGGCGTTGCCGACGCGCTCGCCGTAGCCGTTCGCGGTGCACTGCACGTGCGTGGCGCCGGCGTCCACGGCGGCCAGCGTGTTGGCGACGGCGCAGCCGGTGTCGTCCTGGGTGTGGATGCCCAGGCGGGCGCCGGTGTCGGCCAGTACGGTCGCCACGGTCGCGGTGATCTGCGCGGGCAGCATGCCGCCGTTGGTGTCGCAGAGGACCACGACGTCGGCGCCGGCCTCGTGCGCGGCGCGTACGACGGACTTCGCGTACTCGGCGTTGGCCCGGTAGCCGTCGAAGAAGTGCTCGCAGTCGACGAAGACCCGGCGGCCCTGGGAGACGAGGTGGGCGACGGTGTCGCGGACCATCTCCAGGTTCTCGTCGAGGGTGGTGCGCAGCGCCAGCTCGACGTGCCGGTCGTGGGACTTGGCGACCAGGGTGATCACCGGGGCGCCGGATTCCAGCAGGGCGCGGACCTGCGGGTCGGTGGCGGCCGAGCCGCCCGCCCTGCGGGTCGCGCCGAAGGCGACGAGCTGGGCGTGCTTGAAGTCGATCTCCGCGCGGGCACGGGAGAAGAACTCCGTGTCGCGGGGGTTGGCGCCGGGCCAGCCGCCCTCGATGAACCCCACCCCGAAGTCGTCCAGGTGCCGGGCGATCGTCAGCTTGTCCGCGACCGTGAGGTTGATGCCCTCACGCTGGGCACCGTCGCGCAGGGTCGTGTCGAAGACGTGGAAGCCGTCGTCGGGGCCCGAAGCCGGCGCAGTCGGCTCGGTCGCCTCTGTCGTCGTCATGCTGATCTGACTCCTGTCGGATGGGTGGTTCCGGATGCCCGCCCTCGGGCAGGCCGACGCCACTGCCCCCATCATCGCGCGCTGCCCGATCCCGGCATGTTCGTGGCCGGAAAACGAAAAAACCTCTCGCGGGTGCGAGAGGTCTGCGCGCGGGTCTGGGGCACGGTGGCCGCCTCCGCGAAGTTCTTCCGCGGCTCAGCGGCCACTGGGGACCGGCGCGCTGCTGTCCATAATCATGAGCTGAGCAGGCACGTCGGCAGTCTGCCATACCGCATGCCGCCCATGGACGGGGATCTCAGCATGCGGGCAGGCCCCCGTCCGGCCCGGTGCGGCCGGCTCCGTTGCCGGGGCTCCGCCGCGGACCCCGCGCCTCAAACACCGGCGGAGCTGGAATCACCGTGCAGGGTCAGCGCCTCGGTGAGGAACTCGCTGACGTGGTCGAGGATGTCGCCCCGCCCTATCCCGGGCAGGCCGACCGCGACCTGGATGCTGAACCCGTCGAGCAGGGCCCGCAGCCGGGCCGCGAAACGGTCCGGGTCGACCGGGCGGAACTCTCCGCGCGAGATGCCCTCGGCGAGCAGGGCCACCAGGTCGCGGTGCCAGGCGCCCTCGATGGCCGCCTGGCGGTCCCGCTCCCCCGGTCCCGCGTTCTGCGAGCGGTTCCAGACCTCCAGCCACAGCGTCCAGTGCGGATCCCGGGCGCCCTCGGGCACGTACAGGTCCACGTACGCCTGCAGGCGTTCCAGGGTCGGGCCGCGGCGGGACAGCAGGGCGCGGCGCCGGGTGCCGAGCGCCGCCTCGCTCCACTCCAGGGTCTGCAGCAGGAGCTCGTCCTTGGTGCGGAAGTAGTAGAGGAGGTGGCCGCTGCTCATGCCGACCTGGCGGCCCAGGCCGGCCATGGTCAGGCCGTCGAGACCGCGTTCGGCGATGGTGGCCATGGCGGCGACCAGTACGTCCTCGCGCGGCGGCGCGTTCTTGCGCGCGGCACGTACCTCACCGGCCACCATGACCCACTCCTCGTCCCGGCCGCCCTTTCGGGGTCAGACCTTCGGCTGCTGCTGGGTGATGCAGTGGATACCGCCACCCCCGGCGAAAATCGTACGTGCGTCGACGAGCGTCACGGTCCGCTCGGGGAAGAGACCACGGAAGATCTCGGCCGCCTCCTCGTCCCGCGGGTCGTCGAAGGCGCACAGGACCACGCCGCCGTTGCACAGGTAGTGGTTGATGTAGGAGTAGTCGACCCACTCCCCGTCCTCTTCCAGCACGGTCGGCGCCGGGATCTCCACGACCTCCAGCTGCCGCCCCTGCGCGTCGGTGGACGCGCGCAGGATGGCGGCGATGGTCTTGCCGCGCTCGTGGTCCGGGTGGGCCGGGTCGGGCTGGCTGTGGACCATGACCACGCCGGGCCGGGCGAAGGCGGCGACGATGTCCACGTGGCCCTGGGTGCCGTAGGTACCGTAGTCGCCGGCCAGGCCGTACGGGAGCCAGATCGCCTTGGTGGTGCCCAGGTGGGCGTGGATCTCGGCCTCGACCTGCTCCCGGGTCCAGTCGGGGTTGCGGCCCTTGCCGAGCTGCACGGTGTCGGTGAGGAGCACGGTGCCCTCGCCGTCCACGTGGATGGCGCCGCCCTCGTTGACCAGTGCGGTGCTGTAGGTGCGGGTCCCGACGATGCCGGAGATCTCCCGGGCGATCTTCGAGTCGTGGTCCCAGCGGGCCCAGTCCTGGGCGCCCCAGCCGTTGAAGGTCCAGTCGACGGCGGCCAGCTCGCCGGCGTCGTTGGTGACGAAGGTCGGGCCGATGTCGCGCATCCAGGCGTCGTCGAGCTCGCGCTCGACCAGGTCGATGTCATCGCCGATGACGGCGCGGGCGTTCTCCGCGTCACCGGGCGAGACGACGAGGGTCACCGGCTCGTACGAGCGCACCGCGCGGGCCACGGCGCCCCATGCCTCGCGGGCTTCGGCGAGCTCCTGCTCGTTGGTGAAGGTGGGGTTGGGGCTGGGCCAGGCCATCCAGGTGCGCTCGTGGGGCATCCACTCGGCGGGCATCCGGAATCCGGCGTTCACGGGCGTGGTGTCGGTCATGGCAGGGAGGTCCTTACAAGCTCTGCTGACTTGGAGACTGTGCTGTTTTAAAGGAAGTACAGGCGGTTGAGGGAGACCGATTCGGCGGCTTCGGAGCGCAGCGGTTCCCCGTCGAGGGAGACGAGTCCGCTGCGCGCGTCCACATCGACCGCGCCCACCCGGGAGTTGAGGAGCAGGTTCCCGGGGCCGATGCCCCGGGTGCCGCGGACGGCGACGCGGCGCCTGCGCGTCGGCATCTCGTCGCTGCCCAGCGCCGCCGCGGCGGCCGAGACGAAGGCGACGGAGATGTCGGCCGCGGTGGCCCCGTACGAGCCGAACTGCGGGCCGAGGACCAGCGGTTCGCAGGTGTCGGTGGCGGCGTTGGGGTCGCCGGTGACCCCGTAGGCCGGGAAGCCGGACTTGAGGACCAGCTGCGGCTTGGCGCCGAAGAACTGGGGGCGCCACAGCACGATGTCGGCGAGCTTGCCGACCTCGATGGAGCCGATCTCGTGGGCCAGGCCGTGGGCGATGGCCGGGTTGATGGTCAGCTTGGCCATGTAGCGCAGGACGCGGGCGTTGTCGTCGCCCTCACCGTCCCCGGCCAGCGGGCCGAGCTCGCCCTTCATCTTGGCGGCCATGGCGAAGGTGCGCCGGATGGTCTCGCCCGCACGGCCCATGCCCTGGGCGTCGGAGGAGGTGATGCCGATCGCGCCGAGGTCGTGCAGGACGTCCTCGGCCCCCATCGTGCCCGCGCGGATCCGGTCGCGGGCCATGGCGGCGTCGCCGGGGAGGTCCGGCTTGAGGTCGTGGACGGAGACGATCATCCCGTAGTGCTCGGCGACCGCGTCCCGGCCGAAGGGCAGGGTCGGGTTGGTGGAGGAGCCGATGACGTTCGGCACGCCCGCCATCTTCAGGACGTTGGGGACGTGGCCGCCGCCGCAGCCTTCGATGTGGAAGGCGTGGATGGTCCGGCCGTCGAGCACCCGCAGGGTGTCCTCGACGGACAGGCACTCGTTGAGGCCGTCGCTGTGCAGGGCGACCTGGACGTCGTACTCCTCGGCGACCCGCAGGGCGGTGTCCAGGGCGCGGGTGTGCGCGCCCATGTCCTCGTGGACCTTGAAGCCCGAGGCGCCGCCCTCGGCGAGGGCTTCGATCAGCGGAGCCGGATCCGAGGAGGAACCCCGGGCCAGGAAGCCGATGTTGACGGGCCAGGCGTCGAAGGCGTTGAAGGCGTGCTTCAGCGCCCACGGGGAGTTGACCCCGACGCCCCAGACCGGGCCGAACTCCTGGCCGATGATCGTGGTGACGCCCGCGGCGAGCGAGGCCTCCATGATGCGCGGGGAGAGCAGGTGCACGTGGGTGTCCACGGCGCCGGCGGTGGCGATCATGCCTTCGCCGGAGACGATGCTGGTGCCCGTGCCGACCACGACGTCGACCCCGTCGAGGGTGTCGGGGTTGCCGGCCCGGCCGATCGCGTGGATCCGCCCCTCGCGGATGCCGATGGAGACCTTGCGGATGCCGAGGACGGCGTCGATGACCAGCACGTTGCTGATCACCACGTCGCAGGTGTCGCGGACGGCGGCGGCCTTCAGGTGCAGTCCGTCGCGGGCCGTCTTGCCGAAGCCGGCCAGGAACTCGTCCCCGGGCTTCTGGGAGTCGGACTCCACCCGGACGGTCAGCCCGGAGTCGCCGAGCCGGACCCGGTCCCCGGCCCGGGGGCCGAAGACGGAGGCGTACTCGTGCGGGTCGATGTGCCGGCTGCCGGGTGCGCAGTGGTCGCTGTGCCTGGTCTGCTTGCTCACGCCTGGTCTCCGTCCGTGGCATCGGTTCCGAGGTAGCCGCAGGCGGCTGCGCGGCGCAGGGCTTCGGCCTTGGCACCCGGGGCGTCCAGCGGTCCGTCGACCAGACCCGCGAAGCCGATCGCGACACGGTCCCCGCCGATGGGGACGAGGCCGACCTCGCCCTCGCCGTGCGGGTCGAACCGTACGGACGAGCCCGCCGGCACGCACAGGCGCATGCCGTAGGCCGCCGCGCGGTCGAAGTCGAGGCGCGGGTTGGCCTCGAAGAAGTGGAAGTGGGAGGTGACGCTCACCGGCACCGCGGCGGTGTTGCGCACGTGCAGGTGGACGGCCGGTTCCGGCTGGGGCGCTCCGGGGCCGGGTACGACCGCGCCCGGGGCGTCCTCGCCCAGGCCGACGGCGCCCCGGATCGGGGACGAGACCACTGCGAGACGGGATCCGTCGTCGAAGACGGCCTCCACGTGCACCTCGGTGACCACGTCGCTGACGCCGGGCAGCACGTCGGCGGGGCCCAGCACGGAGCGGGCCTCCTCGATGGCTTCCGCCAGCCGCTTGCCGTCACGCGCGGCCTCGCAGACCGTGTCCGCGATGAGCGCGGTGGCCTCCGGGACGTTGAGTTTGAGTCCGCGGGCCCGTCGGGCCCTGGCCAGTTCCGCAGCGCTGCGGAGAAGCAGCCGGTCGCGCTCCGTAGGGGTCAGCCGCACGCCGATCCACCACCCTTTGAGTCGATGGGTTAGAGCATCACTCTAACTCTTCATTTCCTTGCAATGAAGCATTGACCTGAGACCAGGGCTTAGGTCACATTGAGTGTCGCTCAAACAGTGCATTGCCACCCCCCGCCCTGCCAAGGGAGTCCCCCCATGCCCATCGAACAGCGCGGAGTCGACACCATCCCGGAGGAGGAACGGACCAGCGGTCCCCGTGACCTGATCTCGATCCTCCTCGGCTCCAATCTCTGCCTCGGAGTGATCGTCTTCGGCTGGCTGCCCCCGTCCTTCGGACTGGGTCTGTGGCCGTCGGTCACCGCCATCGTGACCGGCACCCTCGTCGGCATCGCCTTCACCGCGCCGCTGGCGCTCGTCTCCCTGCGTACGGGGACCAACCTCTCCACCTCCAGCGGCGCCCAGTTCGGCGTCCGCGGCCGGCTCGTCGGTTCGGTGGTCGGCCTGCTGCTCTCCCTCGGCTACACCGCGCTGACCCTGTGGATAGGCGGCGACGTGATGGTCGGCGCCCTGTCCCGGCTCACCGGGCTCCCGGACACCGGCGCCTCCCGGGCCGTGATGTACGGCGTACTCGCCGCCTGTACGGTCGTCGGGGCCGTCTTCGGCTACCGGCTGCTGCTGCGCATGAGCAAGGTGCTCTCCATCGGCATGGTGGTCCTGCTGGCCGTCGGCGTCTTCGCCTACGCCCCCGATTTCACCGCCGCCGCCCCGCCGGACACCGAGTACCTCCTCGGCACCTTCTGGGCCACCTGGCTGCTCGCCGCCGTCGCCGCCGGACTCAGCGGACCCGTCGCCTTCATCACCCTGCTCGGCGACTACACCCGCTACATGTCCCCCCGTCGGCACAGCTCCCGCAAGGTGTTCTGGGCCACCGGTCTCGGCCTGCTGCTCGGCCTCCTGATCCCGCAGCTCTTCGGCACGTACACCGCGCTGGCGGCCCGCGCCGGAGCCGAGTACGCCGGCCCGCTGGTCGAGGCCGCGCCGTTCTGGTACCTGGTCCCGCTGCTCGCCGCCGCGGCGGCCGGCTCGGTCGGCAACGCCGGGCTGATGCTCTACTCCATGGGCCTCGACCTCGACGCCATCGTCCCCAAGGCCACCCGCACCACGGCCACCGTGATCGCCGCGGCGGTGGCCACCGCGTTCGTCTTCTTCGGCTCGTTCTCCTGGGACGTGCAGTCGGCGATGACCTCGTTCGTCCTGCTGCTGACCGCGATCGGCACCCCGTGGGCCGTGATCACCCTCATCGGTTATGTCCGCTGTCGCGGGCAGTACGACGCCGACGCCCTCCAGGTGTTCAACCGTCGCGCCAAGGGCGGCGTCTACTGGTTCAACAACGGCTGGAACGTCCCGGCAACCCTCTCCTGGGCCGTCGGCGCGGGCGTCGGCCTGCTCGCCGTGACGACCCCGTTCTACGAGGGCCCGCTGCTGGCCCTGACCGGCGGCGTGGACTGCTCCTTCGTCCTCTCCGGCCTGACGGGCGGCCTGGTCTACGCGGCCCTGACCGCCCGCACGGCCCCCGCCCCGGCGCCCGCCGAAGCCGCCGAGGAGCCGGTGGCCGCGTAGGAACCACCCCGTACGTACGAAGGCCCGCGCTCCCCTGACCACAGGGGGGCGCGGGCCTTCGTACGTACGGGGCCTGCGGGCTCTAGCCCAGCGGGTGCATCCAGCCGTGGGTGTCGGCCCTGTGGCCGGTCTGGAGGTCCAGGAGGGCCTTGCGGAGCTTCATGGTGACCTCGCCGGGCTCGCCGTCGCCCTGGGTCCAGTTGGCGCGCTCCGACTTGACGGAGCCGACCGGGGTGATCACGGCGGCGGTGCCGCAGGCGAAGACCTCGGTCAGGGTGCCGTTCTCGTTGTCGCGCTTCCAGTCCTCGGTGGTGATGCGGCCCTCCTCGGCGGTGTAGCCGAGGTCGCGGGCGATGGTGAGGAGGGAGTCGCGGGTGATGCCGGGAAGGAGCGAGCCGGTGAGCTCGGGCGTGACGATCCGCTGTGTTCCATCCTCCTGGCCGTACACGAAGTACAGGTTCATCCCGCCCATCTCCTCGATCCAGCGGTGCTCGACGGCGTCGAGCCAGACCACCTGGTCGCAGCCGTGCTCGGCGGCCTGGGCCTGCGCGACGAGCGAGGCGGCGTAGTTGCCGCCGGTCTTGGCCGCGCCGGTGCCGCCCTTGACGGCGCGCACGTACTCCTCGGAGAGCCAGACGGAGACGGGCTTGACGCCACCGGGGAAGTACGCGCCGGCGGGCGAGGCGATGACGATGAAGAGGAACTCGTTGGCCGGGCGGACGCCGAGGCCGACCTCGGAGGCGAACATGAAGGGCCGCAGGTACAGGGAGGCCTCGCCGGAGTCCGGCACCCAGGCGCGGTCCTGCTGGATCAGCGCGTCGCAGGCGGCGATGAACAGGTCGGTCGGCAGCTCCGGCATGGCCATCCGGCGGGCGGAGGTCTGGAAGCGCTCGGCGTTGGCCTGCGGCCGGAAGGTGGCGACGGTGCCGTCGGGCTGCTTGTAGGCCTTGAGCCCCTCGAAGATGGTCTGCGCGTAGTGCAGGGTCATGTTCGCGGGGTCCATCGACAGCGGCGCGTACGGGACCAGCTCCGCGTCGTGCCAGCCGCGGCCCTCGGTCCACTTGATCGTGACCATGTGGTCGGTGAAGTGGCGGCCGAAGCCGGGGCTCACCAGGATCGCGTCGCGCTCCGCGGCGGACAGGGGGGTCGAGGAGGGCTTCAGCTCGATCGTGGGCGTCGTCATGAGTGCTTGTCCTTCACCGGTTTTGTAGGGCGGACCGCGCTCACGGCGTACTAGGACGTCCGAGCTTCCCCGTATTCCGCGGCCTCGCGTTCGATTATCGCGCGGGAGGACGCTTCGGTGAAACGGGGTGAATGCGGCCCAGGAGAGATGGTGACACCCGGGGCCGCACAGGAAAAGCCGCCGGGTGCGATGGTCGCGACCCGGCGGCTTCCTGGAGGTGGGGCTACCGGGTCAGCCGGCTACTCGAGCGGCGAGGGCGTCGCCGATCGCGTCGGTGGACCGGAAGGTGCCGTCGCGCTCGGCCAGATCGGCGGAGACCGCGTCCTCGATGCGGGCGGCCTGGGCCTCGTAGCCGAGGTGGCGCAGCAGGAGGGCGACCGAGAGGATCGTCGCGGTCGGGTCGGCCTTGCCGGTGCCGGCGATGTCCGGGGCAGAGCCGTGGACGGGCTCGAACATGGACGGGAAGGCGCCGGTCGGGTTGATGTTGCCCGAGGCGGCCAGGCCGATTCCGCCGGTCACGGCGGCGGCCAGGTCGGTGAGGATGTCACCGAAGAGGTTGTCCGTGACGATGACGTCGAAGCGGTCGGGCTGGGTGACGAAGAAGATCGTCGCGGCGTCGACGTGCAGGTAGTCGGTCGTGACCTCGGGGTACTCCTGGCCGACCTTGTCGAAGATGTTCTTCCACAGGTGACCGGCGTAGACGAGGACGTTGTTCTTGTGGACCAGGGTCAGCTTCTTGCGCGGGCGGCCGTTGGCACGCTCGTACGCGTCACGGACCACGCGCTCGACGCCGTAGGCCGTGTTGAGGCTGACCTCGGTGGCCACCTCGGCCGGGGTGCCGGTGCGCAGGCTGCCGCCGTTGCCGGTGTACGGGCCTTCGGTGCCCTCGCGGACCACGACGAAGTCGATCTCCGGACGGCCGGCGAGCGGGGTGGCCGTGTTGGGGAAGAGCTTCGACGGGCGCAGGTTGATGAAGTGGTCGAAGGCGAAGCGGAGCTTCAGCAGCAGACCGCGCTCCAGGACGCCCGACGGGACCGAGGGGTCGCCGATGGCGCCCAGCAGGATCGCGTCGTGGTGCTTGAGGGCCTCGAGCTCCGCGTCCGGGAGGGTTTCACCGGTGCGGTGCCAGCGCTGGGCGCCGAGGTCGTACTCCTTGGTCTCCAGCTTCACATCCTGGGGCAGGACCGCGGTAAGGACCTTGAGGCCCTGAGCCACGACTTCCTGGCCGATGCCATCACCGGGGATCACTGCGAGATTGATGCTGGTCGACATGGTGGAACCGTACTCCTTGTCCCATCCCTTAGACATATTGCGTCCACGATGTGGACGCAATATGTACGGGCCGGGAGCGCTCAGCGGCAGGTCAGGGGCCCGGCGTGCGAAGGCGCCGGCGGCCCGATCCGCAGCGGTCAGTGACCGGTCGAGCCGCCGTTGTCACGGCGGTCCAGCGCGCGCTGCAGGGCGGCGGCGGCGTTCTTGCGGTCCGCGTCGGCGGCGGCGGAGCGGCGGACGCGGCGGGCGGTGGTGGAGGGGGTGTGCGTCATGGTGATCGACTCCTTGAGATCACGGCGTGGCGGGGCCACGGATGAGGGGTTCCTTCAAGGCGCCGGAAGAGGCGGGGAGCGGTGCGCGGCAGGGGTTGCCTGCCATGGGGCGCGCGCTCTCGACCGCCATTCGCCGGATCGGCGAGACGTTCGGCTTCTACAACGTAGGCCAGCTCCCGCTGTATGTCTCCGCAATTACTCGGACTTCCTACTATCTGAGACGCCGTACGGCCCGGAAGGCCCCTTCCGGCACTCCGGTTTCAGCCGCTCCCGGCGCGAAGTTCCCTGATCAGAGCCCGTACGGCGAGGGTGGCAGCGGATTCCGGTGTGGTGACGTACCCCACGCGCCTCACTGGCCCCTCCGGGCCCAAACCGGTGACGTCGACGGCTCCGGTCACCTCGCGGAGGGACAGCTCGGGCATGATCGCCATACCGAGCCCCCGGCCGACCATGGTCAGCACCATCGCATCGTCCTCCGCCTTGACGGTCGCCCGCGGGATCCAGTCCTGCGCCAGCCACCAGGTGCGGGTGTAGGAGCCGCAGTTCTCGTCCCAGTCCATCAGGGGCAGCGCCTTCGGGTCGGGATGTCCGGCCGGATGCACCAGGGCGTACGCCTCCTCCACGAGCACCCCGCTCAGCAGACCGGGCGGCATGCCCTGCGAAACGCCCAGCGTCGCGATGCCGAGGTCCGCGCGGCCCGCGGCCACCTCCCCGGCCGCACCGGCGCCGATCTCGCGCACCACCCGGACCTCGGGGCGGATCCCGGGGTGCCGGGCGGTGAGCCGCTCCAGGGCGGGTGGCAGCAGGTGCAGGGCCGCGCTGCGGAACGCGGCGATCCGCAGCACGCCGTCCAGTGCCACCGGGTCGGCGGCCCGGCCCGCGCCGCGCGCCTCCGCGCCCATCACCTCGTAGAGCCGCAGGATCCGGCGGGCGTGGCCGACGGCCCGCTCCCCCGCCGGGGTGGGCGAGGCGCCGGTCCGGCCGCGCTCGAAGAGCACCGCGCCGAGCTTGGCCTCGCTGCCGCGCACCGCGTGCGAGACGGCGGACTGGGTGAGACCGAGGGCGGAGAAGCCGCCACCTCGGCGACGGCTACCCGGACCCGCAGTTCCTGCGGGAGGAGCTCGGCCGGGCCAAACCCTTGCCCGCCGATTCCCTCCTAAGACTTGATCCGCAATTCCCGAAGGAGGTACGGACTGCATCCGGTCGGCTGGTCCGGGCGCTCCGACGTGGTCACCTCGCGGTGTCTCATCCGGGGTTGCTCGGGTCCGTTCCGGAATTCGGTGAGCAGAGGCCCGCAGTTCAGCGGACTGCCACAGGTGCTGCACCGGCAAGCCGGTGGTCAGAACCTCGCGCGGTTGACTCACACTGGCCGTCTTCTCGGCCGCCACCGATCGTATCGGACCGGCTGCCCGAGAGATGCGGAACACCTCGGCTCGTCCGATCCGGGCCTCGCGGAGGGCGACCTGGTCTTCCACCGCGAGGGCTGGCGCACCCACGCCCTCGTCACCCTGGGCGCCGGCGGCGCCCGCAAGCTGCGCGGCCACGAGGGCGTCCCGCTGGAGGCGTACCTCTCGATCCTCGGCGGCACCGGCCTGACCGCGTACGCCGCCCTGACCCGGACCGCGGCCCTGCGAGAGGGCGAGGACCTCTTCGTCTCGGCCGCGGCGGGCGGGGTCGGAACGGCCGTCGGCCGGATCGCCCGGCTGCTCGGCGCCCGCCGGATCATCGGCAGCGCCGGTTCGGCGGCGAAGGTCCGCCACCTCACCGGGGCCCTCGGCTTCGACGCCGCCTTCGACTACCACGACGGGCCGGTCGGCGAGCAGCTCGCGCAGGCCTCGCCCGACGGCATCGACGTCTACGTGGACAACGTCGGCGGGGACCACCTGGAGGGCGCGATCGACGTGCTGCGCGAGTACGGCCGCATCGCCTGGGTCGGGGGGATCTCGATGTACAACGGCGACCGCTCGCCCGCCGCGCCCCACAACCTCTTCGAAGTCGTACACAAGTCGCTCCGCCTGGAAGGCGTATTGGTTCGAAATCACACCAATCTGCAGGACGAGCTGGAGGACTTCCTCGTCCCTCATCTGCGCAGTGGCCTGATCGGCACCGATACCACCGTTGTGCAGGGCTTTGATCACACGGTGGACGCCTTCCGGGGCATGCTCCGCGGGGAGAATCTGGGAAAAATGCTCGTACGGATCGACGTCTGAAACCAGCCACCCGGATGTTCACCGAGTTCTTACCGCACGGCTGTAGACCTTTGGCGCGTCTGCCGCCACGCTTGCCGTCAATGTGCCAGCGGGGCACTTGAGTTGGAGGCGAGCAGCCAGTGACACCTATCAGCCGCAGAGGATTCGTGGGAATCGGCGCCGGGCTGATGGCAGGGGCGACCCTGCCCGCGATCGCGCCGACCTCGGCGGCCGCCGCCACCGCGTCCGGCACGATCACCGACGTGAAGCACGTGGTGATCCTGATGCAGGAGAACCGCAGCTTCGACCACTACTTCGGCAAGCTGAAGGGTGTCCGCGGCTTCGGCGACCGCGCGGCCGGAAACATCCCGGGCGGCTGGGGCATGTTCAACCAGCCCAACTGGGGCGGCCGCCAGTACCCGTGGAAGCTCAGCTCCACCCCGCCGGTGGGCGGCGTCGACGGCGAGACCCTCGCCCAGTGCAACGGCGACCTCCCGCACAGCTGGACCTCGCAGCACGCGGCCTGGAACAAGGGCCGCATGGACAACTTCGTGACCGGCGTCGGCAACACCCGCACCCTCGGCTACCTCGACCGCGGCGACATACCGTTCCACTACGGCATCGCCGACGCCTACACCGTCTGCGACGCCTACTTCTGCTCCACCCTGAGCGCGACCGGCCCCAACCGCACCTTCCTGTGGAGCGGCAAGATCGACGCGGGCAGCAAGGACGGCGGCGAGGAGTCCGGGCTGACCTGGGAGACGTACGCGGAGGCCCTCCAGCGCGCCGGGATGAGCTGGAAGGTCTACCAGAACGCCCAGGACAACTACGGGGACAACGGGCTCGCCTACTTCAAGAAGTTCACGGACGCCGCCCCCGGCACCCCCCTGCGGGACCGCGGCATGGGCTCCGTCCCCAAGGTCACCGGCTCCACCCCCGACGACATCGCCGCCGCCATCCGCGCGGACGTCGTCGCCGGCACCCTCCCCCAGGTCTCCTGGGTCGTGGCGAACGAGGCCTTCTCCGAGCACCCGTACGCCCCGCCCGGCGACGGCGCGCACTTCGTGGACCTGGTCTACCGCGCGCTCTCGGCGAACCCGGAGGTCTTCGACTCGACCGTCCTCTTCCTCAACTACGACGAGAACGACGGGTTCTTCGACCACGTCCCGCCGCCGGTCGCCCCGCCCGGCACCCCCGGCGAGTACATCGACGGCGTCCCGATCGGGCTCGGCTTCCGCGTCCCGATGATCGTGATGTCCCCGTGGACCCGTGGCGGCTGGGTGAGCTCCGAGGTGTTCGACCACACCTCCGTGCTGCGCTTCATGGAGACGTGGACGGCCGCGCTCGGCACCCCCGCGAACTGTCCGAACATCAGCGCGTGGCGCCGCAAGGTCACCGGCGACCTGACGGGCGTCTTCGACTTCGCGCACCCGGTCTACGGGGTTCCCGCCGGCCTCCCCTCCACGGCCAAGGTCATCGGCCAGGCGACCTGCGGCCCGCTCTCCAACCCGGTGCCGCAGGACAATGCGCAGCCGGTGCAGGAGGCCGGGACCCGGCCCGCGCGAGCCCTTCCGTACCAGGTCAACGGGAACCTGGACCGCTTCGAGTTCGGGTCGGGCGGCAAGATCCTGGCCTGGTTCTCGATGGCGAACGCGGGCGCCGAGGCGAAGCAGGCGGCGCACTTCTCGATCCACCCGCACCAGTACCGGGACACGGCCGCCTGGCAGTACACGGTGGACGCCGGCGCCACGTCGACGGACTACTTCAACATCGGGCTCGGCAGCGGCTCCGGCAAGTACGACATCTCGATGTACGGGCCGAACCGCTTCCTGCGGCGCTTCATCGGCGACGCGTCGAAGGCGGGCAAGTCCATCGAGGTCGCGTCCCGCTTCGCGGTAGAGCCGGGCACCGGCAAGACGGCGCTCTACCTCAAGCTGACCAACTCCTCCGCCTCCCCTGTCACCTTTACGATCCGCGCGAACGCCTACCGCACGGACGGCCCGTGGACGTACACGGTGCCGGCGAACTCCTCGCGCGAGGACTACTTCAACGCGGTGGCCTACAACAACGGCTGGTACGACTTCACCGTCCTCGCCGACTCCGACGGCACCTGGTCGCGCCGCTACACGGGTCACATCGAGACGGGCGCCCCGAGCATCAGCGGCAGCTAGTGCCTTAACAGGCAACGTTTGCCCTGTTGTGATGTGACGCGCCGTCCCGGTGCTGTGCCGGGCGACGCGTGGCCGTCACCCTGTCCGGGTGGCAGAACGAGTACGTGTACGCGAGATCGACGATGACGAAGGCAGACGGCTGCTTCGGATCATCCGCCGGGGAACCGGGTCGGTAGTGACCTGGCGGCGGGCCCAGATGGTCCTGCTGTCCGCCCAGGGCATGCCGGTGGCGAAGATTGCCGGGGTGACGTTCACCAGCGCGGACCGGGTCCGGGATGTGATCCACAACTTCAACGCCGACAGCTTCGTCTCCCTGTATCCGAAGTACAAGGGCGGCCGGCCCAGGACGTTCACCCTGCCCGAGCGGCGCGAGATCAAGAAGATCGCGAAGTCCAAGCCGACCGAACACGACCTGCCCTTTTCGACCTGGAGCCTGACCAAGCTGGCGGACTTTCTGGTCGCCGAGGGGGTGGTCGACGACATCAGCCACGAGGGCCTGCGCATCCTGCTCCGCGAGGAAGGCGTCTCCTTTCAACGCCTGAAGACCTGGAAGACCTCCCGCGACCCCGACTACGCGGCCAAGAAGGCCCGCGTCGAACACCTCTACGCGATCGCCGACGGCGAGGTCATACCCGAGGAGGGCGAGCCCGAAGTCGTCTTATGTATGGACGAGTTCGGGCCGCTCAACCTGATGCCCCACCCGGGCCGGCAGTGGGCCGAACGCTCCGGCAAACACAAGGACCCCGACCGCGAACCCCGCCGCAGGCGGCGGGCGACCTACAACCGCTACGGCGGAGTACGGCACCTGTTCGCCGCCCTGGACCTGGCCAAGGACAAGCTCTACGGCCACATCAAGCCGGTCAAGAAGCGCACCCAGTTCCTGGAGTTCTGCCGCTACCTGCGAACCCTCTACCCGCCCGAGGTCCGTATCGCGATCGTCTGTGACACCTTCTCCCCGCACCTGACCACGAAGAGGTGCCAGCGGGTCGGCACCTGGGCCGCGGCGAACAACGTCGAGATCGCCTACACCCCTACAAACAGCTCCTGACTCAACCGCATAGAAGCCCAGTTCACCGCCCTGCGCTACTTCACCCTCGATGGCACCGACCACGCCTGCCACAAGGAGCAGGGCAGCATGATCCGCCGCTACATCATCTGGCGAAATCGCCACGCCGACGACCGGCGCCTACGCTCCGTCGTCGACAGCGCCAACGTCGCCTAATGGCACGGCAGTAGCTACACCTTGGACGGGATATGGACAGCCGCCATTACGGCACGTTCCACCCGAGCACGACGGGCAGCTTGTGCTCGTAACCCAGCGTGTTGATCGTCCCCGGATGCGGGTGCCCGAACTGCCGCGCGGCCGACGCGTCGAGCCCGAGCCAGCGCGCGGTGAGTATGCGTGACAGGTGGCCGTGCGCAACGACGGCCACGTCGCCCTTGTCCAGCAGCGGCCGGACCCGGCCGAGGAAAGCGTCGACCCGCACCGTCACGTGCCCGAGGTCTTCGCCGGCGTCGACGCCGTCGCGCCACAGCTCCCAGCCGGGCTTGAGTTCCTGGATTTGCTCGGCGGTCAGCCCCTCGTAGCGGCCGTAGTCCCACTCGATCAGGTCGGTGTCGGGCTCCGCGCCGCTCAGCCCGGCCAGTTCGGCGGTCCGCACGGCGCGAGTCAGCAGGCTGCTGTAGACGGCGGCGAACTCCCGTTCGGCCAGCCGAGGTGCGAGCGCACGCGCCGCGTCCTCCCCGGCCTCGGTCAGCGGCAGGTCGGTGCGGCCAGCATGCTGGCCGGTCCGGCTCCATGCGGTCTCGCCGTGCCTGATCAACACCAATTCGCCCATGGCTGAGGACCATATCTCACCTCGAACACAGGGCGAACGTTGCCTGATACGGCACTAGAGACCGTCGCCGTCGCGCCGGTCGAAGTACAGCGGCCCGGCGGTGGGATCCAGCACCACCCCCACCGCCGGGCGGCGCCCCCACGTACGCGCGGGCTCCCCCACCGCCCGTATCCGCTATGCGGACGTAAAATATCGCCCACCGGCCGGATGGGGCCGACGCGGCTCTGGCGGTCTGGACCATTGGCTCGGCAGACTCGCCCCATGTCTCCCGATACCCAGCAGTGGACCCCGATCCACGGCCAGCCGTACCGCTGCGCCCCCTACCGCCCCGAGCGGATGCCGAGCGGGGAATCCCTCGCACGCGCCGCCGAGTTGCGCGAGCGGATGGACGAGCGCAGGACCGTACGCCACTTCTCCCCCGACCCGGTGCCCCAGCAGGTGGTCCGGGACGCCATCGCGTGCGCCGCGACCGCGCCCTCCGGTGCGCACCAGCAGCCGTGGACCTTCGTCCTCGTCAAGGACCCGGCCGTACGGGAGCAGATCCGCGCGGCCGCCGAGCAGGAGGAGCAGCTCTCCTACGACGGCCGCCTCGGCGACGAGTGGCTCGCGGCGCTGCGCCCCATCGGCACGGACGCCGTGAAGACCCACCTCACGGACGCCCCGGCCCTGATCGTGGTCTTCCAGCAGCGCTACTGGCTCGGCGAGGACGGCACGAAGCACAAGCACTACTACGTCGACGAGTCGGTCGGCATCGCGGTCGGCATGCTCCTGTCCGCCCTCCACCTCTCCGGCCTGGCCGCCCTGATCCACACGCCGAGCCCGATGCGCTTCCTCTCCCACGTCCTGAACCGCCCGGAGAACGAAAAGGCCTTCGCCGTCATCCCGGTCGGCTACCCGGCGGACGACTGCGAGGTCCCGGACCTGATCCGCAAGTCCCTGGACCAGGTCATCGTCGAAGTCTAGGCGGACCGCGGACCGCCGGACATGGAAACCGCCCCCGCTCCGGACTTGGGGGTACCGGAGCGGGGGCGGGGTTCACTGGGGCCGGGGTCAGCCCATGTGGGGGTAGCCGTAGTCGGTCGGGGCCACCAGGGTCTCCTTGATGGAGCGGGTCGAGGTCCAGCGCATCAGGTTCGAAGCCGCGCCGGCCTTGTCGTTGGTGCCCGAGGCGCGGCCGCCGCCGAAGGGCTGCTGGCCGACGACGGCGCCGGTCGACTTGTCGTTGATGTAGAAGTTGCCCGCCGCGAAGCGGAGCTTCTCCATCGCGTCGGCCGCCGCGTAGCGGTCCTGCGCGATGACGGCGCCGGTCAGGGCGTACGCCGAGACGGACTCCATCTGCGCGAGCATCGCGTCGAACTCGGCGTCCTCGTAGACGTGGATCGCCAGGATCGGGCCGAAGTACTCGGTCGTGAAGACCTCGTTCGACGGGTCGGTGCACGCGATGACGGTCGGGCGGACGAAGTAGCCCTCCGCGTCGTCGTACGTGCCGCCGGCGACGATCTCGCAGGTCGGGTCGGCCTTCGCGCGCTCGATCGCGGCCTTGTTCTTCGCGAAGGAACGCTCGTCGATGACGGCGCCGATGAAGTTCGTCAGGTCGCGGACGTCACCCATGGTGATGCCGTCGACCTCGGCCGCGAAGGCCTCCTTGAAGCCGTCGTTCCAGATCGAGGCCGGGACGTAGGCGCGCGAGGACGCCGAGCACTTCTGGCCCTGGTACTCGAAGGAGCCGCGGGTCAGGGCGGTCTTCAGGATCGCGCGGTCCGCGGACGGGTGCGCCACGACGAAGTCCTTGCCGCCGGTCTCGCCGACCAGGCGCGGGTAGGACTTGTACGTCTCGATGTTGGTGCCGACCGTCTTCCACAGGTACTGGAAGGTCTTGGTCGAACCGGTGAAGTGGATGCCCGCGAGCTCCGGGTGGGTCAGCGCCACGTCGGAGACGGCGACGCCGTCGCCCGTCACGAGGTTGATGACGCCCTTCGGAAGGCCGGCCTCCTCCAGGAGCTCCATCAGGAGGACCGCGGAGTGCGTCTGCGTCGGGGACGGCTTCCACACGACCACGTTGCCCATCAGGGCCGGGGCGGTCGGCAGGTTGCCCGCGATGGCCGTGAAGTTGAAGGGGGTGATCGCGTAGACGAAGCCCTCGAGCGGGCGGTGGTCGCTGCGGTTCCACACGCCGGCGGAGTTCGCGACCGGCTGCTCGGCCAGGATCTGGCGGGCGAAGTGGACGTTGAAGCGCCAGAAGTCGACGAGCTCGCAGGGGCAGTCGATCTCGGCCTGCTGCGCGGTCTTCGACTGGCCCAGCATGGTGGAAGCGGCCAGCTTCTCGCGCCACGGGCCGGACAGCAGCTCGGCGGCGCGCAGGATGATCGCGGCGCGGTCGTCGAAGGACATCGCACGCCACGCCGGGGCGACGTCGAGGGCGGCGTCGACGGCCTCCTGGGCGTCGGCCTGCGTGGCGTTCGCGTACGTACCGATGACCGACTTGTGGTCGTGCGGCTGCACGACGTCGAAGCGCTCGCCGCCGCCCATCCGCTTGACGCCGTTGATCGTCATCGGGAGGTCGACCGGGTTCTCGGACAGCTGCTTCAGCTGCGTTTCGAGACGCGCACGCTCCGGGGTGCCGGGGGCGTACGAGTGGACCGGCTCGTTGACCGGCACGGGGACCTGGGTTACAGCGTCCATGATGCGGGGTGCTCCTTGAGCTAGTGGGAGGGCCTAGTTCTTGGTGATCATCGAGCGGAGGAAGAAGAGCAGGTTGGCCGGCTTCTCCGCGAGGCGGCGCATGAAGTAGCCGTACCAGTCGGTCCCGTACGCCGTGTAGACGCGCATGCGGTGGCCCTCGGCGGCCAGCCGCAGGTGCTCCTCGCTGCGGATGCCGTACAGCATCTGGAACTCGTACTCGTCCAGCTTGCGGCCGGCCTTGCGGGCGAGCTCCTGGCCGATGGCGATCAGGCGCGGGTCGTGGGACCCGATCATCGGGTAGCCCTCGCCCTCCATCAGGATCTTCAGGATGCGGACGTACGCCTTGTCGATCTCGGCCTTGTCCAGGTACGCGACCTCGGCGGGCTCCTTGTAGGCGCCCTTCACGATGCGCACGCGGCTGCCGGCCGCGGCCAGGCGGTGGGCGTCGGCCTCGGTGCGGAACAGGTACGCCTGGATCACGCAGCCGGTCTGCGGGTGCGTGCGGCGCAGCTCCTCGTGGATGGCGAACATCGAGTCGAGGGTGGTGTGGTCCTCGGCGTCCAGGGTCACGGTGGTGCCGATGGCGGCGGCTGCCTCGACGACCGGGCGGACGTTGGCGAGGGCCAGCTCGTGGCCGCCCGGGAATGTAAGGGCGGGCCCGGAGGGCCCTCCACCAAGGGTGGTGGTGGGCGACGGGAGGGACTGGCCGAACATGGACAGCTTCACCGACATCTCGACGGTCTCGCCGAGGCCCAGGTGCGCGAGCTGCTCGATGAGCTCGAGGTACGCGTCGCGCGCGGCGTGCGACTGCTCCACGGTGGTGATGTCCTCGCCGACGACGTCGAGGGTCACCTCCAGGCCCTTGCCCGTCAGGTCTTCGACGATCGGGATGACCTGGTCGACCGTCTCACCGGGGATGAACCGGTTCACCACGGGCTTGGTCACCGGGGCGGCAGAGACGATTCGGCGCATCTTGTCGCTGCGCGAGGCGGCGAGGATCGCGGGACCCAGCACGGGGCACCTCCAACGGGGGCGGGCAGAAGCAGACATTCAGCCCGCGCCGGGACGACGGAGGCCATAAGGAAAACGCAAGTAAAACCACCGTGAAACCTAGGGATCTCCCCGATCCTCTGCCATCGACAGCTGTCACGCATCCGTGGCCCGGATCTCATACATCTGTCTGAAGAGCGGCTGCGGGGGTGGGAGAATGTGCGGGTGAAAGGCGATTACCAGGACCTGGTGGACGAGATTTCGGCGCTGCTCGGCGCTCCGGCGACGCTGGAGAACCGGGACTTCCGCCTCATCGCCTTCGGCGCGCACGACAGCGATGACGATCTGGCCATGGACCCGGTACGGACCCGCTCGATCCTGACCCGCCAGTCGACGGCGGCCGTCCGGTCCTGGTTCGAGGGCTTCGGCATCGCGCGCGCCACCGTACCGGTCAGGATCCCGGCGGCCCCGGACGCCGGCGTCTTCCGGGGGCGGATCTGCCTGCCGGTGCGCTACCGCGGCATCGTCCAGGGCTACGTGTGGCTCCTCGACCGGGAGCCCGGCCCCGGCCCGGAGTCCCTGGCCGCCGCCATGGAGGTGGCCCAGCGGATCGGGCTGCTGCTCGCGGAGGAGGCCCGGGCGGGGGCCGACCTGTCCCGGGAGTTCCTCGCCGTACTCACCGCCGGGCGCGGCTGGCACCAGGACATGGCGGTGGCCGCGCTACGGGTGGCACTCGGTCCGGGCGCCGAAGGACCGCACGCCGCGGTCTGCGTGAGCCCGTGGTCCGGCGAAGCCCCGGCTTCGGTACCGGGAGCGGCGGCCGTCTGCGTGGTGCCCTGGCGGGGGGCCGGCGAACAGGAGCCCCGCCCGGGCGGCGGGCCCGCGGGGCAGTCCCTCGCGGTCCTGATCCGGCTGCGCGGCGCGGACCCGCTGGCTCCGGCCCTCACGGCGATCTCCCGCCTGATGCCCGGCGCGGGCGGCGGGACGGGCGGCGCGGCAGGCGGCCCCGGTTCCGCCACCGGCCCCGGCCCCGCCTCGGCGAAGGCCGGCGGCAAGGCCGTCACCCCCGGGGCGGCCACCGGAGTGACCGCCGGGGTGTCCGACCCCGTGCGGGCGCTCACCGAACTGCCCGCCGCCTGGCAGCAGGCCACCGCCGCCGCCCGGGCCGCAGCCGCCGGGCCGCGGCTCGGCCCGGTCGCGCAGTGGTCCGCGATCGGGCCCTACCGCATGCTGGCGTCCGTCGCCGAGGAGGCCCTGGACGACCCGGTGGCCCGCGCCCTGCGCGGCCCGGCCAATCCCGAACTGGCCCGGACCGCCGAGGTGTTCCTGGACTGCGCCGGCCAGGCGGGCCGCGCGGCGGCGGCCCTGGGGATCCACCGCCAGACCCTGTACTACCGGCTGTCCCGGGTGGAGCAGCTGACCGGCCTAGACCTGGACGAGGGCGAGGACCGCCTGCTCCTCCACATGGCCCTCAAGGCCGCCCGCCTGGCTTAGGACGGGCCGCGTACAGGCTCAACGTCGCGGAATTGCCCGGCGCACAGTCCCAGTCCCAGGCATGGGCGGCGTGCCGCCACACGCTCAGCAACTCCCGCCCCGGCGCGCTGCCCTCTGGCGCCCCGGACGCCGCCGGGCGGGGGGCCGCACGCAGCCGGCCGGCATCGACGTAGGGAAGGAACTCCCACGAGAGGAACCGCTCGTCGAGCACCCCGCGATTACCCGGCGGAATCCGGACCGGGTCCTTCCACCGACACCTTCGCCATCGCCATCGCCGCCACCGCTCGCCGCATTCCCTCCGTCAGTTCCGCCGGGGTCGCGGCCGACGCGGGGTCGAAGAGCCACTGGAGCATGAAGCCGTTCAGCAGGGCCTGGTAGAAGGCGCCGGAGGTCCGCAGGTCCTCCTCCGTCAGGTCCTCCTCGGGCACGCCGGTGAACATCGAGACCAGCCCCTTGCGCCCCTCGCCCTGCGAGGCGGCGAGCATCGACCGCAGTTCCGGCATCCGGCCCCCGGCCAGGGCGATCTCCATGCTGGCCGACCAGATCGGGCCGGATGCCTCGTGGCCGGCGTGCACTCCCTCCCATACCGAGCGGAAGCGTTCCAGCGAGCCGCCCTCGCCCTCCACCCCGGCCGTGAACCGGTCACCCCACTCCTGGACGACCGCGACGTAAGCCTCCGTCATCAGGGCGTCCTTCGAGCCGTAGTGGTAGCCGATCGAGGCCAGGTTCGCACCCGAGGCCTTGACGATGTCGCGGGCGGTCGTGCCCACGAACCCCTTCTCGACCAGGCACTTCTTGGCGCCTTCCAGCAAGTCTTCGCGATGTCCCATGCCTTCACGGTAACCAAGACACCCGTCCAAGACAAACGTCCTACACAATCGTTCTATACGGCCGTACTAGACAACCGTTTATGACGCTTGTACATTACTGCTCATGACGAACCCCGCAGCACGTCTCGCCGGTCGCCGGGAATGGACCGCCTTCACCGTCCTCCTGCTCCCCCTGCTCCTGGTCTCGATGGACGTCTCCGTCCTCTACTTCGCCATCCCGGCCATCACCCGGGAGCTGGACCCCAGCGCCACCCAGCAGCTCTGGATCTTCGACAGCTACGCCTTCGCCCTCTCGGGCCTGCTCATCACGATGGGTTCACTCGGCGACCGGATCGGCCGCCGCAAGCTGCTGCTCGCCGGCGCGGCCGCCTTCGGACTCGCCTCCGTCGCCGCCGCCTACGCCTCCAGCGCCGAGATGCTCATCGCGGCCCGGGTGCTGCTCGGCATCGGCGGCGCGACCCTGATGCCGTCCACGCTCGCCCTCGTGCGCAACCTCTTCCAGGACGAGCGGCAGCGCGGCAAGGCCATCGCGATCTGGTCCGGCGCCATGACCGGCGGCGTCGCCCTCGGCTCGGTGCTGAGCGGGGTGATGCTGAACCACTTCTGGTGGGGCTCCGTCTTCCTGATCAACGTGCCCGCGATGCTGCTCCTGCTGGTCCTGGTCCCCGTGCTGGTCCCCGAGTTCAAGGACCCGGCGCCCGGCCGCTTCGACCTGCTGAGCGTGCCGCTGTCGATGGCCGCCGTGCTGCCGGTGGTCTACGGACTCAAGGAGATCGCCGCCGAGGGCTTCAGCCCGCTCTACGCCGGCTGCCTCGCCGCCGGCCTGGCCTTCGGGTGGCTCTTCGTCCGCCGCCAGCGCACCCGTGACGACGCCATGGTCTCCCGGGACCTCTTCCGGGGGCGCGGCTTCGGCGCCGGCATCGGCCTGAACACCATCGCCGCCTTCGCCATGATGGGCTCCGCCTACTTCACCACCCAGTACCTGCAGTCGGTGCTCGGCATGGGCACCCTGGAAGCCGCCCTCTGGAGCCTCGCCCCCTCGGTCCTCATCGGCGCCGCCGCCCCCGTCAGCGCGGCCCTGGCCCAGAAGACCGACCGGGCCTACGTCATCTCGGGCGGCTTCGTCCTCGCAGCCGCCGGGTTCGCCCTGATCAGCCTGGTGGACACCGACTCGCTGTGGCTGCTGCTGACCGGAGCCGGGGTCCTCGCCAGCGGCATCGTCACCGTGATGTCCCTGGTCTCCGACATGGCGCTCGGCTCCGCCCCCGCCGAGAAGGCCGGCTCGGCCGCCTCCCTGCTGGAGACCGGCCAGGAGTTCGGCGGGGCGCTCGGGATGGCCGTCCTGGGCAGCCTGGGCACGGCCGTCTACCGCTCCGACCTGGCCGGCTCCGAGCCCGCCGTAAACGCAGTGATGCCGCCGGGCACACGGGAGACCCTCGGCGGGGCCGTGGCCACCGCCCGGGGGCTCGGCGGGGCGGCCGGCGACCAGGTCCTGGCCGCGGCCCGGGAGGCCTTCGTCCACGGAATGCAGTACGCGGCCTGGGGCGGTACGGTCCTGCTCCTCGCGGCGGCGCTGCTCGCCGCGGCCCTGCTCCGGGGCCGCGGAGCCCAGGCCCCGGCTCCCGCCGAGCCGGCCGCGGCCGGCGAAGCGCTCGCCCACTGAGCGGCGTAGAGGAAGAGGAACAGACACACGAAAGGGCCCGGGATCTCCCCCGGGCCCTTCGCTCTGTCTGCTGCCGGAACGTCAGCGGAGGCTGACCGTACGGGCCGAGACGGCACCGATCTCGGTGGCGATGTCCGCGAGGACGTTCACCGGAGCCTCGGCGTCGACCGTGAGGACCGCGAGGGCCTCGCCGCCCTCTTCGGCGCGGGCGACCTGCATGCCCGCGATGTTGAGGCCGGCCTCACCGAGGATGCGGCCGACGGTGCCGACCACGCCCGGGCGGTCGGCGTAGCGCAGGACGATCATGTGGTCGGCGAGCGCCAGGTCCACGTCGTAGTCACCGATGCCGACGATCTTCAGCAGGTGCTTCGGGCCCACGAGCGTGCCGGAGACCGACACCTCCTGGCCGTCCGACAGGGTGCCGCGGACGGTCACCACGTTGCGGTGGTCCGGGGACTCCGAGGAGGTGGTCAGGCGGACCTCGACCCCGCGCTCCTGCGCGAAGAGCGGGGCGTTGACGTAGGAGACCGTCTCGTCGACGACGTCCTCGAAGACACCCTTGAGCGCGGAGAGTTCGAGCACCTTGACGTCGTGCTGGGTGATCTCGCCGCAGACCTCGACGTCGAGGCGGACCGCGACCTCGCCCGCCAGCGCGGTGAAGATGCGGCCGAGCTTCTCGGCGAGCGGCAGGCCGGGACGGACGTCCTCGGCGATGACGCCGCCCTGGACGTTGACCGCGTCGGGCACCAGCTCGCCGGCGAGCGCGAGGCGCACCGACTTGGCGACCGAGACACCGGCCTTCTCCTGGGCCTCGTCCGTGGACGCGCCGAGGTGCGGGGTGCAGACGACCTGGTCGAGCTCGAACAGCGGGGAGTCCGTGCAGGGCTCCTTCGCGTACACGTCGAGGCCGGCGCCGGCGACGCGGCCCTCCTTGATGGCCGAGTACAGCGCGGCCTCGTCCACGATCCCGCCGCGGGCGGCATTGACGATGCGGACGGACGGCTTGACCTTGTGCAGGGCCTCGTCCCCGATGAGACCGAGGGTCTCGGGGGTCTTGGGCAGGTGCACGGTGATGAAGTCGGCGACCTCGAGCAGCTCGTCGAGCGTCAGCATCTTGACGCCCATCTGGGCGGCGCGCGCGGGCTGCACGTAGGGGTCGTACGCGACGATCTTCATGCCGAAGGCCGACATGCGCTGGGCGACCAGGACGCCGATGCGGCCGAGGCCGACGACACCGAGGGTCTTCTCGCTGAGCTCGACACCCGTGTACTTGTTCCGCTTCCACTCGCCGTTCTTCAGGGCGGTGTTGGCCTGCGGAATGTTGCGGGCCGTCGCGACGAGCAGGCCACAGGCCAGCTCGGCGGCGGTGACGATGTTGGAGGTCGGAGCGTTCACGACCATCACGCCGGCCTTGGTGGCGGACGAGACGTCGACGTTGTCGAGACCGACGCCCGCACGGGCGACGACCTTCAGCTTCTTGGCTGCGGCGATGGCCTCGGCGTCGACCTTGGTCGCGGAGCGGACCAGGATCGCGTCGACGTCCACGATCGCGGGGAGCAGCTCCGCACGGTCGGCGCCGTTGCAGTGGCGGATCTCGAAGTCCGGGCCGAGCGCCTCGACAGTGGCGGGCGACAGCTCTTCGGCAATGAGTACGACAGGTTTCGAGCTCACGTGGGTCCTCACAAGTCCAGTGCGGACGGCCGTCCCGACGGCCGCAGGCGGTGGAGGGGGGTAGCCGCGTGGAAGACGCACGACACTGTGGGCCTGACGCGTTGTGTTGTGCAGTGTAGTGGCGGATCCGGGAGCGAATTCCGCCTGTACGGAAGGATCACCCGCACGAGGTTGGCCAGGGTGGACAAGCGGTCCCCCAGGAGGCCCGTCGGGGCCCTTCGCGCGGGTGTCTGCCCGGTGTGCCGCGGGGCCGGGACGCACCGTCCCGGCCCCGCGACGAGCCGGATCAGCTCTCGTCGTTGTCGACCCAGCTCATCAGCTTGCGGAGCTTCTTGCCGGTGGTCTCCAGCAGGTGCGCCTCGTCGGCGCTCTTGTACTCGTTGTACTTCGGCAGACCGGCCTTGTACTCGGCCATCCAGGTGTTGGCGAACTCGCCGCTCTGGATCTCCGCGAGGACCTTCTTCATCTCGGCCTTGGTGGCGTCCGTGATGATGCGGGGACCGGTGATGTAGTCGCCCCACTCGGCGGTCTCGGAGACCGACCAGCGCATCTTCTCCAGGCCGCCCTCGTACATGAGGTCGACGATGAGCTTCAGCTCGTGCAGGCACTCGAAGTACGCGATCTCCGGCTGGTAGCCGGCCTCGGTCAGCGTCTCGAAACCGGCCTTCACCAGCGCGGAGGCACCACCACAGAGAACGGCCTGCTCACCGAACAGGTCGGTCTCGGTCTCCTCGGTGAACGTGGTCTTGATGACGCCGGCGCGCGTGCCGCCGATGCCGGCCGCGTACGACAGCGCGAGCTGGAAGGCGGAGCCGGTGAAGTCCTGCTCGACGGCGGCGATGCAGGGCACGCCGCGGCCTTCCTCGTACTGACGGCGGACCAGGTGACCCGGACCCTTCGGCGCGACCAGGGCGACGTCCACGTTGGTCGGGGGCTTGATGAAGCCGTACCGGACGTTGAAGCCGTGGCCGAAGAAGAGCGCGTCGCCCTCTTCCAGGTGCGACTCGATCGAGGCGGCGTAGATCTCGGCCTGGAGCGGGTCCGGGGTCAGGATCATGATGACGTTCGCCCAGGCCGCGGCCTCGGCGACGGGCAGGACCTTCAGGCCCTGCTCCTCGGCCTTGGCCTTGGACTTCGAGCCCTCGTGCAGGCCGACGACGACGTCGACGCCGGAGTCACGGAGCGACAGCGCGTGGGCGTGGCCCTGGCTGCCGTAACCGATGACCGCGACCTTGCGGCCCTGGATGATGGACAGGTCGGCGTCGTTCTCGTAGAACAGCTCGGCCACTGGGATATCTCCTTGGTGCGCTGGTGTTGCTCCCACCGTACGGCGGGGAACGGAATACGTGGTTCTCGGTCTCGCCATGCGAGCGAGCGAGAAACGAACGGGCGGGGCACGACCGGGCCGGAGTCACCGGCCCGGCCGGGCTCAGGCGCTGCGGTCGAGCGCGCGCAGGCTGCGGTCCGTGATGGACCGGCCGCCGCGCCCTATGGCGATCGTCCCGGACTGGACGAGCTCCTTGATGCCGAAGGGCTCCAGCATCTTGAGCATCGCGCCCAGCTTGTCGGTGCCGCCGGTGGCCTCGATGGTGACGGCCTCCGGGGAGACGTCGACGGTCTTGGCGCGGAACAGCTGGACGATCTCGACGATCTGCGAGCGCGTTTCGTTGTCGGCGCGGACCTTCACCAGAACGAGTTCGCGCTCGATGGCGTTGTGCTGCTCCAGCTCGACGATCTTGAGCACGTTGACCAGCTTGTTGAGCTGCTTGGTCACCTGCTCCAGCGGGAGGTCCTCGACGTTCACGACGATGGTGATGCGCGAGATGTCGGGGTGCTCGGTGACACCGACCGCGAGGGAGTCGATGTTGAACCCGCGGCGGGAGAACAGCGCGGCGATCCGGGCGAGGATGCCGGGCGTGTTCTCGACCAGGACGGAGAGCGTGTGCTTGGACATGTGAGTCGTTCTCTCTCTCAGGCTCTCTCGGCTCAGTCGTCTTCGTTGTCGCCGAAGTCGGGGCGGACGCCCCGTGCGGCCATGACCTCGTCGTTCGAGGTGCCGGCGGCGACCATCGGCCACACCATGGCGTCCTCGTGGACGATGAAGTCGACGACGACCGGGCGGTCGTTGATCGCGTTGGCCTCGGCGATGACCCTGTCCAGGTCGGCCGGGTCCTCGCAGCGCAGCGCCACGCAGCCCATGGCCTCGGACAGTTTGACGAAGTCCGGGACGCGGGTGCCCATGCGGGGGGCGGCCGACTCGCCGAGCTGGGAGCCGACGGCCGTGTCGGTGCCCGTCTCGCCCGCGTGCAGAACGGTGTTCGAGTACCGCTGGTTGTAGAACAGGGTCTGCCACTGGCGGACCATGCCCAGCGCACCGTTGTTGATGATCGCGACCTTGATCGGGATGTTGTTCAGGGCGCAGGTGGCCAGTTCCTGATTGGTCATCTGGAAGCAGCCGTCGCCGTCGATCGCCCAGACCGTGCGCGCCGGCATGCCGACCTTGGCGCCCATCGCGGCGGGGACCGCGTAGCCCATGGTTCCGGCGCCGCCGGAGTTCAGCCAGGTGCGGGGCTCCTCGTAGTTCACGAAGTGCGAGGCCCACATCTGGTGCTGGCCGACGCCGGCCGTGTAGATGGTGCCCTTCGGTGCCAGCTGGCCGATCCGCTCGATGACCTGCTGGGGGGAGAGCGTGCCGTCCTCGGGCAGGTCGTAGCCCAGCGGGTAGGTGTCGCGCCAGCGGTTGAGGTCCTTCCACCAGGCGGTGTAGTCGCCGGCGTTGCCGTCGTTGGCCTCGGCCTGGACGGCCTGGATCAGGTCGGCGATGACCTCGCGGGCGTCACCGACGATCGGGACGTCCACGGCGCGGTTCTTGCCGATCTCGGCCGGGTCGATGTCCGCGTGGATGACCTTGGCGAAGGGGGCGAAGCTGTCCAGCTTGCCGGTGACGCGGTCGTCGAAGCGGGTGCCGAGCGCGATCAGCAGGTCCGACTTCTGGAGCGCGGTCACGGCGGTGACGGCACCGTGCATGCCGGGCATGCCGACGTTCTGCGGGTGGCTGTCCGGGATGGAGCCCAGGGCCATCAGGGTGGTGACGACCGGGACGCCGGTGAGCTCGGCGAGGACCTTCAGCTCGGCGGTCGCCCCCGCCTTCATGACGCCGCCGCCCACGTAGAGGACCGGCCGCTTGGCGGCGGCGATCATCTTGGCGGCCTCGCGGATCTGCTTGGCGTGCGGCTTGGTGACCGGACGGTAGCCCGGCAGGTCCTGGGTCGGCGGCCACGAGAAGGTGGTCTTCGCCTGCAGGGCGTCCTTGGCGATGTCGACCAGCACCGGACCGGGGCGGCCGGTCGAGGCGATGTGGAAGGCCTCGGCGATGGTCCTCGCGATGTCCTCGGCCTTGGTGACCAGGAAGTTGTGCTTGGTGATCGGCATGGTGATGCCGACGATGTCCGCCTCCTGGAAGGCGTCGGTACCGATCGCCTTGGAGGAGACCTGGCCGGTGATCGCGACCAGCGGCACGGAGTCCATGTGCGCGTCGGCGATCGGGGTGACCAGGTTGGTGGCGCCCGGGCCGGAGGTGGCCATACAGACGCCGACCTTGCCCGTGGCCTGCGCGTAGCCGGTGGCGGCGTGGCCGGCCCCCTGCTCGTGGCGGACCAGGATGTGGCGGACCTTCTTGCTGTCCATCATCGGGTCGTAGGCCGGGAGGATGCAGCCGCCCGGAATGCCGAAGACGGTGTCGCACCCCACCTCTTCGAGAGAGCGGATGAGGGACTGCGCACCCGTGACGTGCTCAACTGCGGCGGTCTGGTGTCCGCCGGTACGGGCCCGCGGCTGCGGATGGTGGGCCCCGGTGGCCTGATCGGTCATCGGCATTCTCTTCTCGAAGCTGAGGGTTTTACGAGGAGGGTTTTACGAGATTCGACGTTGCCAGTGCAACAAAAAACCCCTCGTGCCGGGAGGCAAGCGAGGGGAGCGCGTCGGGTGCGTTGAGCGGGGACATGCTGGTCCCAGCTTCAGCCGACGCGCTTTCCAAGTACGAGAATTCGGGTGCGCATGGCATTGACCCTCCCTCCGGCGGGAGGGTGATGTCAAGCGGGTGGGACGGGCGTCTCATTATGTGAGCCTCTGTGGATAGCCATCGAGCCCCCCGGCGAACCACCGGCCAACGCGGGTTGGGCCGCGCCGCCCGGTACTGGGAACGTACCGCGCACGAGCGCTCGCCGCAGCCTGTACTCGTCCAGAGGGCCGGAGAAGGCCATTCCCTGCCCATGACTGCAGCCCATCGCGCGCAGTGCCATGACCTGCTCCGGGAGGTCCACGCCCTCCGCCACCGACTGCATGCCGAGGTCGTTTGCGATCCGCAACAGACCTGCGGTGATCTTGTGGAGGCGGGGGGATTCCACGACCCCCTCGACGAGGCCCCGGTCGAGTTTGAGCATGTCCACGGGGAGCCGGCGCAGCGCGCTGATGGCCGCGTAACCGCTGCCGAAGCCGTCCAGGGCGATCAGGACCCCGAGCCGGCGCAGCGCCGCCAGGCGGCGCTCCAGGTCGTCGAAGGGCACCCTGGGGTCGGAGACGGCGAGCTCCAGGACGAGCGCGCCCGACGGCAGCCCGTTGCGGGTCAGCAGGGCTTCCACGGAGCCCAGCGGCATCGACCGGTCCAGCAGCCGCTGCGCGGTCATCCGTACGGCCACGGGGACGTCGTGCCCGGCCCGGTGCCGCTCGGCGGCCTGCCCGACGGCCTCCTCCAGCAGCCAGCGCCCCAGCTCGGCGGTGCGCGAGGCGTCCGGTACGGCTGTCCGGGCGGTGGACCCGCCGTCGCCGGCCCCTCCCTCGCTATACGTGGCGACCCGCAGGAACTCGGCGGGGGTGAACAGGATCCCCTGGGCGGAACGCCACCGGGCCTGCGCCACCACGGCCGAGATCTCCCCCGAGGCCAGGCAGACCACGGGCTGGTGCAGCAGGGCGAACTCTCCGTCGTGCAGCGCGGTGCGCAGCCGCCCCGCGAGCTCGGCCTTGCGGACGACGTCGGCCTGCATCTGGGGCGCGTACATCTCGACCCGGTCCTTGCCGCCGGCCTTGGCCCGGTACATCGCGAGATCCGCGTTGCGCATGAGGTCCGAAGGGGTGATGCCGGGGTCCGCGAAGGCCACGCCGATGCTGGCGGCGACCCGGACCTCGCTCCCGGCGATCCGGTAGGGCTGGGCCAGGGTGGTGCGCAGCCGGTCGGCGATCTCGTGGACCTGGTACTCGCGGGCGCTGCGGTCGCGGTTGCCGTCGCCCAGGATCAGCGCGGCGAACTCGTCGCCGCCGAGGCGGGCCGCGGTGTCCCCGGCCCGGACGGAGTCCTGGAGCCGGCGGGCGGCTTCGATGAGCAGCTCGTCACCGGCCTGGTGGCCGATGGTGTCGTTGACCGCCTTGAAGCCGTCGAGGTCGATGAAGAGCACGGCGGTGCTGTGGTCCCCGGCCCGCCGGCCGGTGAGGGCCTGGCGGACCCGCCGGGTGAACAGGGCCCGGTTGGGGAGGTCGGTGAGCGGGTCGTGCTCGGCGCTGTGCTGGAGCTGCGCCTGGAGCCGGACCCGCTCGGTGACGTCCCGGCTGTTCAGGATGAGGCCGCCCTGGTGGCGGTTGACGGTGGACTCCACATTGAGCCACTCGCCGGCGCCCGATCTGAACCGGCACTCGATGCGGGTGGTCGGCTCCTCGGCGGGCGGCGCGGCCAGGAAGCGGCGCACCTCGTGGACGACGCGGCCCAGGTCCTCCGGGTGGATCAGGGTGGCCAGCTCGGTGCCGACCAGCTCTTCCGCCTCGCGGCCGTAGACCCCGGCGGCGGCGGGGCTGACGTAGCGCAGGGTTCCGGTGGGCGCGGCGATCATGATGACGTCGCTGGAGCCCTGGACCAGGGAGCGGAAGTGGTTCTCCTTCTGGGCCAGTTCCTGGGTCAGCGCGATGTTGTCGAGCAGCATGATGCCCTGGCGGATGACCAGGGCGAGCACGACCGTACAGCCCGTGAAGACGACGACCCGGTCGACCTTCCTGCCGTCCACCACGTTGTAGAGGATGCCCAGCGTGCAGACGGCCGCCGCGAGGTACGGGGTGAGGGCGGGCAGGGAGCCGGTGATGGGGCGGCTGTGCGGCCGCTCGGCGCGCGCGTGGGCGAGCGGGTCGGGGCCGGGGTGCAGGCGGCGGGCTCCCCAGGGCGCGTACGCGAGGAGGAGCGAGCCGGCGAACCAGCCGGCGTCGAGGAGCTGGCCGGACTGGTACTCGGCGCTGAGCAGCGGCGAGGTGAACAGCGCGTCGCTCAGCACGGTCAGGGCGAGTGCCGCGATGGCGGTGTTCACGGCGGAGCGGTTGGTCTCGGAGCGGCGGAAGTGCAGCACCAGCACCATCGAGACGAGCGCGATGTCCAGGAGCGGGTAGGCCAGCGAGAGGGCCGCGCGCGGGACGCTGCCGGGGGCGCCGGACTGGGCGGTGCGCGCGGCGTGCGCCAGGGCCAGGCTCCAGGAGAGGGTGAGCAGGGAGCCGCCGATGAGCCAGGAGTCGAGGCCGAGGCAGACCCAGCCGGCCCTGGTGACCGGGCGCTTCGCGAGGACGAGCAGGCCCACGATGGCGGGCGGCGCGAAGCAGAGGAAGGCGAAGTCGGCCAGGGAGGGCTTCGGCACGGCCTCGCCGAGGACCACCTCGTACCAGCCCCAGACGGCGTTGCCGCAGCAGCCCATGAGCGAGGAGAACGCGAACAGCAGCCAGGCCGGGCGCTCCCGGCTGTCAATGGCCCGGGCGTACGTGAAACAGGAGACGGCGGCCAGCAGGCCGGCGGCGCTGAGCCCGAAGTCGCCCATGATCTCGGCGAGTTCCTCGGAACCCCAGCCGAGGGCCGCACCCACGGCGTACCCGCTGCTGACCACCGCGAGGAGGAGCTGCATCGCCAGCGCCTTGGCACCGCTGCCGCCGTCGGCGAGGGGCCTGCGGGTCAGGAGCGCCGCCCCCGGGGTGCTCACCGGTCCCCCTCGCTGGCTGGTTCCGGCGCGGTCCAGTCCCGGCACCGTCGCCTCCGGCGGCTTCGCCGCATCGGATCCTTCGTCCATTGGCCGTGCATCGCCCGTCGCCCCCCAAGGTGTCCGATCACTCCCCGGCGCCAGACATTCGTGGCGCAGCCCCTTGGTCCGGACGATACACCACTTTCGTCACTCAGGGACATAGTTTCCCTACGCTCCGTCACCAACACGGGAGTTGTGTCCACCGAGCGCGTTCGGGCGAACGCGGAGCGTGCGCACCGCACGTCATTCCGTGATCAACACCGTGTTCTCCACGGGCTCTCCGGCGGCGAACCGGCGGAGCTGGCGGGCCACCAGGCGCTTGGCCCGCGGCTCGAACGCGGAGCTGCTGCCGCCCACATGGGGCGTGATCAGGACACCCGGAGCATGCCAGAGCGGATGGCCTGAAGGCAGTGGTTCCGGATCGGTGACGTCCAGCGCGGCGCGCAGCCGGCCCGACTCCACCTCCGCCAGAAGGGACTTGGTGTCGACGACGGGTCCGCGGGCCACGTTCACGAGCAGCGCGCCGTCCTTCATGCGGCCGAGGAACGCGGCGCCCGCGAGCCCCCTCGTCTCCTCGGTGAGCGGTGTGGAAAGAATCACCACGTCGGCCCCGGGCAGGAGTTGGGGCAGCTCGGCGAGGGCGTGCACCGGCCCGCGCGCCGTGGTGCGCGCCGTCCGCGCGACCCGGACGATCCGCTCGCACTCGAAGGGCGCGAGCCGGTCCTCGATGGCGGCGCCGACCGCTCCGTAGCCGATGATCAGTACGGACTTGTCCGCGAGGGCCTCGTAGAACCCGAAGCGCCACTCCTCGCGGTCCTGGCCGCGCACCATGCCGGGGATCCCGCGCAGGGAGGCCAGGATCAGGGTGAGCGTGAGCTCGGCGGTGCTCGCGTCGTGGACGCCCTTGGCGTTGCACAGACGGACACCGGGGGCCAGGTCGCCGAGGCCGCCCAGGACGTGATCGACCCCGGCGGTCAGGGTCTGGACGATCCGCAGGCGGGGCATGGCGGCCAGCGGGCGCAGGGTGACGGCGGGGGACTTCATGTACGGGGTGACGTAGAAGACGCAGGCGGCCGGATCGGCGGGGAAGGTCTCCTCGCGGTCCCAGTGGCGGTAGCGGAAGGAATCGGGCAGGCCCTCGATCTCCTCGGCGGGGAAGGGGAGCCATACGTCGAGGGTCTCGCGAATCTCTGCAGTCATGATCAGGAGGCTATGCCAGGGGATCCGGATCGAGCCGTTAGTTTGTGTGCCGGACCGGGAGGACCAGGGGGGACGCACGGTGGAGCGCAGGTCGATCGGGGCGGGGGCGCTGGCGGTGGGTGCCGTCGGCCTCGGCTGCATGCCGATGAACGGGGCGTACGCGCCTTCGCGCAGGCGGCGCGAGGACTCGCTGCTCACCCTGCACACGGCCCTCGACCTGGGGGCGAACCTGCTCGACACCGCCGATCTGTACGGCCCGTACACCAATGAGCTGCTGCTCGGCCGGGTGCTGCGCGAGCGCCGGGCCGACGCCTTCGTGTCCGCGAAGGCGGGGCTGCGGGCCGACGGCGTGCACGTGGTGGCCGACGGGCGCCCCGGGTACCTGCGGCGGGCCTGCGACGCCTCGCTGCGGCGGCTGCGCACCGACGTCATAGACCTGTACCAGCTGCACAAGGTGGATCCGGACGTGCCGGTCGAGGAGTCCTGGGGCGCGATGGCGGAGCTGGTGGGCGCGGGGAAGGTGCGGGCGCTGGGCTTCTGCGCGCTGGGGGCGGGCACCGGGCCGGGCGCGGGGCGGCGCGGGGACCCGGCGTACGAGACGACCGTGCGGCACCTGGAGCGGGCACAGCAGGTGTTCCCGGTGAGCGCGGTGCAGGCGGAGCTGTCGGTGTGGTCGCCGCAGGCGGCGTGGCGGCTGCTGCCGTGGTGCGCGGCGCGGGGGGTGGGGTTCCTGGCGGCGATGCCGCTGGGGAGCGGGTTCCTGACCGGGACGCTGGTCCCGGGCGAGGGGTTCGAGCCCGAGGACGTACGGGCCAGGCATCCGCGGTTCACGGCGTACGCGATGGCGGAGAACCAGGTGCTGGTGGCGGGGCTGCGGCGGGTCGCCCGGCGGCACGGGGCGGAGGTCACGGCGGCGCAGGTGGCGCTGGCGTGGGTGCTGGCGCAGGGGCCGCAGGTGGTTCCGGTACCCGGGACCGGGCAGGCGCACCGGGCGGCGGAGAACGCGCGGGCGGCGGAGGTGCGGCTGAGCGCCGAGGACTTGGTGGAGCTCGCGGAGCTGCCGGTGCCGATGGGCGCCTGAACCACTCGATCGAGTGTACGAGTGGCGGAACTTGGGGCATGGTCGGCGCTGTTGAGTCGTGTGAGGGCACGATCGGAGGACCGGAGGGGAGTACGGCGATGCGATACGGACACGAGCGGGGACAAGGGCCGGGGCCGGAGCGGGGGCAGGCGCAGGGGCTGGGCCAGGGGCCGGCGCAGGCGCCGGACCAGGACCGGGTGCAGGGTCGGGCGAGGCTGCCGATGCGGTCGTACGGCGGCCCGCGCGGCCGGGCCCGTGGGGTACTGGCGGCGTTCGCCCTCGCGGGATGCGGGGCGCTGCTGGCGGCGGGGTGCTCCCCGCCGGACGGAGCCGGAGCCCGGCCGAGCGAGGCGCCACCGGGCACGACGGCAGGCTCCGCGCCGCCGGGGGCCTCGGGCGGGCCCTCCGCGTCGGCCTCAGGGCCGCCGGCGCCGCCTGCAAAGGGCCAGGTGACGGTGACCGGCGTGGCCGCCCAGGGCCTGGAGTCCCCGTGGGGGGTGGCTCCGCTGCCCGACGGGAACCTGCTGGTCGCCTCGCGGGACAAGGGCACGATCAGCCGGGTCGACGTGGGCACGGGGGCCGTGACCCCCGTCGGCAAGGTGCCCGGGGTTGCCCCGGGCGGCGAAGGCGGGCTGATGGGCCTGGCCCTGTCCCCTTCCTTCGCCTCGGACCTCATGGTGTACGCCTACTTCACCACCGAGTCCGACAACCGCATCGCGCGGCTGCGCTATGACGAGAAGAGACCGGCCGGCGATCAACTGGGCGCACCGGACACGGTGTTCAGAGGGATCCCCAAGGGGCTCATCCACAACGGCGGGCGGATCGCCTTCGGCCCGGACAAGATGCTCTACGCCGGGACGGGCGAGACCGGGGACACCGGGCTGGCCCAGGACAAGAAGTCCCTCGGCGGGAAGATCCTGCGGATGACCCCGGACGGGGAGCCGGTGCACGGCAACCCGGAGGCCGACTCGGTCGTCTACTCCTACGGGCACCGCAATGTGCAGGGGCTCGCCTGGGACAAGGACAAGCGGCTCTGGGCGGCCGAGTTCGGGCAGAACACCTGGGACGAGCTGAATCTGATCGAGCCCGGCGCGAACTACGGCTGGCCGGAGGCCGAGGGCAAGGCCGGCAAGCCAGGGATGCGCGATCCGGTGGCGGTGTGGAAGACCGACGAGGCCTCGCCGAGCGGGATCGCCTGGGCGCAGGGCTCCGTCTGGATGGCCGGGCTGAGGGGGCAGCGGCTCTGGCGGATTCCGCTGGCCGGGGCGGCCCTGGTGGCGGAGCCCGAGCCGTTCCTGGCGGGCGAGTACGGCCGGCTGCGCACCGTGGTGCCCCTCGGTGGGGACAGATTGCTGCTGGTCACGAGCGAGACGGACGGGCGCGGGTCGCCGGAAGCCGGCGACGACAGGATCCTGACACTGACGGTGCGATGACCGGCGGGCCCCGACGGGGGGACGAAAGGTGTGGTGCACGCGATGTTCAACATGATCGAGGAGCTGTTCAGTCCGGGCCGTAAGCACACGGACGAGGAGAAGAAGCGGCTGGAGCTTTCCCGGATCGACGTCAATGACGGCGACCCGGGGAAGGGCCCGATAGACCTGGACTCCGGCAAGGTGCTCATACGCGCGAAGGAGGACCCGGCGGTGTAGGGCGGCCGGGATCCGGGGTGCCGCGGAAGGCTCAGACCACTGTGACCGGGTGGCGGACGACCGCGTCGAAGAGGTAGCCCTGGGTGTTGTGGGTGGCCGTCTCGGGCTGCGTCCGCCCGGTCGCGTCCGTGGCCCGTGCCAGCAGGGCCGTCTCCCCCGGGGTCCGCGGGGTCCACGGCACCGACCAGCGCACCCAGCCGCCGCGGCGCGGTACGTCGTGGAGGCGGGCCCGCCGCCAGCGGGCGCCCCCGTCGGTGCTGACCTCCACCTGGTGCACGGGGGCCGCTCCGGACCAGGAGCGTCCGGTCAGCAGCTTCGTGCGGTGCACGGGCACGGTCGCGCCCAGCTCCAGCTCGAAGGCGCTCTTGAGGGTCTGCCGGGTCAGCTCGCTGCCCTGCGGCGGCTGTTCGGGCCCGAACAGCCGGTAGAGGTCGGTGTTCCACGGCGAATACAGCGGCTGCCCGCTCACCTCGATGTCCCCGACCCACTTGATGGAGGAGATCCCGACCCAGTCCGGAACGACCACCCGGACCGGCCCGCCGTGGTCGGCCGGCAGCAGCTCGCCGTTCATCTCGTACGCGAGGATCACGTCGTCCAGCGCCTTCGACACCGGCAGCGGACGCCGCACCCGGCCCAGGTTCACGCCGTTGGCGAACACCTCGTCGTCCAGGCCCCGGGGCAGTACGTCCACGGCTCCGGGGGTCACCCCGGCCTGCCGCAGCACGTCCGAGAGCCGGGCCCCGCGCCAGTGGGCCACACCGATCGCGCCGAGGGTCCACGCCGTCCCGGCCACCGTCTGGCCCTGCTGGGTGGTGTAGAAGCTCCGGCCGTTGCCCGCGCACTCGATGAACAGCGTCCGCTCGACGGCGGGCAGCGCGCGCAGCCGGTCGTACGAGAACTCCACCGGCCCGCCGGACAGCGCGTCGCCCCACACCTTCAGCCGCCAGCCGTCCTTGTCCAGGCGTGGCGTGGCGGTGTGGTTGCGCACGTAGAACCGGTCGATGGGAGTCAGCAGGCCCGTGCCGCGCAGGGCGGCGAACTTCGTCTCCGCGTTGGTCCCCCGGATCGTGAACAGCTCTGGCGGCAGCGGCTTCACGACCCCGGGCAGGGAGGCGGTCCCGGTGGAGCCGGTGGCCGCCGCGGCTTCGGCGGTTCCGGCGGCCTCGGCCGTCCCGGCGGCGCCCAGGCCGAGGGTGCCGGCCGCGGCGCCCGCCGCGAAGAGCCTGAGCAGGTCGCGGCGGTCCACTCCGGCCGAGCGGGCGTGGCCGCGCGCCCACTGGCGCAGGCGCGCACGGTCGTACTGGCTCTCGTCGGACAGGTCGAGGGGCATGGCGGGACACTCCCTTGATCGCGATTTCCGACGGACCCTAGGAGTCGGGCCCCGCGCGGGGAACCTTCTCGTCGCGATGGCCACGAACCTGCAACACTGCCGCAATGTCCGGCCCGGGCGGCGCGGGTCGGGGAAGATCCATAAGAGACGGCCCAGGGGGACGTCCCCTTCACCGCTTCCCGTTCACCGCTTCCCGGTCGGCTGCTGGGCGACGGGGCCGAAGAGCCGTAGCCGGTGGGCCAGGGCGGCCGCCTCGCCGCGGCCGGCGACGCCGAGCTTCGCCAGGATGTTCGAGACGTGCACGCTGGCCGTCTTCGGGGAGATGAAGAGCTCCTCGGCGATCTGGCGGTTGGTGTGGCCCGCCGCGACCAGGCGCAGCACGTCCCGTTCGCGGCTGGTCAGGCCCAGCGCCTCGACCGGGTCGGTCTGCGGAGCGAGCAGGGCCTTGGCGGCGGCGTCCACGGGGATGAGCGGGAGCCTGGCGCGCTGCGCGAGCAGGGCCAGGTCCTCGCGGAGCCTTCGGGCGCCGAGCTGCTCGGCGGTGGCGTAGGCCTCGCGGAGCAGCTCGCCCGCGGCCTCCCGGTCGCCGCCGCAGGTGAGCTGGGCCTCCACGAGCCGGTGGCGGGCCCTGGCCAGCAGGTACGGACGCTCCAGGGGGCTGACCGCCTCCTCGACGGCCGTCCAGTCGGCGACGGTGTCCTTGTCCTCGGCGCGCAGCAGCTCGGCCCTCAGGTACTCGGCGTGGGCGACCCACACCGGGACCGGGGTCGCCAGGGTCCGGGCCGCGGTGCGCAGGGCCGTCAGCGCCTCGTCCCGGCCGGCTTCCGCGGCCGGGAGGCCCCGGGCGTCGGCCTCGGCCGTGGCGGCTGCCAGCAGCAGCGGCCAGGCGTAGCGATGGTGGCCGAGCGGGAAACCGTAGGCGATGGCCTCGGCGACCTGCGTGCGGACGTCGGCAATCCGCCCCTCCCCCGCGGCCAGGCCGATCCCGAGTCGGAAGATCGGGATCCGGTGCTGGGGCTGGCCGTCGTGGGCCCCGAAGTTGGCGCGGGCGGCAGCGAGCCGGCCGGCGGCCTCGGTGAATTCGCCGCGGGCCAGGGCCAGGTAGGAGAGGCGCGCGGCGGCCGCGGCGCGCGGGGCGGCGCTGCTGACCAGGGTCAGGGTGTGCCGGGCCTCCTTCGCGGCCTCGTCCCAGCGGCCGAGGCTGTAGAGGCTCTCCGCCATGTTCCCGCGGACCCAGGCCTCGGAGTCCATCAGCTGGGACTTCTTGACCAGTGCGGCACCTTGTTCCGCCAGTTCCACGGCTTCGCGGGACCGGCCCATGGCTTCCAGCTGGGAGGTGAGGTTGACATGGGCGCGTCCTATCAGTGCGCCGAGGCCGAGTTCGGCGGCCCGGTCCTTGACCGCGTACATCTCGCCGAGTCCGCGCTCGGGTTCACCGGCGTCGGTGAGCAGGGTGCCGACGGTGATCCGGGCGTTGAGCTCCGTCTCCTCCGCGCCGACCATCCGCGCGTACTCCACGGCGCGTTCGGCGGCGGCGAGGTTGTCGGGGCCCGGGTCGTGGAGCATGCCCCAGCTCGCCGCCCGGACCAGGACCTCGGCGTGCACCTGGGACGGGGGCAGCCCCCGGACGAGCTCCTGCGCCGTGGCGAGCTCCTCCCAGCCGTCGCCGCGGGCGAGGCTGGCGACGAGCCGGGAGCGCTCGGTCCAGAACCAGGCGGCGCGCAGCGGGTCGTGGCCGTCGTCCAGGGAGCGCAGGGCGATCTTGGTGATCTTCAGGGCGCGTTCGCGCTCGCCGCCGAAGCGGGCCGCGACGGTGGCCTCGGCCAGCAGGTCCAGGCGCTGCAGCGGGGTGGTCGCGGGGTCGCAGCCGCAGGGCGGGTACACCTCGGTGTAGTCCGCCGGACGCAGTTCGCCGCGCACGTCCTGCGGTACGCCCTCCCACAGGTCCATGGCCCGTTCCAGCAGCCGCAGCTGCTCGGAGTAGGCGTGCCGGCGCCGGGCGGCCACCGAGGCGGCGAGGACGGCGGGCAGCGCCTTGACGGCGTCGTTGGCGTAGTACCAGTAGTTGGCGAGCCGGATGACCCGCTCCGCGGCGCGGGCCAGCGACTCGTCGGCCTCCAGCGCCTCGGCGTAGCGGCGGTTGACCCGGGCGCGTTCGCCGGGCAGCAGGTCGTCTGAGACGGCCTCGCGGACCAGGGAGTGGCGGAAGCGGTAGCCGTCGCCGTCGGAGGTGGCGATGAGGATGTTGGCGCCGACCGCCGCGCGCAGGGCCTCGATCAGCTCGTCCTCGGTGAGTCCGGTGACGGCGCGCAGCAGGGCGTACTCCACCGTGGAGCCGCCCTCGGCGACGATGCGCACGACGCGCTGCGAGGCGTCGGGGAGGACTTCGACGCGGACCAGGAGCAGGTCGCGCAGGGATTCGGTGAGGCCGGTGTGGCAGCCGCTGGCGCGGGACGCGACGAGTTCCTCGACGAAGAAGGCGTTGCCGTCGGAGCGGTCGAAGACCGACTCGACGAACTCCTCGTCGGGCTGCGAGGCGAGGATCCCGGCGAGCTGGCGGCGTACTTCGGCCCGGTTGAAGCGGGACAGCTCGATGCGCTGGACGGTGCGCAGCCGGTCGAGTTCCGCGAGGAGCGGGCGCAGCGGGTGGCGGCGGTGGACGTCGTCGGCGCGGTAGGTGGCGACCACGACGAGCCGGCCGCTGCCGAGCGCGCGGAAGAGGTAGGAGAGCAGGTGCCGGGTGGAGGTGTCCGCCCAGTGCAGGTCTTCCAGGACGAGGACGACGGTGCGGTCGGCGGCGAGGCGTTCCAGCATCCGGGCCGTCAGTTCGAAGAGCCGGGCGGTGCTCTCCTCGTCGTGCGGGCCGCGCGGGGTCTCGCCCAGTTCGGGGAGGATGCGCGCGAGTTCGTCCTCCTGGCCGACGGCGGCTGCGGCCAGTTCGTCGGGGAGCAGGCGGTGCAGGGTGCGCAGCGCGGTCGAAAACGGGGCGAAGGGAAGTCCCTCCGCCCCGATCTCCACACAGCCTCCGACGGCTACGACCGCGCCGCGGCGGTCGGCCTCGCAGAGGAACTCCTCGGTGAGGCGGGTCTTGCCGACCCCGGCCTCGCCGCCTATGAGCAGTGCCTGCGGCTCCTGGCCGGCGGCGCGCGTCAGTGCGTCGGTGAGTACGGCCAGTTCGTCGGCTCGGCCGACGAACACCGGGCTGACAGATCTGGTCTCCACGCCGCCGAGCATCGCACAGGGGCCCTGCTCATCGGCACTGGATATCGGTGCGCTTCTCATCACGTGCCGGTTCGCACGGTCTCGCGACGCGGGTTACGCGGCGCGGGTGAACCGGCCGCGCTGCCCTCTCACCGACCCCTCCGGTTCCTGGCTCCGGGAGAAGAAGTGGCGCGCCTTCTTCGCTTCCTGGCCCAGACGGTAGGCGTCGGCCTCGCGGATGAGGTCGTCGCGGCGGGCGGTGGCGATCTCGTACTCGAACATCTCGTGCTCCCTGGTTCGCGTTTCTCGGACACCTCGTTCGGTGTGATCCAAGATTCGCGCCCCAGGGGGTGCCGGCACATCGGGAGCATGCCGCATCTGCGGGAGCCAGGGGGCCTTAGGCCGGGACCCGAGGTCCCTGAGGTGGCCTAAGGCGGTACCTAGGCGGACCGCCGGACAGGCCCTAGGCGGACCGCCGGGCGGCAGCGAACGGCCTAGGCGGCGGGGGCCGTCGGGAGGGCGAGGACGTACATGAACGCGAAGGCGAGCACGCCGATGGCCGCGATGACGACGGCGGCCCAGGACACGGAGCGGACCCAGGTCGGGAGGGTGCGGCCGGGGGCGCCGAAGGCCGGGCGGGCCAGCACGAAGACGGCGATGAGCAGCGCGATCGCCGACAGGACGCCGTTGACCAGGGCGGTCATGTGCCAGGCGTTGCCGTACAGCGCCTCGATCTTGTCCTCGGTGGTGGTGGCGGTGGCGGAGCTGATCTGGCCCTTGAGGGTCTCGCGCTCGCCTATGACGCGGGAGGTCCAGCTGCCGCTGAGGGCGATCAGGCCGAGACCGGCGGCGACGATCGCGGAGGCTCCGGAGGCGACACCACTGCTCTGCTGCTCGTCGGCCGCGGCGTCGAACTCGTCGAGCTCGTCGTCGAGGTCGGTGGCGAGCTCCTCGCCCGTGACCTCCTCGGTGGCGGCGGTGTCCGCGGCGGCCGGGGCGGTCGTCTCGTCGGTGGCGGCCTTCTTCAGGTCGGCCGGGGAGTCCGCCTCGGGAGCGGTCGGGGCGGGGGTCTTGGTGGTGTCCATGCGGGGCACCGTAGGCGGCTTTTCTGAGAGGTTTCTGAGAATCCGGCCGGGCAGCGTGCAGCGCCCCGCCCCGGCCCCTCGGGATGCTCGGGGCGGGGCGGGAACGGGCGGGTGCGTGGGGTGGTCAGGCGGGGCGGGCCGCGGACCACTCGTGGGCGAGGAGCGCCCAGATCTCGGTGTCCTGACGGACTCCCCGGTGGAGGTGGTTCTGGCGCATGACGCCTTCACGGGTCATGCCGAGGCGCTCGGCCACGGCGAGGCTCTTCTTGTTGCCGGAGGCCGCGTGCCACTCGACGCGGTGCATGCCGCGCTCACCGAAGGCGTAGTCGATCAGGACGCGGCAGGCCTTCGTCACCAGACCGCGGCCGGCCGCGGCGGGCTCCAGCCAGCAGCCGATCTCGCAGTTGCCCGTCCCCGCGTCGAACGCCGGGAAGAGCACGCCGCCCACGAGGGTGCCGCCCCGCCGGATCCCGAAGAACCGCGCGCCGTCCTCCCCCGCCGTGAGCGCGTACTTGGCCAGCAGGGCCCGGGCGGATTCCAGGTCGGACGACCGGTCCGGGAAGCCGACGAACTGGCCGATGAACTCGCGTCCGCGTTCGATGTGGGCGAAGAACTCCTCGGCGTGCCGGGCTTCCAGCGGGAACAGCTGGGCGTCGTCGGCGAGGTCTATCGAGAACATGCGCGTTCTTCCTTGGCTATCGAGCGGCGGGTGGCCGGATCACCGGGAGCTGGTCGCGGGCTCGGCCGCGTCCTCGCTCGTGACGGGGTCCGCGCCGGGCCGCTGCAGGGGAAGTTTCGCATGCGGACGGCGCTCCGGGGGCTCGATGCTGATCTTCGGGAGCCGGCGGTCCAGCCAGGCCGGCAGCCACCAGTTGGCTCCGCCGAGCAGGTGCATCAGGGCCGGGACGAGGAGGGTCCGCAGGACGAAGGCGTCGAGGGCGACGGCCGCGGCGAGCGCGATGCCGAACATGGCGATGAGCCGGTCGCCGCTGAGTACGAAGGCCAGGAAGACGGAGATCATGATGACGGCCGCCGAGTTGATCACCCGGCTGGTCTCGGCGAGGCCGACGCGCACCGCCCGCTTGTTGTCCCCCGTCTCCAGCCACTCCTCGTACATCCGGCTGACGAGGAAGACCTGGTAGTCCATGGACAGCCCGAAGAGCACCGAGACCATGATCACCGGGAGGAAGGGCTCGATCGGCCCCGCGCTGCCCAGCCCCAGCGCCTCGCTGCCCCAGCCCCACTGGAAGATCGCGACGACGACTCCGAAGGAGGAGGCGACGGCGGCGACGTTCATGGCGGCCGCCTTGACCGGGATGCCGATGGAGCGGAAGGCCAGCAGCAGGAGCACGCAGCCGAGCGCGATGACCACCCCGACGAAGAGCGGCAGTTTGCCGACGATGACCTCCGCGAAGTCGTCGTACCCGGCGGTCACGCCGCCGACGTGCACCTGCATCGAGTTGCCGTGTCCGGCGCGCGGGATGACGTCCTCGCGCAGCCTGTCGACCAGCTCGCTCGTGGCCCTGGACTGCGGGGAGGAGTCCGGTACGACGGTGACGACGGCGGTGTCGCCACTGCGGTTGAAGACCGCCGGTCCGGCCGCGGCCACGCCCCTGGCCGTACGGAGCGACTCGGCCAGCGCGTCCACGGCGACCCGGTCGCCGGCCCCGCCGAGGCGGGCGACCACGGTCAGCGGGCCGTTCATCCCCGGGCCGAAGCCCTCCGCGAGCAGGTCGTAGGCCTTGCGGGTGGTGGACGCGGCCGGGTTGTTGCCCTGGTCGGAGGTGCCGAGGTGGAGGGAGAGCGTGGGCAGTGCCAGCACCACCATGACCGCCGTGGCGACCAGGCCGAGCAGCTTCGGATGGCGCTCGACGAAGGCCGACCAGCGGGCGGCGAAGCCGGTGACCGCGTCGGGCTGCGGACCTTCGGCGGCCAGCTTGCGGCGCTCGCGGCGGGACAGCGCGTGCATGCCGATGTAGGAGAGGAGCGCGGGCAGCAGGGTCACCGAGGCGGCGACGGTCAGGACCACGGTGAGGGAGGCGGCGATGGCGACGCCGTTCAGGAAGTTCAGCCGGAGCACCAGCATGCCGAGCAGCGCGATGCAGACGGTCGCCCCGGCGAAGACCACGGCCCGGCCGGTGGTGGCGACGGCACTCTCGGCGGCTTCCGCGACCGGGAGCCCGCGTTTGAGGCCCTTGCGGTGGCGGGTGACGATGAACAGCGCGTAGTCGATGCCCACCCCGAGGCCCACGAGGGTGCCGAGCATCGGGGCGAAGTCGGCGACCGGCATCGCGTGACCGAGCAGGGCGATGCCGAAATAGGCGGTGCCCACGCTGACCAGGGCGGTCGCGAGGGGCAGCAGGCTGGCGGCCAGCGACCCGAAGGCCAGGAACAGCACCAACGCGGCGATGGCCACGCCGATGACCTCGGCGAGGTGCGCGGAGGGGGCCTCCGTGAGGCCGATGGCGCGCCCGCCGAGCTCGACCTGGAGGCCGTCGGCCTGGGTCGTGGGGTTCCGCGCGGCGTCGACGACGGCCTTCGCCTCACCCTTGGGCACCGAGTCGGCCTGCCGGTCGAAGGTGACCACGGCGTAGGCGGTACGCCCGTCGGGGCTGATCCGGGCCCCGCTGTCGGGCCCGGGACCGTAGGGACCGGCAACCGATCCGACGCCGGGCAGCCCGGCTATGGAGTCGAGGGCCCGCGTCATGCGCTCCTGCACGGCCGGCGTCCGCACGCTCTGCCCGTCCGGGGCCCGCCACACGATGGTGTCGGTGTCGCCGCCCTGCCCGTGGAAGCCGTCCCGCAGCAGGGCGTGCGCCTTGGCGGACTCGGTGCCGGGGACCTCGTAGTCGTTGGAGAACGCCGTCCCGGCGCCGACCGCGGCAGCCGCGGTCCCGCCGAAGGCGAGGAGCCAGAGCAGGACGGCGACGAGGCGGTGCCGCATGCACCAGCGTGCGAGGGCTGACAACGGACGGGCTCCCTGGTGGTTCGGATCTTTACCGGGGAGGGGCCCGTCGGAAAGAACGTGTGAACACTGAAAACTGAACGCTGGGCGTCAGGAATTTTAGTGGCGGCGGTTGACCTACGCCGGTCTACACCGGCGACACCGGTCTACACCTCCACGATCGCAGCGTCGCGTGATCGTTGGCGGCCATCGTGGGCAGCGTCACAGGTGTGCGGGCAGGTCCGGGACCATGGTCACCGGGGGTTCGGAGCGGAGGTCCGTCCGGACTGGTCGTGGGGGTGGTCGTCGGGGTGACCGTCGGGCTCTTCGTCGGGCTCTCCGTCGGTGCGGTAGCCCGGCAGCGAGGGCCAGCGCACGGTGAGCACCACCGAGTCCTCCTCCGCGTACCAGGAGTGGTCGACTCCGCGTCCCCACACGACGTAGTCCCCTTGTTCGGCCAGTACGACGCTCCGGCCGGGGAACTCCAGCCGGAACCGTCCGCTGATCAGCACCTGCAACGCCGTACGGGACTCTCCGCGCACCCAGCTCGCCCGCTCCTCACCCTTGGGGTGGACGCCCCACTTGATCTCCACGTCCTCGCTGTGGCGGGGATCGCCGGGCTCCTTGAAGTGGCCCAGCAGCCAGCCCCGGTCGACGGCGGCGTCGGGGGTTGCCTTGCCGGTGTAGATGGCGGGGTGGGTGGGGTGGGTTGAGGGGTGGATGGGGTGCGTGGGGTCGCTCACGGGGTGAGGTTAATGCAGTTGTCGGACCCGTCGGCGGCTGGTGAGCTGGCCGGATGACGATGGATCCAGATGACCTGCTGAAGGTGCGCGCCGAGTTCGACTCCGTGATGCGACGGGATGCGCGGCCCGACACCAGTGACGCGCGCGTGGAACGGGCGGGCGCGGTCGTACGGCAGATCGTGCCCGGACCCGGAGGGAACATGGTGCTCTGGTCGGACCTCGACGAGCACACGGCGGATGCGGCGATCGCGGAGCAGGTGGCGTTCTTCACGGAGCTGGCCGATCGGGGCGAGGCCCCGTCCGCGGAGTTCGAGTGGAAGCTGTACGGCCACGACCGCCCCGCCGACCTCGGGGACCGGCTGCGCGCGGCCGGCTTCGTGGCGGAGCCCGCGGAAACACTGCTGGTGGCGCGGGTGGAGGACCTCGTCACCCTGTCGGTGGAACCGCCGGAGGGCATCACGCTGCGGGTGGTGACCGACGAGGTGGGAGTGGACCTGATGATGGAGGCCCACCGCCGGGCCTTCGGCGCGGACCGCCCGCGCATCAAGGACCTGATGCTGAACCTGCTGAGGGACGAGCCGGACACGATCGAAGCCGTCGTCGCGATGGCGGGCGACACCCCGGTCAGCGCGGCTCGGATGGAGATGCGCCCGGGCAGCCCCTTCGCCGGCCTGTGGGGCGGCGGCACCGTCCCGGAATGGCGAGGCCACGGCATCTACCGCCTCCTGGTGGCCCACCGCGCCCGCGTAGCGGCGGACCGGGGCATCCGCTATCTCCAGGTCGACGCATCGGAGGACAGCCGCCCGATCCTGGAACGGCTGGGCTTCGATGTATTGGGCGTGACTGTGCCTTGGGTTTGGGAGGGGTAGGGGGAGGCGGTACAGGGGCGGTCGGGTGGGGCCGGGGGGCGGCCTGAGCTGCGGGTCGATCCTTGGCGTTGACGGTTCCGGGGGGAGGAGAGGGGAGGAGCGGCCTCGTCTGAGATGCGCAGCCTTCCTCCGGCCGGCGGTCATCCGCACACGGCCCCGGCAGGACCGGAAGCTCAGCCGGAACGGACGCGCGGGGCGATCAGAGCATCCAGGGCCGGGCGCCTGAACACCCTTCCCGAGACCGTCGACCGCCACCCCGAGCGAGAGGGTGATGGGAAGGGCCTCAGGGTCGGTGGGCGCGACAGATCGCTACACACTCCCCCTCGGCTTAGCGACTGCGGTCCGTCTTGGGCTGATCTGGCGGCATCCAATGGGGGATCTGCTGTCGGGGCGGTCAGACCGGGTGTGGCGGGGGCCGGAAGCCTTTCGCCGGTGGGTTGGGGCGGGTTGGCGCCTTGGTGGACTCTGAGGACGATTTCTTCGTCCTCACGGCCTGACAAGCGGATCGACCGGCTCCCAGCTCGGCAGAGAGGGGTGGAACGGACGCTGCGGCACGGTGGGAGCTGGCAAAGCGTCAGGAATTGGTCTTGAGGAAGCCGATGGTTACCGCGCCCCACCAGCAGAGCTGGGAGATGACGGCGGTGACTCCGCCCCAGAGCAGGAGGCGCGGAGTGGCGGCGGGCGCGGCCGCGAGGCGGTGGCCGAGGAGGCCGGCCTGGAGACCGTTGAGGGTCAGAAGGGCGACGAGCCCGAGCTTGGCGAGGGTGAGGGACGAGTTGAGATCGGGTTCCAGCATCATCCCGCTCACGACGAGACCACCGAGTCCGGCCCAGATCGGTATGTGAAGCCGGGACGTCGCACCGACCACCTCGGCGAGGTTGCAACGCCGCATGACCCACAGCAGACCGTAGTAGTCAGCGGACAGAACCGCGCCGAAGCCGACGACGAGCGAGGCGAGGTGAGCGAAGAGTGCCGCCGTGTGCAGTGCAGGGTCGGTCTTCACGTGAACCGAAACCCACAGCCCTACGGTCAGAACGATCATCGCCCCAAGCCCTGCGGCCACGACCGTCCACCAGGAGTCGTACAGGCGAACAGGACGAGCAGACAGATCAGCGGCAGGGGACGACATGAGGATGAGCTCCGAGGGCAGGGCGGCCGCGAACGCGACCTGGGCGAGGTAAGGCTTACCTAAACATTCCGTAAGGTCAAAACCCGTCCACGGCCCAAGACGAACACCCAACCTCTTACATACCCCTTTGATCGCATACATCCAGCCACACATATCAAGCCACGGCCGGGAGGGAGGAGAAATGGCCGTTGGCGGCCGATGACCAGCCCAAGACGGACCGCAGTCGCTAAGCCGAGTGGGAGTGTGTAGCGATCTGTCGCGCCCACCGACCCCGAGGCCCTTCCCATCACCCTCTCGCTCGGGGTGGCGGTCGACGGTCTCGGGAAGGGTGTTCAGGCGCCCGGCCCTGGATGCTCTGATCGCCCCGCGCGTCCGTTCCGGCTGAGGTCACGGTCCTGCCGGGGCCGTGTGCGGATGACCGCCGGCCGGAGGGGGCTGCGCATCTCAGACGAGGCCGCTCCTCCCTCTGTCTCCCTCCCGGCCGTTCCCCGGGGGGATCCCGGAAGTCTTGTGGCGTTTCGGGGTGGGTCGGTCGGTCAAGGGTGGCCGAAGGCCATCGCGAAGCGACGCGACCGCAGGGAGCGCCCTTGAGGGACCGGCCCGCACCGAAAGGACACTGGACTGCCGGGACGCCCCCCGAAACCCCACGCAGCAACCGACCGGCCCGCAGCACAGGCCACCCCCGCCCCCCGCCCCCAGGGACGGGGCCGAGGGCCTCCAGGTGGGCCATATGGGCTATATGTGTGCTATGGGTATGGCTTGGCAGCATATGTTCAGTTTGGGGACAAAGAAGGGAGCCCGGATAGCGGAGAACGCCTTCCACCGGCCGGGACCAACGGGGCAAGATCTCAGCCATGGCAGCAACAGAATCCGCCCACCGCGTCGCCCCGCCCCTCGCCGGGGGCGAGCGCGAGACGCTCCGCGCGTACCTCGACTTCCACCGGGCCACCCTCGCCTGGAAGTGCGAGGGCCTCACCGACGAGGAGCTGCGCCGCCAGTCGTCCCCACCCTCGACGCTGTCCCTGCTCGGGCTGGTCCGGCACATGGCAGAGGTGGAGAGGCACTGGTTCCGGCGCACCTTCGGCGGGGCGGAGGTCCCCCACCTGTGGTCGGACACCCACGACTTCCAGGCCGCCTACGACGCGTCCGGCTCGACCCGCGCCGAGGCCTTCGCGGCCTGGCGCGCGGAGGTCGAACACGCCCGCACGGTGGAGGCGGCCGCCGAGTCCCTCGACGTGACGGTGCGCGTCGAGAAGTGGGAGGAGGACGCCTCGCTGCGCCTGCTCATGCTGCACATGATCCACGAGTACGCCCGCCACAACGGCCACGCGGACTTCCTCCGCGAGGCCGTCGACGGCGCCACGGGCGCCTGAGACCGGCCCGACCCCCCGCCCCCGATCCCCCGATCCCCCAAACCCCTACCCCCTACCCCCGATCCGTCGGCAGCCCCGTCAGGAATCCGGTGACCAGCTCCGCCCACTCCTGCGGGAGCTCGGCGAACGGCAGGTGCCCGGTGGCCAGTTCCGCCCACCGGGCCCCCGGCAGCGCGTCCGCCAGCTCCCGCTGGACCTCCAGCGGTACGAGGCGGTCGGCGGTGGTCGCGATGACCAGCGCGGGTACGTCGATCCGCGCGAGGTCGGCGCGTAGATCGGCCCCCTTCACCAGCGCGGCATGGTCCCCGCCGCCGGGCGGGAAGGAAGCCGCGGTGGCCCGTACGACCTCCTCCACCTGCTCGGCGGTCAGCCCCTCCAGCGCCTGCGGGCTGAGGGCGAGCGGGACGATGAGCCGGGCGAGCAGCTCGCCCTCCCCGCGGCGGGCCAGTTCGGCCCAGAGGTCGGTGATGAGGCCGAGCCGGTGACCCGCGCGGGCGAAGCTGGCCGTGAGCACCAGTGCGGTGACCCGCTGCGGGTACCGGGCGGCGATGCGCACGGCGACGTTCCCGCCGAGGGAGTAGCCGAGGACGGCGAACCGCTCCAGGCCCTCGGCGTCAGCGGCGGCCACCAACTGCTCGGCCAGCTCGTCCAGTTCGAGTGGTTGCGTGGCCCGCGGGGTGGCGCCCGTTCCCGGGTAGTCGACGCCGACGACGCTGTGGCCGGCGGCCAGGGCGTCGAGGACCGGCCCGAAGTTCGACTCCACCGACCCACCTCCGCCGTGGGCGAGGAGGAGGCCGGGCCCACCGCTCTCCTTGCGGACGGTGCGGGCGTAGGCGCTGACCTGAATGGTGGCATGCACGAGAGGTTCCCCTGACTTCAGTAACGATCACTACAGAAAGAACCGTACCTGATTAAATTAGCGATCGCTACAGAAATTCCCGCCTCGGTCACAACTTGACCACCACCCTCCCGCGCCGGGAAGCTGATCCCCACTCAAACAACCGGCGCTGGGGGGAAATTGACCAGCCAGAATCTGCACATCGGGCCGGACGCGGCAGCGGACCGCTATCGCTTGCTCCGGTCCATCGGGCGCGGCGGGGAGGCCGTGCTCTATCTCGCGGAGATCGAGCTCGCGGGAGGATCCGAGCCCGTCGTCGTGAAGGTGCTCGACTCCAAGACCACGATCACCCCGGACGTCTTCGACCGGATCAGCCAGAAGTGGAACGAGCAGGCGGAGCTGCTGCGTTTCGTCCACCGGCCCGGCGTCGTGGGCGTACGGGAGCATTTCGAGGGGCCGCCGATCCACCGGCCCGGGGAGTCCTCGACGCTGACCGGGCGGGCGCTGGTCCTGGTCATGAACCACGTCGACGGTCTCGACCTGCGGGACTGGCGGGCCGAGCGGACCCTCGCCACGGCCGCCGAGCGGCGCGAAGTGATGCGCACGCTGGAGCAGTTGGCCGACGTACTGGACTGGCTGCACTCGGGGAAGGCCACCCCCTCCGGGCGTCAGGTGATCCACGGTGACCTGTCCCCCGGCAATGTCATGGTCGACGCCCACGGGCAGGCCACCCTGGTGGACTTCGGCCTCAGCAAACTGACCGCGGACCACCAGACCGCGGAGGTGTGGTTCACCCAGGGCTACGCGGCGCCTGAGGTCTTCGAGGGGAAGCGGACCCCGGGCGCGGACCGGTACGCCTTCGGGGCCATCGCGTACTTCCTGCTGAGCGGGGAGTCCCCGCCCTCGACGCCCGAACTGCTGGCGGGGGCCCTCGTACGGCTGCCGCAGTTCGCCGTACTGGACGCGGAGCAGCGGGCGCGGATCGCCTCCATCTACGCCGCCGACCCGCTGAAGCGGCCGTTGAACCTGGCGGGCTGGATGAAGGACATCCGCCGCGCGGTGGTGTCCACCACCACGTCCACCTCCCAGCGGGTGGTCCAGGACGCGGTGCCGGCACCACCGGCGACTCCCCCGGTCGCGGCCCCGCCGAAGCCGGTGGCCCCGCCCCAGCAGCCGCCGGCGGCGCCGGTGGCGGCTCCCGTGGCGGCGGCCCCGACCGGTCCTCCGGCGCAGCCCGTGTACGCGCCGCAGCCCGCCCAGCCCGCATACTCCGCACCGCCCACCGAGCCCGCGTACACCCCGCCGCCCACCGAGCCGGTGTACACCCCACCGCCCGCGCAGCCCGCGTACACCCCGCCGCCGGTCCAGGCGAGCGTGCCGCAGGGGTACGGCCCGGCGCCCGTGACCGTGTCCCCCATGGAACCGGCACCGGCGCCCGCGCCGCCCCCGCGCAAGAAGCGGCGGACCGGGCTGGTGGTCGGGGCGGTGCTCGCGGTGCTGGTGGTGGCCGCCGGCGCGGTGGCCGGCGTCAAGCTGCTCGGCGACAAGAAGGACGCGGACGGCTCGAACACGGCAGGCGGTGGCGACAAGGCGGCCTCGTCCTCCTCGGCCCCCGGGACCCCGAGCCCCAACCCGACGCCGACGCCGAGCTCGTCCCCGTCCCCGTCCGCGTCCTCGTCCGACGGCCCGACGGCCCAGCCCACCGCGACGGGTTCCCAGCCCCCCTCGGGGGTCGCGCCGGGGGTCAATGCCGCCGATCTGACGGTCATGAGCCCGGTGACGGACCTGGGCGGGTTCGAGGTCCGGCCGGCCAAGATCGACACCAAGGAGTACGGGGCGGCGTTCGTCGCCGAACGCCGCTGCTACAGCGACACGTACACCGAGTTCGACCTCAACCGCGCCTGGAAGAAGCTCGACTTCATCGTGGGCATCGACGACGGTTCGACCAACGAGAAGGGGCGGATCAGCTTCTCCCTCGACGGCCAGCCCGCCGCCTTCTCCGAGCTCGTGCAACTGGGCAAGCCGATCACCCACTCCCTTGACGTGAGCGGCGCCCTGCGGCTGCGGATCAAGGTGGACAAGGGCTGCGACAACGGCACCGTCGTCATCGCCGCCCCCGTACTGGGGCGCTGAGACCACGAAGGCCCCGTACCGGTGGGATCCGGTACGGGGCCTTCGTACGTGCGCGAGCGACTGCGTCGCCTACTGCATCGCCTACTCCGAGACGCCCAGGCGCTCCAGGATGAGCTCCTTGACGCGCGCCGCGTCGGCCTGGCCGCGGGTGGTCTTCATGACCGCTCCGACCAGTGCGCCGACGGCGGCGATCTTGCCGCCGCGGATCTTGTCGGCGATGCCCGCGTTGCCCGCGATGGCCTCGTCGACGGCTGCGCCGAGCGCGCCCTCGTCCGAGACGACCTTCAGGCCGCGCTTCTCGACGACCTCGTCCGGGGTGCCCTCGCCGGCGAGTACGCCTTCGAGGACCTGGCGGGCCAGCTTGTCGTTGAGCTCACCGGCCGCCACCAGGGCCGCGACGCGCGCGACCTGGACGGGGGTGATGGGCAGCTCGTCGACGACGACGCCCTGCTCGTTGGCGTTGCGCGCCAGCTCGCCCATCCACCACTTGCGGGCGGCGCTGGAGTCGGCGCCGGCCTCGATGGTGGCGACGATGGAGTCCACCGCGCCCGCGTTGAGGATCGACTGCATGTCGTGCTCGGTGACGCCCCACTCCTGGAGGAGGCGGTTGCGGCGCACGCGCGGCATCTCCGGCAGGCCGGAGCGCAGCTCCTCGACCCAGGTGCGGGCCGGGGCGATCGGGACCAGGTCGGGCTCCGGGAAGTACCGGTAGTCCTCGGCGTTGTCCTTGATGCGGCCGGCCGTGGTGGAGCCGTCCTCCTCGTGGAAGTGCCGGGTCTCCTGCACGATCGAGCCGCCGGAGGAGAGCACCGCCGCGTGGCGCTGGATCTCGAAGCGGGCGGCGCGCTCGACGGAGCGCAGCGAGTTGACGTTCTTCGTCTCGCTGCGGGTGCCCATGGGCACCTCGGGGCTGGTGCGCAGCGACAGGTTGACGTCGCAGCGCATCTGGCCCTTGTCCATGCGGGCCTCGGAGACGCCGAGCGCCTTGATGACCTCGCGCAGTTCGGCGACGTACGCCTTGGCCACCTCGGGGGCGCGCTCGCCGGCGCCCTCGATCGGCTTGGTGACGATCTCGATGAGGGGGATGCCGGCGCGGTTGTAGTCCAGCAGCGAGTGGGACGCGCCGTGGATGCGACCGGTGGCGCCGCCGACGTGCAGCGACTTGCCGGTGTCCTCCTCCATGTGGGCGCGCTCGATCTCCACGCGGAAGATCTCGCCGTCCTCCAGCTGCACGTCGAGGAAGCCGTTGAAGGCGATCGGCTCGTCGTACTGGGAGGTCTGGAAGTTCTTCGGCATGTCCGGGTAGAAGTAGTTCTTCCGGGCGAAGCGGCACCACTCGGCGATCTCGCAGTTCAGCGCGAGACCGATCTTGATGGCGGACTCGATGCCGATCTCGTTGACGACCGGCAGCGCGCCGGGCAGGCCGAGGCAGACCGGGCAGGTCTGCGCGTTGGGCTCGGCGCCCAGCTCGGTCGAGCAGCCGCAGAACATCTTGGTCTTCGTTCCGAGCTCGACATGGACCTCCAGGCCCATGACGGGGTCGTACGACGCGAGGGCGTCCTCGTACGACAGCAGTTCAATGGCAGTCACAGTGGAAATTCCCTCTCAGCCCAGCAGGACGTCGTCGTCGCCGAGACGCTTCAGTTCGCGGTACAGGATCGCGAGGCCGGTGACGATGGCGGCGGCGGACACGACGGCGTCGATCAGCTTCAGCGTGTCGTGCTCGGTGCGGGCCTTCTTGGCCTGCTTGACCACGCTGAAGGCACCGAACGCGGTGGTGCCGATCGACAGGTACGTACCGGACTTGGACTTCTTGAAGCCCTTGGCCTTGGACAGCGCACTCGTACTCGAACTCACAGCGACGGAGCCTCCTCAAGCAGCGGGTGACCCCAGCGCTCGACGAAGGCGGCCTCGACTGCGGCACCCACCTTGTACAGGCGGTCGTCCTTCATCGCCGGGGCGATGATCTGGAGCCCGACCGGGAGACCGTCCTCCGGGGCCAGGCCGCAGGGCAGCGACATGGCGGAGTTGCCGGCCAGGTTGGTCGGGATGGTGCACAGGTCCGCGAGGTACATCGCCAGCGGGTCGTCGGTGCGCTCACCGATCGCGAAGGCGGTGGTGGGCGTGGTCGGGGAGACGATCACGTCGACCTGCTCGAAGGCCTTCTCGAAGTCCCGCGTGATGAGCGTGCGGACCTTCTGGGCGGAGCCGTAGTACGCGTCGTAGTAGCCGGAGCTGAGCGCGTACGTACCGAGGATGATGCGGCGCTTGACCTCGTCGCCGAACCCGGCTTCGCGGGTCAGGGCGGTGACGTCCTCGGCGGACTTGGTGCCGTCGTCGCCGACGCGCAGGCCGTAGCGCATGGCGTCGAAGCGGGCCAGGTTCGAGGAGCACTCGGACGGCGCGATGAGGTAGTACGCGGCCATCGCGAGGTCGAAGGACGGGCAGTCCAGCTCCACGATCTCTGCGCCGAGCTCCTTGAGGAGGGCGACGGACTCGTTGAAGCGCTGGACGACGCCGGCCTGGTAACCCTCACCGGCGAACTGCTTGACGACACCGACGCGCATGCCGGCGACGGAGCCGTTGCGGGCCGCCTCGACGACCGGCGGGACCGGGGCGTCGATGGAGGTCGAGTCCATCGGGTCGTGCCCGGCGATGACTTCGTGGAGCAGGGCCGCGTCCAGGACCGTACGGGCGCAGGGGCCGCCCTGGTCGAGGGAGGAGGAGAAGGCCACCATGCCGTAGCGGGAGACGCCGCCGTACGTGGGCTTCACGCCGACGGTGCCGGTCAGGGCGGCGGGCTGGCGGATGGAACCGCCGGTGTCCGTGCCGATGGCCAGCGGCGCCTGGAAGGCGGCCAGCGCGGCCGCGGAGCCGCCGCCGGAGCCGCCGGGGACCCGGGCGAGGTCCCAGGGGTTGCCGGTGGGCCCGTAGGCGCTGTTCTCGGTGGAGGACCCCATGGCGAACTCGTCCATGTTGGTCTTGCCGAGGATGACGACGTCGGCTTCCTTCAGCTTGCGCGTCAGGGTGGCGTCGTACGGCGGGATCCAGCCTTCGAGGATCTTCGAACCGACGGTGGTGGGGATCCCGACGGTGGTGAAGATGTCCTTGAGGGCGAGCGGTACGCCGGCCAGCGGGCCGAGCTTCTCGCCGCGCTCGCGCTTGGCGTCGACGGCCGCCGCCTGGGCGAGGGCGCCTTCGCGGTCGACGTGCAGGAAGGCGTGGACCTTCTCGTCGGTCGCCCCGATGCGGGCCAGGTGGGCCTCGGTGACCTCGACGGCCGTGAGCTCGCCGGAAGCGATCTTCTCGGCGGTCTGGGCGGCCGTGAGCTTGATGATGTTGATGTCAGCCATGGTGATTAGTCCTCCCCCAGGATCTGCGGCACCTTGAAACGCTGCTGCTCCTGGGCGGGAGCGCCGGAAAGCGCCTGCTCGGGGGTGAGCGACGGACGGACCTCGTCCGCGCGCATGACGTTCGTCAGCGGCAGCGGGTGGGAGGTCGGCGGGACGTCTTGGTCGGCGACCTCGGAAACGCGGGCGACCGCGCCGATGATGTCGTCGAGCTGTCCAGCGAAGTGGTCGAGCTCTTCGCTCTTCAGCTCCAGACGTGCCAGCCGAGCGAGGTGGGCGACCTCCTCGCGCGTGATGCCAGGCATGCAGCGATCCTCTGGGGGTTCGAGTGTGTAGGTTTCGGCCCCAATCCTATGGGGCCCCGCCCCCGCCCGGCGCCCCGGTTTCCCCCCGGGGCGGTACGAAGGCCCCGCGCGGGCGGTTTTCCGCCGTGCGGCGGGGCTGCGCGCTGTCCGTCCCGGCTGCGGGTGTGCCGCTGCGCGGGGCGAAGTCCCCGCAGCACCCCTTGCCGCTGCGCGGGGCGAAGTCCCCTACCCGCCCTTCGCCCGTTCCCTGGGGCTCCGCCCCGGACCCCGCGCCTCAAACGCCGGCGAGGCTGGATTTTCCAGCCCGTCCGGCGTTTGAGGACCGGGTCCGGGCAGAGCCCGGGGAACGGGGGAAGGGCGGGTAGGGGACCAGCCCCCGCAGGGCAGGCGTCAGGCCAAGGCGGTCAGTTCGGTGCGGGCCGCGGCCAGTGTTTCGGGCAGCGTGGAGTGGACCGTGAGGTCCGGGCGGGACAGGCCTAGCTGCGTGACGACGTCCGCGCGCCGCGGATAGCCGGGGTCGGCGCCGATGGCCAGGCGGCGCCCCGGGGTGGCCGCGGCCGCGCCGAGTTCGTAGAGGGTGATCGGCTGGACCGTGAGGGCCGCATCGCACGCCGGGAACCAGAACAGAGTGAGGTCCGCCCGCAGCAGGTGCGCGTACTCCCACGCGATCTGGACGTCCGTCTGCGAAGGGTCGGACACGTCGAAGTCCGCCCGCCGCGGGTTGAGCACGACGAAGTCGGCCAGCTCCCGCGCGGCCTCCGGCTGCCAGGACGGGCAGTGCGTGATGCCGCCCGCCAGGAAGACCGACGGCGGGTCCCCCGGCGCGGGGCGGTACCGCGCCGGTGCCTCCACGTACCTCACGGCGTCTGGGACGCCGCCGCGGCGGCGGTCTCCGCCGCCAGCTCCGCCGTGATGTCCGCGGGCCGCCGCCAGCCGCGCTCGCCGCGGGCCAGCAGCCAGGCCGTCGCCTCCTGCGGAGGCATCGCGGCGGCGACCAGCCAGCCCTGGACGGCGTCGCAGCCCAGGTCGCGCAGCCGCTCCCACGTCTCGTCGTCCTCGACGCCTTCCGCGACGACCAGCAGGCCCAGCGAGTGCGCGAGGTCGACCGTGCAGCGGACGATCTCCGCGTCCTGGGCGTCCACCGCGAGCCGCGCCACGAACGACCGGTCGATCTTCAGCTCGCTGACCGGCAGCCGCCGCAGGTGGACGAGGGAGGAGTAGCCCGTGCCGAAGTCGTCCAGGGACATCTTCACGCCGTGGCCGGTCAGCCCGGCCATGGTGTCGGCGGCCCGCTGCGGGTCCTCCAGCAGGACGTGTTCCGTTATCTCCAGCTGGAGTCCGCTCGCCGGGACCCCGTGCCGGGCGAGGCGCGCGGCCACGGCGCCGGCGAAGCCGGGGGTGTGGACGTCGCGCGGCGACACGTTGACGGCGACCGGGACCTTGAGGCCCTGGGCCCGCCACCGGGCGACCTGCGCGAGCGCGGTCTCCAGTACGTACTCGGTCAGGTGGGGCATCAGCCCGGAGGTCTCCGCGATCGCGATGAACTCGTCCGGAGGGACCCGCCCGCGTTCCGGGTGCACCCAGCGCACCAGTGCTTCCAGCCCGGCGACCTTGCCGTCGAACCGGACCTTCGGCTGGTAGTGCAGTTCCACCTCGCCCGCGTCCAGCGCCCGGCGCAGGTCGCCCAGCAGGCCGAGCCGGTCGGGGGTGTTGCTGTCGCGCTTGGACTCGTAGACCTCGACTCCGGTCCGGTCCCGCTTCGCCTGGTACATGGCGACGTCGGCGCGGCGCAGGAGTCCCTCCGCGTCCAGTGCGTGGTCGGGGAAGACGGCGAGGCCGGCGCTGGCCTCCAGGACCAGGGTCAGGCCGTCCAGGTCGAGGGGGGAGCTGAGTTCGGCGACGAGGTTGCGGGCCACGCGCTGGGCGCTGGTGGTGGAGTCGGCGATGGGCAGGAGGACGGCGAACTCGTCGCCGCCCAGGCGGGCCGCCTCGGCGTCCGGGGGCAGCGCCTGGCGCAGCCGGTCCGCTATCTGCAGGAGCAGCCGGTCGCCCGCGAGGTGGCCGAGGGTGTCGTTGACCGCGCGGAAGCGGTCCAGGTCGATCAGCACGAGCGCCGCGCGGGTGCCCGAGCGTTCGGCCTGGTCGAGTGCGCTCCAGGCCCGCTCCAGCAGCCACTGCCGGTTGGGCAGTCCGGTGAGCGGGTCGCGCAGCTGCTCCTCGGCGCGGGCGCGGGCGATCCACAGCGTGGAGTCCAGGGCGATCAGCGGTACGGCGAACAGCGGCAGCAGCACCGGCTGCGATTCGGCGACGACGCAGATCAGCGGGGCGATGCCGAGGAGGGCGACGGCGACCAGGGCCTGGCGCAGCAGTGCCGTACGGGCGACCGTGGGCAGTCCCCCACCGGCGGGGGCGAGGGAGAGCCACAGCAGGAGGCGGGTGACGAGCAGGTAGGCGAGGGCGACCAGGATGACCTCGGGGACCGCGTCGAGCTCCCAGCCGGTGGGCAGCCACGGGGCCTCGACGGAGGGCGACTCGCCGAACGCGGCGAGGACGAGGGCGCCCGCGCCGATGCCGAGGATGTCGGTGGCTCCGTGCAGGAGGCCCTGGCGCCAGCGGTGCCGGCGGGCGGCGCCGACGAGGGAGACCACGGCGAGGGAGACCAGGCCGGCGGGGACCCATCCGTAGAGGATGAGGACGCCGAGGGTGAGGGCCGCGCCCGATCCGGTGCCGCCCCACCACCGGTCGCGGCCGAGGGCGACGAGGTGGCCGACGATGATGCCGGTGAGCAGGGCGAGCGCCCAGCCGACCGGGCCGCCGGGGAACAGGGCGTGACGGCTGGTCAGCGCTGTGATGACGCCGATGGAGAGCACGACGGCGGCGAGACCCACGATGAGCGGGGGCAGCACGGCGCTGCGGCCCGCCCGGCCCGTGCCCGCTCCGGTGTCGAGCGGTCGCGATTGCGGTGTCCTGGACCCCAGGACACCGAGCCGGCCCGTCCGCAGGGACGGGAACTCCCCGCCGAAATCTGGTGACGGGTCGGCGCTTTCGGTGGGTTTCATGCCCGTCCCTCTCACAGCCGGCGATGCCGATGCCACGCGATGGCCCCGATGTCATGCCATCACGGCTGGAAACGCGTCAAGCAGCCGTGCACGACAGGCGCACCCCTCAACAGTAGGACGCGGGAGGCGCCCAGGGGCAGCGGTCGGCGGCGGTTGCCCGAATACGACCCAGCCATCCTCATCAGTACGGTATCCGCCGAACGGGTGAGTTTGGACCAGGCCCCCCGGCCGCCCGTCCGATGATCCGACAGGTCACGGGCCCGCCACCAGCCTTGTACCGGCCTCGCGGGGACCAGGTACCAGCCGCGCCCCACCGGATGTCACCGCCGTCCGCGCCCGGCGCGCGCCCGCTCGTACGGCCGCACGCCGCGCATCCGTTCGCCTTCGCTACTCCGCTGCGGCGTCGCCGTCCACCGGGAGCGCGGCCTCGCGGGCCGCGTCCGGGCCCTCCTCCAGCAGGACGGCGAATCCGGCGTCGTCGAGGATCGAGAGCTTCAACTGCACGGCCTTGTCGTACTTCGAGCCGGGGTTGTCGCCGACCACGACGAAGGAGGTCTTCTTCGAGACGGAACCGGTCACCTTGGCGCCGCGGCTCTGCAGGGCCTCCTTCGCGCCGTCCCGCGTGTGGCTCTGCAAAGTGCCGGTGACGACGACGGTCAGCCCCTCCAGCGGGCGCGGCCCCTCGTCCTCGCCGGAACCTTCCTCCTCCATCCGGACGCCGGCCGCCCGCCACTTGCGCAGGATCTCCTGGTGCCAGTCGACGGCGAACCATTCCTTGAGGGAGGCCGCGATGATCGCGCCGACCCCGTCGGTGGCGGCCAGTTCCTCCTCCGTCGCCTGCTCGATCCGCTCGATGGAGCGGAACTCCCGGGCCAGCGCCTCCGCCGCGACCGGTCCGACGTGCCGGATCGACAGGCCGTTGATGATGCGGGCCAGGGGGCGGTCCTTGGCGGCCGCGATGTTCTCCAGCATCGACAGGGCGTTCTTCTTCGGCTCGCCCTTCTGGTTCGCGAAGACCGTGACGATCTTCTCCTCGCCCGTCTTCGGGTCCCGCTTGGGCAGCCCGCTGTCCGGGTCGAGCACGTACGCCTTGATGGGCAGGAGCTGCTCGATGGTGAGGCCGAAGAGGTCGCCCTCGTCCCGCAGCGGCGGCTCGGCCGGCTCCAGCGGGTGGGTCAGCGCGGCCGCGGCCACCGCACCGAAGTTCTCGATGTCCAGGCACTGGCGGCCGCCGAGGTAGAAGAGCCGCTCGCGCAACTGCGCGGGACACGTCTGCCCGTTGGGGCAGCGCAGGTCGATGTCGCCCTCCTTCATCGGCCGCAGCGGCGTCCCGCACTCCGGGCATTCGGCGGGCATGACGAACTCCCGCTCGCTGCCGTCGCGCAGGTCGACGACCGGCCCGAGGATCTCGGGGATGACGTCGCCGGCCTTGCGCAGGACGACGGTGTCCCCGATGAGCACGCCCTTGGCCTTGACGACCTCCTGGTTGTGCAGGGTCGCGAACTCGACCTCGGAGCCCGCCACCGTCACCGGCTCCACCTGGGCGTACGGGGTCACGCGCCCGGTGCGGCCCACGCCGACCTTGATGTCGATCAGCTTGGAGTTGACCTCTTCGGGGGCGTACTTCCAGGCGATGGCCCAGCGCGGGGCGCGCGCGGTGGAGCCGAGCCGGCCCTGGAGGGCGATCTCGTCGAGCTTGACGACGACGCCGTCGATCTCGTGCTCCACCGAGTGGCGGTTCTCGCCGAAGTACGCGATGAACTCCCGGACCTCGGCGAGCGTGGAGACCACCTTGTTGTGCTGGGCGGTGGGCAGGCCCCACTCGTGCAGCAGGTCGTACGCCTGCGACTGGTTCGCGATCTCGAAGCCCTCGCGGGCGCCGATGCCGTGGACGACCATGTGCAGCGGGCGGCTCGCGGTGACCTTGGGGTCCTTCTGGCGCAGCGAACCGGCCGCCGCGTTGCGCGGGTTGGCGAAGGGCTTGCCCTCGGCCTCGACGAGCCGGGCGTTGAGCTCCTCGAACTTCTCCATCGGGAAGTAGACCTCGCCGCGGATCTCGACCAGGGCCGGGATCCGGTCGCCCTTCAGCCGGTCGGGGATGTCGGCGATGGTGCGGACGTTGGGCGTGATGTCCTCGCCCGTGCGGCCGTCGCCGCGGGTGGCGGCGCGGGTCAGGCGGCCGTTCTCGTAGGTGAGGTTGACGGCGAGGCCGTCCACCTTCAGCTCGCAGAGGTAGTGGTAGTCGGAGGTGTTGGCGTCCCGGGCCACGCGCTCGGCCCAGGCCGCCAGTTCCTCGTCGTCGAAGGCGTTGTCGAGGGAGAGCATCCGCTCGCGGTGGACCACGGAGGCGAAGTCCGTCTCGTACGCCCCGGCCACCTTCTGGGTGGGCGAATCGGGCGTGCGCAGCTCCGGGTACTGCTCCTCCAGTGCTTCCAGCGAGCGCAGCAGCTTGTCGAACTCGGCGTCGCTGACGACCGGCTGGTCGTTCACGTAGTACCGGAAGCGGTGCTCCTCGACCTGCTCGGCGATCAGCGCGTGCTGCTCGCGCAGTTCCGCCGGTACGGCCGATTCGCTGCCCTGCTTCTGTTCGGCTGCCATGCCGTGTCCTCCCGTGACCCGTCTCGATCCATCACTCAGGGTTGTCGGCGAGCGACCTCGCCGCCCTGACGCAGTGCGCCTGAACCGCCCGTGCGTAGGCGGGCGAAGCGCCCGCCAGACCGCACGTCGGGGTGACCACGACGGACTCCGCCAGAGTCCCCGGGGTCAGCCCCAGCCTGCGCCAAAGCTTCCTGACACCCATGACGCTACCGCCCGGGTCTGACAACGGGCCGTCGGTCCCGGGCACCACTCCGGCGAAGAGTTTCATGCCCGCTTCGACGGCTTCCCCGATGGCGTCATCCTCGCGCTCGGTGAGCAAGGAGAAATCGAACGACACGCCCGAGACCCCGGCACGTCGCAGCAGCCCGAAGGGCACCTCGGGTGCGCAGGAGTGGACGATCACCTCACCGTCGTGGACGGCGAACAGCTCGCGCAGCGTGCCCTCGACGACCTGCCGGTCGACGGCGCGGTAGGTGCGGTAGCCGCTGGCGGAGCGCACCCGGCCGAGCAGGACCGCGGTGAGCGAGGGCTCGTCGTACTGGAGGACGATCTCGGCGCCGGGGATCCGCTTGCGTACGTCGGCCAGGTGCTCGCGCACGCCCTCCGCGAGCGACCCGGCCAGGTCCCGGCAGGCGCCCGGGTCCTGGAGGACGGACTCGCCGCCGTGCAGCTCCAGGGACGAGGCCAGCGTCCACGGCCCGACGGCCTGGACCTTGAGCCGGCCCCGGTACCCCTGGGTGAACTCCTCCAGGGCGTCCAGGTCTTCGCCGAGCCAGGAGCGGGCCCGCTTGCTGTCGCGGCCGGGGCGGTCGCTGATCCGCCAGCCGCTGGGCTCGACGTGCGCGTACATGTCCACGAGCAGCCCGAGGGAGCGGCCGATCATGTCCGAGCCGGGGCCGCGGGCGGGCAGCTCGGCGAGGTACGGGAACTCCTCGAAGGAGCCGGTGACGGTCTTGGCGGCCTCGCGGGCGTCGCCGCCGGGCAGCGAGCCGACTCCGGTGGCTCCGCCGGTGCGGCTCGCGCTCATCGGCCGGGCCTGACGGTGAGGTCGCTGACCACGGCGTCGCGGGGCAGGTCGACGGCCATCACGATGGTGGTCGCGACGGACTCGGCGTCGATCCAGTCGGCGGCGTCGTAGGACTCGCCCTCCTGGGAGCGGACCTTCATCTGCATGGGGGTGGCGGTGCGGCCGGGGTAGACGGAGGTGACGCGGATGCCGTTCTCCTTCTCCTCCGCCCGGAGCGAGTCGGCCAGCGCCTTCAGCCCGTGCTTGGAGGCGGCGTACGCGCTCCAGTCGGCGTGGGCGGTGAGGCCGGCGCCGGAGTTCACGAAGACGATCGTGGCGTGGGAGGCGCGCAGGGTGGGCAGCAGGAGCCGGGTGACCTCGGCGGGAGCGATGAGGTTGACGTTGAGCTGCTGGTGCCAGGTCTTGGGGCGCAGCTCCCCGACCGGGCCGAGGTCCACGATGCCGGCGATGTGCAGGAGCGAGTCGATCCGCTCCGGGATCGCCTGCTTGGAGAAGGCCCACGACAGCCGGTCGGGGTCGGCGAGGTCCCCGACGAGCGCACTGGATCCGGGGTACCGGTCGGTGAGCTGCCGGGCGCGGGCGGCGTCGCGGGCGAGGAGGACGAGGTCGTCGCCGCGGGCGTGCAGCCGCGCCGCGACGGCGGCACCGATGCCGGAGCCGGCGCCGGTGATGAGGTGAGTAGCCATGCCGCCATGCTCGCACCCCGCCCCACCCCCACCCTCACCGATCACGGCCGAGGAGGAGGGTGGCACGCTCCGCCATCGTCAGAGGCCCGCGGCTTCGCGCAGGCTCGCCGCGGTCTTCGAGGCGTCGTAGTCCGTGGGGACGCCGTCGACCAGGATGATGTCGCCCGCGATGTGGTCGGCGCGCAGCGGGATCAGGGCCTGGTAGGGGGCGGACGCGTACCAGGCTCGGGCCGCTTCCAGGTCGGGGAAGGCGATCATGACGATCGTGCCGGGCCAGGTGCCCTCCATGACCTCCACCTGGCGGCCGTGGACGAGGAAGCGGCCCTCGAAGGGGTCCATGGTGGACTGGATCTCCTCGATGTAGCGGAGGATGTCCTCGTTCATGGTCTCGGGGCGTATGTGGGCGATGGCGTAGGCGGTCATCTCGGGCCTCTTCTTCCCTGCGGGATCGGCTTGTTGGTCCGATCCTGCCCGCCGGTGGCCCCGGAGGCGATTACTTCCGGGGTCATCGGCGGCGCGTTCGAGGGAGACGGGCCTGCCGTCGGCGGCGAGGACGACGCGGTCGCCGGTGACGAGGGTGATCCGGGTGGCCGGGGCGGGCCGGGTGGTCGGGGCGGCCCGGGTGGTCGTGGCGGCCCGGGCGGCGGATCTCGCGCCGGCCCCGGTGTCCAACGAGCCGGTCGCGGGCGCCGCGGCGGCCGGGGTGGTCAGCCCCGCCGCGAGCGCGAGGACGGCGGCTGCGGCGACCGAGGCCGCCGCCCCCGCCCTGGCGTTGCGCACGTGGTTCCCCTGAGAAGAAGAGTGCAGGGCCACGCAGTATGCCGATGTCCTGACGGAGCATCAATGGTGCGCAAGAGCAGGGGAGTTGGGCTGGAAGGTGCGACGGTAGGCGATCGGTGAGATGCCCAGTGCGGAACGCATGTGCTGGCGCAGCGAGTTCGCGGAGCCGAAGCCGGAGCGGTGGGCCACCAGGTCGACGGGGAGGTCGCTGGACTCCAGCAAATGACGTGCAAGCTCCAGGCGTTGGCCGGTGAGCCACTGCACCGGGGTCATGCCGACCTCGTCGCGGAAGCGGCGGGTGAAGGTGCGCAGGCTCATCCGGGCATGGGCGGCCAGCTCGGCCAGGGCGATCGGCTCGGTGAGGCGTTCCAGGGCCCAGGCCCGGGTGGCGGTGGTGGTGGCGACGGTGGGTTCGGGGACGGGCCGCACGATGTACTGGGCCTGCCCGCCGTCGCGCCACGGCGGGACCACGCACAGCCGCGCGGTGAGGTTGGCGACGGCGCTGCCGTGGTCGGCGCGGACGAGGTAGAGCAGGAGGTCGATGCCTGCGGCCACTCCGGCCGAGGTGAGGATGTCGCCGTCGTCCACGAAGAGCACGTCCTCGTCGAGCTCGACCCGCGGGAAGGCGCGCCGGAACTCCGCCGCGTGGACCCAGTGGGTGGTGGCGGGCCTCCCGTCGAGCAGCCCCGCGGCGGCGAGCACCTCGGAACCGGTGCAGATCGACACGATGCGCGTGCCCGGACGGATCCGGGCGAGGGCGTCGGCGAGGGCCTGCGGCAACGGCTCGCCGCGCAGGAGCCCGGGCACGGAGTGGGTGGGCGGGATGATCACGGTGTCGGCCGCCGCGAGGGCCTCGGGTCCGGCGCTGACGCCGATGGTGAATCCCGCGTCGGTCGCCACGGGCAGGCCGTCCGGGGTGCAGACGGTGACCTCGTACAGGAAGCTCCCGCCCTCGCCGCGGGCGTTGCCGAAGACCCGCGAGGGCATGCCGAGCTCGAAGGGGGCGACGCCTTCGAGGGCGAGTACGGCTACACGGTGCATGGCCAGATTCTGTCACATGGTGGCCATACGGCCACCACCATGCGGGCCCGCGCGCGGCCAAGCTGGTGCCATCGGCCGGGGGAACCGGCAGGTGAACGTGACAACAGACCGAGCACGATCAGGGAGACATTCATGCGCACCATCGTCGTCAGCCAGTGGGGCGGACCCGAGGTACTGACCGAGACCGAGATCGAGCGCCCGGAGCCGGGCATGGGCGAGATCCTGGTACGGGTCCACGCTGCCGGGGTGAACCCGGTGGACTGGAAGACCCGGGCCAGCGGCGCCCTCATCCCCTGGGGCCCGGTTCCGGCCGTCGGCTGGGACGTGTCCGGCACGGTCGAGGCCGTCGGCCCCGGGGTGACGCTGTTCCAGCCGGGCGACGAGGTCTTCGGCATGCCGCGCTTCCCGCACCAGGCCGGCGCCTACGCCGAGTACGTGACGGCCACTGCCCGGCACTTCGCCCGCAAGCCCGAGACGCTCGACCACGTCCAGGCGGCGGCCCTGCCGCTGGCGGCGCTCACCGCCTGGCAGGCGCTGAACGACACAGCCGGCGTGCGGCCTGGGCAGCGGGTGCTCGTGCACGCGGCGGCGGGCGGCGTGGGGCACTTCGCCGTCCAGATCGCCAAGGCGCTCGGGGCGTACGTGATCGGCACCGCCAGCGCCGCCAAGCACGAGGTGCTCCGCTCGCTCGGGGCCGACGAGCTGGTCGACTACCGGACCACCGCCTTCGAGGACGCGGCCCGGGACGTGGACGTCGTGATCGACGCCATCGGCGGCGACTACGGGGTGCGTTCCCTGAAGGTGCTGCGCCCGGGCGGGCACCTGATCACCCTGAACGGTCCGGACGACGTGCCGGCCGACGCCGAGGGCTTCCGCACCGGCTGGACCCTCGTAGAGCCGGACCCGGCGGGCTTGAAGGCCATCGCCGCGCTCGTGGCCGAGGGGAAGCTCCGCCCGGTCATCGACACCGTGCTGCCCCTGGCCCAGGCCGCGAAGGCCCACGAGATCGGCGAGCAGGGCCGGACCACCGGCAAGATCGTCCTGACGGTGGTCTGATCGGGCGGCCTGCCCGGGCGGCTAGACGGACGCGGGCGCCGCGGCCCGGGTGGTGGTGGCGATCGTGGCGGAGCCGACCACGCGGGTGCCGTCGTAGAGGACGATCGCCTGGCCGGGGGCCACGCCGCGGACGGGCTCGGTGAAGCGGACGCGCAGTTCGCCGTCCACCAGCTCGGCGAAGACCTCGGTCTCGCCGCCGTGGGCGCGCAGCTGCGCGGTGTACGTGCCCGGGGCCGCCGCGGTGGAGCCGCACCAGCGGGGGCGGATCGCGGTGAGGGCGGTGACGTCGAGGGCCTCGACGGGGCCGACGGTGACGGTGTTGTTCACCGGGGAGATGTCGAGGACGTAGCGCGGCTTGCCGTCGGGGGCCGGGTGGCCGATCCGCAGGCCCTTGCGCTGGCCGATGGTGAACCCGAAGGCGCCCTCGTGGGTGCCGACCTTCTCGCCGGTGGCCTCGTCGACGATGTCGCCCTCGGCCTTGCCGAGGCGGCCGGCCAGGAAGCCCTGGGTGTCGCCGTCGGCGATGAAGCAGATGTCGTGGCTGTCGGGCTTCTTCGCGACGGCCAGACCCCGCTCCTCGGCCTCGGCGCGGATCTCTTCCTTGGTGGTGAGGGTGTCGCCGAGCGGGAAGAGGGCGTGCGCGAGCTGCTTCTCGTCGAGCACGCCGAGGACGTAGGACTGGTCCTTGGCCATGTCGGAGGCGCGGTGCAGCTCGCGCGTGCCGTCCTCGTTCAGGACGACGGTGGCGTAGTGGCCGGTGCAGACGGCGTCGAAGCCGAGGGCGAGGGCCTTGTCGAGCAGCGCGGCGAACTTGATCTTCTCGTTGCAGCGCAGGCAGGGGTTCGGGGTGCGCCCGGCCTCGTACTCGGCGATGAAGTCCTCGACGACGTCCTCTCGGAAGCGCTCGGCGAGGTCCCAGACGTAGAACGGGATGCCGATGACGTCGGCGGCGCGGCGTGCGTCGCGGGAGTCCTCGATCGTGCAGCAGCCGCGGGCCCCGGTCCGGAAGGACTGCGGGTTCGCGGAGAGGGCGAGGTGGACGCCGGTCACGTCGTGCCCGGCTTCGACGGCGCGGGCGGCGGCGACGGCGGAGTCCACACCGCCGGACATGGCGGCCAGGACGCGGAGGGGGCGGGGGACGCTCGGCAGGTTCTCAGTCATAGCACCGTCCAGGGTACGGGGGAACCGCGCGGGGTCACAGCGCGTTCTCGGTGACAGGGGGTGGATCACCATGGGAAGCAAGAGCGGCAAGGGCGGTACGGGGGCCAAGGCCGGGGCGGGGGCCAAGGCGGGCGCGGGCGGCAAGCGGCCCGGGCGGACCCGCAGGGCGGTGCTGTTCGGCGGGCTCGGGGTGCTGACGGCCGCGGCGGTCGCCGGGCGCGAGGAGATCGGGCGGGCCTGGTGGCTGGTGCCGGGGGTGTCCAAGCCGCGGAAGGACGGCGAGCTGGACCACGCGGGGGCTTCCTGGACGGCGGCCTCTCCGGCGAACTGGCGGCTGGCGGACCGGCCCGCGGACTACCGGGTGGACCGGATCGTGGTGCATGTCACGCAGGGCGGCTTCAAGTCCTCGGTGGACGCCTTCAAGAATCCGTTCCACCGGGCGTCGGCGCACTACATAGTCGGCCAGGACGGCCACATCGAGCAGATGGTGCGCGAGCTCGACGTCGCCTTCCACTCGGGCAACCGCTCCATGAACGAGCGCAGCATCGGCATCGAGCACGTCGGGTTCGTGGACCGGCCGAAGGACTTCACGGACGCGATGTACGGGGCTTCGGCGCGGCTCGCCGCCGACGTCTGCAAGCGGTACGGGATACCCGCCGACCGCAATCACTTCGTCGGCCACTCCGAGGTGCCGGGAGCCGACCACACGGACCCCGGCCGCCACTGGGACTGGGACCGCTACCTCCGCATGGTCAACGAGGCCGGCGCGGCGGGCGCCTAGTGCTGTGACGGCCTGGGGCGACGGACGGCCTAGCTCAGCCCCGCCGTGCGGGCGCGGGCCACGGCCGGGCCGATGGCGGCGGCGACCGCGTCCACGTCGGCCTGCGTGGAGGTGTGGCCGAGGGAGAAGCGCAGGGTCCCCCGCGCCAGGCGCGGGTCGGTGCCGGTGGCCAGCAGCACGTGGCTGGGCTGCGCCACACCGGCCGTGCAGGCGGACCCGGTGGAGCACTCGATGCCCTGGGCGTCGAGCAGGAGCAGCAGGGAGTCCCCCTCGCAGCCGGGGAAGCTGAAGTGGGCGTTGGCGGGGAGCCGGCCGTCCGGGTCTCCGCCCAGGACCGCGTCGGGGACCTCGCGGAGCACGGCGGCGACGAGCCGGTCGCGCAGGGCGCCGATCTCGGTGGCGAACCGTTCGCGCCGCTCGGCGGCGAGGACGGCGGCCACCGCGAAGGCGGCGATGGCCGGGACGTCGAGGGTGCCGGAGCGGACGTGCCGCTCCTGTCCCCCGCCGTGCAGGACGGGTACGGGGCTCTGGCCGCGGCCGAGCAGCAGCGCGCCGATCCCGTACGGTCCGCCGACCTTGTGGCCGCTCACGGTCATGGCGGCGAGTCCGCTGTCGCCGAAGCGGACGTCGAGCTGGCCGAAGGCCTGGACGGCGTCGGAGTGCAGCGGGATGCCGGACTCGCGCGCGACGGCGGCCAGTTCGGCGATCGGCATCACGGTGCCGATCTCGTTGTTGGCCCACATCACGGTGGCCAGCGCGACGTCCTCGGGGTTGCGCTCGATCGCCTCGCGGAAGGCATCGGGGTGCACGCGCCCGAAGCGGTCCACGGGCAGGTACTCGACCTGCGCCCCTTCGTGCTCGGCGAGCCAGTGCACGGCGTCGAGGACCGCGTGGTGCTCCACGGGGCTGGCCAGGACGCGGGTCCGGGCGGGGTCGGCGTCGCGGCGGGCCCAATAGAGCCCCTTGACGGCGAGGTTGTCGGCCTCCGTGCCGCCGGCGGTGAAGACCACCTCGCTCGGACGGGCACCGAGCGCGTCGGCGAGGGCCTCGCGGGCCTCCTCGACGGTGCGGCGGGCGCGGCGGCCGGCGGCGTGCAGGGAGGACGCGTTGCCCGTGACGGCGAACTGCGCGGTCATCGCCGCAGCGGCCTCCGGCAGCATCGGGGTGGTGGCGGCGTGGTCGAGGTAGGCCATGATCCCCCGATTCTACGAGTCCCCCACACCCCTGATCCCCCGCCGGGGCCTTACGGCCCGCTGACGGAGCCTCCGACCTCGCGGCGGCATGCCGTTCGGACCGGGCCCGGCCCGCTTGGCCCGTGCCGGGGGCGCCATGCGCGGGGCCCGCGCCGGGAATCGCGCGTGGGGTCCGTCCCGTGCCGGGGGCGCCGTGCGCGGGGCCCGCCCCGTATGGCCCGTGCCGGGAACCGCGCGTGGGGCCCGGCCCGTGCCGGGGCGCCGTGCGCGGGGCTGGGCCCGCCGATGCGCCGCTGCGCGGGCGGAGTCCCCTACGCGCCCTTCCACCGTTCCCATGGCTCCGCCCTGACCCGTCAGCCCAGGCTGCGCCCGAGGCCCCTGGGGCTCCGCCCCAGACCCCGCGCCTCAAACGCCGGCGAGGCTGAATTTTTGCCGCGCAGCGGCAAATCCAGCCCGTCCGGCGTCTGAGGACCGGGTCCGGGCAGAGCCCGGCTGGGGGTCCCCCCGCACGGAGTCTGGGGGATGGGCGAAGGGCGGGTAGGGGACTCCCGCCCCGCAGGGCCGAACCACCCGCACCCGCCCACCGGGCCCGCGCCGGGACGGCGGTGGCGGCAGCCCCGACCGGCCACCGCCGGACGGAGTCCGGCGCAGCGGCGCGAAGCCCGCGCAGCGGTGCGAGCGGTGCGTCGAGGAGGAGTGCGGCGCGTCAAGAAGGAATGCGCGGAGCCCTCGCCAGCTGGCGGGACTGGGCCACCAGGCGGTCCGCCGAGTCCCAGACCTCCGCGTCCTCCTCCAGGAAGCCGCCCGCCAGGTTCCGCGTGGTGATCGACACCCGGAGCGGACCGGGCGCCGGGCGGTGGCGGATGTGGGTGGTGAGTTCCACCGTCGGGGTCCAGCCGAGCAGGCCGAGGTCGAAGGAGGTCGGCGGGAGCGCGTCCACGGCCAGGAGGAGGGAGAAGGGGTCCGCGTCGCGGCCGTCCGCGAGCTCGAACCAGGAGCGCATCTCCCCCTTGCCCGAAGGCTGCCCGACGGCCCAGCCGGCGGTCGCCGGGTCCAGGCGCAGCCGGAGCCGGTCCACGATCGCCGAGCTGCCGGGGATCGGGGCCGGGCCGGCCTCGGGGCCGAGGCAGTCCTCGTAGGCGGGGATGACGGGCGGGAGGGCCGTGGTGTGGACGGAGTCCGGGAGCGCCGCGAGGTCCCCGTAGGAGGCCAGGACGCGGATCCGCTCGATCTCGGCGCCGCTCTCGTCGAACTGGAACAGGGAGGCCTGCCCGGTGGAGAGCGTGCGGCCGACCCGTACGACCTCGGTGCGGATCACGGCGGGGCCGGGGACCGACGCGGTCAGGTAGTGCGCGGAGACCGTGAGGGGGTCCGGGTGCGGCAGAGCCGACGACAGGGCGCGGCCGACGAGGGCCAGGAGGTAGCCGCCGTTGACGGCGGTGATGATCGTCCACCCGGCGGAGAGGTCCGCGTCGTACACCCCGGGCTCGCCCGCACGGGCGGTGACGGTGGTGTCGCGGTCGAACTCGCTGTCGCCGATGGAGGCCTTGGCAGCTGCGTGTGACATGGAACGACCGTACACCCGCCACCTACTAAGCGGTAGCTTTGCTTTGGGCGAGGCCTTGGGCGTGGCCGCGGGCAAGGCCGTGGGCGTGGCCCCGGGCTACGGCTCCTCCGCCACCGACGAGCGGCGGTTCCACGCGAGGGGCGCCCGCCAGTGGTAGCGGATGGCCAGCAGCCGCAGCACGAAGGTGGTGACGATCGCCAGGCCCGTCGTGATGCCGTTCAGGTTGTCGAAGCTGATGAAGAGCGCCACCATCGAGGCGCCGATGACGGCCGGCACGGCGTACATCTCGCGGTCGCGCAGCAGCGAGGGCACCTCGTTGACGAGGACGTCGCGCAGCACGCCCCCGCCGACGGCGGTCGCCAGGCCGAGCGCGGCGGACGCGGTGAGGCCGAGGCCGTACTCGTACGCCTTGGTCGTGCCCGTCACGCAGAACAGCCCGAGGCCGGCCGCGTCGAAGACGTTGATGGCGCGGTTGATCCGCTGGACCTCGGGGTGCAGGAAGAAGACGAACGCGGCGGCGATCAGCGGCGTGACGAAGAACCCGAGATCGCTGAAGGCGGCGGCGGGGGTGGCGCCGATGACGATGTCGCGGAACAGGCCGCCGCCGAGGGCGGTGACGAGCGCGAGGACGACGATGCCGAAGACGTCGAAGTTCTTGCGTACCGCGAGCAGGGCGCCGGCCGTGGCGAAGACGAAGATGCCCATGAGGTCCAGGGTGTGCTGGACTCCGGGCGGGAAGAGATCGTGGATCACGGCTTCATTCTGCCGGTCGCCCTGCGGCGGGCTGGAGCGGGTGGGGCGCGGCCCCGGCTCCGGCTCCGGCTCCGGCTCCGGCTCCGGCTCCGAGGGGGCGGTGGGCCCCGCCAGGTCGGGACCGCACCCCGTGGGGCCGCGGCGACCACACCCCGTGGGGCCGCGGACCGTGGCCGGGTGCGGCGGCGCCGTCAGGGGCTCCGCCCCCGAACCCCCGCGCCTCAAACGCCGGCGGGGCTGATTTTGCCCCGCCGGCGTCCATCAAACCGCCGGTGGGCTGATCTTGCCCCGCCGGCGTCCATCAAACCGCCGGTGGGCTGATCTTGCCCCGCCGGCGTCCATCAAACCGCCGGGAGGCTGATTCTGCCCCGCCGGCGCCAATCAGACCGTCGGGTTGGTAACCGCCTCCGCCGCACCCGGGAGGGCCGGGTCGCCCGGGGCCTGGTCGGGGGCGTTCTCCGGGTGGTGGCAGGCCACCTGGTGCCCGGTCTTCAGCGCGACCAGCGGGGGGTCCTGCGTGGCGCAGATCTGCGTCGCCTTCCAGCACCGCGTGTGGAACCGGCAGCCGCTCGGCGGTGAGATCGGCGAGGGCACATCGCCCTTGAGCAGGATGCGGCCGCTCTTCGCGCCGCGTCGGCGCGGGTCCGGGACCGGGACCGCCGACATGAGGGCCGTCGTGTACGGGTGCATCGGCGCCGTGTACAGCGACTTGTTGTCGGCCAGCTCGACGATCTTGCCCAGGTACATCACCGCGATGCGGTCCGAGACGTGCCGGATGACCGACAGGTCGTGCGCGATGATCACGTAGGTGAGGCCGAGCTCCTGCTGGAGGTCGTCCAGCAGGTTGACCACCTGGGCCTGGATCGACACGTCCAGGGCGGACACGGGCTCGTCCGCGACGACCAGCTTCGGCTTGAGGGCGAGGGCCCGGGCGATGCCGATGCGCTGGCGCTGGCCGCCGGAGAACTCGTGCGGGTAGCGGTTGTAGTGCTCCGGGTTCAGACCCACGAGGGAGAGGAGGCGCTGGACCTCCGCCTTGAGGCCGCCCTCGGGCTTGACGCCCTGGAGCTTGAACGGGGCGCTGATGATGGTGCCGACCGTGTGCCGCGGGTTCAGCGAGCCGTACGGGTCCTGGAAGATCATCTGCACGTCGCGGCGCAGCGGGCGCATGCCGGCCACGCTCAGGTGCGTGATGTCCTTGCCCTCGAACTCGACCTTTCCGCCGGTCGGTTCGAGCAGCCGGGTGATCAGCCGGCCCATGGTCGACTTGCCGCAGCCGGACTCTCCGACGATGCCGAGGGTCTCACCGCGCCGGACGTCGAAGTCGATGCCGTCGACGGCCTTGACGGCCCCGGACTGGCGGCGCAGCAGCCCCTTGGTGATCGGGAAGTGCTTGACCAGTCCGGTGACCCTCAGCAGCGGCTCCGGGGAGTCCACGGCCTGGGCGGGGACCGCGAGCGTGTCCGCCTTCTTCATATCGGTCACAGCTTCGGCGCAATCTCTTCGGTCCAGATCCGGTCCCGCTGCTCCGGGGACAGGTGACAGGCGGCCCAGTGCCGTCCGTCGCCCTCCTCGGACCCGCCGACCAGGGCCAGCTCGGGCCGCACGGTCCGGGTGACGTTGCCCTTGGGCAGGTCGGCGTACGGACAGCGCGGGTGGAAGGCGCATCCGCTCGGGATGTTGATGAGGCTGGGCGGCGAGCCCTTGACCGGGATGAGCCGGTCGGTCTGTTCGCGGTCGATGCGGGGCATCGAGCCGAGCAGACCCCAGGTGTAGGGGTGCCGGGGCTCGTAGAAGACCTTCTCGGCGCTGCCGCGCTCGACGCACCGGCCTCCGTACATCACGAGGATGTCGTCGGCCATTTCGGCGACCACTCCGAGGTCGTGCGTGATCATGATGACCGCGGAGCCGAACTCCTTCTGCAAGTCCCGGATGAGGTCCAGGATCTGCGCCTGGACGGTGACGTCCAGGGCGGTCGTCGGCTCGTCGGCGATGAGCAGCTCGGGGTTGTTGACCAGCGACATCGCGATCATCGCGCGCTGGCGCATTCCGCCGGAGAACTCGTGCGGGTACGAGTCCACGCGCTGCTGCGGCTCCGGGATGCCCACGCGGTCGAGCATCTCGATCGCCCGCCGGCGGGCGGTCTTCTTGTCGACGTCGTGGTGGGTCCGGTAGGCCTCGACGATCTGCTTGCCCACCGAGTAGTACGGGTGCATCGCGGAGAGCGGGTCCTGGAAGACCATCGCCATCTTGCGCCCGCGCAGGGTGCGGACGTGGTCCGCGTCCGCCTGGATCAGGTCCTCGCCGTCGAGCACGACCTCACCGGAGATCTGCGGCTGGTTGCGGACGTGGCCGGTGCGGTGCAGGCCCATGATGGCGAGCGAGGTGACCGACTTGCCGGAGCCGGACTCGCCGACGATGCCGAGGGTCTTGCCGCGTTCCAGGTCGAAGGAGAGTCCGTCGACGGACTTGACCAGACCGTCGTCGGTCGGGAAGTGCACCTTGAGGTCGCGTACCGAGAGGAAGGCCCGGTCCCGCACCCCTCCCTGTTCGGGCACGAAGGGAGGGGCGGACGCGAGGGCGGCGTCGGCGCTGTGGTTCTCGGTCACGTCAGCCTCACGCGCGGGTCGATGACGGCGTACAAAAGGTCCACGATCAGGTTGGCCAGCACCACGAAGAGCGCGGACAGCAGGGTGACGCCCATGATCACCGGGAGGTCGCCCGCGCCGATCGCGGCGACGGCGGCCGTTCCCAGACCCGGGAAGTTGAAGGTCGTCTCGGTGAGCACCGCGCCGCCGAGGAGTCCGCCGAGGTCGAGGCCGAACATCGTGACGACCGGGGTGAGGGTGGAGCGCAGGGCGTGCTTGCGGATGACCACGCCCTCCTTGAGCCCCTTGGCGCGGGCGGTGCGGATGTAGTCCTCGCCGAGCACTTCCAGCATCGTGGCGCGGGTGATGCGGGCGTAGGTGGCGGCGAAGAGGAAGGCCAGGGTCACCCAGGGCAGGATCATGGAGTTGAGCCATGCTCCCGGATCCTCGGTGATCGGTTTGTAGTTGGAGGGGTCCAGCCAGTGGAGGCCGTAGACCAAGATCGCGGGGGCCACCATGCCGGTGAAGAAGATCGGCAGGGACACACCGGCGAGCGCGCCGATCATGACGGTGCGGTCGACCACGGTGCGGCGCCTGAGCGCCGAGATCACACCGGTGGCCACACCCGCGATCACCCAGATCACGGCAGCGCCGAGAGCGAGCGAGAGGGTGACCGGCATGCGGTCGACCATGGTGTCCCAGACGGGCACCTCGGTCTTGAAGGAGTAGCCGAAGCACGGGGCCGCACAGTGAGTGATCCCTGTGCCGCCGTCGTAGTCCCGGCCGGTGAAGATGCCCTTCATGAAGATCAGGTACTGCTCGGAGATGGGCTTGTCGAAGCCCATCTTCACCCGGATGCCCGCCAGGGCGGTCGCGTTGGTCTCGCGTCCGGCGTACATGAGCGCCGGGTCGCTGCCGGTCAGCTTCGGGACCGCGAAGAAGATGCCGAAGGTGACCGCGGAGACCACCAGCAGCGTTGCGGCGACGTTGAAAAGTCGCCGTATGAGGTAGACGAGCACTGCAGTCGGCCGCTCGGGCCGGCGCCCGCCGCCCCTTGTGGGGACGGCGGCCGCCGCCTGCGGCCTTCACCTGCCCTTCGGACTAGCGCATGTGCGGTGAAGGCGAACCAGCTGTAACTGACGTGCCGCGGGCCCTGGGCCGCCCGGCGGGGCCGGGCGGCCTGGGTTCCTCGGCGGCTTCGACTACTTCATGACGCCGATGGTGGCAAGGTCGATCTTGCCCATCGAGTCGTTGAAGTAGACGTTGGTCAGGCGCGGGTTGTGGTAGACGAAGGCCTTGTCGAAGTTGATCGGCAGGTAGAGGGCCTTCTCCATGATCTTCTGGTTGATCTGGGTGTAGAACGGCGCGGCGGCGTCCGGGGTGGCAGCGGCGGCGGCGGTCTTGAACAGCCCGTTGATCTCCGGGTCGTTGATCATCGTGAAGTTGTTGTTGCCGTTCGGCAGGATGAACGTGCCGTCGACCAGCGGCTGCAGGAAGCCCGAGCCGGAGTTGTAGTCGGCGCCCCAGCCCATGACGATGATGCCGTAGCCCTTGGTCTTCACGTTCTCGGGCGAACCGATGACGGAAGAGGAGAGCTTGCCGTCGTACTGGTCGATCGTGGCCTTGATGCCGACCTTGTCGAGCGCGGCCTGCAGGGACTCGGCCGACTTGACCTCGGGGGCACGGTTGTTGCGGACCGCGATCGTGGTGGTGAAGCCGTCGGGCTTGCCACAGGCCTTGAGGGCTTCCTTGGCCTTCTCGATCTGCGGCTCGCCCTTGGTCAGGTTGTACGGGTCGTACTTCTTGTCGGCACCGGGGATGCCGGGCGGCAGCATGTTCGCGCCGAGGTCACCGCTGGTCGGGCCGCCGCGGGCGGTCTGCAGCGACTTGGGGTCGGCCGCGTAGATGACGGCCTTGCGGCACTCGACGTTGTCGAACGGAGCGACGGTCGTCGGGAAGGCGAAGTAGCGGATGTAGCCCGTGAACGGGTTGTCCGCGTTGGCCTTGAGCGCCTCGTCCTTGAGGACCTTGTTCTTGCCGGCCGCCTGCATGCCCGTGCCGTCGACCGCGAGGTCGATGTCACCGGAGAGCAGACGCGCGTCCATGTCGTCCGGGTTGGTCGTCACCGTGAAGGAGACCTTGTCCGGCAGGCCCGTGCGGATCGTGTCCGTCTTCGGGTCCCAGTTCTCGTTGCGGACGAACGTCGCGCCCTTGCTCGCCGTGAACTCCGACACCTTGTAAGGACCGGTGGAGACCGGCTTGTTGGTGTAGGTGGCGCCCTTGTCCTGGCCCGCGGGGACCGGGGAGGAGGAGGGCATGGCCAGCAGGTACTTGAAGTCGGAGTTGGCGCTCGCCAGGTTGAAGACGATCGTCTTCTCGTCCGGCGTCTGGACGGACTTCAGACCCATCTTGTCGGGGTCGGTGTCCTTGTACGGGCCGGGGTACTTCTGGCCCTGGTCGAGGATGTCGATCAGGTACGTGGGACCGCCGGACAGCACGTCCTGCGCGAAGACGCGCTCAATGCCGTACTTGAAGTCCTTCGAGGTGATCGGGGTACCGTCCTCGAACTTCACCCCGTCCTTGATCTTGACGGTGTACGTCTTGCCGTCGTTGCTCAGGACCGGCTCGCCCGCGGCGAGGTCCGGGACCAGCTTGGTGCCCGCGGCGCCCGGCTTGCTGTCGTACGCGAACAGCTGGCGGATGTAGAGGCGCTGCAGGTTCCAGACGAAGCCGTAGTAGGCGCGCGCCGGGTCGAGGTAGTCGACGTCCTGGGGGGACCAGAGCTTGAGCTCTCCGCCCTTGGTGGTCGACGGGTTAACGACACCGGTGGTCGCGGCGTTGAATGCGGCGGCGCCGGCGGCCGGCTTGCCCTCGGACGGGGTCTTGGCCTCGTCCTTGCTGCACGCCACGGCGGACATCGACAGGGCAGCGACCACCGCGGTGATCGCGAGCGCCTTCTTTCTGCGGATCACGTGGTTCAACCTCCATTGGTGGGTGAATCGATGAAGCGGTTCAGCTGCCCTTGGGGTCGAGTGCGTCGCGCAGCCCGTCCCCGAAGAGGTTGAACGCCAGGACGGTGATGAAGATGGCCATACCGGGCACGACCATGTACATCGGGTCGTCCTGGTAGATCGGGATGGCGTCGGAGAGCATCTTTCCCCAGGAGGCGGTGGGCGGCTTGACGCCGGCACCGAGGAAGCTGAGGGCCGCCTCCGTCAGGATGTTGGTCGGGATGATCAGCGTCGTGTAGACGAGGATCGGCGCGATCAAGTTCGGCAGGAGCTCCTTGATCAGGATGTAGCCGCGGCCGGCGCCGAGGCTGCGCGCGGCCTCGACGTACTCCCTCTCGCGCAGCGAGATCGTCTGGCCCCGCACGATGCGGCCGATGTAGGGCCAGCCGAAGAAGCCGATGACGATCACCAGGACGCCCATCCGGACGCCCGAACCCGTGAATCCCCACAGGGAGTTGGGAACTACGGAGACCAGCGAGATGGTGAACAGCAGCTGCGGGAAGGCCAGCAGCAGGTCCATGGTGCGGCTGATGACGCCGTCGACCCAGCCGCCGAGGAATCCGGCCAGGGCGCCCAGCAGGCTGCCGAGGACGACGGAGACGAAGGCGGCGAGGAAGGCGACGGTCAGGGAGATGCGGGCGCCGTAGACGATCCGGCTGAACACGTCGCGGCCGTTGGTCGGCTCCACGCCCAGCAGGAAGTCGGAGCTGATGCCGCCGTAGGACCCGAGCGGTGTGCCGAATTCCGGGTCGAGCAGATCCTCGTGGAATTCGTTGGGCGGGTGGCCCAGCAGGCTCACGATCAGCGGGGCGAAGACCGCCACGAGGATCAGGAGGATCACGATCACGCCGCCCGTCAGCGCGACCTTGTCGCGCTTGAGCCGCGTCCAGGCGATCCGACCGGGTGAGCGGCCTTCGATGGCCTTGGCGGGGACGTCGGCTACGGACACGGGTGCGGGTGTCTCCGCGCTCATGTCGTGCAGTGGTGCCGTCATCGTGGTGGGGACCCCTCTCGGCCGACGGGTGAGCCGGCCCATGCCCGCCGCTGTGGCGGCGTTGGTGCGGAGTGGCGCTCGGAATGCGAGGTGCTGCGGGTGCGTGCTGCGGAACAGGTAGTGCTGGTGGTGCGCATGGTGCTGTACGAAACAACAGGCGAAGTTCCTGTGACGGGCTCACCCTTGGAGGACTGACCCGCTCTTGGGTGGGGAGTCTTCATCGGGCGCTCGATCAGCCGCCAGACCCGCAGGTGAATGGATGCGCAACCGTGATCTGAGGGTCGGGTTCCCGTTATCCGGACTTCACTGTCGTCTCAGCGGAGCAAGACGTCCCGTTCGGTAGGGAATCGGACATGGCGCCCAACTCGGCCTACGAGCGTGCCTATTGGGCGTACATCAGCGTCGAAATCAGGACAACGCAAAGGCCGCGCGGAACGACTGTTCCGTGCGGCCTCGGGTGGCTGAATGCCGATGTCTCAGTAGGCGGGCGCCTGCCCCTCGCGGTCGTAGAAGGGCCTGGTCCGCGCCCGCAGCCACATCGCCACCGGGTCGTGTTCGTCCGCGAGCGCGACCGTGCAGACGGGCACCCCCTCGGGGACCGCGCCGACCGACTGGCGCATCATCTCGCGGACGGATTCCAGCGCGTGCGCGGAGGCGTCGTACAGGTCGAGCCCGACGGCGAGGTACGGGGACCCCAGCGCGGGCTGCACCCAGGCGCGGCGCAGCGAGCGGACGGCGGGCGTGCGGTGCGCGTGCTGCGTGAGCAGCCCGTAGAACTGCGGCAGCTCGATGGCGGGCTCGGACAGCCGCAGCGGGCCGGCCGGCATCCGGTCCAGCCCGGTGGCGATCCGGCGCAGGTCGGCCCAGGGAAGGCCGACGCCGCCGCCCTGGGCGTGCGGATTGAGCCACAGCCCCCAGCGGTCGGGGTAGAGGGCGCGGGCGATGTCCCGGCCGGTGACCACCTCGTACGTGCGGTTCCAGCCGCTGGCGGCCAGCTCCTGCGGGGAGGTCACGCAGGGCGCGTACCCGAGGCCGTCGACCTCCATGCCGCCGTACTGCGCCTCGGGGGAGCCGGGCTGCCCCTGCCACAGGAGCATCCACAGCCGTCCCTCGGCCAGGGCGTGCAGGAGGGACTCGTAGCTCTCGTAGCGCCCGGGAGTCACCTGGCGCAGCATGTGCTCGACCTGCCCGACCGCGGCCGTGCCTGACGCACTCACCCGGTACCCCTCTTCGTCTGTTCGTCCGCCCGTCGTCCACGCGTGTCGGCCACCAGCTTAAGCGTCACTACGGCAGGTAGAAGGGGCGTACGCGCGTGGTGATGAAGTCGACGACCGGGTCTTCCGCGGCGTCGAGCAGGATCAACTGCACCGGCCAGGGCGGTGGTACGCGGGTCAGGGCCCGGCCCAGCGCCTCCATCGGGGCGTTTCGCATCCCGGGCTCCCATCCCACCATTCGGACGCCGACGTAGAGCTCCGGCGAGCCGCCCTCGACGCTGGCGAGGCAGCGGTGCGCGGACGCGACGACTCCGGTCGCCCGGAACTCCTCCGCGGCGGCGGTCAGGAACTCGACCGGGTCCTCCTGCCAGTCGGGCTCGAACAGCCGGACCCGGCCGCCGGTGGCGGGGCCGTCGAGCGGGCCGCGGCCGGTGCGGCAGAGCTCCGCGACGGCGGGCGGGGGCAGGGGCACGCCGACGGATCCCTCGGGATTGACCGCGAGGCCGAGCTGCGGGGGCAGGCCTCGGGCGAAGTCCACGGCGGGGGCGACGGCGAAGTCCATGGCGGGTCCGACGCAGGCGCGGAACTGCTCCTCGGAGCTGTAGACGGGCACGTACGCGGCGCCTTCGATCTCCATGGTGGGCAGGCTCAGGCTGTTCACCCCGCCGGGCAGCGGGATCCACAGCCGGCTCCGCCCGAGGACCTCGACGATCCGCCCCCCGGCGTCCGCCTGTCCGAGCGCCGCCCCGAGCACCTGTTCCAGCTCGTTACCCGGCCACATGTACGTCTCCGCTCGCTTGCCCTTGGTCTCGACCCGAGATTAACGGGCGCCTGCGACACCGCGGCCGGGGCCCGCCCCCGCCGCCGCTAGAGGAAGCCGATCGACGTCAGCCGGGACGCCGCCGGGCGGTCCAGCAGGGTCACCGACGCGCAGCCGGCCGGCGGGCGGCCCGCCTCGGCCTCGCGCAGCAGCCGGGCCACCGCGCCCCGGTGCCGGGCGAAGGCGTACGCGGAGACGCCCCGGCCCCGCGCCGCCTGCCCGGCCCGCGCTTCCTCCGGGGTGGTGTCCAGCAGCACCAGGTGCAGCGCACGGCCGCGCCGCCGGGCGGCCGAGGCCAGCAGCGCCCGTACCCAACTCTGCGTGCCGCAGTCGTGGACAACGGCCGGGGCCCCGGAGCGGAGCACCCGCCACAGGCCCCAGTAGTGCGCGATCCGGACCGCCGGGCGGTACACCGCGTAGGGCAGGGCGGTCGGCATCCGGCGCTCCCACCGCTCGCGGGCGTCCTGGGAGTCGATGCCGCCGCCCTCCGCGGCCCGCTTGATCAGGGTGCTCTTGCCGCCGCCGGGCAGTCCGGAGACCACCACGACGTCCCCCGCGGCGAAGCGCAGCCGCCGCGGGCCCTCGGCCCCGCGCAGGTCCCGTACCGCTGCGGGCTCCCCCGCCGCTGCGCCCGCCGCGGGATCCCGTACGACGCCACGCTGGGACGGCACCCCGGCCACCGTGCCCTCGACGGTGCCGGTGCTCGTCGCCGCCAGTAGTCCGAATCTCCGCACAGTGTTCGCCTCCCCCGCGACGGGTCGCCTGGACCCTGTCCCCCTGAGTGTAAAGAGACGGTAATCCGGGGTCTCCGGTTCCGCTCCCGGTCCGCTCCGGTTTCCGCTCCGGTTTCCGCTCCGGTTCCGCCCCGGGTCGGCTCCCCGCGTGGACCCCCTCCCCCATTCGGCCGCACGTCGTGCAATGATGTGCGCCATCTGGACACCTAACTGCATACCGGCCGCTTGAATCCGCGCGGGAGAGTCCCGGGGTACGCCGCAAGGCGGTGCCCGGGCGCCGAAGGAGCAAGTACCTCCCTTGAATCTCTCAGGCCCCGTACCGCGTGGATGAGGCAGATCTGAAAAGCGAGCCGCGCCACCGCCCGTGAGGGCCCCGGCGACGGTTCCACCCAAGGTGCAAGTCGATGGCCTTCCCCTGGAAGCGGGGAACTCTCGGCGAACCTCTCAGGTTCCGATGACAGATGGGGAGGAACTCCTCCTCGTCATGTCATGCCCTGGGACCCGGGAGCCACACCCATGAGCACTGCCCCCCGCCTGACCGCCCTCGATGCGCTGCACCGTTCCCTCGGTGCCACCATGACCGATTTCGCGGGCTGGGACATGCCCCTGCGGTACGCCAGCGAGCGCGACGAGCACAACGCCGTCCGCACCAAGGCCGGTCTCTTCGACCTCTCCCACATGGGCGAGATCACCCTGACCGGCCCCGAGGCCGTCAAGGTCCTGGACTACGCGCTGGTCGGCAACATCTCCACCGTCGGCGTCGGCCGCGCCCGCTACACGCACATCTGCCGGGAAGACGGCGGCATCCTCGACGACCTGATCGTCTACCGCCTGGGCGAGACCGAGTACATGGTCGTCGCGAACGCCTCCAACGCCCAGGTCGTCCTGGACGCGATCACCGAGCGCGCCGCCGGCTTCGACGCCGAGGTCCGCGACGACCGCGACGCGTACGCGCTGCTCGCGGTGCAGGGTCCGGAGTCCCCCGGCATCCTCGCCTCCCTCACCGACGCCGACCTGGACGGGCTGAAGTACTACGCCGGCCTGCCCGGGACGGTCGCCGGGGTGCCCGCGCTGATCGCGCGTACCGGCTACACGGGCGAGGACGGCTTCGAGCTGTTCGTCGCCCCCGAGCACGCCGTGGAGCTGTGGCAGGCGCTGACCAAGGCGGGCGAGGGCGTCGGCCTGGTCCCGGCCGGCCTGTCCTGCCGCGACACCCTGCGCCTGGAAGCGGGCATGCCGCTGTACGGGCACGAGCTGACCACCTCCCTCACCCCGTTCGACGCGGGGCTGGGCCGGGTCGTGAAGTTCGAGAAGGAGGGCGACTTCGTGGGCCGCGCCGCTCTGGAGGCCGCCGCCGAGCGCGCCGCGACGAACCCGCCGCGCAAGCTGGTCGGCCTGATCGCCGAAGGCCGCCGCGTGCCGCGCGCCGGCTTCTCCGTGACCTTCGACGGCCAGGTCGTCGGCGAGGTCACCTCGGGCGCCCCGTCCCCGACGCTGGGCAAGCCGATCGCGATGGCCTACGTCGACGCGGCGCACGCCGCGCCCGGCACCTCCGGCGTCGGCGTGGACATTCGCGGTACGCATGAGGCGTACGAGGTCGTGGCCCTGCCGTTCTACAAGCGGCAGAAGTAACCCTCACCGCCGTTCCCGGGGAGCCCCGGGAAGCCCCGGCCGCCCGGGTCTCCCGTACGGCCGCTCCCCCGCGCCCCGTCTCGGTACGCAAGACACACCGTTCGTATCCACTCCCCCGCATCCAGGAGAATCAGGTCATGAGCAACCCCCAGCAGAAGCTGCGTTACACCAAGGAGCACGAGTGGCTGTCGGACGCCGAGGGCGGCGTCGCGACGGTCGGCATCACGGAGTTCGCGGCCAACGCGCTCGGTGACGTCGTCTACGCCCAGCTTCCCGAGGTCGGCGACACCGTGACCGAGGGTGAGACCTGTGGCGAGCTGGAGTCGACCAAGTCGGTCAGCGACCTGTACTCCCCCGTCTCCGGCGAGATCGTCGAGTTCAACCAGGACGTCGTCGACGACCCGGCGCTGGTGAACTCCGCTCCCTTCGAGGGCGGCTGGCTGTTCAAGGTGCGCATCTCCGAGGAGCCCAAGGACGTGCTCTCCTTCGGCGAGTACACCGCTCTCACCTCCGGCAACTGACCCCAGGGAACCCTGATGTCTGTACTGAACACTCCCCTCCACGAGCTCGACCCGGACGTCGCCGCGGCCGTCGACGCCGAGCTCGTGCGCCAGCAGTCCACCCTGGAAATGATCGCGTCGGAGAACTTCGCTCCGGTCGCCGTCATGGAGGCCCAGGGCTCGGTCCTGACCAACAAGTACGCCGAGGGCTACCCCGGCCGCCGCTACTACGGCGGCTGTGAGCACGTCGACGTGGTCGAGCAGATCGCGATCGACCGCATCAAGGCGCTCTTCGGCGCCGAGCACGCGAACGTCCAGCCGCACTCCGGTGCGCAGGCGAACGCGGCCGCGATGTTCGCGCTGATCAAGCCGGGCGACACGATCATGGGCCTGAACCTGGCCCACGGCGGTCACCTGACCCACGGCATGAAGATCAACTTCTCCGGCAAGCTCTACAACGTGGTCCCGTACCACGTCGACAAGACCGGCGAGGTCGACATGGCCGAGGTCGAGCGCCTCGCCAAGGAGTCCAAGCCGCAGCTGATCGTCGCGGGCTGGTCCGCCTACCCGCGCCAGCTCGACTTCGCCGCCTTCCGCCGCATCGCGGACGAGGTCGGCGCGTACCTGATGGTCGACATGGCGCACTTCGCCGGCCTGGTCGCCGCGGGTCTGCACCCGAACCCGGTGCCGCACGCCCACGTCGTGACCACCACCACGCACAAGACCCTCGGCGGTCCGCGCGGCGGTGTCATCCTGTCGACGCAGGAGCTGGCCAAGAAGATCAACTCCGCGGTCTTCCCGGGTCAGCAGGGCGGCCCGCTGGAGCACGTGATCGCGGCCAAGGCCGTCTCCTTCCTGGTCGCGGCCTCGCCCGAGTTCAAGGAGCGCCAGGAGCGCACCCTGGAGGGTGCGAAGATCCTCGCCGCCCGCCTGGTCCAGGACGACGTCAAGGCCGTGGGCGTGGACGTCCTCACCGGCGGCACCGACGTGCACCTGGTCCTGGTCGACCTGCGCAACTCCGAGCTGGACGGCCAGCAGGCCGAGGACCGCCTCCACGAGGTCGGCATCACGGTCAACCGCAACGCCATCCCGAACGACCCGCGGCCGCCGATGGTCACTTCGGGTCTGCGGATCGGTACGCCGGCGCTGGCCACCCGCGGTTTCGACGCCGAGGCCTTCACCGAGGTCGCCGAGATCATCGCGCAGGCGCTGAAGCCCGCCTACGACGCCGAGGACCTGAAGGCGCGCGTCTCGGCGCTCGCCGCGAAGTTCCCGCTGTACCCGACGCTCTAGGCACCGGCTTGGGAGGGCCCGGCCTTGTTGTGCACAGGGCCGGGCCCCTTTCATGACCAAAGCCCCAGGCGGATGCGACCTATTGCCGCTGATTCTTCCAATAAATGGCAAATAGGCTCCGAATAAGGAACGACCGCACCCCTGGCAGGACGGACAGCACACCTCATGGACATGAGCGCAGCGAACAAGAAGGGACTCAGTCTCTTCGCCCTGATCATGATCGGGCTCGGCTCGATCTTCGGATCGGGGTGGCTCTTCGGGGCGGGCCAGGCGGCCGCGGTCGCGGGACCGGCGGCGATCATCGCCTGGGTCATCGGTGCCGTCTTCATCGGCATGATCGCCATGTCCTACGCCGAGGTGGGCGCCGCCTACCCGCTGCCCGGCTCGATGGCCCGCTTCGGCACCATCTCGCACGGGCCGGTGCTGGGCTTCATCACCGGCTGGGCGGTCTGGATCGCCATCGCCGCACTGATCCCGATCGAGTCCATCGCCGGTACGCAGTACATGTCCTCCTGGAACTTCGGCTGGGCCAAGGGCCTGGTCGAGAACGGCGGCCTGACCACCTCCGGCATGGCGATGGCGCTGTTCCTGACCGTGGCGCTGTGGCTGGCCTGCTACTGGTCGGTCGCACTGCTCGCCAAGGCGAACAACCTGCTCACCCTGGTCAAGTTCGCCATCCCGGTGCTCGCCGTGATCGCCCTGATCGCCTCCGGCTTCCACACCGGCAACTTCACCGACCACGGCGGCTTCGCACCCAACGGCTGGTCCGCGGTCATGACCGCCGTCACCACCTCCGGCGTGGTCTTCGCCTTCAACGGCTTCCAGGCCGTCGTCAACCTCGGCGGCGCCGCCAAGAACCCCGGCCGCGCCATCCCGCTGGCCCTGGTAGGCGCGCTCTCCCTCGGCCTGGTCATCTACCTGGCCCTGCAGATCGCCTTCATCGGCGGTGTCCCGCCGGAGAAGCTGGCCGAGGCCGGCGGCTGGAGCGGCATCAACTTCTCCTCGCCGTTCGCCGACCTCGCCAAGATGCTGATGCTCCACTGGGTCGTCACGATGCTCCAGTTCGGCGCCTTCATCTCCCCGTCCGGCGCCAACATCGGCAACGTCGCCTCGGCCTCGTACATGGCGCAGAACCTCGCGGACACCGGCTTCTTCCCGAAGAAGATCCGCGAGGTCCACCCCAAGTACGGCACCGCGCGTCCCGCGATGTGGCTGAACCTCGGCTTCTCGGTCCTGCTGCTGGTCACCGTCGGCCACAGCTGGGAGGCCCTGGCCAGCGTCGTCTCCGCCGCGATGGTGGTCTCGTACCTGATCGGCCCCATCGCGGTCGGCGTCTTCCGCAAGACGAAGCCCGAGCTGCCGCGCCCCTTCCGCCTCCCGGCGGCCAAGGTCCTGTGCCCGGTCACCTTCGCCTTCGCCGCCTGCGCCCTGTACTGGTCCAAGTGGCCGGACACCGGCAAGGTGGTGCTGCTCACCCTGGTCGCCGCCCCGATCGCGGCCGTCGTGCTCAAGCGCAAGGGCGAGAAGAACCTGGCCAGGCAGTTCGCCCCGGCCTGGTGGATGATCGCCTTCCTGCTGTGGCTGGGCACGCTGTCGGCGCTCGGCAGCAAGGAATTCGGCGGCCACGGCCTCATCCCCGGCGGCGTGGACATCGCCCTCGTGGGCCTCTCGGCCCTGGGCTTCTACTTCTGGGCCGTACGGTCCGGGGTCAAGGCCCACTACGCGGGCCTGCCGGGCCCGGACCCGGTCCTGGACGCCGCCCCCACCGAGGAGGCGGACGCGGCCGACGCACCGGAGCGCGAACTGAGCCACGCCTGAGCATCCCCTACCCGACCCGTCCGGCGGCCGAGCTGTTCACCTCACCGCGTTAAGCTCGGCTGTCGGACAAAATCCGCAGATCACCCCTCTCCACCCCTCCTGCCCACGCTTCCCACCCACGAGCAGACATAGGAGTCCGCAACCGTGGCCATCTCCGTCTTCGATCTCTTCTCGATCGGCATCGGTCCCTCTTCCTCCCACACCGTCGGACCGATGCGCGCCGCGCGCATGTTCGTGACCCGGCTCAAGAAGGACGGCGTCCTCGCCCAGACCACCTCGGTCCGCGCCGAGCTCTTCGGCTCGCTCGGCGCCACCGGGCACGGCCACGGCACCCCCAAGGCGGTCCTGCTGGGCCTGGAGGGCCACTCCCCCCGCACCGTGAACGTGGAGACCGCCGACGCCGAGGTCGAGCGCATCCGCCAGAGCGGCCGCCTGCGCCTGCTGGGCACGGAAATAGGCGACGGCCACGAGATCGACTTCGACGAGCCGAACCAGCTGATCCTGCACCGCCGGCGCTCGCTCCCGTACCACGCGAACGGCATGACGCTCTTCGCGTACGACGAGTCGGGCAACCCGCTCCTGGAGAAGACCTACTACTCGGTCGGCGGCGGCTTCGTCGTGGACGAGGACGCGGTCGGCGAGGACCGGATCAAGCTCGACGACACCCCGCTGAAGTACCCCTTCCGCAGCGGCGACGAGATGCTCCGCCTCGCGAACGAGACCGGCCTGTCGATCTCCTCGATGATGCTGGAGAACGAGAAGGCCTGGCGCACCGAGGACGAGATCCGCGAGGGCCTGCTGGAGATCTGGCGCGTCATGCAGGCCTGCGTCTCGCGCGGCATGTCCCGCGAGGGCATCCTCCCCGGCGGCCTGCGGGTCAAGCGCCGGGCCGCCTCCACGGCGCGCCAGCTGCGCACCGAGGGCGACCCGATGATGCACCGCAGCGAGTGGGCGACCATCTACGCGATGGCGGTCAACGAGGAGAACGCGGCCGGCGGCCGGGTCGTCACCGCGCCGACCAACGGCGCGGCGGGGGTCCTGCCCGCGGTCCTGCACTACTACATGAACTTCGTGCCGGGCGCCGACGAGGACGGCGTGGTCCGCTTCCTCCTCGCCGCGGGCGCGATCGGCATGCTCTTCAAGGAGAACGCCTCGATCTCCGGCGCCGAGGTCGGCTGCCAGGGCGAGGTCGGCTCGGCCTGCTCGATGGCGGCCGGCGCGCTCGCCGAGGTCCTGGGCGGCACCCCGGAGCAGGTCGAGAACGCGGCCGAGATCGGCATGGAGCACAACCTCGGCCTCACCTGCGACCCGGTCGGCGGCCTCGTCCAGATCCCCTGCATCGAGCGCAACGGCATGGCGGCGGTCAAGGCCGTCACCGCGGCCAAGATGGCGATGCGCGGCGACGGCACCCACAAGGTCTCCCTCGACAAGGTCATCAAGACCATGAAGGAGACGGGCGCCGACATGAAGGTCAAGTACAAGGAAACCGCCCGCGGCGGCCTGGCGGTCAACGTCATCGAATGCTGACCCGGTCTTCCCGCGCCTGAACGAGAAGAGCCCCACGCCACCCGGCTTCCGGTGGCGTGGGGCTCTTTTGTGCACTGTCGTCCGGGGGCCGGCGACCTTGGACGTCCCCGGATTCCCGGTGGGCTACGTCACGTCCCGCACGTGGCGGCAGGAGTCGGCGGCGGATCCCACAGCGACTCGATCAGGCAATCCTTGACCCATCGAGAAAAGTCGTCGTCCGATGGGTCTTCAGGTGTCACGAGAGACAGATGGAACCCCTCCGAAATCGCCACGAGGGCACCTTGCCACGACGCTCCCGTCGCAACCTCGGTACCACTGTCCACCTGCACGGAGAAGCGCTTGAACGGCTTGCAGAAAACAGCGACAGGCCCTTCCCCTGCAGCGTCGAGCGAGTATCCGCTCTCTTCCCAGAATTCTTCCATCGACTGGTCACGAGAGAAGGTGAAAATGTCTGAGGTCGCGTCCTGGCTCTCAGCATCGAGAGAAATCGACCCGAAATCAACTGACGTCGAATCGCTTCCGTTGACCAGATGATTCGGCCATTTTTCGTGAAGCCTGGCCGAGAAGCGACTGAAAGTTCGCCTCACATCGCCGACCACAACGACATCGGTGGAATATCCGGAGAAGTCCATCGAGTTCCCTTCGCGAGTCCGAGCTAATTCCGCTACCTGAATCCCTTGACGGGCCCGGCATACATGATGTCAGTACGAGCAATGTCCAGATCATCGGGTGAGAACCAGACATGGTCCCGCCCGCCTCTCAGACGCCCGGACACCTTGCACGCGCAGACTTCGAATTGGATTACATACTCGGACTTCTCTCGCGTCAGTCCCAGGTAGGACTTGAAGCCACCGGGCTTCTTGGCGATATCCGAAGGGCTCATTCCGGTCAGATAGACACCTCGCGGATTACCCTTGCTCGGGTTCGCCGCCCTGAGGTTGATCTTACCCTTCGCACCACCACTCATGATCCGCTGATAGCTCTCCTTGGTCGTGTAGTGATACGCAATAACCTTGGTATCGCAGTTGTGCACGAGGGCCGGAGTGGCACCTGCGAGCACATAGTACGTATGCAGGTCCTCGACGGTCAGGTTGTGCGTGGTGACCGCGTAGGGGTAGTTACGCGTGCTCTTGACCGTGAGTGTGGTGCCATCGGGCTGGCGGAGTTGCTCCCCCGGGGCGAGTTCACCGGCATCGACCCACTGGCCGCGGGTCTCGCTCCAGTACGGGTGGTGATACGTGGAGGTGATCTTCGCCGACGGGGCCTGCGGGCTAGCGTCGTTGACCAGTGTGAGGTCGGTGAAGTCCTTGTCGTCCGGGGTGGTGATCGTGGTGGTGACGGTCTTGGGCAGGGTTTCGCCGGTCTGCGGGTCGGTGGCCATGACCACATCGCCGTCCTGGACGTCCTCGATGGATTTGGCCGTACCGTCGGCCATCAGCACCTGGACGCCGGATGGGAAGCTGTTGCACGCCGGGCTTACCCGAGTTTCGGATCCCGCGCCACTGACTTCCGAGCCGCCGCCTTCCTTGGCCGCGCGGCTTTCCGCTCCGGCGGCGTCAGCGCTTTCGTTGGCCGCGCGGCTTTCTGTTCCTGCGGCGTCACTGGCTGTTTCCTTGCCGGCCTTCTCTGCCCCCGCTTGGGCTGCCTTGGCCTCCGCGTCGCGCGCTTCCTTGAAAGCCTTCTTTGCCGTGCTGTAGGCCTCGGCGGCCTTGGCGGCTCCGCGTTCGGCCTCGTGGATGGCGTCGTAGGCCTTGTTCATCTCCTTGTAGATCTTGAAGGCCTTGATGCCGACCTTGACGGCCTTGACGAGCTTGCCCCAGGGAACGAAGTTCAGGGCCGTGTTGATGCAGGCCATCACGTCGCCCTTGGTGAAGCAGTCCCGGGCGTCGTTGTATCCGATCAGGTCACCGACCACGTCGATGACTTCTTCGATCAGCTTGTCACGCTTCTTCTTGGCCTCGTTGACCTTCTTCGTGGCCGTCTTGAGCTCTGTGTCGGACGGCCCGTCGTCGGTCTTCCCGGGGTGCTTGTCGTACCAGTCCTCGTCGAACGTGGAGTCGAGGTCCGTGCCGTTGCTGCCCGAGCAGTACGCGACTCCGAAGCAGCTCTCCAGGCCCGTCGCATCGGACTTGTTGACGGGGTTGTTCTCCGAGTAGGCGTACGCGTTCCACTGCTGTGGGTTGCCCGCGTTGATGATGGGGTCGGGGCTGATGAAGCGGCCGGTGGCAGGATCGTATTCGCGGGCGCCGAGGAGGGTGAATCCGGTGGCTTTCTCCTTGGTGCCGCCGACGAATCCCTTGTCTCCGGCCCAAGCGCCGGGGCCGGGCTGCGTTCCGCGTTCGTTGCCGAACGGGTCGGAGGCGCGGCGGATGTGAGCGAGGTCCGTGGCGTTGAGCTGGACTCCGCCGGTGCCGTGGTGGTCCGAGCTCTGATAGGCGAACGCGGACGTGCCGTTGCTGGTCGTGCGGGTGATGGAAAGGCCACCGGGAGTCGAGTAGGTGCGGACGTTGGTGACCTTGCCGCTGGCGGTGTCCAGGGTGAGCTGGTCGGTGCCGAGGTTGAGCGTGGTGCTGGTGGGGTCGCGGCGGATGAGCTGGTTGCCGCTGGTGTCGTAGAGGTAGCTGGTGCCGGCGCTCTGACTGGTTCCGGTGATCTTGTCGAGCTTGCCCTGGCCGTTCCAGGTCAGGGACTTGGTGCCGGGGGTACTGGTGATGCCGGCGGTGTTTCCAGCGGCATCGTAGGTGTAGGAGGTGACCTTGGTTCCGGACGGGCCGGTCTCGGTCGAGGTCATCAGCGCGTGCGGGCCGCCGGTGCCGCCGCCCGTCTGGGGGTCGATGGAGGGGGTGTTGGGGCCGGTTCCGAACGTCTGGGTGATCGTGACGTCGTTGGCCGCGTTGCCGGTGGTGTCCTTCTTGACGAGCTTCTTGCGGTTGCCGAGGTTGTCGTAGGTGTACTGCTGCCAGTACGGGGCGGGGCCGCCCACGCTGGGCTTGCCGTTGCCGTCGACCGCGGGCCCGGTGGCGTTGGTGCAGCCACCGATGCCACGGACGCTGGGCTGCGGGGCGGTGGTCTGGGTGCCGGTGTCGGTCCAGGCCTGGGTCAGGCGCCCGAGGTAGTCATGTGTGAAGCACTGCAGGTCACGGGTGGCACCATCCTGCGTGTCACCGATCGATGTGAGATCGCCGACCTGGTTGTAGGTGTAGTCCAGGACGTCCACGCTCGCGGTGGCGGCGGTCTGCTTGTCGAGTGTCGTACGGACGGGACGGCCGGTGCCGGCGTCGTAGTCGACGGTGGAGACGACCTGCATGCCGGTGTCGCCGACGGTGGTGCGGATGGCCTGGCCGTAGGGGTCGTAGCGCATGTCCACGACGTACGGCGTCTTGGTGAGGCCGATCTTGCCACTGAGCGAGGTCATGTTGCCCGCGACGTCGGTACCGAAGGACAGCGTTTCGACGCCCAGTCCGGCCTTGGTGATGCCGGGCAGGGCGGTCGTCTTCAGCTGCCCGTAGGCGTCGTAGGTGTTGGTCGTCTGGTAGGTACCGGCCAATTCCTTCTCGACGGCCGGGATGGTGACCTTGGTGCCGAGGGGGCGGTAGCCGCCGTCGTAGCCGGTGACCTCCATGACGTAGGCGCTGCCCGTCTTGCCGCCCACGTAGCGGGTGGTCGTGTCGGGCTTGCCCAGCGCCTTGGTGTCGTAGGTGAACGCACCAACCTGCTTGGCCGGGTCGACGACCGTTCCCTCGTAGGTCGCGATGGTGCGACCCAAGATGTCGGCAACCGTGGTCACGCTCTTGGCGCGGGCATCCGTGGCCGTGACGAGGTTCTTGCTGTCGTCATAGGCGGTGGTGCTGGTGCCCGAGTCGGGGTCGGTGGTCTTCACCGGACGGCCCAGGAGGTCGTAGGCGAAGGTCCACTCGTTGCCAGCGGAGTCCTTGCGGGAAAGCTCCTGCCCCTGGCTGTTCGAGACGTACGTCGTGTCGTCGTACGCACCGGTCGGGGTGTCGGTCTTGTACTGACGCAGGATCGAGGTGGTGCCGTTGGTGATGGTCGCCGTGGCGAAGCCGCCGGCCGGCGGGATCTGGCGGGTCTCGTCCACACCCAGGTACTGGATCTTGGAGCGGGACTGCTCCACACCGAAGGACTGGGAGATGGAGTCGGTGACGCGGCCGAGGCCGTCGAAGACGTTGACGGTCTGGGACGGGATCTTGCTGTCGGGCTGAACGCCGCCGTTGGGCAGGAACACCGCCGCGGACGGCGACGCCTGGTCGGTGTAGTAGGCGGAGCTGGTCTTGACCTGCCATCCGTGGGAGTCGAACAGCGCGTCCGTGATCATCCGGCCGGCCACGCCCGAGGGCGGAGTGGCCTGGGTCTGGCGGACCCGGCCGAGGCCGTCGTAGATCGAGTACGAGGACGTGTAGGTGTTGTCGTTCATGAGCGCCTGGCTCAGAACGGCGGACGGCGCGTTCGTGCCGTTCATCGTGTACGAGAACGTGCGGACCGGCAGGTCCGTCGTGGAGTTCTGACCGGGCTGCCAGATCTTCACGACACGGCCGAGCGCGTCATAGACGCGTTCACCGACGTGACTGTTCTCGTCGGTGCTCTTCAACGGCTGCGAACGGCCGATGTCGAGGGTGGTGACCGACTTCCAGCCCAGCGGGTTGGTGTGCGTGATGGTGCTGGGCAGCACCCCGGTGGCCGGGGAGTACTCGGTCCTGGTCACCGCACCACCAGGGTTGGCGGTGTCCTTACGGACCTTGTTGGTGTTGCTGGTGACGCGGCCGTACGCGTCGTAGGTGGAGGTGGAGTTGAGGCGGTAGACCGGCTTGCCGCCGCCGTCGTACTTCTCCAGGACCTCGGTACCCGTACCGTCCGCGGTCGCTCCGACCTGGCCGTAGGCCAAACCGTCGAAGTACGAGCGGGTGTCACCGACCGTGTTGGCCGCAGTCGGGGTCTGGCCGCACGTTCCGGAGATGACCAGGGTGCGGGAGGCCAGTTCGGTGACCGCCCCGCCCGGGCCCGTGGGGTACTCGAAGGTGGTGCACAGACGCTGGTCCGTGCGGGAGATGTCGCTGTTGTCGTCGACCTGGAGCGGACGCGTCACAAGCGTCGTGTCATACGTCGACGACCGCTCGGCCGTGCGCCAGCCTCCGCCGGCGAGCTTCGAGCGCGTCGTGACCTTCGCCGTGTTCATCGCGCGGGCCGTGATCGCGGGCATCCCGCCGGACTGGGCGCGGGTCGCGGTGACCGGGCCGAGCCACGGGGTGGTGACCTCGTCCGAGACCACTGCTCCGCCGTCGCGGTCGTAGGTCTGGCTCTGGCGGACGAAGCCGGACAGGACTTCCTCGTCCTTGATCGTCCCGCCCTGTGTGTCGGTGATGTTGATGCTGCGCTTGGTGCCGTTGGCCAGGACGTCGCCGTCCATACCGCGCAGGTAGGTCGAAACGTTCTTCGTGCGCGGGGCCTCGCTCGCGTTGCCGTTGCCCGTGCGGGTGGTCACCGTGGCGTAGCCGCGGAACTGGTCCCAGGTGCGGGTCTTGGGGTCGGCGAACTCCGAGTCGTTGCGGTGCCAGGCGATGCCGCCGCCGTACTCGTAGTCGGTGACCTTGCTGACCTGGCCGCCGACCTTGTCCTGCTCGGTGACGGACTGCACGATGACCTTGTTGAACCAGTCGTTGACCGGGTCGGCGAAGGACTGGCCGGGCAGGTACCACTTGACCGGCATGCAGGCCATCGTGTTGCCGTCCTCGGAGGACGGCATCGTCCCGGCGAGGCGGGAGCATTCGGGGGCCTTGTAGGCGACGTTGATCTGGCCGCCGGTCTCGGTGGTGATCGTCTGGATCCGCGGACGCCGGTAACTCGGCGCCGAAGCATCCGTACCGTCGGGGCGGCGGACGACACCGTCGACGCGGTTGGGGAACTGCGTCGCCTGGAAGTAGACCGCCGGAAGCTTGATCGCGGTCTTGCCGTTGGTGGCGTTGCGCTGGATCCAGTCGAGCCACAGTGTGGGTGACGTGCCGTCGCCCGGGTCCTGGAAGGAGTGCTTGAGGTCGTACCAGTCGACCGTGCGCCAGGCCGTACCCGTCCAGACCTGAGTGGCGATCTGGGTGAACTTCTTCGTCGTGAAGTACGTCGGGGACAGGTTCAGGCACTGGCCCGTGGCAGGGCATTCCTGGTCGATCGGAGTGTCCGGCCAGGAAGCGGCGTTCGCCTTGATCCGCTGGGCGGTGTCCGTGCAGGTGACCGTCCCGATCACAACGCAGCGTTCCGCGTTCTTGATGTTGATCTGGACGGCCGGCTTCGCTATGCCCTTCGCCGTGATCTGCTCGGGCAGGCGCTGCCCGTAGCCGATCCAGGTCGGGTAGGAGCCGCGCTGGTACTTCGTGTTGGTGCCGGTGCCGCCGTTCTGGCCACCGCCACGCCCGTAGAAGTTGTCTTCCTGCTCGTAGCGGTAGGAGACCAGGTTCTGGTGCGGGTCCACGACGTAGTCGAGGTTCCACTGCCAGCCCAGCTGCTGCCAGGTCCCGTTCGCGGGAGTGTCAGCGCCCAGGCACTTGTCCTGACCGCTGTTGAAGTAGACCGGGACCGTGGAGACCGACTTGGCCTCCGGGTCCGTGCCATCCCCGCCGGGCAGGCGGTTGGAGCCGAAGTAGTACTGGGTCCCGTCGGTCGTGGTGACCTTGAAGCCCTCGCCCTTCCAGGCGGCGTTGCGCTGCCCGGTCAGACGCTCGATCTTCGTGCCGTCCTCACCCTGAAGGTGATAGACGCACGACGTGTCGTCGCGGACGATCTGACCGGAGTGGCCTGCCAGGTTCAGGGACAGGATGTCCCCGGCCCAGCACTCGTCGCCCGACTCGGCTATCCCCGCGTCCTTGCAGCCCTTGTAAGTACGGGAGATCGAGCCCGGACTCCAGTCCCAGCCCTCACCGAAACCAGACGCCTGTGCGTTCGTGGATGCGGTACGGCCATCGATGGAGGACGAGTCGTAGGCCAGGCCCACATCCGGGCCGGCGCCGGCAATGGCAGAGGGAACCTCGACCGTATAGCCGTAGGTGAAGTTCGCCGCGTTCGCGCCGGCCTGCCACGACATCGACGGCGCAATGGGCGTCGCGGTGAAGTCACCACTCGACCCCGACGGACCCGCCTCCACCGCCAGCGCAACAGCCTGCGTCGACAGCATCTGCGGCGCATCCGAAGGCGCCGACTTCAACGTACTCGTCTTGGAGGACACCGCCTTGGGGGCGTCGACCTCCGCAACCAGACGACCCGACGCATCCTTGTGAGAGACAACCGGCGTACGGGCCGTGCAGCCCTTCGCGCCCGGAGTCGTCAGCGCACAGTCGGGAAGACGCACGACACGTGCACGGTCGCCCCAGTTCGCACCAGTCGTCTTGGCCCACGCCGAGACGTCGAAACCGACCTGCACCTTGCCCGAAGCAGCCGAACCCGCCGCATCGGTCAGAGCGACGAGGACGCCCCCGACACCAGCCGCACGCGTCTTCGCCTCGTCCTTCACCTCCACCCGCAGCGAGCCCACACCGGAACCGGAACCCGAGGTCGCGAGTTCCGACAGCTTCGCCGAACGCTTCGGGCCCTTAACAGGAGCAACCCAGACGGGCAGAGTGCCGGCCTGAACCGATTTCCCCCCGGCCGGGATTGTCGACCCGCCGGCAATGCCGAGCGGAACGGTCGCAGCTCCCGACGGGGCTTTCGCCTTCGCGTCCGGGGCCCACGCCTTACCCGTCGGTGCCTTGGCGTTGACGGGCTTGGCATTCGAGCCCTTGACGGGCTTCGTCTGCGGGAGCGCCGTATTCGGCGGCACCCACACCTTCGGTGGCTTCGCCACCGCTTCGACCGCGGGCAAGCCCAGGCCGGAGATGAGCACCGCGAGCGCGGCGACCATCGCAACACGTGGCCGTCTCGCGCGCGCGCGCGAAAGCAAACCACCCTGACGAGACAACAAAATCCCCCCACAAAAAGGAATGACAAAGTCCGGTTCTGGAACAGTCCGGACAGCCGCACCCTAGGGAGGGGGCCATTCATTCGTACAGATTTTCCTTAACAATCGCTTACATGATCAATCTCACTTCACAGCCAACACAATCCTTATTCGCATGAAGCAGACATATTGTCCTGACGGATTGTTGACAGGGTTTCGGCCAACAAGCACCGTGCGCGTGACCTTCGTTCACCGACGCGCATAGCGAGGACCTCTGCCCATGAGGCCATCTTCTTCATCCCTTGACCCCGGCCCTCGGGCCCTCCTGCGTCGGTGGGCATCCACAGCCGTCACGCTTCACGTGACAGGCGCCGTTGTGCTGTGTCTCGGAGCCGGGCTGATCACCGCCCCGGCCGCCTTCGCGGCCGGCTCGCCGAGCCCCGCGCCGAAGCCCGCCGCCAAGGCCGAGCCCACCGCCCGGCAGAAGGCCGTGGAAGCCGCGTTGGCGCAGGCCAAGCGCACCGGCAAGCCGGTGGCGGTCGAGACACTGACCACTGCCGACTCGCAGACGTTCGCCAACCCCGGCGGCACGCTCACCACGGATGCCGCGGCCGCTCCGGAGCGGGTGAAACAAGCCAACGGGTCCTGGCGGGCGATCGATACGACGCTCCGGGTGAACGCCGACGGGACCATATCCCCGGCCGTCGTTCCCTCCCCGTTGAGCATCTCCGGTGGTGGCACGGGGCCGATGGCGACGATGACCACGGCCGACGGTAAGAGGCTGGCTTTCAAGACGCCCTTCAAGCTGCCCAAGCCGGTCCTCGAGGGCAATGACGCGCTCTACAAGAACGTCCTGCCCGACGTCGACCTGCGCCTGACCGCGACCCAGCTCGGTGGCTGGAGCCAGGTCCTGATCGTCCACACCGCCCAGGCTGCCGCGAACCCGGCGCTGAAGAAGATCCGCCTCGGCGTCGACGCCCCCGGACTGAAGACCACCGCCGACGCGGCGGGCAACATCCGCTTCAACGACGCCCAGGGAAAGGCCCACTTCACCAGCCCCACCTCCTTCATGTGGGACTCCACGAAGAAGGCCCTCCCCGAGGCGGCTGCCGTCCCGCAGAGCGGCGCGAAGAGCGGCAAGTCCGCGGCCGCGAGCGGCACCGACGCCCCGCCGTCGGCGCCGGCCGCCGCCGACCGGATCGTCGCCTCCAGCGCAGACGCCCCCGGCGACACCGCCAACCTCAAGCCGATCGGCGTCAAGGCCGATGCCACCGGCATCGACCTGATCCCCGACACCTCCCTCCTCGGCCAGGGCACCGGCCCCTGGTACATCGACCCGGGCGTCAACCCCTCCGCGACCAACACGACGCGTGCCTGGTCGCAGGTCCAGGAGGCGTACCCCGACACCAACGAGTTCAACGGCACCACGGACGGCCAGAACACGCCCGCCGCCGGATATTGCGGGTACTCGACGTGCACCCGGAAGGGCCGCGAGCGCGCGTACTTCCAGGTCGGAATCAATTCGACGATCTACGACACCGAGGTCATCGACGCCCGGCTCCACGCCACCGTCGTCTCCTCCTCCAGCCCCAGCACGGCCACCCCGATGGGCCTGTACCAGACCGGTCCCATCAACAACCCCACCACTTGGAACAACCAGCCCTGCGACAAGAACTCACGCATGGGCGGCAACTGCGTCAAGATCGGCGGCATCAACATCTCGGGGACGGGCGACGTCCAGTACGACGTCACCACCCAGATGCGGAACGCCGCCCGCGACAAGTGGCCCCACTTCACGTTCGGCTTCGCGCCGGACGACGAAGGCAACATGTACTACCGGCAGCGGTTCGGCAACAGCCCGCGCGTCACGGTCACCTACGACATCCGCCCCACCATCGGCAACCCTCGCACCGCCCCCACACCCGGCTTCGCCGGCACCGGCACGTACGCCGCCTGCCGCACCGCCGGTGCCGTGAACTCCTGGGACAACCCGGGCTGGGTCGGCCTCAACTCCAATACCTCGATGACCGTCGCCACGCACTCGCCCACCGGTCGACAGCTCCAGACGAACTTCGCGCTCGTCGACGAGGACGACAACGGCAGTACCCAGTACTTCAACAGCACCTGGCTGGCCTCGTCCGGGGATGTCACCGCCGACTTCGGCGCCTTGAAGGACGGGCACAAGTACTACTGGTTCTCGAACACGCAGGACGACACCCTGTGGAGCGCCGAGAGCGAGCGGTGCTACTTCTTCGTCGACCGGACTTCGCCCTCCGCGTCGGTGGCCTCGACCGACTTCCCGCTCTCCGGCACCACCGGCGGCCACCCCAAGCGCGTTGGTGAGCCGGGCACCTTCACCCTCGCCGCAGCGGACAACGCCCCGACCAACGGCAGCACCCGCAGCTCAGGGCTGGCCTGTGCCCGTTGGACCACCGACCCGGTCAAGGCGGCTTCCGACTGGAACTGCACCGACTCCGACCCGCAGATCGTGAAGACCTTCACCGCCGAGGGCAAGACGACGATCAAGTACACCCCGCAGGCCTGGGGCACGAACTACCTCTACCTCCAGACGCAGGACAACGCGGGCAACATGTCCCAGCCCGTCGTCCACAGCTTCTACGTCCCGTCGAACCCGAACAGCCCCGCCCCGATCTTCGGTGACATCAACGGTGACAAGAAGGCCGACGTCGTCCTCGCCGACTCCGCCGGCAACATCCGCCAGATCAACGGCGGCGGCGACCCCGCAGCCGCCCCCGTCGCGCTCGCCCGCTCCAGCGTCAGCGGCAACGGCTGGAACGGCATCCAGCTCACCCACCGCGGCAGCCTCGGCAACAAGAACGTCGACGACCTCCTCGCCCACGAACCGGGCAAGCCCAACCTCTACAACTTTACCAACAACAACACCGGCCTCGTCGACGGCCAGGCACCCATCAACGTCACCAAGCCCACCTCCTGCGCCAAGGCCGACTTCACCCCCATCACCTGCTCCACCCACGGCTACGGCACCGACTGGAGCAAGGTCACCCAGATCGCCGCCTACGGCTCCGTCACGGGAGACAGCAAGGCCGGCGGCGACGTCAACCTGCCCCAGACCTCGCTCCTGTTCGTGGAGAACGGCCGCCTGTGGCTGGGCATCCCCGGTTCCACCAACCAGCTCGACTCCCCGGCGATCCTGCTCTCCGCCAACGACACCACGTGGGACGGCTACGAGCTGATCACCCCCGGCCGCGCCAAGGGCACCAACTTCCCGACGCTGTGGGCCCGTAACAAGACCGACGGCGGCACCCTCCACGCCTTCAGCCTCACGGGCGGCACCGCCGAAAACCCGGTCCTGACCGCGGCCACCAACCCGGCCGCCGGCCTCATCACCGGCAAGATCGACCCCGCCCGCTACCCGCGCGTCGGCTCCGACGGCGACCTCACCGGCGACAACATCCCCGACCTCTGGGCCGTCGACACGGAACAGCAGCTCGTCGCCTTCAACGGAGTCGGCACGGCCCCCAACGGGACGACCGTGCTGTACCCCACCGTCACCGGTGTCGCCCCCACCTTCATCCTCCAGGGCAACCTCAACACCCCCACCCATCAGTGGAAGCTGACGGGCGCGACCGCGGGCAAGACGCCGAGCGCCGGCGGCAACATGACCCCCGCCACCCTCGCGGGCGCCGTCACCTTCCCCACCGCCGAGACCATCGAAGGCCGTAGCACGTCCTACGCGGCGTTCAACGGCGCCCAGGCGACGATCACCGCCACCGGCTCTCCCATTGACACCCGCAAGAGCTTCACCATCAGCACCTGGGCCAAGGCCGGCCCGAACGGCGGCCTGATCGCCAGCCAGGACAACACCCGCAACAGCGCCTTCACCCTCTACGCGGACGCGGCCACCTACTCGTGGCGGTTCGCCATCGCCAAGGGCGACGTGGACGGCTGGGCGTACGACTGGTCCGACAAGATCAACGACGCGGCGCGGTTCAACGCGAACACCTGGACCCGCCTGTCCGCCGTCTACAACGCCAAGACCGGCCTGATGAGCCTGTACGTCAACGGCGTCCTCGCCGCGAGCGGCAACCACGCGGCAGCCACCAGCCCGGCCCCGACCGGACCGCTGGTCCTGGGCCGGTACAAGGTCAACGGGCAGCCCGACTACTTCGGCACCTTCGTCGGCGGCATCAGCAACTTCGCCACCTACCCCTACGCGGCTGCTCCCACCGCCACCGGCGCGACCACCAAGATCTCGCTGACCTCGACCGGTACCAAGTGCGCGGACCTGGCGTCCGACGCCACCACGGTGCAGATCTGGGACTGCAACGAGATCGGCGGGGGGCTCGCCCAGCAGTTCGAGGTCCGGGCCGACGGCACCGTGCGCATCCAGGGCAAGTGCATGGACGCCAAGGACGCCGGGACCGGCAACGGCACGCCGATCCAGGCCGTCGACTGCCACAACCACCCGGCGCAGCAGTTCCTGCCCCGTGCCGACGGCAGCCTCTACAACACGGTCTCCGGTCGCTGTCTCGACCTGAACCGTGGTGACAAGACGAACGGGGTCCAGCTCCAGCTCTGGGACTGCAATCAGACGGACGCACAGCGCTGGTCCGTCACCGCCCTGGCCACGGCGTCGGCCCCCCTGCCGAGTTACGACGCGGCAGCCTGACCCACCAGCACCACCACCACCAGCACGAGACGGCCGCCCCTCCCACCCGGGAGGGGCGGCCGCCTCCGTAGGGGCGGGTGGATGGGTTACGCACGCGCGGGGCTCGGCGCATCGGGCGAAGTCGGGCCGAGCGGCCCGGCGGGACGGGACCTTTGGCAGCGGAAAGGCGGTCCGGGGGTGGGCTAGCTTGCCCGAGTGGGCATGTCGCGCGTGCGCCGGCGAGACCCACCCCGAGAGAGAGGCGCCCGCATGACCGGCACCGAACACCGCGTCCTTGCGCTCCGGCTCGAGGCCACGCCCGCGCCCGTCCCCGTGCGGGGCGTCTTCGTGTACCGCACCGAGCGGCCCTACGAGATCTCCCTCGACTTCGAGGGTGCCGGGATGCACCTCGCGCACTGGGTCTTCTCCCGGGAACTGCTGCTCGACGGCCAGATCTGCGCCACCGGCGAGGGCGACATACAGGTGTGGCCGCGCTGGAAGGGCACCGAGCCCCGGATCTTCCTCGCCTTCAGCAACGGCGAGCAGTCGTGCGTGGTGTCCGCCCGGGCCAAGGACGTACGGGAGCTGTGCCGCCGGATGACCGAGCTGGTGCCGCGCGGCCAGGAACACCGGTACTACGACCTCGACGCCGAGCTGAGCGCCCTCCTGCCCAGCTGAACCGGGTGAATCCGGTGAACCCGGTGAACCCGGTGAACCCGGTGAACCCGGTGCAACCGCTGCCGTACCGGGCGCGTCTTCACGGGTGACACCGTTCCCCGTCTCTCGGAATCGAGGGGACGCCATGAACCGTCCACGCCGCCGGCAGGCCACCGCACTGGGGTTGGGCGCGCTGCTCACCGCCATGCTCGCCTTCGCCGCACCGGCCTCCGCCGCCACCACCACGGCCGCCACCGCCACGGCCACCACCACTCCGCTCGTCGTCAATGCCCGCTGGGGCGGGCACTGCACGTACGACCGCATGGTCGTCGACCTGCAGGGATACGTACCCGAGGTCACCGTCACCCCCGTCCCTTCGCTGGTCTACGACGGGTCCGGCAAGCCCGTCCCGCTGGCCGGGCGGTACTTCCTGGAGATCCGCCTGCACCCCGCCGCCGGGCACGACGAGGCGGGCCACAACGTCTACCGCGGGCCCAAGCTCCTCAAGATCTACCTGCCCAAGCTGAAGGGCATCGCCCTGACCGGCGACTACGAGGGGTACGTCACCTTCGGCGCCGCCTTCGACACCAAGCCCGCCTACACCTCCTTCAAGCTGCACTCCCCGGAGCGCTTCGTCCTGGACATCGCGCACCGGAACGTCTGCTGAGCACGCCGGCGGGAGGCGGGTGGCGGGAGGCGGGACCGGGGTCTACCGGTGCTCGGGGTTCGGGAAGTCGAAGCGGCAGCCCGCGTCCCACAGGGAGCGCTGGTTGCCGTGCGCCGGCATCCCGCCGGACCGCTTGAGCAGAGCGGCCAGGTGCATGAGGTTCCAGCTCATGAAGGCCGCGTTCCGGTTGGTGAAGTCGTTCTCGGGGCCGCCGGATCCCGGGTCCAGGTACGAGGGCCCGGGTCCGGCTTCGCCGATCCATCCGGCGTCGGCCTGCGGGGGGATCGCGTAGCCGAGGTGCTGGAGGCTGTAGAGGATGTTCATGGCGCAGTGTTTGACGCCGTCCTCGTTACCGGTGATCAGCGCGCCGCCCACGCGTCCGTAATAGGCGTACTGGCCCTGCTCGTTCAGGATCGAGGAGCAGGCGTAGAGCCGCTCGATGACCTGCTTCATCACCGAGCTGTTGTCCCCGAGCCAGATCGGGCCGCACAGCACGAGGATGTCGGCGTCCATGATCTGGCTGTAGAGCACCGGCCACTGATCTTCCTCCCAGCCGTGGTCGGTCATGTCGGGCCAGACGCCGGTGGCGATGTCGTGATCGACGGCCCGGATGAGCGAGGTCCGGGCCCCGGCCGCCTCCATCACGGCGCGGCTCTTGGCGATCAGGCCCTCGGTGTTGCTGGGCTCGGGCGATCGCTTGAGCGTGCAGTTGACGTAGACGGCGGTGAGGTCGGAGTAGTCGAAAGCGGGCGCGGCATCGGGTTCGGCGGTCACCCCACCAGCCTCGGCGCCGCCGGGCGGCCGCGCCAGCGGACCGCACCCGTCCGTGCTCGCCCCGACCCCGCTCCCCCTGCTCCTCCCCCTCCCCCTCCCCCTCCCGTGCGGAACGGCGTGGTGTGACGGACCCTGCACCGCCCCGCGTCACCGGACACCCGGAACTCCCCCTCCGGTCCGCGCCCTTGGGGCGGCCGACGAGCCGCTGGACACGGAGAGTGACCACGAAGCGGAATCCGGCCGCCGCCCGGCGCATTTGGGGCGGGTTGTTACCGGTCCGTGCAGCCGACTAGGGTCATCGGGCCTTGGTGTTCGGGAAACCGGTGGGAAACCGGTGCGGCCCTCGCCACTGTGATCGGGAAGTCCGGCTCCACTCCTGCGGGAAAGCCACTGGGCTGCGCGGGAGGTTCCGCGCTGCCCGGGAAGGCGGAGCATGGACGTCAACCCGTGAGCCAGGAGACCGGCCGGGGCGCGTTGTCCATCCACGAGGTGCTGGAGAGGTCTCCCTACCCATGCATATAGCCGAGGGGTTCCTGCCCCCTTTGCACGCGGTCGCCTGGGGCGCCGCGTCCGCCCCCTTCGTCGTCCACGGCGTCCGCTCGCTCACCCGCGAGGTGAAGGCCAACCCGGAGAGCACGCTGCTCCTCGGCGCCTCCGGAGCGTTCACCTTCGTTCTATCCGCCCTGAAGATCCCCTCGGTGACGGGCAGTTGCTCGCATCCCACGGGCACCGGGCTCGGGGCGATCCTGTTCCGGCCGCCGATCATGGCGGTGCTCGGCACGATCACCCTGCTGTTCCAGGCCCTGCTGCTGGCGCACGGCGGGCTCACCACCCTCGGCGCGAACGTCTTCTCGATGGCCATCGCCGGCCCGTGGGCGGGCTACGCCGTCTACCGGCTGCTGCGGAAGTTCGATCTTCCGCTGATGGTGACCGTGTTCTTCGGCGCCTTCTTCGCCGACCTGGTCACCTACTGCGTCACCAGCGTCCAGCTCGCCATGGCCTTCCCGGACCCGGCCTCCGGATTCGCGGGCTCGCTCGCGAAGTTCGGGGGGATCTTCGCGGTCACCCAGATACCGCTGGCGGTGAGCGAGGGGCTGCTGACCGTCCTGGTGATGCGGCTGCTGATGGCATCGAGCAAGTCGGACCTGGTCCGGCTGGGTGTCGCGAAGCTGACCTCCGCCCGTACCGAAGAGAAGGCGGCGGCCTGATGAGCGGGATGTCCAAGAACGCGAAGATCAACACCCTGCTGCTGCTCCTGGTGGCGGCGCTGGCCGTCCTGCCGATCGCCCTGGGACTGGGCGAGGGCAAGGAGGAGCCCTTCAGCGGCGCCGACGGACAGGCGGAGGCGGCGATCACCGAGCTGAAGCCGGATTACGAGCCCTGGTTCTCCCCTCTCTACGAACCCCCCTCCGCCGAGATCGAGTCCGCGCTGTTCGCCTTGCAGGCGGCGCTGGGCGCGGGCGTCCTCGCCTACTACTTCGGCGTCCGCAAGGGCCGCCGCCAAGGAGCGGCCGCCGCCGCTGCCGCCACCGCCCCGGAGGCGTAGACGGTGCTGCCGATCGACGTGGCCGCGCACAGCAGTCGCTGGCGCGGCCGGCACCCGCTGGAGAAGGCCCTGCTCGGGATCGGGCTGACGGTCACCGCCGTGTGCCTGCCGCCCTGGCCGGGCGGGCCGCTGGTGGCCGCCGCCACCCTCGCCGTACTGCTCGGCCCGGCGGGGGTGGCCGGCCGGCAGCTCTGGCGGGCCTTCCGGATCCCGCTCGGCTTCTGCTTCACCGGGGCGCTGCCGCTGCTGTTCGCGGTCGGCGGCCCGGCGGGGCCGGTGTCCCTGGCCCCCGACGGCCCCCGTCTCGCCAGCGAACTGCTGCTGCGCACCTCGGCGGCCTCGCTCGGGCTGCTGCTGTTCGCCTTCACGACCCCGGTCTCCGACGTACTGCCCCGGCTGGTCCGGGCCGGGGTGCCGGCCCCGGTGGTGGACGTGGCCCTGGTCATGTACCGGATCGGCTTCCTGCTGCTCGACTCCATGGCCCAGGTCCACCGGGCCCAGGCGGCCCGGCTCGGGCACACCGGCCGGGCGGCGGTGTGGCGCTCCCTGGCCGGGCTCGCCGCCACCTCCTTCGTACGGGCCTTCGACCGCGCGGCCAAGCTCCAGGCGGGGCTCGCCGGACGCGGCTACGACGGCGCGCTGCGGGTCCTCGTACCGGAGGCGGCCCTGTCGTGGCGCTTCCTGACGGCCACCGCCGGGCTGCTGGCGACCCTGATCACCCTGACCCTCACCCTGAAGGGGCTCCTCCTGTGAACCCGTCGCTGAACCCGTCGCTGAACCCGGTGGTGGAACTGTCCGGCGCGGGCTACGCCTACGAGGACGGCCCCGCGGTCCTGACCGGCGTCGACTTCGCCATCGCGCCGGGCCGGGCGCTGGCCCTGCTGGGCCGCAACGGCAGCGGCAAGACCACGCTGATGCGGCTGCTGAGCGGCGGCCTGCGGCCCGGCGCGGGATCGCTGCGGCTGGACGGCACGGAGGTCTCGTACGACCGGGCCGGCCTGACCCGGCTGCGCACGTCCGTCCAGCTGGTCGTGCAGGACCCCGACGACCAGCTGTTCGCGGCCTCGGTCGAACAGGACGTGTCCTTCGGCCCGATGAACCTGGGGCTCCCCGCTCCGGAGGTCCGCGCCCGCGTGGACTCGGCCCTCGCCGCGCTGGACATCACCCCGCTCCGGGACCGCCCCACGCACCTGCTCTCCTACGGCCAGCGCAAGCGCGCGGCGATCGCGGGAGCGGTGGCGATGGCTCCGCGGGTGCTGATCCTGGACGAGCCGACGGCCGGCCTGGACCCGGACGGTCAGGAGCGGCTCCTCGACGTCCTCGCGGGACTGCGCACCTCGGGCACGACGGTGGTCATGGCCACCCACGACGTGGACCTGGCGGTCCGCTGGGCCGACGACGCGGCGGTCCTGACCCCGGCGGGCATCCGCTTCGGCCCGGCCGAGCCCCTCCTCTCGGACCCGTCCCTCCTCACCTCGGCGGGCCTGCGCCCGGCCTGGTCCCCGGCGGTGACGGCCTTCCTGCGCGCCCACGGCCACCTGTCCGTGCACACCCCGGGCCCGCGCACCCCGGAGGCACTGGCCGCCTGGGGGTAGGCGAGACAGCGGGACACCGGCCCCGGCCCTCCGCAAACCTAGGATGGCCGCATGTCGCTCCCGCACGCCATCCTCACCGCCCTGCTCGAGAAGCCCTCGTCGGGGCTGGAGCTGACGCGGCGGTTCGACAAGTCGATCGGGTACTTCTGGTCCGCGACGCACCAGCAGATCTACCGCGAGCTCGGCCGGCTGGAGGAGGCCGGGCTGATCCGGGCGCTGCCCAGCGAGGGGCCCGTACGGGGGCAGAAGAAGGAGTACGAGGTGCTGCCCGCCGGGAGCGGGGAGCTGGCGCGGTGGGTCGGGGAGCGTCAGGATCCCAAGCCGGTGCGGGATCCGCTGCTGCTGCGGATCCGGGCGGCCGCGGTGGTGGGGCCACAGGGGCTGGCCGCGGAGCTGCGGCGGCATCTGGAGCTGCACCGGGCCCAGTTGGCCGTGTACGAGGCGATCGAGGAGAAGGACTTCCCGGCCGGACGGGACTCCGGGGAGGACCGGCTGCGGCGGGTCGTGCTGCACGCGGGAACCGGGCTGGAGACCTTCTGGCTGCGCTGGCTCGAGGAGGCCCTCGCCGAGGTGGAGGGCATGACCGACGGGCCGCGGCGGACCTGACGCGCGCCCCCGGCCCGACAAGGGGCCAGGGGGCGGCGCGGGGCTTACTTGTTCAGGGAGGCCCAGAACTCGTCGAAGCTCAGCAGGCCGTCGTCGTTCGAGTCCTTGGCGGCGATCACGGCATCCGCGACCGGGCCGGTGACGAACGGGTCGCCCATCTCCGCCATCGCCGAACGGAACTCGTCGGCCGTCACGAAGCCGTCACCGTTCACGTCGAACTTGCCGAACGTCGTCCGTGCGCTCTCGATGTCCGCCACTGGGTCCACCCCTTCTTGGTGCTTGTTGACCGGCTCAGGGTAGCGGCACGCCGGGACCCCTCACGCCCCGGGTCCCGTTCGAGCGGCAGATAGAAATTCAATTACTCTTCCGCAATGCGGAAGCGATAATTCCAGCCAACAATTCAAGCCTCCACTTGTCACGCTCCGGGACCACCGCATAACGTAGTGACATTGCCGCCACACCGGGAGCGCAGGGCTCCCAGGGACAAGCGGCAACAAGGGCGATCACACAGGTGACGATCACAGCTGACGCATCATTCGAAGTTCTGCCCTTCACCCGCACTTGCCACCACATCTGGGAAGACGGCGACCATGTGCTCATCGGGGTGAGTCCTGGAAACAGCTACTTCAGCTCCGAGCGCATATCCAGCCTCACCCGATGGGCCACGACCCGCTTCGCACAGGTCGACTTCGTCTACGCAGACCTCCACGTGGACCGGATGTTCGCCGCCTTCGGCTACACCCAGGAACACGCCGAGAAGCGTGCGACGAAGGAAATCAAGGCAGTCCGGCGAAGGATTCTCAAGGGCGTGGAGGAATCAGGGCCTCAGCACGCCGAGATCCGAGTGAGGGCACTTTCGGAGTTCCAGACGAACCCCGTCTACCAACTTCTGCACCGACGTGTACTCCACTTCCTGGAGACCGACGACGAATTCCGCAAGGGCTGCGAGGAAATGGCCCTGCACTTTGTCGGATCCAAGTTGCCGGAAGGTGAATCAATCACCGACGCACAGTTGCAGGTGTGTTTCGATTACATGGCAGCCGAGCTGCCGTTCTTCATCGACACCCCGAGCATTCTCGACGTGCCGTCCTCCGTGGCGGCCTACCACGTCAAGATGCCGATGACCGACGTCCTCTTCGCACGCGGTGGGGGACTGCGCGCGACGAGGAACCAGGCATACGCCGTGGTACGGCCCGAGGCGGCCGAAAAGGCGCAGAGCAACCCGAACAACCCGAACGTGAACACGAACCCGCACGCGAACACGCACACGCACACCGCACCAACCGAAGGGACCGTCGATGAGCGTCGAGCAGCTTGAGGGCACCGGCCTGACCGCCGAGCCCCTCATCGACTTCCCCCTCTCGCGGCGCGGCGACGTGCTCCCCGAGGAGTGCACCTGGCTGCGCGAAAAGGCGCCGGTCGCGAAGGTCCGTACCCTCACCGGGGACCCGGCCTGGCTGGTGAGCAGCTACGCGCTGGCCAAGCAGGTGCTGGAGGACGAGCGCTTCAGCCTCAAGGACACGGCCAATGCCGGCGTCCCGCGCCAGTACGCGCTGACGATCCCGCCCGAGGTCGTCAACAACATGGGCAACATCAACAGCGCCGGACTGCGCAACGCGGTCATGAAGGCGCTCAACCCGCGCCAGAAGGGCCTGCAGGACTGGCTGCGCGCGAAGGCCGGCGAGCTCATCGACCAGCTCGTCGCCGAAGGGGGGCCCGCCGACCTGCGGGCCGGGTTCGCCGACCCCTTCTCGGCGGCCATGCACTGCCAGGTGCTGGGCGTGCCGTTCGAGGACTGGCGGCGCCTGATGTCGGGGCTGGACGTCGCGTTCATGACCGCGCGCGAGCCGTTCGCCGACTCGGCGCTCAACTGGTACAAGGACGTCGGCTACTTCGAGGATCAGCTGAAGGCGCAGCTGGCGCTGCCTGCCGAGGAGCGTACGGGGCTCCTCGGCAAGTTCGCCGAGCTCAAGGAGGCCGACCCCGAGTCGGCGCACCTCACCGACGACATGTTCGCCACCGTCGCCGTCTCGCTCTTCGGGGCCGGCGCCGTCTCCACCTCCGCGTTCCTGACCCTGGCGGTCCTGGCACTGCTCCAGAAGCCCGAGCTCATCGGGTACCTGCGCAAGCATCCGGAGCGCATGGGCAAGGCCGTGGACGAGCTGCTCCGCTGGAACCTGTCCGTGGGCGACGGCCTGCCGCGCCTGGCGATGGCGGACATCCAGGTCGGGGACGTGCTGGTCAAGGAGGGCGAGCTGGTCCTCGTCCTGCTGGAGGGGGCCAACTTCGACCCGGAGGCCTTCGAGAACCCGGACGAGCTGGACCTGGAGCGCGAGGGCGCCAACGCCAACCTCGCCTTCGGCGCCGGCCGGCACTTCTGCCCGGCTTCCGCGCTGGGCCGGGCGCACGCCGAGATCGCGCTGGAGGTGCTGGTCGAGCGGCTGCCCGAGCTGCGTCTCGCGGTGCCGGCGGAGAACCTCGTATGGCGGACCGGCTTCATCAAGCGCCTCCCCGAGCGGCTCCCCGTCGCCTGGTGAGGAGGCGTCGGTGAGCGGCCCAGAGTGCCCCGGGAGCTGTGCGAGCTCCCGGGGCACGCCCGCGTTCTCCGCGTGAAGCAGTCTGCGCGCGGAGCGGTGTCCGCGCGTTCGCGCCCTACCGGAAGATGCCGGTGTGGCCGAGGGAGTAGCGGCCGGGCTGCGGGTAGACGGCGAGGCCGTGCGGTCCGCCGCCCACCGGGATCTTGGCGAGCTGCCTGCCGGTGGTGGTGTCGATGGCGTAGACCTCGGAGTTGTAGCGGCCCGAGAGCCACAGCACCTTGCCGTCGGCGGAGACCCCGCCCATGTCGGGGCTGCCGCCCTCGGGCAGCTCCCACTTCTTCGTCAGCTTGTTCTGCGTGAAGTCGAAGACGGAGACGGAGCCTTCGCCCCGGTTGGAGACGTACATCTCCTTGGAGTCGCGGCTGACGTAGAGGCCGTGGCAGCCCTTTCCGGTGGGCAGCAGCTTGGGGGTCTCGAACTTGTCGCCGCCGAGCACCCACATGCCGTGCGCCATCATGTCCGCGACGTAGAAGGTCTTTCCGTCCGGCGAGACCTTGACGTCCTGCGGCATCGCGCCCTCGAAGGGCAGTTTCTGCTGGCCGACGACCTCCATCTTCTCGGTGTCGACCTTGAGCAGTTCGCCGGAGAACTCGCAGCTCACGATGAAGTAGCGGCCGTCCGCGGAGAAGTCCGCGTGATTGACGCCGAAACAGCTCACGGGGACGGTCTTCACCCGGTCCATCGTGTGCGGATCGCGGAAGACCAGCTCCTTGTCCATCGAGGCCATGACCACCGCGTACTTGCCGTTGGGCGTGAAGTACAGGTTGTACGGGTCGTGCACCTCGACGGGCTTGCCTGCCTCGCCGGTGGCCGGGTTGATCGGGGTGAGGGTGTGGCCCCGGTTGTTGTTGACCCAGAGGGTCTTCATGTCCCAGGACGGGACCACGTGCTGGGGCTGGATGCCGACGGGGATGGTGTCGATGACCTTGTAGGTGACCGGGTCGATGACGGACACCGTGTTGGAGGTGGTGTTCGGAACGTAGACGCGGGACGGGAAGTCCTTGACCACCGGGGAGAGTTTGTTCGGCCGGTCGGCCGCGTACACGTCGTTCGGATCGAGGAGCGGCGGCATTCCGGCCAGGCCCGGCGGTGCGGCCGGTACGGCCTTGACGGGCGCGGCGGGCCCTTTCGTGCCGAGGGCCTCGGCGGGTCCCTTGTCGGCCGCTCCGCAGCCGGTCAGGGCGGCGAGGACCAGACCGGCCAGCAACGCGGTGGCCTTCCGGGGAAGGCGGGTGGTCGTCATGGGGTCAGCAGCTCCGTGGTGGTCACCGCGCGCAGTTTGCGGCGTGCGAGTTCTTCGAGGAGGGGTGGCATCGCGTCGACCGTGTCCGCGTAGCCGAAGTGCAGGCTCACCACCGATCCGCCTTGGATCGGGCCGATGACGGTGCGGATGACGGCCGCGGCACCGGGCGAGGTGAAGTCGAGGGAGTCCACGTCGTACGAGAGGACGTGCGGGTAGCCCGCCCGCTGGGCCAGTTTTCGCACCAGGGGGGTGGCGTACTGGGTCTGGGACGGGCGGAACCAGGTGCCGATGGAGCCGGTCAGCCGCTTGAGCCGGTCGGCGCACCCGGTGATCTCGGCGTACGCCTGCTCCTCGGACATGGCGTTGATCGCGAGGTGGCGCTGGGTGTGGTTGCCGAGCTCGTGGCCGCCGTCGAGGATCCGGCGGGCCATCTCCGGGTGGGCGTCGAGCCAGGCACCGATGGCCAGTACGGTGACCCGCGCGCCCGCCCGTTCCGCCTCGGCGAGCACCGCCTTGGCGATGGCGGGGTCGCCGTTGCCGTGGAAGGTGAGCGCGACCCCGGGCCGGCCGCGGGGACCGTGCCCGATCTCCACGGGCTGACCCGCGAACCGGCGCGGGGCGGGGGCCACCTTCGTCTGGGCCGCCTTGGCCGGGGCCGCCGGTTTGTCCGGGGCGGCCTTCGCCGGGGCCCCGGGGCCGGCGGGGGCACTACAGGCGGCGGCGAGGGCGCCGGCGGCGACCGCCGCGCCGGCACGGAGAGCGGATCGGCGGTCCGGGTAGCAGAGCACCCGCCCATTTAAGGGGTGGATGCCCGTGTAGGTATTGATTGACCCCATTCGGGACCTTCGGCGGAACCGGGGCCACCCGGCCACTGCCCGCTACGTGATCAACGATTCACGCAGAGCAGCCGATCTTTATGCACTGATTACGAGGCTCGTGGCCCATCTCACCTAAGATTTAGGTAGAAAGTCTTAGGATATGCACACTTATGTCCAACTTGGGACTTTTGGCATTTGGTCCCTCGTCTGCCATAGTCGGAACCACGGCTTCCCGTTGACCCGAGCGAAGTCCCTGCCGAGGATCACACCCCCTTCGATCCTCGGCACACCCATGAAACCCCCGCAGGCCCCACAACGGCGTCAGGGGGTTTCTGGCGTTGAAGGGGGTTCGTGGCGTTCAGGGGACTCTCAGCGGTCCGCGACCCGCATCTCGAACCAGGTGATCTTTCCGCGCGGCAGCAGGTCCGCGCCCCAGCGGTCCGAGAGCTTGTCGACGAGGAACAGACCCCGGCCGGTGGTGTCCATCTCGTGGACCGGCATGAGACAGGGCAGCCCGCGCGAGGGGTCGCGCACCTCCACGCGGATCCAGCCGCGCCGCCTGAGCATCCGTAAACCGAAGGACCGGGCTCCCGTGTGGCGGACGGCGTTGCCCACGAGCTCCGATACGAGCAGGACCGTGTGCTCGGCGATCTGCGGCGAGAGCCCCCACAGGCGGACGACCACGCACTGCGTGAGCCGGCGGGCGGTGCTCGCCGACTCGGGCATCGACGGCAGCGTCACTTCCGCCTCAGCCGGGTTCCCGTACAACTCCAGGGCTTTGAGGCCGAGTTCGTCCTCCAGGGCCGCCGTGAGCCGTACGGCGGAAGCGCTATTGCGCTGCCGCGGCTGTTCCACACCCTCCAGACCCGCCATGCACCCATCATGGAGGGCCGGTACGGCCGTTCGGGCCGTTCCGCAGGAAAAGACCCCCCGGGATCTTTGATTCCGAGGGGTCGTCCTGGCATATGCAATCGGCAACCCGGGGACCATCGCACCCCGCTGACCTGCGGTGACGCACGGCACAACGATGGTCACCCAGAGTGGATCACCGGCTCGCCTTAAGACTGCCTTAAGGCCTGGCTAATCCACCCACAGGAATGACCCCGGCGAGGCACCCGGCGAGGACCCCGACAAGACTGCCGCGCCTAAAGGAACTTGGCCTTGCCCGGCCCCTCCTCGACGAAGCTGCGCATCCCGCGCTCGCGGTCCTCGGTGGCGAACAGGCCCGCGAACCAGCCCCGTTCGATGGTCAGCCCGGTGTCGATGTCGGCCTCCAGCCCCGCGTCCACGCACTCCTTGGCGGCGCGCAGCGCGAGGGCCGGGCCCTGCGCCAGCTTCGCGGCCCACGCGTGCGCCTGCTCGTAGACCTCGGCGGCCGGTACGACCCGGTCCACGAGGCCCAGGGTCAGCGCCTCGTCCGCCTTGACCATGCGGCCGGTGAAGATGAGGTCCTTGGCCTTGGACGGGCCGATCAGCCGCGACAGCCGCTGGGTGCCGCCCGCACCGGGGATCAGGCCGAGCAGGATCTCGGGCTGGCCGAGCTTCGCGTTGTCGCCGGCGATCCGGTAGTCCGCGCACAGGGCCAGCTCGCAGCCGCCACCCAGGGCGTAGCCGGTGACGGCCGCGACCACGGGCTTGGGGATCCGGGCCACGGCGGTGAAGGCGTCCTGCAGTCCGCGGGACCGGGCGACCATGGCCGCGTGGTCCATCGTCTGCATCTCCTTGATGTCCGCGCCGGCCGCGAACACCTTCTCGCCGCCGTAGATGACGACCGTACGGACGTCGGCCCGGTCGGTCGCCTCGACCGCGAGCTCGCGCAGCCGGTCCTGGGTGGCGATGTCCAGGGCGTTCATGGGCGGCCGGTCCAGCCGGATGACGCCGACGCCTTCGGAGACTTCGAGAGAGATGGTCATACGGGGAAGGTTAGCGCCGGTTAACGGCAGGTGGCCCGGTGCTGTGGGTCACAGCACCGGGCCACCCGCCTACGTACCGACCGGGGTTACTTGATCCACTCCGCCCAGTCCATGTTCCAGCCGTTGAGGCCGTTGTCGGGGGCGACGTTCTTGTCCTTGGAGTTCTTCACGACGACCACGTCGCCGATCAGCGACTCGTTGAAGAACCAGGCGGCGGGCTGGCTGCCGTCGCCGGCCCCGCGGACGTCCTTGAGGCCCACGCAGCCGTGGCTGACGTTCGCGGAGCCGAACGTGCCCGAGGAGGCCCAGTAGTTGCCGTGGACGAAGGTGCCGGAGGTGGTCAGCCGCATCGCGTGCGGAACGTCGGAGATGTCGTACTCCCCGCCGAAGCCGACGGTGGCGCCGTTCATCCGGGTCACCTTGTACTTCTCGCTGATGACCATCTGCCCGTTGTACGTGGTGCTCGAGGGGGCGCCGGCGGTGATCGGGATGTTCTTGATCTCCGCGCCGTCGCGGACCACGCTCATCCGGTGCTCGGCGGCGTCGACCGTGGTGACCTGGGAGCGGCCGACCTTGAAGGTGACCGTACGGGTCTGCTTGCCGTAGACCCCCGGGCGGCCTTCGACCCCGTCGAGCGCGAGCCTCAGGGTGACCTTGGTGCCCGCGGCCCAGTACTTCTCGGGGCGGAAGTCCAGGCGGTCGTTGCCGAACCAGTGGCCCTCGACCGGGACGGCCGGCTCGGCCGTCACCGTGATGGCCTTCTCGACGGCCTCGGGGTTGGTGATGCCGCGGGAGAAGTTGATCGAGACCGGCATGCCCACGCCGACCGTCGATCCGTCTTCGGGGGTGTACTGCCCGATGAAGGTATTGGCGGGCGTGAGGGTCGTGAAGGTGGTGTCCTTCGCGGACTCGCGGCCGGCCTCGTCCTTGGCGACCGCGTGCACCTTGTACTCGGTGGCGGAGGCGAGGTTCCGGGCGGGCTCCCAGCTCGCGCCGTCCGCGGTGAGCTTGCCCTCCACCGCGTTGCCCTTGGTGTCGGCGACCGTCACCGTGGTGAGCTTGCCGCCGGTGCTGGTTATCTTGAGGATGCCGCTGGTCGCGACCTCCTTGGCCCCGTCGTCCGGCTTGACGCTCACGACGGCCTTCGACGCCTCGGTACCGGTCGTACCGGTACCTCCGTCGCCGCCACCGCTCCCGTCGGCGCCGCCACCCTTTCCGCCACCGCTGCACGCGCTGGTGAACAGCAGTGCCGCACCCAGCAGGAGGGCCGGCAGGCCGGTGCGGGCGCGCCCGCGTATCGGCTGCAGCTTCACGATCGTTCTCCCCATGTCCCCCGCGCACGGACAGTCGCGCGCTTAATCGCCAGGAAATCACATGGGGGATCACGAGACAGTACGGTCGTGTCACCGTTCCGTCCCAAGAGTGGCGACACGCCGGGAGTTCGGCGGGAGACTCCCGAAGTCAGCCCTCGGTACCGGGCTTGGTGCCCCAGACTTGAAGTGCTCTCCCGGCTGAAGCCGGGAGATTCCCGCTTACCTTGCGGCAGCGGGCTTGACGCGGCGTGCGCGCCTGACGACTGCCCTTCCGGCAGCCGAGATGAGCGCGAGGCCCATCCGGTACAGGTGCAAGACGTTGCGGGCCGCGTTGTGGTCGGCATTGCCCGACCAGCCGCAGTCCGGGTTCTTGCACACGAACACAGCCTGGGACTCCCGACTACCGGGGGTGGTGACACCACACGCTGAACAGCGTTGGGAAGTGCCCGGGGCGGGAACCTTGTACAGGGTGCCGCCGCGCCGGACGGTCTTGTACGTCAGCATGATGACCGTCCGGCCCCACGCCTCCCCACTGATGGAGCGGTTCAGCCCAGACTTCTGGGCAACGTTCCGTCCCGGCTCCTCGATGGTTCCCCTGGCCGACTTGACCATGTTCGTGATGGTCAGTGCTTCGACCACGACCGTGCCGTACGTGCGGGCGATGGTGGTGGTCGTCTGATGCTGCCAGTCCAGGGCCCGGCGCTTGGCTTTCGCGCGGAGTCCTGCGATCTGGTCGTACGTGCGGTGCAGCCGGCGGCTGGCGCGCTCGCCGGGCTTGCAGTGTGCCTTGCGCTGCGCGGCCCGCCGCTCCAGACGCAAAAGCTTCGCCTTCTCCCTCTCCGTCAGCCACTCACCGTGCTCACATGTCTCACCGTCCGACAGGGCGATGGGCACGGTGACACCCATGTCGATGCCGACATCGGGCCCCTGATGGAGCTCGGGCTTGACCTCCAGGGTCTGAACGCGGAAGGCGATGTGCCAGCCGAGGGCATCCTTGATCAGCCGGGCCCCGGTGATCCGGTTCTCGCCGTTTGCGTGCTTGCCTACGGGCAGGCCTTTGGTCCACCGGAACCGGACACGGCCCACCTTGGGAATGTTGGCCATGCCCCAGCGGCGGTGCACCCGGGTGATGTTCAGGTCCCGACCCTGTGGGATGTCCACGGACATCACCGTGCGGAACCGGCCCTTGAAGTTCGGCGCGTCAGCGCGGCCGTCCCAGCAGTTCTTCCACGCCTGGAAGTATGTCTTGAGTACCGCTTGCGCGGCCTGAGCAGGAAGAACAGCGAGAAACTCGATGTCCTCGCGGGCCTGCCGGATCGCGGCATCCGCGTTCGCGAGTGTCCGCTTTTCCTTCGGCATCATCTGCCACCACGCGTGCAGACAGTTCCACATAGTACGGGCCGCATGCGCCTGACCATCCGCCTTCAACACCTCGACAGCCGAAAGTGCGAGCCGGGCTCGGTGCCCGAACTGCCGCTTAACCAGGGTGTCTTGGCTCACGATCGAGAACCTAGCAGTGGTTTATGTCACCGCGCTGGAACCCTCGTCCCGATGTACGCACCGGACGTCATGTTGTTCACAATCTGCGCGTTCACTTGCTTTTCGTCACCAAGTACCGGCGGAAAGCGTGTCCGGTTCCTACTTTGCCGGATCTAGCGCCGGGGCACCTCTGGCCGTCGCCAAGCAGTACTACGTACCGAGCGGGACGGTGCGGGAGCAGATGCCGCTCTCCGGGGTGACGCAGTCGGCGACGTTGGTGTCGCCGCCGGGAGTCGTGAACTGGGCTCCGGGGTGCCGTTGGTCTCGTGCCACAGCTCGTAGCCGGCCTCCGGCGAGCGGCTTGTCGTCGGCGTCCTGCTTGAGGACGGAAACCAGCCCCACGGTCGGGCCGGGGCCCTACTCCCCGCAGTCGGGCAGGTCGCCGTTGAAGGGGTACGCGTGGAACTCCTGCCCGCCGCCGCGGCCGCTGGTGTGGACGAGCTCGCCGGTGGTGAAGAAGCGGCCGTTGGTCCCGGGCAGGGTGACGGTGGTGCGCGAGGTCTGCTCGCCGACGAGCACGCTGCCCTGGAACTGCCCGCTGCCGGTGAGCTGGACGGCGGTGGCGTCGGGGAAGTTCCACAGCAGCCGGGTGCGGTAGCCGTTCCACGCGTCGGCTGAGGCCCCGGTGTCGTTGATGCTGCCGCTGAAGGTGTTGAGCGTGCGGCCGGCGCCCAGGACGTTGACGAGGACGGTGGCGCCGGACGGGATCCGGTCGAAGCGGATGCCGATGGCGCCGCCGGTCGCGCTCGCCATGTCGAAGTCCACGGTGAAGACCTGGAGCGCGGAGGTGTTGTCCCCGGTGAAGACGGTGAAGCCGTCCTGGTTGACGGCGGTGCCCGTCGCCGGGCGCGGGCTGCCGTCGACCCGGGCGTAGCACCGGCTGGCCGAGGTGAGCTGGTCGCGCAGGCCGGCGTACGCGGTGATCACGGCCGGGTCGGCCACCAGCGGGCCGGTGACGGTGCCGGGCCCGGGGGCGGTGCCCGCGTGGCGGACGACGCCGCCGTCCGAGATCAGCCTCTGGTCGGCTGCGATGGTGACGTTGCGGCCGGTGGTGAGGAAATCCGAGCCGGCCGGGGGACGTACCAGCGAACCCGCGCCGACGATGCCGATGTTGTACCCGGCGCCGGCCCCGTCCGCCAGGTTCTTGTTCTGGTCGAAGCTGCCGAGGACGACGACCTTGCCCTCGGCCTCGGCGGCGCGCTCGCGGACCAGGAAGTCGGCGCCGACGAAGATGTTGATGCCCTCGTCGTAGCCATTGGGGTCGGTGCCGACCTCGATCGGCGGGAACGGGTCGGGGCACCGGGACCCCAGGCAGGGACCAAGTCCGCCCGGCAGCGGCGCTCGCAGGGCCGCGGCGGCCTGCCGCGCCGGCGTCGGCTGCTGCCCGCCGGGGCCCGGTGCGGCCGGCGCCGCCAGGGCCGCCGGGGCGCCTGCGGCCAGTACGGCCCCAAGGGCGAGCCCCAGGGGCCCGAGGGTCCACTTCCTTGCAGACATGACGCTCCGTAAGTTGTTACTGAGGTTTTCAGGGTGGGGTCGGTGGGTCGATGGTCAGGTCTGTGGCGGTGAGGCAGCCGTCGATCAGGTGGGGCCGGAGCTGGATTCTGCGTAACTCGCGGCGGAGTGTGCGGTCGAGGTCGTCGGGTGTGTCGAAAGCGGTGTTGGCCATCGCTCTGCGCACGAGTGACCAGATGGCCTCGACGGGATTCAGGTCGGGTGCATAGGGCGGGAGCCGGACGGTAGTGAGCCAGTCGTGCTCGGCCTCATACCGCTTCAGTCCGGCGGCCAGGTGGGTGTTGAGGTTGTCCCAGACGACCACGATTGGGCCGCCGAGCTGGATGTGTGCCCTCACCAGCAGGTCGCGGTAGTCCTGCCAGGAGAAGCTCTTGCGGGCGCCCTTGAGCAGGAGGTGGGTGCGGGGCCGGTGGATGAGACGGCTCGGCTCGCCGGGTTTGTAGCAGCACAGGGCGGCGACCGAGGTCCGGCGGCGGGACCTGCCACGAACGCGGATGACGGGGGTGTGTCCGCGCCGGCCCCAGGTGCGGGCGCGGGGCGGCGTCATCGAGAATCCGGCTTCGTCCTCGAAGACGATCCAGCCGTCACACGCCGCCGCGAGCCTTTTACCTGGGGCCACACCTCCTTCTTCCACAGCTCCACCGCGTGCTCGTCGCGTTCGAGTGCTCTGCGGGCGGGTGCCTGCCAGGACCAGCCGTGCCGTTTCAGCAGCCGCCACACCGTCGTCACTGACAGGCTCATCCGCAGACGGCGGCGGATCACCGTCTGGACCCGGGCCAGGGTCCACCGCTGATCGTCGAAGCCGTGCGCTGACGGCCCCTTGCCGAGTTCCTCCTCAAGCGCGGCGAACTGGGCCTCGGTGACGGTCGGGGAGTTGGCCGGGCCCGCGGAGCGCAGGGCCTCCATGCCACCATCGCGCCAGGCACGGCGCCAGCGTTCCACCGACCGCACGCTCACCCGCAGATCCTTCGCGATCACCGCGGTCTTCTCACCCGCCGCGAACCGTTCCCCGGCCTGGAGCCGGATCCTCTCCCGAGACGCCCGACGCTCAGCAGTCAGGCCCCCACCCTCCGGATAGCGCATACCACCGGCGTACCGCAGGGATCATGAACCGTCACCACCCGACGACAACCCGAAAACCTCAGTAGGTGGCCCGGGAGGGCCGGGTGTGGCTGATGACGCTCTGCCTTCAGTGGCTTGGATGGAGTGGCCGCCCGGCTCTTCGGGGCGCCCTGGCTGCTGATTGAGATGTGCGCGCTTCGTGCGGTCGCTGATTACGGAGACGACAGCGGGGTGTTCCTCGGGCCGACGGCAAGTTGCGCGGAACGAGGAGGGGCAAGTGAGTAAGCGGCAGGCCCGAGTCTGGGTGGGCATCGATGCAGGCAAAGGCCATCACTGGGTGGCAGTCGTCGACGGGACGGGTGCGACCTTGTGGTCGCGGAAGGTCGACAACGACGAGTCGGTGATCTTGACCGCCATGGGCGAGATCCTGGAGCTGGCCGACGAGGTTCGTTGGGCGGTGGACATCTCCGGCACGTCCTCCGCACTGCTGCTGGCCCTGCTCGCCGCCCATGGCCAGCAGGCTGTGTACGTACCTGGCCGCACGGTCAACCGCATGTCCGGGGCCTACCGGGGCGAGGCGAAGACCGACGCGCGCGACGCCTATGTCATCGCTGAGACCGCCCGCCACCGCAACGACTTCTCCACGATCAACGTGCCGGCCCAGCTGACTGCCGATCTGGCTCTGCTGACCGCCCACCGATCGGATCTGGTGGCCGACCGGGTGCGGATGATCAACCGGCTCCGTGACGTACTGACCGGTGTCTTCCCCGCGCTGGAACGGGCCTTCGACTACTCCGCTCACAAGGGTGCCCTGGTGCTGCTGACCGGCTACCAGACCCCGGCCGCCATCCGCCGCCGAGGGCGGGCCCGGCTGACGGCCTGGCTGGCCAACCGCAGTGTTCGGGGAGCTGACACAGTCGCGGCTACCGCGCTGGAGGCTGCCCGGGCCCAGCAGACCGTGCTGCCCGGCGAGCATGTCGCCGGGCAGATCGTCGCCGACCTGGCCGCACAGATCTTGGCCCTGGACGACCGGCTCAAGCGTGTCGACCAGCAGATCCGCGAGACCTTCCGCAGTCATCCGCAGGCGGAGATCATCGAGTCCCTGCCCGGCATGGGGCCGATACTGGGCGCCGAGTTCGTCGTGGCGGCCGGTGACCTGTCGGCCTACGCCGATGCTGGACACCTGGCATCCGCGGCCGGCCTGGTGCCTGTTCCGCGTGACTCCGGTCGCCGCACCGGTAACCTCCACCGCCCCAAACGCTACAGCCGCCGTCTGCGACGGGTGTTCTACATGTCCGCGCAGACCAGCATGATGCGTGAGGGGCCGAACCGGGACTTCTACCTCAAGAAGCGCGGCGAGGGCTGCAAGCATGTTCAGGCAGTCATCGCTCTGGCCCGCCGAAGGGCGAGCGTGCTGTGGGCGCTGCTGCGTGACGGAAGGACATTCACCTCCACCCCGCCCATCACACAGTCGGCTTGACTCCGTCATTGAGACTCCATCCGTTGCCCGCCCGCCGCGTGCGGGTGGGCCCGGTACAGGCTGGCGGCGGGCTCCGGCGCGCCGGGCGGATCGACACTCCCCCGCTACGGCATTCCGGTACGACAATCACCCGACTGGGGTGTCGGGGTGAAGGGAAGGGCCGGCGGGCGGGCGGGGTACGGAGGGTCAGCCGATCGCGGAGCCCGCGACCCAGGTGGTCCAGGACATGTTCCAGCCGCCCAGCCCGTTGTCCGGGGCGACCGTCTTGTCCTTCGAGTTCACGACCTCCACCACGTCGCCGACCAGGGTCCGGTCGAAGAACCAGCCGGCCGGGGTGTCCGAGCCGCCGCCCTTGTCGTCGCGCAGTCCGACGCAGCCGTGGCTGACGTTGGTGGAGCCGAAGGTGTCGGGGCTGGCCCAGTAGTTGCCGTGCAGGAAGGTCCCGGAGCGGGTGAGGCGCATGGCGTGCGGGACGTCGGGGATGTCGTACTCGCCGCCGAAGCCGACGGTCTGCCCGTTCATCCGGGTGACGTCGAAGAGCTCCATCACCACCATCTTCCCGTTGTAGGTCATGTTCTTCGGCGCCCCGGCGGTGATCGGCACGGTGGACAGCAGCTCGCCGTCGCGCCGGACCTCCATGGTGTGCGCGGCCGCGTCGACGGTGGAGATCTGGGAGCGGCCGACGGTGAAGCGCAGGGTCTTGTCCTGGATGCCGTAGGAGCCGGCGGCGCCCTCGACGTCCCGCAGGTTCAGCTTGACCGTGACCTCGGTGCCGGGCTTCCAGTACGTCTTGGGCCGGAAGTCGAGGCGCTCGTCGCCGAACCAGTGGCCCACCACCTCCACGGCCGGGTCGGAGGTGATCGTGATGGCCCGCTCCACGTCGGCGCGGCGTTCGATGGACCGGCTGAACCCGAAGGAGATGATCATGCCGGTACCGACGGTCGAGCGGTTCTCGGGCTTGAAGTAGCCGATGAACCGTTCCTCGGGAACGTAGGTGGTGAAGGTGGTGTGCCGGGCCTGGCGGCGGTTGTGCCCGTCGAGCGCGACCGCGTCGACGGTGTACTTGGCCGCGAGCGCGAGCCGGCCCGACGCCGGGTCGGGGCTCCAGCTGAGCCCGTCGACGGCGATGGCTCCCGGCACCTTCTCCTGCTGGGCGTCCTCCACCTTGGTGACCACGACCCGCTCGAGGCGGCCCTCGGGCACGGTGACCGTCAGCGGGCCCTCGGCCGGCACCCCCTTGGCGTTGTCGTCGGGGGTGATCCTGATCGCCTCGTCCGGTGACCGGGGTTTGCCGGGCAGCTGGATCTCGATCGGGGAGCCGCCGTTCTCGGTGCATCCGGCCAGGCCGCCGAGGAGGCCCGCCCATACCGCCACGGCGGCCAAGCCCGCCCCTGCCCGCCTCGTCAGAAGAGTCACGTTCCTCCAACGACCGGGCCCCTCCGGGGGAAACGTGGGCGCGGCCCACGTTCCAGGCAGGACAGTCCGGGCAGAACAGTGGGAAGGACCAGACGGGGGCGGGCCGCGGCAGGGACGCCGGGGCCGCAGTTCCCCCACCCCCGCAGGTACCGAGAGCCGTGGAGGCGGGCAGTGTCGAGCGCAGCCGAGCAAGAGGCGGTGGAAGCCGTCGCGGGGACCGGGCATCCGAACGGGGCCGGGCAGCATCCCACAGTGACCGGGAACGGAAACGGGAACGGGAGCGGGAGCGGGAGCGGGGCCGGGCACGGGACCGCGACCGGGACCGGCACCGCTACCGGGTCGTCGAACGGCCTGGCCAGAGGCCATGCGGCCGCGGTACGGGAGCGGACCCGCCCCGGACCGCCCGTGTGGCCCGGCTCCTCGCATCCGCTGGGGGCCCGGTTCCACCAGGGGCCGGACGGGACGGCCGGGACCAACTTCGCGCTGTGGGCCCAGGGCGCGGAGGCGGTGGAGGTCTGCCTCTTCGCGGAGGACGGGTCCGAGAGCCGGTGCACGCTGACGGAGCTGACCCACGAGATCTGGCACGGCTTCCTGCCGGGCGTGCGCCCCGGGCAGCGGTACGGATTTCGGGTGCACGGGCGCTGGGACCCGTGGACGGGGGCCCGCCACAATCCGGCCAAGTTGCTCCTGGACCCGTACGCACGGGCCGTGGACGGGGACTTCCTGCTGCCGCCGGAGGTGTACGGGCACGTCCGCGACTGGCCGCAGCAGTACATCGCGGACACCGTGCGCGACGACCGCGACTCGGCCCCGCACGTCCCGAAGGGGGTCGTGGTCCACGATGACGACGACTGGGCGGACGACGTCCGGCCGAAGACCCCGTGGGCCGATTCGGTCATCTACGAACTGCACGTGCGCGGCTTCACGATGCGCCATCCGGGCATCCCCGAGCACCTGCGCGGCACGTACGCGGGCCTCGCCCACCCGGCGGCGATCGCGCACCTGACCGGGCTCGGGGTGACGGCGGTGGAACTGCTGCCGGTCCATCAGTTCGCGCACGAGGACCACCTGCTGCGCCGGGGCCTGCGCAACTACTGGGGCTACAACTCGGTCGGCTACTTCGCCCCGCACGCCGCGTACTCCTCAAGCGGTACGGCCGGCCAGCAGGTCGGCGAGTTCAAGCGGATGGTCAAGGCGCTGCACGCCGCCGGCATCGAGGTCATCCTCGACGTGGTCTACAACCACACGGCGGAGGCCGGCGAGCTGGGCCCGACGCTGTCGCTGCGCGGGATCGACAACCGGGCGTACTACCGGCTCCAGTCGGACCAGCGCCGGTACGCGGACTACACCGGCTGCGGGAACACCCTGCACGCGGGGCGGCCGCACGTGCTGCGCCTGATCACCGACTCGCTGCGGTACTGGGTGACGGAGATGGGGGTGGACGGCTTCCGCTTCGACCTGGCGGCGGCGCTGGCCCGCTCGATGCACGACGTGGACATGCTCTCGCCGTTCCTCGCGGTGATCGCCCAGGACCCGGTGCTGCGGCGGGTGAAGCTGATCGCCGAGCCGTGGGACGTGGGCTCGGGCGGGTACCAGGTGGGGGCGTTCCCGCCGCTGTGGACGGAATGGAACGACCGCTACCGGGACGCCGTACGGGACTTCTGGCGCGGCGCGCTGCCCGACGTACGGGACCTCGGGTACCGGCTGTCGGGGTCGAGCGACCTGTACGCGTGGGGCGGGCGGCGGCCGTACGCGTCGGTCAACTTCATCACCGCGCACGACGGTTTCACCCTGCGCGACCTGGTGTCGTACGAGTCCAAGCACAACGAGGAGAACGGCGAGGCGGGCCGGGACGGGACCAATGACAACCGGTCCTGGAACTGCGGGGTGGAGGGCGAGCCGGAAGGGGGCACGGAGCCGCGGATCGCGGCGCTGCGCCGACGGCAGCTGCGGAACCTCCTGACCACGCTGCTGCTGTCCACCGGAGTACCGATGCTGGTGGCGGGCGACGAGTTCGGCCGGACGCAGGGCGGCAACAACAACGCGTACTGCCAGGACAACGAGACGAGCTGGGTGGACTGGTCGCTGCTGGAGGACCCGTCCTGGCAGGCGCTGCTGGCGCTGACCCGGCGGCTGCTGGCGCTGCGCCGGGCCCATCCGGTGCTGCGGCGCCGCGCGTTCTTCTCGGGGCGCTCGCAGGGGGCGGACGGGCTGCGGGACCTGGCCTGGTTCACCCCGGCGGGGGTGGAGATGACCGAGCGGGACTGGTACGACCCGGCCGGGTCGGTGGGCCTGTACCTGTCGGGGCAGGACATCCCGGGTCGTGACGAGCGCGGGCGGCAGGTCACCGACGACAGCTTCCTGGCGCTGCTGCACGCCGGGGACCGGCCGGTGGCGTGGGTGCTGCCCGGGGCGCCGTGGGGCCGGGCGTACGAACTGGTCCTGGACACCTCCCGGGAGGACCAGGCCGCGGCCCCCTCCACCGTGCACCGCGGGGGTGAGAGCGTGACCGTCCCGGCCCGCGCGGTGCTGCTGCTGAAGGTGGTGGGCGGGAGCGGCTGAGCCGTCTCTTTTCGGATCTTGCCGGTCAGGCCGCCCGGGCTACGGGGCCGCGCATCGGGCGGACCCGGAGCGGAAGCCCTCGGACATCCTGCGATGATGTGCCCTTCGTACGGATCGTACGCACGCACGCACATACGGATGTTCGGGGGGGTTGTGTCGATGGCGAGTGTCGGGACCGCGCTGCGGGAGCTGCGCGGGGCGCAGAAGTCGGCGAAGGGGGTGTCGCTCTACTCCCGGTTCGTCAACCGGCCGGTCGGGCGGTACCTGGCCGCCGGGTCGTACGCGCTCGGGCTCACCCCGAACCAGGTGACGCTGATCAGCGCCGCCCTGAGTTTCGCGGGCGCGGCCGTCGTCGCCCTGGCCTCGCCCTCGTGGGGGCTGGGGATCCTGGTGTGGGCCCTGCTCGCCGTCGGCTTCGCCTTCGACTCCGCCGACGGGCAGCTCGCCCGGCTGCGCGGGGGCGGCAGCGCGGCGGGCGAGTGGCTGGACCACGTCGTGGACTGCGCGAAGCTCACCTCGCTGCACACCTGCGTACTGATCGCCTTCTACCGCTTCCCCGAGGCCTACGGGATCGGCGGCGGCCCGGACGGCGGCGCCGAGGCCGGCTGGCTGCTGGTGCCCCTGGGCTTCCAGCTCGCCGCGGTCGTGACCTTCTTCGGGGGGCTGCTGACGGAGAAGCTCAAGCCGAAGCCCGCGCCGGGGAGCGCGGCCGCGGCCCCGTCGACGCTGCGCGCGGTGGCGCTGCTGCCCGTGGATTACGGGGTGTTCTGCCTGGTGTTCCTGTTCCTCGGCGGCAGCGGGCTGTTCCGCTGGGTGTACGCCGGGGCGGGCGTGATGGCCGCGCTGTTCCTGATGGCGTTCCTGGCGAAGTGGTTCCGGGAGCTCAGCGCCGTACCCAGGTGACCGGGGGCGGCGGCGCCCGCCGCCGCGCCGCTCAGCCGCGCCGCTCAGCCCCGCTGTTCGGTGGCGAGCGGCTCCGACAGGACGTCCAGGGCCCGGCGCAGTTGGGTGCTGGAGGTGTGGACCGTGTAGGGGAAGTAGACGACCTCGACCCCGTGGACGGCGAAGTCCTTTTCCAGTTGGTCGCCCTTGGCGGTGCCGCGCCAGTCGTCGCCCTTGAATATGACGTCGAAGCGGACTTGCTTCCACGTTTCGACCTTGTCGGGAACGGTCTCGACGAATGCGGCATCGACGTACTGGACGCTGCGGACGATCTCCAGCCGCTCGACGAGCGGGATCACCGGGCGGCGCCCCTTGGCGAGTTCCGCCATTTCGTCGGACACGACCCCCGCCACGAGGTAGTCGCACTGACTCCGGGCGTGCCGAAGGATGTTGAGGTGTCCGATGTGGAAGAGGTCGTAGGCACCCGGCGCGTAGCCGATTCGGTGAGGTCTACGCCCAGGCTCGGCAAATTCGGACATATCCTTCTCCGTCACGTGATATCCCCCAGAAGCCGCCCACCCCGGTGTGGCGGATTAGCAGACAATAGCGTGCACGTTCCCTGTGTTGCCGGTGAACGAATAGGGTGACGTGCGCATCATCCAGGTGAGAGGGGGACGTCGAGTGTCGAAATCCGGTCAGCGGCGCCTACTGCTGGTTTCCACGAATTACGCCCCCGAGCACACGGGCATCGGCCCGTACGCCACCCAGATCGCGGAGCACTGGGCCGGTCTCGGTCACGAGACCCACGTCCTGGCGGGCATGCCCCACTACCCGGCCTGGTCGGTCGAGCCGGAGTACAAGGGGGCGCTACGGCGCACGGAACAGCGCGCGGGAGTGACCGTGCACCGGCGCGCGCACACCGTGCCTCCGCGTCAGACCGCCCTCCGCCGGGCGCTTTTCGAAGGATCGATTCTGCTGCACGGCTCCGTGGCCCCGCCCCGGATGCCGAAGCCGGACGCGGTCCTCGCCCAGATGCCGAGCCTGGCCGGCGGCCTGGTGGCCGCCCGTCTGGCGGCGCGCTGGAAGGTCCCCTTCGTTCCGGTCGTCCAGGACCTGATGGGCGCCGCCGCCGCACAGAGCGGGATCAGCGGCGGGGACAGGGCCGCCGCGTTCGCCGGGCGGGCCGAGGCCCACGCCCTGAAGCGGGCCGCCCTCGTCGGCGTGATCCACGAGACCTTCGTCGACCGGGTCGTCGGCATGGGCGTGGACCCCAAGCGGATCCGGCTCGTCCCCAACTGGTCCCATGTGGCGCTGCCCACCAAGCCGCGCGGGCGGACCCGCAGCCACCTCGGCTGGGCTCCCGGCCAGACCGTCGTCCTGCATTCCGGGAACATGGGGCTCAAGCAGGGACTGGAGGTCCTCGTGGGCGCCGCCCGGCTGGACCCGAGCGTCCGTTTCGTCCTGATGGGTGACGGCAGCCAGCGCTCCGCGCTCGCCGACCTGGCGGCAGACGTTCCCAACCTCGACATCATCCCCCCTGCCGCGGACGGAGAGTTTCCCGATATCCTCGCCGCGGCGGACGTGCTCGCGGTCACGCAGCACGCCGCCGTGATGGACATGAGCGTGCCGTCCAAGCTGACCTCGTACTTCCAGGCCGGCCGTCCCGTCGTCGCCTCCGTGGCCGCACGGGGCGGGACCGCCCAGGAAGTCGAACGCTCGGGCGCCGGGGTGCTCGTACCGCCGGAGAACCCGGAGGCCCTGCTGAAGGCCGTACGGGCGCTGGCCGAGGACCCCGCGGGCGCGGACGCACTGGGGGCGGCCGGGCCGCGCCACGTGGCGGCGCACCTGAGCCGTGAGGCGGGCCTGGCCCGCATCGACGCACTGATGGACGAAGCACTTGGGGGTCCCCGGCCGTGATCGAGACCAACCGCCCGGCAGCGGCTCCGGCCGAGGACGAACCGGACCTGCTCCGGGACCAGTTCCGCCAGCTCCTGCGCTACCGCCGGCTCATCGGCCTGGGCGTGGGCATCGGCCTGCTCGGCGGGGTCTACCTCGGCGTCTCCACGGCGGACACCTACGTGGCCACCGCCGACATCGTGCTGCGCGCACCCACCGACGACCCCTTCAACCCGAGCCTGGCCCCCGACAAGGCGATCAACATCGGCTCGGAGCGGCAGGTCGCGCTCTCCAGCTCCATAGCCAGCGAGGCCGCGAAGAAGCTCGGGGTCTCGGCCACCGACTTCTCGGCCCTGCGCGCCGGTCTGCAGGTGACCAACCCCCCGCAGACGATGGTGCTCCGCTTCACCTACACCGCCGCCTCCCCCGCCGAGGCCGCCAAGCGCGCCAACGCGATGACCGAGGCCTACCTGCTCAAGCGGCAGGAGGCCCTCGACGTCACCCGCGACAAGATGGTCAAGGGCTACCAGGACCAGCGCGACCCGGTGGCCAAGCAGCTCGAAGAGCTCGCCAAGCAGATCACCGGCATGCCGGCCGGTCCGGCACGGGACGCCGCGTACTCCGCCAAGACCGACCAGCAGAGCAAGATCAACACCCTCAACGGCAACATCGCCAAGCTCCAGGCCCTGGACATGACCCCGGGCCGGGTCACCAGCTCCGCCGTCCCGCCGCACGGGGCCGACGGCCCCGGACTCGCCATGTCGCTCGCGCTCGGCGCCGCCGTGGGCCTCGCCCTGGGCCTGCTCGGCGCCTGGGTGCGCCTCGTCTTCGACCCGGCTCCGCGCTCCGAGGGCGATGTCGCCCGGGCCCTGCGCGCTCCCGTACTGGGCTCCCTGCCGCGGGGCAAGGCCGACGGCGGGCCGCTGCTCGCGGCGGGCGAGGAAGACCCGCGGCTGGCCGAGGAGTTCCGCTCGGTGGCCTTCCGGCTCGCCTACGACGCCCGCTTCGCGGACCGGCGCCGCCTCCTCGTGGTCGCCCCGCGCGGCAGCAGCGAGATCGCCGCCGCCGTCGCGGTGAACCTGGCCGCCTCCTTCGCGGAGACCGGCAAGGACGTGCTCCTCATCGAGGCCGACCTGCGCACCCCGGTGCTGGCCAGCCAGCTGCCCACCGACGCGGCCGGGCGCCCGCGCTGGAGCACGTCGCAGTCGGGCGCGGGCGCGCAGCACGGGGAGACCGAGTGGCCCGACGGCCGCCAGCTCCTCGTGGACGCCGGCGAGTCGGGCAGCTTCGACCTGATCCCGGGCGAGCGGGTGCGCAACGTGCCCCGCGCGCTGACCTCGCAGCGGGCCACCCGGCTGATCTCCGAGGCCGACTCCCCCAACTCCACCGTCGTGGTGCTCGCCCCGCCGGTGCTCTCGTACGCAGACGCCCTCGCGCTCGTCGACCGCGTCGACGGCGTCCTGGTGGTCTGCAACCCCGGCGCGGTGCGCCGCACCGACCTCTCCCGCATCCGCGAGCTGATCAGCGGGGCCGGCGGCACCGTGCTGGGCGCCGTACTGCACGCGCCGCTGCCGGGCGAGAAGAAGCGCGGCCTGGGCAGGGCCCCCAAGGGCGGCGGCCCCGCCGCCGAGGACCCCCGGCCGGCGCCCCCCTCCGCACCCTCGCCCCGCTCGCGGGAGCCGCAGCCGATCCCGTACGAGGTGGCTGCCGCGGACGCCTCGCAGCACATCCCGGGCGACGGCACCGACACGGTCGCCCTGCGTACGGTCCGCACGGGCCGGCGGTGAGCCGGCGCGGCACAGGCCGTCTCCTTCGGATCTTGCCGGGCCCGCGACGCCTGGCACCGCGCCTGGCCGCACTGTCGAGACGACCACGTACGTCCAGTACGCGAACGCCCCGACAGCACGCCCAGGCACGGCACCAGACGCCGCGGACTCGGCCGACAAGATCCGAAAGAGGCGGCCTCGCGGCGGTCGCCTCGGTACTGGACCAGGCCGCGTCCAGCGCCACGAACATCCTCGTCCTGGTGCTGGCCGCCCGGCTCTCCTCGGCGGGCGGCTTCGCCGACTTCTCCATGGTCTACGTGACCTTCACGGTGCTGCTCGGTCTGAACATGGCCTACGTCGGCCAGACCCTGGTGCTGGAGAAGGACCAAGGCCGCCTCGCCGCGGCCTGCCGCTCCGGCCTCGCTTTCACCGGGGCCGCCTCGGCGTCTGTGGGAGCCGTACTGGCCCTCCTGGGGCTGCTGTTGCCCGGGGCCACCGGCCGGGCGTTCCTCGCGCTGGGACTCGTACTGCCCCTGGTGCTGCTGCAGGACGGGCTGCGCTACTGCTTCTCCGCCTTGCGGGTGCCGCAGCGGGCGCTGGCCGCCGACGCGCTGCGCCTCGCGTGCGTGGTGACCGCACTGCTGCTCCAGCCCGAGGGCGCCTCCGCGGGCAGGCTGGTGCTGGTGTGGGGGGTCTCCGCGCTGCCCGCGCTCGCGCTGGGCCTGTGGCTGCTGCGGCCCTCGGTGCGGGGCGGCGCCGGCGGCGCCCTCGACCTGAGGCCGTACCTGCGGCGCGGCTACCTGGGGCAGCGGTTCGTGGTGGAGTTCGCCGTGGGCAACGGTTCCAGCCAGCTCGCCGTCCTGGGGCTCGGCGTCTTCGCGACCCCGCTGGCCGTCGGCGCGCTGCGCGGTGCCACCACCCTCTTCGGGCCGCTGAACGTGCTGTTCAACTCCGCGAACTCCTTCGGCCCGCCGGTCGTCGGCCGGGCCGCCGGCAAGCGGGGCGTGGTCCGGCTGACCGCCCTGATGGGCGGCGCGCTCGCGGCGTGCGGCGCCGCGTGGGGGGCCGTGCTGTACGCGCTGCCGGAGCGGGCCGGCCGCGAACTGCTCGGCGACACCTGGCAGGCGGCGGCCGCGCTGCTGCCCGCGACGGGCGCGCAGTACGCCGTCATGGGACTCGGCACCTGTGCGCTGCTGACCCTGCGGGTCCTGAACCCGAAGGCCACCCTCTCGCTCCAGGTGGTCTTCTCGCTGCTGTCGGTCGGGCTGCTGCTGGGCGGGTACGCCGTCTGGGGCGTGGCCGGGGCCGCCTGGGGGCTGGCTACCGGCTCGGCGCTCAAGGCCGCGGCCGGGTGGCTGCGGGTGGCCCGCCTGAAGGTGCCCACCGAGGTCGCCGCCGCGGCGTGAGCCGCTGCGCGGGGCTCCTGTCCCCTACCCGCCCTTCCACCGTTCCCTGGGCTCCGCCCAGACCCGCGCCTCAAACGCCGGCGGGGCTGAAACCGCCCTGTGGGCAATCCAGCCCGCCAGGGCACACGATGCGCTGCGCGCACGTGCAGGCTGACGCCGGCCAAATCCAGCCCCGCCGGCGTTTGAGGCGCGGGGGTCCGGGGGCTGGCCCCCGGCGACGGCGCCGCACGCGTCAGCGCAGCGTGCCGGCGCGGTCCTGGCGGTACGTCGCCACCAGCGCGAGGCACATCCCCGCGATGGCGATCCGGCCCGAAGCCTGGAGCAACGGCCCGCGCAGCAGGATGAAGGAGTACCCCGCGACCAGCGGGACCACCGTGGAGATCAGGCTGCCCGGCGGCGAGCTGCGCCGGGCCCGCTTCGCGTAGCGCCGGTCGACGCGGGCGGAGGCGTACCCCATCCCCAGGAGCCCCGCACCCATGCCCAGCGGCCCGAAGTCGATCCACAGCTCGGCCCAGATCGGGGAGGAGAGGTTGGTGTTGACCGTGCCCATCCACTGGCCGACCATCACGCCGGTGTCGCGCGGCTTGCCCGACCACACCGAGCGCGGCACCGCGAAGAAGACGGATCCCGCGAGCTGGCGCCCGTAGGAATGGCCGGGACCGGACTCCGCGAAGGTGATGGTGTTCGCGAACATGCCGATCTGGTCGTAGTCCTTGAGCGCCATCGGCTCCAGGAAGGAGGTCGTCTCCACCGGCTTGTAGTTCTTCTCGTCGTAGCGGAAGCGGTCCGCGAACGGGAAGACGAGGAGGGCGATCACCACGGCCATGGACAGCGCCACCCGGTACATCGCGGCGCTCACCGGGAAGACGGTGAAGAGCAGCGCGAACATCACCGTCAGGAACCAGTAGCGCGGGTTCGAGATCGGGTTGTTGACGATCAGGTTGAGGACCACGAGCGCCGACCAGGTGACGATGATCGACACCTTGCGGCGGGCGAACTTCGAGGTGATCAGCCAGCGCGTGTACAGCAGCAGGGCCAGCAGCGCGGGAACCGTGCCGAAGCCGCGCAGCAGCGCCTGGCCCGCCTGGCCGTCCTGGGAGACGCCCGCTTCCTCGATGCCCGCGATGATCTCCTGGCGGCTGGAGAAGAACACCGCCGGGCCGCCGAGCTTCACGATCAGGGCCGCCCCGCCCAGGAACGCCACGACGGTCAGCACGTAGAGGCGCCTGCGGTGCGCCATGACCGGGCGCGGCTCCTTCAGCGAACCGCCCGCGCGGCCGGCCGGCCGGTGCCGGGCCAGCAGGACGCCCACGTCGAAGGCGGCGCAGCCGAGCAGGACCAGGCCGATGGCGGCGGTGAGGTCGGAGCGCGGGCCGACGACGGGGGTCGGGACCTGACCGAGGACGGCCTGGGCGAGGGGGGCCACGCCCATGGCCATGTAGACGAAGAGCCAGAAGGAGCCCTGCAGCAGCTTGCGACGGCTGGTCAGGACCATGGCCGAGAGCCGGGCACCCGCGTACATGGTGAGCAGGAGCTGGAGCCAGAACGCGGCGTCGTGCTGGCCCGCGCCCGGCTGGACGGCGACGAACAGCGGCAGGAAGACGGCGAACCCGAGGGCCAGCGGGACGGACAGCGCCCGCGAGAGCAGGGTCCGCGGAGTGGTGACCCTGCCCCAGCTCTTCTCTTCGCCGGGCCCCGGCGGCACCGGCCTGGCGACGGTCTCGCGTATCTCGGTCGCCACGCTTGCCCCCACCCCCTGTGCCTGATCGGCCGCAGTCTAAGACCTGTTCCGCACTCGCGCGTACTCGATCTTGAGTTTGTGCGGGAAGGCGTCGGCTCGGCGGCGTCCTGGATCATCTCGACCCGAGCCGGTCGAGGCTCCAGTGAACGGTGGCAACCGATTTCTTGCGGTGCCGCGTGTCCTTGACGGGGTTCGGCTCGTTTCGCATGCGGGTCCGATGATCGGACTGTAGATCGCGAAAACGGGGCGATGAGGGTGGAGTGCGCCGGAAAGTCGTGCAGGACAAGGGGAGACCGGGCAGGTCGCCTGTGCGTCCGCGACCACGTTCCGGGCTCCGCACATCGTCAGTGGTGAGGTTCTGAACGCTCCTCAGACGCGGAAGTTCCGGGGCAAGAACAAGACCCAGAAGTGGACCAAGCCCGACAACGGGATCGTGTCGGTGATGGTGCTGCCGCTGGCCGTCACCGACCCTGCCGATCTACCCCGGCTGGAGAAGCTGTTCGGGGCGATGTGGTCGATCAAGCGGGCCCTCCAACGCGACGCCCGCGCCAAGGTCGATGCCTACTGGACCTCTTTCCATGAGCGCGAGGAGCACGGTGCGAAGGCCGCTCGGCAGCGCCTCGGCCTGTCCCGTGAAGCATTGGAGCGCTGCGCGTACAAGCACCTCGAAGACTCCGGGCACTTGAAGCACCACACATCCAAGGCTCTCGCGATGCACATCGCGGATGAGGTATGGAACGGCGTCTCGCGGCACCTGTTCCCGGACGCCACCGGACGGCGGTTCGGGCGCCCGAAGATGGGCCGCCGGCACGACTTCACCCGGATTCCGGGCCGTGCCCGTTCCCACACGAGCGAGAACAAGTGGGAGACCTTCCGCCTGGTCGGCACCCTCCGCGGCCATGCCTCGGCCTACGCCGACGGCGGCCGGCACGCACTGACGCAGCCGCGCCGGATGCCGAAGCCCGCTGTGCCGGACGTCCGCGTGCCCACGGGCAAGGCCACCGCCTCGGGCAAACCCGCCACCCGTAGGGCGACGTGGTGCGACCACACTGGCCCCCTCGCCGTCGTCTTCCCCGGAGGAACCGAAGGCGCCCGTGGTGACCTCGTACTTCCCGTACGTATCCCGCAGCAGCCCGGCCAGTGGACACGGGTGCAGCACTTCCTCTCCAGTCCCAGCCTCTGGCACAAGGTGGACCTCGTACGCCGCCGGAAGGCGTCCGCACCGGGCGGCTGGGTGTACGAGGCGCACCTGATGGTCCTGGGCCCCGGCTACACCGCACCCAGCGTGCGGACCATGCGCGCCCGCGCCGCCCAGCTCGACCGTGTCGGCGGTGTGGACGGCAACGTCTCCAACCTCTCAGTCGTCTCCTTCCCCGCCGATCTCACCGGAGGCAAGCCCTTCTCCACCGAGATCACCCTCACCGGAACCGAGCGGGTCCTGTTGGAGAAGCAGGCGAAGAAACGGCGGGATCGTGCGCGGGCGCTGGAGCGCTCCCGCCGGGCGACGAACGCCGCGCAGTACGGGCTGTCGAAGAAGCAGGCCAAGCAGGCCGCCAGGCGCGCCGAAAGGGGTCTGCGGCCCAAGGCCGTGGCCGTGCCGGGCGGTGCCCGCGCCAGCCGGTCCGACAGGCCGAAGCAAGCGTTCCGCTGTGACCGGCTCTCCGGCAACTACCGCGACCAACGCGCCCGCCAGGCCGAACAAGCAGCGTCCACCGCGGAGCACCGCCGCCACCGCGCCCGTCTGGTGGCCCGCGAAATCATCTCCGCCCACGGCCCCGCACTCGTCGTCGAAGACTGCGATATCCGCACCTGGTACCGGCTGTGGGGCAAACGCCTCTCCCAGACCACCCCCGGCATGCTCATCTCCGCCCTCAAGGCCGAGTGCGAGGCCGCCAGCGGTCGGCTAGTCCGGGTCTCCACATGGTCAACGGCCCTCTCGCAGCACTGCCTCTGCGGTGAGCGTGTCTCCAAGACCCTCCGGGACCGCGAGCACAAGTGCACGGCGTGCGGCCTCACGGGCAAACGTGACCTGGTCTCCGCCGCGCTGGCCGCATTCGTTCGCTTCACCGACGTAGCCGACCCCAAAACCGCTTACCTGGACACCACCGTGTCCCGGCACGCCCAGATCACCTATGCGCAAGCGCTGGAAGAAGCGCTGCGGGAGTCAACCACACCGAGCCCGAAACCGCTCCGGCGGCCGGGTCGCGTGGCAGTCCCACGGCAACGCCGTGAGACCTCTGCTCCCCGAACCGCCGGACAGCGGAACCAAGCGACCCCGGATGAGTCACGCTTGCGCGGCCACGCCGGAAAGCCCGGTCCCCGCCCCGCGTGCAGTCCGCAGCTCACCCTTTGGTGAACTGCGGATCAAGTCTTAGTCTGAGCGCTCGGTGTCCAGGGGAGGCGCCTTCGAAGGCGCCGTCGGGGGCCGGACTGTGAGGGGTGCCTGTGCGTGATCTTCCTGCCTTCACGCTGGCCGGATACGACAAGGGGCGCGGGCGGCTGACGCAGGCGCTCTGGTTCGCCGTGATGAACACGCTCTTCATGAGCTGGCTGTGTCCCGCGCGGCTGCGGGTCGCGCTGCTGCGCGCCTTCGGGGCGCGGATCGGCGAAGGGGTGCTGATACGCCACCGGGTGCGGGTGCTGTGGCCCTGGAAGCTGACCGTGGGCGACCACGCGTGGATCGGCGAGGGGGCCTGGGTGCTGAACCTGGAGCCGGTGACGATCGGCGCGCACGCCTGCGTCTCGCAGGAGGCGCTGCTGTGCACCGGCTCGCACGACCACCGGGCCGCCGACTTCCGCTACCGCAACGCTCCGATCACCGTCGAGGACGGCGCGTGGGTGGCCGTACGGGCCACCGTGCTGGCCGGCGTGACCATCGGCCGGTGCGCGGTGGCGGGCGCGGGGGCCGTGGTCCACAAGGACCTCCCCGCGCTGACCCTGCAGACCCAGGACGGGCACCGCCGCCCGGTCGAGGAGCCGAAGTGAGAGTCCTGCACGCCGTCACCCTGCACTCCCCCACGCACGCCTTCGGCGGGCCGGTGCGGGTCGCGCTGAACCTGGCCAAGGGGCTGCGGGCCTGCGGGCACGAGGCGAACCTGCTGGCGCTGGGCGAGGGGTTCCCGGACCCCTGGCCGACCTCGGTGGAAGGGGTCCCGGCGAAGCTCTTCCCCGCCCGGCGCCTGCTCCCCCTCGGCTTCAGCGGGATGACCTCGCCGGCCCTGCTCGCCTCCGCGGGCCGCCTGGTGCGGGGTGCGGACCTGGTCCACGTCCACCTGGCGCGGGACCTGGTCACCCTGCCCGTCGCCCTGGCGGCGCTGCGGGCCGGCAAACCGCTGGTCCTGCAGACGCACGGCATGGTCGACCCGAGCGGGAAACTGCTGGCCAAGGTGCTGGACGCGCTGGCGGTACGCCGCCTCCTGCGCGGCGCCGACGCGCTGCTGTACCTCACTGCGCACGAGCGCGAGGGCCTCGACGCCGTGGTCGGGGCCCCGCTCCCGAACACCGTGCGCCTCGTCAACGGCACCCCGGCCCAGGAGGAGCGCCCCGCCCTGTCGGGCCCGCCGCGGATCCTCTACTCGGCCCGCCTGCAGGCCCGCAAGCGCCCGGTGGACTTCGTGGACGCCGCCCCGGCGGTGCTGGCGGCGCACCCGGACGCGGAGTTCGTGGTGGCCGGCCCGGACGAGGGCGAACTCGCGGCGGTCCGCGCCCGGATCACCGAGCTGGGCCTCTCCTCCCGCTTCACGGTCCCGGGCGCCCTGTCCGGCACGGAGGTCCTGACGGAGCTGCGCCGCGCCCACGTCTACGTACTGCCCTCGGTGGAGGAGCCGTTCCCGATGTCGGTCCTGGAAGCCCTGTCGGTGGGCGTCCCGTCGGTGGTCACCCACTCCAACGGCCTGGCCCGCGACATCGCCCGCGCGGGCGCGGGCGCGGCGGTCGAACCGGGCCCGGCGGGCGTTGCGGCGGCCGTCCTGGCCCTACTGGACCCGACGGCCAACGCGGCGGCCTCCGGCGCGGCACGCAAGCTGGCCACCGAGTCCTTCTCCATGGACGCCGTCCTGGACACGCTGCTGCCGGTGTACGAGGGTGCCCTCCGGCGGAGTTGAGGTGCGCGGGGCCCGGCGTCGGGCTCAGAGCTCGCGGCGGGTTTCGTCGACCACCGGGAGGGCGCCGACGCGGCGGCGCTTGAGGACGCTCGCGTAGACCGCGAGGCCGATGGCGCCCGCGACCATCATGATGACCCCGACCAGGTCGAGGTTCACGCTCTGCAGCTGCCAGTCGCTCGCGAAGGTGAGGATGGCCCCCACCACGATCAGGCCTATGCATCCGCTGATGCCCCTCATCGGATTCGCCTCCAGCATCGTGGACGGGGTGCAGCCCCGCCGTGTGGAGGCTCGGATGCCCCCGATGCGGGAACGAAAACGCCCCCTCGCCGTCCGGGTGTCCGGGCGGCGAGGGGGCGTTCACGGTCGGTTCGGGCTACGCCGGGATCCAGGCGTAGCAGCCGTTCGAGACGAACTGGGCCGTGCCCGCCGGGATCTTGGCGGTGATCTTGTCGCCCGGCTTCAGGGGGCTCGCCGGGCCCGAGGCCAGGGGGGCGCCGTCCTTGGACTTGGCTTCCCAGGAGCAGGTCGTGCTCTGGGTCAGCGCGCGGTAGGTGCCTGCCGCCGGGGACGCCTTCGTACCGTCCGGGAAGCCCTTCGCCGCCGCGTCGAGGACCGGCTTCTGCTCCGGGCACAGGAAGGTGATCGCGTCCTTCGCGCCCGGGATCTCCCCGGCCACGAGGGCGCCGACCGCCGCGTCCTTGTCCCGCTTCGCCGTGCGCTCCACCCGCTGGCAGGCCTCCTGGCCGCCCTGCAGGACGGCCGCCGGGTCCATCTTCTCCGGGACCCTGCCGCTCAGGTACTGCTTCTCCGGCGCGGTGAAGCTGCCCGTCTTCGGGACGAGCTTCGTGTCCGGCAGGACGGGACCCGTCGGCTTCGCGTCCGCCGAGGGCGACGCGGGGGTGCCCGTGGCGTCGGCCGGGTCGGGGACCGACGAGGCGGCCGGCGGCTTGGGCGAGGCGGCCGAGGCTTCGGCCTTGCCGTCGCCGTCCGAACTGCAGGCCGTCAGCGTCAGGGCGGCGGCCAGCAGGACAGCAGCCGCTGCGGAGCGTCGGTACATCAGGTGGCTCCCGTACGTATGAGATGGGTGTGCGGGGCCCGGCCGTCGAAACGGCCGGGCCCCGCACTCCGTCACGCGGTTACTTCGCGCCGAAGGTGAGGGTCAGCTGCGGCTTGGCGTCCACGGCCGTGGACTCCGAGGACCAGAGCCACAGCGGGTTGGTACCCGTGCTCGTCAGGCCCAGGCTGTAGCTGGATCCCAGCACCGCGGAGAGCGAGGTGGTGTTCAGCGACGTGCTCTGGACCGCCGAACCGTCCGGCACGCCCGCGAAGGAGCCGAGCGGGGTGGTGCCCAGGGTGGGCTTGCTGTTGAAGGTCGTGCCCGCACCGCTCCAGGTACCGGTGACCGGGACCACGGAGACGGTGTCGGTGGTGCCGGCACTCGCCACGGTGGTGGTCTTGATCTGGAGGGACGCGGACTTCAGCACCGTGCCGGCCGGGGCGGCCGGGATGTCGAAGCGCAGGTACGTCTCGTAGGCCGAGGTGCCGCGGACGGCCAGCGAGGTGGACGCGCCGTAGGCGGTGCTGGGGGCGCCCTGGTTGATGTAGGTGTCCTCGGTCGCGGTGACCTTGGAGACCGTGTCGGTGGCGACCTTGGCCAGGTCGAAGTGGTTCTTGACCTGGGCCTCGGTCAGCGCCTTCGGGTAGACGGCCGTCTCGTCGATCTGGCCGGCGAAGTAGTTGCTGGTCGGCCGGGACGCCCAGCCGGCGAGGTTGTCGCCGCCGACGTGCCAGTAGCCCTCGATCTGCTGATGGCCGGTGACGTTGAGGGTGCTCTTGACCTGGCCGTCCACGTACAGCGCCATGCCGGCGGGGCCCTGCGTGGCGACGACGTGGTGCCACTTGTTGTCGTTGTACGTGTCGAACAGGCCGGTGGAGATCGTCTTCGTGCCGCCCGCGTTGACCCCGAAGAAGATCCGACCCGTGTTGGTCATGTAGATGTTCTTGTCGTAGTTGTTGCTGTTGCGGCTCTGGTTGTTGCCGAAACCGATCAGCTTGCCGCCGCGGATGGTGTTCGTCTTGAACCAGGTCTCCAGCGTGTAGCTGCTGCCGACCGTCTGGCGGTGGTCGCTGTACACCTGCTGGGTGCTGCCGTTGAAGCCCATGGCCGTGCTGGCACCGGTGATCGCACCCGGGGTCTGGCGCAGCGCAGGGGTGTTGTACTGGATGCCGCTGGTGTTGCCGGAGACCGAGGAGTCGGCCACGTACGGGCTGACGACGTCGTCGTAGCGCCAGTACAGGTTGGCGCCGTCCTCGCGGACCTGGTGGGGGTACGCGCTGACCGCGGTCGGGACCGCGACCGAGACGGTGGCCGACAGGGGGCTGGTGTTGCCCGCCGCATCGGTGGCGGTGACCCGGTAGCTGTAGGACGCGCCGGCCTTGACCGTGGTGTCCGTCCAGGAGGCCTGCTGGCGCAGCCACTCCAGGGAGCTCGCGCTGACCGTGGCGATCGGGGTCGCGGAGCCGTTGCGGTAGACGCGGTAGGTCAGCTTGCTGTCGTCCGCGTCGTAGCTGGTGCGCCAGCGGACCTGGGCCTCGCCGGGCTTGACGCTGGAGACGCTGGCGACCGGGGTGGTCGGGGCGCCGACGTCGCCGGTGGAGGCGAAGCGGGTCAGGGCCTGCTGGGCCTTGCCGTTGATGAGGGTGAACTCACCGCCCACCCACATGTACTTGGTGGTGTTCTTCTCCGCGATGGCCATCACGCGCGGGCCGATGCCCTCGCCGAGGCCGTCGTTGGCGGTGGGGTGCCAGCCGAGCTTCCCCGGGCTGCGCACGAAGCCGTTCACGGCCGACGGAGCGTCGAGGCCGCCGTTGCCCCAGTCGGTCAGCTGCGCCAGCAGGAAGTGGCGCTTGCCGTCGGGGTACTCGCCCTCGGAGCTGCAGTTGTGCGCGTGCGAGGAGCTGTAGAGGACTCCGTCGTACGGCAGTACCCACTGGGTCGCGCCCAGGCACTGGTCGCGCCACTTCTCGCTGAAGTCGGTGGCGAGGGCAACGCGGCCGTCGAAGCCGCCCGTGCCCTCGGCTCCGGTGTAGTAGCCCGTGGCGTCGGCCGCGATGGACTTGATGACCGACGTCGAGGGGATGGTGCCGTACGTCTTGGCGACGGCGCCGGTGGTGGCGTTCACGACGGCGAGCGCGTGGCTCTGGGAGCCGTTGACGGTGAAGAAGTCACCGCCCAGCAGGATGTTCTTGCCGTCGTTGCTGAGCTGGAGCGCGCGGCCGGGCTCGTCGACGTTGGCGACGAAGGGCTTCAGCGCACCGGAGGTGGCGTCGACCGCGGCGAACCGCTCGCGGGTCGAGCCCTCGACGGCGCTGAAGTCACCTGCCGCGTACAGGGTGTCGTCGGTGGCGGCGAGCGCGCGCACCGTGGACGGGAACTTCGGGTCGAACGAGGCCTTGGGGGCGCAGGTCGCGATGTCGATGGCGGCGACGCTGGAGACCGGGGTTCCGTTGACGGCTCCGAAGTAGCCGCCCGCGTACAGGGTCTTCTTGTCCGTCGAGACGGTGAGCGCGCGCACGGTCGCGGTGCCCTCGCCGATGGTGAAGGAGAGCTTGCAGGAGGTGGGGGCGCCGGTCGCCGCGTCGAGCGCGACGAAGTTCACGGCTTCCTGCTCGGCGCCGGCGGCGCCGGCGGGCGGGCGGACGGCCGAGAAGGTGCCGCCCGCGAAGACCGTGCCGTTGGCCTCGGCCATCGCCCAGACGATCCCGTTGGGCTGCCACGTCGGCAGGTTGTCGGCGGTGAAGGCCACCGGCTGCGTGATGGCCGACGCCTCGGGTATCAGCACCAGGCCTATCGCGGTGCCGGCACCGGCCAGTGACAGGGCGAGGGCAGCAGTCAGCCCTCTGGATCTACGCATGAGCCCCCCAGGGCAATTGCCCGTCTTGAATGGCTGGTTCGAGAACGATCAGAACAGCCATATGTACTGGCGCAGACTAGGGCTCACGCGAGGGCCTGGTCACCACGCTCGACCCATTGCTACCAATTTGGAATCAACGGGTCCGGCACGGATGGAGCACTACGGACATACGGCAGATTTGCCCCGGCCACACCCGCCGATAGCTGCGCGAGCGGCCGGGACAGGGCAAATCGTAGGCGAAATATATGGCCTCAGCGGTCGATGCGGACGCTGGCGCCCGCCAGTTGGTCCTCGACCTGCCGGATATCGGAATCCACCATGATCCTGGCCAGTTCGGCCACCAGGACCGTCGGCTTCCAGCCGAGCAGCTCATGGGCCTTGGAGGCGTCGCCGATCAGGGCGTCGACCTCGCTGGGGCGCTCGTACTTGGGGTCGTAGCGAACGTGCTCGTTCCAGTCGAGACCGGCGTGCGTGAAGGAGGCCTCGACGAACTCGCGGACGGTGGCGGCGACGCCGGTGGCCACGACGTAGTCGGTGGCCTCGTCCTGCTGGAGCATCCGCCACATGGCGTCCACGTACTCCGGGGCGTAGCCCCAGTCGCGGACGGCGTCGAGGTTGCCGAGGTAGAGCTTCTCCTGGAGGCCCGCCTTGATCCGGGCGACCGCGCGGGTGATCTTGCGGGTCACGAAGGTCTCGCCGCGGCGCGGGGACTCGTGGTTGAAGAGGATCCCGTTGACGGCGAACATCCCGTACGCCTCGCGGTAGTTCACCGTCGTCCAGTACGCGAACACCTTCGCGGCGCCGTACGGGCTGCGCGGGTGGAACGGGGTCGCCTCGTTCTGCGGGGGCGGGGTGGCGCCGAACATCTCCGAGGAGGAGGCCTGGTAGATACGGGTGTCCACGCCGCTGGCCCGGATCGCCTCCAGCAGGCGCAGGGCGCCGAGGCCGGTCACGTCGCCGGTGTAGAGCGGGGCGTCGAAGGAGACGCGGACGTGCGACTGGGCGCCGAGGTTGTAGACCTCGTCGGGACGTATGTCGCGGAGCAGGTTCACCAGGGCGACGCCGTCGGAGAGGTCGGCGTGATGCAGGACGAGGGAACGGTTCGCCGTCTGCGGGTCCTGGTAGATGTGGTCGATCCGCTCCGTGTTGAAGCTGGAGGACCGCCGCACGAGCCCGTGCACCGTGTAGCCCTTGGAGAGCAGGAGCTCTGCGAGGTACGAGCCGTCCTGCCCGGTGACGCCGGTGATCAGCGCGGTCTTGCCCATTGGGTCCCCCTGGGGATCGTTGCGGTGCGGTCGTGGCTGCGCCCCGGAGTACGGGGGCTGCGGTTCGGGGCTGCGCCCCGGGTCTGGCTCGGGGCGCGGCCCCGGGTGGGTATCGGGGTAACGCCTCGTCGTGCGGGTCGGGGCATGCCCCCGGAATGCGGGCCGCACCCCCGGGTACTGCGTCGGGGCCCCGCAGGTGCCCGAGTCGGGGTCGGGCCCCGGGTTTCGGGATGCGGGTCGTGCCCCCGGTTCGGGCCGGCCATCCCGGGCGTGCGAGGCCGGGACCTGGCCCCGGGTGCTGCGCGGGTCCGCCCCCAGGGGGCTGGAGACGGGTACCGGATGGGTACCGTACACGCTGCGCCCGGAGCCCCTCCCGCCGGATCGGGCCCCCTCGCCCCCTTGCGGGTCGGTATGTACCGGCCTGGCCGCTGCCACCCGAAATCCGCCTGCCCGCCGGACCGGCCGGGGCGCCGGCTCGTCCTCGGAGCGGGGCCCGGGACGGGGCTCGGGACGGGGGCTCGGGACGGGGCTCGGGGCAGCTCCCGGGGTCGGCGCCCCGGGGCGTTCGGTACCGGATCCGGGCCGGGGCTCCCCCGCACCAACCGCGGACAGCGGACTGGCATCATCGGCGGTATGACAAGTTCGCCGTTCCTGCCCCCGAACGCCCGCGTCTTCGTCGCCGGCCACCGCGGCCTCGTGGGGTCCGCGGTCGTCCGCCGGCTCACCGCCGACGGGTACGAGGTACTCACCCGCGGCCGCGCCGACCTCGATCTGCGCGACGCCGCCGCGACCGCGGCGTACCTGCGGGACGCGCGTCCCGACGCCGTCGTCCTGGCCGCCGCCAAGGTCGGCGGGATCATGGCCAACAGCACGTTCCCGGTGCAGTTCCTGGAGGACAACCTCAAGATCCAGCTGAGCGTCATCGCCGGGGCGCACGCCGCGGACGTCGGCCGGCTGCTGTTCCTCGGCTCCTCCTGCATCTACCCGAAGCTGGCCCCGCAGCCCATCAGCGAGGACGCCCTGCTGACCGGCCCGCTGGAGCCGACGAACGAGGCGTACGCCCTGGCGAAGATCGCCGGCATCGTCCAGGTCCAGTCGTACCGCAAGCAGTACGGGGCCTCGTACATCTCGGCCATGCCCACGAACCTCTACGGCCCGGGCGACAACTTCGACCTGGAGTCCTCGCACGTCCTGCCCGCCCTCGTCCGCCGCTTCCACGAGGCCGCGGCCGAGGGACGCGAGGAGGTCACGCTGTGGGGATCGGGTACGCCCCGCCGGGAGTTCCTGCACGTGGACGACCTGGCCGCCGCCTGCGCGGTGCTGCTGCGCGAGTACGACGGCGACGAGCCGGTGAACATCGGCTGCGGCGAGGACCTGACCATCAAGGCCCTCGCGGAGACCGTCGCCGAGGTGACCGGCTTCCGCGGCAGGCTCGCCTGGGACACCTCCAAGCCCGACGGCACGCCCCGCAAGCTGCTGGACGTGACCCGGCTGCGCGCCCTCGGCTGGAAGCCCGCGGTCCCGCTGCGCGAGGGCATCGCCGCCACGTACGCCTGGTGGCGCGAGCAGAGCGGCGAGCCGAGCGGCGAGCAGACCCGCGGGCAGAGCTGATCCCAAAGCGAGGGCCCCCGGCCCTTCTCAGTACGCTCCGCGACCGTCGACCACGGCGCGGAGCGTGCGGCCCATCACGTCGACGTCACTGGTGAACGACCAGTTGTCCACGTACTGCAGGTCGAGCTGGATGGTCTCGTCCCACGAGAGGTCGGACCGCCCGCTGATCTGCCACAGCCCGGTCATCCCGGGCCGCACCGCGAGCCGGCGCAGTTCGACCTCGTCATACTCGGCCACCTCCTCCGGCAGCGGCGGGCGCGGGCCGACCAGTGACATGTCGCCCGCCACCACGTTGATCAACTGGGGCAGTTCGTCCATGGACGTGCGGCGCAGCAGCCGGCCCACGCGGGTCACCCGGGGGTCGCGGCGCATCTTGAACATCAGGCCGTCGTTCTCGTTGGCCCCGGACAGCTCGGCCTTCCGCGCATCCGCGTCCACGACCATCGTGCGGAACTTCCACATGACGAACGGGACCCCGTCGCGGCCTATGCGCCGCTGCCGGTAGAAGGCGGGCCCGCGCGAGCCGAAGCGGATCGCCAGGACCATCGCGAGGAAGGCCGGCGACAGCAGCACCAGTCCGAGCGCCGCGCCCGCCCGGTCCAGTACCGACTTCAGCAGGGGCTGCACGCCCCGGCTCACCGGCGGAGCCACCCGCAGCACGGCCAGGCCGCCCGCGGACACGGTCTCCAGCCGCTTGACGGAGACCTCCACCAGGCCGGGGAAGACCGCCAGTTCGAGCCCGGCGTCGTGCAGGGCCCAGGAGATCCGGCGCAGCCGGTCCCCCGCGAGCCGGGCCCCCGGTGCGACGAGCACCAGGTCGGCACGGTGGGCGGCGACGGCGCCGAGCACGGCGGCGGAGTCCCCGTTCGGGGACGGCGCCGTCGCGGAGCCGAGCCGCGCGGCCACGGGTACCCCGCTGTCCATCGTGCCGGGCCCCACCGGGACCACGCCGACCACCACGTACGGGTGGTCGGTGCGCGCGGCGAGGTGTCCGATGACGGATTCGGCGGCGTCGGGCTCGCCGACGACCAGCACCCGGCTCACCGCATGGGCCTCGCGCCGGGCGGCGGAGAGGTGACGGTAGGTCAGCTTGTGACAGGCGACGGTGACGAGCAGGGCCGGCACGAGGGCGCCGAGGGCGCCCAGCCGGGGGGTGTTCTCACCCGTGACCACGCGGGCCACGGCGAGTACGCCGATCAGAATCAGCCAGTCGTGTACGACCGGCAGAACTCCCCGGGATTCGCCGAGCGCACGGCCCGCGTAGCGCCGGCGCATCAGCTGTACGCCGGTCCAGGCAAGGGCCGCTCCGAGAGCGCAGAAGAGGGGCCGGGCCTGCTGAGCGGCCTCGAAGACCAGGCCGACGGGGACTCCCGCGCCGATCAGGTCCGCCGCGACCGCGGCGGGCAGGTACCAGCGGGCCTTGTCGCCGAGGCCCCGGGCCGGCATGGCCGACGCCCGGGCCGCTTCGGCCACTCTTTGCACAGGTATATGGACATGCCTCATGGGCCCCCCTGGCACGTGGTCTATGGCAGTGGCGCTGGTCCGCGGCTTCCCCAGGCAGTGGACATCAGACGCACCGGGAAACAGTACGACAAACACCCGTACGGTAAATGCCGTTTCCGGGAACCGGACGTCTTGTTGCCCAAGCGTTAGCGGCCGGCGGTCGACATCCCGGACACAGGGCGCCCCTTATCTCATCCCGAAGTGAATGTTCCGCATACCGGATACGTCACTTCGGACAACGAACGATTTCCGGCCAACCTTTTGACGCGGCCCTGACATCGCAGCGCGCAGGTGGCACTCTTCGACCGTTCTGCGCACCAGCCCGATCTGCCCGGAGGCCCACCCAGCCATCCGGAACCCCCCTTGCAGAAGGAGTCTGCGTTGAGTCCCACCCCCCAGCGGCGTGCCACCACGGCCGGCGCGCTTGTTGCCGCGGCCGCTCTCCTCGCCGTAGGCATCCAGACAGGATCCGCCACCGCCGACGCCACCGCGTCGCAGGCCGGATCGGCCGCCCAGGCCAACCCGGGCGCGGCCAACCGCGCACTCAGCGCTTCGGAGCGTGCGACGCTCCTGGCCGAGGCCAACTCCACCACCGTGCAGGCGGCCAAGGCCCTCGGCCTCGCCGGCACGGAGAAGCTCGTCGTCCGCGAAGTCGTCAAGGACGTGGACGGCACCACGCACACGATGTACGAGCGCACCTACGACGGCATACCGGTGCTCGGCGGTGACCTGACCGTCCACGCCAAGGACGGCGTCACCAAGAGCGTCACCAAGGCCACCCACCACGACGTCAAGGTCGCGGACACCACCGCCACCGTCACCCCGGCCGCGGCCGAGGGCCAGGCGGTCTCCGCCGCCAAGGCCGAGGGATCCAAGGACGCCAAGGCCTCCAAGGGCGCCCGCAAGGTGATCTGGGCCGCCCAGGGCGCTCCGGTCCTCGCCTTCGAGACCGTCGTCGGCGGCGTTCAGCACGACGGCACGCCGAGCGAACTGCACGTGGTGACCAACGCCAAGACCGGCGCGAAGATCACCGAGTGGCAGGCCATCGAGACCGGCACCGGCAACACCATGTACGGCGGTCAGGTCACGCTGGGCACCTCGCCGTCGGGCAGCAACTTCACGCTGAACGACGCCGGTCGCGGCGCCCACAAGACCTACGACCTCAACGGGGGCACGGGCAGCGGCACGGGCACCCTCTTCACCGGCCCGGACGACATCTGGGGCAACGGTCTCCCGTCGAACCGCGAGACCGCCGGCGCCGACGCGCACTACGGCGCCCAGCTGACGTGGGACTACTACAAGAACGTGCACGGCCGCAACGGCCTGCGCAACGACGGAGTGGCCCCGTACACCCGGGTCCACTACGGCAACGCGTACGTCAACGCGTTCTGGAGCGACTCCTGCTTCTGCATGACCTACGGCGACGGCACGAGCAACACCCACCCGCTGACGTCGATCGACGTGGCCGCGCACGAGATGACCCACGGCCTAACCTCGGTCACCGGCAACATGACCTACGCCGGTGAGTCCGGCGGCCTCAACGAGGCGACCTCCGACATCATGGCGGCGGCCGTCGAGTTCAACGCCAACAACGCCAACGACGTCGGCGACTACCTGGTCGGCGAGAAGATCGACATCCGCGGCAACGGCACCCCGCTGCGGTACATGGACAAGCCGAGCAAGGACGGCTCGTCGAAGGACGCCTGGTACTCGGGCATCGGCTCGATCGACGTCCACTACTCCTCGGGTCCGGCCAACCACTGGTACTACCTGGCCTCCGAGGGCTCCGGCGCCAAGGTCGTCAACGGCGTGAGCTACGACTCGCCGACCTCCGACGGCCTCCCGGTCACCGCGATCGGCCGCGACGCCGCGTCCAAGATCTGGTTCCGCGCCCTGACCACCGGTCTGTTCAGGTCGAACACCAACTACGAGGCGGCCCGTACGGCCACCCTGACGGCCGCCGCGGACCTGTACGGCCTCGGCTCGACCACGTACAACAACACCGCCAACGCCTGGGCCGCCATCAACGTCGGTCCGCGCATCGTCAACGGCGTCACGGTCACCAACCCGGGCAGCCAGAACACCGTCACGGGCAGCGCCGTCAGCCTCCAGGTCCAGGCCACCAGCACCAACGCGGGTGCCCTGAGCTACGCGGCGACCGGCCTGCCGGCCGGGCTGTCGATCAACGCCTCCAACGGCCTGATCTCGGGTACGGCCTCCACGGCGGGCACGTCCAACGTGACCGTCACGGTGACCGACTCGGCGAACCAGACCGGGACGGCGGCGTTCACCTGGACGGTCGGCACCCAGCAGCAGACGGTCTTCCAGAACACCACGGACTACGCGATCGCCGACAACTCGACGGTCGACTCGCCGATCACCGTGAACCGCACGGGCAACGCCCCGAGCACGCTCAAGGTGGACGTGAACATCATCCACACCTACATCGGTGACCTGAAGGTCGACCTCGTCGCCCCCGACGGCACCCTGTACAACCTGCACAACCGCAGCGGCGGCAGTGCGGACAACATCATCAAGTCCGTCACGGTCAACGCCTCCTCCGAGGTCGCCCAGGGCGTGTGGAAGCTGCGTGTCAACGACAACGCGAACATCGACACCGGCAAGATCGACAGCTGGAAGCTCACCTTCTGACCCCCACCGGGGCCGTCCGTGAACCAGAGCTGAACCGCTAGATCACGGGGCCGCCCGGGAGAAGACCTCCCCGGGCGGCCCTGTTCCATTCCCCCTCCTTCGGGAAGGGGAGGAGTCACAAGCCCCGCCGGACAAGGTCAAGCGCCCCTGAGGGCCGGGACCTTCGGCGCCCTTCGGCGGGCGACCTCGGGGTCATAGTGGAATTCAGCGAACCTACGGAACCGTAGGTTCGGGTGATTCCGAGGACGTGACCCATGCCGCAGACCCCCACGACCGCCCCCGCCGCGCAGCACCCCTGGCTGATCCAGGGCGGCATGGGCGTCGGCGTCTCCGGCTGGCGGCTGGCCGGGGCCGTCTCCGGCGAGGGCCAGTTGGGCGTGGTCTCCGGGACGGCGCTGGACGTCGTACTGGCCCGCGTGCTGCAGACCGGCGACCCCGGCGGCCACGCCCGCCGGGCCCTGGCGGCCTTCCCGCTGCCGGAGCTGGCCCGGTCCGCCCTCGACCTCTACTTCCGCGAGGAAGGCCTCGCGGACGGCGTGGCGATGCGCACCACCCCGCGGCTGCGGGCGACGGGCGGGTCGCAGGCCGAGATCCTCACCGTCCTCGGCAACTTCGTCGAGGTCTGGCTCGCCAAGGAGGGACATGACGGTGTCATCGGCATCAACTACCTGGAGAAGATCCAGCTCGCCACGGCCCCCGCAATGTTCGGCGCGATCCTGGCAGGCGTCGACTACGTGCTCGTGGGCGCGGGAGTCCCCGGTCAGATCCCTGCCCTCGCCTCGAGGCTGGCGCGCTACGAACGCTGCGTGAGCAAGATCCACGTAGAAGGCGACGAGGAGCCCCTGGAGCACCTCTTCGACCCCGCGGCCCTGCTCGCCGGACACCTGCCCGGCCCGCTGCGCCGCCCCCACGTGCTGGCCATCGTCTCGCTCCCGGTCCTGGCCACCTACCTGGCCCGGGACGAGATCACCCGCCCCGACGGCTTCGTGATCGAGACCAGCCAGGCCGGCGGCCACAGCGCCCCGCCGCGCGGGCCGATGAAGCTCGACGAGGACGGCGAGCCGGTCTACGGCCCGCGCGACAGCCCCGACCTCGCCAAGATGGCGGCGCTCGGGCTGCCGTTCTGGCTCGCCGGCGGCCAGGCCGGCCCCGAGGCCGTGGCCCAGGCGCTCGCCGAGGGCGCGGCCGGGGTCCAGATCGGCAGCGCGTTCGCCCTGTGCGAGGAGTCGGGGATGGCCCGCCACCTGCGCGAGGAGCTGCTGGACCGGGCCCACACCGGCACCCTCTCGGTCCGCAACGACCCCGAGGCCTCCCCTACTTCCTTCCCGTTCAAGGTGGCGGACCTGCCGGGGACGCTCTCCCAGCCGGAGGTGTCCGCAGCCCGGCGCCGGGTCTGCGACCTCGGGTTCCTGCGCACCCCCGTACGGGGTCCGCGCGGTCTGGTCTACCGGTGCGCGGCCGAGCCGGTGGCCGCGTACGTCCGCAAGGGCGGCGAGGCCTCCGACACCAAGGGCCGCCAGTGCCTGTGCAACGGCCTGCTGGCCACGATCGGACTGGCCCAGCGGCGGCCGCACGGCCGGGTGGAACCCCCGCTGGTGACGATCGGCAAGGACCTGTCCTTCCTCCCGGAGCTCGCCCCGAACGGCGAGCCCTACACGGCCGCGGACGTGGTGCACTGGCTCGCGGCGGGCGCGGACCGGCGTCCGGCCGGCTGAGGAACACGGCGCGAGAAGGGCCCGGCACCCCCGAGCGGGGTGCCGGGCCCTTCCGGCTCACCGGCCGGGGATCAGCCGATGGAGCGGAAGATCCGGTCGAGGATGTCCGACGTGGAGCCGTCCGCTCCGGCCGCGCGCCCGCCGATGGTGCGGTCCTCGTCGTCGCCCCAGTCGTCGCGTCCGTCGTGGCGGCCGTGGTGGTCCTCGTCGTCGGCCGGCTTGAAGAGGACCGAGCGGACCTCCAAGTCGTCCGCCCGCTCGCCCGGCTCCAGCGTCTCCACGGCCGGGCCGCCGCAGGCGCGGTCCTCGAACAGCACCGCCAGCGATTCCGTGTCGTTGCGCACCTGGAAGGCCGGGTGGTTCCGCGAAGCGTCCGTCAGCTGGTAGCAGGTGTCGTTGTCGGCGGGCTCGATCCGGCCGTGCCGCGTGTCACCGTCGTCGCTGAAGCGGTAGTGCAGCGTGCCGAGGTGCTCGCGGTCGTCGTCGTGGTCGTTCGCGTACGACAGCCCGGCGGTCGGCAGGACCAGCGCGAGGGCGCCTACGAGTGCGATGGCGGTGGTGCGAAGACGCATTGGGAAGTCCGTTCCTCGGGTTCCTCGGGTTCCTCGGATGCCTGGTGCGGTGGGCATCCCCGGGCAGCGTAGGAGCGGACGACCATGGAGAAACGATTCGGCACGGCAGCACGTTCGAAGGTTCACCCTCACGGTCCCCTCCGCACCCGAACACCCGGACGCCCCGGATCCACGCGGGATCCGGGGCGTCCGAGGTGCGCGTGACGTGGCCGGCGGGGCGGCCGTACGGGGCTTCGCGCGCAGCCCCGTACGCCCGTCCGGGCGGCTCAGACGGCGGCGTGTCCGGCACCCCGGTCCGCCGCCCCGGAGACCTGACCCGGCACCGGAGCCGGGCCCCCGCCGCCGGGCCCGGCGGCCGGCCGGCGGACCAGCACCACCAGGATCAGCGCCCCCGCCAGGCCCATCGCCCCCGCGACCCAGAAGGTGTCGCGCAGCCCGCTCGCGAAGGCCGCCTCCACCCAGGACCCGGCCCCCGGAACGGTGTCCAGCAGCCGCGCAGCCCCGCCTCCGGCCAGCGCCGTGGCCGTGCCGTGCGGCTGCCCGGAGCCGGCGAGGCCGTCGGCCAGCCCGGCGTGGAAGACCGCGCCGAGCACCGCGATGCCCAGGGCCATGCCGAGCTGTCGCGCGGTGTTCAGCGCACCGCCCGCCATGCCCGCCCGGGCCGGGGGCACGGCGCCCATCGCGGCGGCAGCCAGGGCCGGGGAGATCAGTCCGACGCCCACACCGGCGACGGCCAGGCCCGGCACCAGCACCGTCCAGCCGTCGCCCGCGTCCAGCATCCAGCCCTGGAGCAGCGCGCCGACCGCGATGAGGAAGAGCCCGCCGCCGATGGTGATCCGGGGCGAAGCCCCGTGCAGGAGCTTGCCGGAGGCCGCGGAGACGAGGAAGCCGGCCAGGCTCATCGGCGCCAGGGCCAGTCCGGCGCCGACCGGGCCCATGCCCTCGGCGGTCTGCAGCCACAGGGAGACGTACATCAGGTACCCGAAGGCGGCGCCGGACATCACCATCGAGGCGGTCATCACGGCGACGAAGACCGGGCTGCGGAAGAGCGAGAGGTCCAGCATCGGCCGGGAGCCGCGCAGTTCGACGAGGACGAAGGCGGCGAAGGAGGCCGCGCCCAGGGCGAACAGGCCGAGGGTGCCGGCGGAGGTCCAGCCGTTCTCGCCGCCGCGGATGAGGGCGTAGGTGACGGCGCTGGCGCCGACGGTGAAGGTGGCCATGCCGGGCAGGTCCAGGCCCTTGGCGTGCGGGTCGCGGGACTCGGTGACGGCCTTGAGGGTGACGTACACGGCGAGGGCGCAGACCGGGAGGTTGATGAAGAAGATCCAGCGCCAGCCGAACTGCTCGGTGAGCAGCCCGCCGATGAGGGGACCGGCCGCGGCGGCCGCTCCGTTGACCGCGCCCCAGACGCCGAAGGCGACGCCCCGGTCGCGGCCCTGGTAGGTGGAGCTGAGCAGGGCCATGGTGGTGGCGAACATCGCGGCGCCGCCGATGCCCTGGACCGCGCGGAAGGCGATCAGCTCGGCGGGGCCCTGTGCCAGGCCACAGGCGAGGGAGGCGGCGGCGAAGAGTGCGAGCCCGCCGAGGTAGACGCGGCGCCGGCCGATCCGGTCGGCGAGCGATCCGGCGCCGAGCAGCAGGGCGGCCAGGGCGAGGGCGTAGCCGTCCATCACCCACTGGAGCCCCGAGAAGCCGGTGCGCATGTCGGGGGCTATGTCGGGCAGGGCGACGGTCACGATCGTGACGTCGACCAGGAGCATGAAGGCTCCGAGACACACCGCCGTCAACGGCAGCCATTTGCGCATGGGTTACTCCTGGAGATGTCCGAAGGCAGGGGCGGGGCAGAGGCGGGGCGGGGCAGGGCAGAGGCGGGGCGGGGATGGGACGAGGGCGGGACGAGGGCAGGGGCAGGACGGGACGGGGCAGGAACCCGGGGGCCGGGTGGGCGCCCGCCGGGCCCGGCAGGGGCTCGGCTTCCGCCCTCCCACAAAGTGCCAGCCCGCCACCACCACCCCCCACCCAGCAGCTCCCCGCCGGCGGATTTCGCCCACCGAGCCGTCTGTGATGATGGAAACCGTGAACGATGCGGAGCTGGACCTCCTCGACCGGTCCCTGGTCCAGGCCCTCACGATCGACGGCCGGGCCCCCTTCAGCCGGCTGGCCGAGGTGCTGGGGGTCTCCGACCAGACCGTCGTACGGCGCTACCGGCGGCTGCGGACCACCGGCCTGGTCCGGGTCGTCGGGCTGCCGCTGGGGAGCCGCGTCGGACTGTTCGAGTCCTGGCTGCGGGTGCAGTGCGCCCCCGACGCCGCGCTGCCGGTGGCCGAGGCGCTCGCGCGCCGCCCGGACATCGCGTGGGTGACCCTGGGCTCGGGCGGTACCGAGATCCACTGCATGACCCGGGCCCGTACCCGCCAGGACCGCGACGCCCTGCTGCTGGAGAAGCTGCCGCGGACCCGCCGGGTGACCGGCGTGAGTGCCCACACCATCCTGCGGAAGTTCTTCGGAGGGCCCGACGCCTGGGTGGGCCTGGACGTACTGCGCCCCGACCAGACGGCGGCCCTGACGCGGCCCGCCGCCGAACCGGGTCCGCAGCGGTACGCGCTCGACGAGGCGGAGCTGGCCCTGCTCTCGGTGCTGGGCCGGGACGGCCGCGCCGGGTATCCAGAACTGGCGCGTGCCGGCGGCCTGTCGGAGTCCACGGCCCGGCGCAGGCTGGAGCGGCTGCGCGAGGTGGGGGCGGTCTTCTTCGATGTGGAGTTCGTTCCGGCGCTCTTCGGCTACGAGGCGGAGGCGACGATCGTGCTCTCCGTCCCGCCCGCCCGGCTGGCGCAGGTGGGGGCGGCGCTGGCGGGCCACCGCGAGGTGGCCTTCGCGGCGGCCGTGACCGGGGCCGCCTCGCTGATGGCGGTGGTGGTGTGCCGGGACACGGACGCGCTCTACACGTATCTGACCGAGCGGATCGGCGCGGTGGACGGCGTGGGGCAGGTGGAGGTGATCCCGGCCCTGCGCAGCGTCAAGCGGGCCGGGATGCTGGTGGAGGACGGGCGGCTGGTGGATCCGCCGCCCGCCCCCTGAACGGCCGGGGCCGTCAGCGCAGTACGACTCCGCCTCCCGTGTCCGTGTCCACAGGACCGGCGACCAGGCCCAGTTCGGCCGGGGTCGCCAGCAGCGGGTGCGCCGGCATGATCCGTACGGTGTAGCCGAAGGGTCCCGTACGGTCGAGGGCCAGCGGGCCCTCGTACAGCCAGCGGCCCTCCAGGTCGGGGCCGCCGGCGGGCTTGAGCGGGAAGGCCCGCCCGTCCCGGATGACGTCCTGCGCGTCGACCCGGCCCGCGACGGCCTGTACCTCCACGTCCTCGGGGGCCAGGGCGTCGAGGGAGACCTGCACGCGCAGGGTGAGGGTGGCCCCGAGTTCGGCGGTGCCGCCGACCGGGCCCGCGGTCAGGGCCTCCACGTGCTCGACGGTGAGCTGCGGCCAGGCCGCGCGGACCCGCCCCTTCCACCAGGCGAGGTCCCGCGCCGTGTCCGGGGTCAGGGCGCGGTGGGAGAGCGCGGCCGGAGCGTAGAGCCGCTCCACGTACTCCCGCACCATGCGCCCCGCGAGCACCTTGGGCCCCAGGGAGACGAGGGTGCGCCGGACCATCTCGATCCACCGCACCGGGAGTCCGGCCTGTCCGGCCCGGTCGTAGAACCGGGGTGCGACCCGGCCCTCGATCAGGTCGTAGAGGGCGTTCGCCTCCAGGTCGTCGCGGCGGTCCTCGTCCGCGCCGAGTCCGTCGGCGGTCGGGATGGCCCAGCCGAAGTCCGGCTCGAACCATTCGTCCCACCAGCCGTCCAGGACGGACAGGTTGAGGCAGCCGTTGAGCGCCGCCTTCATCCCGCTGGTGCCGCAGGCCTCCAGCGGGCGCAGCGGGTTGTTCAGCCAGACGTCGCAGCCCGGGTAGAGCTTCTGGGCCATGGCCATGCCGTAGTCGGGCAGGAACACGATCCGGTGGCGCACGCGGGGGTCGTCCGCGAACCTCACCAGTTCCTGGACGAGCCGCTTGCCGCCGTCGTCGGCCGGGTGCGCCTTGCCCGCGACCACGATCTGCACGGGCCGGTCCGGGTCCAGCAGCAGGCGGCGCAGCCGGTCGGGGTCGCGCAGCATCAGGGTGAGCCGCTTGTAGGACGGCACCCGGCGGGCGAACCCGATGGTCAGCACGTCCGGGTCGAGTACGGAGTCCACCCAGCCCAGCTCGGCGGCGGCGGCCCCGCGCTGGCGCCAGGAGGCGCGCAGGCGGTCCCGTACCTCTTGTACGAGCTGCTCCCGGAGCACCCGGCGCAGGTCCCAGACGTCCTGGTCGGGGATGTCCGCGACGGCGTCCCAGCGCTGCGAGCCGCCGACGGAGAGGGCGTCCTCGGTGCGGCCGGCGCCGATCTGCTTCACGCCGAGCCTCACGACTTCGGGCGCCACCCAGGTCGGGGCGTGCACGCCGTTGGTCACCGAGGTGATGGGCACGTCGGCGGGGTCGAAGCCCGGCCACAGCCCGGCGAACATCTCGCGGCTGACGGCGCCGTGCAGGGTGGAGACCCCGTTGGCCCGCTGGGCGAGGCGCAGGCCCATCACCGCCATGTTGAACACCCCGGGGTCGCCGCCGGGGTAGGTCTCGGCGCCGAGGGCCAGGATCCGGTCGACGGGTACGCCGGCCAGTTCGCCGCCGTCGCCGAAGTGGCGGGCGACCAGGGACCGCTCGAAGCGGTCGATGCCGGCGGGGACGGGGGTGTGCGTGGTGAACACGGTGCCGGCCCGGACGGCTTCGACGGCGGCGTCGAAGCCGAGTCCCTGCTGCCCTTCCAGTTCCCTTATGCGCTCGAGTCCCAGGAACCCGGCGTGGCCCTCGTTGGTGTGGAAGACCTCGGGGTCGGGATGCCCGGTGATCCGGCAGTAGGCGCGGACCGCCCGGACCCCGCCGATGCCGAGGAGCATCTCCTGCAGGAGCCGGTGGTCGCTGCCTCCCCCGTACAGCCGGTCGGTCACCTCGCGGGCGACGGCGTCGTTGTCCTCGACGTCGGAGTCGAGGAGCAGCAGCGGCACCCGGCCGACGCGGGCCTGCCAGACGTGCGCGTGCAGGGCCCGGCCGCCGGGCAGGCTCAGGGACACCCGCGCGGGCGTCCCGTCCTCTTCGCGCACCAGCGCGAGGGGCAGTTCGTTGGGGTCGAGCACCGGGTAGTGCTCCTGCTGCCAGCCGTCCCGGGAGAGGGACTGGCGGAAGTACCCGTGCCGGTAGAGGAGTCCGACGCCGATGAGGGGGACGCCGAGGTCGCTGGCGGCCTTGAGGTGGTCCCCGGCGAGGATCCCGAGCCCGCCGGAGTACTGGGGCAGGGCGGCGGTGATCCCGAACTCGGGCGAGAAGTAGGCGATGCCGGCGGGCAGCTCCGCGGCTGCCTCGTGGCTCTGGTACCACCTCCCGCCGTGGACGTAGTCATCGAGGTCGGCGGCGGCGACGGCGAGCCGCCTCAGGAACCGCCGGTCCCCGGCGAGCTCGGTGATCCGCGCGGCGGACACGGCGCCGAGCAGCCGGACGGGATCCCCGCCGGCGGCTTGCCAGCCCTCGGGATCGACGGATTGGAAGAGTTCACGGGTCTCGGCGTGCCAGGACCAGCGCAGGTTGCGCGCGAGGTCGGCGAGCGGCGAGAGGGTCTCGGGGAGGACGGGGCGCACGGTGAATCGACGGATAGCCTTCACGCGTTCCACCTTCGCAGGGGATTACGGATCGGAGCGGCCACACCACGCTGTGCACCGCGAGCGTCACCCCCGGAAGGCTAGCGTCGACCACCCCGCCCGGCCATGGCGCCTCCAGCGCGCCTCCACCGGGCGCCGGCGGGCCGGTGGACATCCGTTAGTCCTCTTCGAGTTGACGGAGCATCGGCAGGTGTCGAGCCGCGGCGTGCGGGCAGGCGTTCCACTACGTACGAGTAGTTAACCGAACACGCGGCATGGGCCGGGCTGGAGTGGGAAGGGCTCCCCGGGTACGCGCACGGCGCACCCTCCCCCCGACCTCTCCCGCCACCCGAGTGAACGCGGACAGGAGCGGCCATGCCCGCAGCCCAGCCGTCTTCCGAGCGGCTAGAAACAGAGCGAACAGAGCGTGCACTACCAGCCGCCTCGCCGGCTGGCCTGTTGTCACCGAGCCCTGCGAACTGCCCCCAGGTGATCCCATCATGATCGGTCGCATTCCCGTGCTGGACGTCCGCCCCGCCGTCGACTGCGGCGTCAGACCCGCCAAGGCGGTCGTGGACGAGGTCTTCGAGATTTCCGCCACCGTGTTCCGCGAGGGACACGACGCCGTGGCGGCCCATGTCGTGCTCCGAGATCCGAGCGGGCGGCTGCGGCCCCCCGTGCCCCTGTCCGAGCTCGCTCCCGGCACCGACCGGTGGGGGGCGCGGGTGTCCGCCGAGGTCGAGGGGAGGTGGACGTACACCGTCGAGGCGTGGAGCGATCCGGTGGGCACCTGGCGGGCCCACGCGGCGGTGAAGATCCCGGCCGGGATCGACACCGGGCTCACCCTCCTGGAAGGCGCCGAGCTCTACGAGCGGGCCGCCGCGAAGATTCCCAAGCGGGACGGCCGCGAGCACGTGCTGGCCGCCGCGGACGTGATGCGCGACGAGGACCGGCCCGTCGCCGAGCGGTACGCGGCCGCCCTCGGACCGCGGATCGACGCGCTGCTCGCGAAGCGCCCGCTGCGGGAGCTGGTGACGGCCTCCAAGCCGCTGCCGCTGCTGATCGAGCGCAAGCGGGCCCTCTTCGGTTCCTGGTACGAGATGTTCCCCCGGTCGGAGGGGGCGGTGCTGGAGCCCGGCGAGGCTCCCGTCAGCGGAACGTTCAGGACCGCCGCCGAGCGGCTTCCCGCCGTCGCCGCGATGGGCTTCGACGTGGTGTACCTGCCGCCCATCCACCCGATCGGGAGCACGTACCGCAAGGGTCCGAACAACACGCTGTCCGCGGGGAGTTGGGATCCGGGCGTGCCCTGGGCCATCGGCTCCACCGAGGGCGGCCACGACGCGGTCCACCCCGAGCTCGGCACCCTGGAGGACTTCGACGCCTTCGTCGCCAAGGCCCGCGAGCTGCGCATCGAGGTGGCGCTCGACTTCGCCCTGCAGTGCTCCCCGGACCACCCGTGGGTGGAGAAGCACCCGGAGTGGTTCCGCCACCGCGCCGACGGGACGATCGCGTACGCGGAGAACCCGCCGAAGAAGTACCAGGACATCGTCCCCATCCACTTCGACGCCGACATGGCCGGCATCGTCGGGGAGACGGTGCGGATCCTGCGGCACTGGATGGAGCACGGCGTCCGGATCTTCCGGGTCGACAACCCGCACACCAAGCCGGTGGTGTTCTGGCAGAAGGTGATCGCGGACATCAACAAGTCCGACCCGGACGTGATCTTCCTCGCCGAGGCCTTCACCCGCCCCGCGATGATGCGGGCGCTGGCCGCCGTCGGCTTCCAGCAGTCCTACACGTACTTCACCTGGCGCAACACCAAGGCCGAGCTGACCGAGTACCTGACGGAGCTCGCGGACACCCGTTCCGCCTCCGTCATGCGGCCGAATTTCTTCGTCAACACCCCCGACATCCTGCACGCATACCTTCAGCACGGCGGCCGCCCCGCCTTCGAGATCCGCGCGGTCCTCGCCGCCACGCTCTCCCCCACCTGGGGGGTCTACGCCGGTTACGAGCTCTGCGAGAACACCCCGGTCAAGGAGGGCAGCGAGGAGTACCTGAACTCCGAGAAGTACGAGCTGCGCCCGCGCGACTGGGCCGCCGCCGACCGCGAGGGCCGCACGATCGCCCCGCTGATCACCTCCCTGAACCGGCTGCGCCGGCGCAACCCCGCGCTGCAGCAGCTGCGCGACATCCATTTCCACCCGACCGACAACGAACAGGTGATCGCCTATTCGAAGCACGCGGGGAGCAATTCCGTACTGGTGGTCGTCAACCTCGATCCGCACCACACCCAGGAGGCGACGGTCTCGTTGGACATGCCGGTACTCGGCCTCGACTGGCACGGGTCCCTCGCGGTGCGCGACGAGCTCACCGGCGATACCTATCACTGGGGCAGGGCCAACTACGTGCGTCTGGAACCGGGCCGCACGCCCGCGCACGTTCTGGCGGCTCTGCGACCGTCCCCGCCCACCGGAGGGTCACCCATCTCATGATGATCAACGATCCCGTCCCCGACACCTTCGAGGACACCCCCGCCAAGGACCGCGACCCCGACTGGTTCAAGCGGGCGGTCTTCTACGAGGTCCTCGTACGGTCCTTCCACGACAGCAACGGCGACGGCGTCGGTGACCTCAAGGGGCTCACCGCCAAACTGGACTACCTCCAGTGGCTCGGCGTCGACTGCCTGTGGCTCCCGCCGTTCTTCGCCTCGCCCCTGCGCGACGGGGGCTACGACGTCGCCGACTACACCTCAGTGCTGCCCGAATTCGGCGATCTCGCCGACTTCGTGGAGTTCGTGGACGCGGCGCACACCCGCGGCATGCGGGTGATCATCGACTTCGTGATGAACCACACGAGCGATCAGCACGAGTGGTTCCAGCAGTCCCGCAAGGACCCGGAGGGGCCCTACGGCGACTACTACATGTGGGCCGACAACGACAAGCAGTTCCAGGACGCCCGCATCATCTTCGTCGACACCGAGACCTCGAACTGGACGTACGACCCGGTCCGCAAGCAGTACTACTGGCACCGGTTCTTCTCCCACCAGCCGGACCTCAACTACGAGAACCCGGCCGTCGTCGAGGAGATCGTCTCCGCGCTGCGCTTCTGGCTCGACCTCGGCATCGACGGCTTCCGCCTCGACGCCGTGCCCTACCTGTACGCCGAGGAGGGCACCAACTGCGAGAACCTGCCGCGCACGCACACCCTCCTCAAGGCGGTCCGCGCCGAGATCGACGCGCACTACCCGGACACCGTGCTGCTCGCCGAGGCCAACCAGTGGCCCGAGGACGTCGTCGACTACTTCGGGGACTTCCAGAAGGGCGGGGACGAGTGCCACATGGCCTTCCACTTCCCCGTCATGCCGCGCATCTTCATGGCGGTACGAAGAGAGTCCCGCTACCCCGTCTCCGAAATCCTGGCGAAGACCCCGGCGATCCCGGACCGCTGCCAGTGGGGCATCTTCCTGCGCAACCACGACGAGCTCACCCTCGAAATGGTCACGGACGAAGAGCGCGACTACATGTACGCCGAGTACGCCAAGGACCCTCGGATGCGGGCCAACATCGGCATCCGGCGCCGGCTCGCCCCGCTGCTGGACAACGACCGCAACCAGATGGAGCTGTTCACCGCCCTGCTGCTGTCGCTGCCCGGTTCGCCGGTGCTGTACTACGGCGACGAGATCGGCATGGGCGACAACATCTGGCTCGGTGACCGCGACGGCGTGCGCACGCCGATGCAGTGGACCCCGGACCGCAACGCCGGTTTCTCCTCGTGCGATCCGGGCAGGCTGAACCTGCCGGTCATCATGGACCCGGTCCACGGGTACCAGGTGACCAATGTCGAAGCGGCGATGGCCTCACCGTCTTCGCTGCTGCACTGGACCCGCCGGATGATCGAGGTCCGCAAGGCCAACCCGGCCTTCGGACTCGGCTCGTACACCGAACTGCCCTCGACGAACCCGGCGGTGCTGGCCTTCCTCCGTGAGTACGGGGACGACCTGGTGCTGTGCGTGCACAACTTCTCGCGCTTCGCGCAGCCCACCGAGCTGGACCTGCGGTCGTTCAACGGGCGGGTCCCGGTGGAACTCACCGGCGACGTCCGGTTCCCGCCGATCGGCGAGTGGCCGTACCTGCTGACCCTGGCGGGACACGGCTTCTACTGGTTCCGCCTGCGCTCGGAGTGACGTTCCGCTCGCAGTGACGACGCACGAGGTGCACGAGGGCGGGCGAATGGGTCAATCGCCCGCCCCTGTACGGACCTTTCTGACCCGACACTCCCTCACACCGGAGAAGCACACACCGCGATCCGGGACACTCTGCGCATTCTTTGACGGCCCGGGGAAAGGACGCGACGCCATGTCGGAGGCTGCATCCGCCCGGGATCGGCTCACCGCCGACCGGGCCACCGGGCTCGGGCTCGGTCCACTGGAGCCCATGCTGCGGGCCTGGCTGCCCGCGCAGCGCTGGTTCGCGGGCAAGGGCCGCGCCATCGGACGGCTCAGGACCATCTCGGCGGCCGAACTGCTCCCGCCCGGGTCCGCCCCCGGACTGCTGCACCTGCTGCTGGACGTGGACGGGGACTGCTACCAGCTCCTCCTCGGCATCCGCCCGAGCCCGCTGCCGCCGGCCCTCGCGCCCGCGCTGATCGGCCGCGCCGAGCAGGGCCCGTACGCCGGCCAGTCGGTCTACGAGGGGCTGGGCGATCCGCGGCTCGCCTCGCTGCTGCTGGAGCGGCTGCGCTCCCCCGGCACCCTGGGCCCGCTGCGCTTCGACCGGGATCCGGCCGCGTTGATCCCCGAGGCGCCCACCCCCCGGCCGCTGTCCGGGGAGCAGACCAACTCCTCGCTGATCTACGGGGATTCGTACATCCTGAAGATCTTCAGACGGGTCGGCCCCGGGGTCAATCCCGACCTGGAGCTGCCCCGGGCCCTGGCCGCGGCCGGCTGCGCCCGGGTGCCCGCGCCGGTCGCCTGGTACGAGGCCGAGCTGCCCGGCTCCGAACCGCTGACCCTGGGCGTGCTCCAGCCGTACCTGCGCGGCTCCGACGACGGCTGGCAGCTCGCGCTGCACCGGCTGCGCACCGGCGCCGACTTCACCGCCGAGGCGCACGCGCTGGGCCGGGCCACCGCCGAGGTGCACAGCGCGCTGGCCGGGGCCCTGCCCACCGTCGCACTGGGCCCGGAGCAGACGGCCCGGCTGGCCGCCGGGATGACGGCCCGGCTCGCCGCCACCGCCCGCGAGGTACCGGCCCTGCGCCCCTACGAGGCGGGGCTGCGCGGGGCCTTCGACGCGCTGGCCGCCTCCCGCGGGACCGGGGTGCTGTCCGCCCAGCGGATCCACGGGGACCTGCACCTGGGCCAGACCCTGCGCACTGCCGACGGCAGCTGGGCGCTGATCGACTTCGAGGGCGAGCCGGCCCGGCCGCTGGCCGACCGGCGCCGCCCCGAACCGGCGGTCCGGGACATCGCCGGGATACTGCGCTCCTTCGACTACGCGGCCCGCTCGCACCGGCCGTTCGCCCCCGCCTGGGCGGACGACTGCCGGGCCGCCTTCTGCGAGGGCTACGCCCGCACGACCGGCCGGGACCCGCGCGAGGACCCCGTACTGCTGCGCGCCTACGAGACCGACAAGGCGGTGTACGAGGCCCGCTACGAGTCCCGGCACCGGCCCGACTGGCTGCACGTGCCGATGGCGGCGATCCGGCGGCTCTCCGAGCCGCAGCGTCCCCTCTCCCACCGCACGCATCCCCCCGTCCCCGGATCCACCACCCCCCACCACCCGAAGCCCCCGAGGAGGCCGCTCGCGTGAGCGCCGCACGACCGCCGTCACCGACCGTCCGCGACGAAGCCAAGACCGCCGTTTCCGGCGCCGCCGACCCCGTGAAGAAGCCCCGGACCCCCAGGGCCCGGAAGGCCGCCCCGCCGCGCGGGGTCCGGCCGGCGCCGGCGCTGGACGCGCAGGAGCGGGCCCGGCTGCTGGAGGGCCGCCACCACGATCCGCACGGGGTGCTCGGGGCCCGTACCCAGCGGGGCGGGGTGTCCTTCCGGGTGCTGCGTCCGTACGCGAAGGCGGTCACCATCGTCGCCAAGGGGCTGCGGGCCGAGCTCTTCGACGAGGGCGACGGGCTGTTCTCCGGGCTGCTGCCGCTGACCGGCGTGCCGGACTACCGGCTGCTGGTTGCGTACGACAGCGACGAGGTGGAGGTCCACGACCCCTACCGGTTCCTGCCCGCGCTCGGCGAGCTCGACCTGCACCTGATCGGCGAGGGCCGGCACGAGGAGCTGTGGACGGCGCTCGGCTCGGAGCCGATGGAGCACCAGGGGGTGGCGGGCACCCGGTTCACGGTGTGGGCGCCGAACGCGCAGGGCGTGCGGGTCAGCGGGGACTTCTCGTACTGGGACTCCGTCGCCTACCCGATGCGCTCGCTCGGGGCGACCGGCGTGTGGGAGCTGTTCCTGCCCGGCGTCGGCGAGGGCGCCCTGTACAAGTACGACATCACCCGCCCGGACGGCTCGCACACCCTGCGCGCCGACCCGATGGCGAAGCACGCCGAGGTCCCGCCGGCCAACGCCTCGGTGGTGACGGCCTCCTCCTACGCCTGGCAGGACGCGGAGTGGATGGCGAAGCGCGGGGAGCGCCCGCCGCACCAGGCGCCCTTCTCGGTGTACGAGCTGCACCTGGCGTCCTGGCGGCCGGGGCTCTCCTACCGGCAGCTGGCCGAGCAGCTGCCCGCGTACGTGACGGAGCTCGGCTTCACCCACGTGGAGCTGATGCCGGTCGCCGAGCACCCCTTCGGCGGCTCCTGGGGCTACCAGGTCACCGGGTTCTACGCGCCGACCTCCCGGATGGGCACCCCGGACGACTTCCGCTTCCTGGTGGACGCGCTGCACCGGGCCGGGATCGGGGTGATCGTCGACTGGGTGCCGGCGCACTTCCCGCGCGACGAGTGGGCGCTCGCCGAGTTCGACGGGCGGCCGCTGTACGAGCACCACGACCCGCAGCGGGCCGCGCACCCGGACTGGGGAACGCTGGAGTTCGACTACGGACGCCGGGAGGTCCGCAACTTCCTGGTCGCCAACGCCGTGTACTGGTGCCAGGAGTTCCACGTGGACGGGCTGCGCGTGGACGCGGTGGCCTCGATGCTCTACCTCGACTACTCGCGCAAGGACGGCGAGTGGACGCCGAACGAGCACGGCGGGCGGGAGAACCTGGACGCGGTGGCGTTTCTCCAGGAGATGAACGCCACCGTCTACCGGCGCTGCCCGGGCGTGGTGACGATCGCCGAGGAGTCCACGGCGTGGCCGGGCGTCACGCAGCCCACCGACGCGGGCGGGCTCGGCTTCGGGCTGAAGTGGAACATGGGCTGGATGCACGACACCCTGCGCTACGCGTCCAAGGACTCGGTGCACCGCAAGTACCACCACCACGACATGACCTTCGGGATGATCTACGCGTTCAGCGAGAACTACGTGCTGCCGATCTCGCACGACGAGGTGGTGCACGGCAAGGGCTCGCTGGTGTCGAAGATGCCCGGGGACTGGTGGCAGCAGCGGGCCATACACCGCGCGTACCTGGGCTTCATGTGGGCCCACCCCGGCAAGCAGCTGCTCTTCATGGGGCAGGAGTTCGCGCAGGGCTCGGAGTGGTCCGAGACCTACGGCCCGGACTGGTGGCTGCTGGACTCCTCGTACGCGGCGGCCGGTGACCACCGGGGCGTACGCAGCCTCGTGGGCGACCTGAACCGCACCTACCGGGCGGCTCCGGCCCTGTGGGAGCGGGACACCGTGCCGGAGGGGTTCGCGTGGGTGGAGGCGGACGCGGCGGAGGACAACGTCTTCGCCTTCCTCCGCTTCGCCCAGGACGGCTCGCAGCTGCTCTGCGTCTCCAACTTCTCCCCGGTGGTCCGGCACGGGTACCGGATCGGCGTCCCGGAGGAGGTCCCCCTGTGGCGGGAGGTCCTCAACACCGACCAGCAGCTCTACGGCGGCAGCGGCGTCCACCACACCCAGCCGCTGCGCCCCGAACCGGTGCCCGCACAGGGCCGCGCGGCGAGCCTGCGCCTGACCCTCCCGCCCCTGGCGACGCTCTGGTTCAGCCCGATGCCGCGGCGGTAGCGGCCAGGACCCCGTCCAGCTCCTGGAGGAGCCTGCGCTTGGCGCGGGCTCCGACCAGCTGCAGGACGGGCTCGCCGTCGCGGAAGACGAGCAGGGTCGGCATGGACAGCACTCCGTAGCGCACGACCGTGCCGGGGTTGGTGTCCGCGTCGATCTGGACGACCTTGAGGCGGTCGGCCTCTTCCGCGGCGACCGCGGACAGGACGGGTGCGAGCTGGCGGCACGGGCCGCACCAGTCGGCGGTGAACTCCACCAGGACGGGCCGGCCGCGCTCGGCGAGCACCTCCCGCTCGAAGTCCGCGTCGGTCACTTCGGCCACACCGTGCGCCTTCATCATGTGGTTCCTCTCTCGTCCCGGCCGGATCAGCCGGTCATCTCGCATCTGGGCTGTGCCGCTTCGGCTCCGGCTTCGGCTTGGGCTTCGGCTTCGGCTTCGGCTTCGGCGAGCTGGCTCGCGACCTGGTCGCGCACGTCGCCGAGGCGGCCGATCAGGCCGTCCAGTTCGGTGAGCTTGCGCCGGTAGACGGCCAGCGAGGCCGGGCAGGAGTCGCCGGACGGGTGCCCGGCTCGCAGGCATTCCACGAACGGGCGGGTCTCCTCCAGGTCGAAGCCGAAGTCCTGGAGCGTGCGGATCTGGCGGAGCAGCCGCAGGTCTTCCTCGTCGTAGTCGCGATAGCCGTTGCCGTCGCGCCGGGCGGGCAGCAGTCCCCGCGACTCGTAATACCTGAGCGTCCGGGTGCTGGTGCCCGCACGCTCGGCCAGTTCGCCGATTCGCATGGCCCCGACGGTAATCCTTGACGCCGACGTCAATGCAAGGAGATCCCGTGAGGGGATCGTGTGCGGGTCTACCGCTACCGCGGCCGGAAACGTACGCTGGGAAGTGGATCACCGATCGCCCCGATTACCGGACAGTCGCAGAGAAAACCGACGAAAGCCCTTAACTCCATAGGACGTTCCTACGAGTTATGGGCTTGTTTGATTGGTCTGTAGTCGCCGCGCCTCGGCCACTCCTACGGTGTGCCATGTGCACTCCAGCCCTCCTTTCAATGCCCCCGCCGCGCGTCGTCTCCGCGCTGCCCTGGGCATGGCACCCGGTCATGTCGCCTATGGCCTGCGCGCCCAGTACGGACTGCTTGTCACTCCCGAGACCGTGATGGCGTGGGAGCGTGGCGAGATTTCGCCCACCTCCACCGAGGTCACCGCCCTGGCCGGCGTGCTCTGGTGTTCCCCCGGCGAGCTGCTCGCGGAGCCGGTCACCCTGCGGGAACACCGCGTCTCCCGGGGCCTGGCCCCCGAGGACCTGGCCCGCCGGGTCGGGGTGGAGGCGGGTGCGTACCAGAAGATGGAGGACACCGGCCGCTGGAAGGGCAACGAGCGGCAGTCCGCCGCGCTGGCGACGGCTCTGGGGCTGACGCTGGCCCAGTTCGTGACGGCGACCGGCAAGCACGAGGAGCTGGCCGAGCTGCTGCGCAGCGCGGTGACCACGCGCTGGCAGGCGTACGTGAAGCCGCTGGCCAAGCTGCTTCCGGTGCCCAAGGGGCATCTGGAGCGGGTGCTGGAGCAGCTTCACGGCGAGTACCAGTCCCGGATGGTGGCGACCCTGAGCTGGGGCACCGGGCAGGGCGAGGCCGGCAGCGGTGACTCGGGGCGTGAGTACCTGGGCGACATCGTGGAGCGGTTCTGGTACCTCGCGGGGGGTGCATCGTAGGACACATTTCGCCCGCGGGCTCCCTACCGGAAAGGCCCCGATCGCGTCCGGACGAGGACGCGATCGGGGCCTTTCGGCGCGCGAAGTGGGGGCGGGGGTCCCGCCCCGGGGGCCGGTCGGCGGCGGCCGGACCGGGGACGGAAGTCCCGGCCGCCGGGACGCTCAGAAGACGGACTCGGCCTCGTACATGCGGCCCTCGGGGACGGTCTTCAGCTCGGTGACGGCGTCGGCCAGCGGGGCCATGACGATGTCGGTGCCGCGCAGGGCGGTCATGTTGCCGAAGTCGCCGCGGTGGACGCCCTCGACCGCGTGCCAGCCGAAGCGGGTCGCGAGGACGCGGTCGTAGGCGGTGGGGGTGCCGCCGCGCTGGACGTGGCCGAGGATGACCGGGCGGGCTTCCTTGCCCAGGCGCCGCTCCAGCTCGACGGCGAGGCGGTTGCCGATGCCGGCGAAGCGCTCGTGACCGTACTGGTCGATCGCGCCCTTCTCGTACGGCATGGAGCCCTCGCCGGGGTGCGCGCCTTCGGCCACGCAGATGACGGCGAACTTCTTACCGCGGGCGAATCGTTCCTCCACCATCTTGACCAGGGCGTCCACCTCGAAGGGGCGCTCCGGCAGGCAGATTCCGTGGGCGCCGCCGGCCATGCCGGACTCCAGGGCGATCCAGCCCGCGTGCCGGCCCATGACCTCGACGACCATGACGCGCTGGTGCGATTCGGCGGTGGTCTTGAGACGGTCGATGGCCTCCGTGGCGACCATGACGGCGGTGTCGAAGCCGAAGGTGCGGTCGGTGGAGGAGATGTCGTTGTCGATGGTCTTCGGCACGCCGACGACCGGCATGCCGGCGTCCGACAGCATCCGGGCGGCCGTCAGGGTGCCCTCGCCGCCGATCGGGATCAGGGCGTCGATGCCGTAGCGCTTGGCCAGTTCGACGGCGTTCTCGGCCGCTTCGTGGAGGCGGGCGCGCTCCATGCGGGCCGATCCGAGGATCGTGCCGCCGCGGGCGAGGATGCCGCTGACCGCGTTGATGTCGAGGGGGCGGAAATTGCCGTCGAGGAGGCCCTTGAAGCCGTCTTCGAAGCCGATGACCTCGTCCCCGTGCCCGACCACGGCACGGTGTACGACCGACCGGATGACAGCGTTCAGGCCCGGGCAGTCGCCGCCTGCGGTGAGAACTCCGATACGCATCGTGCTGTGTCTCCTGCTCCTGGTCGTACGTGACTGTTCGCGTGCGGGCGTCCAGTCGACGCGACATATGAGGTGCCATATGAGGTGCCATATGAAGGGCGTATTGATGAAGCCTGTCCGATTGTTCCATGGGCTCCGGGTGGCGCGCGCTCTGTGGTCCGCCGCCCCCGGGGGGCCCACAGGGCCTTTCGGCCCCCTCCGGCAGGCCCTTCTCCCGGCGGGCGACCCAAGGAATCGCAGGGGTATTGTCAAGAGGTCAAGCCCGTATTTACTGGGACAACCGAGTCGAATTGGGACGGAGAGCACGCGTGACGCGCAGCGTGTACGTGACGGGTATCGAGCGGGGGGACGGCCGCCAGGTCGTCGAGCTGGGCATCATGGAGCTCCTGACCCGCCAGACAGGCCGGGTGGGCGTGTACCGCCCCCTGCTGCACGACGGGCCCGACCGGCTCTTCGACCTGCTCAAGGGCCGGTACCGGATCGACCAGGACGCCGCGACGGCCTACGGCATGGAGTACCACGAGGCCTCCGCCATCCTGGCCGAGAAGGGCACCGACGAACTGGTCTCCCAGCTCGTGGGCCGCTATCACAAGGTGGCGCGCGACTACGAGGTCATGCTGGTCCTCGGCACCGACTACGCCGACACCAACCTCCCCGACGAGCTGGCGCTCAACGCCCGCCTCGCCAACGAGCTGGGCGCGCTGGTCATCCCCGTCGTGGGCGGCACCAAGCACCCGGCCGAGGCCGTGCGCGCCGAGACCCGCAACGCCTACCGCGCGTACGAGGCCCTGGGCTGCCACGTGGGCGCGATGGTCGTCAACCGGGTGGCCCCCGAGGACCGCGCCGCGATAGCCGAGCGCCTGGCCGCCCGGCTCCCCGTCCCCTGCTACGTCCTGCCGGACGACAAGCACCTGTCCGCCCCGACCGTCGCCCAGATCACCCGGGCGCTCGGCGGCGAGGTGCTCCTCGGCGACGAGGCCGGACTGGCCCGCGACGCCCTGGACTTCGTCTTCGGCGGGGCCATGCTGCCGAACTTCCTGAACGCCCTGACCCCCGGCTGCCTGGTCGTCACCCCCGGGGACCGCTCCGACCTGGTCATCGGCGCGCTCGCCGCGCACACCTCCGGCACCCCGCCGATCGCCGGCGTGCTGCTGACGCTGAACGAGCGTCCGGGCAAGGACATCCTGACGCTGGCCTCCAAGCTGGCTCCGGGCACCCCGGTGGTCTCGGTGGCGGGCAACAGCTTCCCGACCGCCGCCGAACTCTTCTCGCTGCAGAGCCGGCTGAACTCCGCGACCCCGCGCAAGCTGGAGACCGCGCTCGGCCTGTTCGAGCGCCACGTGGACACGGCCGAGCTGCGCGAGGTGCTCTCGGTGGCCCGCTCCGAGCGGGTCACGCCGATGATGTTCGAGAACCAGCTGCTGGAGCAGGCCCGCGCCGAGCGCCGCCGCGTGGTCCTGCCCGAGGGCACCGAGGAGCGCGTGCTGCGCGCCGCGGACGTGGTGCTGCGCCGCGGGGTCTGCGACCTCACCCTGCTGGGCGAGGAGCAGGCGATCCTGAAGAAGGCCGCCGACCTGGGCATCGACATCTCGGCCGCCCAACTCATCGACCCGGCGACCTCCCCGCTGCGGGAACGGTTCGCCGAGTACTACGCCAAGGTCCGCGCCCACAAGGGCATGACGGTCGAGCTGGCCCACGACGTGGTCACCGACGTCAACTACTTCGGCACCCTGATGGTCCAGCAGGGCCTCGCCGACGGCATGGTCTCCGGCTCGGTGCACTCCACCGCCGCCACCATCCGCCCGGCCTTCGAGATCATCAAGACCAAGCCCGACGCGTCCATCGTCTCCTCGGTCTTCTTCATGTGCCTGGCCGACAAGGTCCTCGCCTACGGCGACTGCGCCGTGAACCCGGACCCGGGCGCCGAGCAACTCGCCGACATCGCCGTCCAGTCGGCCACCACCGCCGCCGCGTTCGGCCTGGAGCCGCGGATCGCGATGCTCTCGTACTCCACCGGCACCTCCGGCTCGGGCGCGGACGTGGACAAGGTCCGCAAGGCCACCGAGATCGTCCGCGAGCAGCGCCCCGACCTGCTGATCGAGGGTCCGATCCAGTACGACGCCGCCGTGGAGCCCTCGGTCGCCGCGACCAAGCTGCCCGAGTCCGAGGTGGCCGGCCGCGCGACGGTGCTGATCTTCCCCGACCTCAACACCGGCAACAACACGTACAAGGCCGTGCAGCGCTCGGCCGGCGCCGTGGCGGTCGGTCCGGTCCTGCAGGGTCTGCGCAAGCCCGTCAACGACCTCTCGCGCGGCGCCCTGGTCCAGGACATCGTCACCACCGTGGCCATCACCGCGATCCAGGCGCAGTCCCGGCCCGTGGCCGGCTGAGCCCTCCCCCACCGAGCCCCCGGGCCCCGAGCCCCCACCGCAAAGGAAAGACCCCCACCGTGACCGCTTCGCGCGTACTCGTCCTCAACTCCGGCTCCTCGTCGGTGAAGTACCAGCTGCTCGACATGGCGGACTCCTCCCGCCTGGCGGTCGGTCTGGTGGAGCGCATCGGCGAGGAGACCTCCCGGCTCGTGCACGAGCCGCTGACCGGTCCGGGGGCCGCGGGCGGCAAGCGCGAGCGGACCGGTCCCATCGCCGACCACGGGGCGGCGCTGCGGGCCGTCGCGGCGGAGCTCGCCGCCGACGGGCTGGGCCTGGACTCGCCCGAGCTGGCGGCCGTGGGCCACCGGGTGGTGCACGGCGGGACCAAGTTCACCCACCCGACGCTGATCGACGACGTCGTCCTGGCCGAGATCCGCGCCCTGATCCCGCTCGCCCCGCTGCACAACCCGGCGAACGTGACCGGCATCGAGGTCGCGCGGGAGCTGCGCCCCGACCTGCCGCAGGTCGCCGTCTTCGACACGGCCTTCCACTCGACCATGCCGGAGCACGTGGCGCGGTACGCGATCGACGCCGCGACGGCCGACAAGTACTCCATCCGGCGGTACGGGTTCCACGGCACCTCGCACGCCTACGTCGCCCGGGCCACGGCCCGGCTCCTGGGCAAGGCCGAGGAGGACGTGAACGTGATCGTGCTCCACCTGGGCAACGGCGCCTCGGCCTCGGCCGTGCACGGCGGCGTGTGCGTGGAGACCTCCATGGGGCTGACCCCGCTGGAGGGCCTGGTCATGGGTACCCGTTCGGGCGATCTAGACCCGGCGGTCGTCTTCCACCTGGCACGGGTCGGGGGCATGTCGATCGACGAGATCGACTCGCTGCTCAACAAGAAGAGCGGTCTGCTGGGTCTGTGCGGCGACAACGACATGCGCGAGGTGCAGCGGCGGGCGGCGGAGGGCGACGCCTCCGCGCGGCTGGCGCTGGCCTCGTACATCCACCGTCTGAAGAAATACATCGGCGCCTACTCGGCGGTCCTCGGCCGGGTGGACGCGGTCGCCTTCACCGCGGGCGTGGGCGAGAACTCCTCCGAGATCCGGGAGATGGCCCTGGCCGGTCTGGCCGAACTGGGCCTGGCGCTCGACCTGGAGGCGAACTCGGTACGGTCCCCCGAGCCGCGCCTGGTGTCCGCGGAGTACGCACGGGTGGCCGTGGCCGTGGTCCCGACGGACGAGGAACTGGAGATCGCCAGCCAGACGTACGCGCTGGTTACCGGGTAGTCACTTTGGACTTTCCGCCAGACGGAATATTCCGCTACGAAACAAACCGATAGGATCCGCTCCATGCGCCGTTCCAAAATCGTCTGCACGCTGGGCCCCGCCGTCGACTCTTACGAGCAGCTGAAAGCTCTCGTAGAGGCCGGTATGAACGTGGCCCGATTCAACTTCAGCCACGGCTCCCAGGCAGAACACCAGGAGCGGTACGACCGTGTCCGGAAGGTCTGCGAGGACACCGGGCGTGCCGTCGGCGTCCTCGCCGACCTCCAGGGCCCGAAGATCCGCCTCGAGACCTTCGCCGAGGGTCCCGTCGAGCTCGTCCGCGGTGACGAGTTCACCATCACCACCGAGGACGTCCCGGGCGACAAGTCCATCTGCGGCACGACCTACAAGGGTCTGCCGGGCGACGTCTCCAAGGGCGACCAGATCCTGATCAACGACGGCAACGTCGAGCTCCGGGTGACCGAGGTCGAGGGCCCCCGGGTCAAGACCATCGTCATCGAGGGCGGTGTCATCTCGGACCACAAGGGCATCAACCTGCCGGGTGCCGCCGTCAACGTCCCCGCCCTGTCGGAGAAGGACGTCGACGACCTCCGCTTCGCCCTGCGGATGGGCTGCGACATGGTCGCCCTGTCCTTCGTGCGTGACGCCGACGACGTCAAGGACGTCCACAAGGTCATGGACGAGGAGGGCCGCCGGGTCCCCGTCATCGCCAAGGTCGAGAAGCCGCAGGCCGTCGCCAACATGGAGGGCGTCGTCGCGGCCTTCGACGCGGTCATGGTCGCCCGTGGCGACCTCGCCGTCGAGTACCCGCTCGAAAAGGTCCCGATGGTGCAGAAGCGCCTCGTGGAGATGTGCCGCCGCAACGCCAAGCCGGTGATCGTCGCGACCCAGATGATGGAGTCGATGATCACCAACTCGCGCCCGACGCGCGCGGAGGCCTCCGACGTCGCCAACGCGATCCTCGACGGCGCGGACGCGGTCATGCTGTCCGCCGAGTCCTCGGTCGGCGCCTACCCGATCGAGACCGTCAAGACGATGTCGAAGATCGTCGAGGCGGCCGAGGAGGAGCTCCTGTCCAAGGGCCTGCAGCCGCTGGTCCCGGGCAAGAAGCCCCGCACCCAGGGCGGCTCCGTCGCCCGCGCGGCCTGCGAGATCGCGGACTTCCTGGACGGCAAGGCCCTGGTCGCCTTCACCCACTCCGGTGACACCGCCCGCCGCCTGTCGCGCTACCGCGCGAACCAGCCGATCCTGGCCTTCACCACGGACGCCGGCACCCGCAACCAGCTCACGCTGAGCTGGGGCGTCGAGTCCTACGTCGTCCCGCACGTGGACAACACCGACGCCATGGTCGACCTGGTGGACGTGGAGATGCTCAAGCTCCAGCGGTACAACAAGGGCGACACCATGATCATCACCGCCGGCTCGCCCCCCGGCGTCCCCGGCACCACCAACATGGTCCGGGTCCACCACCTGGGCAGCGGCGCCCGCGACTGACGTCGCACGCGCCGTACCGCTCACCGCTCACCGCTCCACCAGTACAGCCTCTGCCGCACAGAGACCGAGGGCGGCACCCCGATCCGATGAGGATCCGGGGTGCCGCCCTCGGTGCGTGCTGCCGCGTGAGGCCGTACGCGTCTACTCCGCCGGGCCGATGTAGTTCTTCAGGCCCGGAACGGTCAGGGTGCCGCCGAACTGGCCGGCCTGGACGACCTTGGCGTTCGTGAAGAACGCGAACGGGACGTTCAGGGGCGGCGGGCTCTCCGGGCTGAACTCGATCGGGATGATCCCGAAGAGGTTGCCCTTGAGGCTCTCGGTGTACATCGTCACCTTGGCCCCGCGGATCTTCGAGGTGGACCCCGGACGGGACTTCAGGTGGGCGACCTGCTTGCCCTTGCCGACCGTCTGGTAGAGGTCCTTGATGTCCAGCGAGTCCGCGGTGAACTTCAGGACGGTCTTGGTCTTGCCGCCCGCCGTCTTCACCTCGACGATGCCCTCGTAGTCGAGGCCGTAGAGGGTCAGCAGCGAGCTGTCCAGGTACCAGGGCTCGTCCGGGAGCAGTGGGATGCCCTGCTCCATTTCGGCGTTGGCCAGGGCCTTGGCGTCGTAGGTCGGGCAGGGGAAGCGTTCCTTCCCGTCCTTGCCCTTGCCCTTGGCGCCCTTGCCGCCCTCCGTCACCGTTTCCGGCGTCGGCTTCGGCTTCGGCTTGGTGGCCGTCGTGCCCGTCTCGTCCTTCGGGGTGGCCGTGGTGCCCTTGACCTCCTCGGAGAGCTCCGAGACCGTGACGCCGGCCGTCTTCGCGGCGTCGCGGATCGCGGACTCGGCCGGGTCCGGAGCGGACGTGGGCGTCGCCGCCTCGGTCGCCGTGGCGGACGGGGCCGGCGCTGCCGCGGCGCCCGTGAGGGGCTTGGCGAGCGCGTCGACCAGGCCCTCGACGGCGTCGCCGACGCCGAGCGGGTCCAGCGGGTTCGCCGCCTTGGCCGGGGCGACCGCCGCCGGCATGAGGCCGGGCTTCTCGACGGCCGTCGACGCCGACGGGCTCGTGCTCGGCGAAGGCACCGCCGTGGGCGACTTGCCCGGTGAGGGCGTCGTCCGCGGAGTCTTGGACGGGGTCTTGGAAGGCTTCTTCGACGCCGACGGGGAGGCCGATTCCGCGGGCTCGTCGGACCGCGTCACGCACGGTCCGGGCGCGAAGGGGATGTCCTTGTCGTCGGCCACGGCCAGCTTCGGCGCCATGCTCATGCCGACGAAGACCGCGGTCGGCATGGCGGCCAGCGCCATCGTCTTGCCGACGGGTATCTGGATCTTCGTCAGCAGGGACTTCCTGGGCGCCGCGTGGCGCGGGCCCTTCCTGTCACGGGACTCCGCACCCGGAGCCTCGCCCCGTTGCGTTTCGTCACCCCGCACTGTTCCTCCCGCCATCGGCGTGGGCAGTCGTCTCGCTCGCGTATGCCTGCATTTCCGTTTCGCGCTGCCCCGGGACCCCGTGGGGGCCCGCCATCGCATCGGCCTTGCCCAGGTTCACGGCCTGCGCCGGGTCTCTGGTGTCCCTCGGGCCGGTCTCGTCCGCCGGCTTGCCCGGCACCCACGAGAGCGCGAGGCCACCGCCGGTCAGGGCGAGGATGATGCCCAGGCCGAAGCCACCGAGGTTCGACACCGGAATGGACACCAGGCCCAGCAGGATCGAGGCGACGCCCGCGAAGATCCGTACACCCTGCTGGAACCAGAGCGTCAGCCCCAGCGTCACCAGGAGGACACCGATGATCAGCGAACCGGCACCGGTCGTGGTCGCCATCGCGAGGGTGACGTTGCCGAGCCGGACGTCCCCGTACGGGAAATAGAGGATCGGAGCACCGCTGAGGAGCGTGAACAGACCTGCCCAGAAGGGGCGGTGACCGCTCCACGCGTGGAAGCGGTAGTACACCACGGTGAGCCAAGCGTCGTCTTCGGCGCGCACGTAAACCGGGGCCTGGGGGTTCATGGACAACAGCTCCCTGGAAACGGGTGGTACTGAGAACTATGTGGAGCCCGGACGGGCGGGCGACGGCGACCGCTGCCGTCACCGCCCGCCCGTCCGGTTATGCACCGGGAACGACTACTTCTCGTCCTAGTAGCAGGGCTGGTCGCCACCGAGGAGGCGCAGCTTGAGGTCGGGCAGCTTGAAGGTGCCCGCCGTCGTCGCCCACGCCTTCTGGCGCACGTTCGACAGCACCGCGCGGTCCGCACGCTGCGAGAACGCGTACTTGTTGGCGACCGTGCCGGCCTGCGGCTTGGTCTTGTGGGACGCGTCGCCGACCGCGACACCGATGTCCAGGTTGGTGAACTCGGCGTCGGTGTCGAGCTCGGCAACATCCAGGTAGATGTTGTCGGCCACCGCGGGCTTGCCCGCCTTGGTGCCCGTCGTCAGCCTCAGCGTGATGTTGCCGAGCGGCGTCGGGGTGACCAGCGACTGGCACATGTTGGTGATCTCGGCGTGGCTGAACCCGGAGATGGTGACCGGGTGGTGAGCCGCCGTGCCGTCGAGGTTGTGGCCCTCGGCGACGCCGCCGTACTGGATCAGGTTCGTACCGTCGAGCTTGTCGGCCGAAACCTTGAAGTCCTGGCCCGAGACGCTGAAGGACGCCGCGAGGGCACCCTGCGCCAGACCCACACCGACCGCCGCCGTGGCAGCGATGCTCGGCACCATGACGAGCGCGAAGCGCTTCCATCTGGTCCCGCCACGAATCTGGGAAATCATGTTCGTTCCTCCTTCTCGGACGTACATCTCCGGTCCGGGCGGTGCCCGTCCTGGGATGGGAGAAGTGCTACGTCCTCGGGAAGGAGCGCGAGCGGCCGAGCCGCGGCCGAGCCGCGTCCGTACACCGGCGTTCACCCCCGAGCGACAACCACTTGGCCACGCGTTCGCGCAACCTGGGGGGACAGGCCCCGCCGTGTGACGGAGACCCCCCTGTCCCACGGCCGGTGCCACTGCCACCGGCCGGCCCGGTGGGGACCCTCCACCGCGGCTCCGGATGAGCGGCTCTGCGGGAAGGACCGAGCGTCGCCGATCGTGGTCCATTCGCGGCCGGGGCACAAGGGGGTTCGTTACTGGCGGGTAACGGCCAGATAACCTGAGGGAGTCCCCCACCCGTCGGGCAGCAACACAGGGTGTCACCAAGGGCCACGACAGACCGGAGGAAGAGTGAACACACCGGACAGTTCACGGGGTTCGATTTACTGCGAGTAACAGCGGCCGCGATTGCCAAGTTTTGGCAAAGCGCGGCCGCTGTTTATCTCTGTGTCAACAAATCACCGGCGTGTGCCGGTGCTGTGTCGGTCCTGTGCCGGTCTAGAACAGCACCCTGGCGAGCGCGGTACGGGCCGAGGTGACGAGCGGGTCGTCCGCACCGACCACTTCGAACATCTCCAGCAGCCGCACGCGCACCGCGTCCCGGTCCTCACCGAACGTCACCTTCACGGTGTCCACCAGCCGCCCGAAGGCGTCCGCCACGTGACCGCCGGCCAGATCCAGGTCGGCCGCCGCGATCTGCGCCGCCGGGTCGCGCGGGTTCTCGGCCGCCGCGGCACGCACCGCCTGCGGGTTCATGTCCTTGACCCGGGCGAACAGCTCGGCCTGGGCGAGGCCCAGCTTGGCGTCGGTGTTGGACGGATCGGCCGCCAGTACGTTCTTGTAGGCGCGCACCGCCCCGTCCAGGTCGTCGGCGTCCAGCGCCTCGATCGCCTGGTCGAGCAGGGCGTCGTACGGACCGGCCGGCTCCTCTTCCTCCGCGGCACCGGGCCCCGGGGCGGCGGCGCCCTCGGCGCCGGGGTCCACCTCGACGCCGATGACCCCGAAGCGCTCCTCGGCGATCTGGACCAGCTGGGCCAGGACCCCGCGGACCTCGCCCTCGGACGCGAAGTCCTGGAACAGCGGCATCGCCTGACCGGCGACCACGGCGAACACGGCCGGGAGGGCCTGGATGCGGAACTCGCGGATCAGGTTCTGGTTGGCCGCGACATCGAGCGCGGCCAGCGCGAGCCGGCCGTTCGCCTCGATGGTGAGCCGCTCCAGCAGCAGGCTCAGCTCCTGCCCCTGCTCGAAGCCCTCGGCGCGGAAGTCGAGGATGACCGGAACCTCACCCGAGAGCGGGACGACGTGGCTCTCGAAGCGGGTCTCGTCGGTGTCGAAGACGAGCGCGGACGGCGGAACGGCCCCGGCGGGCGCGGGCGCACCGCCCTGAGCGGCCTTCCGGGCCGCGTCGGCGCGGGCCTGCTCGGCCTTGGCCTTGGCCTCGCCGGCCGCCTTCACCGCGGCGAGGTCGACGACGCCGCTCATGGACATGTTTCTGGGCTGCATGCGTACATCCTCCCCCGAGTGCGCGCGCCGACGAAAAAGATCGGCCGAAACGAACCGATCGCGGTACCTGCCGTGCCGTATACCGCCGTGCCGTCTACCGATGTGCTGCCGTGCTGTGGCGCCGGGTCCCCACCTGGCGCCGGTAGCTCTTCGCGTGGTTGTCGCTCTTACGCTACGAGTCGTAGCGTAACTCCCCCCACCCGCCCGCGCCCCGTGATCGCCCCGTGATCTGAACCACACGCCCGGGGGGCCGGTCGCCTCTACTACCGGCGGGTATGGTCTCGGCCATGCGCAACCCCAGCTCGGACACCTCCTGCCCGCCCGGCCGCACCGGACGCCCGCGCAGCGCCGCGGCGGACGCCGCGATCCTCGCCGCGACCCGGGACGCGCTGGTGGAGCTGGGCTGGTCGAAGCTGACGATGGGGGACGTCTCGGCGCGGGCCGGGGTCGCGAAGACCACCCTGTACCGGCGCTGGTCGGGCAAGAGCGAACTGGTCGTGGACGCCGTCGCGGAGCTCTTCGACTCCCTCGAACTCCCCGACCGGGGGTCGCTCGAAGCCGACATCGAGTTCGTGGTGCTCCAGTTCGCGGCGCTGCTGCGGCGCCCGGAGGCCCGTACCGCCCTGATGGCGGTCGTCGCCGAGTCCACCCGGGACGAGGCCCTGCGGGACCGGATCCGGTCGGCGATCGTGGACCGGCAGAAACGTCTCGTCGTACTGGGGCGCGAGCGGGCGCAGGCCCGGGGCGAACTCCCCTACGAGGAGGACGCGTCCCTCGCCGCCCACACCACGGACCTGATCTTCGACGTGATCGCGGGCACGGTGGTCCACCGCGCGCTGGTCAGCTCCGAGCCGGTGGACGAGCTGTGGGTGGCCACCTTCACGGCGCTGCTCATGTACGGCCTCCGCGGCTCCGCCGCCGGCCCTTCCGGCCCCGCTCCGGGGGTGTGACCACCGCGGGCCGGCCGCCGTCCGACAGGGGCAGGAAGTCCTCGCACCAGGCCGGCGCCGAGGCGATCAGCGCCTCCGAGCGCGGGTTGTGGCCCGGCCAGGGCCTCCGGCGCCCCGGCCAGTCGGCCCAGCGCAGGCTGTCGGCCTCTTCCGGCGGCAGCAGCCCGGAGGCCACCAGGGCCGCCCGCCCCGCTTCGAGCCCGGCGAGCCGGTAGCCGTACTCCGAGGCGTCCACCTCGTGGACGTGGGCATCGGTGAGCAGCACCGAGGCCGCCACCCCGTCGAGGCCGCGCACGATGCCCGCCCGCACGCAGGCGGCGTACACCTCGGGCAGCCGGCGCTCGGCGGGCACGGCGTTCAGGACTTCCGTCAGCCCGCCTGGGCCGGGCGGCTCGAAGTCGGCGGCGATGTACGCGTACGGCCCGCAGTTGGTCTGCATGAGCACGCGGGCACTCACCCCGTACACGGGGACGGGAAGGCGGCGGCCTGTCATGGCCGCCACCTTAGGGCGTGTCTTTCGGATCAGGGCGGGGCGTCAGAAGCCCGGCGGCTCCGTGTACGTGCCCCACTCGTCCCGCAGCAGGTTGCAGATCTCGCCCATCGTGGCTTCGGCGCGCGCCGCGTCCAGCATCGCCGGGATCATGTTCGACCCGTCGCGGGCGGCGGCGAGCATGGCGTCCAGCGCCTGCGTGACCTTGGCGTCGTCGCGGCCGGCCTTGCGCTCGGCGAGCTCGCGGACCTGCACCTTCTCCACCTCGTGGCTGACCCGCAGGATCTCCAGGTCCCCGGTGACCGAGCCGTGGTGCACGTTGACGCCGACGACGCGCTTGTCGCCCTTCTCCACCGAGCGCTGGTACTGGAAGGCCGACTCGGCGATCTCCCCGGTGAACCAGCCGTCCTCGATGCCCCGCAGGATGCCCGAGGTGATCGGGCCGATCGGGTGCTGCCCGTTCGGGTGGGCGCGCAGCCCGCGCTCCTTGATCTGCTCGAAGATCTTCTCGGCGTCGGCCTCGATGCGGTCGGTGAGCTGCTCGACGTACCAGGAGCCGCCCAGCGGGTCGGCCACGTTGGCCACGCCCGTCTCCTCCATCAGCACCTGCTGCGTGCGCAGGGCGATCTCGGCGGCCTGCTCGCTCGGCAGCGCGAGGGTCTCGTCGAGGGCGTTGGTGTGGAGGGAGTTCGTGCCGCCCAGGACGGCCGCGAGGGCCTCCACCGCGGTGCGCACGACGTTGTTGTAGGGCTGCTGGGCGGTGAGGGAGACACCGGCCGTCTGCGTGTGGAAGCGCAGCCACATCGTCTTGTCGGACTTCGCCCCGTACACCTCCTTCATCCAGCGGGCCCAGATGCGGCGGGCGGCGCGGAACTTGGCGATCTCCTCGAAGAAGTCGAGGTGCGCGTCGAAGAAGAAGGAGAGACCGGACGCGAAGTGGTCCACGTCCAGCCCCCGCGAGAGGCCCAGCTCCACGTACCCGAACCCGTCGGCGAGGGTGTACGCGAGCTCCTGCGCGGCCGTGGCCCCGGCCTCGCGGATGTGGTAACCGGAGACGGAGAGCGGCTTGTAGGCGGGGATGCCGTTCGCGCAGTACTCCATGAGGTCGCCGATGAGGCGCAGGTGCGGCTCGGGTTCGAAGAGCCACTCCTTCTGGGCGATGTACTCCTTGAAGATGTCGGTCTGGAGCGTCCCGTTCAGGACGGCCGGGTCGACGCCCTGGCGTTCGGCGGCCACCAGGTACATGCAGAAGGCGGGAACGGCGGGGCCGCTGATCGTCATGGAGGTGGTGACGTCGCCGAGCGGGATGTCCTTGAAGAGGATCTCCATGTCGGCGGCGGAGTCGATGGCGACCCCGCAGTGGCCGACCTCGCCGAGCGCGCGGGGGTCGTCGGAGTCGCGCCCCATCAGCGTGGGCATGTCGAAGGCGACGGAGAGCCCGCCGCCACCGGCGGCCAGGATCATCTTGTAGCGCTCGTTGGTCTGCTCGGCGTTCCCGAACCCGGCGAACTGCCGGATGGTCCAGGTCCGCCCCCGGTAGCCGGTGGCGTGCAGGCCGCGGGTGTACGGGTACTCCCCCGGCCAGCCGATGCGCTCGAAGCCCTCGTACGAGTCGCCGGGCCTGGGCCCGTAGACGGGGTCGACGGGGTCGCCGGAGAGCGTGGTGAAATCGGCCTCGCGCTTGCGGGCCTTGTCGTACCGGGCCTGCCAGCGACGGCGGCCTTCCTCAATGGCGTCAGCGTCCATGCCTCTGAATTTACTAGGACGTCCTAGTAAATGTCGATGGGCAACCCCCGGGGAGTCGCCCCGGGGGTGAGTGGATCAGCTGAGGTCAGGCGCGGGCGGCGGCCGGATCGCCCACGATGAGGGGCTCGACCTCGGCGCGGATCTTCCGCTCGACGAAGAACGCCGCGAGCGGGATGGTGCCGGAGACCAGGACCCACAGGAGCTTGCCGAACGGCCACTTGGCCTTGGAGCCCAGGTCGAAGGCGAACACCAGGTAGACCATGAACAGCACACCGTGCGCCTGCGAGACCGCGAAGGTCAGGTCGGCGCCGGTGTCGAAGCCGTACTTCGCCACCATGCAGGCACAGAGGATCAGGAGCATGACCGCGGTCACGTAGGCCATGACGCGGTAGCGGGTCAGCACGCTTCGTTTCATGCCGTCGAGCCTAGCCGTCCGGTTTGCACGATCTTGACGGGGGCGGGGTAGCTAGCGGTCAGCCGATGCCCGTGCCGGAGCCCGTGCCGGTGCCGGAGCCGGTGCCCGCGCCGGTGCCGGTGCCGGGTCGCGGGGCCGCCGGCGCCGGGCCGCGGAGCGCGGGCCGGGACCAGGGCGCGCCGACGGCGCCGGACTCCGGGCGCAGACCCAGCTCGCGGAGCTGGTTGACGGCCGACATGGCGGTGAGCAGCGCGTTCGGGCCGGCGCCGCCGACGCCCAGGAGCCATCGCGCCGCAGGGCCCGTTGCCCTCGTCGGACAGGTGCAGGACGCCCGCATCGCGAAGGTGCACGATCACGTGCCCGGCGCAGTGGCCCTGACTGCGCAGCACGCGGACCGCGCCGTCGGCGAAGGTCCAGCCGGTGAACCGGATCGGGCCGATCCGGATCTGCTCCGGCGGCCGTTCCTCATAGGTCCGGGTCGTCCCGCCGAAGGGCCGCATCGGCTGGAAGAGCGCCACCACCCGGGCCGCGGTGCGCGCGGGCTCGGGCAGCTGCGCGGGCCCGGCGACGCGCTCGAAGGACCGCCACCCCTGCCGAGCGTACGCCGCCGCCGGTGACGGCGCCGCCCGGTGACCGGGCCTCGCGCGTCAGGCGACCGCGGTCACTTCTCCTCGAAGTCGGACGCGGCCACCCGGAGCGGGCGCAGGAGCGCGAAGATCTCCCCGCACTCCTCGGCGTCGTAGGCGCTCAGCCCGAAGTCGATCTCCATCAGCGCCTTCGTGGCCGCCTCGACCACCTCGCGGCCCCTGTCCGTGATCGACGCGAGGGTGCCGCGCCCGTCGTTCGGGTTCGGGCGCCGGGCGACGAGGCCGGACTTCACCAGCCGGTCCACCGTGTTCGTCACCGACGTCGGGTGCACCATCAGCCGCTCGCCGATCTTCGACATCGGCAGCTCCCCGGCCTTGGAGAAGGTCAGCAGCACCAGCGCCTCGTAGCGCGCGAAGGTCAGACCGTACGGCTTGACGACGGCGTCGACCTCGCCGAGCAGGATCTGGTGCGCCCTCATGATCGAGGTGATCGCGGCCATCGAGGGGACGGGGCCCCAGCGTTGCTGCCAGAGTTCGTCGGCGCGGGCGATCGGGTCGAAGGGAAGGCTGAGCGGCTTGGGCACGCATCAGACCCTACCCGGCGGTCATTTGGCGGCGGGATCCGTCTCACGCCTCGGCCCGTCCGTCCGGCGCAGCTCCGCGAGCAGCAGCAGGACCACCCCGGTACCGAGCACCGAGGCCGACGCGACCACCACGTGGACGGACAGGAATTCCGCCGCGAGGCCGGCGAGCGCCATGCCCACGCCCTGAAGGGTCATCAGACCGGTGCTGAGCAGGGTCATCGCCCGGCCGCGTAGCTCCTCGGGCACGGCCTCGACGTACCACTGGTCGAGCCCGAGGGTGTACGCGTGGGCCAGCCCGGCCAGGACGAGCGCGGTCAGCAGGAGCGGCAGGCCGGGCCGGACGGCGTACACGAGCAGCGGCAGCAGCGAGAGCGCCGCGAGCGGGGCCGTGATCCGAGAACGCGTTCGGGCGGTGAGCGCGGAGCCCGCCCACACCTCCCCGGCGATGGCGCCGGCCGGCATCGCGCACATCAGCAGCCCGAGCCCGGCGGTGGAGATGCCGAGGCCGGTGGCGTACGGCGTCAGCAGTGCCTCGGGGACGACCACGAAGAGCGGCGGCAGCCAGGACAGCAGGGTCAGGGCCCGCAGCCGGCGGTGGCCCAGCACGGCGCGCAGCCCGGCGAGCGGGGAGAGCCGCGGGCCGGAGCCCGCGCTCCGGGCGGGCCTGGCCCGGGTGCCCAGGCGCAGCAGGAGCGCGGAGCCGAGGAAGCCGGCGGCCGTGAGGAGGATCGCCCCGCGCGGCGCCAGCACGGTGAGCAGCAGCCCGCCGAGCCCGAAGCCGATGAGCTGGGCGCTCTGCGCCACCATGCGCAGCAGCGAGCGGCCCAGGACGTACGCGTCCCCGGCGCCGAGGACGTCGGCGAGGGAGGCGCTGCGGGTGCCCTGGAACAGCGGCGCGACGAAGGCCATCGCGCAGCGCAGGACGAGGAGCAGGGCGACCGGGGTGCCGGGCAGGGCCATGGCCGCCGCGCAGGCCGCGCAGACGAGGTCGCAGCCGACGAGCACGCGGCGGGCGGGGAGCCGGTCGGCGAGCGGTGCGAGGAGGGTGCCGCCGAGGGCGTAGGGGAGGAAGCCGAGGGCGAAGGTGAGCGCGCTCATCAGGGGGGAGCCGGTGGCGCGGTAGACGAGGACGGTGAGGGAGATCTCGGCGATGACGACGCCGAGCACGGACAGCAGGTGCGCGGCGAAGACCGGCCGGAACTCCCCGACCCGGAAGACGCCCCGGTATCCGGCGGGCTCCGGCGCGGGGTCCTGGCCGGGGAGCGTGGTCGCCGGGGACGCGGACGGGTCTGTGGTGGTCATACGGTGCACCCTGGCGGCGCCTAGGCTGGCACACCAGAGATTCGCCCCCACCCGAATCACCCGCGTCCCGGCCCGGCCCCCCGCCGTCCAGCCCCGTCCAGCCCCGTCCAGCCGCCCGGTATCCCGCCGTCCCGCCCATCCCGCCGCCCCGCCGTCCGGGCTCCCGCCGCCCCGCGCCGGCCGGGCCGACCCGGCACCCCGCCTCCCCCGCCTCCCCCGCCGCCGCCCCGCCCATCCCGTCCCACGCCCGGAGGGATCCGCCCGTGCCCTTCCACTTCCGCTTCGGCCCCGCCGACCTCCTCCGCTGCCGGTTCTCGATCTCGCCCCGCTGGGAGACCCAGGAGGCGGTACGTGTCCTGCTGGACCCGCGGCGCCACGCCTACCACCTGCCCTGGCTCCGCGGGATCCGCACGGCGGCCGCCGGGCTGGACCTGCGGCCGCTGTGGCTGCTGATGCCGCGCACGGGACACAATCCGGACTTCCTCAGCCCGCCCCCGACGGGCCCGTCGGTCACCTTCGAGGAGGAGCTCGCGCGGGTCCGGGCCGCCGATCCGCAGGCGGCGCGGGAGGACCTGCGGCGCTCCCTGGTCTGCACCCCGGGCGCCCTGGAGAGCGCGGCCGGGCAGCGGATGCTGGCGGATCCCGAGCGGGCGGTCCAGGAGCTGGCCGACCTCTACGAGCAGGCATGGCGGGCGCTGGTCGCCCCGCACTGGCCCCGGCTGCGCGCGCTGCTGGAGGCGGACGTCCTGTTCCACTCCCGGCGGCTGGCCGCGGGCGGGCTGGAGGCCCTCTTCGACGGCCTCCACCCGGATCTGGGCTGGTCGGGCAACACCCTCACCATCGCCCGCCGGGGCCACCACGACCGCTCCCTCGACGGCCAGGGACTCCTCCTCATGCCCAGCGCCTTCGTCTGGCCGGAGGTGGTGGGCGGCTACGACCCGCCGTGGCAGCCGACCCTGGTGTACCCGGCCCGGGGCATCGGCGCCCTGTGGACCGCCCCCGCGGGCCCGGCCCCCCGGTCCCTGGCCCAGCTGCTGGGCCGCTCCCGCGCCGACATCCTCTGCGCCCTGACCGAGCCCGCCTCGACCACCACCCTGGCCCACCGCCTGTCCCTGGCCCCCTCCACCGTCTCCGCCCACCTCAAAACCCTCCAGGAAGCCGGCCTCCTCATCCCCTCCCGCCACGGCCACCAGATCCTCTACGAACGCACCCCCCTGGCCATCGCCCTGACGGGCGGCTCCACCGAATCCAGCCCCGCCGGCGTTTGAGGCGCGGGGGTCCGGGGGCGGAGCCCCCGAGGCGGTCCGGGCGCAGCCCGGGGAACGGAGGAAGGGCGGGTAGGGGACCAAGCCCCCCAGCAGCACCCATACGCACGCGGCGCTGTCGCCCCCCTCCCCACCTGCTCCCATGTCACGATGACCCGGCCCGCCGCCGCGCCCGCGCCCGCCGCCCGCCCCTTCGCCCCGAGGAAGCCGGATGCCAGCCCCCCGCAGCCGCCCCGCCACCCTCCTCACCGCAGCCCTCGCCCTCACGGCGGCAGCCGCCTGCACCCCCACCCCCGCCGCGCACCCGGAATCCGCACCGCCCCACCGCCCCGCGGGAGTCGGCCTGGTCGACGAATCCCCGTTCTGGGTGGACCCGCAGAGCGACGCCGCCCGCCAGGTCGCCGCCTGGGAGGCGCAGGGCCGCAACAGCGACGCCCAGGTGCTGCGCCGCATCGCCGACCGGCCGATGGCCCTGTGGGGCCCGGCCGGCGACCCCGGCCCCGAGATCCGCCGGGCCAGGGCGAGCGCCCGCGCGGCCGGCCGCACCCTGGTCCTCGTGGCGTACAACATCCCGTACCGGGACTGCGGCCAGCACTCGGCGGGCGGTGCCAAGGACGCCGCCGCCTACCGGAGCTGGATCGGCGCCTTCGCCGACAACATCGCCGACGCCAAGGCCCTGGTCGTCCTGGAGCCGGACGCGGTCCCGCACCTCGTGGACGGCTGCACCCAGGCAGCCCACCGCGACGAGCGGCTGCGGCTGCTCTCCGAGGCCGTCGACCGGCTCAAGCGCAACAAGAACACCAAGGTCTACCTGGACGCCGGCCATCCGGCCTGGATCCCGGACCCGAAGAGCCTGGTCGATCCCCTCTACAAGGCGGGACTGGAGCGCGCCGACGGCTTCGCCCTCAACGTCTCCAACTTCCAGCCCAGTGCGGCCGGCCGGGAGTACGGCGCGACCCTCTCCAAGGCCACCAAGGGCAAGCACTTCGTCATCGACACCAGCCGCAACGGCGACGGCCCGCTCCAGGGCGACCGCAGCCAGGCCTGGTGCAACCCGCCGGGCCGTGCTCTCGGCACACCGCCGACCGACACCACGGACGCCCCGCTCGTGGACGCGTACCTCTGGGTCAAGCGCCCCGGCGAATCGGACGGCACCTGCCGCGGCGGCCCCCCGGCCGGAAAGTGGTGGCCGGACTACGCCCTGGGCCTGGCCCGCCGCTCCACGGACTAGCCCGGCCACGCCCCCCTAACTCAGCCAGCCGTCCCGCGATGCCTCCGACGGCGGCGGCGACGGCGGCTCCGGCGGCGCCGGCTCCGGGGCCGGTCGCACCCGGACCCACTTCGCCACCGAAGGCGTGCCGTCCGCGTCCGTCACGAACAGCATGTACCAGCCGGGCGGCACCAGCGTCGGGTCCGCGGGCACGGTGACCGTCACCCTGCCGTCCGTCTTCTCCAGCCCGAGCTCGATCGAGCGCTGCTCCACGTCGGTGGTGTGCGTGACCGCGCTCGGCCGCATCAGCCGGGCCCGCTGGATCCGCTCGGCGCGCGGTGCCCGGAAGGTGGCGGAGCCGCCGAGCCCGACCTCCTCGGGCCCCTCCCCCAGGACCGGCCGCAGCGCCGGGTCCCGGTGGAGGTACGGCGGGCTGTACACCTCAAGCCGGTGTTCGAACCGGCCCAGCCTGGTGTTGTCCTTGTCCGCGAAGAGCGGGTCGGAGCCGAAGGTCGCCACCCGCCCGTCGGGCAGCAGCAGCGCCTCGGAGTGGTAGTTGCGCCCGACCGTCGGGGCCGCGGCGGCCACGAAGACATCGGTGCGCGGGTAATAGAACTGCGCCTTGCGGATGTCGCTGGCGCCCCGGCCCCGGTAGTCGGCGGAGCCGCCGGTGGTGAAGACGGAGTCGTCGGGAAGCAGCACGCTGCTCAGGTAGCGCACCCGTTGCGGCAGCCGGGCCGTCGACCGGAAGACCGGCACCTCCGCCTTGAGGTCCACGACCGCCGTGCGGTCGGTGGACAGCCTGGACTCGCCGACTCCGCCGCCGCCGAGCACCATCACCTTCTGGTCCTGGGCCGGGGGGAGCAGTACGGACGAGGAGGTCTCCAGCTGGTCGGGGTCGGCCAGTCCGCCGACCTTGCGGTACTGGTTCGTCGCCAGGTCCCACACGCCCGGCTCGCGCCCCTTGCCCTTGGGGCCGTAGCCCGCGTTGGAGCCGGTGTAGAGCAGTTTGCCGCCCTGGGTGAGGAAGAGGGCGGGGTACGTCGGGAAGTAGCGGAAGGGGCCCTTGGACCACTTCTTCGTCTTCGGGTCGTAGTACTCGTTGTCGCCGGGTACGACGTCGCCCACGTCGTTGAGCCCGGACACGGCGAGGACCCGCCCGTCCTGGAGTCCCACCAGGGTCGGGTACCAGCGGGCGTCCCTCATCGGGTCGACCGGTACGTACTTCTCCGCCACGGGGTCGAACTCGTAGGCGGACTTGATGCCCTGGAAGTCCTGCTTGTCGGCGCCGAGCCGCTCCGCGAGCCCGTAGACGTTGCCGGCGTCCTTGCCGGTCAGCCCGGCCACCGCGTACTGGGCGGCCTGCGTCGTCAGCCCGGCGGCGCCCTCCCGGACCGCCTCCACGAAGACCCGCGCCTCGGCCGCGACCACCTTGGTCTGCCACGGCATCATCTGCCCGCCGCTCCCGTGGGCGATCTCGAACCGCCGGGTGGCCTTGGGGACGGTGACGGCGAACTTCGACACGTACTCGACGCCGGAGGGGGACCGGAAGACGGTGCCCTTCGGCAGTCTGACCGCCTTGTCGGGGCTCTCGTTCTTGACCCGCATGCCGCCGCCGGCCCGGGTGACCTTCCCGCCGAGCACCTCGTAGCGGGCGGTCCCGCCGGCCACCAGGAGCTGTCCGTCGGGGAGTTGGCTGTGGCCCGAGCAGAAGAAGTCCTCCGGGGTCGGGACCTTCTTGAAGCTGTCGTCCTTCGGGTCCCACAGGACGGTGGAGAAACTGCCCTTGTCGAAGTTGCGCTGGTCGTTGCCGGAGCCGGCGATCAGCAGCACCTTGCCGGTGCGCAGCAGCGCCGCGTGCATGGCGTTGATCCGGTACTCCTCTGGGAGGCCGATCAGCCCCCACGAGCCGTACTGGACGCGGTAGCCGGCCCGCCCGATCTTGTACGAGTGGTAGCGGTCTCCCGCGAAGGAGAGCGCGGCGGGCGCGTTGAGCGCGAGCAGCAGGGCGACGGCTCCGGCGCCCAGGGCCGTCTTCTTGAACTGCTTCGAAGGGCGGTACTCCATGGCTCAGTTCCCTCCCGCGGTCGTCGCGAGGGCCTGCTCCGGTCCCTCGCCCGGTTCGGGTCCCCCGCCGGGCGCGGCCCGGGCGGTCCGGGCGCGCAGCTCCGTCACGGCCCATACGGCCGGCGGGGCGAGGGTGACGGCCAGGGCGAGCACCGCCCAGACGCGCATGGCCGCGTGGGTGTGCTCGTAGCGCACGGAGGCCGCGAGGGAGACGAGGAGGACGGCGGCCCAGAAGAGGTGGACGCGGAAGGTCGCGAGCCGGTCGGGGCTGGCGGTGCCGCCCTTGGGGGTGACGATGAAACGGCCCCGGGTGCGCAGCACCGCCGAGCCGAGCGACATCAGGTAGACGGGCGCGCAGACGGCCGACATCGCCATGCCGGCGAGCCCGCCGGAGCCCTCCGGCTCGTGGGGCGAGACGTTGTGGCGGCGGTTCCACAGGTACAGGCCGACCTGGAGGGCGGCGGCGTCGGTGTAGAGCATCAGCCAGACCTCGGAGGAGACCTGGGTGCCGGAGGCGCCGAACCACAGGAACAGCACGCAGCTGAGGACGCCGAGGAGCCAGTTGACGGCGGTCATCGGGTAGTAGACGAGCATCAGGGTGTAGTTGAGCCAGCGGCCGGGGGGCATCCGGAAGCAGCCGCGCCAGTACTGCCGCAGGAGGGTCTCGTACGTCCCTCTCGACCAGCGCAGCTGCTGCGTGAAGAAGTCGGTCCAGGTGCTCGGCCCCTCCCCCACGGCGAGCACGTCGGGGGTGTAGACGGACCGCCAGAACCGCCCGGTGCCGGGGTTCCTGCTCCGGTGCAGCTCGAAGCCGGTGGCCATGTCCTCGGTGAGGGAGTCGTAGAGCCCGCCGACCTGGCGCAGCGCGCTGATCCGGACGGCGTTGTTGGTGCCGACGAACATGGGGGCGCCGTAGCGGTTTCCCGCGCGCTGGATCAGTGCGTGGAAGAGGTACTGCTGGGACTCGGCGGCCTTGGTGACCGAGGCGGTGTAGTTGCCGTAGACCTGCGGGCCGACGACGAAGGCGATGTCGGGGTCGCGGAAGAAGCCGAGCATCCGCTCCAGGTACTGCGGGAGCGGCACGTGGTCGGTGTCCACGGAGGCGAAGTAGTCGTAGTCCGCGCCGTGCCGGGCGAGCCAGGAGTTGTAGTTGCCGTGCTTGGTCTTCGCCCGGTGGGCCCCCTGGGCCGTGTTCCACTCGGCGACCCCTTTACGGGTGAAGTGGCGCACGCCGAGCGCCGCGCACAGCTCCCTGGCCCCGGGGTCGTCGCCCTCGTCGAGGAGCCAGACGTCCAGCGGCCCGTCGTGGCGGACGGCCACGGCCCCGCGCAGGGTCGCGGCGGCCATGGAGAGGGGTTCCTTGCCGGGGACGTAGGTGGTGAGGAAGGCGACGCGGGTGCCGGGCTCGGCGGGGACCGGGACGGGGTCGCGGGCGACCATCGTGGCGTGAGCGATCGAGATCACGTTGACCACCATGAAGAGCATGATCAGGGCGACGGATCCGAGCATCACGGCGTCGAGCCGCACCAGCCAGCCCTCGCCGCCCTCCCGGACGGTCCGGTGCGTGGGCCAGACGAGGTAGAGCAGCAGCCCGGTGGCGGCGACGGGGGCGAGCGTCATGAGCGCGACGGCCCGTATTCGGGTCCGGAGGTCCTCGCGCGCGAGCAGGGAGCGGTACCTCACCCGGTAGGCGACGGCGGGATCCGGCTCCTCACAGGGGCCGGCCAGCCGGCTGTGGGTCTCGTAGTCGAAGGCTTCCTGCCGCACGGTTTCCTCCAGCGCTCGAAACCGAGGTACGTATCCCAACGAAAGGGGAGATACCTCTACGTGTCGAACGGGATGCACCCACCCGAGCGGTTCCGTTCCGTGCCCTTGCGGACAGGGCCGAACGGGTCACCGCACCGGGAAACGGAGACGCCGGGCCCCCGGCCGCGCCCCTCAGCCGGCCCGGCCGCCGAGCAGGATGCCGCGGCCGGCGTAGAAGCGGTCCAGATCGGCCCAGGGGACGGGCGCGTACCGCTGGGAGCCGTCCGGGAAGCCGGAGGGATTGTGCACCAGGACGGCGTCGTCGGTGGCCCCGACGGCGAGCACCAGGTGACCGCCCCTGGCCTCCACCGCGGGGGCCAGGGCACGGATCGACCAGTGGACCGACAGCATCGCCAGTCCGCCCGCGGCGAGCGCGTCCTGGACGGTCCCGTGATCCAGCCGGGGCTCCGAGCGCGCGTCCAGGCCCCAGCGGGCGTTCACGTACTCGGCGAAGGGCTGGTAGATCAGCCCCCGCACGGCATCCCCGTCCCGCACGTACGCCCCGGCCCCGCAGAGCTCCTTCACCAGCTCCACCGACGGCGGTACCGGGCGCCCCAGGCGGCCCAGCACCATCCGCAGGCAGGCCACTCCGCACATCCGGGGCGCCCAGAAGGCGTACTCCTCGGGGGAGTCGGCCCCCGACCCGGCCCACAGCGGATCCCGGGCCGCGTCGGCCCCCGCGACGAACTCGGGCACCAGCCCGGCGGACTCCCACTGGGAGTAGTACGGAACGGCGTGCTTGATCGTGGAGGCGGTCATGCCTGCGAAGTCTGCCAGGCGGCCTGGCCCGGGCGTAATACGCGTCATACACTCCGGCTGTGACCAAGACCAGGATCAGCATCAGCCTTGAGCGGGAGCAAGCCGAGCGCATCAGGCGGCACGCCGAGCACGCCGGCCTGGACGTATCCGCGTACCTCGTGCACGCCGCGACACGACAGATGGCCGAGACCGAGGCCATAGAGGCACAGTTCGCGGATGTGGACGCCTTGATCGCGGCGGCCGAAGCCGAGGCCACGAACGCACCGCAGGCGGACGTGGCCGTCCCGGAACTGACGGAGCAGGAACGGCGGGAGGTCGAAGCCGCCCTCGGTCTCGTCTACGGGGCGGATCGATCCGGTGCGCGTCCCGGAAAAGCCGCGTGAGCGCGGGGAGGGTCCCCGTATACGACACCGGGATGCTCATCGCTCTCGCCGACCGCAAGGCCAAGGCGGTCCACCTGCATGAAGCCCTGAAGGAGACCCCGCACCGGGCCCTCGTCCTCGGTCCGGTGCTGGCACAGGTGTGGCGCCCCCACCCGGCACTGGTCCATGCGCTGGCCACGGTGCTCAGAGACTGCACCGTGCCACAGGCACGGACTTCGGCCCCGCCGATGCGCGAGACCAGGGCGGGCCGTCCGGAGTGCATCGCCTGCGCGACGGGCTTCGACCTGGCGGACTGGCGGCGGGTCGCCGCCGTCCTGGGGGAGGCCGAACTCCCCCCGAAGAAACGGCCGGACGCAGTGGACGCCGCCGTGGCCCTGGCCGCCTCGAAGCACGGCAGCGCGGTGATCTTCACCAGCGACCCCGAGGACATCACCGCGTACCTGTCAGTACTCAATCCGCCCGACGTCCACGTCCACGCCGTGTGAGCCGACGGTCGTGTGGTCCGACGGGTCTCGTGATCCGGTCAGCCCCCGGCGAGGTGGCGTTCCACCGTTTCCATCTTGGACGTCATGCCGTCCGTGACGCCGGGGCGGATGTCGGCCTTGAGGATGAAGGAGACCCGGGGTGCGCGCTCCTCCACGGCGGCCACCGCGCGCTTGACCACGTCCATCACCTCGTCCCACTCACCTTCGATGGTGGTGAACATGGCGTCCGTGTGGTTCGGCAGCCCCGATGCGCGCACGACGCGGACGGCGTCGGCCACGTACTCGCCGACCTCTTCGCCGACGCCCAGCGGGGTCACCGAGAACGCGATCATCATGCGCGGGCCGCCTCACGGGCGCGGGCGGCGAGCACGCCGGCCGCCTCGTCGCGCCCCAGCAGGCGGTCGCCGTAGAGCCCGCCGAAGGGGACCAGCGCCAGCAGGAAGAACAGCGCGACCTTCTTCAGGGGCCACTTCGCCTTGAGCCAGACGTCCAGCAGGAAGACGGCGTAGATGACGAACAGGATCCCGTGGATGATGCCGAGCGGCATCATCAGGTAGTCGATGTCCGAGATCCGGCTCAGCACCGAGCCGAAGATCAGCAGCGCCGGGAACGAGAGCGCCTCCGGTACGGAAATGAGGCGCAGCCGGTGCAGGGCGGAAGCGGTCTTGATGTCCACGTGGAACCTTCGGGGTGGGTGCCGGGGGTCCGTCCCAGTGTCTCAGCCGCCCCGGACGATCTTGGCGCGGGGCCCGGGCCCCGGCGGACCGGGACGGATATCGGCCAACGGGCTCTGTTCGGTGCCGCCCGCTGCGGATAACGTCTTCCCGTGGCTCAGTTCCGACTCCAAGGCAGCAAGGTGCTCGCCGTCGACCTGACCGGGGACGCCGTGAAAGCGAAAAACGGCTCCATGGTCGCGTACGACGGCCAGGTGGCCTTCAAGAAGATGACCGGCGGCGGCGAAGGCCTCCGCGGAATGGTGACCCGGCGGCTCACCGGCGAGCAGATGACCGTGATGGAAGTGCAGGGGCACGGCACCTGCTTCTTCGCCGACCGGGCGAGTGAGATCAATCTGGTCAATCTGCGCGGCGAGAAGCTGTACGTCGAGTCCAGCAACCTGCTGTGCACCGATGCCGGCCTGCGCACCGGCACCACCTTCACCGGCCTGCGGGGTGCGAGCACGGGCAACGGCCTGTTCACCACCACCGTCGAGGGCAGCGGGCAGGCGGCGATCATGTCCGACGGCCCGGCCGTGGTGCTGCGCGTCAGCGCCCAGTACCCGCTGTCCGTCGACCCGGGGGCGTACATCGCGCACACCGGCAACCTCCAGCAGTCCTTCCAGTCCGGTGTGAACTTCCGCACGCTGATCGGCGAGGGCTCGGGCGAGTCCTTCCAGATCCGCTTCGAGGGCGAGGGCCTGGTGTACGTGCAGCCCAGCGAGCGCAACACCATCGGGGGCGACGTCTGATGCCGTTCCGCGAGATCAACTCGAAGATGGTCGAGGCCCAGGTCGTACCGGGGCAGAAGATGTACAGCCAGCGCGGCGCGATGCTCGCCTACCGCGGCGAGGTCTCCTTCACCCCGAGCCTGACCGGTGGCCAGGGCGGCGTGATGGGCATGATCGGTCGCCGGGTGGCGAACGAGCAGACCCCGCTGATGGAGGTCGAGGGCAGCGGCACCGTGATGTTCGGCCACGGCGGCCACCACATCCAGGTCATCAGCCTCACCGGCGAGACGCTCTACGTGGAGGCCGACCGGCTGCTCGCCTTCGACGGGACCCTGCAGCAGGGCACGATGTTCATGGGCGCGCAGGGCGGGGTCATGGGCATGGTCCGCGGCCAGGTCACGGGCCAGGGCCTGTTCACCACCACCCTCAAGGGCCACGGCTCGGTGGCCGTGATGGCCCACGGCGGCGTCATCGAGCTGCCGATCCACCCGAACCGCCCGATCCACGTGGACCCGCAGGCCTACGTCGCCCACCACGGCGAGGTCCGCAACAAGCTGTCCACGGCGCTGGGCTGGCGGGACATGGTCGGGCGCGGTTCAGGCGAGGCGTTCCAGCTGGAGCTGTCCGGTCAGGGCGCGGTGTACGTACAGGCGTCGGAGGAGAAACTGTGAACTTTGGTCCCGTGACCGGCGGACCGGGAGGTCCGACCGTCTTCGACCCGTACACCCTGCCGTCCGACGACAACGTCAACGCCTACACCTTCTGCGTGGAGCTCAAGGGGAGCCAGTGGTTCCTGCAGAAGGGCAAGATGATCGCCTACTACGGGCGCATCGAGTTCAACGGCATCGGCCACGGCCGCTTCGACCGGCTGCTGCGCACCAGCTTCCACTCGCCGCTGCACGCGAGCGACTGGGTGGTGGCCGAGGGCCAGGGCAAGATGCTGCTCGCCGACCGGGCCTTCGACGTGAACTCGTACGACCTGGACAACGGCAACCTGACCATCCGGTCGGGCAACCTGCTCGCCTACCAGCCCACGCTCGCGCTCAAGCAGTCGATCGTGCCGGGCTTCCTCACCCTGATCGGAACCGGGAAGTTCGTGGCGGCCTCCAACGGGCCGGTGGTGTTCATGGAGCCGCCGCTACGCGTGGACCCGCAGGCGCTGGTGGGGTGGGCGGACTGCCCCTCCCCCTGTCACCATTACGACCACGGGTACATGTCGGGCGTGATCGGCGGCCTGCGCTCGCTGACGGGCATCGGGGGCTCCTCGGGCGAGGAGCACCAGTTCGAGTTCGTCGGCGCGGGTACGGTGCTGCTGCAGTCCTCGGAGATGCTGATGGCGGAGCAGGCGGTCGGTACCGTCGGCCCCGGCGCGGCCGCCGGCAACGCCCAGGGCGTACCCGCACAGGGTCCGCTGGGGCAGATGGGCGTACCGCGGATGCCGGGGCAGCTGGGTGATCTCCAGCGGCGCTTCGGGCTGTAGGAAACCTCTCACCCCGGCGTATTTTTGTACGCGATTCAACTTCTTAGGTAGAGTTCTTTCATGGAGACCATCGAGACCGAGACGGCCACCCCCTGGCTGAACGACGCCGAGCAGTGCGCCTGGCGCACCCACTTGGACGTCAGCAGACTGCTGTCGCACCAGCTGGAAAAGGACCTCCAGCCGTTCGGGCTCACCAACAACGACTACGAGATCCTCGTGAACCTCTCCGAATCCGAGGAACACCGGATGCGGATGAGCGATCTCGCGACGTCGACGCTGCAGTCCAAGAGCCGGCTCTCCCACCAGATCACCCGCATGGAATCGGCGGGCCTCGTCCGCCGCGTGAACTGCGAGTCCGACCGCCGCGGGCTCTACGCCGTCCTCACCCCCGAGGGCATGGAGACGATGCGCAAGGTCGCCCCGCACCACGTGGCGTCCGTCCGCCGGCACTTCATCGACCTGCTCACCCCGGACGCCATCGCCGCGCTGCGCGCCGCGCTCGGCCCGGTCGCGGAGCACCTGCGCTCGGGCCGCGGCAAGGCCTGAGGCCCGAGCGGCGCTCCGCGGCCGCAGGCCGGAGAATGGGCGGTAACGCTCGCTCGCCGGCCGCCGCCGAGCAACCGTAAGCGCCATGGCCGGCCCGAGGAGGTCACGCCATGAAGCGCACCCTGTACGTCACGTCCGCCGCGGCCGCCGCGGTCCTGCTGGCCGGGGGGACCGTGGCGGCCGCTGCCGCGTCCACCGCCGGCGCGGCAGCGGCCACCGCCGCCGCCTCCCCGCTCCTGCCTGCCCAAGTCGATGCCGAGGAGGCAGCCGCGGCGGCGGTCAAGCACTACCCCGGAGTCATCGAGTCCTTCGACAAGGACGGCCCGGTCTGGCACGTGGACGTGGTCGGCAAGGACGGCCGCCACGCGGAGCTGCTGGTCGACGCGGCCTCCGGCAAGGTCACCCTCGAAAACACCGACGAGGACAGTGACAGCAACGAGGACGCCGCCCTGCTCGCCGCGGAGGTCACCGCCCAGGAGGCCACGAAGGCAGCCCTCGCCGCCCGTCCCGGCCAGGTCCAGTCGGTGGAGTGGTACAACGACGACGCCACCAACGTCCGCTACTGGAGCGTGGAGATCGAATCCGACGGCAAGACGCAGAACGTCCATGTCGACCCCACGTCCGCCAAGGTCACCACGTCCCCCGACAGCGACGAGAACGACGAGGACAACTAAAAACAGGCGCACGAAGAGCCGCCCCCCGCGAACGGGGTGCGGCTCTTCGTGTGTGGTCAGTCCTCACGGTCAGGCGTTGGGACGCTTTCCGTGGTTGGCCTTCTTCTTCTTGCGGGCTCGCTTCTTGTTACCGCGCTTCGCCATGAAACCTCCCTGCGTTGGGGCATTCCGGGCGTTCGCCAGTCTATGGCCGGCCCGCGGGCTCCGCATCCGGTTCCGTGAGAGTCGCCAGCAGCGCGTCCGAGGCCGCATACGGATCCAGCTCGCCCAGCGCGACCCGCCCGGCCAGCGCCTCCAGGTGGGTGTCGCCGTGCACGTCGGCCAGCCGGGCCCGCAGCGCGGTGATCGCGATCGTCTCCACCTCGCGCGCGGCCCGGGCCGTACGCCGCTGCGCCAGCACCCCGCGCTCGTCCATCCACGCCCGGTGCTTCTCCAGCGCCTCGACCAGCTCGTCGATGCCCGTACCGCGCGCCGCGACCGTCTTGACGATCGGCGGCCGCCAGTCGCCCTTGCCCCGGGACTCCCCCAGGCTCAGCATGTGGTTCAGCTCCCGGGCGGTGGCGTCCGCGCCGTCCCGGTCGGCCTTGTTCACCACGTAGACGTCGCCGATCTCCAGGATGCCCGCCTTCGCGGCCTGGATCCCGTCGCCCATCCCGGGGGCCAGGAGCACCACCGAGGTGTCGGCCTGAGCCGCGATCTCCACCTCCGACTGCCCGACCCCGACGGTCTCGACCAGGATCACCTCGCAGCCGGCCGCGTCCAGCACCCGGATCGCCTGCGGGGCGGACCAGGCGAGTCCGCCCAGGTGGCCGCGGGTGGCCATGGAGCGGATGTACACCCCCGGGTCGGAGGCGTGGTCCGACATCCGTACCCGGTCGCCGAGCAGCGCGCCCCCGCTGAACGGCGAGGACGGGTCGACGGCCAGGACGCCGACCCGCTTGCCGGCCTGCCGGTACGCGGAGACCAGCGCCGAGGTGGTCGTGGACTTGCCGACGCCCGGGGAGCCGGTGAGGCCCACCACGTACGCGTTGCCCGTGAGCGGCGCCAGCGCGGCCATCACCTCGCGCAGCTGCGGGGACGCCCCCTCGACCAGCGAGATCAGCCGGGCGACCGCTCGCGGCCTGCCCTCACGGGCCTGGGCCACCAGCTGGGGGACGTCCACCGCCGTCATTCTTGCTGCGCTCCTTCGTTCTCGCGGGTCCCGCGGGTCCCGCGGGTCTCGTACGGGTACGGCTACGGGTGCGGGCGGCCGGACGGCCGCCCCTCCCCTACGGGACGCGGACGATCAGCGCGTCGCCCTGCCCGCCGCCACCGCACAGGGCGGCCGCGCCGACCCCGCCGCCGCGGCGCTTGAGCTCCAGCGCCAGGTGCAGCACCACACGGGCGCCGGACATGCCGATCGGGTGACCCAGGGCGATGGCGCCGCCGTTGACGTTCACCTTTTCCGGGGTCACTCCGAGGTCCTTCATCGACTGCACGGCGACCGCCGCGAAGGCCTCGTTGATCTCGATGAGGTCGAGGTCCTCGACGCCGAGGCCCTCCTTCTTCAGGGCGTGCAGGATCGCGTTGGAGGGCTGCGACTGGAGCGAGTTGTCCGGGCCCGCCACATTGCCGTGGGCGCCGATCTCGGCGAGCCACTCCAGGCCCAGCTCCTCGGCCTTGGCCTTGCTCATCACGACCACCGCGGCGGCGCCGTCGCTGATCTGCGAGGAGGTGCCGGCGGTGATGGTGCCGTCCTTCGCGAACGCCGGACGCAGCTTGCCGAGGGACTCGACGGTGGTCTCGGCCCGGATGCCCTCGTCCTGCGAGAACACCACCGGCTCGCCCTTGCGCTGCGGGATCTCGACCGGGGTGATCTCGGCCTCGAAGACGCCGTTCTTCTGCGCGGCGGCGGCGCGCTGGTGGGAGGTGGCCGCGAACGCGTCCTGCGGGGCCCGCTCGATGCCGAGGCGGGTGTTGTGCGTCTCGGTGGACAGGCCCATCGGGATGTTCTCGAAGGCGTCGGTGAGACCGTCGTAGGCCATCGCGTCGAGCATCTCGATGGCGCCGTACTTGAAGCCCTCGCGGGACTTCGGCAGCAGGTGCGGGGCGTTGGTCATGGACTCCTGACCGCCCGCGACCACGATGTCGAACTCACCTGCACGGATGAGCTGGTCCGCCAGCGCGATGGCGTCCAGGCCCGAGAGACACACCTTGTTGATGGTGAGCGCGGGCACGTTCATGGGGATCCCGCCCTTGACGGCGGCCTGGCGGGCCGGGATCTGGCCCGCACCGGCCTGGAGCACCTGGCCCATGATCACGTACTGGACCTGGTCGCCGGAGATCCCGGCCCGTTCCAGCGCGGACTTGATGGCGAAGCCGCCGAGGTCGGCACCCGAGAAGGACTTCAGCGAGCCGAGCAGTCGCCCCATGGGCGTGCGGGCCCCGGCGACGATCACTGACGTGGTGTTGTTCGTTCCGGACATGGAGCACAGCCCCTTGAAGATGAGGAGTGAACGAGGGTTTACCCGAATGTACTGAGCGGTACCCGTGCCGTCACCGGCCCGCCAGTGTGATCGCGCGCACGTTGCGTAACCGCCTCCGGTAGCGCTGCACTGTGTCCATGCTGACAAGAATCGACCACATCGGGATCGCCTGCCTCGACCTGGACAAGACGGTTGAGTTCTACCGTGCCACGTACGGCTTCGAGGTGTTCCACTCCGAGGTCAACGAGGAGCAGGGTGTCCGCGAGGCCATGCTGAAGATCAACGGGACCTCCGACGGCGGAGCCTCCTACATCCAGCTCCTGGAGCCCACCCGCGAGGACTCCGCGGTCGGCAAGTGGCTGGCGAAGAACGGCGAGGGCGTCCACCACATCGCCTTCGGCACCGAGGACGTCCGCGGCGACTCCGAGGCCATCCGCGGCAAGGGCGTCCGCGTCCTCTACGACCAGCCCCGCACCGGCTCGATGGGCTCCTCCATCACCTTCCTGCACCCCAAGGACTGCCACGGCGTCCTCACCGAACTGGTCACGAGCAACCCCGAGCACTGATGTCCCGTTTCCCCGGCCGGTAGAGTGGCTTTGGCTCGGCCGGGGTTCGGTGCGGAGACGGGGTCGGGGCCTGTATCGCCCGACCCGGAATCTGACACCATTCCCCGGGGGCGTCGTTCAGCGGGCGGACGGCGCTCATTTGGTTTGAGCTTGCGACCAGGGGACGGATGGGACCGCGCTGTGCGGGGCTACGAAAGCCAGGAGAGTCATCAGGCCGAGGCCGACCATCTCTCGCGCTTCGAAGCCGAGATGGAGCGGCTGAAGAAGGAACGCGGGAAGGCCGTCCAGCACGCCGATGACCTGGGGTACCAGGTCGAGGTGCTGCGCGCCAAGCTCCACGAGGTACGCCGCAATCTGGCGTCCCGCCCCGCCTACGACGGCGCGGACATGGGCTACCAGGCGGAGCAGCTGCTCCGTAATGCCCAGATCCAGGCCGACCAGATGCGTTCCGACGCCGAGCGCGAGCTCCGTGACGTACGGGCCCAGACCCAGCGCATCCTCCAGGAGCACGCCGAGCACCAGGCGCGCCTCCAGGCCGAGCTGCACGCCGAGGCCGTCAACCGCCGCCAGCGCCTGGACCAGGAGCTGAGCGAGCGCCGCCAGACGGTGGAAGCCCACGTCAACGAGAACGTGGCCTGGGCCGAGCAGCTGCGCGCCCGCACCGAATCGCAGGCCCGCCGGCTCTTGGACGAGTCCCGCGTCGAGGCCGAGCAGACCCTGAACGCCGCTCGCGCCGAGGCGGCCCGGGTCGCCTCCGAGGCCACCCGCCGGCTCGCCTCCGAGAACGAATCCTCCCGTGCCGAGGCCGAGTCGACGCTGCTGCGCGCCCGCAAGGAGGCCGAGCGGCTGCTGACCGCCGCCTCCGCGCAGGCCCAGGAGGCCACCGAGCACGCGGAGCGGCTGCGCTCCACCACCTCCGCCGAGGCCGAGCAGACCCGCCGCCAGACGATGGACCTGGGCCGGGTCGCCGAGCAGCGCACCCAGGAGGCCGAAGGGGCCCTGCGCGAGGCGCGCGCCGCCGCGGAGAAGCTGCTGGCGGAGGCCAAGGAGAGCGCCGCACGGCAGCTCGCCTCGGCCGAATCCGTCAACGAGCAGCGCACCCGTACGGCCAAGGAGCAGGTGGCCCGCCTGGTCGGCGAGGCCAACAAGGAGGCCGAGACCCTCAAGGCCGAGGCCGAGCAGGCGCTCGCCGACGCCCGCGCGGAGACCGACCGGCTGCGCGCCGAGGCCGGCGAGCAGGCCCGTACGGCGGCGGCCGAGGACACGGCGGCCCAGCTGGCGAAGGCGGCCCGCACCGCCGAGGACGTACTGAACAAGGCCTCGGAGGACGCCCGCGCCACCACCCGGGCGGCGTCCGAGGAGGCCGAGCGGATCCGCGGCGAGGCCGAGGCGGAGGCCGAGCGGCTGCGCGCCCAGGCCGCGACCACGGCCGATGAGCTCAAGGGCGCCGCGAAGGACGACACGGAGGAGTACCGGGCCCGTACGGTCGAGCTCCAGGAGGAGGCCCGCCGGCTGCGCGGCGAGGCCGAGCAGCTGCGCGCCGAGGCCGTCGCCGAGGGCGAGCGGATCCGCGGTGAGGCCCGCCGCGAGGCGGTCCAGCAGATCGAGGAGGCGGCCCGCACCGCCGAGGAGCTGCTGGGCAAGTCCCGGGCCGACGCCGACGAGGTGCGCTCCGGCGCGACCGCCGAGAGCGAGCGGGTCCGCGGCGAAGCCGTCGAGCGGGCCACCACGCTGCGCAGGCAGGCCGAGGAGACCCTGGAGCGGACCCGCGCCGAGGCCGAGCGGCTGCGCGCGGAGGCCGAGGAAGAGGCCGAGTCGGTACGGGCCGAGGCGGACGCCGCGGCGGCCGTGCGGCGCGAGGAGACCGAGCAGGCGCTGTCCGCGAAGCGGGCCGAGGCCGACGAGGAGCTCGTCCGGCTGCACACCGACGCCGAGGGACGCCTGGCGACCGCCGAGCAGACGCTGCGCGACGCCCGGGCGGCCGCCGAGAACATCCGCAAGGAGACCACCGAGGAGAGCGACCGGCTGCGCGCGGAGTCGGCGGAGCGGATCCGCACGCTGCAGGCGCAGTCGGAAGCGGAGGCCGACCAGCTGCGCACCGACGCCGCCGAGGACGCCGGCCGGGTCCGCGCGGAGGCCGAGCAGACCGCGGTGCGGCTGACCGGCGAGGCCGAGGCGGAGGCGGAGCGGCTGCGCTCCGAGGCGCAGGAGACCGCCGACCGGCTGCGCGCGGAGGCCAAGGCCGCCGCCGAGCGGGTCGCGCAGGAGGCGGCCGAGGCGCTGGCCGCCGCCCAGGAGGAGGCCGCCCGGCGCCGCCGGGAGTCCGAGGAGACCCTGGCTTCGGCGCGTACGGACGCGGAGAGCGAGCGGGCGCAGGCCCGTGAGGAGAGCGAGGAGCTCCTCGCCCAGGCCCGCAAGCGTTCCGAGGAGGCCACGGCCGAGGCGGTCTGGCTCACCGAGGAGGCCGAGCGGCGCGCGTCCGAGGTGGTCGCGGCGGCCGAGGCCACCGCCCAGCAGGTGCGCGACGCCGTGGCCGGGCTGCACGAGCAGGCCGAGGAAGAGGTCGCGGGGCTGCGCAGTGCGGCCGAGCACGCGGCGGAGCGTACGAGGACGGAGGCCGAGGAGGAGTCCGGCCGGGTCCGCGCCGACGCGTACGCGGAGCGGGAGCGGGCCACCGAGGACGCCAACCGGATCCGCAGCGAGGCGCGCACCGAGACGGACGCGGCGAAGGAGCTGGCAGCGCGCACGGTCGGCGACGCGATCGCCGAGGCCGAGCAGCTGCGCACGGACACCGCGGAGTACGCGCAGCGGGTGCGCACGGAGGCCACCGACGCGCTGGCCGCCTCCGAGCGCGACGCGGCCCGTACGAAGGCCGACGCCCGGGACGATGCCAACCGGATCCGCGGCGAGGCCGCGGAGTCCCTGGAGGCCGCACGCGCCGAGGGCGGCCGGATCGTCGCGGAGGCCACGGCCGAGGCCGAGCGCCGCACCGAGGAGACCCGCGCGGCCAACGAGGCCACGGTCGGCGAGGCCGCGGCGGAGGCGGCGCGGCTCACGGCCGAGGCCGAGGCCGCCGCCGAGGCGACCCGTACCGAGGCCGCGGGCACGCTGGACGAGGCCCGTTCCGAGGCGAACCGGCTGCGCACGGAGGCGGCGGAGCAGGCGGACCGCCTGATCTCCGAGGCCACCTCGGAGGCCGAGCGGCACACCGAGGAGACCCGCGCGGCCAACGAGGCCACGATCGGCGAGGCCCGGGCCGCGGCCGAGGCGCTGCGCGCCGAGGCGGCCGCCGCCCTGGACGGGGCGAAGGCGGAGGCGGAGCGGCTCACGGCGCAGGCCGCGCAGACGCTGGCCGGGGCCGAGCGGGACGCGACGGGGATCCTCGTCGACGCACGCACCGAGGGCGACCGGCTCGTCGAGGAGACGCGCACGGCCAACGAGGCCACCGTCGGCGAGGCCGCGGCGGAGGCCGACCGGCTGCGCGCCGAGGCGGCACGCACCCTGGACGACGCCCGCGCGGAGGGCGGCCGGATCATCGGCGAGGCCACCGCGGAGGCGGACCGGGTCACCATCGCGGCGAACGAGACGCTGGCGAGCGCCGAGCGGGAGTCCGAGCGGACCCTGGACGAGGCACGCGCCGAGGCGGGCCGGATCCGTACCGAGGCCGCCGAGCAGGCGGACCACCTGGTCGGCGAGGCCGTCGCTGAGACGGACCGGCTCACCGAGCAGACCCGCAAGGACACCGAGCGCACGGTCGGCGAGGCGGCGAACGAGGCCGAGCGGCTGCGGGCCGAGGCCTCCGAGGCGCTGTCCTCGGCGCAGGAGCACGCGACCCGTACCCGGTCCGAGGCCGAGCGGGTCAAGGCCGAGGCCGCGACCGAGGCGGAGCGGATCCGGGGCGAGGCGCGCACCGAATCGGAGCGGGTGCTGGACGAGGCCCGCGAAGAGGCCAACAAGCGCCGCAGCGAGGCCGCGACCCAGGTCGACCGGCTGATCACGGAGGCCTCCTCGGAGGCCGAGAAGCTCACCGGGGACGCGCAGAAGCAGGCACTGGCCGCCACGACGGCGGCCGAGGAGCAGGCGGACGCGATGGTCGACGCGGCGCGCAAGGAGGCCGCGCGGATCGCCTCGGAGGCGACAGTGGAGGGCAACTCCCTGGTGGAGAAGGCCCGTACGGACGCCGACGAGCTGCTGGTCGGGGCGCGCAGCGACGCCGCGGCCATAAGGGACCGGGCGGAGGAGCTGCGCGGCCGCGTCGAGGCGGAGGTCGAGGAGCTGCACCAGCGGGCCCGCCGCGAGTCGGCCGAGCAGATGAAGTCGGCCGGCGAGCGCGTGGACAAGCTGGTGCGGGCGGCGACCGAGCAGAGCGTCGAGGCCGATGCGAAGGCCAAGGAGCTGGTGTCGGACGCGAGCAGCGAGGCGAGCAAGGTCCGCATCGCCGCGGTGCGCAAGGCGGAGGCGCTGCTCAAGGAGGCCGAGCAGAAGAAGGCCGAGCTGGTCCGGGCTGCCGAGGGCGCTCTCGCGGAGGCGACGGCGGAGGCCGCGCGGCTCGTCGAGGAGGGCCGGCGCGAGCTGGAGGTCCTCGTGCGCAGGCGCGAGGACATTCAGGCGGAGATCTCCCGTGTCCAGGACGTTCTTGAGGCGTTGGAATCATTCGAGGCGCCTTCGGGTGGCGCGAAACCCGGGGTCGGCGGCCAGGGCGCGGGGGGCGTGAAGGCCGGTGCGACAGCGGGTTCCACTCGTTCGGGTGGCAAGACGTCAGAGGGCTAGTCAGCATGCTCGATGCTGTGCTCCCGATGGGGGTTCAGGCGAACGAGTGACAAGCATTCTGGCGCCTTGCCACTCAAAAGGGGTGTCATTGTCCAGATCAAACGCGGATTGACTCGATGACACGCCGTCTTGGCGCCTAGGATTCCCCTTAACACCTAACACCTCGCGTAGTACCTCATCGGTCTCATTCGACAGGAACCCCATGAGCGACACATCCTCCCCCTTCGGCTTCGAGCTCGTGCGGCGTGGTTACGACCGCGGTCAGGTGGACGACCGCATCACCAAGCTGGTCTCCGACCGTGACGGCGCCCTCGGACGTATCAACTCTCTGGAAAAGCGGATCGAGGAGTTGCACCTCGAGACGCAGAACGCCCAGGCTCAGGTGACCGACGCCGAGCCGTCGTACGCCGGTCTCGGCGCCCGGGTCGAGAAGATCCTGCGCCTGGCCGAGGAGGAGGCGAAGGACCTCCGTGAGGAGGCCCGTCGCGCGGCCGAGCAGCACCGCGAGCTCGCCGAGTCGGCCGCCCAGCAGGTGCGCAACGACGCCGAGTCGTTCGCCGTCGACCGGAAGTCCACCGCCGAGGACGAGGGCGTCCGGATCGTCGAGAAGGCCAAGGGCGACGCCGCTTCTCTGCGCACGGAGGCCCAGAAGGACGCCGCCTCCAAGCGCGAGGAGGCCGACGCGCTCTTCGAGGAGACCCGCGCCAAGGCCGCCCAGGCCGCCGCGGACTTCGAGACCAACCTGGCCAAGCGCCGCGAGCAGTCCGAGCGCGACCTGGCCGGCCGTCAGGCCAAGGCCGAGAAGCGTCTCGCGGAGATCGAGCACCGCGCGGAGCAGCTGCGCCTGGAGGCCGAGAAGCTCCGTACGGACGCCGAGCGTCGCGCCCGCCAGACGGTGGAGACCGCGCAGCGCCAGGCCGAGGACATCGTGGCCGACGCGAACGCCAAGGCCGACCGGATCCGCAGCGAGTCCGAGCGCGAGCTGGCGGCGCTCACCAACCGCCGCGACTCGATCAACGCGCAGCTCACCAACGTCCGCGAGATGCTGGCGACGCTGACGGGTGCCGCGGTCGCCGCCGCCTCCGCGCCGATCGACGACGAGCCGGTCACCCGCGGCGTTCCGGCGCAGCAGAGCCGCTAGTCGGCAGGAGCGAGTCGCGAGGAGCGAGTCGCCGGAAGGCTTCCGACACTTGGCTGACGGAAGGCGACAATCCGCTTCGACACCGAGGGCCCTTCGTCACCTGTGAGAGGTGGCGTAGGGCCCTCTGGCGTTCTAGCGTGGCGGAATGATCGAGCTTGAGGGCCTTACGAAACGATTCGGCGCGAAGACCGCCGTGGACAACCTCAGCTTCCAGGTCAGACCGGGGGTGGTCACCGGCTTCCTCGGCCCCAACGGGGCGGGCAAGTCCACGACCATGCGCATGATGCTCGACCTCGACAACCCGACCAGCGGTACGGTCCGGATCGACGGGAAGCACTACCGGGACCTGCCGGAGCCGCTGAAGTACATCGGGGCACTGCTGGACGCGAAGGCGATGCACGGCGGCCGCAGCGCCTACAACAACCTCCTCTGCCTCGCGCAGTCGAACCGGATCCCCGAGAGCCGGGTCGCGGAGGTGCTGGACCTGGTGGGGCTGACGCCCGTCGCCAAGAAGAAGTCGAAAGGATTTTCGCTGGGTATGGGCCAGCGGCTCGGCATCGCCTCCGCGCTGCTCGGCGACCCGGAGATCTTGATGTTCGACGAACCCGTCAATGGTCTGGACCCGGAGGGAATTCTCTGGATCCGCAATCTGATGAAGGGGCTCGCGGCGGAGGGAAGGACGATCTTCGTTTCTTCCCATCTGATGAGCGAAATGGCCCTGACCGCAGAGCATTTGGTCGTCATCGGACAGGGAAAACTCCTCGCCGACCTGTCCATGGCCGATTTCATCCAGCAGAACTCCCGCAGCTACGTGCGCGTGCGCACTCCGCAGCAGGAACGGCTGAAGGACCTCCTGCACGAGACCGGGATCGACGCGATCAGCGTCCCGGCCACCGGCGCGCTGGAGATCGACGGCGTCGAATCGGAACGGCTCGGTGAGCTGGCCGCCCAGCACCAGATCGTGCTGCACGAACTCAGCCCGCAGCGGGCTTCACTGGAGGAAGCGTTCATGCGCATGACGGCGGACTCCGTCGAGTACCACGCCCACGCGCCGGGCATGGCCCTCGACAACCCGGCCCGGCCGGCAGACGTCCCCGCCTGGGGCGCCGGCTACGAAGCGACGCGCAAGGGCGGCAAGTGACCATGTCCTCCTTCCCCGCAGTCCTCCAGTCCGAGTGGACCAAGATCCGCACGGTCGCCTCCACCAGCTGGACGCTCGCTCTGGCCTTCCTCATCACCGTGGGGTTCGCCGCTCTCTTCAGCGCCACGTTCGACACGAACGGCATGGACGCGGTCGACCGGGCCACCTTCGACCCCACCGCGATGAGCTTCGCCTCCATGCAATTCGGACAGCTGGCGATGATCGTCTTCGGTGTGCTGGTCGTGAGCACCGAGTACAGCACGGGCATGATCCGCACCTCGCTGGCCGCCACACCCCACCGCACGCGCTTCCTGCTCGGCAAGATGGCCGTGGCGACGGGGCTGGCCCTGGCCGTCGGACTGCTGACCAGCTTCGTGTCGTTCTTCCTCACCCAGGCGCTCCTCGGTGACGCCGGCATCGGCATCGGCGCGGACAACGTCCTGCGCGCCGTGATCGGCGCCGGGCTGTACATGGGGCTCATTTCCCTGTTCTGCATGGGCGTGGCGGCCATGCTGCGCAGCTCGGTCGCCTCCATCAGCATCCTGATCCCGTTCTTCCTGATCGTCTCGACGCTCCTCAACGGCTTCGACGCGACCCGTCCGGTCGGCCAGTACCTGCCGAGCAACGCCGGGGCCCGGATCATGCAGGTCGTACCCAACGCCTTCGGGGGCCCCGAGACCCCCTACGGCCCGTGGGCCGGCTTCGGAATCATGCTGCTGTGGGTGCTCGCCGCGGTGGCCGGCGGCCTGCTGGTCCTCAAGAAGAGGGACGCCTGAGGTACTACGGGGGATCCCCGGGTCGGTTCTCAGGGGTAGCTCAGGGTCCGGGACGACGTGGAACCGCAAGGGACTGGATATCCTCTTAACCCTTACGCGGGCGAGAGTCGTCCCGGCCTGGCAAGGGGCAGCAAAGATGATCGAGGCAGTCGGCCTGACCAAGCGCTTCGGCGCGAAGACCGCTGTCGACGACCTCTCCTTCCAGGTCAAGCCCGGTCACGTGACGGGATTCCTGGGGCCCAACGGCTCCGGGAAATCCACCACGATGCGCATGATCGTCGGCCTGGACCGGCCCACCGCCGGCCGGGTCACGGTCAACGGCCTGCCCTTCCGCGAGCTCCCGAACGCCCAGCGGCACGTCGGGGCCCTGCTCGACGCCAAGGCCGTCCACGGCGGCCGCCGGGCCCGCACCCACCTGCTGTCGATCGCCCAGCTCTCCGGGATCCCCGAGAAGCGGGTGGACGAGGTGCTGGGCGTCGTGGGCCTCAAGGACGTGGCCCGGCAGCGCGCCAAGGGCTTCTCGCTCGGCATGGGCCAGCGGCTCGGCATCGCGACCGCCCTGCTCGGCGACCCCCAGGTGCTGCTCTTCGACGAGCCGGTCAACGGCCTCGACCCCGAGGGCATCCTCTGGGTCCGCAATCTGATGCGCCGGCTCGCCTCCGAGGGCCGCACCGTCTTCGTCTCCTCCCACCTCATGAGCGAGATGGCCCTGACCGCCGACCACCTGATCGTGATCGGCCGGGGCCGGCTGCTCGCCGACATGGGCACCCAGGACTTCATCACCCACAATTCGGCCGGATTCGCCCGGGTCCGCACGGCCGACACCGACCCGGGCGGCTGGGACACCCTCGGCTCCGTCCTCACCAAGGCGGGCGGCCGGGTCCTGCGGGAGCCCGACGGGGCGCTGCGGGTGACCGGGCTGGAGCTGTCGCAGATCTCCGACCTCGCGCACGCGGCCGGCGTACGGCTGTGGGAGCTGTCGCCGCACCGGGCCTCGCTGGAGGAGGCGTACATGCGGATGACCCAGTCCTCCGTCGAGTTCACCTCCACCGAGGACCCGCGCGCCGAGCTCTGGGAGCCCGAACCGCTGAGCGTCCCGAAGTGGGAGGAAGAGGAGGCGGCCGATGCCCTCCGGGTCCCGCAGGCGGGCTTCTTCGCGCCCCCGCCGCCCGGGACCGGCGGCCGGCCGTTCCTGATGCCCGGCAGCCCCGGTGAGCTCGCCGGTCCCGAGGCCGCGTCCCCCGAGGCCGCGTTTCCGGGGACCGAGCACTCCCCCGGGCCCGAGCACTCCCCCGGGACCACCCGCTCCCCCGACCCCGTGCGCACCCCCGCCCAGAAGCCCGAGGACACCCGATGACCGCCCCGACGACCGCGACCGCCGGGGACCGGGGCCCGGCCGGCTACACCTCGCCGCTGCCGACCCCCCGGCCGCACCTGGGGCACGCGCTGGCCTCGGAGTGGACGAAGCTGACCTCGGTCCGCTCCACGATGTGGACGCTCGGCTCGCTGGTGCTGCTCGTCCTCGGCATCGGCTGCGCGGTCATCGCGCAGACCGGGTCGCGGGACTACGAGCAGATGCCGTTCACCGCCCCCGCCCTGTTCGGACTGCTGGTCGGTCAGCTCTCGGTGATGGTGCTCGGGGTGCTGACGATCAGCTCCGAGTACGGCACGGGCCTGGTCCGCACCACCTTCACGGCGGCCCCCGACCGGTACCGGGTGCTCACCGCGAAGTACCTCGTCTTCGGCCTCACCGCGTTCCTCACCACGGCCGGCTCGGTCTGCCTGGTGGGGCTGGCCGCGTCGATCCTGCGCGACGGCCCCGCCGCCGGGCCGCACCCGGCTTCCGAGTGGGCCTCCGGGCTCGTGGGCAGCCTGTACGTCACCCTGCTCGGCGTACTGGCCCTGGCCGTCGGGGCGCTGGTGAAGCACGCGGCGGGGGCGATCGCCGTGATGCTCGGCGTCGTCACGCTGCCGCCGGTGATAGGGGGAGTGCTCAGCATCTGGGAGGCCGTCGCCCCGGTCGGCCGGGTCCTGCTCCAGTACAACCCGCCGGTGGCGATGATGGAGCTGTTCGGTATGCCGACCAACGCCTCGGACCCCAACCCCGCGGCCGGCGGCATGGCGGTCCCGGGCAGCCTGAGCCACATGGCGGTGATCCTGCTGGTGACGGGCGCCGCGGTCGCCGGCTCGTACGTGGTGGTCGGCCGCCGGGACGTCTAGCTGTCCCTTCCGGACCGTGCCGGTCCGGCCTAGTACTTGGGAGCGTTGCGCGACCGCTGCACCTTGGAGGTGCGGCGGTCCTTCGCGTTCCAGCAGGCCTTGTGCCAGTGCCGACGGTCGTCGACCCCGCCGTACTCGGGCCAGGCCACCAGGTGCGGGGTGCCGGAGGGGATCTCCTGGTCGCAGCCGGGGCAGCGGTAGCGCTTGCCCGCCGCGCTCGCGCCCGCGACGTGCCGGACCTTCCAGTCCTCGCCCTGGTACTCCTCCGTGCGCTCCAGGCCGTACCGGTCCAGACCGCCCGCGCCCGGGCCCGAACCCGAGCCCTGGTCCGAACGATCGGCTGGATTCTCGCCGCCCCTGGGGCGGTTGTGGCGCGGTGACACGTATACCTCACGGATGGGCGGACGGCAGTGACTTTCTCCCAGACTACGCGCAGCGAGCCCGGGTACCCGCAGGGTGGCCGAAGACGACCGTAGTACCGGGCAGCAGGTTGGCGCGACTGGCCTGACAATCCCAATAACTTTCCGGTCAGGCCGTGCCTTTGGCACGTGTCAGACGTTGTTGCCGATGAGGAAAACGGTCCGCCTGGGGGAGGCCGCGTCAGCCGCGAGGAGGCTAAAGGCGATGCGCGTAGGAGCATTTGTACTGGCGGCCCAGTTCCCGGGACAGGGACAGGGCGAGGCACTGCACCGGGCGGTGCGGACCGCCGAGGTGGCCGAGGAGGCCGGGCTCGACTCGGTCTGGCTCGCCGAACACCACTTCGTCCCGTACGGGGTCTGCCCGTCCGCGGTGACCCTGGCGGCCCTGATGCTGGGCCGCACCCGGCGGCTGCGCGTGGGCACGGCGGTGAGCGTGCTCCCGAGCACCCACCCGGTGGCCCTGGGCGAGCAGGCGGCCCTGCTGCACCTGGCTTCGGAGGGGCGGTTCACCCTGGGGGTGGGCCGGGGCGGTCCCTGGGTGGACCTGGAGGTCTTCGGCGGCGGGCTCGACGCGTACGAGAACCGCTTCCCGGAGGACCTGGACCTGTTGCGGCGCTGGCTGACCGAGCCGCGCGTGGGGGCGGCGCCCGGGGCCGCGGCCGGAGGCCGGTACGGCTTCCGCGAAGTGGCCGTCGTACCCCGCGCGTCGGAGGCGCTGCACGGGGACGGGACAGGGCCGGAACTGATCGTCGCCTGCACCTCCCCCGGCTCGGTACGGATGGCCGCGGAGCGCGGACTGCCGATGCTGCTGGGCATGCACTGCGGGGACGAGGACAAGGCCGCCATGGTCGAGCTGTGGCGGCGTACGGCACGGGCCGCGGGGCGTTCGCCCGAGGCCGGCCACGTGTCGGCCGGGGTCTGCCAGCTGGCGGACCGGACGGCGGACGCCCGCGAAACGCTGCTGAAGGCGATGCCGGGCTGGCTCAAGCAGGGCCTGGACGCGCACGTCACGGTGGACGGACGGCAGCGGGCGATGCGGGACCCGGTCGCGTACACCGAGCTGCTGTGCGATCTCCACCCCGTGGGCACACCGGAGCTGGCGGCCGACCGGCTGGCGGCCACGTCGGAACGTACGGGGATCACGCGGTTCGCCCTGCTGACGGAGGGATCGGGTGACCTCGCCGCGACCGAGGAGAACCTCCGGCGCCTCGGCACCGAGGTGCTTCCCCGGCTCGGCTGAGACCAGGGCTGCCGCTCCGTTGGCACCGGAGCGGCAGCGAGGTACCGGTCGTGCGGCGATACGGTCTTACGGCGGTGCGGTCGTTCTGAGGTGCGGTCGTACGGAGGTGCGGTCGTGCTGGTCGTACGGTCTTCCTGCTAGCAGTCACGCATTTCGGGCGACTGGTTGAGCAGCTGACCACGGATCGAAGTGAACTTGGCCAGCCGGTCGTCCACCGAGGAGTCCAGCGGGAACACCGCTACCCGGTGACAGTTCTGGAATGCCAGGCGCACTCCGAAGTGGCGCTGCAGCGCACCCCGTATCGCGTCACTCGCGAGGGCACGGAGCAGCTGGCCACGCGCCTGCTCGTCCGGCGGCGGCGTCTGGTTGTCGGCGAACTGTCCGCCGTCCACCTTGAGCTGGGCCACCAGCGAGCTGATCATCTCCCATGCGTAGGGCAGGGAGGTCCGGACGCAGTCGACGAAAGCGGCTTCGTCGACCTCGCCTCGCTCGGCCTGTTCGAGTAGGGCCGGTGAGACGTCGAGCGACATGGGTTCTCCTCTCGCGACTCCGGCCGATTGGGTTGCCGGAGCCTTACGGGCAGGGAAGGAGATCGCGACGCAGCGTGCACGTGTCGCAACCTCCCGCTCACCACGGTAGGCGCCCAGTGGGTACCGCACCAGGAGAATGCGCATACAACGCGCCATCCTCGAACGGGGCTTTCGGGGGCGAATCGCGTGCAGGCCCATCGGTCGAGTAGCGTTGCCGACCATGCGTCTCGTCATTGCCCGCTGCTCCGTCGATTACGCGGGCCGGCTCACCGCCCACCTGCCCTCGGCACCCCGTCTGATCCTCGTGAAGGCCGACGGCAGTGTCTCGATCCACGCGGACGACCGAGCGTACAAACCGCTCAACTGGATGTCCCCGCCCTGCACCCTCAAGGAGGGGAGCGGCGACGACGCCGGCGTCTGGACCGTCGTCAACAAGGCGGGCGAGAAGCTCGTCATCACCATGGAGGAAGTCCTCCACGACTCCTCGCACGAGCTGGGCACCGACCCGGGTCTGATCAAGGACGGGGTCGAGGCCCACCTGCAGGAGCTCCTGGCCGACCGGATCGAGACCCTCGGCGAGGGCTACACGCTGATCCGCCGCGAGTACATGACCGCGATCGGGCCGGTCGACATCCTGTGCCGGGACGCCTCCGGCGCGACGGTGGCGGTCGAGATCAAGCGCCGGGGCGAGATCGACGGCGTCGAACAGCTCACGCGGTACCTGGAGCTCCTGAACCGGGACCCGCACCTGTCACCCGTCAAGGGCATCTTCGCGGCCCAGGAGATCAAGCCCCAGGCCCGTGTCCTGGCGAACGACCGCGGCATGCACTGCGTCGTCCTCGACTACAACGCGATGCGCGGCATCGAGGACGACAAGCTCCGCCTGTTCTAGGGCCTCTCGGCGCGGCGCGGGGCGGGCGGCGACTGCCGTCCGCCCCGGCGGCGCAGACGGGCCGTCAGGGGGCCGTGGTCTCCGTCGCGCCCGTGCCCGTGGGGGATTTCGTCACGGTCGCCGTGGCCGAGGGGCTCGGCGTCCCGGACGGGGACGTGGAGCCGGACGGGCTCGGGGAGGCCGGCGGGCTGCTCACCGGCGGGGCCGAGCTCGTCACCGGCGGCGACGGCGGCTTCACCGGGCTCGACGACGACGGATTCGGCGTCGGCGTGGGAGTCGCCGAGGGGGACTTGCTCGGCGACGGGGTCGTACCCGGTGCCTGCGAGGTGGGGGACGAGGGCTTCGGCTCCGGCGAGGGATCGGTTCCGCTCGGGTCCCCCGTACTCGGCTGCGGCTGCGCCTCCTCCGAGCTCGGGGCCGTGGAGACCGCCGGCGCCTGCGTGGGCTTCTTCTCCTCGTCGGTGGTCATCGCCAGGGCGACCACCGTGCCCAGCACCACCACGGTCACCGCCCCGGCCGCGGCCAGCAGCATCGGCTTGCGGCCGGCTCTCGGCTTCGGCTTGGGCTGGGGCAGCGCCCTGGGCGCCGGAGCCGGCTCTGGGGTGAGCGGGAAGGCGTCCTCGAACACCTCGGCCAGGGTCGCGGGCGCGACGGAGCCCGGCGGCGCCACCGCGGGCACCACCGTCGTGAATGCGTCCGAAGCCCGCGTCGCAGCGCGCTCGGGTACGGGGGCGACCCCGGTACGGCCCGCGAGTGCCTTCGACAGGTTCGCCGGAGTCACGGGAGCCGAGGGCGCCACGGGAACGGACGGCGTCCCGGCAGCACCGGCAGCCAACGAAGTCCCTGCGGCACCGGCAACACCGGGAACGCCCGGAACCCGGGGAACCTCAGCGAACGGCGGAGCCCCTGCGGCCCCCGCAGCCCCCCGAAGCGCAGGAAACGGCGTGATCCCGGCAGCCCGCGGGGGCCTGGCAGGCCCCGGAAGAGCGGGAAGCCCGGGAGTCGATGCAGCCCCGGGAGCCCCAGCAGTCCCCGGCAGCAGCGCAGTCCCCGCGCCCTCCGGAGCCACGGCAGCCCCCGGACCCGACGTCAGACCCAGCAGACCGGCAACCGGCAGGACACCCGGAACACCCGGTGCCCCCGCACCCGGCTGACCCGGCCCGGCCGGCTTCCCCGCTCCCCCGGCCCCGGTCCCGGCCCCGCCCGCAGACGCGGATTCGGACGGCGGAGCCAGTCGCAGCGGCGGCGATATCTGGACCTCCGCCGCCTCGCGGTCGGTGACCAGGGCCAGGGCCCGCCGTCCCGAGACGGTCCCCCGCTTGTCGGCCAGCGCGCCGCGCAGCCCGATCGAGGCCTCCAGTTCGGCCCGCGCCCGGTCGAGCCGGCCCTCGCACAGGGCCAGTACGCCCAGCTCGTGGTGGAAGTACGCCTGCTCCGCGACCTCGCCGGCCTTCCGCGCGGCCTCCGCGCCCGCGCGCAGCACCCGCTCCCAGGCCTCCCAGTGCAGCGAGGCCGCGAACGCCGGTGCGGCCGTCCGCGCGAGCAGTACCGCGGCCACCACGTCGGCCCCGGCCAGCGCCGAGAGCACCGCGTCGGCCTCCGCCGCGACCCGCTCGGGGTTGACGGAGGTGTGCCCGGTCCACCAGGCGTAGTGACGGGCGGCCGTACGGGCCTCCTCGGCCGCGGTGTCCCCGTAGCCGGTCTCCTCCAGCTGTCGCGCGACCCCCTCGGCCAGCCGGTAGCGCGTCCCGACGGGGCTCAGCAGCCCGCAGTCGAGCAGCTCCGCGACGGCCGTGTCGGCGTGTGTGTCGCCGACCAGCGCGGGCAGGTGCGCGTGGTGCGGCAGCTCCCCTCCCAGCGCGCAGGCGATCCGCAGCGCGGCCCGCGCCGACTCGCTGACCCGCGAGGCGAGCAGCTCCGCCGGAGCGGCGCCCTCGGCCAGCGTCGGCAGCGGCACGAAGACGGTATCGCGCGGCTTCTCCTCGAAGACGCCGGGCTCCTCGTCCTCGTCGTCCTCGTCGAACAGGCCGGTCCGGTTGAGCTCGTCGCGCTGGCGCAGGAGCGCGGCCGCCTGCACGAAGCGCAGCGGCAGCCCTTCGGAGGCGAAGCTCAGGTCCCCGGCCCAGGCCGTTTCCTCGTCCGTCAGCGGCCGCCCGGCGCCCGCTTCGAGCAGGGCCACGCAGTCGGCACGGGCCAGCCCGCCGAGGAAGACCTCTTCGAGGTGCGAGTCGTCGGAGGGGGCCCGGGTGTCGGGGGTGGCGGCCAGCAGGTACGCGCACTCCGGCGTGGCCCGCAGTAGTTCGTCGAGGGCGGTGCCGCCCATGTCGAGGTCGTCGACGAGGACGACGGCGCCTATCTCCGCCACCCGGGCGAGGAGTCCGGCCCGGTCGGGGCGTTCGGCCGGAGCCTCGTACACGGTGGCGTACAGCGCCTGGAGCAGCTCGCCGGGCTGCTGGTGTCCCTGCCCGCTGAGACGTACGACCCCGTCGGGGGCGAGGTCCGCGCAGGCGTCGGCGACCGCGTCGAGCAGCACCGTGCGTCCGGATCCGGACGGCCCGGTCAGCCGTATGGAGCGGCCGCGCGTGAGGAGGCGTACGAGGCGGTCGAGTTCCTCCTCGCGGCCCAGCAGGGGCCGCGCACCGGCCGGGGCGCCCGGCGGTACGGCGGGCCGTGCGGCGGCCGCCGCGGAGGCACGGGCGGCGGGGGTGCGCTTGACGGGAGTGGGGACGGGCTCGCCGCCGGGACGGTGCGTCCGGACGATCTCGCTGCCGTCGACGGGGTTCACGGTGAGGGTGAGGTCCCCGGACGTCAGCGTCACCACCCGTGCCGGCGCCTCCGCCGGATCGGCCTGCCCCTGTGTGCTGCTGCGGTCCATGACCAAGTCCCCCGATCGCGCCGTGCGCCCTCGTCTCGCCCGGCCTTCGCTCACGCCGCTGTCGCTAGTGGTCCGGTTTCCGCCCGAACCCTAGACCGTGCCCGGTGGGGCGTGAACCGCAGGGGTGCCTTCACCACCGGACCGTTACGTTTGCGCAGGCCCTGTGGAGCGGGCCCTCACGTGACCGGCGTACGGGGTCACGCGCGCGGCAGCGATTCCGCTTCGAGCCCGCCCTCGATCGCGAGGATCCGGTGCAGCCGGGTCGCCACGAGCAGTCGCTGCATCTGTGGCGGGACACCGCGCAGGACGAGCCGGCGGCCGGTCCGGCCGGCCCGGCGGTGGGCGCCCATGATCACGCCGAGGCCCGTCGCGTCCCAGGAGTCGAGCCCGGTGAGGTCCAGCACGAGGTCGCCGTGACCATCGTCCAGGGCGGTGTGCAGGACCGTACGGGCGTCCGCCGCGCTGCGCACGTCGAGGCGACCCCCGACAGCGAGTTCGGCGTGGTCGCCCCTGATGTGCATGTGTACTCCCGGCAGCGCGGTACTGATTGCGTATGGTCCGACTGGTCCGTGGTCGGCAACTCTCACTGCAACTGACTGCCTCAGGGGCAGGGAAGTTGCCGACCGTGAGCGAACCGATACCTAATTCACCCCATGGGGTGCAGGCATTCGAACTGGTGCTCAGTGCTTGTAGAAGCCCTGACCGCTCTTGCGGCCGATGTCACCCGCGTCCACCATGCGGCGCATCAGCTCCGGCGGTGCGAACTTCTCGTCCTGGGACTCCGTGTAGATGTTGCTGGTGGCGTGCAGCAGGATGTCGACGCCGGTGAGGTCCGCGGTGGCCAGCGGGCCCATCGCGTGCCCGAAGCCGAGCTTGCAGGCGATGTCGATGTCCTCGGCCGAGGCGACGCCCGATTCGTACAGCTTCGCCGCTTCGACGACCAGTGCCGAAATGAGACGGGTCGTCACGAATCCGGCGACGTCGCGGTTGACGACGATGCAGGTCTTGCCGACCGACTCGGCGAACGCCCGGGTGGTGGCGAGGGTTTCGTCGCTCGTCTTGTAGCCGCGCACGAGCTCGCACAGCTGCATCATCGGGACCGGCGAGAAGAAGTGCGCGCCGACGACCCGCTCCGGACGCTCCGTCACGGCCGCGATCTTGGTGATCGGGATGGCGGAGGTGTTGGAGGCCAGGATCGCGTCCTCGCGCACGAGCTTGTCGAGCGCGCGGAAGATCTCGTGCTTGACCTCCAGCTTCTCGAAGACGGCCTCGACGACGATGTCGGCGTCAGCGACCGCTTCGAGCTCGGTGGTCGTGGTGATGCGGGCGAGCGCCGCCTCGGCGTCCTCGGCCGTCAGCTTGCCCTTGGCGACGAACCTGTCGTACGAGGCCTTGATCCCGTCGGTACCGCGCGTCAGAGCGGCATCGGTCACGTCGCGCAGCACGACGTCCCAACCCGCCTGAGCGGAGACCTGCGCGATTCCGGAACCCATCAGTCCGGCACCGATGACGGCGAGCTTCCCAGCCACTGCACACCCCACGTTCTTCCCTAGGACACGGCCTCAGATATGGCACAGCCTCGTTCGTTCTCCGGCGGAGACTAGCGTCCGCGAGGGGCCCAGTGACCGCGAAGTAACACGCGTCACGTCTCAGATGACGGACATCACACCGGGACGGCCCAGCAGTGCGACAGGGGCCTGCAGTTGGCCCACGCCCTAAGGTGGCGGCATGGTGAACCTCACGCGCATCTACACCCGCACCGGCGACAAGGGCACGACCGCACTGGGCGACATGAGCCGCACGGCCAAGACCGATTTGCGGATCTCGGCGTACGCCGACGCCAACGAGGCCAACGCGGCCATCGGAACGGCGATCGCGCTCGGCTCGCTGTCCGCCGATGTCGTGAAGGTCCTGGTCCGTGTGCAGAACGACCTGTTCGACGTGGGCGCCGACCTCTGCACCCCGGTCGCCGAGAACCCGGAGTACCCGCCGCTGCGCGTCGAGCAGTTCTACGTGGACAAGCTGGAGGCCGACTGCGACCTCTTCAACGGCGAGCTGGAGAAGCTCCGCAGCTTCATCCTCCCCGGCGGCACCCCCGGCGCGGCCCTCCTGCACCAGGCCTGCACGGTGGTCCGGCGCGCCGAGCGCTCCACGTGGGCGGCCCTGGAGGCACACGGCGAGGTCATGAACCCGCTGACGGCCACCTACCTCAACCGCCTCTCCGACCTTCTCTTCATCCTGGCCCGCACGGCCAACAAGGAGGTCGGCGACGTCCTGTGGGTCCCGGGCGGCGACCGCTAGAACGTCCCGCCCGGCCCTGCCGGTGCGCAGCCTCCCCACGGTCCCCACGGTCGCCACGGTCGCGATGACCCGGATGTGCCGTCAGCGGCAGAACGAGGCCGTCCCGCGAAACCTAGGGCGTGTCCGCGGAGTCGCGCAGGCCGGCCTTCGCCGCCGGCGCCCGCTTCGGCCACACCGTATAGGTGACGGCGATCAGGGCGTGGATGCCGACCACCCGCAGGGACGTGAGCTGCCACCCGCGCAGCACGGTGGTGTCGCCCGAACTCCCGACGTACCAGATCGCGGCCTGCAGCAGGCCGGCCGCGACGGCCGCCGCGAGGACGGTCCGCGCGACCAGCTTCCATTCGTGGACGGCCCGCGCCCCGCCGTGGCCGGCGCCGGCCGGCTTCGGGCCCCCGGCCAGCCGGTGCGCGGCGTGGCCGTCGAGCCAGCGCACCGTGTAGTGCCCGTAGGCGACGGTGTAGCCGAGGTACAGGGCGGCGAGCCCGTGCTTCCAGTCCGGCTCGGCGCCGCCGCGCAGGTCCACCGCGGTGGCCACCAGCAGCACCAGCTCCAGGAGCGGCTCGCACAGCAGGACGGCCGCGCCGGTCTTCGGCATCTTCGCGAGGTAGCGCAGGGCCAGGCCGCCGGTCAGCAGGACCCAGAAGCCGACTTCACAGGCGATGATCAGGGTGACGAGCACGGGAGTCTCCGTTCCTGCGGTGGGGGGATGTCTCCAGCTTCCCGCCCGGTTCGCACCGATTCCTCGTCGCCGATGACGAATGCCGCGGGGCCGCCCTGCATCCTTCGATGTACGGCGCCTCGGCCGCGACGGCGATGCCCGTCCCCGCCGGAGCCTGTTGGATGGGCCCGTGACCCTCAAGACTCCGGCGACCCTCAAGATCGGGCCACCGCACCGCGACGACGTCCTGCTCGCCGTGGTCAGCGTGGCCGCCGGCCTGCTTCTGTGGTCGCTCGGGGTGTACAGCTCCCCCACCCGGGACCTCCTCCCGGCGTGGGCCGCCCTGGTCCCGCTCATCACCCTCGGCGCGATGGAGCTGCTGCGCCGCAGCATGCCCCGGGTGACCCTGGCGGTCGGCACCCTCGGGGTGGTCGCCGACCAGTTCACGGTGGGAAATCTGGCCACCGTACTGATCTTCACCGACCTGATGTACGCGGCCGTCGTCTACGGCAAACCGGCCATGGCCCGCCGCCTCCCGGTGACCACCGGCCTGATCACCGTCGCCGTCACCATCGCCTCCGTGGCCTGGCTGCGCACTCCGCAGGCGCTGATGATCGGCGTGATCACCGGCATCGTGAGCTTCGGTCCGGCGCTGACCGGAGCCACCCTGCGCAACCACCGGGAGGCCGCCGTGGCCGCCCGGCTGCGCGCCGAGCAGACCGCGCTGCTGGCCGAAATGGACCGGGCGCAGGCGGTCGTCGCCGAGCGGGCCCGGATGGCCCGCGAACTGCACGACATGGTGGCCAACCACCTCTCCGCCATCGCGATCCACTCCACCGCCGCGCTCTCCATCGACTCCCCCGCCACCAGCCGCGAGGCGCTCGGGGTGATCCGGGAGAACAGCGTGCAGGGACTGGCCGAGATGCGCCGCCTGATCGGACTGCTGCGGGACGCGGGCGCCGGACAGGAGGCCGTCGCGACGCCCTCGCTGGACGGGCTGGCCGCCCTGCTGGACCAGGCCCGTACGAACGGGGCGGCGAGCGGGCTGGACTTCGTACTCCTCGACGACCGGCCCGGGAGCCCCGCCGAGGCCGGGGCGGCCGGGAGCGCCCGTCCAACCCGCGAGCCGCTGCCCGCCCCGGTGGAGCTGGCGGCGTACCGGATCGTCCAGGAGTCGCTGACCAACGCCCTGAAGCACGCCGCCCCGGGCACGGCCACCGTCCGCCTGGCCCACGACCGCCCGCCGGGCGGGAGCGACGGCCGGGGCGGGGGCGGCGCGCTGCACGTCGTGGTCGACTCCCCCTACGGGGAACGCCCCGGCCCCCGCGCGGACGCGGTCTGGCGGGTGCGGCGACCCGCCGGCTGATCGCGGAGTTCGCCGATCCGCGACCCGTACGGGTGCCCGTGCCGGCGAGGGTGCAATCGCTGATCCCGCGCGAGCGGGAGGTCCTGGGGCGCCTGGGCGAGGGTCTGTCGAACGCGGAGATCGCGGTGCGCCTGGAGATGGCGGAGGCGACGGCGAAGACCCACGTCAGCCGGGTGCTGGCCAAGCTGGAGCTGCGCAGCCGGGTCCAAGCGGCCGTGCTGGCACAGGAGTTGGGGCTCTAGCCGAATCCGTCCGGAAACAAGTCCGAGGCCGCTACGGGAGGTCTGGACCTCTTGACGGTTGGTCCAGACCTTTCTACTCTCACGCACAACTGTGGTGAGCGTGCCATGACAAGACGTCATCCGGGCACGCTCACGGGCGGCGCAGGTCCCACCCCCATGCAGCGGCCGTCCCCACGGCCGCTGCGGACCTCGGAGGAGCACCCTTGAGCACAGCACCCCCACGACGCGCACCGCTGTTTCGAAGAGTCGCGGCCGCACTGGCCGTCCTCACCCTGCCCCTCGCCGGACTGGTGGCCATCGCCGGTCCCGCCGAGGCAGCCGCCTCGGCCACCGCGACGTACACCAAGGTCTCCGACTGGGGCTCCGGCTTCGAGGGCAAGTGGACGGTGAAGAACACCGGCACGACCACCCTCAGCAGCTGGACCGTGGAGTGGGACTACCCGGCCGGCACCGCCGTCACGTCCGCCTGGGACGCCACCGTCACCAGCTCGGGCACCCACTGGACCGGCAAGAACGTCGGCTGGAACGGCACCCTCGCCCCCGGCGCCACCATCAGCTTCGGCTTCAACGGCACGGGCTCCGGCGCCCCCAGCGGCTGCAAGGTCAACGGCGGCAGCTGCGACGGCGGCACCACCCCCACCGACAATCCGCCCAGCGCCCCCGGCACCCCCACGGCCAGCGGCGTGACGGACACCAGCCTGACCCTCGGATGGGCCGCGGCCACCGACGACAAGGGCATCAAGAACTACGACGTCTTCCGCGGCGGCGCCAAGATCGCCACCGTCACCAGCCCCACCTACACCGACTCGGGCCTGACCAAGGGCACGGCCTACACCTACACGGTCACCGCCCGCGACACCATCGACCAGACCGGGCCCTCCTCCGGCCCCCTCTCGGTGACCACCACCGGCGGAGTCGTCGATCCCCCGCCGACGGGCGGCCCCGTCAAGCTCGGCTACTTCACGAACTGGGGCGTCTACCAGCGCAACTACCACGTGAAGAACCTGGTCACCTCCGGCAGCGCCGCGAAGATCACGCACATCAACTACGCCTTCGGCAACGTCCAGGGCGGCAAGTGCACGATCGGTGACGCCTACGCCGACTACCAGAAGACCTACGACGCCGCCTCCAGCGTCTCCGGCACCGCCGACACCTGGGACCAGCCGGTCGCGGGCAACTTCAACCAGCTGCGCCAGCTGAAGAAGAAGTACCCGAACATCAAGGTCCTCTACTCCTTCGGCGGCTGGACCTGGTCCGGCGGCTTCGGACAGGCCGCCGCGAACCCGGCCGCCTTCGCCCAGTCCTGCTACGACCTGGTCGAGGACCCGCGCTGGGCCGACGTCTTCGACGGCATCGACATCGACTGGGAGTACCCGAACGCCTGCGGCCTGTCCTGCGACACCAGCGGGGCCGCCTCCCTGAAGAACGTCCTCTCCGCACTGCGCACGAAGTTCGCCGCCAGCAACCTGGTCACCGCCGCCATCTCCGCCGACGGCTCCAACGGCGGCAAGCTCGACCTCGCCGACTACGCGGGCGCCGCCCAGTACGTCGACTTCTACAACGTCATGACGTACGACTTCTTCGGCGCGTGGGCGGCCCAGGGCCCGACGGCCCCGCACTCCCCGCTCACCTCCTACAGCGGGATCCCGATCGCCGGCTTCAACTCCGAGGCCGCGATCACCAAGCTCAAGGGCAAGGGCATCGCCGGCTCCAAGCTCAACCTCGGCATCGGCTTCTACGGCCGCGGCTGGACCGGCGTCACCCAGGCCACGCCCGGCGGCACCGCCACCGGACCGGCCCCGGGCACCTACGAGCAGGGCATCGAGGACTACAAGGTCCTCAAGAGCAGCTGCCCGTCGACCGGCACCATCGCCGGCACGGCCTACGCCAAGTGCGGCAGCAACTGGTGGAGCTACGACACCCCCGCCACCATCGCCTCGAAGATGACCTGGACCAAGCAGCAGGGTCTCAAGGGAGCCTTCTACTGGGAGTTCAGCGGCGACACCGCGAACGGCGAACTGGCGAGCGCGGTCCACGCCGGCCTCTCGTAACCCCTGACAGCTCGGCCCGGTGAAAGACGAAGCCGGGGAGACGGGTCCGCCCCCGTCTCCCCGGCTTCTCCATTTTTACGCGGCGCTCGCGCGGCTCGGCCCTGGCGGGCCTCCCCGGCTTCGCGCCGCTGCGCCGGACTCCGTCCGGCGGGGACGAACGGGTGCCGCTGGCCGTCAGGCGACGTTTACCCGTTGCCCGGGCGGCGCAGCCTCCAGCCACGCCAGGAAACCGGTCAGCGCGTCATCGCTCATCGCCAGCTCCAGGCGGGTGCCGCGGTGCGCGCAGCAGAGTACGACGGCGTCGGAGAGCAGGGCCAGCTCCTCCTCGCCCTCGGGCGCACGGCGGGCGATGACCTCGATGGAGGACCGCTCCAGCAGCCGGCGCGGCCGTGGGGAGTAGCTGAAGACACGGAACCAGTCGATGCGGTCACCGCTGTAGCGCGCGACCCCGTACACCCAGCCCTTGCCGGAGACGTCGGGTTCCTCGGACACGCCCCAGCGCATGCTGCAGTCGAAGGTGCCGCCGGAGCGCTGGATCAGCCTGCGGCGCAGCCCGAACACAAACAGCCCGATCACCACCAGGGCTACGACGACCAGGCCGCTCACAAGCAGAGCGAGGAGCATCTTTCACCGACCTCCTCGCTCATCGAATAAACCCAAACGACAGCGTTCCTGCCAGACGGAGTCTGGGGGACCCGTATCGCCTCAGCCGCGACCCGGTCCGGAAAATTCCGGAACAGGCCGCGGCTGAGGTTTGAAACTCTTACCAGTACCGGGGCTCAGCGCCCCGAAACCGCGCGCAGCCGGACATCGGCGCGACGCTCGGAGACCGCATCGGTCTCCGCCTTCGCGCGCTCCAGTGCCCGCTCCGCCCGCTCGACGTCGATCTCGTCGGCAAGCTCGGCGATCTCGGCCAGCAGCGACAACTTGTTGTCCGCGAACGAGATGAATCCGCCGTGCACCGCGGCGACAACAGTGTTGCCCCCGACGGTACGGATGGTCACCGGGCCCGATTCCAGCACACCGAGAAGCGGCTGGTGACCGGGCATGACGCCGATGTCGCCGGACGTGGTGCGGGCGACAACCAGGGTGGCCTCGCCGGACCAGACATTCCGGTCCGCCGCGACCAGCTCGACGTGCAGCTCAGCAGCCATGGTGGCTCCTCGGGTCACCACCCGGCGCAATGGCCGGGTGTTGGGTCAAATTCTAATGGGCGTGAGGAGAGGGACGGGACACACCCGCCCCTCTCCGTCAGTCAGCTGTGCTCACGGATGAGCGCGGCTTCAGGAGACGCCCAGCTCCTTGGCGTTGGCCTTGAGGTCCTCAATGCCACCGCACAGGAAGAACGCCTGCTCGGGGAAGTGGTCGTAGTCTCCGTCGCAGATCGCGTTGAAGGCAACGATGGACTCCTCGAGCGGAACGTCCGAACCGTCGACGCCGGTGAACTGCTTGGCGACGTGCGTGTTCTGCGACAGGAAGCGCTCGACGCGACGGGCACGGTGGACAACGAGCTTGTCCTCCTCGCCCAGCTCGTCGATACCGAGGATCGCGATGATGTCCTGGAGGTCCTTGTACTTCTGCAGGATCCCCTTGACGCGCATCGCCGTGGCGTAGTGGTCCGCCGCGATGTACCGCGGGTCGAGGATGCGGGACGTCGAGTCCAGCGGGTCCACGGCCGGGTAGATGCCCTTCTCGGAGATCGGACGGGAAAGAACCGTCGTCGCGTCGAGGTGGGCGAAGGTGGTGGCCGGCGCCGGGTCGGTCAGGTCGTCCGCGGGGACGTAGATCGCCTGCATCGAGGTGATCGAGTGACCGCGGGTCGAGGTGATGCGCTCCTGCAGCAGACCCATCTCGTCAGCCAGGTTCGGCTGGTAACCCACGGCGGACGGCATGCGGCCCAGAAGGGTCGACACCTCCGAACCGGCCTGGGTGTAACGGAAGATGTTGTCGATGAAGAAGAGCACGTCCTGCTTCTGCACATCGCGGAAGTACTCCGCCATGGTCAGACCGGCAAGCGCGACGCGAAGACGGGTGCCCGGGGGCTCGTCCATCTGACCGAAGACAAGCGCCGTCTTGTCGATGACGCCGGACTCGGCCATTTCCTCGATGAGGTCGTTGCCCTCACGGGTACGCTCACCGACGCCCGCGAAGACCGACACACCGTCGTGGTTGTTGGCGACGCGGTAGATCATTTCCTGGATCAGAACGGTCTTGCCGACACCGGCACCACCGAACAGACCGATCTTTCCACCCTTGACGTACGGGGTGAGAAGGTCGATGACCTTGACGCCGGTCTCGAACATCTCGGTCTTCGACTCGAGCTCGTCGAAGCGGGGCGCCTTGCGGTGGATCGGCCAGCGCTCGGTGACGTTGGCGTTCTCCTCCGGGTAGTTCAGCACCTCACCGAGGGTGTTGAACACCTTGCCCTTGGTGAAGTCACCGACGGGGACGGTGATGCCCTCGCCCGTGTTGATCACCGTGGCCTGGCGGACCAGACCGTCGGTGGGCTGCATGGAGATGGTGCGGACCAGGCCGTCACCCAGGTGCTGGGCGACTTCCAGGGTCAGCGTCTTCAGCTCGCCGTCCTGGGCCGGGTCGGCCACCTGGACCTTCAGCGCGTTGTAGATCTCGGGCATGGCGTCGACGGGGAACTCCACGTCGACGACCGGGCCGATGACCCGGGCGACGCGGCCCGTGGCGGCGGCCGTCTCAACAGTGGTCGTCATTACTTGTCACTCCCCGCGGTCGCGTCAGCCATGGCGCTCGCGCCACCGACGATCTCGCTGATTTCCTGGGTGATTTCGGCCTGGCGGGCCGCGTTGGCAAGCCGGGAGAGGCTCTTGATGAGATCCCCGGCGTTGTCGGTAGCCGACTTCATCGCGCGGCGGCGGGCGGCGTGCTCGGAAGCGGCCGACTGCAGCAGTGCGTTGTAGATGCGGCTCTCGACGTAGCGCGGCAGAAGGGCGTCGAGGACGTCCTCCGCCGACGGCTCGAAGTCGAACAGCGGAAGGATCTCGCCCTTCGCGCCGGTCTCCTCCGCGGCCTGGTCAAGGCTGAGCGGCAGCATCCGGCCGTCCACCGCGTTCTGCGTCATCATCGACACGAATTCCGTGTAGACGATGTGCAGCTCGTCGACGCCACCCTCGGCCGTAACCGTCTGGATGGCCTCGATCAGCGGCGCCGCGACGCGCTTGGCGTCGGCGTAGGCCGGGCTGTCGGTGAAGCCGGTCCACGACTCCGCGACCTTGCGCTCGCGGAAGCCGTAGTAGGCGACACCCTTACGGCCGACGATGTACGTGTCGACCTCCTTGCCCTCGCCGCGCAGCCGCTCGGTGAGCCGCTCCGCCTGCTTGAGGGCGTTCGAGGAGTAGCCGCCGGCCAGACCGCGGTCGCTCGTGATGAGCACGATCGCGGCGCGCACCGGCGCCTCGACCTCCGTGGTCAGGGCGTGCTTGGTGTTCGAACCGGTCGCCACCGCGGTCACCGCACGGGTGAGCTCGGTCGCGTACGGCATCGACGCCGCCACCTTGCGCTGCGCCTTGACGATGCGCGAGGCGGCGATCATCTCCATCGCCTTGGTGATCTTCTTGGTCGCCGTGATGGCACGGATGCGACGCTTGTAGACCCGGAGCTGCGCTCCCATGAGTCAGGTCCCTTCCGTCGTCACTTGGAGACGTTGACGGCCGGTACGTCCTCGCCCAGGAGCTTGCCGTCCGAGGTCTCGAACTGCCGCTTGAAGTTGGCGATGGCGTCGGCGATGGACGTCAGGGTGTCGTCCGACATCTTGCCGCCGTCCGCGATGGAGGTGAGGAGCTCCTTGCGCTCGAGGCGCAGGTGGTCCAGCAGCTCCGACTCGAAGCGACGGATGTCGTTGACCGGGACGTCGTCCATCTTGCCGGTGGTGCCGGCCCAGACGGAGACGACCTGCTCCTCGACGGGCATCGGCTGGTACTGGCCCTGCTTCAGCAGCTCCACCAGACGCTTGCCGCGCTCCAGCGAAGACTTCGAAGCGGCGTCCAGGTCGGAACCGAAGGCGGCGAACGCCTCCAGCTCACGGTACTGGGCGAGGTCCAGGCGCAGACGGCCGGAAACCTGCTTCATGGCCTTGTGCTGGGCCGAGCCACCGACGCGGGAGACCGAGATACCGACGTTCAGCGCCGGGCGCTGGCCCGCGTTGAACAGGTCGGACTCAAGGAAGCACTGGCCGTCGGTGATGGAGATGACGTTGGTCGGGATGAACGCCGACACGTCGTTCGCCTTGGTCTCGACGATCGGCAGACCGGTCATCGAACCGGCACCCATGTCGTCGGAGAGCTTGGCGCAACGCTCCAGCAGACGGGAGTGCAAGTAGAAGACGTCGCCCGGGTAGGCCTCGCGGCCCGGCGGACGGCGCAGCAGCAGCGACACGGCGCGGTAGGCGTCGGCCTGCTTCGACAGGTCATCGAAGATGATCAGGACGTGCTTGCCGGCGTACATCCAGTGCTGGCCGATGGCCGAACCGGTGTACGGCGCCAGGTACTTGAAGCCTGCCGGGTCGGACGCCGGGGCGGCGACGATCGTCGTGTACTCGAGCGCACCGGCGTCTTCCAGGGCGCCGCGAACGGACGCGATGGTCGAGCCCTTCTGGCCGATGGCGACGTAGATGCAGCGAACCTGCTTGTTCACGTCGCCCGAGCGCCAGTTGTCGCGCTGGTTGATGATCGTGTCGACGGCCAGAGCGGTCTTTCCGGTCTGACGGTCACCGATGATCAGCTGACGCTGACCACGGCCGACCGGCACCATCGCGTCGATGGCCTTGTAGCCGGTCTGCATCGGCTCGTGGACCGACTTGCGGACCATGACGCCGGGCGCCTGCAGCTCGAGGGCGCGGCGGCCCTCGGTCGCGATCTCGCCGAGGCCGTCGATCGGGTTGCCGAGCGGGTCGACAACGCGGCCGAGGTAACCCTCGCCGACGCCGACGGAGAGCACCTCACCGGTGCGCTGCACCGGCTGGCCCTCCTCGATACCGCTGAACTCGCCGAGGACGACGGCGCCGATCTCGCGCTCGTCGAGGTTCAGGGCGAGACCAAGGGTTCCGTCCTCGAACTTCAGCAGCTCGTTCGCCATGGCGGAGGGCAGGCCCTCCACCTTCGCGATGCCGTCGCCGGCAACGCTGACCGTACCGACCTCCTCGCGCGAGGCCGCGTCCGGCTGGTACGACTGGACAAAGTTCTCCAGTGCGTCCCGGATCTCCTCCGGCCGGATCGTGAGCTCCGCCATCTGGGTTCCCTGCTCTCCTTGTTGGGCCTGAAGCTTCTTAGGGGTCTGGGGGCGACCCCCAGGAATCTTCTGCAAGTTCTGCACGGCCCAACCGGGCCGCTAGGAATGCTTCGTACTAATTTGTGGCTGGTCAGCCGGCCATGCGGCGCGACGCCTCGGCGATGCGGTCCGCGATGGTGCCGTCGATGACCTCGTCGCCGACCCGCACCGAGATCCCGCCGAGGACCGTGGGGTCCACGTCGAGGTTCAGGTGCATCGGGCGGCCGTACAGCTTGGCCAGCACCGCGCCGAGACGCTGCTTCTGGACGTCGCTGAGCGGAACCGCGGTGGTCACGGTGGCGACCATGCGGCCACGACGCTCGGCGGCGACCTTCGAAAGGGACTCGAGGCCCGCTTCCAGGCTACGTCCACGCGGGTGCGTGACGAGACGCGTGACCAGCCGCTCGGTGACGGCGTTCGCCTTGCCTCCGAGCAGGCTGCGCAGCAGCTGGCTCTTGGCGGCGGCGGTGGCCGACCGGTCGGTCAGTGCTGCGCGCAGCTCGGTGCTCGAAGTGACGATCCGGCCGAACCGGAACAGCTCGTCCTCGACGTCGTCGAGGCCTCCGCTGCTCTGGGCCGCCGTGAGGTCGGCGGTGGCCGCCAGGACCTCGAGCGAGTCCACCAGGTCACGGGACTGCGACCAGCGGGACCGGACCATGCCGGACACCAGGTCGAGGGTTTCCCCGCCCACCTGGCCGCCGAGCAGACGACCGGCCAGCTCGGCCTTGGCCTCGCCGGACTGCGCCGGGTCCGTGATGACCCGACGCAGCGAGACCTCACGGTCGAGCAGCGCGGTGACGGCCGCCAGCTCGCCGGCGAGCTTCGCCGCGTCGACGGACGTGTTGTCCGTCAGCGCGTCGAGACGCTCGCGGGCGGTGGCCAGCGCGTCGCGGCTCGCTCCGTTCATCGGGCGGCCTCGGCCTTCTCCTCAAGCTCGCTGAGGAAACGGTCGATCGTGCGGCTCTGCCGGGCGTGGTCCTCGAGGGACTCGCCGACAAGCTTTCCGGCCAGGTCGGTCGCCAGCTTGCCGACGTCCTGACGGAGGGCGGAAGAGGCAGCCTTGCGGTCGGCCGCGATCTGGGCGTGACCGGCAGCGATGATCTCCTCACGCTGCCGCTGGCCCTCTGCGCGAAGTTCTTCCTTCAGCGCAGTGCCCTGCTCCAGAGCATCCTGGCGCAGGCGAGCGGCCTCGTGCCGGGCTTCGGCGAGCTGGGCCTTGTACTGCTCCAGCACGCTCTGAGCCTCGGTCTGAGCGGCCTCAGCCTTTTCGATACCGCCTTCGATGGCCTCGCGGCGCTCGTCCAGAACCTTGTTGATGTTCGGGAGGAGCTTCTTCGCGAGGAAACCGAAGACGATGACGAAGGCGATCAGACCGATGACGAGCTCGGGGATCGGCGGAATGAGCGGGTTTTCCAGCTCAGCCGCGAGAACCGGGAGGTTCACATCAGTGCCTTTCGTCTAATCGGACTAGTGGTAGCGGTTCGTCAGTTGTAGACGAACGGCATGACCAGACCGATGAGGGCGAGCGCCTCACAGAAGGCGAAGCCGAGGATCTGGTTGGCGCGGATCAGACCGGCAGCCTCGGGCTGACGGGCAAGAGCCTGGGTGCCGTTACCGAAGATGATGCCGACGCCGACGCCCGGGCCGATGGCCGCGAGACCGTAGCCGACAGAGCTGAGGGAGCCGGTGACGCCGTCGGCGGCAGCGAGGATCTGGGACATGCCAGTTCTTCCTTCTCTTTCATGGACCGGTGGGGGTTGGCCACCGGACGATTCGGGGGGATTGCAGGAGCGAGCTTTCGCTCAGTGGTGCTCGGCGAGCGCGCCCTGCAGGAAGCTGCAGGCCAGGAGGACGAAGACGTACGCCTGGACAGCCTGGATGAAGAGTTCGAACGCGGTCATCACGATGACCATGACGAACGAGACGCCCGCGTAAGCGATGCCGATCCCGTTCAGCAGATACCAGCTGGCGATGGTGAACAGCAGCAGCAGGGTGTGACCCGCGAACATGTTCGCGAAGAGTCGGACCGCGTGCGTGAACGGGCGGACCAGGACGTTCGAGAAGAACTCGATCACCATGACCAGCGGCAGAACCGGGCCGAGCGACTTGTCGTAGCCGGTCAGGTTCTTGAAGCCGCCGACGAAGCCGTGACGCTTGAAGGTCACGCTCATCCACGTCACGTAGACGATCGCCGCGAGGCCTGCCGGGTACGCGATGATCGCGGTCACCGGGAACTGGGCGAGCGGAATGATCGACCAGAGGTTCAGGACCCAGACGAAGAAGAACAGCGAGACCATCAGGGGGACGTACTTCTCGCCCTCCTTCTTGCCCAGCGTCTCGTAGACGATGCCGCGGCGCACGAAGTCGTAGCCGGCCTCTGCCACCATCTGCAGCTTGCCCGGGACGACCTTCGGCTTGCGGAAGGCGGCCCAGAAGAAGGCGACGATGACGACCGTGCCGAGCAGGGCCAGCAGCATCGTCTTGTTGAAGTACGAGCTGCTGTCACCGTCCCCGAAGATCGGCTGGAACAGGAACGAGTGCAGGCCGGGAGCCGGGAAACCACAACCGTCGAAGATGTGGCAATCGGTCTCGAAGGCGAGCACCGTCGTCGGGTCAGCACTCACCGCGGGCTCCTTCAGCGTGGCGCATAGGTACGGCAACCTCGTTGTGTCGGCGCGGCGGACAGCCGCTGTTCGGCACTGGACTGGTGTAACGGATGTGGGGGCGGCGGTCAGGCATCGAGCCTCGCGATGGAACAGGCGTCAGCTTCAGATGCCCGCGCCCGCATTGCCACAGTTGAAACCGGACAATAGCAGCATCCCGAACGCGTACTTATTCCGCCCCTACCCCTCACGACTTCTGACCCGAATTTCCGGGCTTGTCGCCCTTCATCGAGTCAGGTTCGACGTAGAGGATCTTGGCCTTCATATGAGCACGCGCCTGTGCACCGATCCACACGAGGGTGGTGGCGACGAGCGTGATGGCGAAGGCCCGGGGGTTAAACAGGGTCGTGTTCTTGAACACGGCGAGAAAGACGAAGAGCAGCAGGATCTGGGCCGTGTAGAGCATGAGTCCCATGGCCTGGAACAGGTGCGGCAGTGATTTCGCCGTGCGTTGCAGTACGAGGAATCCGATGCCCATGAACAGCATCACCAACACCGTCGCGACGACGGCACCCAGGGCCCCCTTGCCACCGGCGACGATCCCACTGATGACGGCGGCGAGAGCGCCGGCGACAGCCGTGGGAACGGCGGATTGCAGGAGGGATCGGACGTCATCTGACCGCATGGCGGTTTGCTCCGCGTGGTGGTGGGGGCACAGGGACTCGTACGGGACGAGCGTAAGCCCGGTCCGAGTGAGTACCTCGGGCCAATGGACCGTCGCACTACGGCCCTTCGGCTCTGTCGCCGGGTTTAGTGAACGGTATCACAAAGTATTTGATGAGAGCTTTACTCGGAAGGTGTGCCGACTGTCACACATGAGAGTGACCCTGCGCGTGTGTGCGCGACAGCCAAGTGTCTTGTCTGGTAAAGGGCGTTCATGTCCGACATGCGTGCCGGGTGTCAGCGCGAGGACCCCGCCTTGCGCCGGTCGGGGAAACGCGAACGGGGGCCGATGGCGGTCGCCCCGTTGACGCCGGACACACCCGCCGCGATCGGCCGGGCCGGCTCCGGCTCCGCCGCCGCATCGTCCTGCAGGGCCGCCTCGGCGGCCCGTTCCGCGTGCCGGTAGCGCGGCGGGACCAGTCGCTCCGCCCACCGCGGGGCCCGCGGGGTGAAGCGCGGCAGCAGGAGCAGCAGCAGGCCCACGGCGCTCAATGCGGCGATCGCCAGCACGATCCACATCGAGGCGGAATGCACCGAATACGCCACGGCGCCGAAGGCGATCAATCCTGACCAGAAATACATGATGAGCACCGCGCGGCTGTGCGAATGCCCGAGTTCCAGCAGCCGGTGGTGGAGGTGTCCGCGGTCCGCGGCGAAGGGCGACTGGCCCTTCCAGGTGCGCCGCACGATGGCGAGGACCAGGTCCGTCATCGGGATCGCGATGATCGTGAGCGGCAGGATCAGCGGGATGAAGACCGGCAGCATCGCGTGGGTCGCGTTGCGCTCGCCGCCCACGAACAGCGCCATCGCGTCCGGGTCCACCTGTCCGGTGATGGAGATGGCGGCGGCGGCCAGTACCAGGCCGATGAGCATCGAGCCGGAGTCGCCCATGAAGATCCGGGCGGGATGCATGTTGTGCGGCAGGAAGCCGAGGCACATGCCCATCAGGATGGCGGCGAAGAGCGTCGCGGGCGCGGCCGCCTCGATCCCGTAACCGAACCAGATCCGGTACCCGTAGAGGAAGAACGCGCAGGTGGCGATGCAGACCATGCCGGCGGCGAGGCCGTCGAGGCCGTCCACGAAGTTCACCGCGTTGATGGTGATCACGACGAGGGCCACGGTGAGCAGGTTGCCCTGCCACGGGGTGAGCGCGACCGTCCCGATCCCCGGGACCGGGATCCACAGGATGGTCAGGCCCTGCATGCACATCACGCCGGCGGAGATCATCTGTGCGCCGAGCTTGATCAGGGCGTCGAGCTCGAACTTGTCGTCGAGTACGCCGACCAGCCAGATCAGGGCCGCTCCGGAGAGCAGGGCCCGCGGCTCGTTCGACAGCTCGAATACGCCGTTGAGGTTCTGCAGGTGGTCCGCGACGAGCAGGCCGGCGCACAGTCCGCCGAACATCGCGATGCCGCCGAGCCGCGGAGTGGGCTCCCGGTGCACGTCGCGGGCGCGGATCTCGGGCATCGCGCCCACGGCGATCGCGAACTTCCGCACGGGCCCGGTGAGTAGATAAGTCACCGCGACCGTGACGCAAAGCGTCAGCAGATATTCACGCACGGGCTGCCCCAGATGTATCGCCGGCCATCTCAGCCCCACACACTAGCTGCGAAGTACTCGCTGTCGGGGACGCGCAGGGGCGGTATCCCGGTTGCGCTACGTCGCTGTTGCCCCGCTTAAACCCCATACGGTGGAAAAGTGACCACCAGCTCGTTGACGTCCCTACGGATCTTCGCCGGCTCCCCGCCGGTCAGCGCGGCCGTGAACAGCGCGGCGATCCGGCCCATCTCCTCCTCCCCCATGCCCTGCGTGGTCACCGCCGCGGTGCCGAGGCGGATCCCGCGCTGGTCACCGTAGGGAAGGGCGCAGGTGTCCAGCACGATCCCGGCGGCGGCCAGCCGGCCCCGGGCTCCCGCACCGTCGAGGCCCAGCGGTGCGGGATCGGCGGTGATCAGGTGGGTGTCGGTCCCCCCGGTCGTGATCGCGAACCCGCGGGCGGCGAGCGCGTCGGCCAGGGCGCGGCCATTGGCGACGACCCGGTGCGCGTACGAGGTGAAGGCGGGCCCGGCTGCCTCGCCGAAGGCCACGGCCTTGGCGGCGATGGTGTGCATCTGCGGGCCGCCCTGGGTGAAGGGGAACACCGCCCGGTCGATCCGCTCCGCGAACTCGGCCCCGCACAGGATCATCCCGCCGCGCGGACCCCGGAGCACCTTGTGGGTGGTGGCCACGACGATGTCCGCGTAGGGCACGGGGCTGGGCGCGGCCCCGCCGGCCACGAGCCCGATGGGGTGGGCGGCGTCGGCGATCAGGAAGGCTCCGACCTCGTCGGCGATCTCCCGGAACACGGAGTACTCGGGGTGCCTCGGGTAGGAGATGGACCCGCACACGATGGCCTTGGGCCGGTGCTCGTGCGCGAGCCGCTGCACCTGGGCGTAGTCGATGAGCCCGGTCGCGGCGTCCACTCCGTACCCGACGAAGTCGAACCAGCGCCCGGAGAAGTTGGCGGGCGACCCGTGGGTGAGGTGTCCCCCGGAGGTGAGCGCCATGGCCAGCACGGTGTCCCCGGGCCGCAGCAGCGCGGCGTACGCGGCGAGCACGGCGGCGGATCCGGAGTGCGGCTGCACGTTCGCGTGCTCGGCGCCGAAGAGGGCGCGGGCCCGCTCGACGGCGATCTGCTCGGCGAGGTCGGCGTACTCGCAGCCGCCGTGGTGGCGGGCGCCGGGGTACCCCTCGGCGTACTTGTTGGTGAGTGCCGATCCCAGTGCGGTGAGCACGGCGGCCGAGGTGAAGTTCTCGGCGGCGATCAGCTGCAGCCCGGTCGCCTGCCGCTGCCGCTCCCCGTCGAGGACGTCGGCCATCTGCGGATCCTGCTGGCGCAGCAGGTCCAGGGGCTGGGTGATGACGCTCATGGCGCGACTCCAGGGGGGTACCGCATACCGGGTACCAGCCACTGTAGGCCGCCCCTGCCCATCGCGCGCTGCGGCGCGAATCCGTCCCTGCGGCGCGAATCCCGCCCGACCGGGCAAATTCAGCCCCGCCGGCGTTTGAGGCGCGGGGTCCGGGGCGGAGCCCCGATCATTCAGCCCCTCCGGCGCTTGAGGAGCGGGGGTTCGGGGGCAGGCCCCCGACAACGGCGCCGCGGGTCAGCGGGAGGTCTTGACCCCGGTCAGCGCGGTGACCACCGGCTCCAGCGCCTGGTTGATCTCGTCGCCGATCGACCGGAAGAAGGTGATCGGCGCCCCGTACGGGTCGTACACCTCATCCGCGTCCGGCGAGGGGGCCAGCAGCCACCCGCGTAGAGCGGCGGCGGCACGGACCAGCGCGCGGGCCCGCTCCACCATCCCGTCCTCCAGCGGCGGCAGCGTCGCCGGGTCTATCGCCCGCACCAGCCGGGTGAACTCCTTCAGGGTGAAGGTGCGCAGCCCCGCGGAGTGCCCCATCGAGATCACCTGGGCGCGGTGATCGCGGGTGGCGGTCAGGACCAGGTCCGCGCGTATGACGTGCTCGTCCAGGAGTTCCCGGCCGGTGAAGCCGGAGGCGTCCGCCCCGAAGTCGGCGAGCACCGCGGCCGCGTTGGCCTCCATGGGCGCGCCCTCGTGGCCCCAGGTGCCCGCGCTCTCCACGATCAGGTCGCCGGTGACGGGGCCGCCGAGCCGGTGGGACAGCGCGTGCCGCGTCAGCCGCTCGGTGATGGGCGAGCGGCACACGTTGCCGGTGCTGACGTGGAGTATGCGGAAGGTGCTGTCCCCGGCTATGCCACGCCCCTCAGGGCTCACGGAGCCACCTCGAGGTCGGGCACGACCTCCCGCAGCTGCTCGGCGGTCAGTGCCCCCTCGCGCAGCAGGACGGGAACCTTCCCGGTGACGTCGACGATCGACGAGGGCTGGATGCCCGGGGTCGGGCCGCCGTCCAGGTACACGGACACGGAGTCGCCGAGCATCTCGCGCGCCGCGTCGCAGTCCTCCGGCGCCGGGTGTCCGGTCAGGTTCGCCGAGGACACGGCCATCGGGCCGACCTCGGTCAGCAGCTCGATCGCGACGGGGTGCAGGGGCATGCGTACGGCCACGGTCCCGCCGGTCTCGCCCAGGTCCCACGCCAGCGAGGGCTGGTGCTTGGCGACCAGCGTCAGCGCACCCGGCCAGAAGGCGTCGACGAGCTCCCACGCCTGCTCGGAGAAGTCGGTGACCAGACCGTGCAGGGTGTTCGGGGAGCCGATGAGGACGGGGGTGGGCATGTTGCGGCCGCGCCCCTTGGCGGCGAGCAGGTCGCCGACTGCCTCCGCGCTGAAGGCGTCCGCGCCGATCCCGTACAGGGTGTCGGTGGGCAGCACGACGAGCTCGCCGCGGCGTACGGCGGAGGCGGCTTCACGCAGGCCCGTCTTGCGGTCCGTCGCGTCGTTGCAGTCGTATCGCCGGGCCATCAGCGGGCCTCCTCGTGCGGCAGGGGGGTGGCGGGCATGCGCGCAGCGACTGCGCCGGTCACGGCAAGGCCGGTCACGGCATGGCCTTGCGGGCGGTCGCGAAGCGCGGGCGGTTGTTGAGGTCGGGGTGGTCGGCGGCGTCGGCCCAGCCCCGCTCCTCGGCGAAGATCCACGGGACCTGTCCGCCCTGGGTGTCGGCGTGCTCGACGACGACGATGCCGCCGGGCCGCAGCAGCCGGTGGGCGGTGCGCTCGATGCCGCGGATGGTGTCGAGGCCGTCCTCGCCGGAGAACAGCGCCATCTCGGGGTCGTGGTCGCGGGCCTCGGGGGCGACGTACTCCCACTCGGTGAGCGGGATGTACGGCGGGTTGGAGATGACCAGGTCGACCTGGCCGTCCAGCTCGGGCAGCGCGCTCAGCGCGTTGCCCTGGTGGACGGTGACCCGGGAGCCCTCGGCGTTCTTACGGGTCCACTGCAGGGCGTCCTCGGACAGCTCGACGGCGTGCACGCGCGAGCGCGGCACCTCCTGTGCCATGGCGAGCGCGATGGCTCCCGAGCCGGTGCAGAGGTCCACGATGAGCGGTTCGACGACGTCCATCGCCCGGACGGCCTGTATGGCCCAGTCCACGACCGACTCGGTCTCGGGCCGGGGCACGAAGACCCCGGGCCCGACCTGGAGCTCCAGGTAGCGGAAGAAGGCGCGGCCGGTGATGTGCTGGAGCGGCTCGCGCGCTTCGCGGCGGGCGACGGCCTCCCAGTAGCGGGCGTCGAAGTCCGCGTCCTTGACGTGGTGGAGTTCCCCCCGCTTGACGCCGTGCACGAAGGCCGCGAGCTCCTCGGCGTCGAAACGCGGTGAGGGCACGCCGGCGGCGGCCAGCCGCTGGGTGGCCTGGGCCACCTCGGCAAGCAGCAAGTTCACGCTGGTCCTCCGGGCTGCTGTCGTACGGGGGGTGGTGCGGGGTCCTGCGGGGTGGTGCGGGGGTCCTGCGCGGGGGTTCAGTGCGCGGACGCGAGCTTGGCGGCGGAGTCCGTGTCGACGCAGGCCTGGATGACCGGGTCGAGGTCTCCGTCGAGCACCTGGTCCAAGTTGTACGCCTTGAAGCCCGTCCGGTGGTCCGAGATCCGGTTTTCCGGGTAGTTGTACGTACGGATCTTCTCGGAGCGGTCCACGGAGCGCACCTGGCTGCGGCGCACGTCGGAGGCCTCCTGCTCGGCGGCTTCCTGGGCGGCGGCCAGCAGGCGCGAGCGCAGGATGCGCATCGCCTGCTCCTTGTTCTGGAGCTGGCTCTTCTCGTTCTGGCAGGAGGCGACCACACCGGTCGGCAGGTGCGTGATGCGCACGGCCGAGTCGGTGGTGTTGACGGACTGGCCGCCGGGGCCCGAGGAGCGGTACACGTCGATGCGGAGGTCGTTCATGTTGACCTCGACCTCCACCTCCTCGGCTTCCGGGGTGACGAGCACGCCGGCGGCGGAGGTGTGGATGCGGCCCTGGGACTCGGTGGCCGGCACGCGCTGGACGCGGTGCACGCCGCCCTCGTACTTCAGGCGGGCCCAGACGCCCTGGCCGGGCTCGGTGGCGCCGTTGCCGCCCTTGGTGCGGACGGAGACCTGGACGTCCTTGTAGCCGCCGAGCTCGGACTCGGTGGCGTCGATGATCTCGGTCTTCCAGCCCACGCGCTCGGCGTAGCGCAGGTACATGCGCAGCAGGTCGCCGGCGAACAGGGCCGACTCGTCGCCGCCCGCGCCCGCCTTGACCTCGAGGAGCACGTCCTTGTCGTCGCTGGGGTCGCGCGGAACGAGCAGCAGGCGGAGCTTCTCGGTGAGCTCTTCGCGCTGTGCGGTCAGTTCCTTGACCTCGGCGATGAAGTCCGGGTCGTCGGCCGCGAACTCCTTCGCCGTCTCGATGTCCTCGGCGGACTGCTTCCAGGCACGGAAGGTCGCGACGATCGGGGTCAGCTCCGCGTAGCGCTTGTTCAGCTTGCGCGCGTTGGCCTGATCCGAGTGGACCGAAGGGTCGGCGAGCTTCTTCTCAAGATCGGCGTGCTCGCCGATCAGTTCCTCGACCGCCTCGAACATCGGGGGCTCCTGAAGATGGTGAATGTGAAGAAAAGGGCTGCGGGACGAGAAAGGCGCCGGTCCGGCTGCCCCCGTACGAACAGGGTGCAGCCGGGGTCCGGCGCCTGAGGCTCGCTACTTCTGTGCAGCCTTGCCGAAGCGGGCCTCGAAGCGGGCCACGCGGCCACCGGTGTCGAGGATCTTCTGCTTGCCCGTGTAGAACGGGTGGCACTCGGAGCAGACCTCGGCACGAATGTTGCCTTCGGTCAGGGTGCTACGGGTGGTGAACGACGCGCCACAGGTGCAGCTGACCTGGGTCTCGACGTACGTGGGGTGGGTATCGCGCTTCAAGGTGTCTCCTAGATTCGGGAGGGCGCCGGGTCGCAGGAGCCGAATTGCGCGCTGCGTGAACCGGGGCCGACAGACCAGTCTGCCAGGACCGGGCTGCCTGTCAAAATTCTGAGGACGCCTCCCTCAACGGCAAGGGTCCGGCATCTATTCCACGGCCCTGCGGAACCCGTCCGGGAACCGTCCGACCAGGCGGTTCGGGCTACTGGACGACCGTACCGGCCGTGCCCTTGTCGCCGGCCGAGTTCGCGGTGGCCGCGGCGGGGACCGCCTGGTCGGCCAGCAGGGCGTCCCAGACCATCTTGGACTCCTTGGTGAGCGGGACGACCCGGTTGGGGTCACGGACGTCTCCGGTCACCGGCAGGGTGATCATCTGCATGTTCTCGGGGGTGATGCCCTCCAGGCTCTGCGCGAACCCCATGAGGGACTTCACGTCGCCGAGGGCCTTGTCCGTGGTGATGGCCTTGGTGGCGGTGTCCGCGACGTCGAGCAGCCGCTTCGGGTTGTCGAAGACGCCGATGGTCTTGACCTGCTTGATCAGCGCCTTGATGAAGGCCTGCTGCAGCTGTATTCGGCCCAGGTCGCCGCCGTCGCCGACGCCGTGACGGGTACGGACGAGGCCGAGGGCCTGCTCGCCGCCCAGCCTGTTCTTCCCGGCGGGCAGGTCGAGGTGGCTGTAAGGGTCCTTGATCGGCTTGGTGGTCGTCACCTCGACGCCGCCGAGCTTGTCGATGATCTCCTTGAAGCCCGTGAAGTCGACTTCGAGGTAGTGATCCATGCGGATCCCCGACGTCTTCTCGACGGTCTTGACCGCGCAGGCGGCCCCGCCGATGGTGTACGCCTCGTTGAACTGCCTGCGCGAGCTGCCCGGGTCGGTCTTGCCGTTGGCCATGGTGCAGGAGGGCATGGCGATCATGGTGTCGCGGGGAATCGATACGACGGTGGCCTTGGTGTGGCCCTCGTTGAGGTGGACGACCATCGCCGTGTCGGAGCGTGCGGAGCCGCCGTCGTCCTGGCCGTACTTCGCGTTGGCGCCGCCGCGGGAGTCGGAGCCGAGGACGAGGATGTCCATCGAGCCGTTGTCCACGTTCTGCGGGCGGTCCGTGCCGAGGGCGGCGTCGATGTCGACCGTCTTGAGGTTGCCGTTGAACTTGAAGTAGAAGTAGCCGAGCCCCGCCCCGCCCAGGAGGACCACGCCTGCGGCGGTCCACGCGGCGATGACGACGGCCCGGCGGCGCGCGGCCGGCTTGCGTCGGCGTCGGCTCGCACCGGCCCTGCGGCCGTGCCCCCTGTTGTCCTGGCTCATGCTCTGCTCTGCCCGTCTGTGGTCGGCCCGCTTCCCCGTTCCCTCTGACAGAGACGGCCGGACACCGCCCAGGGTTCCACGGCCGCCTGTGCGTCCCGTGTGCGTCCCGACCCCTACGCCCCCGCGCCCGGCGGGGGCGGACACCCCGTGACCCCGCACCTACCTGCGGTTTCCCCGTACGCGTGGGGGCAGCGTCCGGGGCCGCGCGGGGTACGGAGTGTGGCAAAGGTCGCACCCGTGCACGAAGCCCCGTAGACCGCCAGGACGGACCCCCGTACGACGCGACCGCCCCCGTCGCGGGTGCGGCGGGGGCGGTCGGCGGTCACGCAGGTGGTGCTACGGGGAGACGTCAGTCGTCGTTCTTGCCCGACGGGGTCGTCTTCGCGATCTGCATGAGGAACTCGGCGTTCGACTTCGTCTGCTTCATCTTGTCGAGGAGCAGCTCGATGGCCTGCTGCGAGTCGAGCGCGTGCAGCACCCGTCGCAGCTTCCAGGTGATGGAGAGCTCCTCGCTGTTGAGCAGGATCTCCTCCTTGCGGGTGCCCGACGCGTCGACGTCGACAGCCGGGAAGATGCGCTTGTCGGCGAGCTTCCGATCGAGCTTGAGCTCCATGTTGCCGGTGCCCTTGAACTCCTCGAAGATCACCTCGTCCATGCGCGAGCCGGTGTCGACCAGCGCGGTGGCCAGGATGGTCAGCGAGCCGCCGTCCTCGATGTTGCGCGCGGCACCGAAGAAGCGCTTCGGCGGGTACAGCGCGGTCGAGTCGACACCACCGGACAGGATGCGGCCGGAGGCGGGGGCGGCGAGGTTGTACGCGCGTCCCAGGCGGGTGATGGAGTCCAGCAGGACGACCACGTCGTGTCCGAGCTCGACGAGACGCTTGGCGCGCTCGATGGCCAGCTCGGCGACGGTGGTGTGGTCCTCGGCCGGGCGGTCGAAGGTCGAGGAGATGACCTCGCCCTTGACCGACCGCTGCATGTCGGTGACCTCTTCCGGACGCTCGTCGACCAGGACGACCATCAGGTGGCACTCGGGGTTGTTGACGGTGATCGCGTTGGCGATCGCCTGCATGATCATCGTCTTGCCGGCCTTCGGCGGCGAGACGATCAGACCACGCTGGCCCTTTCCGATCGGTGCGACCAGGTCGATGATCCGGCCGGTCAGCACGCCCGGGTCGGTCTCCAGGCGGAGCCGGTCCTGCGGGTACAGCGGGGTCAGCTTCTGGAACTCCGGGCGGCCGCGGCCGGATTCGGGCGCCATGCCGTTGACGGAGTCCAGGCGCACGAGCGCGTTGAACTTCTCGCGGCGCTCGCCGTCCTTGGGCTGCCGGACGGCGCCGGTGGTGTGGTCGCCCTTGCGCAGACCGGCCTTGCGGACCTGGGCGAGGGAGACGTACACGTCGTTCGGGCCGGGCAGGTAGCCCGAGGTCCGGATGAACGCGTAGTTGTCGAGGATGTCGAGGATGCCCGCGACGGGGATCAGGACGTCGTCGTCGGCGACCGGGGTCTCGACCGGGGCGAACTCGTCGCGCCCGCGACGGCCACGGCGGTCGCGGTAGCGGCCGCGACGGCCGCGACGGCCGTCCTCGTCGAAGTCGTCCTGCGGGCCGTTGTCCTGACGGTCCCGGTCCTGACGACCGCCCTGCTGACCCTGACCCTGACCCTGACCCTGGCCGCGGCCGCCCTGCTGGCGGTCCTGACGGTCGGTCCGGTCCTGACGACCGCCCTGCTGGCCCTGACCCTGGCCCTGGTTCTGACCCTGGCCCTGGCCCTGACCGGCCTGGCCCTGACCCTGGGCGCCCTGGCCCTGGTCGTCGGCCTTGGCGCCGCGCTCACGGCGCTCGCGGCGGCCGTCGGCGCGGTCGTTGCCCCGCTCGCGGCGGTCGCGACGGCCGCGGCCCTCGCCGTCCTGGCCCTGGGCCTGGCCGGCAGGGGCGGTGGCGGCCTCGGCCTTCGCTTCGGCCTGTGCGGCCGGAGCGACGGTCTCGGGCTTCTGCTCCACCTGTACGGCGGCGGCGGGGGCCGAACCCTCGGGGCTGCCGGAGGGGGCGGTGGCGCGCCGGCGACGGCGCTCGCCGACCGGAGCGTCCTCGCTCGCCGGCTGGCCCGGGATGTCGATCTGGGCCTGCGCGGCGGTCTTGGTCTTCTCGGCGGGCGCCTCGGCGGCGGCCTCGCCCGTACGGGCCTTGCTGGTGGCGCGGCGCTTCGGCTTGGTCTCGGTGCTGTCCGCGGACGCGGCGGCGGGCGCGGAGGCCGCGGCCTTGGGGGCGCTGCTTCCCGCCTGCGCCTCCTTGATGACCTCGATCAGCTGGCCCTTGCGCATCCGCGCGGTGCCCCTGATGCCGAGGCCCGACGCGACCTGCTGGAGCTCGGCCAGGACCATGCCGTCAAGGCCGGTGCCGGAGCGGCGGCGCTTGGTCGGCGCGGCGCCCTCGGCGGGGGCACTGGTGTCGACGTTGGTGTCGGCAGCGCCCATCAGATCGGTGGTGTCGCTCACGAAGGGTCCTTCCCTGGAGCGGACGTCGGCCTGTCTGGCTCGGCGACCGGTTGTGCTGTCCGACGGCAGTCTGTGACCTGATGAGGTACGGAATGCAGCCGGGGCGGTGGTCCGCCGATAGAGATACGGCGGAGAGAAACGTGCATGTGCATGGGTGGTTCCGGCGAGAAGCCCCCGAGCTGAAAGCGTGGGAATATCACGCCGATTCCGGAGCGTGCTCGAAACTGCTGGCAGCGATCAAAGCAGTCGGGGAGGCTCCCGGAAGAAAGGTGGTCCCTGATAGGGACACTGAGCACCAAGCCATGGCGGCTTCGGATGCGCACTTGAGACTAACACTACCGGATCCAACAGACATTCCCCCTCTCAATCACCGGCGATCGAGCCCGTCCGCGCGGGCTCCGCACGGGCTCCGTGCGGGCGGCCTGCCCTGGCCGCCCGCCCCTGGCCGGCTGTCTCCTCTACTGCACGGATCAGCCGCCCTGGGTTCCCAGCGGAAGTACGCTCGCGCCCGCGGCGTCGAGTGCGAGCCGGTTGGCCGCCCACCCCTCGCCCGCGAGCCGTGCGACCTTGTCGGCCGCACCGTTGTCGACCAGCGCGAGGACCGTGGGGCCCGCGCCGGAGATCACCGCGGGGATGCCGTCCGCCCGCAGCCGGGCCACGAGCGCCACGCTCTCGGGCATCGCCGGGGACCGGTACTCCTGGTGGAGACGGTCCTCGGTGGCCGGCAGCAGGAACTCGGGACGCCTGGTCAGGGCCTCTACGAGCAGACCCGCGCGGCCCGCGTTGACGGCCGCGTCCACGTGCGGGACGGTGCGCGGCAGCAGGCCGCGCGCGGTCTCCGTCAGGACGGGCTTGGACGGTACGAAGACCACCGGAACGATGGAATCGGCGGGCTCCATGCGGATCGCCTTGGCGCTGCCGCCGTCCATCCACGCGAGGGTGAAACCGCCGAGCAGACAGGCGGCGACGTTGTCGGGGTGGCCCTCGATCTCGGTGGCGAGCTCCAGCAGCGCCGTGTCGTCGAGCTTGGCCTCTCCGCCTATGGTCACGGCGCGGGCGGCCACGATGCCCGCGCAGATGGCGGCGGAGGAGGAGCCGAGACCGCGGCCGTGCGGGATGCGGTTGGCGCAGACGACCTCGAGGCCGCGCGGCTGGCCGCCCAGTAGGTCGAAGGCGGTGCGCATGGAACGTACGAGGAGGTGGCTCTCGTCCCGCGGGAGGGTGTCGGCACCTTCGCCCGCGATGTCGATGTTCAGGCCGGAATCGGCCACGCGTACGACGACGTCGTCGTAGAGCCCCAAGGCCAGCCCGAAGGCGTCGAAGCCCGGGCCGAGGTTGGCACTGCTGGCGGGAACGCGCACCCGTACGGCGGCGGCGCGGAAGGCGGGACCGGCCATCTTCCGATGACACTCCTTGTGACTGTGCGAGACGGGATCTTCACTGGCTCGCTGTGAATGTACTGGAGAACGTACGACACCCGAAGGCCCTGTGGGCAGCACCGTGGACATATGCGCGGCGGCGGATGTAAGTACAGCCTATCGAAGGAAGGTTCTTCTCCGACATAGGGCGCACGACAGGCGCACGATGCGTGTCGTGGGCTCCTGCCGGTCCGGTCGGTTTTCCGCCGGATATCTGGCGGGTTTCCATAGGTTTTTGTGCCGTACGGCCCGAGTTGCCGGATTCCTCAGCCTTCGAAAGACTTCCGGAATCCGGCAACTCGGTTACTGCGGTACCACTGGGACCACGGGAACCGCCGGCCGGATTCCCGGCTCGCGGCTCCCGGTCGGATCTTGGTCGGATCTTGGTCGGATCCCGGTCGGATCTCGGTCAGACGAGGCCGAGGCGGATGGCGGCGGCCTCGGCGTCGACCGGAATGGTGATCGGCTGCGGAGCGCCGGCGACCGCCCAGTCGGGGTCCTTCAGGCCGTTGCCGGTGACGGTGCACACGATCTTCTGGCCGGGGTCGACCAGGCCGAGCTCGACGGCCTTGAGCAGGCCGGCCACGGACGCGGCCGAGGCGGGCTCGACGAAGACGCCCTCCTGAGCGGCCAACAGGCGGTAGGCGGACAGGATCTGGCGGTCCGTCACCTCGTCGATGAAGCCGCCCGACTCGTCCCGCGCCTGCAGAGCGTAGTCCCACGAGGCCGGGTTGCCGATGCGGATCGCGGTGGCGATGGTGTGCGGCTCCTTGACGACCTCGCCGCGCACGATCGGCGCGGAGCCGGAGGCCTGGAAACCCCACACGCGGGGCGTACGGGAGGCCAGGCCATCGGCCTTGTACTCCTTGAAGCCCTTCCAGTACGCGGTGATGTTGCCGGCGTTGCCGACGGGCAGCACGTGGATGTCCGGGGCGTCGCCGAGCGCGTCCACGATCTCGAAGGCCGCCGTCTTCTGGCCCTCGATGCGGACCGGGTTGACGGAATTGACCAGCGCCACCGGGTAGTTGTCGGACAGCGCGCGGGCCAGATCCAGACAGTCGTCGAAGTTGCCGTCGACCTGAAGGATCTTGGCGCCGTGGATCAGGGCCTGACCCATCTTGCCGAGCGCGATCTTGCCGCGGGGCACGAGGACGGCGCAGACCATCCCGGCGCGCACCGCGTAGGCGGCGGCGGAGGCCGAGGTGTTGCCCGTGGAGGCGCAGATGACGGCCTTGGCGCCGTCCTCCTTGGCCTTGGTGATCGCCATGGTCATGCCGCGGTCCTTGAAGGACCCGGTGGGGTTGGCCCCCTCGACCTTGAGGTGTACCTCGCAGCCGGTGCGCTCGGAGAGCACCTGGGCGGGGACGAGGGGAGTGCCGCCCTCGCGGAGCGTGACCACCGGAGTCGTGGCCGTGACCGGCAGGCGGTCCCGGTACTCCTCGATGATGCCGCGCCACTGGTGGGTGCGATTGCTGCTCATGGGTCCTTACTCCCCTTCAACACGCATGATGCTGGCCACACCGCGGACGGTGTCCAGCTTCCGCAGCGCCTCGACGGTCCCCGAGAGGGCGGCGTCGGGCGCACGGTGAGTGACGACGACGAGGGAGGCCTCGCCGTCTTGAGCTTGGCGACCCTGCTGACGGACGGTGTCGATCGACACTCCGTGCTCCGCGAAGGTGGTCGCCACCTGGGCGAGGACGCCCGGCTTGTCCGCCACATCGAGGCTGATGTGGTAGCGGGTGACGACATCCCCCATGGGGCTGACCGGCAGCTGGGTGTACGCCGACTCGCCCGGCCCCTTTGCCTCGGCGAGCTTGTTGCGGCAGACGGCGACGAGGTCGCCGAGGACCGCGGACGCGGTCGGCGCGCCGCCCGCGCCCGGACCGTAGAACATGAGCCGCCCGGCGGCCTCCGCCTCGACGAACACCGCGTTGTAGGCCTCGCGGACGGAGGCGAGCGGGTGGGTCAGCGGGATCATCGCCGGGTGGACGCGGGCGGTGACGGACTCGCCGTCGGCGGCGCGCTCCAGGATGGCGAGGAGCTTGATGGTGCAGCCCATGCGCTTGGCGGACGCGAAGTCGGCGGCGCTGACCTCGGTCATGCCCTCGCGGTAGACGTCGTCGAGGCGCACCCGGGTGTGGAAGGCGATGCCGGCCAGGATCGCCGCCTTGGCGGCGGCGTCGTAGCCCTCCACGTCGGCGGTCGGGTCGGCCTCGGCGTACCCGAGGGCGGTGGCCTCGTCGAGGGCCTCCTGGTACCCGGCGCCGGTGGAGTCCATCTTGTCGAGGATGAAGTTCGTCGTGCCGTTGACGATGCCCATCACCCGGTTGATCTTGTCGCCCGCGAGGGACTCGCGCATGGGGCGGACCAGCGGGATGGCGCCGGCGACGGCGGCCTCGTAGTACAGGTCCAGCCCGGCGGCCTCGGCGGCGGCGTGCAGCGCGGCGCCGTCCTGGGCGAGCAGCGCCTTGTTCGCCGAGACGACGGAGATGCCGTGCTCGAAGGCGGTGGTGATCAGGGTGCGGGCCGGCTCGATACCACCGATGACCTCGATCGCGATGTCGATGTCGCCGCGTTTGAGCAGCGCGGTCGCATCGGTGGTGACCAGGGCCGGGTCGATGCCCTCGCGCACCTTGGAGGGGCGGCGCACGGCCACGCCCGCGAGCTCGACGGGCGCGCCGATCCTGGCCGTCAGATCGTCGGCGTGCGTCGTCATGATGCGGGCAACTTCCGAGCCGACCACTCCACAGCCCAGCAGCGCCACCTTCAGCGGACGCGTACGCATCATTCGACCTACGCCTTTCGATCTTCACATCAGTACCTGTTGCGCGGTTTGCACCCCAGGTGTGAACCAGTCTCACTCAATGGACAACAGTTTCCACCCTCGGTCCATTGAGTGAGACACCTATTCGGGGGTCTGGGAACCGTCCCCCAGAAGAATGCGCATCAGCCGACGTCGAGACGCAGGAGATCCTCCTCCGTCTCCCGGCGAACGATGACGCGCGCCTCGCCGTCACGCACGGCGACGACCGGCGGGCGGAGCACGTGGTTGTAGTTGCTCGCCATCGACCGGCAGTACGCGCCGGTCGCCGGGACCGCGAGGAGGTCTCCGGGGGCGACGTCGGCGGGCAGGAACGCGTCCTTGACCACGATGTCGCCGCTCTCGCAGTGCTTGCCCACGACGCGCACGAGCATCGGCTCGGCGGCCGAGGTCCGGGAGACGAGGCTGACCGAGTACTCGGCGTCGTAGAGGGCCGTCCGGATGTTGTCGGACATCCCGCCGTCGACGGAGACGTACGTCCGCAGGCCCGCGAGCGGCTTGATCGTCCCGACCTCGTAGAGGGTGAAGGCCGTCGGCCCCACGATGGCCCGTCCGGGTTCCACGGAGATGCGCGGGGCGCGCAGGCCGGCCGCCTCGCACTCGCGGGCGACGATCTCGTACAGGGCCTTGGCGATCTCGTGCGGCTCGCGCGGGTCGTCGGAGGAGGTGTAGGCGATGCCCAGCCCGCCGCCGAGGTCGATCTCGGGCAGCTCCACCCCGTGCTCGTCGCGCACGGCGGCGAGGAGGCGTACGACGCGCTTGGCGGAGACCTCGAAACCGGCCATGTCGAAGATCTGCGAGCCGATGTGGGAGTGGACGCCGAGCAGCTCCAGGCTGTCGTGACCCAGCGCGCGCCGTACGGCCTCGGCGGCCGACCCGTCGGCGAGGGCGATCCCGAACTTCTGGTCCTCGTGCGCGGTGGCGATGAACTCGTGGGTGTGCGCCTCCACGCCCACGGTGACGCGGATCTGCACGGGCTGGCGTACGCCGAGCTCGCGGGCGATGTGCGCGACGCGGGCGATCTCCTGGAAGGAGTCGAGCACGATCCGGCCGACGCCGGCCTCGATGGCGCGGGTGATCTCGCTCGTCGACTTGTTGTTGCCGTGGAAGGCGATCCGGGCGGCCGGCATCTCGGCGGCGAGCGCGGTGGCGAGCTCCCCTCCGGAACACACGTCGAGGTTGAGCCCCTCCTCCTTGAGCCACTTCACGACGGCCTTGGAGAGGAACGCCTTGCCGGCGTAGAAGACGTCGGCGCCCGGCCCGAAGGCGTGCGCCCAGGCGCGGCAGCGCGCCCGGAAGTCCTCCTCGTCGAGGAAGTAGGCGGGCGTCCCGAACTCCTCGGCGAGCCGGGTCACTTCGATCCCGCCGACGGTGGCGACCCCGTCCTCGTTCCGGCTGACCGTCCGCGACCAGACCTTCTCGTCGAGCACGTTGAGGTCGGCGGGCGGCGGGGAGTAGTGGCCCTCGGGCAGGACGTCGGCGTGGCGGGGCCCGGCGGGGTGTGCGGAACGGCTCATCTCGACATTCTCTCTTCGCAAATCATCCGGAACGCAGGCGAATCACATCGGATCACACGCGTTTCGCGGGCTTCACAGGTGGGGGTCGGGCGCGTCTATACCGAGCAGGGCCAGGCCGCCGGCCAGCACCGCCCCGGCGGCTTCGGCAAGGGCCAGCCGGGCACGGTGGGCGGCCGAGGGTTTCTCGTCCCCCTTGGGCAGGACCTGGTACTGGAAGTCGAGCAGGGCGTCGGCGATCACGACGAGCTGCCGGACGAGCCGCTCGGGCGCACGGTGGTGCGCGGCGGCTTCGAGCACGAGGGGGTGGTCGCGAAGGGCACGGAGCAGGGCGTCGGCGCCGTGCACCTCGCCGGGCTTCCCTCCCAGCTCCCCGGGCTCGCCGCGGAACCCCAACTCCCCCGCATTGCGGGTCAGCGCCCGCGCCCGGGAGTGGGCGTACCGCACCCGGAAGAAATCGCTCGACTCGTCTTGGACGAGCAGCCAGGCGGGAAACACGGGGGTCTCGTGCCCGGGGACGGACAACATCGCCCAGGCGGCGGCGTCGGCCCCGAAGCGGGCGCGGACATCCCCGTCGCGCTGGGCGACGGGGGCGATGCGGGCGTCGCCGACACTCTCTCCCGCCAACCCCTGGCTGCTCACGATCCGCTGCACGGCCGCCTGCACGACCCGCTCGCGCAGGGCCCCGAGGGGCACGCCGACGAACTCGGTAGTACCGGGGGCCTCGCTCCTCCCGGGGGCGAAGCCGTACGAGGCCGCCGCACCGGCTCGAATGCTCCGTACGTACTCCCCCACCGAACTCTCGGCGAGTACGAAGTTCAGGAACCCGGCGCCGGTGATCTCCACGCGCTCGATCCCGGGCAGGCCCGCCAGCCGCGGGGCCAGCACTTCGGCCACTCCACGGGGCGCGACTCCGGCACCCTTCGCCACCCCGAACGCGACGGGCGAGGCGTAGTCCCCCACTCCCCCGGGCCGAGTCCGCTCGACGACGACCCGCTCGGGTACGACCACACCGGCGGGCAGCTCCCCGTCCTCGACGGCGCGGCGCAGGGCGCACACGACGGAACGGGAGAGGTCAACGGGGGTCACGCGACCAGCCTAGGGGAGAAGCCCCCACGTCACGCGAACGGTTTCGCCATGTGGAATGCGACCCCTGACGGGAGCCCCAACAGGGGCGCCATAGGAGGGGTCATTCGAGGTCATCCCCTCCCTCTCCCGGCGGGAGCACCCTTCCGCTCCCTCCGATCGCGGCGCTCGATGAGCCGGTGCACGACCCGCACCAGCTCCGCGGGCTCGAACGGCTTGGCGAGGAAGGCGTCCACGCCGGCGGCGATCCCCGCCTCGACCTCGTTCTGCGTACAGGCACTCACGATCGCAACGGGCAGATGCCGCGTCCTCGGGTCGGCCCGCAACTGCGCGGCAGCACCGAACCCGTCCAGGCGGGGCATGACCACATCAAGAGTGATCACATCGGGCAGCACGTGATGAACAACGTCCAGGCACTCGGCACCATCGTTCGCGGTCACGACCTCGAAGCCCTCCAGCTCGAGATTGACCTTGATCAGCTGCCGGATGACCTTGTTGTCGTCGACAACAAGCACCCGGCCCGAGGCGCCTGACACAACTCGAGAGTAGGTCCGCCCCAGCCCCCGCGTCCGGGTTTTTGCCACTTCCACCCCCTCCGAGCGACCCACGCCCCCGTCCCCCCGAATCCGTTCCTGATCACCGTCGGGAAGCTGGTAGTGTTCAACCCGTCGCAGCAACACCAGCGACAGCGCCCCCGTAGCTCAGGGGATAGAGCAACGGCCTCCGGAGCCGTGTGCGCAGGTTCGAATCCTGCCGGGGGCACTTCGCAGGAAGTGCCACAGAGACCCTCCAAACAGTGCCAGTGCTGTTCGGAGGGTCTTTTTGTGTTTCGCACCATGGGTATCTGCAGACCAGCAGCATTCGGGGGACAGACGCGTGGACGACAGGCTCCGTGATTTCGCGAAGGGGTCACCCAACTTCGGTGTCCTCTACCAGCACCAGCCTCTCCTCTCTCTTTATGGCGCTTCGGCCGAAGCCACGCCCTGGTTCAGGCCGGCCAGTTCGGCGAGGTCCTCGCGGAGGAGCTGATCACCCGGATCGGCATGCGGATCGACGGCGACCGACAGGTCGACCGCCTGACGGCGCTGGTCCGTGCCGGAGTACTCGTCCCCGAAATCCGTGACGACTTCGACCGCTTGCGGCGCGACCGGAACAAGGCGGCGCACAGCCACCTGTTCGACACGGCGCGGGCCCTGGCCGCCGTACGCGTCTGCTACCTGCCGCCAACGGAGTCACTCGCGCTGATCCAGCGTGTTGCCAAGGAGCACAGAGCATGAGCAACGAGGTCCGCTCGACAGCCGGGGTTCACGAGACCGCGATATGGCGCACGAGCAGTTACAGCGGAGGCCAGGGCGACTGCGTCGAGGTCGCCGACAACGTCCCCGTCCGTGACAGCAAGCGGCCCGCCGGGCCCGTGATCGGGTTCGGGCCCGGTGCCTGGCAGGCGTTCGTCCGTCAGGTGCGCTGACCGGTCAGCTCCGGTCCAGGAGTTGGGCGGCCAGGGCGCGGGCGCTGGAGGGGACTCCGCGCGCGCCTTCGCCGGGCTGCCGGTGGGCCTCGTCCAGGGTGCGTAGGAAGCTGCGTGCGCGTTCGGTGGGGGCTCGGTCCAGGACTGTGGTGCCCGTGGCTGCCTCCTGGGTGGGGGCGTAGCCGGCCGTGCGGAGGGCCGAGAGGGTCTCCTCCGGCGGGGCCGCCGAGATGAGGACCGTGGGTGCGATGCGGCGCAGGCCCAGTTTGGTGAGGCCGCGGGCCTGGGCGACCTCGGCGATCAGGGCGGTGTCGTCGGAGCGGATGCAGCAGGCCGAGCGGACGACGCGTAGCTGTCCGTGGGTGCGGGCCGTGTCCTTGATCGTGTATGTGAGGGGCTGCGGTAGCGGGGCCTCGCGTTCGCTCACCGCCGTCAACCGGTCCAGGAGGTCGACCGCGCTCCAGCCCGCGTCCATCGCTCGGCGGAGGGAAGCCGCGGTGATCCGCCAGACGACCGCGTGGCCCTCCGACTCGATGTCGCCGACGGCTGAGAGGAGTTCGGCTAGGTCCGGGGCCGGGGCTCCAGTGACCGTGGCCGTCAGGTCCGCCTGGAAGCGCGCGGTGGTGCTGGGCGCGGGGAGGGCTTCGTACAGGGCGGCGCGGAGGTCGGCCACCGCCCGGGCGAGGGCCGGCCGGGCGGTCAGGTCCTCGCCCAAGCCGTCCGTTCCGAGGGCCGTCGGGTCCGTGCCCGCGCCCGGTACGGCGGGGTAATGGTGGCCGGCGCCCGCCTCCAGCAGGGCGCTGACCGCACGCCCTGCCGAGGTGAGGGCGCCGTGTGCCACGAGGCCCAGCAGCTCGGCCTCCTCCAGGGTCGACCGGAGGCGGCCCGAGATGTCGTCATCGCCCAGCAGCCGCCCCGCCGCGTCGTTCGCGAGGAGGGAGCTCAGCAATGGCTGGTACCAGGCGGCCCGTTCCAGTAGTTCGGTGTACGACTCCGGCGTCAGGGCCAGGCCCTGGCCTTCGGGCAGGCCGCCGAGCGCGCGCAGTGCTCCACGGCGCAGCGGCACGGCGTACGCGTCCTGCGGGCTGATCAGCGCCACCGGGGTCTCGCCGTCGTCCGGCCAGTGGGTGAGCACCTCGGGCACCACCGCCCAGGCGGCCAGCAGAGGCAGCAGCTTGCCCGCGGGCGGGGCTGCCGCCCACGGGTCGTAGCGGTCGCTGGGGAGGAGGCGGGCCGCGGGCTTGGGTGCCGCCTGCCGCCTGCGGCGCGTGGGTTCGGGCTCGTCGGCCTGCGGGGCGGCCAGGCCGGCGTTCACGGCGAGGTCGAGCCACAGGCGGGTGTCCGCCTCGCTCGCACCGGCGGACTTGGCCAGGCGCCGGGTGTCCCGTACGGCGAGGCCGCCCGCCTTGCGTACGGCGACCGGCTGCGCGGCCAGCGCCCGTAGGACCAGCTCCGCGCGCCAGGCGGCCGCTCCGGCCGCGGCGCCTCCTTGGCCGTCCCAGCCGCGCGGCAGCGGGGTGGTGTGGGTGAGCGGTTCCGGCTCCAAGCGGGGACAGGGCGCGCCGTCGCTGTCGCGCAGGGCGCGGGACACCTCGTACGGGAGCTCCGCCAGGTCCGGGCCGGCGGGGAGCAGTAGCGCGCGTGCGGCGAGCCAGTCGGTGCCCTCGTCGCCGCTGCCGCCCTCCCGGAAGGTGTACTTGGCACTGGGTCCCGCGTACGAGCCGTACTGGGTGGCGAAGCAGTGGGTGCGCAGCAGGGGTGGCCCGAGGACCAGGTTGTCCAGCAGTTTGCGGGCCGGGGACGGCGCCTGGGACACCAGGTCGCGGACCTGGCCCGGATCGGCGAGCAGGGCGGTGATGCGGGCCTGGGCCTCGGGGCGGGTGCGTGCCGCGCTCTCGCCGAAGAGCAGGGTGGCGATCCGTTTGACCTCCGGCGCGTTGTACGCGGCGGTCAGCAGCCGGTCCGCCGGCCTGCCGTAGCCGTCGAAACCGGCCGCCCGGACGTGGAGCAGGGGTGGGACCGCCAGCTGGCCCTTCGTCGCCGGCAGCAGCAGCGCGCGTTCCCGTAGCCGGGCGATCGCCTCCGCCGCCCGCTCGCGCGCGCCGCCCGGCGTGAACCAGGCCAGCACGTCCTTCTCCGGCACCAGGCGTTCGGACGGCTCCACGGCCACGGCGAGCGGCACGGGACGCCACCCGTATTGAGGCCGGGCCGCGGCCTCCTCGGCGACCGGCCCGTGCTGTCGCAGGGCCAGGGCGGCGATCGAGGCCAGGAGCTCCATCTCGCCGGCCGTCCCCGCGGTCAGTCCGCGCGCCACCGACTCGTCCGTGAGCAGGTGCTCGGCGAGTTGGCGGGGAGTCGTGATGCGGGTGTAACCGGCAGCGAGAGGGAGATCCCGTTCCTCAAGCAGGACGGCCAGCTGGTGTTCGGGGAGCTGCTTGAGCCACTTCTCCAGGGCGGTGCGCGAGTTCACCCCGCCAGCGTAGCGCGAGGGGCGCTGCGGCATACGGGCTTCGCGATGCCGCGGTCGGGGGCGGCCCCGCGGCGGAGCCGGCTGCCCGGCCTGCCGGCCGTTCCCCTTCGGCGGGCAGGTCACATCCACCGTCAGGTGAGTGTGTTGGTGAGGTGCGGGCCTATGTAGCCGATGAAGATTCCATGGGTGGCGCAGGCGCCGTCGTAGTAGTGAAGGCGCGGGGCGACGGTGTTGCCGCCTCCGATCCTGACGTGCGCGCCCATGAAGAGCTTGCCGGCTGGGTCGATGTGCTCCGGCACGGGGAAGGTGCGTTCTTGCGCCAGTCGGTTTTGGTCTTCACCGATTTCGACTCGTCGCGGATGATTTTCCGCGGGGAGATGGAGTGTTTGCCGTCCGGTACGTCCTCGCACCACTGGTTGAAGTCGCGGGTGGCCTCACCGTCGGCGGCGGCGTCGGCGTAGTCCTGGAGCGCCAGCAGGGCATCCCAGGCCATGCGGCCCCAGGAGGAGCCGTACGCCTGGTCGTCGAGTTCCAGGGTGACCTTGCGGGCGCCGGTGAAGTGAACGCGGGGCATATCGGCGATCCGGTCGAGGATCTCCGCGAACGAGGCGGGTTCCGGGGGGCCGGGTTCGACCGGCGTGTACGCGGCTTCGGCGGCGTTGAGTACGAGGAGTCGCTTCTGGACCGCCAACAGTTGGGCCTTGACTCCGTGGAGTTCCCGGTACTGCTCGTCGTACTCGACGACCAGCATCGACTCGCCCTGTTGAGCCTCGTGCAGTTCCTGTTTCAGGCCGCGGATCTCGTCCGCCCGGACCCTCTGCTCTTCCCGCTTCCTCCAGGATCTCGAAGAGGGCGTGGTTCTCGTCCCTCAGGCGCTCCAGCTCGGACGTCCCGACGCCTTCCTTGGTGCGGGCCCGGAGGACGGGTACGGAATCGAGTTCCGGGGGCAACGGGGCCTGGATCGCCAGGCGCTGCGGTAGCTGGGCGAGGAGGCCCCGGGCCCGCTGCGGGCTTTCGGTGATGGTCCGGCGGGACAGCACGCGGTGCCGCTGGCCGTCGGCCGCCCAGGCCGGGTCCACTCCCGGCAGGTAGGTACGGACACCGCCGGCGAAGACCTGGTGGTACTCCAGGGCCCGGTTGAAGTACGGCTCGGCTTCGGGTGCGAGGACGTAGAGGACGGCCAGGCCGGCCAGCGGGCGGACCAGCGGGTCCACGGTGCGTTCCAGCCAGGCGTCGAAGTCCACTCCGTAGGGCGTACTGGCGACGACGATGGGAAGGCGCCGCTTCTCGTCGCAGAGCTCGTCGACGACGGAGTGGACGTCGTCGACCTCGATGACCTGGGGCATCCGCGTCACGTCGGCGAGCCCGTCGCGCGCTTGGAGTACGTCGAGCAGGCTCCCGGCGAGCCGGGGGGTCTTGGCGGGTATGGGAAAGACCTCGGGGTCGTCGGGCAGGTGCTCGACATCCAGCTGGACCCAGGTCGGTCCGGCTCCGGCCTGCCGGATCAGTACGGTGGTCTGCCAGGTGCCGTCCGGGGTCGTCTCCCGCAGCCGCCAGCGGCCGTACGCTCCTGACGTCCCGGTGGCGGAGTCGTGGTCGAGGGTCACCCCCCGGGCTATCTCGTTGCGTCCTTCGGCGAACGCATCGATGTCGTAGGTCTCCGGGGGCTCCTTCAGCCAGCTGCGCAGCTGGTCGTCGACCAGGGCTCCGGTGCCGACGTAGTCGAGTCCGCTCGTGACGACCATGCGGTAGCGGCGGGTGTCCACGCGGTGCGATTCCTTTCGTAGCGCGGTCAAGGCCTGACGGGGGCCGTACCTGAGGGCATGGCCTGCAGGAGCTCCGTGACGTCCGCGTGCCAGGCCCTGACCTCGGCCGGCGTGGGCGGGAGCTCGTAGGTGTGGTGGTGGCAGGCCGCACTGAGGGCCGACCAGACGACGTACCACTGGCGCGCCACCGAAGGGCTCGCGTACCACTCCAAGCACAGGGCTTTGGTGCGGCCCCGGCTGTGGACCATGCCGGGGCTGGTGCTCCGCCAGAAGTCGTCCATGGCCTCGTCCAGCGCCAGCCGCAGCAGGGCTGCCGCGGCGCGGGCGCGCAGGCCGGGCGTGAGTGCGGGCAGGGTTCCGGGCGGTGGCGTGAGGAGTTGGCCGGCGGCGGCGACGAGGTCGCGGACGGGCTGGGTCACCGGCGCTGCACCGCCCTGGCGAGCCGCTCGGTTTCCCGGACCAGGTCCCCGTTGGCGCCGGGCCGGGCGGGAGCCTGGTGGGCACCCGCGTTGCACCGTTCGATCAGGGTGCGTGCCCAGGGGCCGTGGTCCTGGGCCACCGCGGCGAGCACCTCGGCCGGCGCCATCCCGCTGTCGTAGAAGGCGAGTGCGGCCAACTCGGTCAGCTTGTGCGTCCTGCTGATGCGAGCCTCGACTTCGTCGTGGCTGTGGCCGTCGCCGCGCAGTCGGCGCCGGGCGAGTTCCAGGTAGGCCGCTTCCAGGGCTCCCCGGCACATCTGGGGCAGCACTCGATCGGCGACGTCCTGCGGCACATTGCGGTCAGCGGCCACGGCCCGGGCTTCGCCGAGCGCGAGCGAGACCGGGTCATCGGTCCGGGTAACCCGTACGACGGAGTCGGTCTGACGGGAGACCTGCATGATCGTCGCGGGGACGCGCAGCTGACGGATGGCCTGCTGGAGGCGGGTGTCGTGCGTGAAGACCACCACTTGACGGGTCCGGGAGCAGAGTTGGAGGACGCGGGCGAGCCCTTCGACCTTCTCCGGGTCCATGGACTGCACCGGATCGTCGATCACCAGGAAGCCGAAGGGACTGCCGGGATGTGTGGCACGCGGGAGGAACAGCGAGAGGGCGAGCGAATGGAGCTCGCCCTGGCTCATCACGCCGAAGGCAGGCGCGTCGATGGTGTCCACGGAGGCGTCGAGCACCACCTTCCGCTGGTTGGCGGTGCCCGCGAGGCTGATCGAGCCGAGCGAGACGCTGCTGCGTTCGCACAGGAGGTTCCAGATGGTCTGCGACTGCTCGGCGAAGGGCCGGAGCCGTTCCTCGCGCAGTTCGCCGGTGACCTTCTTCAGCCACGCGCGGCCGTCCTTGATCTGCTTGATCAGCGGCCGGGCCGCCTCCGCGGCCTCGGCGTCACGCAGGCACTCGGCGAGGCGCAGGGCAAGGGGCTGCCATCGGCCGTCCTGCTCCGCGATCCGGTGCGCGGCCTCCTCGCTCAACTGGCGGCAGGCGTCCGCCAGGGTGGCCGCCACGCGCTCGACCCGGTCCGCGAGTTCGCGCGGGTCCGCGGTGTCCCGGCAAGCCGTCCACTCGGACCAGAGGAGGGCGAGCGGCGAGTCGGCCCCCTGCAGCCAGCCCGGAACAGGCTGTACGAGGTCACACACGGCCCGCACCCCGGCCGCCAGCGCCTCTCGCGCGTTCTGCGCCGCGGCCGCCTCCCGCTGGAGCCGTTCGACCTGTTCCCGGGCCCGCACGGCCCAGACCTCGTCGAGGCGGCTCTCGGCACCGCATACGGGACAGTCCTCGGACTGCGGGTGGCGGCGCCGGTGATCCAGCGCGCGCTCCAGCAGTCCGATCAGTTGCCGGGCATCCTCGGCGGCGCCGAACCGCGCGTCCTCGGCAGCTGCGGCGGCCTCCCGCAACCGGGCGACCGCGCCCGCCACTTCGCGCGGGTCGGGGCCTTCCAGACCCGCGAGGCGGTGCAGGCGAGCCAGCTCGGTGCCGTCCGTCGCGACCTGGCCCTTGAGCAGGGCGCGTAGCCGGTCGAGGTCCGGAGTCCGTCCACTGAGCGCCGCCACGGCCTCGGCGGCCCGCGGGTCGTCCGACTCGGCCAGTTCGGCGGTCACGGCGCGGATCAGGTCACCGGCGCGGGTGACCGTGTCGGTGAGAACCTTGGCTCGGGCGCGGGCTTCGTTGTCGGCGTCGCTGAGCATGTCCAGACCGAGGATCTGCGCGAGCGCGTCATGCAGGGCGCTCATCCGCCCGTTGATCATCGCGCCGAGCTCGCTGTACGAGAGGAACGGCCGGTAGAGGGACAGGTCCTCGGCGTCGATGACCTCGCGCGGGTCCTGTTCGGGCATACCGGGCTGGTGCACGACCGTCCGGGAGTCCTCCAGTCCGTCCCCGTGCCAGCTCCTGCGCACGGTCAGCGGAATGCTCTCGCCGTCCGGGCAGAGCTGGACCGAGACCTGGGGGGCGGAGGGGTCGTGGAGGTTGCGCCAGCCCTGCTTCCAGACCTGAGTGCGGTCCTGCCACCGGAAGTTGTCCCCGGTCAGCACCATCTCGGCGGCCTCGGCGAAGCTCGACTTCCCCGAGCCGTTCCGGCCGGCGACCACGGTGAGGCCGGGGCCCGGTGTCAGTTCCAGCGCCGCGGCCGGTCCGATGCCGCGCCAGCCGGCCGCCGAGATCGACCTCAGGTACACGGGCCCGGACCGTCCGGCGCTCCTCACCCGTACCTCGGGCAGCAACTCGGCTACGAGGTCCCGCGCCGCGGGTGTCAGTGTGGAACTGGCGAGGCGGCCTAGAACCAGGTCGCGCAGGGTGGGTAAGGGCCGGTCACTCACTACGACTCCTTGCGGTGGCACGGGGCGCTGATCCCGCCCATGCTGCCCGAAACCTCTGCCCCTGGAAGGCGGAACCGTCCACCGGGGTCCGAAGCCTCGCTGGTCGTGGCGACCGTGAGGTTCCGGTGGTCCGTACGAAGGATGTGGGGGTGGGTCTGTGGGTTTTGGGGGGTGGGGGGCGGGGGTGGGCGTGCGTAGGTTGGAGTTGAGGCCACTTTGGGTTTTGAGGCTTTGTGGCGTGCTCTGACGGTGAGGATGGGGCGGCGCGGAATGCGTGACTTGGTGGAGACGGCGCAGCGGTGGGTGGCCGAGGGGCGGGTCGGGTTTCTGGCGCGGCCCGTGACCGAGCAGGGGTTCGGGCCCCGGGATCCGGCCGGGGCCGTGCTCGTGGATGCGCGCGGGGAGTGTGTCGGGGCCCTGTACCGGGGGGTGTTCGATGCCGAGTTGGTGGCGGAGGCCGCCGCCATCGGGGGTGGGGAGACCGCGCGGGTGTGTGAGGTTTCCGTGGGGGCTGGGGAGGCCGCCCAGGCCAAGCTGACGTGTGGCGGGCAGGCCGAGGTGCTGTTGCAGCCGCTGAGCTCGATTCCCGGTGAGTGGTGGGAGCTGCTCGGGCAGGGGGTCGGGGTCGCGCTCGTGACCCAGCTGAACGAACGGGCGGATCAGGCCGTCAGCGTCGTGGTGCGGGGGGCCGATCAGCCGTCCGGTGACGCCGAGCGGCGGGCCGGGGAGCTGCTGAGGACCCGGCGGCCGGGGCGGGACGCGTTGTACGCGGGGTCCGGGCTGGTGCTCGTGGAGGCGTACCCGTCGGCTCCGTACGTGGTGATCGGCGGGGGCGGGGAGCTGGCCGAGGTCATCGAGGCCCAGGCCCGGCTGCTCGGGTGGGAGGTGAGTGTCGTCACCGACGTCATCGAGGCCGAGAAGCTGCTCGGAGCGCGGCGGGACGCCGGCTGTCTGGCGATGCTGAGCCATGATCCGGAATTCGACGTGCCCACGCTGCGGACCGCGCTCGCGCTCGGGATTCCGTACGTCGGCGCGCTCGGCTCCCGCAAGACCACCGCGCGGCGCCGCGAGGGGCTGCTCGCGGCCGGGGTGAGCGAGGAGCGGCTGCGGACGGTGCACGGGCCGATCGGCCTGGATCTGGGTGGGCAGACCCCGGCGGAGACGGCGCTGGCCATCTGTGCGGAGATCCTCGCGGTGCTCGGGGGCCGGGAGGTGCGCGGGGTGCGGGATGCCGACGGGCCACTCAGGGGGTAGCGGGTCTTCGCCGGGGGCAGTCGCCCGAAGGGGCTGCCGCGATCGGCGGTACTGGTCGGGTGGAAATGACTGAAATGCGGGAAGGTGAGAGGTATGGACACGACTCTGACGTTCCTCGCGTTGGACAGCACCCTGACCGACATCGCGTGGTTCCTGGTTGTCGGGCTCGTCGTGGTCGGCGTGCTGCTCGGCGGCTTCAAGCTGGGGCAGCGGGTCCGCGCCAACGAACCGGCACCCCCCACTCCCGAGAGCCAGCCGCACCTGCCCGACGGCGGTGCGGTGCACGAGGTGCGGGAGGAGCGGGACTACGTGGATTTCCCCGAGAGCGGCCTGCGTCCGCACGAGATGCAGGGGTACGGGAACTTCGGCTCCACCACCTCGCTCCATCCGGAGGAGGTCCGGGCCCGGCGGGAAGCGGAACACCAGCAGGTCGAAGGGCCGGGCCCGCACCCGCAGCCCGGTTCTCCGCCCAATTCCGGGCGCGGTGCGCACGACTGATCCGCTGAGCACCACCGCTCGCCGGCCCCCTGCGATTCCTGACCCGTGGCGTGCCCCGCCACGGGTCACAGGTCTGTGCGCAGGCGCAGTACCTCCGGTGGCGGGTGGCGGGTGGAGGTGTGGCGGACCTCGGCCGTCAGCGGGGGGTCCAAGGGGTGGAAGGGGACCTCGCCGAGCCCGACGGCCGTCGCCGTGGATGTGGCCGTGCCCGTCGGGGTGGCCGTGCCCGTCGGGGTGGCCGTGCCCGTCGGGGTGGCCGTGTCGCCCGTGGCGGCGCCCCGGGCGGCCAGTGCCGCCGCCACCTCGGCCCGTAGGGATGCCGTCAGGGGGCTCGACACCAGCGGGGTCTCGTCTCCGACCGGCAGGACCAGGACGAGGGCGAGCGGGCGGCGGGCGGTGCCCGTGTAGCCGACCACCGCCGCGTCGCGGACGTTGGTGTGGCGGAGCTTTTGCCAGCCGCGCCGGCCGGCGGGGTAGGGCTGGTCCATCCGTTTGACGACCAGGCCCTCGATGCCGCTGGCGGGCAGGGTCTCGTACCAGGTCTCCGCCAGCTCCGGGTCCGTGGTCATGGGGACCGGCTGGAGCGGTGGGCCCAGGGGCAGGAGGAGGTCCACGAGGAGGGTGCGCCGGCGTTCGTAGGGCCGGGAGCGCAGGTCCAGCCCGGCGAGTTCCAGTACGTCGAAGGCCGCGTACGAGGCCGGCAGCGTCTGGGCCAGCACGGCGGCCCGGGCGGCCGAGGCGGCGGCCGCCCGGCGCTGTACGAGCGCGAAGTCGGTGTGGCCCGCGTGCCAGACCACCACCTCCCCGTCGAGCACCGTCCCGGCGGGCAGGTGGTGCGCGGCCGCCGCGAGGTCGGGGAAGGCCGCGGTGACGATGCGGCCGGAGCGGGCCTGGAGGGTCACCCCGTCGACGGTGCGGATGATGACGAGGCGATGGCCGTCGAACTTGGGCTCGTACGCGAGACCGGGCGCGCGCGGCAGGGAGCGTACGGCGGCGGCGAGCGCGACGGTGATCACGGGAGCCGTCCGGCCAGCGACGGGTCGAGGAGCGGCGCGAAGAGGTCTCCGTCGCGGGCCAGCCGGGGGGCGAGGTCGTCGGCGAGGAAGACCAGGTCGGAGGGGGTCCGACAGGCCTCGACCTCCGCCCAGGAGACGGGGGTGGAGACGGTGGGCAGGGTGCGGGCACGCAGGGTGTAGGGGGCCGCCGTGGTCTTGGCGGCGGCGTTCTGGCTGTGGTCGACGAAGACCTTCCCGGGGCGCAGCGCCTTGGCCATCCGGTGCACGACGAGGTCGGGGAGCTCGCGCTCGGCCGCCTGGGCGAGGGCCTTCGCGTACGCCGACACGTGCTCGGAGGGGGTCGGTTCGAGGGGTACCGCCAGGTGGAGGCCCTTGGAGCCGGAGGTTTTGGCGCAGGCGTGGAGGCCGTCGGCCGTGAGGCGGTCCCGGAGCCAGAGGGCGGCGGCGGAGCATTCGACGACGGTGGCGGGGGGCCCCGGATCGAGGTCCAGGACCAGCCGGTCGGCGAGGGCGGGGGCGCCGGCCGGCCACTGGGGGGTGTGGAACTCGACGACGAGGTTGGCGGCCCACATGAGGGTGGGCAGGTCCGCGACGACCACCTGTTCGGCCCGGAGGTCCTCCGAGCGGGGCACGGGGGTGGTCTTCACCCAGGCGGGGGTACCGGGCGGCGGGTTCTTCGTGAAGAAGAGCTGCCCGTCCGGGCCGTCGGGATAGCGCAGGAAGGACACCGGGCGGTCGTGGATGTGGGCGAGCAGGGGGCCCGCGACCGTGGCGTAGTAGTGGAGGACCTCGCCCTTGGTGAAGCCGGTCTCCGGGTAGAGGACCTTGTCGAGGTTGCTGAGCGAAATGCGACGGCCCTCCACCAGGGTGATCGGCGTCATACGATGAGACTGCCACGAAACAGGAGGAACCGTGCGATCCATATGGAACGGGGCGATCTCCTTCGGCTTGGTCAGCATTCCGATCAAGCTCGTGAACGCCACCGAGAGCCACTCGATCTCCTTCCGTCAGATCCATGTCAGCGACGGCGGGCGCGTCCGCTACCGCAAGGTCTGCGAGCTGGACGGGGAGGAGGTGTCGAGCGCCGAGATCGGCAAGGGGTACGAGGAGGCGGACGGGTCGATCATTCCGATCACGGATGAGGACCTGGCACAGCTGCCGATCGCCACGGCCAAGACGATTGAGATCGTTTCTTTCGTTCCTGCCGATCAGATCGATCCGTTGCAGATGGACTCGGCGTATTACCTCGCGGCGAGCGGGGCTACGGCGGCCAAGCCGTACACGCTGCTGCGGGAGGCGCTGAAGCGGAGCCGGAAGGTCGCCATCGCGAAGTACGCGCTGCGGGGGCGGGAGCGGCTGGGCATGCTGCGGGTCGTCGACGACGTGATCGCGATGCACGGGCTGCTGTGGCCGGACGAGATCCGGGTTCCCGAGGGGGTGGCGCCCGAGGGTGCGGTGTCGGTGCGGGAGGCCGAGCTGGACCTCGCGGATGCGCTGATGGCGACGTTGGGGGAGGTGGAGATGGACTCGCTGCGCGACGACTACCAAGAGGCGGTCGAGGCGATGGTCGCGGCGAAGGCGGGTGGGGAGACGGTTGTGGCGCCGGGGCCGCCGGCGGAGGGTTCGGGTGGGCAGGTCATCGACCTGATGGCGGCGTTGGAGAACAGCGTGCGGGCGGCGAAGGCTTCTCGGGCGGGGGCGGTGTCGCCGGAGGCGGAGGGGGTTGCGGCGGAGGTTACGCCGATTCGGCGGAAGAGAGTGGGGGCGGGGGCGGTGTCGCCGAAGGCGGTGGGTGGGAAGAAGTCGACGGCGTCGGCGGCGGGTGGTGGTGGCGGGGCCGGTGCGGCGAAGAAGTCGACGGCTTCGGCCGGTGCGAAGAAGAAGGCCGCTACGGCCGCTGTGAAGAAGACGGCTTCGGCTGCCAAGGGCGTCGACGCGAAGCCTGCCCGGGGTGCCGCGAAGAAGGCGGTGACGCCGCGCAAGCGGAGCTCCGCTTGAGGGCCGTGGGCCCTGCGGGGCGAAGTCCCCTACCCGCCCTTCCACCGTTCCCCGGGCCAGCCCGGACCCGCGCCTCAAACGCCGGCGGGGCTGGGGATGCCACCGGGCGCTGCCCGGAAGCGCGGTCCTCAAACGCCGGACGGGCTGGAGGCGTATCGGGCTGCGCCCCGACCCCCTGGGGCTCCGCCCCAGACCCCGGTCCTCAAACGCCGGACGGCTGATGGCCCCGCACCCCCGGGCCTCAAAACGCCGGACGGCTGGAATGGCCCCGCGCCCCGGGCCTCAAGCGCCGGGACGGCTGAAGTGCCCCCGCGCCGCGGGCCTCAAGCGCCGGACGGGTGGAAAGGACTCGCTAGTGCCAGGTTCGGCGGTCTCTGGCTGTGGTGAAGAGGGCTTCTACGTCTCCGGGTTTGAGGGTGGTGGGGTGGTTCGTCAGGAAGGTTGATGTGGTGGTCGGGGTGAGGACGCGGACGTCTCGGAGGGTGGGGGTGACCTCCAGGCGGGTCGCGTCGACCACCGCCAGGACCGGGGTCACCGGGTGGGAGAGGGCGCGCGTCGCGTGCGCCGCCGCTCGGCGGGCTTCGCGGGGGTCCGGGGTGGGGTCGGTGCGGCCCACCGTGAGGAGGAGGTTGCCGATCACCGCGCGCTGGCGGCGGCCCTGGACCGTGCGGATGCAGAAGACGCCCGGCGGGCCGATGAGCAGGTGATCCGCGATGGCGTGGATCGAGTGCAGGACTTGCCAGTCCTCCGACTCCGCCAGGGCGTCCAGTACGTCGCCCATCCGCTGCCGCACCGTGAGCTCCTGGCGCAGCCGGTGCCGGGCGCGGGTGCCCGCGGTGCCGTACGTGAGGGCGCCGAGCTGCGCCTCCCCCGGGCGGTTCGGGGCCAGGTCCTCGTCGGGCGGGAGGGACAGGCGGAGCAGGTCCCCGGCCGTGGGGACGGGTGGCGGGCCGATGGCGACGGTTCCGGTGAGGTAGGGGCGTAACGCCGTCAGGATCTCCTCCCGGCGCTCGTCCGCCAGCACGCTGATCCGGTTGGCCCGCCGGTCGTACCAGGCCACGGCCCTGCCGTCGGGCAGGTTCACGTACAGCCGGCCGCGGCCGGGCCGGCCGCTCGGCAGTACCTTCAGTCCCCTCGAAGCCATCGTCCTCACCCCCGCCGTCCATGGGAGCAGCCCGGGCGCCCCGCGGCAATCCCCCGGTGGGGTCGGGCCGCGGCGCGTGCCGTGGGCCCGTGGCGTGTAACGACTCCGCCGGGTCCCTGAGGCATGGCTGTTACAGAAGCAACGGGTTACCGCAACGGCCGGTGCATACGTTTATCCCACCTGGACAGCCCAGGTCCTGACCTGCACCGAAGGACGTCCCGTGAACACCGTGAGCCGCAGCCGCCGCACTCTCGTTCGCGCCGCCGCCGTGGCTGTGGGTGCTGCCGGCACCCTGCTGGTGTTCCCCGCGGCGGCCGCGCTCGCCGACGGGGTGCCGTCGGCTTCCTCCGCGCAGGGCGCGACCGCCCCGCGGACCCTGGTCAAGACCCTGTCGCTCGCGGACGGCGTCTCCACCGCGAAGGTGTACCGCGTGGCCAAGGGGGCCTATCAGGCCGAGGTCCTGAACCCCGACGGCTCCACGGCCGCCACCCTGACCAGCCGTGACGGCAGCACCGGCTTCGGCGACGCCGGGGAGATGCACCTCGCGCTGCGGTCCGACGGCCGGCTCAGTTCCTGGGCCGGGGCCGGGAGCGGGAGCGGGAGCGGTAGCGGTACGGAGGACTTCGGGGGCTTCCCCGGCAGCGGGAGCGCCGCCGGCCACAAGACGGCGAGTCGTGACGGCCGTGACGGCCAGGTCGTGCCCGCCGTCGCGGCTCCGCGCGCGGGTGCGGGGACCGTCGAGGCGCTGGGGCTGAACACCCTGGCCGACGGTCCCGGTGACGGCATGCTGCTGCTCGCCGCGGGCGGCGGGATCGCGGCGATCGGCGCCGCCGGGCTGGGCTTCGCGATGCTGCGCCGCGGGCGTACGGAAGCGTAGGCGCCCGCCTCCTCGTCTCCTCGCCCCGTCGCACCGCGGCCCTCCGGCCCCGAGCGCACGGGCAGAAACGATGCGGCTCTGCCTACTGTGGACAGGCACATGCTCATGGGAGAGGAGGGTCGACGGGTGATCGGATCCCGATCCGCTCCCTCCCACGGTCCCGGACACCCGCGCCGGAGCCGGCCCGTCCGGGTCGTCCGGGTCGCCCGGGTCGCCCTGCTGGCCGCCCTGCTGCTGCCGTTGGCCAGCGCCTGCGGTGACACCGGCGGGCTGGCCGGCGCCGGGGCGACCCCGACCGCGAGCGGGCCCGTACATCTGTGGCCGGGGCGCGCGGGAGCCGTCGTACCGCCCGCCGATCCGGGGGGGCGCGCCGCCCGAGTACGTACCCGGGATCGCGCCCGTCCTGGACCAGAACGTGCACGGGATCGACCCGGCGGCCCTGGTGCAGGCCGAGCTGCGGGCCCACCCGAACGTGCAGACCGGTCCCGACGGGATGCCTCCGCAGACCCTCGCCGCGATCAAGGAGTGCGGGGCGGACGGGGCCGATCCGAAGAAGTGCCCGGTGCTGACGCCGTACTACCGGGACCTCACCGGCAACGGCAAGGACGAGCTGATCGTCGGCATCGAGTACCCCGAGCAGCAGATGTCCGTCCGCGTGTACACGGCGGACGCCCAGGGCCGGCTCAACCGGATCATGGCCACCACCGACACCGTCATCAGCGTGGAGCTCGCCGGACGGGACGTGATCCTGCGCGTCCCCAGCGGCAACGCAGGCTACGAGGTGAACACCACCTGGTCCTGGGACCCGACGCAGCGATCGATGCTGCCGACGTGGGAACAGGTCGTACGGGCACCCGGGCACCACGCGAACCCCAGTCAGGCCCCCGGCTCGGGAGCCTCCTCGTGAGGCTCCGGCCGCCCGCGTGGACGGCCACGCTGACCTGGAAGTCGGCCTGTTTCATCGTGGTGATGTGCTGCTCGCTCGCGGCGGTGCTGGGCGTGCTGGTGCACGTGGAAGTGACCCGGCAGACCGTCGCGACGGCCCGGGAGAAGGCGCTCGGCAAGCTGAGCGACGCCTCGCGCGCCTACGAGGCGGGCGAGGTGCTGCCACCCGGGTCCGGGGTGGATCCGGCCGGGCTGCCGGAAGGGCTGCGCGCGCTGGCCCTGTCCGGGCAGCGCGGAACACTCGTGGCCGACTACGAGGGCCGGCCACTGATGTGGGCGGCGGCCCCCGCCGACGGGAAGGCGCTGGCCGCCGCCGTCGACTACGGGCAGAGCGCGCGGACGATCAGCGGGCTGGACAACGCGATCATCGGATCGTCGGTCCTGGCCATCGGCGGGACGCTGCTGGTGGGGGCCATCGCCGTGACCCGGGTGACGCGGCGGCTGCACCAGACGGCGACGGTGGCCCGCCGGATCACCCAGGGCGACCTGGACGCACGGGTCGGGGACCCGCGAACGAAGGATCCCTCGCGGCACCAGGACGAGGTGGCGACGGTGGCGGGTGCCCTGGACACGATGGCGGGCAGCCTGCAGACGAAGCTCCAGCGGGAGCAGCGGTTCACGGCGGACGTCGCGCACGAGCTGCGCACCCCGCTGACCGGTCTGCAGGCGGCGTCGGAGCTGCTGCCGGAGGGACGGGCGACGGAGCTGGTGCAGGAGCGGGTCCTCACGATGCGGCAGCTGACGGAGGACCTGCTGGAGATCTCCCGGCTCGACTCGGGCAGCGAGGTGGTGGAGACGGACCTGCACCAGCTCGGGCGTCTCGCGCGGCGGGTGGTGCGGGCGTCGGGGACGGACACCGAGGTGGTCGTGGTGCGGGACGCGCACGTGGAGACGGACCGGCGGCGTCTGGAACGGGTGCTGGGGAACCTGGTCGCCAATGCCCACAAGCACGGGCGGGCGCCGGTGGTGGTGACGGTGGACGGGCCGGTGGTGACCGTACGGGACCACGGTGACGGCTATCCCGAGTACCTCGTGTCCCACGGGCCCCAGCGGTTCCGTACCGGGGGCGGGAGCAAGGGGCACGGGCTGGGGCTGACGATCGCGGTGGGACAGGCGGAGGTCATCGGGGCCGGGCTGGTGTTCCGGCAGGCGGCGGACGCCGAGGGTGGGGCGGGCGGGGCGGAGGCCGTACTGACCCTGGTCGAGGCCCGGCTGCCGTGAGGTGATGCCCCAGCCATCACACCGCCGGGCCCGGCGGGGCCCCGCCGTCACTCCCCCGGCGCGGCCGGGCCGGGCGGGGTGGGCCTCGTCCAGGGCCAGCGGAGCTTCGGCTTCTGGCCGCCGGGGGCGTAGACGTACTTCCAGCCCCTCTGGAGGCCCAGGCGCTTGGAGTACCCCGCGGGGACCCGCTCGTAGAGCAGCACCGTGGGGGCGCCGCCGTCCGGGGCGGGGACCGGGATCTCGTACCACTTCGACGGATGGCCGGTCGGGCCGAGGAGGATCGGGAGGGTCCGGCCGTCCATCGGGCCGCCCTCGAAGGGGGTGGGTTGGCTTCTCACCGTTCCAGTCTCACAGGAGGTGGGCCGCCTCGGAGACCACGGGGATCACCCGGCGGGCCAGCACCCCCACCGGACCGTCCGCCGATTCGAGCGCGAGGGCGGCCCGGGCCGCCGCGGCCGTCTCCGGGTCGGTGGCGGCCGTGGCCGTGAGCAGGGCGATGAACTGGTCCACCAGCCAGTCCCGGAGCGAGTCGATCTCCGGCTGTTTGCCCTCGTCGATCCAGATCAGCGAGGCGGCCTCGACCGCCGTGATCCACGTGCGCACCATCATGCGCAGGCGCGGGCCCGGGGCCGGCACGCCGAGGTGGAAGAGGATGGCCTCGGCGGCCGCCCGGCGGATGCCGTCGACGGTGGCGGTGGTGCGGGAGGTTTCGACCACGCTGCCGCCCTGGAGGAGGGCGGAGAAACCTGCGTCGTGTTCGTCGACGAAGGCCAGGTACCGGTCCAGGGCCCGGGAGAGCCGCTGGGTCAGGGGGCCGGCCTGGGGTTCGGCGAAGCAGAGCCGCAGCACGTCGGCGGCCGAGCGCAGGGCGGCCTCGTAGAGCTGCTGCTTCCCGCCGGGGAAGTAGCGGTAGACGAGGGGGCGCGAGACTCCGGCGGCCTCGGCCACGTCGTCCAGCGAGACCTCCTCCGGCGCCCGGTGTGCGAACAACGTCAGGGCCGCGTCGAGGAGCTGGGCCCGGCGCTCCTCGACGCTCAACCTGCGGTACGCCCGTACGGCTGTCATGTCCGCAGGGTAGCCGCACCCCGCGGCCCTGGGGTGAGGGGTGTTCGGGTGAGAGGTGTTCAGGCGAGGAGGCCCGAGCTCTTCCAGAGCCGCCGGCCGACTCCGCGCATCACGCCTATGTCGTCCAGGAAGTCGGTGAGCCGCTTGGCTCCGGTCTGCATGACCTCCCGGCGGTGGCCGCTCGCCTTGACCTGGGCGAGCGCCTCGCGCCGGTCGAGGCCGATGTTGTCGTAGACCTGGGGGTTCACGAAGGCCTGCGAGAAGACGCGGGCGGCCTGGCCGCAGCTCACGCGGGTGAGTTCCTGCTCCCAGCGCGGGGCGGTGAGCATCTGGCGGCGCAGTTCCTCGCGGGCGTAGCGGACGTGGCGCGCCTCTTCGATGACGTGGATGCGGGTGACTCCGCGCACGAGGGGCTGGACGCGCTCGTCGGGGAAGGTCAGGCGCTGCATCCAGTCGAGGACCTCCTCGCCGAGGAGGGTGCAGGCGAAGGAGCCCGGGGTGGTGGAGACGGTCTTCAGGACGCGGGCGAGGTTGTGGTTGGCGCGGGAGACCGGGTACTCGGGGGCGCCGCCCGTCTTGATCATGCGGGCGAACATCATCGAGTGGCGGCACTCGTCGGCGATCTCGGTGAGCGCGTACCGGACGTGATTGCTGGTCAGGGACTTGTCGTAGATGTGCCGGACCAGGAGCTGCATCAGGATGATCTCGAACCAGATGCCGAGCGAGCCGAGCGCCGCCGCCTCGTGGCGGGAGAGTTCGATGCGCTGCTCCTCGCCCATCTTCTTCCAGAGCGGCGTGTCGAAGAGGGAGAGCAGCTCGGGCGGCCAGTAGTACTTGCCGTCGATGGGCGGGGCGTCCCAGTCGAGTTCCCGGTCCGGGTCGAAGGAGTGCTTCGCCGAGGATTCGAGCAGCCGCTCGGCGATCTGCTCGCGGTCCTTGAGCAGGCCGAGGGCGTCGCGGAGCTCGGCTCGTTCGGTCACGGTGGTCATGGCTTCGGACACCTCGTCGTCGAGTTACCGGCGGTCACCTCTTATGAGACTGCCTGTCAGCAAGACCGTCAATCCCTCGCACACGACTTGTTGACCGCGCGTCTACCAACGTGTGACGCTGCCAACTGTCCGGTCCCGTACGGAAGTACGCGGCCACGCCATGCGCGGTTACGTGAGACGAGGGGGCGTCAGTGTCGACGCACGAGCTCTACACCAACGATCCGGGCGAGGCCGTCTGGCCGGTTCCCGCCTCCGGCAACGCCCGTTTCAGCTGGGAGTACGACGGCGGCCGCGAGCGGCTGCTGGCCCTGTACCAGAAGGGCAAGGACAAGCAGTGGGACGGCGCCAAGCGCATCGACTGGGACATCGAGGTGGACCCGTACGATCCCCTGGGCACCCCGGACGAGGCGCTGCCGCTGCACGGCACCCGGCACTGGGCCAAGCTCACGGAGCGGGACCGCGGCGAGCTGCGCCGGCACTACGCCGCATGGAACTTCAGCCAGTTCCTGCACGGCGAGCAGGGCGCGATGGTGTGCGCGGCGCGCATCGTCGAGTCGGTGCCGGACCTGGACGCGAAGTTCTACTCCGCCACGCAGACCATGGACGAGGCCCGGCACGCGGAGATCTTCGGACGGTTCCTGCACGAGAAGATCGGGATGCTTTACCCGATCAACGACAGCCTCCAGGGGCTGCTCGGCGACACCCTGCGCGATTCCCGCTGGGACATGCCGTACCTGGGCATGCAGGTGCTCATCGAGGGGCTGGCGCTGGCCGCCTTCGGGATGATCCGCGACACCACGAACAAGCCGCTGCCCAAGCAGATCCTGGCCTACGTGATGCAGGACGAGGCACGGCACGTGGCGTTCGGGCGGATGGCCCTGCGCGACTACTACAAGCAGTTGTCGGACGCCGAGCTGCGCGAGCGCGAGGAGTTCGTGATCGAGGGCTGCTACCTGATGCGGGACCGGCTGCGCGGGGTGGAGGTGCTGGAGAACTTCGGCATCTCGCGCGTCGAGGCGGAGGAGTTCAGCGAGCGGTCGGAGTTCCTGGCGCTCTTCCGCAAGCTGCTGTTCAGCCGGATCGTGCCGTGCGTGAAGGACATCGGGCTCTGGGGCGAGCGGCTGCAGAAGGCGTACCTGGACATGGGCGTCTTCGAGATGGGCAACTCCAACCTGGACCTGCTGATGAGCCAGGACGAGGAGATCGCCGAGGCCCTCGACCGGGAGCGGTTCGCGGCCGAGGAGGAGCAGCGGGTGGCGGAGGTGGCGGAGGCCATCGCGGAGGGCGCGGGCACCTGAGCGGTGGGCGGCGCGGGATACCGCAGGCAGCGGGGGCCGATGGGCCCGAGGCGGCCCCCGCCCCGGGGGCCGGGGGCCGGGGCGGAGCTCCGGGGAACGGGGAAGGGTGGGTAGGGGACAGCCCGCGCAGCCGCACCTCCGCTCAGGGGGCGGACCGCGCGGGCGTGGACAGGGCGGCTTCCATCACCGCGCGGGCGATCGGCGCGGCCGCGCCGTTGCCGCTGATGTCCCCGCGGACGGCCGACGCGTCCTCGACGACCACCGCGACCGCCACGGCCGGCGGCCGGCCGCCCGGGGGCCCCGCCCAGGAGATGAACCAGGCGTACGGGGTGCCCGCGTTGCCGACGCCGTGCTGGGCCGTGCCGGTCTTGCCGCCGACCACGGCGCCGGGGATCGCCGCGTTGCGGCCGGTGCCGTTCTCCACCACCTTCACCATCAGCTCCTGCATCCGCATCGCGGTCAGCGGGGTCATGGCCCGGCCGAGGCTGTGCTGGTCGGCACGGCGGACCGGGTCGCCGTCGTCCTGGGTCGTGCGGTCCACCAGGTAGGGGGCCTTGAGCTCCCCGCCGTTGGCGACGGCCGCCGCCACCATCGCCATCTGCAGCGGGGTGGCCTTGGTGTTGAACTGCCCGATCGAGGACAGGGCCAGCTGGTCGGGGCTCATGTCGGTGTCGAAGTTCGACCGCGACACCCAGGCCGGTACGCGCAGCCCCGCGTCGTTGAAGCCGAACCGCCGCGCCGCTTCCGTCATCCCGCGCAGCCCGACGCGTACGCCGATCTTCGCCATCACCGTGTTGCACGACCACTGGATCGCGTCCGCCATCGAGGCGTCCGCACACCCCGTGCCCGCGTTCGGCAGCAGGGTGCTGGTGCCGGGCAACGGGTACGGGTCCGGGGTCTCGGTCGGCGCGTCCACGTCGGTGACCACGCCCGCGTCCAGGGCGGCGGCCGCCGTCACGATCTTGAAGGTGGAGCCGGGCGGGTACGTCTCGCGCAGCGCGCGGTTGAGCATCGGCTTGGCGGGGTCCGCGTTGAGCTTCTCCCAGGCCTCCTTGACCCGCGGCCCGGTGCCGGAGAGCACCGCGGGGTCGTAGGAGGGGCTGCTGACCAGCGCCAGGATCTTGCCGGTGGCCGGCTCCACGGCCGCGACCGCGCCCCGCTTGCCCGCGAGCCCGGCGTACGCGGCCAGCTGCATGTTCGCCCGGATGGTGGTGGCGGCGTCGCCGCCGCCCGGGCGGCCGCGCGAGAGCTCGTACCAGAGCGGGAAGGCGGAGAGCCCGGGGTCGGTGCCGGAGAGGACCGGGTCCTCGGCGCGTTCCAGGAAGCTGGTGCCGTAGGTCTGGGAGGCGAAACCGGTGACGGGCGCGTAGAGCGGGCCGTTCTTGTACGTGCGCTCGTAGCGCAGCAGTTGGCGGCTGTCCCGGGAGCCGGTGACGGGACGGCCGTCGACGGTGATGTCCCCGCGCGGTTCGGCGTACCGCTCGATGGCGGGGCGTTTGTTGGCCGGGTTCGCGCCGTAGCCCGCGGCCTCCCAGACCTGCACGCGGCCGACGTTGACCAGCAGGGCGACGAGCAGCAGGGCGCAGAAGTACGCGCACCAGCGGATGTAGCGGATCACGCTTCGGCCTCCTCGGCCGGTCCGGGCCTGCGGGCGCTGTCACTGAGCCGGACCAGGAGGGCGACGATGATCCAGTTGGTGACCACGGAGGAGCCGCCCTGCGCGAGGAAGGGCATGGCCATGCCGGTCAGCGGGATCAGGCCGGTGACGCCGCCGGTGATGACGAAGACCTGGAGCGCGACGATCGAGGCGAGTCCGGTGGCGAGGAGCCGCCCGAAGGGGTCGCGCAGCGCCAGCCCGGCGCGGAATCCGCGGGCGACGAGGAGCCCGTAGAGGAGCAGGATCGCGGTGAGGCCGACGAGGCCGAGCTCCTCCCCCGCGGTGGCGAGGATGAAGTCCGATTTGGCGGCGAACCCGATGAGGAAGGACTGGCCGTGGCCGAGCCCGGCGCCGAGCAGTCCACCGGCCCCGAAGGCGAAGAGGGACTGGGCGAGCTGACCGGGGCCGTCGCCGCGCTCGATGGAGGCGAAAGGATTCAGCCAGTCGTCCACGCGGCTGTGCACGTGCGGCTCGAACGTCCCGACGGCGTACGCGCCCACGGCCGCGAGCAGCAGCCCGATGGCGATCCAGCCGATCCGGCCGGTGGCCGTGAACAGCATGATCACGAAGAGTCCGAAGAAGAGCAGCGAGGTCCCGAGGTCGCGCTCCAGGACGAGCACGCCGACGGAGAGCAGCCAGATGGCCAGGATCGGGCCGAGCACCCGGCCGGGCAGCAGCCTCAGCTTCCAGAAGAGGGTGCGGCCGGTGAGGGCCAGGGCGGTGCGGTTCGCCGCGAGGTAGGAGGCGAAGAAGACGGCGAGCAGGATCTTGGCGAACTCCCCCGGCTGGAAGGAGAGCCCGGCGAACCGGATCCAGATGTGCGCGCCGTTCACGGCCGGGAAGAAGACGGGCACCAGCATCAGCACGAGCGCCGCGGCGACGGACAGGTACGCGTACTTCTGCAGCACCCGGTGGTCGCGCAGCAGCGCGACGGCGAGCACGAAGAGCACCATCCCGAGGGCGGACCAGCGCAGTTGCTCACCGGCGGTGGCGTTGTTCGGGGTGGTCACGTCGAGGCGCTGGATGAGGACGAGGCCGAGGCCGTTGAGCAGGACGGCGATCGGGAGCAGCAGCGGATCGGCGTACGGGGCGAACAGGCGGACGGCGAGGTGGGCGACGAGCGCGGCCACGGCGAGGCCGGCGGCGTAGTGGGCGGCGGGCGCGGGGATGTGGCCGGTGGTGGCGAGCCCCACGTAGAGGTGGCCGAGGACGGCGATCAGGACGGCGCCGAAGAGCAGCGACAGCTCGACTCCACGACGCTTGGGCGCACGGGCGTCGGGTGGCGGTGGCGGGGCGGGTTCCGTCACCTTCGCCGTCAGAGCGGTCATACGGGGAAACGTAGCAAGGAGCCGGGCCGTATGTCCGCTTATGTCATAGTGTGCCGAAGAGTCGTCAGAACTGGTCGGAAGCGAAGTAGCGAATCAGGAGTCTCCTCTGATGGGACCTGCGGAGTTCATCGTCCTCGCCTTTCCGGAAGAACAGCTGCGGGTCGCGGCGGTCGAGGCGGTGATGGGGCTGCGCAAGGCCGGGGTCGTGCGGCTGATCGACGGGCTGGTGGCCACGAAGACCGCGTCCGGCACGGTGCTGTCGGTGGAGTTCGACGAGTTCGTCGAACTCCGGGGCCTGCTCGCCCACCGGGAGGCGGCCCCGCTGATCGGCCCGGAGGACGTCAGGGAGTCGGCCGAACTGATGGACCGCGGCAGCTGCGCGCTCCTCCTGGTCGTCGAACACGTCTGGGCCGAGGATGCCGCCATTGCCGTCCGCGCGGCGGGCGGCCGGATCGCGGGAGCGGTCCGCCTCCCGGCCGACCGGCTGGGAGTGGCCTGATGTTCATCCGCCCCATCGGCTCCGTGGTGAACCCCTCCCAGCGCCCCTCGGGCCACCCGCTGCTCCGCGGCATCCTGGCGCGCGGGGCCTACGTCTGGGACGCGTCCCAGCACCCGGCGGCCACGGCGGCGCAGCCGGAGCCGGAGCCGGAGCCGCAGGGCGGCGCGGCCCCGGCACCGGGCCGGGCACCGAGCCTGCAGCCCGGCCCGGCCCCCTCGCCCCTGGCGGCCCCGGTGGCCCCCTCCGCCCCCCGGGAGCCCGCGGCCGGCCGCCCGGCTCCGCACCCCGGCCCCGGGGCTCCGGGACCCGTCTCCCCCGGGGCCGACCTGACCGACCGCCTGACCCAACTGGCCGCCCTGGCCCGCGAAGGCCTGCTCACCCCGGAGGAGTTCTCGGCGGCCAAGGCCCGCCTGCTGGCCGGCTGACCCGGGCCGGCCGGCCCATCGGCCCCCGTGCGCCCGACGCCCCGTCGGCCCGTAAGCCCGTGAGCCCGACGCCCCGTGGACCCGACGCCGCGTCGGCCCGTAGGCCCCGTCGGCCCGCCGAAGCGGCCCGGTCGGCGTGGCCCGGTCGGCCCGGTTCCCTCACCCCGTACTTGGCCGAAGGCGCCTCGCGCGTGTCATCGGGTCCGGCCGGCGGGCGTACGCCGACCGGGTGAGCGGCGCGGCTCGACCGCCCCGGCTGGGCGATTTGTCATACCGGGCATGGCAGCATCGGCCGCCTGGAGGTGACCCCATGCCACGTCGACGCACACGTCGGCTGCTTCGCGCCGCGTGCCTAGCCGCCGCCCTCGTCGCGGCCGGCCCGCTCCCCGTCGCCCACGCCGAGCACGCCGAGCCCGCCGCACCCGCAGTCCCGGGAGCGCCCGAAGCGCCCGAAACACCCACGGCACCGGAGGCGCCCGAAGCGCCCGAGGCGCCGGCCGCCCCCGCCGCCGAACCCGTCGGCGTCCTCCTCACCCGTCTGCAAGGCCTCTACCAGCGCGCCGAGCAGGCCACCGAGGCCTACAACGCCGCTGAGACCGCCCTCACCGCCCGGCAGCGCGAGGAGAACCGGCTCAGCACCGAGCTCGGCCAGGCCCGTACCGCCGTCACCGACGCCCAGGCCACCACGGGCCGGCTGGCGCGCGAACAGTACAAGGGGGCCCGCGGGTTCTCCCCGTACGCCCGGATGCTGTTCGCCGGGGACCCCCAAGGGGCCCTGGACCAGCGCCGGGTCGCCGAGCGCGAGGGTGCCCGGCGGGCCGCCGCGCTGGAGCGGCTCACCCGGGGCGAGAAGCAGGCCGACACCCTCGCCACCGCCGCCCGCAAGGCCCTGGACTCCGAGCAGAAGCTCGCCGCCGAGACCAAGCAGCGCAAGGAGGAGGCCGCCACCCAGCTGGGGGAGGTCGAGCGGATGCTCGCCTCGCTCAGCCCCGCCCAGCTCACCGAGCTGGGCACGCGCGAAGCCGAGGACACCGCGGCCGCGCAGCGGGAGCTGATCGGTTCGGGGAAGCTGGGCAGCGGCGGCGCGCCCCGGCTCCGCACCCCCACGGCGGCCGGCGGCACGGCCCTCACGTACGCGACCGCCCAGATCGGGAAGCCGTACGTCTGGGGCGCCGAGGGGCCGGCCTCCTTCGACTGTTCCGGACTGACCTCGCAGGCCTGGGCGCACGCGGGCCGCGAGATCCCCCGGACCAGTCAGGAGCAGTGGGCCCGGCTGCCCAGGGTGCCGCTCGACGAACTGCGCCCCGGCGACCTGGTGGTGTACTTCCCGACCGCCACCCACGTGGCCCTCTACGTCGGCGACGGCAAGGTCATCCAGGCGCCCCGGCCGGGCGCGAAGGTGAAGGTCTCGCCGATCGCCGCGAATCCGCTGCTCGGCGCGGTACGGCCGGACCCCGACGGGGCGCCGCTGGCCGCCTTCAGCCCGCCGCCGCTGCCCGAGGGCGCGACGGCGGGAGACGACACGGGTTACGCGGAGGCCGAGGCGCCCGCGACGTCCGCCAGGTAGTCCGCCGCGTCCTCGGGGTCGTAGAAGTACGCGTCGAAGTCGGCCGGGTTGTCGAAGCCGTTGGCGAAGCGGTCCGCCACCGGCTGGAGCTGCCCGGCCGCGCCGATCAGGTTCAGCACGTGCTCCGGCGGGACGCCGAGCATGGCGTTCGTCCACTGGGTGGTGGGCTTGCCGCTGGTGAACCAGTACTTGTCGAAGGTCGCCTTCATCCACGCCTCGTCGAACGGGTTGTCCCCGTGCATGAGGATCGAGGAGAGGTACGAGGCCGCGCACTTGGCGGCGGAGTTCGAACCCTGCCCGGTGATCGGGTCGTTGGCGACGACCACGTCCGCCACGCCCAGCACCAGCCCGCCGCCGGGCAGCCGGCCGACGGGGTTGCGCACGACGGGGGCGTACCGCCCGGCGAGCGTGGCGCCCGCGTCCGTCAGCTCCACCTTGGTCGCCCGCGCGTACTCCCAGGGAACGAACTTTTCCATCAGGTCCAGCGTCAGCGCGAGGTGGTCCGCCGGGTCCTTCACGCCGCCGAAGGCATCCACCGGTCCGCCCGGGATCCCCTCCCAGAACAGGATGTCGGCCCGCCCGGAGGTGGTGAGCGTCGGGATCACGAACAGCTCGCCGACGCCCGGGACCAGGTTGCAGCGCACGGCGTCCGTCTCCGGGTGCTCGGGGCGCGGAGCCAGCCCGTCCACGTACGACACGGCGAGCGCGCGCTGCGGGGCGTCGTACGGGGAGCGGGCCGCGTCCCGGCCGAACAGCGAGACCAGCTCGCCCTTGCCGGCCGCGACCAGCACCAGGTCGTACGTACGGGAGAAGAAGTCCAGGTCGGAGACGGACGCGCCGTGGATGACCAGCTGGCCGCCGCGCTGCGCGAAGGTGTCGAGCCAGCCGGCCATCTTCACGCGCTGGTCGACGGACTGGGCGAAGCCCTTCAGCTTGCCGAGCCAGTCGATGGCGCGGCTGCCGTCGGGGGCGGAGACCGAGACGCCCAGGCCCTCGATCTTCGGCGCCTGCTGCTCCCAGAAGTTCAGCTGCAGGTCCCGCTCGTGCTGGAGCGCCGTGTCGAACATGCACTGGGTGGACATCACCCGACCGGTGCGGATCTCGTCCGCCGTCCGGTTGGACATGAGGGTGACCTCGTACCCCTTCGCCTGGAGTCCGAGGGCGAGCTGGAGACCGGACTGGCCGGCGCCGACGACGAGTATCTTGCGCATGTGCACGCTCTCTATTCGGGGGTCGAGTCGAGGGCGTGGCCCACGAGGGTCATCAGGGATTCCAGGACCGTGACCCGGCGTCGCGCGTCCATGATCACGACGGGTACGCGCGCCGGTATGGTCAGCGCCTCCCGCACGTCGTCCGGTGCGTACGAAGGCGTGCCCTCGAAGTGGTTGACGGCCACGGCGTACGGCAGCCCGCAGCTCTCGAAGTAATCGAGCGCGGGGAAGCAGTCGCGCAGCCGTCGCGTGTCCGCGAGGACGATCCCGCCGACGGCGCCGCGCACCAGGTCGTCCCACATGAACCAGAAGCGTTCCTGGCCGGGGGTCCCGTACACGTACAGGACGAGGTCGTCGTCGAGCGTGACGCGGCCGAAGTCCATGGCGACGGTGGTGGTGTGCTTGTCCGGGGTCGCGGACAGGTCGTCGGTCGGAGCGGCGGCCTCGGTCATCACCGCCTCGGTGCGCAGCGGCCGGATCTCGGAGACGGAACCGACGAACGTGGTCTTGCCCACCCCGAAACCGCCCGCCACCAGCACCTTCACGGCGACGGGCGCGCGCGAGCGGTCGTACTGCCAGGGCTGTACGGGCTCGTCCGGATCGGCGTCCGGGTTCGCGGAGAAGAGGCCGGTTTCAGAGACGGCGGAGCCCACTGAGCACCCTTTCGAGCAGAGCGCGGTCGGGACGGCCGCTGCCGTGGCCGGTCCCGTAGACACGGATCCTGCCCTGGTCGGCGAGGTCGCTGACCAGGACGCGGACCACGCCGAGCGGCAGCTTCAGCAGTGCGGCGATCTCGGCGATCGTCCGCATGCGGCGGCAGATCTCGACGATCGCAGGCATCTCCGGCATCCGGTCGGGCTTGCGCGGCACGGACACCTTGGTGTCGAGGGCCGCGACGAAGGTCTCGACGTGCAGGATCTGCGTGAAGCGGGTGCGGCCGCCCGTAAGGGAGTACGGGCGTACGCGGGCGGGACGGCGGTCGGCGCCGCGTATCGGCAGCCGGTCGGAGGCCGGGCTCCTCACGAGGTGTTCTCCATCGACTGGCGCAGCTCACTGCGGACTTCGGGGGTCAGGACGTGGCCGGCGCGGCCCACGAACAAGGCCATGTGGTACGCGACGACGCTCATGTCGCAGTCGGGCGTGGCGTGCACGCCGAGGAGCGAGCCGTCGCTGATGGACATGACGAACACGGAACCGTGCTCCATGGCCACCATCGTCTGCTTGACCGAGCCGCCGTCCATCAGCGCGGCGGCGCCCGTGGTGAGCGAGCCGAGGCCGGAGACGATGGTCGCGAGATCGGCGGACGCGCCGCGGGGGCCGCGGGGGCGGGCTGGTGTGTCGGGCGTGTCGGGTGCGACCGGATCGGAGGACAGCAGGAGGAGCCCGTCCGAGGACACGACGGCCACCGAGTTGACCCCGGGGACCTCCTCGACGAGGTCGGTCAGCAGCCACTGAAGGTTGCGTGCCTGGGTGCTCAGTCCGTACGTACTGGACGCGTTCATGTGCGTGCCTCCTGTGCGGTGTCCCCCCGGTCGGTCTGCCCCTGATCCTGCGGCGGGTCCTGCGGCGGGTCCTGCCGGGCGTCCTGCGCGAGCTCGGCCTCCACGACGCGGCGCCCGTCCTGGGCACCCCGGTAGAACCCGCCGAGCCGGCGGCGCAGCTCGTCGGCGTCCACCCGGCCCGGCGCCGGTCGCACCTCGTCCTGGCGCCCGGCGGCGACCACGCGGGGGCTCCGCTTGGGGAGCCCCTTGTCGGTGAGGACTTCCTCGGGCTCGGTCGCCTTCGCCGCCCGGGCGTCGGCGGGCGCGTCGGCCTGCGGCGGTACGCGGAACACCTGGTCGGCGGATACGTCCGCGAGCGCCTCCGCGGGTGCCTCCGCGGGGGCCTGGGCCTGCGGCCGTACGCGGAACACCTGGTCGGCGGGCACCTCGACCGGCGCCGGGACCCGGAACACCTGCTCCGTGGGCGGCAGCTGCCCGGCCGGAGGTGCGAACGCAGCCGGTGCGGCCTGCGGGGCCACCCGGGCGGGCGGCTCCGCGGCAGCGGCCCGCGCGGTCTCGTGCGAGGGCTCCGGCTCGGGGAAGGAGGCGGGGTCCGGGGCCGGGGTCACGGCCGGCGCCGCAGCCGCGGCCGCGGCTTCGGAGGAGGCCGGGGCCGGGGCCTGGGCCGGCTCCGCCGCGAACTCCGGCTCCAGGCCGGACTCGGAGGCAGGCTCCGCCGACGGCTCAGGCTTCAGACCGGGCTCCGGGGCGGGCTCCGCCGAAGACTCCGGCTCCGAGGCGGACTCCGGGGCAAGCTCCGGCTCCAGGCCGGACGCAAGGGCGTGCTCCGCCGAAGACTCCGGCTCCAGGCCGGGCTCCGCCGAAAGGTCCGGGGCCGGGTAGGGCTCCGGGGACGCCTCGAGGGCGGGCTCCGGCAGGGCCGGGGACGCCGGGGTCTCGGGCGCGGGGGCGGCAGGGCCCCGTACGCGCGAGGGGAGGGTGTTCTCGTTGGCCTCGGCGACCACTCCGGGCAGGTGCAGCGCGGGTGCGCCCGGTGCGCCCAGGGTGTGGACCGGCGAAGCCGGCGGGGTGGCGGGCAGCAGCGCCGCCGGTACGACGACCAGGGCCTCCGTACCGCCGCGCCGCTGGGTGCGCAGCTCGGCGCTGACCCCGTGCCGGGCCGCGAGCCGCCCGGCCACGTACAGGCCGAGGCCGAGGCCGTGTTCCGACTCGGGCTCCTCGTCGTACGCGTCCGGGGTGGCGAGCCGCTCGTTCAGCGTGGCCAGCCGGTCCCCGGTGATCCCGATGCCCTCGTCGATGACGGACAGCACCACGTCGCCGGAGTCCAGCAGCCATCCGGACACCTTCACCTTGGCGTCCGGCGGCGAGAAGGTCGTCGCGTTCTCCAGCAGCTCGGCCAGTACGTGCGAGACGTCGTCGGCGGCGTGTCCGGCGACCTGCGTGTACGAGGGCAGCACCCCGAGGTCGACGCGCTCGTAGCGCTCGATCTCGCTGACCGCCGCCCGCATGACGTCGACCAGCGGCACCGCCGCGCCCTGCCCGTGGCCGTGTTCCTGGCCGGCGAGGACGAGCAGGTTCTCGTTGTGGCGGCGCATCACGGTCGCCAGGTGGTCCAGCTTGAAGAGGGTGGAGAGGCGGTCCGGATCCGGCTCCTCGGACTCCAGCTCCTCGATGACGGCGAGCTGGCGCTCGACGAGCCCCAGGGTCCGCAGGGACAGCGAGACGGACGTGGTCGACATGATGCGGCGATGCTCTTCCAGCCCGGCCCGCAGCTGCGCGAGCTCTGCCTCCAGCGCCTCCCGGCCGGCCGAGAGCGCCTCGTTGCGGCCGATGAGACGGCGGCGGTCGGCGTCGAGTCCGGCGATCCGGGTGTGCAGGGAGACCGTCTGGTCGCGCACCGCGTTGAGGTGGCGCACCACCTCGGCGAACTCGTCGTTGCGGCCCGTGAACCGGACCGGTTCCACCGAGCCCTCCGGCGTCGCCAGCCGCGCCGCGCCGCGCCGCAGGACCGACAGCGGGCGGGTCAGGGAGCGGGCGATGGCGGTGGAGATGCCGAGGGTGACGAGGAACAGCACGCCGAGGAGGGCGAGCGTGACCTCCAGCGCGGTCACGTCGTCGTCGCGCAGGGCGGCGAGCGCGGTGGCCCGCTGGCCGGCGAGGGTGGCCTCGACCGAGCGCATCCGGTCGACGCGGGCGGTGAGGGCCGGTCCGACGGTGCCCGGATCGAGCTTGCGGTCGGCGGCCGAGAGGGCCGGCCGGTCGGTGAGCCGCTTGAGGTAGTCGTCGGCCGTCTTGACCTCGGGTCCGGTGACGGTGGCGGCGAGGCTCTGGCGTACGTCGGGCCGCGCGGCCCGCGCGAAGTCGTCGAGCGCGCCCTGCTCCCGTACGCGCGCCCGCTGCGCGGCGGCGGCGAGTTCGTCCACGTAGGCGGAGCCCGGCTGCCGCTCGCCGCCGGGCACGGACAGCGCTGCGAGCAGCAGTCCGCGGGTGGCGGAGGCCTGCTCCACGGCCTGGCCGAGGGGGCCCAGCGGACGGGTGGTGACGAGGGCGTCCGCGGCGCGCGGCGGGGTCAGCTCGGCGAGCCGGATGCCCGGCGCGAGGAGTTCGGCGATGACGCCGGAGTAGGCCTGGTGGGCGGTGAGGGCGCTGTCCTTGCCCTCGATGGACTCGGTGCGGACGGCGCCGACCCGGCCGAGGGCCCGGGCGAGTTCCTCGTCGGCGTCGGCCTGGACCTCGGCGAGCTGGCGGTCGGTGCCCGCGGCGCGTTCCTGGACCACGGCGGCCTGCCTGCCCCGGACGCCGCCGGGCCGGCCCTTGGCCACGTACGCGGTGACCGCGTCGCGCTCGTCTCCGAGCAGGTGGGCGAGGGTGAGGGTCTGCCGGCTCCGGTCGGCGAGGGTGACCAGGTCCTGGGAGTCCTTCAGGTCCGCGGAGGCGGACAGGACGGCGGGCGCCCCGGCCGCGAGGACGGCGAGCCCGGCCACGGCGACCCCGATGACCAGCCTGCGGCGCACGCGGACGCGGCGCCCTGCGGGAGCGGTCGGGGCGACCGGGCCGCCGTCGGGTGCGGTGCCGTTCGCGACGGTGCCGTTCTTCCGCGGCCGCTTCTTCTGCACCGGTGCTCGCAATCCTGTTTACGTGTGCTGCTCGTGCTTGTTGCCTGTGGGAGCCGGGGTGACGGCCGGTCACCGCAAACGGTCGCCCGCCTCCGTTGTACCGCCGCGCCGTACCGCCGCACCGCTTCAGACCCTCGCAGTGAGTTGGGAAGAGGGCCGTACATCGCCCGCCCGGCCACACGAAGGAGTGAACAGCACGGAAGAGGGGGCGACCAACTCGGCGATCGGCTGTCAGAGCCCCGCCGTGGACGGGTGGTTGAAAGATCGATGCGGCTTTTGGCAGGATGCCCGCCCACATGACGAGGGTCACCCCGCCGACCCCGGGAGTCCCTTCGCGCCCCACCCGTCCCGCTTTGGTCCGGACCTTCCCCGGCTCTTCCCGGCCCTACGGAGCCCCGCGCGGGCAGAATGTCCGTATGCGCATCGATCTCTCCTCAGCCCCCGGCAACCCGGAACGCCCCAACGAGGACTGGCTGTCGGCCTCGATCCCCGCCTCGGGCGGCGGCGTCCTGGTCGCCCTCGACGGGGTCACCCCGCCTCCGGGCGAGGTCGGATGCGTGCACGGGGTGCCGTGGTTCGCGGCCCGGCTGGGCGGCCGATTGACCGAACTGTCCGTATCGCGCCGGGACATGCCTCTCGACCGGGTCCTGGCGGCGGCCATCCGCGTCACCGCGGACGCCCATCGCGACACGTGTGACCTTTCTCACGTCCGGACGCCGCAGGCGACGGTGGTCGTGGTCCGCTGGGACGAGTCCCGCGTCGAACACCTGGTGCTCTCGGATTCCGTACTCCTCCTCCAGGCGCCCGGCGGCGAGGTGCGCGCGGTCCTCGACGACCGGCTGGACCGGATCCCGCGCGAGCGGTTGCGTACGGAGGCCTCCACCGACGCGCTGCGCAACGCGGAGGGTGGCTTCTTCACCGCTGCCGCGGACCCGGAGGTGGCGGCCCGGGCGGTGACCGGGCTGACGCCGCGCGCGCAGGTGCGGGCGGTGGCGGCGCTCACGGACGGGGCCAGCCGGTGGACGGACACGTTCGGGGAGGGCGACTGGACCGCATGCCTGGCCGTGCTGCGCAAGGAGGGCGCGCAGTCCCTGATCGACCGGGTGCGCACGCTGGAATCGGACCCGGACCGGGCGCACCGCCGCGGCAAGCGCCACGACGACGCGTCGGCGGCGTACGCGGAGCTGTAGGGGCTACTCCCCGCCCGCGTTCAACTGGTTCAGGAGTCGCGCCAGTTCCGCCACTTCTCCGCGGTCCCAGTCCGCGAGCTTGCGCATGTACTGCTCGCGCCGGGCGCCCCGGACGCGCAGGAAGCGTTCCCGGCCCTCCTCGGTGAGCCCGACCAGGAAGGCCCGCCCGTCCGCCGGGTCCGGCTCGCGGGCCAGCAGGCCCAGCACCTCCAGGGCCCGCAGCTGCCGGCTCATCGTGGCCTTGCCGACCCCGAAGTACGCGGCGAGCTCGGTCGCCCGCTGCCGCCCGGCGGCTTCCAGCCGTACGAGGAGCCCGTACGCGGCCGGTTCCAGCTCCGGGTGCAGCTCGCGCGCCATCTCCCCGGAGGAGGCGCGGGCCCGTCGGAGGAAGACGGACAGCTCCCGCTCCAGGGCAAGGAACTCCTGGTCTTCGGTCCCGTGCAAGGCCCGCTCCTTCGCTGGTGTGTGGCCCACCAGTATTTCGCAGCGGGTACGCCGGGGACCCGGGGCCCCGCCGGAGCGGGGAACCCCGGGCCCTTGGCCACCCGGCCGGATGTCCGGCGGCCCGGATCAGACCGCGGCGGCCAGGACCAGGCCGCGGCTCGGATCAGGCCCGCGGTCCGGATCAGGCCACGGCGGCCACCGGGACCGTGTCCGCGGCCAGGGCCAGCTCCAGGACCTGGCGTACATCCGTCACCGGGTGCACCGACAGCCCTGCCAGCACCTCGGCCGGAACGTCGTCCAGGTCGGCCTCGTTCCGCTTCGGGATGATGACGGTGGTCAGCCCGGCCCGGTGTGCGGCCAGCAGCTTCTGCTTGACCCCGCCGATCGGCAGCACCCGCCCGGTCAGCGAGACCTCGCCGGTCATGGCCACGTCCGTGCGGACCTGCCGGCCCGACAGCAGCGAGGCCAGCGCCGTCGTCATCGTGATGCCCGCGCTCGGACCGTCCTTGGGCACCGCGCCCGCCGGGAAGTGGATGTGCACCCCCCGGTCCTTCAGGTCGGCGACGGGGAGTTCCAGCTCGGCGCCGTGCGAGCGCAGGAAGCTGAGCGCGATCTGCGCCGACTCCTTCATCACGTCTCCGAGCTGGCCCGTCAGCGTGAGCCCGGCCGCGCCCGTCTCGGGGTCGGCCAGCGAGGCTTCGACGAACAGGACGTCACCGCCCGCCCCGGTCACGGCGAGGCCGGTGGCCACGCCCGGTACCGCGGTGCGCCGCTCGGCCGGGTCCTGCGCGGACTCCGGTACGTGGTGCGGCCGCCCGATGAGCGCCCGCAGGTCGCCGGCGCCGATCCGCAGCGGGAGCTCCCGCTCCCCCAGCTCGTGCTGGGAGGCCACCTTGCGCAGCAGCCGCGCGAGGGAACGCTCCAGGGTGCGCACGCCCGCCTCCCGGGTGTACTCCCCCGCCAGCTTGCGCAGCGCGTCCTCCTCCAGGACCACTTCCTCCGCGGCCAGGCCGGCGCGCTCCAACTGCCGGGGCAGCAGGTGGTCGCGGGCGATGACGACCTTCTCGTCCTCGGTGTAGCCGTCGAGGCGGACCAGTTCCATACGGTCGGCGAGGGCCTCGGGGATGGCCTCCAGCACGTTCGCGGTGGCGAGGAACACGACGTCGCTCAGGTCCAGTTCCACCTCCAGGTAGTGGTCGCGGAAGGTGTGGTTCTGGGCGGGGTCGAGGACTTCGAGCAGTGCCGCCGCCGGGTCGCCCCGGAAGTCGGAGCCGACCTTGTCGATCTCGTCGAGCAGGACGACCGGGTTCATCGACCCGGCTTCCTTGATCGCCCGTACGATCCGGCCGGGCAGCGCGCCCACGTACGTACGCCGGTGTCCGCGGATCTCGGCCTCGTCGCGGACTCCGCCGAGGGCCACGCGGACGAACTTGCGCCCCATGGCGTGGGCCACGGACTCCCCGAGGGAGGTCTTTCCGACGCCCGGAGGGCCTACGAGCGCCAGCACGGCCCCGCCCCTGCGCCCGCCGACGACGCCCATCCCGCGCTCGGAGCGGCGCTTGCGCACCGCCAGGTACTCGGTGATCCGGTCCTTCACGTCGCTCAGCCCTGCGTGCTCCGCGTCCAGGACGGCGCGGGCTCCGCGGATGTCGTACTCGTCCTCGGTCCGCTCGTTCCAGGGCAGTTCGAGCACCGTGTCCAGCCAGGTGCGGATCCAGGACCCCTCCGGGGACTGGTCGCTGGAACGCTCCAGCTTGTCGACCTCCTTGAGGGCGGCTTCCCGTACCTTCTCGGGCAGGTCGGCGGCCTCGACCCGGGCCCGGTAGTCGTCGGACTCCTCGCCGTCCTTCTCCCCGCTCAGCTCGCGCAGTTCCTTGCGCACGGCGTCGAGCTGCCGCTTCAGCAGGAACTCGCGCTGGACCTTGTCGACGCCGTCCTGGACGTCCTTGGCGATGGACTCGGCCACGTCCTGCTCGGCGAGGTGGTCGCTGAGGGCCTTGACCGCGAGGCGCAGCCGGGCGACGGGGTCGGCCGTCTCCAGCAGCTCCACCTTCTGCTCGACGGTCAGGAACGGGGAGTAGCCGGAGTTGTCCGCGAGGGCCCCGACCCCCTCGATCTGCTGCACCCGGTCCACGACCTGCCAGGCGCCGCGCTTCTTGAGCCAGCTCGTGGCGAGCGCCTTGTACTCCTTGACGAGCTCGGTGACGGCCCCGGGCAGCGGATCCGGGACGGCCTCGTCCACGGTCTCGCCCTCGACCCAGAGGGCGGCCCCCGGCCCGGTCGTGCCGGCCCCGATACGGACCCGGCCGCGCCCCCTGATCAGCGCCCCGGGGTCCCCGTCGGACAGCCGCCCCACCTGCTCGACGGTCCCGAGCACCCCGGTGCCGGCGTACTTCCCGTCGATCCGGGGCACGAGCAGCACCTTCGGCTTGTCCCCCGCGGCGGCGGCCTGAGCGGCCTCGACGGCACCGCGCACTTCTGCATCGGACAGGTCCAGCGGAACGACCATCCCAGGCAGCACGACCTCGTCATCGAGCGGCAGCACGGGCAGGGTGAGCGTTACGGACGTCGAAGCCATGATCTTCCCTCCGGCAGTGAAGTTGAGCTATGCCGACTCAATGCATGTGCGCGCCCCAATGTTCCCCAACACCCGTTCGCCGGGGGCGAACAGGGGCGGGAACATCTCAGCCGGGCCACGGCATCGGCGGAAATGCCCAGGTCACCACGGGTGAAGGCGAGTTCGGGGCGGGGCTGCGCTCCTCGCGTGTACGGAGAGGGTGTGGGCGTCGCCGGGGCTCAGGCCGCCAAGATGACGATGTCGCCCGACGAGGTCCGTACGGCGAGGCGGGCGGTCACGGACGGGTCCGCGGGGACGGTGATCTCCCGCTCGCCGGAGGTGGTGGAGACGTCGAGGGCGTACGGGGCCCGCGCCGCGGGAACCTTCACCCTGGCATCGCCCGAGCTGGTTTCCACGGCGACCGAGGCCGGCGCCTTCGCGAAGGCCAGGCGGACGTCGCCGGAGGCGGAGCGGGCGTCCGCGCCCGTCCCGGACAGCTGCCCGGCGGTGATCGAGCCCGAGGACGTACGGACCGTCGAGGGCTGCGGCGGTGTGCGTGGCGGTGACGGTGGCCTTGGTGCCGCGCTGCGTTGTCATGCCGTCGATCGTGCCCGTGCGGGGGCCCGGGGGCATGGGGCCGGTGCCCGGATCCGGGGTGGTGCCAACCCCCGGACGGGCGGCGGGATGTGGGCGGGGCCGGGCTAACTCCCCTGTACGACCGGCCGGTCCGGGGAGGGCATGCCCCACTCGCTCCAGGAGCCGTCGTACACGGCGAGGTGCTCGTACCCGGCGAGCTCCGCGCCGAGCGCGAGCACGCAGGCGGTAACCCCTGATCCGCAGCTGAAGTACAGCCGCTCCCGCTCGCCCGCCGCCGCCCCGAAGGCGGTACGGAGTTCGGCGGCGGGGCGCATCAGGCCGTCGGGGCGCTGCAGTTCGCCGAAGGGGAGGCTGGCCGCGCCCGGCATGTGGCCCCCGCGCAGGCCGGGTCGGGGTTCGGGCGCGGTGCCGGAGAAGCGTTCGCGGGTCCGGGCGTCGAGCACCGCGGCGGCCGGATCGGCCAGGGCCGCCGAGACGGTGGCCGCGTCCACCAGCAGCCCGGCGCGGGGCCTGGCCGTGAAGGAGCCGCGCGGGCCCTCGTAGCCCGGCCGGCGCTCCTCCACCGGCCGCCCGGCGGCGGTCCACGCGGGCAGCCCGCCGTCGAGGACGGCGACCCGGTCGAAGCCCATGCTGCGCAGCATCCACCAGGCGCGGGCGCTGGAGTAGATCCCGGCGCCGTCGTACGCGACGACCGTGCTGCTGTCGTCCACGCCGAGGACGCGCATCGCCTCGGCGAAGGCGGCGGGGCCGGGCATGGCGTGCGGGGCGGCGGCGGTGTGGTCGGACAGCGCGCCGTCGAGGTCGAAGGGACGGGCCCCCGGAATCCGCCGGCCCGTCTCGCGGTGCGCCCCGACGGAGGCGTCGAAGACGACGAGTCCGGGTATACCGAGACGCTCCGCGAGCCAGTCCCCACCGACGAGCGGACCGGGCGGCACGAGGGAGTGGCGGTGGGGGTGTTGGCGGGCTGCGTCCATATGGCACCTCCGGCAGAAGTCGGCGGGCCCCGGCAAGGTCGGCGGCCCGCCGCCCATCCTCCCCCCTGCGCCTCCGCCTCCCACGAACGCATCCGCCTCCGGGGCGCATTGCCCCCGGCGGGCCGGCCTCCGGGCGCGGCGCGACCGGTCGCCCTAGCGGGCGGCCGGACCCGTGAGCGGACCGGCCGGCCCGCCCACGAGGTCGGCGGCCCGCCCGGGGAGCACGCACGTGAGGAGCAGGCGTCGGGCCCTTCGTGCACGTGAAAGGCGGGGCCGGGCCACCTCCAGCCCCGCCGGCGCTTGAGGCGCGGGGTCCGGGGCGGAGCCCCAGGTCTCTCGGATCCGGGGCGGAGCCCCAGGTCTCTCGGATCCGGGGCGGAGCCCCAGGTCTCTCGGGTCCGGGGCGGCCCGGGGAACGGCGGAAGGGAGGGTAGGGGACCCTGTGCAGCGGCTCCGGGGGCCTGCCGACCCGGGTCGGCCCCGCGCAGCGGTACCAGGGGCGCGCGCCGGGCGGCCGGGGCACCGGACCGGAGGCGTGCGCGACCGGTCGGCGCGGGTACTCCCGGGAGCAGACGGGTGGGCAGTCCATGAGCGAGGCCGCGGCCCCGCCGGGAGCTACGGGCAGTCACCCGCCCGGGCGAAGAGCGCCACGCGCGCCCCCCGCACGTCCGTCACGGAGCACAGGTCGAAGGAGGAGACCAGCGTCTGGCGCTTCACCGCCTCGGCCGGGTAGCCGTCCAGCGGCTGCCCCACCGGGTCGAGCAGGGCGACCACCCGGTCGACGGCCGGGTCCAGCAACGCCGCCCGGATCTCCTCCGGAGTCCGCTCCACGCCCTGGAGGCTCCGCGAAGCCGCCGGGGTGCGGGACAGGGCGAGGTCGCGCAGGGACCCGTAGGTCTGCGGTGAGGACAACAGCCATGCGCGCCGCCGCGAGGGGAGGAACAGCACCGCGTCGCCCGGGCGCGCGACGTCGCCGACGGCCGCCGCGACGGCCCGCGCGTCGTCCTTGCGGCTCTCGGGGGTACGCAGCCACGCGGACCAGAACCCGACGGGGACCAGCAGGACCCCGACCAGCGGCCACACCCACCAGCCCCGCGCCGTGGCGAGCCGCGCCCCCGCGAGGAGGGCGAGGCCGGCGAGGGCGTAGAGGACGTACCGGTCCACGTACCAGGGGTGCACCAGCGAGATCACGAGCAACAGCCCGGGCGGCAGCAGGGCCAGCGGCAGGGCTACCCGTACGAGTTCCCGCGCGGCTCCCCGGGCCAGGAGCAGCGACGCGGCCGCGAGGACCCCGTACGCCGCCCAGTCCTGCCAGCTCGGCCGCCCGAGCCAGCCCAGCTGCTGCTGCGCCTGCCGCGCGCTGACCAGGGCGAGCGGCAGCAGCGCGGCCACCACGGCCCCGGCGGCGAGCCTCCAGCCGCGCGAGCGCCAGGCGGCGAACGCGTGCGCGGGCAGCGCCAGTACGGCGAACTCGTGCAGCCAGCACCCCAGCGCCAGCACCACGGCGTAGCCGACCCAGCGCTCGCGCAGCATCAGGTACGTGGCCCAGACGACGGCCGCGGCGACGAACGCGTACGAGCGCCCCTCCTGCGCGTACATCTGCACGGGCGGCAACACCGCGTACCCGACCCCGGCCAACAACGCGACCCGGCCGGGGCGGTCGGGCCGGCCGGGTCGATCGAGGCGATCGAGGCGATCGGACTGGTCGAGGCGGTCGAACCAGTCGGGCCGGTCGGCGCGGTCCGGGCCGCCGACCCGGTCGGAGTGGTCGGAGGCGTCGGGCCGGACCGGGCCGCCGGCCTGCCCGGATCCGCCGGGCACGCCAGGCCCGCGCCCCCCGCCCCCATCCCCGACGGGCAGTGCGTCCGTCAGGTGGTGGGCCACCGCGGCCACGCCGGATGCGGCGAGGGCGGTGGCGGCCACCGAGGGGAGGCGCAGGGCCCAGAGGCCGGAGTCGGGGGCGGCGCCGTCGCCCGTCACCGTGAAGACGGCGTGCATCAGCAGGTAGTAGAGGCCGTGTACGGCGTCGACCTGGCCGAGCAGTTCCCAGAGTTCCCCGAGCGGCCGGTGCGCGACCTGCCACGTGACGGACTCGTCGCGCCACATGGAGCCGCCCCGCGAGAGGCCCCAGAGGCCGAGTGCGAGGGCGGTGAGCGGCGGCAGCCAGCGCCAAGGGGCGAAGCGGCGGATGTCGGCCTCCGGGTGCTATCCGTGCGGGTGGTGCTGACTCCATACTCGGGGTTCGAGCCGGATACCTGCGGGGGTGGGGCGTGCGAGCACGTGGTGGGCGAGTGGGCTGGGCGACGGCGGCCGTGGCGCTGGCCGTGGTGGCGGCCTTGGGCGGGTGCTCCTCCGGCGGGTCGAAGGACGGAGCCTCACCGACACCGAACGCGAGCACGGGCACCGGCACCGGCACGAGCACGGGCCCCGGCACCGGCTCCGCGACGAGCGCCCCGTCCGGGACGGCGACGGACGCCCCGGGGACGCCGTCCCCCGGTCAGAGCGCCGGTCAGAGTCCGGGCCCGGGCACCGGTACGACCGGTCCCGCCCCGCAGCCCGCGCCCAGTACCTCCGCTCCCGCCCCCGCACCCAGCGCCTCGACGCCCGCCGGCGGCGAGACCCTCCTCGCGGTCACCCGCAGCGGCGGCATCACGGGAAAGACCAGCACCTTGATCATCAAGGGTGACGGATCGTTCCTCCGGCTCAACGCGAAGGCCGAGACGGTCGACCCCGACAAGCTCTCGGCGGCCGCCCTCACCCAACTGCGCGCCGCGCTCCAGAAGGCGGACTTCCCCCGCCTGCCGCGGATCTCGTTCCCCGACCAGCCGGCCGTCGACGCGTTCACGTACGCCTTCCGGCACGGCGGCTACGAGGTCGCCGCCGCCCAGACCACGCTGCCGCGCCCCCTGGAAGGGGTCCTGAGCGCGCTGCCGCCCTTCGAGCCGCGCTGAAGAGATCAGGCCGGCCACAGCGACCGCGGCGACCGCGGCGAACACAGCAAGCCGGCCGAGCGAGCCGGGCACCGCCCCCGCCGCCCCGTCACAGCCCCGTCCCCGCCACCGTGATCTCCCGCAGCCGCCGGTCCAGGTACCCGCGCAGCAGGACCGCCATGTCCACGCCCTCCGGGTCCAGTACCCACTGGATCTGGAACCCGTCCATCACCGCGATGGTCTCGCGGCCGACGGCCTCGCAATCCGTGTCCGGCCTCACCTCGCCGCGCGCCACCCCCGCCCGGAGCAGGCCGACGCTGTAGCCGAGGACCCGGTCGTAGCGCTCCCGGAAGTAGGCGTGCGCGGGGTGGCCCGGGTTCCCGGACTCGCCGACCAGCGTGTTGTACATGCGTACGAGACCGGGCCGGCGGGCGTTGTCCTCGGCGAGGGCGACCACCGCGGCGAAGTGCACGGCGACCGAGGGGACCTCCTCGGCCGGCCCACTGAAGAGCCGCTCGACGTCGTGCTGCTCGCTCTGCGCCAGGACGGACAGCAGCAGGTCCTCCTTGCCGCGGAAGTGGTGCAGCAGGCCGCCCTGGGTGATCCCGCAGTCGTTGGCGATCCGGGCGAGCGAGGAGGCGTGGAAGCCCCACTGCGCGAAGTGCTCGACGGCGGTGTCGAGGATCTTCTGACGGCGGGCGTCGCCCACCGCGTAGCCGCCCCGGGCGGCAACCGCCTTGGGGCCCGCAGCCTTGGGGACCGCCGCCTTGGGGACCGTTCGGCCCCTGTCCTGTGCCATGCGGACCACCCTAAGCCCGACCGTTTTCGGCCATCCCGATGGAGTGATCCAGCTCACTGCACGAAAACCTAGTGGGTGCACGGTTTTCGCCCCTACGGTGAATCCGCCCGGTCGGTGACGAGGCCGACGCGGAGACGTTGGAGCCCCCATGCCGCTCACGCAGGACCCCGGAAGCGCACTCGACGCCCCCGGCCGACCCGATCCGGCCACGCCGGCCACGGCCGCGGCCACCGCCCCGGCCGCCCTCCCGGCCCACGCTCCTCCCCCGCCTTCGGCGCAGGGGGCGACTACGGCGCGCCCCTCCTCGTCGGCGGCATCGCGCCAACCGTCGGCGCCGCCCTGGTCCAGCTGATCAGCCCGGTCGAACGACGGCCCGCCCGGCCGGGCCCGCAGGCGCCCACGCACCCGGCCCCGACCAGCCTCCGGCCACCGCCCCCCGCGACCGCCTCCACGTCCGCGTCCGTCCCCGCCCCCGCCCCGGCCCCGGCCCCCGCGGCCTCCCTCCCGCACGCTCCCACGCCCGCCCCCGCGCCCGACCTCCTCAGGAGCCCTGCCATGAACGCCACCCCGACGCCCCCGGCCACCCCCGCCCTCCCGTACCGGGACGCCTCCCTCACCGTCGACCAGCGCGTCGAGGACCTGCTCTCCCGCATGACCCTGGAGGAGAAGGCCGGCCAGCTCTTCCACTCGATGCTGATGATGAACCCGGACGGCACCCCGGTCACCGAGACCGACGGCTCGATCCTCCCGTTCACCACCCCCGAGCTGATCGAGGGCCGCTCCCTCACCCACTTCAACCTCCTCGGCAGCTACGGCGCCCGCGAGATGGCGATATGGCAGAACGCCGTCCAGGAGATGGCCGCCGGCACCCGCCTCGGCATCCCGGTGACCCTGTCCACCGATCCCCGGCACTCCTTCACCGACAACGTCGGCGCCTCCTTCAACGCCGGCGCCTTCTCCGCCTGGCCCGAGGCCATCGGCCTCGCCGCGATCGGGGACCCGGAGCTGGTCTTCGAGTTCGCCGACATCATGCGGCGCGAGTACCTCTCCGTCGGCTTCCGCGTCGCCCTGCACCCGCAGATCGACCTGGCCACGGAGCCGCGCTGGGCCCGCCAGTCGGGCACCTTCGGCTCGGACGCGAAGCTGACGGGCGAGCTCGTCCAGGCCTACGTACGGGGCCTGCAGGGCGAGACGCTCGGCGCGGCCTCGGTCTCCGCGATGGTCAAGCACTTCCCCGGCGGCGGCCCGCAGATGGACGGCGAGGACCCGCACTTCGCACACGGCAAGGAGCAGGTCTACCCGGGCGGGATGCGCGAGCACCACCTGGAGCCGTTCAAGGCGGCCATCGCGGCCGGCTGCTCGCAGATGATGCCGTACTACGGCCAGCCCATCGGCACCGACTGGGAAGAGGTCGGCTTCGGCTTCAACAAGGGCGTCGTCACCGGCCTGCTCCGCGAGGAGCTCGGCTTCCAGGGCATCGTGTGCACCGACTGGGGCCTGCTCACCGAGTCGACGATCTTCGGCGAGCCGCACCCGGCCCGCGCCTGGGGCCTGGAGCACCTGAGCGTCACCGAGCGGGCGGCCCGCGCGCTGGAGGCGGGCTCGGACCAGTTCGGCGGCGAGCAGTGCCCCGCGGTCATCGTGGAGATGGTCCGCTCGGGCCGGGTCCCCGAGGCCCGGATCGACGCGTCCGTACGCCGGCTGCTGCGCGAGAAGTTCGTCCTCGGCCTCTTCGAGAACCCGTACGTGGACCCGGACGCGGCGGCCGAGACCGTCGGCCGCGCCGACTTCACGGCGGCGGGCGCGGCGGCCCAGCGGCGCTCCCTGACGGTGCTCACCAACACCGGGCGGACCCTGCCGGTCTCCGGCCGCCCGAAGCTGTACGTCAAGGACGTGGACGCGGACGTCGCGGCGGCCTACGGGGACGTCGTGTCCGACCCGGCCGAGGCGGACCTGGCGGTGCTGCGGCTGCGCACGCCGCACGAGCCCCGCACGAACATCTTCGAGTCCTTCTTCCACTCGGGTTCGCTGGCCTTCCCCGAGCCGGAGCTCACCGAGATCCTGTCCCTGCTGGACGCCGTCCCGACCCTGGTCTGCATCAATCTGGAGCGGGCCGCGGTGATCCCCGAGATCGCGGAGCGGGCGGCTGCCCTGATCGCGGACTACGGCGCGTCCGACGCCGCCCTCCTGGACGTGGCCTTCGGCCGGGCGGCCGCCGAGGGGCGCCTCCCCTTCGAGCTCCCGCGCTCGATGGCGGCCGTGGCCGCCTCCCGGCCCGATGTCCCGAACGACACCGCCGACCCGGTGTTCGCGCACGGCCACGGCCTGGCCCTGTAGCGCCGTAGCCCTTCTGCCCCGCGGGGCGGATTCCCCTACCCGCCCTTCCCCCGTTCCCAGGGCTCCGCCCTGACCCGCCAGGCCCCGGGCTCCGCCCGAGCCCCCGGGGCTCCGCCCCAGACCCCGCGCCTCAAACGCCGGCGAGGCTGGATTTCCCAGCCCGCCGGCGTTCTCGTGCGGGCAGACGGCGGACAAAAGGCAGCCCCTCCCGCGTTTGAGGCGCGGGCGGCCGGGAACAGTGGCGCCGTGCAGCAGGCCCGCATGCGGAACCCGTCATAGCCGGACGCCGGAGGCTCCTCTACGCTGCACCCCTACCACGCGGGATCTTCAGGGGCGGGAAATGGAACAGACACACACCACCACCCACAACGGCGCCGCGGCCACCCCCGGCGCGCAGCGCCGGGTACTCGTCGTCGAGGACGACCGCACCATCGCGGAGGCCATCGCGGCCCGGCTGCGCGCCGAGGGCTTCCAGGTCCAGACGGCCTCGGACGGGCCGGCGGCCGTCGCCGCGGCCGAGAGCTGGCTGCCGGAGCTGCTGGTCCTCGACGTCATGCTGCCGGGCTTCGACGGCCTGGAGGTCTGCCGCCGGGTCCAGGCGCAGCGGCCCGTTCCGGTGCTCATGCTCACCGCCCGGGACGACGAGACCGACATGCTCGTCGGCCTCGGGGTCGGCGCCGACGACTACATGACGAAGCCCTTCTCGATGCGCGAGCTGGCCGCGCGGGTCCACGTACTGCTGCGGCGGGTGGAGCGGGCCACGCTGGCCGCGCACGCCCCGCGCGGGGCCACCCTGCGGCTGGGCGATCTGGAGATCGACCACGCGCAGCGACGGGTCCGGGTGCACACCGAGGACGTGCACCTGACGCCGACGGAGTTCGACCTGCTGGTGTGCCTGGCCGGGACCCCGCGGGCGGTGCTCTCGCGGGAGCAGCTCCTCGCCGAGGTGTGGGACTGGGCCGACGCGTCCGGGACCCGTACGGTCGACAGCCACATCAAGGCGCTGCGCCGGAAGATCGGCGCCGAGCGGATCCGTACGGTCCACGGCGTCGGGTACGCCCTGGAGACCCCGGCGCAGCCGTGAGCGGCTACCGGCCGCCGGGGCAGCGGCCGCCCGGGGTGCTGCGGCCGTTCTCCCCGTTCTCGATCAAGACCAAGCTGGGCACGCTCGTGGTGGTGTCGGTCTTCATCACCACGGGTCTGCTGATGGTGGCCCTGCGCACGGCCACCGAGGTGCGCTTCATCACGGTGTTCTCGGTGATCGCCTCGATGCTGATCACCCAGTTCGTGGCGCACAGCCTGACGGCGCCGCTGGACGACATGACCACCGTGGCCCGGGCGATATCCCACGGGGACTACACGCGCCGGGTGCGCGGGGCGGGCCGCCGCGACGAGCTGGGCGACCTGGCCTCCACCATCAATCTGATGGCGGACGACCTGGAGGCGGTGGACCGGCACCGCAAGGAGCTCGTCGCCAACGTCTCGCACGAGCTGCGCACCCCGATCGCGGCCCTGCGGGCGGTACTGGAGAACGTGGTGGACGGCGTCTCCGCCGCCGATCCGGAGACCATGCGCACGGCCCTGAAGCAGACCGAGCGGCTCGGCCGGCTGGTGGAGACCCTGCTGGACCTCTCCCGCGTCGACAACGGGGTGGTGCCGCTGCGGGCCCGCCGCTTCGAGGTGTGGCCGTACCTGTCGGGGGTGCTGAAGGAGTCGGGCCTGGCGGCGGCCGGCCGGCCGGGGCTGTCCTCCGGATCGGGCGGGCACACCCGCAACGACGTCCACCTCCACCTGGACGTGTCCCCGCCGGACCTGACGGCGTACGCGGACGCCGAGCGGCTGCACCAGGTGGTGGCGAACCTGATCGACAACGCGGTCAAGCACAGCCCCCCGCACGGCCGGGTCACCGTGCACGCCCGGGCGGGCGACGCGCCCGGGGGCCTGGTGCTCGAAGTACGGGACGAAGGTCCCGGGATACCGGAGGCGGAGCGCCACCGGGTCTTCGAGCGGTTCAACCGGGGCAGCGCGAGGGGCGGCGACGGGGGCACGGGCCTGGGCCTGGCCATCGCCCGCTGGGCGGTCGGCCTGCACGGGGGGCACATCGGAGTGGCCGAATCGTCACGGGGGTGCCGCATCCTCGTCACGCTTCCGGGCAGCTCGCAGGCGCCGGGTTGACGTAGGGTTCGAGTGGGAAGGACATGATCTCGGCCACATGGGCCGGGGTCCGTCAGGGGTGCGAAGCCAAGGGGGCCGCAACCGCGGTGCCTCCTGCCCGAACCACGCTTGTTTCCCGCCATTCCAGGTGGTGAAACCCGCCGTTCGATGTGACCTACGCGACGTAAGTCCCGCCCGGTCTGCATCACAGGGCCCGGGAGGCGTAGCCTTTATTCCCGCTGTCCATACCTTGTGAAGCGGAAGAGGGCGGTTGCCGCCGTGTCGCCACAGTCCCCCAGTAACTCGAGCACCACGACCGAAGCAGGATCGGGCGGGAAGAACCCCGCCCCAGGCTTCGGCGCGAATGAGTGGCTCGTCGACGAGATCTATCAGCAGTACCTCCAGGACCCGAACTCGGTCGACCGGGCCTGGTGGGACTTCTTCGCCGACTACAAGCCGGGTGGCGCTGTCGCTCCGGTGAAGGCGGACAAGCCCACGGACCGGCCCGCTCCCCCTGCCGCGACGACGACGGACGGCGCCTCCGCACAGGCCGCCACCCCCGTCACCGCCACGGCCCCGCAGGCTTCCGACGCCGCCGCCCCAGGGACGGCGAGCCTCACGCCTGCTGCCCCCGTCGCCGCGCCCACGACGCCCGTGTCAGCACCTGCCCCTGTACCTGCCACCCCCTCTGGTGCCCCTGCTGTGACTGTCACCTCCCAGGCCCCGGCCGCCGCCGCACCGGCTGCCCCCGCCTCCCAGGCCCCGGCTCCCGCCGCCGCCCCCGCTTCCGTAGCCCCCCAGAAGGCCGCGCCCGCCACCGAGGCCCCCGCGGGCCCCGAACTGGTGACGCTCCGCGGCCCGGCGGCTGCCGTGGTCAAGAACATGAACGCCTCGCTGGAAGTGCCGACGGCCACGTCCGTCCGCGCCGTCCCGGTGAAGCTGCTGTTCGACAACCGCATCGTCATCAACAACCACCTGAAGCGCGCCCGGGGCGGGAAGATCTCCTTCACGCACCTCATCGGCTACGCGATGGTGCAGGCCATCAAGGCCATGCCGTCGATGAACTACTCCTTCGCGGAGAAGGACGGCAAGCCGACCCTGGTCAAGCCGGAGCACATCAACTTCGGTCTCGCGATCGACCTGGTGAAGCCCAACGGCGACCGCCAGCTCGTCGTCGCCGGCATCAAGAAGGCCGAGACCCTCAACTTCTTCGAGTTCTGGCAGGCCTACGAGGACATCGTGCGCCGGGCCCGCATCGGCAAGCTGACGATGGACGACTTCACCGGGGTGACGGTCTCCCTCACCAACCCCGGCGGCCTGGGCACCGTCCACTCCGTGCCCCGCCTGATGCCCGGACAGTCGGTCATCATGGGCGTCGGCTCCATGGACTACCCCGCCGAGTTCCAGGGCACCTCGCAGGACACCCTGAACAAGCTGGGCATCTCCAAGGTCATGACCCTGACCTCGACCTACGACCACCGGGTCATCCAGGGCGCGGCCTCCGGCGAGTTCCTGCGCATCGTCGCGAACATGCTGCTCGGCGAGAGCGGCTTCTACGACGACGTCTTCGAGGCGCTGCGCATCCCGTACGAGCCGGTCCGCTGGCTCCGGGACATCGACGCCTCGCACGACGACGACGTCACGAAGGCCGCCCGCGTCTTCGAGCTGATCCACTCCTACCGGGTCCGCGGCCACGTCATGGCCGACACGGACCCGCTGGAGTACAAGCAGCGCAAGCACCCCGACCTCGACATCACCGAGCACGGCCTCACCCTGTGGGACCTGGAGCGCGAGTTCGCGGTCGGCGGCTTCTCCGGCAAGTCGATGATGAAGCTCCGCGACATCCTCGGCGTGCTGCGCGACTCGTACTGCCGCACCACGGGCGTCGAGTTCATGCACATCCAGGACCCGAAGCAGCGCCGCTGGATCCAGGACCGCATCGAGCGCCCGCACTCCAAGCCGGAGCGCGAGGAGCAGCTGCGCATCCTGCGCCGGCTGAACGCGGCGGAGGCCTTCGAGACCTTCCTGCAGACGAAGTACGTCGGCCAGAAGCGGTTCTCCCTGGAGGGCGGCGAGTCCGTCATCCCGCTGCTCGACGCCGTCATCGACTCGGCCGCCGAGGCCCGCCTCGAAGAGGTCGCGATCGGCATGGCCCACCGCGGCCGCCTGAACGTGCTCGCGAACATCGTCGGCAAGTCGTACGCGCAGATCTTCCGCGAGTTCGAGGGCAACCTCGACCCGAAGTCCATGCACGGCTCCGGCGACGTCAAGTACCACCTGGGCGCCAACGGCACCTTCACGGGCCTGGACGGCGAGCAGATCAAGGTCTCGCTCGTCGCGAACCCCTCGCACCTGGAGGCGGTGGACCCGGTCCTGGAGGGCGTGGTCCGCGCCAAGCAGGACATCATCAACAAGGGCGGCACGGACTTCACGGTCCTGCCCGTCGCCCTGCACGGCGACGCGGCCTTCGCGGGCCAGGGCGTCGTCGCCGAGACGCTGAACATGTCGCAGCTGCGCGGCTACCGCACCGGCGGCACCGTGCACGTGGTCATCAACAACCAGGTCGGCTTCACCGCCGCCCCGGAGTCCTCGCGTTCCTCGATGTACGCGACCGACGTGGCCCGCATGATCGAGGCGCCGATCTTCCACGTGAACGGCGACGACCCGGAGGCCGTGGTCCGCATCGCGCGCCTGGCCTTCGAGTTCCGTCAGGCGTTCAACAAGGACGTGGTCATCGACCTCATCTGCTACCGCCGCCGCGGTCACAACGAGTCGGACAACCCGGCGTTCACGCAGCCGCTGATGTACGACCTGATCGACAAGAAGCGCTCGGTGCGCAAGCTGTACACCGAGTCCCTCATCGGTCGCGGCGACATCACCCTGGAAGAGGCGGAGCAGGCGCTCCAGGACTTCCAGGGCCAGCTGGAGAAGGTCTTCGCGGAGGTCCGCGAGGCCGCCACGCAGCCCGCGCTCGCCCCGGTGGCGCCCGCGCAGGTCGCGCAGGAGTTCCCGGTCTTCGTGAACACCGCGATCTCCCAGGAGGTCGTCAAGCGGATCGCCGAGGCCCAGGTCAACATCCCGGACACGGTCACCGTCCACCCGCGCCTGCTGCCGCAGCTGCAGCGCCGCGCCGCGATGATCGACGACGGCACCATCGACTGGGGCATGGGCGAGACCCTGGCCTTCGGCTCGCTGCTGATGGAGGGCACCCCGGTCCGGCTGTCCGGCCAGGACTCCCGCCGCGGCACCTTCGGCCAGCGCCACGCGGTCCTGATCGACCGGGAGACGGGCGAGGACTACACCCCGCTGCTCTACCTGTCGGACGAGCAGGCCCGCTACAACGTCTACGACTCGCTGCTCTCCGAGTACGCGGCCATGGGCTTCGAGTACGGCTACTCGCTGGCCCGCCCGGACGCGCTGGTCCTCTGGGAGGCCCAGTTCGGCGACTTCGTCAACGGCGCGCAGACCGTCGTCGACGAGTTCATCTCCTCGGCCGAGCAGAAGTGGGGCCAGACGTCCGGCGTCACGCTCCTCCTGCCGCACGGCTACGAGGGCCAGGGCCCGGACCACTCCTCCGCCCGCCCGGAGCGCTTCCTGCAGATGTGCGCGCAGGACAACATGACGGTCGCGATGCCCACGCTCCCGTCGAACTACTTCCACCTCCTGCGGTGGCAGGTCCACAACCCGCACCACAAGCCGCTCATCGTCTTCACCCCGAAGTCGATGCTGCGTCTGAAGGCGGCGGCGTCGAAGGCGGAGGAGTTCACGACCGGCTCGTTCCGTCCGGTCATCGGCGACTCCACCGTGGACCCCAACGCCGTCCGCAAGGTCGTCTTCTGCGCGGGCAAGGTCTACTACGACCTGGAGGCCGAGCGCGAGAAGCGGGGCATCACCGACACGGCGATCATCCGCATCGAGCGCCTCTACCCCCTCCCGGGCGCGGAACTCCAGGCGGAGATCGCCAAGTTCCCGAACGCGGCGAAGTACATCTGGGCCCAGGAGGAGCCGGCGAACCAGGGCGCGTGGCCCTTCATCGCGCTCAACCTGATCGACCACCTCGACCTGGCGGTCGGCGCGGACATCCCGGCGGGCGAGCGCCTGCGCCGCATCTCCCGCCCGCACGGCTCGTCCCCGGCGGTCGGCTCGGCCAAGCGCCACCAGGCGGAGCAGCAGCTCCTCCTCAACGAGGTCTTCGAGGCCTAAGCACTGCGCTTGCTCGAACGTTGGAAGGCCCGGCCCCCTCGAATCACCGAGAGGCCGGGCCTTCCGGTTGTCCGCGGCGAGTCTTTCAGCCCCGCCGGCGTGTGAGGCGCGGGTCTGGGCAGAGCCCAGGGAACGGTGGAAGGGCGGGGAGGGGCAAGCAGCCCGCGCAGCGGCTCGACCCGTCAGCCGGCCGCGTACGGGGCCAGGTTCGGGTGCGCCGCACACCACGCGGCCCGGTCGTGCTCCACCGCCGCGCGGGCCACCGCGTACCGAGACCCCGGCGCCGGCACCCCGTCCATCCCCCGCTCCGCGACAGCCATCGCGCCGACGAACACCCGCCCGGCGGCGGTGAGTTCCGGGCAGGCGTCCAGAACGGGCAGCACCGCCGCCACCTGCGCCCGCACCCGCGCATGCTGCGCCCACGCCCCCCTGGCCCCGTAGAGCGCCGCGCGCTGCCAGTAGCCCGCCAGCCCGAGGTGCGCGTACGCGCCCCGCAGGAGCCCCTCCAGCGGCCGTGGATCGGCCCGCCAGGGTGCCCAGTACCGTGCGGAGCGGTCGGCGGTGTGCAGCGGGAACGCCTCCGTGAGGGCCGCCAGCTTCCCGTGCTGCACCTCGAACACGAGGGTCGCGGCCAGCGCGGGCGGCGGCTGCGCCCGCGCCAGGACGGAGCCCGCCGCCTCGGGCAGGGTCCCGCCGTAGGACCGGGAGCTGCCGGACAGCGGGACCACGCAGCGCAGCAGCCGCCCGGCCTCGTCCGCGCGGGCGGTGTCGTAGCGCCGCAGCAGCGTGAGGGCCCCGGACCACTGGGTGTCCCACCGCTTGTGCCCCTTGGGGGTGAGCCGGCGGGCGGCGGGCACCGTCCCCGGGGCCCGGTACGGGTCCAGGTCGTCCAGGGCGGTCCGCCCGTCGGGCAGCGCGTGCAGGGCCAGCGCCTCCGGGTTGCCGGGGTCCCAGGAGCCCTCGGTCAGGGCGAGCGGGCCGGGCCGGTCCGGGCGCAGCAGTCCGAGGGTGGGCAGGGCGAGGCGTCCGTGCGCGGGGCGCAGCGTGATCTTGAAGCCGATCCCGGCGCGCAGCGCCGCGGCGGCGGCGAGTGCCCCGAGGTGCCCGAGGTCGGCGGGCGGCCCGTGCCGCGTGCGCAGCCGGCGCAGCGTCTCCTCGGCCCACACCCCGGTGGCCGGATAGTGCACCACGTCGGCCACCGCACGGGGGTCGCGCCGCCCTGCCTCCTCCAGCAGGGCCCAGCGCTCGGCCGCCTCCCCGGTACGGGCGCCGGGCAGTTCCCCGAGCTCCCGCAGCAGTCGCAGCCGCCGGGCCCGCCGTACGCCGCACACCAGCGCGGTCCCTTCGGCGGACGGCTCGGTGGAACCGAGGGCCCGCAGCACGCCGTCGCTCGGCTCGGGGTGATCCATGCATACCTCCCGCCGCGGACCCTCCATCCCTGCCCTGGGGAGGGGCTCCGCGAACGGCGGAAAGCGGTCAGGTCCGGCCGCGGCGGACCGGCGGATTATCCTGACGGGACACACCCGAACACCCGACCACCGCACGGAGCCCGACTTGTACTTCACCGATCGCGGCATCGAGGAGCTGGAGAAGCGGCGCGGCGAGGAGGAGGTCACCTTCGAGTGGCTCGCCGAGCAGCTGCGCACCTTCGTCGACCTGAACCCGGACTTCGAGGTCCCGGTGGAACGCCTCGCGACGTGGCTGGCCCGCCTGGACGACGACGAGGACGAGGACGACGCGTAGCCCCCGCCCAAGACGAAGGGGCCCGACCGCAGGTGCGGTCGGGCCCCTTCGTCATCGTCCCGCGGGACAAGGCCGATCAGGCTGGAGAGCCTGATCAGGCGGCCTTGGTCTCCCAGAAGATGCGGTCGATCTCGGCGATGAGCTCCAGCGCCTTGGCGCCGGTCGCCGGGTCGTTCGACGCCTTGGCGGCCGAGAGGGCCTTCAGGGTGTCGTTGACCAGGGTGTGCAGCTGCGGGTACTTCTCAAAGTGCGGCGGCTTGAAGTAGTCGCTCCACAGCACGGAAACGTGGTGCTTCGCGAGCTCGGCGCGCTGCTCCTTGATGGTGATGGCGCGCGCGCGGAAGTCGGCGTCGTCGTTGGCCTGGTACTTCTCCTGCACGGCCTTGACGGACTCGGCCTCGATGCGGGCCTGGGCAGGGTCGTACACGCCGCACGGAAGATCGCAGTGGGCGGAGACCTTCGCCTTGGGGGCGAAGAGGCGGGAAAGCATGGAGTTTGTCCTCCTCGTGATCGTCTTCTCAAGGGGGAGATTACTCCGTGAGAAAGACGATTTCGCGGCCGCCCCCGTGGGGTTGGGACAAAAGTCCAGGGGTGCCCCCGGGCCGGTGACCGAATGTACGGAAGAGTGCGGCAGCATGCGGGGTGGTACGAAGAGCGAACGAGCGCGGTCAAGGAGGTCTCGGATGGCGGGGAGCACGCGCTCGCGCGGCCGGACGCGGGAGTGGGAGTCGCCGTTGAAGCGGATCGGCACCGTGGAGGTGAGCGGCCCCTCGATGGCGCCGACGCTGGAGAACGGGGACCAGGTGCTGGTCCGCTACGGGGCACCCGTGCGGCCGGGCCACGTGGTGGTGCTGCGCCATCCCTTCCAGCAGGACCTGCTGGTCGTCAAGCGGGCGGTGGAGCGGCGCCCCGGCGGCTGGTGGGTGCTGGGCGACAACCCGTACAACGAGACGGGCGACAGCACGGACTACGGGCCGGTCCCCGACGAGCTCGTGCTGGCGACCGCGGTGGGCCGCTTCCGGCCGCGCCCCCGGCCGGAGCACGAGGGGGAGGATCAGCGCTCGCTGAGGGCGTGGCTCTCCTGGGCTTCCTCGGCGCTGCGCCCGCTGCCGGCGGACTCCTCGGCCTCCAGCCGCTTGCGGGCGCGGTAGGCGGCGACGTTGGCGCGCGTGGCGCACCGGTCGGAGCAGTAGCGCCGGGAGCGGTTGGTGGAGGTGTCGAGGTAGGCGTTGCGGCAGGGCGGGGCCTGGCAGAGGCCGAGCCGGGCCGGGCCGTGCTCGGTGAGGTGGAAGGCCAGCCCGAAGCACGCGATCGCGGCGTAGCCGGCGGAGGCGTTGGAGGGGTGGTCGGCCAGGTGGATGTGCCAGTTCGGGCCGCCGTGCTCACCGTGTCCGCCGTGCCCACCGTGTCCGCCGTGTCCGCCGTGTCCGCTGTGCTCGCCGTGTCCGCTGTGCTCGTCGGCGGCCACGTGCCCGGAGATCTGGGGGCTGACCGGGAACTCCATGAGCAGGGAGTTCAGCAGGTCGACGGCGAGGACGTGGTCGCCGCCGTCGGCGGCCTCGAAGACGGCGCGCAGCCGGCCGCGGACGTTGCGGAAGCGGGTGACGTCACCGTCCGTGACCCGGCGGGCCATCTGCACGCTGACGCCGAAGAGGGCGCGGACGGCGTCCACGGAGGTCAGCGAGTCCTTGTTGCGGGCCGGCTCCTCGGTGTTGACCAGGCGCACGGCGTAGTCCGAGTAATGGGCCAGTTCCACTTGTAGTCCTTACGGCTGCGGATTAATGTCTTCGGTAACGGCTGAGACATGTTCGAGGGTATTACGCATGGAGGCACTCGTGGCGGACACAGCACGCTCCGGTACGGCAGCACCGTCCGACTGGCAGGCCTGGCAGGACAGCTGGGACCGGCAGCAGGAGTGGTACATGCCGGACCGCGAGGAGCGGTTCCGGGTGATGCTGGACATGCTGGAGGCGCTGGTCGGCACCGCCCCCCGAGTGCTCGATCTCGCGTGCGGTACGGGAAGTATCACGGACCGCGTCCTCAAGAGGTTCCCGCAATCCACCAGTACGGGAGTCGATCTCGACCCCGCGCTGTTGACGATCGCCCGGGGCCACTTCGCGGGCGACCCCCGCGTCACCTTCGTGACCGCCGACCTCAAGGACCCCGACTGGCGCTCGGCCCTCCCCCGCGGCTCCTTCGACGCGGTCTTGACGGCCACCGCCCTGCACTGGCTGCACAGCAAGGACCTCGCCGTCCTCTACGGGCAACTGGCGCCCCTGCTGCGCACCGGCGGGGTGTTCATGAACGCCGACCACATGCCCGACCCCGCCACCCCGCGGATCAACGCCGCCGAGCGCGCCCACCGGCACGACGGCATGAACCGGGCGAAGGCGGCCGGAGCGCTGGACTGGCGCGAGTGGTGGGAGCTCGCGGCCGCCGACCCGGCGCTCGCCGAGCCGACGAAGGCCCGCTTCGAGATCTACGGCGAGCACGCCGACGGCGACACCCCGCCGGAGTCCTGGCACGCGGCCACGCTGCGCGGCGCCGGCTTCGCGGAGGCCCGTACGGTCTGGCGCTCGCCCTCCGACGGGCTGGTGCTGGCCCTGAAGTAGCCCCGGCCCGCAGCGCGGGCCGGGCATGCGTGAGGGGCGGTACGGATTCCCGTACCGCCCCTCACGCGTGAGCCGCCGCCGTCTTACAGGACCTTCGAGAGGAAGGCCTTCGTGCGGTCCTGCTGGGGGTTGCCGAGGACGTCGCGCGGGTGGCCGGATTCGACGACCACGCCGCCGTCCATGAAGACGAGGTTGTCGCCGACCTCGCGGGCGAAGCCCATCTCGTGCGTGACCACGATCATGGTCATGCCCGATTCGGCCAGGTCCCGCATGACGTCGAGGACGTCGCCGACGAGCTCCGGGTCGAGCGCCGAGGTGGGCTCGTCGAAGAGCATCAGCTTCGGCTCCATCGCCAGCGCGCGGGCGATGGCCACGCGCTGCTGCTGGCCGCCGGAGAGCTGGGTGGGATAGTTCCCGCCCTTGTCGCCGAGGCCGACCCGGTCGAGGAGCTTGACGGCGCGCGCCCGCGCGACCGACTTGCTCTCGCCCTTGACCATGACCGGGGCTTCCATGACGTTCTCTATGGCCGTCATGTGCGGGAAGAGGTTGAAGCGCTGGAAGACCATGCCGATGTCCCGGCGCTGCGCCGCGACCTCGCTGTCCTTCAGCTCGTAGAGCTTGTCGCCCTTCTGGCGGTAGCCGACGAGCCGACCGTCGACGTAGAGCCGTCCGGCGTTGACCTGCTCCAGGTGGTTGATGCACCGCAGGAAGGTCGACTTGCCGGAGCCGGACGGACCGACCAGGCAGAAGACCTCACGCGGGGCGACCTCCAGGTCGATGCCCTTGAGGATGTGGGCGGCTCCGTAGGACTTGTGGACGCCTTCGGCCTTCACCATGGCAGTCGAAGTCATCAGGCCACCGCCTTGCGGTTCGAGAAGCGGGAGAGGTTCGCCTTGATCTTCTGCAGCGGGGTGTCCGGCAGGGATCGCAGCGAGCCGCGCGCGTAGCGGCGCTCCAGGTAGTACTGGCCGACGCTGAACACACTGGTCAGGGCGAGGTACCAGATCGAGGCGACGAAGAACATCTCCATCACCGCGAACGAGGTGGAGGCGATGTCCTGGGCTGCGCGCAGCAGGTCGAAGTACTGCACGGCGACCACGAGCGACGAGGTCTTGAGCATGTTGATGAACTCGTTGCCCGACGGCGGCACGATCACCCGCATGGCCTGCGGCAGCACGATCCGGCGCATGGTCTGCGTCCGGGTCATGCCCAGCGCGTGCGAGGCCTCGGTCTGGCCCTCGTCGACCGACTGGATGCCGGCGCGGACGATCTCCGCCATGTACGCGCCCTCGTTGAGGCCGAGACCCAGCAGGGCGGCCAGGAACGGGGTCATGACCTGGGTCATCTCGTCCCGGTAGAACCCGAGGTTCAGGTACGGGAAGATCAGCGCGAGGTTGAACCAGATGAGGAGCTGCACGTACACCGGGGTGCCGCGGAAGAACCAGATGTAGAACCAGGCGATGGTGCTGGTCACCGGGTTCTTCGAGAGCCGCATCACGGCGAAGAGGACACCGAGCACCAGGCCCAGGGCCATCGAGGCGACGCTGATCCAGATCGTGTTGAACAGACCCCGGATGATGGTCGGGTCGAACAGCTTCTCCGGCACGGTCGCCCAGCGGACGTTGCCCTGCGAGAAGGCGACGGCGAGCAAAGCGACCAGGCCGATGACCACCACGGCGCTGACCCAGCGGCCGTAGTGACGGACCGGAATGGCCTTGATCGCCTCGGGGGGGACGGCCCCGGCCGGCGGGGTGTCCGCCGGGCCCGGGACCTTGTCGAGCTTGTCAGTCACAGTGACTGCCCTTCAGTGTGCTGCGGTGGTACGCGGAGATCAGGAGCCTGCGTTGATCTTGGCCTCGGTCACGGCACCGGAGCCCGCGTTCCACTTGTCGAGGGCGGTCTTGTACGAGCCATCCTTGATGATCGCGTCGAGGGCGGCCTTGAGCGCGTCGCGCAGCTCGATGTTCTTCTTGTCCACGGCGATGCCGAAGAGACCGGCGTCGGTCGGGTTGGCGATGGCCTCGAAGTCGTTGCCGCCACCGGCGGTCTGCGCGATGTACGCGGCGACCGGGGAGTCGTTGAGGTCGGCCACGGCGCCGCCGGCCTTCACGCGGGTCTGCGCCTCGGCGTCGGTCGGGAAGGACTCGATGGAGACCTCGCCCTTGCCGGCCGTCTTGCACTTCTCGGACTGGTCCTTGGCGGACTGCTCGTACGTGGTGCCGCGCTGGACGGCGACCTTCTTGCCGCAGAGGTCGTCGAGGGTCTTGATCCCGTCCGGGTTGCCCTTCTTGACGAGGATGCCGGTCGAGGCGCTGAAGTAGTCGACGAAGTCGACGCCGGCACCGGTCTTGGCGCCCTTGTCGTCCAGGCCCTCCTGACGGGCCTTGGTGTCGGTGAGCGAGGACATGACCACGTCGCTGCGGCCCGTCTGCATGCTGCCGATCAGGGTGTCGAAGGTGCCCGACTCGAACTTGAAGGTGACGCCGAGCTGCTTGCCGAGGGCCTCGGCGATGCCCGGGTCGACGCCGACGATCTTGCCGCCCTCGGTGAACTCCATCGGCGCGTACGTGGCGTCCGTGCCGACCTTGATGACGCCCGCGTCCTGGATCTTCTTCGGCAGCTTGCCGAAGAGCGGGGCGGAGTTCGCCTTTCCGGACGGCGTCGTGGTGGAGCCCTTGTCCGTCTGGTCTCCACAGCCGGTGAGGATCAGGGCGCCGGCGACCGCGATCGCGCCGACCGCGGCGATCCGGGACCGGGCGGCGGTCGTACGGCGGGTGGTGCTTGCGGTCATGAGCTGGTTCCTCCGGCAGGTGGAAAGCATCGAAAAACGGTCGGGCACGCCCCATCGAGTGTCGCGACCTTGTGTGATTAGGGGCATCTTGCCATTCGGACTGAGTCATTCAGGCAGCCCGTCAGGTCAAAATCGGATAACGGCAGCCGCTTCGTACCCAACAGGACTGCGGACAAGGAGCCCCAGAGCCGCACGAACGGCCGTGACCTGGGCCTTTTGCCTCACTATTTACGGCGCGTCTCGCCCATCGGACAGAGAGGTTTGGACTTTTCGCCAAAACCGGCACAAGCGGCCTATGGTCGAGCGGGAATCGACTCGTCTGGGTGAGTGTTCTTCGGGTAGAACAGATCCTTACACCCCTCATCCGGGGCTCAGGGCGCGCGTGCGGCGCGCCCGCGCGTACGAACCTCCCCTTCGCGGAGACGGGCCAACCGTCGACGCGGAGACGGACGCGGTGCCCGCCCACCCCTTAACCAGGAGTGGCCACCCTCAACGATTCAAAGACTTAAGGGGTTAAGACAGTGGCAGCGGAGATCGTCAATCCTCGCAGCGACAGCGTGACGGACAACAACCCGGATGCGGTGTTCGCGCTGCACCGGGGCGGCAAGATGGCCATCGTGGCCACCGTGCCGGTCCACAACAAGGACGACCTGTCCCTGGCGTACACGCCCGGCGTTGCGAAGGTCTGCAGCGCCATTGCCGAGCAGCCCGAGCTCGTGAACGAGTACACCTGGAAGTCCAACGTGGTCGCCGTCGTCACCGACGGTACGGCCGTGCTCGGACTCGGTGACATCGGGCCCGAGGCCTCCCTCCCCGTGATGGAGGGCAAGGCCATTCTGTTCAAGCAGTTCGGTGGCGTCGACGCGGTTCCGATCGCGCTCGCCACCAAGGACACGGACGAGATCATCGAGACCGTGATCCGCCTCGCGCCGTCCTTCGGCGGAGTGAACCTGGAGGACATCTCGGCGCCCCGCTGCTTCGAGATCGAGCGCCGCCTCCAGGAGGCGCTGGACATCCCGATCTTCCACGACGACCAGCACGGCACGGCCATCGTGACGCTGGCCGCCATGCGCAACGCCGCGAAGCTCACCGGTCGCACCCTCGCCGACCTGCGCGCCGTGATCTCGGGTTCGGGTGCCGCGGGCATCGCGATCGCCAAGATCCTCGTGGACGCGGGCATCGGCGACGTCTGTGTCACCGACCGCAAGGGCGTCGTCTCCGCCGACCGCTCCGACCTGACGGACGTCAAGGCGGAGATCGCGGGCCTGACGAACAAGACTGGCCAGACCGGTTCCCTGGAGAGCGCCCTCGCGGGCGCGGACGTCTTCATCGGCGTCTCCGGCGGTACGGTCCCCGAGGCCGCGGTGGCGACGATGGCGAAGGACTGCTTCGTCTTCGCCATGGCCAACCCGAACCCGGAGGTCCACCCCGACGTCGCGCACAAGTACGCGGCGGTCGTGGCCACGGGCCGCTCGGACTTCCCGAACCAGATCAACAACGTGCTGGCGTTCCCCGGCATCTTCGCGGGCGCGCTGAAGGTCCGCGCGACCCGGATCACCGAGGGCATGAAGATCGCCGCCGCCGACGCCATCGCCGGCGTCGTGGGTGACGAGCTCGCCGCCGACTACGTGATCCCGTCGCCGTTCGACACCCGCGTCGCCGAGGCCGTCACGGCCGCGGTCGCCGCGGCGGCGAAGGCCGACGGCGTGGCCCGCCTGGCCTAAGCGCTGCGCCGGCTGTACGAAGTGGGGCCCGGCCGAATGATTCGGCCGGGCCCCACTTCCGTCTGCCCGGGCTGGGCAATCCAGCCCCGCCGGCGTTTGAGGCGCGGGTCTGGGCGGAGCCCAGGGAACGGCGGAAGGGCGGGTCGGGGACAGCCCCGCAGGGCCCGGCTCCCCCAGGGGCCGGGGTACGGCCGCCCGCAGGGCCGGGGGTCGACCCCACGGGGACGCCGGAATCGGCCCCGTCCGGGCGGGGCCGCCCCTGGATCCCGGGGCTACCGAGCGGTAGCCTCGCGGCCATGTTCGCTGCCTACGCTGCCCGAATCGACCGTGACCAGCCGCTGAACGGCCTCGTGCTGGGCGAACGCCCCGCCCCCCAGGCCCGCCCCGGCTGGGTGACCGTGAACGTCAAGGCCGCCTCCCTCAACCACCACGACCTGTGGTCACTGCGCGGAGTCGGCCTCGGGGAGGACAAGCTCCCCATGATCCTCGGCTGTGACGCCGCCGGGACCGACCAGGACGGCAACGAGGTCGTCCTGCACTCCGTCATCGGCCAGACCGGCCACGGAGTCGGCCCCGACGAGCCCCGCTCGATCCTGACCGAGCGCTACCAGGGAACCTTCGCCGAGCAGGTCACCGTCCCCGCCTGGAACGTCCTGCGCAAGCCCGCCGAGCTCTCCTTCGAACAGGCCGCCTGCCTGCCCACCGCCTGGCTCACCGCGTACCGGATGCTCTTCACCAACGCCGGCGTCCGCCCCGGCGACTCGGTCCTGGTCCAGGGCGCCGGCGGCGGCGTCGCCACCGCCGCCATCGTCCTCGGCAAGGCCGCCGGCCTGCGGGTCTTCGCGACCAGCCGCGACGAGGCCAAGCGCAAGCGCGCCGTCGAACTGGGCGCCGTAGAGGCCTACGAGCCCGGCGCGCGGCTCCCCCAGCGCGTCGACGCCGTCATCGAGACGGTCGGCGCCGCCACCTGGTCGCACTCGGTCAAGTCCCTGCGCCCCGGCGGCACCCTGGTCATCTCCGGCGCCACCAGCGGGGACCGCCCGGCACACGCCGAGCTGACCCGGATCTTCTTCCTGGAGCTCAAGGTGGTCGGCTCGACGATGGGCTCGAAGGACGAGCTGGAGGACCTGCTGTCCTTCTGCGCGGCGACCGGGGTCCGGCCGGTCATCGACGAGACGCTGCCACTGGACCGGGCCCGCGAGGGCTTCGCGAAGCTGGAGTCGGGCGACCTCTTCGGCAAGATCGTCCTCACCGTCTAAGACTTGATCCGCAATTCACCAGAGGGTGAGCTGTGGATTGCGGCCGGGGCGGTGTCCGGGCTTTCCGGCGTGGTAACGCACAGGGCGTGTCTCATCCGGGGTCGCTCGGGACCGCTGTCCGGCGGTTCGGGGAGCAGAGGTTCCACGGCGTTGCCGTGGGACTGCCGCATGGCCGGCACCGCGAACGGTGGTCTGGCTCGGTGCGGTTGACTCCCGCAGGGCTTCTTCTAGCCCTTGGGCGAAAACGATCTGCGCGTGCCGGGACGCGGTGGTGTCCAGGTACGCGGTGGCCGGGCGAGAAGGCGGGCGCGATGGCATCGGTGCTCGGCGGCCGAGGCGGCGGCTTCAGCCTGGCGGGCGCGCAGTTCCCGGTATCCGTACGAGATCCGGTCCCGGCGGAACGCCTGCTTCGGCACCCCGTCGACGCGGGCCGCACGCGCACCGCCCGGCACGGTGACCGCCTTGGGCGCCAGGCTCTTGGCGGCGCGATTCTCGGCGCGCCTGGTCTGCTTCTTCGACAATCCGTACTGTCCGGTGTTCGTTGCCCGGCGGGAGCGCTCCAAGGCCCGTGCACGGCCGCGCCGCTTCTGTGCTTCCCGCTCCAGAAGGGCGCGGTCGGCCGGGCTGAGGGTGATCTCGGTGGAGGCCGGGGCGCCGTCGGCGGCCGGGGTTGGCGAGGAAGTGTTCGGCGCGAGCCCACTGGCCGGGCTGCTGCGGGATGCGCACCGGTAGTACGAGGTCACCGCGGCTACCGTCCGGGCCACCCGTAGCCCCCGGCACCACCACGCGCGTCAATGCGGGTTGACACCCTCCCGTGCGTCAACCTACATTGACACCCATGACGGAAGCTACCGATCTGGCCGAGCGCGCCGGTGACCGTGACCCGCGCGTGGGCCTGCGTGCCGTGGCCGCCCTCCGGAGACTGCTGGAGCAACTGGAGGCCGTACAGGTACGCGGGGCCCGCGCGCAGGGCTGGTCCTGGCAGGAGATCGCGGCCGAGCTGGGCGTCAGCCGGCAGGCCGTACACAAGAAGCACGGGAGGCTCTGATGTTCGAACGCTTCACCCAGGACGCCCGCTCCACCGTGACGGGCGCGGTCGCCGAGGCCGAGCGGACCGGGGCGCAGCGGGTCGGCGAGGAGCACCTGCTCCTCTCCCTGCTCTCGCTGGGCGCCCTCGACCCCTTGGGCGTCGACCGGGCCGCGATCTCCGCCGACCTGGCGGCGGCCCGCCGCCGGGGCGGGATGTCCAAGGCGGACGAGGAAGCCCTCGCGGGCCTCGGCATCGACCTCACGGAGATCGTCTCCCGCATCGAGGAGACCCACGGCGAGGGCGCCCTGTCGGACCCGGCCCCCCGGAGCCGCTCCGGCCGCACCCGCTTCACCCCGGGCGCCAAGAAGGTCCTGGAGCAGTCCCTGCGCATCGCCCTGGGCCGCAAGGACCGCCACATCTCCACCCTCCACCTGCTCCTCTCCCTCCTCTCCCGCCCCGGCACACCCGCCGAGGTCCTCGCGGACCACGGGGTCACCTATGCGGGAGCCGAGACGGCCCTGGCGGACTGAGAAGCGGGTCGCACTCCCCCACGTTCTTCGATGTGGCGTACAACCATCTGTGCGGCCGACGAGTCCTGCACTGCGAAAGAACGTTCTCCACTGGGGGTTTTGCCGTGAAGTTGTCCCGGATCGCCGCGGCGGTCACCGTTGCCGCACTGGCCCCAGCCATGCTCCTGTCGTCCCCGGCCTTCGCCACCGGCGAAGAAACCACCGCGCCCGTCAGTCCCACGGCTCCGACCGCGCCCGACCAGCCCGCGGTGGTACAGCCGCCGGCCGGGCAGCCCCCGGTGGTCCAGCCCCCGGCCGAGCAGCCGGAGGAGAGTCAGGCCGAGAAGGACCGCAAGACGATCCTCGCGATCATCGCCGACCCGATGGCCAGCGGGCACATGAGGGAAGCGGGCCGCAAGGCCATCGCAGACGGCCCTGCGGCCATGCGCAAGTTCATCGAGACCGACCAGCACTCGATCCGCATCGACGACTACCGGATCCTGATCCTCCGCCTCCTGAACGGCGCCGGCCCCGGCCTGAAGGAGGGCATCACCGCGGTCCTCAGCAACGACGGTGCGAACCTGGCGAAGCTGCGCCACTTCTACGAGGTCACCCAGCACGAGCTGCGCGACGACGATAACAAGGTCGCCATCTCCAGGCTGATCAACGGCGCCGGCCCCAGCCTGAAGGAAGGCGCCAAGAAGGCGCTCAAGGGCACCCCCGCCGACCGCGTCGAGTTCCTGAAGACGGGCCAGCACCATCTGCGCGACCAGGACAACCGGATCGCGATCGCCCAGATCATCGACGGCGGCGGCCCGGAGCTGGTCAAGGCAGGCCGTGCGGCGCTCGCCGGTACTCCCGCCGACCGCGTCGCGTTCCTGAAGACGGGTCAGCACGAGGCGCGCGCCAAGGACAAGAAGGCTCAGGAGGAGAAGGAGAAGGAGCAGGGCAAGCAGCCGGACCAGATCACCCCCACTCCCACTCCCACGCCCACCCCCACTCCCGCCCCCGGGTCTTCCGGCGCCGGGACCGGGGCCGGCTCCGGGAACACCGCCGTCACCCCCCAGGGCGGCGGCAGCGGCCCCCTCGCCACGACCGGCGCCGGTGACACCGGCTGGATCGCGGGCGGTGCGGGCACCGCGCTCGTCGCCGGTGGGGGCCTCCTGCTCGCCGCGCGGATGCGTCGCACCGCCTCCGAACGCTGACCCGGATCCTCCCCCCGGCCGTACGGGGGTCGGCCGCGGCGAGGATCCGAAGGGGACGGCAGAGACGGCCTAGAAGGCTGATGAAGATGTTGGGTTCTGGCCCCGCCGCGTCAGCGGCGGGGCCAGACTCGTTGTTGTGGTTCAAGGGGAGTGGGTCGGAGAGCTGGTCGGGCCCGATGTGTGGGCGACGTGCCGGGAGTTGATTCCGGCTGGGAGTGTGTTCGCGTTCCTGGCCGAGCACCGTGGCCGGTTGTTTCCCGCGGAGATGTTCGCGGATATGTATCCGTCGGCGAACGGGCGGCCGTCCATGCCGCCGCAGATCCTGGCCGCCGCGATCACGGTGCAGGCCCTGCATGGCCTGTCGGACTTCGAGACGGTCCAGGAATTACGCTGTGACCTGCGGTGGAAGGCCGCGTGCGGGCTCGGTCTGCACGACATGGCGTTCAATCCGTCGCTTCTGGCGTACTTCCGCCGCCGGCTGGCCCGCTCGGCCCGCCCGAACCGCGTGTTCGAAGCGGTCCGCGAGGTCGTGAAGGCCACCGGGGCACTGAAGGGCAAGCACCGCCGGGCACTGGACTCCACGGTTTTGGACGACGCGGTCGCCACCCAGGACACCGTCACCCAGATCGTCTCTGCGATCCGGGCGGTGATCCGGGCGGTCCCCGGCGCCGCCGAGGTGGCCGCGGTGCAGTGCACGGCCCACGACTACACCGACCCGGGCAAACCCCGCATCGCCTGGAACGACGTCCAGGCCCGCGCCGACCTGGTGGATTGCCTGGTCGCGGACGCACTGCGGCTGCTGGGGCACCTGCCCGAGCAGCAGCTCGGGCAGGCCGCCGGCGCGGTCGGCCTGCTGGCCTTGGTCGCCGGGCAGGACGTCGAGCCCGCCGACGGCTCCGACGGCCGCGACGGACGGTGGCGCATCACGCGAGGGACCGCCCCGGGCCGCATCGTCTCCACCGTCGATCCCGAAGCCCGCCACGTCCACAAGACCCGCAGTCATCAGCAGGACGGATACAAGGCACACCTCGCGGTCGAGCCCGAGACCGGCCTGTTCACCGCCGTCGCACTGCGTCCCGGCTCGGGGGCCGAAAACCACGAGGCAGCCGTCGGCCTGGATCTGCTCGCCGATGAGGAACAGCCGGTTCACGCCTTCGGCGACACCGCCTACTCCACCGGCGACGCCTGCAAGGTTCTGGAGGGGGCCGGTCACCGGCTGTTCCTCAAACCCGCCCCGCTGCGGGCGGCCGTTCCCGGCGGTTTCACCCTCGAGGACTTCGCCATCGACACCACCTCGGCGACCGTGACCTGCCCCCAAGGACACACCGTCCCGCTCTCCGATCCCGGCGGACAGCACCATCAGCGCAGAGCCACTTTCAAGGATCTGTGCACCGGATGCCCCCTGCGCGAGCGGTGCACCAAAGCCAAAGCAGGCCGGATCCTGACCATCCGCCCCCACCACGACCAGCAGGCGGCTGCCCGCCACCAGGCCGCCACCGATCCCGACTGGCAAGCCGCCTACCGCCGCTGGCGACCACCCGTCGAACGCGCCGTCGCCTGGATCGTCCACCGGGGCAACCGCCGACTCCGATACATCGGCACCATTAAGAACGACACCTGGCTCCACACCCGAGCAGCCGCCCTCAACCTCCGCAGACTGATCAACCTCGGACTCACCAACACCAACGGCACCTGGCACCTCGCCCCAGCCGGCACATGAACGCGAGCGGCTGCCCGGCCTCCGGCCGGACAGCCCCTCAACAAGATCTTCATCAGCCTTCTAGAGCCTGTCGTCAAACTCCCGTCGTCGCCCGAAGGGCGGCCGCGCGGCGTCTGGTGCGTGCTCTCGGCGCGCCGGGCGAAAGTACGCGTACTGGACGTACTCGGGCTTTCGCCCGGTGCGGCGAGAGCGCGTGCCAGGCGTCGCGAGGCAGACGGGAGTTTGACGACAGGCCCTAGCCCTGCGGGCCGAGGGCCGAGGCGATGCGGGCGGCCGCCTCCGCCAGGTGGGTACGGGCCTGCGCCAGCTGGTCGTCGCTGATGCCCCGGTCGCGGGCCGCGTCGCGGATGTCGTCGCGGAAGCGGTCCAGCAGCCGGTCCAGGTCGCGGGCCGGGTCCCCCGTCGTCGCCACGTCCCGTGCCCAGTCCGCGTCGGCAGCGGACGACGGAGCCGTGGTCGCGCTGGGCGCGGTGGGGGCCGTCGTCGTCGGGGCGGAGCCGCCGAGCCAGGCTCCCGCCAGGCTGCCCAGGACTCCGCCCGACTTCGCGAACTGCTCCTGGAGCTGGCCGGCGATGCGCTGGACCTCCTCACGGGCCCGCTCCTGCGCCTCCTTGGCCTGACGGCGGGCCTGCTGGGCCTCCTCACGGGCCCGGCGGCTCTCGTCCTTCGCCCGGCGCGCCTGTTCCTTCCACTCGGCCTTGGCCTTGCGGAACTCCTCCTTGGCGGCCGTCCAGGACTCGCCCTCCACCTGCGTGGCCGACGCACTGGCCGCGGCCCGCAGTTCGCGCCGCAGGTCGCCCGCCGCGCCGCTCACGTCCGCGCGGATCTCGGCGGCCAGCTCGGAGACCGAGTCGCGGATCTCCAGCTCCAGGTCGGCCAGTTCGCCGCCGCGGTCGGCCAGTTCGGCGCGGCCCGCGTCGGTGATCGAGTACACCTTGCGCCCGCCTTCGGTCGCGTGCGTGACCAGGCCCTCGGTCTCCAGCTTGGCCAGGCGCGGGTACACCGTGCCCGCGGAGGGCGCGTACAGCCCCTGGAAACGCTCCTCCAGCAGACGGATCACCTCGTACCCGTGGCGCGGGGCCTCGTCGAGCAGCTTGAGGAGGTAGAGGCGGAGGCGGCCGTGGGCGAAGACGGGCGGCATGTCAGAGCACCTTCTTGTCGAGCGCGAGGGGGGCGGCCGGGGCGGCCGGGTCGGTGGCCGGGCGGCGCAGCAGCGCGATGGAACCGGAGACGGTGGTGGCGCGCAGCGTGCCGGCGCCGGCACCCAGGGTGCCGGTGATCCGCTTGGCGCCCAGCTGGCCGGAGACCTGCAGGTCCTCGAAGGCGTTGGAGACGCCGCCGGTGGCGGTGTTGGCCTCGACGCGGGCGTCGGCCGGGTGCGGGAGGCGGATGGCGACCTGCCCGGATACGGAGGTGAGGGAGATGTCGACCGGTCGCGGCTCGGGCCGGTCGTCGAGGGCCAGATCGATCAGCATGTCCCCGCTGACCGAGTCGGCCCGTACGCTGCCCACGGCGCCGTCGACGACCGTCAGGCCGCCGGACACGGAGTGGAAGCCGAGCTCGCCGGTCACGGACTGGGCCTCGACCCCGCCGGAGACCGTGTGCGCCTTGACCTTGCCGGAGAGGCCGACGAGCGTGGTCTCGCCGGAGACCCCGTGGATTTCGGTGCCGCCGTCGATGCCGGACACGAAGACGGTGGCGCCGACCCTGGCCAGCTGGACGCGGGTGGCGGCCGGGACGGTGAGGGTCACGGTCGCGCTGCGCTCCCAGGCCTTGCGGCCGAAGCCGCCGGAGGACCAGGCCTTCCAGGGCTTGGCCTCGAACCACTCCTTGAAGCCCTGGGAGCCGTTCCAGGGGAGGTCCTCGTAGGAGACGGTCAGGATGCCGCCCTCCTGCACCACGTACAGGGGCGGGCCGTCGACCTCGGACACCTCCAGGCGGGCCGGGCCCTCATCGGCGGCGACGACGTTGACCGTGCCGCCGACCACCCGGACGCGGACCTCGGTCACCGGCTCCTCGAAGGTGAGCTTCTGCGGTTCGGCGACCGACCACGTCTTCTGCGCTGCCTCTGCCATGGTGCTGACCCTCCTCGGCGTACGTGCACGCAACATATCGCGTCTTCTGACCAACACGATATATCGCGGTTGCGGGAAGTCAAGCGCGTCAGGATGATCCAAAATCATCACTTTGGGGTGGTTTGGCTTAGCGTGTGGGCATGTCGATCTCCCAGACCACGGCGGGCGGACTCCTCCTCTGCCGCGCCGAGCCCCTCGCCGCCCGACCCGCCGCGCACATCCTGCGCGAGCGCCTGCTGCTGGCCCCCGCCGGCGAGTGGAGCGTGCTGGTACCCGAGGCCGAGCCCTGGCTCGGCGGCGCGGAATCCGTGGCCGGAGTCCTGGCGGGCTGGGGTTCGGCGGTCGCGCTGAGCTCCAACTGGCCGGTGCTGAGCCTGTGGTGGGACGAGGGCCGGACCGGCTTCGTCCTGTCCTCGGGATTCCGCCGGTCCGCGGCCTACGAGTGGGACGCGGCGGGCCGTCCGCGCGGCGAGCCGGACGCCCCGTACGCCGCGGACACGGACGCCATGCGCACGCTGGCGGCGCGGCTCGGACTGGACCCGGTCCTGGACCTGGAGGAACTGGAGCGGCTCACCCGCCCCGACGCGGCGGCCGACGGCGCATCCCGGCTGCTCGGCGTCATCGCGCTGCTGTCCCGCGCGGGGCTGGCGCTGCCGGCGGGCCTGAACCCGGGCGAACCGGCCGACCGGCTGCGGGAAGCGGCCCGGGTCGCGCCGGCCGCGGAGCGGGTGGAGTGGGCGGGCTGGCGCGACACGGTGCGGGCGGAGCTCGCGGTGGTCGAGGACAGTCCCCTGGGCCCGTGGCTCCGGGGACCCAAGGCGCGCCTGGCGGGCGCCGCCCAACTGGCCGCCGGAGCACCCCTGATGATGTGGGCGGCCCGCCGCCGCAGTCCGGGCTGGCTGGCCGCGGGCACCGTCCTGGTGACGCACGGCGCGGCCGCCCTGGCCTACGACCGGGCCCGCCGCCGCGCCTAAGGCCTGTCCGGTCCGGTCCGGCCCCGCCCTGCCCAGCCCTCTAAACCGCCAGCAGCGGGCTCGCGTTGCGGCGCAGCCAGGCCCAGTAGGGCGGAGTCCCCAGCGCCGCTTCGCGGTAGGCCGCGCGGAGGTCCTCGTACACCCCCTCGGACATCTGCGCGTGCACCCCGGGGCGGGTCGCGAGGAGGAGGCGTACGGCGAGCGGGTCGCCCGAGAGCGGCCGGATCGCCATGTCCTCGCGCACTCCTGAGGTGGGCTGGCAGGGGGCGACGGCCTCGCCGGAGACGATCAGCGAGGCGGCCGTGTGGTAGTCGGCGTGCAGCAGGGGCGGGTCGAGGCCGGCGCCCGCGAGGACCCGGCGCAGGCCGTCCCACTCCCCGTCCACCGAGGGGTCCACGGTCCACCGGTCGGCGGCGAGGTCGCGCAGCTCCACCACGGACCGGGCCGCCGCCGGATGGTCCCGGGACATGGACACGAACTGCGGCTCCCGCTCCATCAGCACCCGTAACTCCAGCCCGGGAGGCACCCGCAGCGGGCTGCCCTCCACCTCGTGCACGAAGGCCACGTCGAGCCGGCCAACGGCCGTCATCCGCAGCAGCGCGTTGGCGGACACGTCGACCATCAGGTCGGTCTCCGTGTCGGGCAGCCGCCGGTGGAGCCTGCGCAGCCAGCCGGGCAGGGCGCGGCTGGCCGTCGAGCCGATCCGCAGCCGGGGCCCCCGGGACAGCGCCCGGGCCTCCGCGACGAGGACGGCCATCTCGGCCAGGAGCGGCCGCGCCCGGCCGAGTACGGCGCGCCCGAGGGGAGTCGGCCGGCACCCGGTGCGCTCGCGCAGGAACAGCTCCCCGTCCAGGGCGCGTTCGATGCGCCGCAGCTGGGTCGTCAGAGAGGGCTGGCTCACGCCGAGCTGCCGGGCGGCCTTGTGCAGGCTGCCGGCGTCGGCGATGGCGCACACGGCGCGCAGGTGCCTGACCTCAAGCTCCATGCCCCGAGAGTAGGCCGGGCCGAGCCGACCGCACCAGTAACCGGTATCCCCTCGAATCCCGCCATTCTCTTGGGAGTCGGCCTTCCGAAATCCTCCCGATAGCCCGGCGCTATCGGGGTCTGGCATCATCCGCCGGCCCCTCCCGCTCCCGCAGACTCCGGTACCGAACGACCCCCCACCGCACCGGATGAGCAGGAGTTCCCCACATGCGCCACTCCCGCAAGACCACTCTGTCCGCCGTCGGGATCGCCGTCGCCGCCGTCCTCGGCGCCGTCGTCCCGGGCACGACCGCCACGGCCTCCGCCGGCACCGGCAGCCCGAGCACGTACGCCGCGTACGAGCAGTCGAAGGAGAACCAGGCCGCCAACCGCGCCTTCTTCGAGGCCGTGCAGCGCTCGGTGGCCGAGCAGCGCGCCGCGGCACCGGGCCTGGCGGCCGTGACCGTCACCTACAACACCCGCAACGCGCCGAGCTTCCGCACCCAGATAGCGCGCTCCACGCAGATCTGGAACAGCTCGGTGGTCAACGTCAAACTGCAGGAGGTGTCCTCAGGCGGGAACTTCGCGTACTACGAGGGCAACGACTCACGCGGTTCGTACGCGAGCACTGACGGCCACGGCCGGGGCTACATCTTCCTGGACTACCGGCAGAACCAGCAGTACAACTCCACCCGCGTGACCTCGCACGAGACGGGTCACGTGCTCGGCCTGCCGGACCACTACTCGGGCCCGTGCAGCGAGCTGATGTCCGGCGGCGGCCCCGGCACCTCCTGCCAGAACGCCACCCCGAACTCCGCCGAGCGCTCGCGCGTCAACCAGCTGTGGGCGAACGGCCTCGTCGCGTCCGGTCTGGACGCGAAGGGCTAGGGCCCGTCGGGCCGGGATTCCTCGGGCTAGGACCCTTCAGGCCGGGACCCCTCGGTCTGGGACCCCTCGGGCCAGGGCTCCCGGTACGCGGGCTCGTACGCCGTGCACTCCCGGTTCCGGCAGGGACCGGGGGTCCACACCGGGATGAAGATCCCGAGGGATTTGCGCCGTCCGACGATCGTGTCGACGGGGCTCCCGCACGCCGGGCACGACCGCTGGTCGTGCCCGGCCCGCGGGGCGACCGTCCCGTGCGCCTGCTGTTCCCGCTGTTCACCGGCCATACCTCCACGGTAGGCCCGTTTCGCCGGTTCGGCGGGTCAGCGCTTGACGGCGTACGAGGTGATGACCTGGCCGCCGCCGAGGGCCTTGAACCCGGTCAGCTCCAGGGGGCGCGCCCCGAATCCGGCGCGCGACATCGGCATGCCGGTGCCGACGAAGACCGGGTACGTCTTGACGACGAACGCGTCGATCTCGTCGATCAGCTGCCCCGCGAGGTCCGCTCCACCGCACAGCCAGATGCCGAGCCCCTCCTCGGCCTTCAGCTTGCGGACCGCTCCCACCAGGTCGCCTTCGATCAGCCGTACCGCCGGGTCGGGCGCGGTGGTGAGCGAGCGCGAGACGACGTACTGCTCGCGCATGTGCCCGTACGGGCTGGTCAGGCCCTGCTTGAGGCCGGGCTCGTACGTACCGCGCCCCATGAGCACCGTGTCGAAGTGCCTGGGTTCGGCGTCCTCGATCCCCAGCTGGACGCGCCCCGGGGTGGAGATGGTCTCCGGGTACTCGGCCTTGAGGTGATCGATGAACTCCTGGTCGAGGTAGCTGTAGATGAAGTCGGCGTCGCCGTCCGGGGCCCCGATGAAGCCGTCGACCGACGCGGCGACGAAGTACGTGAGCTTGCGCAAGCGATTCTCTTCCGTTCGACAGTGCACCCCCATCGAGGCACGTCGACCAAAGTACTTCAGTCGAAGTGGTCTCGCAAGGGATTACCGAGGTTACCGAGGTACGAGATCGATCACTGCGGCTTGCGCCACATCGGCCACATCAGCGGCCCGTCCGGCAGCCGCACCGCCTCGCCCGTGAACCGCCAGCCCAGCCGCTCGTACAGCCCCTTGCTGCGCTCGCTGCTCGCCTCCAGGTACGCCGGTACGCCCTCGCGGTCACAGCGCTCCAGCACCGGCCGGATCAGCTCCGTACCCAGCCCCTCGCCCTGCCGCCCCGGGGCGACGGCGATCATCAGCAGGTACTCGTGCTCCTCCGCCATCGGGTGCACCGCGCCGGTGAGCCGGCCCACCAGCTCGCACCGCTCGTTGTCCGGGTCGGCCACGGCCCGCATCTTCGCCGGGACCTCGTCCTCGACGTGCTCCGCGTCCGGATCGCCCGCCGGGACGCGCAGCCACAGCGCCGCCGCCGAACCGTCCACCGTGTAGTCGATCCGGCCCTCGGCCAGCGCCACGTCCACGAAGACGCCCATGAACTTCCCGTGCACCGCGGCCCGGTGCGCCGGGTCCGGGAACACCCAGCTGCTCACCGGATCGCTGCGGAAGGCCTCGTCTAGCAGCCGCGCCACGGCATCGCGGTCCGACTGACCGGCCTGACGTATCTCCAGCCCCATGGGTCACACCCTTCACTTCGCTCACGCATCAACCACCGTGAGCGATCCTAGAGTTGACCCGCCGACGCAGAAAGGCCTGTTCCGGCACCGTACGGTGCCGGAACAGGCCTTCAGGGGTCCCCCTCGCCCCTACGCGGTCACTTCGTACGCCGCGTCACGAACTCCGCCAGCGCCAGCAGCCCGCCCGCCGCCCCGAGGTCCGGGACGGCCCGCGACAGCTGCTGCACCGCCCGCCCCATCCGGTCGGCGGCATGGGCCTGCGCCCAGTCCCGCCCGCCGGCCCGCTCCACCGCGGCGGCCGCCCTGCCCACGTCGTCCCCCGTCATGGGACCCGCGTACAGCGCGGCCAGCTCCTCCCCCGCCGCGGTGCCCGAGGTGAGGGCCGCAACGACCGGGAGGGACTTCTTGCGGGCCAGCAGATCGGCCCCGGCGGGTTTTCCGGTGTGGCCGGGATCCCCCCAGATGCCGATCAGGTCGTCGATGAGCTGGAACGCCAGCCCGGCCTCCCGGCCGAAGGCGTCCATGGCGTCGACCTCGTCCGGGCCGGCCCCCGCGTACAGCGCGCCGAGCGCGCACGCGCAGCCCAGCAGGGCCCCGGTCTTGGCCGTCGCCATGGTCAGGCACTCGTCGAGCGAGACGCTCCGGCGCTGCTCGAAGGCGCAGTCCGCCTGCTGGCCCGCGCACAGCTCGACGATGCAGGCGGCGAGCCGCGCCGAGGCCGCCGCCGAGGCCGGATGCGGGTCCTCGGCGAGCAGCCGCAGCGCGAGCGCCATCATGGCGTCGCCCGTGATGATCGCGTCCGGCGTACCGAAGACCGTCCAGGCCGTCGGCCGGCCGCGCCTGCGCACGTCCTTGTCGATGACGTCGTCGTGCAGCAGCGTGAAGTTGTGCGCCAGCTCCACGGCCACGGCCGGACGTACCGCCTCCCCGTCCACCCCGGCCGCCCCGTCCCCGCGCACGGCCTGCGCGGCGGCGAGCACCAGGGCGGGCCGGATGGCCTTGCCGGCGCTGCCCGCCGCCGGGGTGCCGTCCTCCCGCTCCCAGCCGAAGTGGTACATCGCCACGCGCCGCATCGAGCCGGGCAGGCTCTCCACGGTCCGGCGCAGTTCCGGATTGACCGTTTCTCTCGTCCGCTCCAGCAGGACGGCGGCTTCCTGCCCCTCGCTGGTGGTGATCGCCTCAGTGGTCGACATGGCGTGTGCGCTCCGTCCCGTCCTGTCCCGTCCTGCCTCTGCCCCTTCGCCCGGCGCCGGAGCCGGCTCCAGCGCCGGCGCGGGAGCCGGCCGGGTCAGCTCCAGCGGGCGATCTCGACGTTCTCCAGGACGCCGAGCGCGTCCGGCACCAGCACCGCGGCGGAGAAGTAGGTGGTGACCAGGTACGAGATGATCGCCTGCTCGCTGATCCCCATGAACCGCACCGAGGTGCTCGGCTCGATCTCGTCCGGGATCCCGGGCTGGTGCAGGCCGATCACGCCCGACTCGTCCTCGCCGGTGCGCATGCAGAGGATGGAGGTCGTACGGGCGTCGCTGATCGGGATCTTGTTGGACGGGAACATCGGGACCCCGCGCCAGGCCGGCACCCGGTGCCCGCCGATCTCGACCGACTCCGGGTACAGCCCGCGCTTGTTGCACTCGCGCCCGAAGGCGGCGATGGCCTTGGGGTGGGCCAGGAAGAACTTGGAGCCGCGCCGCATGCTGAGCAGCTGGTCCATGTCGTCGGGGCTGGGCGCTCCGTCGTGGGACTGGATGCGCTGGTCGTAGTCGGCGTTGTGCAGGAGGCCGAAGTCGCGGTTGTTGAGCATCTCGTGCTCCTGGCGCTCGCGCAGCGCCTCGACCGTGAGCCGCAACTGCTGCTCGGTCTGGTTCATCGGCTGGTTGTACAGGTCGGCGACGCGGGTGTGGACCCGCAGGACCGTTTGTGCAATCGAGAGCTCGTACTCGCGCGGCCTCGCCTCGTAGTCCACGAAGGTGCCCGGCAGCACGGCCTCGCCCTGGTGGCCGGCGGAGAGGTCGATCGCGGCCTCGCCGTACTTGTTGGTGCGCTGCTCCGGCAGGGCCCGTACGGAGTCCACGTGCGCCCGCAGCGAGTCGACCCGGTCGGCGAGGATCTGGAAGTCCTGGCGGGAGAGGACGAGCACGGTGCCGGCGGTGGCGGCGCGGGCGGTGTACTCCCAGATGGCCTCCTCGTCGACGAGGGAGTCCTCGCCGAAGAAGGCCCCGTCGGCGACGGTCTGCAGGACGGCGTCGTCACCGTAGGGACCGGGGCCGATCTGGTCGATGCGCCCGTGGGCGAGCAGGAACACCTTGTCGGCGGGGCTACCGAAGGAGGTGAGCTCCTGGCCCGGCTCGAAGTCGATCTGGTGGCAGCGCGCGGCGAGTTCGGCCAGCGCGTCGGGGTCGTCGTAGTCGCGCAGCACGGGGAGCTCCCCCAGCTCCGCCGGAATCACCTGCACCTGCGTGCCGGTCTTGACGAACTCCACGATGCCGTTGCCGACGGAGTAGCTCAGCCGCCGGTTGACCCGGTACGTGCCGCCCTGGACAGACACCCAGGGGAGCATCTTCAGGAGCCACCGCGAGGTGATCTCCTGCATCTGGGGCGCGGACTTGGTCGTGGTTGCCAAGTTCCGCGCGGCCGATGTCCCCAGACTGCGCTGCGGTGCCTGGGTCTCGGATTCGGAACCAGCCTGGACCGACATGAATTTCCCCTTCGATCACTCCATGAATCTGCGGGAGGAGCCTTTCAGTACGGACCGTGGTGGGACCATTACACAAAAGGGTGGGACTACTCCGTTCGTGGCTGGGCACCCTCTTGAGTTCAACTCCCACCCCACGGGGCACTTGGACCCCACCCGTTTCGGCCATCCCGCGCGATGGCCGGCGCCTTAAATTTGCACCGTGGATGCAAGTTTTCTACGTTGGACCCATGCGGCTGACCCGATTCACCGACCTCGCCCTGCGCGTCCTGATGCGTTTGGCCGTCGCGGAGGCGGACCTTCCCACCACCCGCGACGTGGCGGCGACCATGGAGGTCCCGTACACCCACACCGCGAAAGTGGTCGCCAGGCTGCAGCATCTCGGCCTGGTCGAAGCCCGCCGCGGACGCGGCGGCGGCCTGACCCTGACCCCCGCCGGGCGTGCCGCCTCGGTGGGCGGGGTGATCCGCGAGCTGGAGGGCGCCGGCGACGTCGTGGACTGCGACGGCACCGTCCCGTGCCCACTGCGCAGCGCTTGCGTCCTGCGCGGGGCGCTGCGCCGGGCTCAGGAGGCCTTCTTCGCCTCGCTGGACCCGCTGACGGTGAACGACCTGGTCGCAGCCCCGACCGGGCCGCTCCTGCTGGGCATTTCGGGCGTATCGCCGAGGGCCGAAAGGCCCTGACGACAAGGGCCGGATGGCCGGTTCACACCGCCACTGGGCCCGCATAGCCTGATCCGCACAACCCCTTCGAACACAAGTCCGCACCATGGCGGACGCCCGCAACCCCCGCACCCACCCCATCCCCATAAATACGCATCTTGAATACCACTTCTGCGATCCACCCCGACCCGAGGAGTCACCGATGCTTTCCGAGAAGTCGACCGCGACCGTACGAGCCACCCTGCCCGCCGTCGGCGCGGCCATCGGCGACATCACGGAGCTCTTCTACGGGAAGCTCTTCGAGGCCCACCCCGAACTGATCCGCGACCTCTTCAACCGCGGAAACCAGAACGCCGGCCTCCAGAAGCAGGCCCTCGCCGGCTCGATAGCCACCTTCGCGACCCACCTCGTCGAGCACCCCGACGCCCGCCCCGACGTGATGCTGAACCGCATCGCCCACAAGCACGCCTCCCTCGGCGTCACCCGCGAGCAGTACCCGGTCGTCCACAAGCACCTCTTCGAGGCGATCGTGGAGATCCTCGGCGAGGCCGTCACCCCCGAGGTCGCCGAGGCCTGGGACGAGGTCTACTGGCTCATGGCGAACGCCCTCATCACCATCGAGGAGCGCCTCTACGCCGAGCAGCAGGTCCTCGCCGGCGACGTCTGGCGCGACTGGACGGTCGCCGCCCGCGTCGAGGAGACCGCGGACTGCACCACCTTCCACCTCACCCCGGCCGACGGCGCCCCCGCGCCCGGCTTCAAGCCCGGCCAGTACGTCTCCGTCCAGGTCGAACTCCCCGACGGCGCCCGCCAGATCCGCCAGTACAGCCTCTCCAGCGCCCCCGGCTCGCCGGTCCGCTCGATCACCGTCAAGCGGGTCCACGGCCCGGCCGCCGCAGGCCCCGACGGCGAGGTCTCCAACCACCTGCACGCCGAGGTCGCCACCGGCGACACCCTGCGCGTCTCGACCCCCTACGGCGACCTGGTCCTCCAGGACTCCGCCTCGCCGGTGATCCTCGCCTCGGCCGGCATCGGCTGCACCCCGATGCTCTCGATGCTGGAGCACCTGGCCGACACCGCGCACACGGCCCCCGTCACCGTCCTGCACGCCGACCGCTCCCCCGCCGACCACGCCCTGCGCACCGACCACCGGGCCCTGACCGGCAAGCTCGCCGACGCCTCGGCGCACTTCTGGTACGAGGCCGACGCCGAGCCCGGCGACCACGAGGGCCTCCTCGACCTCACCGCCGTCCCGGTCGCCCCGGGCACGAAGGCCTACCTCTGCGGCCCGCTCCCCTTCATGCGGGCGGCGCGCGAGCAGCTCATCACCAAGGGCGTGGCGCCCGCGGACATCCACTACGAGGTCTTCGGCCCCGACCTGTGGCTCGCCTCTGCGTGAGCCGTGCGCCGGGTGCGCGCCCTTGCGACGGAACGACCGCCTCCACTAAACGTTGAGTAACTATCCAGCTACTCACAGCCAGAAGGAGGCGGTCATGTCCGCACCCCTGTCCGCTGACCGGTTCCTGGGCGCCCTGCGGGCCGAGGGCCTGACGGTCGTCGAAGTCGGCGGCTGGCGCACCCGCAACCGCAACCACAAGGGCCCCTGGGGCCCGGTGCACGGAGTGATGCTCCACCACACCGTCACGCACGGGGCCGCGTACACCGTCCAGCTCTGCCGCGACGGCCACGCAGACCTCCCCGGCCCCCTCTGCCACGGCGTGATCACCAAGGACGGCCGGGTCCACCTGGTCGGCCACGGCCGCGCCAACCACGCCGGCGCGGGCGACTCCGACGTCCTGGCGGCGGTGGTCGCCGAGAAGCGCCTGCCGCCCGACCAGCACGCGAACACCGACGGCAACCGCCACTTCTACGGCTTCGAGTGCGAAAACCTCGGCGACGGAGAGGACCCCTGGCCGGCCGCCCAACTCGACGCCATGGCCCGCGCGTCGGCCGCCCTGTGCCGCGCCCACGGCTGGTCCGCCCGCTCGGTCATCGGCCACCTGGAATGGCGCCCGGGCAAGATCGACCCGAAGGGCTTCACGATGGCCTCGATGCGCGACCGGATCACGGAACGGCTGAAATAGCCGCCGGGGACGGCCGTCCGGAGCAGACCCGCTCTGACGTGCGACGCGGCGGGCGGGTGCGGCACACAATGGGCGGGTGGAACCTTCAGCCGACCCCTGCCCCGACCCCGACCCCGACCTGATCCTGCGCCCCCGGCCCGCCTCGCCGCTGCGGGAGGTCCGCGACGAGCGGTTCGCCGCGCAGGGGGTGCGGCTGCTGCTCAAGCGGGACGATCTGGTGCATCCGGAGCTGCCCGGCAACAAGTGGCGCAAGCTCGCGCCGAATCTCCGGGCCGCCGTCGCGGGCGGGTACCCGGAGCTCGTGACCTTCGGCGGGGCCTACTCCAACCACCTGCGGGCCACCGCGACGGCCGGCCGGCTGCTGGGGCTGGCGACCGTCGGCATCGTACGGGGGGACGAGCTCGCGGGGCGGCCGCTGAACGACTCGCTGGCCCGGTGCGCGGCGGACGGCATGCGCCTGCACTTCGTGTCCCGGTCGGCCTACCGGGACAAGGCCGGGCTGCCCGCGACGGCGGGCGCGGAGCGGGCCTACGTGATCCCCGAGGGCGGCAGCAACGCCCTCGCGCTGCACGGCTGCGCCGAGCTGGGCCGCGAGCTGAGCGGTGTCTGCGACGTGGCCGCCGTGGCCTGCGGGACCGGGGGCACGCTGGCCGGGCTGGCGGCGGGGCTCGGCGCGGGACAGCGGGCGGTGGGGGTCCCGGTGGTCGGGGGCGGCTTCCTGGAGGCGGAGATACGTTCCCTCCAGGCGGCCGCGTTCGGCGGTCCGGCGGGCGACTGGTCACTGGCCGAGGGCTACGCCCACGGCGGCTACGCCCGCGTCCCCGCCGAGCTGGAGGAGTTCGCGGCGGACTTCGAGTCCCGCCACGGCCTGCCGGTGGAGCGGATCTACGTGGCGAAGCTCCTCTGGGCCCTGCTCGCCCTGACCCGCGCGGGCACCTTCCCCCGCGGCACCACCCTGACGGCGGTCATCACGGGCCGCCCGTAGCCCGGGCCCCGGGGCGGCGCGGGCCGCCCGTAGCCCGTGTCCCGGGGCGGCAGGGAGCCCCGGCTGCCCTCCCGCGTGCGGCCGGCGGCCCCTGCGCAGCGTCGCCGGGGCCGCCGGCCCGGTCTCAGCCCGCTTCCTCCCGGTACGCCGCCGCCTCCTCCAGGTCCAGGCGGCGCAGCAGGGCCCGGAGCATTTCGTCGTCGATGCGGCGGGCGTCGCGCAGGGAGACGAAGACCTCGCGTTCCGCCGCGATCATCTCCCCGGCCAGGCGGCGGTAGACGTCGTCCGCGGACTCGCCCGTCACCGCGTTGACCTCCCCCAGCCGCTCCCACACGGCGTTGCGGCGCCGCTCCAGCACCGTGCGCAGCCGGTCCGCCAGCGGGGGCGGGAGGGCGTTCGCCGGGGAGGCCAGGAGTTCCGTCAGGCGGTCCTCCGCCGCCCGCGAGGCCTCGCTCTGGGCCTGGGCCTCCGCCAGGGTCTCGGCGTGCGTGTCCTTGGCCGGCAGCCGCAGCAGCCGGATCAGCGGCGGCAGGGTCAGGCCCTGGACCACCAGCGTGCCGATCACGGTGGTGAAGGTCAGGAACAGGATCAGGTTCCGGTGCGGCACGCTCATCGGCACGGAGAAGGCGATCGCCAGCGAGACCACGCCCCGCATCCCGGCCCATCCCACGATGACCGGTGCCTTCCAGCTCGTCTCCGGCTCGCGCGCGCGGATCCGCGGGGAGAGCCTCGGCAGGAACGTCGCCGGGAAGACCCACGCGAAGCGGGCCGCCACCACGACGAGGAACACCACCACCGCGTAGCCCGCCGCGGCCGCGCCCTCGTACTCCCCCAGCCCCTGCAGCACCACCGGCAGCTGGAGTCCGATCAGCGCGAAGACCACCGATTCGAGGATGAAGGCGACCATCTTCCAGACCGCCTCCTCCTGGAGCCGGGTCGCGAAGTCGACCTGCCAGTTGCGGTGCCCGAGGTACAGCGCGACCACCACGACCGCCAGCACCCCCGACGCGTGCACCCGCTCGGCGGCCGCGTAGGCCACGAAGGGGATCAGCAGCGACAGGGTGTTCTGCAGGAGCGGTTCGCGCATCCGCTTGCGCAGGACGTGGAGGGGGACCATCAGCAGCAGGCCGACCGCGACCCCGCCCACCGAGGCCAGCAGGAACTCCTGGATCCCGTCCGTCCAGCCGGCGCTCGCCCCGACCGCCGCCGCCAGCGCGACCTTGAACGCGGTGATCGCGGTGGCGTCGTTGACCAGGGACTCACCCTGGAGGATGGTCGTGATCCGGTTCGGCAGCCCGAGCTTGCGGGCGATGGCCGTCGCCGCGACCGCGTCGGGCGGGGCGATGACCGCCCCCAGGACCAGCGCCACCGGCAGCGAGAGCCCCGGCACCAGCAGGTACGCCGCGTACCCGACGGCGACGGTCGCGAAGAGCACGTACCCCACCGAGAGCAGCGCCACGGGCCGGATGTTCGCCCGCAGGTCCAGGTACGAGCTGTCCACCGCGGCCGTGTAGAGCAGCGGCGGGAGCAGCAGCGGCAGCACGATGTGCGGGTCCAGGTCGTACTCGGGCACGCCCGGCACGTAGGCCGCGGCCAGTCCGGCGGCGACCAGCAGCAGGGGCGCGGGCACCGGAGTGCGGCGGGCCAGCCCCGCAACGACCGCGCAGCCGGCGACCAGCGCCACCAGCGGCAATACCTCCATCGAAGATCATCCTCGCTTGAGTCATGGCATCCCGGGCGCCCGTACCTCAGTACGCTGGCCATCATGAGCGAGTGCACCCACGTTCCCGAACTGCCGCGCCCCGAGCCGGTCCCGCTTGCCCAGACCTGCCCCGAATGTCTGGCGCTCGGCAGTCATCCCGTCCAGCTCCGGCTGTGCCTGGGGTGCGGGCACGTCGGCTGCTGCGACTCCTCGCCCCACCGGCACGCCACGGCGCACCACCGGGAGACCGGACATCCGGTGATGCGCAGCTTCGAACCGGGCGAGACGTGGCGATGGTGTTTTGTCGACGGTTCGATCGTCTGAAGTGGGGTAGATCAGCCCTCCGCCGGTTCCCCTGATTTGGGCCCGCAGACCCCTAGCCACTGTGCGTCCCCATGGGCTTACCATCAGTCACTGGTCGCAGGTACGGCCTTTCGGCCAGCTATGTTCGACGGGGCTCTGCACCCTCCGACAGGGGTGCCGCGACACGATCGCCCGGATCGCGATAGCGTCACGGCGAACAGAGCTCGTACCACCTTGGAGGTGAGGGTGTCCCAGATCGCAGGCGAGCCCGGGACCCAGGACTTCGTGGAAGTCCGGCTGCCCGCTGCGGGTGCCTACCTGTCTGTGCTGCGGACGGCCACGGCCGGCCTCGCGGCACGTTTGGACTTCACCCTCGACGAGATCGAGGACCTCCGCATCGCGGTGGACGAGGCCTGCGCGATCCTGCTCCAGCAGGCCGTGCCCGGCTCCGTCCTCAGCTGCGTCTTCCGGTTGGTGGACGATTCGCTGGAGGTGACCGTCTCCGCCCCGACCACCGACGGCCGGGCGCCGGAGCGCGACACGTTCGCGTGGACGGTCCTCTCGGCGCTCGCCGGGAAGGTCGAGGCCACGGTCGAGGAGAACAAGACGGTGAGCATCAGCCTCTACAAACAGCGCGGCGCGGGACCAGGCCCGGCGTGAGCGGCGGGGAGGTCCCGGTGCGGGGCGGGGATCGGCCCCGGGTAGGACACGAGGTCGACGGCGGCATTCCGGAGCAGCAGCACGCCCGGCCGCACCCGGCTGACACGGATGCGGAAAACGGCTTTTTGGACTCGGCGGAGCGACGGGCGGGCCCTGTGAGCGAGAACCAGCACGACCAAACACTGCCGGTCCAGCCACCGGGGGCCGCTGCCACGGCCCAGCCGGCGGCTCCGGCCGCGGACGTAACCCCGGCCGCGGACACCACCGAAGCCCTTCGGGCTCCGGTGTTCACTGCGCCGCTGCCCCTGCCGGATCCGCGCGACCGCAGCGGCGCGCGGGCCCTGTTCATCGAGCTCCGGGAGCTGCCCGACGGCTCGCCGGAGAAGGCGGAGCTGCGCAACCGGCTCGTACGGATGCACTTGCCGCTGGTCGAACACCTGGCCCGGCGCTTCCGCAACCGCGGCGAGCCGCTGGACGACCTGACCCAGGTCGCCACCATCGGTCTGATCAAGTCGGTGGACCGCTTCGACCCGGACCGCGGGGTCGAGTTCTCCACGTACGCCACGCCCACGGTGGTCGGCGAGATCAAGCGCCACTTCCGCGACAAGGGCTGGGCGGTACGGGTTCCCAGGCGCCTGCAGGAGCTGCGGCTCTCGCTGACCACGGCGACGGCGGAACTATCCCAGCAGCACGGCCGCTCCCCCACGGTGCACGAACTGGCCGAACGGCTGGGGATCTCCGAGGAGGAGGTGCTGGAGGGCCTGGAATCGGCCAATGCCTACAGCACGCTCTCGCTGGACGTCCCGGACACCGACGACGAGTCGCCGGCGGTCGCGGACACCCTGGGCTCGGAGGACGAGGCGCTGGAAGGCGTCGAGTACCGCGAGTCCCTCAAGCCGCTGCTCGAAGGACTGCCGCCGCGGGAGAAGCGGATCCTGCTGCTGCGGTTCTTCGGCAACATGACCCAGTCGCAGATCGCCCAGGAGGTCGGCATCTCCCAGATGCACGTCTCCCGGCTGCTGGCCCGCACCCTGGCCCAGCTCCGCGAGAAGCTCCTGGTCGAGGAGTAGAGGGGCACAGCCGCCCGTACGGGCTATCGGGCCTGTTCCGCAGGCCCGATGCCCAGGGCTTCGGTGGCCTTCGGGTTCACCAGGAGGGCCGTGACGGCCACCGCCACCAGGGCCAGCGCCACGGCGGCGGCCTTCATCGCCCCTCCCGCGGTCCACAGCATCCAGGCGACGGGCAGCGACATCAGCTGGGTGATCAGCGCCGGGCCGCGGCTCCAGCGCCGGCCCAGGAGCATCCCGCGCGCCGCGACCAGCGGCAGCGCGGCCAGGACGAGCAGGGTGACCCCGCCGGTCAGGGCCTGCACGGGGTCGGCGCCCCCGGCGACGCCCGTGTACAGATCGGCGACGCCGGGCCCGGCCAGGGCCAGCCCCTCCAGCGCGGTCAGCACGGCGGCCGCGGTCAGCCGGCGGGGCAGCGGGGAGCGGACGGCGGACTCGGTGGGGGTGGGCTTCGTACTCACCCCAGCAGGGTAGCCGCGCCCCTCCCGCACCCGGAGGGGACGGCCAGTATGGGCGGCGCCGGAAGGGGTCGGTAGGCTGACGCCCATGCGTGCACTCCTCGTGGCCAACCCAGCAGCGACGACGACCAGTGCGCGCACGCGCGACGTCCTGACCCACGCCCTCGCCAGCGAGATGAAGCTGGAGGCGGTCACCACCGAATACCGCGGCCACGCCCGGGACCTGGGCCGCAGGGCGGCCGAGACCGGTGTGGACCTGGTGGTCGCCCTGGGCGGTGACGGCACCGTCAACGAAGTGGTCAACGGACTGCTGCACGAGGGCCCCGATCCGGAGCGGCTGCCCGGGCTCGCCGTGGTCCCCGGCGGCTCCACCAACGTCTTCGCCCGCGCGCTCGGTCTGCCCAACGACGCGGTCGAGGCGACCGGCGCTCTGCTGGACGCGCTGCGGGAGCGGCGCGAGCGGACGGTCGGCCTGGGGCTCGCGGCCGGCACCCCGGGCACGGACGACGAGTCGGTTCCGGCGCGCTGGTTCACCTTCTGCGCGGGCTTCGGCTTCGACGCGGGTGTGGTGGGGCGCGTCGAACAGCAGCGGGAACGGGGCAAGCGTTCGACCCATGCCCTGTACGTGCGACAGCTGATGCGCCAGTTCTGGGAAGAGCCCCACCGCCGGCGCGGCATGGTAACCCTGGAGCGGCCCGGCGCGGATCCGGTGACGGATCTGGTGCTGTCGATAGTGTGCAACACGTCACCCTGGACATATCTGGGCAACCGGCCGCTCTACGCCTCCCCGGAGGCGTCGTTCGATACTGCGCTTGACGTATTGGCACTGGACCGTTTGTCAACTCCGGCGGTCGCTCGCTACGCGACACAGCTCCTGACCTCGACTCCTGAGCGCGGACCGCACGGCAAGCATGCGGTGTCTCTGCACGATCTGACGGACTTCACCTTGCATTCGAAGGTGCCGCTTCCCTTCCAGATGGACGGTGACCACCTCGGGCTGCGCACCAGCGTTCGGTTCACAGGCGTACGCCGTGCACTGCGTGTGATTGTGTGAGTGGAAGGGCTGAAAGGCCTTTCACTCGAACGTTTACACGCCGGTCCACCCCTAGGAAGTAGGGCTGTGACCTAGTAGACACCGACGAATCAAAAAAAACTTTCCGGAAGGGGTTGTATCCCCGTCCGAGGTTTGCGAATCTCTACATGGCGATCGGGACAGCCCGCAGAACCCGGCACCCACACAGACCGCCAGAACCCCTCCACGAATCTCCGGCAGCCCAGGGCGAGTTTTCACCCAAACTGGGCGGTCTCCCTTCCCTCACGGAGGGATTCGTGAAAGCGTTCACATTCACAAGCAACCTGCCCGCAATACAAGGAGATGGAGCAGCCATGGACTGGCGTCACAACGCCGTTTGCCGCGAGGAAGACCCGGAACTCTTCTTCCCCATCGGCAACACCGGTCCTGCGCTGCTGCAGATCGAGGAAGCCAAGGCCGTCTGCCGCCGTTGCCCCGTCATGGAGCAGTGCCTGCAGTGGGCGCTCGAGTCCGGTCAGGACTCCGGTGTCTGGGGCGGTCTCAGCGAAGACGAGCGCCGCGCAATGAAGCGCCGTGCCGCTCGCAATCGGGCGCGCAACGCAACCGCCTGACATCGAATTTCGAGCCTCGAGCCGCAGCGCGTAGTACCCATATAAGCGCTTCGCAACGTGCTCTTGAACCCCGTACCGAAAACCATTCGGTCCGGGGTTCAGTGCTGTCCGGACCCCTTCCGGAGCCCTTGACATCACTCTGAGTAATCGGTGCGGTGCGCTACTTCTGCGGACTGGCCGGCAGGTCGAGGACGACCTTGGTGCCGCGCGGCTCGGACGCCACCATGTCGAAGGTGCCGCCGAGTTCGCCCTCCACCAGGGTCCGTACGATCTGCAGCCCGAGGTTGCCGGCCCGTTGGGGGTCGAACCCCTCGGGCAGACCACAGCCGTCGTCGACCACCGAGATCAGCAGCCGGGCATCGTCCCGGCCGGTGCCCGAGCGGGCCGCCGACACCTCCACGGTGCCGCCCTCGCCCTGGGTGAAGGCGTGCTCCAGGGCGTTCTGGAGGATCTCCGTCAGCACCATCGACAGCGGAGTGGCGACCTCCGCGTCCAGGATTCCGAAGCGGCCGGTGCGCCGGCAGTCGACCTTGCCCGGGGAGATCTCGGAGACCATCGCGATCACGCGGTCGGCGATCTCGTCGAACTCGACCCGCTCGTCCAGGTTCTGAGAAAGCGTCTCGTGCACGATCGCGATCGAACCGACGCGGCGGACGGCTTCGTTCAGCGCCTCGCGCCCCTGCGGCGAATCCATTCGGCGGGCCTGTAGGCGCAAGAGCGCGGCCACGGTCTGGAGGTTGTTCTTGACCCGGTGGTGGATCTCCCGGATGGTCGCGTCCTTGGTGATCAATTCACGTTCGCGACGGCGCAGTTCCGTGACGTCGCGGCACAGGACGAGCGAGCCGATCCGGGTGCCCTTGGGCTTGAGCGGGATGGCGCGCAGCTGGATGACCCCGCCGCTGCCCTCGGCCTCGGTCTCGCGCGGGGCCCAGCCACTGGCGAGTTTGACCAGGGCCTCGTCCACCGGGCCGCGGGAGGGTGCGAGTTCGGAGGTGATGGTGCCCAGGTGCTGGCCGACCAGGTCGGAGGCGAGGCCGAGCCGGTGGTAGGCGGAGAGCGCGTTCGGGGACGCGTACGTCACCACGCCCTCGGAGTCGAGCCTGATCAAGCCGTCGCCGACGCGCGGTGAGGCGTCCATGTCGACCTGCTGGCCGGGGAACGGGAAGGAGCCCGCCGCGATCATCTGGGCCAGGTCGGAGGCGGACTGGAGGTAGGTGAGCTCCAGCCGGCTGGGTGTACGCACAGTGAGCAGGTTGGTATTGCGCGCGATCACTCCGAGGACCCGGCCCTCGCGGCGCACGGGGATCGACTCGACGCGGACCGGCACCTCCTCGCGCCACTCCGGGTCCCCCTCGCGCACGATGCGGCCCTCGTCGAGCGCGGCGTCGAGCAGCGGGCGACGGCCGCGCGGGACCAGGTGGCCGACCATGTCGTCCTGGTACGAGGTGGGGCCGGTGTTCGGGCGCATCTGCGCGACCGAGACATATCGGCTGCCGTCGAGGGTGGGAACCCACAGCACGAGGTCGGCGAAGGAGAGGTCGGAGAGCAGCTGCCACTCCGAGACCAGCAGGTGGAGCCACTCCAGGTCGGTTTCACTGAGAGCGGTGTGCTGGCGTACGAGGTCGTTCATGGAGGGCACGTGGCGAGCGTACCCCGGGTACGGGCCATGACTTTCCGCAGCGCGATTCTCCGAAGTGACCACGGAGTATCCAGGAGCCCCCGCTTCCGCGTAGGCTTGGAGGAAGCGACGGGAACCAGGGTCGCTGCATTGGATGGACAGAACAGATTGGTCTAGTCCACAATTGCATCAAGCTTCCGCCCTCCCCGCACAGGAGGACGGATCGAGGTAAGTCGCGCGCTCTGCCCTGACCGCGCGTCACCTCCCACCGGCCGTCGGGCACCGCACACCCGCCGGCCGTAAGTACTCCGGGCTACGGTGCCGGGCGGGCCGAGGGTCCCGTTCGGCACCGTGGCCCAGAGGAACGCGTGCCCCCGTGGGGCGCCCCTACTGCGGCGCCCGCTGCGGCCAGGCCCCCATGGCCAGCTCCGCCACCGCCTCCAGCTCCTCCCGGCCCGCGCCGTCGCGCGACTGCTGGGACATCCCCTGCAGCACCGCTCCGGCGTAGCGCGCCAGCGCCCGGGTGTCGGTGCCGGCCGGCAGTTCCCCCGTGGCGACAGCGGCCCGGATCCGGCTCTCGAACGCCACCAGATTGGCCTCGCGCCGCACGCGCAGCGCCTGCGCCACCTCGTCCGAGGTGGTGTTGACGGCCGCGCTGATCACCATGCAGCCTGGCGGGTGGGCGGGGTCGGTGTAGACCTCCGCCGCCTCGTGCAGGATGCGCCCGATCGCCGCGCGGGCGGTGGGCTCCTCGGCGAGGGCCACGGCCGCGAAGTCCCCATAGCGGCCGCCGTAGACCACCACGACCTCGTCGAAGAGCTTGCGCTTGTCGCCGAACGCCGCGTAGAGGCTCGGGGCGCTGATTCCGAGCGAGGCGGTCAGGTCGGAGATCGACGTCGCCTCGTAGCCGCGCTCCCAGAAGGCGAACATCGCCTTGTCGAGGGCCGCGTCGCGGTCGAAGGAGCGGGGCCTGCCGCGCTGTCCGGTCACCATGAGCTCATTCTATAGCGGGCGCTACGAAATCTGATACGGTCCTTTCTGTAGCGACCACTATCGAAAGGGGGGCGCGCCATGGGCGTGCTCGAGGGGAAGACGGCACTGGTCACGGGCGGCAGCCGGGGCATCGGGCGGGCCATCGCGGAGCGCCTCGCCCGAGACGGGGCGCTGGTCGCGGTGGCCTACGGATACAACGCGGCGGCGGCCAAGGAGACCGTGGGCGCCATCGAGGCGGCCGGGGGCCGCGCCTTCGCCGTAGGGGCGGAGCTCGGCGTCGAGGGCGGCGCGCAGGCCCTCTGGGCGGCGTACGCGGCCCATCCGCTGGCCACCGAGGGGGTCGACGTACTGGTGAACAACGCGGGCGGGGTCACCTTCGCCGGCATCGGCTCCACCGACGAGGAGACGTACGACCGGGTGCACGCGCTCAACGCGAAGGCCCCGTTCTTCGTGATCCAGCACGGCCTGGAGCGGCTGCGGGACGGCGGCCGGATCGTGAACGTGACCGGCACCCCGGACATCGCCCTGCCCGCGATCCTCGCCACGGTCATGGCCAAGGGCGCGGTGAACGCGCTGACGGTCTCGCTGGCCGCCGAGCTCGCACCGCGGAACATCACGGTGAACTCGGTGGGCCCCGGGGTCGTGGAGACCGACCTGAACGCGGCCTGGCTGGCGGACCCGGCGGCCCGTGCGCACGCCGCCTCCCGCTCCGTCTTCGACCGGCTCGGCACCCCGCAGGAGGTCGCGGACGTGGTCGCCTTCCTGGCCTCCCCGGACTCCCGCTGGATCACGGGCCAGCACCTCGCCGCGACGGGCGGGCTCCAGCTCTCGCTGCTCTGACGGGCCCGGCGCCCGGGAGGCCGGAGCCGCGGATCCGGCCCACCATGGAGTGTGCGAAGACCCGGCAACAGGGCCCCGCCTCTGCTAGATTGGTCTATACCACAACGTCCCACTCCAGATCGGCAGGCCCCGCGTGGAAGTTGTCATCGTCCCGGACGCCAAGGCAGGCGGCGAGCTCATCGCGGAGGCCATGGCCGCCCTGGTCCGCCGCAAGCCCGACGCCCTGCTCGGCGTGGCGACCGGCTCTACCCCGCTGCCCATCTACGAGGCGCTCGCCGCCAAGGTGAAGGCCGGACTGGTCGACGCCTCCAAGGCCCGCGTCTGCCAGCTCGACGAGTACGTCGGCCTGCCGGCCGGGCACCCGGAGTCCTACCGCGCCGTCGTGCTGCGCGAGGTCGTCGAGCCGCTGGGCCTGTCCGAGGTCTCCTTCATGGGCCCGGACGGCTCGGCCGAGGACATCGTCGGCGCCTGCGACGCCTACGACCGCGCCCTCGCCGCGGCCGGCGGCGTGGACCTCCAGCTCCTCGGCATCGGCACGGACGGGCACATCGGCTTCAACGAGCCCTGCTCCTCGCTCGCCTCCCGCACCCGCATCAAGACGCTGACGGAGCAGACCCGCGTGGACAATGCGCGCTTCTTCGACAACGACATAGAGCAGGTGCCCCACCACGTCATCACCCAGGGCATCGGCACCATCCTCGACGCCCGCCACCTGGTCCTGCTGGCCACCGGCGAGGGCAAGGCCGAAGCCGTCGCGCAGACCGTCGAGGGCCCGCTGTCCGCCCTCGTGCCGGCCTCCGCGCTCCAGCTGCACCGCCACGCCACGGTGATCGTGGACGAGGCCGCCGCGTCCAAGCTGAAGCTGGCGGACTACTTCCGCCACACCTACGCCAACAAGCCCGCTTGGCAGGGTCTGTAGGACGTACTGGTACACGACGAAGGGCCGGGCCCCCTGAGGGGGCCCGGCCCTTCGTCGTGGAAATCCAGCCCCGCCCGGGGGCACCTCCCAGCGGTAGCTGGGGGAGTTTGAGGCGCGGGGTCCGGGGCGGAGCCCCGGCAGCCGGCCCGCACGGCCCGCTAAACCCCCGCGATGACCTCAGCGGCAGCGCGCCCGCAGACCCGGGCCGCGCCGTGCGTCGCGATGTGCAGCGCACCCCGCGGCTCGGCCCGCGGCAGGCCCATCTCGACCACGATCGTCTCCGGCCGCGCCGCGACGAGCGCGTCCAGGGCCTCGGTCATCCAGGGATGCCGGTGCGCGTCGCGGACCACCGCGACGACGGTGCGGTTCCCCGCGGCGGCCAGGATGTCGGCGGCGGCGGACCCCTGTGGGTACACGCCCGAGTCGGTGCCCGGGATCAGCGCGGACACTTCCCCGGCCACCCCCCACGGGGTCTCGTCGCCGACCGCGATGTTCGCGACGGGGGTGAGCGTGGCGATGTACGGGGCGTTCACCGGGGCGGCGGCGGTGGGCGAACCCGTCACCACCACCGCACGGCGGGCCGCGGCCAGGCCGATGCCGGGCGCGCTGCTCCCCTCCGGCCGCGCGCCCTGACGGACCTGACGGGTCCACTCGGCCAGCGAGCGGACCCGGGCTGCGGCCTCGGCGAGCCGCTCCTCCGGGAGCGAGCCCTCGCGGACGGCCGCGACCAGCGCGTCGCGCAGCCTCAGCACGGTGCCCTCGTCGGCGAGCCCGCCGCCGACGCAGATGGCGTCGGCACCGGCCGCGATGGCCAGCACCGAGCCGCGCTCGATGCCGTACGTCCCGGCGATGGCGTGCATCTCCATGCCGTCGGTGACGATGAGGCCCTCGTAGCCGAGCTCCTTGCGCAGCAGACCGGTCAGGATCTGCGGGCTGAGGGTGGCCGGGCGGGTCGGGTCCAGGGCGGGCACCAGGATGTGGGCGCTCATGACGGCCTTGGTGCCGGCCTCGATGGCGGCCCGGAACGGCACGAGTTCCCGCGCGGCCAGGGTCTCCAGGTCCACGTCGATGCGCGGCAGCGCGTGGTGCGAGTCGACGTTGGTGTCGCCGTGGCCCGGGAAGTGCTTGGTGCAGGCGGCGACGCCGGCGGCCTGGAGGCCCTCGACGTACGCGGCGGTGTGCCGGGCGGTGAGGTGGGTGTCGGCGCCGAAGGACCGTACGCCGATGACCGGGTTGTCCGGGTTGGAGTTGACGTCGGCGGACGGGGCCCAGTTGAGGTTGACCCCGCACTCGGCGAGCCGGCGGCCCAGCTCGCGGGCGACGTCGCGGGTCAGGTCCACGTCGTCCACGGCGCCGAGGGCCAGGTTGCCGGGGAAGGACGAGCCGCCCCGGACCTCCAGGCGGGTGACGTCGCCGCCCTCCTCGTCGATGGCGACGAGCACGTCGTCCCGCTCGCCGCGCAGCTGCGCGGTCAGCGCGGCGAGCTGCTCGGGCGAGGTGATGTTGCGGCCGAAGAGACCGACGGAGGTGAGGCCTTCGGCGACCTGGCGCAGCAGCCAGGCGGGGGCGGTGGTGCCCTCGAAGCCGGGCTGCAGGACCGCGAGGGCGTCCCGGGTCAAGGCGTCGTTCGAATCGGACGCAGTGGTGCGGTGCGCAAGGACAGTCATGGGCCGTTATCCCTTCACGGCGCCGGCGGTCAGACCCGCGGCCATCTTGCGCTGGACGATGAGGAAGAGGATGACGATCGGAATCGCCATCATGGTCGAGCCCGCCATCATGGGGGCGAACTCGGTGCCGTTCTTGGTGGTGAAGTTGCCGAGCCAGACGGTGGCCGTCTGGTTCTGCTGGCTCATCAGCATCAGCGCGTAGAGGTACTCGTTCCACGCCTGGATGAAGGCGTAGACGGAGGTGGCGACCATGCCGGGGGCCAGCAGCGGGAAGACCACCCGCAGGAAGGCGCCGGTCGGCGTGCAGCCGTCCACCTGGGCGGCCTCTTCCAGTTCCTTCGGGATGTTGACGATGAATCCGCGCAGCGTCCACACCGTGAAGGGGAGGACGAAGGTCAGGTACGTGATGATCAAGCCGGTGAGCTTGTCGTACTGGCCCAGGTCGTTGAGGAGCAGGAAGACCGGGATGATCATCGCGACGAGCGGGATCATCTGGACGGCGAGGATGCCGACGATCACGACCTTGCGACCGCGGAAGGCGAAGCGGGAGATGGCCAGGGCGGCCAGCAGGCCGATGGCGATCCCGATGGTGACCACCACCAACGAGACGATCATGCTTCGGCCGACGGGACCCCAGAAGTCCGAGATCTCCAGCGCTCGCCGGAAGTTGTCCAGCGTGAAGGTGCGCGGGAAGAAGTGCGGATCCGGGTCGATCGCGTCCTTGGCCGGCTTGAAGGCCGTGTTCAGCATCCAGTAGACCGGGAAGCCCACGACGGCGAAGACCAGGAGCCCGACGACGTTCCAGCCGAGCTTCGCCTTCAGCTTCCTCCGGGCGCCCTGCTTGCTGCGGCGGGCGGGCGGGGTCGCGGTGGTGAGGGTCATTCCACCTCTCCGATCTTGAGCATCTGGCGCATGTAGACGGCGACGACTCCGAGCAGCAGGGCCACGGTCACCAGGGCGATGGCGGAGCCGCCCGAGTAGTCGTTGACCACGAAGGCCTGCTGGTACGAGTACGTCGTCAGCAGCTGGAACTCGGCCTCGGGGTTGCCGTTTCGCATCACGAAGACCTGCGGGAAGACGCCCATGTCCCAGATCACCGAGAGGGTCGTCAGCATGACGATGATCGGCTTCAGGATCGGGAGGGTGACGTGGCGGAACACGCCCCAGGCTCCGGCGCCGTCGAGGCGCGCGGCCTCCTCCAGCTCCTTGGGCACCTGGGTCAGACCGGCGCTGAGGGTGATGACCACGAAGGGCACGGCACCCCAGACCACCAGCAGCATGATCACCATGAGGCCCTGGGGGCCGCTGGCGAACCAGTTGTGCCCGATCATGTCCACGCCGGGCAGCTTGCTCATCAGGTAGTTGAGGACGCCGTAGTCGGCGTCGAAGAGCCACTTGAAGACGGCGGTGGCCACGATGATCGGCATGCCCCAGCTCGCCACGAGCGCGACGCTGATGAGCGCCTTGACCACGCCCGAGACCTTCTGCAGCAGCAGCGCGATGAGCATGCCGATGACCATGGTCAGGATGACCGCGCCGAGCGCGAAGACGATGGTGCGAAGGACCACGGACCAGAAGACCGAGTCGCCGAGGATCTTCGTGAAGTTGTCCACGCCGACGAACTCGGCGTCCTTGAAGCCCCAGAGTTCCTTCTTGCCGAAGCTCTGGAAGGAGAGGGTCACGAGTCTGTAGAGCGGGTACCCCATGACGAGGGCGATGATCAGCATGCACGGAGCCAGCAGCAGCCAAGGGGTCGCGCCCGAACCCTTGCGGGGCGATCCGTCCGGTGTGCCCTTGCTCCCCGTACCTGCTCCGGTGGAAGTCGTCTGTTCCGCCGGCGGCAGGTCGGCGGTGGTTGTCTGTGCGGCACTCATCGCGCGCTCCTCGGGAGTCCCTCTCTTGACGGGCAGCAGGGCCCCGCCTAGGCGGCGGGGCCCTGCTGACTACAGGTCACTTGGTGTTGATGACCTTGTCGATCTCGGCGTCAGCGGCCTTGGCCGCCTCCTCCACCGACTTCTTGCCGGTGCCGATCTCCTGGAGCATCGTCTGGAGGAGCTTGCCCTTCTCGACCTGGCCCCAGCCCGGAGCGGTCGGGACGAACCACGAGGACTCGGCCGCCGTGGCGCCGACCGCGGTCTTCGGGTCGGCCTTCAGCGGGCCGAGGTCCGTCTTGTTGTTGGGCAGGTTGCCCTTCTCGATCAGGCCCTTCTGGCCCTGCGCGCCGGTGAAGACGTTGATCCACTCGGCGGCGATGTCCTGCGCCTTGGACTTGGACGGGATCGCCAGGTCCGAGCCGCCGAGGAACACCGGGAGGTTCTTGCCGTTCGGACCGGGCTGGACGAAGTTCTCCAGCTTGTCCGCCAGGCCGCCGACCTTGTCGTTCTTCGGGTCGGCCGCGACGGCGCCTTCCCACGCGGCGGCGAAGATCGCCGCGGAGTTGCCCTGGGCGAAGACGACCGGACGGTCGGACTCGTCCTTGGTCTTGTCCGCGTGCATGTACTTGTCGAGGAGGTCCTTGTACTGCGTCAGGCCCTTCAGCGACTCGGGGGAGGACAGCGAGCCCTTCCACTTGCCGCCGTCCTGCTTGGCGATGGCGCCGCCGGCGTCGTAGACGTAGGACATCGCGGCGTACCAGTCCGGAGAGGGCTGGTAGAGGGCGCTGAACTTGTCGCCCTTCGCCTTCTGGATCTTGTCCAGGGCGCCGGTGTACTCGGCCCACGTCTTCGGGGCGGCGGTCACGCCGGCCTCGGCGGCGAGGTCCTTGCGCCAGGTACCGACTCGGCCACCGGCGTAGTAGGGGACGCCGTAGGTCTTGCCGTCGAAGGTGACGGACTCCTTGAGGGCGTCCAGCCACGTGGCCGAGTTCTCGAACTTGGCCGGGTCGACCTCGGCGAAGGCGCCGGTCGACATGTAGCCGATCATCTCGGAGTTGCCCATCTCGACAACGTCCGGGGCCTTGTCCGTCGCGAGGACCGCGTCGAGCTTGGCGTTCTTGTCCGGCCAGCCGTAGTACTCGTGCTTGATGGTGAGGCCGGGGTGCTTCGCGATGATCGCGTCGTCAGCCGCCTTCACCAGGCCCGGCCAGTTGTTCTGGGCGTCGACCGTCAGCCAGACGGTCAGCTCCTTGGCGCCGGAGGCTGCCTTGTCGGTCCCCTTGTCGTCGGACCCACCACACGCCGCGAGGCCGATAACCATGCCCGCGACTCCAACCGCCGCGATGAGCTTGCGCTTCACGCCACCCTCCTCAGGGATGCTGCCTGCAACTTCCCTTGCCCGCCGCGGTGACTCAAAAAGCACCAAGTACTGCCCGTGGGGCCGGGATCCGATCCATATTGGTGTAGACCAGTAGCTGGAGCTTGGCCTAGACCTTTAGGGGTGTCAAGGGTCTAATGAGCGGGTGATCGGTCCGTTATCGGACCGACACCTGGGGGAGGGAGGAGGCCTGCCCTCCCTCCCGTGTCACGATGTGACCGCACATATCGGAGGAGCCGGTGACGGCAACGAAACTGGAGTCGGGAAGGCGGGCGGCGATGGCCACCGAAGGGGCGATCACGGAGCCGGACAGCGGGGCGGCCACCCGCACGGCACGCGTGCCCAAGTACTACCGGCTCAAGCGCCACTTGCTCGATATGACCGAAACCCTTCCACCCGGCACACCGGTGCCGCCCGAGCGCACGCTCGCGGCCGAGTTCGACACCTCCCGCACCACGGTGCGCCAGGCCCTCCAGGAGCTCGTCGTCGAGGGCCGGCTGGAGCGGATCCAGGGCAAGGGAACCTTCGTCGCCAAGCCGAAGGTCTCCCAGCCGCTCCAACTCTCCTCGTACACCGAGGACATGAGGGCCCAGGGCCTGGAACCCACCTCCCAGCTCCTGGACATCGGCTACGTGACGGCCGACGACACCCTCGCCGGTCTCCTCAAGATCGCCACCGGCGGCCGGGTCCTGCGCATCGAACGCCTCCGCCTGGCCAGCGGAGAGCCGATGGCCATCGAGACCACGCACCTGTCGGCCAAGCGCTTCCCCGCGCTGCGCCGTTCGCTGGTCAAGTACACCTCCCTGTACACCGCCCTCGCCGAGGTGTACGACGTGCGCCTCGCCGAAGCGGAGGAGACCATCGAGACCTCGCTGGCCACCCCGCGCGAGGCCGGGCTGCTCGGCACCGACGTCGGGCTGCCGATGCTGCTGCTGTCCCGCCATTCGCTGGACACCGACGGGGAGCCCGTCGAGTGGGTGCGTTCCGTGTACCGCGGCGATCGCTACAAGTTCGTCGCCCGCCTCCAGCGCCCCGCCGTGTAGCACCCCTCGCGGCAACGGAATCTCGGCACAGAAAAATGCCCGGCCACGCGCTGCAGCGCATGACCGGGCATTTCCCTTTCGTTCAGGACTGCAGCTCTACGTCCACCTATCCGTAGATGCACCTCATGCGGGATGCCACAGCAGCAGATCGACGAAGATTCACGCGGGAGGGGCAGCCGTAGATGACTTCCAGCCATGATCGGCAGCGATTTCGCGCCATGCGCGCAAACCAAGCCGACTCCCGGCACAGAGAAGGCCCCCGAGTCGCGAGCGGCCCCGGCTCCGATGTGGTACCGGATTGCGGACGGGGGCTTACGCCCAGCGGTCGGACCCCGTAGATTCCCTGCGCTTACGCAGATGATCGACGAGGGGACCAGAGGTCATGCCGGAACCGGAAGCATCGAGAACGGAACAGGAAGCGGCGGGCGGGGGCATCACGCCGGGCTCGCCTTCACCGTCAGGGGGCATGTCCCCCAAGGCCGTGGCCGTGTGGGTACTCGTCGGGCTCGTGGGGGCCATCGGCTGGGGCGTGCTGGCGCTCTCGCGCGGCGAGGAGATCTCGGCCGCCTGGCTGCTCGCCGCGGCCCTGGGTTCGTACGCGATCGGCTACCGCTTCTACGCGCGCTTCGTCGCGCACCGCGTCCTGAAGGTGGACAAGACCCGCGCCACCCCCGCCGAACGCCTTGACAACGGTGTCGACTTCCACCCGACCGACCGGCGCGTGCTGTTCGGCCACCACTTCGCCGCCATCGCCGGCGCCGGACCGCTCGTGGGTCCCGTACTCGCCTCGCAGATGGGCTACCTGCCCGGCACCATCTGGATCGTCGTGGGCGTGATCTTCGCGGGCGCCGTCCAGGACATGGTCACGCTCTTCTTCTCCACCCGGCGCAACGGCCGTTCGCTCGGCCAGATGGCCCGGGACGAGATCGGCCCGGTCGGCGGCGCCGCCGCGCTGGTCGGCGTCTTCGCCATCATGATCATCCTGCTGGCCGTGCTGGCCCTGGTCATCGTCAACGCGCTGGCGCACTCCCCGTGGGGCGTCTTCTCCATCGGCATGACCATCCCGATCGCCCTCCTCATGGGCTTCTACCTGCGCGTCCTGCGCCCGGGCAAGGTCACCGAGGTCTCCGTCATCGGTGTCGCGCTGCTGCTGCTCGCCATCGTCGCGGGCGGCTGGGTCGCCGAGTCCTCGCTGGCGGACACCTTCACCCTGGAGAAGGAGACGCTGGTCATCTGGATGATCGCCTACGGCTTCGTGGCGTCCGTCCTGCCGGTGTGGATGCTGCTCGCCCCGCGCGACTACCTCTCCACCTTCATGAAGGTGGGCACCATCGGGCTGCTGGCCGTGGGCGTGGTCATCGCCATGCCGACGCTGAAGATGCCGGCGATCACCGACTTCGCCTCGCGCGGCGACGGCCCGGTCTTCGCCGGCTCGATGTTCCCCTTCGTCTTCATCACCATCGCCTGCGGAGCCCTGTCCGGCTTCCACTCCCTGGTCTCCTCGGGCACCACCCCGAAGATGATCCAGAAGGAGACCCAGGTCAGGGTCATCGGCTACGGCGCGATGCTGACCGAGTCCTTCGTCGCCGTGATGGCGATCATCGCGGCCTGCATCATCGATCCGGGCCTGTACTTCGCCATCAACTCCCCCGGCGGCGTCGTCGGCGCCACCGTCGAGACGGCCTCGCAGGCCGTGACGAACTTCGGCTTCGCCATCTCCCCCGAGGACCTCGCGCGGGCCGCGCAGGACGTGGAGGAGACCAGCCTGCTGTCCCGTACGGGCGGCGCGCCGACCTTCGCACTCGGGATGTCGGAGATCTTCTCGGCCGTGATCGGCGGCTCCTCCATGAAGGCGTTCTGGTACCACTTCGCCATCATGTTCGAGGCCCTGTTCATCCTGACCACGGTCGACGCGGGCACCCGCGTGGGCCGGTTCATGCTCCAGGACACCCTCGGCAACGTGCACAAGTCCTTCAAGGACGTCAGCTGGAAGCCGGGCGTCTGGTTCGCCAGCGCGGTGGTCGTCGGCGGCTGGGGCTACTTCCTGTGGGTCGGCGTCAAGGACCCGCTGGGCGGCATCAACCAGCTCTTCCCGCTGTTCGGCATCGCGAACCAGCTGCTCGCAGCGGTCGCCCTGGCCGTCTGCACCACCCTGCTGATCAAGTCGGGCCGGCTCAAGTGGGCCTGGGTGACGGGCGTTCCGCTGGCCTGGGACCTGGCCGTCACGCTCACCGCCAGCTACCAGAAGATCTTCTCTGACAATCCGAAGATCGGTTTCTTCGCGCAGCGGGACGTCTACCAGGACGGCATCGACGCGGGCAAGGTCCTCAAGCCCGCCAAGAACATGGACGAGATGCACACCGTGGTCACCAACGCCACGGTGGACGGCGTCCTGTCGGTGTTCTTCGCCCTGCTGATCATCGTCGTGCTGGTCGACGCGGCCCGGACCTGCTTCAAGGCCATCCGCAAGCCCGAGTCGGTCACCCTGGCCGAGGTCCCGTGGACCGAGTCCAAGATCGTCGCCCCGGCCGGGCTCATCCCGACCGCCGAGGAGCGGGGGGAGCTCGCCGCGGCCGGCCTCGACTCGGGCGGGGGCCGCGCGAAGGACTCCGTGCGAGAACCGGCGTGACGCGCCTGCGCCACGCACTGGGCCGGGCCCGGTACTTCGTACGGGAGTTCTCGGGCGAGGCGGCCTACGACCGCTACGTCGCCCACGCCCGTACGCACGATCCCGACGCGGAGGTCCAGTCGCGCCGGGCCTTCGAGCGGGCCCGTACGGATGCCCGCGAGGGTGATCCGCGCGAAGGGTTCCGCTGCTGCTGAACCTGCGCCGCCTCAAGGGCCGCCGCGGCTCCGTCCACCCGACGGAACGCGGCGGCCCCTTTTCCTGCCCTGACGCACACTCGGAGCCATGGACATCATCATCAGGACGGCGACGGCCGCCGAATACGAAGAGCTCGGCGCGATCACCGCACGAGCCTACCTCGACGACGGACTGCTGCACTTCGCCGAGGAAGACCCCTACCTGAGCCGGCTGCACGACGTCGCCGGCCGGGCCCCCGACGGCGAGGTGCTCGTCGCGGAGTACGAGGGCACCCTGCTCGGCGGTGTGACCTTCGCCCCTCCCGGCAGCCCGCTGTGCGACATCGCGGGTCCCGGCGAGGCGGAGTTCCGGATGCTGGCCGTCTCCCCGGCGGCGCGCGGACGCGGCGCCGGCGAAGCCCTCGTACGGGCCTGCGTGAGCCGCGCCCGGGAGCTGGAAGGCGTGAGCCACCTGGTCCTGTCGACCACGGAGAAGATGCTCGGGGCACACCGGATCTACGACCGGCTGGGCTTCGTACGGACGCCGGAGCGGGACTGGTACCCGGTTCCCGGCCTCCCCCTGCTCACCTACCGCCTGGAGCTCTAGCGGCATACCGCCCGGGAGGAGCGACACAACATGTGGGGGCTACCGCGAGCACCGGCCCCCACATGTATGCTCGTGCTCGCTGTCGTCGCAGGGGAATCCGGTGAGAATCCGGAACTGTCCCGCAACGGTATGAAATGCACCGACCTTCGGTTGCATCCGCAAGTCCGAGGACCTGCCGACAGTGCGCCCGGCTCGACCGAACCGGGTGCAGATGTGTCCGGGCCTCGCGGTTGGGCCGGTGGACGCCACGTGGCGCACGCGCACGGCCCTGCCAGGCACGCGCTCCCCCACGTGCGCCCCCTCGCGCCCCGCACCAACGGTGTTCCCGGAGCCGAGCGAGGAGAGCTCCCCCCGTGACCATCGCGCCTTCCGCACCGCGCGCCGAGTCCGACCCGTCCGCTCATGAGGGTCCGGGGGCCGCGCTGCTGCGCACGCTCACCGAGCTGACCGTCGACCTGCCCGACACCGACCCCGGCCGGGTCGCCGCCGCCGCGCTGCGCGGCCGCAGCGCCGCCGCCGACGAGGCGGAGCTCCGTACGCTCGCCACCGAGGCGGCCGCCGGACTGATCTCCGAGGACCCGGCCTACTCCCGCCTCGCCGCCCGCCTGCTGACGCTGGCCGTGCGCGACGAGGCCGCCGGCCAGGGCGCCACCTCCTTCTCCGGCTCCGTCGAGGTCGGCCACCGCGAGGGGCTGATCGCCGACCGCACCGCCGACTTCGTACGCCTGCACGCGAACCGGCTCGACGCGCTGGTCGGGCACGCGCTCGCCGAGGGCGCCGACGACCGCTTCGGCTTCTTCGGCCTGCGCACCCTGCACAGCCGCTACCTGCTGCGCCACCCGATCACCCGCCAGGTCATCGAGACCCCGCAGTTCTTCATGCTGCGCGTGGCCTGCGGTCTCGCCGCGGACACTGCGTTTGATTCAAGTACTGCCGTCCCGGCCGTGGAGGAAGTCGCCTCCCTCTACCGGCTGATGAGCCGCCTCGACTACCTGCCCTCCTCCCCCACCCTCTTCAACTCCGGCACCCGGCACCCGCAGATGTCCTCCTGCTACCTGCTGGACTCCCCGCTGGACGAGCTCGACTCGATCTACGACCGCTACCACCAGATCGCGCGCCTCTCCAAGCACGCCGGCGGCATCGGCCTCTCGTACTCCCGCATCCGCTCCCGCGGCTCGCTGATCCGCGGCACGAACGGCCATTCCAACGGCATCGTGCCGTTCCTGAAGACCCTCGACGCCTCCGTCGCCGCCGTGAACCAGGGCGGCCGCCGCAAGGGCGCCGCCGCGGTCTACCTGGAGACCTGGCACGCGGACATCGAGGAGTTCCTGGAGCTCCGCGACAACACCGGCGAGGACCAGCGCCGTACGCACAACCTGAACCTGGCCCACTGGGTGCCGGACGAGTTCATGCGCCGCGTGAACGCCGACGCCGACTGGTCGCTGTTCTCGCCGGCCGACGTCCCCGAGCTGGTCGACCTGTGGGGCGACGCGTTCGACGCCGCCTACCGCAAGGCCGAGGCGTCGGGCCTGGCCCGCAAGGCCATGCCCGCCCGCGACCTGTACGGCCGGATGATGCGCACCCTCGCTCAGACCGGCCAGGGCTGGATGACCTTCAAGGACGCCTCCAACCGCACGGCGAACCAGACCGCCGAGCCGGGCACCGTCGTCCACTCCTCGAACCTCTGCACCGAGATCATCGAGGTCACCAACGACGGCGAGACGGCCGTCTGCAACCTCGGCTCGGTCAACCTCGGCGCGTTCGTCGTCAACGGGGAGATCGACTGGGAGCGCCTGGACGAGACCGTCCGCACCGCGGTCACCTTCCTCGACCGCGTCGTGGACATCAACTTCTACCCGACCGAGCAGGCCGGCCGCTCCAACGCCCGCTGGCGTCCGGTGGGCCTGGGCGCGATGGGCCTCCAGGACGTCTTCTTCCAGCTCAAGCTGCCCTTCGACTCCCCCGAGGCGAAGGCCCTGTCCACGAAGCTCTCCGAGCGCATCATGCTCGCGGCGTACGAGGCCTCGTGCGACCTGGCCGAGCGCAGCGGCCCGCTCCCCGCGTGGGAGCAGACCCGCACCGCCCGCGGCGTTCTGCACCCCGACCACTACGACGTCGAGCTGAGCTGGCCGGAGCGCTGGGACGCGCTGCGCGCGCGGGTCGCGAAGAGCGGCATGCGCAACTCCCTGCTCCTGGCCATCGCCCCGACGGCGACCATCGCCTCCATCGCGGGCGTCTACGAGTGCATCGAGCCGCAGGTCTCCAACCTCTTCAAGCGCGAGACCCTGAGCGGTGAGTTCCTCCAGGTCAACGGCTACCTGGTGCAGGAGCTCAAGCGGCTCGGCGTCTGGGACGCCCAGACCCGCGAGGCGCTGCGCGAGTCCTCCGGCTCGGTCCAGGGCTTCGGCTGGATCCCGGCGGAGGTGCGCGACCTGTACCGCACGGCGTGGGAGATCCCGCAGCGCGGACTGATCGACATGGCGGCGGCCCGTACGCCGTTCCTGGACCAGTCGCAGTCGCTGAACCTGTTCCTGGAGACGCCCACCATCGGCAAGCTCAGCTCGATGTACGCGTACGCCTGGAAGCAGGGCCTGAAGACCACGTACTACCTGCGCTCCCGCCCCGCGACGAAGATCGCCCGCGCCGCCTCCGGCAGCACGGTCCCGGCGGCCGCCACCCCGCTCCCGCAGGCCGTCGACGCCGACGCGCTGGCCTGCTCCCTTGAAAACCCCGAGTCCTGCGAGGCCTGCCAGTAATGAGCTCCACCGACAAGAACCTGCTCGACCCGGGCTTCGAACTGACCCTCCGCCCCATGCGCTACCCGGACTTCTACGAGCGCTACCGGGACGCGATCAAGAACACCTGGACCGTCGAGGAGGTCGACCTCCACTCGGACGTCGCGGACCTCGCGAAGCTGACGCCCTCCGAGCAGCACATGATCGGCCGCCTGGTCGCGTTCTTCGCGACGGGCGACTCGATCGTCTCGAACAACCTCGTGCTGACCCTGTACAAGCACATCAACTCCCCGGAGGCGCGCCTGTACCTGTCGCGCCAGCTCTTCGAGGAGGCCGTGCACGTCCAGTTCTACCTGACGCTGCTCGACACCTACCTGCCCAACCCGGACGACCGCGCGGCCGCCTTCGACGCGGTCGAGGAGATCCCCTCGATCCGCGAGAAGGCGCAGTTCTGCTTCCGCTGGATGGACTCGGTGGAAAAGATCGACCGCCTGGAGACGGCCGCCGACCGCCGCCGCTTCCTGCTGAACCTGATCTGCTTCGCCGCGTGCATCGAAGGCCTGTTCTTCTACGGGGCGTTCGCCTACGTCTACTGGTTCCGCTCGCGCGGCCTGCTGCACGGTCTGGCGACGGGCACCAACTGGGTGTTCCGTGACGAGAGCGCCCACATGAGCTTCGCCTTCGAGGTGATCGACACGGTCCGCAAGGAGGAGCCGGAGCTCTTCGACGACGCGCTCCAGCAGCAGGTCGTCGACATGCTGAAGGAGGCCGTGGAGGCGGAGCTGCAGTTCGGCCGAGACCTGTGCGGTGACGGCCTGCCGGGCATGAACACCGAGTCGATGCGCGAGTACCTGGAGTGCGTCGCGGACCAGCGCCTGGTCCGCCTCGGCTTCGCGCCCGTCTACGGCTCGCAGAACCCGTTCACCTTCATGGAGCTCCAGGGCGTCCAGGAGCTGACGAACTTCTTCGAGCGCCGCCCGTCGGCCTACCAGGTCGCGGTCGAGGGCACGGTCGACCTGGACGAGGACTTCTAGGTCCCGTCACCAGTTGCTAGCGTCCCCGCCCATGGGAAGATCCACCTGGTTCACCAGGTTCTCGGGCGGGGCCGCACTGCTACTGACGCAGGTGGCGATCTACGCCTTCGTCGTCCGTCCGGGGATGCTCGTACCCCGATGGGACGTCGTCATACCGGGGGCGGCGGCGCTCCTGTGCACCGCCGCCTGGCTGTGGGGCAGGCTCCGGCCGGCGCGGACCGCGCCCGCGCTCGCCGCCGGACCGGTTCCGTCGCCGCCGGGGCGGCTGCGGTGGAGGCGGATCGGACTGCTCCGGCCGTTCGTCCTCATCTGGTTCCTGTTCTTCGCCCCCGTCTTCCTCGTCGATCTGGCCCTGCAACCCGACGGGGCCGACGCCCGCCGGATCTCGGCCCTGCAGGACGCGGGGGCCGTCGTCGACGAGGTACGGATCACGAAGGTGCACGGCCTGCGGAACGTGGGCCACCGGCACACCGGTGACGTGACCGTCGGCGTGCCCGGGATCCACGGAACCGAGCCGCTGCGCGTCGACGGAGCCCGGCTCGGCTCCTGGGCCTCGGAGAAGGGCGACCACGTCCGGGTGCTCCACGTCCCCGGCAGGCCCGGGCTCGGCGGCTACATCGACGAGGAGTCCGACACCGAACGGCTCGGCACCGGCGGATCGTCCCTGTGGGGTACCCGCTCCCCGGACGGCGACACCTTCCTCCTCGAGCTGCCGCTCTTCGGGCTGCTGCCCCTCCTGGTCTTCGGCCTGAGGCGGGCGTTCGGCTCGACCGGCCCCCTGCGGGTGCTGCGCGATGACGCGCGTACCGGCGGCCCCCTGCCCGCCGTCCGCGCCGAGATCACGGCCGCGGTGCGCACGGACACCACGGTCCTGGGCCGGCTCGCGGGCACTCCAAGGACGAAGTCCCGGTCCTGGCTGGGCCTGAAGCTCGCGGACGGCACCGAGGTCAAGGCCCGCACCGGCAACGCCGATGTGGATCACTCCCTGCCCGGGCTCGCCGCCGGGTTCGCGGGGCGGCCCGGCTGGCTGTGCGGCGCCGCGCGCTGGCGGCTGCTCGGCGCCGCTCAGCCCGTCGTGTTCGTCACCGACGACGGCGAGGCGCTCTGGCTCACCCTCGACCGCGACACCTTCGAGAGCGTGCTCGCGGACAGCTCGGTGGAGCCGGACGCCCGCCGCCGGGTACGCCCCGTCCCGCCGCGCACCCCGGTGGCGGCCGGCTCCCACGTGCCCTGGCTCGCCGCCCTGTTCGCGGCGTTCGCCCTGCTGCTGCCACCGCTGCTGACCCCGTCCACCCATCTGCTGTCCTGGGTGCTGTGCGCGCTGTCCGCGCTCTCCCTCACGGCGGCCGGCGTGCTCCTGTTCACGGGCCGCCGCCGGGTCCGTGCCAGGGCGACCGGCTGGACCGTGACCTCCGACCGGGACCCGGCCCTCGGCTGACCGCGCCGCTCGGCCGCGCGGATCTGCCGGTCGAGGCGGCGCTCGCGCGCGGTTCCGTAGAGGGCGGGGCCCAGGAGCAGGGCGGCGACGGCCAGGACGACGAAGTAGTCGAGGAATGTGTTCATGACTCCACTCTCGCCACGGCGGCCGAAACCGGACAGTGGCAGGACTGTCATGAAAGAGCGAATTACTGCCACACTGGAAGCATGCTGAAGCCTTCCTCCCTCAACAACGTGGCCGTGGCCGTGGTGAACGGGGTCACCCCCTTCGAGATGGGCATCTTCTGCGAGGTCTTCGGGATCGACCGCAGCGCCATGGGCCTGCCGACCTACGACTTCGCCGTCTGCGCGATGGAGGAGAACCCGATCACCGTGGGCGACGGCCACTACAGCCTCACGCTCCCCCACGGACCCGAGCGACTGGAGGAGGCGGACCTGATCTGCCTGCCCGCCGACCGCGAGGCACCCACCCGCGTGTACCCGGAGCCCCTCCTGGAGGCCCTGCGGCGGGCCGTGGACCGGGGCGCGCGGGTGCTGAGCGTGTGCAGCGGGGCCTTCATGCTGGGCGCGGCCGGCCTGCTGGACGACCGGCGCTGCACCACGCACTGGATGCACGCCCCGACCCTGGCCCGCCGCTTCCCGCGGGCCAGGGTCGACCCGGACGTGCTCTACGTGGACGAGGGCCAGGTGATCACCTCGGCGGGGACCGCCTCCGGGATCGACGCGTGCCTGCACCTCGTGCGGCAGGAGCAGGGCGCCGAGGTGGCCAACACCATCGCCCGGCGGATGGTCGTACCGCCGCACCGGGACGGCGGGCAGGCGCAGTACATCCAGCGCCCGCTGCCCCGCACCTCCTGCGACACCGTGGGCGAGGTGATCGGCTGGATGGCCCGCCACCTGGAGGAGGAGATCACGGTCGAGCAGCTCGCGGAGCGGGCCCACATGTCCGCGCGGACCTTCGCCCGCCGCTTCCTCCAGGAGACGGGGACCACCCCGTACCAGTGGGTGCTGCGCCAGCGGGTCCTGCTGGCGCAGGAGCTACTGGAGGCCACCGACGAGACGGTGGACGCCATCGCGGGGCGCTGCGGATTCGGTACCGCGGCGGCCCTGCGCCACCACTTCCTGCGGACGCTGAGCACCACCCCGAACGCCTTCCGCCGCGCATTCCGGGGCCCGGCCGCGGCCTGACGTCCGGCCGACTTGACAAAATGATCAAGAAATTTCCCCGCCTTGATCGTTTTCGTCCTACGGTTTGCTCGTTCGCATACGACAGGGGATCTCATGACTCGCACCATCCGGACCGTCGGCCGGCACCCGGCCGCGCCCGAACCGAGCGACATCTCCTGGGACTAGCCCCCCGCGCCGCTCCACGCGAAAGGCGCCCCGCTCCGGTCAGGAGCGGGACGCCTTTCGCGTACGGGTACGGGTACGGGTACGGACGGCTACGCGTTCGGAACCGTCTCGTAGCGCGCGGTGCCCTCTTCCATCTGCCGCAGCGCGTCCTTGCGGTCCCGCTTCGAGAGCCGGTCGATGTACAGGTAGCCGTACAGGTGGTCGGTCTCGTGCTGCAGGCAGCGCGCGAAGTAGCCGGTGCCCCGCACCTTGATCGGGTTGCCCTGGGCGTCCTGGCCGGTCACCTCGGCGTAGTCCGGGCGGGCCAGCGAGGCGTAGGCGGTCGGGACCGACAGGCAGCCCTCGTTCGAGTCGTCCAGGATCCGTGCGCCGGCCGGCAGCTCGACGAGCTTCGGGTTGATCACCACGCCGGTGTGACGGTTGCCGTCGTCGTCCGGGCAGTCGTAGACGAAGACCTTGGCGTCGACGCCGATCTGGTTCGCGGCGAGGCCCACGCCCTCGGCGGCCTTCTGGCTGGCGAACATGTCGTCGATCAGCTGCGCCAGCTCGTCACCGAACTCGGTGACGTCCTTGCACTCCCGGTGCAGGACCGGGTTGCCGACCACCGTGATGGGGCGGGCGGTGCCGCGCTCACGGTGGGCGAGCTCGCGCGCCTCACAGTTCTCGGTGTCCACGACGTACCCGTCGTTCACTTCGCCGGCCACACCGACCTCGACAACGTCGTTCTCCTGCTGCGCCATGTCCGCCGTACGCCTTCCGTAATTCCACCAGTCACCGATGTGCCGGTACAGACTACGGCCCCGGCTCAGCAGACCTCTTCGAGATCCCGCCACTCCCGGCTGTCCGGACTGTCCGCGACCCAGCCGTCGAGCAGCCCGCGCACCAGGCCCGCCGGCGCCGCGATCCCGCACTCCCGCTCGGGCACCCACAGGGATCCCGACCCGGTCGTACGGTGCCCCAGCGGGCCGGGGTGGCCCGGTTCGCTGTGGTCGTGCGGGTCCAGCTGCTCGCCGTCGCCCTCGCCGCTCGGCATCGCGCTCTCCGAGCAGGTCCGGCACAGCAGCCGCACCGAGGAGGACCAGTCCTCGGCGGCGAAGCCGGCGTCGGAGGCCAGCTGCTCCAGGGCGTTGCGGTCGGCTTCGGTGGCCGCCTCCAGGAGCACCACCCAGGTCGGCACCGGGGAGGGCGCCCACAGCTCGATCTCGTCGAACACGGGGTAGGAGGGCCCGGCCGCGGTGACGCGCTCGCCGTGCGGGACCCCGTCGTGCAGGACGACCTCGCCCCAGCGCCGGCCCGAGGAGGGCAGCGGGATCGACAGGACCTCCATGCGGGCCGGGTCCAGCCGGCGGCCCCAGACCACCTCGGCCTCGCCCTCGGGCGACAGCCGTACGGCCGCGCTCCCGAGCTCCATGCCGACCGGTTCGCCGTTGGCGTGAGGGCCGCCGCCCGGCCCGTGCGGGTCTCCGGGCACCTTGAGCCCGTACGCCTGCCAGGCGCGACGGGCCAGCGGCCAGTCCTGCAGCGCGGTCGCGGCGATGCCGACGTTCCACCAGTCCGGGGCGCCGGTCTCCCGGTCGAGCAGGGCCACGGCACGCAGCCCGGCGGCCCGCGCCTGCTCCCAGTCGTGGCGGAACTTGTGGAGCAGCGCCAGGTTGAACCAGGACTCGGACAGCCAGGGTTCCAGGTCCGCCGCTCTGGTCAGGAGCGCGCCCGCGTCCTCGTACCGACCGTCGCCGATCAGCGTGAACGCGCGGTCGGTGGCCTGCCGCCACGAGGCGGAGGGCCGATGCCGTACCTTCCCGAAGATCCTCACGATTCCCGCCTGCCGGACACTCTTGCTCGGGACACTCCTGCTGCGAACGCTCCTGCCGGAAACACTCTCACTGGCATCCAACCATGCCCACTCGGACGGCCGCTCATTACCCATGGGTTACCCAGGCGGGACGGGTACGACTCTGGCACGTCCGCCCCGGGCGAGCACCCTGGCGAGACACTCCACGACTTCCGGCTGGTAGTCGCTGCCGGTCCCCAGGCGCAGCCGCTCCAGGGCCTCCAATGAGCCGCCCGGGTGACGGGCACCGCCGACGAGGTCGTCGTACGCGTTGATCGCGCGCACGATCCGGGCGGCGACGGGCTGGTCGCGGTACGGGTCCGCCTGCAGCTCCACCACCACCGCGACCTCGGCCGGGACGCCCGTCTGGCGGGCCACCTCCCCGCCGAGCCCGGCGATCCTGCGGGCCTCGGCCTCGGGCAGCTCGGCGGTGGCCCCGGCCGGGACCGGGTCGACGAGGGAGAGCTGCCCGATGTCGTGCATGAGGGCGGCGTACTCCAGCACCCTGAGCTCCCGCTCCGAGAGGCCCAGCTCCCGCCCCACGGCGCAGCTGAGGGCGGCGACCCGGCGGGAGTGGCCGGGCCGGGTGTAGCCGGCGATCTCGGTGGCGCGGGCGAGGGAGGTGATGGTCTGGCGGTAGGTGGTGCGGATGGCGGTGATCCGGTGGAAGGACATCTGGGTCAGGAGCAGCGGCACGCTGAAGACGGGCACCGCCCACAGGCCGGCGACGGCGACGCCGAGGGCCATCACCACGCCCGTGGCGCAGATCGCGGCGCCGATGCCCAGCTGGGCGCGGAGCTCGTCGCGCAGCAGCGGGGCGAACGGCCAGCCGGTGCGGGCCCCGGCGAGGGCCGCGCCGAGGACCGCGTCGCACAGGGCCGTGAGCCCGAGGACGAAGACCAGGAAGAGCACGAGGTACGGGCCCTGGCCGACCCATTGCTCCAGCCGCCCGGAGTTGTAGAGCGGCTGGAAGCAGACGGCGGCGAAGGTGACGGTGAGGACGCGGCGGGCCAGGTGGTCGAGGGCGGGACCGCGGCCCCGGGCGATGTGCGGGACGATCCCGAGGAGCGCGGCCGCGACGACCACGGCGACGATCTGCAGGACCCCGTGGTGGGTGGGGGCTCCGGCGTTCTGCCCGAGCAGGGCGTACGCGAGCGCCCCCGCGGATCCGAGCGGCGCGGGCTGCTGGCGGGCGGCGTCGCCGCTGTCCCGGCGGGCGAGCTCGCCGATGGTGATCAGGGTGCCGAAGGCGAGGGCGATGCCCGGCTCGGTGAGGCCGTTCCACACGGTGTGCCCGAGCGCGGCCACGGTCAGCGCCCCGGCGGCCCCGCGCACGACGGCGACGGCCCAGCCCCTCACGCCGTTGCTCCCGCTGCAGGGGCGGACGGGGACCGGGGCGTTCCCGCCGGGTCCGCTGCCGCCGCCGCGGAGGCGGACGGGGAGCCCGGCGTCCCCGGCCCGTCGTGCCGCCCCGTTCCGGGCCGGCCTGTGGGCACGCTCTCCACCGGGGGTTCCGGCACGCAGTGGCAGGCCTGGGGCGAAGCCCCGGCGGGGGCGGCCTGGGCGGGCAGCCCGGCCAGCATGGAACCGGTGCCGTCCGGCACCCCGCCCGGGGCGCCGCTGGGCACGGCCCGGTCGGTGTCCGCCACCCGGCCCGGGGGGCCGATGGGCACGGCCCGGTCCCCGTCCGCCCCTGCAGCGGGAGCAAGGGCCGGGATCACCTGGAGGTCGTCGTCCGAGGTCACCTTCGGATGCCAGCCCTGGCGGCCGATCGCGTCGACGAGCGCCTTCACCATCTCCGGGTCGAACTGGGCCCCCGCGCACCGTTCCAGCTCGGCCAGGGCGACCGGCACCGGCCGGGCCCTGCTGTAGGACCGGGTCGAGGTCATCGCGTCGAAGGCGTCGGCGACCGCCACGACCCGGGCCAGCACCGGGATCTGTTCCCCGGTCAGCCCGTACGGGTAGCCGGAGCCGTCCACCCGCTCGTGGTGGTGCAGGATCGCCGCGCGGGCCTCTCCCAGGAAGCCGATGCCGCGCACCATCTCGTGTCCGTACTCGGGGTGGAGTTCGATGATCTTGCGTTCTTCGGAGGTCAGCGGTCCGTCCTTGCGCAGCAGCCGGGTCGGGACGCCGAGCTTGCCGACGTCGTGCAGGATCCCGGCGATGCGGACGACTTCGAGGCGTTCCTCGCCCATGCCCAGCTCGCGGGCGATCATCGCCGAGGCCTGGCCGACCCGCTCGCTGTGGCCGCGGGTGTAGCGGTCCTTGATGTCGACGGCCTGGACCAGCGCCCGGATGGTGGCCTGGTGGGCGGCGCGCTCGCGGTGGTACTGGGCGAAGACCCAGCAGGAGATGTACATCGGCAGCATGACGAGCAGTGCGGCCGGGAGTCCGTACGGGCTGCGCCACATGACGGCCATCATCAGCCCGGCGAGGCCGTGCACGCAGTGCGGGGCGAGGGACCGGGTCGCGAGGCCCCGCCAGGCGGTGGCGGCGGGCCGGCGTTCGGCGGCGGCCAGGATGCCGCCGTCGAGGGCGGTCAGCACCAGGCAGAAGGCGACGGCCGCGGCGGCGGCGGGGAACATCACGTACGGGAAGTCGGCGACCCAGGCGGCCGGGCCCGCAGACCCGTCCGGGCCCGGCGGCCCCGTCCCGCCGACGGGGCCCGCGCCCAGCGCCTCGGGCCCGCCCAGCAGCCCGTAGAGCTGCCCTGCGGTCCAGGCGGCTATGGACTGCTGCGCCCCGTGCCAGATGCGCCGTACCCGGGCGGGCCGCGCCGTCACGGTTCCGGCGAGTCCGCCGGGCAGCGCGACGAGGGCGGCGGCCGCCGGCGGCAGGAGGAACACGGCGGCCAGCACCACCGGGAAGAAGGAGCCGAGGCCGTCGGGCACCCGGCGTCCCATGAGCGGGCAGACCTTGACCAGTTCGCAGCCGAGGTAGAGGACGGAGAGCAGACCGATGGAGGGCCACGGTGTGGCGGAACCGGTGACGGCCGGGGCGGCGCACGCGCAGGCGGCGATGACGGCGCACAGGACGTAGGCGCGCGCCAACGGCGGAAGTACCCGCATGGCGCTCTCCTCCCCCTGAGCCGTGCAAGTCAGGTACGAATCAAACCAGTACCGAATGGGGAGAATAAGTGGGGCCGGGAGCGAGGTGGGCCACATTTTTGCATTGCGCCATGCGGACGCCCCCGGATTACCACGTTCGAGTGAAGGAAGTGCCCTTCCGGGGGCGGCTGTTCGAGATTGTTCAATCGGGTACTACTTCATCGGCGAACCTGGCCGATTTTCAACTTTTCAGCCCGCCGCAGATCCCGGCATCGGCTCGGATGCGACGGCCGGCTCGGGTGACGCGGCCGTAATGTCATGGTCCGGCACGGCCTGCCCCGAACGGATGAGCTCGATCCGCCCCATCACCTTCGAGCGCAGGTCGGTCGGCACGTCGTCCGAACCGCAGCAGCGCTTGACCAGCTTCTTCACGGCCTGTTCCAGGCCGTACTTCTCCAGACAGGGATTGCACTCGCCGAAGTGCGCCTCGAACTTCGTGCAGTCGCTGTCGGGCATCTCCTGGTCCAGGAACTCATAAAGATGGTCCAGGACCTCGGAGCACTCCGTCTCGTGCGCATCTCCGCAGCTCATGAGCCCGAGCCTTTCAGGTCGTTCGACTCTCCCGCGCCGGCCGGGACGAGCCCGCGCTCACGGGCGTAGTCCTCAAGCATTCCACGGAGTTGACGGCGGCCACGGTGCAGTCGCGACATGACCGTACCGATGGGTGTACCCATGATGTCCGCGATCTCCTTGTACGCAAAGCCCTCTACGTCGGCAAGATAGACCGCGATGCGGAACTCCTCCGGAATGGCCTGGAGCGCTTCCTTCACGTCGGAATCGGGCAGGTGATCGAGAGCCTGCGACTCTGCGGAACGCAAGCCCGTCGACATGTGCGACTCGGCGCGCGCAAGCTGCCAGTCCTCGATCTCCTCCGCCGCACTGCGCTGGGGTTCGCGCTGCTTCTTGCGGTACGAGTTGATGAAGGTGTTGGTCAGAATGCGGTACAGCCACGCCTTCAGGTTGGTGCCCTCGCGGAACTGGTGGAAGGACGCGTACGCCTTCGCATACGTCTCCTGGACCAGGTCCTCGGCGTCGGCCGGATTGCGCGTCATGCGCAGGGCGGCCGAGTACATCTGGTCGAGGTAGCCGAGGGCATCCCTCTCGAAGCGCGCATTGCGCTCCGGGGTCGTCTCCTCCGCGTGGCCTTCGTCGGTCCCGGCGACAGGACCCACCTCCTCCGACTGCGTGGCGGCTCCGAAAGCGGACCCGCTCGAATCGGAGAATAGTCGACCATCCCGGTCGCCCGCCGCCCGAACCAAGCCGCGCTTGGGCGCGGGCAGCACTGTCCAGTCCAGGTCAGCGGCCTGCGGACGGTTCTGGCTGATGACCTGGGTCATGCGGTGCCTCTCCTCCGACGTCTTCCCGTACGTACCGACATCCGGGACAACAGGCGGCCAGGGCGGCGCATTCCCCCGCGGGGCAGGGGTTTCGGGACCAACGTCACACCGGCGTCACACCGGCAGCAGCCGGCCGAGCCACCCGGCCACCGCGCCGGTGATCACCTCCAGGGCCTCCTCCTGCGTGGGACCGGTCCTCTTCGGCACGGCGAAGCCGTGATCCCCGCCCTCCACTTCCACCAGCTCGTACGAGGCTCCGCGCGCTCCCCGCGCCGGGAACTCCTCCGGCCGCCCGAAGGCGTCGCGGCCGCCCTGGACCACCAGCGCCGGCCGCCCGGCGCCCAGCAGCTCCTCGGCCCGGGACTTCTCCGGCCGGCCCGGCGGGTGCAGCGGGAAGGCCAGCGCGAGCACCCCGGCCGCGCCCAGTTCCGCGGCGGTGCGGCAGGCCACCCGGGCCCCGGCGCTGCGGCCGCCCGCGACGACGGGCAGACCGGGCTCCGCGAAGGCGGGCCACAGGGCGCTCCAGCCAACGTCCAGCACCTTGGGCGCGGCTGCGACCTTCTTCCCGGCGACCCGCCAGGGCTGCTCGGCCAGCGCCACGGTGATCCCCAGGGCGGGCAGGGCCGCGGCCAGGGCCTGGAGGTCCCGGGCCTCGATCCCGCCGCCGGCTCCGTGGCCCAGGGCGAGCACCAGGCGGGCCTTGCCCGCCGGGGCCGGGTGCCAGGTGATGCGGGCCTCGCCCGCCGGGGTGCCGATGATCTCGGTGCGCTCGGTGCGTGTGCTGCTCATGCCCCGATCATGCCGCTCGGCGGCGGCGGCCGGGGTGACGCCGGGGCCGCCGGGAGCGCCGGGGGGCCGGGCGGCTCCGGGGCCTCAGAAGAGCGTGCCCTCCTCGGGCCCTTCCAGTTCCTCCAGCAGCTCGGGCCCGTTGTTGCGGACGTTGCTCGCGGCCGTGGACACCGGATAGGCGCGCATCAGCCCGCCGGGCGGCGGGGCCAGCAGGGCCTGGAGCTCGTCGGGGTCGGTCCGCGCCGGGTCCAGCCAGGCGTCCCACCGGTCCGGGGTGAGCATCAGCGGCATCCGGGGGTGGATGTCGGCGAGCGAGCGCGGACCCGCGGCGGGGGCGACGCCGAGCGGACCGGCCTCGGCCTCGGCGGTGATCACCGAGCAGGTCGCCCACCAGGCGAGCGGATGCTCGTCGGGCAGGGTCCGGTCGCGCCAGAACTCGTATATCCCGGCCATGGCGAAGACGGAGCCGTCGGAGGGCAGGACGAAGTAGGGCTGCTTGCGCGTCCGCTTCTTCTTGCCCTCGACCTCGAGCTGCCTCTCGTCGTGGGCGGTGACCCACTCGTAGTAGCCGTCCGCCGGGATGATGCAGCGGCGCTGTGCGAAGGGGCGGCGGAAGGACGGCTTCTCCGCGATGGTCTCGGACCGGGCGTTGATCATCCGGGCGGCGCCGTCGGGGTTCTGCGCCCAGGACGGGACGAGCCCCCATTTCAGGACCCTCAGCTGGCGAACCGGACGCGGGCTCGGAGCGTCTTTCAGTGGACGGTCGAGGACGACGTGGACCTCTTTCGTCGGAGCCACGTTCCAGTCGGGCGCGAGCACCTCCTCGGGCTCCCACCGCTCCACCCCGAAGACCTCGGCCAGCTCCTCCGGCCCGCGACTCGCTGCATACCTTCCACACATGGCTGCCACACTGCCATGTCACCCGACCGCCACCACAAGGAGTCCGCCACCTCATGAACACCAGCACAGCGGTCGGCCTGTGGGACCGGCTCACCGGCATACAGGCGGCGCCCGACCAGTGGCTGGTGATCGCGACCGGGCTGGCGGCGCTCGTCGTGGTGGGGCCCCGGCCGGTGTGGCGGCTGTCGCGCAACGCGATCACCATCGCCCACGAAGGCGGCCACGGACTGCTGGCGCTGCTGACGGGCCGCAGCCTGGAGGGGATACGGCTGCACTCGGACACCAGCGGGGTCACCGTAAGCCGCGGCAAGCCCACCGGACCCGGCATGGTCCTCACCGCCGCCGCCGGGTACACGGCGCCGTCCCTGCTCGGCCTCGGCGGGGCGGCCCTGCTCTCGGCGCACCGGATCACCCTGCTGCTGTGGGCGGCGACCGCCCTGCTGCTGGCGGTGCTGGTGATGATCCGCAACGCGTACGGGCTGCTGTCGGTGCTGGTCACGGGCGCCACCTTCGTACTGGTCTCCTGGCTGGCCCCGGCGGACGTGCAGGCGGTCTTCGCGTACGCCGTGGTGTGGTTCCTGCTCCTCGGCGGCGTCCGGCCGGTCTTCGAGCTGGGCGCGAAGCGCCGTCATCACAGCGGCGCGGCAGCGTCTCGTTCAGGGGTGGTGGCCGGGCGACGGGCGGGAGCGGCGCCCGACTCCGACGCGGACCAGCTCGGACGGCTCACCCATGTGCACCCGGTGGTGTGGCTGCTGTTCTTCCACGTGGTTGCGCTGTCCTCGCTCATCGGCGGCGGCCGCTGGCTGCTGGCCCTCTGACCGGCCGCTGACCGGCCGCTGACCGACGGCCGCCTCCTTCCGGGCGACCGCGGACCGGGCCGGGCCTGCGCGTGTCCGCCCGCCGAGACTCCCCCGGTGATCAAGATCTGCGGCCATGGGAAGCCACTAAAGTGGTGGCCATGACCGAGACCCCCGCGCCCCACGCCCTCTGGCCCGCCCCGCTCGCCGAAGCCGCCGTCCAGGCCACCGTCACCGTGCCCGGGTCCAAATCGGTCACCAACCGCGCCCTCGTGCTCGCCGCGCTCGCCTCCGAGCCGGGCTGGGTGCGCCGCCCGCTGCGTTCGCGCGACTCCCAGCTGATGTCCGACGCGCTGCGCGCGCTGGGCGTCGGCATCGAGGAGACGGTCTCGTCCAGCTCCGCCGGCGAGGGCGACAACGGCGAGGCCTGGCGCGTCATCCCTGCCGCGCTGCACGGCCCGGCCACGGTCGACGTCGGCAACGCGGGCACGGTCATGCGCTTCCTGCCGCCCGTCGCCACCCTCGCCTCCGGCGACATCCGCTTCGACGGGGACCCGCGCTCCTACGAGCGCCCCCTGGGCCAGGTCATCACGGCGCTGCGCACGCTCGGCGCCCGCATCGACGACGACGGCCGCGGGGCGCTGCCGCTGACCGTCCAGGGCGGCGGGGCCCTGGAGGGCGGGACCGTCGAGATCGACGCGACCAACTCCTCGCAGTTCGTCTCCGCGCTGCTGCTCTCCGCCCCGCGCTTCAACCAGGGCGTCGAGGTCCGGCACGTGGGCACCAACCTGCCGTCCATGCCCCACATCCGGATGACCGTGGAGATGCTGCGCGCGGCGGGCGCGCAGGTCGACACCCCCGAATCCGGCGGCGAGAAGAACGTCTGGCGGGTCGCCCCCGGCGCCCTGCTCGGCCGCGACCTGGTCGTGGAGCCGGACCTGTCCAACGCGCAGCCCTTCATGGCGGCGGCCCTGATCACCGGCGGCACGGTCACCATCCCGGACTGGCCGCGCCGCACCACGCAGCCCGGTGACGCGCTGCGCCGGATCTTCACGGAGATGGGCGGTTCCTGCGAGCTGACGGACGCCGGCCTGGTCTTCACCGGCACCGGCAAGATCCACGGCATCGACGTGGACCTGGGCGAGGTCGGGGAGCTCACCCCGGGCATCGCGGCGGTCGCGGCGCTGGCCGACTCGGAGTCCGTGCTGCGCGGGGTGCAGCACCTGCGGATGCACGAGACGGACCGGCTGGCGGCGCTCACCAAGGAGATCAACGGGCTGGGCGGCGATGTCACGGAGACCGCGGACGGTCTGCGGATCCGGCCGCGCGCGCTGCACGGCGGCACCTTCCACACGTACGACGACCACCGGATGGCCACGGCCGGCGCGGTGATCGGCCTGGCGGTGGAGGGCGTGCTCATCGAGAACGTGGCGACGACCGCGAAGACCCTGCCGGACTTCCCGAGGATGTGGGCGGACATGCTCGCCCGGGCCGAAGCGGCTCCGGCAGGCGTGGGAGCGTAGGGCCCGCCATGCGCAGGTACGGGAAGCACACCGACGAGGACGACATCCGCCAGCGGCCCAACCCCAAGGGCAACCGGCCGCGTACGACCATCCGCCCCAAGCACGAGGACGCGGCCGAGGGCTTCGTCCTGACCGTGGACCGCGGACGGCTCACCTGCCTGGTCGAGGACCGTCCGGTGCACGCGATGAAGGCCCGCGAGCTGGGCCGCAAGGCGGCGGTGGTCGGGGACCGGGTCTGGATCGTCGGTGACCTGTCCGGCAAGAAGGACACCCTCGCCCGCATCGTGCGGATCGAGGCGCGCAAGTCCGTCCTGCGGCGCACGGCCGACGACGACGATCCGTACGAGCGCGTCGTCGTCGCCAACGCCGACCAGCTGGCCATCGTGACGGCGCTGGCCGACCCCGAGCCGCGCCCCCGCATGATCGACCGCTGCCTGGTGGCCGCGTACGACGCCGGGCTGGAACCGCTGCTGGTGCTCACGAAGTCCGACCTGACCTCCGCGGACAAGATCCTGGAGATCTACTCGACCTTCGGCCTGAACTACGTGGTCACCAACCGCGACGAGCTGGCGACGGGTGACGCGGCCGACCGGGTGCGCGAGCACCTGAACGGCCGGATCACCGCCTTCGTCGGCCACTCCGGCGTCGGCAAGACCACGCTGGTGAACTCGCTGGTCGCCGAGGGCCGCCAGCGCGCGACCGGCGTGGTCAACGCGGTGACCGGCCGCGGCCGGCACACCACCACCTCGGCGCTCGCGCTGCCGCTGCCGGGCGGGGACGGCTGGGTCATCGACACCCCGGGCGTACGGTCCTTCGGCCTGCACCACGTGGACCCGTCCCGGGTCATCCTGGCCTTCCCGGAGCTGGTGCCGGGGACGGAGGGCTGCCCGCGCGCGTGCAGCCACGACGAGCCGGACTGCGCGCTCGACAAGTGGGTGGAGGACGGTCACGCGGATCCGGCGCGGCTGTACTCGCTGCGCCGGCTGCTCCAGACGCGGGAGCGCCGCGAGGGCGACTGATCGATGGGCGATCGACCGGCGGGGTTTGCCGTACCCGATGTCTGGTAAAGGCATAATCGCACCAAGTGGCGCTCGGGCCCGCCCGTGAGCGCGTCACATGATGCGGGGAGGCGTACGCCATGGCGTGGCTGCTGGTCGTGGTCGCCGGGATCCTGGAAACGGGGTTCGCGGTCTGCCTCAAGCTGTCGCACGGCTTCACCCGGCTGTGGCCGACCATCGCCTTCGCGTGCTTCGCGCTCGGCAGCTTCGGTCTGCTGACGCTGGCCCTGAAGAAGCTGGATGTGGGACCGGCCTACGCGGTGTGGACCGGCATCGGGGCGGCCGGTACCGCGGTCTACGGGATGGTCTTCCTGGGGGACCTGGTCTCCACCCTCAAACTCGTCTCGATCTCGCTGGTGATCCTCGGCGTCATCGGGCTCCAGCTCTCGGGCTCGTCCCACTGAGGCCCGTCGCACCGGGGCCCGTCGCACCGGGGCCCGTCGCACCGGGGCCGGGCGCACCGAGCATGCGCAACAGCCCGGCGTGGCCCGGCTCCGGCGGCTCCCCCGGAGCGATCAGGTAGGACAGCGCGAGCCGCACGGCGAGCTCGCACCGCTGCGCACCCTCCTGCGCCCCGAACACGGCGTCGGCCCGCTCGCGGACCCCGCGGATCAGCTCGGCGGGCCCCAGCGCGGGCAGCCCCGGCCGGACTCCGCGGCCGGCCGGGACGGGTAAGTTGCCGTTCCAGCACCCGGTCAGCAGGGCTCGCGCGAGGGGGCGCTCCCGGCCCGCGCGCACGGTCCACTCCACGACCGCCGCCAGCCGCTCGGCCGGAGCGCCCGAGGAGGTCAGGGCCCGGTCCACCCCGTCGAGGTACCAGGCCGCGTCGCGGCGGACCAGGGCGTGGCCCAGGCCCGTCTTGCCCGCGAACTCGTTGTAGAGGGTCTGTCGCGAGACCCCGGCGGCCGCGGCCACGTCGATCATGCGCACGGCCGGCCACGGGCGCGCCACGAGCGCCGCTCCCGCCGCTTCGAGCAAGGACTCCCGGGCCGTCGGCACCGTCGCCTCCCCTTCGACGCCTCCGGTCGACGTCTCCGCCAGAGTTGACGGACCGACAGATCCTGTCAAGGGTGCCCGTGCCGCACCGTGGACGTCTTCCACGGCGCCCCGGCCGCCTCGGTAGGGTTCTGGCATGCCCGAGTATGACGATGACCTGCGCCTTGCCCTCGAACTCGCCGACGCGGCGGACGCCGCCACGATGGAGCGGTTCCGCGCCCTCGACCTGAAGGTCGAGACCAAGCCCGACATGACCCCGGTGAGCGAGGCGGACACCGCCACCGAGGAGATCATCCGGGCCGGGATCTCCGCCGCGCGTCCCGCCGACGCCATCCTGGGCGAGGAGTACGGCCTCAAGGGCGACGGCCCGCGCCGCTGGGTCGTCGACCCGATCGACGGTACGAAGAACTACGTGCGCGGCGTTCCGGTGTGGGCGACGCTGATCTCGCTCATGGAGGAGCAGGCCGACGGCGCCTTCCGTCCCGTGGTCGGCGTGGTGTCCGCGCCCGCGCTGGGCCGCCGCTGGTGGGCGGCGCGCGGCCGGGGGGCCTTCGCGGGCGGCGCGCTCGGCGAGACCACCGCGCTCGGCGTCTCCAAGGTCGCCACCCTCGGCGACGCCTCCTTCGCCTACTCCTCGCTGAGCGGCTGGGAGGAGCAGGGGCGGCTGCCCGGCTTCCTGGACCTGACCCGCGCGTGCTGGCGTACGCGCGGCTACGGCGATTTCTGGCCGTACATGATGGTCGCCGAGGGCTCGCTCGACCTGTGCGCCGAGCCGGAGCTGAACCTGTGGGACATGGCGGCCCTGGCCGTCGTGGTGGAGGAGGCCGGCGGCCGCTTCACCGCTCTGGACGGGGTGGACGGCGTGCACGGCGGCAACGCGGCGGCCTCCAACGGGCTGCTCCACGCGCAGATGCTGGACCTGCTGCGCCCGCGCGGCTGACGCGTACGGGACGGGGCGCGCGCCGCCGTGGCGGCGCGGCCCGCGCTCGCAGCGCCGAAAGCGCCCCTTACGCGCCTCCTTGCTGGCTTTCGGTGTGCGTGGGAATCTGAGACTCCTCCGCTTGTGCGCTTGTGAAGGACTTCTCTAAGTGCGGCCCTTCGTGCGCGCACCCCACCCAGGCGGAGGGACTCACCAGGAGGTGGCTCTCTTCATGCTCGTCCGCGACGCCATGAGCACCGTGATCCTCACCCTCGGACCCACTCACACCCTGCGGCAGGCGGCCTGCCTGATGTCCGGCCGGCGCGTCGGCGCCGCCGTCGTCCTCGATCCCGAACACAGCGGCATCGGCATCCTGACCGAGCGCGACATCCTCAACTCGATCGGCGCGGGTCACGATCCCGACCGGGAATCCGTGGGTGCGCACACCACCAACAACGTGGTCTTCTGCACCCCGGACGCCACCGTGCAGGAAGCCGCCGAGGCGATGGCCCACGGCGGCTTCCGTCATCTGATCGTCCTGGAGCACGGCGGCCCGGTGGGCATCGTGTCCGTACGCGATGTCATCCGCTGCTGGGCCCCGGCACGGCGCACCACCGTGCCCGCGTCCGTACCCGCGTAGGAACGGCCGACGGGCCGGCGCCCCCTTACGGGAGTACCGGCCCGTCGGCCTGCTACGGCAAGGCGTCCATCAGGCGCGGAGGGCCTGGACCGCGGCCTCCAGACGCTTGCCGAAGTCACCGTCCGCCTGACGGAAGTTGTTGATCGCACGCTCGACGATGTCGTCGCGGGAGACCTTGGCGATGAAGCCGGAGAGGTTCTCGATCAGACGGGTCTTCTCGTCCTCCGAGTACAGGCGGTAGAGGTTGCCCGCCTGAACGAAGTCGGTGTCCTCGGAGTGCGAGGGCGCGACGTGGTTGCCCGTGCCACCGGTGACGGCGGAGGAGACCCACAGCGGACGGTCCGTCTGGTGCGGGCCGCCGAAGCTGTTCGGCTCGTAGTTCTTCGAACCCGCGTGGCGGCCGTCGTACAGGTAGCCGTCACGGGAGTTGGTGCGCGCCTCGGTGGCGTGCGGACGGTTCACCGGCAGGTGGTCGGCGTTGATGCCGACGCGGTAGCGGTGGGCGTCGCCGTAGCCGAAGAGACGGCCCTGGAGCATCTTGTCCGGGGACGGACCGATACCGGGGACGAAGTGCGCCGGGGAGAAGATCGACTGCTCGACCTCGGCGAAGACGTTCTCCGGGTTGCGGTTGAGCTCCAGCTTGCCGATCTCGATCGGCGGGTAGTCCTCGTGCGGCCACACCTTGGTGAGGTCGAACGGGTTGAAGCGGTACTCGGCCGCCTCGGCCGCCGGCATGATCTGGACCTGCACGGTCCAGGACGGGAACTCGCCGCGCTCGATGGACTCGCGCAGGTCGCGCTGGTGCGAGTCGGGGTCCTCACCGGCGAGCTGGTTGGCCTCGGCCTGGGTGAGGTTCTTGATGCCCTGGTCGGTCTTGAAGTGGTACTTGACCCAGAAGACCTCGCCGGCCTCGTTGTTCCACTGGAACGTGTGCGAGCCGTAGCCGTTCATGTGGCGGTAGGTCGCCGGGATGCCGCGGTCACCGAACAGCCAGGTCACCTGGTGGGTGGACTCGGGCGACAGACCCCAGAAGTCCCAGACGTTGTCCGCCTCCTGCGAGCCCGTGTACGGGTCGCGCTTCTGGGTGTGGATGAAGTCGGGGAACTTGATGGCGTCCTTGATGAAGAACACCGGGGTGTTGTTGCCGACGAGGTCGTAGTTGCCCTCTTCGGTGTAGAACTTCAGCGCCCAGCCGCGGGGGTCGCGGACCGCGTCGGCGCTGCCGAGGTTGCCCGCGACGGTGGAGAAGCGCAGGAAGGTCTCGGTCTCCTTGCCGACCTCGGACAGGAACTTCGCACGGGTCCACTGCGAGACGTCACGGGTCAGCGTGAACGTGCCGTACGCACCGGCGCCACGGGCGTGCACCACGCGCTCCGGGATGCGCTCGCGGTTGAAGTGCGCGAGCTTCTCCAGCAGCAGCTGGTCCTGAACCAGAACGGGGCCGCCGATGCCGGCGGTCTCGCTGTTCTGGTTGTCGGCGACCGGAGCTCCGGCCTCCGTGGTGAGCGGTCCCTGCGTCACGTGCGCCTCCTGCGTAAATTTGCTGCAAACCTGTCCTGCGCCCTAACGTCACCGATCCTACGATGGACTTTGTCTAAGTCAAGCCAGGATCCAAATCGACACGTATTCGGGAGTTACACCGAATCCCCTCGCTGTTAGGCTGGCGTGCATGAGTGACCTGCTGGAACGACTTCGCGGACGCGGATGGCGCATGACCGCACAGCGGCGCGTCGTGGCCGAGGTGCTCGATGGTGACCACGTTCACCTGACGGCCGACGAGGTGCACGCGCGCGCCGTGGGCAGGCTGCCGGAGATCTCCCGCGCGACCGTCTACAACACCCTGGGCGAGCTCGTCAGCCTGGGCGAGGTGCTGGAAGTTTCCACGGACCGGCGCGCCAAGCGGTACGACCCGAACGCCCACCGCCCCCACCAGCACCTGGTGTGCGCACAGTGCGGCGCGATCCGTGACGTCCACCCGGCGGGCAACCCCCTGGCCGACCTGCCGGACACGGAGCGTTTCGGCTTCGTGGTGTCGGCGGTCGAGGTCACGTACCGCGGGGTGTGCCCGAACTGCGCCGGGGCATGACGGGGGCGTAGCGAACGAACGAAAGGGCCGGGGCTCGATGAGCCCCGGCCCTTTCCGTCGTTCTCGTCCGGGAAGCCCGGGAAACGACCGAAGGCCCGGATCCAGGGGATCCGGGCCTTCGAGCCTTCAGTAGCGGGGACAGGATTTGAACCTGCGACCTCTGGGTTATGAGCCCAGCGAGCTACCGAGCTGCTCCACCCCGCGTCGGTAAACCTGACTGTACGCGAGCACGGCGAGCAGATGCAAATCGGTGAACAGGGGTCTACGCGGATAGCTCCTCGGCAAGCGCTTCGCGCAGCCGGGCCGCCCGCTCGGAGACCTCGGCCGGGCCCAGTTCCATGGCGCGCACGCACCACTTCTGGCCCTCCGTCAGGTCTCCCTGCCGGGCCGCGAGCAGTCCCAGCCGCAGCGCCGCCCGGCCGTGGCCGGCCACCGCCGCCCGGGTCCACCACAGCGCCGCCTCGGGCTCGTTGCCCTCGCGCGCCAGCAGCAGCCCCAGGTTGAAGGCGCCGTTGCGGGAGCCGGCCTCCGCCGCCTCCCGGTACCACCGCGCGGCGGCCGCCAGCTCGCCCCGCGCGGCGGCCAGCATGCCGACCCGGACCTGCGCACGCCGGTGCCCCAGCTCCGCGGCCCGCTCGTACCACTCCTCGCTCTCGGTGCGCGCGGCTCCGCCCACCGGCTCGCCCAGGGCAACCGGCTCCGGCGGCGGTGCCAGCGACTCCAGCAGCGCGGCCAGCCGGAAGGCGGCCTCCGCGCTGCCGCCGCCGGCCGCGCACCGCAGGTGGCGTTCCGCCGCCCGCTCCTCGCCGTCGCGGACCAGCGCGATGCCGACCTGGAGCGCCGCGTCGGTGTGTCCCGCCGACGCCGCCCGCTCGTACCACTTCAGGGCCGTCCGGTCCTCGTCGCGGCTGGCGAAGAGGATCCCGAGGTTGAAGGCGGCGTCCACGCTCCCCGCCTCCGCCGCCTTCGAGAACCAGGGCTCCGCGCCCTCCGCGTCACCGCCCTGCAGCAGCAGGATGGCCAGCGCGTTGGCCGCCTCGCGGTGTCCCGCGTACGCCGCGCGCCGGTACCACTGCTCGGCCGGTCCGGTCCGCTCCTGGGCGGCGCAGAGCAGCGCGAGGTTGTACGCCCCGTTCTGGTCGCCCGCGTCCATCGCGGCCCGGTACCACTTCTCCGCCGTCTGGGTCTCGCCGCGCGCTGCGTGCAGTGCGCCCAGCGCGTTCGCCGCGTTGCCGTCGCCGTCCTGCGCGGCCCGCAGCCACCAGGTGGCCGCGTTCTCCTCGTCGCCGGCGTCGCGCAGCAGGAAGCCGAGCGCGCACGCCGCCCGCGGCTCGCCCTGCTTGGCGGAGGTCAGGTACCAGCGGCCGGCCTCCTTCAGCTCCCCGCGCGCCTCCAGCAGCGCGCCCAGGTGCAGCCCGGCGCGGCGGTGCCCGCGCGCGGCGGCCTGCCGGTACCACTGCTCGGCCTCGGCCGGGTCACCCTTGCGCAGGTGCCGGGCCAGCCGGTACGCGGCCTCGCGGTGCCCCTGCTCGGCGGCAGCGCGGAACCACCGCTCGACACCCTTGTCGCCGCGGTGCTCCAGCAGGTCGGCGAGGCCGTAGGCCCCCAGGGCATGGCCGGATTCCGCCGCCTGGCGCATCCAGTACTCGGCGGCGGGCTCGTCGCCCCGCTCGCGGTAGTAGCGGCCCAGGGCGTGCGCGGCGGGAGCGGATCCGGCCACGGCCGCCACGCGCCACCAGCCGGCGGCCTCCTCGGGGTAGCCGCGCTGGTGCAGCAGGACGCCCAGGTTGTTGGCGGCCGCGCGGTCGCCCTCGCCGGTCGCCCCGCGCAGGTACGGCTCGGCTCCCGCGAGGTCGCCGCGGCGCAGCAGAAGGGCACCCAGTACGCTCATCGCGCCCGGGTCCCCCTTGTCGGCGGCGGCCCTGTGCCGGGCCTCCAGCGCGGCGTCGCCGGCCGCGTCGGTCAGCCCGAAGACCGCGTCGTCGAACATCGCGTCGACCGACACGTCCGGCGTGGTCGGCGCCGTGGCCGTGGTCCGTACCGGCCGCGTGGTCATCGCGGTCCGCACGTCAACGGCCTGAGCCGCCCCATCGGCCTCCGCATCCGATTCGGAGTCCGCCCTCACAAACCGCCCTGTCTCCAGCAGAGTTGACCTGTCCCCCATAAATCCCATCGTCGCATCACCTGCTACCCGCGTACACCTGGTATGTCGCAGTCAGTGAGGTCACTACAGCGTTTTGTCGACATGCCCACAGGGAGACAAGTCAAACACGCTCACACCTCAACTCACCCACCCCAGTGACCCCGCGTCGGCGAAAAACTCGATTGGGCATGACGAAGGCCCGGATCCATCGGATCCGGGCCTTCGTCTTCAGTAGCGGGGACAGGATTTGAACCTGCGACCTCTGGGTTATGAGCCCAGCGAGCTACCGAGCTGCTCCACCCCGCGTCGGTAAACCAACAGTAGCACGACGCGGGGTGGAACCATTACCGCTATCCGCTGGGCGTCGGGGTGGGCGCGGGCGCCGCCACCTTCGCCTCGGCCTCGATCGCCCGCTTCAGGGCGGCCTGCAGATCGCTCTGGGCCTTTCCGTACGCCGCCCAGTCGCCGTCCTTGAGCGCCTTGTCGGCGTCGTCGACCGCCTTCTGCGCGTCCGCGAGGGCCGCCTTGACCGTCGGGTCCTGGCTGGTCGGCGGCGGGGTGGTGGTCCCGTCGCCCGGCGGGGTCGTCGGCGGGGTGGTCGCCGACTCGGCCCCGAACACCACGTTCAGCGCCTTCTCCAGCGTGTCCTCGAAGGCCGTCTGGTCCCCGTAGGTCACCAGGACCTTCTTCAGCAGCGGGTACTTGAGGCCGCCACCGCGCACGTAGACCGGCTCGACGTAGAGCATTCCCTTGTCGAGCGGGACCGTGAGCAGGTTGCCGTACTCCACCTGGGAATCGCCCCGGCTCAGGATGTTGATCTCCTGGGCGATCTCCGGCTTGGAGTTGAATCTCGCCTGGACGAGCTTCGGGCCGTCCACCGGGTTCTCCGTGGGCGTCTTCAGCAACTGGATCTTGCCGTAGTCGGCGGTGGTGGGATCGGCGTTGACCGCCATGAAGGCGGCCAGGTTGTCCCTGCCGTTCGGCGTGAGCGTCGTGGTGAGGGAGAAGGCCTGGTTGGGATCCTTCTGGCCCGGCATCTTCATGGAGAGGTAGTACGGCGGAACGGCCGTCCCCGCCTTGGTGGTCGGGTCGTCCGGCACTGCCCAGACCTCGCTGCCGCTGAGGAAGGTCTGCGGGTCCGTGACGTGGTAGCGGGTGAGCAGCTCACGCTGGACCTTGAAGAGGTCCTGCGGGTAGCGCAGGTGCTCCATCAGGGCCGGCGAGATCTCCTTCTTCTCCTTCACCGTGCCGGGGAAGGCCTTCATCCACGTCTTGAGGACCGGGTCCTTGGTGTCCCACTGGTACAGCTTCACCGTGCCGTCGTAGGCGTCGACGGTGGCCTTCACCGAGTTCCGGATGTAGTTGACCTGGTTCTCCTGCGCGACCACGGCGCGCTGGGAGTTGGTCAGCGAGTCCGCCGTCGTGTCCCCGAGCTGGGTGCGGGACGCGTAAGGGTAGCCGTTGGTGGTGGTGTAGGCGTCCACGATCCACTGGACCCGGCCGCCGATCACCGCCGGGTACACGGCTCCGTCGATCGTCAGCCACGGGGCGACCGCCTCGACCCGGGCCTTGGGCGTGCGGTTGTAGAGGATCTTCGACTTGTCGTCGATGGCGCCGGAGTAGAGGATCTGCGGCTCGCTGAAGGCCAGGGCGTACGCGGCGCGGTTGACCGGGTTGCCCAGGCTCACCCCGCTGTCGCCCTGGTACGTGGTCTCCTTCTCGCCCGAGTCGTTGGCGTAGTCGAGCTCCTTCTGCGGTCCGCCGACGATCGAGTACTGCTTCGTCTGCTCGCCGTAGTAGATCCGCTGCTCGTACGTCCCGAGGTCGCCCTGCGCCGGGAGGCCCGACTCGGTGAACAGGGGCTGCCCGCCCGGGGCCACCTCGGTGCCCTTGGCCGCGACCACACCGTATCCGTGGGTGTAACGGAAGTGGTCGTTGATCCAGTTGTTCTTCGGGATGCCCGCGAGGTTGATCTCACGGAGTCCGATGACCGTGTCCTGGCCCTTGTACCGGTCGACCGCCAGCGTGGCCGGGAAACCGTAGTAGCCCTTGTTCTGCTGGAGCTGCTGGAAGGCCGGGGACACGATGTTCGGGTCGAGCAGGCGGATGCTCGCCGTGGTGTTGGCGTCCTGGCGGAGCTTCTTCTTGTCCGCCTTGGGATCCGGCAGGCCCGGGTAGTCCGTGACCGAGGCGTCGGCGACCCCGTAGGCGTCGCGCGTCGCCTTGATGTTCTTCTGGACGTACGGGGATTCCTTGGCCTGCTCGTTCGGCTGGACCTGGAACTTCTGCACGATCGCCGGGTAGAGCCCGCCGATCAGGATCGCCGAGAGCACCATCAGGCCGAAGCCGATGACCGGGAGCTGCCAGGTGCGGCGCCACAGCGTCGCGAAGAAGAGCAGCGCGCAGATCGCGGCGATGGCGACGAGGATCGTCTTGGCCGGCAGGTACGCGTTGGCGTCGACGTAGCGCAGGCCGGTCCAGTTGTCCGCGGCCTTGAAGTCACTGGACTTCACGGCGAGGCCGTACCGGTCGAAGAAGTACGCGACCGCCTTGAGCGTGACGAAGAGGCCGAGGAGCACCGACAGGTGCCCGGTCGCCGCGGCGGTGGCCCGCGCACCCGGGCTGGTGACGCGCAGTCCGCCGTACAGGTAGTGCACGACGGCGGCGGCGATCACCGAGAGCACGACGGCGGCGAAGCCGAAGCCGAGCAGGAAGCGGTACCAGGGCAGGTCGAAGGTGTAGAACGACACGTCCAGGTTGAACTGGGGGTCCTTCGTACCGAAGGGCACCCCGTTCACGTACATCAGCCAGGTCTTCCACTGGCCCGCCGCCGAGGCGCCCGCGATCAGGCCGACCAGTGCGGAGATGCCGAGCAGCAGCCACTTGCGGTACGGCGCGACGGTCATCCGGTAGCGGTCGAGGCTCTGCTGCTCCATCGACATCGCGCTGAGCGGCGGCCGCAGCCGGTGCGCCAGCCAGATGTTCAGCCCGACGGCACCTGCCATGAGGAGGCCGAAGACGGCGAAGAGGCCGACCTTGGTCCACAGGGTGGTGGTGAAGACGGTGGAGTAGTTGACGGAGCGGAACCAGAGCCAGTCCGTCCAGAAGCCGGCGAACATGATGAACGCCATGGCCAGGACGGCCAGCACGCCCAAGGTCATCAGAAGAGTCCGGGCGCGCCGGGACGGGCGGCCGACTCTCATCCGTGGCCCGGAGGGGCCTCCGCCGCGGTCCGGCATCTGGAAAGCCAAGGTGCGCACCTCGAAAGTCGCTGTGTGTAAGTGATGCTGAGATTTTTCAAAGCATGGGCCCCCGATCGTAGAGCCCACTCATTCAACTTACTGAGGCTTTAGTCAGTTCCCGGTATCCGGTGGAAAGGAGGCAGGATGTTGCCCATGTCCAACCTTTCGCCGTCCCCCGGCACCCCTATGGCGGCAAGCCCGCTGACCCGTGCCGTCCTCGAAATCGACGAGTACGCCTCCACCCTCGGCTGGGACAAGCCCGCCCGGCTCTTCGCTCTGGTCGACACGGCCAAGCTGCGCAAGGAGGCGCCCGGCGTCGCCCGTCAGCTCGGCCTCGACCAGGACGACACGGGCAAGAACCAGCTCACCCCGATCGAGCAGGACGAGGTGCCGGCCGGGACCCCGCTGGACAAGTTCCTGGGAACCATCGCCTGGCCCCCGTCGATCCTCGGCTGCGCGCTGACGGTGGAGCGGCTGATGCTGCCGCCGTCGGCGGAGTCCTCCGTACCGGAGGGGCTCAGCGACAAGCAGCTGGCCAAGTGGGTCGCCTCCCACCCCGACCGGCAGGAGGTCCGGCTGACCGTGGGCGTCCTGCGCGACGGCTCGCGGGAGTCGGCCGTACGGCTGCGGGACAAGGACTCGGCGAACGACGTGCTGACCGGCGCGACGCTGGTGCCGGGGCTCGCCGAGGCGCTGGCCGCGACCTTCCTCGACTAGGCACGCCGGGGGGCGCGGCGCGCTCTCGGGACGCGGTCAGGGCTTGGCGCTGCACTGCGTCAGCCCGGCCGTGTCCCCCTTGCTGATCTTCTCCAGCGCCTTCACGGCGTCGTCGATGGTGGAGACCTTCACCAGCGTCAGCCCGTCGGGCACGTCGGTCGCGGCGGAGGCGCAGTTCTCGGCGGGCGTCAGGAAGTACTGGGCGCCGGCCTGGCGGGCGCCGATGGTCTTCATCTGGATGCCGCCGATCGGGCCGACCTTGCCCGCGTCGTCGATGGTGCCCGTGCCGGCGATGAACTTGCCGCCGGTCAGGTTCTCCGGGCTGAGCTTGTCGACGATGCCGAGCGCGAACATCAGGCCGGCGCTGGGGCCTCCGACGTCGGCGAGCTTGATGTCGACGGTGAACGGGAAGGTGTGGTCGGTGCCGGCCCGGATGCCGACGATCGCGTGACCGTCGCCCTCCGCCTTGCCCGCGATGATCGTGACCTTCTTCGTGCCGGTGGGCTCGCGGTGCGCCTTCTCGGCCTCGGCGGCCTCGGGGGCGGGCACGATGGTGAAGTCGACCGGCTCGCCGGGCTTGTGCTTGGTGACCAGCTTCGCCACGTCCTCGGGAGCCTTGACCGGGGTCCCGTCCACGGCCTTGATGACGTCCCCGGCGTGCAGCTTGCCCTCGGAGGGGCTGCCCTTGACCACGGAGGCGACGATCACGCGGGCGGCCACCGGGATGCCGAGCTGCTTGAGGGCGGCCACCTTGGCGCTCTCCTGCGACTGGCTGAACTCCTCGGCGTTCTCCTGCGTGGACTCCTGCTCCGTCTTGCCGTCCGGGTACAGGTTCTCGTGCGGCACGACGATGTTGTCGCCCGCGGCCCAGCCGTACACGGCTTCCAGCAGGTTCATGTCGTAGTCCGCGCCGGTGACGCGGACCGTCGTCATGTTCAGGTGCCCGGTCGTCGGGTACGTCTTGTGCCCCGAGATGTTCAGGACGGGCTCGCCGTGCGAGTCCCCGAGCGTGTTCACGGTCGGGCCCGGGCTCATCTCGGAGTACGGGGCCTTCATGAACACTCCCGCGCAGAGCAGCGCGAAGAGCATGAGGGTGGAGGCGAGCATCGTCGCAGTGCGGCGTGGCATGGATCGACAGTACGTGACGGCCCTGACGGGCGGCCCCCGGGGCCGGTCCGTACGGGGGCCCGGCGCCGGCTCAGACGGAGTCGACCGTGTCCTTCTTGCGGTGCGCGTCCGCGTCCGCCTTCACCGCGCCCGGTTCGCTCTGGCCCATGGCCTCGCGGAACCGCGCGTAGCCCGCGAGCTCGGATATGTCACCGGCTGTACGGTCGCGTGCCGCCCAGCTGCCCCATATCGCCGCTCCGATCGCGGCGAACAGCGGAATCAGCAACCACGCCAAAGACGCCATGGGCGTGTCTCCCTACCCCGAAGTACGTGTTGTTGGTGCCTTCAACGCTGCTGCCCGGGAGGGGGTTACGCAAATCGAGGGCGTGTTGCGCGTCCGAACGGGGCAATCCGCAGGCCCGGACCCTGCCTCAGCAGGCGCCGACCCACTCCTCCGTGCCGTCCGCGAAAGTCTGGTGCTTCCAGATCGGGACCTCGTGTTTGAGGTCGTCGATGAGCATCCGGGCGGCCTCGAAGGCCTCCCCGCGGTGCGGGCAGGACACGGCGACGATCACCGCGAGGTCGCCGACGGCCAGGTCGCCGATGCGGTGGACGGCGGCGAGGGCGCGGACCGGGTACTTCTCCACGACGCGCTCGGCGACGCGGCGCATCTCCGCCTCGGCCGAGGGGTGGCAGGAGTAGCCGAGCTGGTCGACGTCCGCCCCGCTGTCGTGGTCGCGCACCGTGCCGACGAAGAGCGTCGTGCCGCCCGTCGCATCGTCGCCGACGGCCTGGAAGACCTCGTCGATCGAGAGCGCGGTCTCACGGATTTCGAGCAGCCGGATCGGGTCCGGAGCGGCGTACTCGCCGGGGTGGTCGAAGTGCGGTGCCATACCTTCCATCGTGCCCTAGCCGCCGACCCGGCGGAATAGCAGTTTCACCAGGTCCCCACCCGCCCCCTTGGGAGCCTCCTACAGAAACCGCCTGGTCGCGGCGCCCCACACGGGCAGCCGCCGACGGCCACATCCAGCCCCGCCGGCCCGCACGGGCAGGCCGACCCCCGGCGAAATTCAGCCCCGCCGGCGTTTGAGGCGCGGGGGTCCGGGGGCGGCGCCCCCCGGGAACGGTGCCGCACCGGAGGCCGCGCCCCGACCCCGCGCGGGGTCAGATGCCCCGACGGCGGCGCGCAGCGCGGATCGCGGCGGCGGCGCCCAGCAGCGCGACCGTCGCCCCCGCGGCACCGGCCGCCGTGGCGTCCTTGCGCCCCAGCCGCCGCCCCGCCACGGTGTGCCGCCCCGCGACCTCCTGGAGGAGCTCCGCCAGCACCTCCTCGTTGGTCCAGCGCGGCCGCCACCCCGCCGCGTGCAGCCCGCTGACGCTGACCACCCACGGGTGCATCGTGTACGCGAGGTCCCCGGCCGGGGACGGGGTGAGGCCGATCCGGTGCAGCCTGGCCGCCGCGCCCAGGGCCACGGCCGATGGGAGCTCCATGCGGCGGATCCCGCTCAGCTCCTCGACCTGCTCCTGCTCCAGCCAGCCCTCGCAGCCGACCGCCAGCTCTCCCTCGACCTTCTCCAGGGCCGCGTACTCCAGCGCGCTGACCAGGTCCTCGACGTGGCAGAACTGCCAGGTCGGGCGGGAGCCCGCCACCACCAGCAGGCGCGGGGACTCGAAGTAGCGGGTCAGCGCGGTGTCCGTGCCGCCGACCAGTACCGCCGGGCGGACCACGGTGACGTTCAGGCCGGGGTGCGCGCGCGGCGCCCGGCGGCCCAGGCGCTCGATCTCCAGCAGGTCGCCGACGCCGGTCGCCTCGGCGGTGGCGCGCAGCTCGGCGTCCTCCGAGAGGGGGATGTCGTTGTCCGGCAGGGCCCCGTAGACCATGGCCGAGGTGCAGAGCACGACCCGGTGCACTCCGGCCGCCGCGGCGGCGGTGAGCACGGTCTGGGTCCCCCGCACGTTGTACGCCGTACGGGCTGCCGGGTCGGTCTCCAGGTCGAGGTCCAGGGCGAGGTGCACCACGACGTCCGCGCCGCGCAGTTTCTCCGCGATCGCGGGGTCCCGTACGTCCAGGAGGTGCCACTGCGCTTCGGTGCAGTCCCCGCGCCGCTCGTCGATCGCGACGACCCGCTTGACCTCCTCGGACGCGGCCAGCCTGGTCACCAGGGCCGCGCCGACCCCCGAGGCGGCGCCGGTCACGGCGATCACAGGGCCTCGGCGCGCGGAACCGCCCGGGTTTCGCGTCCGGCGAACGCCCTGGGCGTCCTCGCCGTGCTCAGGGCGGTCTTCGGGGCCCTGCTCGTCCAAAGCGTGCGGATCTGGGGAACTCACCAGGCGTCTCCAGCGGTTGTCTTCAGTAGGGACGCGCCGTGACGCGGACCCACCAGTTGATGTCCATCCTGCCGCAGCCCAGGAGTCAGCGGAGCACCGAGCCCGGAAGCGGGTCTGGTGTCTACGCTGGGTGGTGTTGTCGACCCATTGCCCGCCGGCTCCCGCCGGCGGCCCTACGAGCCGAGGAAACCCGTGAGCGACACCCCATTCGGATTCGGCCTTCCGCCCGAGGAGCCGGACAACGGCGACGAGGGCAAGAAGAAGGGCAACCAGGGCGGCCAGAGCGGCCCGAATCCGTTCGGGTTCGGTACGGGCCTGCCCGGCGGCTCCGGCGGCCCGGGGGACGCCGACAACCCCTTCGCCGCGATGTTCGGTTCCATGAACCCGAACGACCTCGGCGCCGCCTTCCAGCAGCTCGGCCAGATGCTGAGCTACGAGGGCGGTCCGGTCAACTGGGACATGGCCAAGGACATCGCCCGCCAGACCGTGGCCCAGGGCACCGCGGACGGGGTCAAGGACGCCAGTGTGGGCCTCGCCGAGAAGTCGGCGGTCGAGGAGGCCGTGCGCCTCGCCGACCACTGGCTCGACGACGTCACCTCGCTGCCGTCGGGCGCCGCCACCGCCGTGGCGTGGAGCCGCGCCGAGTGGGTCGAGGCGACCCTGCCGGTGTGGAAGGAGCTCGTGGACCCGGTCGCCGAGCGCGTCGGCGCGGCCATGGGCAGCGTCCTGCCGGAGGAGATGCAGGCCATGGCGGGCCCGCTGCTCGGCATGATGCGCTCCATGGGCGGTGCCATGTTCGGCCAGCAGATCGGCCAGGCCGTGGGCACCCTCGCGGGCGAGGTCGTGGGCTCGACCGACGTCGGACTCCCGCTGGGCCCGGCCGGCAAGGCCGCGCTGCTGCCGCTGAACATCGAGAGCTTCGGCAAGGACCTGGGCGTCTCCTCCGACGAGGTACGGCTGTACCTGGCACTGCGCGAGGCCGCCCACGCGCGGCTCTTCGCGCACGTGCCGTGGCTGCGCTCGCACCTCTTCGGCGCGGTCGAGGGGTATGCGCGGGGCATCAAGGTCGACACCTCGAAGCTGGAGGACGTGGTCGGCCAGCTCGACCCGTCGAACCCGGAGCAGCTGCAGGAAGCCCTCCAGGGCGGCATGTTCCAGCCGCAGGACACCCCCGAGCAGAAGGCCGCGCTGGCCCGTCTGGAGACGGCGCTCGCGCTGGTCGAGGGCTGGGTCGACGCGGTCGTGCACGAGGCGGCCAAGCCCCGGCTGACCTCGGCGGACGCCATGCGCGAGACCATGCGCCGGCGGCGCGCCTCGGGCGGCCCGGCGGAGCAGACCTTCGCCACGCTGATCGGGCTGGAGCTGCGGCCGCGCCGGCTGCGCGACGCCTCGCGGCTGTGGGCCTCGCTCACCGACGCGCGCGGCGTGGACGGGCGCGACGGGCTGTGGGAGCACCCGGACATGCTGCCGACGGCTTCCGACCTGGACGACCCGGACGGGTTCGTGCACCGCGAGCAGCTGGACTTCTCCGAGATCGACAAGATGCTGGGCGAGGCCGCCCAGAAGCGCGAGCAGGACGGCGACGACAAGAAGTGACCCTGCACGAAGACGCGGTCCTCGTACTCAAGCGCTACGAGGGCCAGAGCGAGCTGCGCGACGTCTACCTGGAGCACCTCGCGGCGCATCCCGACGGGGTCTACAAGCCCTGCCGTGCCGGCCACATCACCGGCAGCGCGCTGGTGATCGACCCGGAGCGGGAGCGCGTCCTGCTGACCCTGCACAAGAAGCTGGGCATGTGGCTCCAGATGGGCGGGCACTGCGAGCCGGGTGACGCCACCCTCGCCGACGCGGCCCTGCGCGAGACCCGCGAGGAGTCCGGCATCACCGACGGGCTGACCCTGCTGCCCGGTGGCCCGGTGCGCCTGGACCGGCACCCGATCCCGGCTCCGTGCAACTGGCACCTGGACGTGCAGTACGTGGTGCTGGCGCCCGCCGGGGCCGTCGAAGCGATCAGCGACGAGTCGCTGGACCTGCGCTGGTTCCCGTACGCCGAGGTGGCGGAGGTGGCCGACACCTCGGTGGTGCGGCTGCTGGAGGCGACCCTGGCGCGGCTCTGACCGCGCCGGACGCGCGACGGGGGGCGGGCCTGATGCGGCCCGCCCCCCGTCGCGTACGCCGTCCGGCTAGTTCCAGGCGTTGTTCTGGTTCTGCGCGTGGGCGCCCTGCTGGCCCATGCCGAACTGCGCGGCCGCGCCCTGCCCGATCTGGGCGTTCTGCGGCGGGAGCGCCTCGCTGGGCTGGACCAGGGCGAAACCGGTGCCGAGGAAGCTCAGCTCCCAGCCCTCGCCGGTGTTGCCGCGCCGCCGCCAGACGCCGGTGGAGTGCGTCTGGGCCTGCATCTGCACGCGCAGCGAGGTGGACCAGGCGACGATGGCGTCCGCGTCGGCGTTGACGTACTTGTCGGGCGTGACCTGCAGCATCAGCGGCTGCCCGGAGGTCATCAGCGCGACCTTGCCGCGGCCGGTGATGTTGAGCTGGTACTTGCCGGAGCCGGAGATCCCGTACTGGCTGTCCACCGCGATGGCCTCGGTGTGCAGGGTGGAGTCCAGGGCCAGCACGTAGCTGCTGTCGACCGTGAGGCCTTCCTGGTCCACGTCCACGACGTGGACGTACTGCGCCAGGTTGGCGAGGTAGACCGTGCCCTGCCCGGAGCAGCGCATCAGGTCGAGGCCCTCACCGGTGCGGGCGCGGGCATTGCGCTGGGTGGTGCTCTGGTACTCGCCGTCGAAGTCGATGATCCCCTGGTAGGCGACCATCGCGCCCTTGCGGGCGAGGACGTCGTCGGAGCCGCTCAGCGAGACCCGCAGCAGCTGCGGGTTCTGGACGGCGTACCGCTCCTGGGACTGCGCCTCTGCGTGGGCGAAAAGTGAGCTCTGCATGGTGTGTCTTCTCCCCCTCAGCCCCGGGCCCGGAGCCGGTCGGTGCTGTCCTCGCTGGGCTGTACGACGACGATGCCCTGGCCGGAGAAGGCCATCTGGTAGGCCTCCCCGCTGCCCCGGCCGAGCATGGACGAGGCCTTGAAGCTTCGCTTGCCCTTGACCTTGAGGTTCGGGGACCAGGCGACGAGCGCGTCGGGGTCGACGTACGTCTCGTCCTCGCCGCGGCCGCAGTCGACCACGATCGGCGTGCCGCGCGAGGTGATCGCGACCCAGCCGGTGCCGGCGACCGACACGTTGAACAGGCCCTGTCCGGCGAACTTGGCCATGCCCTTGACCCGCTCCACGCCCCACTGGAGGTGGGCGTCGAAGGCGAGCAGGTTGGTGCCGTTGACGGAGAGCGAGTCGTTGTTGAGGTTGATCACGACGACGTCCGCGCCGTAGTCGGCGAGGTAGAGCAGGCCGTCGCCCGTGCATTTCATGAGCGGGGCGCCTTCGCCGGTGAGCCACTGCGAGGCCATCTGGCGGACGGCCGGCGGGTTGGGCTCGTACTGCACGAAGCCCTCGTAGGCGACCATCGATCCGGTGCGCGCGAAGAGGTCCTGGCCGCTCTGCATGGCGACCTTGAGCATCGCGCGGCCGTGGTTCTCCATGCGGGCCGTGACGGGGGTCGGGGCGTAGCCCGCGAGCTGCTGATTCATAGCGTTCATGGCATTCATGTGGGGCTCCCTCAGACCTCGTACGGCTGGACGACGATGAAGTTGCCGGGGGCGCCGCGGAACTGGAGGTTCACGGTCTCCCCGCTGTGGCCGGGGTAGGCGTTGCGGCGCAGCCGGACCTGGCTGGAGATGATCACCTGGGCGGCGGAGGACCACGCGACTATGGCGTTGCTGTCCGCGAAGGTGGTCGGCGTGACGGGCAGGACGACGGGCACGCCGTGCGTCTTGACGATCACCGTGCCGGTGCCCTGGAACTGCATGGTGAACAGGGCGCCGCCCGGGATGCCGTGGCCCTCGATGCGGCGGACCTCGTGCTGGAGCGACTCGTCGAAGGCGAGGACGTTCTCGGCGGAGACGCAGATGCCGTCGCCCTGGAGCTCGATGGAGTGCAGGTGGGCGCCGTCCTCCGCGAGGAAGACCTGGCCGCGGCCGGCGCAGCGCATCAGCTGCATCTCCTGGCCGGTGGCGTTGCCGACGACGCGGCCGGCGAAGCCCGCGCCCTTGTAGCTGAAGTCGACCTTGCCCTGGTAGAGGACCATGCTGCCCTGGCGGGCGAGGACGGCCTGGCCGCCCATGGCCAGGTCGACGCGCATGAGCTGCTGGTTCTGCGGGGTCCAGCGGGCGCCCGTGGGGGCTTCCTTGTACGGCTGGAGGGCGGCGGCGAGTCCGGCGCCGGCGGCGGGCACCACCATCGCGGGCTGGCCGTAGCCCTGGGGCTGCTGGCCGAAGCCGGGCTGCTGGCCGTACGGGGGCTGCTGCTGGCCGGGGACCTGGCCGTACGAGGGCTGCGGCTGCTGCCCGTACGGCGCGGGGGCCGGCGCGGGCGGCGGAACCTGCCCGTAGGGCGCGGGGGCCGGCGGGGCCAGGGGGGCGCCCATCGGTGCGGCCATGGTGGGGGCCGCGTGGACGGGCTGCTGGTACGGCGCGGGGGCCTGGGCCGGGGCCTGGGCGGGCGCCGGTGCCTGGGGCGGAGCCTGGGCGGGCGCGCCGAAGGAGGGCGCCGGGGCCGGGGGCTGCGCCTGGGCGGGCGCGCCGAAGGAAGGCGCCGGGGCGGCGGCCTGCGGGGGCGGGGCGAAGCCGGGCGCGCCGGCCGGGGCCTGCGCCTGCGGTGCGGGCTGCTCCTCCTCGGCGACCTCGCCGCCGAAGTTCTGGAGCAGCGCGGCGAGCCCGCCGTCGAAGCCCTGGCCGACGGCGGCGAAGCGCCAGACGTCCTTGAGGTAGAAGTCGCCGATCATCAGCGCGCGCTCGGTGGTGAACTCCGAACCCGAGAAGGAGTACCGGACGACTTCCTCGCCGCCCGCCACGATGCGGATGTAGCCGGGGCCGATCTGCGACATCTGCCCGGCGCCGTCGATCGAGGCGGCGAAGGAGAGCTTGTGGATGTTGGCCGGAATGCGGTCCAGGGTCACCCGGAAGGATTCCGTGTCGCCGGCCTGCGTGCCGAGCTGCTGGATGGACTCCTCCGGCGACTTCGGCTGGTTGAAGAAGACGAAGTAGCGGTCGTCCGAGAGCTGTTCGTTGACGTCGAGGCCAAAGCAGCTGATGTCGATGGCGAGTCCTGGCCCGGCGATCTGGACACCCACATAGAGGTCCGTGCCCGCCGTCAGATCACTGATTTTGGCCTTGTGACCGCGTTGGAATTCCCTGGCCATACGTAAGACCGTCCCCCATCCCGACTGTGAATGCGTGCCGCTCAGGCTAACGGCAACCTCGGACATCCGGCCAAGTCGGTACCGACCCGGTACATATCACGAGCTGTGACATCCGGGGCATATAGCGGGCAAATGCGGATCATTCCTCGCGGGCGGCGGGGACTGTCGGAAGGTGTTCGGCGGCGACGACTCCTTCGAGGTACCCGCGCGCCCGCTCGGTGCGCGGGTACGCCTCCAGGAGTTCCCAGAAGCTGGGGCCGTGGCCGGGCACGAGGAGGTGCGCCAGCTCGTGCAGCAGCACGTAGTCGACGACGTACTCCGGCATCCCCTGGATGCGGTGCGAGAGCCGGATGCTGCCTTCGGCCGGGGTGCAGGAGCCCCAGCGGGTGTTCTGATTGGTGACCCAGCGGACCGTGCGGGGGCGGGCGCGGCCACTGAAGTACTGCTCGGACAAACGCTCGGCGCGCTCGGCGAGTTCCGCGTCCCCGAGGGTGCGCTTGCTCTCCTGCGCCGCCAGCTTGTCGAGCATGACGCCCACCCAGCGCTGTTCCTCGGCCTCGGACATCCGGGCAGGGATGAGGACGACCGTACGATCACCCTCGCGGTAGGCGGATACGGTCCTTCGGCGGCGCGCGCTCCGGCGGACTTCGACGGCGCGCTGTGGTGGATCGGCGGACACGCCATGACGGTACCCGCTCGCCGCGGCGGAAGTCCCGCCCCGCTCGGAGTCGAACACGAACCGATGCGCAGTCGGCGGCACGGGCAGCCCGCAGGCGGGCCGGAGGCGAACCAAAGAACCCCAACCATTCATTTCATATACCTAATACCCCTCACCTGTGGACAAACTTGCGCAGGTCTTTCGCCGGCCGGGCAATCTTGCGGAAAGCGACGCGGCCCCACGGGAATGCGGCGCGTGAATCGAACCGCGAATCGAGGGAGGACACGATGTATCCGAAGGTGAAGCCGGCGCTGGCACGGGCCTGGCGGGATCTGCAGACGGTGCAATTCGGTGTGACGCCCGCCCACGCGGTGGTGCTCGGTCCGGTGGACACGGCGACGGGCTCGCTCCTCGACCTGATCGACGGGACGCGGGGCATGGAACTGCTCCGGTCGGAGGGCAAGGCGATGGGGCTCCCGGACGGCCGGGTCGACGAGGTGGTGCGCAGGCTGGCGGCGGCCGGGCTGCTCGACGACGCCACGGCGGGCGGCCCCCACGCCCAGGCGGTGCGGGACCGCCCCGAGGCCCTGGAGCGGCTCGGCCCGGACCTGGGGTCGCTGTCCTTGGTGCGTCCCCGGCCGGGCGGTGACTTACAGGGGGTCGCCGCCCGCCGGGTGATACGGGTTCAAGTGCGCGGGAGCGGCCGGGTGGGGGCGGTGATCGCCTCGGTCCTGGCGGGAGCGGGCATCGGCCGGGTCGAGGTGCTCGACGGGGGCCGCACGCAGCCGGCGGACGTGGCGCCGGGCGGTCTGGGCCCCGGCAGCGTGGGACGGCTGCGCGCCGAGGCAGCGCGGACGGCGGTCCGCGACGCGGCCCCCGGACGCGGGCCGCGGACCGGTGAGAGCGAGGGACCGGAGCCGGGGCTGGCCCTGGTGGTGGTCGCACCCCGGGACGGGCTGCAGTCCTGGGCCCCCGATCCGCAGACGGCGGCCGACTGGGTCGCCACCGGCACCCCTCATCTGTACGCGGGGGTACTGGAGGGCACCGGGCTGGTGGGACCGCTGGTCCTCCCCGGAGCCACGGCGTGCGCCGGCTGCATGGAGCGCGACCGGATCGAGCGGGACCCGGCCTGGCCGCGCATGCTGGTCCAGTGGCGCTCGGCCCACCGCCGCCGCACCGCAGCCGCCTGCGACCTGGGCCTCTCCACCGCCGTGGCCGGCCTGGCCGCGGCCCACGCCCTGTCCTTCCTCGACGGCGAACTCCCCGCCTCCACCGCCACCCGCTGGGAGGCTTCCCTCCCGACCCTCCACTGGCAGTCCACCCCGGTCCGCCCGCACCCCGACTGCCCTTGCGCGGCGGCCAGTGTCCCGGCGGGGCAGGGGGTGGGGGCATGAGGGGGCTATGGGGGAGGCGCGGTCGCGAGCCTCGCCTCGAGTACCCGGCAGAACCCCTCGATGCGGGGCTCGGCCGCCGGGATCACGGGGATGAGGCTGCGGAGGGCGATGATCAGTTCGCGTGTCTCCCCCGGGTTCGGGTCGGCGTCCAGGAACTCCGCGAGATACTGCTCGGCCTGTTCCCAGCGTGGCCAGAGGCAGTGGGCGAGCAGGAGGTTGCCCACGTCGGATACATGGCGTTCTCCGGCGCGGAGAGGGCTCAGCAGGTCGACGGCGCGCGTCAGGTGCTGGTCGCGGTCCGGGTGGCGGAGGGCTTCCATGACGACGGCCAGTTCGTAGTGCGTCCAGGCCTTGGTGGGGTCCAGCTCTGTGGCGCGGGCGAGTTCGGCGAACGCCTCTTCCCGGTGGCCGAGGAGGCGGTGGGCCACACCGCGGGAGGTGAGCAGGGAAACGCCGGCGGGACGGAGTTCCTCCGCGCGCGCATAGGAGGCCAAAGCCGCCGCGTAATCGCCCAGCATGCGGCGGCAGCCGCCGCCCCTCTCGATGGCCCGGCTGTCGTCCGGGGCGATCTCGAGGACCCGGTCGAAGTCGGGGAGCGCCCTCTCGAACCAGCCGAGCCTCATGAACACCGTTGCGCGCAAGTCGAACACCCATGGCTCGTCCGGCAGCAGCGCGATGGCACTGTCGATGTCGGCCAAGGCCTCGGTGTACCGGTTCAGAGACAGGAACGCCCTTCCCCTCAGGCCGATGGCCGATCCGAGGTTCGGGTCGAGCTCGATGGCCCTGGTGTAGTCCGCCAGGGCCTCTTCGAACCGACCGGCCACCTGGTGGACGTCGGCCCTTCCGGCCACGGGCCAGGCCTCGTCGGGCTCCAGCTCGGTGGCCCGCGTGAAGTCGGCCAGGGCCTCCTCGTACCGGCCCAGATCACGGTAGGCACGCCCCCGGCTCGCGAAGGCCCAACAGTAGTCCGGGGCGAGACCGATGGCCCGGTCGAAGTCGTCGAACGCCTCCTCGTGGCGCCCCATCGACTGGAAGGTCCTTGCCCGGTGCACCAACGTCCAGGCGGCGTTGCCGGGTCGGATGGCCACCGCACGCGCGAAGTCGGCCAAGGCCTCCTCGTAGCGGGCCGCCGCATGGTGGATCGCGCCACGTCCGGTGAGCGCCAGCCGATGCTCTGGAGCCACCTCCAACACCACGTCGAAGTCGGCCAGGGCCTCCTGGTGCCTGCCCGACGAGTAGTGCAGCAGCCCGCGGTCGGCCAGGCTCAGGACGTGACGGGGCTCGAGTTCGACTGCTCGCGTGTAGTCGGCGATCGCCTCGTCGTACCTCCGTGTGAGCTCGTAGGTCCGACCTCTGCCGTAATGGGCGCGCTCATGGGGGGTCAGGGCGAGAGCCTGGGTGTAGTCGGTCAGGGCCTGCGCGAAGTCCAGGCTGTTGCGGTGGTCCCGGCCACGCAGGGTCAGGGCCAGGGCCCGCCCTTCGGGGGCGAGGCCGCCGCGGGTCAGGAGCAGCGTCAACGCCGCGATGCCCGGCGCCGGCCGGCCCAGGGCCGCACGGAGGTCTTCGGACCACCGGGTCAGGGCCGGGGAGTCCGTGTCGCGGCCCGCGGCGGCCAGGACTGCGGTCCAGCGGTGGAGGGTGGTGATGCCGTGGTCGTAGGCGTCGACCAGGTCCCGGAGCACGGGCGGGAGGGCCGTGCGGGGGTCGGCGCAGAGGCGGTGGTAGGCCTCCTCCAGGCGGTGGCCGCGCCAGGTTTCGTCCGACCACCACCCCTCGGACGGGGCGGCCGCCTCCTCCAGCTGCGCGCGGCGCCGCCGGAAGGCATCGGCCAGCCGGGTGTGGAGCTGCTCCCACCGGATCGGGGACTGCCTGCGCTGCAGGCGCAGCATCGCGCCGCGGACCACCTCGTGGTAGCGGCAGTGGCCCGAGCGGTCGGTGACGAAGGGCATCGACCGGAGCCAGCCGAAGAGTTCGGCCGCTTCCTCCTCGACCGCGGCCCGGAAGACGTCCTCGTCCAGCTCCTGCGGGAACGCGCAGGCCAGGGCGGCGGCCCGGCGGGCGGGGTCGGGCACCCACTTCAGGAACCGCTCGACGGCGGTGCCGCTCGGGTCTCCGATCTCTTCCACTTCCTCCACCGTGCCCGGTTGCGTCTCGGCCAGGGTGGAGACCAGGACCGGAAGGCGGCCCGACAGGCGCAGGATCACCTCGACGACCCGCTCGTCGGTGACTCCCTTTCCGGTGAGGAGGAGCCGTGCTTCGGTCTCGGTGAAGACCTCGAGCGGCCAGTCGGTGACGAGGTCGTGCCAGTCTTCCCAGGTGCGGGCGGCCAGCTTCGACTGTCCGGCCAGGGTGACCAGCACGTTCGCGGGGAACTCCCCGTAGCGTTCGCTGCCCAGCACGTCGCGGAGCCAGGTGTCCAGCACGGGGCCGGTGCGCTCGTAGGTGTCGAAGAAGAGCACGATCCACGGGTGTTTGCGTGCCACCTCGGCGAGCTCTTCGAGGAACACCGGGGTCAGCGTGTCCAGTGGGGAGAGGACCAGCTCGACGTCGCCGTGGTTGCGCAGCCTGGTGCTGAGGAGGGCCTTGACCCGGTCCGCGCCGGCGGCGACCTGGTTCGGGTCGACCACGCCGGTGAGCGCGCCGACGCCCGGGATCATGCCGAGCCCGACGAGGCCGAGTTGCGAGGCGATCATGCTGGAGGGGGACGGAGGCGGGACGCCTCCGGTCACCGGGTCGGGCCCGGTGGCGGCCGTTTGGACTCCGGCGTCGGCCTCGTGCCGGCGCTGGCGGTAGGTGGCCAGCAGCTTGTCGAAACCCTTCATGGCCAGGCCGCGCTGGGCGAACTGGGCGCTGACGGCCTCCATCGTCTCGATGACGTCCGCGACCGACTCGTCCACGTACGCGGTGACCGCACCGCCTTCGCGGGCGATGGTTTCCAAGTGCCGTACCAGGGTCGACTTGCCGACGCCGCCGGGACCGCGGATGTGGAAGAGGAACTGCGCCGCTTCCTCCGGGGGCTGCCTGAGGGCGTCCCGGAAGGCACTGACCTCACCTTGTCTGCCGATGAAGCCGACGGATCGGCGTCGCCGGATCAGTTCCTGCCTCGAAGGTCCCCGCCCCGCCATCCCCCAGCCCTTCCACCGGCATTACGCGGTCCGCTCCACCACCATGCTGTCCCATGGGTGCGGCCGGCGTCTGGCGACCGGTGGATTCCCACCGGGTCCGGGCGGGAGACTCGGACGGGGTGGGCGCGGAGGGTCATGACAGGATGCCCTTGGCCGGGAAGGCCCTCGGGGGACTCCCCCGAAGGCCGCTTACGGCTCAGCTGTCTGGGAATTGGAGGGGCTCATGTCTGATCTTCCCCGGAAGGCGGTCACCCGTACCGTCAAGCTGGCCGCGCTGCCGCTCGGCATAGCGGGCCGGGCCACCTGGGGGCTCGGCAAGCGGATCGGCGGCAAGTCGGCGGAGATAGTGGCGCGTGAGCTCCAGCAGCGCACCGCTGAGCAGCTGTTCCGCGTACTGGGAGAGCTGAAGGGGGGCGCCATGAAGTTCGGCCAGGCGCTCTCGGTCTTCGAGTCGGCGCTGCCCGAAGAAGTCGCCGGGCCCTACCGGGCCGCGCTGACGAAGCTGCAGGAGGCGGCCCCGCCGCTGCCCGCGGCCACCGTGCACCAGGTGTTGTCGGAGCGGCTCGGCGCGGACTGGCGGGAGCTGTTCGAGGAGTTCGAGGACAAGCCCGCCGCGGCGGCCTCGATCGGGCAGGTGCACCGGGCGGTGTGGCACGACGGCCGCGAGGTGGCGGTCAAGGTCCAGTACCCGGGGGCCGGCGAGGCCCTGCTGTCGGACCTGAAGCAGCTGAGCCGGTTCGCGGGGCTGCTCGGGCCGCTGATCCCGGGCATGGACATCAAGCCCTTGATCAAGGAGCTGCGCGACCGCGTCTCGGAGGAGCTGGACTACGAGCTGGAGGCCGAGGCGCAGCGGACGCACGCGGACGCCTTCGACGGCGACGAGGACGTGCTCGTGCCGGACGTGGTGTTCCAGGGCGACGAGGTGCTGGTGACCGAGTGGATCGAGGGGACCCCGCTGTCGGAGGTGATAGCCGACGGCACCCCGCAGGAGCGCGACCGCGCCGGACAGCTGCTGGCCCGCTTCCTCTTCTCCGGCCCCGCGCGCACCGGGCTGCTGCACGCCGATCCGCACCCGGGCAACTTCCGGTTGGTCTCCGGGGCGGACGGCCGGACGCGGCTGGGCGTACTGGACTTCGGGACCGTCGACCGGCTGCCGGGCGGCTGGCCCAAGCCCATCGGCCGGTCCCTTCGGATGGCGCTGGACGATGACGCCGAGGGGGTCTACGGGCACCTGCGCGCGGAGGGGTTCGTGCGCGAGTCCATCGAGCTGGAACCCGACGCGGTGCTCGACTATCTGAAGCCGATGCTCGAACCGGCCGAGGCCGAGGAGTTCACCTTCACCCGGACCTGGCTGCGCGGCCAGGCCGCGCGGATCGCCGACCCCCGCTCCCCCGCGCACCAGTTGGGCCGGCAGATCAACCTGCCGCCCTCCTACCTGCTGATCCACCGGGTGACGCTCAGCACCATCGGGGTGCTGTGCCAGCTCGGCGCCACGGTCAGGCTCCGCGAGGAACTGGAGTCCTGGGCGCCGGGGTTCCTGCCCGAAGAGGGCTGAACCCGGCGGCGGGCGGCCCCGAGCGGGCGCGCACCATCAGGCGCGCGCCACCGGGCTCTCACCACCGCGCTCTCACCACCAGGCGGAGTCGAGGCGGCCTTCGATGGCGCGGAGGTTCGCACGCGCGCAGTCGACGCAGAAGTACTGTCTGGTCCCGTTCTCCACGGAGCAGGTCCAGGTGGGCGGGGCGCCGGCCGGGGACTGGGCGCCGCAGCGCGCGCAGACGACGGGCGGGGCCTCGGTTCCCGGCGGTGCCGGGTGGGGAGTCGGCTGGTCCACCTCCAGACGATATCCCCGCGGGGGCCGACGGGCGGTCCGCAACGCACCGGGGGGACCGGCCCGTTCGGGCCGGTCCCCCCGGTGGTTTCCTTCGAGCTGTCTCAAGCTCTCTCTTAGTGCATGACGGCCATGGCCAGCGCGCGCCGGGCGCGCAGCGAGACGCGCTCGGCGCGACGCTGCATGCGGCGCGCGGAGACCAGGCGCACGGCGAGACGCTCGGCGTCGGCCTCACGCATGCGGTCGTCCATATGGGCACGAGCCATGGCTTCTGGGATGAGTTGCATTTCGCGGGTCCTGTTCTGACGCGAGGTGATCGCGCCGGCGGTGATGAAGTCTGCGGTGGCGGAGCCGTGCGGCTGCTCGCTCGTGGTGGCGTGGGGGGACATGAGGGCCTGCTTCAGGGGGTCGTGCGTGAGGGGGCGGTCGATGGTTCCGTTGGCGGTCATGCCGCGACAACCGGGTTCTTGCGCGGACGGCCACGGGGACGCTTCCGGGCGACGACGACACCCTGGACGAAGAGCTCGCCTCCCCAGACACCCCAGGGCTCGCGGCGCTCCAGCGCACCGGCGAGGCAGGCCTCGACCAGCGGGCAGGTGCCGCAGAGGGACTTCGCGTACTCGACGTCGGCCGGGGACTCGGCGAAGAAGACCTCGGGGTCGTAGGTGCGACAGGCGACGGGCACGCCGAGGTTCTCGATGGCGTCGTCGAGCGCGGTCAGCGCGGTGAGGGGAGTCAAGGTGGAGTCCTCCGGGACTGCGGGCGGGGAGAGGGTCTGGGTCTTCGGTACGGACGGGGCGTGCGCTTCGAGTTGCACGGTGGTTTCTTCCTCGTCTTGTTCGTCTAGTCGTTCCGGCCGGTCGGCCGGGGGCGGCTGGGGTACCTCGCCCCTTCGGTCCGTCGTCCCCTGTTCGGGGACAAACAGAAGGGCCGCGGATCCCGGGTGGGGTTCCGCGGCCCTGAAGGCGCCTGCCTGATCGTCAGATCAGACTGGATCACTCCAGGGTTCGAGCCCGCGGTAGGCCCACATCAGGTGGTGCTGCTTCTTCGTCTGCGTCGTCTTGGATCCGGCCCTGGCGGCACCGGCTGCGGCCGCAAAGGCATAGGCGCCATGCGCCTGGGCTTCTGCTGCCAGTACTGCCACCGGTGCCTGGATCGGTCGCTCATTGCGGTCACGGACCAGCAGCGCGCTCGGCGCGGCGGGCCGGACGGGGCTGTCAGCGCACATGGCGGACAGACCGGTGACCGGCAGACCGGTACCCGTGAGGGCAAGGAGCGTGGAGGAGCCGAGGGTGCAGGAAGCGGCGACCGAGCGATCGGTCATTTTGCTGGCGGTGATGAAGCTGGTCACTGGTCTCGCCTCCTCTCGGCGTCTCGGGGACTTCGGCCCGGAAGCCTGGTCCCATGCGTATTCGGATAAGTACAGCACGGATCAGGGGCTTCGGAGAAGCCACCGTTTCCGTTGCTAAGAACCTATGGGGCTTCGCTGGGCATGTGCAAACTATTTTTCCGACGAGTTTCTACGCGTCGTCAGGATCTTCCGTCCCGGGCTCCTCACCTGCACAGATGGCCAGCACGTCGGCTCCGTACCGCTCGAGCTTCCGGGCACCCACGCCGGAGATCATCGAGAGCTCTCCCTCCTGCGAGGGTGCGGCCTCCGCGATGGCCATCAGCGTCTTGTCCGTGAAGACGCAGTAGCCGGGCATGCCCTGCTCCTTCGCCTGGACGGCGCGCCAGTCGCGCAGCCGCTCGTAGAGCCCTTCGTCCATGTCCGAGGGACAGTCCTCGCAGCGCATCAGTTTCAGCTCGCCGGCGTCGGTCAGGGTCTTGCGGCAGACCCGGCACACGGCGGGGCCGCGGCGGCCCCGCTTGCGGGCCCCGGGCTCGACCGGACCGCCCGGCCTGCTTCCCGGCGCCAGGGAGCCCGGCCTCAGGCCGTTCAGGAAGCGGCTGGGGCGTCGGGACCCGCGACCGCCCGGAGTCCGGGAGAGGGCCCAGGAGAGCGTCAGGTGGTGCCGGGCCCGGGTGACGCCGACGTAGAGCAGCCGGCGCTCCTCCTCGACCTGCTCGTCGGTCTTCGCGTAGGTGATCGGGATCATGCCGTCGGTCAGGCCCACGAGGAACACGGCGTCCCACTCCAGGCCCTTCGCCGCGTGCAGCGAGGCGAGGGTGACGCCCTGGACGGTCGGGGCGTGCTGGGCGGCCTTGCGTTCGTCCAGCTCGACCGTCAGGTCGGCCAGGGTCGCGGACGGCCGGCTGCGGGCGAAGTCCTCGGCGAGCCGGACCAGCGCGGCCAGCGATTCCCACTGGTCGCGGACGGCGCCGGAACCGGCGGGCGGTTCGCTGGTCCAGCCGGTGGAGCTGAGCACGGCCCGGACCTGCGAGCCGAGCTCCACGACGTCGTCGAGCAGCCGGTCGTTGCCGCCGGAGCGGGCGGCTCCGCGCAGGGCGAGGATCGCCTTCTGGACCTCGGCGCGCTCGAAGAAGCGCTCGGCTCCGCGCAGCTGGTAGGGGACTCCGGCGTCGGCGAGGGCCTGCTCGTAGACCTCGGACTGGGCGTTGATGCGGTAGAGCACGGCGATCTCGCCCGCCGGGACGCCGGCAGCGACGAGGTCCCGGATCCGGTGGGCGATGCCCTCGGCCTCGGCGGGCTCGTCCGCGTACTCGGCGTAGACCGGGTCGGGGCCGGTCTCGCGCTGGGAGACCAGCTCCAGGCGGTGCTCGGCGGCGCGGCCCTTGGCCTGGGCGAGGAGCCCGTTGGCGAGGTGGACCACCTGGGGCGTGGAGCGGTAGTCGCGGACCAGCTTGACCAGGGTGGCCTGCGGGTACTTGGTGCGGAAGTTCAGCAGGTGGTCGGGGGTGGCGCCGGTGAAGGAGTAGATCGTCTGGCTGGCGTCGCCGACCACGCAGAGGGTGTCGCGCTCGCCGAGCCAGAGGTCCAGCAGCCGCTGCTGGAGCGGGCTGACGTCCTGGTACTCGTCGACGACGAAGTGCTGGTACTGGGTGCGGATCTGCTCGGCGATGTCGTGGCGGTCCTGCAGGATGCCGACCGTGAGGAGCAGCACGTCCTCGAAGTCGATCATGCCGCGGTCGCGCTTGAGCTGCTCGTACGTCCCGTAGATCTGGGCGATCTCGGCCAGGTCCCGGGGGGCCTCGCGGCCGGACTTGCGGGCGGCCGCCGGGTAGTCGGCGGGAACGGTCTGGGTGACCTTCGCCCACTCGATCTCGCCGGTGACATCGCGCAGCTCTCCCCGGTCGAGGCGGATGCGGCAGCGCGCGCCCGCCTCGGCGACGAACTGGATCTTGCGCTCCAGCAGCCGGGGCACGTCGCCGCCGACCGCCTTGGGCCAGAAGTACTGGAGCTGGCGCAGGGCGGCGGAGTGGAAGGTCCGCGCCTGGACCCCGCCCGCGCCCAGCTCGCGCAGGCGGCCGCGCATCTCGCCGGCGGCCCGGTTGGTGAACGTGACGGCCAGCACGCTCGCCGGCATCAGCTGGCCGGACCAGACCCCGTAGGCGATGCGGTGGGTGATCGCCCGGGTCTTGCCCGTACCGGCGCCCGCGAGCACGCACACCGGCCCGCGCAGGGTCGTCGCGACCTCGCGCTGCTCCGGGTCCAGGCCCAGGAGCACCGCGTCGGCCGAGTCGGCGCCGGGCGTGAAGGATGAGGAGTGCGTTGCTGATGTCACCCCGCCAGCTTGCCAGGTCTCCCGGGGAGGCCGGGAAATCCGTCCACAGGCCGCCCGCGCTCGTCCGACAGGAACATGGTCCTACCGGAGCGGTGTACGAGCACCTGCCCGCGGGCGGGCGGGAATGGGCGCGCGGTCCCGTACGTTCAACCCCTCGGGCCAATCGGACCAACGAGCACCCACGAATGGAGAGCGCAGCATGCAGGACGCGGGAACGGTCACGATGTACAGCACGACCTGGTGCGGCTACTGCCGTCGGCTGAAGAGCCAGATGGACCGGGAAGGCATCGCCTACACCGAGATCAACATCGAGCTCGACCCCGAGTCCGCGGCGTTCGTGGAGAAGGCGAACGGCGGCAACCAGACGGTTCCCACCGTCCTCGTCACCTCCTCCGCGGGCAACGAGTCCGTCATGACGAACCCGAGCCTGGCCCAGGTCAAGCAGGCCCTCGCCGTCTGATGTGCTGAACGCCACGCTTGGAAAGCCCCCGCCGAGGCGGGGGCTTCTGCGTCTCCGGGAAGCGGCCAACCGGCCGTCGAACTGGGCACTCGTCCGATCAGCCGTCCGGCCAGTCCTCCGACCGCGACGGCGGCAGCGCCGCCTGATCAGGGACGGACGAAGGCCCCCGCCGGAGCGGGGGCCTTCGTCGGTGTCCGGGCGGTGCGGGGGGGGTCAGGCGGCCGTGACCGGCTTCGGGAGCGGCTTGCCGTACCAGAGCTCGACCAGGCGGGCCGCGATGGAGATGCCCGCCGGGGGGAGGACCTCGCCGACCTCGATCGCCGTGCGCAGGTCGTCGCGGGAGAACCAGCGGGCCTCCTGGATCTCGTCCCCGTCGACCTCGATGTCGAAGGTGACGGCGCGCGCCGTGAAGCCCAGCATCAGGCTGTACGGGAACGGCCAGGGCTGGCTGGCGACGTAGTCGACCTCGCCGACCTTGATGCCCGCCTCCTCCCAGACCTCGCGGATGACCGACTGCTCGATCGACTCGCCGGGCTCGACGAACCCCGCGAGGGTGGAGAAGCGGCCCTCGGGCCAGTGCACCTGGCGGCCCAGCAGCGCGCGGTCCTGGTCGTCCGTGACCAGCATGATCACGGCCGGGTCGGTCCGCGGGTAGTGCTCGGCCCCGCAGCCCGGGCAGCGGCGGATGTGCCCGGCCGCGGCGACCACCGTGCGCTCGCCGCAGCGGGAGCAGAAGCGGTGCATGCGCTGCCAGTTCTCCAGCGCCACCGCGTGCACCATCAGCCCGGCGTCCCGCGCGCAGAGCAGCATTCCGGCCTCGCGCAGCCCGGCGGGGCGGGCCGACTGGTCCATGCGGCCGGGCAGCGAGTCCTTCTGCAGCGCGAAGTACCGTACGCCGTCCTCGTCGGTCCCCAGGAAGTACCGGTGGGTCTCGGTGACCGGGGCCTCGAAGGCCGGGGTCATCACGATCGCGGTGCCGCCGTCGGGGGTGTCGTCGATCAGGACCTGGCCGCCCGAGACGACGAAGACGCGGGTGCTGGGGTGGCTCCACGCCGCGGCGAGCCACGCCTCGTCGAGGCGGTGGTGCGCGGCGCGGTCGATTCCGCTGGGCGCGGCCAGCGAGATCGGACGCTCGGACTCGGTATGGGTGCTCACAGGTACTTCCAACTCCCCCGGTGGCGGGACACAGGCAGGCTCAGCAGGACGGACGGGTGTGCGGTGGCGGGTGCGGGTGCGGATGCGGGTGCGGCGGCGTCAAGCGGACGCCGGCTTCCAGTGGGCGGCCAGGTCGCCCCAGAGGTAGGCGGCCGTCTCGACCCCCTTGGTGAGCAGGGCGAGCTCGACCTTCTCGTTCGGCGAGTGCCAGCCGTCGGAGGGTACGGAGATCCCGAGGAAGAGGACGGGGGCGTTCAGCACGTCCTGGAGGTCGGCCGCCGGCCCCGAGCCGCCCTCGCGGGTGAAGCGGACCTTCTGGCCGAAGGCCCTGCTCATGGCGCGTACGACCGACTGCAGCGCCGGGTGGTCCAGCGGGGTCAGGCACGGCCGGGTCGGGGCGCCGAAGGTGATGGAATGCCGGATTCCGGCTGGGACGCGCTCCGCGACCCAGGCCGTGACGGCCGTCTCGACCTCGTACGGGTCCTGCCCGGAGACCAGCCGGAACGACAGCTTCAGGTGCGCCGAGGCGGGCACGATGGTCTTGCCGCCGGGTCCCTGGTAGCCGCCGCCGATGCCGTTGACCTCGGCGGTCGGGCGGGCCCAGACGCGCTCCAGCGTGGAGTAGCCGGCCTCGCCGGAGGCCGCGTACGACTTGGCCGTACGGAGCCACTCGCTCTCGTCGAAGGGGAGCTCGGCGATCAGCGCCCGCTCCGCGTCCGTGAGCTCGGCGATGTTGTCGTAGAAGCCGGGGATCGTGACCCGCTCGTCGGCGTCGTGCAGGGCCGCGACGAGACGGGCGGCGACGGTGGCCGGATTCGGCACGGCGCCGCCGAAGGCACCCGAGTGGATGTCCTGGTCGGGGCCGAACAGGTCGATCTCGCAGTCGGCGACGCCGCGCATGCCGGTGCAGACGGTGGGGGTGGTCTCGGACCACATGCCGGTGTCGGAGACGATCACGACGTCGGCGGCGAGGCGGGCCGCCTCGCGCTCCACGAGGGCGCGGAAGTGCGGGGAACCCGACTCCTCCTCGCCCTCGATGATCAGCTTGAGGTGCACGGCGGGGGCGGACGCGCCGGTCGCGGCGAGGTGGGCCCGGACGCCGAGGGTGTGGAAGAAGACCTGGCCCTTGTCGTCGGCGGCGCCGCGCCCGTACATCCGGCCGTCCTTGATCACCGGCTCGAACGGGTCGGTGTGCCAGCCGTCGGCGAGGGCGGCGGGCTGCACGTCGTGGTGGCCGTAGACGAGGACGGTGGGGGCGGCGGGGTCCGCGCTCGGCCATTCGGCGAAGACGGCGGGGGCGCCGGCCGTCTGCCAGACCTCGGTGACCGGGAAACCGGTCTCCTTGAGCTTCACGGCCAGCCAGTCGGCGCTGCGCCGTACGTCGTCCGCGTGTTCGGGCTGCGCCGAGACCGAAGGGATGCGGAGCCAGTCGGCGAGGTCGTCGAGGAAGGCGGCGCGGTGCGTGTCGATGTACGTGCGGACGACGCTGTCCGCCGGGGTGTCGCTCATGCCCCCGAGCCTAGCCGTCCGTTCGATGGGCACTTTCCGTGTCCGTTTTGCCTTGGAGGATCTGCTCAAGACGAGCGCGGTCGGGGAGGTTGCGGGGGCGGATCACGCGGCCGCTGCGGACGTGCAGGAACACGGCCGTGACCTCGGCGAGGGGGGTGTTCGTGGCTTCCGCCCAGGCCAGGCGGTAGACGGCCAGCTGGAGGGGGTCGGCCTCGGTGGTGCGGCCGGTCTTCCAGTCGACGATCTCGTAGCCGACGCTGCCGCTGCCGTCCGCGTCCGCGTCCGCGTCCGTGGTGCGGTAGACGGCGTCGATCCGGCCGCGGATCACCCGGCCGGCGAGGGTCAGCTGGACCGGGACCTCCATGCGGTACGGGGTCCGGTCGGCGTACGGGCTGCGCTCGAAGGCCGCCTTGAGGGAATCGAGGTCGGCCTCGTCGGCGATGTCCTGGTCCGAGCCGTCCCCGCCCGGAGGCTGGGCGCCCGGGAGGTCCGTGAGGGGGTCGAGGACATCGAGGTGGGGCAGCGGGAGCTCTTCGAAGCGGGACTCGACCCAGGCGTGGAACCGGGTGCCCTGGCGGGCGGCGGGCTGCGGGGGTTTCGGCATGGGGCGGGCGAGGTCGCGTACGAAGCCCTGCTCGTCGGAGGCGAGGCGGAGCAGCTGGCTGGCGGAGAGCGCGGGCGGGAGCTCCACGTCGCGGACGGCCTCGCGGGCGCGGCGGAGCTCGCCCTCCAGGGCGTCGAGGTCGCGGTCCCAGGAGGCGATGGCTCTTGCGTCCTCGGGGGTGAGGCGGGGGCCGGGGCCGGGCCCGGCCTCTGGCCACAGGTCGTCGCCGCCGGGCGCGGCGGGGCGCGGGCGGGGCTCCGCCGCGGCCCAGTCGCCGTCCCCGGCCTCGTCCTCCGGCCACAGGTCGTCGCCGCCGGGCGCGGCGGGGCGCGGGCGGGGCCTGGCCCGGGCCGGGTCCTCGGCCTCTGGCCACAGGTCATCGCCGCCGGGCGCGGCGGGGCGCGGGCGGGGCTCGGCCTCCGGCCACAGGTCGTCGGCGGCGGGCGCGGCAGGGTGCGTGCGGGGCGCGGACCAGTCGGTGTCCTGCGGCCACAGGGCGTCGGGGGTCGGGGGGGCGTTTTCTTCCCCCACCCCGCCCCTTCCCGAAACCGGGGCTGTGCCCCGGACCCCCCGCGGGGTTCCGCCTGCGGCGGCGAGCGTGCCCCGGCCTGCCCCGGCCTGCGGCCAGGTGTCGTCCGCGGCGCTGGGCCCGGCGGCCTGGTCCGGCCGCGGGGCGGCTGCCGCTGCGGCCTCGTCCGGCCACGGGATGGTCGTGTCCGCGGACTCGTCGGCCTCGTCCGGCCACGGGGCCGGGGGTTCCTCGTCGTAGGCGGGGTCTTCGCAGTGCGGGGGCCAGAGGTAGGGGTCCTCCGGGGAGGCCGGGTGCTCCCGGGTCTCCCCGGAGGCCCCCGAACCCTCCGGGGTACCCGAGTGGCCCGGGTGGTCCGGGTAGCCCGGGTGGTCCGGGTAGCCCGGGTGGTCCGGGTAGCCCGACGGGTTCGAGGGCTTCGGGTTGCCCGCGGGGCTGTTGGTCGCCCGGGGTCGCGGGTGGAGGTACGACTCGACCAGGGTGGCTGCTTCGCGGCGGAGGGTGAGGGAGGTGGGGTCCAGGGGGAGGGGCCAGGAGTGGTCCGGCGTGGAGTCCGTGGAGAGGGCCGGGTTTTCCGCGTCGGGCGCGGGGGCGTCGGCCCAGGCGTCGATCTCGCCGTGGCCCGCGGCGCAGTGTTCGTACAGGGCGGTCAGGAACTCGGACGGGCCGCGCGGCTTCTTCTGCGTCGGGCCCCACCAGTGGCCCGAGGCCAGGAGGAGCGAGCGCGGGCGGGTGAAGGTGACGTAGCCGAGGCGGAGTTCCTCGACGGCCTTGTGGGACTTCAGGGCCGACTTGAAGGCGCGCAGGCCCGGTGAGGTCCATTCCGGGGTGGGCGGGAGGGTCGGCGCGTCCCCGCGCAGGGCGTACGGGAGGACCTTCGCGTACGAGGTCCAGGCCTCCGGGGCCTTCTCCTTCGGGAAGGAGCCGGCGGAGAGGTCGGGGACCACGACCACGTCCCACTCCAGGCCCTTGGACTTGTGGGCGGTCAGGACCTTGACCGTGTTCTCCCCGCCGGGGAGGGCGTGGTCCAGGCCCTTCTCGTACTGGGCCGCCGTGCGGAGGAAGCCGAGGAAGGCCAGGAGGGAGGCCTCGCCGTCCAGGGAGGCGAAGCCGGCCGCCACGTCCATGAAGCTCGACAGGGTCTCCCGGCGGCGGGCCGCCAGCGCGTGCGGGGACGAGGCCAGCTCCACGTCGAGGCCGGTCGTCGACAGGACGCGGTGCAGGACGTCCATCAGGGGGTCCGCGAGGGAACGGCGCAGGTCGCGCAGTTCCTGCGCGAGGTGCGCGAAGCGGACCCGGGCCGCGGCGGAGAAGGGCAGCTGGTCGGGGGCGGACTGGCCCGCGCCGTCCAGGAAGGTTTCCAGGGCGTCGGCCAGCGACACGATCTCCGCCGGGTCCACGCCCTCCACGGCTGCCGCGAGGCGGTCGTCGTCGTGGGAGGAGGAGGGGGAGCGGGAGATCAGGGTGCGGGCGCGGCGGCCCAGCAGGGCCAGGTCGCGGGCGCCGATCCGCCAGCGCGGTCCGATGAGCAGCCGGACGAGCGCGGCGTTGGCGCCCGGGTCCTGGAGGACCTCGCAGACGGCGACGAGGTCCGCGACCTCCGGGAGGTGGAGCAGGCCGGACAGGCCGACCACTTCGACCGGGACGTCCCGCTCGACGAGGACCGCCTGGATCCGTGCGAAGTCCCCGCCCGAGCGGCACAGCACGGCGATCTCGCGCGGCTCCGTACCGGTGCGGACCAGGTGGGCGACGGAGTCGCCGATCCAGTCGAGCTCCTGGGCGTGGGTCTCGAGCAGCGCGCACCGCACGGAGCCGTCGCGCTCCGCGCCCGGTGCGGGGCGCAGGGCCTCGACCCCCTCGTGCATGGCGCGCAGCGGGGCGGCGAGGTCGTTGGCCAGGTCCAGGAGGCGGCCGCCGCTGCGCCGGTTCTCGCTGAGGGAGAAGCGGGTCGCGGGGCTGCCGTCGGCGTACGGGAAGTGCTCGGGGAAGTCGTCGAGGTTGGCCACGGAGGCGCCGCGCCAGCCGTAGATGGCCTGGCAGGGGTCGCCGACGGCGGTGACCGCGTGCCCGGTGCCCCCGCCGAAGAGCCCGGACAGCAGCAGCCGCTGCGCGACCGAGGTGTCCTGGTACTCGTCGAGCAGGACGACGCGGAACTCCTCGCGCAGCAGGGCGCCGACCTCGGGCCGGGTGGTGGCGAGCCGCGCGGAGAGGGCTATCTGGTCGCCGAAGTCGAGGAGGTCGCGGGAGTGTTTGGCCGCGCGGTAGCGGGAGACCAGCTCCAGCAGTTCGAGGCGGCCGCGGACCGCTTCGGGGACCTTGCGCAGGTCCTCGTTGCTCAGCTTCACGTCCGCGAGGGCGGAGAGGAGATCCGTGTCGTACGCGCGCAGGCGCTCCGGCGGTACGAGGTGCTCGGAGAGCTCCCCGTCGAGCGCGAGCAGGTCGCTGACCAGGTCGGGAACGGATTTGGTGAGGGAGGGGTAGGGGCCGGGGGCCTCGCGGAGCACCCGGGCGGCGAGCTGGAAGCGGGTGGCGTCGGCGAGCAGCCGGGCGCTGGGCTCCAGGCCGATGCGCAGGCCGTGGTCCTTGAGGAGCTGTCCGGCGAAGGCGTGGTACGTGGAGATGCGCGGCTCCCCGCCCGCGGAGTCGGCCTCGGCCGGGGAGGGGTCCGGATCAGTGATCCCGGCGCGCGCGAGGGCGGTCCGTACCCGCTCGGCGAGCTCGCCGGCGGCCTTGTTGGTGAAGGTCAGGCCGAGGACCTGCTCGGGGGCGACCGCGCCGGTACCGACCAGCCAGACCACGCGGGCGGCCATGACGGTGGTCTTGCCGGAGCCGGCGCCGGCCACGATGACCTGCGGGGCGGGCGGGGCGGTGACGCAGGCCATCTGTTCGGGCGTGAAGGGGATCCCCAGGAGCTCCTTGAGCTGCTCGGGATCGGTGAGGGCGGCCGCCTGCGGCGCTTTTGCGGGCGGGGAGGGCGGCAGGGCCGGAGGGACGGACGAACGCGCGGGCACGTGAAAAGGCTAGCCGCCCCCTCTGACAGTCCCGCCCGCCCGGACCAGGCGGGCCCCCGGGCTGGGGTGCCGGGCTGGGAGAGCCGCCGGGCTGGGGTGCCGGGCTCGCGGGCCGGCCGCCGCGGGCCGGCCCCCGCGCGGCCTACTCCACCGTCTGGCGGCCCTCGGGGCGGGCGCTGCACGAGGCGCGGAAGGAGCAGTGGTCGCAGTGCTTGCCGAGGGCGGGTGCGAAGCGCTCGTCGAGGACCCGGCCGGCTGCGGTGGCGAGCAGGTCGCCGACCCATTCGCCGGGGGCGCCGCCCTCCAGGGCCTGCTGCGCCTGGATCTTGGGCACCGTGTCGCCGCCGTCGCGCTGGGCGGCGCCCTGGCGCAGCTGTACGAGTTCGGCGCCGCCCGGTGCGGGGCGCAGGCCGTCGAAGACCTCGTCGACGGCGCCCTCGCGCACGGCGAGCTGGTACACGGCGAGCTGCGGGTGGCGTTCGACCTCCTTGGCGGTCGGCGCGGACTTGCCGGTCTTGAAGTCGACGACGTACGCGCGGCCCTGCGCATCCGCCTCGACCCGGTCCATGGAGCCGCGCACCCGGACGGCGTACTCCCCCGCTTCGAGGGTGACGTCGAAGTCGTGCTCGGTGGCCACGGCCGCCCGGCCCCCGCGGTCGGTGGTGTGCCAGCGCAGGAAGCGTTCCAGGGCGGCGCGGGCGTTGTCCTTCTCCTGGCGGGACTTCCAGGGGGCGTCGAAGGCGAGCGAGTCCCAGACGGAGTCGAGGCGTTCCATGAGGACGGCGAGGTCGGCGGGGGTGCGGCCGGAGGCGACCTCGTCGGCGAGGACGTGGACGACGTTGCCGAAGCCCTGGGCGGCGGTGGAGGGGGCGTCGGCCTTGACCTCGCGGCCCAGGAACCACTGGAGGGAGCAGGTGTTGGCGAGCTGCTCCAGGGCGGAGCCGGACAGGGCGACGGGGTGGTCCCGGTCGCGCAGCGGGACGCTGCTGCGGGTGGGCTCGTACAGCCCCCACCAGCGCTGCGGGTGCGCGGCGGGGACCAGGGGGCGGTCCTCGTCGTCGGTGAGCACGGCGAGCCGGGCGAGGCGCCGGGCGGCGGCGTCGCGCAGGGCGGGCGAGGCGTCGGGGTCGACGGTGGTGGAGCGGAGTTCCGCGACGAGCGCGGGGACCGCGAGGGGGCGGCGGGGGCGGCCGGTGACGTCTTTGACGGGGACGCCGAGCTCGGTGAGGAGGCGGGAGGGCTGGTCGCCGTCCTCGGCGGGGGCCTTGACGGCGGTGACGACGAGGCGGTCGCGGGCGCGGGTGGCGGCGACGTAGAAGAGGCGGCGCTCCTCGGCGAGGAGCGCGCCGGGGGTGAGGGGTTCGGCGAGGCCGTCGCGGCCGATGCGGTCGGCTTCGAGGAGGGAGCCGCGGCGGCGCAGGTCGGGCCAGAGCCCTTCCTGTACGCCCGCGACGACGACGAGTCCCCACTCCAGGCCCTTGGAGCGGTGCGCGGTCATGAGGCGGACGGCTTCGCGGCGGACGGCGCGGGGGGTGAGGGTGTCCCCGGCGATGTCCTCGGCTTCGAGCTGTTCGAGGAAGTTGAGGGCGCCGCGGCCGCCGGTACGTTCCTCCGCGCGGGCGGCGGTGTCGAAGAGCGCGCAGACGGCGTCGAGGTCGCGGTCGGCGTTGCGGCCCGCGGGGCCGCCGCGGCGGGCGCTGCGTTCGAGGCGCTGCGGCCAGGGGGTGCCGTCCCAGAGGGTCCACAGGACCTCCTCGGCGGTGCCGCCGCCGGCGAGCAGCTCGCGGGCCTTGCGCAGCAGCAGGCCGAGGCGTTGCGCTCCGCGGGCGTAGGCGGGGTCGTGGGCGACGAGCCGCTCGGGCTCTGCGAGGGCGCGGGCGAGGAGGACGTCGGAGGGCGCGGGGGTGCGGACGCCGGCGGCCCGCTCCTCGTCGCGCAGGGCGCGGCCCAGGCGGCGCAGGTCGGCGGCGTCCATCCCGCCGAGCGGCGAGGACAGCAGCACGAGCGCGGCCTCGACCCCGATCCACGCTTCGCCTGCGGCGGGCTCGTCGGGGGACGCGGTCGCGGCGTCCGCCGGGCCTGGCCGGTCGACTCCGCCTTCGGCGGCGGGTGCGCTGCCCTCGCGGGCAGGCCCGCCCACACCGGCGCCTGCGGCGCCCGAAGCATCCCCGACTCCGTCGGACAGCCCGGCCAGTGCCGCGTCCGGGGCGCCGGCGGAGCCGGACAGACCGGTGACGCCTCCGGCGGCGGGGGACGTCTCCCGCCCACCCGCCCCAGAGTTGCGAGCGTGCTCGCTCACACCGGCGCCTGCGGCGCCGGAAGCATCCCCGACTCCGTCGGACAGTCCGGCCAGTGCCGCGTCCGGGGCGCCGGCGGAGCCGGACAGACCGGTGCCGCCTTCGGCGGCGGGGGAGGTCCCCCGCCCACCCGCCCCAGAGTTGCGAGCGTGCTCGCTCACACCGGCGCCTGCGGCGCCGGACGCCGCCTCGCCTCCGGCAGGCGGCTCGCCCTCGGCCCCGGCCGGGTTAGCGGCGGAGCCGGGCACAGCATCCGGGCCGGACGGCTCGGCGCCGCCTTCGGCGGCCGAGTCGGTGACCTGACCGACCGGCTCGGCGGTGCCGGCGGGCTCGCTCGCGTCGGCGCCCTCGGCGCCGGGGAGTTCGGCCGCGGCCGCGGCCAGAGCCTCGGCGGAGCCCGGGGCGTCGGCGGAGCCGGACAGTGAGGGGTTCGCGGTGTTCGGGGTGGTGGACTCCGCGAGGGTGCGCAGGGCCGTGAGGAGGGGGGCTATGGCCGGTTCGTGGCGGAGGGGGGCGTCCGTGCCGTCCGTTTCGGCCGGGACTCCCGCCGCGATCAGGGCGCGGCGCATCTGCGGCAGGGTACGGCCGCCCGCGCGGACCAGGACGGCCATGTCCTGCCAGGGCACGCCCTCCTCCAGGTGGGCCCGGCGCAGGATGTCGGCGATGTTGTCCAGTTCCGCGCCGGCCGTGGGGTAGGTGAAGACCTCGACCCGGCCCCCCTCGCGCGTCGACGCGAGCGCACGGTGGGCCCGTACCGCCGCCGAGGGCAGGCGCGGCACCTGCATGCGGGTCGTCAGGTGGCGGGTGGCCGTGAGGAGGACCGAGGACGAGCGGCGGGAGGTCGTCAGGGCGTGGACCTCCGCTCCGGGGAACGAGGTGTCGAAGTCCAGGATGTTGTTGATGTCCGCGCCGCGGAAGGCGTAGATCGACTGGTCGGGGTCGCCGAATGCGGTCAGCCGCCCGGCAGGGCCGGCCAGTGCGCGCAGCAGGCGCAGCTGCGAGGCGTCCGTGTCCTGGTACTCGTCCACGTAGATCACGTCGTACATGGACGAGAGTGACGGGGTGCGCTCCGCCAGGAGCACCGCGCGGTGGAGGAGTTCTGCGTAGTCCAGGGTGCCCTGGAGGTCCAGGACGTCCAGGTACTCGGAGAGGAAGGCCGCCGCCGCCTTCCAGTCGGGCCGGCCGAGGCGGGTCGCGAAGTCGGAGAGGGCCTGCGGTCCCAGGCCGAGCTCGCGGGCGCGGGCGAGCACCGCGCGGACCTCGTCCGCGAAGCCCCGCGTGGTCAGTGCGGCCCGCAGGTCGTCCGGCCAGCGGATCGAGCGGATCCGGCGCTGGCCCTCCAGCAGGGTGCGGACCATGACGTCCTGCTCCGGGCCGGAGAGGAGTCGCAGCGGGTCCGCGAAGAGTTCCGCGTCCTGGTGGGCGCGGACCAGTCCGTAACAGAAGGAGTGGAAGGTGGTGGCCTGCGGGGCGCGCGCCCCGCCGAGCCGCAGGGCGGTCCGGTCGCGCAGTTCCACCGCTGCCTTGCGGCTGAAGGTGAGGATCAGGATGCGGGCGGGGTCGGTCCCGGCCTCGACGCGGGCGGCGACCGCTTCCACCAGTGTGGTCGTCTTTCCGGTGCCCGGTCCGGCCAGGACCAGCAGCGGTCCGCCGGTGTGCTCAACCACCGCCCGCTGCGCTGCGTCCAGCACAGGGGGATCCACCCGTTCCGCGCCGGTACGCACCAGGCGGTACGCGTCCGGGGTCCGCGTACGCCGCCGCTCGGTGCGGTGGCCGTCGGAGGAAGAGGTGTTCACGTGGGGTGCCGGTCCTGGTGGGTCTGCCGTTGCGGCGGTCGCTGCCGCAGCGGTTGCTGCTGCTCCTGTGGTGACGTCTCGGGCAGTGGCCGAAACCGGAGCCGAGGCGATGGCCGAAGCCGAAGCCGAAGCCGAAGCCGAAGCCGAAGCCGAAGAGGCAACGCTACGGCAAGGCGTGCGGCGGGCGCAGTTTCCCCGGGACTCCGGTCCTCACTCCGGTCCTCGCGCCGGCCCTCGCGCCGGTCATCACTGCCGTCCGGTTCCGCGCATCCCCCGTACGGGGCTTCGCACGTCTCTTCGACCGCCCCTCCGGGCCGCACATGGCCGAAGCTGTCAGATGTGACCTTCGTCCCGCGCCGTGTCCCCGCCGTGCCCGTCCCAGCGTGCCCGCCGCATGTCGAGCCGCGGTTCGCCGTCGCCGGTGAGCCGCAGCGGGGTGGCCTCGGCCCGGTAGTTCTCCAGCGCCCGCCGCTCGCTGCCGGGCAGCGGACGGCCGTCCGCCCGCACCACGCGCCACCAGGGCACGGCTCCTCCGTACAGCGCCATGACGCGGCCCACTTGACGGGGCCCTCCCTCGCCGAGCCACTCCGCGATGTCGCCGTACGTCATCACCCGGCCGGGCGGAATCCGCTCGGCCGCCTCCAGCACCCGCTCCGCGTACGCCGGCAGCTCTTCGCTCATTCGGCCCATGTTGCCGCACCGGACCGACAAGGGAGCGGCACGCGCGTGGAAGCCGGTGTTCCGGACCGGCTCGCACCCTGCTGCCCCCTACGGCCGTCCGTCCATGCCACCATCTTCCGGGCGGTGACGCGTGATACGTGATCAAGAAGAGACGGAAGTGACGGGAAAGGAGCAGGGTGTGAGTCCTCCGGACGGCGCGACGGCGAACGACGGCGCGCGCCCAGACGAAGGCCCGCCACAGGGTCGCGAGGACATGCACGCAGACCTGCACGCGGACGTGCACGCGGACGTGCACGCCGACCTGCACCCGGACCTGCCGCAGGCTCCGGCCCCCGAGGACGTCGAGACCCCGCACGGCCACACCCCGACGGCCGCCGACCAGGTCGAGGTCGACGAGCCGCTGCTCGCCGCCCGCGTGCACCGCCCCTCCGACCTCGTACGCCTCCTCGTCGGGATCCTCGGCATCGCCGTCGTCCTCGGCATCGCCGCCTTCGCCCACGGCACCACCGCGGGCCTGGAGGCCGACATCAGCAACGGCACGGGCCAGGCGCCCGACGTGCTGATCAAGGTCGCCGGGCTGGTGTCCAGCATCGCCGTGCTCCTGGTCCCCGTGGCCTTCGCCATCGAGCGGCTGATCAAGCGCGACGGACTGCGCATCGCGGACGGCGTGCTCGCCGCCGTCCTCGCGCACGGGGTCACCCTCGCCACCGACCTCTGGGTCTCCCAGGCCGCGCCCGTGACCATCCAGGAAGCCCTCACCCGCCCCACCATGGCCGACGGGGCCCTCACCGACCCGGTCCACGGCTACCTCGCGCCCGTGATCGCGTACATGACTGCCGTCGGGATGACCCGGCGCCCGCGCTGGCGCGTCGCCCTGTGGGTGGTCCTGCTGCTGGACGCCTTCGCGATGCTGGTCGGCGGCTACACCACCCCCTTCTCTATCATCCTGACCGTGCTGATCGGCTGGAGCGTCGCGTACGGAACCCTGTACGCGGTCGGCTCGCCGAACGTCCGCCCCACCGGGCAGAACCTCCTCGCGGGACTGCGCCGGGTCGGCTTCCAGCCGGTCAGCGCGATGCGCGCCGAGTCCCCGGAGGGTCACGACAGCACCGAGGTCAGCGACCGCGGGCGGCGCTACCACGTCACCCTGGAGGAGGGCCCGCCGCTCGACGTCACCGTCGTGGACCGGGAACAGCAGGCCCAGGGCTTCTACTACCGGGTCTGGCGCCGCCTCACGCTGCGCGGGATCACCACCCGGCGCAGTCTGCAGTCCCTGCGCCAGGCGCTGGAGCAGGAGGCGCTGCTCGCGTACGCGGCCATCGCCGCCGGAGCCAACGCGCCCAAGCTCATCGCCACCTCCGAGCTGGGCCCGGACGCCGTGATGCTCGTCTACGAGCACCTGGGCGGCCGGAGCCTGGACCAGCTGGCCGACGAGGAGATCACCGACGAGCTGACCCGCAACGCCTGGCAGCAGGTACGGGCCCTGCAGTCCCGGCGGATCGCGCACCGGCGGCTCACCGGGGACGCACTCGTGGTGGATCGTTCCGCCAGCGGAACCAGCGGAACCAGCGGAACCAGCGGAACCAGCGGCACCGGCGGTGGCACCGCGGCGAGCACCATCACCCTGACCGACCTGCGCGGCGGCGAGATCGCGGCCGGCGACCTCGTGCTGCGCATGGACATCGCGCAGCTGCTCACCACCCTCGGCCTGCGGGTCGGCGCCGAGCGCTCGGTCGCCTCGGCGGTGTCGGTGCTCGGCCCGGACGCGGTGGCGGACTGCCTGCCGCTGCTCCAGCCGATCGCGCTGAGCCGCTCCACCCGGGCGACGCTGCGCAAGCTGGCGCGGGAGCGGGCGGACCGCGAGCGGGAAGCCGTACTGGAGTCCTCGCGGGCGGCGAAGGCGGCGCGGGAAGCCGCCTCCGGGTCGGCCGGCTCGCGCTCCACCGCCGAGAAGAAGGCCGAGAAGAGGGCCCTGGACGACGCGCTCGACGGGGCCCGCGAGGAGGATCTGCTGAGCCAGATCCGCCAGCAGGTGCTGCTGATCCGTCCGCAGGCACCGGTGGAGCCGGCCCGGCTGGAGCGGATCCGGCCGCGCACGCTGGTGTCGTTCATCGCGGGAGCGATCGGCGCGTACTTCCTGCTGACGCAGATCACGCACGTCGAGTTCGGGACGCTCGTCGGCCAGGCGCAGTGGGGCTGGGTCGGGGTGGCGTTCGCCTTCTCCGCGCTCAGCTATTTCGCGGCGGCGATGAGCCTGCTGGGCTTCGTGCCCGAGCGGGTGCCGTTCCTGCGGACCGTATGGGCCCAGGTCGCCGGATCCTTCGTGAAACTGGTGGCTCCGGCAGCGGTCGGCGGTGTCGCGCTGAACACCCGCTTCCTCCAGCGGGCCGGCATCCGGCCGGGGCTCGCGGTGGCCAGCGTGGGCGCCTCGCAGCTCTTCGGACTGGCGAGCCACATCCTGCTGCTGCTGTCCTTCGGCTATCTGACGGGGACCGAGAAGACCCCCGAGATGACCCCGTCGAGGACGGTCATCGCCGGTCTGCTGACGGTGGCCGTGCTGGTGCTGGTGGTCACGGCCGTGCCCTTCCTGCGGAAGTTCGTGGCGACCCGGGTGCGGGCCCTGTTCGCGGGAGTGGTCCCGCGCATGCTGGACGTGCTCCAGCGGCCGCAGAAGCTGCTGACCGGCATCGGCGGGATGCTGCTGCTGACCGGCTGCTTCGTGATGTGCCTGGATGCCTCGATCCGCGCCTTCGGGGGCGGCGAGGACATCAGCTACGCGAGCATCGCGGTGGTCTTCCTGGCCGGCAACGCCCTGGGCTCGGCCGCGCCGACACCGGGCGGCATCGGCGCGGTGGAGGCCACGCTGACGCTGGGCCTGATCGCGGCGGGACTGGACGGCCAGGTGGCGGGCGCCGCGGTGCTGATGTTCCGGCTGATGACGTTCTGGCTGCCGGTGCTGCCGGGCTGGATCTCCTTCAACTTCCTGACGCGCAAGGAAGCGATCTAAATCCCCTGGAGCACGGTCGGCCGCCCTGCCTAGGCTGGCCGGATGAACAGGACGAGCGGGACGAGCGGGACGAGCGGGATACGGATCGTGGCCGACCGGGCCGAGTGGCGGGGCGGGTTCGAGGAGCGGGTGCTCGCCGAGTATCGGGACGCGGGGTGCTCCGAGCCGCTGGCCCGGGCCCTGTCGGACCGTGCGGTGAAGGGGATCGACGACTGGGTGGTGGCCACGGACGGCACCGGGTGGATCGCGGTCGGGGTGGAGCAGGTCAGCGGAGCGGCCGTGGGGAAGATCCACGACCTGACGGTCCCGGCGGGGCGCGAGTGGGCCGAGCGGTGGTGCGCGGAGCACGGCGCACATCGGGTGGAGGTCCGGCTCCCCGGTGGAGCGGGGGCCGAGGCGTTCCCCGGCTACCTCGTACGGGGACAGAACCGGATGCGTGCGGTGGCCGAGCGGCCCGAGCTGCCGCCGGAGCTCACCGTCCGCCGGCTCACCGAGGAGGAGTTCCCGGCCTGGTTCGCCGCTGACGAGGCCGCGTACATCGCGGACATCATCGGGGCCGGAGCGCTGACCCCGGAGCAGGCCAAGGAGAAGTCCGACGAGGACTTCGCCCGCTACCTCCCGCAGGGTTACTGGACGCCGGGGCACGCCTTCTACGCGATGGAGGCCGACGGCCAGGTGATCGGCACCGGCCACCTGAACCACGGCTTCCTGCCGGGCGTGACCTTCGGCTTCGCGCTGGACGTGTACGAGGAGCACCGCGGCAAGGGCTACGGCCGGGCCGCGATGTCCGTCGGCGAGTACGTCACCCGGCAGGCCGGCGACGAGGCGCTGATGCTCAACGTCTTCGGCGGCAACGAGGTGGCGATGAGCCTGTACGACGGCACGGGCTTCGCCGTCCTGGACGAGTTCCGCTCGCTCCCCCTCTGACGGAGCGCCGCGGCCGTCAGAAGATCAGCAGCAGCGCCACCAACAGGGCCGCCGACCCGACGATTTCGACCGCTCCGACCGCCGCCACCTTGAGCCCGCGCCCGGGGAGGGCGGCGGCCCGGGTCAGGTAGGCCGCGAAGGGGATCGCCAGCCACGGGGAGAGGCAGGCCGCCATGGCGGTGGACGCCGCGTGGTACGTCACCGAACCGCGGTAGTGCGTAAGGGAGTTGCGCTCCCTGATCATCGTCTTCACGTACGGGATCGTGCCCGCGAAGTACAGCAGGCAGGCGGCGGCCGGCGCCCAGGGCGGGTCGCCGCCGCCCAGCCGCGCCGCCACCAGCAGCATCCCGCACGCCGGGACCACCGCGGCCAGCCCGTTGGGCAGGGACCGCTCGCGGTTCTGCGACGCGTACCAGGAGTTCACGGCCACGAAGGGCGTCGCCGCCGCGCCCGCGAGCAGAAGCCAGGGGTGGAGCGCCGCGAGCGGGATCCCCGCCAGGGCGGTCGCCAGGCCGAGGACGAGCGCCGGGCGGACGTGCCGCCGCGCCACCGCCGGGCGGCGTGCGGCGACCCGGCGCAGGCGCAGCCACTGCTGGGCGTGGAAGACCGCCGCGTAGCCGAGGAGCCAGGCCGCCAGGAGCAGGGCGTGCTGCCATCCGGGCCGCGGCGAGAGGAACGCACCCGCGAGGAAGGGCACCGTGAGCATCGCCCACGCCCCGTGCTGGTCCGGGATCCAGGCCGTCTTCTTCCCCCTGTACCGCGACACCTGACGAAGCCTTCCGTTCATTGGCATTCGGGCTCGTAATTTCCGCCTCCGCAAAGGAGTTGGCCTCTTCCAGCGTGGCATCCACTCGGCCTGTGAAAGACCGGAATTAGGTCACGCCCGTACGGGACCTTTGTCATCGGATTCGCCTCCGCGCCGGGCGTAGCGTCGTGTCTGGGTCATCTTGCCCGGACCCCACGCACCGCCTTTATCCCGGCCTGGAGGTCGCCTTGCACGAGCGCCACGTACGCCGCGGACGCGACGTACGCCACGGACTCCAGGACGCCGCCGCATCGCTGATCAAGGCGGGCAGCTTCTTCCGGACCGCCGAGGTCTCGGACGACCTGCGGACCGTCCACCACACCGGCGGCCGCGCCGCGGAGGCCTTCTACCGTGACCGGTGGAGCCACGACAAGGTCGTGTACTCCACCCACGGCGTGAACTGCACCGGCTCCTGCCGGTGGAAGGTCTACGTCAAGGACGGGATCATCACCTGGGAGACCCAGTCCACCGACTACCCCTCCGTGGGCCCCGACAGCCCCGAGTACGAGCCCCGCGGCTGCCCGCGCGGCGCCTCGTTCTCCTGGTACTCCTACTCCCCCACCCGGGTGCGCTACCCGTACGTGCGCGGCGCCCTGCTGGAGATGTACCGCGAGGCCAAGGCGCGCCTCGGCGACCCGGTCGAGGCCTGGGCCGACGTCCAGTCCGACCCGGTGCGCCGGCGTACGTACCAGCAGGCGCGCGGCAAGGGCGGGCTGGTCCGGGCGACGTGGGAGGAGGCGACGGAGATCGTCGCCGCCGCGCACGTGCACACGATCAAGGAGCACGGTCCGGACCGCGTGGCCGGCTTCTCGCCGATCCCGGCGATGTCGATGGCCTCGCACGCGGCGGGCGCCCGTTTCCACTCGCTCATCGGTGCGCCGATGCTGTCCTTCTACGACTGGTACGCCGACCTCCCGGTCGCCTCCCCGCAGGTGTTCGGGGACCAGACGGACGTCCCCGAGTCGGGCGACTGGTGGGACGCCGCGTACCTGATGATGTGGGGCTCGAACGTCCCCGTCACCCGCACCCCGGACGCCCACTGGATGGCCGAGGCTCGCTACCGCGGCCAGAAGGTCGTCACCGTTTCCCCGGATTACGCGGACAACACCAAATTCGCCGACGAATGGATGCACCCACACCCCGGTACGGACGGTGCGCTGGCCCTCGCGATGGGCCATGTCATCCTCAAGGAATTCTTCGTCGAAAAGCAGACCCCCTTCTTCACGGATTACGTCCGCCAGTACACGGACCTGCCCTTCCTGGTCTCCCTCACCGAAACCGAACAGGGCCTGGTTCCGGGCAAATTCGTCACCGCCGCCGATCTCGGAGAAACGGGTCTTCCGGACGCGGGCGAGAACGCGCAGTGGAAGACCGTGCTGATCGACGACACGACCGGCGAGACCGTCGTCCCGAACGGCACGCTCGGCCATCGCTGGGGCAAGAACGAGAAGCCCGAGTGGAATCTCGAACTCGGTGACATCGTCCCGCGCCTGACCCTCCACGGCACCGCCGACGAGAGCGTGGAGAGCGTGGAGATCACCCTCCCCCGCTTCGAGGACGACGAACAGGGCGTCGACGAGGACGGGAAGCCGCGCGGCACGATCCGCCGCGGTGTGCCCGTACGACGCCTCGGCGGCAAGCTCGTCACCACCGTCTTCGACCTGATGCTCGCCCAGTACGGCGTCGGCCGCGAGGGCCTGCCCGGCGTGTGGCCCACCGGCTACGAGGACGCGAGCGCCCCGGGCACGCCCGGCTGGCAGGAGTCGCTGACCTCGGTTCCGGCGGCCCAGGCGGCGCGCGTGGCGCGGGAGTTCGCCCAGACGGCCGAGCAGTCCCGGGGCCGCTGCATGATCCTGATGGGGGCGGGCACGAACCACTGGTTCCACTCCGAGACCATCTACCGCTCCTTCCTGGCGCTGCTCACCCTCACCGGCTGTCAGGGCCGCAACGGCGGCGGCTGGGGCCACTACGTCGGCCAGGAGAAGTGCCGCCCGGTCACCGGCTGGGCGACGCTGGCCGCCGCCTCCGACTGGTCGCGCCCGCCGCGCCAGATGATCGGCGCGGCCTGGTTCTACCTGCACACCGACCAGTGGCGCTACGACACCCTGCCGGCCGAGGCGCTCGCCTCCCCGCTCGGTTCCGGCGCCTTCGCGGGCATGACGGGCTCGGACTGCCTGGCGGCGAGCACCCGGATGGGCTGGATGCCCTCGTACCCGACCTTCGACCGCAACCCGCTGGAGCTGGGCGAGGCCGAGGACCCGGTGGGGGAAGCGGTCCGGCAGCTCAAGAGCGGTGAGCTCGGCTTCGCCGGCGAGGACCCGGACGCCCCGCACAACTGGCCGCGGGTGCTGAACGTATGGCGGGCCAACCTGCTGGGATCCAGTTCCAAGGGCAACGAGTACTTCCTGAAGCACCTCCTGGGCACCCACTCCAACCTGCCCGAGGACGGGCCGCGCTGCACGCCGAAGGACGTGACGTACCGGGAGGAGGACGTGGAGGGCAAACTCGACCTGCTCATGTCCATGGACTTCCGGATGACGTCCACGACGCTGCTCTCCGACGTGGTGTTCCCGGCGGCCACCTGGTACGAGAAGCACGACCTGTCCTCCACGGACATGCACCCCTTCCTGCACGCCTTCACCCCGGCCGTGGACCCGCCCTGGCAGGCACGCTCCGACTACGACGCGTATCTGGGGCTGGCCGAGCGCTTCGGTGAGCTCGCCACGACCCACCTGGGCGTGCGCAAGGACCTGGTCGCCACCGCCCTGCAGCACGACACCCCGGGCGGCGAGATGGCCCAGCCCGGCGGGGTCGCGCTGGACTGGTCGAAGGGCGAGTGCGAGCCCGTACCGGGCCGGACCATGTACAACCTGGCGGTCGTGGAGCGGGACTACGGGGCGGTCGGCGAGAAGTTCGCCGCGCTCGGCCCGCTCGTCGACACGCTGGGCGTGACCACGAAGGCGGTCACCTTCGACGTGGGCCAGGAGGTGGCCTACCTCGGCGCGAAGAACGGCACGGTCCGCGGCGGCGTCGCCGACGGCCGCCCGCGCCTGGAGACCGCCCAGCAGGCCTGCGAGGCGATCCTCTCGCTGTCCGGCACCAGCAACGGCCGCCTCGCCACCCAGGGGTTCGAGACGCTGGAGAAGAAGGTCGGCACCCCGATGGCCCACCTGGCCGCCGAGGCCGAGGGCAAGCGGATCACCTTCGCCGACACCCAGGCCCGCCCGGTCCCGGTGATCACCTCGCCGGAGTGGTCGGGCTCCGAGTCCGGCGGGCGCCGGTACACGGCCTTCACGATCAACACCGAGCACCTCAAGCCCTGGCACACCCTCACGGGCCGCCAGCACTTCTTCATCGACCACGACTGGCTGCACGAGGTCGGGGAGTCCCTGCCCGTCTACAAGCCGCCGCTGAACATGCACACCCTGTACGGGGAGCCCGAGCTGGGCACGGTCGACGAGAAGGCCAAGTCGGTGGCCGTCCGCTACCTCACCCCGCACAACAAGTGGGCGATCCACAGCCAGTACCAGGACAACCTCTACATGATGACGCTGGGCCGCGGCGGCCAGACGGTGTGGATGTCCCCGCAGGACGCCGAGGCGATCGGGGTCCGGGACAACGACTGGATCGAGGCGGTCAACCGCAACGGCGTGATCACCGCCCGCGCGATCGTCTCCCACAAGATGCCGCCCGGCACGGTCTACATGAACCACGCGCAGGAGCGCACGGTCGGCGTCCCCAAGACGGAGAAGACCGGCCGCCGCGGCGGCATCCACAACTCGCTGACCCGGGTGATGCTCAAGCCCACCCACCTCATCGGCGGCTACGCCCAGCTGACCTGGGCCTTCAACTACCTCGGCCCGACCGGCAACCAGCGCGACGAGGTGACGGTCATCCGCCGCCGCGACCAGAAGGTGGAGTTCTAGAAGCATGCGCGTTATGGCACAGGTCGCGATGGTCATGAACCTCGACAAGTGCATCGGCTGCCACACCTGCTCGGTCACCTGCAAGCAGGCGTGGACCAACCGGCAGGGCACCGAGTACGTCTGGTTCAACAACGTCGAGACCCTCCCCGGCCAGGGTTACCCGCGCCGCTGGGAGGACCAGGAGAAGTGGAAGGGCGGCTGGGAGCGCACCCGCTCCGGCAAGCTCCGCCTCAAGGCGGGCGGCCGCCTCGCCAAGCTGGGCAAGATCTTCGCGAACCCGGACCTGCCGGAGATCGACGACTACTACCAGCCCTGGACCTACGAGTACAAGAACCTCACCGAGGCCCCGGCGGGCGACGACATGCCCACCGCCCGGCCCGTCTCCCAGCTCACCGGCGAGCCCATCGACAAGATCGAGTGGGGTCCGAACTGGGACGACAACCTCGGCGGCGCGCCCACGCACGCCCCGCAGGACCCGATCATCGAGAAGATCCGCGACGAGGTCGGCGAGAAGATCCGCTTCGAGTTCGAGCAGAGCTTCATGTTCTACCTCCCGCGGATCTGCGAGCACTGCCTCAACCCCGCGTGCGTCTCCTCCTGCCCCTCCGGCGCGATGTACAAGCGCGAGGAGGACGGCATCGTCCTGGTCGACCAGGACCAGTGCCGCGGCTGGCGGATGTGCGTGACCGGATGCCCGTACAAGAAGGTGTACTTCAACCACCAGACCGGCAAGGCCGAGAAGTGCACCTTCTGCTTCCCGCGCATCGAGGTCGGCATGCCGACCGTGTGCTCGGAGACGTGCGTGGGCCGGATGCGCTACCTCGGCGTGATGCTCTACGACGCCGACAAGGTGGCCGAGGCCGCCGCGGTGGAGGACGAGCACGATCTGTACCCCTCCCAGGTCGGGTGCTTCCTCGATCCCGCCGACCCGGCCGTGATCGCCGCCGCCCGTGCGGCCGGCATCACCGACGAGTGGCTCGACGCGGCCCGCAACTCCCCGGTCTACGACCTGATCGCCACCTACCAGGTCGCCCTCCCGCTCCACCCGGAGTACCGGACGATGCCGATGGTCTGGTACGTCCCGCCGCTCTCCCCCGTCGTCGAGGCGGTCGCCGCCACCGGCAGCGACGGCGAGGACGCCGGCAACCTCTTCGGCGCCATCGACGCCATGCGCATCCCCGTCGAGTACCTCGCCGCGGTGCTCACCGCCGGCGACACCGTGCCGGTGGAGGCGGTGCTGCGCCGGATGGCCGCGATGCGCGCCTACATGCGCCGCGTCAACCTGGGCGAAGAGCGGGACGAGTCGATCGCACGGGCCGTCGGGCTGTCCGGCCAGGAGATGGAGGACATGTTCCGGCTCCTCGCCATCGCCAAGATCGAGGACCGCTTCGTGATCCCCAGCTCCCCCTTGGGCCTGGCGGCCCAGGGGGGACCCCCGGCCCGCGCCGAGGCCGACGCCCTGGCCGACTCCCACCCGCTGGACGACGCGGACCAGGGCTGCCCGGTCGGCGCGCTGCCCGAACCCCGGGTGATGCTCAATCTCGGGGACACCAGGAGGCGCTCGTGAACCGGGACCCGATGAGTGGCGATGCACTGGTGCGGCTGGTCGCGGGCTGCGTACTGCAGTATCCCGGCGACTACTTCCACGACGAACTCCCGCGGCTCCGTGCGGCCCTCGCCGGGGCGCCCGCCGAACCGGCCCGACTCCTCGGGGCGTTCCTCGACGAGGCCGAGGTGCAGACCCCGATCGAGTTGTGCTCCCAGTACACCTCGACCTTCGACACCCGCAACCGGCGCTGCCTCTACCTCACCTGGTGGGTGGACGGGGACACCCGCCGGCGCGGGCTGTCCCTGGTCCGGCTGAAGCGGATCTACCGGGACTTCGGCCTGGAGTTCGCGGGCGAGGAGCTGCCCGACTTCCTGCCGGTGGCCCTGGAGTTCGCCGCCCGCGAGGAGGAGGCCGGCACCCGGCTGCTCCAGGAGCACCGGGCCGGGCTGGAACTGCTGCGCCTGGCGCTCACCGAGTCCGGATCCCCGTACGCCCGGATCCTGGAGGCGGTCTGCGCGACGCTGCCCGGGACCTCCCCCGAGACCAAGGCGGAGGCGAAGGCCCTCGCATCGAGCGGGCCGCCGCAGGAGCTGGTGGGCGCGGGCTCGGCGCTCGAACCCTTCGGGCCGGGCCTCGACATGCCGGCCGACCTTCCCCTCGGGGCGCCGACCGACCTCCCCTGGCCCACGACGGCTCCCTCAACCGCTTCCGTCGCCTCCGTCGCCCCCGTCGCCCCCGTCGCCTCCGTCGCCTCCGTCGCCTCCGTCGCCTCCGAAAGGATGCCCGCCTGATGGACCTCCTCCTGTGGGGCGTACTCCCGTACGTCTCGATCGCCCTGCTGATCGCGGGCACGGCCTGGCGGGCCCGCTTCGACAAGTTCGGCTGGACCACGCACTCCTCGCAGCTGCACGAGTCGCGGCTGCTGCGCATCGGCTCGCCGCTCTTCCACTTCGGCATGCTCTTCGTGATCGTGGGCCACGTGGTCGGCCTGCTCATCCCCAAGAGCTGGACCGACGCGGTGGGCCTGAGCGACCACGCGTACCACCTGATGGCACTCTCCACCGGCACGGTCGCGGGCGTCGCGGCCGCCGCGGGCATCGGGATCCTGGTCTACCGGCGCTTCACGGTGCCGGCCGTGCGCAGGGCGACCCTGCGCAGCGACCACCTGATGTACTCGTTCCTGCTCGGCGCGATGATCCTCGGACTGACGGCGACCCTGCTGAACTCGGCGGGGATGACGGACGGTTACAACTACCGCGACGGCATCTCCGTATGGTTCCGCAGCCTGTTCACCTTCACCCCGGACTACCACCTGATGGCGGGCGCCCCGCTCGCCTTCAAGATCCACATCCTGTTCGGCTTCACGCTGTTCGCGCTGATCCCGTACTCGCGCCTGGTGCACATGTTCTCGGTGCCGCTGAAGTACCTGTTCCGGCCGTACGTGGTCTACCGCAAGCGGGACCCCAAGCAGCTCGCCGACCGCCCGAGCAAGCGCGGCTGGGAGCGGGTCTCTTGAATCCCCGCCCCGGTCCCGTGAACACCCGCTCCGGTCCGGTGAATCCCCGCTCCGCCCCCACGGTCGTCCGCAGCCCCCGCCACGCGGTCTCCGACCGGCCCTTCATCGTCATCTGGGAGGCCACCCGGGCCTGCCCGCTGGCCTGTCTGCACTGCCGGGCCGAGGCGCAGACCCTGCGCCACCCCGAGGAGCTCGACGGGGCGGACGCCCGCGGGGTGATGGACCAGATCGCCGCCTTCGGCAAGCCCAGCCCGCTCTTCGTGATCACCGGCGGGGACCCCTTCCAGCGCGCCGACCTCACCGACCTGGTGGCGTACGGGACCTCGCTCGGCCTGCGGGTCGCGGTGTCCCCGTCGGGCACGCCGACGCTGACCCGGGAGAACCTCGTAGCGGTGCGGGAAGCGGGGGCCATCGCACTCTCGCTCTCCCTGGACGGTTCCACGGCCGAGCGCCACGACGCCTTCCGGGGCGTGCCCGGGGTCTACGACTGGACGCTGGACGGCTGGCGGGCCGCCCGGGAGCTCGGGCTCAAGGTGCAGATCAACACCACGGTCACCCACGACAGCTTGGAGGACCTGGCCGACATCGCGGCGCTGGTCCAGCGCGAGGGCGCGATGCTCTGGTCGGGCTTCGTCCTGGTCCCGACCGGCCGCGGGGAACAGCTGGACTCCCTGACCGCCGCCGAGATCGAGGACGTCCTGCACTTCCTGTACGACTGCGGGGCGGTGATGGCCACCAAGACGACGGAGGGCCACCACTTCCGGCGGGTCGTGCTGCAGCGCACGATCCTGGACGCGCGCGGCGAGCGGCCCGCTCTGGGCCCGCTCTACGAGCGCCTGACGGCCGGCGCCCGCGAGCTGGGGGTCTTCGACGGGGAGCGGCGGGCCGTGCGCCGGCCGCCCATGGACGTCTCCTCGGGCCGCGGCTTCGTCTTCATCTCGCACACGGGTGAGGTGCACCCCAGCGGCTTCCTGCCCCTCTCGGCGGGCAACGTGAAGAACCACCCGCTGACCGAGATCTACCGGGGATCGGCGCTCTCCACCAAGCTCCGCGACCCCTCGCTGCTGCGCGGCACGTGCGGGGCGTGCGAGTTCAAGACGGTGTGCGGCGGATCGCGCTCCCGGGCGTACGGCTTCACGCGCGACGTGCTCGAAGCGGACCCCTACTGCGCGTACGAGCCCGGCAGCTTCCCCTATCAGGAGGACCTCAGGGCTTTGGCCGAAAGCATGAGGCGCTGACCCACCCCGTCCCATACGTTTCATACGGGAACATATCGACCACGGCCTCGGGGCCACGGGAGAACACAATGCTTTCAGTGATCGTCATCGGTGGCGGGATCAGCGGTCTGGCCGCCGCGTGGCAGTTGCGCGGCCAGGCCGATGTCACCGTCCTGGAGAGCCACGCCAAGGTCGGCGGGAAGCTCCGGACCGGCACCATCGCCGGCATCACCGTCGACGAGGGCGCGGAATCCCTCATGGCCCTGCGTCCGGAAGCCGTGGAACTCGCCGCCGCCGTCGGACTCGGCGAAGCCCTCTGCGACCCCGCGAAGGCCGCCACCACCATCTGGACCAACGGCGCCCTGCGCCCGCTGCCCGCCGGACACGTGATGGGCGTCCCCACCGACCCCTCCGCGCTGGCCGGCACCGGGCTGCTCTCCCCCGAGGGCGTCCGGCGCGTCGCCGCCGAGGAGACCCTCCCGGCCACCCCGCTCACCGAGGACTGCTCGGTCACCGAGTACCTGGCCGGCCGCTTCGGCCAGGAGGCCGTGGACCGGCTCGTCGAACCGATGCTGGGCGGCGTCTACGCCGGCCTCGCCGACCGGCTCTCGCTGCGCGCGGCCATGCCCCGGATCGCGGCCCTCGCCGAGCAGGGCACCCCGCTCCTCCCGGCCCTGCGCCGGATGCGCGCGGCGGGCGCCCCCCGCTCGGGGGCCGTGGCCGTCCAGGGCGTCGTCGGCGGCACCGGGCGCTTCCCGGCGGCCGTGGCGGAAGCCTGCGGAGCGCGCATCCTCACCGGGACGACGGCCCGCTCGCTCCAGCGGGTCGCCGACGGCCGCTGGCGCGTCCAGGCGATGACCGGCGACGGCGCGCTGACGATGGAGGCCGACGCGGTGATCCTCGCGCTGCCCGCCTTCGCGGCCGCGGAGCTGCTCCGCCCGCACTCCCCGATCGCCGAGGCCGAGCTCTCCTCGATCCCGCACGCCTCGACGGCCGTCATCACCATGGCCTTCTCCCGTGCGCAAGCCCATTTCCTCCCCGAAGGCAACGGCTTCCTGGTCCCGCCGGTCGACGGCCACACCCTGAAGGCCGCCTCCTTCCTCTCCAACAAGTGGTCCTGGCTGCACGACGCGGCCCCCGAGACCTTCGTGCTCCGCGCCTCCATCGGCCGCATCGGCGAGGACGAACTGCTCGGCCGCCCCGACCGCCACCTGGTCCGCTCGGCCATCGCCGAACTCCACCACGCGGTGGGCCCCATGGGGGAACCCCTGGCCACCCGCGTCACCCGCTGGGACCGGGGCCTGCCCCAGTACGGCGTCGGGCACCGCGAGCGCGTCGCCCGCATCCGGGAGGCCGCCGGCAAGCTGCCGGGCATCGCTCTGTGCGGAGCCGCGTACGAGGGCGTGGGCGTGGCCGCCTGCGTCGCGACGGGGCGCGCGGCGGCGAAGCAGGTCCTGGCCCAGCTGTAGGGCCCAGCCGTAGGACGCAGGCATAGGCCCAGGCGTAGGGCCCAGGCGCAGGGCGCGGCCATGCGCGCGGCCGGAGGGCTCGCAGTCTTCGTATCGGGCGGGTATCAGCGGACGCTCGGCTCTTCATCTGATCGGTCCGCGGGGCCGTGGTGAAGGGAATCACGGCTTCCGCGGCCCTATCGTTCCTTATCGGTACCCGCCCCGCCCGCCGAACAGGAGTCGTCCCCGTGTCCTCCCCCACCCCGGCTCCCGCCGCCCCGCGACCCGTTCGCGTGCTGCTGGTGGAGGACGACGAGCTGATGCGCCGCTCGTTCACCGTCTCCCTGGAGCGCTACGGGTACACGGTGCGGGCCGCCGCCGACGGACTCACCGGCCTCGAATCCTTCCGCGACGAGGAATTCGACCTGCTGATCCTCGACGTGATGCTGCCGGGTCTCGACGGGATCGGCCTGTGCCGCAAGGTCCGGGAGACCAGCCTGGTCCCGGTCCTGATGATGTCGGCGCGCGGCGACGGGCTGGACATCGTCGCCGGTCTGGAAGCCGGGGCGGACGACTACGTGGTCAAGCCCGTGGACACCAACGTGCTCGTGGCCCGCATCCGCTCGCTGCTGCGCCGCGCCACCTACGCCCCCGCCCCGGCGGCCGGACACGCCACGGCCGGTGATCCGGGACCGTCCGAGGGGGAGCTGCTCTCCTTCGGCGACCTGACCCTCCACACCGGCGGCCTGGACGTGGCCGTCGGCGGGACGCCGGTGGCGCTCACCCCGACCGAGCTGAAACTGCTGCTGGAGTTCGCCGCGCACCCGGGCATCGTGCTGGAGCGGCACACCCTGCTGCGCAACGTCTGGGACTACGGCTGGGACGGCGACAGCCGGGTCGTGGACCTGTGCGTGCAGCGGCTGCGCGGCAAGCTCGGCCGGGACCGGATCGAAACGGTCCGCGGCTTCGGCTACAAGCTGCGGCGCTGAGACCGGTGACCCCCTTCGAGCGGCCGCGGCCGGGCCGCGTCCCCCTGCGCTGGAAGATCGCCGCGCTGGCCGCGGCCACGGCCTGCCTGGTCGCGGTGTCGGTGGGCCTGCTCGTACACCTCTGGACCGCACGGGACATCCGCGAGCGGGCCGACATGCGGGCCTTCAACTCCGTGTATACGGCCATGGACGCCTACCGGCGCACCGGCACGTTGATCGACGGCGCCGAACTCGACCCGGCCGGGCTGCCCGCCGCACTGCGCAACCCGGACGACGACACCCGGCACACCGCCTTCGACGGGCACGTCGAAGGGAATCTCGGGCCGTCCGTCTGGGCCGCCCAGCGCGTCGGCGGCCCGAGCAGCCCGGTCCTCGCCGTCCGCGTGAACATGAGCCCGGAGTTCTACGATCTGTACCGGCTCGACCTGACCATGGCCGTGTCCTCGCTGCTCGCCCTCGCCGCGGCCACCCCCCTGGCGGTGTACGGAGCCGGGCTGCTCGCCCGCCGGCTGAGCCGGGTCTCCGAGACCGCGAGCCGGATCTCCGCCGGGGACCTGGACGCCCGTACCGGGCCCACCAAGGGCCGCGACGAGGTGGACGACATCGCCGCCACGGTCGACCTCATGGCCGACACCCTCGGCCGGAAGCTGCGCGACGAGCGCCGGTTCACCGCCGACGTGGCCCACGAACTGCGCACCCCCGTCGGCGGATTGCTGGCCGCCGCGGACCTGCTGGCGCCCGGGGAGACGGAGGACCTGCTCCGGGCCCGGGTACGCGATCTGCGCGGGCTGGTCGAGGACCTCCTGGAGATCTCCCGGCTCGACGCCGGGGCCGAACTGCCGGTCCACGCCCGGGTCCCGCTCGGCGAGGTCGTCTCCGAAGCCGTGACGCGCACCGGCTTGCCCACCGAGGTCGAGGTCGCCGGGCGGGCCGAGGGCGTGGAGACCGACCCGCGCCGCCTCGAACGGATCGTCGGCAACCTCGTCGTCAACGCCCACCGGCACGGGGACACCCCGGTCCACGTCACCGTCGAGGGCCGCACGGTCGTCGTGCGCGACCACGGCCCCGGCTTCCCCGCCGACCTGCTGCTCGCAGGCCCCCGCCGCTTCCACACGGGCCGGGCGGAGCGCGGCACGGGCCACGGCCTGGGCCTGACCATCGCCCTGGGCCAGGCCCGGGTGCTCGGCGCCGAACTCCGCTTCACGAACGCCCCGGACGGCGGCGCGGTCGCCACGCTACGCCTGCCGGACTGACGGCCGCCCGAACGTCGGGGGTGGATAAATCCAGCCCCGCCGGCGTTTGAGGCGCGGGGTCTGGGGCGGAGCCCCAGGGGGTCCGGGCGCGGCCCGGGGAACGGGCGAAGGGCGGGGAGGGGACTTCGCCCCGCGCAGCGGCAACGGGTGCTGCGGGGACCTCGCCCCGCGCAGCGGCAGCCCGCCCACCCGTCCGCTACCGGACCGATACACACCGGAGCGGCCCCCGATACCCGCCGGCCCGAGCCCCGATACGTCCCCCGGACACCCTTCGAAGTGCAGCTTCCCGCGCCCGAAGAGGAGTCCCCGTGACCGCCGCCCCCCTTGCCCCGCACCCGCTCCACGCGCCGACCGGCATCGCGGCCGAAACCGTCGGCCTCTCGAAGGTCTACGGCAGCGGCGACACCCGCGTCGTCGCCCTGGACGGCGTCAGCGTCTCCTTCCGCGAGGGCGAGTTCACCGCGATCATGGGGCCCTCCGGCTGCGGCAAGTCCACCCTGATGCACTGCGCCGCCGGGCTCGACTCCTTCGGCTCCGGCTCCGTCCGCATCGGCACCACCGAGCTGGGCTCCCTGAACGACGAGCAGCTCACCCGGCTGCGCCGCGACCGGATCGGCTTCATCTTCCAGGCGTTCAACCTGCTGCCGACGCTGACCGCCCTGGAGAACATCACCCTGCCGCTGACCATCGCCGGCCGGAGGCCCGACCGGCAGTGGCTGGACCACGTGGTGTCGATGACCGGCCTCGCCGATCGCCTCGGCCACCGCCCCGGGCAGCTCTCCGGCGGGCAGCAGCAGCGCGTGGCGGTGGCCCGGGCCCTGGTCTCCCGGCCCGCGATCATCTTCGGCGACGAGCCCACCGGAAACCTGGACTCCCGCGCCGGGGCCGAGGTCCTCGGCTTCCTGCGCGACTCGGTGCGCGAGCTGGGCCAGACCGTGGTCATGGTCACCCACGACCCCGTCGCCGCCGCCTACGCCGACCGCGTGGTCTTCCTCTCCGACGGCCGGCTGGTCGACGAGATGACCCGGCCCACCGCGGACCGGGTCCTGGACCGGATGAAGGCGTTCGACGCCCGCTCCCGTACGAGCTGACCCCGAGGCCTCCCGTACCGGGCCGGCCTCGCTCCCGTACCGGGCCGGCCGCGCTCCCGTAGGGACCAGCCGCCCGCCCGCACCGACCCAGCCGCCCGCCCGCTCCCCCGGGCCCTCCTCCCAGGATCCGCATCCCCATGTTCCGTACCGCCCTGCGCAACGTGCTCGCGCACAAGGCCCGCCTGTTGATGACCGTCTTCGCGGTCATGCTCGGGGTCACCTTCGTCACCGGCAGCCTCGTCTACGGGGACAGCCTGAAGCAGGCCGCCGTCGACCGGGCGAGCGCCGGCTACGACCGCATCTCCCTCAACGTCGCACCCGACACCGTCCCCGGAGCCCCGCCGGCCACCCTCGACGCCCGCGCCTCGGCCGCCCTGGCCGCGGTCCCCGGCGTCTCCTCGGCAGCGGGCCGGGTCGACGGCTTCGCCGCCGTCGCCGACCACGAGGGCCGGCTGCTGGGCAACGGCACCTTCCGCAAGGGCGGCAACTTCGCCCCCGGCAAGGACGGATCGGACCCCGCCTACCGGTTCACCGCGGGCTCCGGCCCGGCCGGTGACCACGCGGTCGCCCTCGACGAGGCCAGCGCCGCCAAGGGCGGCTACCGGGTCGGCGACACCGTGCGCGTCGGCACGGGCACGGGCGCAGCCTCGTACACGCTTCAAGGCGTCTTCCGCACCGACGCCTCCAAGCTCTCCCCGGGAGGCAGCCTGGTCCTGTTCGCCGACGCCACCGCCCAGCGGCTGTTCCTCCAGCCCGGCCACTACACCCACATCGAGATCACCGCCGCACCCGGCACCGACGTCACCGAGCTCCTCCCGCGCGTGGACCAGGTCCTGCCCAAGAACAGCAGCGCCGTCACCGGCGCCCAGCTCGCCCGGCTCCAGGCGAACATGGCCTCCTCCGACAGCGACACCATGAGCCAGATCATGCTGGGCTTCGCGGCGGTCTCCCTGTTCGTGGCCGCCTTCCTCATCTCCAACACCTTCACCATGCTGGTGTCCCGGCGCACCAGGGAACTGGCCCTGATGCGGGCCGTCGGCGCCTCCCGCAAGCAGGTGCGCCGGATCCTGCTCACCGAGTCCGTCCTCGTCGGGCTGATCGCCTCGGTGGCCGGCATCCTGGCCGGCACCGGCGTCGCCGCCCTGCTCCAGGCCTTCTTCTCCCCCGCCGACAGCCCGGCCGCCCCGCTGGTCCTGCTTCCGGCCACCGTGCTCACCGCGCTGCTGGCCGGCACCGGCCTGCCCGTGATCGCCGCCTGGGTTCCGGTCCGCCGGGCCATGGCCATCGCGCCCGTCGCCGCGCTCGGCGCCGCCGAGCCCGCGGCTCCCGCACGGGCCGGCTCCCTGCGCACCGCCTTCGGCGCCGCGCTCGCCCTCACCGGCACCGCGGCCGTGCTGTTCGGGGCCCTCACCACCGGCCGGGAGGCGCGGACCGTCATCGGCCTCGGCGCCGCCCTCACCCTGACCGGGGTGATCACCCTCATCCCGCTCCTGTCGCGGCCCTTCACCGCCCTGCTCCGGCCGCTGCTGGTCCGCGTCAGCCCGGTGCAGGGCGACCTCGCCGCCCGCAACACCGTGCGCGATCCCCGTCGTACGGGCGCCACGGCCGCCGCGCTCGCCATCGCCCTCACCCTCGCCTCGGGCCTGTCCGTCCTCGGCGCCTCCGCCACCCGGTACCTCGACGGCGCGACCACCCGCGACCTCAGCGCCGACTACCTGGTCAAGGCCGCCCCGGGCGGCCAGCGGATGACCCCCGCCACCGCGCAGCTCCTCAAGGCCGAGCTCCTCAAGAACATGCCGGACGCCTCCTCCAGCCCGCTCAACCAGTCCACCGAGTACCGGATCGGCGGCGTCTCCTCCGTCCTGACCGGCGTCGACCCCGCCACCATCGGCCGCCTCCTGCGCTACGAGGTCACCGAGGGCTCCCTCGACAGCCTCGGCGAGGGCCGGATCGCCGTGGCCGGCTTCAAGGCCAGGGAGAACGGCTGGAAGGTCGGCCAGACCCTGCCGCTGGAACGGCAGGGCAAGCAGGGCGAGGTCACCATCGGCGCCGTCTACGAGGCGGACCGGCAGAGCAACCTGCTGCCCAGCATCACGGCGCCCGACTCCCTGGTCGCCCGCTACGACCGGACTCCGCACACCGACGCGATCGTCGTGGCCACCGGCGGCGGACCCGGCCGGGCCGCCCTCGCCGGTATCACCAAGGCGCTCGGCGACAACCCCGCCCTGTCCGTCCTGGACGAGGAAGCCATCCGCACCGAGGACACCAGCGGCATCGGCGACCAGGTGAACGTCTTCTACGCCCTGCTCGGCATGGCGCTGGTGATCGCCGCGCTGGGCATCGCCAACACCCGCGCGATGTCCGTGCTCGAACGCCGCAAGGAGATCGGCACGCTCCGCGCCCTCGGCCTGGACCGCGCCGGAGTGACCCGGATGATCCGCATGGAGGCCCTGATCGTCGGCGCCCTCGGCGCGGCCGTCGGCACGGTCATGGGCGTGTTCACCGGCTGGGCGCTCGGCCGCACCCTCCAGGAGAGCGTCGTGGGTTACGCCCTGGTCATCCCCTGGGGACGGCTCGCCCTCGGGGTGCTGCTCGCGCTGGCCGGCGCCCTCCTCGCCTCCCTCTGGCCGGCCCGCCGGGCCGCCCGCGTGGACATCCCCGCGGCGACCGCGGCGCACTGACCGGCCGGGGCGTAGATGCGCGCCCCGCCCCCGCATGACCCGGATGGGTCAGCGCGGGGGCGGGGCGCGCGAGGCGCGCACAGGATGAGGACATGCCCACACACGCCCTCCGGGTGGCTGCTGCCGCCGCCGCTGCCGCCGCGTTGCTCGCCACCAGTGCCTGTTCCGACGGCGGAGGCGAGAAGAAGAGGGGCAAGGACGGCGCCGCGCAGGACGTCAAGAAGCCGGAGTGGGGGGAGTGCGAGGCCCCCACCCCCGCCGAGGGCGCCGGGCAGGTCCCGGGCAAGGACTGGCAGTGCGCCGTCCTCGACGTGCCCCTCGACTACGCCGAGCCCGAAGGGGAGACGATCCCGCTGGCGCTGATCCGGGCCAAGGCCCGTGACAAGGACAAGCGGATCGGCTCGCTCGTCTTCAACTTCGGCGGCCCCGGCGGCTCCGGCATCACCAGCCTGCCCGGCGCGGCGAAGGAGTACGCGGCTCTGCGCGAGCGCTACGACCTGGTCAGCTTCGACCCGCGCGGGGTGGGCCGCAGCGCGCCCGTGCTGTGCGAGGACGACAAGCAGCTGGACGCGTACTACGCCTCCGACTCCAGCCCCTCGACGCCGGAGGAGGAGAAGCAGTTCCTCGCCACCTCCCAGAAGTACAAGGACGCCTGCGAGACGAAGTCCGGCAAGGTGCTGCCCCACGTCGGCACCGAGAACGCGGCCCGTGACCTGGACCGGATCCGCCAGGCCCTCGGCGACGAGAAGCTGTACTACTTCGGCATCTCCTACGGCACCGAACTCGGCGGGGTCTACGCGCACCTCTTCCCCAAGAACGTCGGCCGGGCCGTCTTCGACGCCGTGGTCGACCCGACCAAGAACTCCGAGCAGGGCGCCCTCGGCCAGGCCAAGGGCTTCCAGCTCGCGCTCGGCAACTTCGCCCAGGACTGCGTGAACCGCGGCGACTCCTGCGTCCTGCAGGGCAGCACCGCCAAGGAGATCGAGGCGAACATCATCAAGCTCCAGAAGCAGCTGGCTGCCGAGCCCATCCCCGGCTCCGGCGACCGGCTGCTCACGGAGGACGCCGCGACCAACGGCATCGCCTTCGCCCTGTACTCCAAGGAGGCCTGGCCGCTGCTGGAACAGGGCCTGGACGAGGCCGAGGGCGGCCAGGGGCAACTGCTGCTCGCCATGTCCGACGCCCTCAACGGCCGGGACCCGAAGGGCACGTACAGCAACATCGGTTCGGCCAACACCGCCATCAACTGCGCCGACTCCAAGGACCGCTACACCCTCGCGCAGACCAAGGCGAAGCTGCCCGAGTTCCGCGCCGCCTCGCCCGTCTTCGGGGACTTCCTCGGCTGGGCCATGATGGGCTGCACCGACTGGCCCGTCGCGGGCGCCTGGAACACCCCGGACGTCTCCGCCCCCGGCTCGGCGCCCATCCTGGTGATCGGCAACACCGGCGACCCGGCGACCCCGTACGAGGGCGCCCGCAAGATGGTGGAGCGGCTCGGCCCCGGCGTCGGCGTGGAGCTCACCTTCAAGGGCGAGGGGCACGGCGCCTACAACAGCGGCGACCCCTGCGTGCAGCAGGCCGTCAACTCCTACCTGCTCGACGGAAAGGTGCCCGGCGCGGGTACGGTCTGCACGGCGTCGACCGCCCCGGCGCCGACCTCGCCCGTCTAGGCCCCCGCACCAAGCTCTGGAGCACGCCGGAGGGGCCGTACCTCGCGCGAGCGAAGTACGGCCCCTCCGGGTGACTGCTAGTAGACCGGCTTCTCGGGCTCGATCTGGTGGACCCAGCCGATGACGCCGCCGCCGACGTGGACCGCGTCCGCGAAGCCCGCAGACTTCAGGACCGCGAGGACTTCCGCACTGCGGACACCCGTCTTGCAGTGCAAGACGATGCGCTTGTCCTGCGGCAGGTCCGCGAGGGCGGTGCCCATCAGGAACTCGCCCTTGGGGATCAGCTTCGCGCCGGGGATCGAGACGATCTCGTACTCGTTGATCTCGCGGACGTCGATGATCTCGATCGGCTCGTCGTTGTCGATCCACTCCTTGAGCTGCTTGGGAGTGATCGTCGAGCCGAGCGCGGCCTCCTGGGCCTCCTCCGACACGACGCCGCAGAAGGCCTCGTAGTCGATGAGCTCGGTGACGGTCGCGTTCGGACCGCAGACCGCGCAGTCGGGGTCCTTGCGGACCTTGACCTGGCGGTACTGCATCTCCAGGGCGTCGTAGATCATCAGGCGGCCGACCAGCGACTCGCCGACGCCCGTGAGGACCTTGATGGCCTCGGTGACCTGGATGGACCCGATGGACGCGCAGAGCACGCCCAGCACGCCGCCCTCGGCGCAGCTCGGGACCATGCCCGGCGGGGGCGGCTCCGGGTAGAGGCAGCGGTAGCACGGGCCGTGCTCGGACCAGAAGACCGAGGCCTGGCCGTCGAAGCGGTAGATCGAGCCCCACACGTACGGCTTGTTCAGCAGCACGCAGGCGTCGTTCACGAGGTAACGCGTGGCGAAGTTGTCCGTGCCGTCGACGATGAGGTCGTACTGGCTGAAGATCTCCATCACGTTGTCGGCTTCGAGCCGCTCTTCGTGCAGGACCACGTTCACGTACGGGTTGATGCCCAGCACGCTGTCGCGGGCCGACTCGGCCTTGGAACGGCCGATGTCCGCCTGGCTGTGGATGATCTGGCGCTGCAGGTTCGACTCGTCGACCTCGTCGAACTCCACGATGCCCAGCGTGCCCACGCCGGCCGCGGCCAGGTACATGAGGGCGGGCGAGCCGAGGCCGCCGGCACCCACGGCCAGCACCTTGGCGTTCTTCAGGCGCTTCTGGCCGTCCATCCCGACATCCGGGATGATCAGGTGCCGGGAGTACCGGCGGACCTCGTCAACGGTGAGCTCAGCGGCTGGCTCAACCAAGGGTGGCAGCGACACGGGCACTCCAGGGTCATCCCCGCCTTTGCGGAGAGCATGTAAAGGTTGTTCTGTCCCGTAACACTGCCACGCCCTTCTTCATTCCAAGACACCCGGTCCGATCCGCGAGACGATTTCGTCCCAGTACCCGGGCATCGACGCCCAGGGGTCCCGGTCGGCGGCCCCGCGCCGGTCGGTGAACCAGATGGTCCCCGCGCCCTGCCAGCGGGCGATCCGCAGCGCCTCCTCCAGGTGCGTGCGCGGTACTCCGTGGACGAGGTGACAGAACGCCTCCGGCGGGTGGTCCGCCGTCCACTCCGCCACCTGCGACCACCGGTAGTCGGCCCAGGTCCCGGAGAAGGTGACCAGCTGGTCCGCGGTTTCCGTGTACCCCTCACAGGGGTGGGTGCCGTGTCCGAGGACGATCCGCAGGCCCTCTCCGAGTCCCCGCAGGGTGTCCGCGACCCGGCGCACGGAGGCCAGTTCCGCCTTCCCGGCCGGGGCGTCCGCGAGGTAGAAGCCGTCGGCTCCGTACCAGTCGCGGAAGCGGTGGGCGTCGGAGACGAGCTCCCCGAAACACCGCTCCCCGTCTCGCATCGCGAGATGCCCGAGGACCGCGCCGCCCGCCCCACGGAGCTTCGCGGCCGCCTCCGTGCAATGCGGGTCGGGCCGGCCGCCCGGCCCGTCCGTGACGTTGAGGACGGCCCAGTGCAGCGGCGTGCCCGGCCGGGTCAGCTCGGCCCACTCCACCGGGGCCAGCAGCGGATGCGCGTACCCGGGGACCCCCAATCCGAGCCGGCCCGCCTCCGTGGCCGCCTGGCCGGCGGCCGGCGGAGTGGTCAGATGCGGCACGCCGCCTCCATCCAGATGTCCGCCAGGGACTCCTCCAGGTTGATCCGCGGCCGCCAGCCGAGCCGGTCGCGGGCGGTACGGACGTCCGCCTGCTGCCAGACTCCGCAGCCGTCCGGGTAGGGGTACGGGGGCTGGGCCGTCGCGGCGGCGAGCTGCTCGGCCGTGGCCTCGGAGCGCGGGGAGCCGATGGCGGCGAGCCCGGCGGGCCGCCCGGGGTGCTGCCCGTGCGCCTGCGGGTGCTGGGCGTGCTGTCCGTGCTGCGGTACGTCGATCTCGTGCAGCGAGCCTCCGTACCCGGCGACCCGCGCCAGCACGGCGGCCGCGTCGCGCAGCCGGACCGCCCGGCCGGTGCCGATGTTGACGACGCCCTGGGCGGCCGACAGCGAGGCGGCGTGCACCGCCCGCGCCACGTCCCGTACGTCGACGAAGTCGCGCTGCACGCCGAGTCCGCTGAGCTTGAGCTCGCCGTCCCCGGACTGCATCGCGCGCCGCATGGCCTCGGCGAGCCGGCCGAGGGGGGATCCGGCGGGGGTACCGGGGCCGACGGGCGAGAAGACCCGCAGGACGACGGCGTCCAGGCCGGAGCCGAGTACGAGCTCGGTGGCGGCCAGTTTGCTGACTCCGTACGGCCCTCCCGGTCTGGGCACGGCGTCCTCGGCCGTGGACGACCCGGGCTGGCTGGGCCCGTACTCGGCGGCGCAGCCGAGCTGGACGAGCCGGGCGCCGCAGCCGCTGCGGCGCAGCGATTCGCAGATGGTGGCGACGGCCACGGTGTTGTGCCGGGTGAGCTCGCGGGCGCCGCCCCGGGTGGCGCCGGCGCAGTTGATGACGACGCCCGGGTGGACGGCGTCGAGGAACCGGGTGAGCGCGCCGGGGCTGCCGGTGGCGAGGTCGAAGCGGACGTCGGCGTCGTCGCCGCGGCCGAGCGCGGTGAGCTGGACCGCGGGGTCGGCGAGCAGCCGGTCCGCGACGTAGCGCCCGAGGTATCCGTTGGCTCCGATCAGCAGCACCCTCATCGCGCGGCCCCTTGGTTGGTTGGCTGGCCGGTCATCGTGATCCCTTCGTGGAAACCCCCTGCTTTGGCTGGGGGAGGAAACAAGGCTCCCGCGGAGCGGGAAAACGGCTGGGACTCGCCGCCAGGGCGAGTCGCAGTGCTCTGGCGGTCAGGCGGCATCGGTGGTCTTTCGTTCGGGCCTTGTGCTGTAGGCGTAGCCGTCTGCCCGCTGGAGGAGGCGGAAGTGCTTGTGCCGGACGCCTTGGACGGTGCCGTGAGCGGTGGTGATGTTGAAGCTGCCGGAGGATCGGACAGCGATGCGTCCGGTGTGGGTGCCCGCGTTCTTGCCTGTGAGAACGACTGCGCGGGCGAGGTCACCGGTGGCGTAGCCGAAGAACTGTTTGTGCCGGGGCATCCGCAGTCGGGGGAAGCCGTGCTTGTCCGGCCGGGTGCGGGTGTGGGTGCCGCGACCTGCACATCCGGTGACCAGGACCGTGGCAACGGTCTCGGTGATGGTGTCGAGCTCGCCGACCGCGAGGGCATCCAGGCTGTGGGTTTTCGCCAGCCCGGTCCGCTGCCGGTTCCACTTGGTGCGCCCACCACTGGCGGTGTGGGTGGGGAACAGGGCGTCGAGGGCCCGCCGTAGTGCCCACCTGGTGGAGTTGACGGCTGCCGCGTCCCGGAGGGGCGATTTGGCCCGCTTGACGATGTCGGCGGCCCGCCGGGGCGCGAACTCCTCCACCGGCCGGTTCGACTTGGCCTCGTTGCAGGGGATGCAGGCCAGGACCAGGTTGGAGACCCGATCCGATCCCCCCTTTGACCGGGGGTGGACGTGGTCAATGTTGAGCGGCACGCCGGTACTACCGCAGTAGATGCAGGCCCGGCCGAACTTGGCCAGCAGGTACTCGCGCACCTCCATGCCGTGAAGGGTGCCGTGCTGGTACTCCGCGCCTTCCAGTGGCTTCCCGGCGCTGATGGCGTGGGTGTCGAACGCGACCCGTTCCACATGCACGCTGCGGACGGGAGCCCAGCGGGCCAGCCGGTTCGTCCACGACAGGGTGGTGACCACGCGGTGACGGAGAGACGGGGCGAGCCGGCCCTTCGGCTTCGTGCGGTTGAGGAAACGCGGGGCGCGGTGACGCAGGTTCCGGGTACGGCGGCCCCGCCGGTAGGCGGCGCGCTGCTCCATCTTCTTGCGGATGGTCGCGCCCCGGTGATCAAGCTGGATGCTGTACCGGCCCCGGCGTTCCCCCGCCTCGGCGGTGAACACAGCGATACCGGTGTGCTTGCTGCCGGGGTCGATACCCACGCCCCGGAGGACTGGAGGGTGACGCCTCTGCCGCCGGATGAAGCTGCAGAGGTCTCCTCTCGCACAAGTTCCGCACCCGGTGCCTTACGGCCTTCGAGCCCCGTTTCGTCCCCGATCCGGGGGGTGTCTGCTGACTCGAATTCGAGAGCGAGCTGCTGAGGAAGCACAGCGCGGTCGGTCTTCTGTCGTGAGCGGAACGTAGCCAACTGGTTCACCTCCAATATGGGTGTTGGCTGGTGCTGGTAACGGCGGCCGCCAGCCCATCGGGCTGAAAGCCCCCTCCTTCAGGAGGGGGATCCCGTTACGTCCTGTTTCTCCTTGCTGGATGGGTGGATCGGGGTAGGGGGTACGGCGCTTCGGTGTCTGATTCCGAAGGACTCAGTGGCCTCCGTGCCGCTGCGCGTGCGCGGAGGCCCGCGACAGCGCGAGGACGGCAGGTACGAGGACTCCCGCAGCGGCGGCGAACGGCGCCGCCGGGAACGGGAGCAGGGCGAGTACGAGGGCCGGGGCCGCCGCGAGGGCTCCGCGCGGGGCTCCGTGACCGAGCAGCAGCCGGGTCAGGAAGAGCAGCACCGCGAGCGGTACGGCCACCGCCAGGGGGGCCCCGGCCAGTGCGGCCGCCCCCGCGGCGGCCCCGACGTACAGCGCGAGCGTCCCCAGGAGCAGCGGTCTCACCCCGTCGGCGAAGTCCTCCAGGGCTCGGCTCCCGGCGAGGCGGCGCCGGGCGCGGGCGGCGAAGACCGCGCCGGCCAGGTGCCCGGGGGCGACGGCCACGGCCAGGGCGATCCCGAGCGGGGTGCCGTGGCGGTGGACGGCCCAGCCGAGGGCGGCGGCGGCCAGCAGGTACACGGCGGCGGGGAAGCGGCCCCCGGCGGCCCGGCCCGGCCGGCCGAGCCCGGCGACGGTGACGAGCACCGCGAGGGCTCCGGCCCAGGGCACTGCGGCGGCGGCCGCGCCGAGGGCCAGGGCCCCGGGCAGCAGCGCGTAGCCGAAGCCCCGTACCGCCTTGGCGTGGACCGGGATCCCGGCCGGCGGGGCGGGCGGGGTCCCGTCGCGGGGGGTCCGGGCGTAGAGCTCCTCCGCGAGGGAGAAGACGTCCCGGTGGCGGAAGCGGGCGGCGGTGCGGTCGGTGATGCCGTGCGCCTCCAGCCCGGCGGCGATCTCCAGCGGGTCCACGGCGTGCTCGCAGAGCTCCCGGTGGCGGTGGAGCAGCGCCTTGACGGGATCCCCGCGGTGCGGGGGCCTGCGGCTCGGGGGCGGGTCGAGGGGGACGGCTTCGTCCAGGGGCAGGGTCATGCGGAGGCCTCCGTACTCGCGGCGTCCGCGGCCCGCGCGGCGGGCACCATGACACGGCCCGCGCCCGCGGCGGAGCCGGCGTCGGGCGCCGCCGCACCGGGCCCGGCGGGGCCGGTGCCCGGGTCGCTGCCCGGGCCGGTGTCCGGGGCGCTGCCCGGGCCGGCGGAGGGATCGGCCGGGTCGGGCGCCGGCCCCTCAAAGGGGGCGGCCGGGGGGCGGGGCTCGGGGTGGGGCTTGGCCCAGGTGGGGGTGGCCCAGTGGCCCGGGACCCGGGCCTCGGGCGGGTGCTCGAAGGGCACGCCGGTGCCGTCGGGGCGGGCCGGGCCACGGGCGAGCAGCCGCAGGTAGGACTCCTGGAAGGCGGCGACATTCTGCTCGACGGTGAAGAGTTCGAGGGCCCGCGCCCGGGCGGCGGAGCCGAGCCGCTGGGCCCGCTCGGGGTCCCGCAGCAGCGAGACGCAGGCCTCGGCGAGCGCGCGCGGGTTGCGCGGCGGCACCACGAGCCCGGTTCCGCCGATCACCTCGACGACGGCGCCGACGTCGGTGGACACGGTGGCGCGGCCGCAGAACATGGCCTCGGCCAGGGTGATGGGGAAGCCCTCGATGACGGAGGAGAGCACCACCACCCGCCCGGAGCCGTACGCGTCGGCCGGGGACGGCGCGTCGGGTCCGCCGATCTCCTCGAAGGTGACCGGGTTCTCGCCGACCGCGTGCGCGTCGGCGGCCTCGTCGGGGAAGAGCTGCGCGGCGAGCGAGCGGCAGTCGGCCAGGTAGCCGTGCCCGACCGCGTGGCCGTCCGTCCCGGCGGCCGTCGCGAAGATCCGCAGCCGGGCGCGCGGTTCGGCGCGGCGCACGTCGGCGAAGGCGTGCAGCAGGGCGATCAGGTCCTTGGCGGGGTCCACCCGGCCGACCCAGACGAGCGTGTGCGGGTCCCCGCACGCCGGGTCCTCGCCGACCGCGGCGAATCGGTCCGCCTCCATCCCGGGGTAGACCGTGCGCAGCCGCTCGCGGGAGGCTCCGCAGCGTTCCTGCCAGCGCCGGGCGTGCGCGTTGCCGGGGGTGAGCAGGTCGGCCTGGGAGTAGATCTCGCCGGCCAGCCGGGTGTGGAACGCCGCGAGCAGGGCCCGTACGGCCGGCCGCTCGTCCCGCGCGGAGTGCTCCAGGTAGTGGGCCCGGAGCTGGACCCCGTACTCGGTGACCAGGAGCGGCACTCCGAAGAAGCGTTTGGCCAGGAGCCCGGGCAGCGCCGCGACGCCGCCCGCGGCGGCGTGGCAGACGTCGACCTCGCTGAGGTCCTCGTACCAGTCCAGGGACAACGGCCGCAGCATCCGCTCCAGTTCGTCCACGAACTCCAGCAGGTCCGCGACCTGCGCCCGCTGTACGGACCTGCTCGCCTCCGGGGCACGACAGGCGGACTCCACCGCCCGTACGGCCGTCTCCGAGCGCAGTGCCGCGCACAGCCCGCCCTGCTCCGAGGCGAGGGCGGCCAGCCCGTACAGCCCGTCCGCGAACCGCGCGGGGTCGGCTCCGCAGATCCCGCGGACCAGCTCCGTGAAGGCGGCGGCGAAGCGGCGGCGCTCGCGGCGCCGGTAGCTGCGCCCGTCGTCGGCCGGCGCCCACAGCGGGGCGGTCCGCACCCGGGTGACGTGGGAGGGCAGCGGCACCCGGCCGCGCTCCTCCTGCTCGGCGCTGCGGCTCAGGGCGTAGAGCTCGAACTCGTGCTGGGGAAGCCCGCGCACGAGCCGGTCGCACCACAGCCTCGCTTCCCCCGTCGCATACGGATAACCACCTTCCGTGAGCAGTCCGATCCGCACGAGTGGCACCCCCGATCTCCCGTTTCAGGCGGTCTCCGTCGGTCCGGCGACCCGCCGGATACGAACTCAAGCGGATATGCCGAAGGCGCGACGGACGGTTGTCCGTCGCGCCACCGGAAGGGGTGAAGAGTCGTAACTTTCCCGTACGGTTCGCGTTCGAGCACGCTAAGAACTACTCAGAACCACGAGGAGCGGCCTACGAGGCCCCCGCGAGCACTCCCCCGCAGCGGCGCCGGCCGAGCCGGCGGGCGGCGGCCAGGGCGGGGTCGAGGGACGGGACGGCGGCCAGCAGTTCCCGGGTGTAGGCGTGCACCGGCCGGTCGTAGACCTCGTCGACGGGCCCCTCCTCCACGATCACCCCGCCCCGCATGACGGCGACCCGGTCGCTGACCTGACGCACCACCGCGAGGTCGTGCGCGATGAAGACCAGCGCGATCCCGAGATCCCGCTGGAGCTCGGCCAGCAGGGCGGTGACCTGCGCCTGCGTGGTCACGTCGAGGGCCGAGACGGGCTCGTCGCAGACGATCAGCCGGGGCCGGGGCGCGAGGGCCCGGGCGATGCCGACGCGCTGGCGCTGGCCGCCGCTGAACTCGTGCGGATACCGGTCGTAGTGCGCCTCCTCCAGCCCCACCCGGACCAGCAGTTCGCCGACCCGGGCCCGGATCGCCCGCTGGTCCCTCTCCCCCGCCGCACGCAGCGGATCCGCGATGGACTCGCCGATCGAACGGCGCGGGTTGAGCGAGGACATCGGGTCCTGGAACACCATCTGCACCCCGGGCACCACGCCGGCGCTCTCCACCCCGTCCCGCCGCACCTGCCCGGAGCTGGGCTCCAGCAGCCCGACGAGCATCCGCCCGAGCGTGCTCTTCCCGCTGCCGCTCTCCCCGACGATCCCCAGCGTCTCCCCACCCCGCACGAAGACCGACACCCCGCCGACGGCCTCCACCCGCCGCTTCCCCCGCCCGAACTCCTTCCGCAGGGAGAAGGCCTCGACGACGGGCACCTCCGGCTCCGCGACAGCCGATTCCGCCGGGTCCAAATCCACCCCCGCCAAATCCAGCCTCGCCGGCGTTTGAGGCGCGGGCACGGGCAGCGCCCGTACAGCCACCCCCGGCCGAACCCCCCGCACCGCGTCAAGCCGCGGCACCGCCGCCAACAGCGCCGCGGTGTACGGATCGGCCGGAGCGGAAAGCACCGACTCCGCCGAGCCCCGCTCCACCACACGCCCGTCCCTCATGACCAGCACCGCGTCCACGTTCTCCGCCGCCACCCCCACATCGTGCGTGACCAGCAGCAGCCCGAGCCCCCGCTCCTCCCGCAGCCCGTGCAGCAGGTCGAGGATCTGCGCCTGGACGGTGACGTCCAGCGCCGTGGTCGGCTCGTCGGCGATCAGCAGCTTCGGTTCGCACGCCAGCGCCATCGCGATCAGGACCCGTTGCCGCATGCCCCCGCTGAACTCGTGCGGCCGCGCCCGGGAGCGGCGTACCGCGTCGGGTATGCCCACCCGGTCGAGCACCTCCACCGCCCGGGCCCGGGCCGCACGCCGCGAAGCGGAGACGTGCACCCGGTACACCTCCGCGATCTGGTCGCCGATGGCGTAGTACGGGTCCAGGGAGCTCAGCGGGTCCTGGAAGACCATCGCGGCGACGGCCCCGCGCAGCTCCCGGAGCTCCGCCGGGGAGGCCGCGCCCACGTCGGTGCCGCCGACCCGGACGGTGCCGCCGAGCCGCGCCCCGGTCCCGTGGTGCAGCCCCAACAGGGCGGTGGCGACAGTCGACTTGCCGCTTCCGGACTCCCCCACGATGCCCAGCGCGCGGCCGGGCTCCAGGGTGAAGGACACCCCGTCCACGGCCCGTACGTACTCCCCCGGCCGGCCGACCGGGAAGTCGACGGTGAGGCCGGCGACGTCCACCAGCGAACCGTTCGTCATGCCAGAACCACCCTTCGGTCCGCGACGGCGTACAGCACGTCGGCGACGACACCCGCGAGCACGACGGCCGCTCCGATGGCGAGGATCACGCCCACCACCACGGGCAGGTCCACGACCCGTACGCCGTCGATGAGGGTCTTGCCGAGCCCGGGGATCCCGAACAGCGACTCGGTCAGCACGGCGCCGCCGATCATCGTGCCGAAGTCCACCGCGCTGAGCGCGATCACCGGTGCCACCGCGCCCCGCACGGCGTGCCTGGTCACGATGGCGCGCTCCCCCACCCCGTAGGCGCGGAAAGTGCGGATGTGGTCCTCGGCGAGTGTCTCCAGCGTGGAACTGCGGCTCAGCCGGGCGTACTTGGCGCTCTCGAAGAAGCCGAGGGTCACCCAGGGCAGCAGCATGTTCCACGCCCACTGCTCGGGGTCGTCGCCGAGCGGTACGTACGTGGGGAAGGGCAGCCACTGCAGGTAGGCGCAGACGGCCATGAGCAGCAGCAGCCCGAGGATGAAGACGGGGGTTGCGGTGGCGGCGAGCGTGAGCACGGTCAGCGCCCGCTCGGTGAAACCGCCCCGGCGCAGCGCGGACAGCAGTCCGGTGCCGACGCCGATCACGAGCCAGATCACCAGCGCGCCCAGCGCCAGCGACAGGGTGGCGGGGAGGCGTTCCAGCAGCAGCCCGGTGACCTGCTGGTCGTTCTGGTACGAGAATCCGAGGCAGGGCGCGTCGCAGTGCAGGACGAGCCCGGCGCCGCCGGAGGAGTCCCGGCCCACCAGCAGCCCCTGGAGGAAGTGCAGGTACTGCGCGACCACCGACTCGTTCAGCCCGAGCTGTTCGCGCACCTGGGCGATCTGGGCCGGGTTGCAGCGCTCCCCGCAGGCGAGGCGGGCGGGGTCGCCGGGGGCGAGGTAGAAGAGGGCGTAGATCACGACGGACAGCGTGAGCAGCACGAGCAGTGCGCCGCCGGTCCGTTTGAGCACGAAGCGGGTCACGCCGAGCGCTCCCTTCTGGTGCCGACCCGCAGCCGCGAGTCCTCGCGCGGGTCGAGGGCCGTGCGGACGGCGTCGCCGAGCACGGTGAAGGCGAGCACGGTGACGAAGAGCAGCCCGGCGGGGACCAGCACGTAGGCGGGGTCGGCGCGGAACCAGGTCTGCGCGCCGGAGAGCATCTGCCCCCACGAGGGGGTGGGCGGCTTCACACCGACCCCGAGGAAGGACAGCGAGGCCTCGACCACCATGACGGTGGGCACCTTGATCGCGGCGAGGGTGATGACGGGCGCGGCCAGCGAGGGCAGGAGCTCCCGGCGGGCGATCCGCAGGGTGCCGTTGCCCGAGAGCCGGGCGGCGTCCACGAAGTCCAGCTCCTTCAGGGAGAGGGTCTGGGCGCGCACCATGCGGGCGAGGCCGCCCCAGTCGAGCAGGCCGATGACCAGGATCAGCAGCAGGGGCCGCGGGAACCCGGGCGGGACGACGGCGGTGAGGGCGATGGCGATCACCAGCAGGGGCAGGGCGATCATCACGTCGGTGACCCGGCTGACGAGCTGGCCCACGAACCGGCCGCCGAGCGCGGCGGCGAGCCCGACGCCCACCCCGACGAGGACCTGGACGAGGGTGGCGCCGAGCGCGACGAGCAGCGAGATCCGGGCCCCGTAGAGGAGCCGGACGAACAGGTCGCGTCCGGTGCCCGGTTCGACGCCGAGCCAGTGGTCGCCGGAGATCCCGCCGAAGGAGCCGATGGGGACCCCGCCGCGGGCGGAGTCGACGAGTTCGTCGTGGTAGGCGTTCGGGTCCTGGCCGGTGAGGTGGGCGAACAGCGGCGCGGCGAGGGCGAGGAGGACGAGGAGCGCGAGGACGGCGGCCGCCGCCACGGCCGAGGGCCGGGCGCGCAGCCGCCGCAGCATCTGCCGCCCGGGGCCCGGGCCCGGGGCGGTGACCCCGGGCCCGGCCTGCGGCCGTTGGGCGAGGAGCGTCACTTGACCGCGACCTGCGAGATGTCGAGGACGCCGGTCCAGTCGCTGATGACGACGTTCTTGACGTCCTTGCCGACGAGCCGCTTTTGAAGTGCTCTCCCGGCTGAAGCCGGGAGACTCCTGCTTACCTTGCGGTAGCGGGCTTGACGCGGCGTGCGCGCCTGACGACTGCCCTTCCGGCAGCCGGGATGAGCGCGAGGCCCATCCGGTACAGGTGCAAGACGTTGCGGGCCGCGTTGTGGTCGGCGTTGCCTGACCAGCCGCAGTCCGGGTTCTTGCACACGAACACGGCCTGGGACTCCCGACTGCCCGGAGTGGTGAAGCCGCACACCGAACAGCGCCGGGACGTATTGGGGGCCGGGACCTTGAACAGGGCGCCGCCGTGCCGGGCGGTCTTGTACGTCAGCATGGTGACCGTGCGGCCCCACGCCTCCCCGCTGATGGAGCGGTTCAGCCCAGCCTTCTGGGCGACGTTCTTCCCCGGCTCCTCGATGGTTCCCCTGGCCGACTTGACCATGTTCGTGATGGTGAGCGCTTCGACCACGACCGTGCCGTAGGTGCGGGCGATGGAGGTGGTCGTCTGGTGCTGCCAGTCCAGGGCCCTGCGCTTGGCTTTCGCGCGCAGTCCTGCGATCTGGTCGTAGGTACGGTGCAGCCGGCGGCTGGTGCGCTCGCCCGGCTTGCGGTGCTGCTTACGCTGCGCCGCGCGGCGCTCCAGGTACAGGAGCTTGGCCTGCTCCTTCTCCGTCAGCCACTCGGCGTGCCCGTACATCTCACCGTCAGAGAGAGCGATGGGCACGGTGATGCCCACGTCGATGCCGACGTCCGGCCCCTGGTGCGGCTCGGGCTTGACCTCCACAGTCTGGACGCGGAAGGCGATGTGCCAGCCCAGCGCGTCCTTGACCAGCCGCGCCCCAGTGATCCGGTTCTCCGCGTCGGCGCCCCTGCCGACAGGCAGGTCCTTGGTCCACCGGAATCGGACCCGGCCCACCTTGGGGATATTGGCCATACCCCAGCGGCGGTGCACTCGGATGATGCTCAGGTCCCGGCCCTGCGGAATGTCCACGGACATCACCGAACGAAACCGCCCCTTGAAGTTCGGCGCGTCGGCTCGGCCGTCCCAGCAGTTCTTCCACGCCTGGAAATACGTCTTCAACACCGCTTGCGCGGCCTGCGCCGGAAGAACAGCAAGAAAGTCGATTTCCTCGCGGGCCTGCCGGATCGCAGCATCCGCATTCGCCAGAGTCCGCTTATCCTTCGGCATCATCCGCCACCACGCGTGCAGACAGTTCCACATCGTGCGGGCCGCGTGTGCCTGTCCATCAGTCTTCAACACCCCGGCAGGCGACAGCGCGAGCCGGGCACGATGCCCGAACTGCCGCTCAACGAGGATGTCTTGACTCATGAACGGGAACCTAGCATTGGCTCATGTCACCGCGCTGGAACCCTAATCCCGATGCCAGAACCGGTCGCCATGTTGTCTACAACCTGCACGTTCACTTGGCTTTCCTCACCAAGTACAGGCGGAAAGCGTTCACCGACGCCATGCTGACCCGCACCGAAGAGATCATGCGGGAGGTCTGCGCCGACTTTGAGGCCGAACTGAAGCAGTTCAACGGAGAACAAGACCACGTGCACCTGCTCGTGCACTACCCGCCGAAAGCCCAGCTTTCCAAACTGGTCAACTTCCTCAAGGGCGTCAGCTCCCGACGGCTCCGCCAGGAGTACGACAGCCATGTCCGCCTGCACCTGTGGGGCGGACACTTCTGGTCCGGCTCCTACTTCGCAGGATCATGCGGCGGGGCACCCCTGACCGATGTCAAGCAGTACATCGAGAACCAGCAGCGCCCCCTCTGACCGCCACCACAGAAGCGCAGAGCCCTCCGGCGCACCGCGCCTCCGACCCAAGGACGGCCTTCACCCCTCCCTGAAGGGCGGAGCACTGGCCAAGATCAGAGGTCGATCAACTCCCGGGATACACCCAGGGGTTGGGCTTGCAGTGGACGCCGTTGATGTCCAGGGACTTCGTCTGCTGCTGCATGATCGGGGCGAGCGCGCCCGGTGTCTGGCAGCTCACGTGGCCGTGGCCGAGCCGGTGGCCGACCTCGTGGTTGATCAGCATCTGGCGGTAGGCGAACATCTGGTCCGCACCGTACGTCGCCGAACCCTGCGACCACCGGTACGCGTTGATCATCACGCGGTCGGTCGACGCGGAGTCGCAGGAGACGTTGTCGATGGTGGTGTCGAGCCCGGACTTCTTGCACCAGACGCCGGTGGTCCCGGGGCTGGCGAGCGTGATCACGAACGCGGCTTCGCCGCCCGGCACCCGCTCGAAGGTCTTCGTACCGCCGTGGCCCCAGCTCCGGTCGTCGTTCAGCGTGCGGTGCACGGCCTCGGCGAACAGCTGTGCATCCAGGCCGAGTCCCTGCTCAGCGTCGACGCGGTAGCGGACCACCTGCCCCTTGCCGGGCGCCTTCGCCACACCGGGCACGGTGTCGAAGGCGCCGGAGCCCTTCAGCTTCTCGTCGATCGGGAACTGCTGCGCCATCTTCTGGTCGTACGTGAGCTCCGGCGCGGCCTTGAGCGCCGCGGAGGCGTCCGGGGTGGGCCGGCCGTCGGAGCGGGAGGCGGCGGCGTCGCCCTGGGAGGCGTGCCTGTTCCCCTCGTCGGCGGCGCGGACGTCGTTCTTGGCGCTGTCGTTCTCGGAGGCCGCCTGGCCCGCGACGACGACGGCGAGCGCGACGGTGACGGCCGCGGCGGCCATCCCGGCGTACGTACGGCCTTTGACGCCGCGCCCGGCCGCGGGCAGCCCCTGCTCCGCCTCCTCGACGGGGGTGACGACCGGGGTACGCGGCGCGGGGATCCGGCGGTGCGACCCGGTGGCGGTGAAGGCGTCCTCCGCGAAGCGGTCCCCGACGGCGGGGACGGCGCGGCGGGGGCCGGTCGCGGTGAAGGCGTCCTCGTGGACCGGGATCCGACGGTGCGAGCCCGTCGCGGTCATCGGCGAGTCGAGGGTGACCTGCGGGAAGCCGACCGCGGGGGTACCGAAGGCCGGGGTGTCGTAGACCGGGGTGTCGTAAGCCGGAGCGTCGTAGACCGGGGTGTCGTAAGCCGGAGCGTCGTAGACCGGGGTGCCGTAGACCGGGGCAGGTGCGCCCGTGCCGCCGGCCGCCGGCCGGGTGCGCGGGGCCCCGCGCCAGTCCCCGTAGGCCGCACCGGTACCCGCGGCCGAGCCCCAGGCTCCGCCGGGCTCGTGCTGTTCGGGATGGCCGCCGCGCGCTCCGGACACCGGCTCGTGGCGCGGCCCGGCCGCGTACCCGCGCGGGGCGGCGGCCGGCTCGGCCCACCCGGCCGGAGCGGGGGCAGCGGCCCTTGCACCGGCCCGTTCGGCCGGCTGCGGATGGCCTGAGCCGGGGCCGGGAGCTTTGACGGGCTCCTTGCGACTATGTCGTCCCACGTCTCAGCCCTTGCCGTCCTCGTCGGTGTTCATGGTGTGCACGGTGTTCATGACGTTCATGGCGTTCACGGAGTCCCCCTCGCCGGTGGCGTCCAGCAGCTCCCGGAAGGCGGCCGCGACCACCTCGGGGTACTCCATCATCGCCACGTGTCCCGCCTCGGGCAGGGACAGCAACCGCGAACCCCGGAAGGCCGCGGCGGCCTTGCGCGCCATACGGTACGAGACGAGCTGGTCCCGGCCACCGTAGACCAGCAGGGTCGGCGCGAGCACCCGCTGCGCCTGGCGCCACAGTCCGTGCTGCCCACCGAGGGTGTAGGCGTCGACGATGCCGCGCGAGGAACGGGTCATCGCGTCCCAGAAGTACGGGAGCGCGAGCCGCCGTTCCATTTCCTCGACGGCCGCCTCGAACGCCTCGGGTGTCACCCGCGAGGGGTCTCCGTAGCAGAGGTCCGTCACCCCCCGGGTGCGCCGCTCGGCGCTCAGACCGCGGGTGAGCCGGTCGAGCACCCCGGCCATGCCGGGTACGGCGAGCAGCGCGGTCGGCACGGCCGACTTCTGCACGCGCAGTTCGGGCAGGGCCGGGGAGACCAGCGTCAGCGTGCGCACCAGGTCGGGCCGGACGGCCGCGACCCGGGTGGACACGGCCCCGCCGAGGGAGTTCCCGAACAGGTGCACCGGTCCGCGCCCGGAGGCGTCGAGGTGGCGGATCACGGTGCGCGCGAGCCCGGTGACGGAGTAGTCCCGGTCGGCGGGCGGCGGGGACCAGCCGAAGCCGGGCAGGTCCACGGCCTCGCCGTCGACGGAACCGGCCAGCCGCCCCATGAGCGCGGACCAGTTCTGCGAGGAACCGCCGAGCCCGTGGACGAAGAGCGCGGGGGGCAAACCGGCCCGGACCGGCGGGCGTACGCGTACGTTGATTTCCAGCCCGGGCAGCCGGTCGGTGCGCAGCTGCTCCCCTTCGGCCACTCGCACGGCTCCCACCTGGGAAGACAGCGCGGCGGTGGACCGTACACCCGGCAGCTCGGTCGAAGACATGGGGCAATGTTACGAGACGATCACGCGGCTCCTCTTGTGTTCGCCGTCACAGATGCTTGCCGAACCGCCTAGCGGGGTATGCGGGATCCTCCTAGGCTCGTAGGTGGAAAGGGGTGGCTCCATGACTGTCGACCCTGCGGAACCGGACACCTTCCAGTCAGAGCAGCAGGAAAGCCTCGACGTGGAAGCCCCCGAGGCGGACGCGGCGGAGCAGAACGCGGAGTTGAATCCGAGCGAGGACGATCCGCTGACCCCCGTGGGCCAGCGCGAAGCCTCCGACGGGGACGCCGCCGAGCAGACCCGGGTGGTGACCCTGGACGAGGACGATTACCGCTGAGCAAGCGCTGACCAGCATCTCCGGCGGGTAACCGGCGGTCCGTACCGCGAGAAAACTCGGCTTGAACCCTCCAGATTCGGTTACCGAAAAGTACGATGGCCGCGCGACGCAAGGCGCATTGTGTTCTAAAGAAAGTGGGAGGCGGCGTGACAGCCATCGAGCAGACCGAGGCAGCGCGTCCGCGGGGCACGCGACTTCCGCGCCGGGCCCGGCGCAACCAGCTCCTGGGCGCCGCCCAGGAGGTCTTCGTCGCGCAGGGTTATCACGCAGCGGCCATGGACGACATCGCGGAGCGTGCCGGAGTCAGCAAGCCGGTGCTCTACCAGCACTTCCCCGGCAAACTCGACCTCTACCTGGCGCTCCTGGACCAGCATTGCGAGGCCCTGCTGCTCGCCGTGCGCACCGCGCTCGCGTCGACGAGCGACAACAAGATGCGCGTCGCCGCGACCATGGACGCCTACTTCGCGTACGTCGAGGACGAGGGCGGCGCCTTCCGGCTGGTCTTCGAGTCGGACCTGACGAACGAGCCGGCGGTGCGCGAGCGCGTCGACCGCGTCTCGCTGCAGTGCGCCGAGGCCATCTCGGACGTCATCGCCGAGGACACCGGCCTGTCGAAGGACGAGTCGATGCTGCTGGCCGTGGGCCTGGGCGGGGTCTCGCAGGTCGTGGCCCGGTACTGGCTGTCGAGCGAGAGCCCGGTCGCCCGTGACACCGCGGTGGGCCTGCTGACCTCCCTCGCCTGGCGCGGAATCGCCGGCTTCCCGCTGCACCCGACGGACGTCTGAGCGGACGTCCGAGCAGACGTCCGAGCAGCGCCGGCCCGGCTTTCCGGGCCGGCCCCGGCGGCCCCCGCCGGTCTGACCGGCGGCTGTTCGCTGCGAGCGTTTTCGCCGCGCGGCGGACACGTCCCCTCTCCGGGCTAATGTGGACCGGGTAACGGCGCGGCTGATCGCGCGAACCGGACCGTCGGAGGGACAAGGCCGTGGAGGTCAAGATCGGCGTGCAGCACGCACCCCGGGAGATCGTGCTCGAGAGCGACCTGAGTGCCGAGGAGCTGGAGAGCATCGTCACCGCCGCCCTGTCCGGCTCGGCGCCGCTGCTGAGCCTCACGGACATCAAGGGCCGCAAGGTCCTGGTGCCGTCCGAGCGCCTGTCGTACGTCGACCTGGGCGAGCCCAACGTGCGCAAGGTCGGCTTCGGCGCTCTCTGAGCCGAACGCTCCCAGAGCACTGCGGAGCACCTCGAAGCACCCCGAAGTACCGAGAACGGCCCGGTGGACGACTCCGCCGGGCCGTTTCCGTTTCCTCCGCTTCGGGTAGGACCGCTGTAAGAACACGCTCCCGGTACGCCCCGGTACGTCCGCCGTTCGAGAGGAACCCCCATGCTGCTGATCGAGGCGCTCGGCTCCGCCCTCCTGGGCCTCGCCCTGGCCGGGGCAGCCGTCGGTGCGCTCGGCCCGCGGCTGCCCTCTCCGCGGGCGGTGCTGGTGAGCGGAGTGGCCGGCGCCCTCTTCGGCGCCTATCTGACGCACACCGCGCTGGGCCCCGGGCACAACAACCTGTTCGCGACCCTCATCGGCGGTGCGCTGGTCTCGGCGGTGGTCCTGTCCCTGCTGCTGCGGCCCGCCGGCCGGACTGCGAGGCCGTCCCACCGGACTCCGTTTTCGGTTCCGACGCGGGGCTAGACGGCCCCACTGACGGGCAGCCTCACTGACCTACGGCATCGGCCCCCGCGCGGAGCTTCTGCGCGGGGGCCGACGTATGCCTGGGGTGGGGGCCGGGGCTACGCCGCCAGGCCCAGGGCCGCCATGCGCTTGGTGTGCGCCTTGGTGATCCGGGTGAACATCTCGCCGACGGCCGCCAGGTCGAAGCCGGCCGCCATCCCGTCCACCCCGCCGACCAGCATGGTGGAGAGCGCGTCGCGCTCGGCGACCACGCGCTGCGCCTGCGACAGGGCCTCGCCCATCAGCCGGCGGGCCCACAGCGCGAGCCGGCCGCCGCAGCGCGGGTCGGCCTCGATGGCCGCGCGCACCTTCGCGACGGCGAAACCGCCGTGGCCGGTGTCGTCGAGCACGCTCACGACGAGCCCGCGGGTGTCCGTGTCGAGGTGGGTGGCCACCTCGCGGTAGAAGTCGCTGGCGATGGAGTCGCCGACATAGGCCTTGACCAGGCCTTCCAGCCAGTCCGACGGGGCGGTCTGGCGGTGGAAGTCGTCGACGCCCTTCGCGAAGGGCTCCATCGCGGCGGTGGCGTCCTCGTCGATCGCGGTGAGCCGGTCGCGCAGGCGCTCGAAGTGGTGGAACTCGGCGGAGGCCATCTTCGCGAGCTCGGCCTTGTCGCCCAGGGTGGGCGCGAGCTTCGCGTCCTCCGCGAGGCGTTCGAAGGCCGCGAGTTCGCCGTACGCGAGCGCCCCCAGCAGATCCACCACGGCGGCCCGGTACTGCGGCGAGGCGGAGGCCGTGGCCCAGTCCTGGGCGGCGATGCCGGCTGCCTCGGAGGGGGCGCTTTCGTCGGCGGGCGATGCGTTTTCAACGGTCGACATGCTCCGCACAATAGCTCGCCTAAAGGAACCACGAACCACCTGCTCAGTCCACGTAAACGCGCCTACCCGGTGAATTCACCCGACACAGCTGCGAGATTCCGGGGTACAGTGGTAATGCGCCTGCCGAACACTCGGCGGGCCATCCGAATGAGGATGCCCGGTCGGTGGCCCGATCGGCTCCACCCGACCGCCCTCGGCGTGATGCGTACGTTCATACGTACCGCCTCCCACGAGGGGCCCCCTCAGCGGCATAAAGCGCCTGAGCGATGGCTCGTGGTCCCGCGCAGCTTCGTACGTACGTAGTAGTACTGCAAGCCCGGCACGGTACGACCCCCTTCGCCGCCTCGCGCCGCGTCTCACAGAAGAGGCAGCACCCTGACTACGTTCCGAGACCTCGGGATCTTTCCCGAGACGGCCGAAGCCCTTGAGGCCGTCGGCATTGTGTCCCCCTTCCCGATCCAGGAGATGACCCTCCCCGTCGCCATGTCCGGCACGGACGTCATCGGCCAGGCCAAGACCGGTACCGGCAAGACGCTCGGTTTCGGCCTCCCCCTGCTGGAGCGCGTCGTCGTCCCCGCGGACGTCGAGGCCGGCCGTTCCACGCCGGATCAGCTCACCGACGCCCCGCAGGCCCTCGTGGTGGTTCCGACCCGCGAGCTCTGCACCCAGGTCACCAACGACCTCCTCACCGCGGGCAAGGTCCGCAACGTCCGCGTCCTCGCCATATACGGCGGCCGCGCGTACGAGCCGCAGGTCGAGGCGCTCAAGAAGGGCGTCGACGTCATCGTCGGCACCCCGGGCCGCCTGCTCGACCTGGCCGGACAGAAGAAGCTCGACCTCTCCAAGGTCAAGGCCCTCGTCCTGGACGAGGCCGACGAAATGCTCGACCTGGGCTTCCTGCCCGACGTCGAGAGGATCATGAGCTACCTGCCGGCCAAGCGGCAGACGATGCTGTTCTCGGCGACCATGCCGGGTGCGGTCATCGGACTGGCCCGCCGGTACATGACGCAGCCGACGCACATCCGCGCCGTCTCCGAAGACGGCGAGGGCGCGACCGTCGCCAACACCACGCAGCACGTCTTCCGTGCGCACAACATGGACAAGCCGGAGCTCGTCTCCCGCATCCTGCAGGCCGAAGGCCGCGGGCTCGCCATGATCTTCTGCCGCACCAAGCGCACCGCGGCCGACATCGCCGAGCAGCTCGAGAAGCGCGGCTTCGCGTCCGGCGCCGTCCACGGCGACCTGGGCCAGGGCGCCCGCGAGCAGGCGCTGCGCGCCTTCCGCAACGGCAAGGTCGACGTACTGGTCTGCACCGACGTCGCCGCGCGCGGTATCGATGTCGAGGGTGTCACCCACGTCATCAACTACCAGACGCCCGAGGACGAGAAGACCTTCCTGCACCGTGTGGGCCGCACCGGCCGCGCGGGCAAGAAGGGCATCGCCGTCACCCTGGTCGACTGGGACGACATCCCGCGCTGGCAGCTGATCAACAAGGCGCTGGAGCTGGACTTCCACGACCCGGTGGAGACGTACTCCACGTCCCCGCACCTGTACGAGCAGATGAACATCCCGGCCGGCACCAAGGGCGTCCTGCCGCGCGGCGAGCGCACGCGGGCCGGCCTGAAGGCCGAGGACCTGGAAGACCTGGGCGAGACCGGCGGCCGTGGTGGCCGTGGCGGTCGCGACGGTGGCCGCGACAGCGGTCGTGACGGCGGTCGTGACCGTGGACGCGATGCCGGTCGTGACGGTGGACGCGACGGTGGCCGCGCTGCCGCCGCCCCGGTCACCGAGGAGCGCGCACCCCGCACCCCGCGCCAGCGTCGCCGCACCCGTGGCGGCTCGGACCACGGCGCCGAGCTCCTGACCCCGGTGACCACCGAGGCCACCGAGGCCACTCCGGTCATCCCCGTCGCCGCGCCCGCCGCGGCGGTGCAGGCTCCGGAGGCCCCGGCCGCCGCCGACGAGGCGCGCAAGCCGCGCCGTCGCCGGACCCGGTCGGCCGCTCCGGCCGCCACCTTCGTCGCCCCCGCGACGGCGCTGGAACCCCTGGCCCCGTTCGTCGTGGAGCCCGAGCCCGACTTCCAGATGGCCCCCATGGTCGAGCCGGTCCGGGAGCGCCGCACCGGCGCCCCCCGCACCAGCTCCGCCCGCACCAGCGCCCCGCGTGCCCGTGCCCCCCGCAAGGCCGACGCCGCTCCGGTCGCCGCCCCGGTGGCCGAGGTCGTCGCCCAGGCCGCCGTGGTCGAGGCTCCGGCCGCTCCGGCCGTCGCCGCGGTCGCGGTCGCGGTCTCCGAGGAGGCCCCGGTCAAGCCGAAGCGCACGCGGACCCGCAAGGTCGCAGCCAGCGCCCCGGCCGCCGAGGTCGTCGCCGAAGCCGCCGCCCCGGTGGCGGAGGAGGCTCCGGTCAAGCCGAAGCGCACCCGCACCCGCAAGGTCGCGGCTGCCGCCCCGGAGGCTCCGGCCGCCGAAGCCGCCGCTCCCGCCGAGGAGGCTCCGGTGAAGCCGAAGCGCACGCGGACCCGCAAGGCCGTCGCCGCGGTGGAGACCCCGGAGGCGTAATGCCCCTGCCGATGGCCCCGGTCCCCTTTCGAGGGGCCGGGGCCATCGGCGTACCCGGGCCCGGGCGGAGCTCCCGTACGGGCGTACGGGCCGGTAACCTCGGCCCATGAGCAAGCCGCCGACCCTCACGCTCCCGCCCGCAGCCCGCGCGTACCGGCTGACCACGGCCCGCGGCGAGTTCGCCGTGCACGAGGCGGTGCCCGGCGGGCCGGCCCGCGGTACCGCCCTGCTGGTGCCCGGCTACACCGGCAGCAAGGAGGACTTCATCGGCCTCCTCGGGCCGCTGTCCAATGCCGGATACCGCGTCGTCGCCGTCGACGGCCGCGGCCAGCACGAGAGCGGCGGCCCGCGCACGCAGGCCCCGTACGCCCTGGCGGAACTGGCGCAGGACGTCCTCGCGCAGACCGCCGCCCTGGACGCGGCGGGTCCGGTGCACCTGCTCGGGCATTCGCTGGGCGGGCTGATCGTCCGGGCGGCCGTGGTCCGCGATCCGGCCCCGTACGCCAGCCTCACACTGCTGAGCAGCGGCCCGGGCGCGGTCTGCGCGGACCAGCAGGGCCGTACGAAGCTGCTGATCTCGGCGCTGGAGGCGATGGGCGACGACATGCCGGGCATCTGGGCGGCCATGCGCGCCATGGATCCGCGCGACGCGCCCCCCGAGGACCCGGCCCTCGCGGCCTTCCTGCGCGCCCGCTGGCTGGGGACCGTCCCCGAGCAGCTGATGGTGACGGGCCGGACGCTGATCGAGGAGCCGGACCGGATCGAGGAGCTCGCCGCCGCGGCCCCCGGGCTGGCGAAGCTGGTGCTGTCCGGTGAGTCGGACCCGGTGTGGCCGGTGTCGGAGATGGACGCGATGGCGCACCGGCTGGGCGCGGCGCGGGTGGTGATCGCGGGGACGGAACACTCGCCGAACGCCGAGGATCCGGCGGGCACGGCGGCGGCGCTGGCGGCGTTCTGGCGGGGTCCTGACGGGATCCTGGCGTCTCCGGTACCCGTTAGTAGTTAGACAAGGAAAAAATTTCCTTAGCGTAGGGAATGTTTGCGGCTTACACTTCGTTAACCCTGTACAAGGAAGAACACTGACGAAGGGAGAAGCCCCATGCGCTTCGAGATTCTGCGCCTGGACGACGTCGACGGATCTGCCGTGGACAGCACCGTCGTGGACGCGGCCTCCGTCAACCGGATCGTGCAGCAGGCCGCGGCCGTCGGCCAGCGCCTCCTGATCCGACCGGCCGAGACCGTGTCCAACTGACCGCGTCCACCTATTCGCCGAACGCCCCCGCACCGATCCCGGTGCGGGGGCGTTCGCATGCGCGGCGGGTTGCGCGGGGCGCTACGCGGTCTGGATCACCTGGAGCACGCCGTTGATGATCTGCTGGACGGCGATCGCGGACAGCATCATGCCCGCCAGCCGCGTCACGAGGACCACGCCGCCGTCCTTGATCACGCGGATGATGACGAGCGAGTAGCGCATCACCACCCACAGCACGATGTGCATCGCGACGATCGCGGCCCACACCGAGAACTGCCCGGTGAGCCCGTCGGCCTTCTGCACGGCCAGGATCACCGAGACGATCGCGCCGGGCCCGGCGAGCAGCGGCATGCCGAGCGGGACGAGCGCGACGTTCACGTCCTTGGTCTGCTTCGGCTCGTCGGTCTTGCCGGTGAGCAGGTCGAGCGCGATGAGCAGGAGCAGCAGCCCGCCCGCGATCATCAGGGCCGGCACGGAGACGTGCAGGTAGTCGAGGATCTGCTGGCCGCAGATGCCGAACACGGCGATGACGCCGAAGGCGACGCAGACGGCCTGCCAGGCCATGCGGCGCTGCACCTTGGCGGGGCGGCCCGAGGTCAGCGCGAGGAAGATGGGCGTGATCCCCGGGGGGTCCATAATCACAAAAAGCGTAAGAAAGAGGGATCCGAAGACGGCGAAATCGAGCACAGTGATGCCTTGCAGGAGAGGGGTGTCACGAAAAAGGGGCGCAGAGCGGGAGGGGCGGCGGCAGCGGTCAGCCGCGTACGCGTCCACCGGCGCCGGGGACCGGGAACGCCCCGGTGGCACGGCGGGTGATCTCGCCGTAGATCTCGGGGTCGGTCGTGTACTCCCCGAGGCGGCAGGTCTTGCGGCTGCCGTGGTAATCGCTGGACCCGGTGGTCAGCAGACCGAGGTCGCCGGCCAGGCCGCGCAGGCGCGCGCGGGTGGCGTCGTCGTGGTCCATGTGATCGACCTCGATGCCGTCGAGGCCGGCCGAGGCGAGGGCGGCTATCGCGCTCTCGGGAACACAGGTGCCGCGCTTGACGGCGGCGGGATGCGCGAAGACGGTGACCCCGCCGGCCGCCTTGACCAGGCGGATCGCGTCGAAGGGGTCGAGCTCGTGCTTCTCGGCGTACGCGCGGCCGCCGTCGGCGAGCCAGTCCGCGGTGAAGGCGTCCGACACGGTGGGCACGACGCCCAGCTCGACGAGCGCGGCGGCGATGTGCGGGCGTCCCACGGAGCCCTCACCGGCGATCCGGGCCACCTGCTCCCAGGTGATGTCCACCTCGAGGCCCTGCAGTTTGCCGATCATGGCCTGCGCGCGCGGGACGCGGTCGTCGCGGACGAGCTCCCGCTCACGGAAGAGCTCGGGCTCCTCGGGGTCGAAGAGGTACGCCAGCATGTGCATGCCGATGCCGTCGAGACGGCAGCTCAGCTCGGCGCCGGTGACCAGGGTCAGCCCCTGGGGCAGCGCGGCGATGGCCTCGCGGTATCCGGCGACGGTGTCGTGGTCGGTCAGCGCCACCACGTCGAGCCCGGCACCGGCGGCATTGCGCACCAGCTCGGCGGGGGTGTCCGTACCGTCCGAGGCCGTGGAGTGGGCGTGCAGATCGATGCGCACAGCCGAACTCCAGGGTTCACACGCGGACGGGGGACACTCCAGGATACAGTCCGCTTTCCCCGGTAGGGGCCCCATCGGACCGGCGGCGCCGGAGACCGCAGGACGGCCCGCGCCCCGGACCGCCCGCGCCCCGGACCGCCGGACGGAGTCCGGCGCAGCGCCCCGAAGCCGGGGAGGCCCGCCAGGGCCGAGCCGCGCGAGGGGCGCGTCAAGAAGGGAGGGGCGCGTCAAGAAGGCTGGGACAAAATGCGGGGGCTCAGGGCGCCGCAGGGCAGCAGCTCCACCTCGGTTCCCGCGTCGCGCAGGTCGGTCAGGACCAGCTCGTCGTACATCAGCAGGCCCGACTGCTCCGGCCAGACGATGGCCCACAGCCACAGCCCGCGCGCCTCGCCGGCGAAGACGGCCCGGTCCTCGGGGACGCCGGTGACGTGCCAGAGGGGCGTCGGGCGCCCGGCGGCGACCACCTTGGCGTGCGGCGCGGCGGAGACGTTCATGTAGCGGCCCGGGTCGGGGGCGTCGAGGCCGGCGAACCGCGCGCCCAGGCCGACGCCCAGCTCCTCGGCGATCAGCAGCAGTTCGCCGATGCCGCCGAGCGGGCCGGGACCCGAGCAGGCCACGGCGGTGGCCCGGCCGCCACTGCGGTCGTCACCGGCGGAGGCGACCCCGGTGAACAGCCAGCCGACGGGCAGCGGCCAGGGCATCCAGACCGGCACCTGCGCCCGGTTCACCACCACGCCCAGGCCTTCGACGCTCGGCGGGATCACGGGTTGCAACGGATGGACGGTGCCGTGTAGCGCGCACTGCCAGGAGTCGGCGAAGAGACCGGGCGCCCTGACCCGTCCACCGCACTTCGGGCAACTCGGTTCGCCCCTCATAAAAAGCCACGCTCCTCCCCGCCACGCGCCCCGTCAAGACGCGCTCACCCGTCCGGGCGGCCGGGCGGCGGCCGGATGCTCAGTCCAGGCGGCGGCCGGATGCTCAGTCCAGTGCGACTGCCGTACGCAGAGGGTCCCGCAGATCCGTGCCGCGCGCGAGCCAGCGTTCCTGCAGGGCGGCCGCGCCGTGGACCCGCTTCCACGCCGCCTCGTTCGCCGTCATCGGCAGGAGGGGGAAGAAGGAGACGGGGTCCAGGGGGTCGTCCAGGACGACGTCCTCGACCAGGCCGCCGGGCTCCCCCACGAGCACGGAGGTGAACGGCGCCCCGTCCCACAGGGGTTCACCCACGTCCAGTGAGGCGCCGGGCGCCACGATGAGTCCTTCCACCTGGGGCGACGCCGCCAGCACGGCCAGCGGCCGCAGCAGCTTGTCGGTGGGCGCGAGCCCGCCCCGTACGGTCAGCACGAGCTCCGCGCGCGGGCCTCGCACCGGGTCGGAGACCACCGCCGTCGGGTCGGTCATCGGCTGGGCGGACATGCCGAGGGTCGCGTACCGCACGAGGTCGCCCTCGGTGAAGCGGAGGACTTCGAAACGGTCGGTGCCCAGGAAGGTGACGGCGGCGCGGGCATCGGGTTCGCCGAGCGCGGCGCGCAGCCGGGCTTCCACAAGGGCCAGAATTTCTGCCATGGAGCGAGCATAGAACTCGTATCAGCCGGGTAAAGAGCGGCTCTTGACCATCCGTCGGCTGATATCGTTGACCGCTGGTCGGGGACGCTCTCAGAAGAGAAGTTTCAGTGCCCCGGCGACAGGACGTCCCTCACGGGGGACCGGCCGGAGGAGGTGGGGCTGCGGTGCATCGAAGTCGATCGCACAGTACGTGCGGTACCTCTCGCTCTTCCACTTCGCCGACGGGCGCGCCGCGCCCCCTTTGATCCGCGCGTCTTTGAATCAACACGCCGGATCGGTCGAAGAGCGACGGAAGAACTGTGTCCTCCCGTCCTGATCCTTCCGCCTGCCCGCCCGGACTGCCGACCGGGTGAGCGTGCCGTCCGGAAGGACCTCCCACCCGTACGGTCCGCAGCCGTGCGCGCGAAGGAGCCTGCCATGTCGATGCTGCCCTACCTCCGTGCCGCCGTCCGCCCCGCGCTGCGCAGGTCCACCCCGGCACAGCCCGGCTACGACACCACCCGCGACCCGTCCGCGATCAGCGCGGTGGTCGACTGCGCCGTCTACCGCGACGGGCGGCGTGACGTGCGCGCGCAGGGAGCCTCCTGTCTGACGCCCCGTGAGGCGCTGCGCGAGGTCCGCGCGGACGGCGGTTTCGCCTGGATCGGCCTGCACGAGCCGACGGAGGCCGAGTTCGCGGGGATCGCCGCCGTGTTCGGGCTGCACCCGCTCGCCGTGGAGGACGCGGTGCACGCCCACCAGCGGCCGAAGCTGGAGCGCTACGACGACACCCTCTTCACCGTCTTCAAGACGATCCACTACGTCGAGCACGCCGAACTCACCGCCACCAGCGAGGTGGTGGAGACCGGCGAGGTGATGTGCTTCACCGGCCCCGACTTCGTCATCACCGTCCGGCACGGCGGCCACGGCTCCCTCAAGGGCCTGCGCCACCGCCTCCAGGACGACCCGGCGCTCCTCGCCAAGGGCCCGTCCGCCGTCCTGCACTCCCTCGCCGACCACGTGGTCGACGGGTACATCGCCGTCGCCGCGGCCGTGCAGGACGACATCGACGAGGTGGAGAGCGACGTCTTCGCCGCCCCCGCCAAGGGCGCCGCGCGCGGCGGCGACGCGGGCCGCATCTACCAGCTCAAGCGCGAGGTGCTGGAGTTCAAGCGGGCCGTCTCCCCGCTGCTGCGCCCCATGGAGCTGCTCAGCGAGCGCCCGATGCGGCTGGTGGAGCCCGACATCCAGAAGTACTTCCGCGACGTCGCCGACCACCTGGCCCGCGTGCACGAGCAGGTCGTCGGCTTCGACGAGCTGCTGAACTCCATCCTCCAGGCCAACCTGGCACAGGCGACCGTCGCGCAGAACGAGGACATGCGCAAGATCACCTCCTGGGCGGCGATCATCGCCGTGCCCACGATGATCTGCGGGGTGTACGGGATGAACTTCGAGCACATGCCGGAGCTCCAGTGGCGCTACGGCTATCCGATGGTGATGGCCGCCATCGCCGGGACCTGCTTCACCATCCACCGGGCCCTGCGCCGCCACGGCTGGCTGTGAGCCCACTGGCTGTGAGCCCACTGGCTGTGAGCCCACTGACTGTGAGGGTGCGGGGGCCGCTGGCTACCCTGTGCGCATGACTCTCAGCGCGCTCGATCTGGCCCTCGTCGAGGAGGCCACCAAGAAGTCCGGCCTCATCTGGGTCCGCGGCTCCGGGGCCGACCGCAGCCTGTGGCACGCCTGGGTGGACGGCGCGGCGCACGTGCTCGGCGACGGGCCCGGGGAGCAGCCGTTCCCGGGGCTCGCGGACGGGGCGGCGGCCGAGGTGACCGTGCGCAGCAAGGACAAGGGCGGCCGGCTCGTCGCGTGGACGGCGACCGTACGGGAGCTCGTGCCCGGCAGCGAGCCGTGGGAGGCCGCGGTGGCCGAGCTCAAGGGCAAGCGGCTGAACGCGCCCGACTCCGCCGAGATGACCGAACGCTGGGCGCGGGAATGCCGGCTGCTGCGCCTGGAGCCGGAGTCGGTCCGGGCCGCACTCCCCGAGGATTCGCTGGCGGCGGCTCCGCTGGGCTCCCCGGCGACGACCCGGCAGCCGATCCCGGCCGGGCTGCCGAAGCTGCTGCTGAAGCGGAAGAAGAAGGCGGCCCGCTGAGGCGCGCCGGGACCGCTCGGACGGCCTGAACGGCCTGAACGGCCTGGACGGCCTAGCCCTGCGGGTTGGCGCCCTGGCCGGAGCCCTGCGGGGCGCCCTGGCCGGAGCCGCCGTCCTGCTCCTTGGTCGTGGGCAGCTCGGAACCGTAGTCCACCGTCTGGTCCGGCGCGGGCGCCGTCAGCTCGACCGGCGCGCCCCATTCCGCGAGGGTCACCCGGCCGGCGCCGCCCGCGCGTTCCATGAGGAGCGGGTAGGGGGTGCCCTCCAGGGAGACCGAGAGTTTGCCGCCCTTGCCCTTGTCCGCCGAGACCTGCACGGCCCGGGTGAGCCCGACCTTGGTGTAGTCCTCGCCCTTGGTGAGCTTCCCGTCGAGCCCAAGCAGCCCGTCGAGCATGACCTGCATGTCGGTGAACCCGCGGAACTGCTTGTACGAGGGGTCGCCCTCGGGCACCTTGACGAACTTGTCGCCGAGCTTGCCGGCCGCCTCGGACTGGCCCCAGAACGCGGCGCCCGCCTTGAGGTAGAGCTGCTCCCCGACCCGCAGCAGCTGGAAGGTGGTGTCGTCCTGGGACTTCACCTCGCCGGAGCCGCCGTCCGCGCCGAGCCGCATGTCCAGGGTGAAGGACTTGCCGCCGCTGACCAGCGTGCCGGAGAGGTGGACCGACTGGGCCCCGGTGACGGCCGTCTTCGCCTTGTCCTCGATCTGGTCGGCGGACAGCTTGCCGACCCCGTTCGTCCCCTCGTCGGGGTCCGCCCCGCACCCCGTGCCGACGACGGCCAGGCCCGCGCAGAGGGCACTGACGAAGGCGGCCCGGCGCAGCCGCGGGGCGGGGAAATAGGCGGTCACGGGCAGGTGCCCCTCTCGTTGCGTCGGCGAGCAGCTGGCAGCGTACCCGCCCCTGCGCGGGCCTCCGCGCGGCGCCCGTGCGCAGCTCGTGGGGACGCGCGTGCGGAGGCCGCAGGGTCGCCGCGGGGGCCCGCGCCGCCGCCGGGGGTTGCCCGGGCGGACGGCCCCACCAGGAGGTTGTGTGCGGTACGGGCTAACCTGAGGGCGGCAGTACCGGTGATCGACGGATGACGCAGCTCGTAGGAGGCGCTCGGATGGCGGCAGGCGCCCCACGGATCTTCGTCTCGCATCTGTCGGGTGTGCCCGTCTTCGACCCCAACGGCGACCAGGTGGGCCGGGTACGCGACCTCGTCGCGATGCTCCGCGTGGGCGGCCGGCCGCCCCGGCTGCTCGGTCTGGTCGTCGAGGTCGTCAGCCGGCGGCGCATCTTCCTGCCCATGACCCGGGTGACGGGCGTCGAGTCCGGCCAGGTGATCACCACCGGTGTGGTCAACATGCGGCGCTTCGAGCAGCGTCCCACCGAGCGGCTGATCCTCGGCGAGCTGCTGGACCGGCGGGTGCGCCTGGTCGCGGACGACGAGGAGGTCACCGTCCTGGACGTGGCCATCCAGCAGCTGCCGGCCCGCCGTGACTGGGAGATCGACCGGATCTTCGTACGGAAGGGCAAGGCGGGTGCGCTGCGGCGGCGCGGCGAGACCCTGACCGTGGAGTGGTCGGCGGTGACGGGCTTCTCGTTGGAGGAGCACGGGCAGGGCGCCGAGAACCTGGTCGCCACCTTCGAGCAGATGCGCCCCGCGGACGTGGCGAACGTCCTGCACCACCTGACGCCGAAGCGGCGCGCCGAGGTGGCGAGCGCGCTGGACGACGACCGGCTCGCGGACGTCATGGAGGAGCTGCCCGAGGACGAGCAGGTGGAGATCCTCGGGAAGCTGAAGGAGGAGCGCGCGGCCGACGTCCTGGAGGCGATGGACCCGGACGACGCCGCCGACCTCCTCTCGGAGCTGCCGGAGGACGACAAGGAACGGCTGCTGACGCTGATGCGGCCGGACGACGCCGCCGACGTGCGGCGCCTGCTGTCGTACGAGGAGAACACCGCGGGCGGTCTGATGACCACGGAGCCGATCGTGCTGCGGCCCGACGCGACGGTCGCCGACGCGCTGGCCCGCGTACGGCAGTCGGACCTGTCGCCGGCGCTGGCGGCGCAGGTGTACGTGTGCCGGCCGCCGGACGAGACGCCGACGGGCAAGTACCTGGGCACGGTGCACTTCCAGCGGCTGCTGCGCGATCCGCCGTTCACCCTGGTCAGCTCGATCGTGGACACCGGGCTGGCGCCGCTGCGGCCGGACGCCTCGCTGCCGGTGGTGACCAGCTACCTGGCCGCGTACAACATGGTCGCGGTCCCGGTCGTCGACGAGAGCGGCTCACTGCTGGGCGCGGTCACCGTCGACGACGTACTGGACCACCTGCTGCCGGACGACTGGCGGGAGACGGACTTCCATGCGGAGGGTCCCGAGGACTCCGAGCGTGCGGAAGGGGCCCTACGTGGGAACTGAGCGGGGGCGCGGCGAGCAGCCGGACCGGGAGCCGCGGCGCGAGCGGCGCCGCGAGCAGAGCCGGGAGCGGCGCGAGCACGCGCGGGCCCAGGCGCGCGAGCACGGGCTCGCGGAAGCGGCCGCGGAGCGGGCGGAACGTTCCTCTTTCGAGCGCGGCGAGCGGGCGAAGGCCAGTGCGCCGAGCGGGGCGAGCGCGCTGACGCGCTCGCGCGCGCGGCTCGACCTGCCGCGGCCCGCCCGCCGGCGGCTGCTGCCCGAATACGACCCGGAGGCCTTCGGGCGGCTCTCGGAGCGGGTCGCGCGGTTCCTCGGCACCGGCCGGTTCATCGTCTGGATGACCGTCGTCATCATCATCTGGGTGCTGTGGAACATCTTCGCCCCGGCCGACCTGCGCTGGGACGAGTACCCCTTCATCTTCCTGACCCTGATGCTGTCGCTCCAGGCCTCCTACGCGGCCCCGCTGATCCTGCTGGCGCAGAACCGCCAGGACGACCGGGACCGGGTCAACCTGGAGCAGGACCGCAAGCAGAACGAACGCTCGCTGGCCGACACCGAGTACCTGACCCGGGAGATCGCGGCCCTGCGGATGGGTCTGGGAGAGGTCGCCACGCGCGATTGGATCCGGTCCGAGTTCCAGGATCTGATCAAGGAGATGGACGAACGGCGGCTATTCCCGCTCGAGAGTGACGAAGGCGACCGCTAGCGGGCTTTCCTGAGGCCCGCCACCGCGCCGTACCATCGGGGCATGGCTACCGAGACAAGCTCCGCCGACGCCGCCGCAGTGCCCGACCAGGACGCGATCCTGGACGCGCTGGCGACGGTGAACGACCCCGAGATCCACCGGCCGATCACCGAGCTGGGCATGGTCAAATCGGTGGAGATCGGTGATGGCGGCGAGGTCGCCGTCACCGTCTACCTCACCGTGTCGGGCTGTCCGATGCGCGAGACCATCACCAACTTGGTCACCGAGGCCGTGCAGCGGGTCCCCGGCGTCACCTCGGTCGCCGTCACGCTGGACGTGATGAGCGACGAGCAGCGCAAGGACCTCGCGGCGACCCTGCGCGGCGGCACCGCCGAGCGCGAGGTCCCCTTCGCCCAGCCCGGCTCCCTGACCCGCGTCTACGCGGTCGCCTCCGGCAAGGGCGGCGTCGGCAAGTCCTCGGTCACCGTGAACCTGGCGGCGGCGATGGCGGCCGACGGCCTGAAGGTCGGCGTCGTCGACGCCGACATCTACGGCCACAGCGTGCCGCGCATGCTCGGCGTGGCGGGCCGCCCCACCCAGGTCGAGAACATGATCATGCCGCCGTCGGCGCACGGCGTGAAGGTCATCTCCATCGGCATGTTCACCCCGGGCAACGCGCCCGTGGTGTGGCGCGGTCCGATGCTGCACCGGGCCCTCCAGCAGTTCCTGGCCGACGTGTACTGGGGCGACCTGGACGTCCTGCTGCTCGACCTGCCGCCGGGCACGGGCGACATCGCGATCTCCGTGGCCCAGCTCGTGCCGAACGCCGAGATCCTCGTCGTGACCACCCCGCAGCAGGCGGCGGCCGAGGTCGCGGAGCGGGCCGGCGCGATCGCCGTGCAGACCCACCAGAAGATCGTCGGCGTCGTCGAGAACATGTCCGGGCTGCCCTGCCCGCACTGCGACGAGATGGTCGACGTGTTCGGCTCGGGCGGTGGCCAGAAGGTCGCCGACGGCCTGACCAAGACGCTCGGCGCGGCGGTGCCGGTGCTGGGCTCGATCCCGATCGACGTCCGCCTGCGCGAGGGCGGCGACGACGGCACCCCGGTCGTCCTGTCCGACCCCGACTCCCCCGCCGGCGCGGCCCTGCGCGCCATCGCGGGCAAGCTCGGCGGCCGCGCCCGCGGCCTGGCGGGCATGTCCCTGGGCATCACCCCGCGCAACAAGTTCTGACACGCACAAAAAAAGGGGGGCCCGGCGATGGCATTCCATCGCCGGGCCCCCCTTTTTTTGTGCGTCCTACTCGTCTTTTGTGCGTCCTACTCGCCCTACTCGTACGCCGCCAGGTCCCCGATCACCGAGAAGCCGAGCCCGTACGCGCTCATCCCGCGGCCGTACGCACCCAAGTGCACCCCGCTCCCGGTGGAACCCGCCAGGACCCACCCGAACTCCGACTCTCGGTAGTGGAAGGGCGTGGGCTCCCCGTCCACCGGCAGCGACAGCGTCGACCAGTCCGGCCCCGCGAGGTCGTCCGCGAGTTCCCAGGCGGCCTCGGTCTGCTGGTCGAGCCAGTCGTCGCGCAGGCTGTGGTCCATCTGCCCCGGCCAGCTGTAGGCCAGCAGCCCCGAGCCGGCCAGCCAGGCCGCCGAGGAGACCGAAGTGGCCTCCAGGACGCCGGTGCCGTCGGCGGTGCGGCGCAGCGGGTTGCTGGCCACGGTGACGACCACCGCGAAGCGTTCCTTCTCCCCGGTGGCGATCTCGCCGCGGGCGGAGGGCTCGTCCCCGTGACCGGTCGAGCCGTGCTCCACGCTGCCGTCGGCGCCGGCGGCGACCTGCATCAGCCAGCGGGGGCCGGTGAAGGCCCCGTCCAGCCCGTACCAGGGGAAGTCGGCCCGCAGGTACCCCTCGGCCGCCCGGCGGGCGGCAGGGACGGGCGGGGCGGCCGCGTCCGGGGACTGCGGAGGGTCCTGGGGTGCGGGCGTCTGCGCCTCGGCAGGCTGCGTGCCTACCCGGCTACTGCTCGTCGTCTCCATCTGAGCGGCCTCTCGTTCCGTGGGCTCCGGAACGGCCCACCCCCCTCGGGCGTCCTGGATCCGGACTCAAAGGAGGATAGCCATCCGACCGCGGTTCGCCGGGCAGGCGGGCGCGCGCGTGGTTCGGGGTGGCGTCAGGTCGCGTCGGCGTCGTAGCGCGTGCGCTGCTCCTGCGCCGGGGTCGCGGGCTTCTTGACCATGTCCGGTGCGGTGCCCGGCGCGGCGGCGGGGAGGGCGCCGCCGGCGGCCTCGGCCGCGTCGGATTCCTTGCCGTTGACCGCGTCGGTGACGTCGGTCAGCTCCTTGCGGAGATCGAAGCTGCTCCGGATCTCCTTGAGGTCCTCGTTCTCGGTCAGCTGCTTGCGGATGAAGGTCTTCGGGTTCAGGTCCTCGAACTCGAAGTCCTTGAATTCCGGGCCGAGCTCGGAGCGGATGTCCTGCTTCGCGCTGTCGGAGAACGCGCGGATCTTCCGGATGACGCCCGTGACGTCCTGGATGACCTTGGGCAGCTTGTCCGGGCCGAAGATGAGAATGGCGAGCACCACGATCGTGACCAGCTCGAGTGCGCCTATGTCGTTGAACACCTTGCCCCGCTCCTCGGCTCTCTTCACGTCAGGCCTGTCACACGGTACCCGGCCCGGTCCGCAGGCCAATACACCAGGACCGGCTGATTACGGGACCGGTTCGGCTTTCACCCGCCCGTCACGATCCGTTCGCCGATCCGAGGACCACCTCCAGCGTGCGCTCCCGGCCCTCGCGCAGCACGGTCAGGGTGAGCCGGTCGCCCGGCCGGTGGGCACGGACCTTGATCACGAGCTCGTCGCCGCCGTGCACCCGTACCCCGTCGACCTCGGTGATCACGTCGCCGGGCCTGATCCCCGCTCGGGCTCCGGGCCCGCCCGCGGGGACGGCCGGCTTCCCGTCCTCGCCCTTCTCCCCCACCCGGGCCCCGTCGCCGGTGTACTCCATGTCCAGGGTGACGCCGACGACGGGGTGGGTGGCGCGGCCGGTGCGGATCAGCTCCTCCGCCACCCGCTTGCCCTGGTTCACCGGGATGGCGAAGCCGAGGCCGACGCTGCCGCGCTGCTGTCCGGAGCTGTCCTTGCCGTCGCCTCCGCGGATGGCGCTGTTGATGCCGATGACCTGGGCCCTGGCGTCGAGGAGGGGTCCGCCGGAGTTGCCGGGGTTGATGGGGGCGTCGGTCTGGAGGGCGTCGACGTAGCTGACGTCGCTGCCGTCGCCCTTGTCGCCGCCGGCGGTGATGGGGCGGCCGGTGGCGCTGATGATGCCGGCGGTGACGGTGTTGGAGAGGTCGAAGGGGGCCCCGATGGCCACGACGGGGTCGCCGACCTCGACGTTCTCGGAGTTTCCGAGCGCGAGCGGCCGCAGGCCCCGTACCCCGTCGACCTTGACCACGGCCAGGTCGTAACCGGTGTCGCCGCCCACCAGCTCGGCGGGGACGCTCTCGCCGGTGCTGAAGGTGACCGTTATGGTCCGGGCCCCGTTGACCACGTGGTGGTTGGTGAGGATGTGGCCCTGCCCGTCGAGGACGAAGCCGGTGCCGGTCGAACTGCTCTCCGCGCCGCTGACGTGCAGGGTGACCACACCGGGCAGCGCGGCGGCGGCGATCCCGGCGACGCTGTCGGGAGCCCGGCCGCGGTCGGCGGGGGCCGCCTGCGGGAGTTCGAGGCGGGTGCCGGCCTGCCGCTCGGCGAGGACCCCGGCGTAGCCGCCGATGCCTCCGGCCAGGAGGGCGGTCCCGACACCGAGGACGATGCCCTGGCGCAGCCGGAGCCGGCGGGAGCCCGCCCGGCCCTGGTCCACCGCCTGGAGCGGCCGCACATCCCACGGGTCGTACCGCGGCGCCTCGTCCGCCTCCGGCGTGGTCGGCGGGGGCGGTACGGATCCCTCGTGCGCGGCCACGGGCTGCGCGGGCCGGCTCCACCACTGGGGCACTACCGGGGCGGGGGCGGGGGCCGGAGCGGTCACCGGAGCCCCGTCCGCGGGCGACCCGGCCCGCGGGGGCGGTACGAATGCCTCGTGCGCGCCCACGGGATCGGCGGGGCGGCTCCACCACCGGGGCAGGGGGGCGGGGACCGGATCCGCCACCGGATCGGTCTGCTGACTGTCGGACATGGGCGCTCCCCGCCTACCTGTCGGTCTCCGCCGGCCGCCCGGGGCGGCGCATCTGGCGGAGATTCAACCAGGTCGCCCGTACCGCCCGCCCGGCGGTCCGGACAGGCGGGAAGGGGACGACAGCCCCTGGCCCGGCCCCGACGGCTACCGGTACAGGGACACGGGGCGTGCGGAGGTGGTCGGGCGGGAGGGCGACGGGGAGACCGCGAGGGGGGTGACCGGGCGGAACGTCGGGACGGTGCCCGGCCTCATCCGCTTCTCCCGGACCACCGCGTCGACCACCGGGACCACCGGTCCCGTGCGCGCGGCCGGGGCCTCGCCCCGGGCATTGGGCTCGACCGCTTCCATCGGCAGCGAGCCGCCCAGCGCGATCGCGGCGAGCGACACCGCTCCGGCGGCCACGAACGCGAGGCGGCGCCGCTGCCGGCCCACCTCGTGTATCCGGAAGCCCTGTTGCTGCGGCGCGGCGGCCGCGGGCGGCGCGTAGCCGAAGGACGCGAAGGGGTCGGCTCCCGCCGACGGGCCGAAGGGTCCGGAAGGCCCTGAGGGGCCCTCGGCGCCGCCTCCCGGCAGCCCCTGCAACCGCGCCAGGAACCCGGCCGACAGCGCAGGCGCCGCGCTCTCCACGAACATGGCCTTCAGGCGCCGCTGCGCATCGGCCTCGGCCTTGCACTTGGGACACGTCGCCAGGTGCGCCAGCACCCGCTCGCGCGCGTCGTGGCCCAACTCCCCGTCCACGAGGGCGGCGAGCCGGTCGCCCAAATGCTGTTCGGCGGAGGAAGCCTGCTCAGCGGAGAAAGCCTGTTCGGCAGGCGACGGGGACGGACTGATGCCACTCACTCGGCTCCGCCCTCTCCCCCGGCGCCGGGCGCGCCCACCGCCACACCGGCCAGCGCGCGCTGCTCGGCACGGGCCTCGGGAGACCGGTGCTTGAGCGCCTTGCGCAGGTGCGAACGGCCCCGGTGGATACGGCTGCGCACGGTGCCGAGCTTCACGCCGAGCGTGGCGGCGATCTCCTCGTACGACAGGCCCTCGATGTCGCAGAGCACGACGGCCGCGCGGAACTCGGGCGCGAGGGTGTCCAGCGCCTGCTGCACGTCCGCGTCGAAGTGGGTGTCGTGCAGGACCTGCTGCGGGGACGGCTCACGGCTCGGCAGCCGCTCGGCGGCGTCGTCGGCGAGGGCGTCGAAGCGGATCCGCTGCTTGCGGCGGACCATGTCCAGGAAGAGGTTCGTGGTGATCCGGTGCAGCCAGCCCTCGAAGGTGCCGGGCGTGTACGTGGACAGCGAACGGAAGACGCGGACGAAGACTTCCTGCGTCAGGTCCTCGGCGTCGTGCTGGTTGCCCGTCAGCCTGTAGGCGAGGCGGTAGACCCGCGCGCTGTGGGTGCTGACGATCTCCTCCCACGAGGGAGGGGTCCACGCCTGGGAGCCCGCATCGGCGGCGAAGGTCGCGGTGGTTGCGGTGTCTACGGTGCGGAAACGGTCAGCAATGTTGGTCACGGATTTCGGCTCACCGGCCGACCAGAAGAGGCGTCGGAGGACACCCCCACGATCCACAGGCGCAGCCGCACCTCCCCTGTCGGCTCTGGTGGTGTCCAGCGGAATCCCTACCATAGCCACCCCTCCCGTCAGCTCTGGATAAGCTTTTTTGCAGTAACTTTGCACGGGCTCCGGGCCCCAGGCCGCTCTTGCGTCTCTACTGCTCTCAACGCCCGGTCCCATCTGCGGGTTCCCGACTCCAGCGGATACAGTCACCGTTGCGCCAACTATGGGGACAGGAGAGGGTCATTACCGGCAACCGGCAGACGAGCTGGGCGTTCGCCGACGCGTTTGTCGCCGAAGACGACGCTCTGCGATGGGCCCGCGACCGGTCCAGGGAAGCGGGACTCCGTTCCGTATCCCCCGGCACCGGGGCCGCGCTGCGCCTGCTCGCCGCCGTCGCCGACGCGAAAGCGGTCGCCGAGATCGGCACCGGAACCGGCGTGTCCGGCATCCACCTCCTGCACGGAATGCGCGCCGACGGGGTCCTGACCACGGTGGATCCCGAAGCGGACCGGCAGGCCTTCGCCCGCCAGGCCTTCCGCGCCGCCGGCTTCGCGGGCAACCGCGCCCGCTTCATCCCGGGCCGCGCCCTGGACGTACTGCCCCGGCTGGCCGACGGCGGATACGACCTCGTCTTCTGCGACGGGGACCCGTCCGAGTCCCTCGACTACCTCGCTGAATCGTTGCGCCTGCTCCGCCCCGGCGGTCTGGTCTGCTTCGAGGGAGTCTTCTCCGACGGTCGTACGGTCGACTCCGCGGCCCAGCCCGTCGAGGTGCTCCGCGTCCGCGAACTGCTGCGCAGCGTCCGCGAGAGCCCGGCCCTGGAGGCCGCCCTGCTCCCGGTGGGCGACGGCCTGCTGTGCGCGGTCCGGCGCTGAGCCCACGCTGAGCCCACACGGGTCGGCGGGTCAGCGCAGCAGCGGGTCAGCAGGTCAGCAGGTCAGCGCAGCAGCGCGAAGGTCAGCGCGGCCGTACCGCCCAGCACGGTTCCGGCGAGGAGCTGCGCCGTGGTGTGCGCCTTCAGGACCAGCCGGGACCATCCCGCGCCGGCGGCGATCAGCACCGCGGGAAGCAGCGCCGGGCCGAAGACCAGCAGCAGGATCATCACGGTGCCGCCGGCCACCGACATGTGGATGGATATCTGCCAGCCGACCGTCACCAGCAGCGAGGAGACGAGGCCGACGAGCATCGCGACGACGAGCGCGAGGACGTCGGCCGGGGCGCCGAGCCCGTGCAGGAGGGCGATCCCGGCGACGACCGAGCCCAGACTCAGCCCCATCGGGACGACCCGCTGGCGCCGCACCCGGATGTGCTGGTCGGTCAGCGCCCCGCGCCGGACCCCGAGCAGGACGATGCCGATCGGGACCACTCCGCAGAACAGGGCCCCGAGCAGGCCCCAGCCGAGACCGGACCACGACCCGGTGCTGTGCCAGCCGATCAGCAGGAGCTGGGCCACCACCAGGTTCGCCGGCGCCAGGACCTCCGTGAGGACCAGGGCCGCCTTCTGGCGGGGCGTGCAGGCGGCGAAGGCGGGCGGCGCGGGCGGGGAGAAGGTCACGGCGCGGCTCCAGCGATCGCGGTCACGGGTCACGGGTCACGGGTCACGGGGACACAACACTGCCCCGACCGCATAGCGCGGCCGGGGCGGTGCAGAGAACAGCGAAAGTACTGTCAGCGTCCTTGGGGGATCAGCCGACGACCTTCTTCAGGGCGTCACCCAGGGCGTCCGCCTCGTCCGGAGTCAGCTCGACGACGAGCCGACCGCCGCCCTCGAGCGGTACGCGCATGACGATGCCCCGCCCCTCCTTGGTGACCTCGAGCGGGCCGTCGCCCGTCCGCGGCTTCATGGCCGCCATGCTCGTTCCCCTTCCTGAAACCAGTTCATCGTCAGCCGACGGCCCCATTCAGGCGCCTAATACCCGGCATCGAACACATTGCTTCCAGGCCATTATCCCGCATGTCAGGACCCGATGACCAACATCGGCTGGGAACGCTTGTGCAACGCGCTTGACCAAAACCACTCATTTCGGGGACTCGCCTGCGATACTCCGCCGCCGCGCCACGAGTCTGCCCTTCCGTTTATTTGACGCACATCACATGTCCGACCCCGGTCCGGTCCGCCATGCTGACCTTTGCACCGGCCGGTACCGGCCGGTAGCCAGCCCGCGACGAAGGGGGACCCCCGCCATGGCCGACAGCGTGCTCTACGAAGTGACCGACGGACTCGCGACCATCACGATTAACCGGCCCGAGGCCATGAACGCCATGAACACCGAGGCCAAGGTCGCCCTGCGCGACGCGGCCCGGGCGGCGGCCGCAGATCCGGCGGTACGGGCGGTCCTGCTCACCGCGGCCGGCAACCGGGCGTTCTGCGTGGGCCAGGACCTCAAGGAGCACGTCGGGTTCCTGGCGGCCGACCGCGAGCACGGCTCCTCGCTGACCATGAACACCGTCGCGGAGCACTACAACCCGATCGTCCGGGCGCTGACGGAGATGCCGAAGCCGGTGGTCGCGGGCGTGAACGGCGTCGCGGCGGGCGCGGGCTTCGGCTTCGCCCTGGCGGCGGACTTCCGCGTGGTCGCGGACACCGCCTCCTTCAACACCTCCTTCGCGGGGGTCGCCCTGACGGCCGACTCGGGCGTCTCCTGGACGCTGCCCCGCCTGATCGGCGGCTCGCGCGCCTCCGACCTGCTGCTCTTCCCGCGGTCCGTGAAGGCCCAGGAGGCACTGGAACTCGGCATCGCGAACCGTGTGGTCCCCTCGGAGGAGCTGGCGGCCGAGGCGCTGGCCGTGGCCCGGCGGCTGGCCGAGGGCCCGACGGTCGCCTACGCGGCCCTGAAGGAGTCCCTGGCGTACGGGGCCTCGCGGTCGCTCGAAGACGCGCTGGACCACGAGGACGTGCTCCAGGCCCGTGCCGGGGCCTCCGAGGACCACGGGATCGCCGTCGCGGCCTTCCTCGCGAAGGAAGCTCCGCGCTACCTGGGCCGCTAGCGGCTCCGCCGGACGAACCGGGCACCGCCGCGCGGGTGCGGGCCGGCCCGCACTCAGCCCTGGCCGCGGGTGCGCCGCTGCGCGGGGCGGAGTCCCCGCTGCGACCCTTGCCGCTGCGCGGGGTGGAGTCCCCGACCCGCCCTTCCACCGTTCCCCGAGCGCTGCCCGGACCCCGAAAGACCCTGGGGCTCCGCCCCAGACCCCGGTCCTCAAACGCCGGACGGCTGGATGCACCCAGCCCCTCCGGCGTTTGAGGAGCGGGGGTCCGGGGGCCGGCCCAACGGGTCCGGGCGGAGCCCGGGAAACGGTGGAAGGGCGGGTAGGGGACCTCGCCCCGCAGGGCCGCCCCAGCCGCACCCGGCAAGGTCAGGGCAGGCCGAACGAGGCCGGGCCAGGCCGGGCCGCCCGGGGAGGCCGGGCCGCCCGGGGAGGCCGGGCCGCCCGGGGAGGCCGGGCCGCCCGGGGAGGCCGGGCCGCCCGGGGTGGCCGGCTCACGCCGGGCCGGGACCGGTCAGGTCAGGTCGCGGGCCACGCAGCGGGCCAGGTGGTCGTTGACCAGGCCGCACGCCTGCATCAGGGCGTAGGCCGTCGTGGGGCCCACGAAGCGGATGCCCGCCTTCTTCAGGGCCTTGGCCAGGGCTGTGGACTCCGGGGTCACCGCCGGGATCTCAGTGGTGCTCTTCGGGGCCCTGCCCGGCTGCTCCGGGGCGTGGGACCAGATCAGGGTGTCCAGTTCGCCCTCACCCCACCCGGCCAGGGTCTTGGCGTTGGCGAGGGTCGCCTCGATCTTGGCCCGGTTGCGGATGATCCCCTCGTCGGCGAGGAGCCGTTCCACTTCCGCCGCCCCGAACTCCGCAACCTTGGCGATCTCGAAGCCCGCGAAGGCCGTCCGGAATCCCTCCCGCCGACGCAGGATCGTCAGCCAGGACAGCCCCGACTGGAAGGCCTCCAGGCACAGCCGCTCGTAGAGTGCGTCGTCCCCGTGGACCGGACGGCCCCACTCCGTGTCGTGGTACGCGATGTAGTCCTCGGTGGCCAGCCCCCAGGGGCACCGCAGGCCCCCGTCGGGTCCGGCGAGCACCCCGCTCACTGCTCGGCGGCCTTGGTCAGGTCCACGGAGCCGTCGGAGGAAGCGGACGCGGACGCGGAAGCAGTCGCCGGCGCGGCCGCGGCCGCCGCGGTGAGCTCCGCGATCCGCGCGTCACGCTCCGCCAGCTCCGCCGCCAGCCGCTCCAGTACGTCGTCCACGTCGGCCATCCGGTAGCCGCGCGGGGCCACGGGCAGGCGCAGCTCGTCGATGTCCGCCCGTACGACGGGACGGTTCTCCGGCAGGGCGTCGGACAGCCGGTCGGGCTCGGCCTCCGGCAGCACGGCCTCGGTCCCCCCGCCGGCCACCGCGAGGGTGACTCCGGCGACGACCACGACCAGCGCGATGAGCAAGAACGCGAACACGATCAACTCCCCTGAGAGACTCCGGCCACCAGGTTAAGGTCGCTGGCGAGGCGCAAGGGTCGCCGAAGGAGGAAAGAGCAGGATGCTGCGACTGGGCAGGCGCGAGTTCGACGACCACGAGACGGTGATCATGGCCATCGTGAACCGGACCCCTGACTCCTTCTACGACCAGGGAGCGACCTTCCGCGACGAGCCGGCCCTGGACCGGGTCGAGCAGGCGGTGGCCGAGGGGGCCGCGATCATCGACATCGGCGGGGTGAAGGCCGGTCCCGGCGAGCACGTGGACGCGGCGGAGGAGGCCCGGCGCACGGTGGGCTTCGTCGCCGAGGTCCGGCGCCGCCACCCCGACGTGGTGATCAGCGTCGACACCTGGCGGCACGAGGTCGGCGAGGCGGTCTGCGAGGCCGGGGCCGATCTGCTGAACGACGCGTGGGGCGGGGTGGACCCGAAGCTCGCGGAGGTCGCCGCGCGCCACGGCGCGGGCATCGTCTGCACCCACGCGGGCGGGGTCGAGCCGCGGACCCGGCCGCACCGGACCGCGTACGAGGACGTGATGGCCGACATCCTCCGCGTCACGGTCGGCCTGGCCGAGCGCGCGGCGGCCCTGGGCGTCCCCCGCGAGTCGATCATGATCGACCCGGGCCACGATTTCGGGAAGAACACCCGCCACTCGCTGGAGGCCACCCGCCGCCTCTCCGAGATGGCGGAGACGGGCTGGCCGGTCCTGGTCTCCCTCTCCAACAAGGACTTCGTCGGCGAGACCCTGGACAAGCCCGTGAAGGAACGCCTCCTGGGCACCTTGGCCACGACGGCCGTCTCGGCCTGGCTGGGCGCCCAGGTCTACCGCGTCCACGAGGTCGCGGAAACCAAGCAGATCCTCGACATGGTCCGCTCGATCCAGGGCCACCGCCCCCCGGCGGTCGCCCGCCGGGGGCTGGCCTGACGCAACCGGCCCGGCCCGCCGGAGGCCGGTGCGGCCTCCGGCGGGGTCTGCTACCTGCCGACTTCCTTCGTCACGAGCGCGATCGCCTCGTCCACGTCGTCGGTGACGTGGAAGAGGTAGAGGTCCTTCTCCGAGGCCTTGCCCTGCGCGATGACCGTGTTCTTCAGCCAGTCGATGAGCCCGCTCCAGTACGCCGTGCCGAACAGCACGATCGGGAAGCGGGTGATCTTCTGCGTCTGGACCAGGGTCAGGGCCTCGAACAGCTCGTCGAGGGTGCCGAGCCCGCCCGGCAGGACCACGAAGCCCTGGCTGTACTTCACGAACATCGTCTTGCGGACGAAGAAGTAACGGAAGTTCAGCCCGAGGTCGACGTGCTGGTTGAGCCCCTGCTCGAAGGGAAGCTCGATGCCCAGGCCCACCGAGATGCCGTTGGCCTCCCGCGCGCCCTTGTTGGCCGCCTCCATCGCGCCCGGACCGCCGCCCGTGATCACCGCGAAGCCGGCCTCCACGAGCGCGCCGCCGATCCGCACGCCCGCCTCGTACTCCGGCGAGCCCGCCGGAGTCCGGGCGGAGCCGAACACGCTGATCGCCGGCGGCAGCTCCGCCAGCGTGCCGAAGCCCTCGATGAACTCCGACTGGATGCGCAGGACCCGCCACGGATCGGTGTGCACCCACTCGGAGGGCCCGGCCGAATCCAGCAGCCGCTGGTCCGTCGTACTGCCGGCCTGCACCTGGCCCCGCCTCCTCAGCACCGGCCCGAGCTGCTGCTCCTCGGGCCGACGACGAGCGGACCCTTCAGGGTTGCCCATGATGTGCTCCCTCCTGCTGATCGTTGGATCAGGTTAGGCGCACCGGGGTGACGACCAACGGAACTCGACGAGTTACTGGCGTGGCCGGAAAGGCTCATCGGGCGAACAGACTCTCGACAACTCGCTGAAACCGGTGAGGAACGAGCGATCGTCACGCAGACTCATGTCCGAGCTCATAGCTTCACATTCCATGAAGCTGGTGGTTCAGGTGAAGCTCCTGCCGACGCCCTCACAGGCGTTGGCACTGGCCTCGACCCTGCGCGCCTGCAACCAGGCGGCTTCCTGGGTGGCGGAGTCGGCCGGCGTACACAGGCAGTCCGGCCCAGCTGGCGATGGTCGCCGCTCATCGCCACGGTGAATCGGACCTGATCCACCGCGACGGCTCGTGGTACCTCTCCGCCACCTGCGACGTACCGGAAGCCGTACCGAACGGGCAACCCACCGGCTTTCTCGGTGTGGACCTCGGCATCGTCAACATCGCCACGACGAGCGATGGCGAGATCATGGCCGGGCGGCGACTCAACCGGCTACGGAAACGTGACCGGGACGTGCGCACCAAGCTTCAACGCAAGAGGACCAAATCCGCCAAGCGGCGCATCCAGCGCAGGCGGCGCAAGGAGTCCCGGCGGACCCGGGACGTCAACCACAAGATCGCCAAACGCATCGTGGCCGAGGCTGAACGCACCGGGCGCGGAATCGGTCTGGAGAACCTGACCGGAATCCGCGAACGGGTACGGCTGAGGAAGCCCCAACGGGCCATGGTGCACAGCTGGGCCTTCGCCCAGCTCGGAGAGTTCATCGCCTACAAGGCCCGTCGGGCCGGGGTACCGGTGGTGTACGTCGACCCGGCGTACACCTCCCGCACGTGCTCCGAGTGCGGCCACGTCGACAAGGCGAACCGGGTCTCGCAAGCCCGCTTCGCCTGCCGGTCCTGCGGATTCGTTGATCACGCAGACCGCAACGGCTCCCGCAACATCCGCGCACGCGCGCAGATGCTGTGGCGCAGCGGGGCCCCGTCACCGGCCCCAACCGTCCCGCACCAGCGGGACGGCCGGACGCGGACGACACACCACACCCAGTGATGCGCCGTAACGCAAGCTCGGCTCTCAGGAGCCGGCAGGTGACGAGGTCAGCCAGGCGCGGAGTCGTTCCTCGCAGTGGAGGATCGCCTTCGTTTCCACGCGCTCGTCGGCCTTGTGGGCCAGGAGGGCGTCGCCCGGGCCGTAGTTGACCGCCGGGACGCCCAGCGCGCTGAAGCGGGAGACGTCCGTCCAGCCGAACTTCGGCATGGCGTGTCCTCCGACGGCCTCCATGAAGGCCGCGGCGGCCGGGTGGGAGAGGCCGGGGAGGGCGCCCGGGGAGAGGTCGTCGATGACGAACTCGTCGACGTCGCAGTCCGCGAAGACCTCGCGGACGTGGGCGATCGCCTCGTCCGTGGTCCGGTCGGGAGCGAAGCGGAAGTTGACCGTGACCGTGCACGCGTGCGGGATGACGTTGTTGGCCACGCCGCCGTCGATGCGGACCGCGTTGAGGCCCTCGCGGTACTCCAGGCCGTCGATCACGGGCTTGCGGGGCTCGTACGCCGCCAGCTTGGCCAGGATCGGGCTCGCGGCGTGGATGGCGTTGGAGCCCATCCAGCTGCGCGCGGAGTGGGCGCGCTCGCCGGCCGTGCGGAGCAGGACGCGCAGGGTGCCCTGGCAGCCGCCCTCGACCTCGGCGTTGGAGGGTTCGAGGAGGACGGCGAAGTCGCCGGTCAGCCAGTCGGGGTGGGCTTCGGCGACCTTGCCGAGGCCGTTGAGGTCGGCGGCGACCTCTTCCTGGTCGTAGAAGACGAAGGTGAGGTCCCGGTTGGGTTCGGGGACCGTGGCCGCGATGCGCAGCTGTACGGCGACGCCCGACTTCATGTCGGTGGTGCCGCATCCCCACAGGACGTCGTTCTCGTCGAGGCGGGAGGGCACGTTGTCGGCGATCGGCACGGTGTCGAGGTGCCCGGCGAGTACGACGCGTTCGGCGCGGCCCAGGTGCGTGCGCGCGACCACGTTGTTGCCGAAGCGGTCCACGGTCAGGTGCGGCAGGCCGCGCAAGGCGTGTTCCACGAGGTCGGCGAGTACCTTCTCGTCGCCGCTCACGGAGGGGATGTCGACGAGCCGGGCGGTCAGCTCGGCGGCGTCCAGGGTGAGGTCCAGCTCGGATTCGGACATGGAGAGACCCTAACGCCCCGGGCTGCGGCGAAGCCTTGTCCGTCCGGCCGATGGACGCGTCATATGGCTCAAGTACGGTGGGCGGCGTGCCGCAGACCGATCACTCCCGCCCTCGCCGCCGCCGTCGCCCGCTCCGCTGGGTCTCGGGCTTCCTGGTGCTGGTCGCGGTGGCCGGGTACTTCGTCGTGCAGCGCGCGTCGAACGACAACGGCGGCGTGCCCTACTGCACGGCCTGGGCCGACGGGAAGAGCGGCGCGAAGGGTTCCGGCCAGTTCGACGAGATGTCCACCGACCAGGCGGCGAACGCGGCGACGATAGCCGCGGTCGGGGTCTCCAAGGGGATGCCCGACCGGGCCGTGACCATCGCGCTGGCGACCGCCATGCAGGAGTCGGCCCTGCGCAACCTCGACCACGGCGACCGGGATTCTCTGGGCCTCTTCCAGCAGCGGCCCTCGCAGGGCTGGGGCACGCCGGATCAGATCATGGACCCCGTGTACTCGGCCGGGATCTTCTACGACCGGCTGGCCGAGATCAAGGGGTACTCGAGGCTCCCTCTGACGGTGGCGGCGCAGAAGGTGCAGCTGAGCGGTTTCCCGCAGGCCTACGCGAAGCACGAGCCGGACGCCACCGTGCTGACCGCGGCCTTCACCGGCGGCGGCCACCTGACCTGTACCGGGCCCGCGCCCACCCGGCCCGGCGATCCGGCGAAGGTGCGGGCGGAGCTGACCCGGCTGCTCGGCAAGCACCCCCTGTACACGCTGCCCGCCGCTGCGGGCGATCCGGCGTCCGGGAAGGGTGCCGGGGAGGGCGCCGGCGCGGCCGCCGAGTCCGAGGTGACCTTGGTGGCGAAGCCCGGCGGCGGGGATCCGGCGGCGCGGACCGGCCGGGTGCTCGCGCAGTGGGCGGTGGCCGGTTCCCGCGAGCTGGGGATCACGCGGGTCTCGTACGGCGGCGAGTCCTGGGTCGCGGGCAAGGACGGCGACCGGTGGCGGGAGCGGGGCGCCGCGGGCGCGGGGAACGGCGCCGGGGATCCCGGCGCCGCCGGTCCGGGCCAGGTACGGATCTTCGTACGCGACTGATTCCCGGTGGACGGGCGTGCGACCCGTCCCCCGTACGGGGGTGACCCGTACGGCGGACACGGAGGTCCCGGCGGGCGCACAACCGCAGGTCGGGGCGCGTTCCGGACGGTCGGCCCGGAAGCCGATTAAACGATCCGTTACTGATCCTTTACCCACCGGCTCCGCAACTCGCGCCCCCCTCCGAGCGGTTGTCACGGCGTACTCAGCCGCTACCGCTTAGGAGCAACATGTCCCTCCCCCTGACCCGTCGGATCGCCCGTGCCGCGCTGCTCCTCGCAGCCGGGGCAGCGCCCGTGGTCGGTGCGGCCGGCGCGGCCAGCGCCGCGGGCCTGGAGTCCGTGCCGCAGCTGGGCGCGCTCACCGCGCCGGACGCGACGGTCGCCGCCGCGGGCGACACCGCGACCGATGCCGTGCCCGCCTCCACCCTGCCGGCGCCCGCGCCCGCCGACGAGGTGACCGGCGCCGCGGGCAGCCTGCTGGCGGGCCTGCCGCTCGCCGGCGGCGGCCTGCCGGGCGGCGGCCTCCCGGGCGGCGGCCTGCCGGGCGGCCTCCCGGGCGGGCTGCCCGGCCTCGGCTAGCAGCCTCCGCCATGAACGCCGAGGGGCCCGGGAGCACGAACTCCCGGGCCCCTCGGGCCGTCTGCGCGTACAGGGCCGCCAGGCTGAATCCGCTACGGCGCCAGCCGCTTGACCGCCGCCGCGACGCGCTCGTCCGTGGCCGTGAAGGCGACGCGGACGAACTGCGCGCCCGCCTCGCCGTAGAAGTCGCCCGGCGCGACCAGGACACCGAGCTCGGCCAGGTGGGCGACGGTGTCCCAGCAGGGCTCGTCGCGGGTCACCCACAGGTACAGGCTGGCCTCGCTGTGCTCGACGCGGAAGCCGTGCGTCTCCAGGGCCGTGCGCAGCGCCGCGCGGCGGGCCGCGTAGCGCACCCGCTGCTCCTCGACGTGGACGTCGTCGCCCAGGGCCGCCACCGTGGCCGCCTGCACGGGGGCCGCGGTCATCATGCCGCCGTGCTTGCGGATCTGGAGCAGCTCGCCCAGGACGTCGGCGTCACCGGCGATGAAGGCCGCCCGGTAGCCGGCCAGGTTGGACCGCTTGGAGAGCGAGTGGACGGCGACGATGCCCTCGTACGAGCCGCCGCAGACCTCGTCGTGCAGGACGGAGACGGGCTCGGCTTCCCAGCCCAGTTCCAGGTAGCACTCGTCGCTGAAGATCAGGATCCCGTGCTCGCGCGCCCAGGCCACGATCGCTGCGAGCTCCTCCTTGGGGAGGACCTTGCCGGTGGGGTTGGACGGGGAGTTGAGCCACAGCAGCTTCACGCGGGCCGGGTCGAGATCGGTGGTGGGGTCGTCGTAAACCACCGGCTCGGCGCCGCACAGCCGCGCACCGACCTCGTACGTCGGGTAGGCCAACCGGGGGTAGGCCACCTGGTCTCCGGCGCCCAGACCCAGCTGGGTGGGCAGCCAGGCCACCAGTTCCTTGGAGCCGACGACCGGCAGGACGTTGCGGTGCCCGGCGGCGCTCGCGCCGAGGCGGCCGTGCACCCAGCCGGTGATCGCGTCGCGCAGGGCGGGGGTGCCCCACACCGTGGGGTAGCCCGGGGAGTCCGCGGCCTCGACCAGGGCGCGCTGGATCAGCTCCGGCACCGGGTCGACGGGGGTGCCGACGGAGAGGTCGACGATCCCGTCCGGGTGGGCCGCCGCCGTCGCCTTGTACGGCTCCAGCTTGTCCCAGGGGAAGACGGGGAGACGGGCTGAGACTGCGGCCACGTGGTGCTCTCGCTTTCCGGTGTTGCGTGATTTCCAGAAGGTCTTCGTTTGCTGCCGGCGGTGTGCTGTCGAAACGGCCTCGGTCCCGTGCGGCTGCGAGCCGTACGGGACCGAGGGACGCGCGTGGGGCGGTGCCCGACCGTCAGTGGTCGCTCGGGTTGATGTCCGCCGGAAGCGCTGCGATGAAGGGGTGGTCGCGCTCGATCAGGCCGAGCTTGGAGGCACCACCGGGCGAGCCGAGCTCGTCGAAGAACTCGACGTTCGCCTTGTAGTAGTCCTTCCACTCTTCCGGAGTGTCGTCCTCGTAGAAGATGGCCTCGACCGGGCAGACCGGCTCACAGGCACCACAGTCGACGCACTCGTCCGGGTGGATGTACAAGGACCGCTGGCCCTCGTAGATGCAGTCGACGGGGCACTCTTCGATGCATGCCTTGTCCTTGACGTCGACACAAGGCTCCGCGATGACGTAGGTCACGCTCTCGTTCCTCCTCATAAGGGCTTTCCATATCGCGCGGGAGCGCGGCGTCGTCGATGCCCGCCTCTAGTATCTCCGTTCCCGGGCACGATCCGAACAGGAGGGGCGGACAGAGCTGTGGAAATCACTGCCGGTGGACGGCTGGAGATCCGGATTACACCCGCTGACGTGGGTAAACGTGTCTCTGTGCGACGGGTGGAGCACGGCTCGACCGGAGCCCCCTGTTTCACGGACACCGTAGGGGTTCTCACATCCTGGAATTCGGGTGTGGTGACGATCACACGAAAGACCGGCGAGTCCGTCCGCATCGCGGAATCCTCGCTGGTGGCGGGCAAGGTCGTACCGGCCGCTCCGGCCCGGCGCAGGGGGCCCGCGACCTCCTTCGAGGAGCTCGCGCGGGTCGGCGCACGGGCCTGGGTGCCGCTGGAGAGCGAGCCGCTGGGCGAGTGGACGCTGCGCGCGGCCGGCGGATTCACCCGGCGGGCCAACTCCGTACTGCCGCTCGGCGATCCCGGGACCCCGCTGGACGATGCACTCGCGCGAGTGACCTCCTGGTACGCGCAGAGGGGTCTTCCGGCGTATCTCCAGACCGCCACGGGGGCCGCGGGCACGCAGGAGGTGCTGTGCGCGGAGCTGGAGGACCGGGGCTGGGTCCGCGAGGTGTCGGCGGAGGTCCGGGTCGGCGCTCTGGCGCCGGTCGGGGACCTGGACGTGGACGAGTCGGTCGTCGCGGGCGTACGGCTGACCCGTACTCCGGACGAGGACTGGCTCTCCCGCTACGGGCGGGTGAAGGACCCTGAGACCGCCCGCCGGGTGCTGACGTCGGGACCCTCGGTGTGGTTCGCGGCGGTACCCGGCCGGGCGATCGGGCGGCTCGTGGTGGACGGCCGGTGGGCCGGGTTCGCGGCCGTCGAGGTCGACCCGGAGCACCGGCGCCGCGGCCTCGGCTCGGCCGTGATGGCGGCGCTGGCGCGGCGTGCGCTGGAGGCGGGCGCCTCGGCCGCCTGGCTCCAGGTGGAGAGCGACAACACCGGGGCGCGGGCGCTGTACGAGGGGATGGGCTTCGGGACGCACCACTCCTACCACCACTACCGCCGGGCGGCGGCGTGACCTCGCTCTGGCGGGAGCGGTTCGCCGCCGAGGCGCGGGCGGATCGGCCCGACCTGGCCACGCTGTGCCTGCTGCTGGCCGCGGAGGGGGACCCGGAGCTCGACGAGCGGGCCATGGACTGGGCGCAGATCGAGCTGGACCGGCTGGCGGGGATGCTGCCGTACGGGCTGCGGGGCGCTCGCGCGTGGGCTTCGGCGGTGTCCGAACTGCTGGGCGGGCGGATGGGCTTCCACGGCACCCCGGCCGACTACGACCGGCTCTCGTCCTCGCTGCTGCACGAGGTGCTGCGGCGGCGCCGGGGGCTGCCGATCCTGCTGTCCGTGGTGTGGCTGGAGGTGGCCCGGCGGGCCGGGGCTCCGGTGTACGGGCTGGCCCTGCCGGGGCACTTCGTGGTGGGCTTCGGGGATCCGGAGGAGGGTGTGGTCGTCGACCCCTTCGCGGGGGGCGCCTCGCTGGGCGCGGGTCCGGCGGAGCTGGCGGCGGGGCCGCGGACCGCGGCCCGCACGATGGACATCGTGCTGCGGATCCTGAACAACATCCGGGCGTGGGCCTCGTCGCGGCCGGAGCACTCGGGGGTGGCGCTGTGGGCGCTGGACCTGGCGCTGCTGCTGCCCTCGCATCCCGCGGCGTTGCGGTACGAGCGGGCGAAGCTGCTGGTGGAGCGGGGGGAGTTCGCGGCGGGGGCGGCGGAGATGGAGTCCTACGCGGTGGTCGTGGACGTGATCGATCCGCCGTCCGCGGTGCGGATTCGTGCGGAGGCGATGGCCGCACGGGCCCTGCTGAATTAGGCCGCCGGCCCGGCTGCCGCTGCGCGGGGCGAAGTCCCCGCTGCGACCCTTGCCGCTGCGCGGGGCGAGGTCCCCGACCCGCCCTTCCGCCGTTCCCCGGGGCTCCGCCCCGGACCCCGGCCCTCAAACGCCGGACGGCTGAAAAACCGAGCCCCTCCCCCTTCTGGGGGGAGGGGCTCCGGTTCGGGGCGGGGAGGGGTCAGCTCGGGTTGGTGGGGATGACCGCGGTGCGTTCGGCGGTGGTCTTGCCGCGCAGCGCCTTGCCGAGGACTCCGGCGACGTCCTGCGGGGTGACGGCGGTCTTCTCGCCGGTGCCGCGCATGATGAGGACTCCGTCGAAGGTGTTCCCGTAGGCCGCCTTGAGGGCTTCCAGGTCGTACTTCTCGACGAGGTGGCCGTCCACGACCTGCATGCTCAGGATCTTCGGCAGGGACTTGGCGCCGAGGGGGATGGACTTGGCGCCCGCCTTGACGAGGACCGGGGCCGACATCGCGGGCTGGGCGAACTCCTTCATGGCCCGGTCCAGTTCGGCCTGGTCGACGACCGGGTCCTTGGTGGCGACCGGGAGGCTGGCGGGCGCGGCCTGGCCGCCGTCGACCATGTCGCGGAAAGCCTTGGTGACCAGGGCGACGGAGCCGTCCACATCGAGCGTGGAACCGGGCTTGCCGGGGACGGCGACGGCCTTGCCGCCCTCGAAGGTGATGGTGCCCTCGGTGGCGGAGCCGGCGGTGCCGGCGAGCTCCTGGAGGGCGACCCGCAGCTTCTCCTCGTCGGTGGGCAGGACGGCTTCGGCCTTGCGCTCGCTGCCGAACAGGGAGCCGATGACCGTGATCGGGTTGTAGTCGCTGCCCGCCGCGTTGCGGACGGTGGTCTGGCTGTCCAGGCTCAGGCCGGCCTTCTCGGGCTTCAGCTCGACCGGCTTGCCGCCGACGGTGAGCTGGAGCGGGGTGGTGGCGCGGTTGCCGAAGGACGTCTGCAGCTTGGCGACGGCCTCGTCGCGGCTGCCGCTGATGTCGACGCCCATGACGGTGGTGCCCTTGGGGACGTCGGAGTGGTTCAGGAGCAGACCGGCTCCGTAGGCCACGCCGAACAGCGTGAAGAGGGCGCCACCGAGCAGGACCAGCTTGTTGCGGCCCTTCTTGGCGGGCCGCGCCGGGGCCGGCCCGGGGGCCTTGGCCTTGTTCGCGGGCACCGGGGCGGGCGCGGGCTGGGGGTGTCGAGCCGGGTCCAGCTCGGGGCCGGGCCAGCTCGGATCCGGTCCGCCCACCGGTACGGAGCCCAGCGCGGGCCCGCCGGTCGGCCCGTCCGGACCGCGGCCGGTGCCGGGGCCGGGCCAGGCCGGGGCGGGCGGGACGTGGGTTCCCATGCCCTGGGCGGCGGGGCCGGGGCCGCGGCCGTATGCGGCTCCGGGGCCGGGCTGCGGCGCGGCGGGACCGGGACCGGGACCCTGCGGGAGGCCGCCGGGGGCACCCGTACGGGGACCGCCGGGTCCGGCGGGCGGTGCGGGGTAGCCGGCGCCCGGCCCGGCGGCGACGCCGGGGCCGCCGGGGCCGGGGCCCATCGGCGCACCGGGACGCGGCCCGGCCGGGCCGCCCTGGGCGAAGCCCTGCTGCGCGGGCCCGTCGAAGCGCGGGCCGCCTGCCTGAGCCGGCGCGGGGCCCGGACCGCCGGGGCGGGAGCCCATCGGGGCACCGGGGCCGGGGCCCATCGGCGCACCCGGACGCGGCCCGGCCGGGCCGCCCTGGGCGAAGCCCTGCTGCGCGGGCCCGTCGGAGCGCGGGCCGCCGGCCTGAGCCGGAGCCGGTCCGCGTGCCGGGGCGGCGGCCCGATCCGGCGCCGGGGTGGGCGTCGGGGCGGGCGCGGTGCCCGCCTTGCGGGGTGCGAACCAGTTGCTGGCCGTGTCCTCGGCCGGAGCCGGCTCGGGCGCGGCCGCCGGGGCGGCTGCGGGCTCGGGCGCCGGGGCGGCCTCGGCTTCGGGCATGGTCTGGCGTACGACCACGGGCGGAATCGGCCGCGAACCCGGGATGTTGATCCGGATCCGGGTCGTCAGCTGGGTCTCCGTCTTCGGCCCGTCGGAATCGGGTGTGGACGGCTTCGCGGGCGGTGCGGTCACTGAACTCTCCTCCGGGATGGTCGCCGCGCCCGGACCGGGGGGCACTGTCGTGGACGAATACTGGCCTGAACCGTACGGCGGTGCACCCGAGGGGTACGCCGCTCCCCCGCGCCCGTTGGGCCCGGGGGACGGACTGTCAGTTTCACGGCTCAAGGCAGGTTCTCCCGATCGGCTCCGCCGCCCGTCATAGCGTGCGCGGGCAGCTCGGCGGCCGGTCCACCATACTGGCCGCCGCCCGCCCGCACCCGGCCGCCGGGAACGAAGGGTTCCCCTTGGCCTCCCGTGCGCCCCTTGCGTGCACCTGCCGCGCCCGTGGCGCCCGGCTGCGGGGGGTGTGCGCAAGCACCGGCCGACCCGCTCCTCAAGGCGTCGCGCGCGGCCGACGCCGCGTCACTTGGCGTTCCCGGCGGCCGAAAGCGGCCTGTCCCCCGGGAAGCTCATCGTGGCGCACATCACAGCGAGCACCACTCCACCCAAAAGGTAGGCGTACATGCTGATTCCGGACGAACCGAGCAGGAAGTCCCCTTCCGGCCGGGGCACACCGAGCATCACGTAGGCGAGGAACCAGCCACCGGTGGCCGCGCCCACCCCGATGCCGGTGCCCAGCGCGATCCGGCCGCCGAGGAACAGGCCGAAGAGCGCGAGGAGCGAAAGCATCAGCCCGCCCGGGAACCACAGGTCGACGACGAGCCAGCCGGCCGCGCCGGTCAGCACCCCCGCGACCAACAAGCCGAGCAGGGCGGCGATCCGCCCCCCGTTCCCCATGGTCCACGGCGGCCCGGTCATGCCCGCACCCCCGCGAAGAGGTCGCGCTCGCGCTCGCCCGCCGGGGCGCCCGGCCGGCCGGCGGCCAACTCGTAGTACTCGTGCGTGAACAGCGGCTGCGCCAGGTCGTTGGAGAGCGCGAAGAAGGGCCCGTCCACCGCGATCTGGGTGGCATGGGCGCGCATCGCGGCGGTCTTGGCGGCCACGAACGCCTGCTCCGCGGCCTCGTCCCCGCCGATCTCGGCGGTGATCCGCTCGTCGGCCACCACGCCCGGCACGTCGTCCGGTGCGGCCGGCGCGGGGAAGGGCACCTCGCTCCCGGCCTCGCGCAGCCGGGCGAAGCCCTCCTCGACGACCGTGCGCGGGACGCGGTTCCAGTAGAACTTCGCGATGGCGTGCGGTGCGCCGAGGTCGCGGCGGTAGGTGGGCTCCGCGGCCAGTTCGGCGGCGCGGGTGGCGACCCGGTGAGCCTGGATGTGGTCGGGGTGGCCGTAGCCGCCGTCCGGGTCGTAGGTGACGAGGACCTGGGGGCGCAGTTCGCGGATCACCTCTACGAGGTACCCCGCGGCCTCGTCCACGTCGGCGGACCAGAAGGCGCCGGGCCGGCGGTTCTGTTCGGCGCCCATCATCCCGGAGTCGCGGAAGCGGCCGGGGCCGCCGAGGAAGCGGTGGTCGGCGACGCCCAGTTCGCGCATGGCCTCGGCGAGCTCGCCGATGCGGTGGGCGCCGAGGGTGTCGTCGCGGTCGGCCGTCAGGTGGGCGAGTCCGGGCGGGATGACCTCGCCCTCCTCGCCGAGCGTGCAGGTCACCAACGCGACATGGACGCCCTCGGCCGCGTACTTGGCCATGGTGACGCCGTTGTTGATCGACTCGTCGTCCGGGTGCGCGTGCACGAGCAGGAGCCGACGGGCGGGAAGACCGTTCATGAAGGTCACCCTACGACCGTGCCGAGGAACCGCGGACCCGCCACCCGGAACCCCGCGCGGCAGCGCTCGCGGCAGCCCTCGCCGCGCTCTAGAACTTGAGGCCGCTGATCATGCTCGCCACGTTGTTGGTCAGCTGGGAGAGCGTCGGAGCCACGGTCGAGCTCGCCAGATAGAAGCCGAGCAGTACACAGACCACTGCGTGACCCGCCTTCAGGCCCGAACGCCGGACCAGCAGGAAGACGACGACTGCCAGCAGCACCACGGCCGAGATCGATAGTGCCACGGCTGTTTCACCTCCACGTCGAGCGGACATCGGGTTCGCGTACTCGCAACTCGGTGCTCGGCAGAGTCATACCCACCGTGCGCTACGGATCATAACTATCCGTACCACCACATCGATCGATTCCGGCAGCACGAGGGGCGCACGCCGCGCATGTCCGGGGTCACAGGAGTGCCGGCCGGGGAGGCTGTACGCCTCCCCGGCCGGCTGTCGGCACCCGCACGGCCGCACGCGATCCAGGCTGCCCGGCCCAGATCTCGGGACAGAAACGGTCAAGTTGCCTGCGTGTAAACCGAGTTGTGAGGAAACCGTGGAGCCGTTCACAGCTGTGGCGAGAAATGAGCGGTGCCGGGGCCCCGGAGCTCACTCCTTGGTCGGTGATCCGGGCGGCGATCCCGGCGGCGGGGACGACGGCGGTGCGGGCGGCGGTCCCGGCGGAAGGACCGCCCGCTCGGATGCGAAATGACAGGCCGAGGGGTGGGCCGTCGGGCCGCCCGGGAGGAACGCCGGGATCTCCAGGAGCGGGACCTCCGACGCGCAGCGGGGCTGGGCCTTCCAGCAGCGGGTGCGGAAGCGGCAGCCCGACGGCGGGTTGGCCGGGGAGGGGACGTCGCCGGTGAGGATGATCCGGTCGCGGCCCGCGCGGGCCGCCGGGTCGGGCACCGGGACGGCGGAGAGCAGCGCCTGCGTGTAGGGGTGGGTGGGGTGGTCGTAGATCTGGGTGTCGGTGCCGATCTCGACGATGCGGCCCAGGTACATGACGCCGACCCGGTCGGAGATGTGCCGGACGATCGAGAGGTCGTGCGCGATGAACACGTAGGAGAGGTTGAACTCGTCCTGGAGGCGCTCCAGGAGATTGACCACCTGGGCCTGCACGGAGACGTCGAGGGCGGAGACGGGCTCGTCGGCGACGATGATCTCGGGCTGGAGGGCGAGGCCGCGGGCGATGCCGATGCGCTGGCGCTGGCCGCCGGAGAACTGGTGCGGGTACCGGTTGATGTACTCCGGGTTGAGGCCGACGACGTCCAGGAGCTCCTGGACCTTGCGGCGGCGGTCGCCCTTGGGGGCCACTTCGGGGTGGATCTCGTAGGGCTCGCCGATGATGTCGCCGACCGTCATGCGCGGGTTCAGGGAGGTGTACGGGTCCTGGAACACCATCTGGATGTTGCGGCGCACGGCCTTGAGGGCCTTGGCCGACAGCTTGGCGAGGTCCTCGCCCTTGTACCTGATCGCGCCCGCCGTCGGGCGTTCGAGGTTGACCAGCATCTTGGCGACGGTGGACTTGCCGCAGCCGGACTCCCCGACGATGCCGAGGGTTTCGCCGGCCCGCAGGTCGAAGGAGACCCCGTCGACGGCCTTGACGGCGCCGACCTGCTTCTTCAGGAGGATGCCCCGGGTCAGCGGGTAGTGCTTGACCAGGTCCTCCACCACGAGGATCGACTCAGCCACCGACGCACTCCTTCCAGAAGAAGCACGCACTGGCGCGGTCGGGTCCGACCTCGGCCAGCGGCGGTACGTCGGTGCGGCAGACGGCCTGGGCCATCGGGCAGCGCGGGTTGAAGGCGCAGCCGGGCGGGATGGCGAGCAGGTTCGGCGGCAGGCCCTTGATGGCGTAGAGCTCCTGGCCCTTCTGGTCCAGCCGCGGGATCGAGTCCAGCAGGCCGCGGGTGTACGGGTGAGCGGGACTCTTGTAGATCTCGTGGACGGGGGCCGCCTCGACGATCCGGCCCGCGTACATGACGGCGATCTTGTCGGCCACGTCGGCGACCACGCCGAGGTCGTGGGTGATCAGGATCAGGCCCATGTTCAGCTCGCGCTGGAGCTCCGCGAGCAGGTCCATGACCTGGGCCTGGACGGTGACGTCCAGGGCCGTGGTCGGCTCGTCCGCGATGATGAGCGAGGGTTCGAGGGCCATCGCCATGGCGATCATGATGCGCTGGCGCATGCCGCCGGAGAACTGGTGCGGGTAGTCCCCCACCCGCTCGCGCGCCGCCGGGATCTTCACCCGGTCCATCAGCTCGACGGCCTTGTTCCGGGCGTCCTTGCGGGACATCCCGCGGTGGACCTCGTACATCTCGCCGAGCTGCGCGCCGACGCTCAGGACCGGGTTGAGGGAGGACAGGGCGTCCTGGAAGATCATGGCCATCTCGGCGCCGCGGACCTTCCTGCGCTCCTCCTCCTTCATCTTCAGCAGGTCGTTGCCCTTGAAGAGGATCTCGCCGCCCGCGATGCGGCCCGGCGGCATGTCGAGGATGCCCATGACGGCCTGGGCGGTGACCGACTTGCCGGAGCCGGACTCGCCGAGCACGGCGAGGGTCTCGCCTTCGGCCACGGAGTAGTTGACCCCGTTGACGGCCTTGGCGACTCCGTCCCGCGTCTTGAATTCCACGTGCAGATCGCGCACTTCGAGCAGCATGTGCGGGGCTCCTCAGCGCAGTTTGGGGTCGAGGGCGTCGCGCACCGCGTCGCCGAGCATGATGAACGCGAGCACGGTGATGCTGAGCGCGCCCGCCGGGTAGAGCAGCATGTGCGGGGCGTTGCGGATCTGGGAGGCGGCGTTGGAGATGTCGATGCCCCAGGAGACCGTCGGCGGGCGCAGGCCCACGCCGAGGAAGGACAGGGTGGCTTCCAGGGCGATGTAGGTGCCGAGCGCGATGGTGGCGACGACGATGACGGGTGCGATGGCGTTGGGCGCCACGTGCCGCAGCAGCATCCGGGCGTTGCCGGCGCCGAGCGCCCGCGCGGCCTGGACGTAGTCGTTCTGTTTGGCGGTGATGACCGAGCCGCGGGCGATGCGGGCCAGTTGGGGCCAGCCGAGCAGCACGATGAAGCCGACGACGGGCCAGACGGTGGTGCTGGTGACCACGGACAGGAAGACCAGGCCGCCGAGGACCACGGGGATGCCGAAGAAGATGTCGGCGACCCGGGAGAGCAGCGAGTCGCCCCAGCCGCCGAAGAACCCGGCGAGCCCGCCGAGCGCGGAGCCGAGGAGGGCCGCGCCGAGGGTGGCGCAGATGCCCACGGTGATGGAGGCGCGGGCCCCGTAGACGGTGCGGGTGTACACGTCGCAGCCCTGGGTGTCGTAGCCGAAGGGGTGGCCCGGGGAGGAGCCCTGCTGCGATTTGGACAGGTCGCACTGGAGCGGGTCGCCGCTCGCGATGAGCTGGGGCCAGATGGAGATGACCACGAGGAAGAGGATCAGCAGCGTGGAGACGAGGAAGACGGGGTTGCGGCGCAGCTGGTGCCAGGCGTCGGACCACAGGGAGCGGGCCTTCTCCCGGGGGCCCGCGGGGCCCCCGCCGAGCTCCTTCTCCAGGCTCTCGGCCTCCTCCAGTGCGAGATCCATGACCCCTCCCTGGCCGGTGGGCGAGATGGCCTCGTGGGGTCCGGGCCCGACCGGATCGTAGACGGCGCGCTCGGGTTCGGGCTCAGGCATAACGGATCCTCGGGTCCAGGACCGCGTAGAGCAGGTCGACGAGCAGGTTCGCCAGCAGGAAGACGATGACGAGGATGGTCACGAAGCCGACCACCGTCGGGGAGTTGTTGCGCAGGATGCCCTGGTAGAGCTGGTAGCCGACCCCGTGGATGTTGAAGATCCGCTCGGTGACGATGGCTCCGCCCATCAGGGCGCCGATGTCGGTGCCGATGAAGGTGACCACGGGGATCAGCGAGTTGCGCAGCAGGTGGCGGGTGATGACCCGGCGCCGGGGCAGGCCCTTGGCCGTGGCGGTGCGGACGTAGTCGGCCTTGACGTTCTCGGCGATGGAGGTCCGGGTGAGCCGGGTGACGTAGGCGAGGGAGACCAGCGCGAGGACGATGCCGGGCAGGATCAGCTCGCTGAAGGGGGCGTCCGGGGAGACGGTGGGCCGCACCCAGCCCCATTTGACGCCGAAGAGGTACTGGAGCAGGTAGCCCGTCACGAAGGTGGGCACCGAGATGACCACGAGGGTGAGGACCAACACGCTGCTGTCGATGGACTTGCCGCGCTTCAGTCCGCTGATCACGCCGAGGGTGATGCCGACGACGATCTCGATGGCGATCGCGACCATGGTCAGGCGCAGGGTCACCGGGAAGGCCGAGGCCATCAGTTCGGTGACCTCCTGGCCGTTGAAGGCGGTGCCGAAGTCGCCCTGGAAGATCTGGCCCATGTAGTGGAGGTACTGCTTCCACAGGGGCTGGTCGAGGTAGAGGTCCTTGCGGATGCGCGCGGCGGTGGCGGGGTCGGGGGCCTTGTCGCCGAAGAGGGCGGCGACCGGGTCACCGAGCGCGTACACCATGAAGAAGATCAGGAACGTGCTGCCGATGAACACGGGGATCATCTGGAGCAGTCGCCGGATCACATAACGTCCCATGGACTGCTCCAGGTTCGATCCGCGAGAAGGGTCAGCTGACCTTGATCTGGTCGTACACCGGGACGCTGAACTGGTTGAGCTTCACGTCCGAGATGCGCTCCGAGTGGCCCGCGCTGCCGTTCTGGTACCAGAGCGGGATCGACGGCATCTGGGCGGCGAGGATCTTCTCCGACTCCTGGAACGTGGCCGTCGCCTTGGCGGGGTCGCTCTCCCGGTTGGCCTCGTCGATGAGCTTGTCGAACTCCGGGTTGCTGAACTTGCCGTAGTTCGAGGAGGCACCGGTGTAGTACAGCGGCTCCAGGAAGTTCTGGATCAGCGGGTAGTCGGCCTGCCAGCCGGAGCGGAAGGGGCCGGTCAGCTTGAAGCTGCTCTGCTGGTTCCTGAAGTCGGCGAAGGTGCCGATGGGGTTGACGGTGCAGACCGGGCCCTCGCCCAGCGTGTTGTTGATGCTGTTGCAGACGGCGTCCATCCAGTCGCGGTGCGAGCCCGTGTCCACGTTGGACGTCAGGGTGACCTTGCCGCCGGGCAGCCCGCCGGCTTCCTGGATGAGCTTCTTGGACTCGGTGGGGTTGAAGGAGCAGGCCTCACCGCAGGCGGTGGCGGAGAAGCCGCCCTTCTCGCCGAGGGCCGGTGAGGTCCAGTCCTTGGCCGGGGTGCGGGTCTCGTGGAAGATCTGCTTGGTGATCTCGTCGCGGTTGATCGCCATCGAGATGCCGCGGCGGACCTTCTCCATGCCCTCCTTGCTCCACTGCGGGTCGTACAGCGGGAAGGTGAGGGTCTGGATGATCAGGGCCGGCTGGTTGATGTAGCGGTCGCCGAGGTCGTTGGCGACGTTCTTCAGCTGCTGCGCCGGGATGTCGTCGACCAGGTCGAGGTTGCCGGAGATCAGGTCGGTGTAGGCGGTGTTGTTGTCGGTGTAGACCTTCAGGTCCACTCCGCCGTTGACCGCCTTGTCCTCGCCCGGGTAGGCGTCCCACTTGCGCAGCTTCATGCCCGTGCCCTTGGTGTACGAGTCCACCGTGTACGGGCCGTTGCCGACGGGCTTCTTCAGCCAGGCGTCGTGGTCGGTGAAGAAGGCCTTGGGCAGGGGGGAGAACGCCTGGTAGCCGAGGGTCTCGGGCCAGGTGGAGAACTTGTCCTTGAGGGCGACCGTGAAGGTCTTGGGGTCCTTGACGACCAGGCCGGACATGGTCTTGGCCTTGGGGTCGCCCTTCTCGGGGTGGACGTCCGCGTAGCCGACGATGTCGGAGAAGAAGGGCGAGTTGTTCTGCTTCTTGGTGACGTCGGCGCCGTAGTTCCAGGCGTCCACGAAGGACTGCGCGGTGACCGGCTCGTCGTTGCTGAACTTCAGGCCGTCCTTCAGCGTGATCGTGAAGTTCTGGCTGTCGGTGGTCTCGATCTTCTCGGCGAGGAAGTTCTTCGCCTCGCCGGTCGCGGGGTCGTACCGCTTGAGCCCCCGGAAGATCATGTCGAGGACCTTGCCGCCCTGGACCTCGTTGGTGTTGGCGGGCTCCAGCGGGTTCTGCGGGTCGCCCCACGAGGAGCTGACGATTCCCGCTTCGCCGCCTCCGCCACTGTCGCTTCCGCCGCCGCAGGCGGTCGCCGCGAGGGCGACGGCCGCCGCACATGCGGCCCACTTGGCGTGGGTGGCTCCGCGCATGGAGTGCCTCCTACTGGGATCCCAAGACTCACTTAGGGCCCAATGTCACCCTATGTGGGGTCCCGCACACTCCCGGTTGGACCGATTGCACCCTCGCGCCCCCGGCCTGTCACCCCTGCGAGTGCACCGCGGAGCGTCGCGGCGTCAGCTCCCAGGCGTCCACCGCGTGGTGCGTGGCGCCCGCGCCTACATGGCGGCCAGCAGCTCCCGCAGCAGCTCGTTGAGCTGCTCGATCCGGGCCGGCTCCATCCCGGTGAAGACCTTGGACTGCTCGGCGAGGCCCACACCGACCGCCCGGTCGATCACCTCCAGCCCTTCGGGCGTGAGCGTGACCCGCAGGCCGCGCCGGTCCGCCGGGTCCGGTGAGCGCCGGACCAGGCCGGCCCGCTCCAGCTTGTCCAGCCGCCCGGTCATCCCGCCGGTGGTCAGCAGCAGCGTGGCGGTCAGCTCGCGCGGGGAAACCGTGTACGGCTCACCCGCCCGGCGCAGCACGGCCAGCACGTCGAACTCGCCACGGCCGATGCCGAACTGCTGGTACGCCTTCTCCATCCGGTCGCCCATCTCCCGGGACAGCCGGTAGATCCGGCCGAAGACCTCCATCGGGGCAGTCTGCAGGTCGGGCCTGGCCCGCTGCCACTGGCTGATGATCGCGTCCACGGCGTCCGGCCTCGCATGCGGCTCGCCGTGCCGTGCGCCTCTGTGCGTCTCCATGGGACCAGCCTGCCACAAAACCGCTTGCTCCTAAGCCGCTTAGCGTCAAGGTACTTATGGGCCCGTCCGGACAGGGGGCCGCCGCCCTCGCCCGGCGGCCCTGCAGCCGAAGTACTCGGGGGCGCCACCCCGGACCACCCGGGGACCTCGAAGCGGGCGCGGATAAACGACCCGGCCAAACGCCGCGAATCCGCCCCGCAAACCCCATAGCACCATGATCGTTTCTATTGGACTTGTAATGTTTCGGGAGCCACGCGGGCTGTGAACAGTTGCTAACCTGACCCCATGCGGATAGGCGTGAACGTCCCGAACTTCGGGCCTGGAACAACCCCGGAAAACCTTGCGCGTTGGGCTGAAGTCGTGGAGGGTCTCGGCTTCGATTTGTTGATGGTCTCCGACCATGTCGCAGTGACACCCGACGTCGCCAGACAGTATCCGGCGCCGTTCTACGAGCCCTTCACCACACTCTCCTGGCTCGCTGCCAAAACCACCAGGATTACGCTGGGCACAACGGTTCTCATCGTTCCCTACCGTCATCCCCTGGTGACCGCCCGAATGGCGGCCAACCTTCACCAACTCAGCGGCGGGCGGCTCATTCTCGGCCTCGGCGTCGGTTGGGCCCAGCAGGAATTCGAGGCGCTGGGCGTACCCTTCAACCGACGTGGCGCACTGACCGATGAGTACATTCAAGCCATGCGCACCGCATGGGACGACGAAGCCGACTATGGCTGCGGACAGATTCCGCTCTGGATCGGCGGCAACAGTGACGTCGCATTGCGCCGCGCTGTGCGCCTCGGTTCACCATGGCATCCGCTGCGGTTCACGATGTCCTGGTTCCGTGAAGCCCTGGACCGGCTCAAGGCAATTGCAGACGAACTTCAGCAGCCGGTGCCGGATCTGGCGCCGCGAATCGTTCTCCGCCTTACGGAAAAGCCGATCGACGATCCGGAGCGTCGTGCCGGCGAAGGCACAATCGACCAGGTGCTCGACGACATCGAGCAGCTGCGCCTCCTCGGCGCCGACACCGTGCTGCTCGACCCGTACCTCGGCGACCCGCACGAGACCCTCCGGCCCGAGGTGGCGTGGCAGGCACTCGCCACCGTCGCCGCGCACCGGGCATAGCCAACACCACACAGAGACGGAACAGCCGTGACCCTCGACCATCACGACCTTCCTGAGAACGGCGCCGACCGCGCCGCCTCCTTCAGCGAGGCCGACCTGCAGCATCTGCGCCGCTGCATCGAACTGGCGGCCGAGGCCGTGGACGCCGGCGACTGGCCGTTCGGGTCGGTGCTCGTCGACGCGGACAACAAGATCCGCGCCGAGGAGCGCAACCGCGAATCCACGACCGGGGACCCGACCGCGCACCCGGAATTCGAACTCGCCCGCTGGGCCGCGACCAACCTGACTCCCGAAGAGCGGGCCACGGCGACCGTGTACACGTCGGGCGAGCACTGCCCGATGTGCGCGGCCGCGCACGGGTGGGTCGGACTGGGCCGCATCGTGTACGTGAGCTCGTCCCAGCAGGCACGGGACTGGAAGGCCGAGTGGGGCGTGGCCGTCACCTCGCCCTTGTCCCCGCTGACCATCCAGGACGTCGCCCCCGGCCTCGAGGTGGCCGGTCCGGTGCCCGAACTGGTCGACCAGGTACGTGAGTTGCAGCTTCGCTTCCGCGCCAAGCTCAACGCGGCGAGCTGATCGCAGAACGCCCCCGGGCCTGGCAGCGACATCCGCTGCCAGGCCCGGGGGCGTTTACGACGGGCGCGGATCAGACCATGACCTGGTCGTACTTCGCCATGTGCTCCTGCAGCTCCTCCATGCTGGGGTTACGGCCGTTGGCCGTGAGGCGCCCCAGACCACGGAAGTACTCCTCGCGGTGGAAGACCGGCATGAACATGATCAGCAGGATGGCGTCCTCCTTGCCGTGGTTCGTGAAGCCGTGCGGCGCACCCTTGGGTACGTAGGCGAACGCGCCCGGCTCGCCCACCTTCTTCTCGTCGCCGATGATGAACTCGATCTCACCCTTGACCACGTAGAACATCTCGGTGGACTTGTCGTGCACGTGCGGGCTGGCACCGTTCGCCTCGGGGGCCATGTGGTGCTCGTAGAAGCCGAACTCGCCGTTCGACTGCTCGTGCGTGAGCTTGATGAACGTCTCCTTCGTGTCCCGAATCTTGACGGACTCGCCCGCGCCCGCGGGAACATAAAGCGGCAGAGACATCTTTTTCTCCTGATGTGTTGACAACAACCGACCCGCCAACCGGGTCGACATGTATGGGTGGTTACTTGGCTTCTGGGTGGTTACGTGGCCTCGACGAGGCTCGGGTCCTCGGCCCGCTGGTCGACCTGGGCCTGTGCCCACCGGCCGATGGCCGGCGCGGCGAGGCCGCTGGCGGCGAACAGCGCGGCCAGCACGACCCAGCCGGTGGCGCCGACCGTGACGACCAGGCTGATCAGGAGCGGCGCCGCGATCTGCTGGACGGCCACGCCGAGCCAGAAGACCGAGAGGTAGACACCGTCCTGGCCGGGGACCGCGAGCAGGTAGGAACCGCCCCAGCCGCCGGCGGACTGCCACAGCTCGCCGCCGGTCAGCGCGATCATCGCCAGCAGCAGCACGCCGACCGCCAGGACGACCGGCAGCTTCGGCGCCGCGATGAGCAGCAGGGAGCAGATCGCCAGTGAGGCGCCCGCCCACAGCAGTGCGCGCGAGGCGCCGGCGATGGTGTCGGTCCCCCGGCTGGCCCGCATCTGCAGGACGACCGCGAGCACGGTGTTGACCGCCACCAAGGGGGCGATCACCGCGGGCGAGACCTTGGTGTGGCCGACGACCCACAGCGGGATGCCGATGCTCAGCAGGGTCATGTGCATGGTGAGCACCGCGTTGATCCCGGTGAACGCCAGGAACGGTCCGTCCTTCAGCACCGTGGCGGAGAACCTCTTGCGCAGGCTCTTGCCCACCTCGTTGAGCAGCGGGAGCCGGGAGGCGAGCAGCGCGGACACGGCGAACGCGGCGGCGTTGACCAGCAGGATCGCCGCGTATCCCGGCCGGGTGTCGATCATCAGGCCGATGCCGCCCACCAGGGCGCCGACGGTGAAGCCGACGTTGCGGATCGACCGCAGCAGCGCGATGACCCTGACCCGCTCCTCGGTCGTCACCGCCTGCCCGACCAGGGCCTGTTCCATCGGGTAGGCGGCCTTGTCGGCGAAGCCGAGCACGCAGAGCAGGGTAAGGAACTGCCACAGGTTCTGGATGAAGGGGTACACCAGGAAGCACGAGCCGCGCCACAGGTTCACCCCGACCAGGACCTTCTTGGGGCCGATCCGGTCGGCCAGGTGCCCGATCGGGATCGCCGTGGCCAGGGAGACGACCGCGGACAGGGTCAGGCCGAGACCGAGGTTGCCCGCAGTCAGCCCGACCGACCGGGTGACGAAGGGCACGGAGACGGCCAGGAAGGCACCGGTGCCCACCGCGTTGATGACCGCCATCACGGCCAGCCGTGTGCCCACCGAACCGCCGGGCATGGAGCCGCGCAGACCTCGCACGCGCTGCCAGAGAGCAGACATGTTCCCTCAGCCCGTGGTGATGCGGATGGCGGCGTCCGCGTCGAGGACGCGCTGCCTGGTGGCGGCCGCGTCCGGTCCGGTCGCGATGACGTGTCCGGCACGGTCCCAGGACGAGGCCCAGGCGCCGACTTCCTGGCCCACCTCGACATCCACCTCGGCGTCGCGGACGCCGGGCAGGGCCTTCGCCTCGTCCAGGCCGCTCACCTCGGTGACGGTGCCCGGCTCGGCGGCCAGGAACCGGATCGCCGAGGTCCGCTCCGACGAGCGCGGCAGCGTGACCGGACGGCCGGCCAGCAGGTCGATCAGGGTCACCCGGATCCGGGTGTCGTAGGCCATGTCGATCAGGTCGATGAGGTAGTCGCCCGGGCAGCGCCCGGCGCACTCGACCAGCGTCGGACCGTCCTCGGTCAGGATCCACTCGGCGTGCAGGATGCCGGTCCGGAAGCCGACCGCGGCGACGAGCGCCCGGGAGGCCTCCTCGAACGCGGCCTGGGTGGCCGCGTCGAGCGGAGCGGGCAGCAGGTGGCCGAGCTCGACCGGGTACGGACCCTCGATCACCGTCTTCGCCGTGATGTTCTCGAAGATGATCTCGCCGTCGCGGACCAGGGCCTCGACGCTGAACTCGGGTCCCTGCAGCCGCTCCTCGGCCAGGAACCGCCAGGCCAGCTCGCGGTCGGGGACCTGCTCGTACTCGGCGGCCGTCGAGGTCCGCTCCCAGGCCTGCGCGGCGCTGGCCGCGTCGACCGAGTCGAGCAGCTGCACGCCGACGCTCGCCTGCCGGTTCGCCGGCTTGACCACCACCGGACCGTCACCGGCGAACTCGAGGATGTCCTCGGGCCCGAAGACCTCCCGCCAGCGCGGGTTGCGGACGCCGCCGGCGCCGGCGGCCTCGCGCAGCCGGACCTTGTCCCGCAGCGCCTGCGCGGCCGCCTCGGTCGCACCGGGCAGCCCGAGCTTCTCGGCCAGGGCGGCCGTCGCCGGTACCGCGTACTCCAGGCCCGGTACGACGGCGGCGATCGGCCGCACGGCCGACAGTTCGACCACCAGGTCGAGGACCTCCGTCGACTGCTGGTAACTCGCCGGGACGATCCGGTCGAGGCAGTCGAAGCGCGCAGCCGCGTCCTGCAGCTCCCGCTTGCGGATGATGTCGGGTTCCTCGATCACCACGACGGATCCGCTGGGGACCCGCCCGTCGATCGCGCGCAGGTAGGCCGCGTTGTAGCCGACGAACAACACCTGTGCGTCCGTGTCGTGGGCGGTCACGACGACCTCCTGGTTGATGGTGCGGACCACTGGATGGTCACTGCCTTTCCGTGATGGGGGGACCTCGCGGCCGACGATGCTCATGCGGGCGTTCCGAGCGCCCCGGTCCGGCCGTCCGCCCGCACGGGCACTCCGTCGATGACGACCTCGATGGTGGCGAGCACTTCCTCGTAGCGGGCCTGCGCCTCCTCGGGAGAGGCGCCGGAGACGATGACGTGCCCGTGCCGGCTCTTGGAGTCGCGGACCTCCGAGGCGGTGTCCCCAGGGCGCAGCCGGACGTTCAGCTCGTCGACGAAGTGGAGCCGGCGGGCTGCTTCCAGGCCGCGGATCTCGTCGATGCGGCCGGGCGGGAAGGTGAAGAAGCGCACCGTCGCGGTCGCCGTCGGCGCGGACAGCTCGGCCGCAGGGCCCGCCATGCCGGCGAAGATCGCCTGTTCGATGTCCAGCCCGGTGGCCAACTGCACGAGTCTCGGTATCCGGTCGCCGCCGAGCCGGGACTGCGACTCGACGATGCGCGGGCCGCGCTGCGTCCAGATCACCTCGGTATGCGCGGGACCGAACCGGTACCCGCACGCCGTGAGGAGCTCCGTGGTCAGGTCCTCGATGGCCTGCGCGCGGTCAGGGGGCAGCGGCGCCGGATGGACGTGCCCGACCTCCACGAACAGAGGCGGCGCTCCCAGCAGCTTCTCGGTGATGCCGACGACCTGGTGGCGGCCGTCCTTGCTCAGCGTTTCCACGCTGTACTCGGGACCGACCAGGTACTCCTCGACCAGGAACGGGCCGTCGTAGTCGTACTGGTCGACCAGCGCGGTCCAGGTCGCCCGGTCCTGCGGCTCCTGCCACAGGAACACACCCCTGCTGCCCGCGAGCGCGGACGGCTTGACCACGGCCGGGTAGCCGATCCGCCGGACCGCGTCCGGTACCTCTTCCCGGGTCGCCGCCGCCTCGAAGGCCACCGGAGACAGTCCACGCTCCGCCAGCAGTCCCCGCATCGCGTGCTTGTCGGCGAGGAACCGGATCGCCGCAGCGGGATTGAGCTCGGCGTGCAGTTCCTCGGCCGCCTCGTAGGCGGTGACCATGCTCTCTTCGCGGCCTATGTGGTAGATCACCGAGGCGCTGTGCTCCCGCGCCACCTCGAGGATGGTGCGCCGCAGCACCTCCTGGTCCTGGAAGTCGGTCAGCACGAACACGTCCGCCAATTCGCGTACGCCGTCCAGGTACTCCGGCGACTCGAGCCCGGTGTCCCAGATCGCACCGACCCAGAACCCTTCCGCCTGTGCCTTCTGGACGAACTGCCGATACGGCATCACCATCAGCAGGCGCGGCCGGCCGTCGGCGGGAACGGTGGCGGTCAACGGGCACCGCCACTGTCGGTCGCGCCCGCCGCCGCCGGCTCGGCCGCGCGGCCCAGCAGACTCAGGTACCGCTCACCGGTGTCGGGCAGCAGGGTCACGATGCGCTTGCCCCGGTACTCCGGCCGGGCGGCCAGGACACCGGCCGCGTGCACGACGGCGCCCGCCGAGACACCGACCACGAGGCCGGCGCGCAGCGCGAGCTGCCGCGTGGTGTTCAGCGCGTCGGCGTCGGAGACCGGGATCACCTCGTCGATGAGGTCCTGATCGGTGGTGGGCGCGATGAAGCCGCCGTTGAATCCCGGGATGCAGTGCGTGCCGGGCTCGCCGCCGGAGAGCAGCGGGGACCCGGCCGGCTCCACCGCCACGAGACGGACCGAGGGGTTGCGCTCGCGGAGGAAGCGGCCGACACCGCTGAGCGTGCCACCCGTACCGACCCCGCCGACGAACACGTCGATCCGCCCGTCGCTGTCGGACCAGATTTCCGGGCCGGTCGACTCGTAGTGGGCCCGTACGTTGTCGGGATTGTCGTGCTGGCAGCAGAACCACGAACCGGGGGTCGCCCGGTGGAGCTCTTCGGCCTTGTCGACCGCGGCCTGGTAGCCCCCCGTGTGCGGTGTCCGCACCACCTCGGCGCCGAGGTGCTGCAGGATGGCCACCCGCTCCGGGGTCGCGTTGTCCGGCAGCACGATGACGCAGCGGTAGCCGCGGTCCGCCGCCAGCGCGGCGAGCGAGATCCCGGTATTGCCCGAGGTCGCCTCGATCACGGTGCCGTTGCCCGGGGTGAGCAGCCCGCGCTCCTCGGCGCCGCGCAGCATCCAGAGCGCCGCCCGGTCCTTGCTGCTGGACCACGGGTTGAACAGCTCCAGCTTCGCCAGCACGTCGGCGTCGCCCGGCACCCCGTGCTGGATCCGGTCCATCGGCAGCCGGAGCAGCGGCGTACCGCCGATCAGGTCGGCGAGGGAGTCCGCGACCGGACGCCGGCTGACCGGCTCGGTCCGGATGTTGATCTCGTTCGCGGCGGCCTCCGCGGTCCGCGCCGCGAGTTGGGCGGTTTCGGCCACCACGAGCACGTGCCCGGACCGGTCGCCGTTGCGGCGCGGCTCCCGCAGCACGTCGCCCCGCTTCGGCTTGAGGGTGACCTCCAGCACGCCGGGCAGCGCGGCGGCGCGATCCTCACCGGTGATCGACACGACACGGCCGGGCGGCGCGATCAGGTAGCGGATGGCGGCGCCGGCGACCGGCTGCTCCGGCACCACGTCGGCCGGCAGCGACTGACCGAGGTACTGCCGGGTCACCAGCTCCAGGGAGCGGATGCCGAGGGCCTGGTCGACCAGGTAGGTGATCTTGCCGCCGGCGGGCCTCGGGTTGATCTCGATGAGCTTGGGCCCGGACTTGGTCACCTTGATCTCGACATGGGCCATGCCCAGGTCGAACCCGACCGCGCGCAGCGCTTCCACGGCCAGGTCGCCGCAGGCGCGGACCATCGGCTCGGGCAGGGCGGACGGGAAGCTGTGGCCCAGCTCGACGAAGTAGCCCTGGCCGCCGACCGACTTGTCGGTCACCCCGAGCACCTCGTACCGGTCGCCCTCGGCCAGCACCTCCACGCTGACCTCGGGACCGCTCAGGTACTCCTCGACCATCAGCTCGTGATAGCGGCTCTGGCCGCGGGTGTTCTCCACCCGGGACTGGATCAGCGCGACGTGCTCGCCGGCCTGCGCCGGGGTGTCGACCAGCCGAACGTCGGCGCTGCTGGTCTCGTCGGCCGGCTTCACCACGACGGGCAGGCCGATCTCCGCCGCGGCCGCCTCCGCCTCGGCCGGGGTCTGCACCGTGCGGAACGCCGGCATCGCCACCCCGAGTTCGGCGCAGCGCCGGCGCATCAGCGCCTTGTTGCGTGCCACCGCGACCCCGTTGACGCTGACCGTGGGGAGCCCGAGCAGAACCGCCACCTCCGCGGCCACGACCACGTCGTACTCGGCCAGGGTCAGGAACGCGTCGAAGGGGTGCTCTGCCCCGGCCGCGTGCACGTGCGGCAGGAGCTCCTCGAGGATGTTCGTCTCACACTGCACGATCTCGTCGACGTACTTGTCGAAGTAGGCCGGGCCGCCCGGCACTTCCAGGTATCGCTCCAGATCGCGGGTGAAGAAGGTGACCCGGCAGTCAAGTTCCTTGATGATCTGCAGGCCTTCGAACCCGGAACCGGAGAGGTTGCTCTCCAGGACACCGACATGAATCATTTATGCCTCCGATGGCATGCCGACTCGTGGGTCGGCTGGGATGCGGGGAACAGGGGCGGGAGGGGGGTGTCACCAGCACCCGGATGTGGCCAGGGCGCGCAGCAACTGCGCCGACTCCTCGCGGTCCTCGGCCGACAGTCGTGGCACGACCTCGGCGGCGGGGGCCATCACCCGGGCACCGGCCGGCACGTCGGCCAGCACGAGCGAACCGGCGCCGATCAGCGCCTCGTCGCCGACGGTGACCGGACCGAGCACGATCGCGTTGGTGCCGATCACCACCCGGTTGCCGACGACCGGGTGCCGGCGGGCACCGGGCTCGCGCCGGTCGTCCTTCCACCAGCCGACCGCACCGAGGGTGACCTGGTGGAAGATCGTGACGTCGTCGCCGATCTCGACGGTCTCCCCGATCACCACCGCGGCCCCGTGATCGATGAACACGCGCCGGCCGAGCCGCGCACCGGGATGGATCTCGATGCCGCCGGTCACGGCGCGCGCCACGTAGGCCAGGATCCGCGCGGCCTGACGGTGCCCCCGGGAGTACAGGCCATGCGCCACCCGGTGGGTCCACAGCGCCGGCAGCGCTGGATGCAGCAGCGCCTCCGCGCGCGTGCGCATCGACGGGTCTCGCGCGACGATCATGGAAAGGTCTTCCTTCGCCCGGGCGATGGTCCTACGCATGCGGTCCTCCGTCTCGTGGCCTGGTCTCTCGGTGACGCCGTCGGATTCGGTGGCCGGGCTCAGTAATTCGGGACCTTGACCAGGTTTCCGCTGCCTTCGACGATCTCCGGGATGTACACCCGCTCGTTCCAGACGTCCTGGGCCACCGGTTCGAGGGCTATCGACACGGCACCCCCGTCGACCGAGAACGCGGTCTGGACCGCGCTGGTGATCGCCTCGACCAGCGCGTCGATCTGGTGGGTGTCGAGGCTGTCCGGGAAGTGTTTGATGTTGACGTGGGGCACTCCGGTGACCTTCCTGGTGAGCAGTGCGGACTGGATGGCGGTGACGAGTTCGTCTATGCCGGCGGCGCGGAGCAGGCCGTAGTGGTCGGCCCTCAGCTGGATGACCCTGGGGGGCGTGCTCGAAGGCACCTGCCCGGAGTCGATGAACGAGTCCTGGTCCCCCGTGGCCCTGAACACGGTGATCGGCGCCGAGATGCTGCGTTCGGCCAGTTCGTGGGGGGCGTACTCGAAGAGGAACGTCCGCCACACCACACCGACGATCCGGCCCACCAGCTCACGGTCCAGGTGCTCGAACCGGCCGCAGACGAAGTCGACGAACGAGTCCTCGTCGTGCGCCGCCGCCAGGCACTCCTCGAGCGCCGACCGCTCGAGGTTTCCGGCGAACACCGAGTACAGGATCGAGACGAACGTGGTGTCGGCGAAGCTGACCCCCACGCGCGCCTTCCCCTCGCCGCGGGCTTCCACCGGCGGCTTGCCCGGCGCGATGAGGATCAGGTCCTCGACCTGCTCGCCGGCGCGCTCCAGTTGGTACGCCACTTCGAACGCGACCCGGGCGCCGAAGGAGTAGCCCCACAGCACGTACGGGCCGACCGGCTGGACCTGTCTGATGAGTTCGATGTCCCGGGCGACCATCTCGTCGAACGTCGCGTACGCGGTTTCGCCCTCGTTGATGCCGTGGGCCTGAACACCGAAGAACGGGCGGTCCCGTTCCACCCGGCTGGCCAGCAGGCGCAGGCTCATCGGGTAGCCGCCCAGACCCGGCCAGCAGAAGATCGGCCGACGGCCGTCCTCGCCGCCGCGCAGGCGCACCAGCCTGGACACGGCGGTCGCGGGCTCGCGGTCGACGCGTCGGGCCAGCTCTGCGATGGTCGGCGCCTGGAACAGCACCTGGAAGGGCAGGGAACTGCCCAGCTCCCGGTTGATCCGGCTGATCAGGTTGACCGCGGTCAGCGAGTGGCCCCCGGCAGCGAAGAAGTCGTCGCGGATCGAGACGCGCGAGCGCCGCAGCACCTTGCGCCAGACCGCGGCGATCGCTTCCTCGGTGGGCGTCCGCGGCGCGACGATCGGCGCTTCCGTGTCGTCCACGGTCGCCTCGTCCATGGCGCGCAGCGCTTGGTGGTCGACCTTGCCGTTGGGCGTGAGCGGGAAGGAGTCCAGGACGGTGACCCGGTTGGGCACCATGTACGCGGGCAGGGAATCGGCCAGATCGTCCTTGATGATCTCGGTCGGCCCCCGCATGTGGACGGCGTCCTCCTTCATGCCCTCGCTCAGCCGCTGCTCCGCACTGACGCGGCCGCCGACGGCGAAGTAGGAGGCCACGTCCTCGCCGAGATCGACGATGTCCCGGATGCGCCGGGCCGAAGGCAGGTCGTTGCCGGTCTCCGAGCTGTAGCCGGAGGACATCAGCCCCAGAGCGCCGTCGTTCATCTGGAGGCGCTGCAGTTCCCGGCCGAGGTCGACGTAGCGCTGCCACGGCTCGGACGAACCGCCGATCAGGCTGACCCCGAAGCTCGCACGCTGGTAGACCTCCTGGTTGATGGCGATGACGTGCTGCTTGCGCACCAGTTCGTCGGACACCCGCACCAGATCGCCGGCGGCGTACCGGTACTGGCCGCCGTCCAGATCGGCGATCCTGCCGGGGTGGGCCTGCACGTACACGTCGACCGGGCCGGGTACGGCGGGGGCAGCGGACGTCTCCACCTCGAAGGTGGCCAGGTAATAGTCCTCGTCCGGGCACCCCAGGACGTCCTTGACCGCCGGCTCCTGCTCGCGGCCGTTGATCCGCAGGCCGTACTCGGGCAGCACCATGTCGAACAGGCCGACCATGTGCCCGGCTTCGAACTGGAGGACTTCCTGGATGTTGTTGCGGTAGACCGGCTCGATGGCCGACCGGCACCCGATGAAGTGGACCCGCAGCCTCGGCTCGCCGGCCGGGGCGGGAGCGATCAGCGAGAGCCGATGGCCGATCGGGTGGTAGTAGTAGTAGCCGGGTTCGAGGCCCGCGATGCCCGACAGCTCCAGGTACAGCTGCGTGGGGTACAGCGAACCGGGAGAGGCGTACCCGTACTTGGGCAGCAGGCGTTCGGTGCTGGGGAACTGGCCGAAATAGCGCAGCAGACCGCCGAGTTCGGACAGCGTCAGCGCGTCCGGGTCCCGGGGCGTGGCCGGGTGCTCCGACTGAGGGGCGAGCATGCCCAGGACGTCGTCCCTGGTGACCTCGCCGCCTTCGAAGAAGCGGTACGTCTTGCGGGCGAACACCGTGCGCCGCTGCTGTTCCGTCGCCGGCTGCCCGGGCAGTTCGACGGTGGGCAGCCCGGCGTCCTCTCGCACTCCAAGGTTGGCGAGCTGCGCCCGAAGCTGCAGCTTGCTCTGCTTCGACTGATGGTGGGCGCCGTGGTTGCCCTGGTCCATCAGCGCGGCCTGGTTCGGGTCGAGCTCGATGAACGCGATGAGATTGGCGCCGAACCTCGGGTCGTCGCGGACCACGACGGCGGCGTGCTTCACCCAGTCCTGTGTCTCGATGGCCACCTTGATCTCGTCCAGTTCGACCCGGAAGCCGCGCAACTTGACCTGGCTGTCGGTGCGGCCGAGGAACTGCACGGTGCCGTCGTCGTTCCACCGCGCCAGGTCACCGGTGCGGTAGAGGCGGTCGAAGCGGGGATCGGTGGAGAACGGGTTGGCGAGGAACCGTTCGGCGGTCAGGTCGGCGCGGTTCAGGTACCCGCGGGCGAGCTGGGGCCCCGCGACGTAGAGCTCACCGGATTCACCCTCCGCGACGGGCTGCCGGGCGGCGTCGAGTATGTAGAAGGTGACGTCCCGCACCGGCTTGCCGATGGATATGTGCTCCGGGCCGTGCTGGACGGTCTTCCGGTCGACGGTGTGGGACGACGCGTTGATCGTGCACTCGCTCGGCCCGTACAGGTTGACCAGTTCACAGTCCGGCAGCGCGTCGAGCAGCTCGATCGCCAGGCTCTTGGTGAGGGCCTCACCGCCACTGAAGACCTGGGTGAGCGAGGTGCAGTGAGAGAGCTGTCCGGAGTCGACGAGCGCCTGCAGGAGGGTCGGCACGCCCTGGAACGTGGTCACCTTGTTCGTCGTGATCAGGTCCAGCAGCCGGTTGGGGTCGCGGTAGGCCCCCGGTTCGCTCATCACGACGGTGCTGCCGACGGCCGGCGCCAGGATCTCCCACTGGGCCGCGTCGAAACTCAGCGGTGTCTTCTGCAGCACGGTCCTGTGCTGGTCCAGACCCTGCTCGTCGGCCAGCCAGCGCATCTGGCTGACGATGCTGTGGTGCTCGATGCCGATGCCCTTCGGGCGGCCCGTGCTCCCAGAGGTGTAGATGACGTACGCGAGGCTGTCCGCGTGCGCGGGGTCCGACGGGCCGGCGGCGGCCTGAGCGTCCTGCCCGGCTCCCCGGTGCGCTCGCGCCTGGGCAAGCGTGACGATCTTGGTTTCCGGCGGTGTCATGGTGGCCAGCCGGGACGCAAGTGACTCGTCGGCCAGGATGACCCTCGCCTGCGAGTCCACCACCATGTAGCGGAGGCGGTCATCCGGATACTCCGGCGACAGCGGCAGGTAGGCGGCGCCCGCGTGCAGGACGCCCCAGACGCTCACCATGAGGTCGACGGACGGCTCCATGAATATGCCGACCAGCTCGTCCGCTGCCACACCGAGGTGTCGCAGGTAGGCGGCCATGTTCTCACTGCGCTCGCCGAGCTCCGAGAAGGTCAGTTGTTCTGTCCCATAGGAGACTGCGGTCCGGTCGGGGTGGACCAGCACGGTCGCGCGCAGCATGTCCGAGAGGCTGTAACCATCGGACAGCGTCAATTTCGCCATCATTCCTCGAATTCATCTTTTTCGAGCGCATCGCCGATAAAAGGGCATCACGGATCAAGCCGACGTCAAAAAGACAGCGACCATGATTAACCACCTGCTGTCGCGCCATACACCCCGAGCACTAGAACATAGGCGAACAGGACAACAGCACTATATTCAGGCTTTCATGTGGCCACGGTGGGATCCGCGCGACATTTACATGAACGACATGACCACAGTCCTCAACGGAGTTGACCTGGCCGAAAATAGCCCTACCGGCCCTCACGTCACCTTCGTGGTCCGACAGCAGGTCTCTATCGACGTTCCCCCTGCTGGCAATCCTGTGGATACACGCCCCCGCCTCATCCAGTCGGTTCCACTACCCGTCTGGAAATGGCGTAGCAGTCTCTCGCTGAGCGACTATATCTCCGAGACCGAGACAAGATCAAGTCTCTACTGGCTAAATACCGACCCGGCGGAAAATATGTCCCTTATCGGCTGCGAGTGCGGAAATTTCCCCGCTATCGAGATCGCGGCGGGCAAGGCGCCGACTAGGCCATAAACGGAATTCCACATACCGCGTGGCGGATTCTTTTCCTTTTAGTGGCCTGAAATCTACCGGCCTGCAGCAGGCCGTTACCGGCGGTGTGGCCTGCCCGCGCCGACGCGGGCGAAGGCAGACCGGCGAGTGCGGCGTCGGCACCGCGCTGAGGATCCAGGGGTCGATACGGCCGGCCCGGGCCGACAGGGGTCGCCTTGGACGTCGCGCCGAACTGCTCTGCGGCAGCGGCTCCGGACAGTCGGGGACGAGCCGGCCGGCGACGCCAAAAAGGGGCGCTCCGGACCTTGGAAAGGTCCGGAGCGCCCCTTTGGCGTAGTACGACAACCGCTCACACGGTTCAGGACACGAGGATGGCCTTCTCCTCCGCGAAGTGGCAGGCCGACTCGTGCGCGGCCAGCGACTTGACACCCTGGAAGCGCTCCGGAATGGCGAGCAGCGGCTCCTCCACGGAGCACTTCTCCTCGGCCTTCCAGCAGCGGGTGCGGAAACGGCAGCCCGACGGCGGGTTGGCCGGCGAGGGGACGTCACCGGTGAGGATGATCCGGTCGCGGCCCTCGCGGGCGGCCGGGTCGGGCACCGGCACGGCGGAGAGCAGCGCCTGGGTGTAGGGGTGGGTCGGGTGCTCGTAGATCTGCTCGTCGGTGCCGATCTCGGCCATCTTGCCGAGGTACATGACGCCGACGCGGTCCGAGATGTGCCGGACGATCGACAGGTCGTGCGCGATGAAGAGGTAGGAGAGGTTGAACTCGTCCTGGAGCTTCTCCATCAGGTTGATGACCTGGGCCTGCACCGACACGTCGAGCGCGGAGACCGGCTCGTCGCAGATGATTATCTCCGGGTTGAGCGCGAGGCCGCGGGCGATGCCGATGCGCTGGCGCTGGCCGCCGGAGAACTGGTGCGGGTACCGGTTGATGTACTCCGGGTTGAGGCCGACGACGTCCAGGAGCTCCTGGACCTTGCGGCGCCGGTCGCCCTTGGGAGCCACCTCGGGGTGGATCTCGAAGGGCTCGCCGATGATGTCGCCGACCGTCATGCGCGGGTTCAGCGAGGTGTACGGGTCCTGGAACACCATCTGGATGTTGCGGCGGACGACCTTGAGGGCCTTGCCGGACAGCTTGGTGATGTCCTGGCCCTTGTAGAAGACCTCGCCTGCGGTGGCGCGCTCCAGGTTCATCAGCAGCTTGGCGACGGTGGACTTGCCACAGCCGGACTCGCCGACGATGCCCAGGGTCTCGCCCCGGTACAGGTCGAAGGAGATGCCGTCGACCGCCTTGACCCCGCCGACCTGCTTCTTGAACAGGATGCCCTGGGTCAACGGGAAGTGCTTGACCAGGTTGCGGACCTGGAGGATCGGCTCGCGCTCGGGAGCGTTCTTGGTGAGCTCAGCCATGGATCTGCTCCGTCCAGAAGTGGCACGCGCTGGTGCGGCCGGCCATTTCGGTGCCGTCCTGCTCGGTCACCGGGTGCAGGACCGGCACGTCGGTGCGGCAGATGTCCTGCGCCTTCGGGCAGCGCGGGTTGAAGGCGCAGCCCGAGGGGATGTTCAGCAGGTTGGGCGGCAGGCCCTTGATGGCGTAGAGCTCCTGGCCCTTCTGGTCCAGGCGCGGGATCGAGTCCAGCAGACCGCGGGTGTACGGGTGCGCCGGACGCTTGTAGATCTCGTGGACCGGGGCATTCTCGACGATCCGGCCGCCGTACATGACGGCGATCTTGTCAGCGACGTCGGCGACCACGCCGAGGTCGTGGGTGATCAGGATCAGACCCATGTTCATCTCGCGCTGGAGCTCCGCGAGCAGGTCCATGACCTGCGCCTGGACCGTCACGTCGAGAGCCGTGGTGGGCTCGTCGGCGATGATCAGGTCGGGCTCCAGGGCCATCGCCATGGCGATCATGATGCGCTGGCGCATACCGCCGGAGAACTGGTGCGGGTAGTCGCCCACGCGCGCCTTGGCGGCGGGGATCTTCACGCGGTCCATGAGCTCGACGGCCTTGGCGGTGGCGTCCTTCTTCGACATCCCGCGGTGTACACGGAACATCTCGCCGAGCTGGGCGCCGACGGTGTGCACCGGGTTCAGCGAGGACAGTGCGTCCTGGAAGATCATGGCGATCTTCCGGCCGCGGACCTTGCGGAACTCCTCGGCCGGAAGCTTCAGCAGGTCGGTGCCCTGGAAGAGGATCTCGCCGGACGGGATCTTGCCGGGGGGCATGTCCAGGATGCCCATGATGGCCTGCGCCGTCACGGACTTGCCGGAGCCGGACTCGCCGAGGACGGCGAGGGTCTCGCCCGCGTTCACGGAGTACGAGACACCGTTGACGGCCTTGGCGACACCGTCGCGGGTGTGGAACTCGACGTGCAGGTCACGCACTTCGAGCAGGGGGACATCCTCCGGCGCCGATCGGGGCGCGGGGACATTCGAGGTCTTGTCCATGATGATCACGTACGCCCTTCCTCAGCGCAGCTTCGGGTCGAGGGCGTCGCGCACCGCGTCGCCGACCATGATGAACGCGAGCACGGTGATGCTCAGCGCGGCGGCCGGGAAGAGGAGCACGTGCGGAGCCTGCAGCCAGCGGACGGAGGCGTCGCTGACCATGAGGCCCCAGGAGATCTCCGGAGGCTGGACGCCGATACCGAGGTACGACAGGGCCGCCTCGGCGGAGATGTACACACCCAGGCTGATCGCGCCGACCACGATGACGGGGGCGACGGCGTTCGGCAGGATGTGCCGGGTCGTGATGCGCAGGGTGCCGGCGCCGAGGGCGCGGGCGGCCATCACGTAGTCGTTGTTCTTGTTCGACAGGACCGAGGACCGCATGATGCGGAAGATCTGCGGCCAGCCCAGGGTGGCGAGGACCAGGGAGACGGTCCAGGCGTTGCCCTTGAGGCCGGACATGATCAGCATGCCGCCGAGCAGCAGCGGGATGGCGAAGAAGATCTCGGTGAAGCGGGACAGGATGCTGTCCACGACGCCGCCGGCCCAGCCGGCCACCAGGCCGAGGGCGCCGCCGACGACGATCACCAGGGTCGTGGTGGTGACACCGACGATGACCGAGTTCCGGGCCGCCCACACGGTGCGCGTGTAGATGTCGCAGCCCTGGATGTCGAAGCCGAACCAGTGGTCCGCGCTCGGGGTCTTGAGCGAGTTCTGCAGGGTGCAGGCGGTGCCCTCGAAGGGGCTGCCGTCGGTGAACCACTGCGGCACGGCGGACAGCACCAGCATGACCAGCACCAGGAACGCACCGATCAGGAAGATCGGGTTGCGGCGCAGGTCGTACAGGGCGTCGGACCAGAGGCTGGCCTCGCGCTCCTTCTTCTTGTCGCCCTTGGGAGCCTCGGTGGCCGCGCTCGCGGAGGGGGTCCCCGTGGCGGTCTGGGTGTCGGGCAACTCGTCCCCCACCGTAGTCGTGTCACGCATAGCGGATCCTCGGGTCGAGCACGGCGTAGAGCAGGTCCACGATCAGGTTGGCAAGGAGGTACACGAGGACGAGGAGGGTGACGACACCCACCACGACCACGCCCTGCTTCTGGTAGACGTACATCGCCAGCGTGCCGCCGATGCCGTGGATGTTGAAGATCTTCTCGGTGATGACGGCACCGCCCATGAGGGAGCCGAGGTCCGCACCGAGGAAGGTGACGATCGGGATCAGCGCGTTGCGCAGCGCGTGGTTCACGACGACGCGGCGACGGGGCAGGCCCTTCGCCGTGGCGGTACGCACGTAGTCGGCGCGCATCGTCTCCATCAGGCTGGTACGGGTCAGTCGGGCCACGTACGCGAGCGAGGTCGAGGCGAGCACGAAGGCCGGGAGGAGGTACGCCCGGATTCCGTCGGCCTCGTTGAAGGAGACGGGGAAGAAGTCGATTCCCCAGCTGTTCTTGAGCTGGACGCCCAGCGTCAGCTGGAGCACGAAGCCGGTGACGAAGACCGGGATCGAGATGACCATCAGCGTCGAGATGAGCACGAGCTGGTCGATGAACTTGCCCCGGCGCAGAGCGGCCATGACGCCCGCCAGAACGCCGACGACGGCCTCGATGACGAACGAGATCAGGGCGAGGTTGATCGTGTACGGGAAGGCCTCGGTGATGAGGTCGAGGACCTTGCGGCCCTGCAGGGTCTCACCGAAGTCGCCCTGGAACAGGCCCGTGAAGTAGTTCCAGTACTGGACCAGGAACGGGTCGTCGAGGTTGTACTTGTCGCGCAGCATCGCGGCGACGATCGGGTCGGCCTTCTTGTCGCCCGCGAGCGCCTGAATGGGGTCGCCAGGCAGGAAGAAGCACAACCAGTAGATAAGGAGCGTGGCACCGATCAGTACAGGGATCGCCTGTATGAGACGGCGGATGAGGTAGCGGCCCATCAGACCTCCAGCAGAAGAACAGGGGAAGGGGGCAAGCAGGCGGAAACCTGATTCCGCCTGCCGCCCCCGGTGTCCCCTTGGTGAAGAGGGGTGTTAGTTGAGCTCGACCTTGGCCAGGTCCATGCGGCCCTGTGCGTCGACCTCGACGTTCTTCACGGTCTTGGAGTAGGCCGCAGAAGACATGTAGGAGAAGACCGGGATGTACGGAAGGTCCTTGATGAGCACGTCATCGGCCTTCTGGTACAGCTTCAGGCCCTCGGCGGCGTCGGTCGCCGTGTCGGCCTGCGCCATCAGCGTCTCGAACTCCTCGTTGACGTAGCCGCCGTAGTTGGAGCCGTTCTCGATCGCGACCTTCGAGAAGATCGGACGCAGGTAGTTCTCCGCCGCCGGGTAGTCCATGGACCAGCCCATGCGGAAGGCGCCCTTGTACTTCCTCGCCTGGAGGTCGTCCAGCATGTCACCGAACTTGGTGAACGGCTTGGCGGTGACCTCGATGCCGAGGTTCGCCTTCAGCTGGTTGGCGACGGCCTCGATCCATTCCTTGTGGCCGCCGTCGGCGTTGTAGCCGATCTCCATCTTGTTGTCCGGAATGCCACCCGCCAGGGTGTAGAGCTCCTTGGCCTTCGTCGGGTTGTACGTCACGACGTCGCCCAGGGCGCCCTTGCGGTAGCCCGGGATGATCGGGCTGATGAAGTCGTCCGCCGGCTTGCGGGTGCCGTTGAAGATCGTCTTCGCGATGGACTCGCGGTCGATCGCCATGGAGATCGCCTTGCGGATCTCCACCTTGCCGAAGGCCTCCGGGTTCGTGGCGATCGGCAGACCGATGTAGCCGACGCCCGACTCGGGCTCGTAGATGTAGCGGTCGCCGAACTCCTGGGCGACGGTGGCCAGCGCCGAGGTGGGGAGCTTGTCGACGATCTGGAGGGTGTCGGCGCGAAGGTCGTTGTACGCCGTGTCCAGGTTGTCGTAGATCTTGAAGGTGACGCCGTCGAGCTTGGCGCGACCCTCGGCCGGGAACTTGTCGTACTTCTTGACCTTGATCTGCTTGTTGTGCTCCCAGGCGCCGTCCATCTGGAAGGGGCCGTTGCCGATCGGGGACTCGCCGAACTTCTTCGGGTCGGCCTCGAAGGCGGCGGGCAGCGGGTAGAACGCGGTGTAGCCCAGCATCGTCTTGAACTGGGAGAAGGGGGCCTTCAGCGTGACGGTGAAGGTCTTCTCGTCGACGATCTTCAGGCCCTTGAGCTCAGTGGCCGTGGGCTTCTTGTCCTTGCCCGGAGCCAGCTCGTCGGAGCCCTCGATCTTGTCGAAGAAGGGCAGGCTCTCGGCGGCGTTGTCCTGGTTCGCACCCCAGTTCCAGGCACGGACGAAGGACTTGGCGTCGACCTTCTCACCGTTGTGGAAGGTGTAGCCGTCCCGGATCTTGACCGTCCAGGTCTTCGAGTCCGTGGTCTCGATGGACTCCGCGACCGCGAGCTTCGGCTCGTTGGTCTTGTTGTCGTAGTTGACCAGACCGGTGAAGACCGCGTTGAGGACCTCGGCGCCCTCGGTCTCGGCGGTGTTCTGACCCACCAGACCGTGCTGCGGCTCGCCGAGCACCACGGTGATGTTGCCGCCGGTCTTGCCGCCGGCGGACTTGGAATCGCTACTGGTGCTGCAAGCCGTCGCGGCCATCGCCACGATGACGGCACCCGCGACCCACTTGGCGCTCGTTGCTCCGCGCATGGGTAATTGCCTCCTCAGGCGTCACTGTCGATACATAAGGGAACCGGTTGCGCTGACACCCCTGACAGCGACTTTCCGGACCCTTTGCGTGATGCTCGTGAGTCGACGCTCCCCACAGCGTGTGACCCATTGACCCGAGCTCAATGGAGCCATCCTCGGGGACGCCATGACCGTAAACCACACTTAAGTGGTCTCGTTTTCACAACATCGCACTACGGCTAAAACCCGAAATCCGGACAAACGAATAGGAGACAGACATGAACGAAACGGACTGTTAGCTCTTCTTCCGGAGTGTCACGGTCGGTATGCGGACACCGGACCGAAATAATCCGCTTGACAAAAGCGAACAGCCCCTGTCGCCACGGAGACCGTGACGGCAGGGGCTGTTCACACGAGCGGTATCGGGCAGGACCCAAGTGTGACCTAGGTCCTACGCGACTACTTGCCGGACTTGGCGCGCGACGCGGAGCGCGAGCGGTCCTTCTGGTCCAGGACGACCTTGCGGATGCGGACGGCCTCGGGGGTCACCTCGACGCATTCGTCGTCGCGGCAGAACTCCAGGGACTGCTCCAGGGAGAGCCTGCGCGGGGGCACCACGTTCTCGGTGTTGTCCGCGGAAGCCGCACGCATGTTGGTGAGCTTCTTCTCCTTGGTGATGTTCACGTCCATGTCGTCGGCGCGCGAGTTCTCGCCGACGATCATGCCCTCGTACACCTCGGTGCCGGGCTCGGTGAACAGGACGCCGCGCTCCTGCAGGTTGATCATCGCGAACGGCGTGACCGAACCGGAGCGGTCGGCGACCAGCGAACCGTTGTTACGGGTCACCAGCTGACCGAACCACGGCTCCAGGCCCTCGTGGATCGAGTGGGCGATGCCCGTACCGCGCGTACCGGTCAGGAACTCGGTACGGAAGCCGATGAGGCCGCGGGACGGGACGACGAACTCCATGCGGACCCAGCCGGAGCCGTGGTTCGACATGTTGTCCATGCGGCCCTTGCGGACGCCCATGAGCTGCGTGACCGCGCCCATGTGCTCCTCGGGGACGTCGACGGTCATGCGCTCGACCGGCTCGTGCACCTTGCCGTCGATGATCTGCGTGACCACCTGCGGCTTGCCGATGGTCAGCTCGAAGCCCTCGCGGCGCATCTGCTCGACCAGGATGGCGAGCGCGAGCTCACCACGGCCCTGGACCTCCCAGGCGTCGGGACGCTCGGTGTCGAGGACGCGGAGCGAGACGTTACCGACCAGCTCGCGGTCCAGACGGTCCTTGACCTGGCGGGCGGTGACCTTGCGGTCCTTGACCGCGGACTTGGCGTCCGCGCCCTTGCCGCTGCCGCCGCGGCCGACCATCGGGGAGGTGTTCGTACCGATGGTCATCGAGATCGCCGGCTCGTCGACCGAGATCAGCGGGAGCGCGATCGGGTTCTCCGGGTCGGCCAGGGTCTCGCCGATCATGATGTCGGGGAAACCGGCCACCGCGCAGATGTCACCGGGGCCGGCGACCTCCGCCGGCTTGCGGGTGAGCGCCTCGGTCATCATCAGCTCGGTGATGCGGACGTTGGAGATGCTGCCGTCACGCTTGATCCACGCGACGGTCTGGCCCTTGCGGAGCTCGCCCTGCTCGACGCGCACCAGCGCGATGCGGCCGAGGAAGTTGTCCGCGTCCAGGTTGGTGACGTGGGCCTGAAGGGGGGCCTCCTCGTCGTACACCGGGGCCGGGACGTGGGCCAGGATGGTGGAGAAGAAGGGCTCCAGGCTGTCGCTGTCCGCGGGGACGGTGCCGTCCTCCGGCTTGGTCAGCGAGGCCACGCCGTCACGGCCACAGGCATAGACGATCGGGAACTCGATCTGCTCCTCGTCCGCGTCCAGGTCGAGGAAGAGGTCGTACGTCTCGTTGACGACCTCGTCGATCCGGGAGTCCGGACGGTCCGTCTTGTTGATGCAGAGGATGACCGGCAGCTTCTGCTGCAGAGCCTTCCGCAGGACGAAACGGGTCTGGGGCAGCGGACCCTCGGAGGCGTCCACCAGCAGGACGACGGCGTCCACCATCGACAGACCGCGCTCGACCTCACCACCGAAGTCGGCGTGGCCGGGGGTGTCGATGATGTTGATCGTGATCGGGGCCGACCCGTCCTTCGGGTGGTACTTCACCGCCGTGTTCTTGGCGAGGATCGTGATGCCCTTCTCACGCTCCAGGTCGTTCGAGTCCATCATGCGGTCGTCGAGGTGCTGGTGGGCGGCGAAGGCACCGGCCTGCTTGAGCATGGCATCGACGATGGTCGTCTTGCCATGGTCGACGTGGGCGACGATGGCGACGTTACGGATGTCGTGGCGCGTGGGCACTTCGGCGCTTCTCCCGGGATCGTGGATGGCGACGCGTACGGTCCGGCACGCGCGCCTCGACCGGGCGGAAAACCTGCCACGGCCTTACCCCATCGTACGTCGGATGGCGGGAACCGCCTGCCGTGGGGTCTGTCAAGAGGCCGGACGACTGAGCACGGCCGGGTCCGGGGTGGGGGGACTCGGCGGGATACGGCGGGCCTCGACGGGGCTGGGGCCTGCAAAAACACGCGGGTCAACGGGTACGCACGACCCTGCCCGCCGGTGATCCGGCGGGCAAGGGACTTGAGTCACATCAGAGGTTGAGACCTTCGGATCGAATCTCCGATGCTTCCCCGTCGTCAGCTCGTCATCACTTCTTCTCGTTACTTCTTCTTGTTCTCGCCCCTGGCCGGCGCCGGCTTCTTCCAGCCGATGTCCTGGTAGCGCGGGGCTCCGAGGCCGAAGGCGCCCGCGTTGACGAGGCCGGGCTTCACGGCCACCAGCTCGGGGCGCTGGTAGAGCGGGATGGAGCCGGCCGTCGCCCAGATCCGGGCGTCCGCCTTGCGCATCAGCTCGCGGGAGGCCGCCTCGTCCAGCTCGCCGAGCGCCTGGTCGAAGAGCTGGTCGATGTGGTCCGTGCCGACCCGGGTGTAGTTCTGTTCGACCAGCAGCGAGCCGTCGGCGGCCGGCTCCGGCTTGGCGAAGATGGGCCGGGCGTCGGTGGCCGGGTAGGCGGTCGCGGGCCACGAGTAGAGCGCCAGGTCGTACTGGCCCGAGGCGATGTGGTCCTTGAAGAAGCTCTCGTCGGGCACCTTGGTCAGCTCGGTCTGCACGCCGACCTTCTGGAGCATCTGCGAGATCCGCTCGCCGACCGTGCGCAGCGCCTCCGAACCGGGGCCGGCCGGCAGGACGAAGCGCAGGGCGAGCGGCTTGCCGTCCTTGGCGAGCACGCTGCCGGAGGTGCGCACGGCCTGCTTGGCGGGGGCCGGGGCGGTGCTCGCCCCGGTCTGGTCCGCCGGTTCGGCGGCGGCTTCGGCGTCCAGGGCCGGGCTGCGCTTGCCGTCGTCCACGGCGTCGGCCTGGGCCTCGGCCTGGGTGCGCAGGTGCTGCTCCTGGAGGGCCGCGAACGGGGCCGGGGCGAGCACCGGGGAGGGCCGGCTGTGCCCGCTCCCGGCGAAGGCGTCGGCGTCGACGATCTCGCCGTCGGCGGCGGAGCGGCCGTACCGGCCTTCGGGCAGGTCCGTCAGGTCCGTGCCGGCCGGGTCCTCGGGGCCCTCGGGACGGTCGTCGGGGTGGGCGGCGCGCAGAGCGGCCACGGCGGCGCGGGCGGCGTCCCCGGGCTTGCCGTCGGTCTGCCCGCCGGTCCGGCCGCCGGTCCGGCCGTCGCCGTTGCGCTCGTCGCCGTTGCGCTCGTCGTCCTGGCCGACGATGTAGAGACCGTCGTTCCCGGTGCCCGGGCCCGGGGCCGGGGCCGGGGCCGGGACCGCCGGGGTCTTGGAGTCGTCCGTCCCCTTGGCGGCCTCCGCGCCCGCCTTGGCGCCCGCCGGCTCGGTGAGCTTGCCGCCCCGGCGCCATCCGGCGTCCGCGAGCAGGGCCTGCGAGGCCTGGGTGTCCTGGCCGCCGAGGGCGTCGCTGTTGTCGGCGTACGCCTGCTGCCCGGCCAGCGCGAGGTGGCTGCCCACCGGCTTCGCGGGCAGGCCCAGCGGCTTCAGGACGATGTCGGCGAGCGCCTGGCGGTCCAGGGCGCGGGCCACGGCGCGGCGTACCCGCTCGTCGGCGAGCGGGCCGCTCGCCCCGTTCATCGCGAGCTGGGTGTAGGCGGGCTCCAGGGACTTGCGGACGGTGAAGCCGCGCAGGGCGCTCTGCTCCTCGGCGTACCGCTTCACCGACTCCGCGTGCTTCTGGCGGGTGGCCTGCGCCTCCTTGGCCTTGTCCTCGTCCAGCCCGAAGGCGAGCGCCCACGACAGGGTGGCCTGCGCGGCCGTCACCGAGGCGGCCGGGCCGTGGGCCCCGTCGGCCTTGGCGGCGTCGCGGCGGGCCAGGGCGATCCGGTCGGCCCCGGTGCGGTCGATCTCCGCCAGGTCGAGCTTGCCGGCGGCCAGCGCGGCCGGGCGTTCGGAGCGCGGCACCGCGGTCAGGACCAGGGTGTCGAGCTTGGCGGGGCTGCCCCACCAGCGCGGGTTGCGGGTCAGGGAGGCCGTACCGGTCTTCTTGTCGACGGCGCCGAGCCCGAAGGGGCCCGCGGTGGCCTTCAGGGCGCCCCGGGCTCCCTCGTTGAAGCTCTCCGGGGTGCCGGTGACCTGCTTGGGGTAAAGGGGGCTGAAGAGGGAGCGCCAGTCGGCGTACGGCCTGACGAAGGTGACCTTGACCTCCAGGTCCGTCTTGCCGCGCTCGATCTTCTCGATCCGGTCGTAGCCGGCGTTGCGCGCCGTCCAGTAGGCGGAGTCCTTGCCGTTCAGGGCCCGCCACTGGGCGACGAAGTCGGCGGCGCCGATCTCGCGGCCGTCGCTCCAGACCGCCTGCTGGTTGAGCTTGTACAGGACGACCTGCTTGGGCTCCCGCTCGACGACCTCGGCCTTCTCCAGGTAGTCGGGATTGGCCACCGGCCGCCCCTTGCCGTCCAGCACGAACAGCTGGGGCAGTACCGCCCCGGCGATCCGGTTGGTGGTGGCGTCCGCATCGGCCTGGAAGGCGTTGAGGGTGCCCGGCATGGAGTCCACGGCCCACCGCAGCACGCCGCCGTCGGCGACCTTGTCGCGGGTGGCGGCCGCGATGTCCTGCCCGGCGGCGGCCGGCCCGCCCTCGTCTTCACCCGCGCCGCAGCCCGCGAGCAGCGGCAGTGCAAGAACTCCCGAGGTCAGGAGCGCCAAGGACCTGCGCCTTCTCTGGGACATGGGTGGTACCTCCGGGACGGGGCGTGGGGGGAGCCGTGAAAGGGGATGTTTTGATCACGTTCGGCGGTATATGGAGCTGATCACACTGGGTGCCGAAACCCACTGAAATCGACACCTCGCCACACCCACCGCAGCCGGCCCTCGCCACGCCGCGAACCCCACCCGTGCGGACCAATCCGGCTTGCCTTCCGAGCGGGCGTTCCCCCGTAAGAGGGATGAAAATGGGAGCAGGGAGGGGCGCACGGTTCGCGCCTGCGCGCCCGCAATCGCTGCACGTCCCTTCACAACCGGGGACGGGAGGCGCGACACTCGCAGGCGCACATGAGCGTTGCCACCGCACCCAAGCGGAAGTGAGGGCAAATCATGTCCCTGCAAGACGATTTGACCGCCGTACGGCGCAACCTGAACGAGCTGGTCCGCTCCGTGGAGCAGCTGGAGAAGGACGTCAAGAACGCAGCGCGGCAGGCACCGGCCGCCTCCCGGCCTCCCGGCGAGAGCGCAATGGTCAGCGTCCCGGACACCCCGTACGACAGTTCGCTGTGGACGGACGCCGACGACGAAGGTCTCGGCGCCCGCGACCGCCGCGCTCCCTGACCCACCCCTCCCGCACACCCCACCGGACCCGGTCACCCGCAGCGGCGGCGGCCGGGTCCCCGGGGCACCCCTCATCACTCCACCCGGAGTCCCTCTTGGCCACAGGCACCCAACCACCATCCCAGCGGCCCGGCGGCGTCCACGACGCCTCGCGGGCCGCGATCGCGGCCCGGCACCTGCGGACCGACCGGTGGTGGCTCTCCCCCGCCGTCACCGCGGCCGGGCTGCTCGCCTTCATCGTCTACTCGACCTGGCGGGCCTTCGCCAACGCCGACTACTACGCGGCGCCGTACGTCTCGCCCTTCTACTCCCCGTGCCTCGCGGAGAACTGCGCCGAGATGCGCGGCGGCCCGAACCTCGACCTGCTCGGCAGCTGGTGGGGCCTGTCCCCCGCACTGCTGATCCTGATCTTCCCGCTCGGCTTCCGGCTCACCTGCTACTACTACCGCAAGGCCTACTACCGGGGCTTCTGGGCCTCGCCGCCCGCCTGCGCCGTCGCCGAGCCGCACGCCTCGTACAGCGGGGAGACCCGCTTCCCGCTGATCCTCCAGAACATGCACCGCTACTTCTTCTACGCGGCGGTCCCGGTCGCGGGCATCCTCACGTACGACACCGTACTGACCTTCCGCGACGAGAACTACGCGTGGGGCCACATGGGCCTCGGGACGCTGCTGTTCGTCGTCAACATCGCGCTGATCTGGGCGTACACGCTGTCCTGCCACTCCTGCCGGCACATCATGGGCGGCCGCCTCAAGCACTTCTCCAAGCACCCGGTCCGCTACCGCCTGTGGGGCTGGATCAGCCGCCTCAACTCCCGTCACATGCAGTTGGCGTGGGCCTCGCTGATCAGCGTCGCCGCATGCGACTTCTACGTGTACCTGCTGGCCAGCGGCGCCTTCACCGACCCGAGGATCTTCTGAGATGGCTCAAGTGGAACGGCAGCAGTGGGACGTGGTCGTGGTCGGCGCGGGCGGCGCCGGGCTGCGGGCCGCGATCGAGGCGCGCGAGCGGGGCGCCCGTACGGCCGTGATCTGCAAATCCCTCTTCGGCAAGGCCCACACCGTGATGGCGGAGGGCGGGATCGCCGCCTCCATGGGCAACGTCAACGAGGGCGACAACTGGCAGGTGCACTTCCGCGACACGATGCGCGGCGGCAAGTTCCTGAACCAGTGGCGGATGGCGGAGCTGCACGCCAAGGAGGCCCCGGACCGGGTCTGGGAGCTGGAGACCTGGGGCGCGCTCTTCGACCGCACGCCCGACGGGAAGATCTCGCAGCGCAACTTCGGCGGGCACGAGTACCCACGGCTCGCGCACGTCGGCGACCGGACCGGGCTGGAGCTGATCCGCACCCTCCAGCAGAAGATCGTCCAGCTCCAGCAGGAGGACTTCAAGGAGTACGGGGACTACGAGGCTCGGCTCAAGGTCTTCCAGGAGTGCACGGTGACACGCGTGCTGAAGACCGAGTCCGATAGCGGCTCAGCCGCGGAGTCGCGGGTGTCCGGGACCTTCTGCTACGAGCGCGAGACCGGGCGGTTCTTCGTCCTGGAGGCCCCGGCGGTGGTGCTGGCCACGGGCGGGATCGGGAAGTCCTTCAAGACCACGTCCAACTCGTGGGAGTACACCGGTGACGGCCACGCGCTGGCGCTGCTCGCCGGGGCCCCGCTGCTGAACATGGAGTTCGTGCAGTTCCACCCGACCGGCATGGTCTGGCCGCCCTCGGTGAAGGGGATCCTCGTCACGGAGTCGGTGCGCGGCGACGGCGGGGTGCTGCGCAACAGCGAGGGCAAGCGGTTCATGTTCGATTACATCCCGGACGTGTTCAAGGAGAAGTACGCGCAGTCCGAGGAGGAGGGCGACCGCTGGTACGAGGACCCGGACCACAACCGGCGCCCGCCCGAGCTGCTCCCCCGCGACGAGGTGGCCCGCGCCATCAACTCCGAGGTCAAGGCCGGGCGCGGATCCCCGCACGGCGGGGTGTTCCTCGACGTGTCCACCCGGATGCCGGCCGAGAAGATCAAGCGGCGGCTCCCGTCGATGTACCACCAGTTCAAGGAGCTGGCGGACGTGGACATCACCGCCGAGGCGATGGAGGTCGGCCCGACCTGCCACTACGTGATGGGCGGCATCGCGGTCGAGTCCGATACGGCCGCCACCCTCGGGGTGCCGGGCCTGTTCGCCGCCGGTGAGGTCGCGGGCGGGATGCACGGATCGAACCGGCTCGGCGGGAACTCCCTCTCCGACCTGCTGGTCTTCGGCCGCCGGGCCGGGCTGCACGCCGCCGAGTACGCCGCGCGCGACGCGCCGGCCGTCGGCGGGCGGCCCGAGGTGTCCCAGGCGCAGATCGACGCGGCGGCCGCGGAGGCGCTGGCCCCGTTCCACGCCGTCGAGGGCGCGGAAAACCCGTACACCCTCCACCAGGAGCTCCAGACGGCCATGAACGACCTCGTCGGGATCATCCGCCGCGAGGGCGAGATGACCCAGGCGCTGGAGAAGCTCGCGGCCCTGCGCGTACGGGCCTCCCGGGCCGGGGTCGAAGGGCACCGGCAGTTCAACCCGGGCTGGCACCTGGCCCTGGACCTGCGCAACATGCTGCTGGTCAGCGAGTGCGTGGCCCGCGCGGCCCTGGAGCGCACCGAGAGCCGGGGCGGGCACACCCGCGAGGACTGCCCGGCGATGGAGCGTTCCTGGCGGCCGGTGAACCTGCTGTGCCGGCCCGTCGACCCCGCTCCCTCGGATCCGGCGGCGGACCGGATCGAGCTGACCCGGGTGCGCACCGATCCCATCCGATCCGACCTGCTCGCGCTCTTCGAGAAGGAAGAGCTGGTCAAGTACCTCGCCGAAGAGGAGCTGTACGAGTGAGTACCTACGATGCCGCGTTCCGGATCTGGCGGGGCGACGCGGAGGGCGGTGAGCTGCGCGACTTCACCGTGGAGGTGCACGACGGGGAGGTGATCCTGGACATCGTCCACCGGCTCCAGGCCACCCAGGCCTCCGACCTCGCGGTGCGGTGGAACTGCAAGGCGGGCAAGTGCGGTTCGTGCAGTGCGGAGGTCAACGGGCGGCCGCGGCTGATGTGCATGACGCGCATGTCGACCTTCTCCCGCGAGGAGACGATCACCGTGACGCCGCTGCGGGCCTTCCCGGTCGTCCGCGACCTGGTGACGGACGTGTCCTTCAACTACCAGAAGGCGCGCGAGGTCCCCGCCTTCGTGCCGCCCGCCGGGGTGGCGCCGGGCGAGTACCGGATGCAGCAGATCGACGTGGAGCGCTCGCAGGAGTTCAGGAAGTGCATCGAGTGCTTCCTGTGCCAGGACACCTGTCACGTGGTGCGCGACCACGAGGAGAACAAGGGTGCCTTCGCCGGTCCGCGCTTCCTGATGCGGGTGGCGGAGCTGGACATGCACCCGCTGGACGCGGCGGCGGAGGCGGGCCTGGACCGCAAGCGCGCGGCGCAGGAGGAGCACGGGCTCGGCTACTGCAACATCACCAAGTGCTGCACGGAGGTCTGCCCCGAGGGGATCAAGATCACCGACAACGCCCTGATCCCGCTGAAGGAGCGGGCCGTGGACCGCAAGTACGACCCGCTGGTGTGGCTGGGGAACAAGATCGGGCGGCGTTCCGGCACATAGCCGCCCCCAGCTGTTCACTTCGCACGACAGAATGCCCCCTGAGCAACGTCGTTGACGTCATGTCAGGGGGCTTTCGCGGTGCGGGTGGGGGATCAGCTGGCGGGCCGGTACCGCCTCGAACAGCGGCTCGGCAAGGGCGGCTTCGGCGAGGTGTGGCGGGCGCACGACACGGCGCTGGACCGGGCCGTGGCGGTGAAGGTGCTCCTGGAGACGGCCATGTCCGACGAAGCGGTCGCCCGCTTCCGGCGCGAGGCCACCATCGGGGCGCGGCTCCAGCATCCCGGCATCACCGTCGTGCACGACGTGGGCCAGGAGGACGGGCAGTTCTTCATCGTGATGGAGCTGCTGGCGGGCGAGGACCTGCGCGCCACGCTGTCCCGGGTACCGGGCGGGCTGCCGGTGGCGGTCGCGCTGGAGCTGGCCGCCCAGGTCGCGGAGGCGCTGGCCGCCGCGCACGAACGCGAGGTTATCCACCGGGACTTGAAGCCGGCCAATCTCTTCCTGCAGCACTCCGGGCGGCTGAAGATCTGCGATTTCGGCATCGCGCACTCCTCGGACGCCACGGCCGGCTGGACGGTCACCGGCCGGATCTTCGGCAGCCCGCCGTACATGGCCCCCGAACAGTGGCGGGGCGAACGGGTGGACGCCCGGTGCGATCTGTACGCGCTGGGGGGCGTGCTGTACGCGCTGCTGAGCGGGGAGCCGCCCTTCGGGGAGGCGGAGGTCCCCTACGTCCTGATGCACCGGCACATCGAGGACCGGCCGCTGCCGCTGCGCGAGGCCGGTGCGCCGGTGGCGCCGGAGGTGGAGCGGCTGGTGCGGCAGCTGCTGGAGAAGGACCCGGCGGACCGGCCGGAATCGGCGCGGGCCGTGGGCAAGGCACTACGGGCCTTGGCGGCGGGGCCCCTGGCCGGGGGCGACGGCAGCGGCGGGGCGGAGGGGACCGCAGCCCAGGGCGGCCCGGAGCCCGGGGACGGCCCCCGGGCCGGGTCCGGGTCCGGCGCGGAGGCCCCGAGCGGGGCCGGCGGGCCCGGGCATGGGCCCGGGAACGGGTCCGACGCGGAGGCCCCGAGCGGGGCCGGGAACGGGCCCGGCGCCGAGGCCGGAAGCGGGGTCGGAGCCGGGGCTGAGGTTGGCGGCGGAGCCGGGGCTGAGGTCGGCGGCGGGGGCGGAGCCGAGAGAGGCGGCGGGGTCGGGGCTGAAGTGGGGGCCGTGCCTGCGCATGTGCGGGAGTTCGTGCGGGGGTTGCTGCTCGAGGCCGAGGTGGGGCTGCGGGCGGTGGAGATCGAGGACGAGGCACGCATCGACGTGCTGACCGTGGCCGCCGACGCCGCGGCGCGGTTCGACGCGGGGCTCGCGGGGCGGCTGCTCGGCGACGCCGAGATCGCGGCGTGGGAGGGCGGCCGGGGCGACGGGGCGCGGGTGGCCGAGCTGCTGACCCGGCTGGCCAGGGCCACCTCCACCCACGCCCCGGCGCGGGCCCGGCGGCTGCTGACCGACGCGCAGCAGGCGCTGTTCACGGTGTTCGACCCCCATCGGGCGGGCCCGCTGTGCGCGGTGGCGGAGGCGCTGGCCGTGGTCGCCCCCGCGCAGGCCGCCCGGATCGCCGCGGACCACTTCGCGGACGGCCGGGCGGACAAGCGGCTCCGGGACCGCGTCGCCACGGCCGTCGCGGCGGCCGATCCCGCCGAGGCCGAGCTGCAGTTGGCGCTGATACCGGACCCCGCGCTGCGCGGGGCCGCCACCTACGACATGGTGCTGGCCGTCGCCCCGCACGACGTGGCGGCGGCCCTGCGGCTCAGCGAGCGCATCGGCTCCGCCGGGGGCCGGCTGCTGGCGCTGTGCCAGGTGGCGCGCGAGCGCGCCGGGGCCGGGGACCCGGCGGGCGGGGCCAGGGCGCTGGAGCAGGCCGAGGAGGAACTGCCGCGGTTCCTGGAGGAGCGGGCGGCCTGGCTGCGCGAGGAGGCCGCGCACCAGGCCGAGCGGGGGCGGCTCGCCCAGGCGGAGCGGCTGCGCAACCAGGCCGCCGCCCTGCTGGGCCGCAGCCCCGGGGAGGCCGCCGACGCGAAGGCGGACCACGCCCTGTCTTCGCTGGCAACGGCCCGGGCCTCCATCGAGCGGGACGCCGGGCCGCCGCTGGACCCGGCGGCGGCGCGGGAGTGGGCGGGCCGGGCCCGCACCCTGCGGGACCCCCGGCAGCGGGCCCTGCAACTGGCCCTTGCCTCGCGCTTGTGCGTGGGAACGGGCCGGGCGCCCTGGCTGGCGGAGGCCGCCGCCGACGCGGGGAGCCCGCCGCCGTCCGGGATCAGGGCCCTGGCCGGCGGCCAGGACGCGGGGTCGGGGATGCGCACGACGGGCCCGGCGCCGAAGCGGCGTACCGAGGCCGGGGTGCACGCCTGGCAGACGGCCACCCGGCCGGACGCCACGTACGCGGCCGGAGCCCACGTGGTGTGGCGGTCGGGGGCCGAGGTGGGCTGCGTACGGGCCGAGGAGGGTACGACGTGCTGGACGGCCCGCTCCGACGAGGGCGTGGGCGCGGCCGTGCTCCCGCTGCCCGGGACCGGGCCGCTCCTGGTGTCCTGCACGGCGGACGCGGCCACGGTGTACGTCGAGGTCCGGCGCGACGGCGTGCCCGGGGTGCGGCTGCTGGCGCGCGAGCCGCGCGACGGGCGGGTGCGGTGGTGGCGGGACCTGCCCGGCACGCGGCCGCTGCCCGTCGCCGGGCCGGCGGACCCCTTCAGGCCGAAGCCGCAGCCGCTGCGCAGCGCCGGGCCGGTGCTGGTGCACGGGGCGCCGGGGGACCTGACCGCGCTGCGGGCGGCGACGGGCGAGGTCCTGTGGCGGCGCTCGCTCCCGGACCCCGCCACCCGCTCCCCCGCGGCGGTGGGCGACTGCCTGGTCCTGGCGGACGACCAGGTGGTCCAGGCGCTGCACCTGCCGAGCGGGCGGCAGCTGTGGTCCTGGTCCCGCGACCGGCCCGTCAACTTCAGGGTGTACGGGGGGTCCGGGGCCGGGCCCGGCGGTGACGGCCCCGTCCACCTCGTGGACGGGGACTCGGTCCTCGCCGTGCACCGGGGCACCGGGCGGGAGCTGTGGCGGTTCGCGGTCGGCCTCCCGGGGGACCGGCTGATCGTCGAGAACGGCACGGTGTACGTGGCCGGGTACCACGCGCAACAGGGTGCGGAGCGGGTCTTCGCGCTCGACGCGGAGACCGGGGCGCTGCGCTGGCGGCGGGTGGTCTCCCGGCAGGCCTGGTACTACGCGCAGGTGTGCACCCTCGAGCTGCTGGGCCTGCGGCCGGACGGCCTGTACGTCAGCGTCCCCCACGCCACCCACCGCGGCATGCTGAGCCGCACCGTGGAGCCGTTCGCCGCCGTCCTGGACCCGGTGACGGGCAAGCCCCGCCGTCAGTGGAGCCAGCCGCACCTCGCGCCCGGCAACACCCTCCTGATCGGCGACCGGCTCGTCCTCTTCCGCCCGGAGCTCACGGCGTACGCCCTGCCCTGACCACGGGGCCCCGTGCCCGGGCCGTGCCCGGGGCCGGGGCGGAGCCGGGGCGGGGCCGGGGCGGGGCCGGAGCGGAGCCAGGGCGGGGCCAGGGCGGGGCCAGGGCGGGGCCGGGGACGGCGGCCTCCGGGTGCGGGGGCGCCAAACGGCCCATACTCTCCCAAATGTGACGCCGCCAAAGAGACGCACCACCGCCGCCATATCCCTCCGGGCCGCCCTCACCCTGGCCGCCGCCGCCCTCGCGCTCACCGGCTGGACGACGGCCGCCGCCCCGGCGGCCCGGGCCGACGATCCCGTCACCCTGTCCCAGCAGGGGCAGATCACCGACCGCGTCGGCGCCCTGGGGGACCGCACGGCCGAGGTCACCGCCGCGCTGGACAAGCTGTACGCCGACCGGAAGGTCCAGCTGTTCGTCACGTACGTGCGCGACTTCTCCGACAGGTCCGCGCAGAGCTGGGCAGACGCCACCGCCCAGAAGAACGGCCTCGGCCAGAACGACGTCCTGCTGGCCATCGCCACCGGGGCCCGGCAGTACGCCTATTCGGCCGATGTCGACTCCGGATTCACCAGCGAGCAGCTCGCGGCGGTCGCGCAGACCGCCATCGAGCCGGCCCTCAGGCAGAACGACTGGGCGGGCGCCGCGATCGGCGCCGCCAACGGCTACGACGCGGTCCTGGGCGGACAGCCCGTCCCGGTGCCGGCCATCGTCCCCGGTGAGGCCGACCCGGGAGGCGCCGCGGCGAGCGGCGGCGAGAGCGGCGCCGGGGACTTCGTCCTCCCGGTGGTCGCGGTCGGCGCGGCCGGCGCCCTCGGGGCGTACGCGTACACCCGCCGCAAGCGCAAGCAGACGGGCGGCGGCGGTGGCGGCTCGAAGACCACCGGCTGGTCCGGGCAGGGCCCCGCCCCGCTCCCGCTGCCGGAGCTGGACACCAAGGCCAAGGCCATGCTGGTGGAGACCGATGACGCGATCCGTACCAGCACCGAGGAACTCGGCTTCGCCACGGCTCAGTTCGGCGAGGACGCGGTGGCGACCTTCACTCAGGCGGTGGAGTTCGGGAGGAGCGAGCTGACGGCTGCGTTCCGGCTGCGCCAGCAGCTCGACGACGCGTACCCGGAGGACGACGCGACCCGCCGCCGGATGCTCGACGAGATCGTGGCCCGTTGCACGGAGGCGAGCCGGCGGCTCGACGCCGAGTCGGCGGACTTCGACCGGCTGCGGGACCTGGAGAAGAACGCCCCGCAGGCGCTCGCGACCGTGGAGGCCCACTTCCGCGCCCTGACGGGCCGTACGACCACGGCGGAGGCCACCCTCACGGCGCTCGGCCGCCAGTACGCGGACTCCGCGGCGGCGCCGGTGGCCTCCAACCCCGAACAGGCCAAGGACCGGCTGCTGTTCGCGACGACCAGCCTCGGCGAGGCACGCGCCGCGATCGGCTCCGGGGACAACGGCAAGGCCGCCGTGCACGTCCGGGCGGCCGAGGGCGCCGTGGACCAGGCGGCGACCCTGGTCGACGCGGTGGAGCGGCGCGCGCAGGAGCTGGCGGAGGCGGCCGGGAAGCTGACGGGCGCACTGAACGAGACGGACACGGACCTCGCCGACGCGCGCGGGCTACTGACCGGCACCACCGAGGGTTCGACCGGCGATCTGCGCGGCCGGATCAGCCGGGCGGAGGCCGTGGTGGCCGACGTACGCCAGGAGCTGAGCGCCGGACGGTACGACCCGCTGGACGCGCTGCGCCGCGTGGAGGAGGCCGACGCGGCCCTCGACGAGGCGCTGGCCGGGGCCCGCGAGCGGGAGTCGGGCCGGCAGCGGGCCGCGGCCCTGCTCGACCAGGCCCTGCTGACGGCCCGCAGCGCGATCGGCGCGGCCACGGACTACATCACCACCAGCCGGGGCGCGATCGGCAGCCAGGCCCGCACCCGGCTGGCGGAGGCCCAGCGCCACCTGGAGCGGTCCACGTCCCTGGCGGGCTCGGACCCGGCGGGCGCACTCGCCGAGGCCCAGCAGGCGGACTCGCTCGCGCGCCAGGCGCAGCAGCTGGCCGAACAGGACGTACGGGGCTACCAGAACCCGTACGGCGGTGGCGGCCGGCAGCAGGGCGGCGGCATGGGCGGCGCGGTGCTCGGCGGGATCATCCTCGGCGAAATCCTGGGCGGCGGTCGCGGCGGAGGCGGCTTCGGCGGAGGGGGCGGCGGCTTCGGCGGCGGCTTCGGCGGGGGCGGCGGACGCGGCCCCGGCTCCTTCGGCGGCGGCGGCACCCGCGGCCGCATGGGCGGCGGCGGCCGCTTCTGACGCACGCACTCCCTACGCACGCACTCCCTTCGCTCCCACACCCGCACCTCCCTCTCCCTCCCCACACCCCCGTTCCCAAGGAGACAGAGCGCATGAGCAAGCAGAGCATCCTCGGCCGCGTCACCCAGCTCGCCAAGGCCAACATCAACTCCCTGCTGGACCAGGCGGAGGACCCGCAGAAGATGCTGGACCAGCTGATCCGCGACTACACGAACAACATCTCCGAGGCGGAGCAGGCCGTCGCCACCACCATCGGCAACCTGCGGATGCTGGAGGCGGACCACGAGGAGGACGTGGCCGCGGCCGCGGAGTGGGGCGGCAAGGCCCTCGCGGCGAGCAAGAAGGCCGACGAGCTGCGCACGTCCGGGTCGGCCGCCGACGCCGACAAGTTCGACAACCTCGCGAAGGTCGCGCTCGGCCGCCAGATGCAGTCGGAGAAGGAGGCGACGACGGCCGCGCCGACGATCGCCGCCCAGACCGAGGTGGTCGACAAGCTGAAGTCGGGCCTGGACTCGATGAAGACCAAGCTGACGGAGCTGACGGCGAAGCGCGACGAGCTGGTCTCGCGGGCCAAGACCGCGCAGGCGCAGAACACGATGCTGGACGCGGTCAAGAACATCGACGTGATGGACCCGACCAGCGACATCACCCGCTTCGAGGAGAAGGTCCGCCGCGAGGAGGCCATGGCCCTGGGCAAGCAGGAGCTGGCCGCTTCCTCCCTGGACGCCCAGTTCGAGTCCCTGGACGACCTCGGAAAGACCTCGGAGATCGAGGCCCGCCTGGCCGCCCTGAAAGCCGGCAGGGCCGCCTGAGAACCGGGTCCGGGCGAGGCGGGCCGTCCTTCCGGGGGCGGCCCGTTCCCGTTCTCACCAGGGGCTTCGGACCCTGACCCCGAGGGCCCGGACCTGCTCCCGGCCCTGCTCGGGAAGCTTCAGCACCAGGTCCTCCCCGACGACCCCATCGCGCCGCCAGATGCCGTAGAGGCTCTCCAGCGCCGCCTCGGCGACCTCCGGGTCCCGGTCGGTGGCGGCGCCCATCAGGCAATCCACGACGGGCCGGGTGCGCAGTGTGCCGACTGCCCGTGCGATCCGGACCCGTTGCTCCGCCGGGACCTCGGGATCCGCGAGCGAGCGCAGCACCTCCGCCGTGTCGCGGGCGTCCTGGCAGGGCAGCACCAGGATCACGTAGACGAGCTGCGTGGCCAGCAGGATCAGGAACAGGTGCGGGGCGAACAGGAGCATCGGCAGCGCCGGGACCAGCACGAGCAGCACCATCCAGCCGCCCCGGATCCGCAGGGGGCCGCCGGTCGGCGGCTCGAACCGGCGCCCGGCCAGCGGGGCGATCACCAGCATCGTCCCGACCGTGAGGAGGGGCACCGCCACCAACACCACCCGCAGCCCCAGCGAGAACACCCCGTCGACGAGCCCCTCCGTGGCGCCCAGCACCACGGCCAGGGCCCCGACCCCGACGGCCGCGGTCACGACGTACCGCCACAGCGCGGTCCACAGCCACTTGCCCGTACTCATGCGCACTTCCCGTTCGTTCCCCCGTGCGACGCGACCCCGGCCGGGTCCCGCTCACCCTCAGTCGTACGTACTCAGTCGGACGCACTCACCCGTACGTACTCACCCGTACATGCTCAGCAGTTGCTCCGCCGACAGCTCCGTCACCGACTCGGCCACCGCGCCCGGGAGCGGCAGTTCGAACCAGACCGTCTTGCCCCGGTGGGTGCGGCGGGTGCCCCAGCCCGCCGAGAGCAGGCCGACCAGCTGGAGGCCGCGGCCGCCCTCGTCGGTGTCCCGCGCGCGGCGGCGGCGGGGCTGGACCAGGTTGGCGTCCCAGACCTCGCAGACGAGGGTGCGGTCCAGCAGGAGGCGCAGCCGGATCTCGCCCTCGCCGTAGCGCAGGGCGTTCGTGACGAGCTCGCTCACCAGCAGTTCGGTGGTGTCGAGCAGTCCCTCCAGGCCCCACGCGGGCAGCTTCGCCCGGGCCAGCTCGCGGGCCCGGCCCACCGAGCGGGCCTCGCGCGGGAGCTGCCAGTCGCCGACCGCGTCCACCGGCAGGCCCTGGACCCGGGCCATCAGCAGCGCGATGTCGTCCTCGCCGTGCCGGGTGTCCAGGGTGTTCAGGACGTGGTCGCAGACCTCCTCCAGCGGGCGCGAAGGGTCGGCCAGCGCGTCCCGCAGGCCCCGTAGGCCCTCCTCCAGCGGGTGGGTCCGGGATTCGACCAGGCCGTCGGTGTAGAGCGCGAGCAGCGCCCCCTCGGGGAGTTCGACCTCGACCTCCTCGAAGGGTTCCCCGCCCACGCCCAGCGGCATCCCGGTCGGAATCTCCAGCAGCAGTCCGGGGCGGGGCGCAGCGCCCTCCTCGACCGGTTCCACCAGCACCGGCGGCATGTGGCCGGCGTTGGCGATGGTGCAGCGACGGGTGACCGGGTCGTAGACGGCGTAGACGCACGTCGCGAGGTACACCTCCGAGCGGTCGGCGTCGCGCGAGTGCAGCGCGGCCCGGGAGGCCTGCTGGGAGCCGCCGGGTGCGCCGAGGCCCCGGGCGATCTCGTCCAGCGCGGTCAGCACCTCGGCCGGTTCCAGGTCGAGCAGCGCGAGGGTCCGTACCGCGGTGCGCAGTTCGCCCATGGCCACGGCCGCGCGCAGTCCGCGGCCCATGACGTCGCCGACGACCAGCGCCGTGCGGTGCCCGGGCAGCTCGATGACGTCGAACCAGTCGCCGCCGACCTCGGTGGCGGCGTTGCCCGGCAGGTAGCGGCAGGCGATGTCGAGTCCTGCGGCCTCCGGGTCGCCGGGGGGCAGCAGGCTGCGCTGGAGCATCAGCGCGCGCTCGTGTTCGCGCCGGTAGAGCCGTGCGTTGTCGATGCAGACGGCGGCGCGCGCGGCGAGCTCCACCGCGACCGCCCGGTCGCGTTCGCCGAAGGGCTCGCTGCCCTTGGTGCGGGAGAACTGCGCGAGCCCGACCACTGTGTCGTGGGCGACCAGCGGGACGACGAGCGTGGACTGGACGAGGTCCCCGGACTCGGGGCCGCCGCCCTCCACCAGCCGCGGCCGCGCCGTGCGCAGGGCGAAGGCCCCCGGCGATCCGGCCGGGTACCGGTGCACCTCCCCTACGGAGACCAGCGCGCCCGGGCCGGACAGCGGCGCGTCCGACACGGCCGAGGAGAAGGCCACCCGTCGCAGCGGCGCCGAGGGTGCGCGTCCCGGGCCCTGGCCGGGCAGGCTGGGCACGCCGGGGCCCTGCGGGCGGGCGGGGCGGTCGTCGTCGCCGAGCAGCAGCCCCTGGTAGAGGTCGACGGCGGCCAGGTCGCAGAAGCCGGGGACGGTGACGTCGAGGAGTTCGCGGGCGGTGGTCTCCAGGTCGAGGGAGTTGCCGATGCGGTGTCCGGCCTCGTTCAGCAGGGCCAGGTTGCGCCGGACCCCGGCGGCCTCGCGGGCGGCGAGGTGGCGGCGGGTCACGTCGATGCCGATGCCGGCGACGCCGATGGGGCGGCCGGTGCCGCCGTGGACCCGGTAGAGGTTGATGGACCAGTGGCGGTTGTCCCGGCTGCCGGGGGCGGCGCCGGTGATCTGGAGGTCGTTGACGGAGTCGCCGGTTTCCAGGACCCTGCGCAGCGCCTCGGCCATCCGGTCGGCCTCGTGCGCGGGCAGGTAGTCGTGGACGGTGCGGCCGCGGTGCTCCTCGGCGGCGCCGCCGAAGACGGTCGCGAAGCGGCGGTTGGCCCGCTGCACGGTGAGGTCCGTGCCGAAGAGCAGGAACCCGAAGGGAGATTGACCGAATATCGCCTGCGAGGCGGCCAGATCGGATTCGATCCGGCGCAGCGCGCGTACGTCGACCACGACGCAGAGCGCGGCCCGCTCGGCGGTTTCGGTCTGGGTCGGCATCACATAGATCTCGGCCACCCGGTGCGCACCGTCGCCGCCGGGGATCCGGAAGGGGATCAGGCCGGTCCATTCCTTGCCGTCGAGAATCTCGGCCACCCTGCGGTGTGCGCCTGCGCGCAGCTCCGGGGGCATGAAGGCGTCGACGGGGTCACGGCCGACGGCCTCGGCCGCGGTCAGCCCGAAGATTTCCTCGGCGCGCAGACTCCACTGGTCGATCAGCCCGTCGGGCCCGATCGAGAAGGAAGCGACCTTTATGTAGTCATATATCGAGCCAGGCGGGCTGCTGTGCCACAGGGAGTCGCGCCAGGTCTCCCCAGACGCTTCCCCGGGCACACGGGCCTGATGTGCCTGTACAGGTATCTCGCTCACGCGACCGTCCCCTCCAGCTCACCGCAACCGGACCGGCCATGACCGAAGTATTCAGCACCACGGCGCTCTACGACACGGCCTTCGCGATCACAAAAAGATCCCGTTGTTTTCCAGCCAAGCTTTGTGATCGTCGACGGGCCCTCTCCTTGTTACTCACCAGGAAGAGCCAATTCGAACCACACGGTCTTGCCCGACTTCCCGTGGCGGGTCCCCCAGCGCTGCGCGGAGACGGCCACGAGGTGGAGTCCGCGGCCCCCCTCGTCGTCGGGTGTGGCGAGGCGCTCGCGGGGTGGATCCGGAAGCGGATCCGAAACCTCCACGAGAAGCGCAGGACCCGAGGGGGCCTCGGCGGCGGCTGGATTGCGCCGTACGAGACGGACACCGATGGGGCCGGAGGCGTACCGCAGGGAGTTGGTGACCAGCTCGCTGACCAGCAGGACGGTGACGTCTCCGACGGAGTCGAGGCCCCAGTCGCGAAGAGTGCCGCGCACCGCGTGGCGGGCGGTGCGGACGGCACCCGGTTCGGCGGGAAAGGCCCATTCGGCGCATTCACCGTCTGTGTCGATCACGCCGATCACTTCCCGGGCCGGCTGGCGACCCCAGTCCGGTTCGACAGGGAGAACGGAACCTCGTGTACACGTACGAGATAGGGATTAATAGCGACATACCCGATATTCACGGCGTCGTACCACTCGCTCCCCCACGGACCGGCGCACTGTGGCGCAGACGGCCCAGCGCGTGCGCGTCACGCGCCCCCGTGAACGCCGTGAACGCCGCGAAGCCCGCGAACTCCTTCGGCAGCACTCAGCCGGCGGCCCGCCTCGGCGACGGCCGGGCGGTCCTGGTCGAGCCAGTCCACCGAGTCCAGCTCCTCGGGCCCGAGCCAGCGCAGCTCGTCGTGGTCCTCCAGCGGGAGCGGATCGCCCGAGAGCAGCCGGGCCGTCCACACGTGCAGGACCAGGCCGGGCTTCAGCGGCCACTCCCCCGGGATCCGCTCCAGCGCCTCGGTCTCCACACCGAGCTCCTCGCGCAGCTCCCGCACGAGCGCCTCGGGTACGGATTCACCCGGCTCGGCCTTGCCGCCCGGGAGCTCCCAGCGGCCGGCGAGCTCGGGGGGCGCGCTCCGGCGGGCGGCCAGCAGGCGCCCCTCATGACAAAGGGCTCCGCCCACGACCACGCGTACAGTCATCGGACTTCTTTCGTGGATACCCCTGCTTGAGCTGGGGGGATGGAAACGAATCCTTGGGGCGCAGGCGCAGAGCGCCGGAGGCCTCTTCGCTCTGCCAGGCGGTCAGGTGGTGTCGACAGGCCCTTCGGGTCGGGTGGTGTAGGCGTAGCCGTCGGCTCGCTGAAGGAGGCGGAAACGTTTGTGGCGGATGCCCTGAATGAGGCCGCGTGCCGTCTTGATGTTAAAGCTGCCGGTGGCGCGGACGGCGATACGGCCGGTGTGGGTACCGGCCTTCTTGCCGGAGGGGACGACGGCGCGGGCGAGGTCGCCGGTCTGGTAGCCGAAGAACTGCTTCTGTCTGGGCAGCCGCAGACGGGGGAAGCCGTACTTGTCGGTACGGGTGCGGGTGTAGGCTCCGCGCCCGGTAGCGGCGACGGCAAGGATGCGGGCCGGGGTGCGGGTGACCGCGTCGAGGTGGCCGACGCACAGGGCGTCCAATGTGCCCAGCGGGTGGCGTTGACGGCTGCCGCGTCCCGCAGCGGAGCCTTGGCCTGGGCCAGGATGCGGGACAGCTGACGCGGCGGCTTCTTGAGGAAGGCTTCGACGGGCTGGTTGGACTTCTTCTCATTGCAGGGGACGCAGGCGATGCATGAATGGCGCGGACGGGGGCCCAGCGTGCGAGCCGGGTCGTCCACGACATGGTCGTGTCCACGCGGTGACGCAACGACGGGGCCAGCCACCCCTTGGGCCGAGCACGGTTGGAGAAGCGGGGCGCGCGGTAGCGCAGGTTCCTGGTCCGCCGGCCGCGCCGGTAGGCGGCGCGAGCAGTCAGCTTGTCCCGGATGGCGCAGCCCCGGTGGGCTAGTTCGACCGCGTACAGGCCACGGCGCTCACCATCCTTCGCGGTGAAGACCGCGATACCGGTGCGCTTCGAGCCGGGGTCAATGCCGAGTTCCACACCGTCGATCTGTGACTGGCCGGAGGTGCGGTCTTTGAGCCGGATCACGAACGGGGTATGCCGAGCCACGACAGCCCGGCCCAGGTAGAGAAGCTTGCGGGCCCTCGCGGGGCTGGTCGGTTGGAGCGGTGTGCCGTGCCTGTCCAGGACGAACACGACGGGGTGGCCCTTACAGGCCCTCTCCCCAACCTCACGGTTGGGGGTGACGCGCCCGGCGCCAGGTGAAGCATCGGGCATCTCCCCTCGCACATGTACCGCGCCGGATGCCTTACGGCCTTCGAGTCCCGTTTCGTCCCCGCTCCGGGGGATGTCTGCTGACTCGAATTCCAGAGCCACCTGCTGAGGAAGCACAGGTGGGTGGGTCTTCTGCCCTACGCGATACGTAGCCAACTTCGTTCACCTCCACACATGTGTGTCGGCTGGTGCTGGTAACGGCGGCCCTCAGCCAGAACGACCGAAAGCCCCCTCCTTCAGGAGGGGGATCCCGTTACGGACGGAGCCTATGGCAGCGGCGGCGACGGTGCGCCGCCCGCACCGCTCAGTTTCTCGTGCCGGTCCGGCCGGCGGTGCTGTCCTGGCCGAGGCGCTCGATCCAGTAGAGCTGCTTGTGCCCTCTGTCCTCGAGGCTGTCGGCGACCTTCTGGGCCTCGGCCCGGGTGGAGTACCGGCCCACCCGGTAGCGGTTGCCGTTGTCGTCCTCACGTATGACCAGCCACGGGAGCAGGGCACCGCTGTCGTTCATCGCGTTTCACCCTCCGCCGACGTACCTGCCCGGGAAACCGCATTGCGCATATGCCCGAGCCTACGCCCGACCTTTACTCAGCGGATACGGTTTTTCACGAAGAGGTACCTCGCAGGCGTACGCATCCGGCCATGCGTACGAGTGGGCCGTGCGCGCCGGTTCAGACCCCGCGCACGGTCGGCATCGGAAGGATCACGGCGCCGCCCGGGCTCCCCTTGCGGCAGGCGTCCCCGCAGGTCGCGTCGAGGGAACAACAGAGCGAGCAGATCGGGCCGGAGACGACGGGGCAGTCGGCGATGTCCGGGAGCTCGTACGCGGACTCGCAGACGGAGCAGAGGTGCGTGGCGGTGACGTCCGGGACGACCACGTCCGGGCCGTTGACCGTGTTCGGCCTGGCCAGGTAGTACTTCCCCTTCGTCGCCCAGGCGATCAACGGGCAGAGGACGAGCGCGAGTCCGGCCGCGATGAAGGTGGAGAAGGCCTCCGCGTATGTCCCGAAAAGGCCGAAGAAGGCGAGGATCGAGACGGTGGAAGCGATCACCATCGAGCCGAAACCGGCCGGATTGACCGAGTAGAGGTAGGCGCGCTTGAACTCGATGTACGGCGGGCTGAGCCCGAGCCGCTTGTTGATCACGAGGTCGGCGGCGACGGCGACGATCCAGGCGATGCCGACGTTGGAGTAGAAGCCCAGCAGCTTGCCGAGCATCGCGAACATGTTCAGCTCCATCAGCGTCAGCGCGACGGCGAGGTTGAGGAAGATGTACCAGACGCGGCCGGGGTGGCGGTGGGTGACCCGGGAGAAGAAGTTCGACCAGGACAGCGAGCCGCTGTAGGCGTTCGTGACGTTGATCTTGATCTGGGACACGATGACGAACAGGGCGGCGACGGGCAGCGCGAGGCCGCCGAGCCACGGGCGCAGCGCCTCCAGTTGCGGGGCGATCGGCTCCAGTGCGTGGGTCTTGCCGACGGCCTCCAGGGCGACGAAGGCGAGGAAGGCCCCGCCGAGCTGCTTGGCGGCGCCGATGATCACCCAGCCGGGGCCGGCGGCGAGTACGGCGAAGTTCCAGCGGCGGCTGTTGGCCGGGGTCTTGGCGGGCATGAACCGCAGGTAGTCGGCCTGCTCACCGATCTGCGCGATGAGCGAGAGCGCGATGCCGGTGCCGAAGCCGAAGCCGATCCAGGAGAAGCCGGAGCCGGCTCCTTCCGTCCCGCCGAAGTGCGCGAACGCGCCCCAGGCGTCGGGGGCCTCGAAGGCGAGCACGAGGAAGGGCAGGACCAGCCCGATCAGCCAGATCGGCTGGGTCCAGGCCTGCACCTTGGCAAGGGCGCCCATCCCCTTGAAGACGATCGGGATGACGATGAGCGTGGTGAGCAGGTACCCGATCTCCACCGGCAGTCCGACGGCCTGGTGCATGGCCTGCGCCATGATCGAGCCTTCGAGCGCGAAGAAGATGAAGGTGAAGGAGGCGTAGATGAGGGAGGTGAGGGTGGAGCCGAAGTACCCGAACCCCGCGCCCCGGGTGACCAGGTCCATGTCCAGGCCGTACGTGGCGCACGCGCGGGCGATGGGGATGCCGGTCAGGAAGATGACGACGGCGGCCGCCAGGATCGCGGCGGCCCCGCTGGTGAAGCCGTAGGCGAAGACGATGGAGGCGCCGATGGCGAAGTCGGCGAGGTAGGCGATGCCGCCGAGGGCGGTGCCGGCGACGGTGCCGGGGCCCCAGCGGCGGAAGGAATGGGGCGCGTATCTGAGCGAGTAGTCCTCGCGGCTCTCGTCGGCGGCGAGCTTGGCGTAGCTCCGGCGGGGCGGGTGGGCCGGGGGTGCGGGGGTGGTGGCGGTATCGGTCATACCGCCGGAAGGTAGGCCGCTTCCGTGACGGCCCGTCACGCTTGGGCATTGCCCGGGGGTTACACCCCCGGCCCCCGCGTCACGACGGGGTTACACCCCGCGGACCCCCTGTCCGCCTACCGGTGCCCCGCCCGGCGGGCTCCCGCCTATGCGGTCCGGCTCGCCGCCGTTGCGGGGGCCGGCCCCCGCGCCCCTGCTCCTCAAACGCCGGAGGGGCTGGATTGGGCTGATGTCGCCCGCCCGGCGCGGAGGGGCTGGATTGGGCTGATGTCGCCGTCCGGCGCGGCCTGGTTGCCCGGAGGGCAATTCAGGCCGCCGGGCGAAGGGCTGCGCTGCCCGCACGTGCAGGCTGACGCCGGCCAAAATTCAGCCCCTCCGGCGTTTGAGGAGCGGGGGTCCGGGGGCTGGTCCCCGGCGGCGGCGCCGCGCGATGCATCGGGCAGAGCACCGGGGCGGGGGCCGGCCACCCAGGTTCACCTCACCGGGAGGTGGTACGCCAGGCGGTAGCGGTCGGCCGGGACGATGACGTCGGCGGTTTCCACGGCGCGGCCGGACGCGAAGTACGTGCGCCCGATCACCAGGACCACGTGCCCCGGCACCCCGCCGAGCTGCATGCTCTCCTCCGCCAGGCCCGGCCGTGCCCCGACCTCCTCCACCACGTTGTCGACGACCACGTCGATCGCCGCCATCCGGTCGACGACCCCCGCGCCCCCGAGCGGCCCTTCCTCCGGCAGCATCACCGGCGTCCGCCCGGTCACCGTCAGCGGCTCCCAGGAGGTGGACAGCATCATCGCCTCGCCCGCGTCGCGGTAGACGTACCGCGTCCGCATCACCCGCTCGCCCGGTTCGATGCCGAGCCGTTTCGCGATGTCCGCCGGGGCGTCGGCCTGTTCGCTGCTGGAGTCCCAGGTGCCGCGCGCGCCCGAATCCGCCTGTTCCTGCCGGAAGGGGGTCGAGACCCCGCCGGTGCGGTAGCCGGAGCGGGCGACGCGCCGCGGGACGGGTTGTTCGCGTACGTACGTGCCGGATCCGGACCGGCCCTCGACCAGGCCCTCCGCCATGAGGACCTTGCGCGCCTCCAGGGCCACCGTGTCGGAGACCCCGTATTCCTCACGGATCCGGGCCTGCGAAGGGAGCCGGGCGTGCGGAGGCAGGGACCCATCGACGATCTTCCGTCGCAGATCCCCGGCGACGCGCAGATAGGCCGGCTGCTCGCCGAAAGTCACAGGCCACTCCCATCAGGTTGACAGACAGCTACACCCTGGCAACCGACGGTTGTCCATCGCAAGCAAGGGCCAGAGTTTCACCCGAAGTGATGAAGCCTGGTCACCCAAACCCACGCGTCACACCCGTTACGCGGACTCCCTGGAAGGGCTCCGCACGGGACCGGGCGAGGTGCCCGGCGGACCCGACCCGTCCCCCTCATTCCCCTCTGACCCCGCCAGCCACTCGGGAACCGTCGTCGACAGTCCGTACGCCCCGCGCAGCGCCTTCTCCAGCTCGACCGGCAGCGCGGCGAACGCCCGGTCCCACGCGTCCAGGAACGCCTCCTCGGTCGTCGCCCGCGCCGCCTGCTGCCACGCGAGCCGTGCGACCTCCAGCCGCTCGCGCTGCACCCCGGCCGGACCGGCCGACTCGGGCCGCTCCTTCGCCGTGTCCAGGAACCGCGCCTCGGCGCCCAGCGCCCCGTCCATCTCCCGCGCCCAGGCCCGGTAGGAGGGCAGGTCGTCGGCCACGTCCCCGTCCGGCTCCCCGGCCAGCGCCTCCTCCACCCCCCTCATGACCCGCAGGAAGGCCACCTGTTCGGGCGTCAGCATGCCGCCGTCGTTGCGCAGGCTGCCGCGCTGCTCCCCGTTCTCCGTGCCGATCACGCACACGATCCGCCGGTCCCCGTCGCGCCAGCTCCCGCGCGAGGGCGCGAAGTAGTACATCCCGGCGTACGAGGGCAGGGCCCACGTGTCCATCGCGTACGTGTCCTGCGCGCTCCAGCAGTCCCGCACCGCGATGTCCCGCACCTCCTGCACGCCCGGGTAGCGCGTCTCTCTCATCGAGGTCGCGGAGGTGACCTCCGCGTCGTGGACCTCGGCGCAGTCGATCCGGTACATGGGGGTCTCCTCGGCGAGCAGGCCCCCGTCCGGGACGTTGAAGCACTGCCCGACGCGCAGTTCGGACGCGTCCACGAGGGTGCCCTCCACGGACTCGTACCCCCCGGCCCCGCCCGGCCAGCGGCCGCGTCCGTCGAGCGCGTCTACGGCCCGTACGGCCACCGGGACCGCGAGGACCGCGGTGACGCTCATCACCAGCGACACCACCAGCCCCCAGACGGCGAGCGCAGCACCCCGCTCGCCCTTCTTCTTCGTCTGCACGAGCGCCACGATCGCGAAGACGATGCCCAGCGGCGGGAAGCAGAGCAGCCCGACGAGCAGGGAGGCGAGCGCGAAGCCGTTCAGCGGGGGCGGCCCGGACGCGTACCCCTGCGGGGGCGGGGCGGGCCAGAGGTGCGGGGGCTGGGTACTCACGGGGCTCCAGGAAGCGGCGAACGAATGCGCGAATGGTACGCAGCGGGGGCGACCGCCGAAACGGTCGCCCCCGCCTGTTCATCGCGGCTCAGCCGCCGCTCTCAGTCCCGGTCCCTCAGAACTGGAGCGCCCAGGAGTCGATCTTTCCGGTGTCGTAGTTCGCGTTGTCGTTCACCCGGAGCTTCCAGACTCCGTTCGCGACCTCCGAGGAGGCGTTGACCGTGTAGGTCTGGTTGATGTTGTCCGTGCTGCTGCCGGTGCGGTTGTGCAGGGTGTAGACGGTGCCGTCGGGGGCGACCAGGTCGACCTTCAGGTCACCGATCCACGTGTGCTGGATGTTGACCGGGACGCTCAGCGTCGCCGGGGCGTTGCCGGAGATCCCGCTGACGGTGATCGGCGACTCGACGGTGGCGTTGTCGTTGATCGCGTAGTCCGCGAGGTTCTCGAAGCGGGTGCCCGGGTTCGGCGGGGTGGTGGTGGTCCCGACGTTGAGGAGCCGGTTCGGGGAGCCGGTGCCGGGGCTGGTCACCACGTTCGGCGTGGACGCGGCCACCAGGCCGTCACGGACCTGGGCCGGGGTGCTCGCCGGGTTCTGCGACAGGTAGAGCGCGGCGGCGCCCACGACGTGCGGGGTGGCCATCGAGGTGCCGGAGATGGTGTTGGTGGCGGTGTCGCCCGTGCCCCACGAGGAGGTGATGTTGGAGCCCGGCGCGAAGATGTCCAGGATGGTGCCGTAGTTGGAGAAGCTGGACTTGGCGTCGGTGTTGGTGGTGGCGCCGACCGTGATGGCTTCGGCGACGCGGGCCGGGGACTTGGTGGAGGCGTCCGTGGACTCGTTGCCCGCCGCGACCCCGTAGGTGATGCCGGAGGCTATGGAGTTGCGTACGGCGGTGTCGAGCGCGGAGTCGGCTCCGCCGCCGAGCGACATGTTGGCCACGGCCGGCTTGACGGCGTTCCGGGTCACCCAGTCGATGCCGGCGACGACCTGGGCGGTCGTACCGGAGCCGCTGTTGTCGAGGACGCGGACGCCGACGATCTTCGCCTTCTTGGCCACGCCGTACGTGGTGCCCCCGACGGTGCCGGCGACGTGGGTGCCGTGGCCGTGGCCGTCCTGGGCGGTGTTGTCGTTGTCGATGGCGTCGTAGCCGTAGGAGGCGCGGCCGGTGAGGTCCTGGTGGGTGATGCGGACACCGGTGTCGATGATGTACGCGGTGACGCCCTGGCCGGCCTGGTCCGGGTAGGTGTAGCTCTGGTTCAGCGGGAGCGCGCGCTGGTCGATGCGGTCCAGGCCCCAGGAGGGCGGACTGGGCTGGGTGCCGTCGACCGTGAAGACCCGGTTCTGGACGACCGACTGGACCGCCGGGTCCGCGGCGAGCTTCCTGGCCTGCGCCTCGGAGACCTCGACGGAGTAGCCGTTGAGGGCCGCGCTGTAGGTCCGGTCGATCCTCGCGCCGTACCGCTTGGCCACGGCCTTGCCGCTGTCGGCGGTGGACCGGGCGGCGGAGTCCTTCAGGGTCACGATGTAGCTGCCGGAGACGGTTCCGGGAGCGCCTGCGTTCTCGATGACGCCGAGGGCGCCGGTGTCGGCGGCCGAGGCGGGCAACGCGGCGGCGGCGCCGAGCGCGAGGGCCGCGACGGCGATCGCGCTGACGCCGGTGATCTTCCGGCGAGTGTGACGCACGGACATTGAGGGTCCTCCTCATGGGTGGTGCGCTGCGGGGGGTGGGGCACAGCCGTCGGAAGGCACCGCAAGAACATGGGGGTAGCCATGCTCATGACAAAGCATTTGGCCCAACGGGCTGTTGCCACCGAAAGATTGGCCCACCCCAGCCGCACTCACAAGAGGACGACGGACACGTAACATCCGTGCCACACACCCGCCATGATCGAGCAAAGGCGCTCCGCACATGACGCACGCACTGCCCGGATATATCTGCTCCGAGGACGCCGCGCGGGCCGACGCCCGGACGGCCCCCTGGTGCTGCCCGGTCTGCGGCGGCCCCTGGGACCTCGACTTCGCACCGGATCCGGCCAGTCCGCTGGAACCGGCCGCCGGGCCGAATTCGCTGTGGCGGTACGGGGCCGTGCTGCCGCTGCCGGGGGCGTTCTCCGTCTCGCTGGCGGAGGGGCACACTCCACTGGTGCCGCTGGCGGATCGGGTTCACGCCAAGCTCGACTTCCTGATGCCGACCCTGTCGTTCAAGGACCGGGGCGCGGTGATGCTCGCGGAACTGGCCCGGCGCCTCGCCCCGAACCGGGTCGTGGCGGACAGCAGCGGCAACGCGGGGACCTCGGTGGCGGCGTACTGCGCGCGGGCGGGGCTGGATTGTGAAGTTTTCGTGCCCGAGGGCACCTCGGCGAAGAAGACGGAGCAGATGCGCGCGCACGGCGCGACGGTGACGGTGGTGCCGGGCGGCCGCGAGGCGGCGGCGGTGGCGGCCCGCGAAGCGGCCGACCTGCCGGGCGTGTTCTACGCCAGTCACGTCTTCAACCCGTACTTCCTGCACGGCACCAAGACCTACGTCTACGAGATCTGGGAGGCGCTGGGCGGCCACCTGCCCGAGGTGATCGTCGTCCCGGTCGGCAACGGCACGCTGCTGCTCGGGGCCGCGCTGGCGATGGAGGAACTGGCCCTGCGCGGGGTCCGCCCGCCGACCCTGATCGCCGTCCAGTCGGCGGCCGTCGCCCCGCTGGCCTCCGCCTTCCGCGCGGGCGCCGAGGACGCCGACGCCGTACCCCAACTCCCCACCCTGGCCGAGGGGATCGCGATCCCGGCTCCGCCGCGCGCCCGCCAGATCCTGGCGGCCGTCCGCAAGTCCGGCGGGACCTTCCTGACCGTCACCGACGACCGCGTCCGCGCCGCCCAGCTCGACCTGGCGCGGCGCGGCCTCTTCGTTGAACCCACGGCCGCCGCCTGCTGGGCCGCGGTCGGCCCCTCCGCCCCCGAGGACCCCCTCCAGGGCCGCACCGCGGTCGTCCCGCTCTGCGGCGCGGGCGCCAAGACGGGACTGGCGGCGCCGGCGGCCTGACCGGGACTGCCGCCCGTCCGGGGGCCGCGGCCCGACCGGGGGCCGCCGCCCCACCGGGGGCCATCGCCCGACCAGGGGCCGCCGCCCGACCCGGGCAAACCGGAGCACTCCGGTCCGGGGACCCCCCGATCGATGCAGAGGCCAACGACATAAGCTCCGCGTCATGCACACCCCAACGACCCGTGTCTGGATCGCCCTCGCCCTCGTCTACGTCGTCTGGGGCTCGACCTACCTCGGCATCCGCATCGTCGTCGAGACCATGCCCCCGTTCCTCTCCGCCGGGGCCCGCTTCATCACCGCCGGCCTCCTCCTGGCCGGCATCGTCGCCTGGCGCGACGGCGCGGCCGCCCTCAAGGCCACCCGCGCCCAGGTCCGCTCCGCCGTCGTGGTCGGGCTGCTGCTGGTCCTCGGCGGCAACGGCCTCGTCGTCATCGCCGAGACCACGGTCCCCTCCGGGCTGGCCGCCCTCCTGGTGGCCGGCGTGCCGATGTGGCTGGTCGTCCTGCGCGCCGGCTCCGGTGACCGCCCCTCCCCCCGCACCCTGGGCGGGGTGCTGCTGGGCCTCGGCGGGCTCGCCGTCCTGACCAGCCCGGGGCTCGGCGGGGAGATCGGGCTCGGCGGGGTGCTCCTGGTGCTGGCCGGCTCGGTGTGCTGGGCGCTCGGCTCCTTCTCGGCGGCGAAGCTGACCCTGCCCGTGAACCCCTTCACCGGCAGCGCGTACCAGATGCTCGCGGGCGGGGCCGGCGGGATAGTCGTCGGCCTGTGCCGCGGCGAACAGGACGGGCTGGACCTCACCTCGTACTCCACCGCGTCCTGGCTGGCCCTCGGCTACCTCGTGCTGTTCGGCTCGCTCGTCGGCTTCACCGCGTACATCTGGCTCCTGCGCGCGGCTCCGCTCTCGCTGGTGGCCACGTACGCCTACGTCAATCCGGTCGTGGCCGTCGCCCTGGGCTGGCTCATCCTCGACGAGGCCCTGACCTGGCCGATCCTGCTCGGTGGCGCGATCGTCGTGGCGGCGGTGTGCGTGATCGTGAGCACGGAGCGCCGCGGCTGAGGGCTCTGCGGGCCTCGGCCCGCGGGACCGTAGGCCGCCCCCTCAGTCCGCGGCCTTCGCCGCCCGCTCGTAGAGGGCCTTCGCCCGGTCGTCGAACAGCGCGGCCGTGGAGTCCACGTCGGTGTCCCCGCCGCTCAGCACCCCGATGAGCTGCCCCGGCCGCCCCGGACCCCCGCGGTCGGCGATCCACGGGCTGCCGCTCGTCCCCGTCCAGAACCCCGAGCAGTTGATGTAGAGCATGGCGGGGTCGTCCTCGTCGTGCCGGCTCTGCGTCGTACAGGCGACGGGCTTGTTCTCGGGGTTGTGCCCGGACTCCGGATAGCCGACGACGGTCACCTCCCGCTCGTAGCCGGAGGTCCAGACCGGCTTCGGGGCCTCCGCGCGGCCGACGACCTCCTGCAGGCTGCGCCCCTCGGCGTCCGGTTCGACGCTGAGGAAGGCGAAGTCGGCGGTGTCCTCGCCCCACTTGCTCCAGCGCTCGTCGACCTGGACGGAGCGCACCTTCCACAGCCCGAGGGGCCGCTGCCCGCCCTCGCCGGAGAAGGCGGGGGCGAAGGAGAGCTCGCCGATGGCCAGTCCGTCGTGCGCGGCCTCGCCCGGCTGCCCGTCCTCGCCGGCCGGGGCCACGCAGTGCGCGGCGGTGGCCACGACGTTGCCCCGCGGGCTGTCGACGACGCTGGCCGTGCACCAGTGCTCGCCGCCCGCCATGAGGACGCCGACGGTGGGAAAGGGGACCACCGCGCGGTCCTCGTAGCCGCCGGAGTCCTTGACGAACGCCACGGCGAGCAGCGCGGCGACCCCCGCGAGGGCGGCCGAGCCGATCCCGATCCCCCTGAGGCCGGGGCTCACCGCGAGGCGGCGCCGCTCGCGCCGCCGCTCGGGGCCGGCCGGGGCTTCGGGGTGGGTGCGGACATCACCTTGCTGATCCACTCCAGTGCGCCCTCCCTCATCCCGCGTACGTACGACTTCCCGTTGTGCTCACCATCCTGGATCACCTGCAGCCTGGTGTGCACGGGACCCTTGCCGTAGTCCTTCATGAACCGCTCGGCCTTCTCCCGGCCGGTTTCCGCGGTGCCGATCTGGAAGTTCACGTAGACGTCCGGGCCGCCCGCGGCGATCAGCTTCGCGGCGAGCTTCTCGGGGTTGTTCTCGTCCATGGCCTGCGTGTTTCCCTTCCACAGCGGGGAATCGGGGACGATGTCGATCCCGCTCGCGATGGCCGCCTTGAAGCGGTCGGGGTACTTCAGGACGTGCTTGAAGGCTCCGAAACCGCCCGACGAGGAGCCCATGAAGGCCCAGCCGTCACGGGAGGTGAAGGTCCGGAAATTGGCCTTCGTGAAATCCGGGACGTCCTCGGCCATCCAGGTGCCCATCTTGGGCTGGCCGGGGATGTCGGAGCCGTCGAAGTGGTGCTTCGTGTCGGCGTTGATCACCGGCATGACCAGGATGAAGGGCAGGCTCTTGCCGGACTTCGCCCCGTCGCTCACGGCCTGCTGGAGGCCGAGGCCGGGGCCCGTCCCCCAGTAGTTCGTGGGGTAGCCGCGGCCGCCGGGCAGGGAGATCAGGACCGGGAAGGCGCTGTCGGCGTACGCCGGGTCGTCGTACTCCTTGGGCACCCACACCCACACGTCACCCCTGAACCCGGACTTCTTGCCCGTCAGGGTGGTCTTGGCGATCTGCGTGCCGTCCGGCAGCCGGGAGGTCCGGACGAACGAGGCCTTCGGCCCGGTCGGCATGAGCACGCCGGGCGCGGCGTGCGAGGCGGCGGACGCCTCGGGCTGCGGCTTCCCGAAGGAGACGGGATCGCCTATGTCCGTGAAGAGGCCGTAGTGGTAAGCCGCGCCGCCCGCCACGAGGGTGAGCCCGAGCCCCCCGCTGATCAGGATCGTGCGCAGCCGACGCTTGGCGCGGCGGACCCCGGTGGTGGCGGCGTGGTCCCCGGTCGCGGCGGCGCCGTCCCCGGCCCTCCCGGCGCCCTCGGTCGTGGCGGCGGCGTCACCCTGCAGGTCTTGGTGCACGGATCGTTCCCGTTCCTTCTCCGGCGCCCTCTGGGAGCGTGGGTTGGACCGTTTGGTCCCCTCTTACATCCATTACAGAGGGATGAACGACCGGATGGGTTGCCTGGGACGGGTGGACGTGGCGAGGGCCACGCCGGGGGCGGCGCGCGCCGTACGCGGTGCGCGCGGCGGCCGCTCCCCCGTGCGGGTGCGTCCGATCGCGGTCAGCCCGCGTCGGGCTTCGGCCCCTTGAGCACCTTGCTGACCCACTCGAGCGAGCCTTCCTTCATGCCGCGCACGTAGTGCCAGCCGTTGTGCTCGCCGTTCTGGATGTCCCGGATGGTCATCTTGACCGGGCCCTTGGCGTACTTCTGCCGGAACTGCGTCATGCGCTCCTTGCCGCTCTCCTTGGTCCCGATCTGGAAGTTGATGTAGACCTCGGGACCGCCCGCGTCGATCAGCTTCTGGGCGAGCTTCTCGGGGTTGTTCGCGTCCATCTCCGTCTGGTGGCCCTTCCAGAACGGGGAGTCGGGGACGATCTCGCCGCCGCTGGCGATCACGGCCTTGAACTTGTCCGGGTGCTGGAGGACCTGCTTCATGCCGACGAAGGCGCCGGAGGAGGAGCCCATGAAGGCCCAGCCGTCGCGGGACTTGTACGTACGGAAGTTGGCGCGGGTGAAGTCCGGGACGTCCTCGGCGATCCAGGTGCCCATCTTGGGCTGCCCGGGGATGTCGGAGCCGTCGTAGTAGTACTTCGCGTCCGGGTTGAGCACCGGCATGATCACGATGAACGGCAGGCTGGTGCCGGCCTTGACGCCCTCGCTGATGGCCTTCTGGAGGCCGAGGCTGCGGTCGGCCCAGTAGTTGTTCGGGAAGCCGTTGCCGCCGGGGAGCGCGATGAGGACCGGGAAGCCGCTCTTGGCGTACTTCGGGTCGCCGTACTCCTTCGGCGTCCACACCCAGACGTCGCCCTCGAAGCCGGACTTGGCGCCCTTGAGGCGGGTCTTGGCGATGATCGTGCCGTCGTCGAGCTTGGTGGTCTGCTTGAACTCGGAGCTCGGGCCGGTCGCCTGCCGCACGTCCGGGTCGCCGGTCGGCGCGGGCGGGCTCGCGGGGGCCTGGCCCGGGTTCCCCCGCGCCGCCCCCGCGTCGGCGGAGGGCGGGGTCTTGCCGAAGCTCACCGAGGAGCCGTTGCCGGAGAACCAGTCCAGCTTCCAGGCGGCGAAGCCGCCGCCGCCGAGGACGAGGACGAAGGCCATGGCCGCGCCGGTCCACAGCACGCGGCGGGAGCGCCGCGCGGACGGGTGGGAAACGGGGGCGCCGGGGGGCCCGGGTATGTGCGGGGGGACGTAGGACTCGTCGCGGTACGCCGGGTCGTCCTCAGGCTGGTAGGGCCGGTACGGCGGTGGGGACTGGTACGGCTGGTACGGCTGGTCATCGGGCCGCGGGCGCTGCGGGTCCTGGTGCACGAACTTCGCTCCGAACGGTCATGACTGCCCCCCGGTGGGACAGAAGGGACTGGGATCCCCCTAGTCCTGATGTGTGAATCCCCCGGAAAGTTCCAAATCAACGCAAAAACATGATCCGAATCCCGGGCGCTTCACCTCAGGGCGTCGAGGACCCCCGCACACCGCCCGAGCAGTCCGATCAGCAGCTTCCGCTCCTCGCCGCTGAACTCGGCGGCGAGCGCCCGCTCCACCGCCACCGCCCCCGCGTCGGCCAGCTCCATCACGGAGCGCCCCTCCCCGGTGAGCCGGATCTCCAGGACGTTGCGGTGCAGTTCGTGCGGGGTCCGCTCGATGAGGCCGCGCTCCGAGAGGTTCTTCAGCACGGTGTTCATGGTCGGCGGCGTCACCCCGCACAGGCGGGCGAGCGAGGCGGCGGAGATCCCGGGCTTCTCGGCGAGCCAGAGCAGGGCGGCGTACTGCGGAACCGTTACTGCGGCCGGCTTCACCGCCGCGTTCTTGGCCCCGAGGAGCGCCTGTTCGGCGCGCTTGATGTGGGAGCCGATGCGCTCCTCGGCGGGCATGGAAGTCATCCCCGCATCATAAAGCCCTTGCATGCATTAGAACTCTAATTTACATTCGAGTACATACACAGAGAAGGGGACGTCCGGTAACGGGATCCCCCTCCTGACTGAGGGGGCTTTCAGCCGTACTCGCTGAGGGCCGCCGTTACCAGCACCAGCCAACACGTATGCGGAGGTGAACGAAGTTGGCTACGTATCGCGTAGGACAGAAGACCCACCCACCTGTACACCCGCCAGAGCCCGCAAACTCCTCCACCAGGGACGGGCCGTCGTGGCCCGGCACACCCCGTTCGTGATCCGCCTCAAGGACCGCACGGTTTCCGCATCGCAGGTGGATGGTGTGGAACTCGGCATCGACCCGGGCTCCAAGCACACCGGGGTCGCCGTGTTCACCTCCAGGGACGGTGAGCGGCGCGGCCTGTACGCGGTCGAACTCGCACACCGGGGCGGCATCATCCGGGACAAGCTCACCGCTCGTGCCACGCCTATAGGCGTGGCAGGCGCACCCGTAACCTGCGCTACCGCGCGCCCCGCTTCTCCAACCGCACCCGCCCCAAGGGCTGGCTCGCCCCGTCGCTGCGTCACCGGGTGGACACCACGATGTCATGGGCCGCCCGGCTCGCACGCTGGGCTCCCGTCCGTGCGGTGCACGTGGAACGGGTCGCGTTCGACACCCACGCGATGTCCCACGGCGGACCGCTGGAGAGGGCCGAGTACCAGCACGGCACCTTGCACGGCACAGAAGTCCGCGAATACCTCCTCGCCAAGTGGGGCAGGGCCTGCGCCTACTGCGGCGCCACCGGAGTACCGCTCAACATCGACCACATCCACCCCCGCAGCCGGGGCGGCAGCGACCGCATCTCCAACCTGTGTACCGCCTGTATCGCCTGCAACCGGAAGAAGGACAACACGCCGGTCGAAGAGTTCCTGGCCACATCCCCCAAGCAACTGGCCCGGATCCTCGCCCAGGCCAAAGCCCCACTCCGCGACGCGGCAGCCGTCAACGCCACCCGCTGGGCACTGTGGGGCGCTCTCGATGCCGCCTTTCCCATGGTGCACACGGCATCAGGTGGCCGCACCAAATTGAACCGGCAGCGCACCGGCACCCCGAAGGCCCACACCCTCGACGCCCTGTGCGTCGGCGAACTCAACTCTGTCACCCGTACTCCGGCCCGTGTACTCGCCGTCGCCGCTACCGGGCGTGGCACCTACACGCGTACCCGCCCCGACAAGTACGGCTTCCCCCGCCTACGGCTGCCCAGACAGAAAACGTTCTTCGGCTACCAGACCGGCGACCTGGCTAGCGCAGCTGTCCCCACTGGCAAGAACGCCGGCACGCACACCGGCCGGATCGCCGTCCGCGCCACCGGCCGATTCAACATCAAAACCGCACACGGCCTTATCCAGGGCATCGGACACAAGCACTTCCGGCTCCTTCAACGAGCCGACGGCTATGCCCACACCACCCGGTCCGAAGGCCCCGCCGTTGCCATCTGACCGCCGCCGGCAGAGCGAAGAGACCTCCGGCGCTCCGCACCTCCACCCCAAAGATCCGTTTCCTCCCCCAGCTCAAGCAGGGGTATCCACGGAAGAAGTCCGACCATGAAGAAGTTCCTGCCCGCCTCCCTGCTCACCCTGGCCGCCGCCCTGACCCTCGGCGCGGCCCCGGGCGCCGGCGCCCCGGGCGGCCCCGATCGCCAGGAGGCCCGTACGGACATCTCCACGGCCTTCACCCTGCCCGGCGAGAGGGTCTTCCCGGAGGGCATAGCCGCCGACCCCCGCACCGGCACGGTCTACGTCGGCTCCTACACGAACGGCGCCGTCTACCGGGCCCGCTCCGGCGGGCGCGCGGCGGAGGTCTTCCTGCCCCCGGGCACCGACGGGCGCCACACCGCGAACGGACTGCGGGTCGACGGGCACGGCCGGCTCTGGGTGACCGACTCCACCTCGGGCGTCTCGGTCTACGACACCCGCTCGGGGGCCAGGACCGCCCACTTCGAGATCCCGGGGAGCGGGCCGCGCTTCCTCAACGACCTGACCGTCACCCCGGACGGCACCGCCTACCTCACCGACAGCGTCCGCGCGGTGGTCTACCGGGTCACCCCGGAGCAACTCGCCGCCGGCTCCGGCCCGCTGCAGCCCGCCTACGACCTGAGCGGGCTGCTCACCCCCTCCCCGGCGGGCAGCTTCAGCCTCAACGGCATCACCGCGGACCCGGCCGGGCGGTTCCTGCTCACCGTCGACATGACGGCCGGCGATCTGTACCGCATCGACCCGGTCTCCGGCGCGGTCTCCCGCGTGGCCCTGACCGGCGGCGACCTGAAGACCGCCGACGGCCTCGACCTCGCGCCCGGCGGGGTCCTGCGCGCGGCCCAGAACACGCGGAACACCCTGAGCCGGTGGCAGGTGTCGGCCGACGGCACCCGGGCCCGCCTGGTGCGCACCGTCACGGACCCCTCGCTCCAGATCCCGACCACGCTGGTCCGGCTGCCGGGGCGGACCCTGGTGGTGCGGTCCCAGTTCGACAAGGACGGCGGGCCGCTGCTGCCCTCCACCGGGGCGCCGGCCGCGTTCACGGTCGCCTCGGTCCGGGCGTTCTGACCCGTCGGCAGGTCCGGCGGACGGGTCCGGCAGACGGGTCCGGTCGACTGGCCCCGTCAGCCCCGCAGGTAGGCCAGGACGGCGAGGACCCGGCGGTGGGACTCCTGCGCCGGGGGCAGGTCGAGCTTCATCAGGATGTTCCCGATGTGCTTGCCCACCGCCGCCTCGGAGACGGTGAGCCGGCGGGACACCTCGGCGTTGGAGTGCCCCTCGGCGACCAGGGCGAGGACCTCCCGCTCGCGGGCCGTCAGCCGCTCCAGGGGGTCGCGCCGGCGGCTGATGAGCCGGCGCACCACCTCGGGATCGACCACGGTCCCGCCGGCCGCCACCCGCGCGACGGCGTCGAGGAACTCCTCGACCTGCCCGACGCGGTCCTTGAGCAGGTACCCGACGGCCGTCCCGTCGCCGGAATCGAGCAACTCGGCGGCGTACGAGCGCTGCACGTACTGGGAGAGGACCAGGACGGGCAGGTCCGGCCGGGTCTCGCGCAGCCGCACGGCCGCCCGCAGCCCCTCGTCGGTGTGGTCCGGCGGCATCCGCACGTCGGTGACGACGATGTCCGGCCGGTGCTCGGCGACGGCCGCTTCGAGCGCGGCGGCGTCGCCGACGGCCGCCACCGTGTGGTGGCCGAAACGGGCGAGCAGCCCGACGAGGCCCTCGCGGAGCAGCACGGAGTCCTCGGCGAGGACCACGCGCAGCGGCTGCCGGACGGCTGCCGCGGGGGCTGCCGGGGGGCCTGTCGGGGCATCAGGACCTGTGGATCCGCCCCCCGCCGGGTGTACCGGGACGGCCGGATCTACGAGGCCTTCGGTGCCTTCGGAATGCAAGGGATCTCCACACGCAGCAGGGTCGGGCCTCCGGGAGGACTGGTCAGGGTCAGTCTGCCGTCCACGACGGACACCCGGTCGGCGAGCCCCGTGAGCCCGCTCCCCCGCCCCGCGTCCGCGCCGCCGCGACCGTCGTCGGCCACCTCCACGGTGAGGCGGGTTCCGTCGTGCCGGCCGGTGACGGTGATCCGGCCCGCCCCGCTGTGCTTGGCCGCGTTGGCCAGGGCCTCGCTGACGAAGAAGTACCCCGCGGATTCGGCCTGTTCGGGCAGCCGGCCGGGGAGGTCGAAGTCGGTGTCGACCGGGATCGGCGAGCGGTCGGCGATGTCCAGGGCGGCGTCGGGCAGGCCCCGGTCGCTGAGCACCTGCGGGTGGATGCCGTGGACCAGCTCGCGCAGCGAGGTCAGCGCCTGCCCGGCCTCGGCGTGCGCGACGGCCAGTTGCGCGGCGAGCGGGCTCCCCGGCGGGGCGTCGAGCCGGGCCAGGCCCAGGGACATGGACAGCGCGACGAGCCGCTGCTGCGCGCCGTCGTGCAGGTCCCGTTCGATGCGCCGCCGTTCGGCGTCGAAGGCGGCGGCCAGCCGGGCGCGGGAGCTGGTCAGCTCGGTGACCTTGACGGCCAGGTCGCCCGGACCGGGGCCGAGCATCAGCCGGGCCAGGGCCGCGCGGGCCGCCGCCACCACGCCCAGCGCGTAGAGGAACAGCGGGAGGAGCAGCAGGCCGACGGCGGCGCACAGCAGGGCCTCGGGGTAGCCGGTGATGCCGTGGATCTTGAGGGGGTTGGCCTGTTCCCCGTCGAGGGCGAGCAGGACCGGCGTCGCCATGAGATCGAGGGGCAGGAGGAGCGCGGCGCCGACGGCGACCAGTTCGAGCGGCCACAGGAGGGTGGCGGCGAGCACCGCGTACGCCAGTTCCCGCCAGGTCGCCTGCTCGCGGAAGCGGGTGCCGGCCCACGCCGCGAGCCCCGTACGGTCCGGATCGCGGTGCGGGTCGGGCAGGGGTGCGGAGCCGGGGTGGATCAGCCGCAGCCGCCGGCGCTCGACGGCCGCGAACGGTACGCCGGCCAGTGCCAGCGCCGCCAGCAGCGGCAGCCCGACGAGGACGACGGCGAGCACCGTCCCGGTCACGGCGAGCAGTGTCAGCACGGTGAACGCGAAGGCACCGGTGATGCCGCCGGTGAGCAGGTAGGCGGCGGCGCGCCACGGCCGGGCGGTGCGCAGGTACCGGCCCGGGGCGGCCGGGCCTGGGGCCTGTCGTCGAACTCCTGTCGTCGCCCGAAGGGCGGCCTCGCGGCGTCTGGTGCGTGCTCTCGGTGTGCCGGGCGGAAGCCTGCGTACTGGACGTACTTGGCTTCCGTCCGGTGCGGCGAGAGCGCGTGCCAGGCGTCGCGAGGCAGACAGGAGTTTGACGACAGGCCCTAGGAGGGAAGGCGGCATGCGTTCACGGTAGGCGGCGGGCGGACGCGGCGCGGTAGGGCTGGCCATACCCTCGGGACTCGCCCCTGCCCCGCTGACCGGGCGCCGCGCCGGCGGTTGGCTGGACACCATGCTGAAGATCGCGTTGAAGTCGCTGCGGCGGCGCTGGACGACACAGGTGGGAACGTTCGTTGCGGTGGCCCTGGGGGTCGCGCTGATGACGGTCATGGGGCTGGGGCTCGCCGCGTCGGCGGCGCTGCCGGCGGGGGCCGAGGTGGTGGGCCTCAACTCGATGCTGGGCACCGCGGGCGGCGTGAGCTCGTTCGTGGCGGCGTTCGTGGTGGCGTCGACCTTCTCGTACGCGGTGGCCGCGCGGCGGCGCGAGCTGGGGCTGCTGCGGCTGGCCGGGTCGACGCCGGGGCAGCTGCGGCGCCTCGTGATGACGGAGGCGGCGGCCGTCGGGCTGGCCGGATCCGCGGCCGGGATCGTCCTGGGCCGTGCGGGTGCGCCGCTGATGGCCCGGTGGACCGTGACCCAGGGGCTGGCGCCCGCCGGGTACGCGATCGGGGAGCAGACCTGGCCGCTGCACACGGCGTTCTGGACGGGACTGCTGGTCGCGGTGTCGGGGGCGTACGCCGCTTCCCGGCGGGCTGGCCGGGTCGGTCCGCTGGAGGCGCTGCGCGAGGCCGTGACCGACGAGCGGCCCATGACCCCGGGGCGCTGGGTGGCCGGGGGCGGGCTGCTGCTGTGTGCGGTCGCCTTCGTGGGGTGGCGGCTGGGGTCGGATCCGGGCTCGCTGCTCAAGCGCAAGACGTACACCTGGCAGCCGATGCTGCTGATCTCCGCGTGCGGGCTGCTGGCTCCGGTGCTCGTACGGCCCGTCGTGCGGCTGCTGATGTGGGTCCCGGTCCGGCTGACCTCCTACGCGGGCCGGCTGGTGCGGGCGAACGCCGCCGCCGGGATCCGCCGGACGGCCGCGGTGGCGGCGCCGGTGCTGGTGATGGTCGCGCTGACCGGATCGCTGCTGGGATCGGCCTGGACGCTGAAGGAGGCCAAGGCGGTGGAGGCCCGTGCCCGGACCGGCGCGGACTACGTACTGACCGGCGGGCGACTGCCGGACTCCGCGGCAGGACGGGGGTTGGCCGGCGTCCCGGGGGCGAGCGCCCTCGCGGTGGCCGACACCCGGCTGACGGTGCTGGAGGAGGGGTTCGTGAAGGTGCCGACGGAGGCCTTCGCGGTCGACCCGGCGGCGCTGGCGGAGGTCTCCCGGCTGCCGGTGGTGGCGGGCTCGGTCGCCGATCTGGACGACGGCGGCATCATCGTCACGCAGGAGTGGTGGCAGCACCGGGTCGGTGACTCGGTACCGCTGTGGCTGGCGGACGGCACCGCGGCCCGGCTGCGGATCGTGGCCGTGATGCGGACGGGCACCGGCGACAACGGGGCCTACGTCACGCCGCGCAACGCGCCCGGCGCGAAGGTCTCCCGCATCGAGGTCAAGGCCCCCGCGTCCGCGGCCGGGGCGGTCCGCGGGGCGGCGGCCCGGTACGGGGCCACGGCGCACACGAAGGAGGAGTGGCTGACGGCGACGCACCCGCGCACGAACCGCTTCACGGTGCTCGGCTACGTCCTGGTCCTGGGCATCGCCCTGGTCTACACGGCGATCGCGCTGGCCAACACCCTGCTGATGGCGACCTCCGACCGGGGCGGCGACCTGCGCCTGCTCCGGCTGGCCGGGGCCACGCGCGGCCAGGTACTCGCCGTGACGACGGCCGAATCCCTCCTGGCGGCCGCGGTCGGCGCCCTCCTGGGGACGGCGGTCACCGCGGTCAACCTGGCGGGCATGCGCGCCGCCCTCGCGGTCCTCGGCGTCGACTCGCCGGTGGTCGTCCCCTGGCTCCCGATGGGCGCGGTCGCCGGTGTCTGCGCCGCGCTCTCGGCCCTGTGCACCGTGCCGGCGGCGGCCCGCGTCCTGCGCCGCCGGACGGGGCGGCGCAGGACGCGGTCGGGTGAAGTGCCCGGCACCGCCGCCGGATTGGGCTCGGGCTGAAGTCCCGGCGGCCCCGGCGAGCCCGGTGGTCCCGGTGGTCCCGGTGCTGGATCAGTCCAGGGTCGGGGCCTGGCGCAGGATCTCGACCTCGAGGCGCTGGAGCGCGGGGCTCGACGAGATGCCCAGGTCCTCGGCCATGCGCCGCTGGTGCATCCGCAGCACCGAGAGCGCGTCGGCCTGCCGCCCGGCCCGGTACAGGGCCAGGCTGAAGAGTTCGCAGCCGTATTCGCGGAGCGGATGGGCCTGCGTGAAGCCCGCCAGTTCCGAGACGGCCACCTCGTGGGCGCCCACGGCGATCAGGGCCGCGCAGCGTCCCTCGACCACCGAGAGGCGCAGTTCCTCCAGGCGTACGACCTCGGGTGACACGTGGGTGGCGTCGGAGACTTCCGCGTACGCCTCCCCGCGCCACAGGGCCAGCGCGGCCTCGAACTCCTCGAGGGCCCGCTGCGGGTCACACCGGTCCAGTGCCCGCCAGCCGGCGGTCGCGCACGTGCCGAACCGGTGGGCGTCGACGTCGACGACACCGCTGTCGAGTAAGTAGCCGCGACCCCGGGTGCGCAGCACCTTCGCGGGCTTGCGCGGCGCGCGGTCCGGCTCCAGCACCCGCCGGAGGTTGGCGATGTAGGCGTGCAGCGAGGAGATCGCCGACTGGGGCGGCTGTCCGTCCCACAGCGCTTCGACCAGTACGTCGACCGACACGGGCTGGCCCACCTGGCTGACCAGCAAGGTGAGCGCCGCCCGCTGCTTCGTCGCCCCGAGGTCGACGTACCGTCCGCCGATGGTCGCCTCGATCGGACCCAGCACCCGGAACTCCACCTTGGCCGGCGCTGCGTCCCCGGCCTCCTCGGGATCCTCCTGCGCCCAGCGGACTCCGCCGTGCGGCCGTGGAGCGGGCGGCTGGGGCGCGACGGCGTGCGCACCACTCCGCTCGCGGGCCATCTCGAAGACGGCGGCCGGCGGCGGCGACTGGAGATCGAGCTCCAGCGCCATCGTGAAGTACATCTTCAGCGTCTCGTTCGCCTGCCGGAGTTCGCGTACTTCCCGCTCCAGCTCGGCGACGCTCCGCGTGCTCCTGCCACTGCCTCCCAAACGCTGTCCGACGACAATGTCCGTACCACGCCTACCGCCGCCCCTGAGGTCTGCGGTCAACACACTGAAATCAATTTCTTCGTTCACTGCCTCTGTACTCATCAAGCTCCCCCGAAAGATGCGTACGCCCCGGCCTGAGCCGGATGACGAGAGTCGTCACCTCTGCACCATGAAGGATCCAGCATGCCGATCAACAATGACAACCCCCGTTGAAAATCTCACGAGTTGAACATTGGCCAGCCGGAAGCCGTATGCCCGAGGAAGTGGATCCGGGCACCGTTCGCAATCCCGCGCTCCCTCGTGCGGTGACGTTCCGCTCGTCACTGATCATGCTCGGAGCGCCGGGGCGGGGCCCATTCCGCTTCCCCTCCGTCCGGCGCTCCGCAATAGGGCCGTCGACTACCGCGCGAAGATCAAAGTGGTCGGCGAAGGCGTGGTCTGGAAGGTGATTTCACCGAAGCCCGCCTTGGTGAGCCAGGCCTGGTAATCGGACCGGCGCCAGGTGCCCCCGTGCCTGCTCTTGAGCAGCATTTCCGAGGCGAAGGTCAGGGCGAAGGGGGGACCGCTGCGGTCGTCCTCGACGATGTAGTCGGAGATCACCAGCGTGCCGCCGGGCTTCAGGGCGCTCCGGGCCTTGGCGAAGATCTCGATGTTGTCCTGCGGCCCCTCCTGATGGGCGATGTTGGAGTACATCACGATGTCGTGCGCCGAGTCGCCGAAGCCGGTGGTGTGGAAGTCCCCGTCGATGTAGCTGACGCGGTCGGCCACGCCCCGCTCGGCGAGCAGCCGGCGGGCGATCGAGTTGATCGGCTCCCAGTCGAGCTGGGTCGAGCGCGCCTCGGGGTTCAGTTCCAGCCAGATGCCCGAGCAGATGCCCGATCCGCCGCCGATGTCGAGGATGGAGATCTCGCCGGCCTCCGACAGCCGCAGGGTCTCGGCGGCGATCTTGGCGACCGGAACCGACTGCGCGGCGATGGCCTGGACGAGCTTCTCCCAGTGCGGGTTGTCGGCCACCTCCACGACGGCGTCCGCCAGCGGGCCGCCGGCGCGGACCACCTCGGGCAGCACCGAAAGGCTGCCCATGTGGCCCATCTTGAGCTGGGCGAACCCGCTCAGCGATTCGGCCCGTCCCTCCACCAGGAAGGCGGACGCCTCGGCGGTGTTGCGGTAGCCGCTCCCGTCCACCTCGACCAGGCCGATGCTGACCAGACCGTCGAGGAGGGCCCCCGCGCCGCGCTCGGAGATCCCGGCGAGCTCGGCCAGGTGGGCGGCGGAGTTCGCGCCGTCCTCCAGGTGCGTGAACAGGGAGTAGTGCGCCGCCGTACCCAGGATGCCGGTCGCCCAGTACCCCGTGATGAGCTGCATGATCCGATCCGACGTCGGCTGGGTGTCCGTCATGCCGTCCCCACCATGCTTCCCGAGAGCTGACGCGGCACCGACCGGGCGGCCGGCTGCCCTTCCGTGTGCTGCGGGGCGGCCGGAACCCAGCTCCCCAGGACCATTTCGGCGGTGATTCCGGGACCGAATCCGGCGATCACACCGGTGGATCCCGCCGTCAGGCGCTCGGCTTCCTCGAACTGCCGGCGAAGGGCGTCGAAGACGACCGCGCTGGCGATGTTCCCGTATTCGGTCAGCGTGGACCAGCTGTGACGGAAGACCGTCCGGTCCACGCCCAGGAACTTGGCGAGGTCGTCCAGAATGCGGGGGCCGCCGGCGTGGATGATGTAGAAATCCAGATCGCCGATGTCCCAGCCGTGGAGCGCGGCCAGATCGCCCAGCACCGGAGCGATCGGTTCCATCGTCCCGGGAACCCGGCGGTCGAGCTGGAAGTGGAATCCGGTGTCGCGGACCGAGTACGAGATCCAGTCCTCGGTGTGGGGAATGAGGTAGGAGGCGTTGCGCTCCAGCAGTACGCCGGCGCCGCCGCTTCCCCGCACCACCGCGGCCGCGACCGCGTCACCGAACAGCCCGTCCGACAGCAGCGACCCGACGTCGTCGGCATCGGGCTGGTAGCACAGCGAGCACAGCTCGCAGGAGACGATCAGGACGTTGCTCTCGGGGTGCGCCACGCAGAAGTCGTGGGCGCGGTTGATCGCCGCGCCACCAGCGGCGCAGCCGAGCTGCGCGATGGGGAGCTGGCGCGTGTCGTAGCGGAATCCCATCTCGTTGATCAGCCACGCGGTGAGCGAGGGCATCATGAAACCGGTGCACGAGACGTAGATGATCGCGTCGATGTCCGTCGCCACCAGGCCTGCGTTCTGCAGGGCCTTTTCTATGACTTCCGGGCACCGCTTCTTCGATTCCAGCTCGTAGATGCGGTTGCGCTCCTGGAATCCGGGGTGGCGCAGCGTCTTTTCGATCGGCTGGACCAGGTGCCGCTTTCGCACCCCCGTGTTCTCTATCAGTCGAAGGGCCAGCGGAAGCTGCGGTTTGCCCGCGTGCGCTTCCCTGGCGAATGCCAGAGTGTCTTCCATCGTGATGATGTGTTCCGGCACGCTCACCGAAGGCTTACATAGAATTGGCATACCTGGCATCTGTCTCTCTGACGTAGAGAATTTCTGCTGCCCTCACAGCGTGTACGTTCCCCAACATCCCGTATGGCGCTTGCTGCTGGCTTGGCGGTGACTTGCCGTTCACCGGGGCCTTTCACCGGGCCATTTCACCGAGGTTCACCGCGCGGATGGGGGCGGATCGCCCCATGGGCAAGTTGGCCGAAACCCATCGGCTACGGGACCAGCCGGAAACGACGGCGCGCCCCGGCCGGGGACGGCGACCCTAGAGGTCGTCCGCCCCCGGCCGGGGCTTCCTCGCGCCGCCGGGGCTTCCCTGCTCCCTACTCCGCCTGCGCCTGCGCGTGCGGGGGTTCGCCCGCGTCGGCCAACTCCTGGTCCACCAGGGCCGATGCGTCGCCGGTGTATCCCTCCGGGTCCAGCAGCCGGACGATCTGGGCGTCCGTCAGGTGCCGCTTCACCTTGGGCAGCGCGCCCAGGATGGCGGCCATCGAGCCGCCGGTCCGCTCCGCCTCGGCCGACGCCCGGGTCAGCAGTTCCTTCGCCTCGGCCTTGCCGATGCGGGGCGCCAGGACGGCGGACATCCTCTCCGAGACCACTTGGCTTCCCGTCAGCATCAGGTTCTCCCGCATCCGTTCGGGCCGTACGACCAGTCCCTCGGTGAGTTCCACGGCGGTGTGAGCGGCGCCGCCGGCCAGCCGCAGGCACTCGCGCAGCAGCTGCCACTCGGCGTGCCACACCCCGGCCGAGCGCTCGTCCTCGCAGACCAGACACTGCGTCAACCCGGCTGCCAGCAGCGGCACCTGGAGTGCGGCGCTGCGGATCAGGGTGGCCAGCACGGGGTTGCGCTTGTGCGGCATCGCCGAGGACGCGCCGCGCCCTTGCACCACGGGTTCGCTGACCTCTCCGACCTCGGTCCGGGTCAGCGACTGCACGTCCACGGCGATCTTGCCCAGGGCGCCGGTGACGAAGGCCAGGGCGCCGGCAAGGTCGGCCATCGGGGTGCGCAGCGCGTGCCACGGCAGCGGCGGGCGGGCCAGGCCGGTCTCGGCGGCGTAGGCGTCCAGGAGCCGGTCCACGTAGGCGTGGCCCGCTCCGGGCCCGGCGAACTCCAGGTATCCGGCGAGGGTGCCGGCGGCTCCGCCCAGCGATACCGGCAGGCCTCCGTCGAGTACGGCGGCCACCCGGTCCCGGGCGTCCAGCAGCAGCCTGCGCCAGCCGGCCGCCTTCAGTCCGAAGGTGGTGGGTACGGCGTGCAGGGCGAGGGTGCGGCCCGCCATGGCGGTGTCGCGGTGCCGGGCGGCGAGGGCCTCCAGGGCCTCGACGGACCGCTCCAGGTCCGCGTGGATCAGCCGTAGCGTGCGGTCGGCGACCAGCATGGCGCCGGTGTCGAAGACGTCCTGGCTGGTGGAGCCGTGGTGGACGAACTCGGCGGCTTGCGAGGACTCGGCGGCGACCAGCCGGGTGAGCTCCCGGACCAGGGCGACCACCGGGTTCGCGGTCTCGCGCGCGGCCAGGGCGAGGGCGCGCACGTCCAGCAGTTCGGCCCGCGCCACGCGGCTGATGACGTCGGCCGCCTCGGCGGGCACGGTGCCGGCCTTGGCCTGGGCGCGGGCGAGGGCCGCCTCCGCGTCGAGCATGGCCTGCAGCCAGGCCAGGTCGGAGGTGGCGGCCTCGGCGGGGGTGCCGGCCCGGACCGGGGACAGCAGCCCGGCGTCGGGTCCGTACCCGGACCCGGCCGGCGCCGTGCCCGGCGCGCTCGCTCGGTTGTCGGCGCTCATGCGTTCACCTCGACGGGATCGGTGGGCGAGTGCCGGTACCGTCCGGGCGGACCGGCGGGGGCGGGGGCGAGGGCGGCGGCGGGAAGCGCGAGCACGGCGCAGGCGATGGCGTCCGCGTCGCCGAGCGTCATGGAGTTGACCCCGGGGCGGCTCCCGGCGGCGGTCACCCAGTGCACCGCCTCGGTGGGCACGCCGTAGGCGAACCGGCGCGGGTGGGCCCGGCCTTCGGCGTCGACGAGCCGGTAGGGGCGCTCGGTCACGGCCAGGCCCTTGGTCTCGTACGCGACGCCGCAGGCGCCCTCGATGCGGTGGCGGGCGGCCTGCCCGCTCTCCAGCAGGTGCCGCAGCAGCGGCTCCGCCGTGCGCGGCAGGTCGGGCTCCGGCAGCCGGGCCTCGATGAGGGCCGTGGCGGCGACCGGCGGGCCGGGGACGACGTCGGAGGTGACCGTGAAGACGGCCTCGCGGTCGTCCGCGGACGGGGCGTGCAGCCGCACGCCGGGGCCGAGGACCTCCACGACCCCGGCCTCGATGAGCGCGATCAGTTCCTCGATGCGCGAGGCGGGCGGCCCGATGGACAGGAACGCGTTGAGCGGGGTGTACCAGCTCTGGAGGTCGTCCCGGTAGGAGGCGCCCTCCAGCTTTCCGTGGTCGACGGCCAGGCGTATCTCGTTGCGCAGGTCGCGCAGCACGTCCAGGGCGGACTTCAGCGGGCCGTGGACATTGCCGGCCCTGGCCTGGCGCACGTCCTCGGCCAGGTGGCCCAGGAGCCAGGCCCGGTGGTCGGCGCGATCGCGCAAGGGGTGGCCCTGGTAGGGCCGGGCGAGCGTCTCCCAGTCCCAGCGGTCTTCCGGGGCGATGCCGGCGGAGTCCAGCAGCCGGTCCTCGGACTCGGGGTCCGGCGCGGCCAGGTAGTGCTCGACGAAGGATTCGCGCTGCCGCTCCCGACCCCGGGCCGCGAGCAGGGCGCCGTAGTAGACGCCCTCCACCTCCTTGGCGATCAGCGGCCACAGGTCGGTGAGGAAGTGCAGCCGCTCGCCGTCCGCCGCTCGCCGGTGCATCCCGTCGATGGCCCGGGGGGTGAGCAGCCGCGGTTCGTGGCGCTCGTGGGGGCCCTTCTGGTTCTCGCCGCGCGCGTGGTAGGGCACTCCGCGCCGGGAGCCGGCGACGATCTTGGGCTCGCGGCCCGAGGGCAGGTAGCGCAGCGCGTCGCCCTCGCGTGCGAAGCTGCCGCCGCGGCCCTCGGTGAGCAGCGCGAGCACGTCGAAGCAGTTCAGCCCGAGGCCCCGGACGAAGACCGTCTCGCCGGGCGCCACCACGGATAAGTCCACGTCCGCGGGGTTCGAGGGGGCGATGTACGTCAGCCCGTGCGCGGCGGCGGCCCGCGCGAGCGCGCTCTCGCCCCGGCTGGGCCTGGCCGGTACGTGGCCCAGGGAGAGGACCACGGCGTCCAGGCCGGTGAGCCGCGTGCCGTCCGCCAGTTCCAGTGTCTGCGGACCGCCGTGTCCGGCCTCGTCGGTCAGGGCCACGGCGCGGGTGCGGTGTTCGACGATGGTGACGTGTTCGGGCGCGGCCGCGGTCACCGCGCGGAAGGCGTCCTCGAGGTAGGCGCCGTAGAAGGCGCGGGTGGGGTAGTCGTCCGGGCCCAGCCGGCGCGCCTCTGCCAGCGCTTCGGCGGGGAACCGGTCCCGTACCCCGGGGGCTTCGGCGTCGCGGGCGAGGTCGGCCGCCCACGCGTAGAGGCTGGGGCCCTCCTCCACGGGGCCGTCCATCAGCACGCTGTGGTCGGTGTAGACGGTGACCTGCGAGGCCACGGTGTTCATCAGCAGCTGGCGCGGCTGGCCGGTGCGCCACACCCTTCCGGGGCCCGGTGCGTACGGCTCGACGACGTGCACGGTCACCGCTCGGTGGGACGGGGACTTGCGCTCGTTGGCACAGAGCCGCTCCAGGACCGCGAAACCACGCGGCCCCGCGCCGACAAGGGAGACCGTAAGCACCAACACTCCTCACACACAGGTTCCGGCTCGGGTCAGGGACGTACGGGGGCGGGCGCGGGCGTCGGCGTGGGGGGACGCGCTTCGCACGACGGCGCGGCAGCAGCCGAGTCCTGCTGCCGCGCCGGGGGTTCAGCGGCTGCGCGCGTGGGTGCGCAGCTCGGTCCGCAGGACGCTCACGACCCGCTCGACCTGCGCCTCGTCGAGTTCGGCGTGCATCGGGACGGCCAGGTTGCGCTGGAAGAGGTCGGCCGAGACCGGGCACTTGCGCTTGGACTGGTACACCGGCTGCACGTGGGTCGCCCACGTGCCGTGTCCGCAGCCGACGCCCTGGGCGCGCAGCGCGGCGGCGAGGCCGGCGCGGTCCACGCGCGGGTCCAGGGTCACCATGTAGGACTGCCAGGCGTGGGTGCGGTCCCCGGGCACGTGCGGCAGCGTCAGGAGCTCTTCCTCCGCGAGGAGTTCGCCGTACTGGGCGGCGACGGCGCTCCGGCGGACGAGCAGTTCGTCGATCCGGCCCATCTGCACCCGCAGGATCGCGGCGGCGATGTCCGACATCTTGTAGTTGTAGCCGATGTCGGTGAACTCGGGGATGGGCAGGCCGACGATCTGCGACTGGTCGAAGATGCTGCCGATGCCGAAGGAGGACCGCAGCCGCGCGTCCTGCCCGATCACGGGGTCGGCGGCGAGCAGCGCGCCGCCCTCGCCGCTGGTGGCGCCCTTGCGTCCGTGGAAGGACAGGCAGGCCACCGGTGCCAGCGTGCCGGCCTGGCGCCCCTGGTAGGTGGCGCCGACCGAGCAGGCGGCGTCCTCGACCACGAACAGTCCGTGGCGGTCCGCGATCGCGTTCAGCTCGGCGTAGTCGGCGGGCAGGCCGACCGTGTCCACCGCGATGATGCCGACGGTCCGCGGTCCGATCAGGCTCTCCACCGCCCGCGGGTCCACGGTGCCGGTGTCGGCGCGCACGTCGGCGAAGACGGGGACGGCGTCGACGTAGCGGACCGCGTGGGCGGGGGCCGGGAAGGTGTAGTCGGCGACGATCACCTCGTCGCCCGGTTCGACACCCAGGGCGAGCATCGCCAGGTGGAGCGCGGCGCCGCAGTTGCTGAGCGAGACGGCGTCACCGACCCCGTAGCGCTCGACGAGCTGGGCCTCCAGGGCCTTGCCCTGCGGGCCCTGGCCGGCCGGCCAGCCCGAGGAGAACACCTCGGCGACGGCGGCCAGTTCCTTGTCTCCCAGACTCGCGTGAACGAGGGGGATTCTGTCCATGGTGGTCACCTCTCGTTACGCCGTACGGCCGGTCGCGGACCGGAGGTCCGAAAGGGCGGGCGGTTCGAAGCGCAGGGGCGTGATCTGGTTGACGTCATAGCGTTCGCGCATCTGCCGGACGGCCTCGGCGTCCACCGAGGGGCCGGCGGAGAAGATCTCGACGATCTCCTCGAAGTAGCGCTCGTGATCGGGCGAGGGGTAGCTCTGGAAGAGCATCCGCGCCGGTTCGTCCGAGGCGTTGCGGAAGGCGTGCGGGGTGCCCGGGGGGACGAACATGCAGCTGCCCGCGGTCGCGCGGACGGCCTTGTCCCCGGCGGCGGATTCCCAGTCGCGCCAGCTGTCCGTCGTGCGTTCGGCGGGCTCGAACGCCAGGAGTTCCAGCTCCCCTTCCAGGACGTAGAAGAACTCCTGCGACTGGGTGTGCGTGTGCGCGCCGACGTCGAAGCCCGGGGGCACGATCACTTCGAAGACCGAGAAGGAAGAGCCGTCCGCCGCGGTGACCTTGAAGGTCACGTCCTGTGCCTTCGTGACCAGCTTTCGCCCCTGGCCGGGTGGAACAATGAGCCCGCTCATGTGATTGGTTTCCTCGTAGTCGCTGCGAATTCCCGCTCGAGGGCGAGCGGCCGACCCGCCTGACGGCTTTAGACCGCCCCCTCTATTAATGGGTTGCACGAAGAGGATCACCGAGCCGTGACGGATTCGTCAAGGGTCCCCTTCCGCCCGCCTAGAATTCCCCAAGTCGCATGGGCGCACGACGACTCGCCGCCGAATTAAGCGGTATTGCATTGACCGGACGACACCCCGCCGCGGCGGCCGACCACCTTCGATAGGTGACCCAACTCGCCTGACCAGAAGGTGAGTTCACGCGCCACCACGGAGGCCGGAGGCCAGGCCGCGCAGGCGCCGGCCGGGCAGGACGGCACCACGCATTACAGCCGATTGTCCACGCGTGCGCCAACCGGCGACTTGGCCGCGACTATTCCGCGGATTGGCATCGGCTTGCCTCCAAGCCAATACCAATCCACCCCTCAGTACCCGGCAAGTCATGTGACCGAAGATGACCGTCGCGACCGTCGCAGCTCGGAAAGTCCGAAATCCTGCGGCCTGAATTCAATGGTTCCCGCCGGCCTGATCGGCGGCCCGGCGCCACCACACCGAAGTGACTGCCAAGGAGAACGTCGTGTTCACACTTCCCGCGGAACCAGACCGGCCGACGCCGCAGGCCCCCACCGGGAGCACGGACGTGGGCCGTGGCGCCGGCGACAAGCTGCTGGCCCGGGTCGACGTCGCGATCGACGAGCTCCTGAAGGCCGAGACCGAGCGCTGGGCGGCCGTCGACGCCCGCGTGGCGGTACCGGTCGAGGCGGTCGCGGACATCGTCAGGGCGGGCGGGAAGCGCCTGCGCCCCGCCTTCTGCGTGAGCGGCTACCTGGCGGCCGGCGGCACGGCGGACGAGGACACGGTCGTCTCGGCGGCGGCCGCGCTGGAACTCCTGCACGTGTTCGCCCTCATCCACGACGACATCATGGACAACTCCGACACCCGGCGCGGGACCCCCACCGTGCACGCCAGGCACGCCGCCCTCCACGCGGAGCACGGCTGGGCCGGCGAGCACCGCCGGTTCGGAGAGGGCATCGGCATCCTGGCCGGCGACCTGGCGCTCAGTTACGCCAACCGGCTCGCCAGCGGGCTGACCGGCCCGGCCCTGCAGATCTGGAACGACCTGGTCACCGAGGTGATCATCGGCCAGCAGCTGGACATCGCCCTCGCCGCCGAGCTGACGGCGGACCCGGCGCTGTCCCGCTGGGTCGCCGTCTGCAAGTCCGGCCGCTACACCATCCACCGGCCCCTCGCCCTCGGGGCGGCCATCGCCGGGCGGCCCGAACTCCAGGTGACGTTCGAGGAGTACGGGGTCGCGGCCGGCGAGGCGTTCCAGCTCCGCGACGACCTGCTCGACGCCTTCGGCGACGGGGTGGCGACCGGCAAGCCCGCCGGGCTGGACCTCGTCGAGCACAAGATGACCCTGCTGCTGGCCCTGGCGGCCACCAAGGACGAGCGGGTGGCCCGGCTGGTGGAGGACGGCAGGAGCGGCGGCTGGGACCCGGCCGAGCTGCGCGACGCGCTGCTCGCTTCCGGCGTCCGCCAGGAGGTCGAGGAGCAGATCGACCAGCTCGTCGCGACGGCATGCTCGGCGCTCGACGACGCGCCGCTGGCGGACGACTGGCACAAGCGCCTGGTCGAGATGGCCGAACAGGTGGCCTACCGCGACCGCTGAGCCGACGACGACACAGGGCCTCCCGGCCGAAGCCGGGAGGCCCTGCGTGCGTCCGTACGTGCGTGCGGGGTCTCACTTACCGCCGACGGGCTCCAGGTCGGGAGTCTCCAGCAGGGGCTCGGGGTCGTCCTCACGCAGGAACAGCTTGCTCGGCCACCACATCCACCGGCCGACGTCCAGGGTCAGCGCCGTGACCAGGACCGAGCGGACGATCATGGTGTCCAGCAGGACGCCGAACGCCACCGCGAAGCCCAGCTCGGCCGCGAACACCAGCGGCAGCGAGGCCATCGCCCCGAAGGTGCCGGCCAGCACCAGACCCGCCGAGGTGATCACACCGCCGGTGGTGGACAGGCCCAGCAGCGCGCCGCGCCGGGTGCCCTGCTCCACCGACACCTCGCGCACCCGGGTGACCAGGAAGATGTTGTAGTCGATACCCAGGGCGACCAGGAAGACGAAGGTCAACAGCGGGAAGGAGGCTTCCGCGCCCGCGAAGCCGAAGACGTGGTTGAACATCAGGCTGCTCACACCGAGGGCGGCGCCGAAGGACAGCACCACCGTGGCCATGAGCAGCACCGGCGCGACGATCGACCGCAGCAGCAGCATGAGGATCAGCAGCACCACGACCAGCACGATCGGGATGATCACCTTGGAGTCGCGGGCGGCGGCCGTCTGCGTGTCGAGCATGACCGCCGAGCTGCCGCCGACCTGGGCGTCGGCGCCCTCGATCCGGTGGACCGCGGTCCTGGCCTTCTCGACGGTGGTCATGGCGGTCGTGCTGCTGGGGTCGTCCTTGAGCTCCCCGAGCATGACGGCCTCGCCGTCCTTGGCCGTCGGGGGCGTGACGCTCGCGATGCCGGGGACACCGAGCAGCGCGGTCCGTACCTCTTCCGCCGAGGCGGCGTTGCTCACGACGAAGATGGGGTCGCCGGAGCCGGCCGGGAAGTGCTCCGACCGGATCTGCTCGCCGACGGCCATCTGCGGGGTGTTGGTGAACTGGTCCTTGTTGGAGAGCCCGTCGGCCTTGAGGCCGAGCACGCCCAGTGCCATGACGGCGAGCGCGAGCGCGGTACCGATCCACACCAGCCGCGGCCGGCCGGAGACGGCGGTGCCGACGCGGGCCCAGATTCCGCTTTCGGTGGTGGGGGCCGCTCCGTACGTGGGCTTCACCGGCCAGAAGATCCAGCGGCCGCAGGCGACGAGCAGGGCCGGCATCAGGGTGATCATGGCGAGCAGGCCGACGAGGACACCGACCGCACAGGCCGGGCCGAGACCCTGGGTGGAGTTGAGGGTGGCCAGCATCAGCAGCATCAGGCTGACCGCGACGGTCGCGGCGCTGGCGATGATCGCGGGGCTGGAGCGGTACAGCGCCTCCGCCATCGCCTCGTGCCGGTCCTCGTGACGCAACAGCTCTTCGCGGTAACGGGAGATGAGCAGGAGCGCGTAGTCGGTGGCGGCACCGAACACCAGGACGGTCAGGATGAAGCTGGTCTGCTTGTTGACGACCAGGCCGGCGTTCTTCGCCAGTACGTAGATCACCGCCTCCGAGGTGACCAGGGCGACGCCCACGGTCAGCAGCGGCAGCAGCGGCAGCAGTGGGCTCCGGTACGTCAGCAGCAGGATCGCGACCACCACGAGCGCGGTGATCGTCGTCAGGGCTCCGCCCCCGCTGAACGCCTTGATCGAGTCGGCCGCGTAACCACTGGGGCCGGCGACGTGGAAGCCGAGACCGTCGGCGTTCTTCTTGCCGACCTCGGTCATCGCGTCGACGACGGTGCCGATGCCCTCCCAGCCCGACTTGTCCTTCTTGACCTGGACCACCGTCTGGATGGCCTTGCCGTCCTCGGACTTGACCGGCCCCTGGGCCGGTCCGACGACGTTCTCGATGCCCTTGAAGGCCTCGGCGTCGGCCGTGGCCTTGGCCAGGTCGGCGTCGGTGACCCCCGCGGACCGGTCGTAGATCACGACCGCGGGCAGGGTGTCGGCGGACATGAACTTCTCGGCCCGCTCCACGACGGCGGTCGACTCCGCGTTGCCGGGCAGCCAGGCCGAATTGTCGTTCTCTTCGACGTCTCCGAGCTTTCCGGCCAGCATGAGGGCCGGAACGAGCAGGGCCGCCCAGAGTGCGATGACGACCCATTTGCCCAGCCTTCCACTGGGCAGGGCCGCTATCTTGCGCATCATGTCAATTCCTCGGTCTTCCGTCGAAGGGTAAGTCGAAGGGTAAAGAGCGCGATGGTGCTTCTGAGTCGTTAACGGTCAAGAGGCTAGGGCACGTTGACCCCGCACGAAGGGAGGAGGAGGTCCAAGACCCCCTCCTCCGTGTGGTGCTTCCAGCGGCGCGGTGACGTTGAGTGGGCGATTCCTCAAACACGGCGCGAACGGTCGGTCCCTGGCCCTCAGTTCGCTCCCTGGAGCACGGCAGCCGTGTCCCAGATCCGGGAGCGGACGTGACCGAAGGCGAGCAGTACGGGAGCGTCGGTCAGGATGGGGAAGCTGTACGGGAACGGGCGCGGGCCGACCATGTCGGGCGGGCCGCCGTAGCCGCCGTCCGCGTTCTGGTGCGCGAGCAGCCAGGACAGCGCGCGCCCGATGGGCCGGTGATCGGTGCCGTAGCACAGCGTGATCAGCCCGTAAGCGGTGCTGATGTCGTCGCTGGGGTCGCCCGGCTGCATCCCCCAGCCGCCGTCCTCGTTCTGCGTCTCGCGCACCGTGCGCTCGATGCGCTCGGCCATGCGGGCCACGTGGTGGTCCTGCGGGCCCGCGGTGCACGCGGCGAGGCGCGCTCGGAAGATCGTGTGGAGTCGGCTGCGGCTCCAGCCCGGTTCGAAACCGCCGTCCTCGAGCTGGCTTCCGGCGAGGAAGGCCAGGGCGCGTTCCCGGGCCGGCAGGGTCTCGGGGTGCGGGGCCAGCCCGCAGATGGCCGCGGCCGTCATGCACGGTTCGGAGGAGGCCCCGGCGACGTACGTGGGGAACCCGCCGTCGGCGCCCTGGACCGCGAGCAGCCCTGCCACCCCGCGCCGCACGGAGTCCCCGTAGGCGATCGGGTCGATGGCCTGGAGGAACTCCAGGGCGCACGAGGTGTCGTCCACGTCGTTCTGCGCCACGATCTCCGACATCGACCAGCCGTCGGTGAGCGTCGCGCCGCGGGAGAGCGAGCGGGTCGGGGCGCCGCCCTGGTGGTCGACGAGCATGCCCGCCATCCGGCGCAGCAGCTCCGTCGGGGCGCCCGCCGCGACGAGGGCCGTTCCGGCGGTCGAGGTGCACCAGTTGTGCATCTCCAGGACGAACGGGAAGCCGCCGTCGGCGCGCTGGTGGCCCAGCAGCGTCTCCAGCCCGCTGCGCACGGTCTCCTCGTTCCCGGGGAAACCGGCGAGCCCGTGCAGCACCAGCAGGTGCATCAGGGCGTAGCCCTCCCACACCGTCGTCGCGGGGTGCGTGGCGGCCAGGGTCTCCAGCGCGGCGGCGGTGACCTTGTTCTCCACCCCCGCGGCGGCGGCGAGGATCAGGGTCACGGAAGCCTGCTGCACGGCGGCCCAGGAGTGCAGGGGGTCGGAGGGGACCTCGTCGGCGACCGCGGCCAGGACCTCGGGCGGCAGCGGGCAGCCGAGCACCGACAGGACGGCGCACACCATCATGCGGCGGCGGGCGGAGATGAAGCCCGGCGCGTCGCCGAGCACGCCCTCCGTCAGCTTGGCGACGAGCTCGCCGTCACCGGCGGAGGTCCGGCCGGTGGCCCGCGCGACGGCGAGCGTCGCCAGGACGCGCTCCAGCTTGTCCGGGGTGTCCTGGTGCGCCCGGAGGAAGCCGAGCAGGCGGTCCCGGGCCGGCGAGTCGTCCGCGGCGGTGCGCGTCATCAATGACAGGGCGAGCGCCGATTCCAGCACCCGGCTCTGGCACTCCTCGCGCAGCGCGCCGTCGGCATCGACCCTGCCGGCGACGTGTGCGATCAGCCGGTCCGTGGCCTGCGCCACGTGATCGGGGTCGACTTCGGCGGGCCACGGCATCGGGGCCGCGTACGCCAGATCCGCTATGTACACGGAAATGCTCCTATCTGAACGGCTGGGGAGCGGGATCGAGTTCGGGAACGGCACCGGATGCCGGGGCGCCACCGGACGGTCCGGCCGGCCGTGCACCCCAGCACACGGCCGGCCGGCCCGCAGATCAGCTGCTCAGCCGATCAGCGGACGCTCTGCGCGAACTGGAAGAACTTGTACGGGTCGTACTTGGCCTTGACCGTGCGCAGCCGCTGGTAGTTCTCGGCGTAGTACGAGCGCTCCCAGTCGGACAGCCGCGCGTCGATGAAGTTCTGGTACGTCTCGCCGTTCGAGTAGGGGTCGATGGCGGCGAAGCCCGCGTCGACCCACCGGTTCGCCGAGGCCTTGGCCTCGTCGGCGACGGGCGCGACGGCGTTCGCGGTGAGGAAGCTGACCGAGAAGAGGCTGTCGCGGTGCACGTACGCGGTGGCGGTGCGCGCCACCTTGTTGGCCTCTCCGCCCAGGGCGGAGATCTGCAGCTGGCGCATCTGGCCGGGCATCCGGTCGCTCTCGAAGACCTCCAGGGCCTTCGCCCAGCCCTCGCGCGGCATCGTCTGCTTGAACAGACGGCTGCGCCAGGCACCGAAGGCGGCGCGCGGGACCTTGCCGCCCGGGCTGGTGTCGTCGCGGTGGCACTCGTCCACAGTGAGCTCGGCGCAGCGGTAGAGCTGCATCATCACGTTCTTGTACGGCGCGGTGAACTTCTGCTGGTACGCCGGGGGCGCAGCGACGATCGACAGGAGGCGGGCGATCTCCGCGTCGAAGGCGGGACCGGTGTCCACGGAGCCGAGGAAGATCGACGCGGTCGGGACGGTGCCGGGGGCGGCGTCCGTGAGCGTGACGTTCATGCCGCTGCCGATCGAGTGCGGCGCGTCGACCAGCCACTTCGCCCAGCCGTCCAGCATCTCCAGCGCCTGCGCGTAGGGCCAGACGATGTTGATGGCCGCCACGTTGGTGAGGGGCGAGGGGGTGACGTCGTAGGAGGTCACGATGCCGAAGTTGCCGCCGCCACCACCGCGCAGTGCCCAGAAGAGGTCGCGGTGCTGGTCCGCCGAGGCGGTCACGATGCGGCCGTCGGCGAGGACGACCTGCGCCGCGGTCACCTTGTCCGAGGCCATGCCGATGTGCCGGGTGAACAGGCCCATGCCGCCGCCCTGGAAGAACCCGCCCGCCGCGACGGTGGGGCAGTAGCCGCCGGATATGCCCAGGCCGGCCGGCGCGAGGGTGTTCGCGATGTCGACCAGCTGCGCGCCTGTGCCGATCCGCGCGGTGCCGTTGCCCGCGCCGAGGGTGACCTCGCTCAGCCCGGACACGTCGATGACGAGGCCCTGGGTCGTGGAGTAGCCGGCGGCGCTGTGGCCGCCGCTGCGCGCGGCGACCTCGATGTCGTGGTTCTGGGCGAAGGTCAGACACTTCGCCACGTCGGAGGCCGTCTTGCAGTAGGCGACGGCGCGGGGATTCACGGCGTCGAACTGGACCTGGTAGAGCTGCTTGGCGCGCTGGTAGTCCGCGTCGGAGGGCAGGACCAGGTGTCCGCTGAGCCGCTCGTCCAGCCGGCCCCACCGGATGCCGGACCGGGTCCGGGCGCTCACGGAAGCGGAGGCGGAGGCGGGGAAGACGGTGGCCGCGCCGGTCGCGGCGAGGGCGGCTCCACCGGCGCCGACAAGGAACTTTCTGCGATCGATCATGTGCTGCGCTGCCTCTTCTGCCCAGGAAATCGTGTGTGCCGGATGGGTGAGTGCCGGGGCACTCGGTGGAGGGCGCGCCGCGCGCGCCCTCCCTGTGTGCGGAGCCCAGCCAAAGGGCCCAGCCAGAGGGCTCGGCGAAAGGGCCCGGCGAAGGAGCCCGCCGAAGGGCCCTGCTACGGGGCCTTCTGCTCCAGGACCTGCGCGAGCGCGGCGGCCAGTGCCTCGGCCGGGTTCTCCTCGCCGCCCGTGCTGCGCCAGGCGATGTGGTTGTCGGGCCGGACCAGGACGGCGCCGTCCGCGGCCATCTGCCGGACGGCCTCCCACGTACCGTCGGTGTCGGCGTACTCCGCGCCTTCGCCGATGCGCACCGCGAGCACCGGGACCGAGAACTTCTCCGCCGCCTGCGCGGCCGCCTCGGACCACGCGGTCGCCTCCGGGCCGGTGATCAGTGCGAAGCCGAGGGCGACACGGATCAGGTCGTGCGTGGACAGGCGACGCCCGTCCTGCTCGAGCCAGGCGTGGGGCAGACGGTGTCCCGGGCGGGTGGTGGGCTCGTACACATCGCCCAGGGCCGCGCGGGCCGGCGGCCGGCTGCCGTCGGGGACGACGGCGCCCGCCTCGTAGGCGAAGCCGAGCTCCACGTCGTGGGCCTGGCACTCGCCGCGGTGGGTCGCGAAGATCTCCGCGGCCCGCTGACGCTGGGCGGCGCCGACCGGGGTCGGGGCGAAGTAGCCGAAGAACACCGGCGTACGGCGCTCGGCCGGGATGTGCTGGCCGAGGCCGATGGCCCCGTCGATGACGACCTGGTGGTGGGAGGCCGCGGACATGGCCCAGCCCAGGTTGAACTGGCCGACCGGCTTGCGCTCCGCCTCGTAGGTGTCGAGCAGGCTGTCGGGAGCCTTGCCGGAGACGACCGCCGACAGCTTCCAGGCGAGGTTGTGCGCGTCCTGGATGCCGGTGTTCAGGCCGAGTCCGACGGCGGGCGGCTGGCGGTGCGCGGCGTCACCGGCGAGGAAGACCCGTCCGTAGCGGTAGTGCTCGGCGAGCACCGCCTCCACGGTCCAGCTCGTCACGTCGTGCAGGGTCAGTTCCAGCTCGGGCAGACCGAGGACCTCGCGGATCCGGGCGGTCACCGCCTCGGGGTCGGAGCGGTCCACGCCGACGAGGGAGAGGTGCAGACCCCACTCCTCGCAGTTCTTCCCCCAGGTCGGACCCATCTCGATGAGGGCGCTGGAGAGGTCCTGGCGGTAGGGGTTGAGGAACCAGGTGATGAGCGAGCCCTCGTTCCACACCTGCGACAGGTCGGCGGAGAAGTAGACCGTCGTGGCGTCGAACAGGGAGGGCAGGCCCTGCATGTTGACGCCGAGGGCCGCGCCGACCGTGCGGCCGCCGTCCGCCGCGATGGCGTACTGGGCCACGACCGTGGTGGTCTCGCCGGTCTCGACGTTGCGGATCTCGGCGGTGACGCGGTCGCCCTCCTCGGAGATCGAGGTCAGCTCGTGGCCGAACAGGACGCGGCCGGGATTGCGGCGCTCGGCGTGGTCGCGAAGGATCGGCTCCAGCCGCACCTGCGGAAGCTTCGCCGACAGGACGGGGCCGTCCGCCGCGTACTTCTCGCTGAGCTCGCCGCCGCCGAAGCCGTCCATCTCGTGGATCAGCCGTGCGTCCAGCGGACCCGCGCCGGTCAGCGTGGTCTGGTAGCGGACCTTGCCGAACTTCTCCAGGCGCGCGCTCTGTTCGAGTACGTCCGCCTCCAGACCGTGCTGGCGGAAGACCTCCATCGTGCGCTGGTTGATGTAGTGCGCCTTCGGCAGCCGCGAGGTGTCCGCGCGGCGCTCCACCAGCACGTGGCCGACCTCGTGGTCGGACAGGAAGGCGGAGGCCGACAGACCGGTCCCGCCCCCGCCCACGATCAGGACCGGAACTTCGATGGTTCCCATATTCGTCTTCGTCCTTCCAGAAAATGACAGCGCGAATGAGCAATGCGCAAGCCGCAGCAGGTGAGGGAGGGTCGTCAGACCGGGTTTTCCAGCGCCCCGTCTTCCAATTGCATGATGTCGAGCACTCCGGGCTGCCACCGGTAATAGGACTGGAGCTTGTAGTACTCGCCGTCGGGCTGGGAGGCGACGGCATAGACGAACTTGGTGTCGGGATCCGCTGCCAGCACGTGCTTCACGAACCGCTCGACCTTCGGGTCGAGCGGGACGGAGAGGGAGGTCGGGTCCCCGGTCGCGACGGCGAAGCAGATCCGCTCGACCTGCAGGGAATCCCAGTTCAGCGTCACGTAGACGCCGAAGGCCTGCTGGCCGAGTGCGAGCATCTGGTCGCTGGGCTCCGCCTGGTCGACCTCGCGGAGCATCGACCGGACGGAATCCGGTCCGAAGCCGCCCGTGGGGGGCTCGCCGAAGTACACGTTGACGGTCTTGTTCCGGTAGTCGATTCCGAGCAGGCCGACCGTTTCGCCCATGCCGTACCGGTCGAAGAACTCGATGCTCTTGCCGAGGCTCGGCGGCATCGACGGAATTCCGGCGAGCTTCGAAACCGCCTGCAGGTCGTTCCGGGGAAAGACCAGCCAGATCTTCTTGAAACCGCGGACGACCCCGAAGTCGATTCCGTAGCTGTCGACCGGGCAGGTGTCCCGGATGTCCGAGAGCAGCGCGCCGACGGGGTGGTCCGTCGGCGGGGTCAGGCCGTGTTCCACGGCGAGCGCGTACGGGTCCACGTCCAGCGGGGTCGTGAACCGGCAGTCGAGCTCCCCCTCGTGGCGCCGGCCCGTCCCGAGCCGGAACGCGACCACGGCCTGCGCGAGGGCGTCGCCGTACATGTCCAGGATGGGCAGGACCTTGTCCCGCGCGCACTCCACGTCCAGCAGGCCGGCCGCTTCCTCGATGGCCGCGTAGAGAGCTTGCACCGGGCTTTCTTCGGTGCCCCCGGTCGCCTCACTCATGGCTGTTGTCATCGTCTTGACGCTTCATGTGGGCAAGACTCGGACACCGATCTTGCCGTCTACTGTTCCGCGACTTGACGCCGACTTGGCGGGGATCTCCCGGCGTTGAGCGGGGTTGAGCGGGCAGGCAGGCACGCCGAGCTCCCGGCGGACAAGGGGCTCTCGTTCGAGAACCCGTCCGCCGGGAGCGTGAGGTGCGGCCCGCGGCCGGCTCAGCCCTGCCGCAGGAGCTCGTCCTCCAGGCGGCGGGACAGTTCCACCCGGCGCGTCTTCATCGTGGCCGTACGGGGCAGTTCGGCCAGCGGGATCTGGATCGGCTCGGCCAGCTGGGGATAGGCGGCGACGGCCGTGCGCCAGCGGTCGAGGTCGAGCGGCTTGTCGTCGTGGGTGCAGACGATCGGGACGCCCCGGGAACCCGGGCCCAGCACCACGACGAGCTCGACCAGTTCCTCCAGCCTGTCCAGCACGAGGTCCTCGATCTCCAGGCTGCTGCCCACCCCGGGGATCATGTCGATCTCCCGGTCGAGCATGTGCAGGCAGCCGAACTTGCTGCGGTAGCCGACGTCCCCGGTGCGCCACCAGCCGTCGTGCACGTTGGCGTCGTAGCGCTCCTGCTCACCGTGGTACGTCTTGGCGATGCCATCCCAGCGGGCGTCGATGAGCCCGGGGTTCTGCGCGGAGGGCCGCTTGCCGTTCTGGCTCACCAGCCGCACCCGCGCGCTGCCCGGCAGCGGGTAGCCCACGCAGCGCCCGTCCATCCGGTGCGCGGACCAGCGGTAGTACGGCCGGCCCACGGCCGGGCCGACCTCGCTCTGCCCGTAGATCTGGAAGAACTGCGCCCTGCGCGCGGAGGCCCCGAGGAGCCGGCGGACCGTCCTCGGGTGGATCGCGTCGAAGGTGCTACTGAAGTACTTCACCGAGGCGAAGGGCCTGCGCGGATCGTCGGCCAGGTTCTCCCACGCCAGGAAGGAGTTGGGGAGCGCCTCGATCAGTCCGGGCCGGTGCTTCAGGAAGAACTCGGCGACGTCCGCGGGGGCGCCGCGGTTGACCAGCAGCACCGGCATGCCCTTGGAGAGGCACAGGGCCATCGCGGCGAACATCCGGGAATGCCCGAAGGCGATGTGGATCGCCACCGTCTCGCGCCCCCGCATCAGCGCCAGCAGGACCAGCTGCGGCCGCAGCCGGGCGCGCATCGTCCGCGGGGTGTGCACCACCAGCTTGGGGATCCCGGTGGTGCCGGACGTGTGCGTGATCATCGCCGGCTCGTCCAGGCCCTGGAGCACGGGCCGTACCGGCGGGGAGCCGGCGAGCTCGGCGAGCGAGACCGCTCCGGGGGCGGCTTCGCCCACGCTGATCACGCTCCGGGTGAGCTCGGCGAGCGGCAGCCCGGCCAGCGCCTCCAGCTTGGGGCCGTCGGTGAGCAGGTGCGGCTTGTCGAGCCGCTCCATGAGGGCGGCCATGGTCGGGCCGTCCAGCGTGTGCGACAGCATCACCGGGACCGCGCCCGTGCGCGCCACCGCGGTGGCCAGCAGCCAGACGTCGAAGTTCGCCGCCTTGTGGACCACCACGTGGTGGCCGGCCTTCACCCCGGCGGCCGATATCCGGCCCGCGAGGTCCTCCACGTGCCCGGCGAGAGCGGCCACCGTCAGGCGCCGGCCCGCCTCGGGCAGCACATCGAGATCGTGATCGAGGGTCAGCGGCGTCGAACCGCCCCGGACCGCCGCCCTCTCCGGCACGGACCCGAGATAGAGACCCTGCTTGTGTATCGAGTTCCGCCTCATGAGACCTCCGTCCAGACCCGCGTCGCTCCCGGTGTTCACTGGACAACGGCGGTCTGTATAACGACACTTCGGAGCTCCAGCATCCGCCGGGGGACTTGGGCGGAACTGACCCGCGAGTTGGCCTCCACTTGGCAAGGGGCAGCCGCGGTGCAGCCGCGGGCGGCCGTGCCTAGGGCCTGTCGTCAAACTCCCGTCGTCGCCCGAAGGGCGGCCGCGCGGCGTCTGGTGCGTGCTCTCGGCGCGCCGGGTGAAAGTCCGCGTACTGGACGTACTCGGGCTTTCGCCCGGTGCGGCGAGAGCACGTGCCAGGCGTCGCGAGGCAGACGGGAGTTTGACGACAGGCCCTAAGGGGCCGGCTCCCGCAGGAGCCGGCCCCCCGACCTGCGTCAGGACCCGGTGAGGTGCTCGGGTCGGACCGGCGTCTTGGTCAGCTCCAGCCCGGTCGCGTCGCGGATCGCCGCGAGGACGGCCGGGGTGGACGACAGGGTCGGGGCCTCGCCGATGCCCCGTACCCCGTACGGGGAGTGCGGGTCGCCCAGTTCGAGGTAGTCGACCGGGAGCGTCGGCGTGTCGAGGATGGTCGGGAGCAGGTAGTCCGTGAAGGAAGGGTTCTTCACCTTCGCGGTCTTGGGGTCCACGATGATCTCCTCCATGATCGCGACGCCCAGGCCCTGGACGGTGCCGCCCTGGATCTGGCCGACCACGGACAGCGGGTTGAGGGCCTTGCCCACGTCCTGGGCGGTGGCCAGCTCCACGACCTTGACGAGCCCGAGCTCGGTGTCCACCTCCACCACCGCGCGGTGCGCGGCGAAGGAGTACTGGACGTGGCCGTTGCCCTGACCGGTGCGCAGGTCGAAGGCTTCGGTGGGGCGGTGGCGCCACTGGGCCTCGATCTCCACGACCTCGTCCTCCAGGACGTCCACGAGGGCGGCGAGCACCTCGCCCCCGTCGGTGATCACCTTCCCGTCCTCCAGGAGGAGTCCGGCCTCGGCCCATCCCGCGTGCTCGGCGCCGAACTTGCGCCGGCCCATCTCCAGGACCTTCCCCCGGACGAGCCCGCAGGAGTTCTTGATGGACCCGCCGGTCATGTACGTCTGGCGGCCCGCCGACGTCGAACCGGCCGAGCCCACCTGGGTGTCGGCGGGGTGGATGGTGACCTGCTGGACACCGAGCTCGGTACGGGCGATCTGCGCGTGGATGGTGATCCCGCCCTGGCCGACCTCCGCCATGGCCGTGTGGACCAGGGCGACGGCCTCGCCGTTGATGACCTGCAGGCGCACCTTGGCCGTGGAGTAGTCGTCGAAGCCCTCCGAGAAGCCGACGTTCTTCATGCCGACCGCGTAGCCGACGCCCCGGACGACGCCCTCGCCGTGCGTGGTGTTCGACAGGCCGCCCGGCAGCGCGCGCACGTCGGCCGCGCCGTCGGCGCTCTCCCACTGGCGCTCGGGCGGCAGCGGGCGGGCCTTGACCCGGCGCAGCAGCTCGACGATCGGGGCCGGACCCTCCACGACCTGGCCGGTGGGCATGAGCGTGCCCTCCTCCATGGCGTTGAGCTGCCGGAACTCCACCGGGTCCATGCCCAGTTTCGCCGCGAGCCTGTCCATCTGGGCCTCGTACGCGAAGCAGGCCTGGACGGCGCCGAACCCGCGCATCGCGCCGCACGGCGGGTTGTTCGTGTAGAGGCCGACGGCCTCGATGTCCACGTCGTCGATGACGTACGGGCCGACCGAGAGGGAGGCCGCGTTGCCGACGACCGAGGCCGTGGAGGAGGCGTAGGCCCCGCCGTCCAGCACGATCTTGCACTTCATGTGGGTGAGCTTGCCGTCCCGGGTGGCGCCGTGCTCGTAGTACAGCTTCGCCGGGTGGCGGTGCACGTGCCCGAAGAAGGACTCGAAGCGGTTGTAGACCATCTTCACCGGCTTGTTCGTGCGCAGCGCGAGCACGCTGGCGAGGATCTGCATCGAGATGTCCTCGCGGCCGCCGAAGGCGCCGCCGACGCCGGCCATCGTCATGCGGACCTTCTCCTCGGGCAGCCCGAGGACCGGGGCGATCTGCTTGAGGTCCGAGTGCAGCCACTGGGTGGCCACGTACAGGTCGACTCCGCCGTCCTCGCAGGGCACCGCGAGTCCGGACTCGGGGCCGAGGAAGGCCTGGTCCTGCATGCCGAAGGTGTACTCGCCGGTGACGATGACGTCGGCGCGCTCCCGGGCCGCCGCCGCGTCTCCGCGGAGGATGGGCTGGCGGTGCACGATGTTCGGGTGCGGGACGTGAGCGGCGTGGTGGTCGTCCCGGCCCTCGTGGACGAGTACGGCGTCGGGCGCGGTCGCCGAGGCCTCGTCGGTGACGATCGGCAGCTCCCGGTACTCGATCTTGATCTTCGCGGCGGCGCGGCGGGCGGTCTCCGGGTGGTCGGCGGCCACCAGGGCGACCGGTTCGCCGTGGTGGCGGACCTTGCCGTGCGCCAGGACCGGAGTGTCCTGGAACTCCATCCCGTAGTACTTCACCGGGGTCGGCAGGTCCTCGTAGGTCATGACCGCGTACACGCCGGGCAGGGTCAGGGCCTCGGAGACGTCGATGGACAGGATCTCGGCGTGCGCGACCGTGGACCGCAGGGCCTGGCCCCACAGCATGTCCTCGTGCCACATGTCCGAGGAGTACGCGAACTCTCCGGTCACCTTCAGGGTGCCGTCCGGGCGCAGCGTCGACTCTCCGATGCCGCCCTTGGTACGGGCGCCCTGGGTGACCTCGGTGGGAATGCCGGTGGTGGTGCCAGCCATGATCAGACCGCCCTTTCCTGGAGTCCTTGGTGTTCCCGGCGGGCAGCGGCCAGGCGGACCGCGTCCAGGATCTTCTCGTAGCCCGTGCAGCGGCAGAGGTTGCCGGACAGGGCCTCGCGGATGTCCGCGTCGGACGGCTCGCCGACCCGCTCCAGGAGCTCGTCGGCGGCGACCAGCAGACCCGGCGTGCAGAAGCCGCACTGGACGGCGCCGCAGTCGATGAACGCCTGCTGGACGGTGCAGAGTCGGCCGTCGCCCTCGCTCTCGCTCTCGCTCTCGCCTATGACCGTGCCGGTGTCGCGACCCCCGTGCGCGACACGCTGCTCGGCGTAGGCGGCGAGTCCCTCGACCGTCACCACGTCCCGGCCCTCGGCCTGACCGGCCGCGACCAGACAGGAACAGACCGGCACGTCGTCGAGGCGGACGGTGCAGGAACCGCATTCGCCCTGCTCGCAGGCGTTCTTGGAGCCGGGCAGACCCAGCCGCTCCCGCAGCAGGTAGAGGAGGGACTCCCCCTCCCAGACGTCATCCGCTTCCCTCGGACGGCCGTTGACCGTGAGATTGACGCGCATGGTCACGCAACTCCCTCCGCGCCGCGGCTCGTCCCGCGGCGATGCGACTCCCAGGTCCAGCCGAGCGCGCGGCGGGCCATGATGCCCACGGCGTGCCTGCGGTAGCTCGCGGTACCGCGGACGTCGTCGATCGGGTTGGCGGCCCCGGAGCAGAGCTCCGCGAACCGCTTGGCGACCGACGGGGTGAGGGTGCGGCCGTTGTCCCAGAACCGGCCCTCTTCGAGCGCGGCGTTCAGGAACTCCTCGGCGGCCTTCGCCCGGATCGGGGTCGGCGCCGCCGAGCCGATGCCGGTGCGCACCGTCCTGCTGTCCGGGTGCAGGGCGAGCCCGAAGGCACAGACGGCGATGACCATGGCGTTGCGCGTGCCCACCTTGGAGTACTGCTGGGGACCGGCGGCCTTGTGACGTGGACGGCCCGGATCAGCTCGTCGGGGGCCAGCGCGTTGCGCTTCACCCCGGTGTAGAACGCGTCGATCGGGATCAGCCGGGAGCCCCGTACGGACTCCACCTCCACCTGGGCGCCCGCCGCGAGCAGCGCCGGGTGCGCGTCGCCGGCCGGCGAGGCGGTGCCGAGGTTGCCGCCCACGCTGCCGCGGTTGCGGATCTGCGGCGAGGCCACGGTGTGCGCGGCGAGCGCGAGACCGGGGAGCTCCGTGCGGAGGTTCTGCATGATCTGCGTGTACGGGACGGACGCGCCCAGCTGGACCACGTCCCCGGCCGCACCCGCGCCCTCACCCACCTCCCACTCCCGCAGCTCCGCGATGCGGTTCAGGTCCAGCAGGTACGCGGGACGCCGGTGGTCGAAGTTGACCTCGACCATCACGTCCGTCCCACCCGCGATCGGCACGGCCGTGGGGTGGGCGGCCTTCGCGGCGAGCGCCTCCCCCCAGTCGGCGGGGCGAAGAAATTCCATGAGCGGCTCTCCTCATTCGCATGTGGCCAGAAGTCGTCGTCGGCCGCATGCGCAGAAGTACATCCCGCGTCCCACGGGGCGAGGCAGTCACCGATCGCTCAGAACCGGCTTCTCCGACGGCTGTGGACGAGCGTGCTTTCGTACGGCCGCACCCCGGTGAGCTGCGCCGATCTGCCTCCGGCACAGCCGGCGCCATGCGAAAGTGGCGATCATGCGGCTACGCGAACTCCTGGACGCCACCGAGCTCGGACTGCTCCTGCTCGTGGGCCATGACACCGATGACACCGATGACATCGACGGCACCGACGGCACCTCGCCCGGCACCCCGCTCGACCGGACCATTTCCGCCGTGGCGACCAATGACCTGTCCGACCCCGGCCGTTTCCTCACCGGCGGCGAGCTCGTCCTCACCGGGCTCGCCTGGTGGCAGGAGGACGGGGACGCCGAGTCGTTCGTACGCGTCCTGCACCGGGCGGGCGTCACGGCCCTCGCGGCCGGCGAGGTCGAACACGGACTCGTCCCGCACGACCTCGTGCGTGCCTGCCGGCGCCACGGGCTCCCGCTGATCGCCGTACGGCCGGAGACCTCGTTCGCCGCGATCACCGAGCACGTCCTGCGCCGGCTGCACCGCCGGGACCCCGGCAACCTCGCCGGCCTGGCCGCCCTGGTCGAACGCCACCGGCGGCTGCTCACCGACCGGGCCGCCCCGGACTCCGTACTGGAGCTCCTGCGGCACACCCTCGGCGTCGACGTGCGCGTCCTGTCCGTGACGGGACGCCAGGTCGCCGGGGCCCGGCCGCCGCTGCGCGCCAAGACGGCGGCGGCCCTGGCCGCCCGCTACCTCGCCGCCCGCCGCGCGCGCGAGAGCGCCCCCCACCACGTCACGGTCGGCGGCCGCCCGTACTCCCTCGTCCCGGTACCCGCGCCCGCACCCGTACGGGGACCCGGGCCCGTCCCCCACCCCGCCGAACTGGGCGACTGGCTGCTCGTGGTGGAGGCCGACACCTCGCTCTGGGCGGCCCCCGACAGGGAACTCCTCGACCGCACCGTCGAGTTGGTCGCCGACGCCCGGGCCGCCCGCGAACAGGCCAACACGGCGCGCAACGACCTGGCCGACCGGTCCCTCGCCCTGCTGCACAGCGACGTCCCGGCCGAGGAGATCCCCGTCCGGCTGCGCAGCACCGCCCAGGCCGTGGTCAGCGGAGTCGGCTACTGGCCGCGCCTGCAGTTCGTGGTCGCCGCGGGCGAGTGGCACGCGGCCCGTCCCGTCCCCGCCGCGGCCCTGCGCGTCCTCCTGGAGGAGGCCCTGCTCCAGGAGGGCGGCCCGGTGCCGGTCTCCTCGCAGGACATCGCCGCCACCGTCGACGGCGACCGGGCGGTGCTCCTCGTCCTGGTCCCCGAGCCCTCGGACGCACACCCCGACCCGGCCCTCGACCACGCCGCGCTCGAGCGCAGGCTCTCCGCCGCGCTCGCCCGCTGGCTCGGCCCGGCGGACAGCGTCTCCATCGGCGTCAGCTCCCCCGTCCCCGAGCCGGGCAACGCCCGCCGCGCCCTGGAACAGGCGCACAACGCCCTACGGATCGCCCACGCCGCCCCCGGGCAGGTGACGGTCCGCGGCCCGGAGGACCTCACCTCCCACATCCTGTCCCTGCTCCCCCTCATCCCGGCCGAAGCCCGCCGCGCCTTCGCCACCCGCCTCCTGGGCCCCCTGCGCGATCACGACGCCCGCCACCGGACCGACCTCCTGACCACCCTGGAGACCTTCCTCGACTGCGACGCCTCCTGGACCGCCTGCGCCGCCCGCCTCCACCTCCACGTGAACTCGCTGCGCCAGCGCATCGCCCGCATCGAACACCTCACGCAACGCGACCTGTCCCGCCTGGAAACCAGACTGGACTTCCTGGCAGCCCTGAAATCCGGCTGACCGCGCAGAAACCCGTGGCGTCCCGCCAGGACCTTCACCGAGACTGCGCGGATGAGCGACTCCCATCCCTGTCCCTGCTGCGGCCACCGCGTGCTGGCCGCCATGCCCGGCTCGTACGAGATCTGCCCCGTCTGCTTCTGGGAGGACGACGGGGTCCAGTTCCGCTGGCCGGCCATGGGCGGCGGGGCGAACCGGATCTCTCTCATCGAGGCCCAGCTCAACTACCGGACCTTCGGCGCCTGCGACCAGCACGGCCGCCAGTTCGTCCGCCCGCCCTCGGAAGACGAGCCCCTCGACCCCGCCTGGCGCCCCATCGACCTGACGCGCGACTCCTTCGAGGACTGGGACGCGGAGGGACGCGTCCCCTGGCCCGCCGACCGCTCGGTGCTCTGCTGGTGGCTCCCCACCTTCTGGCGCCGCGACCACCCGGCAGCGCCCCCGCTCGGGGGCCGCGATCGCTAGGGTTGGCTCATGACCGAACTGCCCGACTGGATGCGCCCGCCGCGCGCGGAAGGCTGGTTCGCGGAGGACCTCGACCGCCTCCCCGAGGCGCCCCGCCACACCGAGCTGATCGATGGAGCACTCGTCTTCATGATGTCGCCCCAGAGGTGGTGGCACGGCCACCTCATCACCATGCTCGCGGTCGCCCTCATGGAGCAAGCACCCGCCCACGCCAGAGTCGGCCGCGAGATGACCATCAAGCTCGATCCGCGCAACCGGCCCGAGCCGGACCTGCTGGTGACAACGGCCGACTTCGACGGTGACCGGACCTGGTTCGCACCGGACGAGGTGCGGCTCGTCATCGAGGTCGTCTCCCCCGAATCCGCCCACCGCGACCGCACCGTAAAACTGCGCAAGTACGCGGAGGCCGGCATCCCGCACTACTGGCGCGTCGAGGACGAGGACGGTGCACCCGTCGTGCACGTCTTCGAGCTCGAAGAATCCGTAGGCGCCTACGCCCCCGCCGGCATCTTCCGCGGCACCCTCCGGCGCCCGGTGCCCTTCGAGATCAACCTGGACCTCGACAAGCTCACCCCGCCCCGGAGCAGCTGAAAGGGGCCGGCACCGGCATGCGGAAGGGGTCGGACTCCGACGAGTCCGACCCCTTCCCACTGCACGGGCTACCAGCCCCCGGTCACAGCCGCTTCGCGCTCCGCAGGGTCGTCGCGTAGTAGCCGTTGCCGTCGAGACGGGAGGTGCCGCCCTTGTCGCCGATGGTCGGGCCGTTGGCCTCTTCGCGGCTGGATATGAAGATCTGGTGGCCGTCGGTGTCGGTGCCGAGGTAGATGCCCGTGTGGTCCAGCCGCTCCCCGGTGCGCCCGTCCAGCTTGAAGAACAGCACGTCGCCCGGCTGCAGGACGTCGATGGAGGTGGGCCGGTTCTCGGCGCCGATCCCCTTGAGCGGGATGACGTCCACGCCGACCTTGGAGCGGGACATGCCGTTCGCGGTGCGCGGCAGGCCGTCGCCGGTGGCGGTGTCCGCGGCCATCAGCGGGAAGCGGGCCCGATAGCCGAAGACGGTCCGGATGAAGCCGGAGCAGTCCATCGAGCGGGCCCGCATCGCTTCGGGCTTCGCCGTGGTCCCGTTGCGGAAGGTGTAGGGGATGCCCAGGTAGTCGTAGAAGTCCGACTCCTCCAGGCGGTAGTCGTTGCCGACCGAGCCGTTGGGGTTGATCGGGCCGAAGTTGGCGTCGCCGGCGTACGAGACGCCCTCCGCGTCCTTCTTGACCGGGGCCTGGTCTCCGTACTGGAAGGCCATGGCGAAGATGTCGTCCTCCTCGCTGCCCAGGTACTTCTTGAACCACTCCTGGAACCACTGCTCCTTCTCGGCACCGCTGCGCCAGGTCTCCGGCATCAGCCGCACCCAGTTCTCGGTGACCACCCGGGTCTTGGTGGTGGCCGGCTCGGTGAAGGTGCGGCTGGGGCCGGTGAGCGTGGCGGTGCGGGCGCCGTCGGTGAAGGTCGCGAGGATCCCGCCCTTGCCGTCGCGCAGCACGGAGCGCTCCGGGTTCTTCAGCCGCTCCCACTTCTGCGCGCCCTCGTTGCCGCCGCCCCCCTTACCGGCGACGGGGGCGTCGACGAGCGACTGGATCGCGGGCGCCTTGGCCTGCTCCTCCTTGCGCAGCTCGATGGTGAAGTAGACGCTGCCGGCCAGCAGGGCGATCACGGTGGCCGCGTGCAGGACGGGACGTGTGCGGCGCTTGGACGTGGCGGTCATCGGTTACTCCGGGCGAGGTCGGTCGAGCGGGCGAAAGGACGGGCGGGGGCGGAGGGCCGCGGCGGGGTCACGCGTGCGGCATGACGCCGAGCAGGATGCCGGCGGTCAGCACGACGTACGTCATGAGGGTCGCGGAACCGGTGGCCAGCAGCGTGGCCCCCTTGGGCTGGCGGACCAGCTGGTAGGCGATCAGGCCGGGCACGATGAAGCCGAGGGTCTGGTTCGCGTACAGCAGCGGGAACTTCATCTGCAGCAGGATCACGACGCCGCCCTGGAGCAGCACGCCGATGAGCACGACGGTCGCGAACAGCCGCTTGCCGTAGAGGATCACGTAGCGCTGCGCGACGAGCGTGAGCGCGTACGTCAGGACGGTGACGCCGAGGACGATCGCGGCGCGCTGGAGGTCCTCGATCAGGGTGAGGGCGAGCCAGCCCGGGGTGATCATGCCGCCGGGGGAAAGGTTGGTCGTCAGGTAGCAGACCAGGGAGAACAGCAGACCCAGGGCGATGCCGATCGCGGCGATCTCGGGGGTGAGGACGGCGGGGATCAACGGGGTTCTCCTGGGTTAGACCACTGCGGGGGCCGCGGGTGCTGCGGGTTCTCGGGGTGGGCGTTCTGGGACTGCGGGTCCTGGGGCTGCCGGGGTGGCGGCGGGAGCTGCGGCTGCTGCTGCAGGGGCTGCGGATGCAGGGGCAGCGGCTGCGGCTGCTGGAGTTGCGGCCACGCCGCCGACACCAGCTCCGGGCGCTGCGGGTGCTGCGGGTGCTGCTGCTGGCGCTGCTGGTGCTGCTGCTGCGCCTGGTACTGCTGCTGCTGTGCCTGGTACTGCTGCTCCGCGGACGAGAACTGCTCGTACGCGGGCTCGTACTGCTGGGGCTGCGGGAACTGCTGCTGCGGGAACTGCTGGCTCTGGTAGTGCTGGTGCGGGTACTGCTGGTTCGGGTACTGCTGCCCCGCGCCGCGCGGCGGCGGGATCTGGGGGTTGCGCATCCGACGGGCTTCCTCGGCCGCGGGCAGGTTCGCGTACGGGTCGAGGTGCTTGAGGTACAGCGTCATGGTCTGGTCGTGCCGTACGTGCTGCGTGGGTGCGCCCGGCGCGGGCAGGGCGTCGCCGTCCTCCTCGAAGGAGGGCAGCTCGGCGAGGTGCTCCAGCAGGATCTCGCCCTGGCCGTGGATGTTGCCGATGGCCACGAGCGAGGAGTCCGCGCTGAGGTGGTCGAACAGCTCGTTCATGAACTCTTCGCCGTCGCGGCCGTCGCCGCCGAGGTCGACGGCACGGCCGCGCCAGTCGGCGGGGATCGCGTCGATGGCGCTCTTCGACGGGTGGCCGATCACGAACACCTTGTCGGGCTGGAGATCGGGAACGATCTGGCCCATCTGGCCGTTGCGCTCGACGCGGTCGGGCCGGCAGTTGATGACCACGTTCAGCGGGCGGTTGATCGCGCCGAGGTCGAGGAGCTGGTTGATGTTCATCAGCGTGGACTCGGGGTCGTTGGCCGCGAAGACGTTGGCGAACCGCAGCCGCTTGTCGCCGGGGCCGACGTAACGCTCGACGGAGAGCACACCCGGGTCCGGCGGAGCGTCGTACATGCCCTGCAGCGCGGTCTCCCGGTCGATGCCGAGGAGATCGGCCACGACCAGCGCGATGGCCACGTTCTCCTTGAAGGTGAACCAGCTGAAGCCGCGCAGCTCCTCGTCGCTGACGATCTCGGGGTCCGCGTAGACGAGCCGGCAGTTCCGCGCGTCCGCTTCCTCCTGGAGGACGTGGAAGCGGTCCTTCTCGGCGGTGACGCAGATGCCGCCGTGCGGCATGGAGCGGGACAGCGAGCGGCCGATGTCGTCGAGGGTCGGGCCCATCTCGGCCACGTGGTCCTCGCGCACGTTGCACAGCACACCGATGGTGGACTGGATCAGCTTGGCCTGGTTGAGCTCCTGGAGCGGCGGCATGACGGCCATGCACTCCATGACCAGCGCGTCGGGCTTGTAGGCCGCCGCACGGCGCACGATGCCGATCTGCTCGACGACGTTGGCGATGCCGAACTTGCGGTAGACCGGCTCCTCGGTGGCGTCGGGGTGGATGAAGCGGGCCGCGGTGCCGGTGGTCTTGGCGACCGTGACCAGATCGCCGCCGCGCAGTGCGCCCGCGACGAGGCGGGTGATGGAGCTCTTGCCGCGGATGCCGTTGACCAGCACCCGGGTGGGTATTTCTTCCAGATTGGCGAAGTGCCGCCGCTGCTCGATGATGCCGGCGATCAGCATCACCACGCAGCAGACGACCAACACGCTGAAGAGAAAGAGCACGGGGTCAGTTCCTTCCGGCCTTGGCAGCCTGGCCGGACCGGCCGGCGGTGCTGGTGGCTTCCCGCTTGCGCAGCTCCTGGAGCTGCTGCCTGATGACTTCCAGGCTGCGGGTCACGGCGCCGACCTCGTCGTGGTGGCGCGGGTAGAGGACGGTGCGGCGATCGCCGTCCGCCAGGGCTTCCGCGCGCCGCGTGAGTTCGCGCAGCGCCTGGACCACCACGATCTGGAGCCAGCCGAGACAGACCAGGGCGGCCGTGAGGCCGAGCAGGCCGGCCAGCACCGTGCGGTTCTGCAGGTTGTACTCGGGAATGGCCAGGCCCTTGGCGGGCTGCCAGCTGACCACGGTCCAGGTCAGCGGCTTCGCGGCGCCGCCGCCCGCCATCGGGACGGCGGCGGCGATGGTGATGTCGTCGTTGCCGCCGCGCAGCACGACGCTGCTGGGGCGCGGGCCCTTGCCGACCTTCTGGTTGGTGCCGGCCACGAGCGCCCGCAGGCTGTCGTTGGGCAGCTGCGAGAAGGCCAGGTAGCCGTTGTTGCCGCCGATGACGCGCTGCTTCTCGTCGATCACCCGGATCTCGCCCAGGCCGGGACGCTTGAGCAGGGAGTTGAGGAAGTCGATGCGCAGCTCTCCGACCACGGACGCGCCCTTGAGGCCGGGGGCCGCGGCGAACTCGACGATGACCGGCGCGTTGCCGGACTCGAGCAGCACCACGGGCTCGTCGACGGCGGGTGCCTTGCCCTGCGGGCGCCGGGGCGCGGCCCCGACCTTGGCGCTGATGGTCCCGTCCGCCTGGAGGACGTACAGGGCCTCGTAGCGCTGGTGCTGCGTGAGGGTGCGCTCCAGGATGCCGGTCATCTCGGCGGGGGTGGTGGCCGGGCCGATCAGCGAGCCCACGGAGGCGAGGTCTGTGTGCCCCTCGTTGAGGGCGCGGCGGACCCGGTCGGCCAGGGTGTCGGTGCGTTCGCGCTGGTCGTGGACGATCGTCTGCGGTACGCCGACGGAATCGCCTGCCCGATTGAGCAGCAGCACCAGGGGCGCGGACCACAGCAGCAGGAGCGCGCCGCAGGCGGCGAGCAGGGCGCGGGCGCCGATCCGGCCGCGGCCGCGGCCGGGGTGGTGCGCCTTCTGGTCCTCGGCGGACTCGCCGAGCAACTGGCGGCGCAGCCGCTCCAGGGCGGTGCCGATGCGGGCGGCCTCGCCGTACTTGGGACGGTTGACCGGACGGTTCAGGTCACCGCGGCTGAGCCGTCGGCTCTCCAGGAAGAGCTGGAGCAGCGGCTTCTGCACGGTGCCGATGAGGAGGGAGACGGCGAGGAGGCCGATGACCAGCAGGACGGCCGCGGCGACGATCCCGAAGAAGGGGTCGACGAGGGCGGCGCGGTCCTCGGTGACGTTGATGAGGGAGATGACGGTCAGCCCGAGGGCGGTGGCCGCCGTGCCCTTGCCCGCCTCGGGGCCGGTCAGGCTCGCGTAGCCGACGACGGTCCGCTCTCCGTCGTTGGAGGGGCCGAGCAGGCTGCCGCTGACGCCGCGGAAGCCGCCCCCGCCGGGCTCCTTGGTGGTCAGAGGGTTGGCCTTGGTCTTCTTCGCGGCGATCTTGGCGTACTTCTTGAGCTGCTTGCGGGACCGCTCGGTCTCTTCCTTGACCTCGTCGGACTGGATCTGCTCGTCGTTGGCGAGTCCGTCGCTGCTGAGGATCGTGCCGGTGGAGTCGGTGACCGCGATGGCGCGGAACTTGCCGAGGCTGACGCCGGGGAACCGCAGGCTGCTCGAGGCGACGAGCAGTTTCTGGGGCTGGCCGGGCCAGGACAGGACGGCGAAGGTGAGCAGGCGGGTCTCGCCGTTCTCCAGCCGCACCATGCGCGGGACGAGGCCGTTGGCCTCGGCGAGCTTGGTGGAGTCGATGGCGGTCAGCGGCACGTTCTCGCCGCGCTGGGCCTCCAGCCGTCCCGACTTGACCTCGACGACGGCCATGCCGCGCCACTTCTGGTAGACGTTGCCGAGCTTGTCGAGCACCGTGTCGGCGGAGACCGGGGCGCCCGCGTTGAAGAGGGTGGCCGTGCGGGAGAGGTCGGTGATCGACTCGTCCAGCGAGGCCCGCATCGCGATGGCGCCGTCCTCCGCGAAGTACTGCTGGGAGGTGCGGACCGCCTCGGGGACGGCCTCATTGCCCACCTTGCCGAGGTGGAAGGCGGTGAGCGCGGCAAGTGCGAGCAGCAGCGCGGACAGCGCGGCGATGGGCGGCCGGATGCCGCCCAGCAGCGACATGTCAGCCCTTCGGCGGGCCTTCTGCCGCCGCTTCGTGCGCGACGCGGACAACGGGACTCCTGTGGATGTGGGTAATGGTGCGGGTGCGGGTGGGGTGGTCGCTGTGCGACCCCTCCGGTGAGTGGACGTCTCCCCGGTCCTAACGGTTCGCCAGGGGCTCCAGTCCATCCTCGCTGCCGCCCCGGTTGAGCAGGGTGCCCTGGGTGCGGTCGTACGCGAGCTGGTAGCGGGCACGCCGTTCCGCCGACAGCCCGCCGTCGTTCTTCAGCGCGGTGGCGAGGTCGATCAGCCGGTGGTCCTTGACCTGTCCGGTCTCGGGCAGCTTCACCGCGGGGTCGGTGACCTCCAGGTCCGGCGGCAGCTCCACGAAGGTGGGGACGTACCGGGCCTTGACGTCCCACCTGCCGTTCTTCTCGGCGAATTCGAACCAGCCGATGACGCCTTCCTCGGACAGCCCGCTGGGCACCTCGTGCCGGGCGAGCTGGTTGCCGAGCCCGTACGCGACCCAGACGCCGCCGACCTTCTCCATGGGCTGGACGACGTGGGCGTGGTGGCCGATGACCAGGTTGATGCCGGTCTTCTCGGCGATCTTCTTGGCGAGGCTCAGCTGGAGCGAGTTCGGGGCCGGCTGGTGCTCCTTGCCCCAGTGGATGCTGAGGATGACGACCTCGGCGCCGGCGGCGCGGGCGGCCTTCTCGGCGGCCGAGATGGTCTCCAGCGAGGTCTTGTTGGCCAGCCAGGGCTTGTCCGCGGGGATCTGACGTCCGTTGAACCCGCCGGCGAAGGAGATCTGCGCGACCTTGACGCCCTTGACGTCCATGATCAGCGGCTTGGTGCCCTCCGCCTGGTTGCGGGCGGTGCCGGTGTGCTTCAGGCCCGCCTTGTCGAGGGCGTCGAGGGTGTTCTTGACGCCGCCCTCACCGTGGTCGAGCGCGTGGTTCGACGCGGTCGAGCAGGTGTCGTACCCGATGTCCTTGAGGGTCGTGGTGATCTGCGGCGGCGCGATGAAGTCCGGGAAGCTCTGGAACGGCCCCTCCGGCTTGCCCAGCACCGGCTCCATGTGGCAGATCGCCAGGTCGGCCTTGCTGATGACCGGCTTCACCCCGGCCATGATCGCCCCGAAGTCCATGCCGCCCTTGCCCTTGGCCTTGGCGTCCTGCTCGGCCTGAGTGGTCAGCTCGGGGTGGATGAGAACGTCACCGGCCGAGGCCACGGTGAAGGAACGCCCACCGGCCCCCGTCGACAGGCGGCCCTTGGCATCGCCACCGGGTTCCCCGCCTCCGAGGAGTCCACACCCGGCGAGGGCTGTGGACAGGAGCAGGGTGAGCGCTCCTGTGCGGAGCGTGACGAGAGAGACGGATATCTTCACTCGGTCTATCTTTATCCGATCATGACTCCGTTCCTCGCGAAACGTATAACGATTAAGGCAACTCTGTGCGCGGTGCTGGTCGTAGCCGCGATTGTGGCGTATTTCACGCTCTCCGCCGGGCAACCATCGGGCGAAATCCAGGTGAATTCCAGACCTTCGGCGGCCCCCGGGGTCGACCTGGAAAAGCGGATTACGGCATTCACCCAGGGATTCGGCGAGCGAGGGGGCTACCGCATCCCCACCGCGGCCGAGCGCCGGACGGTCGCCAAGGGGGTAGCCCTCCTCCTCGACGGGAAGGAGGACGCGGCGCGCAAGCGCCTGGCCGAGGTCGATTTCACCGTGCAGGCCTTCACGGACACGGCGAGCGGCCGCGACTTCGCCGAGGTCGCGGACGCGGCGAGCGCTTCGGGCTCGGCGAACCGGGGCTGGGGCCGGGTGTACGTGAATCTGGGCGTGCGGCTGAGCTGGAGCGTGCAGGTCCCGCACCCCATCGCCGACCAGGAGACCGAGCGGCTCGGCGCCCGGGTGCTGCGCGGGGCGCCCGGCGGAGTGCTGGTGCTCGCCGGAGCCCACCGGACCGCGGGCGAAGGGGACGCGGCCGACGTCGCGCACCGGACGGACTCGGTGTTCCACGAGGTCATCGAGGAGCTGATGGAGCGCCGCCTGCCGGGGGTGCAGCTGCACGGCTTCGCCAACGAGTCCTTCCCCGAATTCGACGCCGTGGTCTCGACGGGAGCCGGGGACCGGGCGGTGTCCGAGGCCAGGACCCTGTCGGCGGCGCTGACCGAGGAGGGCCTGGAGGTCTGCCGGGCCAATGCCCGCAAATGCAAGCTGTCCGGCACCTCGAACGAGCAGGGTCAGGTGGCGGCCGAGGAAAAGCTCCGCTTTCTCCACATCGAGCTCGCAAGGGTGATAAGGACGGACGACGCCCGCCTCGACGATGTGACCGAGGCGATAACGGTCCTCACCAAGCGTTGGTCTAATTCGTGACCACATTGACGCTAGTAATCCCATTGCTCGCCCTGGTCACCTTCGTCGGATTGGTTGCGTTAGTCGGGTTTGACCCCTCTTGGCCGTACGCCGAAGGGGCCGGCTCCCGCAGGAGCCGGCCCCTGGCAGCCACTCAGACGTTGAAGCGGAACTCGACCACGTCGCCGTCCTGCATGACGTAGTCCTTGCCCTCCATGCGGGCCTTGCCCTTGGAGCGGGCCTCGGTGACCGAGCCGCAGGCGACCAGGTCCTCGAAGGAGATGACCTCGGCCTTGATGAAGCCGCGCTGGAAGTCCGTGTGGATCACGCCGGCGGCCTCGGGGGCGGTGGCGCCCTTCTTGATGGTCCAGGCGCGCGTTTCCTTCGGGCCGGCCGTCAGGTAGGTCTGCAGGCCCAGGGTCGCGAAGCCGACGCGGCCGAGGGTGGCCATGCCGGGCTCCTCCTGACCGACCGACTGCAGGAGCTCGAGCGCCTCGTCGTCGTCGAGCTCGATGAGCTCCGCCTCCAGCTTGGCGTTGAGGAAGATCGCCTCGGCCGGGGCCACCAGCGCGCTCTGCTCGGCCTTGAAGGCGTCGTCCGTCAGCTCGTCCTCGTCCACGTTGAAGACGTAGAGGAACGGCTTGACCGTGAGGAGGTGCAGCTCGTGGAGGAGGTCGCCCTGCTCCGTGCCCTTGGAGATGCCCTTGGAGAAGAGGGTGTCGCCCGCTTCGAGGATCTTCTGGGCCTTCTCGACGGCGGCGAGGACCGCGACCTTCTCCTTCTGGAGGCGGGACTCCTTCGTCAGGCGCGGCACCGCCTTCTCGATGGACTGGAGGTCCGCGAGGATCAGCTCGGTGTTGATGGTCTCGATGTCGTCCTTCGGCGAGACCTTGCCGTCGACGTGGACGACGTTCTCGTCCTTGAAGGCGCGGATGACCTGGCAGATCGCGTCCGACTCGCGGATGTTCGCGAGGAACTTGTTGCCGAGGCCCTCGCCCTCCGACGCACCGCGCACGATGCCCGCGATGTCGACGAAGTCGACCGTCGCCGGGAGCAGCTTCTGCGAGCCGAAGATGCCGGCCAGGACGCCGAGGCGCGCGTCCGGAACGCCGACGACGCCGACGTTCGGCTCGATCGTGGCGAACGGGTAGTTGGCCGCCAGCACGTCGTTCTTGGTCAGGGCGTTGAACAGGGTCGACTTGCCGACATTCGGCAGGCCGACGATTCCGATCGTGAGCGACACGTTGGCGACTTCCCGTAGCTGGAGGGGGCGGCGGCCCGGAGTGGGCCAAGGAGCAGTTTACTTTCGATGAGGGGGCACGGATGTACGCGTGTCCGGGCACACGATCGGCGGCCTCCCCGCCTAGTTTTGGGGGGTGGAGCGATACGAGGCGCGTACGGTACGTCACCCGGCGGAGCGGTCCCCCGCGCGGTCCCCCCAGCGGGCGCCCGCCCTGGTGCGCCGGCTGCCGCGGCCCCGGCTGACCGGGCTCGGCGGCGGGCTCTTCGCCTGCGCCGCGATGTTCCTGATCGGCGGCCTCGACTGGCTGCTGTTCGACGCCTCGCTGTTCGTCTACGGCTTGTTCTTCCTGCCCGTCGCGGCCGCCACCGCGCTGTGGGTGCGGCCCGCCGACCTGATCACCGCGCCGATCATCGCCCCGATCGCCTTCGCCGCCGGAGTGTGGCCCGTGTCGGGCGGCTCCGGCGGCTTCGCGGGCGAGGTGATGGGGCTGGTGTCCGCGCTGTCCCTGCACGCCGGCTGGCTGTACGCCGGCACGCTCGTGGCGGCGCTGATCACGGTGGTGCGCAAGGCCGTCCTCATCGGCCGCCGCCGGATGCCCCGCCGCGTCGCCTGAGCGCGGCGGGGCCGGAGCCGGGGCAGGGGCAGGGGCAGGGGCCTACTGCGACGCCGAGCGCGCCGCCATCGCCGCGCCCACGATGCCCGCGTTGTTCTGGAGTTCCGCCGGCACGATCCGCGCCCGGACGCCCTCGATCAGCGGCAGGAACTTCTCCGGCTTGCGGCTCACGCCGCCGCCGATGATGAAGAGGTCCGGGGAGAACAGCATCTCCACGTGCGCCAGGTACTTCCCGACGCGGCGCGCCCAGTGTTCCCAGGTCAGGTCCCCGTCCTCCTTCGCCTTCACCGAGGCCCGCGTCTCCGCGTCGTGGCCCTTCAGCTCCAGGTGGCCGAGCTCCGTGTTGGGCACCAGCCGCCCGCCCGTGAACAGCGCGCTGCCGATCCCGGTGCCCAGCGTGAGCAGGATGACGGTGCCGTCGACCCCGCGCCCCGCCCCGTAGGCCATCTCCGCGACCCCGGCCGCGTCCGCGTCGTTCAGGACCGTCACCGGACGGCCGTCCAGGCGCGAGGAGAGCAGCGCGGCCGTGTCCACGCCGACCCAGGCCTTGTCCATGTTGGCCGCCGACCGGGTCACACCGCCCGTGACCACCCCGGGGAAGGTGACCCCCACCGGGCCGTCCCAGCCGAAGTGGCGCACCACCTCGACGACGCAGCCGGCCACCCCGTCGGGGGTGGCCGGCTGCGGTGTCAGCACCTTGTGGCGCTCCTGCGCCAGGTCGCCACGGTTCAGGTCCACGGGAGCGCCCTTGATCCCGGAACCGCCGATGTCCACGCCGAAGATCTCCATGGACTCAACCGTACGAAAGGACCCGCCCGAGCGCCCTGCCGGGGAGATGCCTACTTCTGTGCGCCCTGGGCCGCACTCTGGGCCGCGCCCGGCGCCGCCACGAGCTCCGCCGCCTCCGCGCGCAGGTCGCGGCGCAGTTCCTTGGGCAGGGAGAAGACGATGGACTCCTCGGCCGTCTTGACGATCTCCACGTCCGCGTACCCGCGCGCGGCCAGCCACTCCAGCACCTCTTCGACCAGCACCTCCGGCACCGAGGCGCCCGAGGTCAGACCGACGGTGGTGACGCCCTCCAGCCAGGCCTCGTCGATCTCGCTCGCGAAGTCCACGAGGTACGAGGCCTTCGCGCCCGCGTCGAGGGCGACCTCGACGAGGCGGATCGAGTTCGAGGAGTTCTTGGAGCCGACGACGATGACCAGGTCGCAGTCCTTGCCCATCACCTTGACCGCCTCCTGGCGGTTCGAGGTGGCGTAGCAGATGTCGTCGCTGGGCGGCGAGACGAGCAGCGGGAACTTGGTCTTCAGGGCGTCGACCGTCTCCATCGTCTCGTCGACGGAGAGCGTGGTCTGCGACAGCCAGACGACCTTCGACTCGTCGCGGACGGTGACCTTCTCCACGTCGTGCGGGCCGTCCACGATGGTGATGTGGTCCGGGGCCTCGCCGGAGGTGCCGATGACCTCCTCGTGGCCCTCGTGGCCGATGAGGAGGATGTCGAAGTCCTCGTTCGCGTAGCGGATCGCTTCCTTGTGGACCTTGGTGACCAGCGGGCAGGTCGCGTCGATCGTCGCGAGCTTGCCGCGCGCCGCCTCCTCGTGCACCACGGGGGCCACGCCGTGCGCGGAGAACATCACGATGGAGCCCTCGGGGACCTCCTCCGTCCGCTCGACGAAGATGGCTCCCTTCCTCTCCAGGGTCTGCACGACGTACTTGTTGTGGACGATCTCGTGCCGCACGTAGACCGGCGCGCCGTACTGTTCGAGAGCCTTCTCGACGGCGATCACGGCTCGGTCCACGCCCGCGCAGTAGCCGCGCGGGGCGGCGAGGAGAACGCGGCGGGAAGCGGGAGCGGGGGCGTCAGCAGTCATGGGCTCCATCGTACGGGGGTGTCCAGCAGGCCGGGGGTCGCCCGTTCGGCACAAACTGGGTCGAACATCCGCACCCGTCATACCCCCGGAGGAAAGATGGCGTCCGCGACGGATCCCAGCACGCCGCCCGGCCCGTCCGGTCCGCCCGGCCCGACCGGCGGCCCGACCGGCGGCCCGCCCGCCGCGCCCGAGACCTCGCTGCGCCGCAGTCTCGGATTCCGGGACCTGGTGGTCTACGGACTGCTCTTCATCGCCCCCATGGCCCCGGTCGGCGTCTTCGGCACCCTCGACGCCAAGTCGCACGGCGCCGTCGCCCTCGTCTACCTCGTCGCGACGGTGGCGATGGCCTTCACGGCCTTCTCCTACGCGCAGATGGTGCGCGTGGCCCCGCAGGCCGGCTCCGTCTTCACGTACGCCCGCAAGGGCCTCGGCGAGGGTCCCGGGCTGATCGCCGGCTGGATGGCGATGCTCGACTACCTGCTGATCCCGGCGGTCGCGTACCTCTTCTCCGGGATCGCCATGAACGCCCTGGTCCCGGAGGTCTCCCGGTGGGTGTGGACGGCCCTGGCGGTGATCGTGACCACCCTGCTCAACCTGTGGGGCGTACGGGCCGCCGCGCGGGTCGGCTTCGCCGTGCTGGCCATGGAGATCGCGGTCCTGCTGGTGTTCCTGGTCTCGGCGGTGACCGTACTGGCGCGGGGCGCGGCGCACCGCGACTGGCTCTCCCCCTTCACCGGCGACGGCTCGCTCGGCGGGTTCTCCACGGCCGCGGTGCTCGGCGCGGTGTCGGTGGCGGTCCTGTCCTACCTGGGCTTCGACGCCATCGCCTCCTTCGCCGAGGAGGTCACCGGAGGCAGCGCGAAGGTGGCTCGGGCGGTGCTGTTCTGCCTGGCGCTGACCGGGGTGCTGTTCATCGCCCAGACCTATCTGGCGGCCCTCCTCAGCCCCCTGACGGCGGCGGAGCTGGCCGCCGACCCGGGGAAGCAGGGCCCGGCCTTCTACACGACGGTCGAGGCCTCCGTAGGGATGTGGCTGCACGACCTGGTCGCCGTCAGCAAGGCCGTCGGGGCCGCCTTCGCCGCGCTGGCCGGGCAGGCCGCGGCGGGCCGGCTGCTCTTCGCGATGGCCCGCGAGCGGCGGCTGCCCCGCGTGCTCGCCCACACCTCGCACGGCACCCCGCGCCCGGCCCTGCTGCTGGCGGCGACGGTCACCCTGATCGCGGCCGTGTGGGCGGCCCGGCGCGACGACGGGCTGGACCACCTGGTCTCGGTGGTCGACATCGGGGCGCTGGTGGCGTTCACGCTGCTGCACGCCTCGGTGGTCGGCTGGTTCGTGGTCAAGCGCCGCGAGGGGGCCCCGAACTGGTTCAAGCACCTGGTGATCCCGGTCCTCGGCGCCGCCGTGACCATCGCGGTGATCGTCGAGGCCTCGTGGACGGCTCAACTGGTGGGGGCGGTGTGGCTGCTGGTGGGCCTGTGCGTCCTGGTGGCCCAGCGCGGGCGACGCGGGCAGGACGAAGTCCCCCGGCCCGACGCCGGTGTCGGTGCGGGCGGTTAGCCTGCGTGCATGGGTCTGAATTCGTCGGCTGACGCGCCGCTGCCGGTCGGTCAGGTGTCCCGGCTCATCGGGGGCTGGATCGACAAGCTCGGCCAGGTGTGGGTGGAAGGGCAGATCACGCAGCTCTCGCGACGGCCGGGAGCGGGGGTGGTCTTCCTGACGCTGCGCGATCCCTCGCACGACATCTCCCTCAGCGTGACCTGCTTCCGGCAGGTCTTCGACGAGGTCGCGGACTCCGTGTCGGAGGGCGCGCGCGTGGTCGTGCTGGCCAAGCCCGAGTGGTACGCCCCGCGCGGGCAGCTGTCCCTGCGGGCCACCGAGATACGGCCCGTCGGCATCGGCGAGCTCCTCGCCCGGCTGGAGCGGCTCAAGCGCTCGCTGGCCTCCGAGGGGCTCTTCGCGCTGGACCGCAAGAAGCCGCTGCCGTTCCTGCCGCAGCTGATCGGTCTGGTGGTGGGGCGGGCCTCGGCGGCCGAGCGCGACGTCCTGGAGAACGCCCGGCGCAGGTGGCCGGCGGTCCGCTTCGAGGTCCGCAACGTCGCCGTCCAGGGGGTGCACGCGGTGCCCCAGGTGATCCAGGCGGTCAAGGAGCTGGACTCCATGCCCGAGGTGGACGTGATCATCGTGGCCCGCGGCGGCGGCAGCGTGGAGGACCTGCTGCCCTTCTCCGACGAGGAGGTCGTACGGACCGTCGCGGCGGCCCGTACGCCCGTGGTCTCGGCGATCGGGCACGAGCCGGACTCCCCGCTGCTGGACCTGGTCGCGGACCTGCGGGCGTCCACGCCCACGGACGCCGCGAAGAAGGTGGTCCCGGACGTCGGCGAGGAGCTGGAGCGGGTGCGCCAGCTGCAGGGCCGGGGGCTGCGCGCCGTGCGCGGGCTGCTCGACCGGGAGGAGCGGGGGCTCGCGCACGCGCTCGCTCGACCGGTCTTCGTCCATCCCCAGCGGATGGTGGAGACCCGGGAGGCGGAGGTCGACGCGCTGCTGGCGCGCGGCCGCCGGACCCTGGGGCACTTGCTGGACCGGGCCGATTCGGAGCTGGCGCACACGCTCGCCCGCGTGGTGGCGCTGTCCCCGGCCGCCACGCTGGAGCGCGGGTACGCGGTGCTCCAGCGGGCCGACGGGCACGTGGTGCGCTCGCCCGAGGACGTGTCGGCGGGCGATGTGCTGCGGGCGCGGGTGGCGGAGGGGGAGTTCTCGGTGCGGGTCGCCGAAGAGCCCTCGTAGCCAGTCGCTTCACCAGCAAGTCGCTTCATTGGAAAGCCGCTTGACCGGCAGTCGACTTCACGCTGCCGCAACAGATTTCGCTGTACTACAAAGTTAAGGTGGGAGCGGGAATGGCCGAGAGCGATACGGCGCTGGGGTACGAGCAGGCCCGGGACGAGCTGATCGAGGTCGTCCGCAAGCTGGAGGCCGGCGGCACCTCGCTGGAGGACTCCCTCGCGCTCTGGGAGCGCGGCGAGGAGCTCGCGAAGGTGTGCCGCCACTGGCTGGAGGGGGCCCGCGCCCGGCTGGACTCGGCACTGGCGGCGCGCGAGGCGACGGAGGGGGCCGACGGGGAGTGATCCCGGTCACCCCCGAAGAGATTTAGTTGAATTTTCATCTACTTCCGTCGTAGTCTCTGGACATCGCTTCGCAGTCCCGTACACCCGTACAGAAGAAGGCTTTCCGATGTCTCTCGTTCTCGACGCCGCCGCTCAGGACCTCCTGTTCCGTGAGGCGCGCACCGCCAACACGTTCTCCGACGAGCCGGTGACCGAGGAGCAGGTCCAGGCGATCTACGACCTGGTGAAGTACGCGCCGACCGCTTTCAACCAGTCGCCGCTGCGCATCACCCTGGTCCGCTCCCCCGAGGCCCGTGAGCGCCTCGTGAAGCACATGGCCGAGGGCAACCAGGCCAAGACCGCCGCCGCCCCGCTGGTCGCGATCCTGTCCGCCGACATCGAGTTCCACGAGGAGCTCCCGGAGCTGTTCCCGCACTTCCCGCAGGCCAAGGACGTCTTCTTCTCCGAGCGCCCGGTCCGCGAGCAGTCCGCCAAGCTCAACGCCACCCTGCAGGCCGCCTACTTCATCGTCGGCGTCCGCGCCGCCGGCCTGACCGCCGGTCCGATGAACGGCATGGACCACGCGGGCATCCAGAAGGAGTTCCTGGATGACGACCACGCCCCGCTGATGGTCGTCAACATCGGCAAGCCGGGCGAGGACGCCTGGTTCCCGCGCTCCCCGCGCCTGGCGTTCGACCAGGTCATCACGACCGTCTGAGCCCAGCCCCGCAGGCAGTGAACGGAAAGGCCGCCCTCCCCGGAACCCGGGGAGGGCGGCCTTTCCGCGTCGCGCAGCGCCCTACGCGCCCTGCTTGAACTCCAGCGCCGCGGCCATCGCGCCGAGCTGCTCGAAGGAGGCCGTCCCGGTCACCACCGTGACGTGGCCCTGCTCGCGCCGCACGAGGGCGTCGTACTTCTCGCCGCCCCAGCGCTCCCAGACCCGGTCGCCGACCTGCTGGGTCTCCCCGGTGGCCTGCGCCCTGCGGGTGACCTTCCCGATGTACTTGTCCGTGACGTCCGCGGACTGCTCCACCGCCACGTACTGCTGCTCCGGGTCCAGGAAGCCCAGGTGCCAGGCACTGGCGTCCTTGCGCGCGTACCCGACCGAGGTCGCCCGCCACTGCGGCGGCAGCCCGACGGGCACCGCCACGGGGTACGGGGCCGCGCGCCGGGCCGTGAGGCTTTCGACGCGGTAGTCGACCACCTTCGTCGGATCGGCCTTCTCGTCATGTGGGATGACCAAATAGATCCCCCCGACCACGAGCCCGATCACCGCCAGCGACCGGACCATGTCCACGACCGTCTGCTTGCCCTTCATACCTGCCACGACACCATCGTCCCGCATGGCCGCGCGCGATCACCGCCGGGGTCCGCACGGCGCGCCACGGGCGGCGCAAGATGTCCGCTCAGGACAATCACCTGACCGATATGCCGCTCATACGTGACCCGGTCTGCTCAATATGTCGACGTACCGATAGAGTCCAGGGACCCTCACTCCCGGCCGTCGCCGTACAGAAAGGTGCGCTCCGATGACCGAGCACAACCTGCCGCCCCAGCTCGAAGTCTCTCCGGAGGCACCCGACCGCAACCTCGCCCTGGAACTCGTACGGGTCACCGAGGCCGCCGCCATGGCCGCGGGCCGGTGGGTCGGGCGCGGTGACAAGCTCGGCGCCGACGGCGCTGCCGTCAACGCGATGCGCACCCTGATCTCCACCGTCTCGATGAACGGCGTCGTCGTCATCGGCGAGGGCGAGAAGGACGAAGCCCCGATGCTCTTCAACGGCGAGCGGGTCGGCGACGGCACCGGTGCCGAGGTCGACATCGCCGTGGACCCCATCGACGGCACCACCCTGAACGCCAAGGGCATGCCGAACGCGATCGCCGTTCTGGCGGCCGCCGACCGCGGCACCATGTTCGACCCGTCCGCGGTGTTCTACATGGAGAAGCTGGTCACCGGTCCCGAGGCCGCCGACTTCGTCGACATCAACGCCCCGGTCTCCGTCAACATCCGCCGCGTCGCCAAGGCCAAGAACATGGCCGTGGAGGACGTCACGGTGATCATCCTCGACCGCCCCCGCCACGAGGGCATCGTCAAGGAGATCCGCGAGACCGGCGCGCGCATCAAGTTCATCTCCGACGGAGACGTCGCCGGCTCGGTCCTGGCCGTCACGGAGGACAGCGGCATCGACCTGCTGCTCGGCATCGGCGGCACCCCCGAGGGCATCATCTCGGCCTGCGCGATCAAGTGCATGGGCGGCACCATCCAGGGCAAGCTGTGGCCCAAGGACGAGGCCGAGCGCCAGAAGGCGATCGACGCGGGCCACGACCTGGACCGCGTCCTGTTCACGGACGACCTGGTCTCCGGCGACAACGTGTTCTTCGTCGCCACCGGCATCACCGACGGCGAGCTGCTGCGCGGCGTCCACTACCGCTCGGAGACCGCGACGACCTCCTCGCTGGTCATGCGCTCGAAGTCGGGCACGATCCGGCAGATCGACTCGACCCACCGCCTCTCGAAGCTCCGCGCGTACAGCGCGATCGACTTCGACCGCGCCAAGTAGGCCGCGGGCGGCACGGCACCATCACGGAAGGGGCGCTCCCGCGTGCGGCGGGGGCGCCCCTTCCGTATGTCCTCATGTCCTCGGCATGCCCGCATGTCCTCATGCCCTCGGCTCCGGGACCGCGCGCCACGGAGCTCCGCGCCGCCTACGAGGCTTCGCGCAGCTCCCCCGCCCGGCGCCGCCGGCGGGCCAGCACCACCCGGCGCTCGGCGGCCGTCAGCCCGCCCCAGACTCCGTAGGGCTCGGGCTGGATCAGCGCGTGCTCCCGGCAGGCGACCATCACGGGGCAGCGGGCGCAGACCCGCTTGGCGGCGTCCTCACGGGACAGCCGGGCGGCGGTGGGCTCCTTGGAGGGGGCGAAGAACAGGCCGGCCTCGTCGCGCCGGCACACCGCGTCCGCGTGCCATGGGCCGTCCTCTTCCCTGGCGGGCACCCGCGGCTTCGGCACGACCGCCGCCGGGCGCCCCTGAAGACTCTGGACGGCGGCTACCTGCAGGGACTGGCGCGGCGGATGCGGCACGGTCTACTCCTGACGACGTATACGCGAGCGAGAGGCGACGCACCTGTCCCTACCCGCTGTGCGCGCCCCTATGCACCGAGTGCCGCCGATCCGGCCGGTTCGACCGAAAGGTGCTCCCGCCCGGCCCGGCCCGCGCGACCCCGCCCGGCCCCGCCCCCGTCACCCGGACGTCACGCGCCGGACGGCGCCCAGTCGGGGCGGCGGCCCAGGAAGGCGAGCAGCGCACCGGCCGGATCGGCGTCCGGATCGGGCGCGGGGACGAGCGCCGGGGCGTAGGCGAACCCGTGCAGCGGCTCGGCCAGCGCCCGGGCGGCCGGGCTCAGGGCCGCCGCGAGGGCGGGGGTCAGCGGGGAAGCCTGGCCGGTGGCGACCGCGAGGTCCCAGGCGTGGACGGCCGCGTCGAGGGCGGCCGCGGCGACGGCGGTCTCGGCGTCGAGGGTGAAGGGGGGCAGCGGGACGGCCACCTCGGCGGTGCCCGGCCGCACCCCGGCGAAGGCCTCGGCGGCGGCGTCGAGGGCGGGCTCCAGCAGCTCCGCGGGGCTGCCGGCCAGGGTGCCGGTGGGCGCGAAGGGGTCCTCGGCCGGTCCCGGCCCGCCGGTGAGGCGGCCCGCGTAGGCGAGCTGGTCGCCGGCCGCGTGCTGGAGCACTTGGCCGACATTCCACTGGTCGCACGGCGTCGGCGCGCTCAGCGCGTCGGCCGGTAGGGCGAGGGTGGCGGAGCGCAGCGCTGCGTACGCCTGGTCGAGCAGGTCCCACTTGGATGTGATCATGGCCCGACCCTACGGGGACACCTATCGGCCAAAGGGGACGATTTCAGCGGCAGTTGCCCCCATGTCGGCCTTACCGGGTGCCACCCTCCTCCCAGCCCTTGCGGAGCCGGTTCGCCAGGTCCACCAGGCGGGCGCCGAGCTTGGGGCGGGCCTCGATGTTGCCCAGCAGCGCGAAGCCGCGGACGATCACGACCGGGGCCTGCGGGTCGGTCTCGCCGCGCCCCTCGCCGCGCACCTCGAAGTTGCCGAGGACCCCGCTGCCGTAGCCGCGCAGGGTGACGTTCTCCGGGACCAGGATCTCGACGTTGCCGAGGACGCTGGTCACGTTGATCTCGGTGACCTGCTGCTCGAAGACCGCCTGGGTCAGGTCGATGCTGATGTCGCCCAGGACGGAGACCGCGCGGGTGTGCGCGCCCGGCCGCCAGCGGCCCTTGCGGGAGGAGCTGCTGCACACGGCCACGACCGTCTCGACCGGCGCGCCCGCCGGCGCGCCCGCGTACGCCGCCTCCTGCCGGGTACCGGCGCCGGGCGCGGGCAGGTCCCGTACGAGCACGTCCAGCTCGCCGACGGTCTTGAGCGCGTACAGCGAGTCGAGCCGCTCGGAGTGCTCCTCGGCGGTCAGCCGGCCCTCGGCGACGGCGTCGGCGAGGATCTGCGCGATCCGGTCCCGGTCCGCGTCGGAGGCGCGCAGCCCGGAGGCGGGCGCGGAGGCCGGTGCGGGAGCGGGGGCCGGCGCGGGTGAGGGCTGCTTTTCCAGGTCCACGCGCCCCAGCATAGCCAGACACGATAGATCGCGATACTCGCCAGTGAGCCTTACCTCACAACAAAAGCCACCGGAAGAGGTCCTACGCTGGATACCGCGCTGCCAAACGGTCGTCAGCGCCGTCTGCCGAGTGAGGGAATGACTGCCGTCATGCCAGAGTTTGCGTACACCGACCTGCTGCCCCTGGGCGAGGACTCCACCCCGTACCGCCTGGTGACCTCCGAAGGCGTCTCGACCTTCGAGGCCGACGGCCGTACGTTCCTCAAGGTCGAGCCCGAGGCGCTGCGCAAGCTCGCCGAAGAGGCGATCCACGACATCCAGCACTTCCTGCGCCCCGCGCACCTCGCGCAGCTGCGCCGCATCATCGACGACCCCGAGGCCTCGGCGAACGACAAGTTCGTCGCCCTCGACCTCCTGAAGAACGCGAACATCGCGGCGGCCGGCGTCCTGCCGATGTGCCAGGACACGGGCACGGCGATCGTGATGGGCAAGCGCGGCCAGAACGTCCTCACCGAGGGCGGTGACGAGGCGGCCCTGTCCCGCGGCATCTACGACGCGTACACCCGCCTGAACCTGCGCTACTCGCAGATGGCCCCGGTGACCATGTGGGAGGAGAAGAACACCGGCTCGAACCTGCCCGCGCAGATCGAGCTGTACGCGACCGACGGCGGCGCGTACAAGTTCCTCTTCATGGCCAAGGGCGGCGGCTCCGCCAACAAGTCCTTCCTCTACCAGGAGACCAAGGCGGTCCTCAACGAGGCCTCCATGATGAAGTTTCTGGAAGAGAAGATCCGCTCGCTCGGCACGGCGGCCTGCCCGCCGTACCACCTGGCGATCGTGGTCGGCGGCACCTCGGCGGAGCACGCGCTGAAGACCGCGAAGTACGCCTCCGCCCACTACCTGGACGAGCTCCCCACGGAGGGCTCCCCCCTGGGCCACGGCTTCCGCGACGAGGCCCTGGAGCAGCAGGTCTTCGAACTCACCCAGAAGATCGGCATCGGCGCGCAGTTCGGCGGCAAGTACTTCTGCCACGACGTCCGCGTCGTCCGCCTCCCCCGCCACGGCGCGTCCCTCCCGATCGCGATCGCCGTCTCCTGCTCCGCGGACCGCCAGGCCACCGCGAAGATCACCGCCGAGGGCGTCTTCCTGGAGCAGCTGGAACGCGACCCGGCGCGCTTCCTCCCGGAAACCACCGACGAGCACCTCGCCGAGTCCGCGGACGTGGTCTCCATCGACCTGAACCAGCCGATGGACGACATCCTCGCCACCCTCACCAAGCACCCGGTGAAGACTCGCCTCTCCCTCACCGGCCCGCTGGTCGTGGCGCGCGACATCGCGCACGCCAAGATCAAGGAACTGCTGGACTCGGGCGCGCAGATGCCGCAGTACCTGAAGGACCACCCGGTCTACTACGCGGGCCCCGCGAAGACCCCCGAGGGCTACGCCTCCGGCTCCTTCGGCCCGACCACGGCCGGCCGCATGGACTCCTACGTCGAGCAGTTCCAGGCGGCGGGCGGCTCCAAGGTCATGCTGGCCAAGGGCAACCGCTCCCAGCAGGTCACCGACGCCTGCGGCACCCACGGCGGCTTCTACCTCGGCTCCATCGGCGGCCCGGCGGCCCGCCTCGCCCAGGACTGCATCAAGAAGGTCGAGGTCCTGGAGTACGAGGAGCTCGGCATGGAAGCCGTCTGGAAGATCGAGGTCGAGGACTTCCCGGCCTTCATCGTGGTCGACGACAAGGGCAACGACTTCTTCGTCGATCCGGCCCCGGAGCCGACCTTCACCCACATCCCGGTCCGCGGCCCGGGCCTGGCGTAGCGCTTCACCGTGCCGGGGCGGGCGGATGCCCCGCCCCGGCTTACAGGTAGGTCACCTGACGGACGTACACGCACTGGCTCCTGGGGACGATCAAGTAGACGAACATGCCGTCGTCAAGGTCCATGACGGCGCCCTTCGGCCCCAACTCCCGGTAGACAGTGCCGTCGAGGTAGAGCGCTTCGCCTGAGCGGCCTCGGACTCAACGGCGGACAGTTCGTCCATGGCGGGGCGGAACCTCGGATCATCCTTGCCGGTGGTGCGGTGAATGGCGGCCAGGGCGTCGTTGCGACGGGTGAAGAGATCCGGACGCCGTTCGATCTCCACCTCGCGCATCCACCAGTCGAGCCAGTGGGTGAGGTGCCCGATCTTCCCGCTGCGGATGGCGGCGGCCAGTGCGTTCTCCTTGTGCTGCTCCAGCTCCGCCAAGCGGTGCGGGGCGATGCGGGCAAGGGCGACCCGCACGGCCTCGGGGGTGCGCTCAGGGCGCGGGATCAGCGCCGCGCCGTGGTCAGGCTGTGGGGTCACGGTGTCCTCCAAGGGGTGGCCCGGTCAGGGTATCCACTCCCCGACGCCGTGAGGCCTGGGCGCCAGCCCCTCGCACCCGCCGTCGAGGCTCATCGGGGAGCGCGACACCCTGCCCTGCCCGGAAGGGCACTCGCATCCGGTTAACGTCGGGGACACGACCCCGCACCAGCGCGTTCACCCCGGTTTGCGAGGATTTCCGTATGACAGCGACCTCCGCCCTCCCCACCGCCCGCGCCGTCCGGGTGGTCGCCCACCGGGGGGCCTCGCACGAGTACCCCGAGCACACCATGGCCGCCTACCGGCAGGCCGTCGCCGAGGGGGCCGACGCGCTCGAGTGCGATGTGCGGCTCACCGCCGACCGGCGGCTCGTCTGTGTGCACGACCGGACCGTCGAGCGGGTCTCCGACGGGCGCGGGGTCGTCTCCGAGATGACGTACGAGGAGCTGCGCGCCCTCGACTTCGGCGGGTGGAAGGGGGCCGCACACTCCGGGGCCGGTGTGCTGCTCTTCGAGGATCTGCTGCGGGAGGCGCTGGCCGCGCCGTACCCCGTCGGGCTGGCCGTCGAGACCAAGCACCCGACGCGCGCGGGCGGGCGGCTGGAGGCCGAGCTCGTACGGGTCTTGAGGGAGCATGGGCTCGCGGACGGCCGTAGCGGGCGCGTCGAGGTGATGAGCTTCTCCCGCAGCGCGCTGACCCGGATGCACCGGCTCGCCCCCGGCCTGCCCGCCGTGTACCTGATCGAGCGCAAGGTCCGGCCGGTGCGGCCCCCGTACGCCACTCACGCGGGCCCGGGGATCGAACTCGTACGACGGGACCCGGGTCTGGTGGGGCGGCTGAAGGCGAAGGGGCTGTCCGTGCGGGTGTGGACCGTGGACGAGCCCGAGGACGTGGAACTGTGCCTCGCCCTGGGCGTGGACACGATCATCACCAACCGGCCCCGCGCGGTGCGTGAGCAGCTCGAATCCCGGTAGTGGCCACCGCTCCCGCCTCATTGGCTGGTTCGCACTCGTGACAGCCCGTCGGCGAACGTCGAACGTATGCCGGGGAGTGCCGAGCGGGGGGACCCGTCCGTGAGCACGCCCGGCCGACGACTGGACAGGCGCTCACCAGCGCCGTGGTGGGGGCGAGGACCGGGGTATGAGCACAGGAGCGCGGTACCAGGCGAGACGTACGACCGAGGGACCGTCCGAGGGCACCGGCGAGGGCGGCGGGCCGTGCTACCTCGTCCTCGGGCCGCTGGAGGTGCGCCGGTCCGGGGTGCCGTGCACCCCGACCCCGCTCAAGCGCCGCGCCCTCCTCGCGGTCCTGCTGCTCCACGCCAACCGACTGGCCTCGGCCGACATGCTGATCGACGAGCTGTGGGACGGGCACCCGCCCAGATCCGCCGCGGCGACCCTGCAGATGTACGTGTCCGGGGTGCGCCGGACCCTGGACCCGGCGCACGGTCGCGCGGGCGGGGACCCGCGCCGCCACCCGGTGCTCCGCACGACCGGCTCCGGCTACGTGCTGTCCGTGGAACCGGGTGAGCTGGACCTGGACCTCTGCCGCACGCTGGCCGCGCTCGGCCGGCGGCTGCTGGCCTCCGGGGACTGCGGCGCGGCGAGCGAGTCCTTATCGGCGGCGCTCGCGATGTGGCGGGGCCGGCCGCTGGCCGACCTGGGCCCGGCGCGGCTGCCCGCGTACTACTCGGTCCGGCTGGAGGAGGAGCGGCTCGCGCTGCTCCACGACCGGATCGGCTCCGACATCTGCGCCGGCCGGGCCCAGGAGGTCGTCGCCGAGCTCGCCGAACTGTGCGCGCGCCACCCGCTGCGGGAGGGGTTCCACGAGCAGCTGATGCTGGCCCTGGCCGGCACCGGGCGGCGGGCCGAGGCGCTGGACGCCTTCGCCCGCGCCCGGCGCGTCGTCGTCGAGGGCACCGGCATCGAGCCGGGGCCCGGGCTGCAGGCCGTACAGCGGGCCCTGCTGGGCGGGTTACACCCGTCCGCTCCCGTGCACGGCCGATGTCGCCGCCCCCGGCTCCTCCAGCCGGCCGGGCTCTGAACCGCCCCGGCCGCGCGCGGCGCCCGGGCCGCGCGCACTCCCCGTGGTCCCCGCCGCCCCCGGACCTGGACCCGGACCGGAACCCGGCCCCACGTGCCAGTCCAAACGGCGCCGGTAGTAGACCAGCGGATCGGCGTCGGTGGCCACGGAGCAGCCCGCCACCTCGCCCACCAGCACTACGTGGTCCCCGTGCGGGAACACCGCGGCCACCCGGCACTTGAGGTACACCGGGACGCCCGCGAGCCGGGGCGTCCCGTCGTCCCAGTCCCACGCCAGCTCCGCGAACTTGTCCTGCGAGCGTCCCGCGAACACCTTCGCGAGGGCCTCGTCCGCCGAGCCCAGCAGGTGCGCCCCGAAAGGGGTGCCCACCCGTGCGCCCATGGCCTCGTACGTACGGGAACCCCGTGCGAGCGCCACCATGACGGACGGCGGGGCCACGCTGTAGGAGCTGAAGGAGGACACCAGCAGTCCGCAGGGGCTCCCGTCGCCGCGCCGCGCGCAGATCACCGCAACCCCGGACACCAGGCGGGCCATCGCCTCGGCGAAGGTCTCGGCGGATACCCCGGCCGGGGCGACCGGGGCGACCGGGACCCCGGAGGCGAGCTCCTCGCGCTGCCACACGCTCATCCGCCGCGCCCCGCCTCAGACCGCGCTGCGCCCGGCGGCGCTCAGGCAGGAGTCCCGGTGCTCGCTCGCGTCGGGATCGCCGGTGGCCGCGTACACCGCGTCGAAGTCCGCCGCCGCCCGCGCGAACCGGCCGGCCGCCTCGTGGACCACGGCCCGGTTGAAGCGGAACTCGGGCCGGTCGCCCAGTTCCACCGCCCGGTCGAAGTCGGCGGCGGCGGTCGGCAGATCGCCTTCCGAGTAAGCCAGTTCGCCCTTGACCGCCCAGGCCTCGGCCAGTCCCGGATCGCCGGCCAGCGCCGCTTCGAGGGCCTCGGCCGCCTCCTTGGTCCGGCCCGCCTCCGCCAGCAGGCGGCCCCGCAGGCACAGCAGGTGGGCGTGGCCGGGAGTCCGGGCGAGCCCGGCGTCCACGTCCGCCAGGGCCGCCTGCGCCTCCCCGAGGTCGGCGAACAGCCCGGCTCGGGCCAGGAGCGCCTCCTGGTGGCCGGGATCCAGTTCCAGGGTGCGGTCGAAATCGGCCAGCGCACCCTCGGTGTCGCCCAGTTCCAGCCGGGCGTCGCCCCGGTTGTAGTACGCCTCTGGGAAGGGGGCCTCGAGGGCCAGGGCCCGCTCGTAGTCGGCGATGGCCTCCTCGGCGCGGCCCAGTTTGCGCAGGATGTTGCCCCGGTTGAAGTAGTGGTCCGCGAAGTCGTCGTCCGCGTCCAAGATCTCGGCGTAGTCCTCCAGGGCCGCTTCCAGCCGCCCGCTCATGCTGTTGACCTGGGACCGGTTGTAGCGCAAGCCGACCCGGTGCCAGGTGCGCTCGCCCAGGTCCAGTTCCCGGCCGAGGCGCTCGATCCCCTCGTCGAGCAGCCTCAGCGCCTCGTCCGGGCGGCCGTCGCGGACCTCCACGAGGGCCAGGCCGTTTCGGTTGAAGACCGAGTAGAAGGCGCGCTCCTTGGGGTCGGGCAGCAGGTCCGAGAGGGCGATGGCGGTGTTGACCCAGGCCCGGGCCCGGCGGGGGTCGCGCCGCTCCTCGGGGTAGTGGCGCGCGTACAGCATGCCGATCTCGTAGGCGAGCTTCATGTGGTGCGCGGGGTTCAGGGTGGCCGAGCGCGCCTCCTCCTGGAGGACGGCGGACTCATCGGGTCGGCCGGCCGCCGCGAGGCAGACGCCGGACTCCCGGATGAAGACCCACCACACCTCGGGGCGTTCGGCCGGGTCGACGAACCGCCGTCCCTCGTCGCCCAGTTCGGCCGCCATGTGGTAGAAGCCCAGGTACTTGCAGCGCAGCAGGGCGGCGCGCAGGGCCTCGACGCCGGCTCCGGCGGCGTCGGATCCGCGCATCAGGTGGTACGGCAGCGCGCCCAGGCGCAGCGAGGCTTCGCCCTCCTCGGCCCGGTCGGCGAGCTCGGCGGCCCGCCGGTCGTGCAGCGCGGCGCGTTCGGCCCCGGACAGCTCCTCGTAGGCCGCGATCAGGGCCGGGGAGTCGTCCAGGCAGTCCCCGTCCACGTACCGCCGGGCCGCCTCGGGGCCCGCGGGAGCGTGGGGAAGCGCGGAACCGTCGCCCCGCGTCTGCTCGGTGTGCGCGGCCAGCGCCTCGGGCAGCGAGAGGGAGGGGAACCCGGGCGGGTCCAGCAGCTCCGCCGTCCCCGAGCACAGGACCAGGGTCAGCAGTTCGGGCGGGATCCGGCGCAGGGCGGCGGCCAGGAACTCCTGGTCGGTGACGTCGGCGTGCTCGACGTTCTCCACGACCAGGGTGCGCGGGCCGCCGGCCCCGTCGTCGGCCAGGGCGGCGAGGAGGAAGTCCACGATTCCGTGCGCGACACGCAGGGAGTGCAGCCGGGCCGGGTAGCGGCTCACCTCTCCCGCCGGAGACTGCTCTTCCATGTGGTGCGTGATCTGCGGCACGAGCGGGGCCAGCTCGGGCGTGCTCTCCTGGAGCTCGATGTAGTGTCGGCCGGCCAGTTCGGGCCGCCGCTCCAGCGCCCCGGGGGCCACGAGCCGCAGCAGCGTACCGGCGGCGGTGTACGGGCCGCGCAGGCGCCGGTGCGCGTCCAGGGACGCGAGCAGCGGGGGCAGGTCGAGTCCGGCCCGCAGCGTTTCGCGCTCGCGGTGGTGCGGCGCGCAGATCCAGTGGTGCCCGCTCATGGGCCTGCCTTTCACTAAGCGGTCTCGGGGAAGTGGGGTGCGTTCCCGCGTCGTCCGGCGCGGTGCATCGCAAGGCGGAGCAGTGCCCTTGTACTGGACGTACTCGGGTGCTGCGACAACGCGGCGAGGTGCCGTGCCGGGCGGCGCGGGGACGTGCCCCACTTCCCCGAGGCCGCTTAGGGCCCGCCGGGGGTGGTCCCGTCAGGCGATGACGTGGTGGAGCCGGGCCCGTCGGCTGCGCAGGCGCTCCCGGGCGGCGAGCCAGAGGGCGTAGCCGATCTGGCCGAAGGTCAGGACGAGGAAGACGGCCGCGTCGAGCAGCTGGATCCAGGACGAGCCGTGTCCGGCGCCGAAGCGGTCGAACGAGGCGGAGATCATGTCCAGGAAGACGGGGCCGACGCCCCAGAGGAAGGTGCTCAGGCTGACGACGTAGCCGATGGGGAGCAGCCAGGAGTACCAGCGGGCGGCCCGCCGGTCCACGGGGTGCCACAGGGACTCGTCGGTGAGCCGGCCGGTGCGCCCGAGCAGCCGGTTGACCCGGTTGGCGAGCATGCGCACGGAGGTGGTGTGCAGGTCCACGCAGCCGAGCACGGTGGTGATCAGGACGTAGATGTCGGTGCGCAGGTAGAGGAAGAACTGCCACATCAGCCGGATGAAGGTGGTGAAGGCCACGGCCAGGCAGACGCGCGAGGCCAGCCCGTGCGTGAATCCGGCCGCGATGACGGCCAGGCTGATCAGGACGAGGTCGGCGACCATCCCGGCGAGGATCGGCAGATAGCGTTTGCGGCGCTCCACGCCGGCGAGGCCGTCCAGCGAGGTCTCGACGACGAGGAAGTAGAAGCGGTACGACATCCTCGTGCGCGAGCGGATGCCGAGGCGGCGCCCGGCCAGCGCGTGGAAGATCTCGTGGATGGCGATGAGCGGGACGGCGACCACGAACAGGACGACAGTGATCACCGCGTAGTAGTGGCTGAAGACCAGGTCGCCCGGGGTCGGCAGGAGTTCGGGCCGGCGCACCACACTGATCACCGCCCAGGCCGCGATCAGCGCGTACGCGGTCCAGGCCGCCGGGGAGAAGACCGCCCGTCCGAGCCGCTGCCAGCGCACGGGCTCCGCCGCCGTCTCCGCCTCGCCCTCGGCGCGCACGAAGCCGAGCTCGCGCAGGGCCTCGACCACGTCCCCGACGTCGGCGCGCTCCCCGTACGTGTCCTCGTACCAGTCGGCGGCCTGCGCGGGGGTGGCCCCCTCCTGCAGCCGGCGTACGAGTGCGGCTCCGTCGGGCGGGAAGATCGCGTAGGACTCGGTGTCGCGGCGTCCGATGGTGACCTCGCCGCCGTCCTCCAGGTAGACCAGTGGATGGAGGACCAGCGGGAGGTCGTCAGAGCTGAGGTGGGCCGGCTCCGCCATGGCGGTGCTCCGTCTCTCGTCGGCCGGGCCCGGCCGGGGAGGGCGCCCCCAGAGTGACTGGGAGCGCCCGTACTCGAACTCGCCCGGATGTGGTTAGGCGGGGTTCGGGTAGACGTGGCAGGCGGAGGACGTCAGGCGGACCGGGCCGGCCTTGCGAATCTGGATCTTCTTCATCTCAATGCACCTCTTTCGGGAGGTTGAGTGGGAGTTGGACGTTCTCCATGCTGCCGAGCCCGGCCAGAACTTCCCCAAACCCCGGCCAAAGCCCGTCCGGGCCCGGGCATGGAAACACCCGGCCGGGATGCGCCGGCCGGGTGTGGGGGGTGCGTGTGGGGGCGGTGCGTGTGGTGGTGCGTGTGGGGCGGGGGTAGGAGCGGAGGCGGTTACGCGAAGCGCTGGTTGGCCGAGCCGTTGCAGGGCTGGAGGCGGAGCGGCTCGTGAGCCGCGGCCACCGTCAGGCACGTGCCCGGGGCGGCGGTGGGCCGGAAGGTGGCTCCGTCGCGGACGAACTGCTGGTTGGCGCCGCCGTGGCAGTTCCAGATGATCAGCGCGGTGCCGTTGCCGTAGTTGGCGCCGGGGGCGTCCAGGCAGCGGTCGTGGGTGAGCTCGATGTGGAGGGACTTCTTCGCGGAGTCGTACCACCAGCCCTGGTTGCGGCCGCCGTGGCAGTCCCAGCCGAGGATCTTGGTGTTGTTGGCGCTGGCGCCGCCGTTGGAGTCGAGGCAGTTGCCGGTCGCCTCGTTCTTCAGCGGCTTGTACAGGTCGTCCCAGGCCCCGGCCTGCAGGACGGGGGTGCCGGTGCTCGCCGGGTCGGCGCAGGAGGCCTCGCGCAGGCCGGAGGCGTAGAGCTGGGTCAGACAGGACGCGAAGGCGCCGTGGCCGCGGTAGTTGGGGTGGAAGGACTGCCGGGCGGTGTTCTCGTCCCACGGGAAGTGGTCCCCGAGGTCGAGGTAGAGGCCGCGGGCCCAGCTGTCCTCCATGCAGACCTCGTGGCCCTGGAAGAGCCGCGAGTTGTCGAGGTAGGTCGCGCCCGCGGCGACGGCGGCCGCGCGCATGCCCTTCTCGAAGGTGGGCACCGCGTAGTTGCGGCCCCAGGCGGCGTCGGAGTCGTAGCCGGCGCAGCCTCCGGGGAGCTTGCCGGGGAAGTCGGGGTTGTCGTAGAAGTCGGGGCCGATGGGGCTCGGGTAGCCCATCACGACCAGCTTGTAGTCGGTGTCGGCGTAACCGGCGTCGCGCATGACAGACTTGAGGTCGCCGATCGTCGACTGCACCTTGGGCTTCAGCCCGTCGACGCGCGCCTGCCAGCCCGGAGCGTACTTCGGCTCGCAGGTGCCCTGGCTGAGCACCCAGCGGGTGACGCAGTCGGTCATGACCGGGCCGAACTGCAGGTCGTCGTTGGCCCCGGCGACCAGCAGCACCATCTTGATCTTGGTGTTGCGGGCCTTGATGGCCAGGCTGTCGCTCTGCACCAGCTCGTCGGCGTACTGCTTGGAGCCGCCGATCTTGATGTTGCCCGTGTAGCCGCCGGAGCAGGCCACGTTGAAGGTGTAGTCGGCCGCGATGCCGGTGCGGTGGATCGCCGTGTCGGGCGAGCGGTGGCACTGGTTGGACGGGGTGTTGGTCGCGGGGTCGTAGGTGCCGACGCCCTCACCCGAGATCTCGCTGTCGCCGAGCGAGACCAGACCGGTCTTGCGGTCCGCGAGCGGGCGGATCGCGGAGTCGCCGTAGATCTTGACGGCCTCGGCGGCCCGGATGGCCTCCAGTTCGGGCGTGAGGGGTGTGGCCGCGGCGGCCCCGGTGGTGGTGGCCGCTTGGGCCGTGGGAGTGATGGCGGTGACGCCCCCCAGGGCGGCCGCGACCGCCGCGACGGCGGCGAAGGTAGATCTGAGTCTGATCCTTGATTGTGTACGGACACGTGCCATGAACGCCTCCCGGATCTCGGTGTTACCCCCGGTATTTACTGGCCGGTAGGCGAGTTGGGAACAGTCCGAACAAGACAATTGCTCAACTTTTTGAGGAGGCACCACAGATGACTGGTAATCAAGCGGCCGGCGAGGGCCCCGAGGGCTTCCGCATCGAGCACGACTCCATGGGGGACGTACGCGTCCCCGCGCACGCCAAATGGCGAGCTCAGACCCAGCGCGCCGTGGAGAACTTCCCCGTCTCCGGGCAGCGTCTGGAGCGCGCCCACATCGAGGCGCTGGCCCGGATCAAGGCCGCGGCCGCCAGCGTCAACGCCCGGCTCGGCGTGGTCGACGAGGACATCGCCGCCGCGATCGTCTCGGCGGCCGACGAGGTCGCCGGGGGCCGCTGGGACGAGCACTTCCCCGTCGACGTGTTTCAGACGGGTTCCGGCACCTCGTCCAACATGAACGCCAACGAGGTGATCGCCACCCTGGCCACGGAGCGGCTCGGCCGCGCCGTCCACCCCAACGACCACGTCAACGCCTCGCAGAGCTCCAACGACGTCTTCCCGTCCTCCATCCACATCGCCGCCACTGCCGCCGTCACCGGCGAGCTCATCCCCGCCCTGGAGCACCTGGCCGGCGCGATGGAGCGCAAGGCCGCCGAGTTCTCCCAGGTGGTCAAGGCCGGGCGGACGCACCTGATGGACGCCACCCCGGTCACCCTGGGCCAGGAGTTCGGCGGGTACGCGGTCCAGCTCCGCTACGGGGTCGAGCGGCTGCGCGCGGCGCTGCCGCGGCTGGCCGAGCTGCCGCTGGGCGGGACCGCCGTGGGCACCGGGATCAACACCCCGCCGGGGTTCTCCGCCGCCGTGATCACCGAGGTGGCCGCGGCGACGGGGCTGCCGCTGACCGAGGCGCGGGACCACTTCGAGGCCCAGGGGGCCCGGGACGCGCTCGTGGAGACCTCCGGAATGCTCCGCACGGTCGCCGTCTCGCTCACCAAGATCTGCAACGACCTGCGCTGGATGGCTTCGGGCCCGCGCACCGGATTGGCCGAAATCAATCTCCCGGATCTCCAGCCGGGGTCCTCGATCATGCCCGGGAAGGTCAATCCGGTGATCCCGGAGGCCGCGCTGATGGTCGCCGCCCAGGTGATGGGGAACGACACGGCGGTGGCCGTGGCGGGCGCCGCGGGCAACTTCGAGCTCAACGTGATGCTCCCCGTGATGGCCCGCAACCTCCTGGAGTCCATCCGGCTGCTGGGCTCCGTGAGCCGCCTGCTGGCCGACCGCACCGTGGACGGAATCACCGCCAATACGGCCCGGGCCAGGGAGTACGCCGAGTCCTCGCCCTCCGTGGTGACCCCGCTGAACCGGTACATCGGCTACGAGGAGGCCGCCAAGGTCGCCAAGAAGTCCCTCGCGGAGCGCAAGACGATCCGGGAGGTCGTCCTGGAGTCGGGCTACGTGGACCGCGGCGACCTCACCCTGGAGCAGCTCGACGAAGCACTGGACGTGCTGCGGATGACCCGCCCCTGACCCGGGCCCGGCGGCTCCGTCCCGGGGTCCGGATCCGGTCGTTTCCCGCCCCCGGGCACCTCGGTGACCTGCAGCGCGGCGATCCTCCAGACCCCAGCCCTAAGATCTGCCCATGACAGGTACCGGAGGCCGCGGGGGCGGCAGCGCGCGGAGCTCGGCACGGGGCGCGGCACAGGGCTCGGCACGGGGCTCGGCACGGAGTGCGGAGCGGGGCGGCGCGCAGGGCGTCCGCTGGGCGCCCGGGGAGCAGATCCTCTGGCGCTACCGCGATCACGCGCCCGACGCGAAGGGCTCCGTCCACATCTGCCGGCCCGTGACCGTGGTGGCCGACACCGACGAGCTGCTCGCGGTGTGGATGGCCCCCGGGACCGAGTGCGTCAAGCCGGTGCTCGCCGACGGGACCCCGGTCCACCAGGAGCCGCTCGCCACCCGGTACACCGCGCCGCGGACCACCGTACGGTCGCGCTGGTTCGGCGGGGGCGTGCTGAAGCTGGCACGGCCCGGGGAGCCGTGGTCGGTGTGGCTGTTCTGGGGGCCGGGCTGGCGGCTCAAGAACTGGTACGTGAATCTGGAGGAGCCCCGGTCGCGGTGGGCCGGCGGGGTGGACTCCGTGGACCACTTCCTCGACATCGCCGTCTACCCGGACCGCAGCTGGAAGTGGCTGGACGAGGACGAGTTCGCACAGGCCCAGCGGTCCGGTCTGATGGACCCGGAGCAGGCCGGGCGCGTGCGCGCGGCCGGCCGTGCGGCGCTGGATGTGATCCGGGCCTGGGGTCCGCCGTTCTCCGAAGGCTGGCAGGATTGGCGACCGGACCCGGCCTGGGGCGTACCGGCCCTGCCGGAGGACTGGGACCGCACTCCGGCGCATATGACCTCATGAGACCCTTGATGCGCCCCCGGGGGGCAATCGTAGGATCGTCCTCCGCCGGGGTGTCGGCGGTCAAATGCCGCCATCAGAACAGCATTTGACCTAGGCCGACGCGATAGCGAGAGGTAACGAGCGGGACGCGGAAACGCGGGGTGATGGTGTCACCGCCGCTGAGCGGGTATACCGCGACTGACCGAGTTGAGTGCAGCGCACATCGAGCGCAAACGGACGGAATGCCACGCGTGACGGAGTACCCCACCTCTCAGGAGGGCCCCAAGCCGGTTGCCTCCGGCGGTCGGACGGACGAGCCCGGCCACGACACGGAGGAACTGGGCCACGGCAAGGCCCCGCTCCCGGCGGCCGAGGCCGTGCGCACGCATGCGCAGCCCCAGGCGGCGGACCTGCCCCGTCCCCGCGCCACGGCGGAGGCGCCGTCCGCCTCCGACGGGGCCGCGGAGCCCGGCGACGGCGATGCCGCACCCGGCCAGGGCGCGGCCCGGGTCCGGGCCGGCCGTGACGGGGCCGGCCGTGACGCGGCCGCGGCCGCCGAGGCCGGCAGCGCGCGCACCCGCGACGGCGAAGCCGCCCGCGGGACGGGCCGGCCCGGCACCGCGTTCGGACAGAACGCCGGCGGGTCCGGCTCCGCGTCCGGACCGGTCAGCGGCATCGGGGTCGACGCGACCATCGCGCGGCGGGAAGGCGACCGGCTGCGGTTCGTCGGAGCCGCCACCCGGCGGATCGCGCGCGGGATCGACCTCGACGAGATCGTGCTCGGCCTGTGCCGGGCCACCGTGCCCACCTTCTCCGACGCCATCCTCGTCTACCTGCGCGATCCCCTCCCCGTCGGCGACGAGCGGCCCGTCGGACCGGTCGTTTTAAGGCTCCGCCGAACCGACCGGCTCCGGCCGATCGACGAGTTCACAGGAGCGGGAACGGGAACGGGAGCCGCAGCCGGCATCGCCGGCGCGATGACCCCCGACGGCGAGCTCGACTTCAGCCAGCTCGCCCTGGTCGGCCCGCAGGGTGACCTGCCCGCTGCCGAGCTCTGCGAGATCCGCCCCGGCGGGGCGCTGGCCGAGGTGCTGCGCGGCGTACGGCCCGTCTTCGGGTCCTCCGCCGCCGCCCGCGCCGCCCTGCCGGAGCTGCTGGGCGCCGACCACCCGGTCCCGCGCGGCCAGCGGGCCATCCTCGCCCCGCTGCGGGGCCGCCGCCGCGTCATCGGCGCGGCGGTCTTCCTGCGCACCCCGGAGCGGCCGGCCTTCGAGACGAACGACCTGCTGGTCGCCGCGCAGCTGGCCACCCACACCGCGCTGGGCATCGACAAGGCCGTGCTCTACGGCCGCGAGGCCTACATCGCCGACGAGCTCCAGCGCACGATGCTGCCCGACAGCCTTCCCCAGCCCACCGGGGTCCGCCTCGCCAGCCGCTACCTGCCCGCCGCCGAGACGGCCCGGGTCGGCGGCGACTGGTACGACGCCATACCCCTGCCCGGCAGCCGGGTAGCTCTCGTCGTCGGCGACGTCATGGGCCACTCCATGACCTCCGCCGCGATCATGGGACAGCTCCGTACGACGGCCCAGACGCTGGCGCAGCTCGACCTGCCGCCCGCCGAGGTCCTGCACCACCTGGACGAGCAGGCGCAGCGCCTGGGCTCCGACCGGATGGCCACCTGCCTCTACGCCGTCTACGACCCGGTCTCGCACCGGATCACCATCGCCAACGCCGGCCACCCGCCGCCGGTCCTGCTGCACCTGGGCGGCCGCGCCGAGGTGCTGCGCGTACCCCCCGGCGCCCCCATCGGCGTCGGCGGCGTGGACTTCGAGGCCGTGGAGCTGGACGCCCCGGCCGGGGCCACCCTCGTGCTGTACACCGACGGTCTCGTCGAGTCCCGGCTGCGGGACGTCTGGACCGGCATCGAGCAGCTCCGCGAACGCCTGGCCACCACCGCGCAGCTGACGGGCCTGGACCACCCGCCGCCGCTGGAGGCCCTGTGCGACGACATCCTGGACATGCTCGGTCCCGGTGACCGGGACGACGACATCGCGCTGCTCGCGGCCCGCTTCGACGGGATCGCGCCCAGCGACGTGGCGTACTGGTTCCTGGACCCGGAGGAGACCGCTCCGGGCCGGGCCCGCCGGTTCGCCCGCCGCGCGCTGGCGCGCTGGGGGCTGGAGGAGCTGGAGGACTCCCTGGAGCTGCTGGTCAGCGAGGTCGTGACGAATGCCGTGCGGTACGCCGAGCGGCCCGTGACCCTACGGCTCCTGCGGACGGACGTACTGCGCTGCGAGGTCGGCGACGACTCCCCGCAGCTGCCGCGCCAGCGCCGGGCCCGCGACGACGACGAGGGCGGCCGCGGCCTGTTCCTGGTCAACCGGATGGCCCGCCGCTGGGGTGCCACCCGGCTGAGCAGCGGCAAGGTCGTCTGGTTCGAGCTCGCGCTGCCGCCCGCACCGGGCACGCCGGGTGCAACAGGCGCATCGGCCACACCGGGAGCCCCGGACCGCCGCTGACCGGGCCGCCACCCGGCCCCGTACACACCACTGCCCCGCCGGCACGAAGCCGCGGGGCAGTGGTGTGTACGGATCCGGTACGGGCGCCGGGTCCTGTGGTGCCGCCTACTGTTCGGGATCCCGGTTCGGCGGCGACGTGGGCTTCGACGAGCTCGACTTCGACGGCGACGGGGTGCCGCTCGGCGACTTGCTCGACGACGGGGTGCCGCTCGGCGACTTGCTCGACGACGGGGTGCCGCTCGGCGACTTGCTCGAGGACGGGGTGCCGCTCGGCGACGGGGTGCTGCTCGCGGACTGGCTCGGCGAGCTCGACGGGGAGCTGCTGGTGCTCGGCGTCTGGACCTTGCCCATGTCGGCCTCCTCCAGGTCGAAGGAGCCCGTGTTGCCGCCCTTGAGCGCGGCGAGGGTGTACTCCTTCCAGATCGCGGCCGGGAAGCTGGAGCCGCCCGCGCGTCCGCCGCCGGCCGTACCGGTCAGGCTGGTCTGGGTGTGGGTGCCGGGCTCGTCTCCGAACATCGCGACGACGGTGACCAGTTCCGGGGTGAAGCCGGTGAACCAGGCGGCCACGTTCTTCTCGGTGGTGCCGGTCTTGCCCGCGGCCTCGTAGGCCGAGCTCTTCACGGCCTTGCCGGAGCCGTCCTCGACGACGCCGGTGAGCACCTTGGTGACGGTGTCGGCCGTCCTGCGGCTGATGGCCTGGTCGCCGACGGCGTCGACCGGCTTGAACTCGCGGGACGCGTGCTTGGCGGACTTGATGATGCTCGGCGTGACCTTCTTGCCGTGGTTGTCGAAGGTGGCGTAGACGCCGGCCATCTCCGCGGTGTCGGCGCTCATGGTGCCGAGCGACATGGCCGGCCTGTCCTCGGGCCAGCCGTCGCGGTCCTTCATGCCCAGTTCCAGGGCGGTCGTCTTCGCGTTCTTCGGCCCGACGTCCACGATCATCTGGGCGTACACGGAGTTCACCGAGGAGTTGGTGGCGGACTGCACCGTCATCATCGGGTCGCCGTAGTCGCGGTCGTCCTGGTTCTGCGGGTTGAACGGGGTGTCGCTGCCGACCACGGGGCGCTTGCTGGTGCCGTCGTAGAGGGTGTTGGGCGTGATCGGCTTCCCCTCCTGCGTTTCCGACTTGCGCTCCAGGGCGGCGGCGAGCACGACCGGCTTGAAGGTCGAGCCCGGCTGGAAGTCCTTGCGCAGGGCGTTGCTGGCCCACTGCTCGCTCAGCCCGGTGCCGCCGTACATCGCGACGATCATGCCGGTCTTCGGGTCCACGGAGGTGGCACCCGCCTGCACGGCGGCGTCGACGGGGCGGCCCTTGCGGTCGAGCTTGGATTCCAGCTCGTCCTGGACGGCCTTCTCCAGCGCCGCCTGCTTCTTCGGGTCGATGGAGAGGGTGATCTCCCAGCCGCCGGCCTTGAGCTGGGCGTCGGTCATGCCGGTCTGCCGCTTGAGCTCCTCGTCGGCGGCCTGGATCAGGTAGCCCTTCTGCCCCTCCGAGCCGGCGGCCGCCTTGGGCTTGATCGGCTCCTGGAACTTCAGCCCCTGGCGCTTGGCCGGGTCCAGCTTGCCCATCTCGACCATGTTGTCGAGGACGCCGTTGAAGCGGATCATGACCAGCTTCTTGCCGTTCGGGCCGGCGGTCGCCCAGTCGTACTGGCTGGGGGCCTGGAGGACGGCGGCGAGGTACGCGCCCTGCTCCAGGGTCAGCTTGTTGGCGTCGACCCCGTAGTAGGCCTGGGCCGCGGCCTGGATGCCGTACGCGTTGCGGCCGTAGAAGTTGGTGTTCAGGTAGCCCGCGAGGATCTGCGGCTTCTCCATCTCCTGGTCGACCTTGAGGGAGATGATCAGCTCCTTCAGCTTGCGGGTCGCCGTCTGGTCCTGCGTCAGGTAGAAGTTCTTGACGTACTGCTGGGTGATCGTCGAACCGCCGGCCTTGCCCTTGCCGGTGACGGTGTTGAACACGCCGCGGCCGATGCCCTTGAGGTCGACGCCCTTGTCGCTGTAGAAGGACTTGTTCTCGATCGCGATGAAGGCCGTCTGCACGTCCTCCGGGACCTTGTCGATCGAGACGATCTGACGGTTCATCGCGCCGACGCGGGCCATGACCGTGCCGTCGGAGAGCTTGTAGACGTTGTTCTGCGTCAGCGCGTTGGCGTTCGGGTTCGGCAGTTCCACGTAGAAGTAGAGGCCGATCAGGGCCGCCATGCCGAGCAGCACCGTGCCGAAGAAGGTGCCGAGCACCTTCTTCCAGGTGAAGAAGCGGCGTATGCCGGTCGGCTTCCCGCCCCTGCCCTTGCCGCGCCCGCGCGGCGCTCGTCGTGCACCGCGCTGCTGCTGCGCCCTTCGCGCTTCTGCTCGGCCCATCGCTCCCGCTCCGCTCGATAACCCCCCGACGTCAGCTCAGAAAGCTAACACCGCAGGCTGTGACAAAAACCGGCCACCCGATGGGCATTTCAGGCAATTCGGACGTGACAATGAGCACCCACCTCACCGGAACCGACGCAGCCGGACCCCTGAAGGTTGCCGGACCGCCCGCTACCCCCGTCACCCGACTCCCGCCCATCCCGAAAAAGTGATATCACTTTGCTAAGCGGCTCGACCGGCCGCAACTGAAGGAAACGGGGCAGATGATGACGAACACCACGGGCGGTACCGAGACCGGCGTACGGGAGTTCCCCGCGCGGAGCGTGGGCGGCGGGCTCGCGCTGCTGCTCGGCCTGGCGGGAGTGGCGGCCGGGGCGGGCCTGATCGCGCTCGGCTCGGCGTCCGGGACCGACGGCGCCAAGGTGGGCCTGATCGCGGCGGGCATCGTCCTCGCCCTCATCTCCCTCATCGCCATGGGCGGGCTGAACACGGTCGCGCCGGGCGAGGCCCGCGTGGTCCAGCTGTTCGGCCGCTACCGCGGCACCGTCCGCACCGACGGACTGCGCTGGGTCAACCCGCTGACCTCCCGCCGGCCCCTGTCCACCCGGGTCCGCAACCACGAGACGGCCGTCATGAAGGTCAACGACGCCTACGGCAACCCGATCGAGCTGGCGGCCGTGGTGGTCTGGCGGGTCGAGGACACCGCCCGGGCCGTCTTCGAGGTCGACGACTTCACCGAGTTCGTCGAGACCCAGACCGAAGCGGCCGTCCGGCACATCGCGATCGAGTACCCCTACGACGCCCACGAGGACGGCGGCCTGTCGCTGCGCGGCAACGCCGAGGAGATCACCGAGAAGCTCGCCGCTGAACTGTCCACCCGCGTCGAGGCGGCCGGCGTCCACATCATCGAGTCCCGCTTCACCCACCTCGCGTACGCCCCGGAGATCGCCTCCGCGATGCTCCAGCGGCAGCAGGCGGGAGCGATCGTCGCGGCGCGCAAGCAGATCGTCGAGGGCGCGGTCGGTATGGTCGAGCTCGCCCTGAACCGCCTCGCGGAGCAGGACATCGTGGACCTCGACCCGGAACGGAAGGCGGCGATGGTGTCCAACCTGATGGTGGTCCTGTGCGGCGACCGCGCGGCCCAGCCGGTCATCAACACGGGCACCCTCTACCAGTGATCCCCGACGACGACGCGGACTCCCCCGCCGACCGGGCCTCCACCGGCCCGGCCGGGTTCGGGGCGGCCGGGTCCGGGGCGGGTGAGTCCGGGGCGGGTGAGTCCGGTACGGCCGAGGGGCCCGCGGCGGCCCCCAAGGCCGCCGGGCGGCAGGCCCGCAAGCAGGTGCTGCTGCGGCTCGACCCGCAGGTGCACGACGCGCTCGCGCGGTGGGCGGGCGAGGAACTGCGCAGCGCCAACGCGCAGATCGAGTTCCTGCTCCGCCGCGCCCTGGCCGAAGCCGGCCGCCTCCCCGGCGGGGCGGGCCCGATCCCGCCCCGGGGCCGCCCCCGCGCCGCTCCGGATTCCTGAAGTTCCCGGCCGCCCCACGGGGCGGCCGGAGTCATGGGCCCCCGTTCCGAGCCACGCTCCGGGCGTCCACCACTCCCCGCGCACCCCCACCGACATGGCCACCAAACTCCCGGAGATCACCTCTGCACTCGATGTATACATCGAGCGTATACACCGCGTGTATAGTCGTCGGCATGTCCATCAGTCATGCACTCCTCGGCCTCCTGGAGGCCGGCCCCCGGCACGGTTACGACCTCAAGCGGACCTTCGACGAGAGATTCGGGCACGACAAGCCCCTGGCCTACGGCCAGGTCTACTCGACCATGTCCCGGCTGCTGAAGAACGGCCTGGTCGAGGTCGACGGGGTGGAGAGCGGCGGCGGTCCCGAGCGCAAGCGGTACGCGATCACCGACGCCGGGATCACCGACGTCGAGGGCTGGCTCGCCCAGCCCGAGAAGCCCGAGCCGTACCTCCAGTCGACCCTCTACACCAAGGTCGTCCTCGCCCTCCTCACCGGCCGCAGCGCCCAGGAGCTGCTGGACACCCAGCGCGCCGAACACCTGCGCCTGATGCGCATCCTCACCCAGCGCAAGCGCAAGGGGGACCTCGCCGACCAGCTGGTCTGCGATCACGCCCTGTTCCACCTCGAAGCGGACCTGCGGTGGCTCGAACTCACCGCCGCCCGCCTCGACCAGCTCGCCCGGGAGATACGCCGATGACCCCGTCCGGCTCCCTGCTCAGCGCCACGGACCTCCGCAAGACCTACGGCACCACCCGCGCCCTCGACCGAGCCGAGTTCTCCATCCACGCCGGCGAGGTCGTCGCGATCATGGGTCCCTCCGGGTCCGGCAAATCGACCCTGCTGCACTGCCTCGCCGGGATCGTCACCCCCGACTCCGGCACCATCACCTACGCCGGACGCGAGCTCTCCGCCATGAACGACGCCGAGCGCAGCGCCCTGCGCCGCGGCGAGTTCGGCTTCGTCTTCCAGTTCGGCCAGCTCGTCCCCGAGCTCACCTGCGTCGAGAACGTCGCCCTGCCGCTCCGCCTCACCGGCGTGAAGCGGAGGCAGGCCGAACGGACCGCCCTGGAATGGATGGAGCGGCTCCAGGTCGACGACCTCGGCCACAAGCGCCCCGGCGAGGTCTCCGGCGGCCAGGGCCAGCGCGTCGCCGTCGCCCGCTCCCTCGTCACCGGCCCCCGGCTGATCTTCGCCGACGAGCCCACCGGCGCCCTCGACTCCCTCAACGGCGAGCTCGTCATGCAGCTGCTCACCGAGGCCGCCCGTTCCACGAACGCCGCCGTCGTCCTCGTCACGCACGAGACCCGCGTGGCCGCGTACTCCGACCGCGAGATCGTCGTACGCGACGGCAAGTCCCGCGACATGGAGCGCGCGGTATGAGTCACGGGAACCACAGCAAGCACGGTGGCCCCGACAGCCCCGACAGCCCCGGCAGCCCCGGCGAGCAGAGTGCGCTCGCCGTCTGGCTCCGCGACCTCGGCCTCGGCGCCCGCTTCGCCTTCGGCGGCGGCCGCCAGGGCTGGACCCGCACCCTCCTCACCGGCCTGGGCGTCGGCCTCGGCGTCGCCCTGCTGCTCGTCACCAGCGCGATCCCGAGCGCCATGGCCGCCCGCGACGCGCGCGGCGCCGCCCGCCAGACGTTCACCTCGCCCACCGCCGAGCAGCCCGGTCCCGACACGCTGCTGATCACCGATGTGAACCAGACGTACCGCTCCTACGGGGTCGACGGACGGCTCGTACAGCCCGAGGGACCGGACGCCCCGCTGCCCCCGGGCGTGAAGAAGTTCCCCGGCCCCGGCGAACTGGTCGTCTCCCCCGCCCTCGACAGGCTGATGAAGACCGGAGAGGGCAAGCTGCTGCGCGACCGCCTCGACGGGAAGATCGTCGCGACCATCGGCGAAGCGGGCCTGGTGGGCCCCGGCGACCTCTACTTCTACGCGGGCAGCGACCGGCTCGCCGAGCTCCAGAAGGAAGCGCCCAACTACATCCAGCGGGTCACCGCCTTCGAGAACACCGCGCCGAAGGAGGGCCTGGACCCCGTCCTCACGCTCCTCGTGGTGCTCACCTTCGTCGCCCTGCTGATGCCGGTCGCCGTGTTCATCGGCGCCGCCGTCCGCTTCGGCGGCGACCGCCGCGACCGCCGGCTCGCCGCCCTGCGCCTGGTCGGCGCCGACGCCCGGATGGTCCGCCGGATCGCCGCCGGCGAGGCCGCCTCCGGATCGCTGATCGGCCTGGTCCTGGGCACCGGCTTCTTCCTGGCCGCCCGCCAACTGGCCCCGGCCATGGACCTCTACCAGCGCAGCGTCTTCCCCTCCGACCTCAACCCGGCGCCCTGGCCGGCCGCGCTCATCGCCGTGGCCGTACCGGCCGCCGCCGTCGCCGTGACCCTGTTCGCCCTGCGCGGCGTGGTCATCGAGCCGCTCGGCGTGGTCCGTACGACGACTCCGGGCAAGCGCCGGATCTGGTGGCGGCTGCTGCTCCCGCTGGCCGGACTCGGCCTGCTGGCCCCGCTGATCGGCAAGGGCAACGACAGCGGGCAGTTCAACCAGTGGCAGGTCTCGGGCGGCGTGGTCCTGCTCCTCGTCGGCATCACCGTCCTGCTCCCCTGGGTGCTGGAACGGGTCGTCGGCCGGATCGGCGGCGCGGGCCCGGTCTCCTGGCAGCTGGCCGCCCGCCGGCTCCAGCTCACCAGCGGCAGTTCCGCCCGACTGGTCAACGGCATCGCCGTCGCGGTCGCCGGAGCCATCGCCCTGCAGATGCTCTTCGCCTCCACCGCGGACTCGTACACCCGCGAGACCGGCCACGACCCCACCCGGGCCTCGATCTCCGTCATGCAGCGCTCCCGCAGCGGCGGCGAGGCCGTCGCCCAGGCCCTGGCCGGGACCAAGGGCATCACCCAGGTCGTCGCGGAGTCCTCGACCAATGCCGGGCGCAGCACGGACATGAGCTACTCGGACACGGCGATCTCGGTGACGACCGGCACCTGCGCCGCCCTCAAGGAGTACGCGGTGCTGCCCTCCTGCAAGGACGGTGACGCCTTCGTCATCACCGGCGATACCGCTCCGAGCGGCATGACCGGCGATACCGCGGGGCCCGGCGAGAAGCTGTTCGCCGGGAACATCTTCAAGGAGGACGAGGGCGAGGGCGCCAAGCCGGTCGCCTGGACGGTGCCCGCCGACGCCCGCACCGTGCAGGCCCGCAAGGGCCCCATGGGCGAAACGCTGACCGGGCTGCTGGTCACCCCGGCCGCCGCCCCGAAGGGCATGGGCGGTTACCAGTCCTCCCGGGTGTACGTGAAGCTGGACCCGAAGGTGCCCGACGCGATGGAGCTGGCCCGCAACGCCGTCTTCAAAGCCGATCCGCTGTCCGTCCCCATGACGATCCAGGCCACCGAGGTCAACGACCGCTACGCCTCCATCCGGACCGGCCTCTTCGTGGGCTCCGCCCTCGTCCTGATGCTGATCGGCGCCAGCCTGCTGGTCTCCCAGCTGGAGCAGCTGCGCGAGCGCAGGCAACTGCTGTCGGCGCTGGTCGCCTTCGGCACCAAGCGCTCCACGCTCAGCCTCTCCGTGCTGTGGCAGACCGCCCTCCCGATCGGTCTGGGCCTGGCCCTGGCCACGGTGGTCGGGCTCGCGCTCGGCACGGTGCTGATGCAGATGGCGGGCGCCACGATCCGGATCAACTGGACCGCGGTCCTGTCGATGATCGGCATCGGCGGAGGTGTGGCCGTCCTGGTGACCCTGCTCAGCCTGCCGCCGCTGCTGCGCCTGATGCGCCCGGACGGGCTGCGCACGGAGTAGCTCCACCGGATCCGCGAAGCCTGCGCCCGCTCCTCAGTCCGTCAGCCAGACGGGAAGCGGGCGTACGGCTTCGCGCAGCGCGTCGGCGACGGTACGGAACTCCTCCGCGCGGGCCGTTCCCGTCCGCATGGCCAGCGCGATCCGCCGCGAGGGCGCCGGTTCGGCGAAGTACCCGGTGGCCAGGTGCTCGTTGCGGGCGGTCTCCAGGCGCAGCGCGGTGCGCGGCAACAGCGTGACGCCGAGCCCCCCGGCGACCAGCTGCACGAGGGTGGACAGCCCGGCGGCGGTCGTGGTGACGTCCGCTCCGGCGGTGCGTCCCGCGTCGTGGCAGATGTCGAGGGCCTGGTCGCGCAGGCAGTGCCCCTCGTCGAGAAGGAGCAGCCGCAGCCCGCGCAGTTCCTCGCGCGGGATGTCCTTGCGGCCGGCGAGCGGGTGATCGCGCGGCGCGAGCAGGACGAAGTCCTCGTCGAAGAGGGGCAGTTCGGTGACGCCGGGTACCCCGAGCGGCACGGCGAGCAGGAGCAGGTCGAGCCGCCCGCCGGCGAGCCCGTCCAGCAGCGAGGCCGTCTGCTCCTCGTGCACCTGGAGGTCGAGGCGCGGGTAGCGCCGGTGGAAGAGCCCGAGCACGGTCGGCAGCAGGTACGGGGCCACGGTGGGAATCACCCCGAACCGCAGCGCCCCGGTGAAGGGGGCCCGTACCGCCTCCGCCTCCTCCAGCAGCCCGCCCATCGCGTCGAGCACGGCCCGCGCCCGGCCCGCGATCCGCTCACCGGCGGGCGTGAGCAGCACCTTGCGCGTGGTCCGCTCCAGCAGCCGCACCCCGAGCGCCTCCTCCAGCGCGGACACGGCCCCCGAGAGTGCGGGCTGGCTCATCCCGATCGCGGCGGCCGCGTCCCGGAAGTGCAAGTGCTCGGCCACGGCGGCGAAGGCCCGCAGCTGGGCGAGCGTCGCCTGTTTCGCTCCTCTATTGCCCACAGCCATTGATAGGCACCTCCGATCACTCGGCACCAGGTTAGCTATTTCTGCAATCAATGCAGCTGTGTCAGCATGTGAGATACGTCCAACCCCCCGGAAAGCCCCCAAAAGGGTCACTTTCCTTTCCGCAAGGAGAGCACGTGCTCACTGTCGGCGACCAGTTCCCCACCTACGACCTGACCGCTTGCGTCTCGCTGGAGGCCGGAGCCGAGTTCGCGCAGATCGACCACAAGACCTACGAGGGCAAGTGGAAGATCATGTTCTCCTGGCCGCTCGACTTCACCTTCGTGTGCCCGACGGAGATCGCCGCCTTCGGCAAGCTGAACGACGAGTTCGCCGACCGTGACGCCCAGATCCTCGGCTTCTCGCTCGACTCCGAGTACGTCCACCACGCCTGGCGCAAGGACCACGCCGACCTGCGCGACCTGCCCTTCCCGATGATGTCCGACATCAAGCGCGAGCTCTGCGCCGACCTCGGCATCCTCGGCTCGGACGGCCTCCCGATGCGCGCCGTCTTCATCGTGGACCCGAACAACGAGATCCAGTTCTCCATGGTGACCGCCGGTTCCGTCGGCCGGAACCCCAAGGAGGTCCTGCGGGTCCTCGACGCCCTGCAGACCGACGAGCTGTGCCCCTGCAACTGGAACAAGGGCGAGAGCACCATCGACGCCGGCGCGCTGCTGGCCGGTGAGTGAGCGATGTCCCTCGACTCCCTCAAGTCCGCCCTGCCGGACTTCGCCAAGGACCTGAAGCTGAACCTCGGTTCGGTCATCGGCAATCAGGACGCCCTGACGCAGCAGCAGCTGTGGGGCACGGTCCTGTCCTGCGCCATAGCGGCGCGCTCCCCGCGCGTCCTGCGCGAGCTGGAGCCGGAGGCGAAGGCGGCCCTGTCGCCGGAGGCGTACACCGCCGCCAAGTCGGCCGCCGCGATCATGGCGATGAACAACGTCTTCTACCGCACCCGCCACCTGCTCTCCGACCCGGAGTACGGCAACCTGCGCGCGGGCCTGCGGATGAACGTCATCGGCAACCCCGGTGTGGAGAAGGTCGACTTCGAGCTGTGGTCGCTGGCCGTCTCCGCGATCAACGGCTGCGGCCAGTGCCTGGACTCGCACGAGCAGGTCCTGCGCAAGGCCGGCGTGGACCGTGAGACGGTCCAGGAAGCCTTCAAGATCGCCTCGGTGATCCAGGCCGTCGCCGTCACCCTCGACTCCGAGGCCGCCCTCGCGGGCGAGTAGCCCGCCCCGTACGCGCACCAGGGCCCCCGCAGCCGATCCGGCTGCGGGGGCCCTTCCGCACGCGCTGACGGCCGGTCACCGGCTACCGGCTACCGGCTACCGGCTACCGGCTACCGGCTACCGCCGGAGCTTCGCCATCAGCGTCCGCAAATCCTCGATCACCGCCGCGTCGATCGCGTCCTCGTCCACGCCGGACGGCTTGTCGGAGTCCTGGAACCAGTCCACGGTCAGCGTGAAGACCGCCCCTCCGTCGAGCACCGTCAGCCGCTCCCCACCGCCCCCGTAGTACCGGTCGAGCACGGCCCGGTCGCCCAGGCCCGGCACGTCGCTGCGGTCCACGGGGTCCATCCCCGACCGGATGCCCTGCACGGGTCCGGTGGCGAACTCCGGCCCGGGGTCGGTCTTCTTGTGGAGCTGCACCAGCACCTGCGCCTCGTACGTGACGGATTCCTTCTCGTACGCCATCCCGACCTGGCAGAACGCCCAGTCCTGCGCGGGGCTCAGGCCCTGCCTGCTGTTGGACCCGTCGAAGGCCCTGCCGACGGCCTGGCCGAGCACCTTGAGCTCCGTCTCCTTGCACAGCTCGCCGGAGTGCCGGTAGTCGATGCGCGGAGCAGTGGAGAAACGATCCTGCACGGCCAGTGTCCCCGCCCAGACCGCCGAGGCCACCACCATCCCGCCCAGCGCCCACACCCACCGCCCACGAGGGCTCCGTAGGCGCGCGGGCGCGGGCGCGGGCGCGGGCTCGATCGCCTCGGCCCCCTCCGCCCCGCTCGCCGTGTGCCAGTCCCCGTCGATCTCGGGCTCGCTGATCATCCCCGTGTCCCCCGTCCCCGCGCCCCCGCGCGCCCGGCACCGACCGCGCCTACCGCCGCAGCGCCTTCATCAGGCCGTGCATGTCGTCGATCATCGCAGCCTGGACCGCATCGGAATCGGGCTTCGGCGGATCTTCCGGAGGGCCGGAGCTTGCGATCGGATTGCCGTCGCCGTCGACCTCGTCCGGGCCCAACGCCCACACCGTCACGTCCACGGTGAACACCGCACCCCCGTCGAGGACGGTCAGCCGCCACGACTGCTCGTACCCCATCTCAAAGATCAGCGCCCGCTCCCCGAGCCCCGGCACCGAGCGCGGCTCCGCGCGGCTGATGCCGGTCCAGCCCGCAGGGGCGGGATCCGCGCCGAACTCCGCGGCGGGGTCGGTCCGTTTGTGCAGGCTCATCGAGGCCTGGACCTCGTACGCGAGCCGGAGCCCGGGGCCCTCCTCAGGGTCTCGCGAGGTGCTCAGCTGGCAGTACGCCTGGTCCACTCCCGGGTGCTCGAACACTTTCGGGGTGGACTCGAACCGGATCACCTCGGCCAGCCGGGCCAGCGCGGGCAGCTTCGCCTCGTCGCACAGGCTCATGGGCAGCCCGTACCGCAGCGGCGGGCGGTCGACCTGCGGGGTCGCGGCCCACCAGGCGCCGGCCCACGGCACGGAAGCCAGCAGGGCCCCGCCGAGCGCCCACCGCCACGGGCGGCGGCCTGGCCGCCACGAGGACCTCCCGTCGGTCCGGAGCTCCAGCGGCCCCTGCGGCCCCTCCGGGTCCGGCAGACCGGACGACCCTCCGTCGAACTCAGGCTCCGTTATCACCCGTACGTGTCCCCTCCGCCTGGGATACCGCCTGACCCAGGGCCGTCGCACCGTGCGGCCCGGGGCCGACCGGGGAGAGCCCGTGATGGAGCTGTTCGCGGGAGTAGGCCCGCAGGTAGCCGACGACGGTGTTGGTGACGGCGACCAGCGGGACGGCGACCACCGCTCCACCGATGCCGGCCACCAGGCCGCCGGCCGCCACCGAGAGCACCACCGCGAGCGGGTGGACCCGTACCGCCCGGCCCAGGATGAAGGGCTGGAGCACGTGGCCCTCGATCTGCTGCACGGCCAGGACCACCAGCAGCACCATCGTCGCGGTGAACGGCCCCTGGGTCACCAGGGCCACGACCACGGCGAGGACGCCGGAGATCACGGCGCCGACGAGCGGGATGAAGGCGAACAGGAAGATGAAGACGGCGAGCGGCACGGCCATCGTCACGTCGAGGAAGTAAAGGCCCAGGCCGATGAACACGGCGTCGATGAGGGCCACCAGGACCGTGCCGCGCACGTACGCGGTCAGGGTGCGCCAGGCGCGCGGACCGGCGCCGGCCACGCCGGGGCGGGCGGCGGCCGGGAGCAGGCCCGTGGTCCACGTCCAGATCCGCTTGCCGTCGTAGAGCAGGAAGAGCGTGGAGAACATCGCGAGCAGCATGCCCGTCAGCACTTCGACGAGGACCGTCACGCCCTGCAGGCCGGCGGAGGTGATCTGCTCGGTGTTGGTGCCGATGGTCTCGCTGAGGTTCTTGGCGATCTCGTTGATCTGCTTCTCGGTCACGTGGAACGGGCTGTCCAGCGCGGCGAGTTTGAGGTCGTTGATGCCTTCGCGCAGTCGGGCGGAGAGCTGGTCGAGGTTGTCCATGACCTGCCAGACCACGAACCAGCCGACCAGCCCGATGACCACGAACCCGAGGATCGCGGTGACGGCCGTGGCAAGTCCCCGGGGCATGCCGAGCCGGCGCAGCCGGACCACGAAGGGCTGGAGCAGCGCGGTGACCAGGAGGGCTGCGGCGAAGGCGAGGACGACCAGGCGGACTTCGCTGATCACCCGCATCAGGACCCAGAGCATCCCGGCGAGCAGCAGCAGCCGCCAGCTCGCCTCGGCGGCGACGCGCACGCCCCACGGGATGACGGACACCGGGTCGGGGCGCACGGGGGTGGCGTAGCCCGCGTGTTCGGCGCCCGGGTACCCCGGGGGCGGGATGTGCGGTGGGGCGAGGGCCGGCGAAGCGGGGGCCGACGGGGCCTGGGCCGGGGAGGACGGGGCGTCGGAGGTCTCGGCCTCGACCTCGGCGCGCCGCTCCGCGAGCCGGGCCTCCACGTGGCTCAGCCTCTTGCCGAGCCGGCCGAGCCAGCCTGTCTTCGCCATGTCGTTCCCTTCCCCCCGCCCCTGGACCCCTGCCCGGGCACACCTCGAAAGACCGTACACGCGAGGAGCCCCGCACCGTAGGACGATGCGGGGCTCTTCGAGGTTGAGGCACGCGGGCGCGCTCTCGTACCGGTGTGTCCGGGTGTGCCTAGTACCAGTGGTTGGCCTGGTGGAAGCTCCAGGCTCCACACGGGCTGCCGTAGCGGTCGTTCATGTAGTTCAGACCCCACTCGATCTGCGTGGCGGGGTTGGTGCGCCAGTCGGCGCCCGCCGAGGCCATCTTCGAACCGGGCAGGGCCTGGACGAGGCCGTAGGCGCCCGAGGACGAGTTCACGGCCCGGTAGTTCCAGGTGGATTCCTGGTTGATGATCTTGGAGAAGCATGCGAACTGCCCCGCCGGGACCATCTGCTGGGCGATCGCCTTGACCTGGGCGACCGTGTAGGAGGCCTGGGGTGCGAAAGAGGATCCGTCGCGGGAGGTGGAACGGCTGGCAGCCTGCTCCCTCTCCTCACGCTCCTGCTTCGCCTTGTCGTCCGCGGCCTTCTGCGCCTCGGCCTTCTTCGCCTTGGCATCCTGGGCGGCCTGGATGCGGGCCGCCTCCTCCGCCGAGCGCTTGGCGTCGGTGTCGGCGGCGTGGGCGATGGAGTCGGCCTGCTGCGTCAGGGACGCGTTCTGGACCTGCGCCTGCTCGTCGACCGGGATGTCAGCGAGGAGAGTCATCCCGGACGCGGTCGTCTCGAGATCGTTCGAGGCGGGGTCGCCAGTGGCAACACCCACGACGGCGCCGACGGTGGTGACAGCGGTGGCCGAAGCCACAGCGAATCCCCGAACCGAGATCCGGCTCACACGGTTTCCTTCCAGCAGCGTCCGCAGTGACCGCGCGGGCGCAATAGTGCCCTGACACTGGCCTCCGTGGTGGTGCGGTCACTGGAGGCGCGGGCCCGTGGGCAACTCCCTTGCGGGAGTGCCGCGTGATGCTCCGGGCGGCATACGGCAATCGATTGTGGAGTTAGCGGTACTGCGCGCATCTCACGGGAGATACAGGTGTGCCGTATGCGGGGCCTGACGGAAAACAGACTCTGCCGGACCTCGACGCCGCAGGGCAATTCTCCGTTGCGTGGGAAAGGTCACACCTGGCATGTCGCCATTGGTTTCGACAAACCCCTGTGCGTCAAGGCGCCGCCCGGCTAGGCTCTCTGGCCTTTGCCGGGCGGCGCCAACTCACGCTCCCGCTATGGGTGTTTTACCTGCTTTGCGGCCCGTGCGGGCCGGCCGGCGGCCCTAGAGGTTCTCCAGCATCTCGGTGACCAGCGCGGCGATCGGCGAGCGCTCGGAACGGGTCAGCGTGACGTGCGCGAAGAGCGGATGACCCTTCAGCTTCTCGACCACGGCCACGACTCCGTCGTACCGGCCGACCCGCAGGTTGTCCCGCTGGGCCACGTCGTGGGTGAGAACCACCCGCGAATTGGCCCCGATACGGGACAGAACGGTCAGCAGGACATTGCGCTCCAGCGACTGCGCCTCGTCCACGATCACGAACGCGTCGTGCAGCGAGCGGCCGCGGATGTGCGTGAGCGGCAGGACCTCCAGCATCCCGCGGTTCAGCACCTCCTCGATGACCGCGCGCCCGGCGACCGCCGAGAGGGTGTCGAACACCGCCTGGGCCCAGGGGCTCATCTTCTCGTTGGCGTCCCCGGGGAGGTAGCCGAGGTCCTGGCCGCCGACCGCGTACAGCGGCCGGAAGACCATCACCTTCTGATGCTGCCTCCGCTCCAGTACGGCCTCCAGCCCCGCGCACAGCGCCAGCGCCGACTTTCCGGTGCCGGCCCGGCCGCCCATCGAGATGATCCCGATCTCGGGGTCGAGCAGGAGGTCGAGCGCGATCCGCTGCTCGGCGCTGCGGCCGTGCAGCCCGAAGGCCTCGCGGTCGCCCCGTACGAGCTTCACGTTGCCGTCGGCCGTGACCCGGCCCAGCGCCTTGCCTCGCTCCGACTGGATGACCAGACCGGTGTGCACGGGGAGTTCCGCGGCCTCCGGTACGTAGAGCCGCTCCTCGGAGAAGAGCAGGTCCACCTGCTCCCCGGAGAGCGCCAGCTCCGTCATGCCGGTCCAGCCGGCATCGGTGATCGCGAGCTCCGCGCGGTACTCCTCGGCCATCAGCCCCACGGAGGAGGCCTTGATGCGCAGGGGGAGGTCCTTCGAGACGACCGTGACGTCGTAGCCCTCGGCCTGGAGGTTGCGCGCGACCGCGAGGATCCGCGAATCGTTGTCCCCCAGCCGGAAGCCCGCGGGCAGGACGCTCTGGTCGGAGTGGTTGAGCTCGACGCGCAGGGTGCCGCCCAGATCGCCCAGCGGGATGGGTGCGTCGAGGCGACCGTGGAGCACCCGGAACTCGTCGAGCAGCCGCAGGGCCTGACGGGCGAAGTAGCCGAGTTCGGGATGGTGCCTCTTTGCCTCCAGCTCGGTGATCACCACGATCGGGAGCACGACCTCGTGCTCGTCGAAGCGGGAGATCGCGTTGGGGTCTGCCAGCAGGACGCTGGTGTCGAGGACGTAGGTCCGCCTGTCGGGCAGGCGGCTCTTTGTGCTGGTCACCACGGAAGGACGTACCCCCTCGGAAGAGGTCGGGCCATGAAGACCGGACCGGTCATCGGCACCCCTGCGCGGGCCGACTTCCGGCCCTCCACTCCGTCCGTGCGAACCGCACGTGCGTCCTGGTGCAAAGGGCCTCCCGGGCGGACGACCCCATGCCGTCCGCTGAGACTCGACACCCGTGGATCGGGCGTCGACCTGCAAGGGATATTCCCCGAATGGGTCCAGCCATGCCATGGCATATGACGGACGCTCGGTGAATCCCTGGTGAAGGCCTCGCGCGGAGGGTTCCCAGGGGCCCCTGAAGGCCCCGAGGGCGTACGGGAACACGGGGACGGCGCGCCACGGAGGAATCCGGGCGCGCCGTGAGGTGCCGAGGGGGCGTCAGAGACCCGCAGGTCAGGTGCCGTACGGGGGGCCTTCCGGGCGGGTCAGCTGCCGTAGCGCCGGTGGCGGGCGGCGTAGTCACGCAGGGCGCGCAGGAAGTCGACCTTGCGGAAGGCCGGCCAGAAGACTTCGCAGAAGTAGTACTCGGAGTGCGCGCTCTGCCACAGCATGAATCCGGACAGCCGCTGCTCTCCGCTGGTGCGGATCACCAGGTCCGGGTCGGGCTGGCCGCGCGTGTAGAGGTGCTCCGCGATGTGCTCGATGTCGAGGATCTCGGCGAGCTCCTCGAAGGAGGTGCCCTTCGAGGCGTGCTCCAGCAGGAGCGAGCGGACCGCGTCGGCGATCTCCTGGCGGCCGCCGTAGCCGACCGCGACGTTGACGAGTATCCCGTCGACGTGGCGGGTGGCCTCCATGGCCTCCTTCAGGACGCTCTGGGTCCCGGAGGGCAGGATGTCGAGGTTGCCGACGTGGTGGACGCGCCAGCGGCCGTCTGCGGCGAGGCCCCGGACGGTGTTCTCGATGATGTTGAGCAGCGGGCGGAGCTCGACCTCGGGCCGGTCCAGGTTGTCCGTGGAGAGCATCCACAGGGTGACGACCTCGACGTCCGTCTCGGTGCACCAGCCCAGCATCTCGGAGATCTTGTCGGCGCCGGCCTGGTGGCCCTGCACCGTCGTGCCTCCGGACGCCTTGGCCCAGCGCCGGTTCCCGTCCAGGATCACGCCGATGTGCTTGGGCGTCTCGTCATGGTCGATGCGGCCTTCCACCCGGCGTGCGTAGAGCCTGTACACAGGACGGCGTACCAGGTCGCGCAGCTTCACGATCTTCCAGCCCCTCCGAGCGATACCCCCGTGCGGAATGCGATGGTCCCCCCAAGTCCGCCACAGACCGCCACATTACTGCGCGACGGGATCCGGAACCCAACTCGGTCCTGTCACAAGTCCGTGATAGGGAGGACATCGTGACTGAAAACAATCCCTATCGGGCAGAGCCTTCGCGCTACGACTCCATGGAGTACCGGCGCACCGGCCACAGCGGCCTCAAGCTCCCCGCGATCTCCCTCGGCCTCTGGCACAACTTCGGCGACGACGCGTCCCTGGGGTCCCAGCGGGCGATCCTGCGCCGGGCCTTCGACCTCGGCGTCACCCACTTCGACCTGGCGAACAACTACGGCCCGCCCCCCGGCTCGGCCGAGCTGAACTTCGGGAAGATCTTCGCGCAGGACTTCGCGTCCCACCGCGAGGAGCTGGTCCTGTCCACCAAGGCCGGCTACCTCATGCACGAGGGGCCGTACGGCGAATGGGGCAGCCGCAAGTACCTGCTCGGGTCGCTGGACGCGTCACTGAAGCGGATGGGCGTCGACTACGTCGACATCTTCTACTCGCACCGCTTCGACCCGGACACCCCGCTGGAGGAGACCATGGGCGCGCTGGCGTCCGCGGTCCAGCAGGGCAAGGCGCTCTACGTGGGCGTGTCCTCGTACACCGCGGAGCAGACGGCCGAGGCGGCCCGGCTGCTGCGTGAGATGGGCGTGCGCCCCCTGATCCACCAGCCCTCGTACTCCATGATCAACCGCTGGACGGAGGACGACGCACTGCTGGACACCCTGGAGGAGGCCGGCATGGGCTGCATCTCCTTCGTGCCGCTCGCGCAGGGGCTGCTGACCGGGAAGTACCTCAAGGGGATCCCGGAGGGCTCGCGGGCCACCCAGGGCAAGTCCCTCAACCCCGACCTGCTGTCGGACGAGGTCGTGCGCCGGCTCAACGGGCTGAACGAGATCGCGGCGCGGCGCGGGCAGACGCTGGCCCAGCTCGCGCTGAACTGGGTGCTGCGGGACGAGCGGATGACCTCGGCGCTGATCGGCGCGTCGAGCGTGAAGCAGCTCGAAGAAAATGTGGCTTCCCTGTCCGGCGCACCCCTGTCGGAGCAGGAGCTAAAGGAGATCGACTCCTTCGCGGTGTCCACCCCCGGTGCCAACATCTGGGCCCAGCGGGGCTGACCTGCGTCTTTGCCGCACGCTGCGCGGAGACAAAAAACGGGCCGGTCCGTGGGGGGGATACGGACCGGCCCGAGGGGGGGGTTCCACCATAACCCTTCGTAAAGCCTGCTGCGCGCATCACCGCGACACGATTACTCTCCGGAGCCGTCCGGGAGCACTCCGCAGAGCCGAAACGGCCCCACAGCCCTTGCGGGGCCCGGCCTGAGCCCGTACGGACCAACCTGCCGCCGTCCCTCCCCCGGGGGACCCCCTCGGGTGCGCCGCCTTGACGCCGAAGCCCGGACCGGGGGGTGGGTCGGGGCCTAGCCCACCGTGACGTGGACGGAGTCGGTGGCGTTGTCGAAGCGGGTGGCGCCGCCGTCGGTGAAACGGACCTGCCAGTCACCGGAGCCGGTGGGGATGACCGACCTGCGGTAGTAGCCCGTGGAGCTGGTCGTCGACGGGCTGACCTCCTTCCAGGTGGTGGAACCCGTCGGCTTGAAGAAGTAGTGCACCTTCTGCCCCGCAAGCGGCTTGGCAGTGCCCTCCGGGGTCAGCGTGTACAGGGTGCCCTTCATCGTCAGCGGAGAGCCCTTGGGGAGGGTCCGGGGGAGCTTGCTCGGGGCGAACCAGGTGTGGAGCCTGGACGGCTTCAGGACCTTGGTTCCGGTGCTCGGAGCGATCGTCTTCGACCCGTGGACGCTGAGCCGATAGGCGTTCACCTGGTACGTCGGTACGTCGGCCGTCACGGAGAAGGCCGTGCCGAACGCCCTGGACGCCGTCCGCACGGTCGACCACTTGCCGTCCGCCCGCAGGGCCTCGACGGCGATCGTCGCATCGGCCTTGATGGTGCCGTCGACCAGGAGCGCCTTGCCGGTGAACCGCAGCTTGCCGTCGGAGGTGGTGGTCAGCTTCTCCTCGGTCATCCGCGTGGTGTTGTTGACCTTGGCGATGGAGAGGGACCCCCTGGTGGAGGTCTCCAGCCAGGAGCCGTAGGTCCAGACGTTCCAGGTGCCGGGCTGCTCCACCCTGGCCAGGACCTTGAAGCTGCCGTCGGCCCTGGTGGCACGCCCACTGAGGTAGTTCGTGCAGCTCGCGGGGGCGACGCACTGCCCGTGGGTGTTGTGCCCCGCGCCGACCGGCTTGACCGTGCCGTCGTCGGCGAGGCGGGTCATCTTGCCGAGAACCAGTTGTAGCCGTAGTCCAGGGTCAGGTCCTTCGCCGGCCCGGTCATCGTCACGAAGGCCTTCTGCGGCTTGATCTTGAGGGCCGCGTGCCCCTCTCTGTGGCTCAGGTCGTCGCCGAACTCTGCGGTCAGTTTCAGAACGCCCTCCGTGCCCGTGGCCGAGAAGGGGATGGAGTACCGGCCGTCGGCGTCGGTCTTCCCGGAGAAGGAGTTCGTCGAGTAGGTGTAGACCGTCACCTGCGTACCGGCCACCGGTACCCGGGCGCCGGTCTTCGGGTCCTTGGCCGTGACCCGGCCGGTGGCCACCGCACCCCGGCTGTCGAGGGTGAACTCCTGCCTGCTGGAAGCGATGTCAAGGACGGCGTCCGGGCCGTAGAAGAACTTCTTGCTGCCGGACTGGCTGCCTTCCTGACCGGTGACCGGGTCCTTGGCGTGCAGGTCCACCTCGTAGAAGCCCACCGCGTCCAGCACGATCGGGTCACTGTCCCAGTAGCTGTAATCACCCTCGGAAAACATCTTGAACTTGGTGATGCTGTGCACGACCTCCGTGGTGCCGGCCCGGCGGACGTCGAGCCGCACCGGATCCATGTTGGTGTCGTCGAGCGTCGCCTGGTACCGGTCGAAGCCCAGCACCTCGACGATGGGCAGGGGCACCCCGACCTTCTCACCCGTGGTCCTCGCGGCCGGCTTCCTGCCCGCCGGAGCAGGAGCCACCGCGGCAGCGGGCGCGTCCGAGGGCGCCGGGGCGGCCACGGCAGACGGGTGTTTGACGACAGGCCCTAGGGTGGCCCGCATGGGGAAGAGGGAACGCTGGCGCGACGGCGGGGCCACGCTCTACGTCGACCGGGGCGCGGCGCCGGGAACGCCCGCGGGGCACGCGGAGGCTGCGGGGCACCTGGAGCCGCTGGAGCGCCTGGAGCTCCCGGATCCCTTGGAGGTGCCCGTGGAGGTGCCCGTGGAGGTGGCCGCCTCCTACCGGGCCCGCACGCGCGGCCTGCTCGGGCGGGACGGCATCGAAGGGGCGATGCTCCTGACCCCGGCCTCGAGCGTGCACACCTTCCGGATGCGCTTCGCCATCGACGTGGCCCACCTCGACCGCCGGCTCACCGTCATCGCGCTGACCACCATGGCTCCCGGCCGGCTCGGCCGCCCCCGGCTGCGCGCCCGCCACGTCCTGGAGGCCGAGGCCGGAGCCATGGCCGCCTGGGGCCTGCGCGTCGGGTCCCCGCTGCGGGTCCGTCTCACCGCGCGCTAGGCGCCACAGTGCACCGGCGGTAGGTTGGGGCGGTTGAGCTGGGGTGGCAGGGGAGCGGCATGACCGAGAACGCGCGCATCAAAGCGCTGGAGCAGATCATGCCGGCGACTCACGGAGCCGACGAGGACATCGACTGGCAGGCGGCCGAGGCCGTCTGGGGCAGCCGCTTTCCCTCCGACTTCGTCGCCTTCATGGGCCGCTTCGGCGCGGGCTCGATCAACGGCGAGGCGAGCGTGCTGCTGCCGCTGCCCAAGCCCGGGCTCCAGTGGGATCCGGCCCAGATGGCGGAGGAGACGGCCAACGCCCGCCAGGTCTGGGAGGCGGAGGGCGGCCGGGCCGCCTTCGACGTGGCCCCGGAGTCGATCCTCGCCTGGGGCGTCACCGGCGGCTCCGACATCCTGTGCTGGCTGACGACCGACCCCGACCCCGACCGCTGGCCCGTTCTGGTGGTCGGCCGGCGCACCGCCGACTCCTTCGCGGTGTACCCGTACGGCATGGCCGAGTTCCTCCACCTGCTGTGCTCCGACGAGTTCGACGTGAGCCCGGTCAGCATCACCTTCTGGGACGGCGGCCACCTCAGCTTCGTGCACTGGCGCAAAGCCCAGCGCCGCTGGCAGGAGGGGCGCAACCCCGAAACGGGCGAGCCCGATCCGTACGCGGGCGACTTCGCGGACTGAGACCCCGCCCGCTCCCCCGCCGTTCCTCCCACCACCCCTTCCGCCCGTTCCGCCGCGCTCCGTGGCCGGAAACGGGCGTTTCGGCATGTCTACGCGCGTCCGAATTGTTGATCACATATCGGAAAACACCATTCTGAAATGCCGCACTTGGAGCATTGAACACAAGTGCCGACCCAATGGAACCAACCGCCCTCCCTCAGGAGAGAATTCCGGCCAACGGGCCACTGAGGGACACCGCAGCCCGGAGTAACTCATAAGTAATAACGAGACTCAAAAGAAAATCAGGGGAATACACCCGTGCGACGAAGAATCTTCAGCGCGGCCGCCACCACGGTCGTGCTCGGTCTGCTGATACCGCTGGCCGGCTGTGGCAGCTCCGGCGGAAGCTCTGATGACAGCGGTACCCTCCGCCTCGTCGCCGCCGAATACGGCGACCCCTCGACCAACAGCAGTTCCAAGGCTTTCTGGGACAAGGTGACGGCTGATTTCACCGCCTCGAACCCCGACATCAAGGTCCAGGTCCAGCTCCTGCCGTGGGCCGACATCGACCGCGAAGTCTCCCGCATGGTCAAGGCCGGCAACGCCCCGGACATGGCCCTCATGGGCGGCTACTCGGACTTCGCGGCGCAGGGCAAGCTCTATTCCGCGCCCGAACTCCTCTCGGTTTCCGCCGAGGCGAACTTCCTCCAGCCCCTCTCCGACGCCGGCTCCGTCGGCAACACCCTCTACGGCCTGCCCTTCGTGGCGAGCAGCCGCCTCCTCTTCTACAACGAGGAGCTGCTCATCGAAGCCGGGGTCATCCCGAAGGGCTCCAAGAACGGCTGGCAGCCCAAGACCTGGTCGGACCTGAAGGCCGCCGCCACGGCGCTCAAGGCCAAGGGCGTGAAGACCCCGTTCGCCATGCCCCTGGGCCCGGAGGAGGCGCACGCCGAGGCGATGATCTGGGAGCTCAGCAACGGCGGCGGCTACGCCGACAACAGCGGCAACTACAGCCTGGCCTCCGAGCAGAACATCCTGACCTTCAAGTGGATCAAGGAGCACCTGGTCACCCCCGGGCTGCTCGGTCCCACTCCCCCGTCCAAGCTGAACCGCGCCGACGCCTTCGCCGCCTTCACGCGCGGCGAGGTCGGCATGCTCAACGGCTACCCCCAGCTCGCCCACGAGGCGCGCGCCAAGGGGATCACGGTCGGTGCCGTCGCGATGCCCGCCTCGGACACGCTGAACACCGGGGAAGTCCCGCCGAACGTGGGCGTGGCCGACTGGATGATGGCCTTCAAGCAGAACGACCACCGCGAGGAGATCGGCAAGTTCCTGGACTTCGTCTACCGGGACAAGAACCTGTCGGACTTCGCCGGCCGCTACCACCTGCTGCCGTCCACCGTCTCGGCTTCCCGCACGATGGCCGGAACCTCGGGCATGGACAAGAACGACCAGCAGTTCCTGAACGCCCTGCGCGGTGCGCAGCTCTACCCGGTCAACGACCCGTCCTGGGTGGTCATCAGTGACACCATCAAGCGCAACATCGGCCGCGCCGTGGACCCTGGCGGCGACCCGAAGGCCGTCCTGGAGGAGATCGCCTCCAAGGCGAACGAGGCCAAGAAGGCCCGCTGACGCACGTCCACGCCGCCGTGGAGAAACCCCCGAACGCCCCTGTCGAAAGGGACCTTCGCCCCCTGCCGCGCCCCACCCCGCGCGGCATCATGGCTGGTACGGCCTTGATCCAAGGCCGAGGCCCAGCCGCCCGCAGCGCCCACAAGGCGCGCGGGGCGGCCGGCCCACCTCCTGCGCCCACCCTGGGCTAACTCGCGCCCTGGTTCTTCGGGGTGAAGGCCGTGCGGTACTGCTCGCAGCTGGAGTCCCACTGCAGGGAACCGGTGAGGGTGCCGTAGCCGGTGCGCGTCACCGACCATTCCACCGTGTACACACCGGTGTCACACGTGATGCGCTTGCCGCCGGGGATCTTCGTACGGCCCGTCGCGGGCCGGTTCTTGAGCTCCTGGTGCACCTGCGCCACCCCGGCACGCCGGGCGTCGCGCAGGACGGCGTGCAGGACGAACACCTGCTTGCCGTCCTTCGTCGTCAGCAGCTTCTTCACCCCCTGCGAATCCGACACCGACCACGCGAACTCGTACCCGGGCTCCCAGGCCAGGGTCTTGGGGTCGCCGATCTTGCGCTCGTACTCCTCGGCGCCCTTGGGGCCGGGGCGGGTGACGGTCTTGTACTGGATGCCGGGGTGGAAGCGGAACTGCGCCTCCACCTTGTGCATGTCGTCCTTGGTCCACATCGACTTCATCGACTTCTCGCCGCCGCTCGGGTCCTGGAGGTAGGACGCGCTGTCCGCGGCGGTGGCCGCGCCGCCCGAGAGTGCGGGGGCGAGGGCCGCCGCGGCAGCGGCGAGGACGAGGGCGGCGGTGCGGGTGCGGTTCATACCCGGACCAACGGGACCCTCCGGCGGGCCGGAACGACGCCGGGCGCCCTTTCACCCGTACGGGATCCGGCAGCGCGGTGGTGGACGCGCGCTACGCCTGGCCCGTCTCGAAGCGGCTGATGCGGCCTCCGCCGGGGGCGATGACGAACCGCCAGGAGGTGCGCATCTCGCCCCAGGTGTCGTTGCGGTAGCCGACGGTCAGGGTGCGGCCGCCGTCGGACTCGGACTGGACGTCCATGTGGCCGCCGGAGTCGAAGATCTCCCGGTCGATCCACTCCTGGAGGTCGCGCTCCGTCCCGTCGTCGGACATGGTCGCGTCGGCGGTCAGGAGCGCGAGGAAGGCGTCCTTGTCGTGCGCGTTGACCGCGCCGACGAGGGCGCCGACGACGGGGTCGGACAGCTTCCCGGGGTCGATGGCCACGGAGACCTCCTGGTGGGGCGTACGGGCTTGCGTGCGCGACCAGGGAACACCCCGGGCGGCGCCGGGGCGTCGACCCTCACCCGTTCGCCACCGGACGGCGTGTCAGGCGCTGGGGCCGGTGACCACCGGGAAGCCGGTGGGCCGGCCCTGCTCCTTCAGCCAGGCCAGGACCTGGTCGAGGGCTTCGACGCTCTGGGTGCGGTCGCCGCCGCCGTCGTGGAAGAGGATGGTCGGGCCGTTGCCTATCTCGGCCTTGACGGTTCCGACGATCGCGGCCACGCCCGGCTTGCTGAAGTCCTTGGTGTCGACGTTCCAGCCGAGCGGGCGCATGCCGTTGGCCGCGGCCAGGGCCCGGCTCTCGGGGGTGAACGCGCCGCCGGGGGCCCGGTAGTACTGCACCTTGACCCCGGCGCCCGCGGCGTCCTCGATCTGCTTCTTCGCATCGAGGATCTGCTGCTGCTGGTAGGCAAGGGGCTTCTTGTCCATGCCGGTGTTGTGGTCCATGGTGTGGTCGCAGAGCCGGTGGCCGCCGGCGACGACCTTCTTGACCAGGTCGGGGTGGTCCTTGGCCTGCGGTCCGATCATGCAGAAGACCGCCTTCACGTCGTACTTCTTCAGCACCTCCAGCACCTTCGGGGTCCACTTGGGGTCGGGCCCGTCGTCGATGGTGATGTTGACCGCGTCGCCGCCGCTCTCTGACGCGTGGGCTATGCCGTCCGGGACCTGCCCGCCGGGCTTCCCGGGCGCCTGCGGCTCGCCGTCGCCACCTCCCTTCGCGGGGTCGTCGGTCTGCCGGGAGACGTTTTGATGGTTGGTGTCGTGGCCCGGGTCGACGAGCGCCGTCACCCCCCACGCGGTCGCGGCCACCGCCGCCACGGCTCCGGCGACGGCGATCCGTGCCTTCGTACCCCGCATCTGCGTGTGCGTCATGAACCCCATGTGATGTCTCAACTCCCCATATCGACGCCCACCGTGTGAGCTCGCACTGGTCAGGACGTCGGTCGGGGATGCGGGGTTCCAGTCGAATGGCCCATAAATTCCTGGTTGCAGGACGTTGGTCCTTGATCGTCCCGAATGGCCTCAAATCCAGCCCCGCCGGCGTTTGAGGCGCGGGTCCGGGCGGAGCCCGGTTTCGGGAAGGGGCGGGGTGGGGGAAGGCCCCGCGCAGCGGCCCCACCCACCCGGCCGCGGCCGACCCCCACCCGCCCCGCCCCGCGCCACCGGCACCGGCACCGGCACCGGCACCGAACGACGCAGGCCCGGCCCGGAGGATCCGTAGATCCACCGAGCCGGGCCCACAGTTCACCCGGGCGCGAGCAGCTCAGTGCACGGCCGCCGCCTCCGGCGCCACCTCGGACTCGGCCGAGCCGCCACCAGCCGCACCGGCCGGCCCGGCCCCGCGCAGCGGGACCTCCTTGACGAACCAGGCGGCCGCGAAGCCCAGTACCGCGATCGCCGCACCGAGCAGGAACGCCGAGTGCGTTCCGGCGGCCACCGCGTGCTGGTAGGCCTCCCGCACGACCTCGGGCAGCTTCGCCAGACTCGCCGCGTCCAACTGCGCGGAGCCCGCCGCGGACGCCGCCTCGGGGCCGAGCCGGTCGGTCATCGTGCTGGTGACCTGACTGGTGAACAGGGAGCCCATGAGCGCCACGCCGAAGGAGCCGCCGAGGGTACGGAACAGGGTCGCCGAGGAGGACGCGACGCCCATGTCCTTCATCTCGACGCTGTTCTGCGCGACCAGCATCGTGATCTGCATCAGGAAGCCGAGGCCGGCGCCGAGCACCGCCATGTACACGCCGGACATCAGGCGGCTCGTCCCGGTGTCCATGGTCGCGAGCAGGAAGAGCCCGACGACCATCAGACCGCCGCCGATGATCGGGAAGATCTTGTACTTGCCGCTGTTGGTGGTGATCCGGCCCGCGATCAGCGAGACGGCCATCATCGAGAGCAGCATCGGCAGGAGCAGCAGGCCGGAGTTGGTGGCCGAGGCGCCCTGGACCGACTGCTGGAAGAGCGGCAGGTACAGCACGCCGCCGAACATCGCGAAGCCGACCAGGAAGCCGATCACGGACATGAGGGTGAAGTTGCGGCTGCGGAAGATGTGCAGCGGCATGACCGGGTCGGCGGCCTTGGTCTCGGCGTAGAGGAAGCCGGCGATGGAGACGATGCCTACGGCGATCAGGCCGATGATCTCGGCGGAGCCCCACGCGTACTCGGTGCCACCCCAGGTGGTGACGAGGACGGTGGAGGTGATGCCGATGGTGAGCAGCGCCGCGCCGAGGTAGTCGATCTTGGGGCGTTCCCCTTGAGGCTTCTTCGGGAGGTGCAGCACCGCGGTGACCATGGCCAGGGCCACGGCGCCGAGCGGGAGGTTGATGTAGAAGGACCAGCGCCAGCCCATGTGGTCGGTGATGGTGCCGCCGACCAGCGGTCCGCCGATCATGGCGAGGGCCATCACGCCGGCCATCATGCCCTGGTACTTGCCGCGCTCGCGGGGCGGGATCAGGTCGCCGATGATCGCCATGACGCCGACCATCAGACCGCCGGCGCCGAGGCCCTGGATCGCACGGAAGCCGATGAGCTGGCCCATGTCCTGGGCCATGCCGCTGAGCGCGGAGCCGATCACGAAGATGACGATCGAGGTGAGGAAGGAGCCCTTCCTCCCGTACATGTCGCCGACCTTGCCCCAGATGGGAGTGGAGGCGGCGGTGGCCAGCGTGTAGGCGGTGACGACCCAGGAGAGGTGTTCCAGGCCGCCGAGCTCGCCGACGATCGTGGGCATGGCCGTGCCGATGATCATGTTGTCGAGCATGGCCAGCAGCATCGCGATCATGAGCGCCATCAGGACGACCCGCACGCTGCGCGGCTTCACCTCCTCCGAGGCGTCCGCGTTCTTCTTGATGTCCACCATGTTCCACTCCCCTGGCGCATACGCACCGGCCCCTGGGACTTACTTGCCGACCGGCTAGTTGACTACACTGGGGAAGGTAGACCCGTAACTAGCCGGGCGTCAAGTAAGTAATCAGGGGAGCGTCATGTCCAGCAGCAGTCCACAGCAGCGGCGCGGCGACACGCGGCAGCGCATCCAGGACGTCGCACTGGAGCTCTTCGCCGAGCAGGGGTACGAGAAGACGTCGCTGCGGGAGATCGCGGAGCGGCTGGGGGTCACGAAGGCGGCGCTGTACTACCACTTCAAGACCAAGGAAGACATCATCATCAGCCTGTTCGACGACCTGACCCGGCCGATCGACGAGCTGATCCGGTGGGCGGAGGAGCAGCCGCGCACGCTGGAGATGAAGCGGGAGGTCCTGCGCCGCTACAGCGAGGCGATGGCGGGCGGCGCCTCCCTGTACCGCTTCATGCAGGAGAACCAGGCCTCACTGCGGGACCTGAGCATCGGCGAGACGGTGAAGAAGCGCCTCTTCGCCCTGGTGGAGCTGCTCCGCACCGGCCAGGAGGACGCCCCGCTGGCCGACCAAGTGCGGTGCGTGAGCGCCCTGTTCACCCTCCATGCGGGAATGATGTTCCTCCAGCACGTGGAGGGGGACCCGGAGGAGACCCGCCAGGCCGCCCTGGAGGTCGCGACGGACCTGATCACCCAGGCCCACCAGCAGGCATAGCCCGTCCGTTCACTCGATCGAACGAACACAACGCCAAACGATTACTCTCTGTAGTCGGCGCGGCTACTTTTGGTGATGTGCGCTGCGGAAGAGCCGCGGCGCCCGAGCCAAAGGCACCGCCGTCATGATGCGTCTCGCCCTCACCACCGCCGCTGCCGCGGCAGCCGCCTTCGCCGCCGTTCCCGCGCCGCAGGCACCGGCCGCCCCGCTCTCCTACGTCGCCCTCGGGGACTCGTACAGCGCCGCCTCCTTCGTGCGCCCCTGGAACACCGACGGATGCGGCCGCTCCGAGCAGGACTATCCGCACCAGGCCGCGCGGCGGCTGAAGTTGAAGCTCACCGACGTCACCTGCTCCGCCGCCGAGGTCAGAGCGGGGCTGCTGGGTCCGCAGTCCGAGCTGAAGGGGCCACCATCCGTGCCCCCACCGGGCGGATGGACCGCGAAGCCGCCGCAGATCAGCGCCGTTACGGCAGCCGCCGACCTCGTCACGGTCGGCGCCGGCGGCAACTCCGTGGGCTTCTCGGAGATCGTCGAGACGTGCGTGAAGCGCGGCCTGGTCTCTTTCGGTACGGGGAGCCCGTGCACCGATCACTACGCGCGGGGCGGGGGCGCCGCGGGGCTCGACGCCCGGTTCACCGCGCTGGAGGCCGATTTCGCGGCCCTGCTGAAGGAGATCCGCACGCGCGCTCCGCGCGCCGGGGTGGCGGTCGTCGGGTATCCGGCCGTCGTGGACGAGTCCGCGGGCTGCGGCTGGGGGTCCTGGCACCAGCTCGGAACCGTCACCAAGGGTGATATGCCCTGGCTCGACAGTCTGGAGCGCCGGCTCAACACCCTCCTGCGGGAGCAGGCCCGCCGGAGCGGCGCGGTGTACGTGGACACGTACTCCTCCAGCACCGGGCACGGGGTGTGCGCGAGCGGAGAGCAGCGCTGGATGTACGGCATCAAGGACAGCCTGACCGGGCCGGGCGAGCAGAGCGACCCGCCCTCCGAGCTCTGCCGCTCCATCCCGGCCCGCGGCGAGGCCTGCACCGTTCTCCACCCGAACCTCCGCGGCGCCACCCAACAGGCGGACCGCGTCACCGAGACCCTGACCGCACTGCGGGCGGACAGACCCTGACCGGGAGCCCCGGCAGCGCGCCGAGGCACGGCACCGGACGACACGGGCCTGACCGGCAAGATCCGAAAGAGACGGCCTAGCCGATGCGGCTGGTGACGGGGGCCTCGCGCTCTGCCGGTCGCCTGGCGGCCGGGGCGGGGAGTTCGGTGTCGGGGCTGTTGCGGGGGTGCTTGCGGGCGGGGGTGTTGCGGCGTACGTCGTCCACACCGCGTCGCATCGCGTCGCGGAGCCACTTGCTGAGGGGGCGCTCCACGAGCCGGTGGATCAGCCATGCGACGACCATCATCAGTACGGTCACCGAGACCAGGAGGACCGCTGCGGGCGCCTGGTTGCGGAAGTGGTGGATGAGGGTCATCCCGATGTACATGTGGATGAGATAGAGCGGGTACGTGATCGCCCCGGCGGTCGACAGCCACTTCCACTGCACCTTGTCGAAGGCGCCCAGCGCGATCGCGGCGATCACGGCGAAGCCGGCGATCACGATCAGCCGCACGGGCCAGCTGGGCAGCAGGTTGGCCGCGACCTTGCCCAGGCTGCTCTCCATCCGGTAGTGCAAGTAGCGCTGGGACAGCAGCAGCTGCATCACGACGATCCCCCACAGCATGGGGTTCGACCCGTAGCGGCGCATGAGGTAGAAGGCGATGCCGGCGATGAAGAACGGCGCGTACACGGGCATCGCGAAGGCCGCCAGCAGGGGAAAGCCGAGTGAGGGCGCCAGCGCCGCGGCCACGGTCCAGACCCCGCAGAAGATGACCATGTTGCGGTAGGTGACTCCGCAGAGGACGACGACCGCCATCAGCACGTAGAACTTGAGCTCGACGAAGAGCGTCCAGTAGACGTCGTCGACGTTCCGGGTGTTGTTGCCGGCCTGCAGCATCGTCAGGTTGACGATGACGTCGTCCCAGCCGCGTATGGAGTGGATCTCCGGCCATGCCTTCACGACCAGCGCGGTGAAGGGCACGGCGACCCAGTAGGCCGGGAAGAGCCGGGAGACCCGCGATATGGCGAAGTCGCCGACCGTGCGTCCCCAGACGCTCATGCATATGACGAAGCCGCTGACCAGGAAGAAGATTTCGACCCCGAGCCACCCGAACTGGGCGAAGTGGTGGAGGGTCGGGAAGATCGTGACCGGGTCGTGGCCCCAGGGGCGACTCAGAGCTGCGTAGTGGTACAGGACCACCATCAGCGCGGCGACCAAGCGAAGCCCGTCGAGGGCCGCGAGTCTGGTCTTGAGCCCAGGCTGGGGCATGTGAAACCTCCGTGCCGCCACCGGCGACACCCTGCAGTGAGAGAAAAGCCCCCGAATCGGTCCACGGACGCAGGCCCAGTGTTACCTGTGGGGAACCTATGTGCGGCACATGTTCTCATGAAGTCTAAAGATTTCGACTGTGACGACGGACATGGGGAGCTCCGCTGTCGGGCGGCCGGCGACGACAGCAGGGCCCGGACCGCGCGTTGCGGTCCGGGCCCTGCCCTGTGCGATTGCCGCCCTGCGGCGGTGTGCGTCAGCCCTGTGCGGCGGTGTCGCCCGTCGGCTCGGCACCCTCGGCGGCGACGGCCTTCTCGCGCATCTTGCGCAGCAGCTCCGCCTTCAGGTCGGCGGCACCCTGGCGGTCGAGGTTGCGGTGCGGCCCGTTGTTCTGCCGTTCGGCGCGGGACTGCCTCTTGCGCTGGCCGCCGCCCTGACCCACGGGGTTGTTGATGTTCTTGCTCACGGTCACGGGTTCTCCCGGTAATGGTGCGAAGTGATCTACGGATGCGTCAGTGAGGGACGGGCAGTGGCAGTGGCGTCGAAGGACGTCAGCGGGGGCCCATCACGCGCTCACTCGTAAATCGGCCTCTGGAAGAACATGACAAAGACGTTACCCGCTTCCGTCGACCCCGCACGCCAACCGTTTCGCCGCACCGGCGAAACGCCCGGCCACTACGGGACAACCATCAGCGGGCTTCCCGGGATTCCCGCCACTGGGCGAGTTCGGCTTCGACGTCGAATTCCTTGAGGTGCAGCGGCGGGCCGGGCGGCGGCCTGCGCAGGGCCGCGCGGATCTTGTCGTTGACCTCCGTGAGGAGGTCGCGGACCTGGCGTTCGGTGCGGGCGGCCTTGACCGCCTCGCGGGCGTCTTCCGCCTCCTTGCGGAGTGCGAGCGCCGGCGGAAGAACCGCGAAGCCCTCGCGGTGGAGTTTGCCCTTGATCCACCACAGCTCGTCGTACGGGGCGTCGAGCGAGGCCAGCGGCTTGCCGAAGCCGGGCAGATCCTCGATCTCGCCGCGCTCCTCGGCCTGTCTGATCTGGCGGTCCACGAAGGATTCGAAGCTGACACCAGGCGGTTTGCGCTCGGTCACACTGCCTCCCAAGGGTCCCTGCCAGCATAACTCCGAGGGCTGGGGAGGGGGTTACGCACCGCGATCGCCTCGCCTTCGGCCTCAGAGGCGGCGGTCCGACTCCTCGATCGGGACGTCGTTGATGCTGGCCTCGCGACGGCGCATCAGGCCCGCGGCGTCGAACTCCCACTGCTCGTTGCCGTGGCTGCGCCACCACTGACCGCTCGCGTCGTGCCACTCGTACTCGAAGCGCACCGAGATGCGGTTGCCGGTGTACGCCCACAGCTCCTTGCGCAGCCTGTACTCCAGCTCGCGCTCCCACTTGTCGGCGAGGAAGGCACGGATCTCGGCGCGGCCGGTCAGGAAGCGGTCGCGGTTCCGCCAGGCGGAGTCCTCGGTGTAGGCGAGGGAGACGCGTTCGGGATCGCGGCTGTTCCAGGCGTCCTCGGCGGCCTGCACCTTGGCGCGGGCGGACTCCTCGGTGAAGGGCGGCAGCGGCGGTCGCACGGAAGGAACGGAGGAAGAAGAAGGAGTGGCAGGCACGAGGGGACACCTCTCGACATCGACTGGATGGGGGCGGGGATGGGGACGGGGAGGGGGATGGCATTGAGAACGGTCGTTCTCCTCGCTGCCCGAGCCTAGAGAACGTGCGTTCTCCGCGCAAGCGATTCTGGTCTACGCTGCTTTCATGCCCGCCGCCCCGATGAACGACGAAGACGCCCGCACCCGCCTGCTCGACGCCGCGGAGGCGCTGTTCTACGCCGAAGGCATCCAGGCCGTGGGCATGGACCGGATCCGCGCCGAGTCGGGCATCCCGCTCAAGCGGCTCTACCGCCTCTACCCGGCCAAGGAATCCCTGGTCACCGCCTACCTGGAGCGCCGCGACGGCCGCTGGATGGCGAGCCTGCGCGCAGCGGTCGCGGGGCAGGCCGACCCGGTCGGGGCAGTCTTCGAGTGGCTCGCGCGGTGGTTCTCGGAGCCGGATTTCCGCGGCTGCGCGTTCCTGAACGCGTACGGGGAGCTGGGTACGGGTCCCGCCGGAGTGCTGGACGTCGTACGCCGCCACAAGGCGGAGCTACGGGCGTTGCTGGCCGGCGTCGCCGGGCCGGGCCGGGAGGGTCTGGCGGAGCAGTTGCTGCTGCTGGTCGAGGGGGCGACGGTGGTCGCGGCACTGGATCCGGGCCCCGGGGCGGCGGTGCGGGCGCGCGAGGCGGCGTACGTCCTGGTCCGGGCGGACGGAGGGATTCACGCGGCTGCCGAGTGATCGGTTACGCGTCGCACCCGTCTGGTTCGCATTGTCGGCTTTTAACTGGTGTCGGGACTTTTGTCCACCGGAAGACCGCATTCGGCGGTCGCCCTCCGGTTCCGTCGCTTTTCCTCGCGGAGGAAACACCCTTGTCTGCTTCCCGCTGCACGTCGGCCGCCCTGGTCGTCGCGGCCGTCACCGCGACCTGCCTGCTGCCCGCCGTGCCGGCTTTCGCCGCCGGCTCGCCGCACATCCGGTTCTCCCAGCCGTACGTCCCCTCGATCGCCGCCGGAAAGACCGGCCGTGTGGTGATCGTGGCGGAGACCGGCGGAGATCCGGCGCTCAGCAGCAGCTTCCGGATCACCGCGCCGGAGCGGACGACCTTCCCCGAGGCCCGCTTCTACTGGAACGGCGACCGCGCGGGCGCGCCCTGCACCCTCTCCGGCAACGCCCGCCAGCTGACCTGTGACGCCGGGACCCGCGCGGGCTTCGCCTTCCCGGCGGAGAGCGACACCCGGCTGGGCGTACTCGTACGGGTGGACGCGGACGCCCCCGAGGGCACGACCCTCGACGGCGGCGAGTGGGCGGCTGCGGGATCGTCGCCCGGTCTGTACGCGGTGTCCACCCCAGTGACGGGCCCCAAGGGCGACGACGGGCAGGACGGGCACGACGGGCACGACGGGAAGCCGGGCCACGACGGCAAGCCCGGCCACCACGGCAAGCCGGGCCGCCCCGGCCCCAAGGGCGACAAGGGTGACCAGGGCGACCGCGGCGAGAAGGGCGACCGCGGGCCGAAGGGTCCGAAGGGCGACACCGGCCCCGCAGGTCCGAAGGGCGACCAGGGACCGGCCGGAGGCCCCCAAGGCCCGAAGGGCGACACCGGCGCACCCGGCCCGAAGGGCGACACCGGGCCGTCCGGCGGCCCGAAGGGCGACACCGGGGCCGCCGGCCCGAAGGGCGACACGGGCAACCCCGGCCCGACGGGACCCGCGGGAGTACCCGGACCGGGCGGACCCGAGGGACCCCAGGGCCCCCAGGGCGACACCGGCAACACGGGCGACACCGGCCCGGCGGGCGTACCCGGACCGACCGGACCCCAGGGCCCCCAGGGCGACTCCGGCCCATCCGGCCCGGCCGGCGGACCCAAGGGCGACAAGGGCGACCGGGGCGACACCGGCCCGGCCGGACCGACGGGATCGCGCGGACCGGGCGGACCGAAGGGCGAGCAGGGCCCGAAGGGCGACCAGGGCAAGCCCGGCAAGTGCAAGTGCGGCAAGGACCACGGCCACGGCGGTAAGGACCACGGAGGCAAGGACCACGGCGGCAAGGGCAACAAGCCCGGGAAGTCGACCGCACGCATTGTCAGCGACAAGCTGCACGTCCGCACCGGCCCCGGCACCCATTACGGGAAGACCGGCGTGATCAAGCACGGCACCGAGGTCCAGGTGCAGTGCAAGACCAACGGCACCTCCGTCGACGGCAACGCCATTTGGTACAAGCTCGCCGACGGCCGCGGCTGGATCTCCGCCCGCTACGCCGCGAACCTGAACCGCATCCCCTCCTGCTGACCCAGCCCCACCCACCCTTCGGTGCGCATCGAGGCCCCCGAGCCCCGGTGCGCACCGAAGACGTTTCCGCCCCGCGGAAGCCGCCACCCCACCACCTGCCACGGACAACGAAATCCGAAGCACCTGGCCACCGGAACTACCAATCCCAGCCCTCAATAGGTAGTTGAACAAAAGAAACAGAAGAGTAGCCCTTGTGTCCCCGCCACCACCGCGGGCAAGATCTAGCCCTCGTACAGGGCTCAGAAGGGCGCAGCCAGTGGTGAGCAAAAGGGCCGGCAGCGACGGGGGTGGCCTGCAGGCCGGCACCCTGGGGACGTTCGACTCCATCGTGATGGCGGTCGCGGGCTGCGGGCCGGCGTACACCGTCGCCGCGACGATCCCGGCGCTCATCGCCACCGTCGGGGTCGCGAGCCCCGCCGTGCTCCTGTACTGCGCGATACCGATGATCGGCATCGCGCTGGCCTTCCGTCATCTGGGACGTCTCGACGTCAACGCCGGGGCGAGCTACGCCTGGGTGGCGCGCACCCTGCACCCCTTCCTCGGCTTCCTCAGCGGCTGGGCCCTGGTCGTCGCCGCGACGGCCTTCCTGGTGTCCGCCACCCTCCCGGCCGGCAGTGCCACGCTCGCCCTCGTCAGCCCCGACCTGGCCGCGCACACCGGCCTGGCCACGGCCGTCGGCGCCGGCTGGTTCCTGCTCATGGCGGGCGTGGTGGCGCAGGGTGCCCGGATCGGCCCGTACACGCGCCGGGTCCTCACCGGCGTTCAGCTCGTGCTGCTCCTGGCCTTCGCCGTCGCAGCCCTGGCCAAGGACGGGAACGCGGCCGACTTCTCGCTCTCCTGGTTCGGCTTCGGCCACTTCGACGCCTCGCACAGCTTCGTCGCCGGCGCGCTGATCGCGGGCGTCAGCTACTGGGGCTGGGACGTCGCCAGCAACCTCACCGAGGAGACCCGCACCAGTCGCCGTTCCTTCGGCCTCGGCGGCCTGATCGGAGTCGCGCTGTCCTTCGCGATCTTCGTCGTCTTCACCATCGCCACCAACATCCTCATCGGCGCGGACGCGGTACGCGGCAACCCCGACGGCTTCCTCTCCGTGCTCGGCGACGCCGTCTGGCCGGGCTGGGGCGGCCGCCTGCTCGTCCTCGCCGTCATGCTGTCCATGATCGCCACCCTGGAGACGAGCCTCCTCCAGGCGACCCGCACGCTCTTCGCCATGGGCCGTGACCGCACCGTGCCCGCCGTGTTCGGCCGCATCCACCGTGACTGGCAGACGCCCGCCGTCGCCACGGCCACCGTGGCGGCCGTGGCGCTCCTCCTCGTCACCGTCTCCGTCACGGCCGGCTCCGGCACGCAGTTCGTACGGGACGCCGTCAGCGGCATCGGCCTGCACATCGCCTTCTACTACGCCCTCGCCGGCCTGGCGGCCGTGGTCGCGCATCGCCGGGTGCTGTTCCGTTCCGTGGGCACCTTCGTCTTCGTCGGGCTCTGGCCGCTCGGCGGAGCGCTGTTCATGATCTGGATCTTCGCCATGTCGGTTCCGGAACTGACGGGCAGCGCCCTCGCCATCGGTCTCGGGGCGCTCGCGCTGGGTCTGATCCCGATGACCTTCTCCCGGCTGCAGGGGGTCTCGTACTTCAGGCCCAGGCCGCTGGATCCCGGCCAGGACGCCTTCTACGAGGAACAGGGCTCCGGACGGGTCCCCGGACCGGGCCTCGCGGCGGCCGAACGGCGGGACGACGTGCTCACCGACTTCTGACGACACGAAGCGCCCCGCCGCCGGCCCCCGCACCGGCACCCCGCGTCGGGGCGGGGGCCGTCCACCCCCACCGATCCGAGGGAAGTCCATGGCACCCTGGCCGCGCCGCCGCCGCTCCGGAGCACCGGTCTACGACCAGGCGTACGGCGACCGGAGCCTGGAACAGTGCCGCCAGGACATGGTGATGGGCCGCTGGGAAGGGGCCCGCGACCTCCTGGCCGAGCACCCCCCGGGCGACTGGGACCGGCGCGCGCACCGTATCCGGCTGCTCGCGGACGCGGCGGCGAGCCGGCGCACCGTGGACGTCTGGTACGCCGCCGACCCCACCAGTGCGGACGCGGCCGTGCTGCGCGCGGAGACCGAGGTGATGCGGACCTTCGCCGCGGCGCGCAGCGGGGCGATGCCCGCGAACGACAGCCTGGACCAGGTGGCCGGGCTCTGTCTGCGGGCCGCCGATCTGGCGCCCGAGGACCCGTACCCGTACGTCTCCCTCGTGACGCTCGCCAGGCTGTACGACTGCGGCGACCCGAACATGGGCCACTGGTGGAACGAGCTCCGTGCCCGCGACCCCTACCACCGGGAAGCCCACCATCAGGCGCTGCGCTACCTCTCCTCGCGCTGGCACGGTTCGAACGGCGAGGCCAACAACTTCGCCTGGGACGTGGCCGTCTACGCCCCGGCCGGTTCGCCGCTCGTGGTGCTGCCGCAGGTGGCGCGGGCGGAGCAGTACCGCCACCAGATGGAGGCGGAGGGGCGCACGGCGATCGGGCTGGCCTACCACTGGAGCGGGGACCGGGCGCGCTGGGACCTGCGCAACGCGCTGGACAACTGGATCGCCCGGCGCAGGGTCTCGTACGCCCAGGACGTCGCCGACCTGAACTACCTGGCCCACGGTCTGGTCCACGCGGGCATGGAGGCGCAGGCGCCGGCCGTCTTCGCCCTGCTGGACAACCGGGCCACGCGGGTCCCGTGGTCGTACAGCGGCGATGCGCAGAGCCTCTTCGTCCGCTGGCGGGACAAGACGCTGGACCTGCCGGACCAGCGGCGGCGGGTCTGAGGCGGCGGGTCTCCGTCTCCGTCTGCTCACTGGCCGAGAGCCGAGGGCATGCTTGTGCCGTGCCCGGGCGCACCCGGACACGGCACAAGCGGTCAGGCCCCGATCAGCTGTGGGGCGCCGGTTACTTCATGTCCTTCCGGCGGTGGTTGGGGTCCATGGGGGCCTCCATGCCCTGGGCCGGCTTGGCACGCTGGGCGGTCCCGACCCCCGGCAGCGGCGGGGTGACCAGTACCCAGCCGTCGGTGCAGTTCACCAGGGTGTCGGTGTTGTTCTGGAGCTCACACCTCCGCTCGTACAGCTGGTTGCCCGTGGTCAGGACCTGGAACGAGACGTCGTTCGCCTGGGAGGCCACGGAGATGGAGCAGGCGCCGGCGGGGAGGTCCGCACCATCGTTGGTGCCCTGGGTCAGGTTCAGCCAGTTCCAGGTGTCCGGATTCTGGATGGAGCGGACGCCGCCGACGACCTGGCCGTCGGTCAGGACGGCCTTGACCTCGCTGGAGTTGCTGGGCTCGTAGGCGTCGACGTCACTGCAGGTGGCGGGACCCGCAGGACCCGTCGGACCGGTCGCACCCGTCGCACCGTCCGCGCCGTCGGCACCGGCCGGACCCTGCGGACCCGCCGGACCGGTCGCCCCGCCGCCAGGTCCGGTCGGACCCGTCGGACCGGTCGCACCCGTCGCACCGTCCACGCCGTCCGCGCCGTCGGCACCGGCCGGACCCTGCGGACCCGTCGGACCGGTCGCCCCGCCGCCAGGTCCGGTCGGACCCTGCGGCCCCGTCGCTCCGGCCGGGCCCTGCGGACCCGTCGGACCCTGCGGGCCCGTCGGACCGGTCGGGCCCTGGCCACCCGGCTTGCACTTGTCGTGGTCATCGCCCTGCGCGATGAACGGGGCGGACTTCTGCTGTTGCTGCGCCGCCCAGCGCTCCACCTGCGGGGCCTTGAGCCAGTCCGGTCCCTCGTGCCCGCGCGGCCCGTCATGCCCGTCGTGCCCGTCGGGCGGGCAGTCATCGCCTCCGTCCTCCGGGCTCGCCGCGATCACTGCCGCGGCCGGCTGGGCTGCCCACGTACTGGCTGCGGCAGGGCTCGCGATGCCCGCCACAACGAGAGCGAGCGCCGCGAACGTACCGGTGGTCAGCCATCCCGCCCGCCGGGGAAGCGGGCCGAGGGAAGATCGGGTCCTGGACTCAGGACTCAATGCTCCTTCTGGAACCGAATCAGGTGTGCGTCTACGAACTGGGTCGAAACCCGTACGGACTGGGTCGAAACCCGCAGCAACACTCGACCCACAGCGGGGAGGCGTGTCAGAGGCACGCGCGGACTTCAGCACATCGGCCCAAGGCCGGCGGGGCCATGAGGACGACCCACCCGCGCGCCTCCCCGGCCCGGACACACGTATGAGCTCCCGGTCTTCTCGCGACCGGACGAGGGGATCGACGGGGCCGAACGAGGGAAGGCGGGGCGGGAGCGGTGACCGGGGGCGGCACCTTCCCGTTTCCCGAGCATGCAGATCAATCGAATCTCAGTCATCGGCAGCCTGGCCGGCACGGTCCTCCTCTTCGGTGGCGCACCCGCCCACGCGGCCGACCCGCTGGTCTCGCTCCTCGACAGCCTCAACGTCTCGGACGTCTCGCTCACTCGGATCCTCAACCCGACGGTCGTCCTGACCAACGGGGGCGCGACGACCCTCCAGCAGGCGGCCGAGCCGCTTCTGGCGCAGCCCGCCACGCCGGCGGCGGCTCCGGCTGCTCCGGCTGCTCCGGCTGCTCCGGCCGCAGCGCCCGCGGCTCCGGCCGCAGCGCCCGCCGCTCCGGCGCGCACCGTCACGCTGCAGGCCGCCCCCGTGCTGCCGGGTGGTCCCGCGCAGGCCGTCCTGACGCCGGCCGCGCCGTAACGCGTGAACAGATGAAGGCCCTGTCCGGGACCGGACGCTGCTGGTAGACCCGGGCCTGCGGACGATGGCCTGCGCGACCCCGTCGGGGTGGTGCAGGCCATCGTCTTGTCCGGGCCCGGCCGGGCCCGGACCGGCTCTTCACCGGGCCGGACCGGCTCTTCGAGTCCCGCGGAAAAAACTTCGCCGTCGATGTCGAGAACCCGTGCCCCGCTCCGTCTCCTCTGTGGAAGCGGCCACAATGGGCCGCACGGCACGGAGGAGACCATCATGGCCAAGTACCTGCTTCTCAAGCACTACCGCGGCGCCCCGGCTGCCGCCAACGACGTCCCCATGAGCGAGTGGACGCCGGAGGAGATCACGGCCCACATCCAGTACATGAGCGACTTCGCTGCGCGGCTGGAGGGCACCGGCGAGTACGTCGACGGTCAGGCGCTCGCCCCCGAGGGCACCTGGGTCCGCTACGACGGCGAGGGCCGCCCGCCGGTCACCGACGGCCCCTTCGCCGAGACGAAGGACCTGATCGCCGGCTGGATGGTGATCGACGTGGACAGCTACGAGCGTGCGGTCGAGCTGGCCGGGGAGCTCTCGGCGGCCCCCGGTGCGGGCGGCAAGCCGATCCACGAATGGCTGGAGCTGCGTCCCTTCCTGTCGGCGCCGCCCACCATCGGCGAATGCCACTGACGTGAACGAGGCCCTGCTCCGGAGCCTCACCCCGCAGGTCCTCGGAATCCTCGTCCGCCGCGGAGCAGACTTCGCGGCGGCCGAGGACGCCGTCCAGGAGGCCCTGCTCGAAGCGGTGCGCGCCTGGCCCGAGGACCCTCCCCGGGATCCGAAGGCCTGGCTGGTCACCGCGGCCTGGCGCCGGTTCCTCGACGCGACGCGGGCGGACACCGCCCGCCGCCGGCGCGAGGACCGGGTCGAGGAGGAACCGGCGCCGGGCCCCGCCCCCGCGGTGGACGACACGCTCCAGCTCTACTTCCTGTGCGCCCACCCGTCCCTGACCCCGTCCTCCGCCGTCGCGCTCACCCTGCGCGCGGTCGGCGGGCTCACGACACGCCAGATCGCCGCGGCCTATCTCGTCCCCGAGGCGACCATGGCGCAGCGCATCAGCCGCGCCAAGCGCACCGTCTCCGACGTCCGCTTCGACCGGCCCGGCGACGTCGGCACGGTCCTGCGGGTCCTCTACCTGGTCTTCAACGAGGGCTACTCCGGCGACGTGGACCTCGCCGCCGAGGCCATCCGCCTCACCCGCGGCCTGGCGGCCTCCATCGACCACCCCGAGGTCTCGGGACTCCTCGCCCTGATGCTGCTCCACCACGCCCGGCGCGCGACCCGGACCGCCCCCGACGGCAGTCTGATCCCGCTCGCCGAGCAGGACCGCAGCCGCTGGGACACGAAGCTGATCGCCGAGGGCATCGGCATCCTGCATCCCGCCCTCGCCCGCGACCAACTGGGCGAGTTCCAGGCCCAGGCGGCCATCGCGGCTCTCCATGACGACGCGCAGAGCACCGAGGAGACCGACTGGGTGCAGATCGTGGAGTGGTACGACGAGCTGGTCCGCCTGACCGACAGCCCGATCGCCCGCCTCAACCGCGCGGTGGCCGTCGGCGAGGCGGACGGCCCGCGCGCCGGGCTGGCGGCGCTCGCGGAGCTCGACGCCACGCTCCCCCGTCACACCGCGGTGGCCGCGTACCTCCACGAACGCGACGGCGACCTGTCGGCTGCGGCCCGCCTGTACGCCGAGGCGGCCCACCGGGCCCCCAACCTCGCGGAGCGCGACCACCTGACCCGCCGGGCGGCCCGCCTGAACGCGATCCGCCCGCGCGCCTGACAGCCGTCGGCCGGGGAGGTATCCGGCGGGTCTCGCAGTGCGCAGCGAGACGACCGAGGGGCATTTGCTACTTCCATTGCTACACTTTTCTCATGGACTCTCCCGCGCAGTACATCCCCGACGAGGGACCGGCCCAGAAGGTGAGTGTTTCTATGCCTGCGGGCCGCATCGCCGCCGTCAGGGCACGGGTGGGAGCACGCGGATTCTCCGCATACGTGAGCGCTGCGGTCGAACGGCAGATACAGCGCGATCTACTGGAAGAACTGCTGCAGGCCAAAGAGGCAGAGATCGGCGCACCCTCCGCGGAGGTTCAGGGCTGGGCCGCCGCAGTCTTCCGAGAAGCCGAAGCCATGGCCGACGGTCACGAAGGGCAGCATGCCGGCAAGGGGGAACCGGCGTGGGAAGGGCGCGACGCCAGTTGAGCCACGGCGTTCTCCTCTTGGACGGCCAGGGACTGGCCAAGTTCATGGATAACGACGCCCAGGTGACCGGCCTGGTGCGCATGGCCCAGTCCAAGGACACCTTGGTGGCCGTCAGTAATCTGACCCTCGTCGAGGCCTGGCACTCAAAGCTGCGCATGGACCGGTTCCGGTGGCACGTATCCCGGCTAGAGGTGCTGCCGGTCACCGAAACCATTAGCTGGCGCGCCATCGAGCTGTTGCGCAACGCGAACCTGCACGGCCACAAGTACGCGATCGACTCGGTCGTGGCGGCCACGGCGCTCGGGTACTCGGGGCCACGCATCATCGTCACCTCCGACGTCGTCGACCTGAACAAGCTGTGCGGCGACAGGGTCCGAGCCGTGGCCGTCTGAACACCCTGCACAGAGGGCCGAGTCAATAACTGCACCGGCGGGCCCGCCCATCACGCCCAGCGGCTGCGCGAGGAGTGGGCCGAGGCGCCGGACGGCGCCAGTCGGGGCGCTCGCGATCGCCGGCCGCGCTGCGCTGCGGACCGGTCAGGGCGGCGGGCCGGTCGGCCCCCGTCCCTGAGTCCCCGTATCCGACCGTTACGGAGGAGGCCGAGGAGATGGAGAAGGCCGCAGGGCCGCGACAGCCGAAGAGGACAGGAAGCCCCAACCCATCGCCCGCCGAAGCGTGTTGTGGCTTGGCCTCGGCGCGACCGCGGTGGCCGCGTACCTCCACGAACGCGACGGCGACCTGTCGACGGCGGCCCGCCTGAACTCCGCCCGCCGGCCCGACTGAGCCGTCAGCCGTGGTGCCGTCGCGTCACGCGCGTTTGTACGCCGTGTCATCGACGATGAGCAGGTCCTTGTACTCGAAGGCCTCGCCCTCTGGTTCCTCGCCGTAGTGGAAGCGGCGGACGTCGCGCTTCTTGCCGGTGGCGGCATCGAGGAGGAACAGGCGCACCGCCGGGAAGAACATCAGGTCATCGCGCTCGCCGACCACGGTCAGCCTCCCGTCCTGGAGGTGGAAGACGCTGATCCTGGAGTCGAGGTCGGTCTTCCACACCTGCCGTCCGGTGGCCAGGTCGAAGGCAACGGCGTAGTGCCGGGTGCCGATGCCCTTCTGGTACCCCCCGCCGAAGCCGTAGAGCCTGGTGCCGTCCACCACCGCGCTCCTGGACACGCTTCGGGTGTCGATGGGCGGGTTGGGCCGGCCGCCCCTGCCGAAGGAGTGGTAGGCGCCGACGCTGTCCACGACCAGCGGGTCGGCGGAGACGAGGTCCGCGCCGACTTCGCCCCACAGGGCCGGCTCTCGCTCGCCGAGCAGGGTGGACCACAGGAGCGCGCCGGTGGCCGGGTCGAAGGCGGCCGCGCGCAGTTCGGCGTCCTTGGCGATCCCGTTCGGTTCCTTCTTCGTGCCACCGCAGGCGAGGAGGGCCCCCACGTGCCGCACGGCCGGCAGGGCGTGGGCCGGGACGCAGTTCGGGGGAACGGCCGCCGTCCAGCTGGGCGTTCCGGTGCGTACATCCACGGCGCGCAGTCCCTGGTGGGCGAGCACGGCGAGACCGCCGCCCGCGGTCACCAGGGGACGGTCGTGGTCACTCATGTTCTTTTCGCGGGACACGGCCGGGATCGGGGTGCGCCAGATCTCGCGGCCGTTCTTCGTGTCGACCGCGGCGAGCGTGGTGCACAACTGCCGCTTGTCCGACTCGGGCCGGTTCTCGTCGTCGCGGGTGACGATCATGACGGAATGAGCCACGTCGGCCTTGGTCGCACAGATCTTGGAGGTGCCCGGCGGCCGGTAGTCCCATACCCGCTTGCCGGTCCCGGCGTCTTGCCCGGTCGCCCCGTCGGACCGGCTCCGCACCAGCATGTCGCCGGCCAGCCAGGACCCGCTGCCTTCGTACACCGAGGTGTCGTCGCGCTGATAGGTGAACGTGGGGTCCGCGGGGGTCTTCCAGGCGGTGGCCATCGAGTCGCCGGGGAACCGGCCCGCGACGAAGACGGACGCGACGGCGACGACGCAGACCAGAGCCGCGATCGCCCCGCCCCGAATCAGGATGCGACGGTTCCGGTCCCCGCGCGCGGACGCGTCGTCGTTCGGCTCGTCGGCGCTCGGCTCGGCGTCGTTCGGCTCGGCGTCGTTCGACCGCGTCGTTTCTATGGCCATGCTCGCTGCTCCCCCTAAGCGTGACGCCGCCGGTCGGCAGACGGGACGTCACGCGGCTCCCCCAGCGCGACGATCATAGGTAGCAGTCGCCCGACCGCTGACGCCGACGCCGACGCCGACGCCCGTCAACGTCGACGAGGGCACCGAGGCGGTCACGGTCACTCCGGCGCAGCCGCTGACCCGGCCAGGTACCCGGCGGCCCCCGCCACCGGCAGGCTCGCCCAGGTACGCGTCCCGCCGCCGGGTTCCCGGGATTCCCCGAAGCCCCACGCTCCGCCACAGTCCCGCACGACGGCGGCCATCACCCGCAGGGCAGCGCGGCGGCGGGCCTCGCAGTGGGCGGCGAGGCGGGGATGGGTGTGGGGCGTGTGCCCGTCGTAGACGGTGAGGCGGAGAGCGCCTTCGCGGTGGCGGAGGGCGAGGTACAGGCTCCGACCGGGGTCCAAGTACCAGGCCGCGGCGATGAGTTCCCCGACCACTTGGACGGTGGCGGGCACGACCCGGTCGAGGTGCTGGGCGTGCAGGACGGACCGTACGGTGCTGCGCGCGATCTGGGCGCTGTACGGCTCCCCGGGCACGGTCAGGCTGCACGACAGCCCGTCGGGGGACGGCGGCGCATCGCTCGGCGGGCAAGCGTCGAAGCAGCCGGGACTGGCGGGCATGAAGGGGCTGAGCATGGCGGACTCCCTGTCGTGACGCGGATGCGGACGTGACTTCGGTGAGCTCGACGCGCACGGGTTGCTCTCGCATTGGTGGGGGCAGTGGCTCGTCGCCGAGGCCGAGGCATGCTGCGGCGATGCACTTCCAACTCCCTTGCGTGAGCGGTGCATTACCGAATGTAGCGGATCGCGGGTGCAATTGTGCCCGCGCTTAGAGAAATTGCCCCGCCGTCACCGGGGGCGCCCGTGAACCGGCAGACTGCTGGCATGACAGCCAGGACCTCTCCGACGCAGCGCCAACGGCGCGTGGGCGCGGAGTTGCGCAGGATGCGAGTCGCCGCCGACGTCTCCGCCGAGTCGGCGGCCGCCGCGCTGAGCGTCAGCCGCTCCCAACTGTCCGCGATCGAACAGGGACTTCGCGCCGTCAGCGAGGAGCGCCTACGCACCCTGGCAGCGCGCTGCGGGGTGGTGGACGAGCCCTACGTCGACAAACTGTCCGCGCTGGCGCAGCCCCGGGAGCGAGGCTGGTGGGAGGCGTACCGCGGCGCGATCCCACCCGGGCTGCTCGACATCTCCGAGCTGGAGTGGCACGCAACCCGTCTGTGCACAGTGCAGACCGTCCACCTTCCGGGGCTGCTCCATCAGGGCTCCTACGCCCGAGCCGTATTCGGCTCGGTGCTCCCCGCGCTCCCGCCGTCCGAGGTCGAAATGCGCGTGGCACACCGCCTGAAGCGACAGCAGGTACTGGAAGGCGACGACGCCCGCCCCTACGACGCCTACGTGCACGAAGCCGCGCTGCGGATGCAGTTCGGCGGTCGCCGGGCCACCCGCGAGCAGCTTGAGTATCTCTGCGAGGTCTCCGAGCGGGACAACCTCACGCTCCGCGTCCTGACCGTCGAGACGGGGGCCTTCCCGGGGGCAGGACACGCGATGCTCTACGCCGAGGGCGCGGTCCCCCCACTCGACACCGTGCAACTCGACTCGGCCCACGGCCCCGAATTCACGCATGACGAGGCCCAGCTCGCGAAGTACCAGTCCCACATCCACTGGATGGACAAGCACGCCCTGACCCCCGGGGCATCCCGCGAGTTCATCCACGCGATCGCCCGCCACCTCTGAGGAGCCCCCGATGGCCGACATCGACTGGGAAGACGCCTTCTGCGGCGAAGGAAACAACTGCTACCGGATCGGGGTGGACGGGGACGGCAACAGCTACATAGCCCTCTCCGGCCAGGAGGACACCTACCTCACAGACACCCGCGAGGCCCTGCAACAGCTCATCCGGGACATCAAGGCCGGCAAGGCCGACCACCTCCTGACCGGCTGACGTCCGGCGTCAGCAGTCAGCGAATGCCCAGCGGACGCCGACCCCGCCCCGAGTGGGGGCCTCTGTATGCGCCCACCCGTTCGGGTGAGGGGACGCAGTTCCGCTGTCCGGCATATGCCACCGCTCGTAGCGTGGCGGCATGGACGGACCTGAGGAACGACTGCAGCGCCATCCGCTCCTCCCGCCCCGGGGCGGGAGGAGTACTCCGGCGCTAGCCTGGGGTGAGGCACAGAGCGTACGAGCAGCCACGCCGCAGGCGCCCGGAGGACGACGGTGACAGTCATGATCGAGCAGCCCACGCCCATAGACGCCGAGGTGGGAGGGCCGGGCTTCGACGACCTGCTGCGCACAGTCGAAGAAATGGACACGCCTGACGGCTTCAAGGCCGAGCTCATCCGGGGGAAGATCGTTGTGTCACCGTGGTCGAAGCTGCGCTACCTGCGCCCCATGCGCGCACTGCGTCGGCAACTGGAGGAACATGCCCCGGAAGGGCACATCGCCGACTACGCGCCGTTCCTCTTCAGCTTCCCCGAGGTAGAACGCGCCTACGGCCCGGACCTCTTCGTCGTGGAGGAAGCCGCCTTCGACGCCGAAGGGCGGCACGCCGACGCAGAGGCACTGTCACTCGTGGCCGAATTCACCTCCGTCTCCACGAAGGACGCGGATTGGAACGAGAAGCTGAGCGTGTACGGCCGGCTGGTCCCCGTCTACCTCGTCGTGGACATGCAGGCAGGGGAAATCACGTGCTTCTCCGAGCCCTCCCCGGGGGGATACCGGTCACGCTGGACCGTCTCCTTCGGCAAGCCGCTCCGGGTGCCGGCGCCGTTCGAGTGCGAGATCGACACCGCGGCCTTCTGAGGGGCGACGGACGGACGGTCCACCAGCATTCGCTGCCGGGCGCGGGCGGACGTAGCGTCGTAGTGAGGACCCCTTCACCAAGGAGTCGAGATGGCAGTTTTGGTGCACAACCAGGGCGCTGACTGGACCCAGGAGCTCTACCAGACCGTCTTCGACCGGACGATCCCGGACCGGACGAACCTGCCCGTCGGCCTCATCTCCCACGTAGCGACGCCCCTCGGGGACGGCGGCTGGCAGGTCATCGAAGTCTGGGAGTCGGCGGCCGACCACCAGCGCTTCCTGGAGGACGTGATCATCCCCGCCGCGCAGGAGTTGGGGGCGCCGCCGGTCGACGCGAAGGTGTACGAGATCCACAACTTGCTGCTCGCTTGACGGAGGCCCGCGCGGGCGGGCTGGTACCGCGCCCCGGCCGGGGCGGGTGCCGGGGCCGGGGCGCGGGCGCGGAGCAGGTTCGGCTCTACTTGACGCTGCGCGGGAAGGTGATCTCCACGCGGCGGTTCTTCTTGCGGCCTTCCTCGGTGCCGTTGTCGGCGATCGGGTAGTCCTCGCTGTAGCCGCGTACGTCGAAGGTGACGCTGGGGTTCGTCACCGTCTTCGCCAGCTCGGCCTGGACCGCGTCGGCGCGCTTCTTGGAGAGTTCCTTGCCGTGCTCGTAGCTGCCCTGGTCGTCGGTGAAGCCGAAGACCCGGACGGTGGTGGCCTTCTGGGTGTTGATCTCCTGCGCGATGGCCTGGATGCGGGCGGCGGCCTGGGCGTTGAAGATGGCACTGTCCTCGGGGAACATCACCTCGGATTGCAGCGCCATCATGACGGTCTGGTTCGTCTCCTGGCGCCGTTCCTCGCCCCCGAGGTCTTCGACGACCTCCACCATGTCCAGCACCTTGGAGGGCGCGAGCACGCCACCCTGCGGGAGCTTGAGCCCCGGGGAGTCGGCTTTGATGGGCACGGGCGCCGAGGCGGATGGTTCCGTCCCGGGGGGTACGGATGGCGTGACGTCGTCGGCGTGCGCGCTGGTCGCGCCGATGAAGTGGACGCCCGCGATGATGAGACCGGCGACGGCCGTGGCAGCGGAAGTGCGATGGCGTTTGGTCATGATGTCACCCGGATATCTTGACGGTGGCCGCTTCGAACGTCGGGAAGCCGAAGACCACCTCCGTCGTGGTCTGTGGCGGTGCGGGGAACTGCGCGAAGATGGGGACGGTCTCCCCGGCACCTACACGCGCGAGACCCGTGGTGCACGCGCACCTGCCCTCTGTGTCGCGGAGCACGTAATAGCGCTTCTTGCCTACGGCGTCGACGAGAGTTGCACCGGCGATCGAAGCCGGGCTGGCATTCTTCTCCGAGCCGACCCACGCGGAAGTGCGTACGTAGGATTCCGATCCGGAGTTCTTGATCTGGCCGCTGACAGTCAGGTATCCGTCTGCGTCACGTTCCACAACAGTGATCTCCAGGGTGAGGCCGTCCGGCCCCTTGGACGTTGCGATCACCTCAACCGGCTCTGCTGATGTCTTGCCAGTGCTTGGCGTGGCCTTCGGCGAGCTGGCCCCCTGGTCCGAGGTCGCGGAATTCTTCGGGTCCTTCGGCTTCTCCTCACCGCCGCATCCGGACAACACAAGGGCCAAGGCCGCCGCAACCGCAACGGCCGCTCCCCCGCGGACCTTCACCTTCTGCCGAATGCTCATGTACGCCGTTTCCTTGTCTCTCGTTCGGTGTCAGTCGGTCAGCCGCACGCTGAAGAGTTGCCTCGCCAGCTTCGTCAACGAACCTGGTGTTGAGGGGTTCACCGTGACCACCCCCCCGCCCTTGCAGTCGATGACAACCGGACCGGGTGTCGCGCTGGGCGACGGTGTCGCCGTGGGGGTCGACCCGGGCTGTAGCGCGCACCGAGGCTCGATCACAGCGGTCGCCTCGGCTCGGCCCTTCATATCCTCGGTTCCGTCGATGGCCGTGTCCCCGATCGTGCCGTCGGTCTCTGTGGTGACGGTGAACCGCAGGACGCCAGGGCTGCACTCCGCATTAGCACCGTTCAAGTCGGCGAACTGATGCGCCTTCGCACAAGCCCCCTCCGGGTCGAGCCGATCACCTTCAAGGATGTCGTCCCAATCGGCGGGTGTGAGAGTGCGGAGATCCATACCCACGAGCAGGTTGTCCCTAGCCTCCTGGGCCGCCGCGAGCGCCGCCGCGTCGGCGGCACCCTGCGCATCGCTGCGTGTGGCTCCCGCCATCCCTACGACGACAAAGGCGAACGCAGCGAAGAGCAGGCATCCCATCATCGCTGCGTAGAAGGGGAGAACCTGCCCCTGATCGCGCGACGCCCTCGGCATCAGCCTGTGATGTCCTTCAACACATCCTTGATCGCGTCCGAAATGCTGCCCGCTAGACCAGACGCGATGATGGCCGCGACGATCCCGGCAATGATCACGATGATCCCCAGGTACTCGAAGACCGTCTGACCCTCGTCCCCACCCCGTCGCATCCGGTTCTTCCGTTCGACGATCGCCTTGAGCAGCCTGAGGTGCAGCATGGGAGTCCTCTCCAGAGCCGGCGCCGGTATCGGTTCGCGGACGGTACGACGACGCACCAGCAGTTGCAAAGGGTCCCGGGACCCAATTACGGACCCACTGCGCACTCCGTCTACCCATGGCCAGCCACCCCCGGACGGGCGGTTCCCAGCCAACGGGCTATCGCCTCGCTGCGCGTGGCGGTCTGGAGCTTCGCGAAGATCCGGTTGATGTGGTTCTTGACCGTCTTCTCGCTGATAAAGCAACTGGCTGCGATCTGCTGGTTACTCATGCCGGAAGCGATGAGACCCATGACCTCCTCCTCACGTGAACTCAGGCCGTACACAGCATGGTTGGGAAGACGCTCCGAAGACTGTCCCACAGTTCGTTGCGGATGCGAAGAGGTCCGGAGTTCCGCGAGCACCGCGCTCGCCGCCGTCGGGCTGAAATGGGCGCGGCCCGCGCGGACGTCGCGGACGGCTGCGACGAGGTGGTCCGGCGTGAATTCGCCGTGCACCAAGTAGCCACCCGCACCCAACAGCAGCGTCTCCCGGACGATCTCCGACTCCTGGCTGTACGTCAGCATCAGGACCGGTGCGAGCTGTACCAGGTGGGGCAGCGCCGAGATGCCGTCCACGCCGGGCATCCGGACGTCCAGCAGGATGACATCGGGGGTGTGGAGCCGGGTCAGGTGGAGGGCTTCGCGGCCGTCCGCCGCCTCTGCCGCCACCTGGATGTCTTCGGCGGTGCCCAGGAGGGCCGCCAGGCCGGCTCGTACGACCGGGTTGTCGTCGGCGATCAGGACGCGCAGCGGGGCCATCACGCCTCCCTCCCCGCAGCGAGGGCCGCCAGCGGAAGGGTGAGGCGGACCTGTGTCCCCGGCTGCCCGCCCGGGCGGGCTCCTATGTGGAGGCGGGCGCCGATCGCGGCTGCGCGTTCCGCCATGCCCAGCAGGCCGAAGCGGCCCGCGCCGTGCAGTGCCGAGAGGTCGACGCCGGGCGGGAGGCCCCGGCCGTCGTCCTCGATCACCAGCAGGAGGTCGGAGGCGGCTACGGCCGCCTCGACCGTGATCCGTTCCGCTCCCGCATGGCGACGGGCGTTCTCCAGAGCCTCGCCCGCCACCGCCAGCAAGTGCCGGGCCACCGGGGAGGGCACCACCGGGAGGGTGCCCGTCACGCGCAGCTCGGCCTCGGCAGGGGCGATGCGGGCCCGGAGTTCCGACGCCAGGGACACCCCCGGCGCGTCCAAGTCCCGGCGCAGGTCGGCCAGTACGTCCCGGGACTCCGCGACCGCGCGGCGGGCCGCGCCGGACACCAGGGCGGCCTGGCGGCGGAGGGTCGCCGGGTCGGTGGTGCGGGTCAGGGAGTCGGCGGCCAGGGCCAGGCCGTGCAGGGTCTTCGCGGCGGAGTCGTGCAGCTCGCGGGCCAGGTGGTCCCGTTCGGCCTGCACCGCCTCCGCCACCGCCAGGCGGGCACGGGTCTCCAGCAGGGCCTGGCCGGCCGTGCCGAAGCGGAGGAGCAGGCCGCGCAGGGAGGCTCCGGCCGCGCCCGCCAGGACGCAGAGCACCGCCAGCGTCAGGGCATTGGCGGCCACCGCCACGACGGCCGCCTGGACGACCGCGTAGACCGCCGCGCCGGGGCGACCGTAGACGATCCCGGCCAGCAGTGGAGTGCACACCGAGGCGAGGAGGATCGGGGAGCCGGGGGTGGCTGTCAGGAGGAGCAGTCCGCTGAAGAACGCCCAGTCGACCGCCAGCGGCCAGCGGTGGCGCAGGAGCAGCGGTCCGAAGCGCTCCCAGTCGCGGAGCAGGACGTAGGACAGCAGGAAGGTGAGCAGGACCGCGCCGCCCGCCAGGTGCGTCGGCGTCCCGGGTGCCGTGCGGCTCAGCACCACCGGTGTCCCGAGGGCGATCATCACGAGGCGGAAGGCGAAGACCTGGCGGCAGAGGGCCTGTAGGGCGTTGGCCTGGAGGGCGATCGGTAGCTTCACCGCGGGGCGCGGGGACGGCCGGTCCCGGTCCCGTGCGGCGGTGGACGCCGTGACGTCCAGCGAGGCGGTCATGGCTCAGCCGCCCCCGAACATGGCGCCGAAGTCGACGTCGGCTCCGTACACGAACCCGCCGATCAGGAGGATCATGGTGCCGGGCAGCATGAACATCGTGACGACGAAGGTGGCCTTCGGGACGGCCTTGGCGGCCCGGCGGCGGGCGTTCTGGGCGTCCGTGCGCCGCATGTCCTCGGCGATGGCGATCAGGGTGTCGACGATCGGAGAGCCCAGTTCCTCGCCCTGCTGGAGGGCGGTGACGAACTGCGCGACCTGCTCGGAGTCGTTGCGCCGGCGCAGCTCGTCGAAGGCCTGGCGGCGGCTGACGCCCATGGTCATCTGCTGGAGGGTGATCCGGATCTCGTCGGACCACGGGCCCTCGTACTTGTCCGCCACCCGCTCCAGCGCGGGCCGGAAGCCGAGCCCGGCGCTGACGACCACGGCGAGGACGTCCAGGAAGTCCGGCAGGGTCCGGTCGATGTGGTCGCGGCGGATCCGGATCGCCGACCAGAGGCCGGCCTCGATCCAGAACAGGCCGAAGGCGACCATGAGGAGCGCCAGGATCAGTTGGCCGTTGATCAGCATGGCGAAGGCTCCGACGGCGCCGAGGAAGGCGTAGACGGCGCGGCGTGCGGCGTAGCGGTCGATGGTCAGGCCGGACGGGTTGCCCGCCGTGTCGATCTGGCGGCGTTTGCGCGCCACCCGGTCCGGGCCCATCAGGCGCAGTATCAGCGGCGCGTAGCGGATGCCGATGCGGTCGATGAGCGAGCCGACGGCCGTCGTGCGGGTGGCACCGACCTCCAGGGCCAGCATCAGGTCGGACGGGAGTTTGGTGTCGGCGCGGTAGAGCCGGATGCCGTGGAACACGCCGAAGACCGACAGGCCCACGGCCAGGGCCAGGAGCAGCGCGATCATGCGGACCTCCTCATACGTCGATCTTGGACAGGCGGCGGATGGCGAGGAAGCCGAGCGCGAAGAGCCCGAGGGCGACGAGTACGGCGGTCTGTCCGACGACGGAACCCGTCATCCGGTCCAGGGCGCCCGGCATCATCGCGTCCACGAGGAGCAGCGAGCCGATGCCCATCACCGGCACCAGGTACGCCGTGGCCGTGACCTGGGACAGCTGGGTACGGACCTCTCGACGGGTCTCCTTGCGCTGCTCCAGCGTCACCGTCAGGTTGCGCAGGCTGCCCACGATCGCGCCGCCCGCGCGGGCGGACAGGACGAGCGTGGAGACCAGGACGACCAGTTCGCGGGAGGGCAGGCGCTCTTCGATCTCGCCGAGGGCCTCCTCGATGGAGTGGCCCACCGCGAGCCGGTCGGCGACCCGGGCCAGTTCCTCTCCGGCTGGTGCCTCCAGTTCCTCGGCCGCCATGCCGATGGCCGTACGCAGGGCCAGGCCTGCCTGGGTGGCGTTGGCGAGGATGCGGGCCAGGTCGGGGAGCTGGTTGATGAACCGCTCGGTGCGGCGCGCCCGCTGCCAGTTGAGGAAGGCGTTGGCGCCCCACAGGGCGATCAGGCCGGCCACCGGTCCGAAGAACGGAGCCAGGAAGGAGGCCGAGACCAGCCAGATCCCGGCGACCGTGGCCAGCATGTAGACGAAGTACTCGCCGACGGTGAGGTCCAGGCCGGTCACCGCGAGCTTGCGCTCGATGCCGCGCCCCAGCTTGGTCGTGCGCAGGCGCCGGTCCACGCCCGGGAAGCGGCGCCTGCGGCCGAGGGGCGCGGGGAGGCCGGTCGCCGAGAGGCGCTCGATGAGCGCGGCGCGCTGGGCGCGGCCGGCGGCGTAGGCGTGGAGGCCGACGACCACCAGGACGCAGGCCAGAAGCGTGGCACCGAGGGTGAGGAGGATCAGTGGGTTCATAGGGCTGTCCGGGTGATGCGGGCGGGGAGGGGGCCGGGGAACGGGCCGGTGCGGGGGTCGGTGAGAGGGTCGTTGAGCGGGTCGGCCGCCACCGGCTCGACCCCGAAGGCCTGCGGGATCGGCTGGTTGTTCATGTAGAGGCGGTCCGCGAGCCAGCGGGGCAGCGGGTAGTACTCGAAGCGGCCGTGGACGCGGCCGTCCGGGCCCATCGGCATCGCCGCGAAGCGGCAGACCGTCGTGATGCGGAACGGCTCGCGGCCGTGGGAGTCGAGGAGGGAGATCTCGGTGATGCGGCGCGTGCCGTCGCCGAAGCGGGTGAGCTGGACGATGACGTGGACCGCGCTGTTGATCTGGTCCTGGAGGGCCTCGAAGGGGATCTCCACCTCGGACATCGAAGCGAGGGTCTGCAGGCGCATCAGGGCGTCGACGGAACTGTTCGCGTGCACGGTGGCGAGCGAACCGTCGTGGCCGGTGGACATCGCCTGGAGCATGTCGAGCGTCTCACCGCCGCGGACCTCGCCGACGATGATGCGGTCGGGGCGCATGCGCAGGGAGTTGCGGACCAGGTCGCGGATGGTGATCTCGCCCTTGCCCTCCACGTTGGCCGGGCGGGATTCGAGGCGGATGACGTGCGCCTGCTGGAGCTGGAGCTCGGCGGAGTCCTCGATGGTGATGATGCGCTCGCCCTCCGGGATCAGACCGGAGAGGGCGTTGAGGAGGGTGGTCTTGCCGGTGCCGGTGGCGCCGGAGACGATCACGTTCAGCTTCGCCGCGACCAGGCCCGACAGCAGGAGGACCATCTGCTCGTCCAGGGAGCCGACGCCGATCATCTCGTGGAGAGTGAAGGCCCGGGGGAAGCGGCGGATGGTGAGGGTGGCGCCGGTCAGGGAGAGCGGCGGGATGATCACGTTGACGCGCTCGCCGCTGGGCAGGCGGGCGTCGACCATCGGATTGGCCTCGTCCACGCGGCGGTTGACCGTGGAGACGATGCGCTCGATGGTCTGCATCAGCTGCTCGTGCGAGGCGAAGCGGAGCGGGAGCTGCTCCACGCGGCCGGAGCGTTCCACGAAGATCTGGTCGGGGCCGTTGACCATGATCTCGGAGATGGTCGGGTCTTCGAGGAGCGGTTCGAGCACACCGAGGCCGAGGGCCTCGTCCACGACGCGGCGGATGAGCTGGGCGCGCTCGGCGGTGGAGAGGACCGGACCCTCGCGGCTGATGATGTGGCCGAGTACGCGCTCCAGGCGCGCGCGGCGCTCGGCGGGCGCGAGCGCGGACATCTCGGCGAGGTCGATCTCCTCCAGCAGCTTGGCGCGGTACGAGGAGACCAGGCGGCCGTCCTCGCGCGGGTTGTGGCGGTCGTCGGGGGTGTTCACCCGGGAACGCAGGCTCATGGTCCGGTCACCTCGGGGTCGTCGTTGGGCATGACTACGGTCCGGGTGACGGGGCGGGAGGCGATCCCGGGCACGACCGAGTTGATCGTGAGGGTCACCCTCACCGTGACCGAGTCCGGGGTGACGGCCGGCGGAGGAACGTCCGCCCCCGCCGCGAGGCTCGGCCTGATCGCTGCCAGGCCCGCCGCCCTGCCCTCGCCCGGATAGCGCGCTTCCACGCGCGCCGCCGTACGGGCAGCCGTCTCGGCCTGCTGCGTCACGTACGCGGTCCAACCCAACTGGATCCCGCCGAGCCCGACCAAGAGCAGGAAGGGCAGGAACCCGATGTATTCCAGGGCGACTTGACCCCGGTCACGATCACTGTCGCGGATCTTGCGCATCAGGTTCATCTCAGTCCTCCTTCTCGTTCGGGGAGCCGCCGTGGCCGACGATGTCGATGCCGATGTCGAACGCCGGGAGCAGGACGGGAAGGTTGAGCGTGACGTCGGCCTTGTAGAGGTTCCCCGACTTCCTGCAGTCCGCGGGCGGCATGTTCCAGGCCCCGGAGATGTGCTCCCGCGCGGCCTCCCGGCAGGGGCCGTCTCCGTATACCGCCCCCACCCGTGCCGCCTCGTCCGCGGCGTTGCCCGCCAGCGAGTACGCGTACCCGATGAGCACGCACTCCCACACCGCCACCACGATGAGCAGGATGAACGGGAGCATGCCGACGAACTCGATCGCCACCTGCCCCTGATCCCCGCGAACCCGGTCCCGTCTCCGCCCGGCCACCCCTCAGCCCTCCCGCCCGCGCCGCAGCCACGGTCCGAGGGCGCCCCGGTCGCCGCCGCGCAGCCGGGCCACCGGCCCGGAGCCTCGTACCGCCAGGGCCGCGCCGGGCTCGGCCGCCGGGGCGTCCTGGGCCTCCGGGGCGGCGAGCAGACCCAGTTCGCCCGCCACCGCCCACAGGGCCTGCTTGACCGTCGAGCGGTTGTCGAGGTCCTGCACCCGGCCCGCGTCGACGACGGCCTGGAGTTCCTTGAAGGCGGCCGGCACGGGGGTGCGTACCGACCGGGTCTTGGTGATCTTCTCGATCAGGGCGGGCTGGATCTCGGTCTGCTTGGACCAGCGGTTGACGACCATGGTCGTCTCCTCCGCCTTCCTGACCTGGAGCCGTTCCCACATCCGGACCATCCGCTTGGCGGCCCGTACCGCGACCACGTCCGGGGTGGTGACCAGGACGGCGACGTCCGCCAGCTCCACGGCCGCCGCGTTGGCGCCGGTCACCTGGGTGCCGCAGTCGATGACGACCAGTTCGTAGCGGGCGCGCAGGGCGGCGATCACGTGCCGGGCGGCGCGGTCGTCGACCTCCTCGCCGCGTTCGCCGTCCGCCGGGGCCAGGAGCAGCGCGAGGCCCGTGCGGTCGTCGTAGACGGCGTCCGACAGGACGCGCGGGGAGATGTCCTGGATGCCGGCGAGGTCGGCGATGGAGCGGCGGAACTGCACGTCGAGGTACGAGCCGACGTCGCCGGCCTGGAGGTCCAGGTCGACCAGGGCCGTACGCCGGCCCGCGGCCACCGCGGCGAGCGCGAACTGCACGGCCGCGAAGGTGGCGCCGACCCCGCCCTTGGCGCCGGTGACCGTGACGACCTTGCCGCCCGGGCCGCTGGGCAGCTCCGGGCCGCGGCCCAGGTGGCGGCGTACGCCCACGGACCACTGGGCGGCGGCCTGGACGCGGGCGGCCAGTTCCTCGTAGGCGAGGGGCAGGCCGATCAGGCCGCGGGCGCCGGAGTCCATGGCGGCGGAGAAGAGCGCGGGGCTCGCGTCGGAGGTCAGGAGGACGACGCCGACGGCGGGGAAGCGCAGGGCGACCTCGCGGATGAGGTCCAGGGCGGGGAGCGGACCGATCCGCTCGTGTACGAGCACCACCTCGGGCAGCTCGTCGATCGACTCGCCCGCGAGCCGGGCGAGCATGTCGAGGAGGAAGGTGGAGTCGGGGACGGGGGCGGCCGGCTCGGCGCCGGGGAGCTGGCTGAGCAGGGTGGCGATGATGCGTGCGGATTCCGGGTCGCCGACCGCGGGGAGGATGCGAGTGGTCATCGGCGCCTCACTTGTCCCCTTCGAGGGTGTAGAAGCGGTCGCCCGGGCTGGGCGCCGAGTCGGTGCCGGGGGCCACCAGGGCCAGGCGTACGTGTACTGCGAAGGACTCGGCGTAGGCGACGCGCTGGCTGTCCTTGGCGGACAGGGCGAAGGTGATCGGGACCGCCTCGGCGGCGCCCTTCCTCTCGCTGTCCTTGGGGTCGAGGGGGGTGAGCTTCCCGACGTTGATGACGCGGGCGTTGGCCACCATGACCACGGACTGGTCGGGGCCGTCCGCCTTCTTGCTCTTGAACGTGCCGATGATGTTGACCTTGGCGCCGGGGGTGATCTTGCCCGCCACACCCGTCGAGGCGTCGATCATGATGGCCATCTCCTGCTCCCCCGCCTGGAGCTTCGGCTTGTCGACGAACATGTCGCTCTGGAGCAGCGAGCCCTTCTTCAGGGCGGTGAGCGCCAGCTTGTCCTTGAGTGCGGCCAGGTCGGTGACGGCGGTCTCGGACAGCCACCGCTTCGGGAGCGTGACCTCCTCGAACTGGCCGGCCGCCAGCGGGGTGTACGGGGCTATGTCGCCCTTCACCCGGTAGGCGACGACCTCGTTGCCGACCTTGGAGTTGACGTCTCCCATCACCACGAGGACTCCGCCGAAGGCGGCGAGGGCGCACAGGACCGACAGGATCAGCAGGATGACGCCGCGGCGCTGGCGTGAGTTCATGGCCGTCTTACCTCGCCGTTCTTCATTTCGTTCGGGCCGGTCAGTGTCTGGATCTGGATCTGGGGCGGAGCTGGGCCGCGGAGGCGGAGGCCGTCGGGGGCGGTGGGGCCGGTGCGAGGAGCGGGGCGGCGCAGAAGCCGCAGCGGTCGCCGATGAGTTCGAAGCCGCACCAGCGGCACTCTTCGCGGCGGACCGAGGCGACGAGCTGGTAGAGCACCGAGGGGTCCGGGATGGCGGCCGCGAACTCCACGAGCTTCGGTGTGGCCCACCAGGCGGGCGAGTCCGCGGGCAGCTGGTTCTCCATGACGCCCTGGACCCGCCAGGCGGGGGCCAGGTCGGTGGCCACCCAGTCGGTGGTGAGCTGGCCGCGGGCGAAGGTGAGGTGGGTGGCGAATTCGGGGCCCGGGGGGAGCGTGGCGCCTCCGCCGTGGGTTCCGCCGGAGCCCGAGCCCAGTTTGACCAGGTGCGGGGACGGGTTGGCCAGTACGGCGAACTGGGCGTTCGGGGACCAGGACTTGGCGTGCGCCTTGAGCCCGACCGGCACCCGGTCCAGTTTGGCGACCGAGCCGAGCAGGGCGCCGGCGTAGACGTAGTGCGCGAGGAGCCGGGCGGCGGAGGCGAGGACTCCGGGGCTGAAGTCGGTGACGCTGAGCTGGCGCAGCTGACGTACCAGCAGGGCGGTTCCCAGCGGCGGGAGATCGACGTCGACCAGCGCGATCCGGTCGGTTTCCAGGATGGCCCGGACGGTGTGCAGGCGGCGGACGGCGGAGGCGCGGAGCCAGGACGGCACGAGGACCACCAGGTGGCCGTGGCGCTCCAGCAGGCCGGCCGTCTGGGCGAGTGCGCCCTCCAGGTCGAGCTCCTCGGGCGGCGGCAGTACGGCGGCGGCCGGGGTGTGCCGGTCCGGGGCCGGCAGCACCAGATCGGCGCTGGTGACAGCAATGGCGATCGGCACGCGCATCCCCCCGTTCACCCGGTCGTTCACCCGGTCATCCACGGGCGTTCCCCTGGTCGTTGCGGGTGCGCGCATGCTGCGCGACCGCAAACGATCAACACCCTTCCCCCTTGCCCCAGCACCATATCCACGTCCTTCCTGACAGGGCAGGGCCTTACACATTCCCGTGCCACGGGCACGTGTCACGGAGGGCGGGAAAATCCGGACAACAAGGATCGGAAGTCGACGGCCCCGTCGATCAGTTCAAGCCATATTGCAAACACTCTTGACATGAACATTGGACTAGACCAACTTGGCTGCGGGGCACCCCACTTGCCCCAGACATGCCGAATGACGCGTCCTCACCTCCCCACTCCCCCCACGGAGCCCACGTGAACCGCATACGCTCCCTCGCCGTCCCGCTCGCGGTGACGCTCACCGCCGCCGGGCTCACCGCCCTGGCCACCGGCACCGCCCGGGCCGCCGACGTCAACGTCGTCCGCAACGGCGGCTTCGAGTCCGGCCTCGCCAACTGGACCTGCACCTCCGGCAGCGGCGCCGTCGTCTCCTCCCCCGTCTTCGCGGGGGCCGGCGCCCTCAAGGCCACCCCGGCGGGCCAGGACAACGCCCGGTGCAGCCAGGTCGTCACCGTCAAGCCGAGTTCGACGTACACGCTGAGCCAGCAGGTCAACGGGTCGTACGTGTACCTCGGCGCGACCGGGACCGGCACCCAGGACGTCTCCACCTGGACCCCCGGCACCGGCGGCGGCTTCCAGAAGCTGTCCACCACCTTCACCACCGGCGCGAGCACCACCCAGGTCACCGTCTACACCCACGGCTGGTACGGACAGCCGGGCTTCGTGGTCGACGAGTTCAGCGTCTTCGGTCCCGACGGCGGAGGCGGCACCGACCCCTCGCCGACCATCCCCGGCGCACCGGCCGGCAGCGCCGTTTCCGGCCAGAGCTCCAGCGGGCTCACCCTTTCGTGGAACACGGTCACCGGAGCCGCCGGGTATTACGTGTATCAGGACGGCGTCCGCGTCCAGACCGTGACCTCGGGCACCTCCGCGCAGATCACCGGGCTCGCCGCATCGACCACGTACTCCTTCCAGGTGAGCGCCTACAACGCGGCCGGCGAGGGCGCGAAGGGCGCGGCCGTGCCCGGCACGACCACCAGCGGCGGGGGCGGCAACCCGAACCCGGCGGTGCCCAAGCACGCGGTGACGGGCTACTGGCAGAACTTCAACAACGGCGCGACCGTCCAGAAGATCTCCGACGTCTCCGCGCAGTACGACATCATCGCCGTCTCCTTCGCCGACGCCACGGCCACGCCCGGCGGCATCACCTTCAACCTCGACTCGGCCGGCCTCGGCGGCTACACGGTCCCGCAGTTCAAGGCGGACATCGCGGCGAAGAAGGCGGCCGGCAAGTCGGTCATCCTCTCCATCGGCGGCGAGAAGGGCACCATCTCGGTGGGCGACTCGGCGTCCGCGACCAACCTCGCGAACTCCGCGTACGCGCTGATGCAGGAGTACGGCTTCACCGGGATCGACATCGACCTGGAGAACGGCCTGAACCCGACCTACATGACCCAGGCGCTGCGCGCGCTGTCGGCGAAGGCCGGGCCCTCGCTCGTCCTCACCATGGCCCCGCAGACCATCGACATGCAGTCGACGCAGGGCGGCTACTTCAAGACGGCGCTCGCGGTGAAGGACATCCTGACCGTCGTCAACATGCAGTACTACAACAGCGGCGCGATGCTCGGCTGCGACGGCAAGGTCTACTCTCAAGGCTCGGTGGACTTCCTCACCGCGCTGGCCTGCATCCAGCTCGAGGGCGGGCTCGACCCCTCACAGGTGGGCATCGGGGTCCCGGCCTCCCCCAGCGGCGCGGGCAGCGGCTACGTCTCGCCGGCCATCGTGAACAGCGCGCTGGACTGTCTGGCCAGGGGCGCGAGCTGCGGCACCTTCAAGCCGTCGAAGACCTACCCGGGACTGCGCGGCGCGATGACCTGGTCGACCAACTGGGACGCCAAGGCGGGTAGTGCTTGGTCCAACGCGGTGGGTCCCAAGGTCCACGGCCTGCCGTAGCAGGTAGGTGTGTGGGGATGGCCGGTTCGAGTTCTTGACCCGAACATGCCACGAGAGCACGCTGTGCGCGTCCGCACGGCTACCCCCACACTCCCACCCAGGAGAACGCATGCGGCTCCACCACCGCCGAAGGGCCGCCATCACGGCGGCCCTTCTCGCGCTCGCGCTCGGCGCACCCGCCTACGGCATGAGTGCGACGGCAGCCCCGCCACCCACCCCGTCGACCGCCACCCAGGACGAGTCGATCGCCCAGTACGACATCCAGGGCCCGTCCACGGCGACGGAACGCACCGCCCTGCTCCGTACCGGCGTCTCCATCGACGAGGTGGACGCCCGCTCGGTCGTCGTCAGCGCCGACCCGATGCAGGCCAAGAAGCTGCGCGCACTCGGCTACGAGCTGACCGCGCTGCCCGGACCGCCGGACCGTTCCGACGGGCGCGACATCGCCGCCGGGATCAGCGACTTCCCGTCGAAGGACGCGCTCTACCACAACTACGCCGAGGCGAACGCGGAGATCGACCAGCGCATCGCCCAGTACCCCTCGATCATGAGCAAGCAGGTCATCGGGAAGTCGTACCAGGGCCGGGACCTCATCGCCATCAAGATCAGCGACAACGTCGCGACCGACGAGGCCGAGCCCGAGGTGCTCTTCACGCACCACCAGCACGCCCGTGAGCACCTGACAGTCGAGATGGCCCTCTACCTGCTCAAGGAGTTCGGCTCCAAGTACGGGACGGAATCGCGCGTCACCAACATGATCAACGGCCGCGAGATCTGGATCATCCCCGACCTGAACCCGGACGGCGGCGAGTACGACATCGCCTCCGGCTCGTACCGCTCCTGGCGCAAGAACCGGCAGCCGAACGCCGGCTCCTCCTACGTCGGCACGGACGAGAACCGCAACTGGAACTACAAGTGGGGCTGCTGCGGCGGCTCCAGCGGCAGCAAGAGCTCCGAGACCTACCGGGGCCCGGCCGCCGAGTCGGCGCCCGAGGTGAAGGTGGTCTCGGACTTCGTGCGCAGCCGCGTGGTCGGCGGCAAGCAGCAGATCACGGCCGCCATCGACTTCCACACGTACAGCGAGCTCGTGCTGTGGCCGTTCGGGTGGACGTACAACGACACGGCGCCCGGCCTGAGCGTCGACGACCTGGCCGTGTTCAAGAAGATCGGCACCAGCATGGCGGCCAGCAACGGCTACACGCCGGAGCAGTCGAGCGACCTGTACATCACCGACGGGACGATCGACGACTGGCTGTGGGGCGACCAGAAGATCTTCGGCTACACCTTCGAGATGTACCCGGCCGGTTCCGGCGGCGGCGGCTTCTACCCGCCGGACGAGGTCATCGCCGCCGAGACGGCGCGCAACAAGGACGCGGTGCTGCAGCTCCTGGAGAACGCGGACTGCATGTACCGGTCGATCGGCAAGCAGGCGCAGTACTGCCCGTGATCCGTCCCGTGACCCCGTGACCCCGTGACCCAAGCGGCCGGGCGCCCCACCGCCAGGGGGGCGCCCGGCCTTCCCGCGCCTGCGTGCCCGGGTCCCTCCCGTGGCTACAGTGCCCTTCAAGGGGGTGCCGATGGAGGGCATGGTGTTGGCGGGCCGGTACGAGCTGGCCGAGCTGATAGGCGCAGGTGGCATGGGCGAGGTGTGGCGCGGCCGCGACCTCTCGCTGGACCGGGATGTCGCGGTCAAGGTCATCGCCCGGCCGGGCGAGGACAAGCTCGCACTGCGGTTACGGTCCGAGGCGCGGGCGGCCGCCAGGCTGTCCGACCCGCACGTCGTGGCCGTGCACGACGTCGGGGAAGGTGACGTCGACGGACGGACGGTCGTCTTCCTGGTGATGGAGCTCGTCGACGGGCTCCCGCTGTCGGCGGAGAGCGGTCCCGCGGCCGTCGAGGACGTGGTGCGGTGGGGTGTGCAGATCTGTGAGGGACTCCAGGCGGCGCACGCGGCGGGGATCGTCCACCGGGACATCAAGCCGGGCAACATCCTGCTGACCGCGAAGGGCCGGATCAAGATCTGCGACTTCGGCATCGCCCGGCAGAGCGGAGCGGGCGGGCTGACGACGACCGGGTCGGTGATCGGGACGCCCGCGTACATGGCGCCCGAACAGGCCCGGGGAGAGCACGACGCGCGCACCGACCTCTACGCGCTGGGCTGCGTGCTGTACGAACTGCTCACCGGGGAACCGCCGTTCACGGGCACGGGGTGGGACGTGCTCGCCCAGCACGCGAGCAGGATGCCGGAACCGGTACGGACGCAGCGGCCCGACGTCACGGGCGAGCTCGACCGGCTGGTCCTGCGGCTGCTGAGCAAGGACCCGGCGGACCGCCCGCAGAGCGCGGCCGCGACCGGGGAGCTGCTGAGCCGGGCCGGAAGCCAACAGGGCCACCCGGCGACCGAGTTGTGGAAGCCGTCGGGACCGCCCGCGGCACCGCGGAACCTCGCCGCACGCCCGACGGAAACCGCCGCTGTCCGGCTGGCCGCCGCCCGGCCGCCCGCTGTGCGGCCGCCCGAGCCGTCACCCGCCGGATGGGTGCCGTCGGGCGGACTCCGAGAGACGTCCGCCGCTCAGGATCCCGTGAAGCCCCGGCCGACCGTGCTGTCGACGGGCGCCGCCTGGATGTCCTTCCTGGCGCCCGCGCTGGCGGTCGGGGGCCAGCTGTTCGCGTTCCAGGTCCTGTCCGCGACGTGGTCGGTCGTCGTGGGCGTCGTGGTCGGCATCGTCTTCCAGATCGACCAGCCGCTCTCGGACGAGTCGGATGAGGACGAAGACGGCCTGTCGCTGGTGGGCTTCTGGCTCTCCATACTCGCGGCCATGGCCGTGGCGATCCTGCTGCTCTGGGCCCCGGGGATCCCGTGGTGGGTGGGGGTCCTGGCCCTCGTGGTGATGGGACCACTGGCCTTCTGGACCGCCACGGGCCTGACGCGCTTGTTCGAGGCGGTGACACGGGCGGAGGAAGCCGCGTTCGTAGCCAACACATCGGGCATCGCCGCCGGGTTGACGACGGCCTCGCTGCTGCTCGCCCGTACGGACCTCGCGGTTGTGCTGGTGCCGCTCGCCGGGCTGCTGACCTGGGTCGTCGCGGGCGTGGCAGTGAGTCTCCTCCTGCCACCTCGCCGCTTCTGAGCCCCGGGCCCGGCGCCCGGGCGCCGGGCCCGGTCAGTCCTTCTTCGCTTCCTCCGCGTTGCGCCAGATCGTGAGGTCGAGGGTGATGTACTGGCTCGACTCCTTCGCACCCGATTTGCCGCGGAAGGTCGCCACCGCGATGTGCCCCGCATTGCTCAGGACGCAGACCTCGGATCCGGCCGTGAGTTGGTCGAGTTTGATCTTCTCGGTGAAGCGGGTCACCTTGCGGCAGGTCTCCAGCGAGCCCTTCTCCGCGTTGTTCAGCAGGACCAGCTTTCCGTTGTCGGTGCCGAACTCGTGGTTCCCGAAGGCTTCGTCGTAGTAGTAGAAGAGGTCCCCCTTCCCGTAATGCACGCCCCCGCCGCTCGGATCCTCCGCCGGACGCGGCGGATTGTCTGCGAGCATCAGCTGGTGGGACTCGGGCACGTCGATGCCCTTGTACTCGACCGGCTTCGGGTCGACGGGCTTCTGGGCCTTGCCCGGGGAGGCGCTGGCACCCGCCGTGCTGCCGCCACTGCCGGGCGACCCGGCCGCACCGTTCTTCTTGGAATCGTCCGGGAGCAGGGACCCGAGGACGGCGAGCCCGATGACGGCGCCCACGACGGACAAGGTGACGATCAGCCCGGTCCGCTTGGGGCGGGTCGGCGCGGGCGGGTACGTGGGCTGCCCCCACCCGGGCTGCGCGTAGGTGGGCTGGGCGTACGTGGGCTGCGCGTACGAAGGCTGCGGGCGCGGAGGCTGCGCGTAGGTGGGCTGTGCGTACGGCGGCGGCGTCCCGTAGCCGGTCGGAACCGTCTGCGGACCGGGCTGAGCCGGACCGGGCTGAGCCGGACCGGGCTGAGCCGGAGCAGGCTGCCCCGGACCGGGCTGCGCCGCAGCGGCCTGCGTCGGGGCGGCGGCCAGGCCGGTGGGCGTGTACCCGGGCGCGGCGGGGACGGCCGCAGGCGCGCTCGGGGACGGAGGCTGTGCGGAGACCTCGGTCGGGATCGGCGCGGCCGGCTTCGGCGGCGGGGTGGGCGCCGGGGCGGGCAGCAGGTGCACGCGCTCGGTGATGGAACCGGCCACCGCGCGCGGCAGCCAGTCCTCCCCCTGGCGCAGCGGCTCGGCGCCCGCGGCTTCGTTGCACAGCGCGATGACCTCGGTCAGCGCGGGGCGGTCGGCCGGGTCGCGGCTGAGGCAGCGGGTCACCAGGGGCCGCAGTTCCTCGGGCAGCCCGCTGAGGTCGGGGTCCTCGTGCACGATCCGGTAGAGCACGGCGTGCGAGGGCCCGTCCCCGTAGACGGAGGAGCCGATCGCCGCGAAGGCGGCGATCTGGCCGAGGGCGAAGACGTCGGTGGCCGGGCTGATCGTGCCCGCCGAGGCCTGTTCGGGCGCCATGAACGCCGGGGTGCCGATGCTGACGCCGGTGCTGGTCAGGGCGGTGCTGTCGGCCGCGCGGGCGATGCCGAAGTCGATGACGCGCGGGCCGTCGGAGGCGAGGAGCACGTTGGCGGGCTTCAGGTCGCGGTGAACGATGCCCGCGCCGTGGATGACGGTCAGGGCCTCGGCGACCCCGACGGCCAGCAGCAGCACGCTGCGCGGCGGCAGTGCGCCGTGGTGGGCCACGGCGTGCGCGAGGGAGGGGCCGGGCACGTAGGCCGTGGCCAGCCAGGGCTGGGAGCCCTCGGTGTCCGAGTCGATGACCGGGGCGGTGTAGAGGCCCTGGACCCGCTCCGCGGACCGCACTTCCTGCTGGAAGCGCCGCCGGAACTCGGGGTCCTCGCCGAACTCGGACCGGATCACCTTGATGGCGATGGGCCGGCCGCCCGGCGTGTACGAGAGGTACACCTTGCCCATGCCGCCGGCGCCGAGCACCGCCGCGAGCCGGTAGCCGCCCACGACCTCCGGGTCGTCGGCCTTGAGCGGTTGGAAGATGCCTGGCGAAGGTGCGCTGCTCATGAGGATCCGTCCCTGCTAGCGGCGTTCCGGCCCCCGCCGGCGCCCCGAAGTCACCCGTGAGGGTACCCAATGCCCCGGCGGCGTGAGTTGGCGACTTCCGCTGCCGACTCCCGCCGCCGGTCAGGGCCGGTCAGCCGTGGAAGGTGACGTAACCGTTGCCGTCGGCGTCGGACCCGCTCTTGGTGTAGGAGTGGGAATCCGCGGACGCGCCGGAGGGCTTGTAGAGGTAGATCGTGTCGCGGTCGTTGTTCCAGATGAAGTTGCAGCTGCCGCGGTAGGCGACGTTGTTGGCGTCGGACTCGGTGCCGTAGCCACCGCGGAGCTTCACGAAGTCACCGGGCTGGAGGTAGTGGTTCTGGGTGAAGGTGAAGCGGTTGCCGGTGGCGTCCTTGACGACGTAGCCCTTGAGGTTGACGGTCGCCGAGGAGGAGTAGTTCTTGATCGTCAGGTACTCCGCGGCGGTGTTGCCGGTGGAGCAGCTGTTGGAGTCCGCGCCGGGGGCGTCGTACTGGACTCCGCGGAGCTTCAGGGCCGAGCTGTACTCGGTGGCCTGGGCCGGGGTGGCGGCGAGGACGGCCAGCGTGCCCGTGGCGATGGCCGTGGCTATAACAGAGCGCTTGCGCAAGAGAGTTCCCCCCACATGGTGTGAACTTGAACGGCGATCAAGATACACAGAATGCCGAAGTCGACTGCCCGCCCGTACACACTGTGAGACGCACGCCGGAGCCGCCGCCCGCTCCCGCCGACCGCGCGAGCTAGCCCAGCACCGCGAGGGCGTCGATCTCGATCAGCAGGCCGCCGGGGAGGCCCACGTACACGGTGGTGCGGGCGGACGGCGCCTCCTTGAGGTTCTGCTCCTCGAAGTAGGCGTTGTAGATCTCGTTCATCTCCGCGAAGTGGGCGGTGTCGGTGAGGTAGACGCGCAGCATCATCACGTCGTCCCAGGTGGCGCCGCCCGCCTCCAGGACGGAGCGGACGTTCTCCAGCGTCTGGAGGGTCTGCTCGCGCAGGGTGGGGCCGGCCGGCGTGGGCGCCTGCCCGTCCACGTGCGGGAGGAAGCCGACCTGGCCGGCGACCTGGAGGATGTTGCCCTTGCGGACGCCGTGGGAGAACTTCGCGGGCGGGTCGGTGTGGGTGGCGGGGGTGATCGCGGTCTTGTCGGTCATGGCCTGTCTTCTTCCTGTTCCTGCAGGGGGCCCGAGCCTGAGTACTCGTGGCCGATGGCGTCGGCGGTCTGCCGTACGAGCGGGAGGAGTTCGAGCAGCCCCGCGACGGAGAGGACCACGCCGGGGGCGGAGACGGACATCGCGGCGACCACGCGGCCGTCGGGTCCGCGGACGGGGGCGGCCAGGCAGTTCAGGGACTCCTCGTGGCCGCCGAGGTCCGTGGCCCACCCCTGGGCGCGTACGAGGTCCAGCTCGCGCAGGTACGCGGCGGCGTCGGGGGTGGAGCGGGAGGTGTAGGCCGGGTACTCGATGCGCGCGGCCAGCGCCCGGCGCTCCGCCTCCGGCAGGTCGGCGATCAGCAGCTTCGCCACGGCGGCGACGGTGAGGGGGACGGGCCGGCCGATGCGCGAGTACATCCGTACCGCGTAGCGGCTGTCCACCTTGTCGACGTAGACGACCTCGTCGTCCTGGTACAGGGCGAGGTGCACGGTGTGCCCGGTGGTCCGGTTCAGTTCCAGCAGGTGGGGGTGGGCGATCTCGCGCACGTCGAGGTTCTCGATGGACTCGGAGGCCAGGGCGAAGAGGGAGGCCCCGAGCCGGTAGCGCCCGTCGCCCTGCCGGTACACGAAGCCGTGTTCCTGGAGGGTCCGCAGCAGCCGCAGGGCCGTGCTCTTGTGCACGTCGAGCACCTCGGCGACCTCGCCGAGCCCGGCCGGACCCTTGGCCAGCGCAGGCAGGATCCGCAGCGCCCGCTCCACCGACTGGCTCACGCCGTGCACCTCCGTACGGAACCCGGACCCGTTGACCCGTCGTCATCCGGGATGTTAGACAGCATGCAGCGGCACACGCAACGACTGTTGCACTGTACGCAACAACCGAAACCCCCCGGGAGGCACACCACATGCCCAGCGACCCCGTCCAGGCCCTCGCCCAGGAGCCGGTGGACCACCGGTTCAAGGGACTCCCCCCGGACGCCGGGCAGGCGGGCCTCACCGTCGGGGAGCTCACGGCCCAGCGGCGCAACCTCCACACCGGCGGGTTCACCACGCCCGTACTGACCCTCGACGCGGAGGCGCTGAGCCACAACCTCGCCGCCCTCGGCACCTACGCCGAGCGCCACGGCCTGGCCTTCGCCCCGCACGGCAAGACCTGCATGGCCCCGCAGCTGTTCCGGCGTCAGCTCGACCACGGCGCCTGGGGCATCACCGCCGCGGTCCCCCACCAGGCCCGCGTCTACCGGGCGTTCGGCATCCAGCGGATCTTCCTCGCCAACGAGCTCGTCGACGCCGCCGCCCTGCGCTGGGTGGCCGGCGAGCTCGCCGCGGACCCCGCCTTCCGCTTCGTCTGCTACGTGGACTCCGTGCGCGGGGTCCAGCTCATGGACCGGGCCCTGGCGGGCCGGCCGCAGCGCATCGACGTGGTCGTCGAGCTCGGCGCCGGGGAAGGCGCCCGCACGGGGGCCCGTACCGACGAGGACTGCCGGGCCGTCGCCGACGCGGTGGCGGGTACGGACACCCTGCGCCTGGTCGGCATCGCCGGGTACGAGGCGGAGGTGCCCGGGGCCGACCCGGACTCCGTGCACGCCTACCTGCGCCGGCTCACCGGCCTGGCGGCCGAGTTCGACAAGGCGGGGCGGTTCGAGGGGGTCGACGAGATCGTCGTCAGCGCGGGCGGCTCCGCCTGGTTCGACGCCGTCGCCGACGTGTTCGCCGAGCTCCCGGAGCTCTCGCGGCCGGTGCTGAAGCTGCTGCGCTCCGGCGCGTACGTCTCCCACGACCACGGCTGGTACACCCGCCTCACCCCCTTCAACCGGGTCCCCGAGGAGGGCGGCCTGCGCCCCGCCTTCCGGCTCTGGGTACAGGTGGTCTCCCGCCCCTCCCCGACCCAGGCCTTCGTCAACGCCGGCAAGCGGGACATCGCGTACGACCTGGGGCTGCCCGAGGCGGAGCTGGTCCGCGATCCCCTCACCGGCGCCGAGCGCCCGGCGACGGGCATCCGCGTCGTCAAGCTGTCCGACCAGCACGCCTGGCTGGAGACGGATCGCGCCGAGGACGTGGAGGTCGGCGACTGGGTGGCGCTGGGGATGTCCCACCCGTGCACCATCTTCGAGAAGTGGCCGCTGATCCCGGTGGTGGAGGCCGACGGCACGGTCACGGAGTACGTCCGGACGTTCTTCTAAGCCTCGGGGGAACGTTCCCACCATGGACCTGGTCATCCGCGGGGCCCGCGTCGTCGACGGCACGGGCGGGCCCTCCTACACCGCCGACGTCGGGATCCACGAGGGCCGCATCATCGAAGTGGGCGGCCGGATCGCGGGCGGCGGACGGCACACGCTCGACGCCCGCGGCCTCGCCCTGGCCCCCGGTTTCATCGACATGCACGCCCACAGCGACCTGGCCCTGCTGCGCGATCCGGACCACGGCGCGAAGGCCGCCCAGGGCGTGACCCTCGAAGTCCTGGGCCAGGACGGCCTGTCCTACGCCCCCGTCGACGACCGCACGCTGGCCGAGGTGCGGGCCGCCATCGCCGGCTGGAACGGCACGGGCGAGGACATCGACTTCGACTGGCGCACGGTCGGCGGATACCTGGACCGGCTGGACGCGCAGGGCATCGCCGTCAACGCCGCCTACCTCGTCCCCCAGGGCACCGTCCGCGCGCACGTCGTCGGCTGGGGCGACCGCCCCGCCACCCCCGCGGAGCTCGACCGGATGCGGGCGCTGGTCGCCGAGGGGCTCGCCCAGGGCGCCGTCGGCATGTCCTCCGGGCTCACCTACACCCCGGGCATGTACGCGTCCGGAGCCGAACTGACCGAGCTGTGCCGGGTGGTGGCGCGGTACGGCGGCTACTACTGCCCGCACCACCGCTCGTACGGCCGCGGCGCCCTGGCCGCCTACGCCGAGATGGTCGAGCTGACCCGCGAGGCCGGCTGCGCCCTGCACCTGGCCCACGCCACGATGAACTTCGGGGAGAACCGGGGCCGGGCGGGCGAGCTGCTCGCCCTGCTCGACGGGGCGCTCGCCGACGGCGCCGACATCACCCTCGACAGCTACCCGTACACCCCCGGCTGCACCACCCTGGTCGCACTGCTGCCCGGCTGGGCGAACGAGGGCGGGCCCGAGGCGGTCCTGGCGCGCCTGCGCGACGACACCGAAGCCGAGCGGATCCGGTACGCGCTGGAGGTGGAGGGCGCCGACGGCTGCCACGGGGTCCCGGTCGACTGGTCGACGATCGAGATCGCCGGGACCACGGATCCGGCCTACGGGGCGTACGTAGGCACGCGCATCCCGGACTGGGACACGGCCCGGGCGCTGCTGCTGGGCGACCGGCTCGGACCGAGCATCCTGCAGCACGTCGGGCACGAGGAGAACGTACGGGCGATCATGCGCCACCCGGTCCACACGGGCGGCTCGGACGGCATCCTGCAGGGCGCGAAACCGCATCCGCGGGCCTACGGCACCTTCCCGCACTACCTCGGGCACTACGTGCGCGAGCTGGGCGTCCTCTCCCTGGAGGAGTGCGTCGCCCACCTATCCGGCCGTCCCGCCGCGCGGCTGCGGCTGGCGGACCGGGGGCTGGTGCGCGTCGGGCACCGGGCCGACCTCGTCCTCTTCGATCCGCTGACGGTCGCGGCCGGATCGACGTACGAGCGCCCGCGCGCGCTGCCGGCCGGGATCCCGTACGTCCTGATCGACGGGCGTTTCGTCGTACGGGACGGGCGCAGGACGGACGTCCTCGCCGGGCGGGCGGTCCGCCGCACGCCGCACGGCAGCCTCTAGATATTCATACTTCCCACCTACGATGAGCGGCATGTTCGCTTTTGTCCCTGCCGCTCTCTTCCTCACCCTCTTCGGCGTGAGCGTCCGGGCCGACCGCCGCCGTTTCCGCAACGCGGTCTACCTGGGCCTCACCTTCATATTCACCTCGATCGGCCTGCTCACCCTGGTCCCGGACCTGCCCCACGGCCTCGCCGGGATCATCGTCGCGCTGGTCTTCCTGGTACCCGCGCTCGGCACGGTCGCGCTCGGGTTCTTCCTGATCGGCAACGGGGTGACGATGATCCGCAAGGAGGGCCGCCGCCCGGCCAATCTGCTCGCCTTCATGGCGGGGGTGGGGATCTTCGCCCTGATCGCGTTCGTCCTGACCGCGGGCACCCGGCGCTCCCAGATGTGGGACGCGGTGACGGGGGGCGTGGTCTTCCTCGCCGGGTACGTCTCCTTCCTCTTCCTCTGCTTCCTCGCCTACGCCTACCTCTACGGGCGGATCAAGGTGCGCGGCGACGTGGACTACGTGGTGATGCTCGGCTCCGGCCTGATCGGCGGCGACCGGGTCCCGCCGCTGCTGGCCTCGCGGCTGCGCAAGGGACAGGCCATCCACGACGCCCAGATCGCACGGGGCGGACGGCCGCCGCTGCTGCTGACCTCGGGCGGCAAGGGGGCGGACGAGAAGGTCGCGGAGGCGCGGGCGATGGCCGACTGGCTGATCGCCGAGGGCGTTCCGCAGGAGCACGTACGGCTGGAGGACCGCTCCCGCACGACGGAGGAGAACCTCCGGTTCAGCCGGACGATCATGGAGGCGGAGGTCCCCTCCTACCGCTGCGTGGTGGTCACCAACAACTTCCACGCATTCCGCGCCGCGATGATGGCCCGCAAGGCCGGGGTGAACGGACAGGTGCTGGGCTCGCCGACGGCGAAGTACTTCTGGCCGAGCGCGACGATCCGCGAGTTCGTGGCGGTGTTCTGGGAGCACAAGATCGTCAACCTCGGCATCTGCGGGGCGGTCGTCGCGCTGGCGGCGGTGCTGGCGGTGCTGGCGGTCAACAGCGCCTGATCGCCTGAGACGGGGCCCCGCGTGGGGCCACCCGGCCCCGAGGTGCGTTCTTGGGGGCGCGGCCGGAGGATGGGGGCCAGGGGGACACAGCAGGAGGTAGCGATGGACAGTGAATCGGACCAGCAGCCCCAGCGCCCCGCCCACCTCTACACCGGGTCGGAGCACCCGTTCGACCCCGAGGACCTCGTCATGGCGCGCGGCCAGGACGTGACTCCGGAGCGGGTCGAGAAGGCCCGCAAGCTGATCGAGAAGGAGGGCGCGAGGGCGCTCGAACGCTACCTCCCGTAGGCGGGCCCGAAGCGGGGCGGACCGGGCTCTCCCCGGTCCGCCCCGAGGCACGCCGCGCGTCAGGCGCGCGTACTGGCCCAGCCCTGGCGGCGGAGGCTTTCGAAGCCGTCCAGGAGGAGGTCCAGGGCGAACTCGAACTCGAACTGGTCGTCGCAGCCGCCACCGACCGTGGAGCCGTCGTCGTGCGCGGCCGTCGCGGCCAGTTCCGCGATGTGCGGGTAGCGCGCCGCCAGTTCGGGATCCGGCGGGCCGGAGGGGCCCGAGGTGTCGAACAGCTCCTGGCTGAAGCCGAGCAGGCGGCTGCCCATCGCGTGCATCACGTGGTGCGTGAGGTCGGCGGAGAGGCCGCCGCCGCGGAAGCACCCGGCCATCGAGTCCAGGTACGCGATGACGGCCGGGGTGGGGCCGGTCCGTGACTCGATGACCCGCGCCGCCCAGGGGTGGCGGAGCAGGACCCGGCGGGCCGAGAGGATCCGCCCGCGGACCACGGGCTGCCAGTCCGGGCCCGGGGCCGGCGGGTCGATCTCGCCGACGACGGCGTCGGTCATGCCGTCGAGCAGCTCCTCCTTGTTGGCCACGTGCTTGTAGAGGGCCATCGGTACGACGCCCAGCTCCTGCGCGAGCCTGCGCATGCTGAGCGCGTCGATGCCGGTGGCGTCGGCGAGTGCGACGGCGGCGCGCAGCACGCGGTCCCGGTTGAGCGGGACCCGCTGCTTGCCCTCCGCCTTGGCGGCCTTGCCCGTGGCCGTGTCCTCTGCCTTGCCCTCTGCCTTGTCCGTGGCTTCCTGCCGGGTCATTCCGGTTCGGCCCCTTCCGTCTCCTCTGCGGCACCCTCTCCTTGACGAGTGTACGCCGTACACCTATGGTCCCTTCAAGGTGTACGACGTACACCTCCATCGAGCGAGGGGTGCCGAGAAGATGAGTCCGGACCGGAGAACCGCAGTGGCCGCCGGGTCGCTGTTCCTGCTGACCGAGGTCTCCGCGATAGCCGGGGCGGTGCTGTACCGCCCCCTGCTGGGCGCGACGGACGGCCGGCTCGCGCAGGGCGCCGACACGCAGGCGCTGCTCGGGGCGCTCTGCGAGGTGGTGCTGGTGGTGGCGGTGGCCGGTACCGGGGCGGCCCTGTTCCCCGTCCTGCGGCGCCACGGCGAAGGGCTCGCGCTCGGGTACGCCTTCGGGCGGCTGCTGGAGGCGGCCGTCATCGCCGCCGGGATCGCCTCCGTCCTGGCGCTGGTGACCCTGCGGCGCGACGCGGGGGCGGCGGACGGCGCGGACGCCGCGCTGGTGGCCGTGCACGACTGGACGTTCCTGCTCGGGCCCAACATCGCCCTCGGCCTGAACACCGTCCTGCTCGCGTACCTGGCGTACCGCGCACGGCTCGTACCGCGTTTCATCGCCGTGCTCGGGCTGCTCGGCGGCCCGCTGATCTGCGCCTCGGCCGTCGCCGTGATGTTCGGCGCCTACGACCAGCTCTCCCCCGTGGGCGCGGCCGCCGCACTCCCGGTGTTCGCCTGGGAACTGACCCTGGCGGGATGGCTGATCGTCCGGGGCTTCACCCCCGGCGCGGGCGCCGCGCCCCGGACGGAGCGCTAGGCCGTCTCTTTCGGATCTTGCCGGTCAGGCCCGGGGCCCGTCCGGCGGATCTTGCCGGACAGGCCCCAGGTCCCGGGGGGCTAGCGCTTGAGCATGAAGGTGAAGTCGCCGGAGAGCTTGCCGCCCAGCCGGACTGCCGACACGAGTTTCCCGTCCGCGATCAGTCTTTCGACCTCGGCCCGGGAAAGACCGCAACCTTCAGCGATCACCCGCACCGGCCGGACGGGGATCTGCGCCGCGAAGCGGACCGAGACGTCGACCACCTCCCGGCCCAGGTGATCCGATCCGCCGGTGTCGAGCCGCCAGGCGTCGTCCCAGTCGAGGGCGATGCGATTGCGCCGCCGCATGACCGGATCCTGGAGCACCTCGGCTGCCAGGCCAGGGTCGTTGTCATGCATGCGGTCCAGGAGCTCAGGTCGTACGGAGCGCACGTTCATCCGCTCCAGGACCGTGAGCTTCGCGGTGTCCCCGCAAGCGGTACAGAGCACGAGCAGCCAGGCGTCGAGGAGCTTGTGGTTCGCGTTGACACGAAATTTGCCGTTCGCCCGGAAGCGCTCGGACGCGCACGCATGGCAACGGCGGCGAACGAGCGGCAGGCAGGTGGGCACGACCGCCCAGTTATTGAGCACAGAAGTACACCGGTTTCAGTGAGAAGTCCGCAGCAAAAAGCAGCACGGCGCACATGTGCGACGCGCGACCGATCAGCGCTTGGGGGGTCTCACAGGGTGTACAACGGCATGTCCTTGCCTGGACGACTCGGGTCGACGGCACGGTAGTGGCGCACAGCGACGCTGTTCCACTGGTTTTCGGGCGCCTCACCGGCAGGGCCGGTCCGGCGGATCTCCTCGCGGTCGAAGCCGGTGGGCCGACCGCCGTTACGCGGGTGACCGCCCTTCGGGCGGTGAACTCGGATCCGCTCCAACACCTCGATCATCTGTGGTCCTAGCCGAAGTCGTACACCGTGACGGGTATCCCCTTCGCGCACAGCCCGTCGCGGATCAGCGGCTCGATGCGCGACCACTTGCCGCCCGCCAGGCCGCAGCCGATGCGGGGCACGTGGACGGAGGCCCCCAGCTCGGCGGCGTGGGCCGCCAGGAGGACGAGGCAGCGCTCGACCGCCTCGTAGCGGATGGGCGGGCCGCCGCTGCCGGTGCGCATGCCGTGCTGGCCGACCATGTTCGCGACCCAGGTGTCCGGCCGGACCTGGACGAGCTGCACCGCGCCGAGCGCGAAGTCGTTCCCGCTGCGGCCCCTGTGCCAGGCCCGGTACGCGACCTCCGGCTCGGTCCAGCGCTTCGAGAGCGCGAGGACGAAGCCCTTCCCCCAGCCCCCGAGGTCGTTGCAGACGTGCGCGATGATCTTCGGCCCCTTGGCCTGCGGGCTGCTCGCGTCCCCCCGGACGACGGTCGGCTGATACGTCGGCTGATGCACGCGGATCCCCCTTCGCTCCCCTCCCCGGAAGGTACCCGGACCCTCTGACATCGCCGGAAGGCACGCGTTGCGGGAGGCTTACGGCCTCAGCCTTCGGGTCGTAGGTCCACAGTCTGTCCGACCATGGGTTTATGCGGTTTTAACCGTGTTACAACTGGAACATCGCGCTGCAAATGGCGCATTTTCCTTAGCTGTTGCCCAGCCCACACAAGCGCTGCCTGCCTTGGCAACACACCCCGTTTCCTCTGGAGGAAGCAACCGTGAGTACAGCCGAGCAGACGGCCCCGTCTGCCAAGAAGAACTCCGCCGTCATGGCGGTCATGCAGCGCCTCGGCCGCAGCCTCATGCTGCCGATCGCCGTGCTGCCGGCCGCCGCGCTGCTGATGCGCTTCGGCAACGCCGACATGCTGGGCAGCGAGTCGCTGCCGGGCTGGGTCAACGAGATAGCCAAGTACATGGCCGCCGGCGGCAACGCCGTCTTCGGCAACCTGGCGCTGCTGTTCGCCGTCGGTATCGCGGTGGGCTTCGCGAAGAAGTCCGACGGTTCCACCGGGCTCGCGGCCGTCGCCGGTTACGTGGTCTTCGCCAGCGTGCTCGGCAAGTTCAGCGACGGCAACGTGCCGCAGATCGAGGCGGTCGTCGACCACAAGGTCGCCCTGATCGACGCGCCCGTCAACGCCGGTGTCCTCGGCGGTGTCGTCATGGGCATCGTCACCGCCCTGCTGTACCAGAAGTTCTACCGGACCAAGCTGCCGGACTGGGCGGGCTTCTTCGGCGGCCGCCGCCTCGTGCCGATCCTGTCCTCCTTCGCGGGCCTGGTCATCGGCATCGTCTTCGGTCTCATCTGGCCGGTGCTCGGCAAGGGCATCCACGGTCTCGGCGAGTGGCTGGTCAACTCCGGCTCCGTCGGCGCGGGCATCTTCGGCGTCGTCAACCGCGCGCTGATCCCCGTCGGCATGCACCACCTGGTCAACTCCTTCCCGTGGTACCAGGCCGGCGAGTACAACGGCGCCCACGGCGACATCGCCCGCTTCCTCGCCGGTGACCCGACCGCCGGACAGTTCATGACCGGGTTCTTCCCGATCATGATGTTCGCCCTCCCGGCCGCCTGCCTGGCGATCGTGCACTGCGCACGCCCCGAGCGCCGCAAGGTCGTCGGCGGCATGATGTTCTCCCTCGCGCTCACCGCCTTCGTCACGGGCATCACCGAGCCGATCGAGTTCACCTTCATGTTCATCGCCCCGGTGCTGTACGCGATCCACGCGGTCCTGACCGGTGTCTCCCTGGCGCTGACCTGGGCGCTCGGAATGAAGGACGGCTTCGGCTTCTCGGCCGGCGCGATCGACTTCTTCCTCAACCTCGGCATCGCGTCCAACCCGTGGGGCCTGGCCGGTATCGGCCTCTGCTTCGCGGCGGTCTACTACTTCGTCTTCCGCTTCGCCATCACCAAGTGGAACCTCCCGACCCCCGGCCGCGAGTCCGACGAGGAGCTCGCCGAGCTGCTGAAGGCCGAGGCGAAGTAACCGTGCCGGGCCAGCGCACTCCCGGTCGGGGCATGCCCTGCCGGGAGCGGCGGGAGCTGATCGCCGCAGCGGCCGAGACCCGGGGCCACGTGTGGGTCGCGGACCTCGTGCGGGAGCTGGGCGTCAGCCGGATGACGATCCACCGGGACCTGCGGCAGCTGGCTGCGGAGGGCCGGATCCGGCGGGTCCGCTCCGGAGCGACCGCGATGGCCACGATGGCCGCCATGGCCTGAGTGCCGCCCCGAAGGCGGGGCGGGGCACCACCGACCGACCGGTGGCGCCCCGCTCCTTTCGCGTTCCCGCGCGGGGCACCCGCCCCGTGACGAGGCCGGTCGCCGCCTGTCCACGGCGCGGCCCCGGTGGCGCGGCGCGGATGCTGGGTCCCCTACCCTCCCCCAGACTCCGTCCGGGGGGACCCCCGGTTCCACCGTTCCCCGGGCTCCGCCCGGACCCATCCCCCAGACTCCGTCCGGGGGGACCCCCAGGGGGCTCCGCCCCAGACCCGCGCCTCAAACGCCGGCGAGGCTGGAATGGCGCGCACGCGCAGGCCGGGACGTGCCAGCGTGACGAGCGCAACACCGGTACGGGCCCATCCCCCGAGCTCGCTCATTCCGCAGGCCGGAGCGGTGCGTCGGGCCCCGTTTCCAAGGGTGCGTGGCGCTCGTACCCAGCCTTCGCACGAAAGGGGACATATCGGCCCGGCGCCCGCCCCTCGGCTCCGGGTCAAATAGCGGAGCGCTCCCGCATCCGGGCCCGTAAGCTCCCGTCATGCAGGTGATCCAGTCAACGAAACTCGCCAATGTCTGTTACGAGATCCGCGGCCCCGTGCTCGAAGAGGCGATGCGGCTCGAAGCAGCAGGTCATCGCATCCTCAAGCTCAACACCGGCAACCCCGCGGCCTTCGGCTTCGAGTGCCCCCCGGAGATCCTTGAGGACATACTCCGCAACCTGGGCAACGCCCACGGCTACGGAGACGCGAAGGGCCTGCTCTCGGCGCGCCGTGCGGTCATGCAGCACTACCAGACCAAGGGCATCGAGCTGGACGTCGAGGACATCTACATCGGCAACGGGGTCTCCGAGCTGATCCAGATGTCCATGCAGGCGCTGCTCGACGACGGCGACGAGGTCCTCGTCCCGGCGCCGGACTACCCGCTGTGGACCGCCTCCGTCAGCCTGGCCGGCGGCACCGCCGTGCACTACCGCTGCGACGAGCAGTCCGACTGGATGCCGGACCTCGCCGACATCGAGCGCAAGGTCACCGACCGCACCCGCGCGATCGTGATCATCAACCCGAACAACCCGACCGGCGCCGTCTACGGCGACGAGATGCTGCGCGGGCTCACGGACATCGCGCGCCGCCACAACCTGATCGTCTGCTCGGACGAGATCTACGACCGGATCCTCTACGACGGCGCCACGCACACGAACACCGCCACCATCGCGCCGGACCTGCTGACGCTCACCTTCAACGGGCTCTCCAAGAACTACCGCGTCGCCGGCTACCGGTCCGGCTGGATGGCGGTGTGCGGGCCCAAGAAGCACGCCTCGTCGTACATCGAGGGCCTGACGATCCTGGCGAACATGCGGCTCTGCGCCAACATGCCCTCCCAGCACGCCATCGCCACCGCGCTCGGCGGCCGGCAGTCGATCAACGACCTCGTCCTGCCCGGCGGCCGGATCCTGGAGCAGCGCGACACGGCGTACGACCTGCTGACGCAGATCCCCGGCATCACCTGCGTGAAGCCCAAGGGCGCGCTGTACCTGTTCCCGAGGCTGGACCCGTCCGTCTACAAGATCAAGGACGACCGGCAGATGGTCCTCGACCTGCTGCGCGAGGAAAAGATCATGGTCGTGCACGGTACGGGCTTCAACTGGCCCGAGCCCGATCACTTCCGGATCGTGACCCTCCCCAACGCGAAGGACCTTGCCGACGCGGTCACCCGGATCGGCAACTTCCTCGACGGGTACGGCCAGCCGTAGGTCCCCGCGCATGCGCGCGCGGCCCCCGTGTGCGGACCCGTGAGTACGGGCCGCGCACGGGGGCCGCGCTGTTCTACGCGCCGTTCTACACGCCGTTCTGAGCGGCGGCGACGAGTCCGGTGGACAGCGCCCCGGCGATCGCGGCGACGTGCTGGTAGGCGCGCCCGGCGGCCGCGATCACGCCGTCCTGCTCGCCCGGCCCGGGGAGCGCCTCGTTCATGCGCGCCGTGAAGCGGGCCCAGCGCTCGCGGTCGCCGCTGGCGTAGTACGCCACGCCGTCCGTGTCGCGCAGCCCGTAGGCCTCGGCGACGTACCGGCGCAGGATCATGCCGCCGAGCGTGGAGCCTTCCAGTACGTAGAGGAACCCGAGCAGCGCCAGGGGCTCCGAGGCCGCGGCGGCGCGGATCTCGCGCGCGAAGGCCTCCGCCTGGGCGGCCGCGGCGGACGCCGGGAACACGCCGTCCTCGGCGAAGTACATCAGGTCGCGGTCTAGGAGGGGGAGTTTGACCAGGTCCGCCGACCACACCGAGGTGACGCACGGGCCGGTGGCGCGGGAGAGTTCGCCCTCCAGCGCCTTCAGGACCACGCGGTAGGCGGCGAGCTGGTCGACGTACCGGTCGAGCGGGAGCGTCCCGGCGAGCATCGCGGTGCAGAAGGCGGTGCCCTCCAGCTCCTCGTGCCAGGTCCGGGTGCTCGCCCGGATGCGCTCGGCCATCGTGTGGCAGTCCGTGGGGCTCATGCGCCTTCACCCTTCAGGAGCGTCGCGTGCAGCCGGTCGATGAGGTGTCCCTTGCGTTCGATCGTCACGTCGAAGTACCGCGCGCTCTGCTCGCAGCGGCAGACGCCGCGCACCGCCGCCATCGCCGAGCTCTTCAGCTCCACCGCCTGCGCCGCGAGCGACAGCAGCGTCTCCCGCAGGTCCGGATGGCCGAGCACGAACTCCTTCAGCCGCGCCCCCACGAGCTCGCCCGAGGCGCGCAGGTCCGCGGGCGCGGAGTCGAGCAGCTCGAGGAAGACCCGGTTGCTCAACTGGCCGAAGTCCTCGTGGGCGCCCCGGCCTGCGAACTCGGGCACGAAGTCGGTCAGGTCGTTGAACAGCTGGCTGGCCAGGCCGAGGTTGCGCATGGCCTCGTCCAGGACCCGCCGCTCCTCCTCCACCACGCCCAGGGCGGCCACCGCCGCGTCCAGCGGCATCCAGAACAGCGTGCCCGTCTTGAGCGCGGCCATCGACTCCCAGAAGGCCACCCGCTCCGCGAGGGGCGCGGCGACCAGCTCGGCGCGCGTGAGCGCGGTCCGCGTGGAGACGTCGACGGCCTGACCGGTGAGGCCCCGGCCGACCGACCGCAGCAGGCTCCGCACGACGGCCGGCTCGGCCGCGTGCTCCAGTGCCGCGGTGATCAGCAGGGAGCCCGTGTTGAGGGCGAGCGGGATGCCGTGGGTGACGTGGAGGGCGGGCTCCCCGTAGCGGAAGCCGCTGCCGTCCTGGATGTCGTCGAGGGCGACCGCGGCCTTCAGCAGCACGCGTACCGCCACCGCCGCGCGGCGGACCGCGGCCAGGTCCGCGGCGGAGGCCTCCTCGCCGGCCGGGCCGGGGAAGCCCCGGTAGTTGCGGTAGGCCCAGAACACCATCGAAGGGCGCAGCGGGGCCCGGCCCGCGGGCACGCCCGCGGCGGGAGCCAAGGCCGCCTGACCCACCTTCGAGCCGACGGCGTCGGCGACCGGCGCGTACAGGGAACGCCCCAGCGCCGCCTCGTACACCGATTCCGACCCCACCCCGTCCCGCGCGGGCGCTGTGGTCAGGGAGGCCAGGAAGGCCGCCAGGTCGTCCTCCAGGAGCGCCGCATCGCTCCGCACCACTGCCTCTACCGCGGATATGTCCGTGTCGGATGCGTCCCGCGCATCCGACACGTCTCTCGTCCCACCCATGACTGCCCCACCCCGAGCTTCGCGTGCGTCGGCCCGTAAGGAATCCCCCCATACGGGTACCGGAAAGAGAAGAGTGCTGGTCAGCCCCCGACCGTCACAAGGCGGATTCAAGCCGACGCACGCGATCAAGACATCGACACGCGCGGCCAAGATTCAGCTCAACTTTAGAACCGATCCAATGTAGGATGGTCACCTGACCACGCAGGAGGCCTCCATGTACGAGCCGATTCGCACCAAGGCGGTCGACCCCCGCATAGGCGCCCACCGCAGCGAGTACCCCCGCAGCAGCCGCGCCGAAGCCCTCGACATCCAGCTCGCCGGGCACCTCGCCGCACTGCTCACCGTGACCGACGAGCTCGGCCTCGACGAGGCCGCCGCCGCCGTCGCCGCCCAGGTGACCCGCCTGCGCGGGGCCCAGCCCGCCCGCGCGCCCCAGCGACCCGGCCGGGAGCCCGACGCCGAGGCCGCCGCCTCGCTGCACCAGCGCGCCCACGACCTCGCCGCCCGCGCCCTGCTCGTCGCCGCGTCCCGCGCCGACACCACGGTCGCGATCCTCGCCGCCGAGCGCATGGACGCGCACGCCGCCGCGCTCGACCTCGTCGGCGCCCACTGACGGCCCCGGTCCGGGGCCGCGGAGGCTCCGGACCGGGCGCCATGCCCTGCGGGGCTTGAACGTGCAACCCGCCTCGGCCGCGGCCGGCGGATCGCCCCGCCCGGCGGACGACCTGGCCCTGCGGGCCGTGCCTACGGGCCTCGGCCCCGCGCAGCGGGAGCGGCCCTGCGGGGCTTGTCCCCTACCCGCCCTTCGCCCGTTCCCCGGGCTCTGCCCGGACCCGGTCCTCAAACGCCGGACGGGCTGAAAGATCAGCCTCGCCGGCGTTTGAGGCGCGGGGTCTGGGGCGGAGCCCCAGGGACCGGGCGAAGGGTGGGTCCGGGGCATAGTCGGCAGCGGCGATGCCGCACCACGGGGTCGTGGCCGCGGGCCAGACCGGGCCGACCGCCTCGGCGAGCTCGGTCGCAGCCGACAGGACACCCGGGATCTTCAGCAGCACCTGGGGGCCCCGCGCAGCCGGCGCCGGCTGTTCTCGGAACTCCACCGTGACGACGTAAGCCCCCTGCTCCGGGAAGCCGTTGACCGCCTCGACGGAGGCCACCACGCGCCGGCTCGCCGGATCGATCCGGCACCCGGTGATCCGTACGTCACCCCGCGCCGCCCCCGCCGGCCGCGCAGCGGGAGCGCCACCGGCCCACACGTACAGCCCCAGCGGGGCGAAGACCAGCAGTCCCGCCACGAACACCAGGGCGACCAGCCAGCCCTGCCACTTCAACGCGCTCACGCCCATGGCACGATCCTCCCGGCAGCCCGCCCCGGTCACCAGCACCCACGGGCCCACACAGCATTTCGAAGTGGGACCGCCTCGTCACCTCGCGTTCACTCAACTCCGCGCGGAATGTGGGTTTCCGCGAGCACTCTGCACCCGTGAGACGCATCCTAGGAATCGCCCTGGCGGTCCTCCTGGTCGGCGGCGTGATAGCCGTCATCGCCATCGGAGGAAAGAAGCCGGAGGGCACGGCAACGAAGACCGTGCGTGGCGTCATCGGTTCGGAGAAGTCCGAGTTCTTCCGCGACCCCGACGTCGTCAAGGCCCTTGCAGACAAGGGCTACACCGTGAAGACCGAAACCTCGGGCTCCTGGGCGATGGACCAACTCGCCCTGAAGGAATTCGACTTCGCCTTCCCCAGCAGCAGTGAACCGGCCGATGGGATCGAGCTGGCGGCCGGAGTGAAGGGCGCGCAGAACGCCAAGCCCTTCTTCTCCCCGCTCGTCGTCATCGCCCGCGCCAACGCGGCCAAGGTCCTCAGCGACCACGGCCTCGCGAAGATGAACGGCAAGAACTCCGGCACCCTCCTCCTCGGCCCCTTCCTGAAGGCCGCCGCCGAGGACAAGAAGTGGCAGGAGCTCCAGGGCGGGACCAGCGCCTACCCCGAGCTGGCCGGCACGGTGTTCGTCAAGACCACCGATCCCACCACCTCCAACTCGGGCGCGCTCTTCCTCGCCACCGCCTCGAACGTCGCCAACGGCCTGACCGTCGTCTCCGACGACGCCGGCATCGACAAGACCGCGCCCCTGATGAAGAAGCTGATCTCCGTCCAGGGCGCCCTGGAACAGAGCACGGACGGCCCCTTCCGCGCCTTCATCAGCGGCAGCGGCGAACCGCTCATCCTCGCCTACGAGGCCCAAGTGGCCAGCCTGCTCCAGCAGAAGCAGGATCCGGGCGACATGGTGGTCCTGTACCCCGACACCACCGTCAACTCCCCGCACACCTTCGTGCCGATCAGCGAGAAGGCCAAGGAGCTCGGCACCCTGCTGTCCACCGACCCGAAGCTGCGCTCGCTCGTGGTCCGCCACGGGTTCCGGCCCACGGAGGGGGTGGCCGAGTTCAACACCGCCACCGCGCCGCACACCGCGTACCTCAAATCGGAGCTGACCGGCATCCGCCAGGTGAGCGCACCGACCGTCAAGGTCCTGATGGCGCTGGCCGCGCGCGCCAAGGGATAGGGGGCCACCATGACATTGACACCGCCCGAAGACGCTCCGCTCGTCCTCACCGCTCCCGAACCCGTGGCCCCCGTCAAGCGGGAGCAGGCCTCCGGCCTGGTACCGCTCCAGGACGGGGTGCGCGAGGAGATGGCCCGCCGGGCCGGGGAGTACGTCGGCTCGCTGGCCGGCATCGACAGCCGCTCCCCCGAGTTCGCGCACCGCATCGGGGAGATCGCCGGCCTCGGCTCCGCCGACATCCGCGGCGCCGCCCAGCAGTCCAACCGCATGCTGGAGCGGGCCGTACGCTCCCTCGCCGCGGACGGTGGCGGCGACGCCCAGGCCCGCGTCGCGGGCTCGCTGGTCGAACTGCGCCGCACCGTCGAGGACCTCGACCCGAGCGAGGGCTCGGGCGGCTCGGCGAAGGGGGTGCGCAGGCTCATCTCCAAGCTGCCCGGCGGCAACAAGTTCCGCGACCACGTGGCCAAGTACGCCTCCTCGCAGGCCACCCTCAACCGGATCGTCGGCGCGCTGCGCGGCGGCCAGGACGAGCTGCGGCGCGACAACGCCGCCCTGCACACCGAGCGCGCCCGCCTCTGGGAGACCATGGGCAAGCTCCAGGAGTACGCGGTGCTCACCGAGGCCCTGGACGCGGCCGTCGAACAGCGGATCGCCGACCAGATCGACCCACAGCAGGCCGACGCGCTGCGCGTGGACGTGCTGTTCCCCGTACGGCAGAAGCACCAGGACCTGCTGACCCAGCTGGCCGTCTGCGCGCAGGGCTACCTGGCGATGGACGTGGTCCGGCGCAACAACGAAGAGCTGATCAAGGGCGTCGACCGGGCCGCGACCACCACGGTGTCCGCGCTGCGGATCGCCGTGATGCTGGCGCAGGCACTGAACACCCAGGGCGAGGTCATCAAGCAGATCAACACCCTGCGCGACACCACCGAGGGTCTGATCCGCGGCAACGCGGAGATGCTGTCCACGCAGAGCGGGGAGATCCAGCGGATCGCCGCCGACCCGGCCGTGGGCGCGGAGACGCTCCGGACGGCCTTCGCCCAGATCTACAAGACGCTCGACACCATCGACACCTTCAAGGTCCAGGCCACCGAGAACATGGCCGCCACCGTGGAATCCCTGACCGGCGAACTCCAGACCGCCTCCGCGTACCTGGCGCGCACCCGTACCGCGAGCGCCCTGGAAGGCGGCAACGACCGATGAGCATCCATGGCGCCGTGACGCGCAGACGACTCGCCGCGGCGGTGGCGCTCGCCGCCACCCTGCTCGGGGCGAGCGCGTGCTCGGAGGACTCCGACCACCCGAAGCCGAAGCAGACCGCGTACCAGGAGGGCAAGCTGCGCGTCCTGGCCTCCAGCGAGCTTTCCGACATGGACGAGGTCCTGAAGGCGGCGAAGGCCGCCACCGGGATCGGCGTGGAGCTGACCATGTCGGGCACCCTCGACGCGGTCGAGCAGATCGCCTCCGGCAAGGCCGACGGCAGGTACGACGCCGTCTGGCTCTCCTCCAACGACTACCTGAGGCTGCGCCCCGAGGCCGTGGGCAAGCTGTCGAGCGAGACCCCGGTGATGTCCTCGCCCGTCGCCCTCGGCGTGAAGCCGGAAGCACTGGCCCGGCTGGGCTGGAAGCCCGAGTCGGTGACCTGGTCGGCGGTCCACGAGGCCGTGGCCGGCGGGAAGCTGACGTACGGGATGACCGACCCGGTGCGCTCCAACTCCGGTTTCTCGGCACTGGTTTCGGTGGCGTCCGGGCTCTCCGGCGCACAGGCGGCGCTGACCGACGCGGACGTGGCGACGGCGCAGCCGAAGCTGAAGGAGTTCTTCACCGGGCAGAAGCTGACCTCGGGCTCCTCCGGCTGGCTGGCGACGGCGTACACCCAGCGCGGGAACGTGGACGCGCTGGTGAACTACGAGTCGGTGCTGCTGTCCATGAACCGGGACGCGCAGACGAACCTGACGGTGATCCGGCCGCTCGACGGCGTGGTCACGGCCCACTACCCGCTGACCCTGCTGACCTCGGCCCCGGCAGGGGCCCGCGAGTCGGGGCGCGTGCTGACCGAGTACCTGCGCGGCACCGAGGCACAGAAGGCGATCACCGAGAAGACCTTCCGGCGACCCGTCGCGGCCGGGGTGGCCCCGGCGGCCGGGCTGAACCCGGACAAGCGGCGGGAGCTGCCCTTCCCGGGCACCCGGTCGGTGGCGGACGGGCTGCTCGCCAGCTACGAGAACGAGCTGCGCCGGCCCTCGCGCACGGTGTACGTGCTGGACACCTCGGGGTCGATGGCCGAGGAGGACCGGATCGGCCGGCTGAAGGCGGCGCTCACCGACCTGACGGGGACCGGGAGTTCGGGCACCGGAGAGCGGTTCCGGGACCGTGAGGAAGTCACGCTGCTGCCCTTCGGCGACAAGGTGAAGAAGGTCCGGACGCACGCGGTCGAGCCGGGCAACCCCGGACCGGCCCTGGACGCCATCCGCGGAGACGTGAAGTCGCTGCAGCCGGACGGGGGCACGGCCATCTACAGCAGTCTGGAGGCGGCGTACCAGCAGCTCGGCAAGGGCACCACCGACGCCTTCACCTCGATCGTGCTGATGACGGACGGCGAGAACACGGCGGGCGTCGGAGCCAAGCACTTCGACGACTTCTACGCGGGGCTGCCCGAGGCGCAGAAGCAGACACCGGTCTTCGCCGTGCTGTTCGGCGACTCGGACCGCAAGGAACTCGCCCACATCACCGAACTGACCGGCGGGCGGCTCTTCGACGCCACCGACGGCAACGGTTCGCTGGACGGAGCCTTCGAGGAGATCCGTGGCTACCAATAAGGCTCTCCGGGCGCGCCTTCTCAAGTACCTCGAGTCGAAGAAGAACCTGGCCGGCAGCGCCTGCGGGGTGGTCGGGGTGGGCCTGACCCTCACCGGGGTGGCCGGCACGTACTGGCCGGTGGTCGTCGCCGGGCTGTACGGGGCGGGCGCGCTCGTCGCCCCGCCGGACCTGGCGGCGCCGCCGGTACCGCCGGAGCCTGCCGAGCAACTGGGCTTCGTACGGGAGGACTTCGCGCGGCTGCAGGAGTACGTCGGTGAGGTGGACCTGCCGTCGGAGCCCGCCGAGGTGCTGACCGGGCTGCTGGGGCTGTACGCGGCGATGCTGGAGCCGGGCTGGGTGGCAGGGGTGCTGGCCGCCGACCCGGAGGCGGTGCACGCACTGACCCGGGCCATCCGCACGGACGTGCCGGAGTGTGTGGACACCTACAACCGGACCCGCTGGTGGACCCGGCTGACGGCCGGCGGCGAATCGCCCGAGCGCCACCTGGAGCGGCAGCTGACGCTGCTGCGGGAGGAAGCGGAACGCATGACGGCGGACCTCCGTGAAACGGAGGCCCGCCGTCAGCAGACGCACACGACCTATTTGGAAGGTCGCAGGGAATCCTAGGTCGGGGAATCCCGCGTCAGCCCGTGGCCGGGGACAGCCGGCCGCAGGGGTTCGGTGGGGGCTGGATCAGCCCAGCGGGCTGGATCAGCCCAGGCGCTCGACGAGCGCTTCGTACTGGTCCCACAGCTCCTTCGGCGTGTGGTCGCCGTAGGTGTTCAGGTGCGCGGGGACCAGCGAGGCCTCGTCGCGCCAGACCTCCTTGTCGACCGTGAGCAGGAACTCCAGGTCGGCGGCCGGCAGGTCCAGGCCGTCGGTGTCCAGGGAGGCGACGGTCGGCAGGATTCCGATCGGGGTCTCCACACCTTCGGCGGCGCCGTCGAGGCGCTCGACGATCCACTTCAGGACGCGGCTGTTCTCGCCGAAGCCGGGCCACACGAACTTGCCCGCGTCGTTCTTGCGGAACCAGTTCACGTAGTAGATCTTCGGGAGCTTGGCCTGGTCCTTGTCCTTGGCGACGTCGACCCAGTGGCCCATGTAGTCGCCCATGTTGTAGCCGCAGAACGGCAGCATGGCGAAGGGGTCGCGGCGCAGCTCGCCGACCTTGCCCTCGGCGGCGGCGGTCTTCTCGGAGGCGATGTTCGAGCCGATGAAGACGCCGTGGTTCCAGTCGAAGGACTCGGTGACCAGCGGCACGGCGGAGGCGCGGCGGCCGCCGAAGAGGATCGCGGAGATCGGGACGCCCTTGGGGTCCTCCCACTCGGCGGCGATCGTCGGGCACTGCGAGGCCGGGACGGCGAAGCGGGCGTTGGGGTGGGCCGCCGGGGTGTCGGACTCCGGGGTCCAGGCGTTGCCCTTCCAGTCGATCAGGTGCGCGGGCGCCTCTTCGGTCATGCCCTCCCACCAGACGTCGGAGCCGTCGGGGGTGAGCGCGACGTTGGTGAAGACGGTGTTCGCGTACATGGTCTTCATGGCGTTGGCGTTGGTGTGCTCGCCGGTGCCGGGCGCGACGCCGAAGAAGCCGGCCTCGGGGTTGATCGCGTAGAGACGGCCGTCCTCGCCGAAGCGCATCCAGGCGATGTCGTCGCCGACGGTCTCGACGGTCCAGCCGGGGATGGTCGGCTCCAGCATGGCCAGGTTGGTCTTGCCGCAGGCGCTCGGGAACGCGGCCGCGATGTACTTCGACTCGCCCTGCGGCGGGGTGAGCTTGAGGATCAGCATGTGCTCGGCGAGCCAGCCCTCGTCGCGGGCCATGACGGACGCGATGCGCAGGGCGTAGCACTTCTTGCCGAGCAGGGCGTTGCCGCCGTAGCCCGAACCGTAGGACCAGATCTCGCGGGTCTCGGGGAAGTGCGAGATGTACTTGGTGGTGTTGCACGGCCACGGCACGTCGGCCTGGCCCTCGGCGAGCGGAGCGCCGAGGGTGTGGACGGCCTTGACGAAGAACCCGTCGGTGCCGAGCTCGTCGAGGACGGCCTGGCCCATGCGGGTCATGGTGCGCATGGCGACCGCGACGTAGGCGGAGTCGGTGATCTCGACGCCGATCGCGGAGAGCTCCGAGCCGAGGGGGCCCATGCAGAAGGGGACGACGTACATCGTGCGGCCCTTCATGGAGCCGCGGAAGATGCCGCCTTCTTCGCCCTTGCCCGCGAACAGCTCCTTCATCTCGGAAGGGGCCTTCCAGTGGTTGGTCGGGCCCGCGTCCTCCTCCTTCTCGGAGCAGATGAAGGTCCGGTCCTCGACGCGCGCGACGTCGGAGGGGTCGGAGGCGGCGTAGTACGAGTTCGGGCGCTTGGCCGGGTCCAGCTTCTTGAAGGTGCCCTTGGAGACGAGCTCCTCGCAGAGGGCCTCGTACTCGGCCTCGGAGCCGTCACACCAGACGATGCGGTCGGGCTGGGTGAGGGCAGCGATGTCCTCGACCCAGGCGACGAGCTCCTGGTGCTTGGTGGGTACGTCGGAAGTGGTGCCAGCCGCGATGTCGCGCGCCACGATCGCTCCTTGTTAAGGGGTTTGATTGGTGATTGCCCCGTGGGGGCCGCGACCCGGACGCTTCGCGCTCCGCTCATCCGGTGTCGACCGCACTCATCTGATCATCCGGTGCGCGTGCGCATATGTCCAGGGGGCCTCTCACGTGAGCATCGCCACTCCGGTCAATCTTCCGTAAAGCGCACTAACGGAAACCTACGCAACCGTAGGTAGCATGGCCGGCATGACTTCCGACGCCGCTGCCGTGGCCGCTCCGATGGTCGAAACCGCCGATCAGGAGGCCAAGCCGCTCATGCGCGGCTGGCTCCACACCGGCATGTTCCCCGCCGTGGTGATCGCCGGCCTCGTCCTGATGGCCTTCACCGACTCGACCCGGGCCAGAGTGGCGTGCGGGGTGTACATCCTCACCGCGTGCCTGCTCTTCGGAGTCAGCGCCGTCTACCACCGCGGTACGTGGGGCCCGCGCGGCGAGGCCATCCTGCGGCGGCTCGACCACGCCAACATCTTCCTGATCATCGCGGGAACGTACACACCGCTGACGGTGCTGCTGCTGCCCGACTCCAGCGGGCGGACCCTGCTGTGGGCGGTCTGGATCGCGGCCGCGGCCGGCATCGCCTTCCGCGTCTTCTGGGTCGGCGCCCCGCGCTGGCTCTACACCCCCTGCTACATCGCCATGGGCTGGGCGGCGGTCTTCTTCCTCCCCGACTTCATGCACTCCGGCGGCATCGCCGTCCTGGTCCTGATCATCGTCGGCGGCCTGCTCTACAGCGCCGGCGGCGTCATCTACGGCATGAAGCGCCCGGACCCCTCACCCCGCTTCTTCGGCTTCCACGAGGTCTTCCACTCCCTGACCCTGGCCGCCTTCGTCGCCCACTACGTGGGCATCTCGATCGCCGCGTACACCCACTGAACGGAGCGGGGCCCTGCCGCGCGAGCGGTCAGGGCCCCGCCTCGTACCGGGCACCTACGTGCAGGCGTAGCCGTCACCGTCCGGGTCAAGCCGCAGCGGGTCGCTGCCGTTGACCTTCAGGCGGGCCGGGTACTTGTGGGCGGCCAGCCAGTCGCAGCGGGCCTTCGTCGTCGCCTTCACCTCCGCCGGGAACCGCGTGGGCACGCACACGTTGGCCGTGCCGTAGTGCCGGTCGCAGCCTGCCACGCTCGGGGCCACCGGGGCCGAGTCCCGCTTCGCGGGGTTCCGCTTCGGGGCTGCCAGCTCGTTCGCGAAGGTGTGCTCGTGCGCCGTCGGGGGCTCGGCGGTGGCCGCCAGGGCGGAGGGGCCGCCCAGGTGCACCCACTGCGCGATCGACGGGATGCCGTTCGCATCGACCGCGAAGAGCATGTACCAGCCCGGCGGCGCCAGATTCGGGTTGCTGGTGACGTTCAGGTCGATGGTGGTGCCGTTGACCACCGTCAGCGGCAGGTCCACGAACCGCTGGTTCGGGTCCGAGGAGTGCGTGACCGCCGCCGGACGGATCAGCTCCGCCTTGGCGACCGCCCGGTTGACGGTGATCCGCTGCGTGTCCCCGTACACCCACTGGTTGTCGATCACCGAGGTGATCTGCGGGCGCGCCCCCTTGAAGAGGTACGGCGGGGTGTAGATCGACACGTTGTGGTTGTACGTGCCGTTGCCCGGGTTGTCCCCGACCGACATGACGCGGCCGTCCGGCATCAGGAACGACGCCGAGTGGTACGTCCGCGGGATCGGGTCGGTGGCCAGGCCCGCCTGGTAGGTGTTGGTCGTCGGGTCGAAGAACGAGGCCTCGTAGACCGGATCGGCCCGGTCGTGCAGCCCGCCGCCGGTCTCCAGCACCTTGCCGTCCGGCAGCAGCACCGCCGACACGAACATCTTGCCCTCGGCGCCGGTCTGCGGACGCTTGCCCGCGCCCTGGTCGACCAGGCCCTGCGGCAGGTCCGGGCCGGCCGTGTAGGCGGGGCTCGGCTGCTTCAGGTCGATGATGTCGGTGAGCCGGTTCGCGGCCGGGTTGCGCTCGTTGTTGCCGCCGCCGATGGTCAGCACCCGCTGGTCCTGCGCCGGGGGCAGCAGCACGCTCGCCGACTCGTCGCGCTCGTCCTTGTTGCGCAGGCCCGGCACGTCGGTGATGGTGTTGGCCCCGTAGTCGTAGACCGAGGCGCCGGTGCCCGGGGTGCCGTTGCCGAAGGTGTGGCTGCCCGAGTAGAAGAGCCGCCCGTCCTGCATGAGGATCATCGACGGGTACAGGCCCCAGTACGACCAGGTCTGGTTGACCTCGTTCATCGGCAGCCACTTGTTCTGCGCCGCCGAGAACTTCTCCGCGGTCACATTGCCCGTGGAGTCCTCCTTCAGCCCGCCGAAGGAGATCACGTCACCGTTGCCGAGCACGGTCGCCGACGGGTACCAGTGCCCGCCGTTCATGTCGTTGGTCTTCGTGTACTTCTCGGTCGCCGGGTCGAAGGTGTACGAGTCCTTCAGCCCCTGGTAGCCGATCGTGCCGTCGGCCGACGGATAGCCCTTGTTGCCGCTCATCACCAGCACCCGGCCGTCGGACAGCTGGACGTGGCCGGAGCAGAACATGTCCACGGGCGTCGGGATCGTCTTGAACGAGCCGTTCGCCGGGTCGTAGACGGCGGAGGTGAAGGTGCCCGCGTTGAACTGGGCGATGTCGTTGCCCGAGCCCGCGATCAGCAGCACCTTGCCGTTCTTCAGCACGACGGCGTGCATCGACCGCACCGGGTTCTTGGCGGCGATCACCTCCCACTTGCCCTTCGCGCACTCCGTGGCCGTGCCCGTGCAGGTGGGCAGCGGCGGGGGCACGCCCACTTCCTCCAGCGCGTAGTCGTCGGTGGTGAGCGTGCCCACCCCGTAGACGGACAGGCCCCACACGATCTTGTCGGTGCCCGGCGGAACCGCGGGCGTACGGACCTCCGTGCGCGCCCACGCGGCACTGACGGGGGGATTCTGCAGGTCGGTCCAGTACTGCCAGCCGGCCGTCGTGTCGTGGCGGAACACGGTCACCGACACGTCCGGGGTGTTCGACTTGTACCAGGCCGACAGGTCGTACTGCCGGCCCGGCACGACCGTCGGGGCGCAGGTGCCGTTCTCGGTGACCAGGGCCTTGCGGTCGCCGTCCACCCGACGGGTCAGCGAAACCTTCATCGCCTTGGTGCCGGAGTGCGCGTCGGCGACGGTGGCGAAGCTGAAGTCGTTGTCGCCCCAGCCGGATTTGGACCAGCAGGAGGGCATGTCGGAGCCGGCCGGGCCGGCGGTCTCGAAACCGGGGTTGGTGAGCAGGTTGGGCGGTCCGGCCGTGGCCTGCTGCGGTGCGCTCAGCAGCAGGCCCGCGGTCATCGCCCCGACGGTCAGCAGAGCGGCCCGCCACCTTGCCCTGCGCCGGATCTTCCTCTCCATGGGGAGCATCCCTTCGTGCGGCTCGACTCGTGCGGCTCGTTTGGCTCGTGGCTCGTGTGGCTCGTGGCTCGTGTGGCTCGGGTGGCTCAACTCGTGCGGGTGGAGCCCGTCTTGCGCGGCAGGTAGACGAGTGCTTCCGTCGCCGCGAAACGCAGGACGAAGGTGACGACCAGCGCGAGCGCGGTCGCGGACAGGACGCCGAAGCCCCAGGTGCCGACGAACACCGCGATCAGCGGGATCCGCAGCAGCAGATCGGCATTGGCCAGCAGCGTGAAGCGCCCGAACCGGTCGGCCCAGTGGCGGTGGCGGCGCCGGTCGCGGAACAACAGGGTCTCGATGAGGAGGAAGTTCCACAGCACCCCGGCCTGGTTCGCCACCACCTCGGCGAGCAGGTAGTTCATGCTTCCGGTGTGGGTGAGCAGCCACAGCGCGGCCAGGTTCGGGACGAAGCCGGAGAGCCCGACCAGCCCGAAGCCGATCATGCGGGCCAGCGGGGTCGCGGACCGCAGCGAGGCGAGGTGGGTCAGGAAGCGCAGGCCCTCGCGGGCGGTGGACTTGGACTCCCCCGAAAAGCGGTCCTGGAAGACGAAGGGCACCTCGGCCACCCGCGCCGGCCGGCAGCGCACGGCCAGCTCCAGCAGGATCTTGTAGCCCAGCGGCTTCAGCGCCTCCTGGGTGACGGCCGAGCGGCGCATCGCGAAGAACCCGCTCATCGGATCACTGATCCCGCGCAGGGCCCGCGGGAAGAGCCCCTTGGTCAGCCAGGTCGCCCCGCGCGAGACGGCGATCCGGTAGCTCCCGGCGAGCCCGGCCCGGCTGCCCCCGGCGATGTACCGGGAGGCCACGACCAGGTCGGCGCCGGTGCGCTCGCCCTCCCCGACGAGCTCGGGGACCAGGTGCGGCGGATGCTGGAGATCGGCGTCCATGACGACGATCCAGTCCGTGTCCGCCCGCGCGATCCCCTCCACGACCGCCCCGCCGAGCCCTCCCTCGGGGCTCTCGCGGTGCAGGACCGCCACCGGGAAGGCGCACTCCAGGGCGGCCTTCTCGATGACGGCCGGGGTGTCGTCCGTGGAGTCGTCGACGAACAGCACCGAGCAGGGCAGGTGCGCGGGCAGCGCCACGGCCAGTCTGCGCAGCAACTCGGCTATGTTTCCGGCCTCGTTGAAGGTCGGAATGATGAGGGTGACACTGCCCGGGGCGGGCGCCTCGACGGCGGCCTCCGGTACGTGCGGGGCATGCGGGATCCACAGGTCTTCGCTCATGCCGGATCAACTCCCGTTGACGGTGCGGGCCGTGGGGTCGGTGCGCCGGATCTCGATGCGGTCCTCGCCCTCGCCGAAGACGGCGACCGGCGTCGAATGCTCCAAGGCGGCCTTCACATTGGGCAGTTGCGCAGCGTCGCGCCGGACGGTGGGCGAGGAGACCACGTAGTCGATGTCCCGCCAGCCGCCCGGCAGGGTCTTGGTGACCGCCGGGTCCAGGTCGGCCTTGTAGAACCAGATCGCCCCGAGCCCCGGGTCGAACCCGTGGTGCACGGCGTCCAGCCACAGCGCGTCGTCGACCAGCACCCGGGTCGTCGCGGGCTCGCTCACCTCGCGCCCGAGCCAGGCCGCGGCCTGCCGGTACGGGGCGTTCGCGTCGGCCGTGAGCGCCGTCCGGTTGCCGTCGTACCAGCGCGGGACGAGGTACACGAGGGCCGCGGCGGCCAGGACGCCGATCAGCGCCCACCGCCCGTAGGCCAGGGCACGCCGCTCCCCCGGCGCACGGCGGCGGCGCAGCACGGCGTGGGTGACGCTGGCCGCGCCCCCGGCGAGGACCAGCGCCAGGAACGGCAGCGCCTGGATCACGTACATCGCCGGGAGGTAGCCGGAGGGCCGCAGGGCGACGAGGGCGAGGATGACCACGGCCAGCGCCGGGCCGGCGAGCGCCCGGGCGGTGACCGACCAGCGGATGGTGACGAGGAGCAGCACCGCGCCGGCCAGACCGCCGAGCGGCAGCACGGTGTCGTAGTACAGCCAGGACTCGAAGACCCCGTGCGAGCCGGAGCCGGGGTCGAGGATGAAGCCGGAACCGGCCCGGCCCATCTGGTAGACGATCCCGCCGATGAGCGAGACGTGGCCGGAGCCGGGCAGCAGCTCGGCGTTGAGCAGCGCGTACAGGGGATACGTCACCCCGATGAGCACGCAGGCGGTGATCGCTCCGGTGACGGCGAACTTGCGGGTGTCCCGGTGGCTATGGCGCCACATCGTCACCAGCAGCGCCGGGAGCACCACCAGCATCGTCTCCTTGGTCAGCACGGCCGTGGCGGCCGCCAGTCCGGAGGCGAAGTGGTGCCACAGGTGGCGGCGGGGGGATGCGGCGAGGCAGAAGGCCAGCAGCATCCACATCACGGCGATGTTGTCGAGGAAGATCTCCCGCTGCAGCACGACGGAGAGCGGGGAGAGCCCGAACATGGCCATGGCGAGGCCGGCCGCCCAGCGCGGCAGCCAGAGCCGGCGCGCGAGCACGTACAGCAGGACCGAGCTGGCGGCGGAGACCGCGAGCATCGAGAACCGCATCGGCGCGACGGTCATCGAGTCGGGTACGAACAGGGACGGCAGGTAGGTCAGGCCCGCTATCTGGATCCAGCCGAGCGGGGGATGGTCGTACCAGTAGGTGTAGTGGGCCAGCCCCTTGCCCTGCTGGACGGCCCAGGCCTGGGCGAGGTAGGTGCCCTCGTCGTCGCTGAGCGTCGGGAAGTTCGTGATGTTCCAGCCCTGCACGAGCAGGATCGCGAGCAGCAGCACCCCGCACAGCAGCAGGTCGGGACGGGAGGAACGGAACCGGACGAGCGGCCGGGCCGGCGCGGGCGGGCGGACCCCGAGTCCACCGGTCCGCCGGCGCGGGACCAGAGCGGTCCCGGTGGCGGCGTCGGCAGTGGCGTCGGTGGTGGCGTCGGTGGTGGTGGCAGCACCGGGCTGGGGATCAGTGGCCGTGGGCAGAGTGGTGGTCACTGGGGGCTGTCCTCTCGGGTCGGGGTGCTCGGGGCGCCGGCGGGCGCGAGGTGGGCTCCGGTGTGGCTGGTGAGCTCCCACTCGCCCTGTCCGCGCTGCTCGCGCCAGACCGCGCGGATCGCGGCGCCGGCCAGCATCACCTGGTAGAACGGGCCGCCGACCAGGAGCTTGACGTAGTGCGGGAAGCGCACGCGCAGCCCGTACTGGCGGCCGAAGTCGTGGAGGCCGACGACCTCGAAGACGACGGTGACCATCGCGGTGATCATCGGCAGGAAGGTGACGATCGCGACGCCGACGGGCACGTCGAGGAAGACGGCGACGGCGAAGTTCACCGGGATGATCACCCCGGAGGTGGCCTGCATGAACGGGGTCATGAGCGTGTAGCGGGCCAGCCAGCGCTGGCCGCGGCCGGGCAGCTGCTGCCAGTCCTTCTTGCGGTAGACCTGGAGGAAGCCCTGGTTCCAGCGGGTGCGCTGCTTGAGCAGGCTGACCAGCGACCCCGGGGTCTCCTCGCGGGTCACCATGTCGGAGTCGTAGGCGACGACCACCTTCTTGCCGACGGAGGACAGCCGTACGCCCAGGTCGCAGTCCTCGGCGAGGCAGTTCGGGTCCCAGCCGCCGGCCTCGCGCAGCACCTCGGTGCGCACGAAGACGGTGTTGCCGCCGAGCGGGATGAAGCCCTTCTCGGCGTGCAGGTGCAGCCGGGAGCGGAACCAGAAGAAGTACTCCAGGCAGTTGCGCAGGCTGTACCAGCTGGAGTGGAAGTTGATGAGCTGGACCCCGCCCTGGACCACGTCGGCGCCGGTGGCGCGGAAGGCGTGGTCCACGTGGGCCAGCAGCTCGGGATGGACCTGGTCCTCGGCGTCGAAGACCCCGACGATGTCGCCCCGGCAGTGCGGGAGGGCGGTGTTGAGGGCCTTCGGCTTGTTCTTGACCTCGTGGTGGTCGGTGATGACGCGTACGAGACCGGGCGCGCGGGCGGCCGCACGTTCGGCCACCTCCGCGGTCCCGGGGTCGTCGTGGCCGACGATCACGATGATCTCGTAGTCGTGGTGGCTCGATTCCAGGAGCCGCTCGATGGTGTGCTCCAGGACCGCCTGTTCGTGGCGGGCGGGCAGGAGCAGCGAGAAGGCCAGCCGACTGCCGCCCTCGGGGCGGTCGAAGCGGGTCGAGGCGAGCGTCTCGGGCGTCCGCCAGGCGTGCATCTGCCACCAGAGCGTGAACGCCGCCATCCAGAAGAGCGCGAGCGATACGACACAAATGAACACGGATATGAACAAAGCGTCCCCCACAGACATGCCGCAACCCCAAGCGGCGATTCCCCAAACCCCCCGGGGACGGGCGCGCGGCAGGCTCCCCAGCCCGCCGTCCTCGTCCCGTCCCCGACTCCCCCTGCGTGCGCAACCCCCCGGTGCGCGCTCCCCCGCGCCCGAAGGCGCTGTCAGTGACCGATCGGTGACTCCGAAGTCATGAGACTAGGCACCGGAGATGACGCATAGGCACTATCCAGATAAAAAACACGTTGCCGAAGTGACCTTCAAACAAACGGAATTGACGCTACTCCACCGCTTTCAGGGACGAACCGTCCCCAACTGCTCCGCCAGCTCGACCGGATTGGTCGTAGGCCGCGCGCAGACGAAATGTCGACACACGTACGCCGTCGGGAGGTCGTGCGTGAGCGTGCGCTCGGCCAGAAGGGGGAACTCCCCGCCACTCCCGTCCGCCGCCCACGGCATACCCGTCGCCACGACCGCCCCGGGAGCCGTCCCCAGCAACGCGACCCGGTGCAGCTCCGCCCGCGACGGGTCCTCCGGATGACCGACCACGGCGACTTCGCGCGGCCCGTCGACCAGCGCCTCGGCGACCGCCAGCCCGTGCCCGATGAAGCGCGGAGCGCGCGGCCCGAGCGCGTGCACCACGGCGAGCGCCCGTTCGGCCGCCGTACGGTGCGCCTGCGAACCGGTGTGCGCGGCGTACGAGAGCAGGGCGCCGGCGGCGGCCGTCCAGCCGGAGGGGGCCGCGGTGTCGGTCGGGTCCTGCGGCCGCCTGATCAGCTGCTCCGCGTCGTGCGCGGTGTCGTACAGCGAGCCGTCCTCGGCGGTGAACCGGGCCAGCACCAGGTCGACGAGGAACCCGGCGAACTCCAGCCAGACCCCTTCGCCCGTCACGGCGGCCAGGGCCAGGAACCCTTCCGCCACGTCCCCGTAGTCCTCCAGCACCCCGGCGTTGCCCCCGACGCGCCCGTCCTTGCTCGTGCGCGCGAGGCGGGCCAGCCCGTCCATGTGCACCCGGACCAGCAGATCGGCGGCCTCCGTGGCCCGCTCGACCAGGTCGGGCCGGTCGAAGAAGGCCCCGCACTCGGCGAGGGCCGCGATGGCCAGCCCGTTCCACGCGGCGACGATCTTGTCGTCCCGGCCGGGCGCGGGCCGCGCCTGCCGCGCGGCGAGCAGCCGCTCCTTGAAGCCGGCGAGTCGCTCGTCACCGATGTCGGGCCCCTGCGCGGGCAGTTGGAGCACGGACATCCCGTGCTCGAAGGTCCCCTCCTCCGTCACCCCGAAACAGGCGGCGGCCAGCTCCCCGTCTTCCTCCCCCAGCACCTCGCGCAACTGGGCCGGAGTCCAGGCGTAGTAGACCCCCTCCACGTGCTTCCCAGTCTCCGGGTCCTCGCTGTCGGCGTCCAGCGCGGAGGCGAAGCCGCCCTCGTGGGTGCGCAGTTCACGGACCATGAAGTCGGCGGTCTCCAGCGCGACCCGGCGCGCGAGATCGTCCCCGGTGGTGCGCCAGAGGTGGGCGTACACCCGGCACAGCAGCGCGTTGTCGTAGAGCATCTTCTCGAAGTGCGGCACCACCCACTCCCGGTCCACGGAGTACCGCGCGAACCCGCCCCCGAGCTGGTCGTAGATCCCGCCCCGCGCCATGGCCTCACACGTATCGGCCGCCATCTCCAGCGCCCCCTCGGACCCGGTCCGGGCGTGGTGGCGCAGCAGGAACTCCAGCACCATGGACGGCGGGAACTTCGGCGCCCCGCCGAATCCGCCGCGCGTGGAGTCGTACTCCCGCACCAGCCCGAGCAGCGCCTGCGCGAGCTCCTCGGGCCCGGGGGTGCCGGCCTTCCCGTAGTCGAGCTGCCGCCCCGCGAGGTCCCGTACGATCCGCTGCGCGACCTCCGTCACCTCCTCGGGCCGCCCGACCCACGCGGTGCGCACGCCTTCGAGCACCTGCATGAAGGAGGGCATCCCGTGCCGGGGCTCGGGCGGGAAGTAGGTCCCGAAGTAGAAGGGCTCGGCGTCGGCCGTCAGGAACACGGTCATGGGCCAGCCGCCCTGCCCGGTGGCGGCCTGCACGGCTTCCATGTAGACGGCGTCGATGTCGGGGCGCTCTTCGCGGTCGACCTTGACGTTGACGAAGTGCTCGTTCATGTAGGCGGCGGACAGCTCGTCCTCGAAGGACTCGTGCGCCATGACATGGCACCAGTGGCAGCTCGAATAGCCGACGCTGAGCATCACCGGCACCCCGCGCTCCCGCGCCTCCGCGAAGGCCTCCGGGGACCAGGGCCACCAGTCGACGGGGTTGTCGGCGTGCTGGAGCAGGTACGGCGAGGTCTCGTTCGCGAGGCGGTTCGACATGGGGCCATCCTGCCGCACGAGCGGGAGCCGGTCCCAAAACATCCGCCCGGCCGGTGAGCCGGTCGAGGCCGCGGGTGTCGGCTGTACGGGTGGCTGGGCGGGCGTCCGGAAGCGGGTCACGGATCATTGCGGGCCATTCCCGGATGATTGCTCCCGCTCCAGCAGGTCAGGCTGACGCTACTCCAGGAGGCCACGGTGCCGTCCACCATCGATCCCATCTCCGTCACCGCCAGACCCCGGCCGCCGGCGATCAGCCGACGCGGGCTGCTCGTCGGTGCGGCCGTCGTGGCGGGCGCCCAGGCCTTGGGCATCCGTACCGCCCACGCGGAGCGGGTCCAGCAGAACCCGTTCAAACTCGGTGTGGCCAGCGGTGATCCGCTGCCCGACGGGATCGTCCTGTGGACACGGCTCGTGGCCGATCCCTACGACGCCGCCTCCATGGGGACCACCCCGGTGCGCGTGGACTGGGAGATCGCCTCCGATCCGCTGTTCCGCCACGTCGTCCGGCGCGCTGTCGCGGTCGCCAACCCCGCACTCGCCCACAGCGTCCACGTCGACGTGCGGGGCCTGGCCCCGGGCCGTGACTACTGGTACCGCTTCCGGACCGGCGCGGAGCTCAGCCCGGTCGGCCGGACGCGCACCGCTCCGGCGGCGCGTTCGAACCCCGGGCGCCTGCGGCTCGGCGTGGTCAACTGCCAGAACTGGCAGAACGGTTACTGGCCCGCGTACACCGGGCTCGCCCACGAGGACCTCGACGCGGTGCTGCACCTGGGTGACTACATCTACGAGTTCGACCCCCGGAGCGCCTATTCCGACCGGCTGCACACGACCCCCGCGACCCCCGGCCTCGACCAGCTCGTCACCCTCGCCGACTACCGGGCCAGGCACGCCCAGTACAAGACCGACCCGGCGCTGCAGGCAGCCCACGCCGCTTTCCCGTGGATCGTCACCTGGGACGACCACGACGTGGAGAGCAACTACGCAAACCTCCTGGACGAGAACAGCGACACCGGCGCCCGCAAGCAGGACCCCGCCACCTTCGCGCTTCAGCGCGCCGCCGCCTACCAGGCCTACTACGAGCACCTGCCGCTCCGGCGCCACATCGACCCCGGCTCCCCGGACTACCAGCTCTACCGCCGGTTCGACTTCGGTGACCTGCTCCGGCTGAACGTGCTGGACACCCGCCAGTACCGCACGGACCAGCCGGGGGGATTCCCCAGCGACTTCGGCCCGCCGTCGGCCGGCACGCAGAACGCCTCCGGCACCCTCACCGGCGACGTCCAGGAGAACTGGCTGAGGCGCGGACTGTCGGGCTCCCCCGCCCGGTGGAACGTCATCGCGCAGCAGGTGATGATGAGCCAGATCCGGCTCCCCAACTTCCTCGACCCGACCCATCCGCTGCCCCCCATCGCCAACCTCGATCAGTGGGACGGCTACGACCCTGCCCGCACCCGGCTGCTCAGCTTCCTGCGCGACGCGGGGATCACGAACCCGATCGTGCTCGCCGGGGACGTCCACTCCTCCTGGTTCAGCGATCTGCGGATCGACCGCGCCGATCTCGACAGCGATCCCGTCGCCGTCGAATTCACGGCCACCAGCGTCAGTTCCGATTTCCCCCTCACCTTCGACGCGGGCCTCAAGGCGTACAACCCCACCCTGAATCCGCACGTCCGCTATTTCGACGGCTCCCGCCGCGGCTATCTGCGGCTGACCGTCGACCGGGAGCAGTGGACCACCGACGCCCGGACCGTCGACAGCATCGCGGTCCGTCAGTCGCCCGTGAGCACCACCGCCTCCTGGGCCGTCACGGCCGGCGAACCGGGCCTCAACCCGGCCTGACCGCCGTGTGATCCGGGGGGCTCACGGCCTGCGCAAGGGGGGCCAGATCGTGGGTCCGGGTGGTGCGTCGCGGCCGGCAGTGCCGCGATCCGCACGGCCCCGGAGTCTCCGGCGTCTGCTCACAGGGCCACCCCGTGTGACCGGTTGCGCGCCAACTCCCTCTGAACTAGCTCAGATTCCCTCGCGCTCGCGACCGTCCCGACGGACACTTGTGGCACGGTGCCGGAGCTCTCTGAGGGGGATGCCGATGCGGGACAGTCATCGCGGTGAGGCCGAGCGGCTGCTGGGGCGGGCCGTGGAGGAGGAGTCCCGGCGGGGAGCCAGCGGGGCGGCCGGCACTCCGGAGGCCAAGGCAGCGCTGCTGGCGCGCGGCAAGCAGGCGCTGGACTCCCTCGCGGCGAGCGCGGCCACCGAGTACGAGGCGTACACGCGCGCCCTGGACGAGGCGGCGGCCGGGGACGAGTCGCTCGGCGAGGCCTTCCGGCGGGCGAACACCTCGACCGCGTTGCTGGTCACGGGGGTCGCGGCCGCCGCCGCGATCGTGGCCGACCTGGCCTTCAGCGTGGCGGTCGGTACGGCGCTGACCACCGGCGCCGTGGTGGGCGTGGCCGGGGCGACGGCGACCGTGGTCAAGGTGACCGCCCTGCACCTGCCCGCGGCGAACCGGCGTGCCGGGGAGGCGGGCCGGCCGGGCGGCGCGGAGCAGCTCAAGCTGCAGTGGCTGTCGGCGCTGGAGGTGCGCGGGATACGCCCCTTCCTGGAGCAGCAGCGCAAGGTGGCCGCGGCGCTGCACGCGCCGCACAAGGTGAACGGGACCGGCGGCAGCGGCGGCTCCGGTCCCCCGCTCCGCGGCGCCAATCGCAGCGCCGAGGCCCGCCGGCGGGCCATGCTGGAGCAGTCTTTCGGCCAACTCCCGGCGCTGGAGGGTGTATTCGTAGGCCGTCGGGCCGAGCTGGCCCGGATCGCCCAGTGGGTGCACAGCGCCCGGGCGAGCACCGAGACCCGCCCGGTGGTCGTGGTGCTGCACGGGGAGCCCGGGGTGGGCCGCACCACGCTCGCGCTGCACGCGGCGCAGGCGCTGCGGGACCAGTTCAGGGGTGCCTGCGTGGTGGACCTGCGCGGCGGCGGCGCCTCCGAGAGTCCGCTGCCGACCCGTGAGGCGCTGCTGCACCTGATGAACCGGCTCGGCGCGCCCCGTGAGCAGTTGCTGTTCCGCGAGGGCTCGTCGGCGGAGCAACAGGTGCGCAGGCTCGGCGAGTTGTATCACCAGCACGTGCAGGGCACCCCGGTGGCGGTGGTCCTGGACGATGCCGTGGACGCCGCGCAGGTACGGATGCTCGTGCCCGAGCGTTCCGAGAGCCTGGTCCTGGTCACGGCCCGGGAGCCGCTGGAGCTGCCCGCCGAGCTGGCGGCCTGGGTGTACCAGCTGCCGGTGACCCGGCTGACGGAGGAGGCCGGTGCGGAGCTGGTCCGGGCGTCGGGCGCGGACCCGGCGGGGGTGGCCCTGGCGAGCGCGGACCCGGCGGGGACCGGAGGCGCGGGGACCGGTGCGGGGACCGGAGCCGCGGGGACGGGAGCCGTCGGGGCGGAGCCGCCCTCAGGCGCGCCCGCGGGCGCGCTCGCAGCCCCGTACCAGCAGGAGACCGTACGCACGCTGCTCGCGCTCGGCGCCGGCCTGCCGCTGGCGCTGCGCGTACTGGCCCCCCTGGGGGGCGTCGGGGAGCCCCCGGAGCACGGCGGCTCCCTGGAGGCCGCCCTGGACCTGGCCTACGCGGCCCTGCCCGAGGAGCGGCGCCGGCTGCTGCGCCGCCTCACGCTAGCGGGCCGGGCTTCGCTGGGGGCGGCGGCCGCGGCGGCGCTGATCGACGCGGACCAGGTGGAGGCCGGGCGGCTGCTGCGCGAGCTGGCGCGGGCGGGGCTGCTGGACCACGTGCGCGGGGACCGGTTCCGGATGCACGACGCGGTGCGCGCGTACGCGGCGGCGCGGCTGGCCCAGGACGAGGACCGGGCCGGCGCGGCGGCGGCGCACGAGCGGCTGATCCGCACGTACGCGCAGCTCGCCGACTCGGTGATCCGGATGGTCGACGGGAAGATGTCCACGCGGGCGAACGCCCTGTCGAAGGCGAGCACGGTCGGCGGGCACGGCTTCGCCTCCCTGGACGCGGCCCTGCGCTGGCTGGACGACGAGTCGAGCTTCATCACGGCGGCGCTGCGCCACTCGGAGGGCGTGGACCAGCAGGCGGTACTCGACCTGCTGGGCGCGCTCTGCGACTTCTGCCTGCTGCGCGGCGACCTGTACCGGCTCGGCGAGATCAACGAGCTCACGCAGGCCGTCGACCAGGGGCTGCTGGTCCGCTCGGTGCAGTGGCGTACGGGCATCGCGGCGCGCCAGCTCGGCGAGCTGGACAAGTCCCGCACCACCCTGACCTCGCTGGTCGACCAGTACAAGGAGGCCCGGCAGGAGGCGGGCGCGGGCATGGCCCTGGTCTCGCTCGGCATCACCCTGCACCACCAGGGCAACCTCCCCGAGGCCTCGGCCCGCATCCGCGAGGCGCTCGTACTCCAGGCCCCGGACGAACTGGCGGGCGACCGGGCGTGGGGCCTGCACGCGCTCGGCGCGGTGGAGCGCGACCGCGCGCACCTCGCGGAGGCGCTGCGGCTGCTGCGCGAGTCGCTGGGCCTGCACCGGGAGAGCGAGAGCGTGCACGGCGAGGCCTGGGCGCACCTCCAGCTCGGCCAGGTGTACCTGCGCCTGGGCGAGGTGCCGCGCGCGGAGGCGGAGCTGCGCCTGGCGCTGGAACTGTACGGGCGCACGCGCGACGACCGCGGCCAGGCCTGGGCGCTGACCCAGCTGGGCCGGGCCCGGGTGGTGGACGGGGATCCGGGGCCGGCGCTGGACCGGCTGCGGGACGCTCTGGCCCGGCACCGGGAGGCGGAGGACGCGCGCGGCGAGGCGTGGACGCTGTACTACCTGGGCCAGGCGCTGGAGGAGGCCGGGGAGCGCGACCGGGCGGTACGGGAGCTGGAGCGGGCCCGCACGATGTTCTCCCGGATGCGGGACGTGTACGGGCTGGCGCACGCCCGCCACCACTCGGGCCGGGTCACGCGCGACCAGCGGGCGGCGCAGACGGGGAACCTGAAGAACTCCGGGTTCGCCCGCCAGCTGCTGGTGGACGCGCGGGCGGACTTCCGGCGGATCGGGCTGGCCCACGGGGAGGCGTGGACCTGCCTGGAGCTGGCGGTGGTGGACGCGGGCAACGGGCGCACCGCGCAGGCGCTGGACCTGTGCGAGGAGGCGGTGCGGCTGTTCATCTCCTACGGGGACCGGCGCGGGGAGGACTGGGCGCGCTTCCTGCGCTACGCGCTCCCGGCGGCCCCGGACGAGGCGAGGACGGAGCTGGCGCGGCTGTCGGCGGCCCCGCACCCGATGCGGGACGGGCGGCTGGAGGACTGCCTGGAGTCCTACACGGTGATCCTGGCGCGCGGGGTGGACCCGGCGGAGGGCTGGCAGGCGTGGCGGCTCTCGCTCGTACCGAACCTGCACTCGCGGGAGATCATGGGCGTCCCGGTGCCGCTGCCTTCGGTGTAGGGCGCGCGGGAAGCCGCCGCCCCGGCCGTGAACGGCGGGGCGGCGGTCACCGCGGGCGGGCGGCCCCTACGGGGCGCGCGTGCCCTCCGTCGGGGCGGGCTCGGGGGCTTCCTTGAAGTCGACCCGGCTCATGTGGCGGCTCATCGACTTCATCAGGCCCCACACCCCGAGGGCGAGGGCCGCGAAGACGACGAATCCGAGGAGGCCCGGGGTCACCTTGTTCTTGTCGAAGGTGTCGCCGGCCAGCGGAAGGAGCTGGACGATTGCTTCCTGCGTAGCGCTCATAGCTACGCATTCTCCCGGATGCCCGCGAAGAGGTCGGACTCGGGGAGGGAAGTGTCCACGAGGGACTTCGCGAGCTCGTACTCCTCCGTCGGCCAGACCTCCTTCTGGATCTCCATCGGGACGCGGAACCAGCCGCCGTCGGGGTCGATCTGCGTGGCGTGGGCGATGAGCGCCTTGTCACGGATCTCGAAGAAGTCGGCGCAGGGCACGTGGGTGGTCAGGGTCCGCTCCTTGCGCTCGAACTCCTTCCACCGCTCCAGCCACTCGCCGTACGGGGATTCCAGGCCGCGGGCGAGCAGCGCCTCGTGCAGGGCGACGGTGCGCGGCTTGTTGAAGCCCTGGTTGTAGTAGAGCTTCTGCGGCTGGTAGGCCGGGCCGAACTCGTCCTCGGGGTACTTCTCGGTGTCGGCCGCGTGATCGAAGGCCACCATCGTGATCTTGTGGGTCATGATGTGGTCGGGGTGCGGGTAGCCCCCGTTCTCGTCGTACGTGGTGACGGCCTGCGGCCGGAAGGCGCGGATCTTCTTCACCAGGCGGCCCGCGGCCTCGTCGACGTCCGCCAGCGCGAAGCAGCCCTCGGGCAGCGGGGGCAGCGGGTCGCCCTCGGGCAGCCCGGAGTCGACGTATCCCAGCCACTCCTGGTCGACGCCGAGGATCTCGCGCGCCTCGTCCATCTCCTTGGCGCGCACCTCGTGGATGTGCTCCTCGATGTACGTGTCGCCCTGGAGCTTGGGATTGAGGATGGAGCCGCGCTCACCGCCCGTGCAGGTCACGACGAGCACGGACACCCCCTCGGACACGTACTTGGCCATGGTGGCCGCGCCCTTGCTCGACTCGTCGTCGGGGTGGGCGTGGACGGCCATCAGTCGAAGCTGCTCGGTCAAGACAGGATCCTCTTTGAGTCGTTCAGGCGGGCGCCTCCTATATTGAATCCTCCCCGATCCTGAGGGCCGGGGATTCCTGGCTCACGTTGGCTGTGGGCCTGCGGCCCCTCAGCTCTTACACGATCAGCACCAGCCGGGTTGAGACCAGCCCGGACCAGCATCACACGGGCGGAATTCTTGTCCCTGGGGGACACAGCTCCACACACGGTGCAGGTGTAGGTACGTTCCGAGAGAGGCAGTGCGTGCTTGGTTCTCGCTCCGCACTGCGCGCAGTCCATCGTGGTGTGCGCGGGATGGACCAGGTGCACGATACGCCCATGCTTGCGAGCCATGTTGATCAGCTCACGCTTGGTGGTGGCGATTGCGGCGTCGGCCGCTTTACCTGCCATGGCGGACTTGGCGAGGAACTTCGGGCGGAAGTCCTCCACAGCAAGGGCGTACCGAGCCCACTGACAATGCCGGAAAGCGCAGATCACGGCAGGCGCGAAGAGAACCGGGGTGCTCCGCGTCTACGATGGCGGGACCGCCCTCCCCGGGCTGGGATTTCCGGTATTCGCCCACCTCGAAGGGAACGATCGATGAGCGCGGTGCGCGAAGAGCTGCCCGAGGGTCGCTACGGCCGGTCGGCGGACGAGCGTGTGGACCGCAAGCTCAAGGTCATCGGTTCGGTCCTCGGGGTCGGTCTGCTGGGTGTGGTCGGCTGGATCGGCTGGGACTACGTGGCCGGGCAGAGCGTGAGCGCCGAGGTCATCAAGTACCAGGTCGTCTCCGACACCGCGGTCGAGGTGCACCTGGAGGTGCGCAAGGGCGCCTCGGACACCGGGGTGTGCACGCTGAGCTCCCAGGACGAGGGGCACGGCGAGGTGGGCCGGGCCGATTTCACCTTCGCGCAGAAGAGCGGGCGCGTGGACGAGATGGTCACGCTGAAGACCACCGGCCGCGCCACGATGATCGAAATCGTCGGCTGCCGCGTGGCCGGTTCCGCGGGCTGACCCGAGAGTGTCCCGAGGCGGGACCTGACGCAGTTCACACACTTGGCGTCCTCCCCCTTTTCTTCCCGAATTGTTAGGCTCGTGGTTTCGTCCGCCGCTGGCGGCTTTGTTGTCCCTGTACCGACGAGGAGCACCCGTGACCCAGACGAGCGAGAGCGTCACCTGGCTGACCCAGGCGGCGTACGACCAGCTGAAGGCCGAGCTGGAGTACCTCTCTGGTCCCGCACGGTCGGAGATCACGATCAAGATCGCGGCCGCCCGCGAGGAGGGTGACCTCCGTGAGAACGGCGGTTACCACGCGGCCAAGGAGGAGCAGGGCAAGCAGGAGCTCCGCATCCGCCAGCTCACGCAGCTGCTGGAGAGGGCCAAGGTCGGCACGGCCCCCGCCTCCGAGGGCGAGGTGGCCCCCGGCACCCTGGTCAAGATCGCCTTCGACGGCGACGAGGACGACACCATGGAGTTCCTGCTGGCCTCGCGCGAGTACGCGTCCTCGGACTTCGAGACCTACTCCCCGCAGTCCCCGCTGGGCTCCGGCGTGATGGGCAAGAAGATCGGCGAGGACGCCCAGTACGAGCTGCCGAACGGCAAGCAGGCCTCGGTCAAGATCCTCGACGTCAAGCCCTTCACCGGCTGATCACCCCCCTTTCTTTTCACACCTCGCCCCGCCGAGCAGCAGCTCGGCGGGGCGAGGTGTTTCCGGGGAGCGGCCGGCCCCCCGCATGCCCGTGGTGACTGCGTTCCTATGCCGTCGCCGAGCGGTACTTGCGTACGGCGAGGGTGCGGAACAACACGATGATCACGACGGACCAGAGCAGCGAGGCCCACACCGCGTGCTGCATCGGCCAGGCGTCCGACGGCGACACACCCGGGTTGCCGAACAGCTCGCGGCAGGCCTGCACGGTCGCGCTGAACGGGTTCCACTCCGCGATGGGCTGGAGCCAGCCCACCATGTTCTCGGTGGGCACGAAGGCGTTGGAGATGAACGTGACCGGGAACAGCCAGATCAGCCCGCCCGAGGTGGCCGCCTCCGGGGTCCGTACCGACAGGCCGATCAGGGCGCCGATCCAGGAGAAGGCGTAGCCCAGGAGCAGGAGCAGGAGGAAGCCCGCGATCGCCTTCGGTACGCCCTCGTGGATGCGCCAGCCCACGAGGAGCGCCACGATCGCCAGGACGACCATGGTCAGGGCGGTCTGCACGAGGTCGGCCAGGGTGCGGCCGGTGAGGACCGCGCCGCGGGCCATCGGCAGCGACCGGAAGCGGTCGATCAGGCCCTTGTGCATGTCGTCGGCGATGCCCGCGCCGGCTCCGGCGGTGGCGAAGGTGACGGTCTGCGCGAAGATGCCGGCCATCAGGAAGTTCCGGTAGTCGCTCGCGCTGGTCGAGCCGCCGATCATCATCGAGCCGCCGAACACGTAGCTGAACAGCACGACGAACATGATCGGCTGGATCAGCCCGAAGATGACCATCTCGGGGATGCGGGACATGCGGATCAGGTTGCGCTTGGCCATGACCAGGGAGTCGTTGATCCCCTGGACGATGCCGCCGCGCGGGCGGGGCGCCGCCGGCTCCGGGGTCGTGGAGGTGAGGGTCACTTCGCCACCTCCTTACGGTCCTTGCGGCCGCCCTTGGACTTCGCGTCGGCGGGAGCCTCTCCGTTCTCCTCGGCGGCGAGCTCCGCCGCGTGGCCGGTCAGGGAGATGAACACGTCGTCCAGGGTGGGACGGCGCAGGCCGATGTCGTCGATCTCGATGCCGCGTCCGTCGAGCTCGCGGATGACCTCGGCGAGCAGCTTGGCGCCGCCGGAGACCGGCACGGTCAGCTTGCGGGTGTGGTCCTCGACGGTGGTCTCGCCCTTGCCGAAGCCGGCGAGGACTTCGCGGGCGTCGGCTATGTGCTCGCGCTCGTGCACGACGACCTCGACGCGCTCGCCGCCCGTCTGGGCCTTGAGCTGGTCGGAGGTGCCGCGTGCGATGACCCTGCCCTGGTCGACCACGCAGATGTCGTGCGCGAGGTGGTCGGCCTCCTCCAGGTACTGCGTGGTGAGCAGCAGGGTGGTGCCGCCCGCGACGAGCTCCTGGATGATGGCCCACAGCGCCTGGCGGTTGCGCGGGTCGAGACCGGTGGTGGGCTCGTCCATGAACATCACGGGCGGGCTGACGACGAGGGCCGCGGCGAGGTCGAGGCGCCTGCGCATGCCGCCGGAGTACGTCTTGGCGGTGCGGTCGGCGGCGTCGCCGAGGTTGAAGCGCTCCAGCAGTTCGTTGGCCCGGGCCTTCGCCGCCTTGGCGCCCATCTGGTAGAGCTGGCCTACCATTTGGAGGTTCTCGCGGCCGGTGAGGTATTCGTCGACGGCGGCGAACTGGCCGGAGAGGCCGATCGAGCGCCGGACTTCGTTGGGGTGCTTGAGGACATCGATCCCGGCCACCACCGCCTTGCCGCTGTCGGGCTGGAGGAGGGTGGTCAGGACGCGTACGGTCGTGGTCTTGCCCGCGCCGTTGGGGCCGAGCAGACCGAGGACCGTGCCTTCGGGTACATCGAGGTCAACGCCGTCCAGAGCCCTTACGTCGCCGAAGGTCTTGACCAGACCTTCGGCGTAGATGGCGCCTGGCATATGGGTACTCCCAAGTGCGAATCGAACCGGTTGAATCGTGACATTTCTACGCGAATCCTATGAGCGCCGAGCCGACCTCGCTCGGCCGAACGGGCGACAACCTATCGCGTCATATCGCGTCTCGCCACCGGATCGGGGAGTGTCGCCCCGAGGGGTGAGCCTGCTAGCTCATGATCTTGTACCCCGCACCGTGCAGCGCCCGCGCGACTTCCGCGCAGTGCTTCGGCCCCTTCGTCTCCAGGTGCAGCTCCACCTCCACCTCCGTGAGCCCCAGTCGCGGATCCGTCCGCACGTGGCTCACGTCCAACACGTTCGCATCGACCACTGACAACTCCCCCAGCAGACCGGCCAGCGCCCCCGGCCGGTCGGTCACCCGCAGCCGCAGCGACAGGTAGCGGCCGGCCGCCGCCATGCCGTGGCGCAGGATCCGCTGCAGGAGCAGCGGGTCGACGTTGCCTCCGGACAGCACCGCCACCACCGGGCCGTCGCCGTACAGCTCGGGCTCGCTCAGCAGCGCGGCCACCGGGCTGCACCCGGCCGGCTCGACCACCAGCTTCGCCCGCTCCATGCACAGGAGCAGGGCGCTGGAGAGCGCGTCCTCCGACACCGTACGGACGTCGTCGAGGAGCTCGCCAATGATTTTGAAGGGGATGTCGCCGGGACGGCCCACCTTGATGCCGTCCGCCATCGTGATCGGGTTCTCGATGGACACCGGGTGCCCGACCTTCAGCGAGGGCGGGTACGCGGCCGCGCCCGCCGCCTGGACACCGATCACCCGGACGTCGGGGCGCAGCGCCTTCACCGCGACCGCCACCCCGGCGGCGAGCCCGCCGCCGCCGATGCCGACCAGGATCGTGCGCACCTCGGGGCACTGCTCCAGGATCTCCAGACCGACGGTGCCCTGGCCCGCGATGATGTCGCGGTGGTCGAACGGGTGGATGAACACCGCGCCCGTGCGGTCCGCGTATTCCTGGGCCGCGGCCAGCGTCTCGTCCACGACCTGCCCGTGCATCCGCACCTCCGCGCCGTACTCCTGGGTCGCGGCCACCTTCGGCAGCGGCGCCCCGACCGGCATGAACACGGTCGAGCGGACCCCGAGGAGGGAGGAGGCCAGCGCCACGCCCTGGGCGTGGTTGCCGGCGCTGGCGGCGACGACCCCGGCGGCCCGCTGCTCGGGGCGCAGGCCCGCGATGCGCACGTACGCCCCGCGCAGCTTGAAGGAGCCGGTGCGCTGGAGGTTCTCGCACTTGAAGTGGACCGGGGAGCCGGTCAGCGAGGAGAGGTACCGGCTGCCCTCCATCGCGGTCACCCGGGAGACGCCGGAGAGCATCTTCTGGGCCCCCCGGATGTCGTCGAGGATGACCTGCGGGACGGGCTGCGGTACTCGGTAGTTCATGCGGCCAGTCTCGCAGCCGGTCCGCCGGAGCGGCGATATCTCGCCATGCGGGACGGCCCGTAGTCGCCGTTTCGCCGCTGCCGTATCAGTTCTTGTACGAGGAGTACGAGCCGTCGCACGGCCGCGTACTCTGTCCCCCATCCTTGTCGGCCCCATGCGAAGAGAGCCCACGGCCATGCCCTCCACCCCGGCCAGTTCCGACCTGCCCGCGCCGGCCGGCGCGCCCGCCGAAGCCGGTCTCCTCGACGCGCTCCAGCACCAGGTGGCGGTCTTCGCCCGGCGCGCCGAGCAGACCCGCCTGGGCGGCGTCGGCCAGGCCCGCAACTCCATGGACCGGGCCGCGTACCTGCTGCTGAACCGGCTCGACCTGGAAGGCCCGATGGGCGTCAAGGCGCTCGCCGGCGGGATGGGCATCGACTCCTCCACCGTCACCCGCCAGGTCGCCCCGCTCGTCGACAGCGGCCTGGTCAAGCGGACTTCGCACCCCGAGGACGGGCGGGCCGTCGTGCTCGCCCTGTCCGCGCGCGGGCTGGCGCGGCTGGAGGAGGTCCGCTCCTCGCGGCGCGAGCTGATGGCCCGGGTGACGGACGGCTGGGACGAGGAGGAGCGCGAGGCGTTCACCGGTCTGCTGACCCGTTTCAACGTCTCGCTGTCCGAGCTGATGTCGGCCGGCTCCGAGCCCGGGTCCGAGGCCGGTCCCGCCTCCTGACGCCGGACCCCTTCCGAGGCGGTCCCTCCGGCCGCACTATGAGGTTTGTGGACTACCGACCGGGCCCCTACGCGGAGTTCGAAGCCTTCGTCGCGGGAGCGGCGGGGCGGCTCCTGCGCGTCGCGATCCTGCTGACGGCGGAGCCCGCGACGACCACGGCCGACGCCCGGTCCGACACGCGGTCCGACACGCGGTCCGACGCCCCGGCCCCGTCCGACGCCACCGCCGCGGCCGAAGCCCCCGCCGCGCGCGGGCTGCTCGGCGGCGCGCTGGCCCGTACGTACGCCAACTGGCGCAGGCTGCGCGGGGACGACCCGTACGACTACACCCGCCAGGAGCTGTGCGCCGCCTTCGCCCGCACCGGCCGCCGCCACCACGGGGGCAGCGGGGTGCTCGGGCGGCTGGGCCCGCTGGAGCGGCTCGTCGTGGTGCTGCGGCTCTACGAAGGGGTCGCGGAGGAAGTCACGGCCGCGCAGCTGGGGCTGACGCCCGAGCGGGTACGGACCCTGTGCGACCGGGCCGTCGCCGACCTGCGCACCCGTCCCGAAGCCGCCCCCGGCCCCCGGCCGGACACCCGCCGCCAGGAGGCGGCATGAGTCGCCCCGATCCCATGGAAGCCCAGGTCAAGCGGCTGCTGGAGGGCCCCTACCCGGCGGTGCCGGCCGACCTCGCGGCGGGCGCGGCCGCGCGCGGCGACCGGCTGCTGCGCCGCCGCCGGACCGTGCGGCGGATCGGCTGGGCCCTGCTGTGGGCGGCGGCGGTGGCCTTCATCGTCTGGGCCTCCCTGAGCCACCCCTGGGCCACCCCGCCGGCCGACGTCTCCCCTCCCCTGGAGGGCTGGTAGCCCCCTCGGGGGGCGACTACTGCACGACGAGCGCGACCTGCAGCGAGGCCGAGGTCTTGGTGACCGTCACGTTGGCGTTGCCCTTGACGGCCTGGACACCCAGCGGGGACCTCTGCACGTCGTATCCAGCGGATACGAGGTCGGTGGCGTAGGCGGCGAACGCGGAGTTCGTGTCCGAGGTGGTGTAGGTGAGGACGTAGGCGCCCGTGGTACCGGTGACCGAGGTCAGCTCGCCCTGGGGCAGGGGGAGGTCGGCGGGGAGGTCCGAGGGCTTCTGCTTGCCGTTGACCACGACGCTCGGCGCGGCACTGGGGGTGGGATTGTCACTGCCGCCTGCCGCGGGGGTGCTCGCCGCGGCGGAGGGCGACGAGCTTCCCTTGCTCTCCGATGGGTCAGAGGTCGTCTGCGAGCAGGCGGTGAGGCCGAACCCGGCGATGGCCACGGCGGTGAGCAGACGTGCGACGTACTTCTTGGGCATGGCGGCAGCCAATCTCGTCAAGGTTGTGTGAGCCAAGCGAGATTGGCATAACAAAACTGACTTCGACCAGCGAAATCCGGCCTTTCGGCGGCGAGTTGATTGACGTCACACACACTGCGTGGCGGCAACAGCGAGGCCGCAGCTCCCCCGGGAGCTGCGGCCTCGTGGGGTCTGGCCCCGGTCTAGCCCAGCGCCTGCGTCAGGTCGGCCAGCAGGTCGTCGGCGTTCTCGATGCCGACCGACAGGCGGACCAGGTCGCCCGGGACCTCCAGGGCCGAGCCGGCCACCGAGGCGTGGGTCATGCGGCCCGGGTGCTCGATGAGGGACTCGACGCCGCCGAGGGACTCGCCCAGGGTGAAGATCTTGGTCCGGTCGCAGATCGCGACGGCCTCCTCCTCGCCGCCGGTGACCCGGAAGGAGATCATGCCGCCGAAGTTGCGCATCTGCTTGGCGGCGATCTCGTGGCCCGGGTGCTCGGGCAGACCCGGGTAGAGGACCGTGTGGACCTTGGGGTGACGGACCAGCATCTCGGCGATCTTGCCCGCGTTCTCCGCGTGCCGGTCCATGCGGACGGCCAGCGTCTTGATGCCGCGCAGCACCAGCCAGGAGTCGAAGGGACCGGCCACCGCACCCATGGCGTTCTGGTGATAGGCCAGTTCCTCGCCCAGCGCCGCGTCGGCGGCGACGAGCGCGCCGCCGACGACGTCGGAGTGGCCGCCCATGTACTTGGTCAGCGAGTGCACGACCACGTCCGCGCCGAGCGCGAGGGGCTGCTGCAGGTAGGGGGACGCGAAGGTGTTGTCCACGACCAGCTTGGCGCCGGCCGTCCGCGCGATGTCGGCCACGACGGCGATGTCCGTGATGCCGAGCAGCGGATTGGAGGGGGTCTCGACCCAGATGACCTTGGTCTTCGGGGTGATCGCGGCCCGTACGGACGCCGGGTCGGAGGTGTCGGCGACCGACCACTCGACGCCCCAGCGGGAGACGACCTTCGCGAAGAGGCGGAAGGTGCCGCCGTACGCGTCGTTCGGGATGACCACGTGGTCGCCCGGGGAGAGCAGCGTACGCAGCAGGCAGTCCTCGGCGGCGAGCCCGGACGCGAAGGCGAGGCCGCGCCGGCCGCCCTCCAGCGCCGCGAGGTTCTCCTCCAGCGCGGTCCGGGTCGGGTTGCCGCTGCGGCTGTACTCGTAACCGCCGCGCAGTCCGCCGACGCCGTCCTGCTTGTACGTGGACACCTGGTAGATCGGGGGCACGACCGCGCCGGTCAGCGGGTCCGCCGTATTGCCCGCGTGGATGGCGCGGGTCTCGAAGCTCTGGTGCTCGTGGCTGTCGTCGCTCATGGTCCCGATGCTATGCCCCGTCCGGGCCCGGCGCGGCCCCGCCTCCGGGGAGCTCGCAGGGGTATCGGGAGGGGTACGCGGAGGGGTACGGGGAGAGGGCCGGCGGGAAGACCGTTTCGCGTCCTCCTTTGCCTCCTATTGGCCATTCCCGGGGTGGGTCTGGTTCGCTGGGGGGATGGAGATTCTGTGGTTCCTGCTCGCGATGGCCCTGCTCTTGGCCGCCGTCGGACCGATCCTGCGGCGCAGGCGCGGCGGACTGCGCCTGGTCACGCCCGGGAGCCCGGACGCCGCCGACCCGGCGGACTACGGATTCGCCCTCCAGGAAGAGCTCGACGTCCGGATCCCCGGCCCCGACCCGGACCTGATGGACGCCCTCGACCACGTGCGGCGGACCGGCCAGTGGCAGGCCGCCTCCCAGCTGCTGGCCGGCACCCCCCGGGAGGGCGAGGTGCGCTGGCAGCGCGTCCAGGCCTTCGCCGGATCGGCGGCGCTGGAGCTCTCCCGGGAGCCCGGGGCCGGGGCGCGGTGGCTGAAGGCGTGGCGGCTGGAGGCGCCGAAGGACGCGGGCGGCGCACAGGTGCACGCCGAGCTGCTGGCGCAGCAGATGTGGCGGCGCCCGGAGGGCATGAGCGAGGGCGGAGACGACGTACGGATCATCGCGGAGGAGGCCCGGGAGTCCTGCCACAAGGCCGCGCTGCTCGCCCCCGGCGACCCGGTCCCGTACATCGTCGAGCTGTCCGTGGCCCGCATGCTGCACTACTCGGAGCCCGAGTACGACGCCCTCTGGGCGAAGATCATCGACCGGGCGCCGCAGCACATGGGCGCCCACCTGGCGGCACTGAACTACTGGTGCGAGAAGTGGCACGGCTCCCGGGAGAAGGCCGACGCCTTCACCCACCACGCGGCGGCCCGCGCCCCGCAGGGCTCCCTGCTGGCGGCGCTCCCCCTCTTCGCCCTGTACGAGCACGTCCCGGACGTGGTCCTGATCCGCAGCTTCCACCAGAGCGCGTCCGTGACCCGGGCGGTGGAGGGCGCCCTGTACGCGGTCCACAGCGCGCGTCCCGACGACCCGATGCTGGCGCACGTACGCCACCTGCTCATCCTCTTCCTGGTCGGCGGCGAGCGCTGGGCCGAGGCGATGGACCAGATCCGCCACGTCGACGGCTACGTGGGCGCCCTCCCCTGGTCCGCCGACCCGGACCCGGCGGCCTCGTACGCCATCTACCGCGCCCTGGCCGTGGCCGGCTACGAAGCCAACGGCGGCTCCCCGGCGACGCTGCCGCACTGACGGGCACGCGCGGACACCCACCGACGAATACAGGCACATACGGCGACGGCCGCCCCTCCCGGACGGGAGGGGCGGCCGTTGTTCTGCCGTGGTGGCGCCGGTGTCAGCGGCTCTGCCGCCGGCTACCGGGTGCTACCGGGTGGGTCAGGGTGCCGCGTCCAGGGTGGGGATGGGGAGGGGCGCGGTGCCCAGGGTCATGACGGTCCAGCGCTGGGCATCCGTGCCGTTGCAGTCGAACAGCCAGAGCTGATGGCCCGGCGTGGTGTCGAAGTTGCCGAGGTCCATGCACCGGCCGGAGACCGGGTTGTAGATCGAGCCGTCGGCACGGGGCACGAAGATCTGGGCCGGCGTCGGAGTACCGCCACAGGTCCGCAGTTCGAGCGGGGTGGTGTTGCCCGTTCCCGCGTTGGTCGCGTTCACGCACTTGCCCTGGATCCGCAGCGAACCGTCGCCCCGGACCTCGAAGTCCTGGGCGACCGAGCCGTTGCAGCCCGTGATCTGGATCGGGTTGCCGTCATCGGTGCGGGCGTAGTCGTTGTCCACGCAGGAGCCCGGAGCCGCGGTCATCGAGATCCGGCCCACGGTCGCCGGGGCGGTGGGGGCGGCCGCGTAGGGGTAGGCGGCGAAATTGCTGACGCCGCCGTTGAGGACGTCCGCGTTGGCCCCGGAGACCTTGTAGCGGCCGAAGACGATCGAACCGCTGGGGGCGGGGCTGGTGTTGGCCGCGTGGTGTCCGGTGCTGGCCAGGACGCCGTTGACGTAGAGCCTCATCAGACCGCTGCCGGCGTTGTAGACGGCGGTCAGACGGGTCCAGGCGTCAACGGTCCACCGGGCGTTCTGGTTGGCCACGCCGGTGTAGTCGAAGGGCCAGCCTCCGCCCTGCGCGTTGGCCAGGGCGAAGTGCCACTGACCGGAGTTCTTGTCGCCGTAGATCATGAACGAGCTGTTCTGCGTGCCGTCCTGGCTGACGATCATGCTCGTCGTGGGCCCCGTGTGCTTGGCCCAGGTGGTGATGGTGAAGTCCTTACGGGTGTCGACACCCGTGTTCGTACCGGAGGCGGTGATGGTGGCCCCGGCACCGCCGAACGACGCGTAGGGAGTGCTGCGGCCTTCGATGGTCGCGGTGGGGAAGGTGACGGCACCCGCGACGGTGGCGGGGAACTGGTTGCCGCCCGCGCTCGGCGTCTTGCCGGCCGCCACCGCGTTCAGCTTCCACTGGTGGGTGGGGGTGTTGAGGTTGCCCTGGAGGGTGAAGGTGGTGGTGACTCCGGAGACGGCGGGGTAGCCGCTGGTGACGTTGCCGACGCCGTTGAAGGCGACGAGCTGCTGTTCCTTGTCCACGGCCCAGAGGTCGGGGATGTTGTCGCCGGTGAGGTCGCCGTCGGAGCCGACGCGGGGGTAGCGGACGGGGTCGATCTTGCCGGTGATGAGGCCGGCGGCCGGGTTGGTGGCCGCAGTCAGGACCGGGTTGTCGGCGGTGCCGCCCGTGAGGCTGAAGGCGTGCAGTGTGCCGCCGTCGGCCTTGTTACGGGCCCACAGCGTCGGGAAGTTGGTGCCCTTGGCGCGGCCCGGGGTGATCAGCTCGTAGCCGCCCCACGTGGTGTCGTTGGCGGAGAGCAGGTACACCGTGGAGTCGAGCTGGTTGGTGGCGCCGGGTATGCCGAGCCAGAGGCGGCCGTTCTCCACGAAGAGGAGGGAGCTCTGGGGCAGGGAGCCCGGAAGGCCTGCCTTGCTGTCACCGCCGACGGAGCCGTAGGCCGCGATCTGGGTGACGTTGGTCCAGTTGGTGGTGCCGTAGCCGTGAGCGGCGCAGTCGATGGCGGTGAAGTCGGCCTTGGCGCAGGAGGTGGGCTTGGTGACGTTGATGGGTGCCTGGCCGTCGACGAGGCCGGTGTTGTTGTTGGTGAAGTTGTAGAGGTTGGGCTTGCCCGGTTCGTGGGCGAGGAGGTCGTCGACGTTCTTGTTGCCGAGGCTGCCGCGGTGGGTGAGCTGGATGCCGTTCCAGCCGTTGCCGCTCACGCTGGAGCGGGCGAGGGCCACGGGCGAGGACGCCGGGTCGCCGCCGCCGTTGATCTGGCGGATGTTGCCGGCGGAGTCGGCGAGGACGACGTCGGCCTTCTTGTCACCGTTGATGTCACCGAAGATCGGCGCGGGGCTGTTCGGGTTCGACGGAACGTAGAAGCTGTGGACGACGGGCTGGGACATGTTGCCCGCGTTGTCCTGCGTCTGCAGGTACAGGTAGTTCGTACCCCAGGCGCGCGGGGTGTACTTGATCGTCGCCTTACCGTCGGTGGTGAAGGTCTTCACGATCTTCGGGTCGGCGTCGGTGCAGTTCCAGTCGGAAGCCGCCGCCACCGGGTCGGTGGTCCAGCGGGCGCAGGCCAGGCCCGAGCTGCGGTTGGTACCGGTCGCCGGCGCGTTGTCGGCACCGGCGAGGGTGAAGGTGCCCTCCTCGTCGACGCGCTTGGGGTGAGCGCCGGTGGTGCCGGAGAGCGGGAAGTCGGTCGAGGTCACGGCCGCGGACGGCGGGGTCCGGTCGATGCGGAAGAAGCACCAGTTGCTCTCGGTGCTGGTCAGCGTGTCGTCCGTGGTGCGCGAGGTCCAGCCGTACTGGTGGCCTTCGATGAGCGTGCCGGCGTTGACGACGGCGTCGCCCGCGGAGCCGTTCCAGCCGGTCTGGTGCCACACGGAGGCACCGGCGGCGTCGTCGTCCCAGATCTGGAAGGTCGTCTGGAGCTGGCGGCCGGTGGGCGACCAGGTCTCGGACGTCAGGGACACGTTGGTGTTGGCACCGATCCAGCCCGGGTTGTCCCAGGGCTGGGCCGCACCCGGGGTGGTGCAGGCGGAGTAGGTGCCGGTACCGGCGAAGCCCGGGGTGGGGCTGGTGCGCGGGCTGCCGATGTGGGGCGCGAAGTCGTACGTGGTGACGATGCGCGGGGTGTTGTTGAACCGCTGGCGGTAGTACATATTGCCTTCGTCGTCCGGCGCAAAGCCGAACGTGAAGGTCGACCAGCGGCCGGAGGCGGCGTTCTTCATCTGGCCGGTGACGTCGTACTGGATCTCACCGGTGCCCGACATCCAGACGCCACCGATCTTGGTGCAGCCGCCCATGCGCGAGTACCTGTCGCAGGGCTGCTGGTTCCAGCTCGTGGGGCTGCTGATGCCCGTGGGGCTGTGGTAGAGGCCCATCGGGGTGGACGTGCTGGGGCTGGAGGAGGAGACGACGGTGGCGTAGAGCCGCGCGTCGAGGACCTCGGCGCCGTGGATGCCCGAGTTGATGCCGATCTGGAAGTACGCGCGCGTGCGGCCCTTCCGTTCGCACGTCGAGTACCCGCAATATCCGGCGGCGGGCGTGTTCTGGCCGTCCGTGGTGCCGTTGAACTCGTTGGTGTCCGGGTACGCCTCCTGCACCTGCGACCACGCCTGGTTGGCGCTGTTCGCGGTGGGGTTGACGCCCGGGTCGATGTACCAGGGGCCGGTGCCCTGGCCGAGGAGGGAGGTGTCGGGGATCAGGTCGATGCCGGTGGCATCGGCCTTGACGGCGATCGGCTTGACGTTGGCGGTGTCGCCGGGGGCGTCTGCGCTGGAGGCGATGACCCGGTCGGCCGCGGCCGGCGGCGGGGCGTCGGTACCGCTCGCGGCCGCGGACTTGCCGCTCTTGCTGCCGCCCTGCGGGACGGCAGTCGCCTCGGTGGTGGCCTTCTTCGTGGAGTCCCACATGAAGGAGGTCGGGCTGGTGAAGCGGGCCTTGCCCTGGGCGTCGTTGAAGCTGATGTTGCCCGCCGCGTCCGCGGTGGTCTTCAGCCCGGGGGCGTCGACGCCGAGGCGGATCTTCTTCAGCGCCGGGTTGGCTGCGGCCTGAGCGGTGTGGACGATCAGGACCTGGCTCCAGCCGCCGAGCTGGGTCGCGGTCAGGCGCAGGTCGACGTCGGGCAGGACGTTCTTGTAGAGCGCGTCATTGCCCTCGAGGACCGGCTTGGGCAGCTTGAAGGGCGTCTTGAAAGCCAGCTTCTTGCCGTCGGCCGTGGTCATCGTCGCCATCGGCCCCGTGCCACCACCGGAGATACTCAACGGGGAGGGAACGACCGCCGGGGATATGGTCCCGTCGGCGTTCACCCGGAGCGTCGTATCGATCGCCCGCCAGGACCCGTTGGCTTGTTTCACCCGCTCGGGCGCCGAGGCGGCGTCCACGGTGAGGGTGCCGGCCGGGTTGGCGAACGTCTGCGAGTTCCCGGTCGTCAGGTGCTCGATGACCACGCGCTTGCCACTGCTCTTCGCCTGCGCCAGGGCCGCGTTCACGGCCTTCTCCTGGGCGGTCGGCGCGGGCTTGGGCGTCGAAGCCGGCCAGTTGCTGTCGGCCGGCCCGTTCGAGGCGAAGGCGCCCGGGGCGGTGATCAGCCCGGCCCCGAGGGACAGCACTACGGCGCCTGCGACGGGAAGCATCGCGGCCGAGAATGCCCGCCGACGCCGGAGGGCCCCCGGTCTGGCGTCGAATGATGAAGAAGATGGCCTCATGGGCAGAGGTCCTCGCTATGCGCGTCGGTGAACGAAGGTCACGCGCACGGTCCTTGCTGGCCGAAAATCTGTCAACATTTCGCCAGGGCAATATGCCTGGTTCAGATCAATACATGTCACATTGGGCGCCAAGTGACATTGATCATGTAGGGAAATGTTAAGAAAAATTATGTGAGCAGATCTCCCTTTCCTTAAGGTGCGCTGTCCGGACTGCCTCAGAACCGGACTTTGTCATTCCTTTTTGTGGGGGGATTTTGTTGTCTCGTCAGGGTGGTTTGCTTTCGCGCGCGCGCGCGAGACGGCCACGTGTTGCGATGGTCGCCGCGCTCGCGGTGCTCATCTCCGGCCTGGGCTTGCCCGCGGTCGAAGCGGTGGCGAAGCCACCGAAGGTGTGGGTGCCGCCGAATACGGCGCTCCCACAGACCAAACCCGTCAAGGGCTCGAATGCCAAGCCCGTCAACGCCAAGGCGCCGGTCGGTAAGGCGTGGGCCCCGGACGCGAAGGCGAAAGCCCCTTCCGGCGCTGCGACCGTTCCGCTCGGCATTGCGGGCGGGTCGACAAACCCGGCCGGGGGGAAATCGGTTCAGGCCGGCACTCTGCCGGTCTGGGTTGCTCCTGTTAAGAGCCCGAAGCGTTCGGCAAAGTTGTCGGAACTCGCGACTTCCGGTTCCGCTTCCGGATCCGGTGAGGGTTCGCTGCGGGTTGAGGTGAAGGACGAGGCGAAGACGCGTGCGGCTGGTGTCGGGGGCGTCCTCGTCGCTCTGACCGATGCGGCGGGCAGTGCTTCGTCCGGCAAGGTCCAGGTCGGTTTCGACGTCTCGGCGTGGTCGAAGACGACCGGTGCGAACTGGGGCGACCGTGCACGTGTCGTGCGACTTCCCGACTGTGCGCTGACGACCCCTGGCGCGAAGGGCTGCACGGCCCGTACGCCGGTCGCTTCCCACAAGGATGCGTCGGGTCGTCTGGTTGCGGAGGTGGACGCCCCCAAGGCGGTGTCCGCCAAGACGAGTACGTTGAAGTCGGCGCCGTCGGATGCTCCGCAGATGCTGGCTTCGCAGGCCGTGGCCCTCGCCGTGGAGGCGGGTCCGTCGGGTGCGAGTGGTGACTTCAGCGCAACGCCGATTGCGCCGTCCATGTCGTGGCAGGCCGGCGCGAACGCCGCGAACTTCACCTACGGCTACACGGTAGAGGTCCCGTCCGCCATCGCGGGCGCGGGCCCGGATGTGGGCCTGGGCTACGACTCGTCCTCCATCGACGGCCGTACCGCATCCACGAACGCGCAGGCATCTGGTTTCGGTGAGGGTTGGGACTGGAGTCCTGGTTCGATCTCCCGTACCTACAAGGGCTGCAAGGATGCGGGGATAGCGGAGTCGGGTGACGAGTGCTGGGCCGGGGACATCCTGTCCCTGAACCTGGCAGGCCACGCTGGCCAGATCGTCCGCGACGACACGTCGTGCGTGTATCACCTTCAGGGTGAGGACGGCACGAAGATCGAGCGTCTGACCGGGCAGCGCAACGCCGCCTGGAAGGGCGAGGGCTTCAAGGTCACCACGACCGACGGAACCCAGTACTACTTCGGCTCCAACCGCCTGCCCGGCGGGGACGGCACCGACCCGGAGGCCAAGTCGGTTTCCACGGTGCCGGTGTATTTCAACAGTGGTCAGGACAAGTGCCTGGGCGCTGACACTCCTGCGAACGGCACCTGGCAGCAGCTGGGCTGGCAGTGGAACCTCGACTACGTCGTGGACCCGCACCAGAACCTGGTCTCCTACCGCTACGAGCAGGAAGACAACTTCTACGGGCGTGGTGGCGGCCAGAACGGCGGCACCGGCACCAACACGAAGTACCAGCGCGGCTCCTACCCGACCTGGATCGGCTACGGCCAGCGCCTGCCCGAGGCAAAGCCGGCCGTTCAGATCAACATCAAGAACGCGGAACGCTGCGTCGTGATCGGGACGGTCACCTGCACGGACACCGCCCAGCGGATCAAGGCGAACGCCGCTTCCTGGCCGGACACTCCGATCGACCAGGAATGCCCGGCGACCGGCCAGTGCCTGAACCTCTCCCCGACGTATTTCACGACGAAGAAGTTCACCCAGATCGCCACGCAGGTCTGGACGGGCACGGCCTGGCGCACGGTCGACTGGTACGACCTCAAGCACTCCTTCCAGGACCCGGGCGACGGCACGTCCCCGACCTTGTGGTTGGACTCGATCCAGCGCAATGCGACCAACAGCAAGACCGCGATCAAGCTCCCCGCGGTCCTGTTCCAGGCGACGCAGTTCCCCAACCGCGTCGACGGCGTCGTCCGCCGCCCTGACGGTACGGATGCCTCCGCGCCGAGCTACCGGCGTCCGCGGATCCAGACGATCACCACCGAGACCGGCGGCCAGATCAACGTCGCCTACAAGGCCCCCGAATGCTCCCGCCTCGCGGGCACGATGCCGTCCTCCGAGGACGGCAACACGATGGCCTGCATGCCGGTCAAGTGGTACCTGCCCGGACAGTCCTTCGCCGACCCGGTCAACGACTGGTTCAACAAGGTCATCGTCCAGTCCGTGACCCAGCAGGACAAAGTCGGCGGCCAGGTCTCCACGGTCACCGACTACGAGTACGGCGGCGGCATCGCCTGGCACCGCAACGACTCCGAGTTCACCGACCCCAAGACCCGCACCTGGGACCAATTCCGCGGCTACGCCACGGTGACCACCCGCACCGGTAGCGGCAACGCGAGCGAAGCCCCGCGCACCAAGAACGTCACCACCTACCTGCGCGGTATGGACGGCGACGTCCTGGCCAACGGCACCAAGCGCAGCATCAACATCACCGACACACAGGGCGGGACGATCAAGGACGAAGAAGTCCTGTCCGGCTTCGTCCGCCAGACCCAGACCTACGACCGCGACGGCGGAACCGTCGTCTCGGATGAAGTCACCACTCCGTGGATCGGTCCGGTCACCGCAACCCGCGCCCAGTCCGCGGGGATGCCGCCGATCACGGCCCGTGCGCTGAACACGGCGAAGGTCACCACTCGCGCGAAGCTCGCCAACGGAAGCTGGCGCACTGCCGAGCGCTCGTCGACGTATGACACGACGCTCGTCACGCGGCCTCTCCAGGTCGACGACAACAGCGACATCTCCCGCACGGACCAGCGTCTGTGCACCACGTTCGAGTACCCGACCGGCCCGGGCGGCGCGGTCACCGAGATCGCTTCCCGCACCCTGGTCATCTCCGGTGCCTGCGGCCAGACGCCGACCGCCGCGAACACCGTCGGTGACACCCGCTCGTACTTCGACGGTCTGGCCTATGGCCAGGTCGGAGCGACAGCGGACGGCACGGGTACCGAGGTCCTGGAGAAGTACGACGCGACCGGCAAGCCGGTCTACCGTCTCAACTCCGCCTCCACCTACGACGCCTACGGCCGCGTCACCAGCAACACCAACAAGGTCCGCACCGACGCCGCCCACCCCGGCGGCGCCGTCACCACGACCGAGTACGCACCGGCCACCGGAGTGCTGCCGAACACGGTGACGCACACCAACCCGCTGGGCTGGAAGTCGACGACGACCCTCGACATCGGCCGCTCGCAGCCGCTGAAGAGCACCGACGAGAACAACCACGTCGCCGAACGCGAGTACGACGCCCTCGGCCGGGTCACCTCGATCTGGCAGCCGGGCCAGGAACGCGCCAACAGCGCACTCCCGGTGCGCAAGTACTCGTACACGATGAACGGCACGAACGCGCCGTCCGCCGTTCTGAGCCAGGCGCTCATGAACGACAACACCTACACGTCCTCGTATTCGATCTACGACGGCCTCGGCCGGGTCCGCCAGACCCAGGCCACCCCACCCTCCGGTGTCGCCGGCCGGCTGATCACGGACGCGCTGTTCGACTCCCACGGCTGGCAGACCAAAACCAGCGCCGCCTACTACACCGACCAGGGCGCGCCCTCCGCGGCGCTGTTCCTGCCCAACGGCGGCGTCCAGCCCGACAGTAAGATCCCGTTCCAGACCGTCCAGGTCTTCGACGGTCTGGGCCGCGGCACCGCATCCATCTCCCAGTCCTTCGGCGTGGAGCAGTCCCGCTCCACGACCCAGTACCCGGGTGCGGACGAAGTACGTCAGATCCCGCCCGCCGGCGGATTCGCCACGGCGACGATCACCAACGGCACCACCTCGATCCTGCGCCAGTACAAGACCGACACCCCGACCGGTGCGTACGACGACACGACCTACGTGTCCAACAGCCAGGGCAAGGAGCTGTCACGGAAGGACTCCGCCGGCAACGAGTGGACGTTCACGTACGACCTCCTGGGCCGCGTGGTGAAGACCACCGACCCGGACTCGGGTGCCAGCACGACCGTCTACGACGACAGTAGGAGCCTCGCCACCACCACTGACGCCCGCCTCAAGAGCGCCACTTCGGTCAGCGACCTTCTCGGTCGACCCATCGCGACGTACGAGGGCACGGCTGTCGACCCGGCCAAGCAGGTCGGAGCGTTCACCTACGACGGCAAGAAGCTGGGCAAGCCCGACACCACCACCCGCTATGTGGGCGGCAAGACGGGCAGCGCCTACGTCTCGGAGGTCACCGGTTACGACGGCGGCTACCGCCAGCTCGGCAGCAAGGTCACCATCCCGGCGGCGGAGAAGGAGCTGGCCGGCACTTACGAGACGGTCAACACCTACGACGCATTCGGCCAGCTGAAGACGGCAGCCCTGCCCGGCATTCCCAAGGCCGGCCTCGGCGTCGAGACATTGACGTACGGCACCGATGTCGTAGGCAACATGACCTCGCTCGGGGGCAAGATCGGGCTCACCAGGACCCCGTACCTGGTGGACGTGCGCTACGACCCCTACGGGCGGGCCATCCGCAGCACCGTCGGCGACACCGGCATGCAGGTCGTCTCCACGATGGACTACGACGCCGGCAGCGGCCGTCCGGTCCGTTCCACCCTGGACAAGCAGACTGCCGCGACGGCCAGCGTTGATGTCCTGGACTACACCTACAACAAGGTCGGGCACCTGACCTCGATCGGTGACACCCAGGACGGCACCGGCCGTGACCTGCAGTGCTTCACCCACGACTACCTGGGACGCCTGACCCAGGCCTGGACCGACACCGGTACCCAGACCACGGCTGCCGCGCCCAGCGTCCGCGGCATCGGCGGCTGCACCAACGCAGCCGGCCCCGCCGTCGACGGCACGGGCAAGCCCAGCGTGGGCGGTCCTGCCCCGTACTGGCAGCAGTACGAGTACGACCAGATGGGCAACCGCAAGAAACTGGTGAAGAAGGACGTCACCGGCAACGCGGCCAAGGACGTCACGATCAACCAGACGTTCGGCACCGGCCCCAACGTCCCGTCCTCCGACCCCCAGACGGGCGGCGGCACCGGCGGCCCGCACGCGCTGATGACCTCGACCGAGACCGGCCCGTCCGGAACCAAGGTCACCTCCTACACCTACGACCAGTCCGGCAACACCGCCGGCATCACCAACACCGCCGGAACCAAGGCCCTGACCTGGAACGGCCAGGGCAAGATCGACAAGATCGTCGGTACCGGTGAGAGCGCCGGGACCAGCTACCTCTACGACACTGCGGGCAACCAGCTCATCCGCCGCGACCCGACCAGCACCACGCTGAACCTCGGCACTGACCAGATCACCCTGGACACCGCCAGCGGCAAGGTTGCCAACGTCCGCACCTACGGCATGCCCGGCGGCCTGTCCGTCACCCGCACCACCAGCACCACCAGCGGCTCCGCGTTCACCTACCAGAGCTCGGACCACCACGGCACCGGCGGAGTCCAGCTCAAGGCCTCCGACCTCACCCACGTCCGGCGCGCCTCCGACCCGTTCGGCAACGAACGCGGCATCCAGCCCGCCCCCGGCGCCTGGGCCGGAGACAAGGGATTCGTCGGCGGCACCAAGGAGAAGTCCACCGGACTCACCCTCCTAGGCGCCCGCGAATACGACCCCACCACCGGCCGCTTCATCAGCCCCGACCCGATCATCAACGCGGGCAACCCGCAACAGTGGAACGCCTACGCCTATTCCGAGAACGACCCCGTCAACAAGTCCGATGCTTCGGGCCTGGAAAGCTGCTTCGGAGTCGCGTACTGCTCGGGCAGCAACGGCACGGACCTCGGCTCCACGTTCGACCCGAACTTCGGCAAGGACAAGGGCGATCCGGAACCGGACACGTCGGGCCTGGACGAGGCGAACAACAAGGTCACCACGGCCAAGAAGAAGCGCGACAAGCTGATCGACGAAGTCGTCGACATGGTCGGCGACCTTATCGGATACAACGACGCCCGGGACTGCTTCACCAAGGGCGACGTCATGGCCTGCATCAATACGGCCCTGAACTTCGTCCCCTGGGGCAAGCTCGTCAAGGCCGTAAAGATCGGCATCAAGGCCTTCAAGGTCTACAAGGAACTGAACAAGGCCTACGACGCCATCCACGAAGCCGAACGCGGAGCCGCCAAGGCCGCCGAGGCCTACAGCACGGCGAAAAAGGCCTTCAAGGAAGCCCGGGACGCCGAAGCCAAGGCAGCCAAATCCGCATCAGAGAAATCTGCCAAGGAATCGGCCAGCGACAGCGCGGGAACCGACGCCAAGTCGGTGGCAGACGAAGCCGACGCGGCTAAGGCCGATGGCGGCGGAGGCGACGCCCCCACGGCTTCGGGTAAGTGCAACAGTTTCCCCGCGGGGGTGCAGGTCCTGATGGCCGACGGTACGGCCAAGTCCATCGAGGACGTCAAGGACGGCGACGTGGTCATTGCCACCGACCCGCAGACCGGCGAAACCCTCCCCAAGACCGTCACCACTACCATCACCACCCCCGACGACAAGGAATTCACCGACCTCACCCTCACCGACGAGGCAAGCCCTCGCGGCCCGCCGGCGAAGATCACTTCCACCTTCCACCACCCCTACTGGAGCGAAACCCGCCACCAGTGGGTCGACGCCGGCGAACTCACCACCGGTGAACGACTCCGCCAGCCGGGCGGCACCACCCTCACGGTCACGGCGACGCGCAACTACCCCCACGCCGTCACCACCCACAACCTCACCGTCGACGACTTCCACACCTACTATGTGCTCGCAGGCGCCACCCCCGCTCTCGTCCACAACTGCCCGCTTTCCGATGCGACGGACGCCGATCTGACTGCGGCGGCACTTCAGAAAATTCCACCGAAGAAGGGGAAGCCCTGGCAGAACGATTTCCACATGACGGAGGCGGGAAGGGCTCTACAGAAGCACACTGACCCGGTCAAGCGGACTGCGGATCACATCAAGCTGTACGCGCCTTTCCTTCATGGCGCTAATCGGCAGAACGCCTATGCCGCTCTGAATAGAGGTGGAGAGGAACTCGTGGGTGAAATTCTGAGTAGCCCGAACACAACCAGAACCATTAGCTCTGCATCGGCCCATTATGGCGGATCGGTGCTCGAGATCATGGATACCGTGACGAAGCGGGGCGCGCGTTGGAGTCTGCGCGGTGGCGGACTTCAATTCGAGGGCTGGCTATGAGATTTTTCTCCGTTCAAGATCGGAAATTCGCCGCTCTGATCATCCTGAGTGACTACAATGACTTCGATGCAATGGAAGTTGTTGAAATGATCGACGGTGTGCGAGGTGAGCTTCTCCTGGAGTTCAGGTTGGATTCCAACTCGGCTCGCTTGAGCACCATCGGTCCGGAGATCGAGATCCCTCTGCTCAGGGCTTCTCTTGAGATCTTCCGGGAAGAGTTTCTCGCTCCCAGAGAGGCGGCCGGCGTTCCTTGCCCACCGTGGTAGTGGCTGACGCTCGTCCGTAGAAGTCGAAACCCCGCCAGGCCCTCCTGGCGGGGTTTCTTCGTGCCTCTCACGCCCGGAACCGTCAGGCCGGGACGGAAGCCGGGCCGGGCCGCGGGAATCCCCGCCCGTCGTTCGCCGTTATCGGTAGACCACAAAGGAGGGAATCCATGTTCTCGTACCGCCGCACGCCCGAGCTCCCCACCCGCGAGGAAGCCCTGACCGGCCGCGCGGAGCCGCTCTTCGGGCTGCCCGCCGTGCACACCGTGCTCGGCAACCCCCTCGCGGGCCCGTACCCCGCCCACCTCGAGGTCGCGGACTTCGGCCTCGGCTGTTTCTGGGGCGCCGAGCGCAAGTTCTGGCAGACCCCGGGGGTGTGGACCACCCTCGCCGGCTACCAGGGCGGCTTCACCGAGAACCCGACCTACGAAGAGGTCTGCTCGGGCGGCACCGGCCACACCGAGGTGGTCCGGGTCGTCTTCGACCCCTCCCTGGTCTCCTACGAAGCCCTGCTGAAGCTCTTCTGGGAGTCCCACGACCCCACCCAGGGCTTCCGCCAGGGCAACGACGTCGGCACCCAGTACCGCTCGGCGGTCTACACCCACTCCCCCGCCGCCCAGGCCACCGCCGAAGCCTCCCGCGAGGCCTACCAGCGCGTCCTGACCGGCTCCGGCTACGGCACGATCACCACGGCCGTCCTCCCGGCATCGGAGCGCCCCTTCTGGCCTGCGGAGGCGTACCACCAGCAATATCTGGACAAGAACCCCGGCGGCTACTGCGGCATCGGCGGCACGGGCGTCTCCTGCCCGATCGGCGTGGCCCGCGCCGACGGCTGAGTCCGCGTACGAAGGAGCCCCGGACCCCGCGTGCGGGGGCCGGGGCTCCTTTCGTTCCGCGCGCTCAGACCACCGTCACCCGCGCCGCCGCCCACGAGGTGTGGTCGAAGGCGGAGTTCGCGTTGGCGTCCTCCACCACCAAGTGGAGGAGGCGGACTCCGCGTACGTCCACGTCGAGGGCCGTCGGGCCCGAGGCGCCGGTCAGGACCCCCGTCGTGGCGAGGACGCGCCCGTCGCCGCGCACGGTCGCCCGGGTGGCTCCGGACGCCGACTGCTTCTTCGAGAAGTCGTCGATGCCGACCAGGGCCGTGAAGCGGTTCCCGCGGCCGCCCAGGTGGTAGACGATCTCCGACGGGGCGTGCACGCCGAGGCCCTTCGCGTACGTGACCCCGCCGAAGGCGATCGGGGTGCCGTCGCCCGCCGCCTGTTTGCCGTTGGAGCGGTCGAGCTCGACCGGGCCCCAGCCATTGGCCGCGGAGACCCAGGGGAGGTCGCTCAGGTAGCTGTCCCGCGTGGGCGGGGCGGGCAGCGGGGCGTAGCGGGCGGGTGCGGTGAAGCCCAGGCCGGACGAGGTGGTGGCCTGTGCCAGGAGCAGCGCGGGCGCCGCCGTCGCGGGCACGGTCACCCGCCACGTGGTGGTCAGGGCCTCGCCCGGGGCGAGGGAGGTCGCAGTGGCCGGGCCCGCCGGGACGGCCGTCCAGCCCGCGGGGAGCGGGAGGGTGACGCGGACGTCCGGCCAGGGCCGGCCCGTGCCGTTCGAGACGGTCGTGGTGACCGTGGCCGCCGAAGCGTCCGCGGCCGCCGCGAGGCCCCACGGGCGGCGGACGTAGGTGTCCGCCCACGACGAGCGGAGCAGGGCGGTGAGGGAGGCCACCACCGCCGGGTTCGCGGCGGCCACGTCGTACTTCTCGCCGAGGTCCGCCGACAGGTCGTAGAGCTCGAACTGCCACTGCCCGTCCGGTACGGTCCGGTCCCGCGCCGGGGCGAACCGTACGGCCTTCCACCGGTCCTTGCGGATGGCCTCCGCGACCTGCTTCGCCCGGCCGCCGTCCTGCGTGTTGGCCCGGCTGGTGACGCCCTGCTCGTCCCGGTACCAGTACAGGTGGTCGTGGACCGGGGCGAGCGCCGGGGCGCCGTTCAGCACGGGGGCCGCCGAGAGCCCGTCGATGTCGGAGGGGGCCGGGGCGCCGCCCGCCAGGTCGGCGAGGGTGGGCAGGAGGTCGTAGAGCGGGGTGGGGCGGGCGCTGGTGGTGCCGGGGGCGATCCGGCCCGGGGACCAGGCGATCAGGGGGACGCGGACGCCGCCCTCGTACAGGTTGCGCTTGTAGCCGCGCAGCGGGCCGTTGGCGTCGAAGAGGTCCGGGTTCACCCCGCCCTCCTCGTGCGGGCCGTTGTCGGAGGCCACCAGGACGACCGTGCGCTGCGCGACGCCCCGCGCCTCCAGCCGGTCGACGATCGCGCCGACCTGTGCGTCGAGGAGGCTGATCTGCGCCGCGTGCGACTTGTTCGCCTGCGTCCAGGACCGGTCGGCGTAGGCGCTCGCGTCGGGGATCTCGCTCGGGGCGTGCGGGAGGTTCGGGGTGAGGAAGAGCAGGAAGGGGGCGGGGCCGTCGGCGTGGGCGTCGATGAAGCCGAGGGCGCGCGCGGCGATCGCGTCGGGGGCGAAGGTGCCCGTCGGGACGGTCTCCTTGGCGTTGCCGTTCCAGAGGTACGCCGGGTAGTACTGGTGGGCGTGCCCGTGGTCGATGTACCCGTAGAACTCCTCGAAGCCGCGCGCGCCCGGGTGGCTCGGCTGGTCCCCGGCCTCCGGTCCGAAGCCCCACTTGCCGAAGAGGCCCGTACGGTAGCCGCGTGCCCGGAGCACCTCCGCGAAGGTGGTGTCGCCGGCGCCGAGGCTGCCCTGGCCGCCGCTGGAGGGATTGGCCCGGACGGCGGCGTGGCCGGTGTGCAGGCCGGTCAGCAGCGCGGCGCGGGAGGGCGCGCAGACGGCGGCCGCGGAGTAGGCGTCGGTGAACCGGAGCCCCTCTGCGGCGAGTTGGTCGATGCGCGGGGTGCTGATCAGTTTCTGGCCGTACGCGCCCAGGTCGCCGTAGCCCAGATCGTCGGCCAGGATCACCACGAGGTTCGGCGGACCCTCCACCCCGGCGGCAGCCGCCTGCGCGGGCTGGACGGCCTGCGGGAGGGCCGCGAGGCCGACGGCGGCGGCTGCGGAACCCGCGAGGAAGTGGCGGCGACTGGGCATCTCGAACTCCCCTGTGGCTGAAGGCTGATGGGAAGATCGTCCGGGTGGAGGGCCGCCGAGACCATGCACGGGGCATGAAGAACGTGTGACGGCCCCCGCCGGAGGCGCTCCGGGACCGTCAGATGGTCGACGTGTCGATGACGAAGCGGTAGCGGACGTCGCCCGACTGGACGCGCTCGTAGGCCTCGTTGACCTCATCGGCGCGGATCAGCTCGATGTCCGAACCGAGCCCGTGCTCCGCGCAGAAGTCGAGCATCTCCTGCGTCTCGGCGATACCGCCGATCATCGAGCCGGCCAGGGTCTTGCGGCCGCCGATGACGGAGAACAGGTTCAGCGAGACCGGCTCCTCCGGGGCGCCGACGTTCACCAGGGCCCCGTCCACCTTGAGCAGGCCCAGGTAGGCGTCGAGGGCGAGCGGCGCGGAGACGGTCGACACGATCAGGTCGAAGCGGCCGGCCAGCTCCTTGAAGGTGGCCTCGTCGTTCGTGGCGTAGAAGTGGTCGGCGCCCAGCTTCAGCCCGTCCTCCTGCTTGCGCAGGGTCTGCGAGAGGACGGTGACCTCGGCGCCCAGCGCGTGGGCGATCTTGACGCCCATGTGGCCGAGGCCGCCGAGGCCGACGACCGCGACCTGCTTGCCGGGGCCGGCCTTCCAGTGCTTCAGCGGGGAGTACAGGGTGATGCCGGCGCACAGCAGCGGGGCGGCGACGTCGAGGGCGAGGCCGTCGGGGATGCGGACGGTGTAGTTCTCGTCGACGACGACGTGCGTGGAGTAACCGCCGTAGGTGGGTTTGAGGGGCACCGAAGAAAACGGACTGTGCTTGCGCGAGAAACTTACGCTGCGAGCTGTATCTTCTCGTATTCGCGGTGAACCTCTTGCGGGGTCTTGTACCCAAGTCCCGAGTGCAGGCGTCTACGGTTGTAGAAGACTTCTATGTACCGCACTATCGCCTTGCGTGCGTGTTCCCGGGACGGGAAGGTAGTGCGATACACGAGTTCGTTCTTCAGGGCTCCGAAAAAAGACTCGGCCATGGCGTTGTCCCAGCAGACTCCGGTCTTGCCGACCGAGGGCCGCATTTGCATCCTTTGAAGTTTCGTTCGGAACTCTTGTGAAGTGTACCCTGGCTTCCTCTGTCAGAGTGAAATATGCATCCATCAGCGAGCTTGATATTGCCCGCTGCCATGTCGACGGCGTCCGAGATGAGGGATGTCTTCATGTGGTTCGCCATGGACCAGCCGACAACGGCCTTGGTGTGGCAGTCAATCACCGTCGCCAGGTAGAGGAAGCCGTCCCAGGTGTGGATGTATGTGATGTCTCCCACCAGTTTCTGTCCGGGAGCGGCGGCCGTGAAGTCGCGTCCGAGGAAGTCCCGGAGTGCCGGCTGATCATTGTCTGACACGGTCGTGATCCGCCAGGGCCTTGGCTGGCAGGGGACCAGGTCCAGGTCCCGCATCAGGAGACGCACCAGCTCGGGCCCTGCCTCGACGCCCTTGCGGCCGAGGGCGGCGTGAACTCGGCGGTATCCGTAGGTGCCATCGGATTCGTCGAAGACATGACGAATGATGAGCTTCAGTTTTTCACGCCGCTCAAAAGTGGGCGAAGCCGGTCGCATTTTCCAGGAGTAGAAACCAGAGGTGGAAACGTCAAGCCAGGTGCACATGCCCGTGATCGGGAAATTGTCCTTCTCGCCGTCGATGAACTCATACTTCTCGGTCACCGATGGTCGCGGGCAAAGAAGGCTGCCGCTTTTTTTAGGAAGTCCCGTTCGGTGGTGACCTCCTGCAATTTCTTCTCCAACTCGCGGACACGCTCGTCCGCGGCGATGGAATCTGCCATCGGTTCGCCTGCGAGGTGCCGCTTCCGGTACTGGGCGACCCAACGACTCAACGAGCTCTCGGTGACACCGAACTCCTTGGCGACATCCGCGTGGGGGCGTGATTTGTCGAGTACTTCCCGCACTACTCGCTCTTTGAGTTCTGCCGAGTACGGGGTCGTGCGCTTTGCCACTTACCTATCCTTTGGTCAAGGTAAGTATCTCTTGCATGGCGGGAGTCCGCGAACTTCGGGGCACCTCAGTTCGCCGTTCTTGTCGAGGGAGTTGTACGTGCCGGTCATGCCCTTGGCGCAGAACTGCTCCTGCCCGGCGAGGCACTGCTCGCACTCGCGGCAGGAGTCGACGAAGCAGCCGACGCCCACGCGGTCACCGACCGCGAACTTGGTGACCCCGGAGCCGACTTCGGCGACGACACCGGCGATCTCGTGGCCCGGGACCATGGGGTAGATGCCCTCGCCCCAGCCGTCGGTGACCTGGTGGATGTCGGAGTGGCAGATGCCGGCGAACTTGATGTCGATGAGGACGTCGTGCGCGCCGACCGGACGGCGCGGGACGGTGATGCGCTCCAGCGGGGCCTTGGGCGCGGGAGCGGCGTAGGCGGCGACCTGGGTGACGGACACGGTGGTACTCCTCGGAAGACTGTGGTGCGGGGACCTGCGGTACGGGTACCTGCGGTGCGGTTCTGCTGTGTGTTCACAGCCTGCACGCCCCCGCCCCGGACACCCATCCCCCTGCCCTGCCTAGGTCTGGCAGACCTACCCTTGGCGGGGTCAGGCTCACGCCCCCGGCCCGCACCCCCGCCCGGTGATACTGGGGTAATGGACCAGCTTGATCAGCGAGCCGAGCTCGGCGAGTTCCTGCGCTCCCGGCGCGCCCGGCTGCGCCCCGAGGACGTCGACCTGCCCGACTACGGGCGCCACCGCCGGGTCCCCGGCCTGCGCCGCGAGGAGCTGGCGCAGCTGGCCGGGGTGTCGGTGGCGTACTACACGCGGCTGGAGCAGGGCCACGGCCAGAACGTGTCGGCGGAGATCCTCGACGCCATCGCGCGGGCCCTGCGCCTGGACGGCACGGAGCGCACGCACCTGAGCCGCCTGGCCGGCCCCAAGCCCCGCAAGCGCCGCCAGGCCCCGCGCCCCCAGCAGGTCCGGCCGCAGCTGCGGACCCTGCTGGACGCGATGGACGGCGTACCGGCGTACCTGGTCGGGCGGCGCCAGGACGTCATAGGCTGGAACCGGCTGGCGGCGGCGGTCTTCGGCGACTTCGGGAAGCTCCCGGCGCAGGAGCGCAACCTGGTGCGGCTGGTGTTCCTGGACCCGGCGACGGCGGAGCTGTACGCGGACTGGGAATGCCGGGCGTGCGAGGTGGTGAGCAATCTGCGCGTGTACGCCGGGCAGTTCCCGGACGACGAGCGGCTGTCCGCGCTGGTCGGTGAACTGTCCGTCAAGAACGAGGAGTTCCGCAGGCTGTGGGCGGCCCACACGGTGGCGGACAACAAGACGCACGGCGTCAAGCGACTGCGCCACCCACTGGTCGGCGAACTCCTGCTCTCCTTCGAGACCCTGGCCCTCCCCGACGACCCGGCGCAGTTCCTGGTCACCTACCACGCGACCCCGGGCTCCCCGTCGGCCGACGCCCTCAGCCTCCTCGCCTCCTGGTCCGCGTCACCGACCACCCCCGACCGGGACCGGGACCAGAACCAGGACGGAGACCGGGACCGGGACCGGGACCACGCCCCGGGCCCCGTCGAGGAATCCGCTCCGTAGGACACCCGCCCCCGGCCGGTTAGAGCTTCAACTGGAAGTACCCGAGCCCGCGTTCGCGCCGGTAGCCCAGGGCCGCGTTGACCGCGAGCATCGGGGTGTTGTCGTCCGCCACCGAGGTGACGATGGTGCGCAGGTCCGGGTGGAGGGTCGCCTCCTCCGCGAGCATGCGGAGCTTGACCGCGCGGCCGAGGCCGTGGCCCCGGTGGGCGGGAACCACCACGGTGTCGTACTGGAGTGCGCGCGGGCCGGCCGGGTCGGGGAGGACCAGTTCCGTGTAGGCCGCCACCTCGCCGTCCGGAGTGACGGCGGCGACCGTGGTCAGTGCGCCTCCCCCGTCCAGGACCTTGCGGTGGGCCGCGTGCAGGCGCTCCGCCGTCCAGGTCGGGGTCTGCTGGTCCAGCTCCCCCGTCGGCGCGTCCTCCATCGCCCCGTGGGCGACGGCCAGGGCCTGCGCCCAGTCGTCGGGCGCCAGCCCGGGCCAGCAGTGCAGCTCGTAGCCGGGCGGGGTGGGCGCAGCCCCTCGCTCCGCCGCCTGCGCGGCCTGAGCCCCCTGCACCCACCGCGCCTCCCGCACGTCCTGCACGTACCAGGCCATCGACATGACGTTCTCGAAGCCCACGGACTCGGCGAACGCCTGCCCCGGACCTCCCAGGTCCACCTCCGCCGACACCGAGGTCCGGCCGTCCGCGAGCAGCTCCTCGCGGACCCGCGCCCACAGGGCCGTTCCCACACCGCGGCGCCGCGCGTCGGGCCGTACGGTCAGCTCGCTCAGGAACGCCGTGTGGTCGTTGGCTCCGTCGGCGAACAGGACCAGGGAGGCGACGGCGTCGTCCGTCGCCCAGTGCACCGCGCGCCCCCGCGCCGAGGGCACCCGCAGCGCTCCGGCCACCTCCGTCCGGGAGGGCGGCGGAGTCCCCGGCAGGTCTGCCGTCCGGGCCGCGGCCAGGACGGCCCACCAGTGGTCGATCTCGGGGTCGGTCGGGGGCACCGAAAGTGCCGTGATGATCGTCATGCTCCGGACCCTAAACCGGAGCACGGGGGCACGCTCAGGCGTTTTCGGTGACGGTCACCTTCCCCCGGCGGATCGTCGCGACCCGCGGGGCCCTCTTCGCGAGCGCGCTGTCGTGGGTGACCATGACGAAGGTCAGGCCGTGTTCCTTCCACAGCCCTTCGAGCAGTTCCATGACCTCGTCGCGCATGGACTCGTCGAGGTTGCCGGTCGGCTCGTCGGCCAGCAGGACCTTCGGCCGCTTCACCAGTGCCCGTGCGATGGCCACGCGCTGCTGCTGGCCGCCGGACATCTCCCCGGGCAGGTGGCCCATCCGCTCGCCGAGGCCCACGGAGTCCAGCGCCTCGGCGGCCCGGTCGCGCCGCTCGCGGGCCTTCAGGCCGAGCGGGACGAGGGCCGTCTCCACGTTCTCCTGGGCGGTGAGCGTCGGGATCAGGTTGAAGGACTGGAACACGAAGCCGATGCTCTCCGCGCGGACCCGCGTGAGGCGGGATTCGGAGACGGTGGCGAGGTCGAGTCCGTCGAGGACGATCTGTCCCGCCGTCGGGCGGTCCAGGGCGCCGAGCATCTGGAGCAGGGTGGACTTGCCACCGCCGGTGGGCCCCTGGATGACGAGCCGGCCGCCGTCCTCGATGGTCAGGTCCACGCCGGCGAGCGCGTCGATGGATTCCTTGCCGCGCTGGTAGCGCTTGGTGACACCGGTGAGCTGGTACATCTCTGGTTCGTTCCCTCGGGTTGCGGGGCGGTGGGACGGGCGTGGGCGAGCAGGCGCACGAGCCGTAGGCACAGGCACAAACACAGACACGCAAACATCTGTACGAACCTGCGCCCGCGGGCTATTCGACGCGACGCAGGGCGTCCGCCGGCCTCAGCCGGGAAGCGCGCCAGCCGCCGAAGCCGCCTGCGATCAGCCCGCCCGCGACGGCGAGCGCGACGGCCAGGCCGATGGTGGAGAGCGAGACGGGCGCGGTGAGCGCGATGTCGAGGGCCTTGCCGGCGCTCTGCTGCGCGGAGCGCATCATCCCGCCACCGCCGCCCCCGCCAGGGCCCTGCAGCCGGCCGGCGCCGCCCGCGAGCTGCGCGGTCAGCTGCGGGCTGATCGCGGTGATGGCGTACGCGGCTCCGAGCCCGAGGCCGATGCCGAGCACCCCGCCGATGAGGCCGTTGACCAGGGCCTCGCCGGCGACCTGGCCGGTGACGCGGCCGCTCTTCCAGCCGAGCGCCTTGAGCGTGCCGAACTCGCGGACGCGCCGGGACACGGCCGAGGAGGTCAGCAGACCGGCGACGAGGAAGGCGGCGAGGAGGACCGCGTACGAGAGCCACGTCCCGACGGTGGAGGCGAGCGAGGCGGCGGTGGAGAGCGAACCGGAGACGGTGTCGGCGAGGTCGGCCGAGGTGGTGACCGTGGTGTCCGGGACGTTCTTCTGGATGGCCTGCTTGACGGAGCCGATCGCCTGGGAGTCCTCGGCCTGGACGTAGACCGTGGTGATCTTGCCGGGGGTTCCGGCGAGCGTCTGGGCCTGCCCCAGCGGTACGTAGACGTTGGCGGCCGCGTCGCCGCTGTCGGCGGTGGCGATCCCGATCACCTTGAACTTGGCGCTCTTGATGGTGATTTCGGAGTCGACGGCGAGCTTGTTCTTGGTGGCGTAGGCGCTGTCGACGACGGCGACGGCCGCACTGGTCTCGCCGGCCGCGAAGGTGCGGCCCGAGGTGATCTTGGAGGTGGTGAGCGGGCCCAGCTCGGGCCGGGTGACGTCCGCGCCGTAGACGGAGAAGGAGTTGACGTCGAAGTCGGCGCCGCCGCCCTCGACCGTACCGCCCGTGCCGCCGCCGGTGGCGCCCGGCTTGGTGGCCGCGCCGGTGCCCGCCTCGCCCTCCGCGCGCTTGAACTCGCCGCGCTTGAACTGCCCGTTGACCTTCATCACCTGGAGGCTGAGGCCGCCGACGGCCCGCGCGACGCCGGTCTGCCCGGACACCTTGTCCACGGTCGCCGCGTCGAGGGTCTCGAAGCCCTGGGGCATCACGAGGTCGCTGCTCTGCTCGGCTTCGGCGTTCGCGTCGCCCTCGCCCTTCGCGTCGAACTGGAACCGGGGCCGGGCCGCGGTCTCGCCCTCGGCCGGCGGGGTCTGGGCCTTGGTGACGGTCATGTCCGTGCCGAGGCCGTAGAGCGACTGGAGGACCTTGCCCTGGGCCTGCGCCATGCCGGCCGAGACGGAGGTGACGACGATGACGAGGGCGATGCCCAGCGCGAGTCCGGAGGCGACGACGAGCGCCGCCTTCCTGCGGCGGCGCAGCTCGCGCCGGAGGTAGGTGAAGAACATGCGGCCGAAGGTAGGCAGCACCCGTGACGGCCGGATAAGCCGTCCATAAGAGTCGAATGAGAACGCGAACTCACAGGTGACACACAGACGGACGGCGGGGAGCCCCCTGGCCGGGGCTCCCCGCCGTCCGTCGCGGGGTTCAGCTGTCGCAGCGGCGCGTCAGGCGGCCGAGCCGGCCTTCCACTCCGCCCAGCTCATGTTCCAGCCGTTGAGGCCGTTGTCCGGCTTGATGGTCTTGTCCGGGGAGTTGACGACCGTGACGACGTCTCCGATGAGGGAGTTGTCGTAGAACCAGGCCGCGGGCTGGTTCGGGTCGTTCGCACCCTTGGCGTCGTTCAGGCCGACGCAGCCGTGGCTGGTGTTGGCGCTGCCGAAGACCGAGTCCGGTCCCCAGTAGTTGCCGTGCACGAAGGTGCCGGAGTTGGACAGGCGCATCGCGTGCGGCACGTCCTTGATGTCGTACTCGCCCTTGCCGTCGTCGTCCGTGAAGCCGACGGTGGCGCCGTTCATCCGGGTCTCCTTGAACTTCTCGGAGATCACCATCTGACCGTTGTAGGTCGGGTTCTCCGGGGAGCCCGCCGAGATCGGGATGGTCTTGAGGACCGCGCCGTCCCGGGTGACCGTCATCTTCTTGCTCTTCGCGTCGACCGTGGAGACCTGGCTCCGGCCGATCTTGAAGGTGACGGTCTTGCTCTGCACGCCCTGGATGCCGGGGCCGCCCTGGACCCCGTCCAGCGCCAGCTTCAGGGTGACGGTGGAACCGGCCTGCCAGTACTTCTCCGGGCGGAAGTCCAGCCGCTGCGTGCTGAACCAGTGGCCCACGACCTCCTGGCCGCTGCTGGAGGTGACGGTGATGCCCGCCTGGACGGCCTTCTTGTCCTTGATCTGCTTGTCGAAGGTGATCGAGACCGGCATGCCCACGCCGACGGTCTGGCCCGCGTCCGGGATGAAGGAGCCCACGAAGCTGTTCTGCGGGGAGACGGTGGTGAAGGAGGCGTTCTCGTGCGCCTCGCGGCCCGCCTCGTCCTTCGCGGTCGCCGACAGGGCGTACTTCGTCGAGCGCTTCAGCGCGCCGTCCGGCTTCCAGCTCTTGCCGTCGGCGGCTATCTTGCCCGCCACCTTCGCACCCTCGGAGCTCTTCAGCTCGACCTGGGTGAGCGTGCCGTCACTGACGGCCACGTTGGCCGAGTCGTTCAGGCCGACGTTGGTGGCGCCGTCCTTGGGCGTGATGGCTATCTTGGCCTTGGAGGCGTCCTTGGCCGCAGCCGCGTCCACGTCCGCCTGGGACTTGGCCGATGCCTCCCCGCTGGCCTTCGGCGTCTTGCCGCCGTCGTCGCCGCCGCATCCCGCGAGCACCAGTACGCCGCCGAGTACGGCGGATATGGCCACCAGGGACCTTCTCCGCCGCTTGCTGTCCGTCCTCACACGCCACTCCATCGTTGCCGGAACCCCGAACTCCCCGGGCAGGGGGCATGACCCCCCTGCCTCGTCCTGACAACGCATTACACCCCGAGGTGCTGCCACATTCCGTTCGAATGTGGTCAACCCCACCGTCAGGCGCTGTCAGTCTCTTCGTCGAGCTCCCCATCTTCCTCGTCGAGGTCCCACTCCATGGACTCGGGGTCGTATTCCACGGGCTCGCTGCTCCAGGAGGCCTGCGCGAGCTCCACGCCGGGGATCCCCGCGACCAGGTCAGTGGGGTCCACCAGGTAGGCGAGAGCCTCCGATTCGTCCTCCCGGACGGCCGCCTCGGCGTGGCCGCGCTCCTCGTCCGGCATGAACTCGTCGGCCTTGATGTGGGCGAGGGCGGCTCCGGTGAGCGCGTCCAGGTCCGGAACTTCAAGTACCAAATCAACCCGAAGGCGTACGTATCGTGAGTTCTCAGAAGGGTTCATACGACGGAGAGTAATCCCGCGGCAGCCCCGGCTTTCCCACGACCCGCCCCTTTCCGTAGCATCACCGCACGGGGCCAATTCGCTGCTGCCACAAGGGGGATCGCACCGTGTCCGCACGCCGATCAACACTCACCGCTCTCGGAGCGACCACCCTCCTCGCCGCCCTGTGGTTCGTCCCCTCGGCGGGCGCCACCGCGCCCGGGCACGCGCAGGCCGCCTCCGGCGCGCCGGCCGCCGCGAACACCCGGGTCCAGGCCGCCTCCGCGCCCGGACCCACCCTTGAGCTCGCCGACACGGGCGGCGTGGACACCACGCCGTACCTGCTCGGCGGCACGCTCTTCCTGGGCGCAGGAGCCGGCTTCGTGGCCTTCTCCGTACGCCGCTCGCGCACGGCGTAACGGCCACCGGCCACCGGCCACCGGCCACCGGCCAAACAAAAGGGGTGCGGGGCCGGGGACAACCCCGGCCCCGCACCCTTTCGCGTACTCGCCTACTCGCCTACTCGAACCATTGGCCTCAGGCGAGGGGGCCGGTGACGGCCTCGACGGCGTCCACGAGTGCACCCGAACGGACGAAGGCGTCCGCGGCGGCCAGGTCCGGCGCGAGGAAACGATCCGGCCCGGGACCCTCCACACCGGCCGCACGCGCCGCGGAGATGGCGGCCTGGCTCGCCGGCGCGGGGGTGAGCCCGTGGCGCAGCTCGATGGCGCGGGTGGCCGCGTACAGCTCGATCGCGACGATCCGGGTGAGGTTGTCGACGGCGGTACGGAGCTTGCGCGCGGCCGACCAGCCCATCGAGACGTGGTCCTCCTGCATGGCGGAGGACGGGATCGAGTCGGCGGACGCCGGGACCGCGAGCCGCTTCATCTCACTCACGAGTGCGGCCTGCGTGTACTGGGCGATCATGAGTCCGGAGTCCACGCCGGCGTCGTCCGCGAGGAACGGCGGCAGACCGTGGCTGCGGTTCTTGTCGAGCAGGCGGTCGGTGCGCCGCTCGGCGATCGAACCCAGGTCTGCGGCGGCGATGGCCAGGAAGTCCAGGACGTACGCGACCGGGGCGCCGTGGAAGTTTCCGTTGGACTCCACACGCCCGTCGGGCAGCACGACCGGGTTGTCGACGGCGGAGGCCAGCTCGCGGGAGGCGACGAGGGCGGCGTGCGCCATGGTGTCGCGGCCCGCGCCGGCGACCTGCGGGGCGCAGCGCACGGAGTAGGCGTCCTGGACGCGCGGGGCGGACTCCTCCTGGAAGTGCCCGGTGAGCCCGGAGCCCTTCAGGACGGCGGCCATGTTCGCGGCGGAGGCACCCTGGCCGGGGTGCGGGCGGATGGCGTGCAGCTCGGGCTGGAGCACCTTCTCGGTGCCGAGCAGCGCCTCCAGCGTCAGCGCGGCGGTGATGTCGGCGGAGGTGTACAGCTTGCCGAGGTCGGCGAGGGCCATGACCAGCATGCCGAGCATGCCGTCGGTGCCGTTGAGGAGGGCGAGGCCCTCCTTCTCACGGAGCTCGACAGGGGCGATCCCGGCCTCGGCGAGCAGCTCCCCGGCGGGGCGCACGGTCCCGTCGGGACCCTCCGCGTCGCCCTCACCCATCAGCGCGAGCGCGCAGTGCGAGAGCGGGGCGAGGTCTCCCGAGCAGCCCAGCGAGCCGTACTCGTGCACGACGGGGGTGATCCCGGCGTTGAGCACGTCGGCCATCGTCTGCGCGACGGACGGCCGGACGCCGGTGTGCCCGGAAGCGACGGTCTTGAGCCGCAGGAACATCAGCGCACGCACGACCTCGCGCTCGACGCGCGGGCCCATGCCGGCGGCGTGCGAGCGGACGATGTTGCGCTGGAGCTGTGCGCGCAGCTCGGGGCTGATGTGCCGGGAGGCGAGCGCCCCGAACCCGGTGGACACCCCGTAGACGGGCTCGGGCTTCGCGGCGAGCGCTTCCACGATCTCGCGGGCCCGTCCGAGGGCGGCGACGGCCTCACCGGAAAGCTCGACGCGGGCGTTGCCGCGGGCGACCGCGATCACGTCTTCGGCGGTGGTCCCGGACGTTCCCACCACGACAGTGTGCATATCCATATTCAGCAGCCTACGGACTGAATCCCTCCATGTCACCCCTTCCACGCGCCGCTCGCGCGGTGCGGCCCTGGCGGGCCTTACCGGCTTCCCGTCGCTGCGCCGGACTCCGTCCGGCGGTGGCTGGTCGGCGTGCACGCCACCGCCGCCCGGGCGGGGGCCGGTGGGCGGGTTTGGGTGGCCGTGCCCTGCGGGGCGAAGTCCCCTACCCACCCTTCGCCCGTTCCCCGGCTGCGCCCGGACCCCACGCCTCAAACGCCGGCGGGGCTGGACATGGCTGCCTCCGGGAAATCCAGCACACGGTCTGCTGCGCACACGCGCGATCCGACACCGACCAAAACCCAGCCCCCGCCGGCGCTTGAGGCGCAGGGTCTGGGGCGGAGCCCCAGGGGTCCGGGCGCAGCCCGGCACCCCGCCTCCAGCCCGTCCCGCACTTGAAGACCGGAGTCCAGGCCAATTTCAGCCGTCCGGCGTTTGAGGACCGGGGTCTGGGGCGGAGCCCCAGGGGTCCGGGCGCAGCCCGGGACTCCTCTCCAGCCCGTCCGGCGCTTGAGGACCGGGTCCGGGCCGGCCCGGGGAACGGGCGAAGGGCGGGTAGGGGACTTCGCCCGCGCAGCGACAAGGGTTGCTGCGGGGACTTCGCACCGCGCAGCGTCAAAGGTTGCTGCGGGGACTTCGCCCGCGCAGCGTCAAAGGTTGCTGCGGGGACTTCGCCCGCGCAGCGGAACACCCGCAGTCGGGGCCGCGGCCCGTCGGGGCGGGACAACCGCGGCGAAGCCGGAGCGCCGGCCGCCGACCGGGAGCCGCGCATCGCCCGCCGGGGCGGCTCCCCCGCCACCCGGGCGGGGCATCCACCCCAGGCGGGGGCGCAGGCGGCAGGCCGGGCCACGGCTACGCCCGGCCCCGGAACCGCCGCCGCTCCCCCGGCCCCCCGGGCTCCGCGTCGGCGAGCCGGACCACCGCCGTGTCCCGCCCCGCCACCACCGGCTTCGCCGACCGCGCCGCCTTCGCCTTGTACTGCGCCGCATCCGCCAGCCGGAACAACCGCCGCGAGGATTTCACCGGCCCGATGGGATCCCCCGTAGAGGCGACCCCGCAGGCGACCCCCTCCCCCAGCTCCAGCTCGGCGGCCCGCAGGCACACCTCCTCGGTGACCCGTACCACCTCGTCCGCCGAAGGCCCCACGCTGACCAGGCAGAACTCGTCCCCGCCCAGCCGCGCGACCAACGCACCCGGCAGCATCGCCCCGCACAGGCTGAGCACGGAGCCGAACCGTTCCAGCAGCCGGTCGCCCATCGCGTGGCCGAGGGTGTCGTTGACCTTCTTGAGGCCGTTCAGGTCGCAGACGACCAGGCTCACCACCACCTCGGCCCCACCCCTGCGGTGCTCCTCCAGCGCCTCGTCGAGCCGCATGTCCACCGCCCGCCGGTTGGCCAGCCCGGTCAGCGGGTCGGTGAAGGCGAGCCGTCGGGCCTCCTCCAGCCGGTCGCTCTGCGCCAGCCCGGCCGCGATCACCGCCGCGAGCACGGTCGCGAACTCCGCGTCGTCGTCGTCGAAGTCCGCCATGCCCTCGTCCCGGGCCACGTACAGCTCGCCCCAGGCCCGCCCGCTCAGCACGATCGGGGCGACCACGCACGTGCCGCGCCCGCGCCGCCGCAGGGCCTCGCCCCGGCGTCCCGGCCGGTCCCCGACCGCACTGTCCACCCAGGCGTGGGGACCGCCCCCACCGACCCAGCGCTCGTGCAGGAACTCCGTGATCTCGGGGAAATCGTGCACGGGGTACGACTCGTCCTCGGGGAACTCCTCCTCCCCGTCCCGGCGCTCCCCCTCGTTCACGAGCACCCGAAGGCGCCCCCGCTCCCGCTCCCACGCGGAGATCGCGGCGAACGATCCGTCCATCGCCAGCCTCGCCCCGCGCGCGGCGGCCCGCACACTGTCCCGCGGCGCGCACGCGGCCGCCATGGCCTGCGCGAGGCCCACAACGGCTCGAAGCCGCCCGTTAACACCCATCACCCCAGGTTAGGGAGTTTTGTCCGATTTAGTGATAATTGGCGCGACATTCGGTGGCACCAAGATCACACCTGGTCACGACCGGAGGACCGGAGAACCGGAGGGCTTCCCCGCCTCACACCCCGGGCCACTCCGGCTTCCGCTTCTCGTTGAACGCCGCCACGCCCTCGGCCCGGTCGCCCGAGAAGGCCACCGTCCGCCACGCCGCGTCCTCGATCTCCAGCCCGGCCGTCAGGTCCATGCCGTGCCCCAGCCGCAGCGCCCGCTTCGCGGCCCGCAGTCCGACCGGGGAGTTCGCCGCCATCGCCGCAGCCATCGCCAGGGCGGCCTCACGGTCCGACCCCGCCGGTACCACCGAGTCCACCAGACCCAAGGCCAGCGCATCGGCGGCCTCCACCCGACGGGCGGTGAAGATCAGCTCCGCGGCCCGCGCCGCCCCCACGCGCCTCGGCAGCAGCTGCGTACCGCCACCGCCCGGGATCACCCCGACCGACACCTCGGGCAGCCCGACGACGGCCGTCTCGTCGGCCACGATGACATCGCAGGCCAGGGCCAGCTCGAAGCCGCCCCCCAGCGCGAACCCGTGCACCGCCGCGATCACCGGCATCGGAAGCTCCAGCACTCCCCCGTACGCACCCCGCGTGGTCGGCCGCTGCCGCAGCAGCTCGGCGTCCGAGAAGGAGTTGCGCTCCTTGAGGTCCGCGCCCACGCAGAACGCCCTCTCGGCGGTCGAGGAGAGCACGACGACCCGTACCGACGGGTCCGCGGCCAGCTCCGCGCACGCGGCGCCGATCCCCCGAGCCATCTCGGTCGACACGGCATTCATCGCCTTGGGCCGATCGAGCACCAGCTCGGCGACCCCGCCCTCATGTCGGCGTATGGCGACGAACGCTGAAGATTCGGACACAGGGCGACCCTCCCGGTTAACGAACGTTATCCGGGGATCTTAGGGCTCCGGCGCGTCAGCGACCAGGGCTCCACGACGCCCAGGCCGCGGACCGGGCGCTGGAACATCGGCTGGAGTGCGAATCGGTAGGCGCCGCCGCCCTCCTCGTTCTCCGCTTCCTTCTCCGAGACCGGCGCCGCGCCCGTGCGGCCCAGTTCCTGGGCCATCGCGCCGTCCACCAGGACCGCGTCCTTCGGCGCTATCGACGTCAGCCTCGAGGCCAGGTTCACCGTGGTCCCGAAGACATCGCCCATCCGGGTGGTCACCGTCCCGAAGGCGATGCCCACGCGCAGCTCCGGCATCTGCGGATCGGCTTCCATCGTCTCGATCAGCCGCAGCGCGATCTCCGCCGCCGTCGCCGCGTCGTCGGCGCAGTACAGCACCTCGTCACCCAGCGTCTTGATCAGCCGGCCGCCGTGCGCCGCCACCAGGTCCGCCGAGGTCGTCTCGAAGGACTCGACCAGCTCGCCGAGCTCCTCCTCCTCCAGCCGCCGCGTCAGGCGCGTGAAGCCCACCAGGTCGGCGAAGCCCACCGCGAGGCGCCGGTCGACCATCTCCTCGTCGTCCGCCACCTGCACGACCCGTCCGGTCGCGGCCGCGAGCTGGCGCCGCCACACGTAGACGAGGAACTCCTCCAGCTCCGGCAGCAACAGCTCGACCAGCGGGTACGTGACCTCCGTACGGGTCATCCCCGGTTCCGGCGGCTCCGTCAGGCCCTCCAGGAAGGAGTCGATCTGCCACTCCGCGAGCCGGGCCGTGGTCTGCCCGGTGGACCGCGCGACCTGGACCGCCATCGGCTCGCTCAGCAGCCCGGCCTCGACGAGGCCGGCGAGCCGGCGCAGCGCCAGTACGTCGGCCTCCGTCAGGGCCCTGGCCTGGCCGATGTCCGCGAAGCCCATCGCCCGCCAGAAGCGGGAGGCGAGCTCCATCGAGACCCCGGCACTGCGGGCCGCCTGGAAGGGGGTGTACCGGCGCTCCGCGCCCAGGATCAGCTGCTCCAGGCGGATGGCGAGGGGGTCGGCCGTCGGCTGCGCCGTGTGGTCGACCTCGTGGTGGGGAGTGTGCTGCTCGCGCCCGATCGGCGTGGCATGGACTCCGGAGCCGCCGGAGCCGCCCGAGCCACCCGAGCCGCCGGAGCCGCCCGCACCGCCCGTCGCCGTTGCGGGGGCGGGGGCGGGCGCGCCGGACTGAGGGTCGTCGACGGTCAAGGGCCGCCTCCTGTCCATTGCCGTGCGCACTGCCGAACCGGGTGATCACCGCGAGGACCGGGATCGCCTAAACCATACGGCAGGTGTGCCGTAGCTCACTCCCCTACTCCGTCACCAGGGGCAGCTCACCGGCGGGCTACCGCACGGACCGCAGATGGACGACGTCCCCTGCCCCCACGGCCTCGTGCTTGTCCTCCGCCGTCCGCACGACGAGCCGTCCGTCGGCGTCCACCGCTTCGGCCGTCCCGGTGAGGGTGCGCCCGCCGGGCAGCTCGGCCCGCACGTGCTTGCCGAGCGTCGCGCAGCCCGCCGCGTACGTCTCCTGCAGGCCGCTGGCCGCCGGATCGCCGCCGGCCGCGCGCCAGTTTCCGTACCACTGCTCCAGGGAGCGCAGTACGGCCCTGAGCAGCGGGTCCCGGTCGGTGACGGTGGCCTTGGCCAGGAGCAGCGACCCGGCGGTGTCCACCGGCAGCTCGGCGTCGGTCAGCGTCACGTTGAGCCCGATCCCGAGGACGACCCCGTCGGCCACGCGCTCCGCGAGGATCCCGCCGGTCTTGCGTTCCTCACCGTCCACGGTGACCAGCAGGTCGTTGGGCCACTTGAGGGCGGTGTCCACGCCGGCGGCGCGCGAGAGCCCGGTGGCGGTGGCCACCCCGGCCAGCAGCGTCAGCCAGCCCCACCGCTCCTGCGGCACCGAGGGCCCCGGCTTCAGGAGTACGGAGAAGAACAGTCCGGACCGTGCGGGCGCGACCCAGCTCCGGTCGAGCCTGCCCCGTCCGGCGGTCTGCTCCTCGGCGACGAGTACGGCCCCCTCGGGCAGCTGTGCGGCGCGCGCGGCGAGATCGCTGTTGGTGGACCCGGTGGAGTCCACCACCTCCAACGAGCTCCACAGCCCCTCGCCGGTCACGAGGGTCCGCTGCAGCGCGGCACCGTTCAAGGGCGGCCGGTCCAGACTCGACCAACGGCCCGCGGAAGCTCCGGTCGAAGCCCCGCCTGATGCATCTGATGGCGTCATGCAACCCAGATTAGGTGTGTCAAACGCCGCACCGCCGAGCGCCATGCCCGCCGATACGCTACGCACCAGTAGCTAGTAAAAACCAAGTAAGCCACCAGGCAGTTGACACCACGCAGGGAGCCGCGACCCCGATGTCACAACCGTCAGAGCCGATCGACATGCACACCACCGCGGGGAAGATCGCGGATCTGCAGCGCCGCATCGAGGAAGCCACGCACGCCGGATCCGGGCGGGCGGTGGAAAAGCAGCACGCCAAGGGCAAGCTGACGGCGCGTGAGCGGGTGGCCCTGCTGCTGGACGAGGGGTCCTTCGTCGAGCTGGACGAGTTCGCCCGGCACCGGTCGACGAACTTCGGGCTGGAGAAGACCCGCCCCTACGGCGACGGCGTCGTCACCGGCTACGGCACCGTCGACGGGCGGCCCGTCGCCCTGTTCTCGCAGGACTTCACCGTCTTCGGCGGGGCCCTCGGCGAGGTCTACGGCCAGAAGATCATGAAGGTGATGGACTTCGCGCTGAAGACCGGCTGCCCGCTGATCGGCATCAACGACTCCGGCGGCGCCCGCATCCAGGAGGGCGTCAGCGCGCTCGGCATGTACGGCGAGATCTTCCGCCGCAACGTCCACGCCTCCGGCGTGATCCCGCAGATCAGCCTGGTCGTCGGCCCCTGCGCCGGCGGGGCCGTGTACTCCCCGGCCATCACCGACTTCACGGTCATGGTCGACCAGACCTCGCACATGTTCATCACCGGCCCCGACGTCATCAAGACCGTCACCGGCGAGGACGTCGGCTTCGAGGAGCTGGGCGGGGCGCGCACCCACAACAGCACGTCCGGCGTCGCGCACCACATGGCGGGTGACGAGAAGGACGCCATCGAGTACGTGAAGTCGCTGCTCTCCTACCTCCCGTCGAACAACCTCTCCGAGCCCCCGGCCTTCCCCGAGGAAGCCGACACCGAGGTCTCCGACAGCGACCGCGAGCTCGACGCGCTGATCCCGGACAGCGCGAACCAGCCGTACGACATGCACAAGGTGATCGAGCACGTGCTCGACGACGCGGAGTTCCTGGAGACCCAGTCGCTCTTCGCCCCGAACATCCTCACCGGCTTCGGCCGCGTCGAGGGGCACCCGGTCGGGGTCGTCGCCAACCAGCCGATGCAGTTCGCCGGCTGCCTGGACATCGACGCCTCCGAGAAGGCGGCCCGGTTCGTCCGGACCTGCGACGCCTTCAACATCCCGGTGCTGACCTTCGTCGACGTGCCGGGCTTCCTGCCGGGCACCGACCAGGAGTACAACGGAATCATCCGGCGCGGCGCCAAGCTGATCTACGCGTACGCCGAGGCGACCGTCCCCCTGATCACCGTCATCACCCGCAAGGCCTTCGGCGGCGCCTACGACGTGATGGGCTCCAAGCACCTGGGCGCGGACCTCAACCTCGCCTGGCCGACGGCGCAGATCGCCGTCATGGGCGCGCAGGGCGCGGTCAACATCCTGCACCGCCGCGCGATCGCCGAAGCGGAGGAGGCCGGCACGGCCGAGGAGACCCGGGCGCGGCTCATCACCGAGTACGAGGACGCGCTGCTGAATCCGTACACGGCCGCCGAGCGCGGCTACATCGACGCGGTGACCATGCCGTCCGAGACCCGGGCGCACGTGGTGAAGGGGCTGCGGCAGCTGCGCACCAAGCGGGAGTCCCTGCCCCCGAAGAAGCACGGCAACATCCCGCTCTAGCCGGCACGAGGAGCTCACAGTGGTGATCAAGGTCGTCAAGGGGAACCCGACCCCGGAGGAGCTGGCCGCCGCACTGGCGGTGGTCCGAGCGCGCGCGGCGGCCCTCGCGTCGGAGCCGTCGGGCGCGGAGCGGGTGACCGACGCGTGGTCGGCGCCGGGCCGGGTGGCCCGGCGGACCCTGCCGCACCCCGGGCCGGGCGCGTGGGGCCGTACGTACTGGCCCGCTTAGAAGGCAGCGCAAGTGAAGATGGCGTGAACTGCCCGTGGCGCCTGAGTACCCGTACTCAGGCGCCACGGGCGTGCTCGGGGCCAGGATCAGTGCATGCTCTGGTCAGACCCGAAGGACGAGCCGCCGAAGGACATGCGCGATGCCGCGGCGATGGTGCGGCGGATGACGGTGATCGTCGTCATCGCGATGGTCGTCGTGGTGTACGTGCTGGGCGTGGGAGGTTTCTAGGACAGGACCTAGTGCTGTGGCCGGAAAGGTTTGCCGGGTCGCGGTGTTCGGTGCGGTGCCTCGCAAGGCACTAGCACCGCGGCCGCCCGCCGGGCGCCCCTACGATGGCAGGCATGACTGCTGCCCCACGCCACGCCCTCGTCCTCGCCTCCGCTTCGCCCGCCCGGCTGAACCTGCTGCGGCAGGCCGGGCTCGCCCCGCACGTGATCGTCAGCGGCTTCGACGAGGACACCCTGAACCACGACGACCCGGCCGCTCTGGCGCTCGCGCTGGCCGAGGCGAAGGCGGACGTCGTGGCGGCCCTGGACGAGGCCGCGGGCGCCCTGGTGATCGGCTGCGACTCCGTACTGGAGCTGGACGGCGAGGCGCTGGGCAAGCCGGCGGACGCCGAGGAGGCCACGGCCCGCTGGAAGTCGATGCGCGGGCGCGCCGGGGTGCTGCGCACCGGGCACTGCGTGATCGACACGGCGAGCGGCCGTCGGGTTTCGGCCACGGCGTCGACGACGGTCCGCTTCGGCGAGCCGACGGACGCGGAGGTGGCGGCGTACGTGGCGAGCGGGGAACCGCTGCACGTGGCGGGGGCGTTCACCCTGGACGGGCTGTCGGCCCCGTTCATCGAGGGCATCGACGGGGATCACGGCAATGTGATCGGGATCTCCATGCCGCTGCTGCGCTCGCTGCTGGCCGAACTGGGCGTGTCCATCACGGACTTGTGGGCTTGACGTCCCCGAGCTTGCCGAAGTCCCCAAAGTCCGCGAGCGGGTGGCCCGGCGGCGTGTCCCGGATCTCGGGGCGGCCGTCCGGGGCGCCGCCCGGGGCGTCCGGGCCGCCGAAGCCGTCCAGGGGGCCGCTGGGGCCCTCCGCGGGGCCGCCGAAGCCGCCCGCAGGGCCGCCCGCGCCGTCGCCGGCCCCGGCCGCGCCCTTGGCCGCGTAGAGCGTCAGGCTCAGCACCAGCAGGCAGAGGATCAGCATCATCACCGCGAAGGCGCCCCAGCCCACCAGGCCGACGACGAGGGCGCCGAGCAGTCCGTGGGTGACGGCGGCGCTCACGAGGAGCACGCGCGGGAAGGTGCCCAGGGCCCGGTCGCGGGCCGCGGCGACGACGAGGAACACCGCGCAGGCCAGCAGGAACAGGGCCATGCCGGCACCCAGTGCATAGGTTGCCTTGGACATGACATCCGGATCGGCGCCCGCGATGGACATCGACTGGTTCTCGGTGGTCCGGCCCAGGACGAGGTGGACGAAGCCGAGCACCACCGCCTCCACGACGAGTACGACCGCGGTCGCTCCGGCCACGGATCTCCGCAGCACCACGCCACCCACGCCACTCACACCAGCCACGACGCCCCCACCCCGCATGCACAAGCCCGTTCGACGCCTGGAGGCTACTAACGGGTAAACCTTCGGACAAGGGGCAGGGGCCGCTTCGTTACGGTCGGGCTCCCGTACGGGGGCCGCCCCGGTGCCGACACCGCGCCCGTGCAAGGAATGCATGGGCCGTTCGTAGGGATTCGACAAAGAATCACCCCGGGCCGCTGACCCGGCGAACAGAGACCCCGGACACACGGCAGGGTTACTGTGCAGTCGGGGATCCCCCTGACATGGGGCGCCACAAGGGTTCTTTCGACTCGAGGTCGACTCGGATAACAGTCCGTGTGGGCAAGGTCACCACTGGGGAAGGGTCGAAAGGCCGTGTGGGCTGTCCCTAAACTCAGCTTGTTTCAAGGAGGGAGCCATCGTGCGCAAGGTGCTCATCGCCAACCGTGGCGAAATCGCAGTCCGCGTTGCTCGGGCCTGCCGGGATGCCGGGATCGGGAGCGTAGCCGTCTACGCCGATCCGGACCGGGACGCTCTGCACGTCCGCGCGGCAGACGAAGCTTTCGCGTTGGGCGGTGACACCCCGGCCGCGAGTTACTTGGACATGTCCAAGATCCTGCAGGCCGCAGCCGATTCCGGTGCGGACGCCATCCATCCCGGATACGGCTTCCTCTCCGAGAACGCCGAATTCGCGCAAGCCGTCATCGACGCGGGCCTGACCTGGATCGGCCCGCCCCCGCAGGCCATCCGTGACCTCGGTGACAAGGTCGCCGCCCGTCACATCGCGCTGCGCGCCGGCGCACCGCTCGTGGCCGGCACGCCGGACCCGGTCTCCGGTTCCGACGAGGTCGTCGACTTCGCCAAGGAACACGGCCTGCCCATCGCGATCAAGGCCGCCTTCGGTGGCGGCGGCCGCGGTCTGAAGGTCGCCCGGACCCTCGAAGAGGTCCCCGAGCTCTACGACTCCGCCGTCCGCGAGGCCATCGCCGCCTTCGGCCGCGGCGAATGCTTCGTCGAGCAGTACCTCGACAAGCCCCGCCATGTGGAGACCCAGTGCCTGGCCGACTCCCACGGCAACGTGGTCGTCGTCTCCACCCGCGACTGCTCGCTGCAGCGCCGCCACCAGAAGCTGGTGGAGGAGGCCCCCGCGCCGTTCCTGACCGACGCCCAGAACGCCGAGCTGTACGCCGCGTCCAAGGCGATCCTGAAGGAAGCCGGCTACGTCGGCGCCGGCACCGTCGAATTCCTCGTCTCCGCCGACGGCCTCATCTCCTTCCTCGAGGTCAACACCCGCCTCCAGGTCGAACACCCGGTCACCGAAGAAGTCACCGGCATCGACCTCGTCCGCGAAATGTTCCGCATCGCCGACGGCGAAGAGCTCGGCTACGGCGACCCGGTCCTGCGCGGCCACTCCTTCGAGTTCCGCATCAACGGCGAGGACCCGGGCCGCGGCTTCCTGCCGGCTCCGGGCACCGTCACCAAGTTCGCCCCGCCGTCCGGTCCGGGCGTCCGCCTCGACGCGGGCGTCGAGTCCGGCTCGGTCATCGGACCGGCGTGGGACTCCCTGCTGGCCAAGCTCATCGTTACGGGTGCCACGCGCGAGCAGGCCCTGCAGCGGGCGGCCCGTGCGCTGGCCGAGTTCGAGGTGGAGGGCATGGCCACCGCCATTCCGTTCCACCGCGCGGTCGTCGTCGACCCGGCCTTCACGGCCGACCCGTTCACGATCCACACCCGCTGGATCGAAACCGAGTTCGTCAACGACATCCCGGCGTTCGTGGTTCCGGCCGCGGACGATTCGGAGGACGAGCCGGGCCGCGAGACCGTGGTCGTCGAGGTCGGCGGCAAGCGCCTGGAAGTCTCCCTCCCCTCCTCCCTGGGCATGACCCTGGCCCGCACGGCGGCTGCCGGCGGCGCGAAGCCGAAGCGCCGCGCGGCCAAGAAGTCCGGCCCGGCCGCCTCCGGCGACACCCTCGCCTCGCCCATGCAGGGCACCATCGTGAAGGTCGCGGTCGAGGAAGGCCAGCAGGTCAACGAGGGCGACCTCATCGTCGTCCTCGAGGCCATGAAGATGGAACAGCCGCTGAACGCGCACCGCTCCGGCACGATCGTGGGCCTCGCGGCAGAGGTCGGCGCGTCACTCACCTCCGGCGCAGCCATCTGCGAAATCAAGGACTGACGTCCGGACCGGGGTCCCGGGGCCCAGCCCCGGACCCCGCCCCCGGGGGCTGGGCTCTGCCCAGACCCGCGCCTCAAACGCCGGCGGGGCTGGATATGCCGCTGCGCGGCAAAATCCAGCCCCGCCGGCGTTTGAGGCGATCTTTTCAGCCCCGCCGGCGTTTGAGGCGCAGGGGTCCGGGCACTGGTCCCCGGCAACTGCGCCGCAGGTGCTCAGCGGCGCCGCATGTCTGCGACCCGCGCACGCTCCGCCTGCTGCTCGTGCAACGGCGGCGCCGCACTGCGCAGCTGGGCCGTCGGCCCGCCCCGCCGCTGGACCGGCAGCGGGGACTCCCTACGCGGCCGCCGCCCGGCCATACCCTCACCACCGCCGGAGGCACTGGCTCCGGCCACGGTGATCTGCACGCCCTGGTCCGCCAGCGCCTGCAGCTCCGCACCGGCCCGGTCGTCGTGCGGCGGCGGCTCGTCCGTCACCAGCCGGGTGATCACATCGGTCGGCACGGTCTGGAACATGGTGTCCGTCCCGAGCTTCGTGTGGTCGGCCAGGACCACCACCTCCGCCGCGGCCTGCACCAGCGCCCGGTCCACGCTCGCGGAGAGCATGTTGGAGGTGGACAGCCCGCGCTCGGCGGTGAGACCACTGCCCGACAGGAAGGCCCGCGAGACCCGCAGCCCCTGGAGGGACTGCTCGGCACCGCTGCCGACCAGCGCGTAGTTGGACCCGCGCAGGGTTCCGCCCGTCATCACCACCTCCACCCGGTTCGCATGGGCCAGTGCCTGTGCGACGAGCAGCGAGTTGGTGACGACGGTGAGTCCGGGCACCCTGGCGAGCCGGCGGGCCAGCTCCTGGGTGGTGGTGCCCGCGCCGACGACCACGGCCTCGCCTTCTTCGACGAGTCCGGCCGCGACATCGGCGATGGCGGTCTTCTCCGCCGTCGCGAGATGGGACTTTTGCGGAAAGCCGGATTCCCGCGTGAAACCGCCCGGCAGTACCGCACCGCCGTGCCGGCGGTCGAGGAGTCCTTCTGCCTCCAGTGCCCGCACGTCCCGCCGTACGGTCACTTCGGAGGTCTGGACGACGCGGGCGAGCTCCCGGAGCGATACCGCTCCGTTGGCCCGCACCATTTCGAGGATCAATTGGCGACGTTCTGCAGCGAACACGAAACTGACAGTAACCCGGGTGACCGTCTGCTTTCAGCTCCTTGCGCCGGAATTCCGAAGTTGTCCATACCGTGGGGCAGTTAGTGGTATACGCGGTCGGCCCGCCGCGCACTTGCTCCGCGACGGGTCGACCGCCCACTCCAAAGCCCTTGCGCACAAGGGCCGTTATCGGCACCTACGCCTCGCCGGAGGCCTTGCGCGTGTGCAGCTGGCGGGCGACCTCGGCGATCGAACCGGACAGCGAGGGGTACACGGTGAACGCGTTTGCGATCTGCTCGACCGTCAGGTTGTTGTCGACGGCGATCGAGATCGGGTGGATGAGCTCGCTCGCGCGCGGGGAGACGACCACGCCGCCCACGACGATCCCGGTGCCCGGCCGGCAGAACAGCTTCACGAAGCCGTCCCGGATGCCCTGCATCTTGGCGCGCGGGTTGCGCAGCAGCGGGAGCTTCACACAGCGGGCGTCGATCTTGCCGGAGTCCACGTCGGCCTGGGTGTAGCCGACGGTGGCGATCTCGGGGTCGGTGAAGACGTTCGAGGAGACCGTCTTCAGGTTCAGCGGGGCCACCGCGTCGCCGAGGAAGTGGTACATCGCGATGCGCCCCTGCATGGCGGCCACCGAGGCCAGCGCGAAGATCCCGGTCACGTCGCCGGCCGCGTACACGCCGGGCGAGGAGGTGCGGGAGACCTTGTCCGTCCAGATGTGCCCGGACTCCTTGAGCTTGACCCCGGACTCCTCCAGGTTCATGTTGCTCGTGTTCGGGATCGCGCCGACCGCCATCAGGCAGTGCGTACCGCTGATGACGCGGCCGTCCGAGAGGGTGACCTCGACCCGGTCGCCCACCCGCTTGGCGGACTCGGCGCGGGAGCGGCCGATGACGTTCATGCCGCGGCGCCGGAAGACGTCCTCCAGCACGGCGGCGGCGTCCGGGTCCTCGCCGGGGAGCACGCGGTCGCGGGAGGACACGAGGGTCACCCGGGAGCCGAGGGCCTGGTACGCGCCGGCGAACTCGGCGCCGGTCACGCCGGAGCCGACCACGATGAGCTCCTCCGGGAGCTCTTCCAGGTCGTAGACCTGGGTCCAGTTCAGGATCCGCTCGCCGTCGGGCATCGCGTCGGGGATCTCGCGGGGGTGTCCGCCGGTCGCGATGAGCACGGCGTCGGCGGTGAGGATCGTCTCGGAGCCGTCCGCGGCGGTGACGATGACGTCCCGCGTGCCGTCGATGCCCTGCGGGCCGCCGAGCTTGGCGCGGCCCCGTACGACCCGGGCGCCGGCCCGGGTGACGGACGCGGTGATGTCGTGGGACTGGGCGAGCGCCAGGCGCTTGACACGCCGGTTCACCTTGCCGAGGTCCACGCCGACGACGCGCGCGGCCTGCTCGATGTGCGGGGTGTCGTCCGCGACGACGATCCCGAGCTCCTCGTACGACGAGTCGAAGGTCGTCATGACCTCGGCGGTCGCGATGAGAGTCTTGGAGGGCACGCAGTCGGTGAGCACCGACGCGCCGCCCAGACCGTCGCAGTCCACGACGGTCACCTCCGCGCCGAGCTGGGCCCCTACGAGGGCCGCCTCATACCCGCCGGGTCCGCCGCCGATGATCACGATCCGGGTCACGAAAACTCCGCCTCACGTCTACCCGGCCGGCTGCCGCCCCGGCCGGGGCTTCCGGGGGGTCTCCCCGGGGGATGCATTCCGTACGTCATTGTCCCGCACGCATCAAGGTGCTTCACGCCCGGTCCCACCATCCGGGACGCAGGCCCCGTGCGCGGCCGGGAGCGCAGTCGGGGCCGCCCCTCCCGTACCCTCGACCTCATGTCGCTCTACGCCGCGTACGCCGGCAACCTCGACCCGCGGCTGATGACGCGCCGCGCTCCGCATTCGCCGCTGCGCGGCACGGGCTGGATCAACGACTGGCGGCTGACTTTCGGCGGCGAGCAGATGGGCTGGGAGGGCGCGCTGGCGACGATCGTCGAAGCGCCGCGCCACCAGGTCTTCGTCGCGCTGTACGACGTGGCCCCGCTCGACGAGGACTCCCTGGACCGGTGGGAGGGCGTGGGGCTCGACATCTACCGCCGCATGCGGGTGCGCGTCCACACGCTGGACGGCGAGGAAGCGGCCTGGGTGTACGTCCTGAACGGCTACGAGGGCGGCCTGCCCTCGGCCCGCTACCTGGGCGAACTCGCCGACGCGGCCGAATCGGCGGGCGCCCCGCACGACTACGTGATGGAACTCCGCAAGCGCCCCTGCTGAGCATTTTCAGCCTCGCCCGCGTTTGAGGCGCGAGTCTGGGGCGGAGCCCCGGCAGCGGCGCCGCCGCACCCGCCCCGCGACCCCCATCGGGGACGATTCGGCGGAAACGACAAAGCAACGATCCGAATACCGTGAGCGGTGCCATCTACGCGCGTAGGCGAAGAGCGGCTACGCTCTTCCGCGTGAACGCATCTGTTACCGACCCCTTCGCCGCCGCCGACGCCGCCGCCGCCCGCCTGCGCGAGCTGACCGGCGCCGAGACCCACGATGTCGCCCTCGTGATGGGCTCCGGCTGGGCCCCCGCCGCAGAGGCGCTCGGCGCGCCCGAGGCCGAGTTCCCGGTCACCGAGCTCCCTGGCTTCCCGCCCCCCGCCGTCGAGGGCCACGGCGGCAAGATCCGCTCGTACAAGATCGGCGAGAAGCGCGCCCTGCTCTTCCTCGGCCGGACCCACTACTACGAGGGCCGCGGCGTCGCCGCCGTCGCCCACGGCGTGCGCACGGCCGTCGCCGCCGGCTGCAAGACCATCGTCCTGACCAACGGCTGCGGTGGCCTGCGCGAGGGCATGAAGCCCGGCCAGCCGGTCCTGATCAGCGACCACCTCAACCTCACGGCCACCTCGCCGATCGTCGGCGCGAACTTCGTGGACCTGACCGACCTGTACTCGCCGCGCCTGCGCGCGATGTGCAAGGAGATCGACGAGACCCTCGAAGAGGGCGTCTACGTGCAGTTCCCCGGCCCGCACTACGAGACCCCGGCCGAGATCAACATGATCCGCGTGATGGGCGCCGACCTGGTCGGCATGTCCACCGTGCTGGAGGCCATCGCCGCCCGCGAGGCCGGCGCCGAGGTGCTCGGCATCTCGCTGGTCACCAACCTGGCGGCGGGCCTGTCCGGCGAGCCGCTGAACCACGAAGAGGTGCTCCAGGCCGGCCGTGACTCGGCCGCGCGCATGGGCAAGCTGCTGACCCAGGTCCTCGCCCGGATCTGACCGGTGCACCGGACGACGGACGACCGACCGTACGAGAGGTAAGGCGGAAGTAGTGCAGGACGTGCAGGACGTGCAGGACGATCTGATCGCGCGGGCCCGGGCCTGGCTGGCCGAGGACCCGGACCCGGAGACGGCCGACGAGCTCGCGAAGCTCATCGAGGCCGGTGACACCACCGAGCTCGCGGACCGCTTCTCCGGCATGCTGCAGTTCGGCACCGCCGGACTCCGCGGCGAGCTGGGCGCGGGCCCGATGCGGATGAACCGGAACGTGGTGATCCGGGCCGCGGCGGGCCTCGCGGCCTACCTCAAGGCCCAGGGCCACGACGGCGGCCTGGTCGTCGTCGGCTACGACGCCCGCTACAAGTCGGCCGACTTCGCCCGCGACACCGCCGCGGTGATGACCGGTGCCGGGCTGCGCGCCGCCGTCCTGCCCCGGCCGCTGCCGACGCCCGTCCTCGCGTACGCCATAAGGCACCTGGGCGCCGTCGCCGGCGTCGAGGTGACCGCGAGCCACAACCCGCCCCGGGACAACGGCTACAAGGTCTACCTCGGCGACGGTTCGCAGATCGTCTCCCCGGCCGACGCGGAGATCGCCGCGCAGATCGACGCGATCGCCGCGCTGGCCGACGTACCGCGGGCCGAGGGCGGCTGGCAGGACCTCGGCGACGAGGTCCTGCAGGCCTACCTGGAGCGTACGGACGCCGTCCTGACCCCCGGTTCCCCCCGGGGCGTGCGGACCGTCTACACGGCCATGCACGGCGTCGGCAAGGACGTGGTCCTGGCCGCCTTCGCCCGCGCCGGCTTCCCGGCCCCGGTCCTCGTGGCCGAGCAGGCGGAGCCGGACCCGGCCTTCCCGACGGTGGCCTTCCCCAACCCGGAGGAGCCGGGTGCGATGGACCTGTCCTTCGCGACGGCCGCCCGGGTCGACCCGGACATCGTCATCGCCAACGACCCGGACGCCGACCGCTGCGCGGTGGCCGTCCCGGACGGGGCCTCGGCCTCCGGCTGGCGGATGCTGCGCGGCGACGAGGTCGGCGCGCTGCTCGCCGCGCACCTGGTGCACAAGGGTGCGCGGGGCGTCTTCGCCGAGTCGATCGTCTCCTCCTCCCTCCTCGGGCGGATCGCGGAGGCCGCGGGCGTGGGCTACGAGGAGACCCTCACGGGCTTCAAGTGGATCTCCCGCGTCGAGGGCCTGCGCTACGGGTACGAAGAGGCGCTCGGCTACTGCGTGGACCCCGAGGGCGTCCGCGACAAGGACGGCGTCACGGCCGCCCTGCTCGTCGCGGAGCTGGCCTCGGAGCTCAAGGAGCAGGGCCGCACCCTGACCGACCTGCTGGACGACCTGGCGATGGAGCACGGTCTGCACGCCACCGACCAGCTGTCGGTCCGCGTGGAGGACCTGTCGGTCATCGCCTCGGCGATGGCGGCGCTGCGCGCGGAGCCCCCGGTCTCGCTGGCGGGCCTGCGAGTCACCTCGGCGGAGGACCTGAACGAGGGCACGGCGACGCTCCCGCCCACGGACGGGCTGCGCTACTACCTGGAGGGCGCCTACAAGGCCCGGGTGATCGTCCGCCCGTCCGGCACGGAGCCCAAGCTGAAGTGCTACCTGGAGGTCGTGGTCCCGGTGGCGGAGGCCTGCGACCTGCTCCCGGCCCGCGCCCGCGGCCAGGAAGTCCTCGACGCGATCAAGAAGGACCTCGCGGCGGCGGCCGGCATTTAGCCCCACCCACACGAAGGCCCCCCGAGCTCCGGCTCGGGGGGCCTTCGCCGTGTCCGGGTCAGGAAGCCGACGGCGCCGGCGCCGGGCTCGCCGTCGGCCGGACCACGTCGCCCAGGGTCGGCACCGTCTCCGGGCGGGAGCGGACGGCGTCCGTGCACTCCCAGGCCCTCGGCGGATCCGCGTCGGGACCGCCCAGGACCACCGGGCCCTGACCCGCCGACACCGCGTCGCTCTCCGCGAGCGTGCAGACCAGCTGCGACAACGCCACCGGAGGCAGGTCCTCGGGCTTGCGGCTCAGCCGCACCGTGCCCTGCGGATCGCCCGGCCGCGGCGCCGAGGCCGTCAGCAGGGCCGGCACCTCGGTCGTGAAGCCGGCCTCCCGCTCCTCCGCCGACGGCTCCCGCTGGAGCACCTCCAGCAGGGCCTGGGTGACGAGCACCGCCACGTCCCGCGCGGGCTGCTTCTCCGGCACCGGCACCACCCGCTGGACGCCCACCAGCTGCGCCCCGCAGACCAGTTCCATCGTGGCCCGGATGCCCTGCACGCCGCCGGTTCCGGCCGCCGCACCGGTCGGGGTCTTGCACGAGACCCGCGAGGGCGCCGGGCCCACGTCCACCGGCACGGTGGTCGCACGGATCCCGCACCCGGTCAGGGCGCCCAGGGACAACAGGCCCAGGGCCACCACGACGGCCGTCGTGCCGAGCGCCGCGCCGAGCGTGGCGCCCCACCCCGTCCCGCGCGCCGTCCTACGCCTCGTCGTCACCGGCGATCACCTTCCCCACGTCCACCGGCAGCCGCAGCGTGAACAGCGCACCGCCCTCCGCACCGTTCTCCGCGGTGATGTCGCCGCCGTGGATGTGCGCGTTCTCCATCGCGATGGAGAGGCCGAGCCCGCTGCCGTCCGACTTCGGCCGCGACGCGCTCGCCTTGTAGAACCGGTCGAAGACGTGCGGCAGTACGGCCTCGGGGATGCCCGGCCCGTTGTCCCGTACGGCCATGACCAGCCAGTCCCCCTCCACCCGGATGGAGACCCGTACCGGCGATCCGCCGTGCTTGAGCGCGTTGCCGATCAGATTGGCCAGGATCACGTCGAGCCGGCGCGGGTCGAGCCGCGCCACGATGCCGCGCTCCGCGTCGAGTTCGACCGCGTCGAGCCACGCCCGGGTGTCGATGCACGCCGTCACCTGGTCGGCGACGTCCACGTCGTCCAGCACCAGCCGCGCCGTTCCCGCGTCGAAGCGGGTGACCTCCATGAGGTTCTCCACGAGGTTGTTCAACCGCCTGGTCTCGCTCACGACCAGACCCACCGCCGGTGCGATCATCGGATCGAGGTCGTCGACCTCGTCCTCCAGCACCTCGGCGACCGCCGTCAACGCCGTCAGCGGCGTGCGCAGTTCGTGGGACATGTCCGCGACGAACCGCCGGCTGGACTCCTCCCGCGCGCTCATGTCGGCGACCTTCTTCTCCAGCGCCTCCGCCGTCTTGTTGAAGGTGTGGGCCAGGTCGGCGAGTTCGTCCGTCCCGGACACCTCCAGCCGGTGGTCCAACTCCCCCTCTCCGAGGCGGCGCGCCGCGTCGCCGAGCCGCTGCACGGGCCGCAGGACCGTACGGGCCGCGGCCTGCGCGAGCAGCGCGGACCCGAGCAGCGCGAGGCCGGTGGCGATGGTCAGCGACCAGGCCAGGGCGTTGAGGTCGTCGCGCTCCTGGGCGAGGGACTTGTACATGTAGCCGGTCGGGCCGCCGCCCACGATCCGGGTGCCGCCGACCAGGTACGGGTTCCCGTTCGGCTTCGTGCGCTGCCAGTACACGTGGTACTCGGCGTCGTTGGCCGAGGTGGTCTTCTGCCGGTCGTCGACGGCGTGCTGGAGCGACTTCGGTACGTCGGCCAGCGAGAAGGCGTCGGGACCGGCGGTACCGGCCACCTTGCGGCCGTCCTTCTCGTCCACCAGCAGCACGCTGTAGCCGGGGCTGCTGCCCGCCATCATCTCGGCGGTGTGCTGCAGCTCTTCCTGCGTCGGGTCGGCGGGCAGCGCCGCGGCCCGGTTCTGCATCTCCTGCCGGAAGTCGCCGAGGGCGGCGTCCTGGGTCCGGGTCAGGACGGCCTCGCGGTTGAGCCAGTAGGCGATCCCGGACGCGGAGACGGCGGCCGTCAGCGCGACCAGGGCGAACACGACGAGGAGCCGCAGCCGCAGGCTGGTCCAGCGCCGGCCCGCGAACAGGGCTCGGATCACTGCGGGGAGTCCAGTCGGTAGCCGACGCCCCGCACGGTACGGATCAGGGTGGGCGACGAGGGCACTTCCTCGACCTTGGCGCGCAGCCGCTGCACGCAGGCGTCGACGAGCCGCGAGTCACCGAGGTAGTCGTGCTCCCACACCAGCCGCAGCAGCTGCTGGCGGGAGAGCGCCTGGCCGGGCCGGCGGCTGAGCTCCAGGAGCAGCCGCAGTTCGGTCGGGGTGAGCTGGAGGTCCTCGCCGTTCTTGGTCACCGTCATGGCCGAGCGGTCGATGACCAGCGGGCCGAAGACCGCGGTGTCGGTGGACTCGCGCTCGCCGCGGCGCAGCACCGCCCGGATGCGGGCGTCGAGCACCCGCCCCTGGACGGGCTTGACCACGTAGTCGTCGGCTCCCGACTCCAGGCCGACGACCACGTCGATGTCGTCGTTGCGCGCGGTGAGCAGGATGATCGGCAGCTGGTCGGTGCGGCGGATGCGCCGGCACACCTCGAAGCCGTCGATGCCGGGCAGCATGACGTCGAGCACGATCAGGTCGGGCCGCTGCTCGCGCAGCAGTTTGAGGCCGTCCTCGCCCGTCGCCGCGGTGGCCACACGGTGGCCCTGGCGTGACAGGGAGAGTTCGAGGGCCGTGCGGATGGCGTCGTCGTCCTCGATGAGCAACAGGAAAGGCACGGGCTCATTCTGTCCCATCGCCCCTCGGGACTTCGACCGCCCTGCGTCTCCAATCCCGGGGCGACTGTCACAGGCCCCTGTGACAGGCCTGTGACAGTCGAAGGACACCCCGGTTATCTCGGGCGGGCAGTCTTCTTGGCAACGGACCAGACAGACTCCACGACGGGGGGCGCGAGATGAACACGCTGCACAGCACCAGCACCAGCGCGGTTGTCACGCGGCTGCACGATGTGAACCGCCGCACGGCAATCCGTACGGCGACGGCCCCTTCCCGGCGGCCGGCGCACGTGGTGGCCATCGACGCGAAGACCTACGAGCGCCCCTCCGTCCCCGCCCAGCGCACGGCGGGCTCCCCGGACGTCCCGGACTCCTCCAACGAAGCCGAGTTCACGGCGTACGTCCAGGAGCGCCGGGCCGCCCTCTACGCGACGGCCTTCCACCTGACCGGCGACCGCTACGAGGCCGAGGACCTGCTGCAGACCGCACTGTTCTCCACGTACCGCGCCTGGGACCGCATCAGCGACAAGGCCGCCGTCGGCGGGTACCTGCGCCGCACGATGACGAACCTGCACATCAGCGCCTGGCGCCGGCGCAAGCTCAACGAGTACCCGACGGAAGAGCTGCCGGAGACGGCCTCGGACACGGACGCCATGGGCGGTACGGAGCTGCGTGCCGTGCTGTGGCAGGCGCTCACCCGCATCCCGGAGCCGCAGCGCACGATGCTGGTGCTCCGGTACTACGAGGGCCGCACGGACCCGGAGATCGCGGAGATCCTGGGCATCAGCGTCGGCACGGTGAAGTCGAGCATCTGGCGTTCGCTGCGCCGCATGCGCGAGGACGAGGCGCTGAGCTTCGGCCGCGACGAGGCGGAGTCCTTCGAGGACCTGGTCGCGTAGGACGGCTTTCCACCAGACCAAAGGGCCAGGGGGCCCGTCCTGCGGGGGTGGGACGGGGGCCACGGGGGCAAAGGGCGGGATCGAGCGGACGGGGGTCCGCGCGGTCCCGCCCTTTGGCGTCTGCCGCAAATTCAGCCTCGCCGGCGTTTGAGGCGCGGGGTCTGGGGCGGAGCCCCAGGGAACGGCGGAAGGGCGGGTAGGGGACAAGCCCCGCAGGGCCCGGCAGGCCCAACTAGGGCGGCGGCTACGCCACTGCCGCGGCCCGGTGCCGCCCGGCCGCGGCGGCGGCAAGACGGCCGAGGGCCTCGTCACGACCACAGGCATGCGCGCCGAGCGCGGTGTGCCGCGCCACGATCCCCCGCTCCGCCCTCATCAGCCGCCAACCCCGCCGCACCAGCATCGGCACGGACTTGCGGCCCTCGCGCAGATCACGGACCAGGCGGCGCCGGAAGGTGGTGCTGGGCCGCCCGCGCAGGCAGATCGCGTCCGCCAGCAGCCCCAGCTCCTGGCACCGCACGGCGACGTCCGCCGCGAAGATCCCCTCGGCTATGAACAGCGGGGTCCGGGAGATGTCCAGCGCCTCGGTACCGGTCCGCGAGGAGGTGGCGATGTCGTAGACGGGCACCTCGGTCCGCCCGGCCGCGCACAGCGCGGCGATCGCGGCCACGGCCGCCTCCGCGTCCCAGGACAGCGGGGAGTCCCAGTCGATGTCGGCGCTGCCCTCGACCAGCGGGAGGGTGGGGTCGTCGCCGTCCTTGTAGAAGTCGTCCAGGCGCAGTACGGGCAGCCCGGAACGGGCCGCCAGGGAGGACTTGCCGGAGCCCGAGGGTCCGGTCAGCAGAACGACACGCGTCGGCAAAGGAGAGGAACAGCTCACGGAACAACAGTGTGAACTATTACCTCGCGCAGGGGACCTACCCAAAGGTCCGTTGGTATCCAGGATCACACCTCCACTACGCTGCGTGCGCACGCGAACACGACTCCGTACGAGCCCACAGGCGGGAACCCATGGCACGTCACGCAGCCCCCAAAGCACCCCACACCAAGACGCTGCGCACCGCAGGCCTGACCCTCTCCATGGCCGGCGCGGCCCTCGCGATGGCCGCCGGCGGCGCCCAGGCGGGCGAGCTCGACGTTCCGGCGGCCCTCGCAGGGGTCTCCAACCCGATCTCGAACCTCAAGGTGAATCCCCTGGCCCACACCGGCGTGGACCCCCTCGACAACGGCGTCGCCACCCAGGTCGCGGATTTTCCCTCCGTCGGCACCGGCATGCTCACGGGCGTCCTGACCCAGGGGCCGTCGGTCGGCGAGCTGCCCACCGCCGCGGCATCGTCCCTCCTGGGCCCCCTGACGGGCGGCAAGTAGCCCGCGTAGGGCACGTGAGCCCGGAGGCCGCGCGGGCGCGGGGGCATGAAGAGGCCCCGGCAGCGCGGGGGACGCTGCCGGGGCCTTCGGGGGGATCTCGTACGAGCCGGACGGGGCTAGTACGAGGACCCGCCCGCGCCCAGCGACCCGGTCGGGTGCCAGACGGTCTTGGTCTCCAGGAACGCCGTCATGCGCGACGTGCCCGGGTCCGCGCTCCAGTCGTCCACAGGCTGTGGACGCAGGACGCGCTTGAGGTTGTCCGCGGCCGCGATCTCCAGCTCCTTGGCCAGCGCCTCGTCGGCGCCCGCCAGGTCGATCGCGTTGACGTCCTGGTGGGACGCCAGGTGCGGGCCCATCTCGGCGGCCTTGCCGGACAGGATGTTGACCACGCCGCCGGGCAGGTCGGAGGTGGCCAGCACCTCGCCGAGGGAGAGCGCCGGGAGCGGCGCCTTCTCGGAGGCGATGACGACGGCCGTGTTGCCGGTGGCGATCACCGGGGCGATCACCGAGACCAGTCCGAGGAAGGACGAGTCCTGCGGGGCGACGACCGTGACCACACCGGTCGGCTCGGGCGTGGAGAGGTTGAAGAACGGACCCGCGACCGGGTTGGCCCCGCCCACGACCTGGCCGATCTTGTCGGTCCAGCCCGCGTACCAGACCCAGCGGTCGATCGCCGCGTCCACGACGGCCGCGGCCTTGGTCTTGGACAGACCCTCGGCCTCGCCGACCTCGCGGACGAACTGCTCGCGGCGGCCCTCCAGCATCTCGGCGACGCGGTAGAGGATCTGGCCGCGGTTGTACGCGGTCGCGCCCGACCAGCCGCCGAAGGCCTTGCGGGCGGCGACGACCGCGTCACGGGCGTCCTTGCGGGAGGACAGCGGGGCGTTGGCCAGCCACTTGCCCTTCGAGTCACTCACCTCGTACACCCGGCCGCTCTCGGAGCGGGGGAACTTGCCCCCGACGTACAGCTTGTAGGTCTTGAAGACGCTCAGACGCGTCGAAGAAGACTCAGACATCGAGGTAGCCCTCCAGGCCGTGACGGCCGCCTTCGCGCCCGAAGCCCGACTCCTTGTAGCCGCCGAAGGGCGAGGTCGGGTCGAACTTGTTGAACGTGTTGGCCCACACCACGCCTGCGCGGAGCTTGCCCGCAACCGCGAGGATGCGGCTGCCCTTCTCCGTCCAGATGCCGGCCGACAGGCCGTACTGGCTGTTGTTGGCCTTGGCGACGGCCTCGTCGGGCGTACGGAACGTCAGCACGGACAGCACCGGGCCGAAGATCTCGTCGCGGGCGACGGTGTGCGACTGGGAGACGTTCGTGAAGAGCGTCGGGGCGAACCAGTAGCCGGCGTTCGGCAGTTCGCACGGCGCCGACCAGCGCTCGGCGCCCTCCGCCTCTCCGGTGTCCGCGAGGGCGGTGATCCGGGCGAGCTGCTCGGCGGAGTTGATCGCGCCGATGTCGGTGTTCTTGTCGAGCGGGTCGCCCAGGCGCAGGGTGCTCAGGCGGCGCTTGAGGCTGTCCAGCAGCTCGTCGTGGATCGACTCCTGGACCAGGAGGCGCGAGCCCGCGCAGCAGACCTGGCCCTGGTTGAAGAAGATGCCGGTGACGATGCCCTCGACGGCCTGGTCGATGGGGGCGTCGTCGAAGACGATGTTGGCGCCCTTGCCGCCCAGCTCCAGCGTGACCTTCTTGTCGGTGCCGGCGACGTGACGGGCGATCTTCTTGCCCACGGCGGTCGAGCCGGTGAAGGCGACCTTGTTGACGTCCGGGTGCTCGACGAGGGCCGCGCCCGCGTCGCCGTACCCGGTGAGGATGTTGACGACGCCCTTGGGCAGGCCCGCCTGGCGGCAGATGTCCGCGAAGAACAGCGCCGAGAGGGGGGTCGTCTCCGCCGGCTTCAGCACGACCGTGTTGCCGGTGGCGAGCGCCGGGGCGATCTTCCAGGCCAGCATCAGGAGCGGGAAGTTCCAGGGGATGACCTGGCCGGCCACGCCGAGCGGGCGCGGGTTGGCACCGTAGCCCGCGTGGTCGAGCTTGTCGGCCCAGCCCGCGTAGTAGAAGAAGTGCGCGGCGACGAGCGGCAGGTCCGCGTCGCGGGTCTCCCGGATCGGCTTGCCGTTGTCGAGGGTCTCCAGGACGGCCAGCTCGCGGCTGCGCTCCTGGATGATCCGGGCGATGCGGAAGAGGTACTTGGCGCGCTCGGAGCCGGGCAGCGCGGACCACTTCTCGAAGGCCTTGCGGGCGGCCTTGACGGCGCGGTCCACGTCGGCGGCGCCGGCCTGCGCGATCTCGGCGAGGACCTCTTCGGACGACGGGGAGATGGTCTTGAAGACCTTGCCGTCCGCCGCGTCGGTGAACTCGCCGTCGATGAACAGCCCGTAGGAGGGCGCGATGTCGACGACGGAGCGGGACTCGGGGGCGGGTGCGTACTCGAATGCGGAAACCATGGTGATCAGTCCACCGTCACGTAGTCGGGACCGGAGTAACGGCCGGTGCTCAGCTTCTGGCGCTGCATCAACAGGTCGTTGAGCAGGCTGGAGGCTCCGAAGCGGAACCAGTGGTTGGACAGCCAGTCCTCGCCCACGGTCTCGTTGGCCAGGACCAGGAACTTGATCGCGTCCTTGGTGGTCCGGATGCCGCCGGCCGGCTTCACGCCGATCTGGATTCCAGTCTGCGCCCTGAAGTCGCGGACGGCTTCGAGCATGAGGAGCGTGTTCGCGGGCGTCGCGTTGACCCCGACCTTGCCGGTGGACGTCTTGATGAAGTCGGCACCGGCCATCATGCCGATCCAGGAGGCGCGGCGGATGTTGTCGTACGTGGACAGTTCGCCGGTCTCGAAGATCACCTTGAGGCGGGCCGCGCTGCCGTCGGGGCGGACGCAGACCTCCTTGACGGAGCGGATCAGCTCGTAGGTATCGAGGTAGCGGCCGGCGAGGAAGGCGCCACGGTCGATGACCATGTCGATCTCGTCGGCGCCGGCGGCCACGGCGTCGGCCGTGTCGGCGAGCTTGACGGGCAGGGCCGCGCGGCCGGCCGGGAAGGCGGTGGCGACGGAGGCGACCTTGACGTCGGCGCCGTTCAGGGCGGCCTTGGCGGTGGCCACCATGTCGGGGTACACGCAGACGGCGGCCGTCGTGGGCGTGGTGCGGTCGGTCGGATCGGGGTTGGCTGCCTTGGCGGAGAGCGCCCGGACCTTGCCCGGGGTATCCGCGCCTTCCAGCGTCGTCAGGTCGATCATCGAGATGGCGAGGTCGATGGCGTACGCCTTGGCCGTCGTCTTGATCGAGCGGGTGCCGAGGGAGGCCGCGCGGGCCTCCAGGCCGACAGCGTCGACGCCGGGCAGCCCGTGCAGGAAGCGGCGCAGCGCACTGTCGGACGTCGTCACGTCAGCGAATGCGGTGAGGGTGGTGGGCATGGTCACCACATGAGCATATCTACGCGCGTAGCGGCCTGTCACCCCCTCCTCCCGATTCATTCGGAATCGGACACCCCGTTTGCTGTTACGCGGCCATGACAGGAGGCGGATCGTTCGCACGTACAAGATCCGTAAATTCTTTCTCAGCAGCCCGCCACACCTGACCCGGTGAACCAGACCGAACAGACTCAACGCGGCATGCGACTCTCCTCCACTTTCCTCACCCACGCTTCAGGAGTCGTTATGCGTACCGCCCTCCGCACCTCGATCGTCACCGCCGCGCTCGCCGGCGCGATGCTCGCACCCGCCGCCGGTGCCGCCTTCGCGGCGCCCGCCGCGCCCGCCGCGCCCGCCGCGCCCGCCGCGCAGACCGCCGTGGCATCGACGTACGGAACCGTGTCGGACAACAGCCGCTACGAGGGTCAGGCCGTCTACATAGGCGAGGGCCTGGTCGCGGTGCTGCGCAACAAGGCCGAGGGCCCCGAGGCCTGGATCCGTATCGTCGGCCCCAACTGGAAGCCCGGAGACCCCTACATGTTCCGGGTGATGGGCCTGGTGAGCCGCGCGCAGACCACCGACGCCGTGAACGGCCTCCTGCTCAAGCTCACCAAGGCCGAGACAGCCGCCCCGGTACTCACGGTCACCAAGGAGAACGGCACCACCCGGTCCTTCCCGCTACCCAGGGGCACGGCGGCCTCCTGCGTCTCCCCGGTCAAGACGGTGCGGCTCGGCGAGTACCTCTCCGCAGACCTGACGATGTCCCCCAAGGGCCCGAAGGCCTTCGTACAAACCCTGGAAGGGCAGCCCAACCCGCAGACCTTGGACCGCACCCACCCCAACGGTTCGAACCCGGACACCCTGCGCATCGACAACCCGAGCGGCGCCAACCCGGTCCTCCGGTGGAAGTACCAGAGCGGCGACGCCATCAAGAGCGCCTCCTTCCCCGCGCTCCCCAAGGGCTGCAAGCTCGACTACAAGATCACCGAGCAGAGCACGAAGCCGGCTCCGAAGCCGCAGCCGAAGCCGCAGACGGGCGCGCAGACCGTGGTCGTCCCCAAGGGCCCGGTGGCCGCGGGTGCCGAGCTGCCCGTCGAGAACGTCGCCGACACCGACAACACCACCACGCTGGCGGCCGGCGCCGGTCTGATCGCGGTCTTCGGTGCGCTCGGCGCGAGCGTGGTCCTGCGCCGCCGCCGCGCCCAGGGCTGACCGCATACCGTCCAGATCTCGACTCGCCTCCGGCGGCCACCCCCGGTGGCCCGCCGCGGCCCGTTTCACCGGAGCCTCCCATGAACCGCCGCACCGCCGGCCCGCTGATCGCCGCCGCCCTCCTCGCCGCCGCGCTGACCGGATGCGGCGGCGCCACGCCCAGTGGCACGCCCGCCGCCGCGCCCGCCGCCCCGGCCACGGCCTCCGCGCCGCCCGCCGTCACCCCCACGTCCGCCCCGGCTGCCCCGACGGCGGCCCAGGCCGCTCCGAAGCCCGCCTCCGTGCCCGTACGCGTGCGGATCCCCGCGGCCGGGGTCGACGCCTCGCCGCTGCTGTCGCTCGGCCTGGCCGCCGACGGCACCGTCGAGGTGCCCTCCGTGGCCGACGGGGACAAGATCGGCTGGTACGACAAGGGCGTCACCCCCGGCGAGACCGGCCCCGCCGTCCTGATCGGGCACTTCGACACCGCCCGCGGCCCGGCCGTGCTCAAGGACGTCTCCAAGGTCCGCGTCGGAGACGAGGTGACCGTCTCCCGCAAGGACGGCAGCACCGCCGTCTTCCGCGTGCGCGAGCTGGAGCAGGTCGACAAGAAGCGGTTCCCCACCGACAAGGTCTACGGGAACACCGCCCGCCCCGAGCTGCGCGTGATCACCTGCGGCGGCGAGATCACCGACGGACACCGCCCCGACAACATCATCCTGTACGCCGATCTCGTGGGCTGAGACGGCGTGAGGCAGAATCTGCCGCATGAGCAGCGATCAGCCCACCGAAGAGCCGGCGTACGACGACCGGGTCTACCGCTCCCCGATGGCCACCGTCACCGGGGTGGTGCTGCTCGCCCTGCTCGCATGGCTCTGCGGGGACGCCGTGGTGCAGGGCTCCGGAAACGTCCCGTGGATCGCCCTCGCCACCGCGCTGTGCCTGGCCCCCCTCATCGTCGCGTTCACGGTCCGTCCGGCCGTCTTCGCCAACGACGACCGGCTGCGCGTGCGCAACCCCTTCCGGGTCATCGAGCTGCCCTGGGCGGCCGTCGACACCGTGCGGGCCCGGTACTCCGCCGAGGTGCTGGCGGAGGGGTCGACCTATCAGATGTGGTCCATTGCGGTCTCCCTGCGGGACCGCAAGAAGGCCAACCGCCGCCAGGCGGGCCGGCCCGGCCCGAGCACCGGCCAGTCCAAGACCCCGGACGAGGAAGTCCCCCGGGCCTCCGCCGACCGGACCGTGGACGAGCTGCGGGAACTGCACGAGCGCTGTGCCTCGCGGGCCGGCGCCCAGGGCTCCGTGAAGGTCTCCTGGTCGTACGAGATCATCGCGCCCGCCGTGATCGGCGCGCTCATCCTGATTGTGCTGCTCGCCACCGGCTGACCGGCGGTTTCCCCGGAACCGAGAGCACCGGAACCCGCGTCTCCACTGGCGTGCACCGTCTCAAGGGCAACCGTGTCAAGGGCAGCGGCAGCGCCGCCGTACAACCGTGGGTCCGGCTTCTCGCCGGGGTCCTGCTGGCCGCCCACCTCCTCCTCGTCGGCTGGCTGATGCTGCGCCCGCTGGACGTGCCCTGGGCGGCGGCGGCCAATCTGACCCCGCTGGAGGGGATCAGGGCGGACCTCTCCTACGGGCCCCTGGAGGCCGCCCGCCGGATCGGCGGCGGGCTGGCGCTGCTGGCCCCGCTCGGGGTGCTGCTGCCGCTGATCAGCGGCCGTGTGGAGCTTTCGCCGCTGGCCACCTGGTCCTCGCCGGCCCGGACCGCCGCCGCGGGCGCGCTGTTCTCGGTCGGCATCGAGATGCTCCAGACGGCCGTACCGGGGCAGGTGGTCGATGTGGATTCGGTGCTGCTGAACACCCTCGGCGTGGTACTCGCGCACCTGGCCGTCGTCCCGGCCCTGCGGGCCCGGCTGCGGCGTTCTCAGGGCCCGACCCCGAGAATTACCAGGGTCGGGCTCGGCCCTTGGACCGACGTTCTGTCCTCTGTTCAGCGGGAGTATTGAGGCATCGCGGGAAAACATCCCGCGGACCGCACAACGACCGAGGAGAGACCATGAGCGCCCTTGCCCGCCCCCGCGACGGACGATGGATCGGCGGAGTCTGTGCCGGTCTGGCGCGCCGATTCGGAATATCCGCGAACACGATGCGGATCATCTTCGTCGTCTCGTGCCTGCTGCCCGGCCCGCAGTTCCTCCTTTACCTGGCGCTGTGGGTGCTCCTGCCGAACGAGAAGTCGGGCACCTCTTCCGCCGCCACCGGCTGGTAGCCGGCCGGATCCGCAATTCAGCGCGCGGCGCGGACCTTCTGGAGCTGCTTGTCCGCGACCTCGTGCGGGACCTGGGGGGCCTGGCGGCCGCCCGCGACGTTGAGGGCCATGAGACGCACGACGGTGTCGCCCTGGCGTACGACGACCACGTGCACCTGGGCGGTGACGCCCTCGGCGGCCGCGGTCGTGGTCCAGCTGACGCTCTCGTCGCCGCTCGTCTTGTAGTCGGCCGCCTTCACCTCGCGGTACGCGCCGCTCTGCTTCTCGACGGTGGCGGTGAAGCCGGTCGCGCAGGCGGCCACGGCGTCCTTCAGCCGGGCGATCAGCGCCTTGGCGTCGGACTCGGCGTAGGAGCTGACGGAGGCGGAGACGGCCAGGCCCATCTGCTTCTGGGAGCCGATGCCCCGGTTGACGGTCTCGCGCGCCGCCGGGTCGGGCTTGTCGCCCATGATGTCGGCGAGCGGCTGGCAGGCCTTGCGGTCCGCCTGCGGCTGGCCGTCGGGGGCGTTCGGGTTCTTGCCGTTCGCGGAGATCTGGTAGCCGGTCAGGTCGCCCTGTTCCAGGGCGGAGCGCTCCAGCCGGCTGCCGCCCCGCTGGGGAGCGGTCGTGCCGCCCGCATCACCGGCCCCGCCGGTGCCCGCGGAGCCGGGAGCTCCCGCACCGCCCGAGCCCGCGGACGCGGACGGCCCGGGTGCGCTCGCGGAGCCCTTCGGGTCCGGTCCCTTGCCGGAGGCCGGGGTGTTCGTACTGCCGCAGCCCACCGTCGCGGACAGCAGAGCGGGGAGCAGCACGGCCGTGGCCGTTCGTGCCTTCATCGGGCTCTTCTCCTAGAAACCCCTGCTTGGGTGCCGGGGGATGAATGGGGGCCTTCGGGTCGGGTGGTGTAGGCGTAGCCGTCGGCTCGTTGGAGGAGGCGGAAGTGCTTGTGCCCGAGTCCCTGGACGAGGCCGTGTGCGGTTCTGACGTTGAAGCTGCCCGTGGCACGGACTGCGATGCGACCGGTGTGCGTGCCGGCCTTCTTGCCGGTAGGGACGACGGCGCGGGCGAGGTCGCCGGTCTGGTAGCCGAAGAACTGCTTCTGCCTGGGCAGACGCAGACGGCGGAAGCCGTACTTATCAGTGCGGGTGCGCACGTAGGTGCCGCGCCCGGTTGCGGCCACCATGAGGACCCTGGCCGGAGCGCGGGTGATGGTGTCTAGTTCACCGACACACAGGGCGTCAAGGGTGTGGGTCTTGGACAGGCCGGTCCTCTGCCGGTTCCACTTCGTACGGCCTCCCGATGCGGCGTGCACCCTAGGGAAGTCGGAGTCGAGGGCGCGCCACAGGGCCCAACGGGTGGCGTTGACGGCTGCCGCATCGTGGAGCGGGGCTTTGGCCTGGGCGAGGATCCGCGCCAGCAGGCGCGGGGATTTGCCGAGAAACTCTTCGACGAGTTGGTTGGACTTCTTCTCGTTGCAGGGAAAGCAGGCAATGCACAGGTTGGAGATGCGGTCGCTTCCACCGCGTGAGCGGGGCTCGATGTGGTCGATGTTCACGGGAACGCCTGTAATGCCGCAGTAGGCACAGGCCCTCTCCCACTTGGCGAGGAGGTATTCGCGGACTTCCGCGCCGTGCAGGGTGCCTCGCTGATACTCGGCACCCTCCAGCGGTCTGCCCTGGGACATCGAGTGAGTGTCGAACGCGACCCGCTCCACATGTACTGAGCGGACAGGTGCCCAGCGAGCGATCCGGATGGACCACGACATCGCGGTGTCCACGCGATGAAGGAGGGAGGGGGCGAGCCAGCCGTTGGGGCGAGTGCGGTTGGAGTACCGGGGCGCGCGGTAACGCAGATTGCGGCTACGCCGACCGCGCCGGTAGGCGGCGCGAGCGGTGAGCTTGTCCCGTATCGCACCGCCTCGGTGGGCGAGTTCGACCGCGTACAGGCCACGGCGCACACCGCCCTTTGCTGTGAACACGGCGATGCCAGTGTGCTTCGAGCCGGGGTCGATCCCGAGTTCCACACCATCCACCTGAGAACCGGAGACCTTGCGGTCCTTGAGTCGGATCACGAACGGGGTGTGCCGGGCCACGACGGCCCGGTCCTGATGGAGAAGCTTGCGGGCCCTCGCGGGGCTGGTGGGTTGCAGCGGATGACCGTGCGTGTCCAGGACGAACACGACGGGATGGCCCTCACGGGCCCTCTCCCCAACCTGATGGTCGGGGGTAACGCGCCCGGAACCAGGTGATGCTTCGGGCGTCTCCCCTCGCACATGTTCCACGCCGGTTACCGCACGAGTGCGGTGTTCGAGTCCCGTTTCGTCCCCGATCCGGGGGGTGTCTGCTGACTCGAATTCCAGAGCAGCCCGCTGAGGAAGCACGGACTGGTGGGTCTTCTCGCCTACGTGAAACGCAGCCAACTTCGTTCACCTCCACAAAGCGTTGGCTAGTGCTGGTAACGGCGGCCCTCAGCCAGAGCAGCAGAAAGCCCCCTCCTCCAGGAGGGGGATCCCGTTACACCCAGGGTGTCGGCGGGCAGTTGGCGGTGATCCTGGCACAAGCCGCGACGCGGCACACACCTGGTCGAAGAGGTGTGCGCCGCGTGGGCGTGCGTGCGAATCGCGTACGGGTCGCGTACGAATCCGGCAGGGGATCCGAAGTGGATCAGGCGCCGAGGCCGCTGGTCGGCAGACCGCCGAGCAGGCCGGTCACCGTGCCGAGCGCGGCGGCCGGGTCGGTCGCCTCGGGGGCCTGCTGGCCCTCCTCGGCGGTCACGTGCTGCTGGCTGGTCGCGCCCTGGACTGCGCCCGTGACGGTGCCCAGCGCGTCACCGAGACCGACGGCGGGGACGGCCGAGGCGGTACCGGCGGCGACGGCGGCGAAGGCGGCACCGAGAGCGGCAACACCGAGAGTCTTGGCAGCTGACTGCTTCATGAAAAATCGTCCTTGCGACGGGGAAATGAGCGGCTCCGCAAACTAGTCACTTCAAACCCCCTCTCGCAAACATCATTAAATACGAGAAAGCGCCCGGGAATTGCCCCTCCCGGGCGCTTTCAGTCCGTCACGCCATGGCCTAGGCCGAGACAGAACCGCTGGTGGAAGCGGTTTGACGGAACAGCCATTCCGACTTCAGCTCCGCATAACCGGGCTTGATCACGTCGTTGATCATGGCCAGTCGTTCATCGAAAGGAATGAACGCGGACTTCATCGCATTGACCGTGAACCACTGCATGTCCTCGAGCGAGTAGCCGAAGGCGTCGACCAGGTGCTCGAACTCGCGGCTCATGCTGGTACCGCTCATCAGCCGGTTGTCGGTGTTGACGGTCAGCCTGAAGTGCAGTTTCCGCAGCAGGCCGATCGGGTGCTCGGCGTAGGAGACCGCCGCGCCCGTCTGCAGGTTCGACGTCGGGCACATCTCCAGCGGGATCCGCTTGTCCCGGACGTACGAGGCCAGGCGGCCCAGCGTCACGGAGCCGTCGGCGGCGACCTCGATGTCATCGATGATCTTCACGCCGTGGCCGAGCCGGTCGGCGCCGCACCACTGCAGGGCCTGCCAGATCGACGGCAGACCGAAGGCCTCGCCCGCGTGGATGGTGAAGTGGTTGTTCTCGCGCTTGAGGTACTCGAAGGCGTCGAGGTGGCGGGTGGGAGGGAACCCGGCCTCGGCGCCGGCGATGTCGAAGCCGACGACGCCGTTGTCGCGGTAGCGGTTGGCCAGTTCCGCGATCTCCAGCGCGCGGGCCGCGTGCCGCATCGCGGTCAGCAGTGCGCCGACGCGGATGCGGTTGCCGTTGGTCCGTGCGCGGCGCTCGCCCTCGCGGAAGCCCTCGTTGACGGCCTCGACGACCTCTTCGAGGGTCAGGCCGCCTTCGAGGTGCTGCTCGGGCGCGTAGCGGATCTCGGCGTACACGACGCCGTCCTCGGCCAGGTCCTGGGCACACTCGGAGGCCACCCGGAAGAGGGCCTCCTTCGTCTGCATGACGGCGCAGGTGTGCGCGAACGTCTCCAGGTAGCGCGGGAGGGAGCCGGAGTCGGCGGCTTCACGGAACCAGACGCCGAGCTTGTCGGCCTCGGTCTCGGGAAGGTTCTCGTAGCCGACCTTGTGGGCCAGCTCGATGATGGTCCCGGGGCGCAGTCCACCGTCGAGGTGGTCGTGCAGGAGCACCTTCGGGGAGCGGCGGATCTGATCCGGGGTGGGCAGGTTGGGGGTCTCGCTCGTCATCTGGGCACTCTAGCTCCTACGCGCGTAGAGCGGTGAGACGATGCCCGCCCTCGATATGTAACAGTGACCGCGCGGACGGGTGGCGTACACCTCGGCGTCTGAGACTGTTCCGTCATGGCACAGTATGCGCCGCCGGCACGCGGGGCCCGCCTGGGGCGGGCGGCCGGCGCGAACGGCTCGGTCTCAACGGTCAGTGGTGTGGTGCTCCTTCTCCCCGGAGCGTCCAGATTGTCCCCCGGTCCGGTACGTCCGCTGGCCCGGGCCCTGGCCCGTGCGGGCGGGGCGGACGGGCTGGTCACGCACCAGGTCATCCATGGTGCGGGCACCCGGGAAGGGGACGCCGAGTGGGCCGCGGACGAGGTGGTCCGCCGGTACGGGGACGTCCCGGTGTGCCTGGCCGGCTATGACGCGGGCGGCCGGGCGGCGCTCGCCGCGGCCGGCCACGAAGCCGTCAACTCCGTTCTGGCACTCGCCCCTTCGCTCCCACGGCAGTCCGACACGGACTCCCCCGAACCGGTGAAGCAGCTCTCGGGCCGCCGGGTCCTGATCGTGCACGGCACCAACGACGCCCGCAGCGACCCCGACTTGTCGTACCGACTGGCGACCCGGGCGAAGAAGGCGAACCGCACGACGTGCCGCTTCGAGGTGCACTCCGACGGGCACGGGCTGCGCGAGCACCAGGACGAAGTCGTGGCCCTGTCAGTGGACTTCATCCTGGGGTCCGTGTTCTCGGTGTCCTACTCGCGGCCGGTCACCGACGCCCTGGCGGCTCCCCCGCCGCTGGGCCTGCGGATGCCGCTGGCTTCCGGCTACGGGCGGTCCCTGCGCGGCTGACGCCCCGCGAAGGCGGCTGGAGGCGGCGGGGGCGGCCGGGGCGGCAGGCCCCCGGGCAGCAGGCCCCCGGGCGGCAGCAAGGGGCCGCGGGCCGGAGCGCCCTGATGTGGTGGTGGTCGCGCCGGGCCGTCCGTGCCGGCCGCGCCGCCCCCTCCCGGTCGGATGACACGGGCGGGCCCGACGCGACCACCTGAGGCACACGCCCGCGTGAGGGCGCGATGCCAGGTCGGCGAAGCGCGGACCAAAGGATGCCCGCACCCTCCCCCGAGAACGCCGTGGTACCACTGTGCCGGTTCGGCCTATCCTCACGAAGATCGGAGGGCATCGTCTTGGTGCCTTGCGGGAACACGAGGGGTTTACGAATCGGTACAAGCCGGGACGAATATGTATATGCCATCGGATGAAACGGACCAACTGAGCTCCGTGGCCCGGCGTCTTTACGGGTACGCGGCCGAGCGGCACGCCTTCTCCGAGACGGAGGCCGGCGAGGCGCTCGGCGAGTCCGTCGGCGCCGCCATCGCCGAACTGGCGGCCGCCCACCTGATCCAGCCCCGCTCCCGCCCGGCATCCGCCGCGGACGGCGGCCGCCCCGACGGGCCCGCACGGATGGGCTGGAGCGCCGTGTCCCCGCGGGCCGCGGCGGCCCGGTCGCTGGCCCCGCTGGCCCTGCGGGTGCGCGAGACCCACGACGAGATGGACCGGCTGCGCGACCTGCTGGACGAGCTGCTCCCGGCGTACGAGGCGGGCACCGGCCTGCGCGACCGGGGCGGGGCGAACGCCTTGGAGCTGGTCACCGACCCGGCCGCGCTGCAGGACCTGATCGAGGAGCTCGTCGCCTCGGCCGAGTCCGAGGCGCTGACCTGTCACCCGGGCGGCGGCCGCAGCCCGGCGACGCTGGAGGGGGCGGTGGTCCCGGACGAGGCGATGCTCGCCCGGGGCGTGCGGATGCGCACCCTCTACCAGCACACCGCCCGCTACTCCCGCCCGACGGCCGCCTACGTGGAGCGGGTGACCGCGCTCGGCTCGCAGGTCCGTACCGTCGGCGACGGGCTGATGCGGATGATCCTCGTCGACCGGCACACCGGGCTGATGGAGGTGCAGGACGACATCCAGGCGGCGCTGGTGGTGCGCGAGCCCAACGTCGTCCAGTTCATGGCGCAGACCTTCGAGCGCTGCTGGTCGGAGGCCGAGCCCTTCAGCACCACCGTCGGGCCGGACCAGGCCCGTTCCATCTCCGACGAGCTGCGCCAGACCATCGTGCGGCTCCTGGCGGAGGGACTGGAGGACAAGGTCATCGCCCGGCGCCTCGGCATGTCGGAGCGCACCTGCCAGCGCCACATCGCCGAGATCATGCGGGCCGTGGGGGCCAAGTCCCGTTTCCAGGCCGGGTTCCTGCTGTCGGCATCGGCGGCGGCCTCCGCGGCCACCCGGGCCCCGCTCACTCACTCCCCGGCTGAAGCTCCGGAATCAGCCGTCCCCGACGGGACAGCAGAAACTTCTTGAACTCCGCCACCGGAGGCGTGTCCGGGTGCCCGTCGAGCCAGGCGACCCCGATCTCGCGGACCGCGCGCGGGGCGGTGACCGTCAGCTCGACGACCCCGGGCCGGGCCACCGCAGGCGGCGGCAGCAGCGCCACGCCGAGACCGGCGGCGACGAGCCCGCGCAGGGTCTCGGCCTCCTCGCCCTCGAAGGCGACCCGGGGCGTGAAACCGGCCTCCGCGCACAGGTCGTCGGTGATCCGGCGCAGCCCGTAGCCCGGCTCCAGGGTGACGAAGGTTTCCTCGGCGGCCTCCGCGAGGCGGATCCGCTTGCGCGTGGCGAGCCGGTGGTCGTCGGGGACCACGAGCCTCAGCCGCTGCTCGTCGAGCCGGCGGGCCACCAGGTCCGGGGCGTCGGGCAGCGGCGAGGTCAGGCAGAGGTCGAGCTCTCCGGCGCGCAGCTTCTCCAGCATGGCCTCGCCGTAGTTCTGGACCAGGGAGAACCGTACGCCGGGATGGTCGGCGCGGAAGGCCCGGATCAGGCCGGGTACGGTCTCGGGGCCCAGGGTGTGCAGGAAGCCGAAGGCGACCTTGCCGAAGGACGGGTCGGCGTCCTGCTGGACGGAGCCGGCGGCGCGGGCGATCTCGGCCAGTGAGCGTTCCGCCGAGGCGAGGAAGGTGCGGCCGGCGGTGGTGAGCGCGACCGTGCGGCCCTTGCGGGCGAACAGCGTGACGCCCAGGTCCTGTTCGAGGCGGACCATGGCCCGCGACAGGGTGGACTGGGGAACGCCCAGCTCGTGCGCGGCGCGGGTGACGTGTTCGTTCCGGGCGACGGCGACGAAGTACGCGAGGCGCGGGGCCAGCGCATGTGTCACGGCCATGTCTTCTTCGTAACGACTCATCGATAGGCACCCATCTGACCTGCGCTGATGCATGGATGGATTGATTATCGCGAATCTGTGCATTGGACGCATGAAAAGGACGGCTCTACGGTCGTGACCATGCCTCCCGCTCATACCGGGGCACCCGTCATCCCGGGTGCCTCCACCCCGTCGTTCCCCGCCTCCGCACCCGAGGCGCACGAGCCCGGCCGTCCCGGCTACCGCCGCCTCAGCCTCGCGCTCTTCGCCGCCGGACTGGCCACCTTCGCCCTCCTCTACTCCACCCAGGCGCTGCTGCCCGCGATCTCCGAGGGCTTCGGCGTGACGGCGGGTCAGGCCAGCTGGACGGTCTCCGCGGCGACCGGTGCGCTCGCGCTGTTCGTCCTGCCGCTCAGCGCGCTCTCGGAGCGCTTCGGCCGGACCCGGATGATGACCTGCTCGATGGTGACCGCGGTCGGCGTCGGCCTCCTGGTGCCCCTCGCGCCGAACCTGGAGTGGCTGATCGCGCTGCGCGCCGTCCAGGGCGCGGCGATCGCCGGCATCCCGGCCTCCGCGATGGCGTACCTGGCGGAAGAGGTGAAGCCGAAGGCGCTGGTCGCCGCGATCGGCCTGTTCGTTGCGGGCAACTCCATCGGCGGCATGAGCGGCCGCCTCGTCACGGGCTGGGCGGCCCAGGCCTGGGGCTGGCGCGGCGGGCTGCTGACCGTGGGGCTGATGTCGCTTGCCTGCGCGGCGGCGTTCCTGGTGCTGCTGCCCCGGGCCCGGTTCTTCCGGGCGGCCTCGCTGAACCCGCGCGCGGTGGGACGTACCGTCTCCGGGCACCTGCGCGATCCGCTGCTGCTGCGGCTGTACGGGATCGGCGCGCTGTTCATGACCGTGTTCGGGGCGGTGTACACGGTCATCGGCTACCGCCTGGTGGACGAGCCGTTCTCGCTCGGGCAGGGGCTCATCGGCTCCATCTTCCTGGTCTACCTGGTCGGTACGGTCTCCTCGGCGGCGGCCGGGCAGCTCGTGGCCCGGCTGGGCCGGCGCGGCGCGCTGTACCTCGCGGTGACCACGACGGCGGCGGGCCTGTTCCTCTCCCTCGCGGAGTCCCTCACCGCGATCCTCCTCGGGCTGGTCCTGATCACGGCGGGCTTCTTCGCGGGCCACGCGGTGGCCTCCTCGGCCGTGAGCCGTACGGCGAAGACGGGCCGTGCGCAGGCTTCGGCGCTCTACCAGTCGGCGTACTACGCCGGCTCCAGCGCCGGCGGCACGCTGGGCGCCCTCGCCTACCACTCGGCGGGCTGGGCGGCCACGGTCACCCTCGCGCTGCTCGCGGTCGCCGGGGTCGTCACGATCACCCTGTACGGGTCCCACGCGGCCCGTACGGCCCGGATCGCGGCGCTGGCGGCGCGCTGAGGGCTGCCGCACAAGAGGCCCGCAACCCACGGCTGGCACGATCGCCGATCATGTCGACAGTCAACGTTCACCTCATACTCGGCAGCACGATCAGCATGATCATTCCGGCCCGCGTGGTGGAGTCGGGCGACGGCGGCCCGCTGCTGTGGGTGGCCCCGGGCACCCCGCTCTGGCGCGCCACCATCCCGCCCGGCACCCATCTGCGGGACCTGCCGCCGGAGGGCTCGTACCCGCTGCGGGCCGACCGGTGGCGGCACGGGGGCGCGCTGATCCTGCAGCCGGCCGGGGCGGGGCACGCGGTGTGGTGGAGCTTCACGCGGGAGCAGGTGTTCCGCAGCTGGTACGTGAACCTCGAATCCCGTGTCCGCAGCCGGGACGGCGCGGACGTCCACGTGACCGACCAGGAACTCGACATCACGGTGACCCCGGACCGCGCGTGGGAGTGGAAGGACGAGGAGTCCTTCGCCGCGAAGACGGGCCACCCGGTGTACTGGACGCCGGCCGAGGCCGCCGCCATCCGCGCGGAGGGCGTCCGCGTCACCCGCCTCATCGACTCGGCCGCCTACCCCTTCGACGGCACCTGGTGCGACTTCCGCCCCCCACCGTCCTGGCCCCTCCCGCCCCGCCCGCCCCTGCCTCCCCCGGGACCGGGCGGCCCACGGCGACGGCCCGGTCCCGCTCGGTGACCTGCCGCCCGCCGGGGGCCGGGCCGTGTTCCGGGCTGCGGTTGTCAGAGGGGTCCGGTAGTTTCCGAAGTATCGGGAACTAGCAGGGGGATCAAGGGACATGACGGAGACCACCGCTCACGGGACCGAGCTCGACGCCGCGCTCGACCGGTATCGCGTCGAGCTCACCGGGTACTGCTACCGCATGCTCGGCTCGGCCTTCGACGCCGAGGACGCGGTGCAGGACACGTACATCCGTGCCTGGCGGAGCTACGCGAAGTTCGAGGGGCGGTCCTCCCTGCGGTCGTGGCTGTACCGGATCGCCACCAACGTCTGCCTTGACCTGCTGAACGCGGGGAACAAGCGGGCCCGGCCGATGGACCTGAGCGCTCCGCAGCACCAGGCGTCCGCCGTGCTGAACGAGCGGCCCGAGGTGACCTGGCTGGAGCCGGTGCCGGACGGGCGGGTGCTGCCGCAGACCGCCGACCCGGCGGAGATGGCGCTGGCCAAGGAGTCCGTACGGCTCGCGTTCGTCGCCGCGCTCCAGCACCTGCCGGCCAAGCAGCGGGCCGTACTGATCCTGCGCGAGGTGCTGGCCTGGAAGGCCGACGAGGTCGCCACCCTGCTGGACACCACCGTCGCCTCGGTGAACAGCGCGCTGCAGCGGGCCCGCGCGACGCTGTCCGCGACCCGGATCCGCGAGAGCGAGTCCGCGGACCCGCTGGACAGCGACCAGGTCAAGCTGCTGGAGCAGTATCTCGCCGCCTTCGAGGCCTACGACATCTCCCGGCTGACCGCCCTGCTCCACGAGGACGCGGTGCTGTCGATGCCGCCGTTCGACCTGTGGCTCCAGGGCCACGAGGACATCGCGGCCTGGCACCTGAACCAGGGCATCGGCTGCAAGGGCTCGCGCCTCGTCCCGACCACGGCGAACGGCATGCCCGCCTTCGGCCAGTACCGGCCGCGCGAGGACGGGCAGCCGGGCTGGACCCCGTGGGCGCTCCAGGTCCTGGAGGTGTCAGAAGGGAAGATCGTCGGGCTCAATGCCTTCCTCGACACCGCCCGGTGGTTCCCGCTCTTCGGGCTCCCCGAGCAGCTCGACGAGTCCTACGAGGTGCAGTAGCGCGCGGAGCGGGGGCGCGGCCCCGGTGACCCGGAGGGGGATGGCGAGGCGCCGGGCGGTGAGGGCCGCGCGGGCGAGGGCCTGGATGGTCGCGAGGGTGGGTGCGGCAATCGCGGTCACGTCGCACACCACCCGGTCGGGCCCGTCCCTGCACAGTGCGCGCACGCGGGCGCACAGCTCAGCGGCATCCGGCTCAGGCCCCTCCAGGGCCAAGGTTCTGATCTCCACGAGGGGATGACTCCCCCACGGCCCAGAACTCATCGGGGCCGAGAACTACCTCAGTGGGCTGGGAACAGGGACGTGTCGAGCTCGACACTGAACGGCGCAGGCAGCCGGAAGGTGTCACCGAACTTGCCCGCCTGGAGCACCCGGTAGACGGCATCACTGGGCTCTCCGTAGAGCGTGACAGTCGGGCCACCCCGGGCGAACGCGTCGATGAGGAGGTACAGCGGAACACCAGCCTGCGCGTATCCCGCAACCTTCGCGATGCGGTCGTGCGACGCATTCGAAGGGGACGTGATCTCGACGACGAGTTCAGCTGCGGCGGCGGGCACGTAGTACACGGAGTCAGACTCTGTGAGGATGTCTGTAGGCATGACCAGCAGGTCCGGGATGAACATCCCCTTGCGGGACGGGACTGCCACGCTCTGCGTCTGGTAGATGCCCCAGTTACTGGGGAGGACCGAGTAGAGCTTGCGCTGCACCTCTCCGGCGATGACGTTGTGGTAATTCGCAGGCGTGGGCGCCACGGTGATGATCCCCTTAATGATCTCCACCTTGCAGCCCTCCGGCCAGTCCATCTCCTCCCAGAGACGGACAAGCGCGTCCCAGCTGTCGCCACTCTGTGGCTCATGCTGAACGGTGAGTGCGCTCATGGTGTGCTCCTCATTCGGTTCGTCACCGATCCCAGCATGCCGAACGGGACCGGCAGGGGTCTACCGGTCCCGTTCACCCGAAAGAGAAGCCGCAGGTCAGGCGATGCGGTCCAGGACGATCGGCGTGGCGGAGAAGGCCGTGCCCGCCGCCGCGATGTCGAAGGTGCCGTCCAGCGCCGCCAGGGCGTAGTCGAACTTCTCCGGGGTGTCGGTGTGCAGGGTCATCAGCGGCTGGCCCGCCGTGACCGTGTCGCCCGGCTTCGCGTGCAGCTCGATGCCCGCGCCCGCCTGGACCGGGTCCTCCTTGCGCGCGCGGCCGGCGCCCAGGCGCCAGGCGCCCACGCCCACCCCGTACGCGTCCAGCCGCGTCAGCACGCCCGAGGACGGGGCCGTGACCACCTGCTGCTCCCGCGCGACGGGCAGCGCCGCGTCCGGGTCGCCGCCCTGCGCCGCGATCATCCGGCGCCACACGTCCATCGCCCGGCCGTCGGCCAGTGCCTTCGCCGGGTCGGCGTCCTTGATGCCCGCGGCGTCCAGCATCTCCCGGGCCAGGGCCAGGGTCAGCTCGACCACGTCCGAGGGGCCGCCGCCGGCCAGGACCTCGACCGACTCGCGGATCTCCAGGGCGTTGCCGGCGGTGAGGCCGAGCGGGGTGGACATGTCGGTGAGCAGGGCGACGGTCTTGACGCCCGAGTCGGTGCCCAGGCCCACCATGGTGCGGGCCAGCTCGCGCGCGTCCTCGATGTTCTTCATGAAGGCGCCGGTGCCGACCTTCACGTCCAGGACGAGGGAGCCGGTGCCCTCGGCGATCTTCTTGGACATGATCGAGGAGGCGATCAGCGGGATGGCCTCGACGGTGCCGGTCACGTCGCGCAGCGCGTAGAGCTTCTTGTCGGCCGGGGCCAGGCCGTCGCCGGCCGCGCAGATGACGGCGCCGGTGGTGTCCAGGACGTGCAGCATCTCCTCGTTGGAGAGCAGGGCGCGCCAGCCGGGGATGGACTCCAGTTTGTCCAGGGTGCCGCCGGTGTGGCCGAGGCCGCGGCCCGAGAGCTGCGGTACGGCCGCGCCGCAGGCGGCGACGAGCGGGGCCAGCGGCAGGGTGATCTTGTCGCCGACGCCGCCGGTGGAGTGCTTGTCGGCGGTCGGGCGGGAGAGGGAGTCGAAGTTCATCCGCTCGCCGCTCGCGATCATCGCGGCGGTCCAGCGGGCGATCTCGGTGCGGTTCATGCCGTTGAGCAGGATGGCCATCGCCAGCGCCGACATCTGCTCGTCGGCGACCACGCCGCGCGTGTACGCGTCGATGACCCAGTCGATCTGCTCGGGGCTCAGTTCACCGCGGTCGCGCTTGGTGCGGATGACGGAGATGACGTCCATGGAAGTGCTTCCTTCTACGCGCATAGAGAGAGGGGAGGGGTACGTACGGAGGAAAGGACGGCGGCCCCCCGCCCGGCAGGGGCGGAGGGCCGTCGCGCGGCTATCTCAGATGGTCCGGCCCGAAGGCCTGCGGCAGCATCGCGGAGAGCGGCAGGACGCCTTCCGGCGTCTCCACCTGGAGCTCGGCGCCGCCGAACTCGAAGAGGAGCTGGCGGCAGCGACCGCAGGGGACGAGGATCTCGCCCTTGCCGTCCACGCACGTGAAGTGCGTCAGGCGGCCGCCGCCCGTGGCCTGGAGGGAGGAGACCAGTCCGCATTCGGCGCACAGGCCGAGCCCGTAGCTGGCGTTCTCCACGTTGCAGCCGACGACGGTGCGGCCGTCGTCGACCAGCGCCGCGACGCCGACCGGGAAGCTCGAGTACGGGGCGTACGCCCGGGACATGGCCTCCCGGGCGGCCTCGCGCAGGGCCTCCCAGTCGGGAGCGGCCGTCACTTGCCCTGGCCCTTGCGGTACGGCATGCCGTCCGCCTTGGGCATCCGCAGGCGTTGCGCGGACAGCGCGAGCACCAGCAGCGTGGTCAGGTACGGGGCGGCGTCCACGAACTGGCTGGGCACCTGGTCCGTGAGCGCGTACCAGAGGAACAGCAGCACGGCGAAGACCGCCGAGATGCCGGCCGGGACGTAGCGCTTCTTGTAGAGCTGCCAGGCGAAGACCAGGACGAGCAGGATCGCGATGAGCAGCAGCATCGCGTGGACGTTCTCGGCGCCGCCGCGCAGCTTGAGGCTGTCGGTGAAGCCGAACAGGCCGGCGCCCAGCGCCATGCCGCCCGGCATCCAGTTGCCGAAGATCATCGCGGCGAGGCCGATGTACCCGCGGCCGCCGGTCTGGCCCTCCTGGTAGATCGGGCTGGCCACGATCGACAGGAACGCGCCGCCCAGGCCCGCGAGGGCGCCCGAGACGATCACGGCGATGTACTTGTACTTGTAGACGTTGACGCCGAGGGACTCGGCGGCGACGGGGTTCTCGCCGCAGGAGCGCAGCCGCAGGCCGAAGGTGGTGCGCCACAGCACCCACCAGGTGCCGGGGATCAGCAGCAGCGCGACGACGGTCAGCAGCGACAGGCCGGTGACCAGGCCGCCGACCACGCCCGCGAGGTCCGAGATGAAGAACCAGTGCTTGCCCTGGAGGGTCACCATCCAGTCCGACAACCCCGGCACGGTGATCTCGTAGATCGGCTCGACGCGCGGGGACTGCTTGGAGGAGCCGCCGGGCGCCTCGGCGAACGTGAAGTTCGACAGGTACTGGGTGAAGCCCAGCGCCAGGATGTTGACGGCCACACCGGAGACGATGTGGTTCACGTTGAAGGTGACCGTGATGATCGCGTGCAGCAGGCCGCCGATGGCGCCGCCGATCAGGCCGGCGATGACGCCGGTCCACGGGCCCCACTGGTAGCCGGCCCAGGCGCCGAACCAGGTGCCGAGGATCATCATGCCTTCGAGGCCGATGTTGACGACGCCCGCGCGCTCGGCCCACAGGCCGCCGAGTCCGGCGAGGCCGATCGGCACGGCGAGGGAGAGCGCTCCGGAGACCTGGCCGATGGAGGTCAGGTCGTTCGCGCCGCTGATCACGCGGACCAGCGAGATGAGCGCGAGGCCGCCCGCGATGATCAGCATGATCCACGGGAGGGTGAGCTTGGTGCGGCCGCCCTGCTTCTTGGGCGCGGCGCTGGTCGCGGAAACGGTGCTGGTGCTCACGCCGAGACCTCCTTCTCGGTCTTGATGGCGTGGCCTGCGGCCAGTTCCTCGCCGACCTTCTGCTGCTGGCGGCGGATGCCGTAACGGCGGACGAGCTCGTAGGAGACGACGACCGCGATCACGATCAGACCCTTCATGATCGTGCCGATCTCCTTCGCGTACCCGGCCGTGTCGAGCGAGGCCGAGGCCTTGTCGATGAAGGCCATCAGGAACGCGGCGAAGAAGATGCCGACCGGGTGGTTGCGGCCGAGCAGCGCGATGGTGATGCCGGTGAAGCCGACACCGACCGGGAAGGACAGGCTGTACGTGTGGCTCTCACCCAGCAGCACCGACATGCCGGCGAGACCGGCGACGGCGCCGGAGATGAGCATCGAGGTGACGATCATCTTCTTGGCGTCCACACCGGATGCCTGCGCGGCGGACTCGCTGGCGCCGGTGGCGCGCAGGTCGAAGCCGAAGCGGGTGCGGCCCAGCACGAACCAGTAGACGATGCCCAGCGCGAAGGCCAGGAAGGTGAAGCCGTAGATCTCCAGGCCGTCCCCGAGGGAGACGGCCGGGAACCAGCCCGACTTGGCGATCTCACCGGTGGTCAGGTCGTTCGAGCCCTTCGGCTGGACGCCGAGGTTCTTCGGCAGGATCAGCCAGGCGATCAGGCTGGTGGCGATCGCGTTCAGCATGATCGTGGAGACGACCTCGCTGACTCCGCGCTTGGCCTTCAGGACGCCCGCGATACCGGCCCAGAAGGCGCCGACCAGCATGGCGACGACCACGATCAGCAGGATGTGCAGCGGGCCGGGCAGCGAGACCGCCGCGCCGACGACCGCCGACACCATCGCCGCGAGCCGGTACTGGCCGTCGACGCCGATGTTGAAGAGGTTCATCCGGAAGCCGATGGCCACGGCCAGGGCCGCCAGGTAGTACGTACCGGCCTGGTTGACGATGAGGACCTGGACGTCCTCGTAGCCCGCGTTCTCCACCATGAGCCGCAGCGGTTCGATCGGGTCCACACCCGTCGCCGCCAGCACGATCATGGTCAGCAGGAAGGCGGTGACCAGTGCGAGCGCGGGCCCGGCGAAGCCGAGGAGCAGCCGGTCCTTGTCGAGTTTCTTCATCGGGCCTCGTCCTCCGGGGAGTCGGTACGGGCATCCGTGCCGGCGGCGGAGTTGTTGTCGGTGGCTTCCAGGTGCCCGGAGGCGGCGCCCGTCATGGCGGTGCCGAGTTCCTCGGGGGTCACGGTCGCGGGGTCGGCGTCCGCGACCAGGCGGCCGCGGTAGATGACGCGCAGGGTGTCGGACAGGCCGATGAGCTCGTCCAGGTCTGCGGAGATCAGCAGGACCGCCAGGCCTTCGCGGCGGGCCTCGCGGATCGCGTCCCAGATCTGCGCCTGCGCGCCGACGTCCACACCGCGGGTGGGGTGGGCGGCGATGAGGAACTTCGGGTTGTGGCTCATCTCGCGGCCGACGATCAGCTTCTGCTGGTTGCCGCCGGAGAGCGAGGCCGCGGTGACCTCGATGCCGGGCGTACGGACGTCGTACTCGCGCACGATCCGCTCGGTGTCCTTGCGGGCGGCCTTCGGGTCGATGATGCCGCGCTTGGAGTTGGGGGCTTCGGTGACGTGGCCGAGGATGCGGTTCTCCCAGAGGGAGGACTCCAGCAGCAGACCGTGCCGGTGGCGGTCCTCGGGGATGTAGCCGATGCCGCCCTCGCGGCGCTTGCGCACCGGGGACTTGGTGATGTCCTTGCCGTCGAGGGTGATGACGCCCGCGTCGGGGGTCATCATGCCCATGAGGGCCTCGATGAGCTCGGTCTGGCCGTTGCCCTCGACGCCCGCGATGCCGAGGATCTCGCCCTTGTGGATCGTGAAGCTGATCCCGTCGAGCAGCAGGCGTCCGGCGACCGGGGCCTCGCGCAGGTTGGCGTCCGACAGGCCGGGCGTGCGCGCGGTGTCCTCCGTGACGACGGGCGCGCCGCCCTCGGCGACGGTCAGGCGCTGGACCTGGAGCATCGGGGTGGTGGTCACCGTGGACTCGCGGGTCTCCGGGGACGGGAGCTCGGAGCCGACCATCAGCTCGGCGAGCTGCTTGGTCGTGGTGGTGCGGGGGTCGGCGGTGCCGACCGTGGTGCCGCGCCGGATGACGGTGATGTCGTCGGCGACCTTCAGGACCTCGCCCAGCTTGTGCGAGATGAAGATGACGGTCAGGCCCTCGGACTTGAGCTCGCGCAGGTTGTCGAAGAGCGCGTCGACCTCCTGCGGCACGAGCACGGCCGTCGGCTCGTCGAGGATGAGGATCTTCGCACCGCGGTAGAGGACCTTGAGGATCTCCACGCGCTGGCGGTCGGCGACACCGAGGTCCTCGACCAGGGCGTCGGGACGTACGCCGAGGCCGTAGGCGTCCGAGATCTCCCTGATCTTCTTGCGGGCCTTCGCGCCGATGCCGTAGAGCTTCTCGCCGCCGAGGACCACGTTCTCCAGGACGGTGAGGTTGTCGGCGAGCATGAAGTGCTGGTGCACCATGCCGATGCCGCGGGCGATGGCATCGCCGGGGCTGCTGAAGGAGACCTGCTCCCCGTCGATGGCGATGGTGCCCTCGTCCGGCTTCTGCATGCCGTAGAGGATCTTCATCAGCGTCGACTTGCCGGCGCCGTTCTCGCCGACGAGGGCGTGGACCGTGCCCTTGCGGACGGTGATCGCGATGTCCTTGTTGGCGACGACGCCGGGGAAGCGCTTGGTGATGCCGTGCAGTTCTACGGCGGGGGGCGGGCTGGACGCGTTGATGACGCACTCTCCTTGGCGCGGAAGGAGCTGAAGGCAGGGAGGGGACAGGGCGGGGGGAGAAAGTATCGCGTCCACGATGTTTCTACGCGCGTAGCACTGTCGAAAGTGAAAACTTGCGGCCAACCGGCCACAAGATCACATGAAACCACGTGACACGGGCCGGGGCCCGGGAGCGATGAGACCGCTTCCCGGACCCCGGGTATCACGTGTGCAGCAGGTCGGACCGGGCCTTACGGCGCGGTCTTGACCTCGATCTTCTTGGCGATGATGTCGGCCTTGGCCTTCTCGACCGCGGCGACGACGTCAGTCATCTCCTTGTACTTCGGGTTGGAGTCGGCCAGGCCGACGCCGTCCTTGTCCAGGCCGTAGCGGACCTCGCCGGACTCGGGCTTGCCGTCCTTGACCGACTTGATCAGGTTGTAGACGGAGTCCGCGACATCCTTGGTGACCGAGGTCAGGATGAATTCCTTGTACTTCGACAGACCGGCCTGGTTGTACTGGTCCGAGTCGACGCCGATGGACCACTTGCCCTTGGCGGAGGCGGCCTCGATGGCGCCGGAGCCGGCCAGACCGGCCGCCGAGTAGATGACGTCGGCGCCCTTGTCGAGCTGGCCCTCGGCCGCGGCCTTGCCCAGGTCGGGCTTGGCGAAGCCGTCGAAGTTCGGCGGCTGGGTCAGGTACTGGGTGAGCACCTTGGCGTTCGGGTTGGTGTCCTTGACGCCCTGGACGAAGCCCGCCTCGAACTTCTTGATCAGCGGAACCTCGACACCGCCGATGAAGCCGACCGTGCCGGTCTTGGACGCCTTGGCGGCGGCGACGCCGGCCAGGTAGGAGCCCTGCTCCTCGTTGAAGACGAGGTTGGCGATGTTCTTCGCGGTCACCGAGGTGTCGTCGATGATGCCGAACGTGGTGTCCGGGAACTTCTCGGCGACCTTCTTGATGGCCGGCGCGTAGGCGAAGCCGACGCCGATGACCGGGTTGTTGCCCTTGCGGGCCAGCTCGGTGAGGCGCTGGACCTTGTCGGCCTCGCCCTCTCCATCGGTGGGCTCCGCCTCGGCGCCCTTGATCTGGAGGTCCTTCTCCGCCTTCGAGAGACCCGCGTAGGCGGCATCGTTGAACGACTGGTCGCCGCGGCCACCGATGTCGTACGCGATGGCGGCGGACTTCTCCGGGGAGGAGGACGAGGAAGACGAGTCCGAGGACTTCTTACCGCCACAGGCGGTGGCCGAGAGGGCCAGCGCTGCGGACGCGATGCCCACGGTGGCGATCCTGGTGATCCGGCGCAAGGGGAGGCTCCTTCAAAACCTGACCGAAGCGCCACGACCGGCGCTGGTTTCGCCGAGATCGTAACGCGCGTAGATGTCAGTTAAAGGCCCGTTCATGAGTCGTTATCGGATCGTCGTGAACCAGACAGTGACCGAACAGTAACTGCCGACGCATCCAGCCCATGTGTACCAAGGGCCGGACGCGTCCGCCGGATCAACCGCCGATGTTGTAAGAACTTCTACCCGGCTGCCCCCGCGAGCCTGGCTCGTCGCCCGTCGAGCGCCCGGCCGTCGAGCAGCACCGCAGCCGTGAAGAACTCCACGCCGACCCCGATCGCGGCCTCGTCCACGTCGAAATCGCCCCGGTGCAAGTCCCGCTTCGCCGTGTCCCCGGGCGTACGGACGCCCAGGCGCGCCATGGCTCCGGGGACGTGCTCCAGGTACCAGGAGAAGTCCTCGCCGCCCAGGCTCTGCTCGGTGTCCTCGACCGAGTCGGCCCCGCACCGGGCGCCCATCGCCTCGCGCAGCAGTTCGGTGACCACCGGGTCGTTGACGACCGGGGGGACTCCGCGCACGTAGGTGATCTCCGACTTGGCGCGGTGCATCGAGGCGATCTCGTCGATGATCGCGTGGATCTGGTCGGGGGCCTCGTGCCAGGAGGCCAGGTCCAGGCACCGAACGGTTCCGGACAGTTCCGCGTGCATCGGGATCACGTTGCAGGCGTGCCCGGCCTCGATCCGGCCCCAGGTGACCGACATGCCCGAGCGGGCGTCCATCCGCTTGGTCAGTAGGGCCGGCAGGTCGAGGGCGAGCCGGGCGGCCGCCGTCACCAGGTCGGTGGTCAGGTGCGGACGGGCGGTGTGCCCGCCGGGCCCGTCGAGGGTGACCTCCAGCCGGTCGCAGGCCGAGGTGATGGGCCCGGCGCGCAGGCCGATGCGGCCGGCGTCGACCCGGGGGTCGCAGTGCAGGGCGATGATCTTGCCCACGCCGTCCAGCACCCCGGAGTCGATGGCCTCGGTGGCGCCGCCGGGCAGCACCTCCTCGGCGGGCTGGAAGAGCAGCCGCACCGGGCGGGGCAGCTCGCCGCGCCGGTCGAGCTCGGCGAGGACGAGACCGGCGCCCAGCACGACGGTGGTGTGCACGTCGTGGCCGCAGGCGTGGGCGCGGTCCGGGACGGTCGAGCGGTACGAGACGTGCGTCTTGGCATCCGGGATGGGCAGGGCGTCGATGTCCGCGCGCAGGGCCAGCATCGGCCGTACTCCGTCCCAGGTGCCCACGTCACAGATGAGCCCGGTGCCCGACTTCAGCACCCTGGGGCGCAGGCCCGCTTTCTCCAGCCGGGCCTTGATCGCCGCCGTGGTGCGGAACTCCTGGTGTCCTAGCTCGGGATGCATGTGCAAGTCCCGGCGGAAGGCGATCAGTTCGGCACGCAGGTGGTCCGGAAGCTTGCCGGGCAGCTCGGGCCGGCCGGGCGCGGCGGGCTGGGCGGTCTGGGACTCGCGGGACATCAACTGGTTCACCCGTTTAAGGGTAGGCCCACCCATGGGTCAACTGGCTGGAGATCACCAAAAGTTCATGCCGTTAGGGGAAAGAAACCCGGCCTCTGGACGCATGACCGGATGAAGGCGCGGGTAGACTCGCGCGCTCACTCATGCACTCATCCGGCCGCCGAAGCCGTCTGAGCAGGAAGTCTGTGCACATCACGGGCGGTGTCGGTGACTCCGGCGAGGAAACCGCGGGCCCGCTCCGAGGCCGACGGGGTGAGCCAGCTCCGATCGACATCGCATACGGCCACGGTCACGCCGGTGCCGATCAGCGCGTAGGGCAGGGTGTGGACGACCGTGGAGGGAAAGCTGACGATCGTACGGCCGACCGGGCCCCGCCTGGCGATCAGCTCCAGCGGCAGGTCGGGACGTACGATCTCCAGACCGGTCGCCTCGCTCAGGGCGCGCAGCTTCTCCGGGGATTCCCGGCGGTGGGCGAAGTAGCGGGTGGCCCCGTGTTCCAGGGTCAGGGCGCGCACCGCCTCCAGGTAGCGGTCCGGGTCGACCACGCCGGTCTCCACCAGCGAGGTCCCCACCAGGTCGGTGCCCTTGGTGAGGCGGGGCGGGCCGAAGCGGGCCCGGGTCCACGCGAAGTCGTTGAGCCGTACGGTCATCCCGCCGTGCGCGGTGACCGGCATGGAGCTGAACACCTCGACGCGGCGGCGGCCGTCCGTGCCCGGGGTGAACCGCCGCCGGGCCGTCGCCGACACCGGCGCGTACGCCAGCTCGCGCAGCCGGGCCGGGAGCCCTCCGCCGCCGACCCGGTGCCAGCGCACGAGGCGCTCGCCGCGGGCCGTCTGGGCGACGAACTCCATGGTCGCGGTGCCGTCGTCGACCACGACGAGCTCCTCGGCCCGGACCAGGGTGAGCAGGAGCTGCACGTAGCGGGAGAACGGATCCCCTATCACCACCCGCTCGGCCGCCCGCACCTCCCGCGCGAGCGCGGCGAAGGCCTTGAACGGCGCGAACCGGCCGCCGCGGGCCTCCTGCCACCGCACCTCGTGCCCCTCGTCCCGGGCCAGCCCCGCCATCCGGCGGAGCTGGCCCCGGGACATGGGGTCGGTGGGCGGGAGCACCACGATCCGTAGTCCCGGGGCCGCACCCGACCCGGTCGAGCCCGGCCCGGCCTGCACCGGCCCGGTCCCGCCGCCGCGGGCCGGCTGGCGCGGGACGACTCCCAGGAGCCGGCCGCCGCCTTGGGCGTGCGCCCACTCCAGGACGTTGAGGAGCTGGACCGGGCTTTCGACGAAGGCCAGGGTCGGGGTGGGGGTGGGGGTGGGGGTGGGGGTGGGGGTGGGCGCAATCACCTGGAGCCTCCGAGGATGATCCGGCCTTCTGGCCAGAGTGGAATCGCACTCTTGTGTGGCAGGGCAGGAATCGGTGTTTCGCCCCCAGGGCAAAACACCGCCCGCTAACGTGCGTGTCGTGCGCTGCGAGAACCAAGCGCGTACGACGTGCTGAGCGAGAGCCAAGCCAGCACGGCAACCGCCAAAACTTCATATACCCGGGCTGGTTTCAACCCGGCTGGTGTTGATCGTGGAAGACTCGGTCGCTCGCTGAGCGACCGAGCAGCGTGAGCCAGGAATCCCCCTGCTTCGGCTGGGGGAGGATTCAACACGTGCTCCTCGTCAGAGGGAGCAGAACGAAGGCTCACGCCGTGGCCAGCTCACCCTGGACGCGGCGGAGCTTCTTCATCGGGCCGAGCTCGGACGCGTAGACCTGCTTGATGCCGTCGCCGAGCGCGGTCTCGATGGTGCGGATGTCGCGGACCAGGCGGGTCAGGCCGCCCGGCTCGACGGAGGCGGCCTGGTCGGAGCCCCACATCGCGCGGTCGAGGGTGATGTGGCGCTCGACGAAGGTGGCGCCCAGCGCGACGGCGGCCAGGGTGGTCTGCAGGCCCGTCTCGTGGCCGGAGTAGCCGATCGGGACGTTCGGGTACTCCTCCTGGAGGGTGTTGATCACCCGCAGGTTGAGCTCCTCGGCCTTGGCCGGGTACGTCGAAGTGGCGTGGCAGAGCAGGATGTTGTCGCTGCCGAGCACCTCCACCGCGTGCCGGATCTGCCGCGGGGTGGACATGCCGGTGGAGAGGACGACGGTGCGGCCGGTGGCGCGCAGGGCGCGCAGCAGCTCGTCGTCGGTCAGCGAGGCGGAGGCGACCTTGTGGGCGGGGACGTCGAACTTCTCCAGGAAGGCGACGGCCTCGGTGTCCCACGGGGAGGCGAACCAGTCGATGCCGCGCTTGGCGCAGTGCTCGTCGATGGCGCGGTACTCGCTCTCGCCGAACTCCACGCGGTGGCGGTAGTCGATGTAGGTCATCCGGCCCCAGGGGGTGTCGCGCTCGATGTCCCACTGGTCGCGGGGGGTGCAGATCTCGGGGGTGCGCTTCTGGAACTTCACGGCGTCGCAGCCGGCTTCGGCAGCGGCGTCGATGAGGGCGAGGGCGTTGCCGAGCTCGCCGTTGTGGTTGATGCCGATCTCGCCGACGACGTAGACGGGGTGGCCGGGGCCGGCGATGCGGGAGCCGAAGGTCCGGAGGCGGGGGGTGGGCGTGACCGTCATGGCAGGGCTGTCCTTCGGAGCGTGGAGTGTACGAGGGGGTGCCGGCACGGGTGCGGGCACGGGGGTGTGGGCTGGGATGTGGACCGAGGTACGGGCCGAGGTGTGAGCTGAGGTGTGGAGCGGGGTGGACACGGGCGCGGGTGCGGCCGGTGTGGCCACGGGGGCGAGTACGGGTACGAGGGCGCGGGCGCGGGCCAGGTCGTGGGGATCGTCGATCTCCAGCACCCGTGCGGGGTCGGTGGCGACCGGGACGGTCCGCCCGAAGAAGCGGTGGCGGGCGGTCCGGAAGCCGGCGGCGTCCATGGCGTAGGCGGCGCCGGTCTCCAGGAGGTCCTGGGGGCGGTCCTGGCGGCGGGGCCGGTACGAGGTGTCGTGGTTGACCCCGGTCCCGGAGCCGTCGGGGGCCGCCCGCCAGAGGAAGCCGTGGAAGGGGGCCGCGGTGAGCGCGGAGTCGGCTGCACCGGACGCGACGGCGGCGGCGACGGACTCCACGTCGGAGGCGGTGACGAAGGGGCTGGTGCACTGGACGAGGAGCACCACGTCGACGGTGACGGAGTGCAGTTCCTCGAACGAGTCGAGCGCGTGCAGCACGGCGGCCTCGCTGGTGGCGGTGTCCCCGGAGATCCCGGCGGGGCGCCGCAGCACCACGGCCCCGGCCCCGCGGGCGGCGTCGCCGATGGCCTCGGAGTCGGTGGACACGAGGACGTCGGTGACGGTCGCGGCCCCCAGGCAGGCCCGGACGGCCCGGACCACGAGCGGCATCCCGCCGACGTCGGCCAGGTTCTTCCCGGGCACGCCCTTGGACCCCCCGCGTGCGGGGATCACGGCGAGCACCCTGGGCACGGCGCGGCCCTCACGGGCGGTGGCAGTGGCGGCGGCAGAGGCCGTGGCGACGGTGGCAGTGGCAGTGGCAGTGGCGACGGTGGCAGTGGCGACGGCCGCGGTTGCGGCGACGCCGGCGGTGGCGACGCCGGCGGTGGCGACGCCGGCGGCGGTGGCGGGCGCAGCGGCTCCGGCCGGGCGGGGGCTCACAGCTCCCCCAGGCGGCGGATCACCGGCGCGACGCGCTGGACGCCGTGGCGGTAGGCGCCGCGGGCGGCTTCGCGCAGGTGGGCGCGGAGCCGGCGGCGCAGCCGGGACCCCCCGGCGTCGGTCCCGGCGGCGCCGGGCAAGGGGTGCCCGTCGGGGCCGAGATGGTGTCGGGCCAGGATCCCGGGCAGGTATCCCGGCGCGGTGTCCTGCGTGTAGTAGGGCGCCACGGCCGGGAGCGGGCCGGCGCCGAGCAGCTCCGTGAGGCGGGCCCGCGCGGCGGCGTAGGGGTCGTGCACGCCGGCCGGTCCGGGCCGTCCGGTTGCAGGGCTGCCCACGCCCTGGGCCGCCAGCCAGTCGGGGTCGGCCTTCGGGAGCAGACCCGCGTCGAGCTGGGTCCAGGAGGCCATGCAGCCGGAGCCCAGGAAGTGGTGGTTGCCGAGGGCCTCGCGGACGCCGAGGTCGGTCAGGACGGCCGTCGGGATGCCCCGGTGGAGGGACTCCAGGGCCGCCGTGGAGGAGACGGTGACGAGCAGGTCCGTGGTGTCCAGGACCTCGCCCATGTTCCCGTAGACCAGACGGCAGTTGGAGGGGAGGCCGCCGGGGAGCTGCTCCGCGAGGCGCTGGTACGGGAGCTCCTCCAGGTGCGTGGTGTGCTCCCCCGGCCGGCTGCGCAGTTTGATCAGCACCTCGCGCCCGGGGTGCAGCCGGGCGTGTTCGGCGGCGCGGCGCAGCAGGTACGCGCGGTCCGCCCGGGTGTCCGGCACGGACGGCTGGACCGCGAAGACCACCCGGTGGGCGGTGGTCCCCACGGGCTCGTACGACGGCCCGCCGTCCGGTGCGAGGAAGGGCAGGACGCTCTCCACGACGGCCCCGGCATCCGTGCCGACCCCCTCGTAGACCGCGCGGAACCGCTCCGCGTCGTGGCGGGAGTTGGCGAGGACCAGGTCGGCCCCGTGGCGCAGCAGCAGGCCGTCGGCGAGTTTCTCGTAGACGACTCCGACGTACCCGGTGACGAACGCCGGCCGGGCGGCCGGCTCCGGCCACAGGGCCCGGGCTCCGTGCAGGACGGCCTGGACGGCGCCGCCGACCAGGGCGAGGACGATCACGTCGTACGGCTCCCGCTCCGGCGCGGAGAGTTCGGCGAGGAACTGCGCGCAGGTGACTTCGGTGAGCCGGTCCGCCGTGACCCCGACCTCGCCGAGCTGGCGCGCGGTGGGCGTGGCCCGGCCGCGGAGCAGGTATCCGGTCAGGCGGACGGAGTCCGGCTGCGGGGCGAGACGGCGCGCGGTGAGCGCTCCCCATTTCCAGCGGGTGTCGGAATCGGCGAGTACGGCCACACGGAGGGCGCGGTTGCTTGCTGGCACCCGGCAGAAGTTATTCCGGCTTTTCGGTGATCGGCCCAACGAACGCACAACAGCGGGTTAACAACCCGTCGACTCAATGCGAAAGCGTGCGGGTTAACGCTCCCGCCGTGCGTCGTTCACATGGAATCCGCGTCCGGGCCACGGTCAATGCCGAACTGCGCCCTAATGTCTCGCTAGTGCTCAAGCTCTCTGTTGTCGTGCCGTTCTTCAACGTGCAGACGTATGCGCCGGATGCCCTGAAAAGCCTCGAACTCAACGCTCGGGACGATTTCGAGTTCCTGCTCGTCGACGACCGCTCCACGGACGGAACGCCCGCGCTCCTGGAGCGGGCGGCCCGCGAGCTGCCCGGCGCCGTGCACCTCAGACACGAGCGCAACGGCGGCCTGGCGACGGCGCGGAACACCGGTCTGGACGCGGCCCGCGGCGAGTACATCGCCTTCCTGGACGGCGACGACTGGCTGGCGCCGGGCCACCTGGCCCGGACCCTGGCCGCCATCGAAGCCCTGAAATGCGATTTCGTCCGTACCGACCACGTCCAGTGCACGGGCAGGACGCGCATCGTCCAGCGCGTCCCCTACGGGCCGGATTCGGTGGCGGCCGATCCGCGCACCGGCATCCTGCCCGTCTCCCGCGCGACCTCGGTGGACTACCCGTACGCCTGGGCGGGGATGTACCACCGGCGGCTGCTGGACCGCGGGCTGCTGCACTTCACGGACGGCCTGCGGACGGCGGAGGACCGGCCGTGGATCTGGCGGCTGCACCGGGAGGCGGCGTCCTTCGCCCCGGTCGGCCTGCCCGGAATCTTCTACCGTCGCGGGGTGGCGACCTCGCTGACACAAATCGGCGACGAGCGGCAGCTCGATTTCATTCGGGCATTCGATCAGGTGCTGACCGAAACGGCCGCCGACCGGGAATCCGAGCTCCTCCTCCCGAAGGCCGTCCGAACATACTGTGCAATTATCGCGCACCACGTCGGGTCCATCGAAAGGTTCGAACCACCCGTGGCCAGAAAACTCCGCTCGATGAGCACGGCCGCACTCGGCAGAATGCCGCAACAGCTCCTGGACCAGACCCTGGACTCGATGGACGCCGACCGCGCGGCCCTGCTCCGCCGGCTCCGCCGGCGCGCCACGGCCGGCTCCGCCTCCGCGACCCCCGCCGCGCCCGCCGGGGTGACGGCGTGAACGTCACCCAGATCTTCCTGGCCTCCACCCTCTACGGCACGGCCACCCTCGCCGCCGCCCTCGACGCGGACCTCTTTCCGCCCGCCGGCCGCCGGATCCTGCTGACCAGCAACCACTCCGTCACCGCCGAGATCACCCCGGGCCTGACCGCCGCACCCGGCTTCGCCTCCCTGAGCACCCGTTTCGACGAGGTCCTCGACTGGAACGCCGTCATCGCACCGCAGCACCCCAGCACCTGGAGCCCGCGCCCCGAAGACGTCCCGCTGTGGGAGCGGCAGTTGCGCTCCTCCTGGAGCCTGGGCACCGACCGCATCGAGCTGATCGTGGAATCGCTCCAGGTGCCGCCCGCCCAGAGCCTGTGCCGGATCTTCCCCGGGGCGGCCATGGAGGTCTACGCCGACGGGCTGATGAGCTACGGTCCGACCCGCTTCCGCCTCGACCCCGGGCTCGGGATGCGCGTACGGCGGGTGCTGCACCTGGACCTCGTACCGGGCCTGGAGCCGCTGCTGCTGACCGAGTTCGGCGTACGGGCCGAGGCGATCCCGGCCGCCGCCTTCCTCAAGGTCATCGGCGAGCTCGAAGCGGCAGTCCAGACGCCGGTGGAGCTGCCGTCGGCGCCGCCCGGCGCGGACTGCGGGGCCCCCGCGCTCCTGCTGGGCCAGTACCTCTCCGCCCTCGACCTGGTGCCGGCCGAGGAGGAGGAGCAACTGCACGTGGAGATGGTCCGCGGCGCGCACGCGCTGGGCCACCGCGAGATGGTCTTCAAACCGCACCCCAGCGCCCCCGCCGCATACTCCCGGCGGGCGGAGGAGGAGGCCGGGCGGCTCGGCGTGCGGCTCACCGTGCTGACCACCCCGGTGCTCGCCGAGACCCTCTACGAGCGGCTGCGCCCGGCCCTGGTCGTCGGCTGCTTCTCCACGGGACTGCTGACCGCCGCCACCCTGTACGGGCTCCCGGTGGCCCGGACCGGCACGGGAGCCGTACTGGCGCGGCTGTCCCCGTACCCGAACAGCAACCGGATCCCGCTCGTGCTGGCCGACGCCCTGCTGCCCGACCTCGCGGACCCCGCGGCCGTACGCTCCTGGACCCCGCCGGGGCCCGAACGGGTGGCGGCCGAGCTGGCGGGCCTGGTCACGGCGGTGGGCTTCACCATGCAGCCCAAGATCCTCGCGGAACGCCGCACGGAGGCCGAGCGCTGGCTGACCGCGCACCTGACCGCGGACACCTGGCGCTACTTCAGCCGCGGCCGGCTGACCACCCTGGGCCTGCCCGGCGGCATCCCGGCGCAGCTGTCCTTCCTGCCCCGCAGCCGCGCGGCCCGCCGGGTGGCCCGGCTGCTGCGCAGGGCGGTCGGTTAGCCGCGATCGGCTAGCCGCGGCCGGCCCGCCCGCAGCGCCCGGCGCCGCGAGGCCGGATCGGATCGGATCAGCTCACGGCGAGCTTCGCCGCGAAGCCCAGGAACAGCACGCCCGCCGCCGAGCTGGCCCCGGCGGCGAGCCGCTTGCGGCGCCGGAAGGCGGCGGCCAGACGGTTCCCGCCGAAGATCAGCGTGGTCAGGTAGAGGAAGCTGCCGATCTGCATCAGACCGCCCAGCAGCAGGAAGGACAGCGCCGGGTAGGCGTAGGCCGTGTCCACGAACTGCACGAAGAAGGACATCAGGAAGAGGATGGCCTTCGGGTTGAACACGCTGATCAGCAGCGCCCGCCGGTAGGGCCGCTCCGTGTCGCCGGCCTTCACCTCGGCGGCGGCCGCGCTTGCCTCCGGGGCGCCTTCGCCGGCTCCGGCGCGCTCGCGGCGGGCGCGCCACATGGTCCACGCGCCCCGCAGCATGCCGATGGCGAGCCAGGTCAGGTATCCGGCGCCGAGCAGTTTGACGACGCCGAACACGATCGGGCTGGTCTGCAGCAGCGCCCCGGCGCCGACCGCGGCCAGGGTCATGAGCAGGGCGTCTCCGGTGAACACGCCGGCGGCGGCCCGATACCCCTGGCGGACGCCGCCGCGGGCGGCGACGGAGAGCACGTAGAGCGAGTTCGGCCCCGGCAGCAAAATGATCAGCACCAGGCCGGCGAGATACGTCGGAAGATCTGTGACACCCAGCATGTGCAGGAGTGTCCCATGAGGACACACCTGTCGCGCCAGCGCATTTCACAGATCGGGATTTCACGGATCGGGACCGAACCGGAAATCAGCCACCAGTCACCAGCCGGAATCAGCCGGCACGTACGTCCCCCACACCTCCCGCAGCGCCCCGCAGACCTCCCCCACCGTGGCCCTGGCCCGCAGCGCCTCCCGCATCGGATAGAGCACGTTCTCCGTGCCCGCCGCCGCCTCCCGGAGCGCCGCCAGCGCCTCGTCCACGGCCGCCCCGTCGCGCCCCGCCCGCAGCGCGGCCAGCGCCGCCCGCTGCCGGTCCTCGATCGCCGGATCCACCCGCAGCGGCTCGTACGGCTCCTCCTCGTCCAGCGCGAAGCGGTTGACCCCGACCACCACCCGCTCGCCGCTCTCGGTCTCCCGGGCGATCCGGTACGCGTTCCGCTCGATCTCCTCCTTCTGGAAGCCCGCCTCGATCGCGGCCACCGCCCCGCCCATCGCCTCGACCCGCGCCATCAGGTCGAGCGCCGCCGCCTCCACCTCGTCCGTCATCCGCTCCACCGCGTAGGACCCCGCGAAGGGGTCGACGGTGTGCGGCACGTCCGTCTCGTACGCCAGCACCTGCTGGGTCCGCAGCGCGAGGCGAGCCGACTTCTCGGTGGGCAGCGCGATCGCCTCGTCGAAGGAGTTGGTGTGCAGCGACTGGGTGCCGCCCAGCACGGCGGCCAGCCCCTGCACGGCGACGCGCACCAGGTTGAGCTCCGGCTGCTGCGCCGTCAGCTGCACCCCGGCGGTCTGGGTGTGGAAGCGCAGCATCAGCGACTTGGGGTCCCGGGCCCCGAACTCCTCGCGCATGACGCGGGCCCAGATCCGGCGGGCCGCACGGAACTTCGCGACCTCCTCCAGGAGGGTGGTGCGGGCGACGAAGAAGAACGACAGCCGGGGCGCGAAGGCGTCGACCTCCATCCCGGCGGCCAGCGCGGTGCGTACGTACGCGATCGCGTCGGCCAGCGTGAAGGCGATCTCCTGCGCGGGCGAGGCCCCGGCCTCGGCCATGTGGTAGCCGGAGATGGAGATGGTGTTCCAGCGGGGGAGCTCGGCCCGGCAGTAGCGGAAGACGTCGGCCGTCAACCTCAGGGAGGCGCCGGGCGGGAAGATGTAGGTCCCCCGTGCGATGTACTCCTTCAGCACGTCGTTCTGGACCGTGCCGGTCAGTTGGCCGGGCTCGATCCCCTGCTCCTCGGCGACCAGCTGGTAGAGCAGGAGCAACAGCGCGGCCGGCGCGTTGATCGTCATCGACGTGGACACCCGGTCGAGCGGGATCCCGTCGAACAGCACCCGCATGTCCTCGACCGAGTCGATCGCGACGCCCACCTTCCCGACCTCGCCGCGCGCGAGCGGGGCGTCGGAGTCGTGACCCATCTGGGTGGGCAGGTCGAAGGCCACGGACAGCCCGGCGGCGCCGCCCGCGATGAGCTGCCGGTAGCGGGCGTTGGATTCGGCGGCCGTACCGAACCCGGCGTACTGGCGCATGGTCCAGGGCCGTGCGGTGTACATCGTCGGGTAGACGCCCCGGGTGTACGGGTACTCCCCCGGCTCCCCCAGTTCGGTCGCGGGGTCCCAGCCGGCGAGGTCGCCCGGGCGGTAGACGGGCGCGATCGGGATCCCGCTCTCGGTGTGCCGCTCCATGTGACGCGCTCCTTCGTGGATCCGAGGGGCTCGGGGCTGATAAAACGTCCCCGCGGCGGCCGCGCGGCGGCCGCTGGTCACAATGGCGCAACATCGCGGCCGTCCCTGCAACTGTCCACGCCCACGTGGCATCACCTAGATACACACGCAGAAATCGGGGGACCGCTATGCACCGCCAGAAAGCAATAGTCCGCGCACTGGGCCTGGCCACCGCCGTCGCGCTTGCCGCGACCGCCTGCGGGCCGCAGAAGACGGAGTCCACGGGCTCCGGTTCCTCCGCGCCCGCATCGCCCACGGCGGTCGCCTCTCCCGACGCCTCGCCGTCCACGGACGCCAAGCCGGGCGACGCCTCGCCGTCGGCCTCCCCGTCCGCGTCCGCGTCGCCTTCCGCCTCCGCATCGCCCTCGCCGACCGTGAAGCAGATCATGGCGAACGGCGACGACAGCGAGCTGGTCCGCGAACTGCAGGCCCGGCTGCGCCAGCTCAAGCTGATGTCGGTCGCTCCGACCGGTTTCTACGGTTCGAAGACGACCGCGGCGGTCAAGTCCTTCCAGTCGAAGAACGGCCTGTCCGCCACCGGCGGTGTGGACGAGCCCACCTGGAAGAAGATCCAGAACGCCACCAAGAAGCCGACGGCAGCCGAGCTGCGTCCGCCGACCGTCAACGAGCCGGACGCGCCCGACGCGCGCTGTATGACGGGCCGGGTGATGTGCATCAGCAAGGAGAGCCGCACCCTCTCCTGGATGATCGACGGGAAGATCGTCTCCACGCTGGACGTGCGCTTCGGCTCGGAGAACACCCCGACCCGCGAGGGCGAGTTCAAGGTGGAGTGGAAGGCCAAGGACTGGACGTCGACGATCTACCACACGCCGATGCCGTACTCGATGTTCTTCAGCCGGGGCCAGGCCGTGCACTACTCGGCCGACTTCGCCGCCCGCGGATACGCCGGCGCCTCGCACGGCTGTGTGAACGTGCGGGACAAGGCCAAGCTGGCGACGCTGTTCGACGCGGTGCAGGTCGGCGACAAGGTCGTCGTCTACTGGTGACCCGCCGGCGGCCGGGAGCGGGCGGCCGGGAGCAGGAACGTCCGGTCCGGACGTCCACGGTCGGAAGTTGAGGGCGCGGGCGGGATCGGGGGAACGAATCCCGCCCGCGCCGGTTGCGCAGAGCCCAGGGGTACGGGGGGAACCCCGGCTCATGCGCGGCCGATGACCAGTCGGCTCGTTATGTACTGCGCCGTCGGTTCGAAAAGTGTTACAGCGGCGGCGCACACCGTTTACAGGCCAGTGTCCGGTACCCGGTCCTCAGCGCTGATCGCCCGCGTCCGGGAGCTTCGGCGGAGCCGTCCCGGCCGGGGCCAGCTCCAGCGAGCGCGACGGGGACTGGGGCCCCGAGGAGGAGCCCGGGCCCGGCTGGGAGCCCGGCGCGTCTGCGCCCGATCCCCCGCCGGTGGCCACGTCGAGCACCAGCTGGCAGTAGCGCGGGACCCGCAGCAGCCCCTTGGCCAGGCCCACGAGCTTCTCGCGGCCGGCCTCGTCGATCCGCCCCGACCGGTAGTCCCGGCACAGCTCCACCGGTCCGGTGCGGCTCTCCCGGTCCCGGTCGCGGTCGCCCGGTTCGGCCGTCCTGCCGTCGGTGCCGCCCTGGAGGGACCGGTCGTGGCCGTCCCTGCTGCCGGTCGACCCGTTCGCGGACGGTTCCGAGCCGGTGCCGCCGATCGCGCCGGCGACGCCGTCGGGTCCCGTCGTCGTACGTCCGTCCGTGCCCGGGGTGGTGCCCGGGCTCGGGCTGCCGCTCTGGCCCCCGCCGCCCTGCGGCGCGGTGCTGCGCAGCGGCGCCAGGGGTGTCGCGTACCCGCCGTCCGCCGAGGCCCCGGAGGAGGAGTCGACCGACACCGAGACGGCCGGCACCCCGCCGGCGGAGTCCCGGGCGTCCCGGTCCAGCAGTCCGGTGCCCACGGCGGCGGCCAGGCCGCCCACGGCGACGCTCGCCACCGCGGCCGCGAGGGCGAAGCGGACCGGCCGGCCGCGCCGGGAACGGTGTCCGGCCGGGCCGGCGGGCGGGCGGAGCTCGACCACCGTGTCCGCGGGGCCGAAGAGCGTGGCGCCCGGAGCCCGCGCCTGGAGTTCCGCCTGGAGCACGGAGCCGCGCGCGCGGAACGCGGCGACCGCGGCGGCTTCTCCGCGCAGTTCCCCGGGCAGCCCGCCCGAGGCCGCGGGCGGCGGCTCGGCGAGTGCTTCGAGGGCGGCGCGCAGCCGCTCGGACCGGGCATGGTGCTCGGCGCCAGGTGCGGCCGGTTCTCCGCGCAGCAGTCTGTCCGCCGCGGCTTTGTCCAGCCACCTGTCGCGCTCGTCGGCCATCACATGTCCTTCTGCGTCCGCCAACGTGAATGCGTCACACCGGTTTGTTCTACGAGGCCCGCGGCGCGGGCCCGCTGCGCCGGTACGGCGTCGAGGTCCCGCCCGCCCCCGGCGCCCCGTGCGCGACTCCCGTCATTATCGCCGAGGCCGCGCCGGCGTCCGGAGCCGACGCCCACGGCGGAGCCGGCGGCGGACTCGGGGCCGGACTCGAGGCCGGACTCCGGGTCGAAGTCCTCTTCGGCGTGGAGCAGCTCGGCCAGCTTCTTCAGGCCCCGGTGCGCGGCGGTGCGTACCGCGCCGGGGCGCTTGCCCAGGGTCTCGGCGGCGCTCTTGGCGTCCAGGCCGACGACCACCCGCAGGACGACGGCCTCGGCCTGGTCCTGCGGGAGCTGGGCTATGAGTTCCATGGTGCGGCAGGTGGAGAGGGACTCCATGGCCTCGCCGGCGGTGTCGGACTCGGCGGCGTGGCCCGTCAGCTCGGTCTCGTCCCCGCCGACGGCAGGGCGGCGCCCGCGCATCCGGATGTGGTCGAGGGCGCGGTTGCGGGCGATGCGGGCGGCCCAGCCGCGGAAGCGGTCGGCGTCGCCGGTGAAGGAGTCGAGGTCGCGGGCGATCTGCAGCCAGGCTTCGGAGGTGACGTCCTCCGCGTCGCCGTCTCCGACGAGGGTGCGGACGTATCCGAGCAGGCGCGGGTGCACGGCGCGGTACACAGAACGGAACGCGAGCTCGTCGCCGTCTTGTGCCGCGAGCACCGCGGTGGTCAGCTCCGCGTCGTCCCCCAGCAAAATCCCCAACCCGTTCACAGTCCCGTTTGTGTGGCGCAAATCAGCACGTTACGGCTTTCAAGCACCTTCGTCCACGAGTTGTACAACGTGCAACCATCCCTGCGCGGAGCGGGGTGTGACACAAAACGCACCGAAGACGCTGACAGGGGTGCGGGCTTGTCGCACGAGTCCGTGACGGATGGCGGCCGGGGCCTCTCCTGTGGGGGGTGGCGGCCTCGGTCGCCCTCCCCTTCTCCGCCGTCCCCACGGCCATCATGCCCCGGCCCCCTCGGGGCCTGCGCGCAGCCCCCCGAGCGGCCCCGCACGCGGTCCGACATGCGCTCTCGTCATCCTTTCGGCTCACTTCCGGGTGAAATCCCCGAATGGGTACGACACACCCGGCCCCACGTCGATAGCGTGGCGGGACACCCGCGCCACGCCACGAGGAGCCCCCCGCTGTCCAGCCACCTTCCGGCACAGGCCCGCGGAGGCTCCGACCCTTCCCACGGCTCCCACCCCCTCCACGGCCCCTTCGACGACGTCGGCCCCTTCGAGGACTCCGGCCCCTTCGACGACCTCGGCCCTTTCGACGGCGGCGACCCTTTCGACGACTCCGGGCTCGCACGGTTCAACGCCCTGTCCCCGGAAGCGGCCCACTCCGCCCTGCTGCACTGCTGCGGCAGCCGCCGCTGGGCCCACCGGGTGGCCGCCCACCGCCCTTACCCCGACTTCGGCGCGCTACTCGCCGCCGCGGACGAAGCTTCGTACGACCTCTCCCAGGCAGACCTCTCCGAGGCGCTGGCCTGTGAGTTCCCGCCGGAGCTGGAGCACGGGGCCGCGTACGCCGCGCTGCTCGCGCTCGACGCGGCGCACGGGGAGTACGAGCGGACCTTCGGCCACGCCTTCGTGATCTGCCTCCACGGGACCACCCCGGAGGAGCAGGCGGACCAGCTGCTGGCCGCGATCCGCAGGCGGATGGAGCTGGACCTGGACGAGGAGCGCGCGATCTCCGCGGACGAGCTCCGTCGCGTCGCGCAGGTCCGACTCGCCGACCTGACACACTGGCTGACCTCGGCGGATGGGGTATCTGCTGCCGAATTCGGGCTATTCGCCCCTGTGGGATAGTCCGTCCGTGCCTGTTTGATCACACCGATGGCCCCCGCGCAAGGGAACCGACAAAGCGTCGCTACGATGTCCGGGGCCGGAGGACCGTACCCGGCCGGGCCCGACCGACAAAGAAGCCGGCTGGCCCCCGCCCCGCTTCCGGAGGGTTTTCCGTGCCGGCTGGAACGTTGTACCGCGGCCGGGAAGGAATGTGGTCCTGGGTGGCTCATCGAGTCACCGGCGTCCTCATTTTCTTCTTCCTGTTCGTACACGTCCTCGACACCGCTCTCGTCCGCGTCTCACCTGAGGCGTACGACGATGTCGTGGCTACCTACAAGACTCCGATCGTCGCGCTGCTGGAGTACGGCCTCGTCGCCGCAATCCTGTTCCACGCGCTCAACGGTCTCCGTGTCATCGCCGTGGACTTCTGGTCCAAGGGCCCCCGCTACCAGAAGCAGATGCTCTGGACCGTGGTGGGCATCTGGGTCGTGCTGATGGTCGGGGCCCTGTACCCCGTCCTCGGGCACGCTTACCTCGAACTCTTCGGGAAGTGACACGCATGTCCTCTGACACTTCTTTCGAAAAGGGCATCGGTGACGTGGAGGGCGTGTCCCTCTACGACGTCGACAACCCGGCGCCGTACATCGAGGCTCCGCGCAAGCGCACCAGCAAGACCCCGCGCTCGACCCGCGGCAACTTCGAGATGGTCGCGTGGCTCTTCATGCGCCTCTCGGGCATCGTGCTCGTCGTCCTGGTCCTCGGCCACCTGCTGATCCAGCTCGTGCTGGACGGCGGAGTGTCCAAGATCGGCTTCGCCTTCGTGGCCGGCCGCTGGGCCTCCCCGTTCTGGCAGGGCTGGGACCTGCTGATGCTGTGGCTCGCGATGCTGCACGGCGCGAACGGTCTGCGTACCGTCATCAACGACTACGCGGAGCGCGCCAACACGCGCCTGTGGCTCAAGGGCCTGCTCTACACCGCCACGGTGTTCACCATTCTTCTGGGCACGCTGGTGATCTTCACCTTCGACCCGAACATCCGCTAGGCAACGGGGCTGAGGCGTAACCAATGAAGATCCACAAGTACGACACCGTCATCGTCGGGGCGGGCGGCGCAGGCATGCGCGCCGCCATCGAATCGACGAAGCGCAGCCGCACCGCCGTGCTGACCAAGCTCTACCCCACCCGCTCCCACACGGGCGCCGCGCAGGGCGGCATGGCCGCCGCGCTCGCCAACGTGGAGGACGACAACTGGGAGTGGCACACCTTCGACACGGTCAAGGGCGGTGACTACCTGGTCGACCAGGACGCCGCCGAGATCCTGGCGAAGGAGGCCATCGACGCGGTCCTCGACCTCGAGAAGATGGGCCTGCCGTTCAACCGCACCCCGGACGGCACCATCGACCAGCGCCGCTTCGGCGGGCACTCCCGCAACCACGGCGAGGCACCGGTCCGCCGGTCCTGCTACGCCGCGGACCGCACCGGCCACATGATCCTCCAGACGCTGTACCAGAACTGCGTCAAGGAGGGCGTGGAGTTCTTCAACGAGTTCTACGTCCTGGACCAGCTCCTGGTCGAGGAGGACGGCGTCAAGAAGTCGGCCGGCGTGGTCGCGTACGAGCTCGCCACCGGCGAGATCCACGTGTTCCAGGCGAAGTCCGTCATCTACGCCTCCGGCGGCACCGGCAAGTTCTTCAAGGTGACCTCCAACGCGCACACCCTCACGGGTGACGGCCAGGCGGCCTGCTACCGCCGCGGCCTGCCGCTGGAGGACATGGAGTTCTTCCAGTTCCACCCGACCGGCATCTGGCGCATGGGCATCCTGCTGACGGAGGGCGCCCGCGGTGAGGGCGGCATCCTGCGCAACAAGGACGGCGAGCGCTTCATGGAGAAGTACGCGCCGGTCATGAAGGACCTCGCGTCCCGTGACGTCGTCTCGCGCTCCATCTACACCGAGATCCGTGAGGGCCGCGGCTGCGGTCCCGCCGGTGACCACGTGTACCTGGACCTGACGCACCTGCCGCCGGAGCAGCTCGACGCGAAGCTCCCGGACATCACCGAGTTCGCGCGCACGTACCTGGGCATCGAGCCGTACACGGACCCGATCCCGATCCAGCCCACCGCGCACTACGCCATGGGCGGCATCCCGACGAACGTCGAGGGTGAGGTCCTCATGGACAACACCACCGTCGTCCCGGGCCTGTACGCGGCCGGCGAGGTCGCGTGCGTGTCGGTACACGGCGCGAACCGCCTGGGCACCAACTCGCTGCTGGACATCAACGTCTTCGGCAAGCGCTCGGGCATCGCGGCGGCCGCGTACGCCCACGCCCACGACTACGTCGAGCTGCCCGAGAACCCGGCGCAGCAGGTCATCGACCAGGTCGAGCAGCTGCGCACCTCCACGGGCAACGAGCGGGTCGCGGAACTGCGCCTGGAGCTCCAGGAGACGATGGACGCCTGCGTGATGGTGTTCCGCACCGAGCAGACGATCAAGACCGCGGTCGAGAAGATCGCGGAGCTGCGCGCGCGCTACAAGAACGTGTCCGTCCAGGACAAGGGCAAGCGCTTCAACACGGACCTGCTGGAAGCCATCGAGCTGGGCAACCTGCTCGACCTGGCCGAGGTCATGGCCGTGTCCGCGCTGGCGCGCAAGGAGTCCCGCGGCGGTCACTACCGCGAGGACTACCCCAACCGCGACGACGTCAACTTCATGCGCCACACCATGGCGTACCGCGAGGTCGACGACAACGGCCAGGACTCGGTCCGCCTGGACTACAAGCCGGTCGTCGTCACCCGCTACCAGCCGATGGAGCGTAAGTACTGATGGCCACCCCGACCCTCAGCAAGACGGACGAGATGGAGGCGGCGGCCGCCGCGTCTCCCTTCATCACGGTCACGTTCCGGATCCGCCGGTTCAACCCGGAGATCTCGGACGAGTCGACCTGGCAGGACTTCCAGATCGAGATCGACCCGAAGGAGCGCGTGCTCGACGGTCTCCACAAGATCAAGTGGGACCTCGACGGCACGCTGACCTTCCGTCGCTCGTGCGCGCACGGCATCTGCGGCTCCGACGCGATGCGGATCAACGGCAAGAACAGGCTCGCCTGCAAGACGCTGATCAAGGACATCAACCCGGAGAAGCCGATCACGGTCGAGGCCATCAAGGGCCTGACGGTGATGAAGGACCTCGTCGTCGACATGGAGCCCTTCTTCCAGGCGTACCGGGACGTCATGCCGTTCCTGGTCACCAAGGGCAACGAGCCGACGCGCGAGCGCCTGCAGTCCGCCGAGGACCGCGAGCGCTTCGACGACACCACCAAGTGCATCCTGTGCGCCGCCTGCACCTCCTCGTGCCCGGTGTTCTGGAACGACGGCCAGTACTTCGGCCCGGCGGCGATCGTCAACGCGCACCGCTTCATCTTCGACTCGCGCGACGAGGCCGGCGAGCAGCGCCTGGAGATCCTGAACGACAAGGACGGCGTGTGGCGTTGCCGCACGACCTTCAACTGCACCGACGCGTGCCCGCGAGGCATCGAGGTCACGAAGGCGATCCAGGAAGTGAAGCGGGCCCTCATCACCCGCCGCTTCTGATTTTTTGACGTACGAGGGCCCCGTGCCCGGTGTTCGCACCGGGCACGGGGCCTTCTGCGTACCGGCAATCGCCCTACTGGCCCGCCGAAGGCTGTGGAATCATCGGGCACATGAGTGAGCAGCAGCCGAACCCGAACCCTTACGCGAACGACCCGGGCCAGGGCGATGAGTACAAGTGGGGCCCGGGAACCCCGAGTTACGGCTACCCGCAGCCCTACCCGCAGCCCCCGGCCTACCAGCCGACCATCGGCGGAGCGGGCCTTCCGGCCCAGATGCCGCCGATGCCGGCCATGGGCTACCCGGCCGCCGGGCTCTCCCTGGGCGACATCACGATCGCCGGCGACCAGATCATCACCCCGTCGGGCAACATGCCGCTGCGCGGCGCGATCTGGAACGCCACGGACTTCTCGCGGACGGAGGAGAAGATCCCGGCGCACGCGATCGTGCTGGCCGTCATCTTCTTCCTGTTCTGCCTGCTCGGCCTGTTCTTCCTCCTGATGAAGGAGCGCCGCACGACGGGCTACATCCAGATCACGGTCAACAGCGCCGGCCGCCACCACTCCACGATGATCCCCGCGGTGGACCCGGGCACGTTCATGTGGGTCATGAGCCAGCTCAACCAGGCGCGCGCGCTGAGCATGTGAGTCCGGCCGGGCGGGAATCGGGTAGCGCAACGGCGGCCGGTCCCCGAAGATCACCAGATGATCATTTCTCATGATGTGGACGGTCCCGCCGATGCCCCGGCCGTCATCCTGCTGCACTCCTCCGTGTGCGACCGTCGGATGTGGGAGCCGCAGTGGCAGCCGCTGCTCGCCGCCGGGTTCCGGGTGGTCCGGCCGGACTTCCGGACCTGCGGGGAGTCCCCCGCCGCCGAAGCCCCGTACAGCGACCACGGAGACGTACGGGAGTTGCTGGAGCACCTCGGCATCCGGCGGGCCGCGTTCGTCGGGAGCTCCTACGGCGGGCGGGTCGCGCTGACGCTGGCCGCGCTGCGTCCGGAGCTGGTGAGTGCGCTGGCGCTGCTCTGCCCCGCCCGGCCCGCGCAGCGGCGCGGCCCCGCACTGCTCGCCTTCAACGCCGCCGAGGCCGCCCTGCTGGACGCCGGCGACCTGGAGGGCGCGGCCGCGCTCAACGCCCGCCAGTGGCTCGGCCCGGACGCCGACGAGGCCGCACACGCCCTCGTACGGGCCATGCAGCTGGGGAACCTGCGGGGCGCCGCCCTGGCCGCCGACGAGGGCCACGAGCTCCCCGAGCCCGCCTTCGAGCCGGCCGCCATCACCGCCCCCGTCCTCGCCGTCGGCGGCGCGCACGACATCGCCGACTTCCGCGACGTCCCCGCCGAGCTCCCCTCCCTCGTAGCCGGCGCCGTCCACGTCGAGCTGCCCTGGGCCGGCCACCTCCCCTCCCTGGAACGCCCGGAGGAGATCACCCGGTTGCTGCTGCCCTTCCTCTTCGAGGCGGCCCTCCCGGGACGCTGACCGAGCCCTCCTCCGAGCCCTCCTCCGAGACCGCCTCCGGGACCTCCGCGCCATTCGCTTGAACCTGTTCAAAAATGGGTCTACAGTCAGTGCTGTCAGTAGTTGAACACGTTCAAGGGGGCTGAGGGCAATGGACCTCACCGTGGTCGCGTACGTCATCTACCTGCTCATCAGCATCGGACTCACCGTCTGGGTGGCCCGCACGCTCAGCCGCAACGGCCGCGTCTTCATCGGCGACGTCCTCCAGGGGAACGAGAAGCTCGCGGACGCCGTCAACCAGCTCCTGGTGGTCGGCTTCTACCTCGTCAACATCGGCTTCGTGACCCTGTACCTGCGGTCGGCCGACGAGATCGTCGCGGCCCGCGGGCTCTTCGAGGCGCTGTCGGTCAAGCTCGGAGTCGTGCTCCTGGTCCTCGGCGTCATGCACCTCGGGAACGTCTGGGTGCTGAACAAGATGCGCCGCCGGGGCATCATGGAGCGTCAGCAGACCCCGCCGGTCGCCCCCCAGGGGTGGACCGCGCCCGCCGGGGCCTGATCCCGGTGGCCACCGCCGTGACCCGGCACCTGACGGTGCTCTACGACGCGAACTGCCCGCTCTGCGTACACATCCGGCACTGGCTGCTCGGCCAGCGCTGGCTGGTACCGCTCCGGCTCATCCCCGCGGCCTCCTTCGAGGCGCAGCGGCGGTACCCGCAGCTCGACCACGCCTCGACGCTGAAGGAGATCACCGTCATCGGCGACTCCGGACAGGTGTGGACCGGGACGGACGCCTTCATCGTCTGCCTGTGGGCGCTGGCCGAGCACCGGCCGAAGGCGAACTGGCTGGCCACCCCGGCCGGCCGGCCCTTCGCCAAGGCGGCCATGTACACCGCCTCCACCTGGCGCGAGGCCGTGCGGGACGGCTCCTCGGCGCAGATAGGGGAACCGGCCTGTGACGATCAGTGTTCCGCGCCCGGATAGGCTCGGGGCCGTGACTGATCAGAAGGCTCCCAAGAGCGAGCAGACCCGCACGCTCATCCTCGAAACCGCGCTCCGCCTCTTCCAGGAGCGCGGCTTCGACAAGACGACGATGCGCGGTATCGCCAAGGAGGCCGGAGTATCGGTCGGCAACGCCTACTACTACTTCGAGTCCAAGGAACACCTGGTCCAGGGCTTCTACGACCGGATCGGCGCCGCCCACCTGGCGGCGGTCCGGCCGATCCTGGACCAGGAGACCGATCTGCAGAAGCGGCTCGCGGGCGTCCTGACCAGCTGGCTGGACATCGCGGCGCCGTACCACGAGTTCGCCTCGCAGTTCTTCAAGAACGCCGCAGACCCGGAGAGCCCGCTCAGCCCGTTCTCCCCGGAGTCGGAGGCGGCCCGCAAGCAGGCGATCGACATGCACCGCGAGGTGCTGGCGGGAGCCAAGACCAAGGTCCCCGACGAACTGGCCGACGTACTGCCGGAGCTGATGTGGCTCTCGCAGATGGGCCTGGTCCTCTACTGGGTCTTCGACCGCTCCCCGGACAGCGAGAAGACCCGGCGGCTCGCACAGCGCGGCGCGCAGCTCACGACCCGGGGCATCATCCTGGCCCGGTTCCGGGTGCTGCGGCCGCTGGTGCGGGAAGTCCACGAGCTGTTCACGGACTTCCTGCCGGGCATGGCCCAGAGCGCCGTGTCCCGTTCGGGCCGCAAGCGGGCCTCCGACCCGGACGCGGGGCCGGAGGAAGGCCCGGAGCAGGGCCCGGAGTAGGACCAGGAGCCGGAGCCGGGGTGGGGCCCGGCCGCGGACCGCGGTCCTACAGCCAGTTGAGCTCCCACAGGCGCCACACGCCGGTGCCGTCCGAGAGGTACTGGCCGCCCGCGACGGCCTCGCGGGACATCACGTAGTCCTTCTTCTGCCAGATCGGCATCATCGGGACCTGCTGCGCGACCAGCTTCTGCAGGTCGCGGAAGTCGTTGGCGGCGGCGCCGCGGTCCGAGAAGGACTGGGTGCGGGTGATGAGGGAGTCGACGGCCTTGTCGGAGTAGCCGTTGTTCATCGAGTTGTCGGCGCCGACGAGCGGGGCGATGAAGTTGTCCGGGTCCGGGAAGTCGGCGATCCAGCCGATGGTGTAGGCGTCGAACTCGCCCGCCGCGTAGGCCTTCTGGAAGTCGCTCCACTTCTCGGCCGGCTTGATGGTCAGCTGGAAGAGGCCCGTGGCCTCCAGCTGCGCCTTCAGCTCCTCGGCCTCGATGACGCTCGAGCCACGGACGTTGACCCCGAGGGTGATCGCGACGGGGGTCGTGATCCCGGCGTCCTTGAGCAGCTTCTTCGCGGTGAGCCCGTTCGGCGTGGGCCAGGCGTCGAAGAACGGCGTGCTGTGGGCGGCGATGCCCGCCGGGACGAGCGAGTAGAGCGGGGTGACGGTGCCCTTGTAGACCTCGGTCGCGACCTTGGCCCGGTCCACGACCGCGGCGACGGCCTGACGGACGGCGGGCTGGGCCGCCGGGGAGCCCGGGCGGAGGTTGAAGACCATGCTGCGGATCTCCGTACCGCCCGAGGCCTGGTACCGGGTGTCCTCCAGGCCCGGGTTCAGGCCGGCCAGGACCGCCGGGGGCATGTCGCGATGGGCGACCTCGATCCCGCGGTCGGTCCAGGCCTGCTCCAGCTGCGCGGAGTCCTTGAAGTACTTCACGGTGACCGCGTTCTCGGGGACCTTGCCCTGGCCCTTGTACGAGGTGTTCGGCTTGAGCTCGGCGCTCGCGGCGGCCGTGTAGCCGTCGAGGGTGAAGGGACCGGAACCGTCGACCTTCTCCTCCTCGCGCAGGGCCTTGGCCGGGTACTTGTCCTTGTCCACGATCGAGGCGGCGCCCGTCGCGATCTTGAACGGGAAGGTGGCGTCCCCGGCGGAGAGGCTGAAGGTGACGGTGCGGCCGTCGGCCTTGACCGACTCCAGGGTGTTGAACAGCGGCGCCGGACCCTGGTCGGAGTTGATCGCCTTGATCCGGTCGAAGGAGTACTTGACGTCCTCGGCGGTGATCGCGCGGCCGGAGGAGAACTTCACGTCCGGACGCAGCTCGCACTGGTACGTGGTGAGCGTGGCGCCGATGAAATTGCAGGCGGAGGCCGCGTCGGGCACCGGGGTGTCCGCACCGGGCTTGATGGTCAGCAGCGACTGGTAGACGTTGCTGAACAGGGCCCAGGAGCCCGCGTCGTACGCGCCTGCGGGGTCGAGGGAGGAGACCACGTCACTCGTGCCGACGCGGATCGGCTCCCCGCCGCCGGCCGTCTGCGGCAGCAACTGCCAGGTGGCGACGGAGCCGACGCCGAGGACCAGCCCGGCCGCGATGACTTTCGAGCGGACAGACCGCAGCATCCTTGACTCCACCCCGTGTGGGCGCACACCGAAGTCCGCGTCCCGTTATCCGATTATCGGTCACATCCCATCATGGAATTTCGGCCTCGGGAAGGGTTTTTTCACGGCGTGGCGTTGAGGGTTCGGGCGGTTCAAGCCTGATATGAGGCGAGTTCGACGACTGTGATGTCCGACGGCGCGCCGACCCGGACCGGCGGCCCCCAGGCGCCCGCGCCGCGCGAGACGTACAACTGGGTGTCGCCGTAGCGCTCCAGCCCGGCGACGGTGGGGTTGGCGAGCTCGGCGACGTACTCACCGGGCCAGAGCTGGCCGCCGTGGGTGTGGCCGGAGAGCTGGAGGTCGGCCCCGTACCGGACGGCCTCGTCGATGACCACGGGCTGGTGGGCGAGGAGCACGGCGCTGCGCGCACGGTCCCGGTTGCCGAGCGCCGCCTGGAAGTCCGGGCCGTGGCCCTCGCTCTCGCCGGCGATGTCGTTGACGCCGGCGAGGTCGAAGTACGGGAGCTCGCGGCGGGCGTTCTCCAGGGGGGTGAGGCCGAGCTCGCGGACGTGGTCGACCCACTGCTGGGCGCCGGAGAAGTACTCGTGGTTGCCGGTGACGAAGTACGAGCCGTGGCGCGCACGGAGGCCGCGCAGCGGTTCGGCGGCGGGGCCGAGGTCGTGGACGCTGCCGTCGACGAGGTCGCCCACGATGGCGATGAGGTCGGGCTGCGTGCGGTTGATCGTGTCGACGATGCGGGTGGTGTGGGCGTGGCCCAGGATCGGCCCGAGGTGGATGTCGCTGACGACGGCGATGCGGAAGCCGTGGGCCGCGCGGGGGAGCTTGGCCAGGGGGACCTGGACCCGCTTCACGCGAGGGCCGCGGAGGACTCCGTACGTGCCGTAGCCGACCGTGCCGGCCGTGGCGGCGGCTGCCGTGCCGGCGACGATCCGCGCGAAGCGTCTGCGGCTGACGCCGGGCGGGGTGGGCTGCGCCGGGTTGGGCGCCGCGGGGTTGCCCGTCGCGGGGGCGGTCTCCGTCGGGTTGGCTGCCGCGGCGTGCTGCCCGGCCGGGGCCGCGGGCTCGGCGGTGGCTTCGAGGGTGGCCTGCGGCGCTGATCCCCTCCCCGCCCCTTCCCGCTGCACCGGATTATGCGGCTCCGCCGCGCGGTGGGGCTCCGCCCCAGACCCCGACGCGGCCGCGCCTGCGGCGCCCGGCGCGATGCGGGGCTCCGCCCCGGACCCAGGAACGGCGGCGGGGTGGGGCTCCGCCTGCGGGGCGGGCGGCTCGGTGGCTGCGTGCGAGCGGCGGAGCCAGATCGCTCGGACCGGCTCCGCGACGAGCATCGCCAGGGTGAGGTAGAGGAGGACGGCCAGCCAGAGGTAGCCGGGCCAGGCGACCGTGCGCTCCAGCCAGAAGGGGGCTCCCGCGCGGCCCGCCACGAGGGCGGCCACGGACAGGAGCGGGAGCGCGAAGGCCAGGGCGGTGCCCGCGCGGCGGACGCCGCCGCCGGGGGCGGTGGTGTCGCGGACGAGGCGGATCCAGAGCCAGCGGTGGACCAGGACCAGGAGGGCCAGGACCAGCAGGGCCACGGCCGAGAAGAGAACGATCGTCACGCGCCCGCCTCCGTACGTGATTCACGCCGCAGCGCCCGCACCCCGCGCAACCCGATCACTCCGACGGCCGTCCCCAGGAGAAAGGACGCCACCGCCAGGAGAAGGTGGACCCAGAAGTACCCGGTCGGGTCCCCCGCGTCGTCGAAGGCCAGACCGCTGCCGTCCTTCCACAGGTTCCGGACGAAAGACACCCAGATGAACCAGCTCCACACTCCGAAGGCGAGCAGGAACCAGGAAGCGGCGCGGCTGAGTTTCATGAGCTCAGTATCGGATTCTTCCCCAGGACGGACGCGCCGGGGTGGGCTGTCCCGGCGGTGGTTGCGGCGGGTTGGCCGGTCCGTGACGCTAAGCACAGCATCGGGATGTACTTTCACCTGCGTGTCTGCCAAGAAGACCGCGTTGACGGTCCTATCCGCCGCGCTTCCCGCCCTGCTGGTCCCGACGCTGCTGGCCTCGCCCGCGTACGCCGCGCCGACGCCACCGGTGGACGGGAAGGGGCAGCCGCGCAAGGGGCCGCCCCCGCCCGCCTCGATGTCCACGGTCGGCGGACAATCGCTCGGGCAGCCCGGTACGCAGGTCAACCTGCTGCCCGGCGCGCCCGCGCTGCCGACGAGCCTGACGGGCCGTTCGTGGATCGTGGCCGACGCCGAGACCGGCGAGGTCCTCGCCGCGCACAACGCGCACTGGCGGCTCCCCCCGGCCTCGACCATGAAGATGCTCTTCGCCGACACCGTGCTGCCGGGGCTGCCCAAGAACCAGGTCCACAAGGTCACCGACCAGGAGCTGGACGGGGTCGGTTCCGGCTCCAGCCTGGTGGGCATCAAGGAGGACACCGAGTACAGCGTCCACGACCTGTGGCTCGGGGTGTTCCTGCGCTCCGGGAACGACGCCGTGCACGTACTTTCGGCCATGAACGGCGGCGTCGAGAAGACCGTCAAGGACATGCAGGCGCACGCCGAGGAGCTCCAGGCCCTGGACACGCACGTGGTGTCCCCGGACGGCTACGACGCTCCGGGCCAGGTCTCCAGCGCCTACGACCTCACCCTCATCGCCCGCTCCGGCCTGCAGAAGCAGGACTTCCGGGAGTACTGCGGCACGGCCAGCGCGAAGTTCCCCGGCCGGCAGGAGTCGGGGAAGCCGCGCGAGACCTTCGAGATCCAGAACACCAACCGGCTGATGACCGGCGCCGGCGGCCTCCTCCCGTACAAGGGCATCGCCGGGGTGAAGAACGGCAACACCACGATGGCCGGCTCCACCTTCACCGGCGCCGCCCAGCGCGGCGACAAGAAGCTGCTCGTCACGGTGATGAACCCGGGGACCGGCGGCGCCAACTCCGTGTACGAGGAGACCGCCGACCTGCTCGACTGGGGCTTCGCGGCGAGCGGGAAGGTCAAGCCGGTGGGCGAGCTGGTGCCGCCGAAGAGCGCGGACACCACCTCCCACGGCTCCCCGGCCCAGTCCCACGAGAACAACCCGTCGGCGTCCGATGCGGACTCCGGCGGCGGGATCGCTGCCGCCTTCGGCGTGGCGGGCGGTGTGCTGGCCGCGGTGGCCGGCGGGGCCTACGTGGTCAACCGGCGCTGGCCGCGGGGTCGCGGCCGCCGGGCTCGGGGCCGGGCGTAGCGGAGCCGGCGTCGTCGCGGCTCGCGGTCCACGCCGCGCAGAACAGCAGCAGCTTCGCCGTGAGGTTGATCCAGATCAGCAGCGCGATCGGCACGCCGAAGGCCCCGTACATGCTCTTCGTGGCGACCTCCCGCATGTAGCCGCTGAGCAGAAGTTTCAGCAGCTCGAAGCCGACCGCGCCGAGGAGGGCCGCCTCGATCAGGCGGCGGCGGGGCGGTTCGACGCCCGGCAGCAGGGTCAGGAGGTAGAGCAGGAGCAGGAAGGCGGCCAGGACGCCGACGAGGAAGGCCCCGCTCCGCAGCAGGGTGCCGCCCGCGCCCTCGCGCGGTACGCCCAGCCAGTCCCCGGCCCTGCCGACCGCGCTGGAGCCGAAGATCGAGGCGGCGGCCGAGCAGAGGCCGACGCCGCCGAGGCCGATGAGGACGAGCGCGTCCTTGCCCTTGCGGACGAAGGGGTTGCCCTCGTCCTCGTCGTCCTTCTCCCACACCGCCCGCAGGCAGTCCCGCATCGACGTGACCCAGCCGATGCCGGTGAAGAGGAGCACGACGGCGGCGACCAGGCCGACCGTGCCGGCGTTCGCGACGAGGCCGTTGATGTCGAGCTGGTCGGAGATGCCGGGGACCTGCTCGGCGAGGTTCTTCTGGAACCGGTCGAGCTGGTCCTGGGTGAGCAGTCCGGCGCCGATCGCGGCGGCCAGCGTGATCAGCGGGAAGAGGGCCAAGAAGCTGATGAAGGTGATGGCGGCGGCGAGCCGGCTCCAGTGCACGCGGTCGAGCCGCTGGCACGAACGCCACAGGTGGGTCCGCATCAGGGCGGACACCAAGGTCCCGATCCACGGGAGTTTCGTCAGCCAGTCCATACGGTCACCGTAAATGAGCTGTCGCAAATAGCCGGGATTGCCGCTTTTGGGGACTACGGTCGTCGATTGTGACTTTTCGCCCGACGGCTCGGCCGTTCCATGCCCTGGTCCTGCGAAGGATCGGTTTCCGGTTGCGGTTCCTGCGTCAGGAACGGCGTGCCGTCGCCTCGCCGGCGGCCGCCGCCGAACTGTTGTCCGTCGCCGAGCCGAGCTGCGCCGGAACGGCGCTCGCCCCACCGCTTGCCCCGTTGCCGAACGGATACTCCCGCAGCTTGCGCCAGACTCCGTCCGAGCCCTGCTCGTAGAGGGCGAACCCGGAGCAGACCCACTGGGCCGCGTAGTCGGCGAGGGTGCTGAACGCCAGGTCCATCGCCTCCTCGGAGATCCCGTGGGCGACCGTGACGTGCGGGTGGTACGGGAACGAGAGCTCCCGGCTGAGCGGCCCCTGCGGGTCGCGGACCTGGCCCTGGAGCCGGGTGCAGCCGGAGCCGCCCTCGACGACCTGGACGAAGACCACCGGCGAGAGGGGACGGAAGGTGCCCGTGCCGGCCAGCCGCATCACGAAGGAGCGGCCGGCGGCCGCGACCTCGGCCAGGTGGGCGCGGATCTCGGGCAGCCGGTCCGCGGCCACCTCCGTCGGCGGTACGAGGGTGACGTGCGTGGGAATGCCGTGCGCGGCTGCGTCCCCGAAGCCTGCGCGCAGCTCCTGAAGGCTGCTGCCGTACGGCTCCGGGACCGCGATCGAAACGCCGAGCGTTACGGTCCCCACGTAGCTCTCCTCCGCCTGTAGTCCTGTGCGTGGTCTGTGCTCCGCGTGTGCGTCGCACGAGTGCTGCCGCCCCAGTGTGGCGGCAGCACCCCCCAGATCGCCAGGGCCCTCTTTCTCTTCGGTGCCCGTCAGTGCTTCGCGGGGAGGAAACCGAGGTGGTCGTACGCCTGCGCCAGGGTCTCGGCGGCGACCGCCCTGGCCTTCTCCGCGCCCTTGGCCAGCAGGGAATCCAGGGTCTCCGGATCGTCCAGGTACTCCTGGGTGCGCTGCTTGAAGGGTGTGACGAAATCGACCATCACACCGGCGAGATCGGTCTTGAGCGCGCCGTAGCCCTTGCCCTCGTACGCGGCCTCCAGCGCGGGGATGGACTCGCCCGTGAGAGTGGAGTAGATCGTGAGCAGGTTGCTGACGCCGGGCTTGTTCGCGGCGTCGAAACGGACCACGGCCTCGGTGTCGGTGACCGCGCTCTTGATCTTCTTCTCGGTGGCCTTGGGCTCGTCGAGGAGGTTGATCAGGCCCTTGGGCGAAGAAGCCGACTTCGACATCTTGATCGCCGGGTCCTGGAGGTCGTAGATCTTCGCGACCTCCTTGACGATGTGCGCCGAGGGGAGGGTGAAGGTCTGCCCGAAGCGCTGGTTGAAGCGCTCGGCCAGGTCACGGGTCAGCTCGATGTGCTGACGCTGGTCCTCGCCGACGGGGACGGCGTTCGCCTGGTAGAGCAGGATGTCGGCGACCTGGAGGATCGGGTACGTGAAAAGGCCGACGGTGGCGTTGTTGGCGCCCGACTTCGCGGACTTGTCCTTGAACTGGGTCATCCGGCTGGCCTCGCCGAAACCGGTGATGCAGTTCATGACCCAGCCGAGCTGCGCGTGCTCGGGCACGTGGCTCTGGATGAAGAGCGTGCAGCGCTCGGGGTCGAGGCCGGCGGCGAGGAGCTGCGCGGCGGAGAGCCTGGTGTTCGCGCGGAGATCCTTCGGATCCTGCGGCATGGTGATCGCGTGCAGGTCGACGACCATGTAGAAGGCGTCGTGCGTCTCCTGGAGGGCGACGTACTGCCGGATGGCTCCGAGGTAGTTCCCGAGGTGGAACGAACCGGAGGTGGGCTGGATGCCGGAGAGCGCGCGAGGACGATCAGAAGCCATGGCCCCATTCTCTCAGGTGTGGCACGGGGCTCGGCCCCGCCGCTGGCCGGAACCCGGCGGGTCGCTGCGCCCCCGCCCCTACCCCACACGGGTACCGGGCGGTAGCGGCCCGTCCGGATCTTGCCTCGGCTGAGCGACCGCTTTCCGTTGCTCCCGCTTCGGGGGTGGGGGCTCCGCGCCGAGGTCCCGCCGGGGCCCACGATGCGCTGCGCGCACGTGAGGGCTGACGTCAGGCAAATCCAGCCTCGCCGGCGTTTGAGGCGCGGGGTCTGGGGCGGAGCCCCAGGGACCCCGGCTCCGCCGGGCACCGGGCTCCGCCCGGACCCGGTCCTCAAACGCCGGACGGGCTGGAACGGGTCAGGCGACCGGGAGGCCCGGGGCCGGGAAGGCGGCCATCAGGTCGGCCACCGCGGAGCGGATCGCACCGAGGGCCGCCTCGTCACCCTTGGCGGCCGCGGAGACGGCCTCCGCGATCCAGTCGGCGACCACCGGCATGTGCTCGGCCCGAAGCCCCCGCGAGGTCAGCGACGGCGTGCCGATCCGGATGCCCGACGGGTCGAACGGCTTGCGCGGGTCGAACGGCACCGTGTTGTAGTTCACGACGATCCCGGCCCGGTCCAGCGCCTTCGCCGCGATCTTGCCGGACACCGACTTCCCCGTGAGGTCGATCAGGATCAGGTGGTTGTCCGTACCGCCGGAGACGAGGTCGAAGCCCCGCTCCAGCAGAGCGGCGGCCAGCGCCTTCGCGTTGGCCACGACCGCGTGCGCGTACGACACGAACGAAGGCTGCGCCGCCTCGTGGAGCGCGACCGCGATGCCGGCCGTCGTCTGGTTGTGCGGGCCGCCCTGGAGGCCCGGGAAGACCGCCTTGTCGATGGCCTTCGCGTGCTCCTCGCGGCACATCAGCATCGCGCCGCGCGGGCCGCGCAGGGTCTTGTGGGTGGTCGTGGAGATCACGTCCACGTGACCCGCCGGGGAGGGGTGGGCCCCGCCCGCGATCAGGCCGGCGATGTGCGCCACGTCGGCGACCAGGACCGAGCCCGCCTCCTTGGCGATCGACGCGAACGCCTCGAAGTCGATCGTGCGCGGGAGCGCCGTACCACCGCAGAAGATCAGCTTGGGCCGCTCCGCCAGCGCGAGGTCCCGTACGGCGTCGTAGTCGATGAGACCATTCGTTTCAGGATCCGCAGTCGCCTGCACCCCGTACTGCACGCCCCTGAACCAGGAGCCCGTCGCCGAGACCCCCCAGCCGTGCGTCAGGTGCCCGCCCATCGGCAGCGCCATGCCCATCACCGTGTCGCCGGGCTTCGCGAAGGCCAGGTAGACCGCGAGGTTGGCGGGCGAGCCGGAGTACGGCTGCACGTTGGCGTGGTCGACTCCGAAGAGGCCCTTCGCCCGCTCCACGGCCAGCGCCTCGATGCGGTCGATGTTCTGCTGGCCCTCGTAGTAGCGGCGGCCCGGGTAGCCCTCGCTGTACTTGTTCTGCAGCACGGTGCCGGAGGCCTCCAGCACGGCCGCGGACACGTAGTTCTCGCTCGGGATGAGGCGGAGGGTCTCCGCCTGGAGGGTTTCCTCGGCGGCGACGAAGGACGCCAGCTCGGGGTCGGTGGCGAGCAGAGCGGGGTGGCGGTACGGGTGGTGGTGGTTCGCGCTCATGGCGGCTCCTCCGGGGTCGATGTCAGATCTCGTCCCCGCGAGGCCCAGGCGAGCGGCCCTGTATGCGGTCGTGCGCGCACGGCTCCCCCGGAGTTGGTTCTCCGTGCGCCAGTCGCCGTGCGTGTCCGACACCTTAGCGGGCGCGCCGCAAGAAAGGTTTCTCCGTCCGCTATTCGAGCGAGGATGGAGGGTGACGCCACCCTCGTCACCGGCTTGACGGACGATCGGAGACCCCGTGTCGACAACTGCTGATGCCATGCGCTCCGCCGACGCGCACAGCGCGCACAACTACCACCCCCTGCCCGTCGTCGTCGCCACCGCGGAGGGCGCGTGGATGACCGACGTGGAGGGCCGCCGCTATCTCGACATGCTCGCGGGCTACTCCGCCCTGAACTTCGGCCACGGCAACCGCCGTCTGCTCGACGCCGCCCGCGCCCAGCTGGAGCGGGTCACCCTGACCTCCCGCGCCTTCCACCACGACCGCTTCGCGGACTTCTGCACCGAGCTCGCGGCGCTGTGCGGCAAGGAGGTCGTGCTGCCCATGAACACGGGCGCGGAGGCCGTGGAGACGGCGGTGAAGACCGCCCGCAAGTGGGGGTACGAGGTCAAGGGCGTACCGGACGGCCACGCCAAGATCGTGGTGGCCGCCGACAACTTCCACGGCCGCACGACGACCATCGTGTCGTTCTCCACCGACCACGAGGCCCGCGACCACTTCGGCCCGTACACCCCCGGCTTCGAGATCGTCCCGTACGGGGACCTCACCGCGCTCGCCCACGCCGTCACCTCCAACACCGTCGCCGTGCTGCTGGAGCCGATCCAGGGCGAGGCCGGCGTCCTCGTACCGCCCGCCGGATACCTGCAAGGCGTACGGGAACTGACGCGCGAGCGGAACGTCCTGTTCATGGCCGACGAGATCCAGTCGGGCCTGGGCCGCACCGGCAAGACCTTCGCGTGCGAACACGAGGACGTCGTCCCCGACGTGTACATCCTCGGCAAGGCGCTGGGCGGCGGGGTCGTGCCCGTGTCGGCGGTGGTGGCCGACCGCGACGTGCTCGGCGTGTTCAAGCCGGGCGAGCACGGCTCCACCTTCGGCGGCAACCCGCTGGCCTGCGCCGTCGCCCTGGAGGTCATCGCGATGCTGCGCACCGGCGAGTACCAGCAGCGCGCCACCGAGCTCGGAAACCACCTGCACCGGGAGCTGAACCTGCTCGTCGGCGGCGGTGCGGTGACCGCCGTACGGGGCCGCGGGCTGTGGGCGGGCGTGGACATCGAACCGTCGCGCGGCACCGGCCGGGAGATCTCCGAGAAGCTGATGGGGCTCGGGGTGCTGGTCAAGGACACGCACGGGTCGACGATCCGGATCGCACCGCCGCTGGTGATCTCCAAGGAGGACCTGGACTGGGGGCTGGACCAGCTCAGGTCGGTCCTCGGCGCATAGCCGTCAGAGGGTGCGGTGGCGTCAGAGGATGCTGTGCCGTTAGAGAATCACGTGGGGCAGGAAGCGGGCGTACTCGTCCGTGACCGGCCCCGCCGATTCGCGGATGCCGAGGCCCGCCGACTCGTCCTCGACGACCCACGCACCGAGCACCACCCGGTTGCCGTCGAAGTCGGGCAGCGGGGCGAGGCCCTGGAAGACGTACGTCTCGTCCTGCTCCGGTGCGAACGGCTCGCCGCCGACCGGGTGCAGGGTGACGCCCGCGCCCTCGCGGCCCAGCAGCGGCTTCGCCGCGTAGCCGGTGGTCGTGACGAGTTCGCGCGGGCCGTCCAGGTAGGCGGGGAGCAGGTTCGGGTGCTCGGGGAAGAGCTCCCACAGGACCGCCAGCAGCGCCTTGTTGGAGAGCAGCATCTTCCACAGCGGCTCGATCCAGGCGGTGGTGCCGGAGCCGCCGCCGTGGTCGTACGTGCCGAGGACCTGCGGGGCGAACTCGTCGGTGGCCAGCCACTCCCACGGGTAGAGCTTGAAGATCGCGCGGATGAAGCCGAGCTTCTCGTCCACGAACCGGCCGGACAGGGAGTCCCAGCCGATCGCCTCCACCGACAGCTCGCGCGTCTCGATGCCGGCCTGCTCGGCGGTCTCCTGGAGGTAGGCGACCGTCATCAGGTCCTCGCCGAGCTCGTCGGTCTCGGAGTGCGCGAAGTGCACCGGGCCGGGCGGCAGCAGCTCCGCCTGGCGCCGCCAGGCGTCGACGAGCCGCTCGTGGAGGGAGTTCCACTGGTCGGCGCCGGGGAAGCGCTCCTCCATCCAGAACCACTGCGGACTGGCCGCCTCCACGAGGGAGGTGGGGGTGTCGGCGTTGTACTCCAGCATCTTGGCGGGGCTGCCGGTGCCGTCGTAGCGCAGGTCGAAGCGGCCGTAGAGCGAGGGCTGTTCGGCGCGGCGCCGCCAGGACTCGGCGATCAGCGCGGCCAGCTTCGGGTCGGTGATGCCGAGGTCGGCGAAACGGTCGTGGTCGACTATGTGCTGCGCCGCCGCCAGGCACATGGCGTGCAGCTCCTCGACGACGTTCTCCAGCGCCTCGACCTCGGGAAGGGTGAAGGAGTAGTACGCGCTCTCGTCCCAGTAGGGGCGCAGGGAGTCGTCGGGGTAGCGGGTCAGGGGGTAGATCAGCCCCTGCTCCTCGACGGTCTTCTGCCAGTCGGGGCGGGGCTCGATGGTGTGGCGCTTCACGCTGGATCAGCCGCCCGAGGAGCTCTTGTGGCTGCCGCCGATGCCGCCGCGGGTGACGGCGGACTTGTCGAAGCTGCCCCCGCTGACCTTGTTCTTCGCGACGGTGCCGCCGTAGTAGTAGGCGCCGCGGCCGCCGCTCTTGCACTCCTTGGTGTTCAGCTTCTCCAGGGTGGCGCGGTCCGCGCAGCGCTTGTCGGGCTCGTTGCTGCTGCCGCAGGCCACGAGGGCCGCGGCGAGCAGGCCCATGCCTCCGAGCGCGACGGTGCCGGAGCGCATACGGCGCTTGGTGCGCGTGGTGTCGGTGCTGCTGCTGTCCATGGACTGTTCGCTCCCCCTGGGTGGCCGGCTGCGCACAGACTAGAACGGCCGCCCCGGCCGACGGAATCCGGCCGACGTGGGATCCGTGACCTAGAGTCGGTTCGTGCTCATTGGGATGATTTGCGCGCTCGGTGCGGCGGTCTGCTTCGGCACGGCGTCGGTCCTGCAAGCGGTGGCGACGCGGGCGACGGCGCCGGGGACGGGCTCGGGGGTCGACACCGCGCTCTTCCTGCGGGCGCTGCGCCAGTGGCGCTATATCGCCGGACTCTGCCTGGACGGGATCGGCTTCGTCCTCCAGATCATCGCCCTGCGGCACATCCCCATCTACGCGGTGGGCGCGGCCCTCGCGGCCAGTCTCGCGGTGACCGCGGTGGTCGCGTCGCGGCTGCTGCGGGTGCGGCTGAGCGGGACGGAGTGGTGCGCGGTCGGCGTGGTGTGCGCGGGGCTGGTGATGCTCGGGCTGTCGTCCGGGGAAGAGGGCTCGGGGGAGGGCACGCTCGCGCTGAAGCTAGGGCTGCTGGCGGTGGCGGGGCTGGTCCTGGTGGTCGGGGCCGTGGCGGGCGGGCTGCCGGACCGCAGCCGGGCGCTGACGCTGGGTCTGGCCGCCGGGACGGGCTTCGGGGTGGTGGAGGTCTCGGTCCGGCTCATCGACGACATCTCGCTCTCCGCCCTGTCCAACCCGGCGTTCTACGCGCTGCTGCTCGGCGGCGGCGCCGCGTTCCTGCTGCTCACCTCGGCACTCCAGCGCGGCTCGGTGACGGCGGCGACGGCCGGGCTGGTGCTGGGCGAGACGATCGGGCCGGCGGTGGTGGGAGTGGCCTGGCTGGGCGACCGCACCCGCGAGGGCCTGACCTGGCTGGCGGTCACGGGCTTCGTGGTGGCCGTGGCCGGAGCCCTGGCCCTGGCCCGCTTCGGCGAGCCCCCGGCGGAACCATCTCAGCCGTCCGGCGTTTGAGGACCGGGGTCTGGGGCGGAGCCCCAGGGGGGTCCGGGCAGAGCCCGGGGAACGGTGGAAGGGCGGGTAGGGGACTGCCCCGCAGGGCCCCCCTCACGGGAGCGCAGCGACCAGCGCCGCCAGGGTCGGAGCCCAGGCACTCTGGGACGGCGTCCCGAAGCCCACGACCAGGGCCTCCCGCGCGGGCATGTCCGCCTCCGGATGCCGGAAGAACGACAGCGGCAGCAGCCCCAGATCCTGCCAGGCGGCCGCCCGCAGGGCCGCCCGTTCACCGCCCGGCGGGAGGTCCAGCACCGCGTGCAGGCCCGCGGCGATGCCGGAGACCTCCGCGCGGTCCCCGACGGCCGCGACCAGCTCGTCGCGCCGCCGCCGGTAGCGCAGCCGCATCTCCCGCACGTGCCGGTCGTACGCCCCCGACCGGATGAACTCCGCGAGCGTGAGCTGGTCCAGCGCGCTGGAGCTCCAGTCGGACCGGTTCCTCACCGCGAGCACCTCGTCCGTCAGCGGCCCGGGCATCACCATCCAGCCCATGCGCAGCCCCGGTGCCAGGGACTTGCTCGCCGTGCCCAGGTACACCACCCGGTCGGGGTCCAGTCCCTGGAGCGCGCCGACCGGTTGGCGGTCGTAGCGGAACTCCCCGTCGTAGTCGTCCTCCAGGATCAGCCCGCCGGTGGAGCGGGCCCAGTCCACCGCCGCCGCCCGCCGCCCGGGCGTCAGCGCGGCGCCCGTCGGGAACTGGTGCGCCGGCGTCAGCAGCACCGCCCCCGCGCCCGAACCGGCCAGCTCCGTGGTGCGCGCTCCCGCGCCGTCCACCGCCAGCGGCCGCGTCCGCAGCCCGGCGCCGGTCAGCAGCTCCCGGTGCACGTCCAGCCCGTACCCCTCCACCGCGATCTCGCGGACCCGGCGGGCCCGCAGCATCCTCGCGAGCAGCAGCAGGCCCTGGCCGAAGCCCGCGCACAGCACGATGTGTTCGGGGTCCGCGTACACCCCGCGGGCCCGCGCCAGGTACCCGGCGAGCGCCTCGCGCAGCTCCACCCGGCCGCGCGGGTCCGCGTACCCGAAGGCCTCGTTCGGGGCCCCGGTCAGCGCCCGCCGGGCCGCCGCCAGCCAGGCGGCGCGCGGGAAGCCGCCCAGGTCCGGGGAACCGGGCTTCAGGCTGTACGAGGTCTGCGCGCGCACGGGGCGCCGTACGGGGACGGCCGCCGCGGGACGCCGTACCCCGACCCGGGCCCGCTCCGCGACCCGGGTCCCGGAGCCCTGCCGTGCGGTCAGCCAGCCTTCGGCGACGAGCTCGGCGTAGGCCTCGGCGACGGTGTTGCGGGCGATCCCGAGGTCCGCCGCGAGCGACCGCGACGAGGGCAGCCGGGTCCCGGGGGCCAGCCGCCCACTGCGCGCGGCCTCGCGCAGCGCCTCGGTGAGCCCGGCCCGGACACCGCGTCCGGGGACCGGTTCCAGATGCAGGTCGGCGCCGAAAGTGGCCCACGATTCCGTCATGGATATGGACCATATAGGCGGGCCGCCCGGCTCGTAGGTTGGATCCATGAACCACACCGAGAAGGCACCCGAGCACACCCCCCGCATGCAGCTGGCGAAGCTCGCCCCGGAGTTCTACAAGGCCGCCGTGGCCCTGGACGCGGCGGCCGCCAAGGGGCTGGACCCGGCCCTGGTCGAGCTCGTCAAGCTGCGCGCCTCTCAGATCAACCACTGCGCCTTCTGCATCGACATGCACTCCAAGGACGCCCTCGCGGCGGGCGAGGACGTGGAGCGGCTGCTGCTGCTCGGCGCGTGGGAGGAGTCGCGGCACTTCTACACGGAGAAGGAGCTCGCCGCGATCGAGCTGACGGAGGCCGTGACCGTCCTGACCGACGGTTTCGTTCCCGACGAGGTCTACAAGCGGGCCGCGCGGCACTTCGAGGAGAAGGAACTGGCCCAGGTGATCGCCCTGATCGCCGCGATCAACGTCTGGAACCGCATCGGCGTCACCACCCGCCTGACCCCGGGGCACTACACCCCGGGGATGTACAAGTAAGCCTCCGCGCCCGGCCGTCAGCCGCCCGTGGGGCGGAAGGCGGTCAGTGCGGCCTTGTGGTGGGCCTGGGTGGCCGTCCAGTCGGGCGCCGGGCCGGCCGTCAGGACGGCCCATTTCTTGCCGTCCTCGGCTACGAAGACCCGTTCCACGCCGCGGCGCCGGCCGTGCGATTCCGCGCTGTCGTACTCGTAGACCAGCTCCCCGCCCTCGGGGGCGCCCGGGGCCGGGCCCACGCGGATCTCCTGGTAGCCGGTGGTCTGGGCGCGCAGGTAGGTGGAGGCGCCCTGGACGGCCGCGAGCGGGGTCAGTTCGGGCTCGCTCACCTGGAAGATCTGGACCAGGGCGGTGCGGTCGGGAGAGCGGTAGAAGACCCCCGCGGCGGCTTCCTCCCGGAGCCACCCGGCGGGGACGGCGACGGTGAACCCCTTCGCGTCGCGCACGGTCTCGTGCGCGGGGTCGCTGCCGCTCGGGCTGGGGGTGGGACTGCCCGTGCCCGTGCCTGTCGGCGACGGGGAGGGCGTGGCCGTGACCGAGGGGTCGGGCGTGCCCGTGCCGTCCCCGCTCGGCGGAGCGCTGGAAGCCGTCGGCCCCGCGTGCGCGGGCTGCTCGCCGGAGTCCCGCGCCACGAACCACACGGCCGCCGCCCCGATCGCGAGCGCGGCCACCGCGACGCCCGCCGTGGTCGGCGTCAGCCACCGCCCGCCGGCCCGCGCGGGCCGGGGCGCAGCGGGGTACCCCGGCTGTCCGGACTGCGGGTGCGGATACGTGGGGTACGGGTACGGGTACGGATGCGGCTCCTGCTCCGACGGCCCCGGGCCGTACCCGTCCGGCCCGGGCCCGGGAGGCGGCCCCGAGGCCGTGTGGTCGCCCGGGCCGGAAGCCGGGTCGTAGCCCGGCGCCGCGGACGGCAGCGGGTCGTAGCCCGGCGCCGGGGGCGGCGGCGGGGCGTGGCTCGGGGGCGGCGGCGGCTGCGGACTCGGGGGCGGGGCCGGCTGGGGATTCGCGGGCGGCTGCGGACTCGCGGGTGGGGCCGGCTGGGGGTCGGTCACCCAGCGTTGGGTCTCGGGGTCCCAGCGGGGGGCGTTCTGCGGGGGCACGGTCAGCCTCCCAGGGTGGTCAGGAGCCCGGCCAGGGCGGTCGCGGCGCTGACCGAGTCCACCAGCGGAGCCCACCGTTCCAGGGCCCCGCGGAGCCGGGGGACCAGGCCGGGCCGGATCTCCTCGGCTCCTTCCAGTCCCTCCGCGACCCCGTCCAGTTCGGCGTCGAGCGCCGTCCTGTCCTCGCCGCGCGGCAGCCGTACGAGGGCCGCGCGCAGCTCCAGTACGGCGTCGAGGAGGGCCTGCGGCCCCACGGTGTCCGCCCCCGCTCCCCCGTGGTGCACGGTGTTGGTGTTGTTGCCGCCGCCGATGCTGAAGGCGCTGCCCGTGACGTCGCCGAGGCGGACCGCGGGCTCCTGCCCGGCCGCGCCCGCGCCCGTACTCGTACCCGTACCGCCGTTTTCAGTTGCCACCGGTACTCCCCTTGCCCTTGGTGCTGTTGGTGTTGTTTCCGCCGCCGATGCTGAAGGCGCTGTGGTTCACCGACTGGATGAACACCCCGCCCTCGGCGACGTTGACCGCGCGCTGCGCGAACTCCTCCGTGTGCCAGCCCGCTTCGTGCAGCGCGACGACGACGCCCCCGACGACCCGGTCCTGGATGGTCTTCAGGAAGCGGTCGAGGTCCATCAGGTGGAAGAGCGAGCCGTTGTCCTCGGAGGCCAGGTCGCGCACCGACACCCGCGGCCCCTCGGGCCGGGCCCCGCCGTGGCCGCCGGTGGCGATCCGCCACCAGCTCGCCAGGCCGCGGCCCAGCGTGGTCACGGAGGCCGCGAGGGAGCGGGGGGTGTGGCGCAGGGCCCAGACGGCCTTGCCGAACCCGCTGTTGTTGCGGTACCGCTGGGCGTCCGCGTCCGCGTTGTGGAAGTCGGTCCGCACGGGCAGCAGCACGTGCGGAGCCACCTCCAGCATCATCATCCCGCCCTGCGTGTGGACCCGTACGAAGACGGTGACGACGAGGTTCTCGTCCCAGCCGCCCACCCGCACGCGCAGGAAGTGCCGGCGGCGCTCGCCGCCCTCCTCGATGGAGGCGGCCCGCTGCTCGCCGAACTGACCGTGCACGACCTGCGCGGTGTCCCGGTGCGGCAGCCCGCCCGCGGGCAGGAACACGCACTCGTCCAGGACCAGTTCGCGCATCCGGTCGCCCACGGCGGCGGCCTGCTCCGGGGAACCGTGCGGGGAGGGCACCCGCAGGCGCTCCAGCAGCGGCACGATCCGCGCCAGGATGTGGGCGTTGGTGACCGCGACGGGCTTGCGGTCGGGGCCGAGGTCCTCGCGCGGGCGCAGTTCCACGGACAGCTGCCAGGGCCTGAAGGGATCACCCGCCCCGCAGAACGGGTCGTTGACGTCGTACATGATCATCGGCGTGTGCTGCTCGGCCCGGATGCGCTGGCGGACCCGCTGGAAGCGGGCCCCCTCGGCGGCTTCGGCCGGGTCGTTCGCGTGGTCGGCGTAGCGGCCCTCGGAGAGGTCGGTGGCGATGGTCCGGAAGACGTGCCCCCGCTGGAGCCCCACGACGGTCACCACGGCGGCGAAGACGACCGGCAGCCACCACAGGGCGGCGGTTCCGGCGACTTCCGCGCCGCTCGGGGAGAACGGGCCGACGTCCGAACCGCCCACCTCATCCAGGAAGCCCAGCAGCTGGAAGCCGCCGCCGAAGCCGACCACCGCGAGCACGGCGATCAGCATCCACCACACGTAGATCCGCAGGATCACGGACAGGAACCGCAGCACCGGGACGTTCCGGGCACGCAGCCAGTCGGCGAGGCTCAGCAGGAGGAAGGGCAGGACGAATACGGCGAGGGCGCCGCCCGTGAGCAGGGAGCCGACGAACCAGGCTCCGAGGACTCCGGCGGCCCAGCCGAGTTCGGCGCGGCGGGCGCGCAGCGCGTGGGCTAGGACCCGGGAGGCGTCGTAGCCGTAGGAGGGGGCGACGATCCGTTCCTCGTGGACGTACAGCTCGTCGATGACCCGGTCGCGGTACCCGGCGTCGAGGTACGTCCCCGCGCACAGGAAGCGGCCGGCCTCGCTCAGGGAGGGGTGCACCGGGGGGCGGCCCGCGGAGGGACCGGACCAACTGCCGTCGGGCTGCTGGGGAATCGCGTTCTCGGTCACCGACCGACCCTAGGGTTCGCCTCCATGCGGCGACAGAACGATTCACGCCAAACGCCCCGGCCAGGTTTGGCCGGGGCGTTTCGGTGTTCGTACCGCTCGTACGGGGGCCTGCGCGGCCGGGCCGTACGAAAATGATCAGATCAGGCCGAGCTCGCGCACCGCGTCGCGCTCCTCGACGAGCTCCGCCACGGACGCGTCGATGCGCGCACGGGAGAACTCGTTGATGTCCAGGCCCTGGACGATCTCGTAGCGGCCGTCCTTGGTGGTGACCGGGAAGGAGGAGATGATGCCCTCCGGGACGCCGTAGGAGCCGTCCGACGGGATGCCCATGGAGGTCCAGTCGCCCGCCGCGGTGCCGTTGACCCACGTGTGGACGTGGTCGATGGCGGCGTTGGCGGCCGAGGCGGCCGAGGACGCGCCGCGGGCCTCGATGATCGCCGCGCCGCGCTTGGCGACGGTCGGGATGAACGTGTCGGCCAGCCAGGCCTGGTCGTTGACCAGCTCGGCGGCGTTCTTGCCGGCGATCTCCGCGTGGAAGATGTCCGGGTACTGGGTCGCCGAGTGGTTGCCCCAGATGGTCAGGCGCTTGATGTCGGAGACGGCGGCACCGGTCTTGGCGGCCAGCTGCGAGATCGCGCGGTTGTGGTCCAGGCGGGTCATCGCGGTGAAGCGCTCGGCCGGTACGTCCGGGGCGGCGGCCTGCGCGATGAGCGCGTTGGTGTTGGCCGGGTTGCCCACGACCAGGACCTTGATGTCGTCCGCGGCGTTCGCGTTGATCGCGGCGCCCTGCGGCTTGAAGATGCCGCCGTTGGCGGAGAGCAGGTCACCGCGCTCCATGCCCTTGGTGCGCGGGCGGGCGCCGACCAGCAGCGCGACGTTGGCACCCTCGAAGCCCTTGTTCGGGTCGTCGAAGATGTCGATGCCGGCGAGCAGCGGGAAGGCGCAGTCGTCGAGCTCCATGGCGGTGCCCTCGGCGGCCTTCATGCCCTGAGGGATCTCCAGAAGACGAAGCTTGACCGGCACGTCCGCGCCGAGCAGGTGGCCGGAGGCGATGCGGAAGAGCAGCGCGTAGCCGATCTGGCCGGCGGCGCCGGTGACGGTGACATTCACAGGAGTGCGGGTCATGGCCTTCTCCGTTAGACAGCTGGCGGTGGGGCGTCCCTGCCCCATGTGCTGGGAGGACGCCGCTCCGTGGCCCAGTAAATCTTGACGTGAAGAGACATCCGCCGTCAGGTTAGCCGACCCTGGAGCACCCCAATCCCCCGCCCCGTGTGGCGCGGGCACACGGGGCCCGTCCCGGGGGTGTCCCCGGGGGCTCCGGGAGGCTGCTCAGCGGACCGTGAAGCGGACCGCGGTCTCCAGGAAGGGGACGTTCAGTACCGGGTTGGGCTCCATGACCAGGGCGAGCAGCGTGATCGCCGCGCCCAGCAGGCCGTACGTGACCATGTCCGTGAAGCGGGAGCGCACCGCGAGCATGCCCACGGAGGGCAGCAGACTGCGCATCACCGCACCCGCGATCAGCGCGGCGCCGATCAGCAGGCAGCCGACGCGCGGATGGCCCATCGCGGTCAACAGCAGTCCGGCGGCCGTCGCGGTGAGGACCGCCAGCATCGGCCACTGCCGGGCCGGAGCCGGAGCGTCGCCCGGCGCGGCCCGGCCGCCGCCCTCGGGACGCGCGGTGTCCCGGGTGACGGAGGGGAAGCGGCGGGACCTGGACCCCGGATCCTCAGCGGCGACGGCCTTGGCGGGAGCGGGCCCGGGAGCGGAAGCGGGATCCGGGACCGTGGTGTGCTCCGGCTCGCGCTCAGCCGGCACGGGGAACCGCCCGCTCGGCCGCCTCGACCACGTTGACGAGCAGCTGCGCCCGGGTCATCGGGCCGACGCCGCCCGGGTTCGGGGAGATCCAGCCGGCCACGTCCGCGACGCCGGGGTGCACGTCCCCGACGATCTTGCCGTTCTCGTCCCGGCTGACGCCGACGTCGAGCACGGCCGCGCCCGGCTTCACGTCCTCCGGCTTGACCAGGTGCGGCACACCGGCGGCCGCGACGATGATGTCGGCCTGGCGCAGCTGGGCGGCCAGGTCCCGGGTGCCGGTGTGGCACAGCGTCACCGTGGCGTTCTCCGACCTGCGGGTGAGCAGCAGGCCCATGGAGCGCCCGACCGTGATGCCGCGGCCGAGGAGCACCACGTGCGCGCCGTTGATCTCGACGCCGTGGTGGCGCAGCAGCTGGACGATCCCGTACGGGGTGCACGGGAGCGGGCCCGGCTCGTTCAGGACCAGCCTGCCGAGTGACATCGGGTGCAGGCCGTCGGCGTCCTTCGCCGGGTCCATGAGCTCCAGGACGCGGTTGGTGTCGATGCCCTTGGGGAGCGGGAGCTGCACGATGTAGCCGGTGCACTCGGGGTTGGCGTTCAGCTCCCGCACGACCTCCTCGATGTCCTCCTGGGAGGCCGTCGCGGGCAGTTCGCGCTGGAGGGAGGCGATGCCGACCTCGGCGCAGTCCTTGTGCTTGCCGTTGACGTACCAGCGGCTGCCCGGGTCGTCGCCGACCAGCAGGGTGCCGAGGCCCGGGGTGATGCCCCGGGCCTTGAGCGCCGCCACGCGGGCGGTCAGTTCGGACTTGATCGCGGCTGCGGTGGCCTTGCCGTCGAGAATCTGGGCAGTCATGGCCCCATCCTCCCGGATGGAGCGGTCACGGATCCAGTCGCGGATCCGGTCGGTGATCCAGTCGGTGATCCAGTCGCGGATCCAGCCGGGGATCCAGCCGGGGCCCCGCACGGCCTGTCCGGGTTCGTTCCGGGTTCGTTGCACTTGCACAACAAGTGCCGGGCGGGCCGCGTCCCGGCTGGACAAGCCCGGTCCGGCCGGACGACCATGCAGGGATCAGTAGTGCCGCGAGCAGTGCCGGGGGGCGGGCCGCACGACTTGCAGTGACTCCTCCGCGCGTGCCGTGCGTCCCCGCACTTCCACGGAGGAACACCCCAGATGAGCTTCGGCGACCCGAACAACCCGTACGCGCAGCAGCCGCAGGGCGGCCAGCCCGCCTACGGCTACCCGCCGCAGGCCCCCCAGGGCATCCCGGCCCAGGGCGGCTACGCCTACCCGCAGCAGGCCTACCCGGGCGTCCCCGGCTACCCGGGCTCGCCGATGCCGATGCCGGGCGGGGTCAAGGGGGCGCGGGTCATCCTCTGGATCCTCGGGATCCTCCAGGCCCTCGGCGGCGTGGCCGTCGCCCTCATCGGCGCCCTGTTCGCCTCCGAGTTCTCCGACTCCAGCTCCTCGTCGAGCGACGCGGGCACCGCGCTGAGCGTCGTCTTCGTCATCATCGGCATCGTCCTCGTCGGCATCTCGCTGTGGCCGATCCTGACCGCCGCCAAGCTGGGCAAGGGCCGCGGCGGTGTGCGGGTCTCCGGCATCATCTTCGGCTCGCTGCAGGTCCTGTTCGCCCTCTTCGGCCTGGTCGGCAACCTGATCTCACTCAGCAGCGCGAATGGCTCCGGCGCCGCCGGCGCCGTCATGGTCTCGCTGGTCCTCACGCTGATCTCGCTCGGCCTGGGCCTGTGGATCATCTTCGGCCTGGCCAACTCCGCCGCGGGCGTCTACTTCAAGCGCCCGCAGTACTAGACCGGCTCCGGTACGACCGCTCGTACCGGTACCGCGCACGGCGAAGGCCGCGTACCGCAGCAGTGCGGTACGCGGCCTTCGCCGTCTGACGGGTGAGCGCCGGACTCGGCAGCTCGGTGACTCAGTGGAAGAAGTGACGGGTCCCCGTGAGGTACATCGTCACGCCCGCCGCCTTCGCGGCCTCGATGACCAGCTCGTCGCGCATCGAACCGCCCGGCTGGACCACGGCCTTGATGCCGGCGGCCGTCAGGATCTCCAGACCGTCCGCGAAGGGGAAGAAGGCGTCCGAGGCGGCGTACGAGCCCTGCGCGCGCTCGGCGCCCGCCCGCTCGACGGCCAGCTTCGCGGAGTCGACGCGGTTGACCTGGCCCATGCCGACGCCGACCGAGGCGCCGTCCTTGGCGAGCAGGATCGCGTTGGACTTGACGGCGCGGCAGGCCTTCCACGCGAAGGCGAGGTCGGCGAGCTCGTCGGCGGACAGGGCCTCGCCGGTGGCCAGCGTCCAGTTCGCCGGGTCGTCGCCCTCGGCCTGGACCAGGTCGGACTGCTGGAGCAGCACGCCGCCGGAGATGGGCTTGAGCTCGGCCGGCTGGTGCGGGGTGCCCGCCACCTTCAAGACGCGGATGTTCTTCTTCTTCGCCAGGACCTCGACGGCGCCCGGCTCGAAGTCGGGGGCCACGATGACCTCGGTGAAGATCTCCGCGACCTGCTCGGCGAGCTCGACGCTCACCGGGCGGTTGACGGCGATGACCCCGCCGAAGGCGGAGGCCGTGTCGCAGGCGTGCGCCTTGCGGTGGGCCTCGGCGACGTCCTTGCCCACCGCGATGCCGCACGGGTTGGCGTGCTTGATGATCGCGACGCAGGGCTCTTCGTGGTCGTAGGCGGCGCGGCGGGCCGCGTCGGTGTCCACGTAGTTGTTGTAGGACATCTCCTTGCCGTGCAGCTGCTCGGCGTTGGCGAGCCCGCCCGGCTGCCCGTCCGTGTACAGCGCGGCCGCCTGGTGCGGGTTCTCGCCGTAGCGGAGGGTGGACTTGCGCTCCCAGGCGCCGGCCAGGAACTCGGGCAGTACGGCCTCCGGCTCCGGGGCGTACGCGTTCGTGAACCAGGAGGCCACGGCCACGTCGTACGCGGCGGTGTGCTGGAAGGCCTCGGCCGCGAGCCGCTTGCGGGCGGTGAGGTCGAAACCGCCGCCCTGGGCGGCGGTCAGCACGTCGGCGTAGCGCGCCGGGCTGGTGACCACGGCCACCGAGGGGTGGTTCTTGGCGGCGGCGCGGACCATCGAGGGGCCGCCGATGTCGATCTGCTCCACGCACTCGTCCGGAGTCGCGCCCGACTGAACTGTCGCGAGGAAGGGATAGAGGTTGACGATCACCAGGTCGAAGGGCTCGACGCCCAGCTCGGCGAGCTGGTTGCGGTGGTCCTCCAGGCGCAGGTCGGCGAGGATGCCGGCGTGCACGCGCGGGTGCAGGGTCTTGACCCGGCCGTCCAGGCACTCGGGGAAGCCGGTCAGCTCCTCGACCTTGGTGACGGGCACTCCGGCGGCGGCGATCTTCGAAGCGGTGGAGCCGGTCGAGACGAGCGCGACACCCGCCTCGTGCAGACCGCGGGCCAGCTCTTCCAGTCCCGTCTTGTCGTAGACGCTGATGAGCGCGCGCCGGATCGGGCGCTTCGACGCGGCGAGGTCCTCGCCCTCTGCGGTCACGGTCTCTACGGTCCCTGCGGCCTCTGCGGCGGTCACTGGATTGTTACCTTTCGTCCCTCGATGCGGTAGCCGTGCCGGGCCAGGCGCCCCACGACGTCGACGAGCAGCTCGCGCTCGACTTCCTTGATCCGCTCATGGAGAGCGGCTTCGTCCTCTTCGTCCCTGACCTCGACCACACCCTGGGCGATGATCGGACCGGTGTCCACGCCCGCGTCCACGAAGTGGACGGTGCAGCCGGTGACCTTCGCGCCGTAGGCGAGGGCGTCCCGTACGCCGTGGGCGCCCGGGAAGGCCGGGAGGAGGGCGGGGTGGGTGTTGACGAACCGGCCGCCGAAGCGGCCGATGAACTCCGGCCCGACGATCTTCATGAACCCCGCCGAGATCACCAGGTCCGGCGCGTGCGCGTCGGTGGCCTCGGTCAGGGCGGCGTCCCACTCCGCACGGCTCGCGTACGCCTTGACCGGGCACACGAAGGTGGGGATCCCGGCCTTCTCCGCGCGCTCCAGGCCGGCGATGTTCTCGCGGTCGGCTCCCACGGCGACGACTTCGGCGCCGAAGCCCTCGGATCCCCCGGGATGGGCGTCGATGGCGTCGAGCAGGGCCTGGAGGTTGGTGCCGGATCCGGAGACCAGCACGACCAGGCGGGAGGCGGCCATGGGAGGCCCTTTCTCGTCGAGCGGGGGCGCCTCCCGGCGTGAACCGGGGGCGCGTCGTTCGTCTTGTGCGATCGCATGAAAACTCGGACCCCCGAGATACGGGGGACCCTACGAAGCCACCGACCGCCTGCAACGATACCGGCACACCGGACGGCCCCCGAGGGACGGGGGGACGGGTGGGCGGTAGCGTCTGGCGTACACGCCGTAAACAGGCCTCGGACGTCCCAGCGGCGTCCACGACACAGGGGATGAAACACACCCGATGCCGGACCGCCCCCAGCCCGACCGCTCCACCGACGACAACCCCTTCGCGGCGCCCCCGGAAGGCCGGCCCGACCAGCTCTGGGAACCGCGCGCCGGTAATGACGACGGCGACAAGCAGAGCCCCGGGTCGGGACCTGGCGCGGACCCCGGGTCGGGACCGGCGCGCTGGGACCCCACGGACCCGATCCAGCGGCGGGCGCGGTACGCGCTGCTGGCCGGCATGTGGGGCTTCTTCTTCGGGGTCTTCGGCATCCCCTCGATGGGCCTGCTGCTGGGCGTGCTCGCCCTGTACTGGGGAATCAGCGCGCTGCGCGGGGCGGCCCCGGCGAAGCCGTCCGGGGACGGGGCGCAGGGCGCCCCGGGCGCACGCGCCACGGCGGCGGACGTGGGCACGGGGACGGGCAGGGGTGCCGGTACGGATACGGGTGCCGGTGCGGCTCCCGGTGCGGACCGGGGCGGACTGGCGGCGCTCGGTGCCGCCGCCCGGCCCCAGCGGACGGCGGCGGCGAGCGGCCTGGTGACGGCTTCGCTGGCGATCCTGCTGGCGCTGTCCTCGTACGCGGTGCAGCTCACGTACAAGGACTTCTACGTCTGCAAGCAGGACGCCCTCACCAAGCCGGCCGAGCTGCAGTGCAACGACCTGCTGCCGGACAACTTCATCGGCAAGATGCTCGAGGTCCAGCGTTAGCCGGGAGCTAGCTAGCTAGTCGATCCGGGCGGCCTCCGGCTCGGGCCTGCGGTCCGTTTCGGTCGGTGCGGTCTGCCCCGGGGCCGTTGCCGTCGCTGTTTCCGTTGCCGTTGCCGTTGCCGTTGCCGTTGCCGTTGCCGGCTCCGTCGCTGTTGCCGTTTCCGTTTCCGTTACGGGCTTCCGGCGGGTCAGTACGCGGGCTCCGGTCACCGGCGGGACGAGCGGGGCCGGTGGTGGCGGCTCCGCGGGCAGTGCGGGGAGCGGAATCGGGGTCAGGTCCAGTTTGAGGCCGGGCATGACCAGCACGGGACGCTTCGGCGGGGCGGACACCGGCCGGGGTGCTTCCTGCGGAATCCGGACCGGGGGCGGCCCGTCACCCTCGGCCGGGGTGCTGGAGAAGTCCGGGATCAAGGTGCCCGCCGCACGGCGCAGGGCCGCCCAGCGGACCTCGCGCACGCCGCTGTCGTGCCAGCCGTCCTCGGAGCCGGCACCGGCCGGGCCCCTCGCGGGTCGGTTCCGCCAGGCGTGGACGGTGACGGCCAGCGGGACCGCGAGGACCAGGGTCCAGCCCAGGGCCGCCCCGCCCGTCTGCCACCACACGGGGCCGAAGGCCGCCAGCTCCCGGGAACCGAGCGGCCCCGCCGAGGCCGCGGCGAGAGCGGCCGTCGCCAGGGCGCACACCAGGGCGCCCAGCGCCGCCGTGAGCGCGGTCTCCCCGTACGAGACGTCGCGTGCCCGGCGTACCGCGAACCAGCCCACCGCCAGCCCGGCCACCACCGGCACCGCACCGACGGCCCAGGTCAGCGGTGTGCCGGGGCCCTCCGCGGGCAGCGCCGCGAGCAGCGGGAAGCGCGGCAGCGCGGGCGAGCCGTCGAAGCCGAGCGGGGCCGCGGCGGCTCCGGTGCCCAGCGCGAAGCCGGGGCCGAGTGCGTAGGCGGCGCCCCAGACGACGGCGTTCGGGATCAGCGCGAGGGCGAGCAGCAGCACCGCGAAGCGGCCCGACCAGTCCCCGGTCAGCGCCGCGAAGGAGCCCTGCACCTCCGCCCCGTGCCAGGCCAGCGAGGCCCCGACCAGCAGGGCTCCGCCGCCGAGGAGCACCAGCAGCCCGCCGGCGCCGGCCCGCAGCGCGAGGGCGTAGCGGGGCCGGTCGAGCCGGCCGGGCAGTTGCCCGAGCGGCCTCCCCCGGTACTCCCAGACCCCGCCGGCGGCGGCGAGGGCGGCGACGACCGGGAGGTGCCAGGCCGCGCTGAGCGGGTCGGCGGGCATCGGCCCGGCGGCGGCGTACACGACGGCCAGGGCGCCGACCCCGAGGTAGCCGCAGAGCACGGCGGAGAACACCACGCCCGCGGGCAGCGGCTCCGCGCCCCGGTCCTCCTGCGCGGCGCTGCCCAGCCGGGCGGCGCGCCGGATGAGCAGCGCGGGCAGGGCCACCAGCAGCAACGGGGTCAGGCCGACGGGGGCCGGCACCCCGGAGAGGGTCTCGTAGCGGACGAGGTCGGTCCCGTGGGCGAGCAGCCAGAGGCCCGCGGCGAGGTGCAGGGCGCCGCCGGGACCGCTGTCGGGGAAGGGGGAGCTGATCCACAGCACGATGACGAGCACGGCGAGGAAGCCGAGCCCCAGCACTGCGGCGACGGCGCCACCCACGACACACGCGGCGGCCGCCGGTGAACGGCGCCGTGCGGGGGCCCTGGGGGGCATGGGCAACGAGGTCCCGCGTTCGGTCACTTGGGTCACGCTGACATGGTGCCAACGACACGCGCTATGGGCGGGTAACAGGCGAATGACCGTGGTGTCGCTCAATATACGTTTATGTACTTTTTCGCTCAGGGCGTCCGGGTCGCGGGGAGTGTGGCATGACACAAAGCGTCACGGAGCTGGGCCTCCCCACCCCGAAGGAACGCCGACGCCTGCGCGAAGCGGCCGACCTGACGCACGATGAGGTCGCGGCGGCGGTGGGCGTCACCTCGAACACGGTCCGCTCCTGGGAGACCGGCCGCACCCACCCCCGGGGCCGCAAGCTGGAGGCCTACTCCAAGCTCCTGACCCGCCTGTCCACCGACGAGTCCGCCGCCTCCGCCCCCTCGGGCCCCACGGCCCGGACCGACGGCTCGGGCCCCACGGCCCGGACCGACGGGCCCCAGGGCGGCTCCGCGCAGGGCCGGGGTGACGCCGCCGGGGCGGCGGGGGGCGCCGGCGCCGGTACGCCCACCCGGCCCGCATGGGTCAGCGGCACCGCCCCACCGCAGGCCGCAACAGCGCAGGCGGGAACAGCCCGGGCCGACTCGTCCGGCGTCGGCCCGTCCGGCGCAACCGGCGCCGCCGGAGCGGACACCGACGCGGCGTCAGCTCCGGGCGGCATCACGCCCGGGAGCCCGCTCGACAGCGACACGGAGCACGCCGGGGCGGCAACCGGCGCCGCTTCCGGGGACACAGACGCGGCATCAGCCGCCGACGCCCCCGAGGGCCGGTTCGGGCTGCACATGATGCGCGGACTCACCCGGCCCGTCGGGGCGCAGACCCGGCCCAAGGCCGCCGTCAAGCGCGCCGCGAAGCCCCCCGTCGGGGTGCCCCGGCACGAGGCCAAGTCCGCGGTCAAGGCCGGGGCCGCTCTGGGCGGCGGCCCCGGCGGAGGCGGCTTCGCAGCCCTCCGTCCCGGCGGCCCCCTCCCCCCGGGCGCCGGTACGGGCACGGTCCCTGATACCGGCTCAGGCGCCGGCCCGGACTCCGGCCCGGACTCCGGGCCGCACTCCCGGAAGACCGCCGCGCCGAGCACCGGGCCGGGCACGGGGCCTGGCACGGGGCCGGGCGCCGGCCCTGGCACGGGGAAGAACCCCGCAGGACGGGGCTCCGAAGCCGCCACCCGGACGAGCACCACCGGGCCGGGCTCCGAGTCGGCCACCGGGCCGGGGCCGGCCGGGACGGACGCCGGGCCGGGCTCCGGGCCGGACACCCGTTCGGACCCCGCGCCCGCCGCCAAGGACACCGGACCGGCGGACCCCGAAGGAGGCGCCGGCGGGGCGGGCGGCCCGGCCGCGGAGGCCCGTACCGCCCCCGAGGCCCCGCAGGAAGCCCCCGGCGAGGACGCCCCGACGGTGACCGCGGTCTCCGCCTTCGACGCCCTCTACGACCGCACCGCCCCCGCCCTGGCCCGCCAGGCCTACCTCCTCACCGGCCGTCACGCCCTCGCCTGTGAGGCCGTGGAGCGCGCCTTCCAGCAGGCGTGGGAGCGCTGGCCCGAGGTCGCCACCGATCCCGATCCGGTGGGGTGGGTGCGCGCGGCCACGTACGAGTACGCGCTCTCCCCCTGGCACCGGTTCCGGCGTTCCCACCGGCACCCCGACAAGCCCCCGGCCGACCCCGCGGACCGCGTCCTGCTGGACGCGATGCTCGGGCTGCCCCCGGCCCACCGCCGCACGGTGCTGCTCTACGACGGTGTCGGGCTGGACCTCCCCGACACCGCCGCCGAGACCGAGGCGTCCACGCCGACCGCCGGCAGCCGGCTCGTCGACGCGCACGCCGACCTCGCCGACCAGCTCCCCGAACTGGACGGCGTAGCGCCCGCCAAACAGTCCGCGGTGCTGCGCGAGCGGCTCGGCGCACTGAGGCCCGCCCTCGGGCTGGAGCCGCGCGCGGCAGCCGTCGTACGGATGGCCGGCGAGCACCGCACACGGCTGTGGACCCGTGCGGTGATCGGGGTGACGGCGGCCATCGCCGCGGCGACGGCCTACACCTGGGTGACCGCTCCGACCGAGTACGAGCCTCCGCGCGCCCCCGGCGCGAGCGTGTCGGGCGTGCCCCCGCACGGCGGCCCGCAGCAGCTCACGGACGAGGGCCGACAGCTCCACGACAAGCTGCTGTCCGATCCGTCGGCCGGCCCGTCCCGAATCGCGCCGAGCCTCGAATAGCGGCCCGGCCGGACGACCCGCGGTCCCCGCGTACGGAAACGGGCGTGGCCCGCACCCCTCACAGGGTGCGGGCCACGCCCGTCTGCACGTACAGCCGAAGGCGGCTGCTACTGCGCGGCGTTCAGGATCTCGCGCGCCAGCTTCGCGGTCTCGGTCGGCGTCTTGCCGACCTTCACGCCCGCGGCCTCCAGGGCTTCCTTCTTGGCCTGTGCGGTGCCAGAAGAACCGGAGACGATCGCACCGGCGTGACCCATGGTCTTGCCCTCGGGGGCGGTGAAGCCCGCGACGTAGCCGACGACCGGCTTGGTGACGTGCTTCGCGATGAAGTCCGCCGCACGCTCCTCGGCGTCGCCGCCGATCTCGCCGATCATGACGATCAGGTCGGTGTCGGGGTCCGCCTCGAACGCCTCGAGGGCGTCGATGTGCGTGGTGCCGATGACCGGGTCGCCACCGATGCCGACGGCGGAGGAGAAGCCGAGGTCACGGAGCTCGTACATCATCTGGTAGGTCAGCGTGCCCGACTTGGACACGAGACCGATGCGGCCGGGCTTGGTGATGTCGCCCGGGATGATGCCGGCGTTGGACTGGCCGGGGGTGATCAGACCCGGGCAGTTCGGGCCGATGATCCGCGTCTTGTTGCCCTTGGAGGTCGCGTACGACCAGAAGGCGGCGGAGTCGTGCACCGCGATGCCCTCGGTGATGACGACGGCCAGCGGGATCTCGGCGTCGATCGCCTCGACCACGGCGGACTTGGCGAACGCCGGCGGGACGAAGAGGACGGAGACGTTGGCGCCCGTCTTCTCCATCGCCTCGGCGACGGAACCGAAGACCGGGACCTCGGTGCCGTCGAAGTCGACGGTGGTGCCGGCCTTGCGCGGGTTCACGCCGCCGACGATGTTGGTGCCGTCAGCCAGCATCAGCTTGGTGTGCTTCATGCCCGTGGCACCGGTCATGCCCTGGACGATGACCTTGCTGTCCTTGTTGAGGAAGATAGCCATGTGAGTCTGTGACCTCTGCCCTTACTTCGCAGCCGCGAGCTCGGCGGCCTTGTCGGCCGCGCCGTCCATGGTGTCCACGCGCTGAACCAGCGGGTGGTTGGCGTCCGAGAGGATCTTGCGACCCAGGTCGGCGTTGTTGCCGTCGAGACGGACGACCAGCGGCTTGGTGACCGCCTCGCCCTTGTCCTCGAGCAGCTGCAGCGCCTGGACGATGCCGTTGGCGACCTCGTCACACGCGGTGATGCCACCGAAGACGTTGACGAAGACGGACTTGACGTCCGGGTCGCCGAGGATGATCTCGAGACCGTTGGCCATGACGGCGGCGGAGGCGCCACCGCCGATGTCCAGGAAGTTGGCGGGCTTGACGCCGCCGTGGTTCTCGCCGGCGTAGGCGACGACGTCGAGGGTGCTCATGACGAGACCCGCGCCGTTGCCGATGATGCCGACCTCGCCGTCGAGCTTCACGTAGTTGAGGTTCTTCGCCTTGGCGGCGGCCTCGAGCGGGTTCGCGGCAGCGTGGTCCACGAACTGCTCGTGACCCGGCTGGCGGAACTCGGCGTTCTCGTCGAGCGAGACCTTGCCGTCGAGCGCGATGACGTCGCCGTTGGCGACCTTCGCGAGCGGGTTGACCTCGACGAGGAGCGCGTCCTCGGCGATGAAGGTCGCCCACAGGGTCACGAGGACCTCGGCGACCTTCTCGGCGACCTCGGCCGGGAACTGCGCCAGCGCGACGATCTCGCGGGCCTTCTCGATGGTCACGCCCTCGTTGGCGTTCACCGGGACCTTGGCGAGCTTCTCCGGGGTCTCCTCGGCGACCTGCTCGATGTCCATGCCGCCCGCGACCGAGGCCATGGCCAGGAAGGTGCGGTTGGTGCGGTCGAGGAGGTACGAGACGTAGTACTCCTCCAGGATCTCCGGAGCCGTCTCGGCGATCATCACCTTGTGGACCGTGTGGCCCTTGATGTCCATCCCGAGGATGTCCGTCGCACGGGCGACGGCCTCGTCCGGGGTGGCGGCGAGCTTGACGCCGCCGGCCTTGCCGCGGCCGCCGACCTTCACCTGCGCCTTGACGACCGACTTGCCACCCATGCGCTCGGTGGCCTCGCGGGCTGCCTCAGGCGTGTCGATGACTTCACCGGCCAGCACCGGTACACCGTGCTTGGCGAAGAGGTCCCTCGCCTGGTACTCGAACAGGTCCACGCGCGTCCGTCCCTTGTCTTTTTTAAAGATTCGCAGTGATTCGCGGTTGTCTGCTATCTGCGTGGGCGTGCCGCGGAGGGCAACGTGACGGCGCTGTCACAAGGAAGGCGCACACGGTGACCGTGGACGCGGCATGTCCGTCCCGCAGGTTATCCCCGTGGGACGTAGGTCCCTAAATCGCAGATCACACCTGAGCGGTGATACCTGTCACAGATCGCCTCACGGTTGAACTGCATCTTCGTGCGATCCGCCGATGGCCGGCCGCCGGGACGGCTCCCCTACGGGCCCCCGCGCGGGCGGGCCGGGAGCGAGCGCGGTGGTGCCCGCCCGGTCACGGGACGGGCAGGGGGCGCTTCTCCAGCGCCGCGGCCATCACCTCCGGGAACAGGTCGGGGGTGCAGGCGAAGGCCGGGGCGCCGAGCGCGGCGAGGGCGGCGGCGTGGTCCCGGTCGTAGGCGGGCGCGCCCTCGTCGGACAGCGCGAGCAGCGCCACGAACTCCACCCCCGCCGCCTTCATCGCCGCGACCCGCTTCAGCATCTCGTCGCGTATGCCGCCCTCGTAGAGATCGCTGATGAGGACGACGACGGTGTCGGCGGGGCGGGTGATCTTCGACTGGCAGTAGGCGAGCGCGCGGTTGATGTCGGTGCCGCCGCCGAGCTGGGTGCCGAAGAGCACGTCGACGGGATCGTCGAGCTGGTCGGTCAGGTCCACGACGGCGGTGTCGAACACGACCAGCCGGGTCGCTATCGAGCGCATCGAGGCCAGCACCGCCCCGAAGACGGAGGCGTAGACGACGGAGGCCGCCATGGATCCCGACTGGTCGATGCACAGCACGACCTCCTTCTTCACCGCCCGCCCGGCGCGGCCGTAGCCGACCAGCCGCTCGGGAACGACGGTCCGGTACTCGGGCAGGTAGTTCTTCAGGTTCGCCCGGATGGTCCTGTCCCAGTCGATGTCCGCGTGCCGCGGCCGGCTGATCCGGGCGGACCGGTCGAGCGCGCCCGTCAGCGTGGCCCGCGTCCGGCTCGCGAGCCGCTTCTCCACCTGTTCGACCACCTTGCGGACGACGGCGCGGGCGGTCTCCCGGGTGGTCTCGGGCATCGCCTTGTTGAGGGAGAGCAGGGTGCCGACGAGGTGCACGTCCGGCTCCACCGCCTCCAGCATCTCGGGCTCCAGCAGCAGGGCGGACAGCCCGAGCCGCTGGATGGCGTCCCGCTGCATGACCTGCACCACGGAAGTGGGGAAATACGTCCGGATGTCCCCGAGCCAGCGCGCCACCTGAGGCGCGGACCCCCCGAGCCCGGCCGACCGCTCCCCCGCCCGCTTGCGGCCCCCGCCGCCGTCGGCCCCGTAGAGCGCCCCGAGCGCCGCATCCATCCCCGCGTCCGCCCCGCTCAACGCCACCCCGGTCCCCTCCCCCTCTCCCCCGCCCAACACCATCCGCCACCGCCGCAACCGCTCGGCGCCGCCGCCGTCCACTCCCACACCAGCCATCTGCCTACCTCCCACTCTCGAAGCACTACCGACCACCACCGACCACCACCGCCGCCCGGTGGCGCTGCGCGGGCGAAGTCCCGACCCGCCCTTCGCCCGTCCCCCAAACGCACGTGCACGTCGGCGGGATGAATTGCCCACAGGGCAATCTCAGCCCCGCCGGCGTTTGAGGCGCGGGGGTCCGGGGGCTGGTCCCCGGGAACGGCGCCGCACGCGGGATCGGGTCCGGGGCGGAGCCCCGGCTGGGGGTCCCCCCGGACGGAGTCTGGGGGATGGTGGAAGGGCGGGTAGGGGACTCCGCGCCGCGCAGCGGCCCACCGCAGCCCGCCCGCCGGGCCCGGGGCGGCCCGCCCCGGTCACCCCGGCGCCCCCGCCAGCAGCAGCCGGACCAGATCCACCACCGCATCCGCCCGGACCGGATCCAGCTCCGCACCGAACCCTGCCGGCGCCGCGCCGGATCCCGACACGGAGGCCCCCGCCCGGCCCGGCCCCCGCCGCACCAGCTCCCCGAGGCTCCGCCGGACCCCCGCCTCGTACCCGCCGAAGGTCCGTCGCAGCAGCGGCAGTACGTCGATGAACGCCCGCTCCGGCACCGACACCAGCCAGCCGTCGATCAGCCCGAGCAGCCGCTCGTCGTGCACCAGCAGCGTGCCGCCGCCCGAGCCCCCGCCCGCGAACCCCTCGATCCAGCCCGCCGCGTCGGCCGGCGCGCACGCCGGGGACAGCGAGAGACCCATCAGCCGCGCGGTCTCCTCGGGCGCCAGCCGCCCGTCGTCGAGCAGCAGCCGCGCCGCCCGCCCGCGTATCAGCCCGGGGACGGTGTCCCGCCCGGCCAGCGTCCGCAGCACCGCCGCCCAGCGCTCCCGCAGGCCGTCCGTGTCCAGCGCCTCCAGCAGGCCGATCGCCCCGTGTACGCCGTCCACGTGCCCCCGCAGCTCCTCCGCCGCGTCGGCGTCGAGCCCGGCCGCGCAGGCGGGCGGCAGCGCCACGCATATCCGCTCCGCGAGCCCGGCCGCCACCGTCCCCAGCGCCACCGCGTCGGTGCCGCGTACGTCCCCGTACCGCAGTGAACGGGCCAGCGCGGGCAGCGCCTTGGCCAGGCCCGCCACATCGGTGTCCAGCGCCGCCCGGTCGGCGAGGGCCCGCAGTACGGCGGGCAGCGCCCCGGAGAGCCCGGCCAGCAGGCACCGCTCCGCCAGGGCGGTGACCTCGCCCAGTTCCCCGGCGCCCGCCGCGTCGGCCTCGGCCCTGGCGGTGGCCGCCCCGAGGACGGTGGTCCCCCAGATGCCGGCTTCGGCCACCCGCACGGCGAGCTCCGGCTCCCAGCGGAGCCGCCAGGTCTCGCGGAAGGTGCCCGTGCTCCCCCGGGAGGCCGTCGGGACGCCCCAGTCGATGCCGAGCAGCCGCAGCCGGTGCAGCAGCAGGGACTTGGCCGCGTCGGTGTCCTTGCGCAGGTCGAGCTCCAGCTCCCGGTCCTGCGCCTCGGGCTTGAGCCGCAGCGAGCGCTGGTGCCGGGTGAGGTCGCGCTGGAGCGGTACGACGGGCGCCGCGTCGGGGACTTCGCCGAGCACGTCCCCGACGACGAGCCGGTCCTCGATCAGCGCGAGCGGTATGTCGGAGCCGTCGCACATCACCGCCCGGACCGCTTCCAGGGTCTCCGTCAGCCCCGGCACCGGCCGGCCCCGCATCGCGGCCAGGGTGTCGGCGAGCCGGACCGCTTCGATGACGTGGGCCGGGGACACCTGCCGGTCCTCCTCGCGGAGCAGGCCCGCGACCTTGGTCAGCCAGCGCTCGACGGGCCGGTCCCGGGCCGCGAAGAGGTGTGCGTACCAGCCGGGCGAGGTGATGCCCGCGCCGTACCCTCCGGCCCGGGCGAGGCGCCGGTGGGTCCAGGGCACCCAGGTGGTCTCCACCTTGACCTTGGGGAGCCCGGTGAGGAGCGCCTTGTCCGCGGCCGCGGTGGTCTTGGCCCGCAGGGCCGGGACGTGCCAGGCCCCGCAGACGACGGCGTAGGCGTCGCCGAACTCCCGGCGCGCGGCCCGCATCCGCTGCCGCATGTACGCCTCGCGCACCAGGTCCCGGTGGTGGCCGCCCGCCCCGTACTCCTCGCGCAGGGCCCCCATGGCGTCCCCGAGCGCCTCGAACACGCCCAGCGGGTCGGCGGCCGGTCCGGCCCCGCCGCGGTGCTCGACCACGTCCTCCCACCATCGCTCGGGGTCCTCGTACCCGGCGGTCTCGGCCAGCACGGCCAGCGGGTCCAGCCGTACGGATCCGGGCGCCGCGCCGTCCGCCTCGCCCGCCCCCTCCTGTTCCTGGGCCTGGGCTTCCGGCACGGCCAGCGAGTGCGCGGCCGGGAGGTCGATGAACCGGACCGGCAGGTCCCGCTCCTGCGCCCACCGGATGGCGGCCCATTCCGGGGAGAAGCCGGCCAGCGGCCAGAACGCGGCACGCCCCGGGTCGTCGGCCGCGTGGGCGAGCAGGGCGACGGGCGGCCGCATCCCCGGGTCCGCGGCGAGCGCGAGCAGGGCGTCCCCCTCCGGCGGTCCCTCGATCAGCACCGCCGCCGGCCGCGCCGCGTCCAGGGCGGCGCGCACCGCACGGGCCGAGCCGGGCCCGTGATGCCGTACTCCGAGCAGCAGCGGGCCCGTGGTGGCGGCCGGGGCCCTCGTCCCCGGGCTCATGCCGTCACCTCCCGGCAGGCCCGGTAGAAGTCCTTCCAGCCGTCGCGCTCGCGGACCACGGCCTCCAGGTACTCCTGCCAGACGACCTGGTCGGCGGCCGGGTCCCGGACGACGGCCCCGAGGATCCCCGCGGCCACGTCGGAGGGGCGCAGGACGCCGTCCCCGAAGTGGGCGGCCAGGGCTAGGCCCCCCGTCACCACCGAGATGGCCTCGGCGGTGGACAGGGTGCCGCTGGGCGACTTGATCTTCGTACGCCCGTCGTCGGTGACGCCGCCGCGCAGCTCGCGGAAGACGGTGACGACGCGGCGGATCTCCTCCAGGCCCTCCGGGGCGGCGGGCAGGTCGAGGGCGCGGCCCATCTGGTCGACGCGGCGGGCGACGATGTCGACCTCGGCGTCGGCGGTGGCGGGCAGCGGCAGGACGACGGTGTTGAAGCGCCTGCGCAGCGCGCTGGAGAGCTCGTTGACCCCGCGGTCGCGGTCGTTGGCGGTGGCGATGAGGTTGAAGCCGCGCACGGCCTGCACCTCCTGGCCGAGCTCCGGTATCGGGAGCGTCTTCTCGGACAGGACGGTGATGAGGGTGTCCTGGACGTCGGCGGGGATCCGGGTGAGCTCCTCGACGCGGGCGGTCATGCCCTCGGCCATGGCCCGCATGACCGGGCTCGGTACGAGCGCTTCGCGGCTCGGGCCGTGGGCGAGGAGGCGGGCGTAGTTCCAGCCGTAGCGGATGGCCTCCTCCGGGGTGCCGGCGGTGCCCTGGACGAGGAGGGTCGAGTCTCCGCTGACGGCGGCGGCGAGGTGCTCGGACACCCAGGTCTTGGCGGTGCCGGGCACGCCGAGGAGCAGGAGCGCGCGGTCGGTGGCGAGGGTGGTGACGGCGACTTCGACGATCCGGCGCGGGCCGACGTACTTGGGTGTGATGACGGTGCCATCGTCGAGCGTGCCGCCCTGCAGGTACGTCGCCACGGCCCACGGGGAGAGTTTCCAGCGGGCCGGGCGCGGCCGGTCGTCGGCGGCCGCCAGGGCTTTCAGTTCGTGCGCGAAGGCGTCTTCGGCGTGCGGTCGCAGCGCCTCTGCAGTGGTCTCGTTCCCGGTCGTGGCCATGGTCCCCCTCCAATGCTCCGCAGCCGCTTGACGACTGCTGGAACCACGATGCACCCGACCACTGACAACGGGCCGCGGGAGATGCGTCGTTGCAGGTCAGAGCGATTGTCAGTGGGGGTCTCTACGGTGGAACACATGACTGAGCAGGGGGTCCGCTGGACAGCGGAACAGGTACTGGCTCTGGCTCCTGACGACGCCTCACGCAAGGCGGGGGCCAGACTCGGCGGGGCGGGGCCGTGGTCACAGACCGGAGGTTCCGCTTCCGGTGCGGTGTGGGGGTTGTGCAAGGGCAGCGGCAGCAAGCCGTACCGGACGGTCGTCGACGTGTCCGGGCCGGCGTACAAGTGCTCCTGCCCGAGCCGGAAGTTCCCGTGCAAGCACGCGCTGGGCCTGTTGCTGCTCTGGGCCGCGGAGGGGCTCGATGACACGGCCGGCACCCCGGCCGCCGCCACGGCCGAGGCTCCGGACTGGGCGGACGAGTGGCTCGCGGAGCGGGCGGCGAAGGCCGCGCGGCCCGCCGCCGACCGCTCCGGCCGGGCGGGGCCGGCCGACGCCGAAGGGGCCCGCAAGCGGGCCGAGCGGCGGGCGGCCCGCATCGGCGCGGGCGTCACCGAGCTGGAACAGCGGCTCGCGGACCTGGTGCGTGGCGGCCTCGCCGGTCAGGAGCGGGCGGGATACGCGGCCTGGGAGGAGACCGCCGCCCGGATGGTCGACGCACAGGCACCCGGACTGGCAGCGCGGGTGCGGGAGTTGGGGACGATACCCAGTTGCGGCACCGGCTGGCCCGCCCGGATGCTGGAGGAGGCCGCGCTGCTGCACCTGCTGGACCGGGCCTGGCTCGGCGTTTCCGGACTGCCGGAACCGCTGGCCGCGACGGTCCGCAGCCGTCTGGGACTGCAGCCCCAGACGGAAGGCGAGGCCGTACGGGACCACTGGCTCGTGCTGGCCCAGTACGACACGGCGTCACCGGACGGCCGTCTCACCACCCGCCGGATATGGCTGCGCGGGCTGGCGAGCGGGCGGCCGGCCCTGGTCCTGGACTTCGGCCCGCCCGGGCGGCCGCCGGGGCTGGCGCTGCCCGTCGGCCTGGTGCTGGAGGCGGAAGCCCGCTTCCGGCCCGGCTCCGCCGGACTGCGCGCGGATCTCGGGGAGAGGTTCGCGCCGGCCGCGCCGCGGCGGACCGCGCCGACCGGCGTGAGCACGGGCGCGGCACTGGAGACGTACGGCGCGGCACTGCGCGAGGACCCCTGGCTGGAGTCCTGGCCGGTGGTGCTCGGCCCGGTGGTTCCGATACCGGGAGGACGACAAGGAGGGCGACAGGGGGAACAACAGGGCGCAGCGGCATGGCAATTGGCGGACGCGGAGGGGACGTCCGCCCTGCCCGTGCCCCTGACCGGGGCCGGGAGCCGGCCCGGGGCCGGGCTGTGGCAGCTGGCCGCGCTTTCGGGGGGCGGCCCGTTGACGGTGTTCGGCGAGTGCGGACACCGCGGATTCACCCCGCTGACGGCCTGGCAGCCGGACTCCTCGGAGCCGGTGGTGCTGGGCTGAGCGGGCGGCAGGGGGAAGGCGGCGGCGCGGGAGCGCCGACGTATTCGAAACGAGTGAGCCGGGGGGCTTTCGTGGACGACAACCACGCCAGTTGAGGCCGTAGGTACGGCCGTGTGCGCCACGGGGAAACAGATGAGCTGCTCCGGTCCCGCGGAGGGGGCGGGACCGGAGCACGACACCCGCACACGGCACGGCACACGAGGGAAAGAGGGAGGGCATCCGGTGAACACGACCACGGACACCACCACGGACAGAACGACGGACGGGTCGACGGACACGGCCTACGGGGACGAGAACTGGGACGAGCTGGTGGGCGCCGCGCTGCTGGGCACCGAGCGGCGCCGGGGCAGTCCCGAGGCCCTGCTCGGCGCCGCGGCCGTGCAGACGGTACGGCGCCGGGCCGGACTGAGACCCGCCGAGGCGGGTCCGCGGCCCGAGCCCGCGCCGCGCGACCCGCGTCCGGAGCCGCCGGAAGCGGCCGGGCGGCGGCTCGCGCAGCTGTTGGCGGGCCGGGCCGGTGCGGGCAGCGGCAGCGGGCGGCGGGGGGCCGCCCCGGACCTGACGGAGTTGCTGCCGCAGTGGCTGGCAGCCGCCGGACAGTACGGGTACCGGGCGCCGGCCTCGCTGGTGCCCGCACTGCTGGACGTCGCGCGGGCCCGCAGCGACCTCCGGCCGCAGGCGCTGGCCCTGGCCGGGACGCGCGGGCTGTGGCTGGCCCGGCTCAATCCGGACTGGCGGTTCGCTCTGCGCGGGGGAACCGGCGCCGGCGAACTGCCCGGCCCGCAGGACGCGGTGGGGGTGGAGCGACTGTGGCAGGAGGGGCTGTTCGCGGAGCGGGTCGCGCTGCTCGGCCGCGTACGGGCCCACGAGGCGGCAGCCGGGCCGCGACTGCTGGAGACCACGTGGAGCACCGAGCGGGCCGAGGACCGGCTGATGTTCCTCGACTCCTTGCGGGTGGGGCTGTCCGCGGGTGATGAGCCGTTCCTGGAGGCGGCGCTGGGCGACCGCAGCCGCAATGTCCGCGCGACCGCCGCCGAACTGCTGTCCGCGCTGCCGGCCTCGGCGCTGGCCGGGCGGATGGCGGAGCGGGCGCTGGCCTGCGTCGGCCCGGAGGGGGTGACGCCACCCACCGAGTGCGATGCGGGGATGCTGCACGACGGCGTGGTCAAGCGGCCGCCGGCCGGGCGCGGGGAGCGGGCCTGGTGGCTGGGGCAGCTGGTGGAGTCCGCGCCGCTGTCGTGCTGGCGGGACCGGTTCGGGGGGCTCGGCCCGGCGGAGATCGTGGCGCTGCCGGTGGCCGAGGGCTGGGCGGAGGAACTGCACGCGGCATGGTGCCGGGCCGCGGTGCGGCAGGGCGACCCCGCGTGGTCGCAGGCCCTGCTCGGCTCGGCGTCCGCACCGCCCGCGGCGGGCCCGGCGACGGCGTCGCTGGCGGAGCGGGCGAAGCTCCTGTCGACCCTCGGGGAGGAGGAACGGGCTGGCTGGGTCGCGGAGTTCATACGCGCGCACGGGCTGTCGGAGGCGTTCCAGCTGCTCGGGGTGTGCGTGGTGCCGTGGGCGGGGGCGCTGGGGCGGGCGGTGATCGAGGCGCTGGACTCCGCGCGGGAGGCGGGCGGCTACCCGTGGAGCTTCAGCGGGGTGATGGGGCTGGCGGAGCGGTGCCTTGATCCTGCGGAGGCGGGGCGGCTCGATGCGCTGGCGGCAGAGCCGGTGGAGGAGGGGGGTGCGGCGGCGTACTGGTCGGAGGCCTTCCAACGGCTGGTCGCCACCCTGCGGCTGCGGGCCGCGCTGCACGCGGAACTGGCGCCGCCGCGCTGACCGCCGGCGCGGTCCGGGGATGGCGCATGCCGCCGCCGACGGCGCGGGGGGCAACCCTGCGGGGCAAAGTCCCCTACCCGCCCTTCGCCCGTTCCCCGGGCTGCGCCCGGACCCCCTGGGGCTCCGCCCCAGACCCCGCGCCTCAAACGCCGGCGAGGCTGAATACAGCCGGCGTCAGCCTGAACGTGCAGGCTGACGCCGGCCAAAAATCAGCCCCTCCGGCGTTTGAGGAGCAGGGGTCCGGGGACTGGGCCCCGGCAACGGCGCCGCGTGGGCGGCTATGCCGGCTGGCGGACGTGGGCGCGGACCCAGTCGACGATCGCCGTCGTCGTCGCGCCCGGGGTGAAGATCTCGGCCACGCCCTTCTCCTTCAGCGGAGCGATGTCCGCCTCCGGAATGATGCCGCCGCCGAACACCTTGATGTCCTCCGCGTCGCGCTCCGCGAGGAGTTCCAGCACGCGCGCGAACAGCGTGTTGTGCGCGCCCGACAGGATCGACATACCGATCGCGTCGGCGTCCTCCTGGATCGCCGTGTCGACGATCTGTTCGGGGGTCTGGTGAAGGCCGGTGTAGATGACCTCCATGCCCGCGTCCCGCAGGGCCCGCGCGATCACCTTGGCGCCTCGGTCGTGGCCGTCGAGGCCCGGCTTGGCCACCACCACACGGATCGGACCGGTCACACCCATCGCACTGCCTCCCGAGTGAACGAACGTTAAGTACAGCATTGCGCACACCCCCGTTTCACGGTCAACCACGAGGGGGAAATCACACGTGGGATGGCGTACCACCGCTCCGCGCCGACAGCCGCACGGCACGGGGCGGTCGGACGCCCCGGTCCCAAGACGCTAGGGGGGACGTCATGGGGCTGACCATGTCCGGGGCCGCGCTGCGGGCGGGCGTACTGGAAGTCATCGTGCTCGGCGGGCACATCCTGCTGTATCCCACCGGCGTCCTGCCGGAGCGACCCGCCGCCGCCACCCACGAGCGCCCGCCGGTGCTGCTGCTCCACGGGTTCACCGACAACCGCTCCGTCTTCGTCCTGCTGCGCCGCACCCTCGGGGCCGGCGGCCGGCGGCAGGTGGAGGCGTACAACTACTCCCCCTTCACCCGCGACCTGCGCACCACCGCCCGGCACCTCGCCCGACGCGTCGAGGAGCTGTGCGAGCGCTCGGGGCAGGACCGGGTGGACCTGGTGGGGCACAGCCTCGGCGGGCTGGTCGGGCGGTACTACGTCCAGCGCCTCGGCGGCGACGCGCGCGTCCGCACGCTCGTCACGCTCGGCACCCCGCATTCCGGCACCCGCGTGGCGCCCTTCATGGACGCGCACCCCCTGGTCCGGCAGATGCGCCCGGATTCCGAGGTGCTCACCGAACTGCGCGCGCCCGCGCCCGGCTGCCGGACCCGGTGCGTGGCGTTCTGGAGCGAGTTCGACGAGCTGATGGACCCGACCGAAACGGCCCGCATCGAACACCCGGACCTGCTCGCGGAAAACGTGCAGGTCACCGGCATCGGACATCTGGCCCTGCCCGCGCACCCCACCGTGATCGCGGCGGTCCGGCGCTCGCTCGACGGCCCCAGGCCGATCGCACTCCCGCACCCCGGCGCCGCTTCCGTCGCCTGACCGGCCGGCCGCCCGTGCCGCCTCGGCCGTGGGAGCGAAAACCGACCTCCAGTCGAACGCTTTTCGAACTCAAGGCCAAGGGTCGGTCTTCGGGCGACCGAAAGGCGGCCGAATGCCCGGTTCCGCCGAGCACAAAACCCTCCGAAGATTGTCGTTGCGTGTAACCGCCGGGTACAGTCACGCCACTGCTCTCCTCCGAGGACCCCACATTCCTCGGCCACCCAGGCCCCCCGCTGCCGAGGCGAAAGAGAAGTTGGTGAACGACCGCCCCTCGTCGGGCCAGTACCCCGATTTTGGGTATGACGGCCTTTCCACCACCACTTTCGCTGGCGATTCAGCGTATGCGTCCTATGAAACGCAGGGCCAGGGCTACAACTACGGCGCCACCTACGGTTCCTACGACACCGGCTCGTACGACACCACGGCGTGGTCAGCCCCCCAGAACGGCTACGCGCAGCCGTCCGTCGACGGATACACCGGCTACGACGGCTACCTCTCGACCGTCCCCACCCAGGGCGGCGTCTCCATGGACTACCAGTCCACCGCCTTCGGTTACGAGACCTCCGCCGAGCAGACCGGCCACTGGTCGGTCCCGGGCTATGGGACCGAGACCGGCGCCTACGACGCCACCGTCTGGAACACGGCCTCCGAGCAGACCTACGGGTACGGCGGTTACGAGCAGCACCAGCAACAACAGCACGTCCCGGCGCAGGAGCAGGCCCACGGCCAGGCCCACGCCCAGGTCCACGAACAGCAGTACGCCTACGACTACGGGTACGAGGTCTACGCCGCGACCTCACCCGAGGCCGAGGTCGGGATCGGGGTCGGGCTCGGGCTCGGGGTCGACGTGGCCTACACCGAGACCGCCGTCTTCGAGTTCCTCCCCGCCGATGACGCGGACGCGGATGACGCGAATGTGGATGCGGGTGCGGGTGCGGGTACGGACGCCAAGGTGCACGATCTCCCCACCCAGGCCATGCCCGTCACCCCGGCCGCGCCCGCCGAGCCGCGCCCCTCGCGCCGCGCCGGCTCCAAGCCCGGCTCGAAGCCCGTCGCCAAGGCGAGTGCCGCCAAGGCCGGCGGCACCAACCGCCGTCGCACTCCGACCAAGCGTTCCGCGCTGCTGACCGTGGCCGTTCCCTCGGCCTGCGTGATGGGTGTCGCGGGTGTCGCCGCCGCCTCCGTGGGCGGGCTCACCGGTACGGAGAAGCCGTCCGAGGAGACCACCACCCTGGCCGCGCCCGACCCGGCCTCCATCAAGCCGGTCGCGGCGAACAGCAAGCTCGACACGCAGCTCACCGCCCTCAGCGCCGACGCCGGCGACTTCGCGGACCGCGCGAGCCGCACCCAGGAACGCATCGACCTGCGCGTGCGCCAGGACGAGGAGAAGAAGAGGAAGGCGGAGGAGGCGGCGGCCAAGGAAGCGGCCCGCCCCAAGTTCGCGCTCCCCGTCGCGCGGCACGGCCTCAGTGCCGGCTTCGGTCAGGCCGGCGTCAACTGGATGTCCGTGCACACCGGCATCGACTTCCCGGTGTCCTACGGGTCTTCGGTCATGGCCGCCACCGACGGCACCGTCCGCAGCCAGTGGAACTCCGCCTACGGCAACATGGTGATACTCACCGCGCCCGACGGCACCGAGACCTGGTACTGCCACCTCAGCAGCGCCAAGATCCGCTCCGGCAAGGTCAAGGCCGGCGACGTGATCGCGTACTCCGGCAACTCCGGCAACTCCACCGGCCCGCACCTCCACTTCGAGGTGAGGCCGGGCGGCGGCTCCCCGGTCGACCCCCAGGCATGGCTGCGCGCCAAGGGCCTGAACCCGAACTAGGAACACCCCGCGGAAGAACGCGGAAGGGCCGGCCCCTCAGGGGGCCGGCCCTTCCGCGTTCCGCCCGTCAGAGCTTCTGCACCGGCGCGTACCGCAGCAGGAGCCGCTTCGGCTTCTCGTCCCCGAAGTCGATGGTGGCCTGCGCGTCCGCGCCCGCTCCCCTGACCTCCATGACCGTGCCCAGGCCGAACTGGTCGTGCGTGACCCGGTCCCCGACCACCAGCGCGATGACCGGCTTGTCGGAGGCCCGCCGCGTGGCGAACCCCGACGGGCCCGACTTCGTTCGCGACGAGGACAGGAAGGCCTCCGGCGAGGTGCCGAACGAGGACTTCGACCCGCCCGAGCCCGAAGACCCGTACCCCGAACCCGACGAGCTCCGCATCGGGCCCGCCGGCTTCTGCGCCGCGCCCGTCCGCTTCCACTGCAGGTACTCGGCCGGGATCTCCTCCAGGAACCGCGACGGCGGGTTGTAGGAGGGCGTGCCCCAGGCGCTGCGCATGCTCGAGCGCGTCAGGTACAGCCGCTCGCGCGCCCGCGTGATGCCGACGTAGGCGAGGCGGCGCTCCTCCTCCAGTTCCTTGGTCTGGCCCAGCGCGCGCATGTGCGGGAAGACCCCGTCCTCCATACCGGTCAGGAAGACCACCGGGAACTCGAGGCCCTTGGCGGTGTGCAGGGTCATGAGGGTGATGACCCCGTTGCCGTCGGTGTCCTCGTCCGGGATCTGGTCGGAGTCGGCGACGAGCGCGACCTGCTCCAGGAACTCGGAGAGGGTGCCGGGGCCCACCGGCGGGGCGCCGTTCTCTGCGGCTTCGGCGGCCGCCGCTTCCCGCGCCTGCTCGAATTCGAGCGCCACGGCGGCCAGTTCCTGGAGGTTCTCGATCCGGGTCTCGTCCTGCGGGTCGGTCGAGGCCTGGAGTTCGGCGAGGTACCCCGTACGCTCCAGGACCGCTTCCAGGACCACCGCGGGGCCCGCGCCCGAGTCGACGATGGTGCGGAGCTCCTCCATCAGCACGTTGAAGCGCTTGACGGCATTGGTCGAGCGGGCGGCCATGCCGAAGGCCTCGTCGACCCGGCGCAGCGCCTGCGGGAAGGTGATCTTCTCGCGCATCGCGAGCGCGTCGATCATCGCCTCGGCGCGCTCGCCGATGCCGCGCTTGGGCACGTTCAGAATGCGCCTGAGCGGAACGTTGTCCTCGGGATTCGACAGGACGCGCAGGTACGCGAGGACGTCGCGGACCTCCTTGCGCTCGTAGAAGCGCACGCCACCGACGACCTTGTAGGGCAGTCCGACGCGGATGAAGATCTCCTCGAACACGCGGGACTGCGCGTTGGTCCGGTAGAAGATCGCGACGTCGCCGGCCTTCGCGTCGCCCGCGTCCGTCAGCCGGTCGATCTCGTCGGCGATGAACTGCGCTTCGTCGTGCTCGGTGTCCGCGACGTAGCCGGTGATGACGGCGCCGCTGCCGGCCTCGGTCCACAGGTTCTTCGCGCGGCGGTTCTCGTTGCGCTCGATGACCGCGTTGGCGGCGGACAGGATCGTCTGGGTGGAGCGGTAGTTCTGCTCCAGCAGGATCGTGGTCGCGTCCGCGTAGTCCTCTTCGAACTGGAGGATGTTGCGGATGGTCGCCCCGCGGAAGGCGTAGATCGACTGGTCGGCGTCACCCACCACGCAGAGCTCGGCGGGCGGCAGGTCCGGGTAGCCGGTCCCGACCAGCTCGCGCACGAGCGTGTACTGGGCGTGGTTGGTGTCCTGGTACTCGTCGACCAGCACGTGCCGGAAGCGGCGCCGGTAGTGCTCCGCGACCTCCGGGAAGGCCTGGAGCAGGTGGACCGTGGTCATGATGATGTCGTCGAAGTCGAGGGCGTTGGCCTCGCGCAGCCGCCCCTGGTACATCGCGTACGCCTGGGCGAGGGTCTTCTCGAAGCCGTCGGCGGCCTGCCCGGCGAAGGCGTCCTCGTCGATGAGCTCGTTCTTCAGGTTCGAGATCTTGGCGCTGAAGGCCTTCGGCGGGAACTTCTTCGGGTCCAGGTCCAGGTCGCGGCAGACGAGAGCCATCAGGCGCTTCGAGTCGGACGCGTCGTAGATCGAGAAGGACGAGGTGAAACCGAGGCGCTTGGACTCGCGGCGCAGGATGCGCACGCACGCGCTGTGGAAGGTGGAGACCCACATGGCGTTCGCGCGCGGGCCGACCAGGCCCTCGACGCGCTCCTTCATCTCACCGGCGGCCTTGTTGGTGAAGGTGATCGCCAGGATCTGGCCGGGGTGGACCCCGCGCGCGCCCAGCAGGTGGCCGATGCGGTGCGTCAGCACGCGCGTCTTGCCGGATCCGGCGCCGGCCACGATGAGCAGCGGGGAGCCCGCGTGCACCACGGCGGCGCGCTGCTCCGTGTTCAGCCCCTCCAGGAGCGCCGCCGGGTCGATGACGGGCCTGGGGGCGCCGTCACGGTAGTACGCGTCCCCGCTGATGGGCGCGTCGAACCGGCCCCCGAAGAGATCGTCCGCGTCCGCCTCGGGGGCGGCGTGATCTTCGGGCGGCGGGGGGACCTCTTCGGAGGGGGAGAGGTCGGCCAGGAAGCTGTCGTCAAAGAGGCTGCTCATCGCCTTCCGAGTTTAGAGGGCGGGACCGACAGCCGGTCCCGCCCCCGGAAAATTGGGCGGCATATGCCCTGCGGAGCGGTCCCGACCGGTCCAGCCCCTTCCGAGGCGCCCCCTCCGGCGCTAGCGTCCTCCGCCAACCGGAAGGAGGTGCCGGCCCGTGTACACGTACGGATTCCCCTCGTCCCACCCCTCCCCCCACCACCGCAAGCCGCGCACCCGAAGACATCCGAACGCCCCCGCCGCGGTCGTCACGACCGCGGCCCTGACCTCCTTAGGCCTGCTCCTCCCCCACCAGGCCGCGGCGGCTCCCGCGCCCCGCCCCTCGGTGGAGGAGGTACGGACCCGCGTGGACGACCTCCACCGGCAGGCGGGCACCGCCACCCAGGCCTACGACGCGGCGGCCGGCCGGACCACGCAGCAGCGGGCCCTGCTGTCGGCCCTCATGGACCAGATCGCCGGCACCACGCAGAAGCTGAACGAGGCCCGGCGGCTGCTCGGCAGCTACGCCGCCGACCGGTACCGCGGCGCCGGCGGCCTCGGCGGGACCGCGACCCTGCTGCTCAGCGACGATCCACAGGCCTTCTTCGCGCAGACCCACCTGCTGAACCGGCTGGGCGGCCGCGAGGACGCACTGCTCACCCAGTACACCCGGGCCAGGGCGGAGACGGCGGGCAAGCGCCGGGAGGCGGCCGTGGTGGTCGCGGAGCTGGAGCGGGCGCAGGAGGAGCTGCGCGGGCGCAAGCAGGAGGTACAGGGCCGGCTCGCGGAGGCGAACACCCTGCTGGCGCGGCTCACCCCACCGGAGCGGGCGCGGGCCCTGGCCCCCCGGGGCCCGGCCGCCTCGGGGCCGCTGCCCGCGGACGCCGCCGCGTCGGCCGCCGGGGCCAAGGCGGTGGCCTTCGCCCGGGCCCAGCTGGGAAAACCGTACGTCTGGGGAGCGACCGGCCCGCGCTCGTACGACTGCTCCGGCCTGACCCAGGCCGCCTGGCGGGCGGCGGGGATCACGCTGCCGCGCACCACCTGGGACCAGGTGAAGGCGGCTCCGCGGATCGCGATGAAGGATCTGCGCCCGGGGGACCTGGTCTTCTTCTACGCGGACATCAGCCACGTCGGGATCTACATCGGCGGCGGCCGCATGATCCACGCCCCGCGGCCGGGGACGTCCGTCCGCGAGGACTCGGTCTACTACCAGCCGGTCTACGGCAGCGTCCGGCCGGGGTGAACGCGGCGCCGGCCGCGCTCCGCTCTGCCGCCGGCCGCGCTCCGTCGGCGACCTCGTGCCGGCCCGTCGGCGACCACGCGCCGGTCCGTCGGCGACCTCGCGCAGGCCCGTCGGCGGCCACGGATCAGTCCATCGGGGCCCGTTGGCCGCTCCCTCGGCGTGTCCGTCACTCAGCGCCATCCTGCGGCGTGCCGTCCGGCGTGGCGCTCACCGTCCGTATCAGAGGAGTTGACGGAGCGCCCGCCAACTCACTCTCTCCGTTGGTCCGTTCGTGCTGTTCGATTCGCGGGTTCCGCCAACCGGACCTAGCGTCTAGCACATCGAGGAGCATTTACTGCCTTTTGCGGACAAAGTGTTCGCGGCTGCGCCTCGGGGACCCGGAGGATTCACCATGCGTTCCATACGTGTCGCGTCCGTAGCCCTGCTGTCCACCGCTGCCTTCGCGCTCGCCGCGCCGATGGCCTCGGCCAACGACGGCGGGACCACGCCCAACGTCACGTCCTTCGGCTTCACCGTCTCGCCCTCCACCGTCGCCCCGGGCGGCACCGTCACCCTGAACGCCACCAAGTGCCAGGAACCGCTGGTCAAGGTCTCCTCCGGCATCTTCGACGCGGTCGAGCTCAACGAGGGCAAGTCCGCCACCGTCAAGGTCGACGCGGACGCCAAGCCGGGTGCGCAGTACGAGGTCACCTTCGACTGCAAGGGCGAGAAGGGCACGACCACCCTCACGGTCGCGGGCCACTCGACCGGTACCGGTACCGAGACCGGAACGACCACCCCTTCCTCCCCCTCCAAGGGCGTCAAGGCCGGCCTCGGCGGCGGCGCCGCCGGGCTGAACGGCACCGAGATCGCGGCCGGTTCCGCGCTGCTGGCCGGCGCGCTCGGCGGCGGCGTGTTCCTGATGCGCCGCCGGGCGGGCGACAACGCCTGACCGCCGGCCCCCTGACCGCCGGGCCCGTCCGATCCGCCCCTGGCGACCGGACGGGCCCGGTCCAGTGCCGGCCGCCGAAACCCCCGAACCCCCCGAACCCAGGAAGGAGCGCGCATCATGCCCCGCCCCCAGGAGCGTACGAAGCCTCGCGGCGGCTGGGGCGTCGTTGCCGTGGTCGCCCTCAGCGGCACGTTTCTCCTCACCAACGGGCTCGACCCGAACGGCGGCCCGCCGCAGCCCGCTCAGGCCGCCGCGCTGGTCAGCGACCCGGCCCACGACGAGGCCGCCCGCCGCCTCCCGCCTGCCCCGCAGCCGCTGAAGCCCTCCCCGCCGACCCGGATCCGGATTCCGGCCGTACAGGTCGACGCCGCCGTCACCCGGGTCGGACTCGACGCCGAGGGCTGGGTGGACGCCCCGCCGCCGCAGGAGCGGAACCTGGCCGGCTGGTACGAGGGCTCCCCCGCTCCGGGCACCCAGGGCACGACGGTGATCGACGGTCACGTGGACAACAAGCAGGGTCCGGCCGTCTTCTACACGCTCGGCTCGCTCGAGCGGGGCCGCCACATCGAGGTGGACCGACAGGACGGCCGTACCGCCGTGTTCACGGTGTACGGCATCGAGGTCGTCGGCAAGAACGACTTTCCGGCGGCGCGGGTCTACGGCCCCAAGGGCGCACCGGAGCTCCGCGTGATCACCTGCGGCGGAGGCTTCTCGAAGAAGGGCGGATACGACGGCAACGTGGTCGTCTTCGCCCGCCTGACGGAGATCCGCGGCTAGCGGACGGCCATCGACAGGCGCCCGACCGGACAGCTCCGGTCGCGTCAGGCCACTTTCGATCATCTCGTCATCTGCCCGTTACCTTCGGGTCTAGCGTCCTCCTCCAAGCACCGATGGAGGAAGGACGTGAGGCCCTCGTGGCCAGTCATCGAAAGCCCAGGCAGCGCCCGCTCACCGGCGGCACGGCACGGAGTTCCGTACGCACCACCGCCGCCACCCTCGCCCTCGCGGGCGCTGCCACCGCCACCGCGTTCGAAGGCACGTCCCACGCCGATCCGCAGCCGACGCCCTCGCAGGTCAAGGCGGAGATGGACCGGCTCTACGAGGAGGCCGAGGCGGCGACGGACCGGTACAACGGGGCGAAGGAGAAGGCCGACGAGGCGCAGCGCGCGCTCGACGGGCTGCGGGACGAGACCGCCCGCAAGACCGACCGGCTCAACACGGCCCGCAGCGCGCTCGGTTCGCTGGCCGCGACGCAGTACCGCAGCGGCACGCTGGGCGCCGCCGTACAGCTGGCGATGTCCGACGATCCGCAGGAGTACCTGGACCGGGCCGCCCTCATCACCCGCGCCGGGAACCGCAGCGCGGCCGATGTCTCGGCCGTGCGGCGGGGGCTCGACGAGGTGGGGAAGCTCAAGGACCAGGCCGCCGGGCGCCTCTCCGACCTGCGGGCCCGGCAGAGGGACCTCGCGGGCCACAAGGCCGAGATCGAGGAGAAGCTGACCGCCGCGCAGCGGCTGCTGGCCAAGCTGACGGCCGAGGAGCGGGCGGCCTACGAGGCCCGCTCGGCCGGCCCCGCCCCGAGCGGCCCCGCCACCCAGGCTCCGCCGCCTTCCGACGGCTCCCGCGCGGCCCGCGCGGTGGCGTTCGCGTACGGGGCGATCGGCAAGCCGTACGTGTGGGGCGCGACGGGTCCGGGCTCCTACGACTGCTCCGGTCTGACCCAGGCGGCCTGGCGGGCGGCCGGGGTGTCGCTGCCGCGCACCACCTACACGCAGATCAACGCGGGACAGCGGGTCTCCCGCGACCGACTGGCCCCCGGCGACCTGGTGTTCTTCTACTCCGGCGTCACGCACGTCGGCATGTACGTCGGCAACGGCCAGATGGTCCACGCCCCGCGCCCCGGCTCCACGGTCCGCCTCGCGCCGATCGACTCGATGCCCTGGGCCGGAGCCTCACGGCCCGCCTGACCGGGACCCTGCCGACCCGGACCCTGCCGACCGGGGCCCGGACCGAGCCGACCCCAGCCGACCCGGGCCCAGCCGACCGGAGCCCGGCCGACCGGGTCAGATCAGCCGGCGGGCCGTTGCCCAGCGGGTCAGCTCGTGGCGGTTGGAGAGCTGGAGCTTGCGCAGCACCGCCGAGACGTGGGATTCCACGGTCTTGACCGAGATGAACAGCTGCTTGGCGATCTCCTTGTACGCGTACCCGCGCGCGATCAGCCGCAGCACCTCGCGCTCGCGCTGGGTGAGTCGGTCCAGGTCCTCGTCGACCGGCGGGGCGTCCGTCGAGGCGAAGGCGTCGAGCACGAAGCCCGCCAGCCGCGGCGAGAACACCGCGTCCCCTTCCTGGACGCGGAAGACCGAGTCCACCAGGTCGGTGCCGGTGATCGTCTTGGTGACGTAGCCGCGGGCGCCGCCCCGGATGACCCCGATGACGTCCTCGGCGGCGTCCGACACCGACAGGGCCAGGAACCGTACCGGGTCCTCGACGGCGCCCATCAGCGGGGCGCAGCGGCGCAGTACCTCGACGCCGCCGCCACCGGGCAGGTGCACGTCGAGGAGCACCACCTCGGGTCGGGTGGCGGTGATGACGGTGACGGCCTGGTCCACGTCGGCGGCCTCGCCGACGACCTCGACCCCGGTCCGCTCGGTCTCGCCGATCTCGGCCTGTACCCCGGTGCGGAACATCCGGTGGTCGTCGACGAGCACCACCCGGACCCTCCTGGTCACGCCGCCGGTGCTCGCGCTGTCCTCGGTCATGCTGCCTTCGCCGCCCTCTCCATCTCCAGCTCGACTTCCGTGCCGCCGTCGGGCGCGGACCGCAGTCGAGCGGTCCCGCCGTTGCGCTGCATCCGGCCGATGATCGATTCTCGTACGCCCATCCGGTCGTCCGGTACCGCGTCGATGTCGAAGCCGGGTCCGCGGTCCCGTACGGACACGAACACCGTCTGGCCCTCCACCTCGGCGTACACCTGGACGGGGCCGCCGTCGCCACCGTACTTGGCGGCATTGACCATCGCCTCGCGCGCGGCCTGCATCTGTGCGGCCAGCTTCTCGTCGAGGGGGCAGTCGCCGACGACGACCACCTCGATCTGCACCCCGTGGTGGTCCTCCACCTCGGCGGCGGTCTTCTTCACGGCCTCGGCGAGCGTCGTGGGTTCCTCGCCCTCGTCCTTGCCGGTGCCCTCGGGCTTGTACAGCCAGTTGCGCAGCTCCCGCTCCTGGGCGCGGGCGAGGCGGCGCACCTCCCCGACGTCCTCGGCGTTGCGCTGGATCAGGGTGAGGGTGTGCAGCACGGAGTCGTGGACGTGGGCGGCCACCTCGGCGCGCTCCTGGGCGCGGATGCGCATCAGGCGCTCCTCGGAGAGGTCCTGGGTCATCCGGATCAGCCAGGGCCCCGCCAGGAGGGCGACGCCGACGAGGACGGCGAGGGTGGCGGTCAGTACGTTGCCGAGCTGGGCGGCGGAGCCGCGGACCACGATGAAGACGGTCAGGCCCACGCCGACCAGGGCGACGCCCGCGAGTGCGCGGGCGGCCTGCAGCAGCCGGGCGTGCCGGCCGGCGGCGGCGTTCCAGTGGGCGCGGCGGGCGTTGTCGGCCTGGCGCCAGACCAGGACCACACCGGCTCCGACGAGCAGGGTCGGCCACACGTACCGTCCGGAGCTGCCGCCGACCTGGACCTGGGAGATGAACATGCCCGCGCCGACGCACAGCGCGATCAGCGCGATGATCTGGCCCCGCTCGGGCTTGCGCAGTCGCCGGGTGCCGTCGGGGAGGGTGTCGAAGTAGGAGCGGTGGCCGCTGCGGCCGCCGACGCCGAGCGGTACGAAGACCCAGAACGCGGCATAGAGCAGCACGCCGAGGCCGTCGCCCCACATGAACAGGCCGAGGAAGGTGAGCCGGACCCAGACGACGGGCAGGCCCAGGTGCCCGGCGAGGCCGCGCGCGACTCCGCCGAGCATCCGGCCGTCGGCGCTGCGGTAGAGCTTGCGCTGCGGCGTTTCGTCGGAGTCCGGTGCGTACGGCGTGCGTGGGGCGGCTGCTACGGGCATGTCACCGATGGTCACACGCTCGCGGCGGCCGTGGCATCAGGGCAGCCCCCCAGTTCTCTCGGGGGGATATCAGGGTTGCGCCAGGGTAGATCCGGATGCCCGCGGCCGCGGCGGACCGTCACCATGTACGCATGACCGAAGTCCACGATTCCCCGCCGCCGGACCCAGGAGCCGCCGCGAGTGCGGCCGGCGCGAGCGCCGGCTCCGCTTCGCCGCTCGCCGAGCGCCCTCCCCTGCGCCGCGCCAAGCGGGACAAGGTGCTCGCGGGCGTGTGCGGCGGCCTGGGCCGGTACTTCGGTCTCGACCCGGTGATCTTCCGGATCGTGCTCGGCGTCCTCGCCGTCACCGGCGGCGTCGGTCTGATCTTCTACGGCTTCGCGTGGCTGCTGCTGCCCCAGGAGGGCGATGAGGACAGCGAGGCGAAGAAGCTGCTGACCGGCCGGGTCGAGGGCTCGACGCTGGCGGCCGTCTTCGCCGCGCTGGTGGGCTGCGCCCTGTTCCTGTCGATGCTGGACAACGGCGGGCTGGCGGTCTTCTCCGTCCTGGCCGCCCTGGCACTGGGCGCCGCGGCGTACTGGTCGCAGCGCCGGCGGAGCGGGCCCGGCGGGCGGCTCCAGCCAGGAGAAGAGGAGAAGGCCGCGCCGGGCGCCGAGTTCGTGTACCCGGCGGCCACCCGCACCGGGCACCGCACCGCGCACAGTCCGGCGCCGCCCGAGACCCAGGCGCCGCCCGCGCCCGGGGGCCCGTCCTGGTGGCGCGATCCGCTGGTCAAGGACGGCACCACGGGACCGGTCGGCTCGACGGGGTACCTGTGGGGCCCGGAGGACTCGGCCGAGGTCGTCCCCGGCGGCGGCCCGGCAACGGCCCCGCCGTCCGGGGAGCGCGTCCCCTGGGAGCCCCGCGGCGGCATCGGCGGCCGGGTGTTCGTCCTGGCCGCACTGGCCGGGAGCATCGCCACCGCCGCGGTCTGGGAGGGCAGCACCCTGAGCCACGCCCTGCAGGTCGGCTTCGCCGCCGCCCTCGCCGTCTTCGGCCTGGGGCTCGCGGTGAGCTCGGTCAAGGGCCGCACCGGCTTCGGCACCGTCCTGCTCTCGGTGATCACGGCCGTCCTGCTGGCCGGGTCGGTCGCGCTGCCCAAGGACATCAGTACCGACTGGCGCGTCGTGGACTGGCATCCGACCGCGGTGGCCGAGGTGGCGCCGGTGTACGAGGCGGGTACCGGGCTCGCCACCTTGGACCTCAGCCACGTGGACGTGCCCAAGGGCACCACCGTGCCCGTCCGCGCCTCCATCGACGCGGGCCGGCTGCGGGTGATCCTCCCGAGGGAGGTCACCGCGAAGACGGTGGCGACGATCAGGCTGGGCGACATCCAGATGCCCGGCGACACGGGCGAGGACGTACGGGTGCGGAACCGCACCGAGACCCGGACGGCAACCCTGCCGCCCGCCGCGGGCACCAAGGCCGGCGGCACGATCGAGCTGCACCTCAGCGCGGGTGTGGGACAGGTGGAGGTGGCCCGTGCGACGTCATGAGTTCCAGCCGGGACGGCTGATCGCGGGACTGGTCCTGATGGCGGGCGGGGTGCTCTATCTCCTCGGCGCGGCGGGCGAGGCCGACCCGCCCTGGTTCTTCGTCCTCATGATGACCGCGGGCGGTCTCGCCTTCGCCGCCGTCGCCGGACTGGTGACCTACGCCGTGCGGCGCGACCGGCGCGAGCGGATCAGCGAGTCCAGCGAGAGGTAGGGCGCCCCGGCGAGGACCAGCGGGGTCCAGGCCATGAGGTAGATCAGGTCGTTGCCGTAGTAGTAGGGGGTCACCGCCCAGGACACGGTGAGCCACAGGCTGAGCGAGATCAGGGCTCCGCCGACGGCCGCGATCCGGGTCAGCAGCCCGGCCAGGACCCCCAGGCCGACCAGGAGTTCCCCGATGGCCAGGGCCACGGCGAAGCCGACGGGCGCCTTCAGGGCCAGGTCCACCATGGCCGGAATCGCCGCGGTGTCGCGCACCCCGTTCATCAGTTCGCCGATGGAGCCGCTGCCGGTGGCGCTGAGGAACACCGAGTCGGTCAGCTTGTCCAGGCCGGCGTAGACGAAGGTCACGCCGAGGAAGATCCGCAGGGGCAGGAGCGCGTGGCGGGCGGCGAGCTCGCGCAACTCGCGCAGATCGCGCGGGCGGCTCAGTCCGGTAGGAGCGTCAGGGGCGCCGGAGGGGACGTCAGTTCGGGTCACGCGCTATGTGTACCCGCTTCACTCCGCCACGTCGATGGTGCACCGGTTTGATTCCACCCCCGCGGCGGTGACGACCTGGATCTCGATCCGCCCCGGCTCCACTTCCGCCGGGACCGGCACGGTCAGCACGGCGTCGGACGGGTTGGTGAAGCCGCCCGCCACCGGGACCAGCGGTACGTGCACATGGACCGCACCCACCCGGACCACCAGCCGGGCCAGCATCTCCGGCGTCTGCGCCCCCGGCGGGACGAAGCCCACTCCGCGGATCTCGATGTCGTCCCCGGGGCGGATCGCCGCGTCCAGATCCCCGGGCTCGCGTCTGCGCACCACCGACAGGACCAACGGGCGGCTGCCCTCCGCGTACTTCGCCGCCAGGTACACGGCCGCCGACAGCGCCACCAGCAGCGCCAGCGCCCACGGCAGCGCCGGCAGCCGGTCCGGGAACCGGGCCAGCGAGACCGCCGCGAAGGCCAGCACCACCGTGGAGACCAGGACGTACTGGGCGTCCGGGAAGGAGCCCCGGCCCGCGTCGTCCGTCAGCAGGTCCGCCCCGGTCGGGCGGTCCGCCGGCAGCTTCTGCAGCCGCTGCCCCATGATCCGTACGGAGACCACCCGGCGCACCAGCACCGCGACCCCCGAGGTCAGCCCGAGCACCGCCAGCAGCGGCAGCGCCCGGTCGAGCGCGAACCCCTCGTACAGCGCCTGGCGCTCCGGTCCCGGCGAGGAGGCCGCGAGGCGCAGCGCGGGCAGCAGCGTCGCGAAGGCGGTGAGCACCAGCCAGGCGCTCGGTACCGTCTTCGAGGTGGACAGCCGGTTGTCCTCGCCGACGAGCGGGGCCAGCAGACCGCCCCGGAGCGTCTGCGCGCGGGCCGCCACCGTCAGCAGGGCGGCCAGCACGAGCGCGGCGAGCAGTCCGGCGGTGCGCGCCGTGGACCAGCCGGTGCCGAGCGCGGTGCCGACCTGGACCAGGAGCAGCACCCCCGCGGCGATCCACACGGCGAGGACGGCCCGCCGGGAGAACAGGTAGAGCCAGGAACTGCCCGCCTCCCGGCCCCGGTCGGCGACCGTCCGGGCCGACAGGGTCAGCTCGTCGGAGACCCACTGGCGGGAGGCTCCGAGGGAGTGGGCCACGGCGGCCGGCACCCCTTGCCCGGAGGCGAACTCGTCGCGCTTCTCCAGGAACGCTGCGACCGCGCGGCGGTGCCCCTCTCGTGTGCAGTCCTCGCAGGCACAGGCCGCGGTATGGGTGCTTCTGGACATCTCTTGGACAGCCACGAACGTGCCGCCTCTCTGAACTACGGTGCAATGCCAGCGAATTGTGCACCACTGCGGCAGTGTTCCGGATTGCGCACGATGTCAGAGCAGGTGATTAACCGTTCATGATGTTGACGCACCCGCTTCCGCGGCCTCCAGCAGCGGCTGGCAGTTCACCCACGCCGCCAGATCGGACCCGAACCGCTCCCGGGTCGCGAGCGCGCCGTGGTGGCTGATGAGCACCGCTTTCCCGGCCGCCCGGGCGATCAGCTGCACCTGCGCGGCCCGCTCCGCCGCGATGAACCACCATGCGGCGGCCTCCACCGAGTCGCCGACCGTCAGCAGGCCGAGGTTCCGCAGGATCAGCGCCTTGTAGGGGCCGAGCGCGCTCGCGATCCGCCCGGCGTCCCGGTCGCCCGCGGCCCCGCCGCCCAAGGCCCCGCCGCCCAAAAACTCGTCGAGCAGTGCGTGGTCCTCGTAGAAGGCGCAGGCCTCCTGGGTGACGGGGGCGAGCAGTTCGCCGAGCGCGGCGAGCGCCCTGCCGTACGGGGCCTGCGTGCGGACGACGGCCACCACGGCGGGCCGGGCCCGGTGGACGGCCGCGTGCACGGCGAAGGCCAGCTGGTTGACCCTGCGCTCCCCCTGGCGGACCCGCCCCTCCCCGTCGACCAGCAGCAGGTCGTCGGGGCCGATCGCGCCGAAGGCCCGGCCGAAGGGGTTGACCCAGTAGCAGTCCTCGAACTCCGGGTCCCGGGCGCTGACGTGCCCGCCCACCCCGTCCTCGTACCCGAGCCGCCCCAGCAGCCGCAGCACCCCGGCGAGCCGCTCCTTGCGGTGGGCGCGCTCCTCCCCGGCGGTGGCGAACACCGGCGGCATCTCGAAGCCCAGCCGCTCGGTGGGCACGGGTGCGGGTGCGCTGGCGGGTGGCTCGGTCATGGCCCCTCCTTCAAGGTCGCGGCGCAAAGTACCGGCGACCGGCCGAAGAGGCCATACACGCGGCGAGGCCGCCGCTCCCTGCGCGGGAGCGGCGGCCTCGTCACCTACGGCGGGCGGGTGGGACTACTCCCACTCGATGGTGCCCGGGGGCTTGCTCGTGCAGTCCAGGACCACGCGGTTGACGTCCGGCACCTCGTTGGTGATGCGGGTGGAGATCTTCGCGAGCACCTCGTACGGCATGCGCGTCCAGTCCGCGGTCATCGCGTCCTCGGAGGAGACGGGGCGCAGCACGATCGGGTGGCCGTACGTACGGCCGTCACCCTGGACGCCGACGCTGCGGACATCGGCGAGCAGGACGACCGGGCACTGCCAGATCTCGCGGTCCAGGCCGGCCGCCGTGAGCTCGTGGCGGGCGATGGCGTCGGCCTCGCGGAGCAGGTCCAGGCGCTCCTTGGTGACCTCGCCGACGATGCGGATGCCGAGGCCGGGGCCCGGGAAGGGCTGGCGCTGGACGATCTCGGCGGGCAGGCCGAGCTCCTGGCCGACCATCCGGACCTCGTCCTTGAACAGCTGGCGCAGCGGCTCGACGAGCTCGAACTCGATGTCCTCGGGGAGCCCGCCCACGTTGTGGTGGGACTTGATGTTGGCCGTGCCGGTGCCGCCGCCGGACTCGACGACGTCCGGGTACAGGGTGCCCTGGACCAGGAAGGCCACCGCCGGGCCGTCCTCCTGGAGGATCTCCAGCTGGGCCTGCTCGAAGACGCGGATGAACTCGCGGCCGATGATCTTGCGCTTGGTCTCCGGGTCGGAGACGCCGGCCAGCGCGTTCAGGAAGCGCTCCTGCGCGTCGACGACCTTCAGCTGCACGCCGGTGGCGGCGACGAAGTCCTTCTCGACCTGCTCGGTCTCGCCCTTGCGCATCAGACCGTGGTCCACGTACACGCAGGTGAGCTGCGAGCCGATGGCCTTCTGCACGAGGGCCGCGGCGACCGCGGAGTCCACGCCGCCGGACAGGCCGCAGATGGCGCGCTTGTCGCCGACCTGCTCGCGGATGAGGGCGACCTGCTCCTCGACGATGTTGCCGGGGGTCCAGGTGGGCTGCAGGCCCGCACCGCGGTAGAGGAAGTGCTCCAGGATCTGCTGGCCGTGCGTGGAGTGCATCACCTCGGGGTGGTACTGCACGCCGTAGAGCTTCTTCTCGTCGTTCTCGAAGGCCGCGACCGGGACGACGTCGGTCGACGCGGTGACGGTGAAGCCCTCGGGAGCGGCGGAGCAGGCGTCGCCGTGGGACATCCACACCGACTGGTTCTCGGGGGTGCCCTCGAAGAGGGTGGATCCGGCCTTGGAGACGGCCAGCGGGGTGCGGCCGTACTCGCGCGAGCCGGTGTTGTCGACGGTGCCGCCGAGGGTGACCGCCATGAGCTGGAAGCCGTAGCACATGCCGAAGACGGGGACGCCGGCCTCGAAGATCGCGCCGTCGAGCTGGGGGGCGCCCTCCTCGTACACGGAGGACGGGCCGCCGGAGAGGATGATCGCCTTCGGGTTCTTGGCGAGCATCTCGGCCACGGGCATCGTGCTGGGCACGACCTCGGAGTAGACCCGTGCCTCACGGACGCGACGGGCGATGAGCTGCGCGTACTGGGCGCCGAAGTCGACGACGAGAACCGTGTCCGGGGCGCTGTCGTGGGGGGCGAAGGTGGCTTCTGGCACGGGGCAGGCCTTCCGGCGGAAGAGGGGGTTGTTTTGTCGATTCTAACGGGGGACGGATACCCCTCTTCGTCTCACTGTCCGAACCGGCTTGGCACGGAGCGGGACAGAGGGTCATAATCCCTCCATGCGCAAGCAGCTGAGCTTCCTCTTTACCTATGGCACCGGCCGGTCCGGTCGCCATGGGTCATCGTGATGCTCGCTTGAGCCACTGACTTCCCAGAGCGCCCCGGTCCGACAGGACCGGGGCGCTCTGGCGTTTCCGCTCCGGTCGGGCCCCACCGACAGGAGACCGACCATGAGCACGATCACCACCACCCCCGAGCAGCTGATCGCCGGCTCCCGCGAGCGGATCGACGCCATCGACGACCGGATCATCGGCCTGATCCAGGAACGGATGGCCGTCTCGACCGTCATCCAGGAGGCCCGGATCGGCTCGGGCGGGCGCCGGGTGCACCTGTCGCGGGAGATGGAGGTCTTGAACCACTGGAGCGACGCCCTCGGCAAGTCGGGCACCACGCTCGCGATGACCTTGCTGGAGCTGTGCCGCGGCCGGGTCTGAGGCGCGCCGCGGTTGCCCGTGACGCCTGTTCGTCACCCGTCCGGACCGTGACCGCCCCCACGGCCCTTCGTTGATGCGGATGACCGTGCCAGCCAGGTGCGGGACCGCAGCACCACGCGTGGCTCCGCTGGAGCGATGAGACGCACCCCCTGCGGGGCGTGCGTCGTGGGACCTCGCTCCTTCATGTGACCGGACGGCAGGGGACAGCAGCCCGGTCACCACACGAGGACGGCCGGCCCGGGGGACGCCCCGGACCGGCCGTTCTTCTGTTTCCCCGTTGGTTCCCCCGCTAGCTCCCCCGTCGGGTTGCCCCGCCTGCGCCGTTACGCGCGGCCGGTGGCCCGTCGGCGGAACACCAGGAACACCGCGGCGCCGGCGGCCACGAGGACCGCACCGGCGAGCAGGACCGGCCCGGCGGTGGAGCCGGTCTCGGCGAGGCCGCCGCCCGGCCTCTTGCCGTTACCGGTACTGGCGCCCGGGCTCGGAGTGGCGCTTCCACTCGGCGTGGCCGACGGGCTCGTGGAGGCCGTCGGCTTCGGACCGGGGGTGGTCGGGGCCGTGGTCGGCGTGGGGACGATGTCCTTGCCGTTGATCACGAAGGCGGCCTTGTTGTTGGCGTGGTTCGGGTCCCAGCTCGCCGGCCTGGTGCCGTTCGGGGCCGCCCAGCCGCCGACCGTGACGGAGCCGGTGGCGTCCGCGATCACCTTCTCGATCTTCAGCTCGAACGGGAAGTCGAACTTCTCCTTCTCCCCGATGACGTGCGAGGTCGGGCAGAAGTAGCGCGGGGCGCCCAGCTGCTGCTCGCGCCAGTCCCCCGAGGCCGTGGCGGCCCTGCAGAACTCCGGCACCTTGGTGACCTTCGCGCCGGCCGGGATCACGATGTCCGCCATGGCCACGTCCTCGCCGGAGCGGAGGTAGGCGATCCACGCCGGGCCTTCGTTGCGGAAGCCGATCCCGGCCTTGACCGTCTCGCCCGCCTTGCCCTTCAGGGAGGTGCCGGACGCCACCAGGTCGGCGGTGTTCTTCACCGAGAAGTCGAACTCGTGCTGGTTGTTCCACGGGTCCAGGTCCGCCGTGCGCGGAGCGGCCTTGGCCGAGCGCACCTTGAGGCCCAGCTTCTTGCCCGTGCGGGGCGTGCTGAGCTTCTGCGTGGGCTTCGGCTGGGAGCCGGCTTCGTGCACTCCGTAGATCATTCCCTCGATGAAGGCGTGCGGAGCGGCCTTGAGGGTCAGCGCGCCGGCGATCTCGTAGACCTCGCCGGGCTTGACCTCGTTGTCGAAGGTGCAGACCGTCGTGCCCCAGCCCACGTTCCAGGGCTCGCTCTCGCTGTCGTCCTCGCTGTAGGCGCAGTTGTCGTACTGCTCGACCAGGCCCATGCCGTGCGTGGTGCCCAGTTCCAGCGCCACGCCCTTGACGGACTCGGTGCCCGTGTTGCCGAAGACGACCGGGAGCGGCTGGGTCTCGCCCGGGGTCAGCTTCGCCTTGAGCTTGGCCTTCTCCATGACCAGGTCGGGGCCGCCGACCTTGACCTTGGTGGTGGCGGGCTTGAAGGTGGCGCCCTCCGCCGAGCCGGTCATCGTCAGGTCGACGACCGTGCCGAGCTTGCTGCCCTTGGCGGCGGCGAGGTCCAGGGACACCACCGGGGTTCCGTGCCAGATCCCCCAGTCCTTGCAGGTGACCGTCGTCGCGACGAGCTTGCAGTCGGCGAACTGCTCCTTCGGGAGCGTCACGTCGACGATGCCCTTGAGCGCGCTCAGGTCGATCGTGTAGGTGCTCGGGTTGTCGAAGGGCTCGTCGGTCTCGCCCTCGACACGGAAGTCGACCGTGCTCGTCTGCGGCTTGCCGCTCTGCCCGGGGTGCGGGAACAGGCCGATCTCCGCCGGGCTGGTGAGCGTGAACACCGGGTCCGCGGCGTTCGCGGGAGTGGCGGCCAGACCGACGGCCACCAGGCCGGCTGCTGCCAGCAGGGAGATGTGCTTTCTCATGCCGGTCCTGACACGCGAAGGCCCTTCCCGGTTGCCCTCTTGAGCATGTGACGGACGCCACACCTCCGCTGCCGGTTTCCGCTACAACCATCCGGGCCGGGCGGCTGTCTTGCATGTAGTTCGGCGGGTACCGCGCTCGGAGGGGGAGTGCGGTGCCCGCCGAAGTCATTCAGCGGCTGATCTCGGCATCGGGCGGCTGTTCGGCGGGGGACGCCGTGCGCGGCGGAACCTCCGGTACCGCCAGGAACGGCAGGCGGAGCGCCCCGAAGGCCTCCTTCGGCACCGCCGGGCGGACCGGCTCCACGGCCTCCAGGCGGGCGTAGGCCGCCCCCTGCTCCGGGCGCGGATCGCGCTCGCCGTTGTTCGGCCAGTAGGACATCGCCCGTTCCGCTTGCGCGGTGATCGTCAGCGACGGGTTGACCCCGAGGTTCGCGGAGACCGCCGAGCCGTCCACCACCGAGATGCCCGGGTGCCCGTAGAGCCGGTGGTACGGGTCGACCACGCCCTCCTCGGGCGAGGCGCCGATCGGGCAGCCGCCGAGGAAGTGCGCCGTCAGCGGGGTGCCCATCAGCTCGCCGACGTTGCTGCCCGGGAACCCGTTGATCTCCTCGGCCAGCAGGGTCGCCGCCCGCGTGGCCTCGGCGATCTGTACCGGGTTGGGCGCTCCGTGGCCCTGTCGGGCGGTGAGCAGGCCCTTCCCTATGCCGCCGGGCTTGCGGTAGGTGGTCAGGGAGTTGTCGAGGGACTGCATGACCAGGCCGATGATGGTCCGCTCCGACCAGCGCCGGTTGGAGAGGGAGCGCAGCAGCTGGACGGGGTGCCGGGCGGTGCGCCCGAGCCAGGCGCGGACCCGGTGGGTGGAGTACGGCACCTGGAGGATCGTCATGAACCCCATCGCGTTGGAGCCCTTGCCGTAGCGCACCGGTTCGATGTGCGTGTCGGCGTTTGGGTGCACCGAGGAGGTGATGGCCACGCCCCGCGTGAAGTCGGCCCGCTTGTCCTTGCCGTGCCGCTTGCGGTAGCGGCGGTCATCGGTCTGAGCCCCTACGAGGCCTTCGGAGTTGGTCCGGGTCAGATCACCGAGGCGGTCCGAGAGGCGGGGCAGCTCACCGAGGTCCTTCATGGTGTGCAGGAGGGTCTGGGTGCCGTACGTGCCCGCCGCGACGACCACGTAGCGGGCGCGCAGCACCTTGGGTTCGGCGCGGCGGCGGCCCTGGGTGGGGACGGTGCGGACGCGGTAGCCGCCGTCGGGGTGGTCGCAGAGCGCGGTGACCGTGGTCATGGGGTGGATGACGGCGCCGGCCCGCTCCGCGAGGTGCAGGTAGTTCTCACCCAGGGTGTTCTTCGCGCCGTGCCGGCAGCCGGTCATGCACTCGCCGCACTCGGTGCAGGCCTTGCGGGCGGGACCGGCGCCGCCGAAGTACGGGTCGGCGACCTCGTCGCCGGGGCGGACCTTGACCTGGCCCTCGGCGTCGTCGCCGTCCCCGAAGAAGACGCCGACCGGGGCCATGTGGAAGGAGTCGGCGACGCCCATCTTGGCGGCGGCCGCCTTGAGGTGGACGTCGGACGGGGTCGTCGTCGGGTTGAGCCGGACCCCCAGCATCCGCTTGGCCTGGTCGTAGTAGGGGGCGAGCTCGTCCTGCCAGTCCGTGATGGACGCCCACTGCCGGTCCTCGAAGAAGGCGGTGGGGGGCACGTAGAGGGTGTTGGCGTAGTTGAGGGAGCCGCCGCCGACCCCGGCGCCCGCGAGGACCATCACGTTGCCGAGGAGGTGGATGCGCTGGATCCCGTACAGCCCGAGGGCCGGGGCCCACAGGTAGTTGCGCAGGTCCCAGCTGTTCTTCGGCAGGGTCTCGCGGGTGAAGCGGCGTCCTGCCTCCAGGACGCCGACCCGGTACCCCTTCTCGGTGAGCCGCAGCGCCGAGACCGACCCCCCGAAACCCGATCCGATGACGATGACGTCGTAGTCGTAGTCGTAGTCGTACGACACTGCGGTGCCTCCCACTGGAACGGACTGACCGAGCGGACTAGCGGAGCCGGAAGGCCTTCATGACCTTGAGGCTGCGGGTCATGAACGCCGCGTACTTCTCGTCGTCCATCCCCAGCGAGGGGCCCATCGGCAGCAGCCGCTGGTGGGCGACGGTCTGGGCCTCGGTGTACTTGAGGATGCCCTCGGAGCCGTGGCGGCGGCCGAGGCCGGATTCCTTCATGCCGCCCATGGGCGCCTGGGCGCTGCCGTAGGCCGGGGCGTAGCCCTCGTTGATGTTGACGGTGCCGGTGCGCAGGCGGGCCGCGACGGCGTGGCCGCGGCGGGCGGCCTTCGTCCACACGCTGGAGTTCAGGCCGTAGGGGGTGCCGTTGGCCTCCTCGATGACCTCGTCCTCGTCGGTGAAGCGGTAGATGGAGACGACCGGGCCGAAGGTTTCCTCCCCGCACACCGCCATCGCGGTCTCGACGCCGTCGAGGATGGTCGGCTCGTAGAAGAGCGGGCCGATGTCGGGGCGGGCGACGCCGCCGGCGACGAGGGTGGCGCCCTTGGCCACGGCGTCGTCCACGTGCTGCTGTACGGCCGCCAGCTGGCGTTCTCCGGCCAGGGAGCCCATGTCCGCGCCGTAGGCGAGCGAGGAGCCGAGGCGCATGGCCTTCGTGCGGGCGGCGAAGCGGGCGACGAACTCGTCGGCGATCGAGGCGTGGACGTACAGCCGCTCGATGGAGATGCAGAGCTGGCCCGCGGAGGAGAAGCAGGCGCGGACGGCGCCGGCGGCGGCCTTCTCCACATCGGCGTCGCGCAGGACGAGCATCGCGTTCTTGCCGCCGAGTTCGAGCGACACCCCGACCAGGCGGGCGGCCGCGCCCTGGGCCACCTCGCGGCCGGTACGCGTGGAGCCGGTGAACGAAACGTAGTCGGCGTGGCGGACCACCTCGGGGCCGACGACCGGGCCCTCGCCGAGGACGATCTGGAACACCTCGGCCGGCAGGCCGGCCTCGATCATCAGGTCGCGGGCCCACAGGGCGGTGAGCGCGGTCTCGGTGTCGGGCTTCATCACGACGGCGTTGCCCGCGACGAAGGCGGGCAGGGCGTCGCCGATGGACAGCTCGAGAGGGTAGTTCCAGGGCGCGATCTGGCCGACGACCCCCCGCGGCTGGCGCAGCTCGGTGACCTTGGTGAGGGTGGGCATGGCGCCCGTGTGGCCCTTGGGGCGCAGGTACGAGGGCGCCTTGCGGCCGTAGTGCCGGGCGGCGATCGAGACGGCCTGCACCTCCTCGTGGGCGTGCAGGCGGGCCTTGCCGGTCTCCAGCTGGATCAGGTCGAGCACCTCGGCCTGCCGGGCCAGGACCAGGTCGTGGAAGCGCAGCAGTACGGCGGCCCGGGCGCGGACGGGCACCGCGGCCCAGGCGGGCTGCGCGGCGCGGGCCGCGGCGAAGGCGGCCGCCACGTCCTCGGGGGTGGCTTCGGGGAGCTCCGCCAGCCGGTCCCCGGTGAAGGGGCTGTGGTTGGCGGTACGGCCGGAGCCGGCCACCCCGCGGGTCAGCCGGGCGACCAGTTCGGGGGTCACCACGTCGGCGGCGCTCCGGGCGCCGGCCGGGGCGGGGGCGACCGGATTGGTGGGCTGCGGGGCGCTGCGGAGGGGGGCCGGGGCCTGCGTGTCCGTCATGGCCGTGAGCGTATTGCGCCCGGGGGTGCTTTGGGTACCCGCCGGTAACCGGATTTTGCCATTTCTGCCAGTGATCGCTGGCAGGATGGCGGAATCCGGGGGCACCGGGACCCGCTGGGAGCACGCCGGGGGGCCGCCGGGGGGCCGCGGCGCGGTCCCGGAGGCCCGCCGGGGCCGGTCTCAGCCGGCCGGGGCCGGCTGCCAGCCGCTGAGCACGATGTCGAACTGTGACCGGGTCGTGTCCCAGTCCGCGACCGGACCCGACATGTACACCGCGTACTCGGTGCCGTCCGGCGCGTAGTACATCTGCTCGATGGCCTGCCGGGGCCCGGTGAACTTCCCGGTCTTCTCCGTCCAGGTGAACTCCCACAGGGCGGCCTTGACCTGCCCCCGGAAGGTGTTCGGGTGCAGGATCTGGCGCACGTAGTCGGAGCGCTGCTGGACCTGCTTCTCCAAGTCCAGCAGGTGTGCGTACGGGTCCTTGAACACCGGCTTGCGGTCCATCGCGATCCGGATGAAGTGCTTGCCGCCGTCCTGGGTGTAGTCGATCTGCGACCCGTCCTCCCGGCGCTTCCAGCCGTCCGGGACGAAGAGGGAGAAGCCCTCCTTGTCGACCGCCTTCGCCCAGCCCGCCGGCGGAGCTTCCTCCGCCCGCCCCTTGTCGTCCCCGCCACCGGACGAGGCACCGGGCGACTGGGGCCCACCGGCCGTCCGGCCCGGGATCCCCCCGTCCGTCTCCGAGTCGCTCGTGTACTTCAGGATCCCGAACACCCCGCCGCCGCCGAGCAGCGCCGCCACCACGGCGACGACCGCCGCGCGCCCGATCCGGCCGGGGGCTCCGCCGTCCCGGCGACCCGGCACGCGGGGTCCGGCCGGTCCGCTGGGTCCGCTCGGTCCGGCCTCGGACCGGGCGGAGAGTGCCCGCTCCGTCTCCGGTTCCGGTTCCGGGGCCCGGCCCGGGTCCGGCCCCTGGCCCCCGTCCGCGGGCAGCGCGGCCGTGTCCGCCGGATCGTTCCGGGCGGCGCCCAGTTCCTCGGAGCCCATCGCGCGCGTGGGTACGTACGCCTGCGCCGACTTCGGCTCCCGGCCCTCCATCGCCTGCAGCAGCATCTGCTCGGCCTCGTCGGCCGACGGCCGGTGCGCCGGGTCCTTGCGCAGCAGCGCCGTGATGACCGGGGCCAGCGCGCCCGCGTGGACGGGCGCGGGCGGCTCCTCGTTCACCACGGCCTGCAGGCTGGAGATCGGCGAGGTGCGGCGGAACGGCGAGCGCGCCTCGACGGCCGTGTACAGCGTCGCGCCGAGCGACCACAGGTCGGAGGCCGGATCGGGGGACCCGCCGGTGACCCGTTCGGGGGCCAGGTAGTCGATGGAGCCGACGAGTTCGCCGGTGCGCGTGATGGATGAGTCGCCCTCGATCGCGGCGATGCCGAAGTCGGCGAGCATCACCCGCCCGTCCTTGGCGAGCATCACGTTGCCCGGTTTGACGTCCCGGTGCAGTACGCCGACCGCGTGCGCGGCGCGCAGCGCGCCGAGCACGTGCAGCCCGATCCGGGCCGCCTCGCGAGGTTCGATCCGGCCGGCCGTCTTCGCCGCGTCCGCGAGGGAAGGGCCGTCGATGTACTCCATGACGATCCAGGGCCGGTCGTCGTGCTCCAGTACGTCGTGCACGGTGACGACTGCCGGATGCTGGATCCGGGCCGCGGCCCGGGCCTCCTTCTGCGTCCGGGCGTGCAGGACGTCCCGGTCCGCCTGGGCGACGTACAGCCCGGCCGTCAGTTCCTTGACGGCGACCGTCCTGTGCAGCAGCTCGTCATGGGCGCGCCACACCTTGCCCATGCCGCCCCTGCCGATGGGCTCGACGAGCCGGTACCGGCCCGCGAGCACCGCACCCGCACCTGTCTGCTGTTCCACGAATCCCCGCCGCCGCTCTGTGCACTTCCGGTCAGACTACGGAGATCGCGGGCGGCGACGGAACCACTCGGAGGCGGTTGGGCCGCACTGTGACGCAATCGCCGTACTGATAGCTCGTCAGCCGCCGCTCTTGTAGCTGGCCGTCGCCTGCTCGAAGGTCTCGGTGACCTTGCCCTCCTGGTCCTGCGGGCCCGTGACCATGACGACGTGGTAGGACCCTCCGAGCGCGACGACGAAGTTGCGGGCCACGACGGAACGGCCGTTGCCGTCGATCCAGGTGTACCGGCCGGTGACGCGGAGCTGGTTGCCGACCTTGGTGGACTTGATGTCGCTGACGCTGGACCAGGTGGAGGAGCGGTACGGAGCCAGTTCCGGCTCCTTGTCCTTCTGGTAGGTGGCGGGGTCGGGGTTGCCCTGGACCTTGTCCCGGCCGGGGACGACGGTCAGGACGAAGTCCCCCTCCGTGTACCGGACCTGACCGGACTCGTTCATTCCGCGGCGCTCCCAGCCGTTCGGGACGTTGATCGAGAAGTGCTCGGCGTCCTGCTGGGTCGTGTACCCGGCCGGAGCGGGGGCGTTGGTCTGCGGAGCGGGCCTGGACTCGGGCGGGTTCACGGACGGGCTCGGGGCCTGGCCGGACCCGCTCGGCTTCGGGCCCGGGCTCTGGCCGGGACTGCGGCCCGGGGTCTGCGACTGGGTCGCGGCGGGCGGCTTCATCCCGGCGGCCTTCTGCCCGCCGCCCTGCGGATCGGCGGAACGGGGCATGAAGAACAGGGCGTAGGCCACCGCTCCGGAGAGCAGGACGAGGATCCCGAGTAACAGGGACCGCCCCAGCGAGCGCGGCTTGCGGGGGTGTTCGGCGCTGCGGTGCCGGCCGTGCAGGTCGGCTCGCCGCCGCACGACGGGCAGCCTGGCCGGGTCCTCCACCACCGGCGGCAGCATGGCGAAGCCGCCCTCGGGCTCCGGTGCGGACCGCACGAGGGAGCGCAGCCAGCCGCGGAGCTCCTCGAAGTCGGGCCGCTCGGTCGGGTCCTGGCGCAGCAGGGACTCCACGATGGGGCGCAGCGGGCCGCACTCCTCGGCGAAGGCGGGGGGCTCGGCGCAGACCATCTCCACGAGCTCGGCGACGCTGTCCTCGGGGTACGGGGCATGCCCCTGCACGGCCCGGTACAGCAGCGCGCCGAGCCCCCAGAGGTCGGTGGCCGGCCCCACCGGCGCGGCCAGCTGCCACGGCCCGTGCACGGCCTGCGCCTGCTCGGGAGCCCACCGCTCGGTAACGGCCCCGACCACGGCCATCCGCGTCTGCCGAGCCCGCTCGGCATCAAGCCCGCTCCGCGGCCCGCTCCCCCACCCGGCAGCGCCACCACCGGGGCGGGACGCCCCGTAACCACCCCCTGCGGGAGCCACCGCGTATCCGCCACCGGCCTGCGGGCCACCCTGTTCGGAGCCCGCCTGATCCAGCCGGCCCGGCCCGAGCTGGGGCTGGGGCTGGGGCTGGGGCTGGGGCTGGGGCTGGGGCTGGCGGCCGTAGCCGGCGCCGTCTCGCGCTACCGGCTGACCGAAGCCCGCCTGATCCGGCCGGCCCGCTCCCGGCGGGGGCTGCTGCCCGTAGCCGGGCTCGTGGCCGGGACCGGGGACCGCCCGGTGCTCCGCGCCGTCCTGGGGATGCGCCTGCGCCCGGCCGCCCGGCGGCGTCGCCGACTGTCCGGGGCCCTGGCCGTCGCCGGAGGCCCGGGGCGTGACACCGCCCGGGGTGTCCGCCTGCTGGTAGCCCTGCGGAAGGGCGAGTTGCGCCGGCAGCGCGGCGCGGGCCGGCGGCTCCGCTTCGGCCGGGGGCAGGGCCTTTCGGCGCGGGGTGGCTCCGTGCCAGGTCGCACCGCTGTCCGGGCCGCCGCCGTACGGGTACGAGTACCCCTGCGGCAGCTTCGACCCCTCCGGCCTCGGCTCCGCCTCCTGCTCCGGCGCGGGCTCCGCCCCGGCCTTGCGCTGCTCGGTGATCCGCGCGGCGGCCTGGGCCCCGGCCCGGTACGCGGCGATGGCCCCGGCCCGCGCGGCGGCCTTCAGATCGGGCCGCTCCCCGGCGGCACCCGGGGCACCGGAAGTGGCAGGGGCGCCGGAGGCACTGGGAGCGCCCGAGGTCCCGAGAGTGCCGGAGGTACGGGGGGTGCTCGGAGCACCGGGGGCACCGGGAGTGCCGAGGGTGCCTGGAGCACCGGCGGAGCCGGGGGTACCCGGACCGCCGGGGGTACCCGGAGCACCCGGAGCGCCGAGGATCCCGGGAGCACCGAGGGCGCCGGAGGCACCGGGAGCGCCGGGGATGCCGGGAGCACCCGGAGCGCCGGAAGTGCCGGAAGCATCGGGGCCGTTCGCGGTACCGGGGCTTATGTGGTCCCGGTAGCGCGGCCCGGTGTCGTACCCCGGAGCGACGAGCGGCGCGTACTCCGCCGCGTTCCCGCCCCCCTGGGGGATCGCACCCGCACCGGCCCCGGCCCCGCCATCCTGGCGGGAACGCTCCGCGGGCCCGCCCCCGTACGTGTCGTCGTACCGGTCGTCGCCGAGCTCCCCGCCCTGCCGTCCGCCGACCGGCCCCACGCCGGGCCCGGATCCATGACCGAACCCCTGCCCGGCCCCCTGCCCGGCCCCCTGCCCGTACCTGGCGTCCGCCGCCGGCCCACCCCAGGAGCCGCCCGGGGCACCGCCGCCGTACCCCGCGCCCGCCCCGGGCCCGGCCAGGGCGCCGCCGCCGCTCGTCGGCCGGCCCGCCGCGAACCCCGCGGCACCACCCTGTTCACGGCCCGGTTCACCGCCCGGCCAGGGCCAAGCAGAGTCGCCCGTACCGTCCTGCGGGGGGACCGGGTCGTACCCGCACAGGGCGTCCTCCGCCGCCCCCGCCGCGAGCCCCGTCAGGACGACCCGCCCGTCCTCGCAGATCAGTACGGTCCGCATGGTGATGTTCCGGTGCGTCCACCCGTGCGCGTGCAGCACCCGCAGAGCGGTCAGTACGTCCGCCGCCACCTCCGCCGCCCGGTACGGGCTCAGCGGTTCGTCGGCGATCAGCGCCGCCAGCGGTCGGGCCGGGACGAGTTCGCTCACTATCCACAGCGACCCGCCCTCCGCGAAGACGTCGAAGACCTGGTCCAGCCGCGGATGGTCCGGTACGGACGCCGCCGCCTGCGCCGCCTCGATCGCCCTGCGCACGGCGGGCAGTTCACCGTGCGGTACGTGCAGGCCCCCCGCGGCGGGGGGACCGCCCCGCGTGCCGTCCAGCAGCTCCGCGTCGACGACCTCCGGCAAGGGGACCTGCCGTACGAGGACTTCCTGGCCGCTGCGCGTGTCGAAGGCGCGGGTCTCGATCAGTTCGTAGGCGTCCGACGGCGGCAGCGGCAGACGGTAGCGCTCGGCCAGGATCCGGCCCGCGTAGTCCTCCACATCGCCTCCCCCGAGAGCTGCGGGCCCGTCCCCCAGGCCCCGTTGACACGATACGACGCCCAAGGCGCCCGCGTCCCGGCCCTGACGAGGCTGACCCGAGCCCGCTCGGGGCGCGAATCAGCCCCGTGGCTGGAAGGTGTCGAACGCCGTGGTGCGCAGCTGCGTGCACTCCGCCGCGTCCCACTGGTCGGCGAGGCAAGTGATCATGATGGCGTAGCCGTGCTTCGAGTCGATCCTGAACCCGCGGTCGAGCACCCGGACCCGTGCGCCCTTCTGGTCCCGCTCGAACTCCCAGTCCGCGACCGTCGGGTACCCGCGGTACGAAACCGCTTCGAGGCGCAGCAGCTTGTAGTTGCTGCTGCTGCTCGCCACGCCCGGGGCCGCCGCCAGCCAGGCGGCGCGTGCGTCGTCCTTCGGCGAGCTGTTGAAGTCGATCTGAATGCGCGGGAAACCGCCGTCGCGGCTGTAGATGACGCCGTCGTTGTTCCCTATCACGCCGGTCTGCTTGAAGCCCTCGGGCATGACCATCGCGAAATGGAACCCGGGGTCGTCGACCTGGAAGTACCCGGGCGGGATCCCGGGCAGGCCTCCCCCTGGCGTGGCTCCCTGGCCCTGGCCGGGGTTGGTCCCGGAACCCGGCGACTGGCCCGGGTCCGGCGAACCGGCGACCGAGCCGGACGGCTCGCCGGACTTCGGCGGGGGCGAGGGCGCGGACGAAGCCGGGGGCGACGGCGACGGCGACGGCGAGGAGCCGGCCACGGGGCCCGAAGCGGCTGCGGAACCGCCGCCCTTGCCGTCCTTCGGGGAAGCACCCTTGTCGTCGTCGCCGCTGACGGCGTACGCGATGACCGAGCCGATGACGGCGAGCGCCACGACCACACCGGCTATCGCGAGCGCGATGGTGCGGCGCGGCACGACGTCGGTGAGCGGGGCCGCGACGGGCGACGGGCGCGGCGACGGGGACTCGGCGGCGGTCGCGGTCGTGGCCGTGGCCTTAGCGGCGGCCGCGGCCGCGGCACTGGCGGCCGCCGCCTTGCGGGCCGACTTCAACGCCGCGCGGGCGCGCTCGCGCTGCTCGCGCTCACGGCGCTCGCGTTCCTTCTTCTCCGTCTTCTCGGCGACCTTGGCCGCCTTGTCGGCCGCTGCCTTCTCGGCGGCGTCCTGGGCCTCGGCGAGCGATATCTGCCGGGTCTCCTCGACGTCCGGGGCGGCTACGGGAGCCGGCGGCTCGGGCGCTTCGATCACGGCGGTGAGCAGCGCCCGCGCGCGGTCGTCGTCGAGCCGGTGGGCGGGGTCCTTGACGAGGAGGCCGTAGATGACCTCTGTCAGCGGGCCGGCGTTCTTCGGCGGTTCGACGGGCTCGGTCATCACGGCGGTGAGCGTCGCGAGCGCCGACCCCTTGTCGTACGGGGGCACCCCCTCGACCGCGGCGTACAGCAGGCCGCCGAGCGACCACATGTCCGCGGGCGGGCCGGGGCGCTGGCCGCGGGCGCGCTCGGGCGAGATGTACGAGGGCGCGCCGACGAGCATGCCGGTGGAGGTGACGGAGGGGTCGCCCTCGACCTGGGCGATGCCGAAGTCGGTGAGGACCACGCGGCCGTTGCCGTGGTCGGCGAGGAGCACGTTGGAGGGCTTCACGTCCCGGTGCAGGATGCCCTGGCGGTGGGCGGCACGCAGGACGTCGAGCACGGCGAGGCCGACTTCCGCCGCGCGGCGGGGGGTCAGCGGGCCGCTCTCGCGGATGAACTCCGCGAGCGAGGGGCCCTCGATGAGCTCCATGACGATCCACGGCCGGCCGTCTTCGTCGACGACGTCGTAGACGGTGACCGCGCCGCCGCTGCGGATCCGGGCGATGGCCTTCGCCTCGCGAAGGGTGCGGGTGATGAGGCGGCGCTTCTCGTCCTCGTCGACGCCGCTGCCGAAGCGGAGTTCCTTGACGGCGACGGTCCGGCCGAGGGTCTCGTCCTGGGCGCGCCAGACGGTGCCCATGCCGCCCTTGCCGAGGATGTCACTGAGCCGGTACCGGCCCGCGAGCAGCCGGCCCTCGTCCTGAGCGCCCGCTCCCGCCTTGGCGGCGGCGGCCTTGACGGCGGCGGCCACCTCGTCGGCCTTGCTCACCGCGACGGGCTTCGCGTCCTCGCCCCCACCATCCGCCCGCACGACGGCAGCCTTCCGCAACTCCGCCTTCACCCCGACAGGCTTCGCGTCTTCGGGCTCCGCCTTCTTCCCGACAGGCTTCGCATCCTCGGCCTCAGCCTTCACCCGGGCAGGCTTGGCGTCTTCGGGCTCCACCTTCACCCGTGCAGGCTTCGCGTCTTCGGGCTCCACCTTCACCCGTGCAGGCTTCGCGTCTTCGGGCTCCGCCTTCACCCGTGCAGGCTTCGCGTCTTCGGGCTCCGCCTTCACCCGTGCAGGCTTCGCACCCTCGGGCTCCGCCTTCACACCGACAGGCTTCGCACCATCGGACCCGGCGCCCACACTCGCGGGCTTCGCATCCTCGGGCTCAGCCCCACCGGCGGCCTTGGCCGCAGCAGGCTTCCGCGGCTCCGGCTCCACGGCGGAAGCAGCGGGCTCCGCGTCCTCCGGGCCGGCCACCCCCGCAGCAGCCTCAGCGGCCTTCGCAGGCCCGGCCACACCGGCTTCGGCTTCGGCTTCGGCTTCGGCTTCGGCTTCGGCTTCGGCTTCGGCTTCGGCTTCGGCTTCGGCAGCGTCCGCAGGGTCGGCGGCGGCGTCCGCAGGGGCGGCTGCCGAAGCGCCGCCGGCCTTCGCAGCCCCCGTCTCAGCGGCCTTCGCGGCCACGGCTCGCTTCGCCGCTCCCGCCGCAGGCGTCTCGGCGGGAGACTTCGGGTCCGTCGGGGGTGTCGCCGGAGGCACCGGCGATCCCGTCCCGACAGACGGCTCCGGCGACTCGGTGTGCTCCGGCTTCGACATGCGTCCCCTCTGCGTTCGTGCCGCCTGCTCCGGTTGCCCTGGCAGCGGCCGGGGTGCCCGGTAACCCACCCCGGCAGAACCCTCATTGTCCCTTACTCCGCAACGGACGGGAGCCCCGGGTCCGCGGTTCCGCCCGCAAGGTCGCGGAGTTACAACGGGACGATGTCCGGCGCCCCCAGCCTCGCCGCGTCCGCCGCCTGATCGTCCGGCTGGCGCTGCGATTCCCGTTCCGCCTGCACCCTCTTCTCGTAGTGCTCCACCTCCTTCTCGATCTGCTGCTCGTCCCATCCCAGAACCGGAGCCATCAACTCCGCACACTCGCGCGCCGATCGCGTCCCCCGGTCGAAGGTCTCGATCGAGATCCGCGTCCGCCTGGTCAGCACGTCGTCCAGGTGCCGCGCCCCCTCGTGCGAGGCCGCGTAGACCACCTCGGCGCGGAGGTAGTCGTCGGCGCCCGTCAGCGGCTCCCCGAGGGAGGGGTCTTCCGCGATCAGTGCCAGCAGTTCCTCCGTCAGCGAGCCGTACCGGTTCAAGAGGTGCTCCACCCGCACCACATGGAGCCCCGTCCGCGCGGCGATCCGCGCCCGGCCGTTCCACAGGGCCCGGTACCCCTCGGCCCCGACCAGCGGCACGTCCTCCGTCACGCACGGCGCGACCCGCTGGTCCAGCCCGTGCACCGCCTCGTCCACCGCGTCCTTGGCCATCACCCGGTACGTCGTGTACTTGCCACCCGCGACCACCACCAGCCCCGGCACCGGATGCGCCACCGTGTGCTCGCGCGAGAGCTTGCTCGTCGCGTCCGACTCCCCGGCCAGCAGTGGCCGCAGGCCGGCGTAGACCCCCTGAACGTCGTCCCGGGTGAGCGGGACCGCCAGCACCGAGTTCACGTGCTCCAGCAGATAGTCGATGTCCGCGCTCGACGCCGCCGGGTGCGCCTTGTCCAGGTCCCAGTCGGTGTCCGTGGTGCCCACGATCCAGTGCCGGCCCCACGGGATGACGAAGAGCACCGACTTCTCGGTCCGCAGGATCAGCCCGGTCGAGGAGTGGATCCGGTCCTTGGGCACGACGAGGTGGATGCCCTTCGAAGCCCGCACGTGGAACTGCCCGCGCTCCCCGATCAGCGCCTGGGTGTCGTCCGTCCACACCCCCGTGGCGTTCACGATCTGCTTCGCCCGGATCTCGTACTCCCCGCCGCCCTCCACATCCCGTACCCGCGCGCCGACGACCCGCTCGCCCTCCCGCAGGAAGCCGATGACCCTCGCCCGGTTGGCGCACTGCGCCCCGTACGCAGCAGCCGTCCGGACCAGGGTCGCCACGTAACGGGCGTCGTCCATCTGGGCGTCGTAGTACTGCAGGGCGCCCACCAGCGCGTCCTTGCGCAGCGCCGGCGCGATCCGCAGGGCGCGCTTGCGGGAGAGGTGGCGGTGCGTCGGCAGCCCGCGTCCGTGGCCGCTGGAGAGCGACATGGCGTCGTACAGCGCGACGCCCGAACCGGCATAGAACCTCTCCCACCCCTTGTGCTGCAACGGGTAGAGGAACGGCACCGGCTTCACCAGGTGCGGGGCGAGCCGCCCCAGCAGCAGGCCGCGCTCCTTGAGCGCCTCCCGCACGAGGGCGAAGTCGAGCATCTCCAGGTATCTGAGCCCTCCGTGGATGAGCTTGCTGGAACGGCTGGAGGTCCCCGAAGCCCAGTCCCTCGCCTCCACCAGCCCGGTCGCCAGGCCTCTGGTCACAGCGTCGAGGGCGGTCCCGGCGCCCACCACACCGGCGCCGACCACCAGCACGTCCAGCTCCCGCTCGGCCATCCCGGCGAGCGCCTCGGCCCGCTGCACGGGCCCCAGCGAGGCCCGCCCACCGCCTCCCCCCGTACCCGCCGCTGCGCCCGTACCTGCCCCTGCCCCTGCCCCTGCTCCTGTCCCAGTGCTCACGGCTGCCTGCCTCCCGTTGACGCGGGTCGCCCCGTCCGCCCTATGCGGTCATCCCACCGGTTATGGGTGATCCCGCTCACATCGCCCGTTCATGATTCTGACCGGCCGCATCCACATCAGCCACCGCCTGTGGATAACACGGAGGCGGCCAAGACCCCTGAATACGACATATCTGTCATATATACGCCTAGTCTGACATTGCGCCAGATCTCCTCCTCCACAGGACTTGCGCGCTCCGCCCCCTCATGCATGTCAGGGAAGGGAAGGGACGGCACCCCCATGCCCGCAGATCTCGCCGTCATCGGACTCGGCCATCTCGGCCTCCCGCTCGCCCAGGCAGCCGTGGCCGCCGGGATCGAGACGGTCGGCTACGACAGCGGTCCGGCGACGGACTCCACCCTCACCGCCGCCGAGGTCCGCCGCATGTCGGCGGCCGGCTTCCGGGTCACCACCAACCCCGCCGAACTGGGCCGGGTCCGCACGGCCGTCATCTGCGCCCCCACCCAGCTCGGCGCCGACCGCGCACTCGACCTGTCCGCGGTGGGCGAGGCGGGCCGCACGCTCGCCGCCCGGCTGCGCCCGCACACCACCGTCATCCTCGAATCGGCGGCCCACCCGGGCGTCACCGAGGAGTACCTGCGCCCGATCCTCGAATCGGGCTCCCGCCTGCGCGCCGGCCGGGACTTCCACCTGGCCTACTCCCCCAGCCGCCTCGACCCCGGAAACCGCACGCACGGCATCTCCAACACCCCCAAGGTCATCGGCGGCCTCACCCCGGCCTGCACCGAGTCCGCGCACGCCTTCTACGCCCGCCTCACCGAGAAGGTGGTCCGCGCCCGCGGCCTGCGCGAGGCCGAAACGGTCCAGCTCCTCGAAACGAACTACCGGCACGTCAACATCGCCCTCATGAACGAGATGGCCGTGCTCTGCCACGACCTGGGCGTGGACCTGTGGGACGTCATCCGGTGCGCCGAGACCAAGCCGTACGGGTTCCAGGCCTTCCGCCCCGGCCCCGGAGTCGGCGGCCACGGAGTCCCCCTCGACCCCAACTACCTCCCCCACACCACCCGCACCCCGGGCCACCCGCTGCGCATGGTCGGTCTGGCGCAGGAGATCAACGACCGGATGCCTCAGTACGTCATCCAGCGCAGCGCGACCCTGCTCAACGAGCACGGCAAGTCCGCGCGCGGCGCCCGCGTCCTCCTCCTGGGCGTCACCTACAAGCCGGACCTCGCCGACCAGGAGGGCTCCCCGGCGCGCGAGATCGCCAGCCGCCTCCTCGACCTCGGTGCGCTGATCAGCTACCACGACCCGTACATCGCCGGATGGCGCGTCAGGGACCAGCCCGTCCCCCGCGCCGAATCGCTGTACGAGGCCGCCGCCAACGCCGATCTGACGATCCTGCTCCAGCACCACCGCACCTACGACCTGCAAGGCCTGGCGGTGAAGGCCCAGTTGCTGCTGGACACCCGCGGCGCCAGCCCGGCGGGCGCCGCACACCGCCTCTAGGGCCTGTCTTCCGGATCTTGCCTGGCCCGCGTCGGCCGCCCCGCCGAAACCCCTCCACGGATGTCGCAGGCTGCTGCTAGCCTGCGGCGACTTATCTCGCGCATACAACCCCACGTCGGTCGTGCGGTTCCCGTGTGCCCACAATCCCTGGGGGGGATTTCTTTCATGAGCCAGCAGATCCAGCCGCCCGTACCCGACTCCGCGACGCCCGCGCCGGCGCCGGCACCCACCACTGCGCCCGACGCCGTCCCGGCGCCCCCGGTCGGGGCCGGCTTCCCCGCCCAGAGCGGTGCCTCGTTCCTGGCCGCGGCCCCGGCCCCGGTCCGCCCCGACAACGTGGCCCTCGGCATCGTCGCCGCGTTCGTCGCCGCCCTGGCCGCGGCCGCGGCGTACGGCGGCATCATGAACGGCCTGGAGCGGCAGTTCAGCTACGCCGCGATCGGCGTCGGCCTGCTCGTCGGCTTCGCCGCCGCCAAGGTCGGCGGCCGCAACCCGGTCCTGCCCGTGGTCGCGGCACTGTTCTCCCTCGGCGCCGTCTACCTCGGGCAGCTGTTCTTCGTCGCGCTCTACGTCGCCAAGGTGGCCAACACCAGCCTGGGCGACGTGATCGACACCATGGGCGTCAGCGGCGTCAACGACGCCCTGCAGCAGGGCTCCGACTTCCTGGACTACGTCTTCATCGCCATCGGCGGCATCACCGCCTTCAGCGTCGCCCGGAAGCGCAACGGCTGAGCGGTCCACCGCCCGCCACCCCGGCAGCCGAGCCCGGACCACCGGGCCGGCCTGCCGTCAGCAGGCCGCCGGACGGCGTCGCCGGCCAACGCCCCGATTCCGCCGGCCCCGCCCCCGCCGACCAGCCGTTCCCATGATCGAGAGACCGGGCCGAAATCCCTGTCGCCCACGCGACCGCCGGTCATATGATCCGCGCGTGTCCGCTCACCCCCCGCTCGGCCGGCCCGTGTTCGAGCCCGCCGACCGCATCCCCGCCCTCGCCGACCTGCGCGCCCACGTCCACCGCCAGGACTGGGACGCCGTCGCCGCGGCCTTCGCCGCACTCGACGACGAGGACGACCGCGCCATCGCCTCCCGTGTCGTCGGCGAACAGCACAACGCCGAGCCGTTCCTCAACGGTGCCATGGCGGAGGACCCCGGGGATCCGCTCGTACGGAGCCTGCTCGCCGAGCGGCTGATCCGGGCCGGCTGGGAGATCCGTTCCGCCGCCCGCGCCCACCACGTCCAGGCGGGGCGGTTCCAGCAGTTCCACGGCTACCTGCGGCGTGCCGAGCTGCTCCTCATCGACGTCTGCGCCGAGCACCCCCGGTACGCCCTCGCCTGGTACCTGCGCACCATCACCTCCCGCGGCCTCCAACTGGGCCTCGGCGAGACCCGGCGCCGGTACGAGCGGCTCGCCGAGCACCACCCGCACCACTACGCGGGCCAGCAGCAGCTCTCCAGCAGCTCTGCCCCAAATGGGGCGGGAGCTGGGAGGCCGCGCACGCCTTCGCCGAGGAGTGCGCGCGGTCAGCGCCCCCCGGCAGCCCGAGCGGCGCCCTGGTGGCCATCGCGCAGCTGGAGCAGTACCTGGAATCGCACGACGGGAGCGACCTGCGGCGCGCGGAGAAGTACCTGGCCGCCCCCGAGAACCGTGCGCACCTGCTGGCGGCCGCCCGGCACTCCGTGCTCCACCCGGCCGCCCGGACCGGGGCGTACGCCCACACCGACGCCCACAACGCCTTCGCGGCCGCCCACAGCGCGGCCGCCCGACCCGCCGACGCGGCCCCGCACTTCCGCGTCATCGGCGACCGTGCGAGCCGGTTCCCGTGGGACTACGTAGGCACCGGGGACCACACGTTCGAGTTCGCCCGCCACCGCAAGACCGCCCTGGCAACGGGCTGAGGGACACACGATGACCACCGAAACCCGCCCCGAGCCCGAGTCCGCCGCCCCCGCCGCCAACGCGGACGCGGACGCCAACGCAGCCGCCGCCGCCGACGCCGCCGCCGGCATCGTCACCACCACGGTGAACGGCATCCGCACCGTCCTGGCCCCCCGCCCCGGCCCCCTCTCCGCCGGGCTGCTCTTCCGCGTCGGCTGCGCCGACGAGACCCTCGCCACCAGCGGCATCACCCACCTCGTCCGGCGCCTCGCCCTGCACCGGATCGGCCCGGGCGACCCGCCCGCGGACGGCGCCCCCGCGCCCGCCTCCACGTTCACCCGGTTCCAGATCACCGGCACCCCCGCCGAAGTGGTGGCCCACCTGAACGGCGTCTGCGCCGCGCTGCGCGACCTCCCCCTCGAACGGCTGGAGACCCTCAAGGAGATCCTGCGCACCGAGCCCGCGGACCGCGCCGCCGACCGCACCCCCGACCCCGCCGGACGCTGCGCCCAGTGGCGCTACGGCTCCCGCTCCTACGGCCTCACCGGCTACGACGAGGCCGGGCTCCCGCACCTCACCGCGGAGCAGGTCCGCGACTGGGCCCGCAGCCGGTTCACCGCCGGGAACGCCGTCCTGTGGATCACCGCGGGCGCCGTCCCCGAGGGCCTCGACCTCGCCCTCCCCACCGGCGGCCGGCACCCCGCGCCCGAGGCCACCTCGGCGCTGCCCGCCCTGCCCGCCCGGTTCCGGGGCGACGACGGCTCCGTCACCCTGACCTCCGTACTGCCGCGCTCCACCGCCGCGCGCCTGTTCACCGAGGTACTCGGCAGGGAGCTGCTGCGGGAGCTGCGCCAAAGCAGCGGGTACGCGTACGCCGCGACCGCCGAGTACGTCCCGCGCGACGCCGGCTCCGCGACCGTCGTCGCCCACGCCGAGGCGCTGCCGCAGCACCAGGACGCGATGGCCGGCGCCTTCGTCGACGTCCTGGCGAAGCTCCGCGCCGGCCGGATCGAGGAGTCCGCGCTGGACGCCGTACGGGCCTCCGCGCTCGCGCGGCTCGACACCCCCGGGCTCGCCGCGGCACGGCTCCCGGACCGGGCCGCAGACCTGCTGCTGGGCCGCCCCCACCGCACCCCCGCCGAGGAGCGGGCCGAGATCGAGGCGGTCGGCGCGCAGGCCCTGCACGAGGTCGCGCGCGCCCTGTGGGCCGGCGCCCTGGTGCGGGCGCCCCGCGGGAGCGTGGACGGGGCCGGGCTCGCGGCCGCGCCCACCGGGTCCACGCAGACCGTCTCCGGGCAGGAGTACCCGGCTTCGGACGATCCCGGCACGGTTCTCACCGTGGCCGCCGAAGGGGTCGGCCTGGTCAGCGCGGCCGGCCGGATCACCGTCCGCTACGCCGAATGCTCCCTGATGCAGGCCTACCCGGACGGAGCCCGCCACCTGGTCGGCTACGACGGGTTCACGCTCACCGTCGAGCCGGCCCGGTTCGCGATCACCGCAGCCGAGCTGGCTCCCCTCGACGCGGGTGTCCCGCCCTCCGCGGTCGTCGCGATGCCGCCCCGCACCCCGGTCCGGGCCCCGCGCACCGCCCCGCAGACCCCGTCCCCTGCGCCCGTACCTGCCCCGGCCCCGGCGCCCGCCGCCCCGACCGCCACCTGGTTCACCGTCCTGCTGTGGGTGCTCGGCTTCCCGGGGATGGTCATCGGCGCGTCCGTGCTCGTCCTCGGCCTCCTCATGGGCGACGAGCACGGGCAGATTTCCCGGGACAACGCCTGGTTCCTGTTCAGGTGGCTGCTCGTCGCGGGCGCTGCCCTGATTCCCTGGGCCGTCTGCCTGAGGCTCCGGACCGCGGGAAAGAAGTAGTCACGCCGGAGGGCCGGCGCCCCACAAGGGGCGCCGGCCCTCCGGCATACGTACGGCGAAACCGTCAGCGGCTGTGCTGGGAGTCCGCGACGGTGACCTCGACCCGCTGGAACTCCTTGAGTTCGCTGTAGCCGGTGGTGGCCATCGAGCGGCGCAGCGCGCCGAAGATGTTCATCGAGCCGTCCGGGGAGTGCGACGGGCCGGTGAGGATCTCCTCGGTGGTGCCGACCGTGCCGAGGTCGACCTTCTTGCCGCGCGGCACGTCCTCGTGGACGGCCTCCATGCCCCAGTGGTTGCCCTTGCCGGGCGCGTCGGTGGCACGGGCCAGCGGGGAGCCCATCATCACGGCGTCGGCGCCGCAGGCGACGGCCTTCGGGATGTCGCCGGACCAGCCCACGCCGCCGTCGGCGATGACGTGCACGTAGCGGCCGCCGGACTCGTCCATGTAGTCGCGGCGGGCCGCGGCCACGTCGGCGACGGCGGTGGCCATCGGGACCTGGATGCCCAGCACGTTGCGCGTGGTGTGCGCGGCGCCGCCGCCGAAGCCGACCAGGACACCGGCTGCGCCGGTGCGCATCAGGTGCAGGGCCGCGGTGTAGGTGGCGCAGCCGCCCACGATGACCGGGACGTCGAGCTCGTAGATGAACTGCTTGAGGTTCAGCGGTTCGGCGGCGCCGGAGACGTGCTCCGCCGACACGGTGGTGCCGCGGATCACGAAGATGTCCACGCCCGCGTCGACGACGGCCTTGGAGAACTCGGCCGTGCGCTGCGGGGAGAGCGCGGCGGCGGTGACGACGCCCGAGTCGCGCACCTCCTTGATCCGCTGACGGATCAGGTCCGCCTGGATCGGAGCGGAGTAGATCTCCTGGAGACGGCGGGTGGCGGACTCCTCGTCCAGCTCCGCGATCTCGTCGAGCAGCGGCTGCGGGTCCTCGTACCGGGTCCACAGGCCTTCGAGGTTCAGCACGCCGAGGCCGCCGAGCTCGCCGATGCGGATGGCGGTCTGCGGGGAGACGACCGAGTCCATGGGGGCGGCCAGGAACGGGAGCTCGAAGCGGTAGGCGTCGATCTGCCAGGCGATCGAGACCTCCTTCGGGTCCCGGGTACGGCGGCTGGGGACGATGGCGATGTCATCGAACGCGTACGCCCGGCGGCCGCGCTTGCCGCGCCCGATCTCGATCTCAGTCACGTGTGGTGGCCTTTCCTGTGGGTCTGCCCGTCCAGTATCCCCGAACCCCGGTGCGCCGCGTTCCGGTGACCGCTGTACGGACGACTGGAGCACTTCACGAGGGGCGGGCACGGCGAAGGGGCGGACCCGTGCGGGCCCGCCCCTCCGGTGCTGCTGCGATCAGCCCTTGCGGCTGTAGTTCGGCGCCTCGACCGTCATCTGGATGTCGTGCGGGTGGCTCTCCTTGAGCCCCGCCGAGGTGATCCGGACGAACCGGCCCCGGTCCTGGAGCTCCGGCACCGTGCGGCCGCCGACGTAGAACATCGACTGGCGCAGGCCGCCGACGAGCTGGTGCACGACCGCGGAGAGCGGGCCGCGGTAGGGGACCTGGCCCTCGATGCCCTCGGGGATGAGCTTGTCGTCGCCGCCCACGCCCTCCTGGAAGTAGCGGTCCTTGGAGAAGGACTTGCGGTCGCCGCGGGACTGCATCGCGCCGAGCGAGCCCATGCCGCGGTACGACTTGAACTGCTTGCCGTTGATGAACAGCAGCTCGCCCGGGGACTCCTCGCAGCCCGCGAGCAGCGAGCCGAGCATCACGGTGTCGGCGCCCGCGACGAGTGCCTTCGCGATGTCGCCGGAGTACTGCAGGCCGCCGTCGCCGATGACCGGCACGCCGGCCGCCTTGGCGGCGAGCGAGGCCTCGTAGATCGCGGTGACCTGCGGAACGCCGATGCCGGCGACCACGCGGGTGGTGCAGATGGAGCCGGGGCCGACGCCGACCTTGATGCCGTCGCAGCCGGCGTCGATGAGGGCCTGGGCGCCGTCGCGAGTGGCGATGTTGCCGCCGATGACGTCGACCGTCGAGTTCGACTTGATCTTGGAGACCATGTCGCCGACCAGGCGGGAGTGGCCGTGCGCGGTGTCGACGACGATGAAGTCGGCGCCCGCCTCGATCAGGGCCTGGGCCCGCTCGTACGCGTCGCCCGCGACACCGACGGCCGCGCCGACGAGCAGCCGGCCGTCCTTGTCCTTGGCGGCGTTCGGGTACTTCTCGGCCTTGACGAAGTCCTTGACCGTGATGAGGCCCTTGAGGAGGCCGGCCTCGTCGACGAGCGGCAGCTTCTCGATCTTGTGGCGGCGCAGCAGCTCCATGGCGTCCACGCCGGAGATGCCCACCTTGCCCGTGACCAGCGGCATCGGGGTCATGACCTCGCGCACCTGGCGGCTGCGGTCCGACTCGAAGGCCATGTCGCGGTTGGTGACGATGCCGAGCAGCTTGCCCGCCGGGTCGGTGACCGGGACGCCGGAGATGCGGAACTTCGCGCAGAGCTCGTCGGCCTCGCCCAGGGTCGCGTCCGGGTGCACCGTGATCGGGTCGGTGACCATGCCGGACTCGGAGCGCTTGACCAGGTCGACCTGGTTGGCCTGGTCGGCGATGGAGAGGTTGCGGTGCAGGACGCCGACGCCGCCCTGGCGGGCCATCGCGATGGCCATCCGTGCCTCGGTGACCTTGTCCATGGCGGCGGAGAGCAGCGGGACGTTCACACGGACGTTGCGCGAGATGAGCGAGGACGTGTCGATGGCGTCCGGGGACATGTCCGACGACCCGGGAAGCAGCAGCACATCGTCATAAGTGAGGCCGAGCGTGGCGAATTTGTCGGGCACTCCGTCGGCGTTCACAGTCATGACACCTTCCAAGATGGTCTTGCTCAGCGCGGATGTCCATGCTAACGGGATCCCGACGCCTCTCATTCCACGACGAAGATCGATGCCAAGATTCGTATCTTCCTACGGGGAAAAACCCCGTACGGCCTACTGCTCGGCGAGCGCGCGGAGCCGGCTCAGCGCCCGGTGCTGGGCGACGCGCACGGCCCCGGGGGACATTCCGAGCATCTGCCCGGTCTCTTCGGCGGTCAGCCCGACGGCCACGCGCAGGACGAGGAGCTCGCGCTGGTTCTCCGGCAGGTTGGCGAGCAGCTTCTTGGCCCAGGCGGCGTCACTGCTCAGCAGTGCGCGCTCCTCGGGACCCAGGGAGTCGTCGGGCCGTTCCGGCATCTCGTCGGAGGGCACGGCGGTACTGCCCGGATGGCGCATGGCGGCCCGCTGGAGATCGGCGACCTTGTGCGCGGCGATGGCGAAGACGAAGGCCTCGAAGGGGCGCCCGGTGTCGCGGTAGCGCGGCAGCGCCATCAGGACGGCGACGCAGACTTCCTGCGCCAGGTCCTCCGCGAAGTGACGAGCGTCACCCGGAAGTCGCGACAGGCGGGAGCGGCAGTAGCGGATGGCGAGGGGGTGCACGAAGGCGAGCAGATCGTGGGTGGCCTGCTCGTCGCCTTCCACCGCTCGGCGTACGAGCGCGCTGACGGTACTGTCGCCGCTGTTCCGGGAGGCGCCGCTGCCGCCTGTGGTCGCGGGTGACCCCGGGGCCTCGTCGTCGCGCATCAATCCATGGTGCCTTGGCGCCGGAGCATTCGCGGCACCGCGGCTCGTGTTGTGCGTCGAAGCGTTATGCGTCGACGGGTTGTGCGGGGTGGGTGCACCGGAACTCATGCCCTGGCCCCTCCCCTCCCGCTCGGCCGAATCGTCCCCGCGGCGACATCTCCAGGATGCGCCACACCCTCAAGCATGCGGCATCGCGCCCGAAGCGACACGTCCCCCGGATTGTGCACGGTCAATCCCCGGTGCGCACCGGGGTGCGGCGGATCGGACGGCGGGGGATTCGGGAGGGCGGCCGGGGCCGCGGGGTCCGGGGAGCCGGGCGGGCCGGCCCGCCCGCGGCACCGCCGGCCGGTGAGGGCCGGCGGCCCTGCGGTCAGCGGACCAGACCCCAGCGGAACCCGAGTGCCACGGCGTGCGCCCGGTCGGACGCGCCCAGCTTCTTGAACAGCCGGCGGGCGTGCGTCTTGACCGTGTCCTCGGAGAGGAAGAGCTCGCGCCCGATCTCCGCGTTGGACCGGCCGTGGCTCATGCCCTCCAGCACCTGGATCTCGCGCGCGGTGAGCGTGGGCGCGGCGCCCATCTCGGCCGAGCGGAGCCGGCGCGGGGCCAGCCTCCAGGTCGGGTCGGCGAGGGCCTGGGTGACCGTGGCCCGCAGTTCGGCGCGCGAGGCGTCCTTGTGCAGATAGCCCCGGGCGCCGGCGGCGACCGCGAGGGCCACGCCGTCCAGGTCCTCGGCGACCGTCAGCATGATGATGCGGGCGCCGGGGTCGGCCGAGAGCAGCCGGCGAACCGTCTCCACACCGCCGAGCCCGGGCATCCGTACATCCATCAGAATCAGGTCGGAACGGTCGGCACCCCAGCGGCGGAGGACTTCCTCGCCGTTGGCAGCCGTCGTCACTCGCTCGACGCCGGGCACGGTGGCAACCGCGCGACGGAGCGCCTCTCGGGCAAGCGGGGAGTCGTCGCAGACGAGGACGGATGTCATGACCGCCCTCCGCAGCTGCTGATGCGCGTCACCTTGAGCCTCCAGGCTGGTACGTATCGTCACCTGTGCGGTCGATGCCCCCGGACACATGTCCGAGAACTTCTTGGTTCAACCGCCTTCGCACTCTCAACGATGGTCACTCGAAAGAGTTACGGGTCGGACGGACACCTTCGGCACTCTACGTGAGGAAGCGAACACAAGGCAGGAGCCACTCGCCGCGTGTCCTCCATCTGGCGTTATGCCCTATTTGGCGGCTTTCCTTCCGTTTGGCGCATGTCTGAGGCTAGATTCCCAATGAGTCATATTTACATCTACTACGACAGTAGGTGTGGAGACATGGACCGTATCCGCCTCAGTACCGGCACCAAGAGGACTACCAATGGCAGATTTCTCCCGCCTCCCCGGACCGAACGCCGACCTCTGGGACTGGCAGCTGCTGGCTGCCTGCCGCGGGGTCGACAGCTCCCTCTTCTTCCACCCGGAAGGCGAGCGGGGCGCGGCAAGGAGCGCGCGCGAGACCTCGGCTAAAGAGGTCTGCATGCGATGCCCGGTGCGTTCTGAATGCGCCGCGCACGCACTCGCCGTCCGCGAGCCCTACGGGGTGTGGGGCGGCCTCACCGAGGACGAACGCGAAGAACTGATGGGCCGCGCCCGCCATCGCCTGATCCCGGCGACGAGCGCGATCGGACCGAGCACGCCGAGCACTCCGCACTGAGCGGGTTTCACACGAAACGACCGAAGGAACGTTTCTTCGAATCATTGGCACGCACAGCACCGGCACACGCAGCATCAGCATCAGCACCGGCACGCACGGGCGTGTCGCGTACCGGACCGGGCTGCCACCCGACCGGCCGTACCGCCGTACGGTCCTTCGCGTGGCGGCCCCGTCCGGCCACCCGGCCCAGCCGGCGCCGCCCGTCAGCGCCGGCGGGGACCGGAGCCGCCGCCCGTCAGCGCCGTGCGGCCCGCTCCAGCTGGGCCAGGGTCGCGGCCACCGCCGGGACCCGGGCCAGGTCGGGCAGCGTCAGCGCGACGACCTCCCGCTCGACGGCCGGTTCCACGACGAGGGTGCTCACGCCCTTGGCCCGTACGGACTCCACCGCGAGCTCCGGCAGCACCGCGACCCCGAGCCCGGCCCCGACCAGGCCGACCACGGCCGGGTAGTCGTCGGTGGCGAAGTCGATGCGCGGGGTGAAACCGACGGCTTCGCACACTTCCACCAGATGGCGGCGGCAGCGCGGACAGCCCGCGATCCAGGGCTCGTCGGCCAGCTCCGCCATGCCCACCCGCTCCGCCCCCGCCAGCCGGTGCCCCTCGGGCACCAGCCCGACGAGCCGGTCGGTCAGCAGCGGCCGGACCACGAGGTCCTCCCACTCGGCCGCCGACCCGGAGGCGCCGCCGTAGCGGAAGGCCAGCGCGAGATCACAGTCGCCCTCGCGCAGCATCTCCACGGAGCGCGGCGGCTCCGCCTCGACCAGCGAGATCCGGGTCCCGGGATGCTCGGCGCGCATCGCCGCGAGCGCGGTCGGCACCAGCGTGGAACTGCCGCTGGGGAAGGAGACCAGCCGGACCCGGCCGGCCCGCAGCCCGGCGATGGCCGCGACCTCCTCCTCGGCGGCCGTCAGCCCGGCGAGGATCCCGGCGGCATGCCGGACCAGCGCCTCACCGGCCTGGGTGAGCCGCATTTCGCGCCCGGTGCGGATCAGCAGCGGGGTGCCGGCGGACTGCTCCAGCGCCTTCATCTGCTGGGAGACGGCCGGCTGCGTGCAGCCGAGCTCGCGGGCGGCGGCTGAAAAGGACCCGGTTCCGGCGACAGCGCGCAGAACTCGGAGATGGCGTGCCTCGATCACCCTTCGAGCATAAGGGGCGCTTTGATGTCGGCACGAATAATCCCCGACCGCTTTGGGTCGGCTCGGCTAACGTGGATCCATGCACCTGATCTCCGTGAACCTGGGCCGCGCGACGGCCGTCGATCACACCGACGCCCCGGACGGGCGCACCGGTCACGGCAAGATTCCTGCGCCGGGTCCCGTACGGGTCTTCGCGCCGGGCCCCAAGGGCGTCGGCGCGAGCGGCGTGGAGGGGGACGACGTCTGCCATCTGCGCCATCACGGCGGGGACCACCAGGCCGTGTACGCGTACGCCCGCGAGGACCTGGAGTGGTGGGAGGGCGAGCTCGGCCGCGACCTGCCCGGCGGGATCTTCGGCGAGAACTTCACCACCTCCGGCCTCGACGTGAACGGCGCGCTGATCGGCGAGCGCTGGCGGGTCGGCCCCGACCTGCTCCTGGAGGTGGCCTCGGCCCGCATCCCGTGCCGGACCTTCCAGGGGATGCTCGGCGAGCAGGCCTGGGTCAAGCGGTTCACCCAGGAGGCCCGGCCGGGCGCCTACCTGCGGGTCCTGCGGGAAGGCTCGGTCTCCCCCGGAGACACCATCGAGGTCGTGCACCGCCCGGACCACGAGGTGACGGTGGAGTTCTGGTTCCGCGCCTTCACCACCGACCGGGAGCTGCTGCCGCGGACGCTGGCGGCGGGTGACGCACTGGAGCCGGAGGCTCGGGACAAGGCGCTGGCCCACGTGGAGAAGTACGGGAAGCGGGGCGACTAGGTTGCGCCTATGACGACTGCGTTGATTACGGGATCCACGGCGGGCATCGGCGCCGCCTTCGCCCGGCGGCTCGCCGCCCAGGGGCACAACCTCGTCCTGGTGGCCCGGGACACGAAGCGGCTCGGCGAGCAGGCCACCGAGCTGCACGACCGGCACGGCATCGAGGCGGAGGTGCTGGCCGCCGACCTCTCCACGGAGAAGGGCATCGCGGCGGTCGAGGAACGCCTCGCGGACCGCAAGCACCCGGTCGACCTGCTGGTGAACAACGCGGGCTTCGGCAACAAGGGCCGTTACCTCGAGGTCTCCATGGCCGACGAGCTGACCATGCTGAAGGTCCACATCGAGGCCGTGCTGCGGCTGACCTCGGCGGCCGTGGAGCCGATGCGCTCGCGCGGGCGCGGCGGCGTGATCAACGTGGCCTCCGTGGCCGCCTTCCTGCCGCGCGGGACCTACGGGGCGAGCAAGGCCTGGGTCGTGCAGTTCACCCAGGGCGCGGCCAAGGACCTGACCGGCTCGGGCGTACGGCTGATGGCGCTGTGCCCGGGCTTCGTGCGCACCGAGTTCCACGAGCGGGCCGGCATGGGCACGGACAACATCCCCGGCTGGATGTGGCTCGACGCCGACAAGCTGGTGGCGGCGGCCCTGGCCGATCTGGCGAGGGGCAAGACGGTGTCGATCCCGGACCCGCGGTACAAGGCGCTGATGGGCGTGGTGAAGCTGACCCCGCGGGGGCTGCTGGGCGGGGTGTCCTCGCGGACGGGGCGCAAGTACGGCCCTCAGTGACCGGGCTCGCGGTGACCCCCGAGTAAACGCGGCATATGGGCGAAATCTCCCTAGACTGGATGTGTCCCATCCAGCGCGGGAGGCGACGCGATGACATTCGTACAAGTGATCGACTACGAGACCAAGCGCTTCGACGAGATGAACAGCCTCATCGACCGCTACGCCGAGCAGAGCGCCGGCAAGCGCACGGTCACCCACACACTCATCGGCAGGGACCGCGACTCCAAGACCCACTACATGGACCTCGTCGAATTCCCCTCGTACGAAGAGGCCATGAGGAACTCTCAACTCCCGGAAACCGACCAGATGTTCCAGGAGATGGTGGCGCTCTGCGAAGGCATGCCGAAGTTCATGAACCTCGACGTGGTCCGCGACGAGTACCTCAACAAGCTCGTCGTGAACCGCTTCTTCGAAGAGGTCGCGGGCAAGGGCAACTTCGACGCCATCGAGGAGTGCATCGCGGCCGACTACACCACCCACGACATCATGGAGAGCGCCGGCGAGGGCAACGGCCGCGAGGGCATCCGCAAGAGCGTCAGCATGTGGCGGGCCGCCTTCGACATGACTTTCGACATGACGCGCCAGATCGCCGAGGGGGACTGCGTCACCACGCTCTGGGACTGGAAGGGCACCCACAAGGGCGAGTTCATGGGGGTCGCGCCGACCGGCAAGGAATTCAGCATGTCGGGCTGTACGACGTGCCGGATCGAGAACGGCCAGATCGCCGAGGACTGGTGGTACTACGACGCCCCGGGCCTGATGCGCCAGATGGGCATGATGCCCGGATAGCAGACGGGAAAGCCCCGGTCACCACCGCTTGGCAGCGGTGACCGGGGCTTTCCCGTACTACCGGCCGTACTTACCGGCCGTACCTACCAGCCGTACTTACCGGCCGTGCTTACTGACGAGGTCAGTGGCTGTGGCCGTGGCCACCGTGGCTGTGACCGGCGTCGCCCTCGTCGTCGGCCGGCTTCTCGACGACCAGGGTCTCGGTCGTGAGCAGCAGCGACGCGATGGAAGCGGCGTTCTCCAGCGCGGAGCGGGTGACCTTGACCGGGTCGATGACGCCGGCCTTGACCAGGTCGCCGTACTCGCCGGTGGCGGCGTTGAAGCCCTGGCCCTTCTCGAGCTCGGCGACCTTCGCGGTGATGACGTAGCCCTCGAGGCCGGCGTTCTCGGCGATCCAGCGCAGCGGCTCGACGGCGGCGCGGCGCACGACCGCGACACCGGTGGCCTCGTCGCCCGACAGGCCGAGGTTGCCCTCGAGCACCTTCACGGCGTGGACGAGAGCGGAGCCACCGCCGGAGACGATGCCCTCCTCGACCGCGGCGCGGGTCGCCGAGATGGCGTCCTCGAGACGGTGCTTCTTCTCCTTGAGCTCCACCTCGGTGGCGGCGCCGACCTTGATGACGCAGACGCCGCCGGCGAGCTTCGCCAGGCGCTCCTGCAGCTTCTCGCGGTCCCAGTCCGAGTCGGTCGACTCGATCTCGGCCTTGATCTGGTTGACGCGGCCGAGGACCTCGTCGGAGGAGCCGCCACCGTCGACGATGGTGGTGCTGTCCTTGGAGATCGTGACGCGGCGGGCGGAGCCCAGTACGTCCAGACCGGCCTGGTCGAGCTTGAGGCCGACCTCCTCGGCGATGACGGTGGCACCGGTGAGGGTGGCCATGTCCTGGAGCATCGCCTTGCGGCGGTCACCGAAGCCGGGCGCCTTGACGGCGACGGCGTTGAAGGTGCCACGGATCTTGTTGACGACGAGGGTGGAGAGCGCCTCGCCCTCGACGTCCTCGGCGATGATCAGGAGCGGCTTGGAGGCGCCGGCCTGGATGACCTTCTCGAGCAGCGGCAGGAGGTCCTGGATGGAGGAGATCTTGCCCTGGTTGATCAGGATGTACGGGTCATCGAGGATGGCCTCCATACGCTCCTGGTCGGAGACCATGTACGGGGACAGGTAGCCCTTGTCGAAGGCCATGCCCTCGGTGAACTCCAGCTCCAGGCCGAAGGCGTTGGACTCCTCGACGGTGATGACACCGTCCTTGCCGACCTTGTCCATCGCCTCGGCGATGAGGTCACCGACCTGCTGGTCCTGCGCGGAGAGCGCGGCCACGGCGGCGATGTCGGACTTGTCCTCGATCGGACGGGCGGTCGCCAGGAGCTCGTCGGAGACGGCCTTGACCGCGGCGTCGATGCCCTTCTTCAGGGCTGCCGGGGAAGCACCCGCGGCGACGTTGCGCAGACCCTCGCGGACCAGCGCCTGCGCCAGGACGGTGGCGGTGGTGGTGCCGTCACCCGCGACGTCGTTGGTCTTGGTCGCGACCTCCTTGACGAGCTGCGCGCCAAGGTTCTCGTACGGGTCGTCGAGCTCGACCTCACGGGCGATGGTGACGCCGTCGTTGGTGATGGTCGGAGCGCCGAACTTCTTGTCGATGACGACGTTGCGGCCCTTGGGACCGATCGTCACCTTCACGGTGTCGGCAAGCTTGTTGACGCCACGCTCAAGGGCGCGACGGGCGTCCTCGTCAAACTTGAGAATCTTCGGCATGGGAGCGGTTCAGCCCTCTCGTTGCTATCCCCGGCCGCTCACCGCGACCGCCTGTCTAGAACGAACTACGCCCCTCGCCGCCCGGCATCAGCAGGGGTGACCAGGGGCGTAGCTCAAAGCAAAACTGGAGAAGTGATTACTTCTCGACGATCGCGAGCACGTCGCGAGCCGAGAGGACGAGGTACTCCTCGCCGTTGTACTTCACTTCGGTGCCGCCGTACTTGGAGTACAGGACGACGTCGCCGACGGTGACGTCCAGCGGGAGACGCTGGCCGTCCTCGAAGCGACCCGGGCCAACCGCGAGGACGACGCCCTCCTGGGGCTTCTCCTTCGCGGTGTCCGGGATGACCAGGCCAGAGGCCGTGGTCTGCTCGGCGTCGAGCGGCTGGACCACAATGCGGTCCTCGAGCGGCTTGATGGCAACCTTGGAGCTGGTGGTCGTCACGATCTGACCTTCCGCTTCGGAGATCCGGGATTAACTGTCTGGGGTGGCGACCAGGTCGATCCGTCGTCGCGGGTGCCGGATCTGCCTGTCGCTGTGTTGGCACTCACCGGGGGCGAGTGCCAGACGCGAGACTATTCCGGGGATTAGCACTCGGTCAAGCGGAGTGCCAATACGCGCCGCTGGTTTCACAGCCGGAGCCGCCTGGGCGCGCCCCGGAACCCGCCTCCTCGGGGTACCCCCGAACCCCCGTTCCACGCGCGCCGCCGCTGCCGGGGACCAGTCCCCGGACCCCTGCTCCTCAAACGCCGGAGGGGCTGAGATTGCCCTGCGGGCAACCCAGCCCGCCCGCACCAATCCAGCCGTCCGGCGTTTGAGGACCGGGGTCCGGGGCGGAGCCCCAGGGGGTCCGGGCAGCGCCCGGGGCCGACCTCCAGCCCCGCCGGCGTTTGAGGCGCAGGTCCGGGCAGTGCCCGGGGAACGGGCGAAGGGCGGGTAGGGGACTCCGCCCCGCAGGGCCGAACCACCCGCACCCGCCCACCGGACCCCCGCCGGGACGACGGGGGCGGCAGCCCCGACCGGCCACCGCCGGACGGAGCGCGTCAGGAAGGGGTGCCCGGTATGTGACGCTTGGGGCATGCGGATCCTGGTCGTCGAAGACGAAGTCAGCCTCGCCGATTCACTGCGGCGCGGCCTCTCCGCCGACGGCCACTGGGTCGACCTCGCCCACGACGGCCACCGCGGCCTGGACCTGGCCCTCACCGGGGGCCCGTACGACGTCGTCCTCCTCGACCTGATGCTCCCCGGCCTCTCGGGCTACGAGATCTGCACCCGGATGCGTTCCCACGGCGTCGCCACCCCCGTGCTGATGCTGACCGCCAAGGACGGCGAGTACGACGAGGCCGAGGGCCTGGACTCGGGCGCCGACGACTACCTGACGAAACCGTTCTCCTTCGTCGTCCTCGCCGCCCGCCTCCGCGCCCTCACCCGCCGCACCGCCGCCGCGGGCGACGCCGCCCGGCCCGGCGTCCTGCAGGCCGGCGACCTGGTCCTCGATCCCCGCGGCCGCCGCTGCCGCCGCGGCGCGCACGAGATCGAGCTGACCGCCCGCGAGCTCGGCGTCCTGGGCTGCCTGATGGAGCAGCCCGGCCGGGCCGTCGCCAAGCAGGACATCCTCGACGAGGTCTGGGACACCCCGCACGTCATCGACCCGAACATCGTCGAGGTCTACGTCTCCTCGCTCCGCCGGAAGATCGACGCCCCCTTCGGCCGCCGCTCGATCCTCACCGTGCACGGCACCGGATACCGGATGGCCCCGGACGGTGGTTGAGCCCGGACCCCGGACCCGACCCCGGCCCCGCCGCCTCGGCAGCCTCAGCCTCGGCAGCCTCCGCGCCCGCGCCGCCGCGGCCGCCGCCCTCGCGATGACCGCCGTCCTGGCCGCCGGCGGGCTGTGGCTCTACACCCTGCTGCGCGCCAACCTCATCGAGAACACCACCGGCCGCACCGAGCTCGCGGCCCGCAAGGTCGCCGCCCAGTACGACACCGAAACCCTCCCGGCCGGCGGCCGGCTGCCCGCGCCCGAGGGCGGGGTCGACCTGGTCCTCGTACGGAACGCGGCCGGTACGGTCGTGGCCACCAGCGGCGACCTGAAGGACACCCCGGAGCTCACGGAGCTGAGCCCCGCGCCCGGTCAGGACATGCGGTCGGCCGTCCTGCCGCCCGCGCGCCCCGGCGCACAGCGGCGCGTGGTGGTCGCCGTGGACGCGCCCGGCCCGCCGGGGGCGCACGACCGCCACACCGTCTACGCCGCGACCGTGCTCGGCGACGTCGACGACGCCAACCGGGCCGTCGCGCTCGGCCTGCCGGCCGGCGCGCCCCCGCTGATCGCCTTCTCGGCGGCCCTGGCCTGGTGGGTGACGGGCCACGCGCTGCGCCCCGTCACCGCCATCCGCACCGGGCTGGCGGCCGTCACCGGGAGCGAGCTGGACCGGCGGGTCCCGGACCCGGGCGGCGCCGACGAGATCGCGCAGTTGGCCCGGACGGTCAACGACACGCTCGACCGGCTGGAGCGCAGCGACGCCCGGCAGCGGCAGTTCACCGCCGACGCCTCGCACGAGCTGCGCAACCCCCTGGCGGCCGTCCGGTCCCGGCTTGAGGTGGCGCTGCGGGACCCCGACCGGGAGTCGGTGGCCGCCGCGCTGGCCGATACCGAGCGGCTGCAGGGCATCGCGGCCGACCTGCTCCTGCTGGCCCGTCTCGACGGCGGGCCCGCGCCGCGCACCGAGCCGGTGGACCTCGCGCTGCTCGCCGCCGAGGACGCGGCGCGGCGCCCGGAGACCCGGGTTCCGCTACGGCTGGACGCGCGGGCTCCCGTACCGGCCGCCGGGGATCCGGCGCGGCTGGAGCGGGCGCTGGCCAACCTGGTGGACAACGCCCTGCGGTACGCCCGTACCGGGGTCGTGGTCCGGGCCTCGGCCGAGGACGGCTGGGCGCTGCTGGAGGTCACGGACGACGGGCCGGGCATCCCGGAGGCGGACCGGGACCGGGTCTTCGAGCGCTTCGTACGGCTGGACGCGCACCGGGGCCGGGCCGGCGGCGGCACCGGCCTGGGGCTGGCCATCGCCCGGGAGATCGCCCGGGCGCACGGCGGTGAGGTCCGCGCGCTCCCCGCGCCCGCCGGCGGCGCCCGGCTGGTGCTGCGCGTGCCGGGGCGCCCGAGTTCCTGAGGGGCGTGGCGCACCCGCTCCTGAAGGCGCCTTCAGGACCCTCAGGGTTCCTTCAGCACCGCTCCCCCAGCATCGACAGGCATGAGCGCCCACCGCAGGAAGCCCCGTGAACCGAAGTCCCCGGTGTCCGCGTCCCGCAGGCGCAGGCTCACCCGCACCCTGCTGGCGTCCGGCTGCGCCCTGGTGGTGCTCGCGGGGGCGGGTGCCTGGTACCTGTACGACGACCTCGCCTCCAGCATCGGCAGCTCCAAGGCCCTGGAGGGCGCCGAGAAGTCGAAGCACGGCGATGTGAACATCCTGCTGATGGGTCTGGACAGCCGCCGGGACCAGAACGGCGAGGACCTACCGCCGGCGGTCCTCGACAAACTGCACGCGGGCGCGAGCTCCGACGTCGGCGGCTACAACACCAACACCCTGATCCTTCTTCACGTCCCCGGCGACGGGAGCAAGGCGAAGGCCTTCTCGGTGCCGCGCGACGACTTCGTCGAGCTGCACGGGGTGCCCGGGTTCACCGGCAAGGCCAAGATCAAAGAGGCGTACGGGCGGGCGAAGGCCCAGGTCGAGGACCAGCTCGCCGCAAAGGGGATCAAGGACCGGCGGCAGCTGGAGCGCGAGGGGCGCGAGGCGGGGCGCAAGGCGGAGCTCGCGACGGTGCGCACCTTCCTGGGCGTGCCGATCGACCACTTCGCCGAGCTGAACCTGGCCGGTTTCTATCACCTCGCGGACGCGCTGGGCGGCGTACCGGTGTGCCTGAAGAAGCCGGCGAAGGACAGTTATTCGGGGGCGGACTTCCCGGCGGGGCGCCAGACGCTCGACGGGCAGCAGTCGCTGGCCTTCGTACGGCAGCGGCACGGCCTGACCATGGGCGACCTGGACCGGACGAAGCGGCAGCAGGCGTTCCTGGCGGGGGCCACGTACCAGCTGAACCGGGCCGGGACCTTCACCGATCCGGTGAAGCTGATGAAGCTGATCGACTCGGCGAAGCAGGACGTCGTCACCGACCGGGGGTGGGACCTGCTGTCGTTCGTGAAGCAGGCGAAGAACCTGTCCGGGGGCAACGTGGAGTTTGTGACCCTTCCCATCGAGGGCTTCGGCAGGAACCGGGGCGCCGAGATAAACGTCGTAGATGATATGAAGATAAAGCGGTTCATAGCCGAGCGGATCGGGCCCGGCGCCACTGCGAGCCCGAGCGCGCCTGGCGCCGCTCCCTCCTCACCGGGCACGCCGCCCGCCCCGCAGGGTTCCGCCCCCGCACCGTCCCGGAGCGGCAGCGCAACCCCCGCCATCGACGGCGGCGGCGTCCCGTGCGTGGACTGAAACCCCTGACCACGGCGGGCGCGCGCCGCCGCACGGAGGCGCTGCTGCTCGTCCTCGTCCTCGCGGTGACCATTTCCGGCCACATCAGCGCCGGCCTCGCTATGAACGACGAGCTGCCGTCCGGTCTCACCGGCTTCGTGGTCAGCATGACGCTGCTCGCGCTGGTGGGGCACCTGGCCGTGCGCCGGTTCGCGGCGTACGCGGATCCGCTGGTCTTCCCGCTGGCCCTGCTGCTGACCGGGCTGGGGCTGGTGCTGCTGCACCGCCTCGACCAGGGGTACATCGAGCGGTACAACTCTGAAGCGACGGCGCCCGGCCAGCTGCTCTGGACGGTGATCGGCGTCGCGGCCTGCATCGCGGTGCTGGGGCTGCTGCGCGACCACCGGCTGCTGCAGCGGTTCATCTACATCACGATGGTCGTGGCGCTCGTGGCGCTGATCGCGCCGGCCTTCTTCGGCGCGGACACCTACGGGGCGAAGCGCTGGATCAAGTTCGGCGGGCTCTCGGTCCAGCCCGGCGAGTTCGTGAAGATCATGATCGCGGTCTTCTTCGCGGGTTACCTGGTGATTCACCGCGACGCGCTGGCCCTGTCGGGCCGCAAGTTCCTGGGCATGCGGCTGCCGCCGATGCGCCAGCTCGGCCCCCTCATCACGGTGTGGATCGTCTCGCTGCTGGTGCTGATCTTCGAGCGCGACCTCGGCACCTCGCTGCTCTTCTTCGGCGTCTTCGTGGTCATGCTCTACGTGGCCACGGAACGCACCAGCTGGATCGTCTGCGGCCTGGTCCTCGCCTCGGCGGGCGCCTTCGTCGTGGGCACGACGGAGCCGCACGTCAAGGCCCGCGTGGCCGCCTGGCTGAACCCGCTGTCGTACTACTGGAAGGACCGGCCGCCGGGCGTCGTCTCGGACCAGTCGGCGCAGGCACTGTTCAGCTTCGGCACGGGCGGCATCTCCGGCACGGGCCTCGGCATGGGCCATCCCGAGCTGATCAAGTTCGCGGGCCGCAGCGACTTCATCCTGACGACGGTGGGCGAGGAGCTCGGCCTGGCCGGAGTCATGGCCGTCCTGATCCTCTACGCGCTCCTCGTGCAGCGCGGGCTGCGGATGGCGCTGGGCGCCCGTGACCCGTTCGGCAAGCTGCTGGCGGTGGGCCTGTCGTCCGCCCTGGCGCTCCAGGTCTTCATCGTGGCCGGCGGCGTCACGGGGCTGATCCCGCTGACGGGCAAGGCCCTGCCCTTCCTGGCCGCGGGTGGCTCGTCCCTCCTGGCCAACTGGATCATGATCGCGCTGCTGCTGCGCATCTCCGACAGCACCGAGAGACAGCGCGAGGCGGACGCCCGGGGCCCGGTGGAGACGACGATCACCCCGCAGGCCGCCGGGCCCGAACCCCAGCCGGCCGCGCCCTAGGGCCTGTCGTCAAACTCCTGTCGTCGCCCGAAGGGCGGCCTCGCGGCGTCTGGTGCGTGCTCTCGGCGTGCCGGGCGGAAGCCCGCGTACTGGACGTACTCGGGCTTTCGCCCGGTGCGGCGAGAGCGCGTGCCAGACGCCGCGAGGCAGACAGGAGTTTGACGACAGGCCCTAGAGGTAGTCCTCCAGGCGGCCGATCCGGTAGCCCTGCTCCTGTATCCGACGGAGCATCCGGGTCGTCATCTCCGTCTCCGTCGTGCCCTTCAGCTCGGAGGGGCCGCGGAAGTGGGCCAGGATGATGTCACCGGGTTTGAGGGCGGAGCCCTCGGCGTACTGGAAGTTGTTGATCTGCATCGACACGCGCCACAGGAGGAGCTGGGATATCCCGCACTCGTGCGCGGCCCTGAGGGTGTCGTCGTTGTGATTGCCGTACGGCGGGCGGAAGAGCGTCGGCCGCTTGCCGAAGCGCGTTTCCAGTCGGTCCTGCTGCCCGCATATCTCCTTCTTCTGCGCCTCGAAGGACAGGGTCCGGAGATTCGGGTGCGTCAGCGTGTGGTTGTTTATCGTGCTGTCGGAGCCGTTGTCGCGGAGCGTTTCGAAGTGGCCGTAGTCCGACGAGGCGATGTTGTCCGTCAGGAACATGCCGATCGGCAGCTTCAGATCGGCGGCCATCTTGAGGAACTCGGGGCTCTTCTCGGCGCCGTCGTCGAACGTCAGGAAGACGACCTTGTCGTCCGCCGGGACGGGTATTCGGTCGATGACCTGGACCCGCCCCGCCTTGGCCGGGGGGATCTGGGGTTTGGCTGCCGGCTTGGGCGCGTACTGGAGGGGGCCGCCGAGGCCCCATTTCTTGTACGCCTCGTCCGCCGCGGCCGTCGATCCCTTGGCCATCGCGGAGGGGGAGGCCGCCCCCGAGGGCGACGGAGTCGCCCTGGCCTCCGTGGTCTTGCGCCCCAGGCGTTCGATGGGGTCCACGCTGTCCCCGCACCCCGTCAGGGACAGCGCGAGCGCGCCGGCCGTCAGCGTTCCGGCTACGAACCGGCGCGCGTGCTTCACAAGTAGTCCTCCAGGCGAGCCACGGCATAACCCTTGTCCGTGACGGTCTTCATGACGTGACGGATCATGTCAGTCATGCTGCCCTTCCAGTCTTCCTTGCCCCGGAAGTGCGTGAGGATGATGTCCCCGGGGTGCAGGTCCTTGTCCCACTCCCGCCAGTCCATCCGGTTCGGGAAGGCCTCCTCGTTCCACAGCGGAACGGCCTTGATCCCGCAGGACTTGGCCGCGCGCAGCGTGTCCTCGTTGTAGTTCCCGTACGGCGGCCGGAAGAGCGTCGGCCGCTTGCCGAACGTCTTCTCGATCGTGTCCTGCTGTCCGCAGATCTCCTGGCGCTGCTTCTCGTAGGAGAGCGCCGGCATGTAGCGGTGGTTGAGCGTGTGGTTGTTCAGCGTGACGCCCGCCGCCTGCATCTCCTTGAAGTACGGGTAGTTGTCCCGGACCAGGTAGTCGCTCAGGAAGGCGGTGTACGGGAGCTTCAGTTCCTGCATCATCTTCAGGAACTCGGGGTCCTTCTCGGCCCCGTCGTCGATCGTCAGGAAGACGACCTTCTCCTCCGTGGGGACGGTGGTGAAGACCGGGGGCAGCTCGTCCTGGCCCTCGACCTCGAAGCCGTCGCGGGTGCTGATCTCCGGCTTCTGCTTGGGCGCTTGCGGAGCGACGAGCGGCGGCTTGACCAGCCCCCACTTCTTCGCGGCCACGACCCTCGCCTGCTGAAGGGCCTTCAGCTTCTCGGTGTAGGTGCCGAGCGCGCCGGCCGCTCCGGCCTGCTCGCCGGCGGCGCCCGCGGCGGCCTTCGCCTTGGCGGCCTTGTCCGGCGTCTCGGACCCGCCGGCTCCGCAGCCCGTGCCGAGTGCGGCGACGAGCAGTGCGGCCATCGCGGCCGTACCCAGCCGGCCGCGCGTGACTGCCGCGATCCGGTGACCATGTTGCGTCTTATGTTCCTTTTGTCGGACTAGCTGCATAGTTCGGGATCTTTACACCCTTCACGCGCGCGCCCCGCGCGACACCGCGAAGGGAATTCGACCTTCCTTCGAGTGGCCCACCGTGGCCGACAATGGAGCCGTGACCCCCGAAGACTTCGCCGCGCTCCTCGCCCCCGAGGGCCACGCCCTCCTCGACTCGCTCCGGGACTACGACCCCGCCCAGGAGCTCGCCGTCGCCACCCGGCTGCGCCGCGAACACCCCGCCGCGCTGGTCTCCGCCGCCCTCGGCCAGGCCCGGCTGCGGCAGCGCGCGGTGGCGAAGTTCGGGGCCGAGGACGCCCGCCGGATGTACTTCACCCCCGGCGGCGGGGAGATGGCCACCCGCGCCTCCGTGGCCTCGTACCGCGCCGAGCGGCTCGCCGCCCTGGGCGTACGCAGCCTCGCGGACCTCTGCTGCGGGATCGGCGGGGACGCCCTCGCCCTGGCCCGGCTCGGCATCCGCGTCCTGGCGGTGGACCACGATCCGCTGACCGTCGCCGTTGCGCGCGCCAATGCCGAGGCCCTGGGGCTGGCGGACCTGATCGAGGTCCGGGAGGCCGATGTGACGGAGGTCGACACCGCGGGCTACGACGCCGTCTTCATCGACCCGGCCCGCCGGGGCGGGCGGGGCAGGATCTTCGACCCGGAGTCCTACTCCCCTCCCCTGTCCTGGGCGATCACCACCGCCCGCTCCGCGAAGGTCGCCGCCATCAAGATCGCCCCCGGAATCCCGCACGAGGCGGTGCCCGCCGAGGCGCAGGCCGAGTGGATCTCCGACCAGGGGGACGTGAAGGAGGCCGTGCTGTGGTTCGGGACGGCCCCGGGCGAGATCCGCGCCACCCTGCTGCCCGGCCCGCGCGCGCTGGCGACCGCTGATCCGCTGCCCGATCCCGAGGCCGGCCCCGTCGGCCGCTACCTCTACGAGCCCGACGGCGCCGTGATCCGCGCCCACCTCGTCGCCGAGGTCGCCGAGCAGCTGGGCGGGCGGCTGATCGACCCGACCATCGCGTACATCACCGCCGACGAGCTGCACGAGACCCCGTACGCGACCTCGTACGAGATCACCGACGTGCTGCCGTTCGGGCTGAAGAAGCTCAAGGCACTGCTGCGCGAGCGCGGGGTCGGCATCCTCACGGTGAAGAAGCGCGGCTCCGCCATCGAGCCCGAGGAGCTGCGCAGGAAGGTGAAGCCGCAGGGCCCGAACTCCGCCACGGTCTTCCTGACCCGTGTCGCCGGCGCCCCCTCGATGCTGATCGGCTCACCGACCGCCCGCCCCTGACGGCCCGCCGGCCCCTCCCCCGAAGACGCGCAGCGCCCAGCGGTAGTGCGCGCCCGCCTTGCCGAGGCCCAGCAGGGCGGTGATCCACAGGATCATGCCGATGCCCATGGTGTAGGCGACCTCGCCGTAGGTGTCGGCGCCGGGGCGGGCCGTCGCCGCCGACGCGAAGGTCACCCAGAGTCCGAGCCCGCCCAGGGCGAAGGAGGCCAGCAGCCAGATCAGGCTGCGTCCGGGCGCGCGTACGGCGGCGTCCACGGGGGCGTCCCGGTCCAGTTCCGCCCAGGCGCACAGCAGCCGGCGCACCTGCCGGTCCCGCTTGGCGCCCCAGGCGAACCAGAACCCGGCCGGTATCAGCACGCCCACGCCGAGCACGGCGAATATCAGGCCGAAGAGGTAGGAGAACGGGTCGCGCGTCTCGATGGCCATCAGGGCCATGCCGACGAAGGTCCAGCCCAGGGCGAAGACCGCCGAGACCGACCAGAGGAGCAGGAGCCGGCCGAAACCCAGACTGCGCCGCCCGAGCTCCGCCAGGAAACGGGCACGGTCGGCCCGTACGGCCCGGACGGCATGCTCGTCGAACCAGGCGCGCAGGTGCGCGGGAGGGGGCGGTGGCGGCAGGTCACGGCGGGGCATGCGCATGACCATATCCGCACGCCAGGGGCCCCGACGGACCGCCGGACGGAGCCTCAGCCTCCGTCCGGCTCCCCGACCTCCACCGATTCGAAGCGCCAGCGGTGGACCGCCCGCGTGATCAAATCGGCTGCGGGTTCCGGCAGTTCGGGCAGTTCGGCGCCGATCCCCTCGGAGGTCTCCCACCAGGTGATGACGAGCACCCGGTCCTGCGGAGCGCTGAACACCTCGCGCCGCACCGGGTCTTGGGCCAGGATCCGCGAACGGGCCCACTCCAGCAGCTCGTTGGCGCGCCCGGGCACGGCCCGGGCCTCCCACATCAGCGCGATGGTGCTCACGAGTACAGGTTGTCCTTGCTCAGCTCGTGGACGTGGTCGTGGTCGTGCGCATGACCGTGCCCGTGGCCGTGGCCGTCCCCATGCGAATGGCCGTGGGAATGGCCGGGAACATGCGGGTCGGTGACCGGAAGTGAGGAGTCCGCCGACAGGTCCCAGTCCGAAGGTGCCCTGTTCCGCTTGACCATCTCCGCGCCCAGCGCCGCCACCATCGCACCGTTGTCCGTGCACAGCCCCGGGCGCGGCACCCGCAGGATGATCCCCGCGTCGTCGCACCGCTCCTGGGCCAGCGAGCGCAGCCGGGAGTTGGCCGCGACCCCGCCGCCGATCATCAGGTGGTCGACGCCCTCGTCCTTGCAGGCGCGGATCGCCTTGCGCGTCAGCACGTCCACCACGGCCTCCTGGAAGGAGGCCGCCACATCGCGCACCGGCACGTCCTCGCCCGCCTTGCGCTTCGCCTCGATCCAGCGGGCGACCGAGGTCTTGAGCCCGGAGAAGGAGAAGTCGTACGGGGCGTCGCGCGGGCCCGTCAGTCCGCGCGGGAAGGCGATCGCCTTCGGGTCCCCCTCGCGTGCGAGCCGGTCGATGACCGGGCCGCCGGGGAAGCCCAGCTGCAGGACGCGCGCGATCTTGTCGAAGGCCTCGCCCGCCGCGTCGTCGATGGTCGCGCCGAGCGGCCGTACGTCGGAGGTGATGTCGGGGGCCAGCAGCAGCGAGGAGTGCCCGCCGGAGACCAGCAGCGCCATCGTCGGCTCGGGCAGCGGCCCGTGCTCCAGCTGGTCGACGCAGATGTGCGAGGCCAGGTGGTTCACCCCGTACAGCGGCTTGCCCAGCGCGTACGCGTAGGCCTTCGCGGCGGAGACGCCCACCAGCAGGGCCCCCGCGAGCCCGGGGCCGGCGGTGACGGCGATGCCGTCCAGGTCGCGGGCGCTGACCCCGGCCTCCTTCAGGGCGCGCTCGATGGTGGGGACCATCGCCTCCAGGTGCGCGCGGGAGGCCACCTCGGGCACGACCCCGCCGAAGCGGGCGTGCTCGTCGACGCTCGACGCGATGGCGTCCGCGAGCAGCGTGGTGCCGCGGACGACGCCGACGCCGGTCTCGTCGCAGGAGGTCTCGATGCCGAGGACGAGCGGTTCGTCAGCCATGGGTCGTCTCACCTTGCAGGGGTTTGAAATATGCGGGGTCGGGGTCTAGGGGTACGGGGTCGGACATGCGGCGCATCACGAGGGCGTCCACGTTGCCGGGCTGGTAGTAGCCGCGCCGGAAGCCGATCGGCTCGAAGCCGAAGCGCGCGTAGAGCTTCTGGGCCCGGATGTTGTCGACCCGCACCTCCAGCAGCACCTCGGCGCACTCGAACGCGGTGGCGGCGCGCAGCAGCTCGGTCAGCAGCCGGGCGCCGAGCCCGGTGCCCCACTGGTCTCGCGCCGCGGCGATGGTCTGTACGTCGGCCAGGTCCCCGGCGGCGGCCAGCCCGGCGTAGCCGACCAGCCGGCCGGCCTCCTCCGCCACGAGGTAGCGGCGCGTGGCGCCGGGGCCGCGGGCGTGCGCCAGCTCGGACCAGAACATCCCCGCGGACCAGGCGTCCTCGGGGAACAGCTCGTGTTCCAGCTCCAGCACGGGCCCGATGTCCCACCAGCGCATCTCGCGCAGGACGACGGCTGAGGTGGCTGTCACTGCGGGGTGACCACCTTGTAGTTCTTGGGCACCTCGGCGTCGGGCCGGCGCAGGTAGAGCGGCGTCGGGGGCAGGCCCCCGACATTTTCGAAGGGCTCCCCCGCCGCCAGCCGCTCCGCGGCCAGGGCGGCCAGCGCGGCGGCGCTCTGGTGCTCGGGGGCCCGCGCGTCGGTGAAGACGTCCGGGTACAGCTGCGCGCCCTGTCCGACGGCGGGCAGTCCGGCGACGCGCTCGGCGATGTCGGCCGGCCGGTCCACCGCGGGCTCGCCGACCCGGGTGCGGGGGTCCTCGTAGCGCGCCCAGTAGACCTCCTTGCGCCGGGCGTCGGTGGCCACGGTGAAGGGGCCCTCGATCCCGGCGGCGCCGGCCGCGTAGGCCAGGCCGTCGAGGGTGCACAGCCCGTGGACGGGCACGCCGAGGACGGAGGCGAAGGTGGACGCGGTCACGAGGCCGACGCGCAGTCCGGTGTAGGGGCCGGGGCCGACGCCGACGACGATGCCGGTGACGGCCTCGAGCGTGACCCCCGCCTCGGCGAGGACCTTGTCGACGGAGGGCAGCAGGAGCTCCCCGTGGCGGCGGGCGTCGACCTGGTTCGACTCGGCGAGGACGGACTCGCCGTCGTACAGGGCGACGGTGACGGCGGGCGTGGCGGTATCTACAGCGAGCAAGAGCACGCGAACAGCCTACGACTCCGGGGCCCCCGGCCCTTGCGGCCGGTCTGCGGGCACCCCTGCTGCTACCTTCGGACCAGGTGTCGGGGTGTGATCGTCCGCCTGGCATCCGACTGGCATCGACTGACCATGCGGAGAGGTGGAGCAAGGTGGCACGCAGCAGCTCGGGAATCGTGGCCGGGCTCACCGTCGCGGCGCTCGCCGTCGTCGGTTTCCTCGGCTACCAGGCCTCCGCCTCCGCTCCCGCGCTCCCGCCGAAGGCCGCCGCGCAGACCCCGGTGCCCACGCCCAGCGGCTCCGCGCCCGCCAAGACGGACCCGGCGAAGCCGGTGGCCCTCCCGGCCGGCTCCGGCACCGGGGTGCGCGTCGTGTACTCCCTGAGTGCCAAGCGCGTGTGGCTGGTGGGACCCGACGGGGCTCCGAAGTCCTTCGCCGTGGTGCCGAGCACGGTGCACCCGGCGCCCGGCAGGTACACGGTGGGCGGCCGTACGGGCGCGGTGACCGGCTCGGACGGGGTACCGATCGAGCACGTCGTGCGGTTCGCGAGTCCGCAGGGGATCACGGTCGGGTTCAGCGCCCGCGTGGACAACACCCTGCCGACGCCCGATCCGGCGAAGAAGACCGGCGGCATCCGCATGCTGCGCGCGGACGGGGATGCGATGTGGGCCTTCGCGACGATCGGCTCGAAGGTCGTCGTCGTTCCCTGACCCGGCCTCGACACGCCACGTTCACTCGTACGGGGACTGCGCCGTCAGGCGGTCCCCCACTTCAGGCCGCTTCGGACTCCGGGGCGGCCTGTTCGCTGCCCTCCGCCCCTTCCCGTACGGGACCGGGCTCCGGGGCGTGCTCGCGCGCGGGCGGTGTCGACACGGCGCTGGCGGCGGCGCCCGCGGCGAGCAGCGCCCCCATGGACACGGCGGACGGGCGGGGGAACTCGCCCGATGCTCCTGTTGCCGACATGGTTGCCTCCTGGCCGGGGCCAGCCCGCACTTAGGTACGCCTAACCAGCCCTCCGTACCATGTGACCACGCGCCCCACCGCCCGCGCAATATCTTCCCGACGACTTGTCGGAACGTTTCTCACCGCGCCTGCGCCGCGCCTGCGCCGCGCCTGCGCCGCGAAACGCACTGCGACTGCGCCGCGCCTACTCCGACAGGACGCCCGCGAGGCTCTCCAGACCCGCCCCGGCCGACCAGCGGGTGCCGATCCCGCGGACAATCACCTCGCGCACGTCGTCCAGGACCTCCTCGTGGCCGACCGCCCGGCGGATCACCACGTGCAGCCGGTCGTCGGAGAGCTCCTCGACCTTGCCGTCACCCCACTCCACGACGACGACGGACTCGGGCAGCGAGACGTCGAGGTCCAGGTCCTCCATCTCGTCCAGCCCTCCGCCCAGCCGGTACGCGTCCACGTGCACCAGCGCCGGACCGCCGGTCAGCGAGGGGTGGACCCGGGCGATCACGAAGGTCGGCGAGGTCACGGCCCCGCGCACGCCCAGGCCCTCGCCGAGGCCGCGGGTCAGGGTGGTCTTCCCCGCGCCGAGCTCCCCGGTCAGCAGGACGAGGTCGCCGGGGCGCAGCAGCCCGGCGATCCGGCGCCCGAGGTCCTGCATGGCGTCGGGCGAGCCGACGGTGACGTGCGCTTCCGTGTCAGGAACTTCTTTCATGCCCGCCAACGTTAGCCGCTGCCGGCACCGTCCCGGTGCGCGCGAGGAGCTCGGTGAGCAGCCGGGTCACGGTGTCCGGGTGCTCCAGCATCATCAGGTGCCCGGCGGACTCCAGGACGACCAGCTCGGCGGAGGGCAGCGCTTCCTTGATCGCCCGGCTGTGCTCGGGCGGGGTGACCATGTCGCGGTCCCCGGCGATGACGGTGACGGGGATGTCCGCGAACCGCTGGAGGGCGGCCGTCTTGTCGTGCGCCTGGAAGGCCGGGTAGAACTCGGCGACCACGTCGATGGGCGTGGCCTCGATGAGCCGCTCGGCGAAGCGGGCGACGCCCGGATCGACGTCGCGCGAGGCGAAGGAGTACATCTTGACCATCCCGGCGAACAGGTCGGCGGTGGCCCGGCGGCCCTTCTCCACCAGCTCCACCTGGGAACCGAGCGCCTTGAGCACCCCGGGCAGCAGGCGCCGTACCGTGCCGAAGCCCAGGGAGGGCAGCCCGTACGTGACCTCGTCCAGCCGGCCGCTGGAGGTGCCGACCAGGGCCACGGCGGCCACCCGGTCCCGGATGAGGCCGGGGAACTCCTGGGCCAGTCCCATGATGGTCATCCCGCCCATCGAGTGACCGACCAGGATCAGCGGGCCCTCGGGGGCGGCGGCGTCGATGACGGCCTTCAGGTCGCGGCCGAGCTGTTCGAAGGTGACCGGTTCGCCGTCAGCCTGGGCCAGGCCGCGCGCGCTGCGGCCGTGGCTGCGCTGGTCCCAGTACACGGCGCGGACCACGCCGCGCAGGGCGGCGCGCTGGAAGTGCCAGGAGTCCTGGGCGAGGCAGTAGCCGTGGCAGAACACCACGGTCGGCCGGACCGGGGCCTTGCGGCGCAGCCGGCGCCGCTTGCCCTCCTCGGGCAGCTCGTCGACCTCGTAGTACAGCGCGGTGCCGTCCTCGGCCCGCGCGGTGCCGGGGGCTCCGCGCAGGGATCCGTAGTCCCCGGTCGCGTCGAGGGCGAGGCGCGCCTTCATGCGCATGCCCCGGCCGACGGTGATCCGTTCGACCGCGACCCCGGCCGCCGCACCGGCAGCTATCACGCCGATGGCGGCGCCGGCCCAGCCCGCCTTGCGCCAGTTCTCACTCACGCCGCAGCCCCCACTCAACCGCCCAGGTACACGCGGGGGACCCGGCCCCCGATACGGGTGACGATCTCATAGGCGATCGTGTGCGCCGCTCGAGCCCAGTCCTCGGCCGTGGGTTCACCGCGCTCCGCATCCCCGAAGATGACGGCCTCGTCGCCGGCGCGGGCGTGGCCGCCGTCCAGGTCGACCACGAACTGGTCCATGGCCACGCGCCCGGCGACGGTGCGGATGCGGCCGCCGACGAGCACCGGGCCGAGCCCGGACGCCTGCCGCGGGACGCCGTCGGCGTAGCCCGCGGGGATCAGCGCGAGGGTGGTCTCCCGCTCGGTGACGTAGTGGTGGCCGTAGCTGACGCCGTGCCCGGCCGGCACGGTCTTGACCAGCGCGACGGTGGCCTTGAGGGCCATCGCGGGCCGCAGGCCGAGCTGGGCGGGGGTGCCGAGCTCGGGCGCGGGCGAGACCCCGTAGAGGGCCAGGCCGCAGCGGACCAGGTCGAAGTGGGACTCGGGGAGGGTGAGCGTGGCCGGCGAGTTGGCGATGTGCCGGACCTCGGGCTCGACGCCCTCCTTCTCCGCGTACGCGAGCATCTCGCGGAAGGCGGTCAGCTGGAGCTGGATGGACGGGTGTCCGGGCTCGTCGGCGCAGGCGAAGTGCGACCAGACGCCGGTGACGCGGACGGTCCCCTCGGACTGCGCGGCGACGGCCGCGGTCACCAGGGCCTCCCAGTCGGCGGGCTGGCAGCCGTTGCGGCCCAGGCCCGTGTCGGCCTTGAGCTGGATCCTGGCGGTCAGGCCGGCGGCGCGGGCGGCCTCCCGTACCTCGTCGAGGGCCCACATCGCGCTGACGGACACGTCGATACCGGCCTCGACGGCCTCCCGCCAGGGCCCGCCGGGGGTCCACAGCCAGCACAGGACGGGCCCTTCGAGCCCGGCGGCGCGCAGCGCGAGGGCCTCCTCGGGCGTGGCGGTCCCGAGCCAGGTCGCACCGGCCTCCTGGGCGGCCTTGGCGCAGGCCACGGCCCCGTGCCCGTAGGCGTCCGCCTTCACGACGGCCATCAGGGCGGAGCGGGGCGCCCGCTCGCGCAGGGCCCGTACGTTCGCCCGGACGGCGTCAAGATCGATCTCGGCGTACACGCGCGCGGCTGTCTCGTTCATCCCCCCCAGTCTCTCAGAGCCCCGCCCGCCGAGCCGAACAGGCAGGCCCCCGGCGGGCCGCGCGGGCCGCCCGGGCCTACCGGGCCTACCGGGCCACAGGCCTACCGGGCCACAGGCCTACCGGGCCGCAGGCCTACCGGGCCTACCGGGCCACAGGCCTACCGGGCCGCAGGCCTACCGGGCCGCAGGCCTACCGGGCCGCAGGCCTACCGGGCCGCAGGGCAGCCGGGCAGCCGGGCAGCCGGGCAGCCGGGCCACAGGGCCCGCACGTCCAAGCCGCCGCCGGCACAATCCAGCCCCGCCGGCGTTTGAGGCGCGGGGGTCCGGGGGCAGCGCCCCCGGCAACGGCGCCGCACCCGGGACCCGGAACTAGCGGCGAGCGGCCTCGCGCCACGCACGGGGCAGGGCTTCGGCCACCTGGTGGGCCAGGAGGGGGCCACCGGTGAGGCGGGCCGCCAGGCCGTGGAGGTACGCCGCGACCGACCCGGCGTCCACGGCCGGCAGGCCGGCCGCCAGCAGGGACCCGGCCAGCCCGGACAGCACGTCCCCGCTCCCGGCGGTGGCCAGCCACGGGGTCCCGGTCGGGTTCACCCGGACGGGTCCGGGCCCGGCCGGGGCGATCAGGGTCGTGGACCCCTTCAGCAGCGCCACCGCCCCGTACCGCTCCGCGAGCCCCCGCACGGCCTCCAGCCGCCCCGCCTCGACCGTCTCGCGCGGGACCCCCAGCAGCGCGGCCGCCTCCCCCGCGTGCGGGGTCAGCAGGGTCGGGGCCGCCCGGGCCCGCAGCTCGCCGGGGTCCAGCCCGCGCAGCCCGTCCGCGTCGACCAGTACCGGTACCGGCTGCGACAGCGCCTCCCGCACCTCCGGGCCGCCCTCGTCGCCCAGCCCCGGCCCGACCACCCACGCCTGGACCCGGCCGGTCCCGATCAGCGTCTCCGGGTACCGGGCCAGTACGGCTTCCGACACCGCCGGCGGCCCCACGTAGCGCACCGCGCCCGCGCCGCCCCGCAGCGCCCCCGCCACCGCGAGCACCGCCGCGCCCGGGTAGCGCGCGGACCCGGCGACGATCCCGAGCACGCCGCGCCGGTACTTGTCGCTCGACGCCGTCGGCTCCGGCAGCAGCCCCGCCACGTCGGCGTGCTGCAGGGCCTCCACCCCGGGGGCCGGCAGCACGTCGCCCAGCCCGATGTCCACCAGATGCAGCGCACCCGCCCGCGAGGCCCCCGGGTCGATCAGCAGCCCCGGCTTGTACGCCCCGAAGGTCACCGTCACGTCCGCCGTCACGGCGGCTCCGGCCACCTCCCCGGTGTCCGCGTCCACCCCGCTCGGCAGGTCCACCGCGACCACCACCGCGCCCGCCGGGATCCGCTCCACCAGCTCGGCCGCGGCCGGCCGCAGTGCGCCCCGGCCGCCGATCCCGACCAGCCCGTCGAGCACCAGGTCGGCCCGGTCGGGCACGGCCCCGGCGAGGTGCCCGCCGGCGGCCCGCAGCGCGGCCAGTCCGCCCGCGTGCACCCGCTCCGGATCCATCGCGACCGCCGTCACACCGACCCCGCGCCGGGCCAGGCGCGCGCCCGCGTAGAGGGTGTCGCCGCCGTTGTCCCCCGGGCCGACCAGCAGCACCACGCGGGACCCGTACACGCGGGGCAGCAACCGCACGCAGACGGCGGCCAGTCCGGCCGCCGCCCGCTGCATCAGGGTGCCTTCGGGCAGCCGGGCCATCAGCTCGCGCTCGGCGGCCCGTACGGTCTCCACGCTGTAAGCAGTACGCATGCCACCAGCGTGCCCGAAGAAGGCGCGGAGAAGCGGCGCAGAAGCCGCGGAGACGGCGCGGGCCAGGCAAGATCCGAAAGAGACGGCCTAGCCCTCGGCGATCACCACGGCGGAGGCGATGCCCGCGTCGTGGCTGAGGGAGATGTGCCAGGACTTCACTCCCAGCGCCAGGGCCCGCGCCTCGACCGTCCCGGAAACCCGCAGCCGCGGCTGTCCGGTGTCCTCCACGTACACCTCGGCGTCGGTCCACAGCAGCCCGCCGGGCGCGCCGAGCGCCTTGGCGAGCGCCTCCTTGGCGGCGAACCGGGCGGCGAGCGAGGCGGTCCCGCGCCGCTCGCCGCTCGGCAGGGTCAGCTCGGTGTCGAGGAACAGCCTCCCGGCCAGGCTCGGCGTGCGCTCCAGCGCCGCGCCGAACCGCTCGATCTCCGCCACATCGATCCCGACGCCGATAATCACAACCACAGCTCCAGCTACTACGCCGACTTCTCCACGGTCACCACCGTGCTCGATTGTCGGCGACCCGCTCCGTCCGCTGCGCTCACTCCACAGTCACCGACTTGGCGAGGTTACGCGGCTGGTCCACCTCGTTGCCGCGCGCCGTCGCCAGCTCGCACGCGAACACCTGCAGCGGCACGGTGGCCACGAGCGGCTGGAGCAGCGTCGGGGTGGCCGGGATGCGGATGAGGTGGTCGGCGTACGGGACCACCGCCTCGTCCCCCTCCTCGGCGATCACGATGGTCCGCGCCCCGCGCGCCCGGATCTCCTGAATGTTCGAAACGATCTTGTCGTGCAGCACCGAGCGCCCGCGCGGCGACGGTACGACGACCACGACCGGCAGGTCCTTCTCGATCAGCGCGATCGGCCCGTGCTTGAGCTCGCCCGCCGCGAAGCCCTCGGCGTGCATGTACGCCAGCTCCTTGAGCTTGAGCGCGCCCTCCAGCGCCACCGGGTAGCCGACGTGCCGCCCCAGGAACAGCACGGTGTTCTTGTCGGCGAGCGACCGCGCCAGCTCCCGTACCGGCTCCATGGTCTCCAGTACGGTGTCCACCGCCGCGGCGATGTCCGACAACTCCCTGATCACGGACCGGATCTCGTCGCCCCACTTCGTGCCGCGGACCTGCCCGAGGTAGAGGGCGACCAGGTAGCAGGCCACGAGCTGCGTCAGGAACGCCTTCGTGGAAGCAACGGCGACCTCGGGTCCGGCGTGCGTGTACAGCACGGCGTCCGACTCGCGCGGGATCGTGGAGCCGTTCGTATTGCAGACGGCCAGCACCTTGGCCCCCTGCTCGCGCGCGTGGCGCAGCGCCATGAGCGTGTCCATCGTCTCGCCCGACTGCGAGATCGCGATCACCAGCGTCCGCTGGTCCAGGATCGGGTCGCGGTAGCGGAACTCGCTGGCCAGCTCCGTCTCGCACGGGATGCGGGTCCAGTGCTCGATGGCCAGCTTCGCGATCATGGCCGCGTGGTACGCCGTACCGCACGCCACGATCACGACCTTGTCGACCTCGCGCAGCACCGAGTCGGGGATGCGCACCTCGTCGAGGGTGAGCAGGCCGTTCGCGTCGATCCGGCCCAGCAGGGTGTCGGCGACGGCCTTGGGCTGCTCGGCGATCTCCTTGAGCATGAAGTAGTCGTAGCCCCCCTTCTCCGCGGCCGAGGCGTCCCAGTCCACGTGGTACGCCCGCACGTTCGCGGCCGTACCGTCGAAGTTGGTCACCGTGACTCCGTCGCGCCGGAGCTCGACGACCTGGTCCTGCCCCAGCTCGATCGCGGACCGGGTGTGCGCGATGAAGGCGGCCACGTCCGAGGCGAGGAAGTTCTCGCCCTCCCCGACGCCCACCACGAGCGGCGAGTTGCGGCGCGCGCCCACCACCACGTCCGGCGCCCCGGCGTGCACGGCGACCAGCGTGAAGGCCCCGTCGAGGCGCCGGCACACCTGCCGCATCGCCTCCGCCAGGTCCCCGCCCGCGCCCTCGAAACGCTCGGCCAGCAGGTGCGCCACGACCTCGGTGTCCGTCTCGGACTCCAGCCGGTGCCCACGCTCGGCGAGCTCGGCCCGCAGGGCGGCGAAGTTCTCGATGATCCCGTTGTGCACGACGGCCACGCGCCCCGAATTGTCGAGGTGCGGATGGGCGTTGACGTCGGTGGGCCCCCCATGGGTGGCCCACCGGGTGTGTCCGAGCCCCGTGGAACCGGCCGGCAGCGGGTGCCCGACCAGCTCCTTCTCCAGATTGACCAGCTTGCCGGCCTTCTTGACGGCGGCGAGTTCCCCGTCGGCGAGCACGGCGACACCCGCCGAGTCGTAGCCGCGGTACTCCAGCCGCTTGAGTCCGGCAATGACCACATCGAGCGCCGACTGCGCTCCCACGTAACCCACGATTCCGCACATAAGCCGCAGGGTACGCCGTAGTTGGCTCCGTGCCCGGTACCTGAACAAGACGAAAACCCCGCCCCGGCGAAAGTGCCGGGGCGGGGTTGACGCACGCGTGAGCCGGTGTGCCGGACGAGCCGTCAGCCGAAATGTCAGCCGAGCTTCTTGAGCTGCGCCGCGACGACGGCCGTCGGCTGCTCGGCGGTGCCGGTGAAGCTGACGGCGGAGAAGACGGCGAGGGTGTCGGCCTTGCGCACGACCACGAGCTCCGTCTTGAGGGGCTTGCCCTCCGCGTCCATCTCGATGGTGTAGGCGAGCGCCTCGTCGCCGCCGGTGACGGGGCCGCCGGCGCTCACCTTGGTGACCTTGGCGGTTTCGCCGCCCTGGGTGCCGGTGTAGCCGGAGGCGCACGCCGGACCCGCGCTCTTGAGCTGCCCGAAGGCCTCGGCCGCGCCCTTCCCCTCGTACGACTGCAGGGTGACGGCGGTGGCGGTCGCGCCGAGGGCGTCCATGCTGGCCTTGAGCTTCTCCTCCGGGCTCGCGTCCGCGGCCGGCTCCTTGCCCTTGGCCACGGCCGTGACCCGCGCGGCGCCGGTCGAGGTGCCGATCGGGTCCATGGACTGGGCCTTGAGCAGCGGAACGCACGCGGGCTTGTCGCTGGTGGCCCCGGCGCCCTCCTTGGCCTCCTCCGCGCTGACGGCCTTCAGGACGTGGCCGGGCAGCTCGGCCTGGGTGACGAGCAGGCCGGTGAGCTCGGCGTCCGTCTTCCCCTTGGCGGCCGGAGCCGGAGCCGAAGCCGACGGCTTCGCGTCACCCTTGGCGTCGGGCGTCTCGGACCCGCACGCGGTCACGAGCAGCGCCAGGGACACGGCCGAGGCGGACAGGACGGTACGGCGGACGAGTGCGTTGCGCATGGTGGCGTTCCCCCCACAGGAAAGGTTCTACGGAAAGCGGCAGCGCGAGCTGCGGTGATCAACACCGTACGGGGCCCCCGCGCCCGACGTCCGCCGGTACATGCGTGCGCCACTCATCGTGATGCCGACGAGACCGCACGTCCCTCGAATCGAGACCGTCCCCCGTACAACCCCCTCGACCCGGTACAAAGGACCCCACTCCACGTGACCGACCACACCACCCACAGCGCCCCGTCACCCGTGACAATGGCCGTGTGATCTCTTCGCCGCCACGAAGCACGCCGGACCGCGCAACGGAGCGCCCCGACGGATCGGAGGACCCTACGCGGGCCCAGCCGACCCAGAACCCCGAGCACGCCGCGCACCCCACGCGCCGCCGGGGCCACGAGGCCTCCCCCTACGTAGACCTCACCCGTGCCGAGTGGAGCGCCCTGCGCGAGCGCACCCCGCTCCCGCTGACGGCCGACGAGGTCGAGCGGCTGCGCGGACTGGGCGACGTCATCGACCTCGACGAGGTCCGCGACGTCTACCTGCCCCTCTCCCGCCTGCTGAACCTGTACGTCGGCGCCACCAGCAACCTGCGCGGCACCCTCAACACCTTCCTCGGCGACGCCGGCAACGGCCACGGCGCCCAGCAGGGCACCCCCTTCGTCATAGGGGTCGCCGGCTCGGTCGCCGTGGGCAAGTCCACCGTGGCCCGTCTGCTCCAGGCCCTCCTGGCCCGCTGGCCGGAGCACCCGCGCGTGGAGCTGGTCACCACCGACGGCTTCCTGTACCCGATGAAGGAGCTGGAGCGGCGCGGGCTGACCGCCCGCAAGGGCTTCCCGGAGTCCTACGACCGCCGGGCGCTGACGCGCTTCGTCGCCGACATCAAGGCGGGCAAGGACGAGGTCAAGGCCCCCGTCTACTCCCACCTGATCTACGACATCGTCCCCGGCGAGGAGCTCGTCGTACGCCGTCCCGACATCCTGATCGTCGAGGGGCTCAACGTCCTGCAGCCCGCCATGCCCGGGAAGGACGGCCGCACCCGGGTCGGCCTCGCCGACTACTTCGACTTCAGCGTGTACGTGGACGCCCGCCCCGAGGACATCGAGCGCTGGTACCTCAACCGCTTCCGCAGGCTGCGCGAGACGGCGTTCCAGAACCCCTTCTCCTACTTCCGCAAGTACACCCAGGTCTCCGAGGAGGAGGCGCTGGAGTACGCGCAGACGATGTGGCGGACCATCAACAAGCCCAACCTGCTGGAGAACGTGGCCCCGACCCGCGGCCGCGCCACCCTCGTCGTGCGCAAGGGCCCTGACCACAAGGTGCAGAAGCTGAGTCTGCGCAAGCTCTGAGCGCCACCGGAAACCAGGAGCCCGCGGAAGCTAGGGTGCGGCCATGCTGCATCTACGGATGATCATTCCGTCGGACCGGACCGACGCCGTGGTCCGGATCATCGAGGGGACGGTCGGCACCACCCATCTGGCCGTACTGCCCGGCGCCGCCCGCATCCCGGAGGGCGACATCGTGCTGTGCGACGTCGCGCGCGAGGCGGGTGACGAGCTCCTGCACGAGCTCCGGGAGCTCGGCATCGACAAGGACGGCTCGATCGCGGTCGAGAACATCGACCTGTCCCTCTCGGACCGCGCCGACCGGGCCGAGGAGGAAGCCCCGGGCGAGGCCGCCGACGCCGTCCTGTGGGAGCAGTTGAGCGAGGCGACCCACGAGGAGTCCACGCTCACCATCACCTACAGCGCCTTCATGATCATCGCGACGATGATCGCGGCCTGCGGCGTGGTCCTCGACAACGCCGTCCTCATCGTGGGCGCGATGGCGGTCGGCCCGGAGTTCGGACCGCTCGCCGGCGTCTGCACCGCCGTGGTGCAGCGCGCCCCCAAGCTGGCCGCCCGCTCGCTGACGGCCCTGCTGGTGGGCTTCGCCGCCGCGGTGGTCGCGACCACCGTCTTCAGCCTGGTGATGGAGTCCCTCGGCCTGTTCCACGCGGGAGTGCTGGACAAGCCCCGCCCCAACACCAGCTTCATCTGGCAGCCGGACCCGTTCTCGTTCGTCGTGGCCCTGCTCGCGGGCGTGGCCGGGGTGCTCTCCCTGACCTCGGCGAAGTCCGGCGCGCTGGTCGGCGTCGCCATCTCGGTGACCACGGTCCCGGCCGCCGCCAACGCGGCCGTGGCGCTCAGCTACGGGGAGTTCAGCCAGATGTGGGGCTCGATGGAGCAGCTGCTGCTGAACCTCTTCGGGATCATGCTGGCCGGTGTCCTGACCCTGCTCGGCCAAAAGCTCCTGTGGCGCACCCAGCGCGACCGCTGGCGGCGTACGGCGCCCGAGGCCTGAGCCCCCGGCAACGACAGCGGCCCCGCGCTACGAAGCTTCGTAGCGCGGGGCCGCTGTCGTCACGGGAGGGCGGGCTCTAGCCGAGCGCCGACTTCACGACGTCCGCGAGGCGCCCGGCGACCGAGCGGGCCTGCTCGATGTCGGCGGCCTCCACCATCACCCGCACGAGGGGCTCCGTGCCCGACGGACGCAGCAGTACGCGCCCGGTCGTGCCCAGCTCCCGCTCCGCGTCGGCGACGGCCGCGGCCAGCTCGCCCGAGGTGGTGACCCGGGACTTGTCCACGTCGGGGACGTTGACGAGCACCTGCGGCAGCCGCGTCATGACCCCGGTCAGCTCGGCCAGCGGCCTGCCGGTGGCCGCGATCCGGGCCGCCAGCATCAGGCCGGTCAGGGTGCCGTCGCCGGTGGTGGCGTGGTCGAGGATGATCACGTGGCCGGACTGCTCGCCGCCCAGCGCGTACCCGTGCTCCTTCATCGACTCCAGGACGTACCGGTCGCCGACGCCGGTCTGCACGACGTTGATGCCCTCGGACTCCATGGCCAGCTTGAAGCCCAGGTTCGACATCACGGTGGCGACGACGGTGTCCTCGCGCAGGTGCCCGGACTCGCGCATGGCCAGCGCCAGCACCGCAAGGATCTGGTCCCCGTCGACCTCTTCGCCGTTCGCGTCCACGGCGAGGCAGCGGTCGGCGTCCCCGTCGTGCGCGATGCCCAGGTCGGCGCCGTGCTCGACGACGGCCTGCTTCAGCAGCCCGAGGTGGGTGGAGCCGCAGCCGTCGTTGATGTTCAGGCCGTCGGGCTCGGCACCGATGGTGACGATCTCCGCGCCGGCCCGGGTGAAGGCCTCGGGCGAGACGTAGGCGGCCGCGCCGTGCGCCTCGTCGAGGACGACCTTGAGGCCGTCGAGACGGTTGGGCAGGACACCCATGAGGTGGGCGACGTACTTGTCGAAGCCCTCGGTGTAGTCGGAGACGCGGCCGACACCGCCGCCCGTCGGGCGGTCCCAGGGAGCACCCGTGCGGTGGTCCTCGTAGACCGACTCGATCCGGTCCTCCAGCTCGTCGGCGAGCTTGTGACCGCCGCGCGCGAAGAACTTGATGCCGTTGTCGGGCATGGCGTTGTGGCTGGCCGAGAGCATGACGCCGAGGTCGGCGCCCAGCGCACCGGTGAGATACGCCACCGCCGGGGTGGGCAGCACACCGACGCGCAGGACGTCCACGCCCGCGCTCGCGAGGCCGGCGACGACCGCGGCCTCCAGGAACTCGCCCGAGACCCGGGGGTCCCGGCCGACCACCGCGGTGGCCCGGTGGCCCGCGAAGGTGCCCGCCTCGGCCAGTACGTGCGCGGCCGCCACGGAGAGGCCGAGCGCGAGCTCGGCCGTCAGATCCGCGTTGGCGACGCCTCGTACACCGTCCGTCCCGAAGAGTCGTCCCACTGTTGTCCTCCCGAGTTCACACTTCGCTATGACCAGTTGTGCCAATTATTTGCCGCTTTTGGCGGTAAACGAACCGCCCCGGCAGCACACAGAGTGCTGCCGGGGCGGATTCGTGCTGAACAGCAGGCGAGATTAACGCTTGCTGTACTGCGGAGCCTTACGGGCCTTCTTGAGACCGGCCTTCTTGCGCTCGACCGCACGGTCGTCGCGGGAGAGGAAGCCGGCCTTCTTCAGCGCCGGGCGGTTGTTGTCCACGTCCGCCTCGTTCAGCGCACGGGCCACACCGAGGCGCAGGGCGCCGGCCTGGCCGGACACGCCGCCACCCGAGATGCGGGCGATGACGTCGTAGCGGTTGTCGAGCTCGAGCAGCTTGAACGGCTCGTTGACTTCCTGCTGGTGCACCTTGTTGGGGAAGTAGTCCTCAAGGGTGCGACCGTTGATCTTCCACTTGCCGGTGCCCGGAACGATCCGGACGCGGGCGATGGCGTTCTTGCGACGGCCCAGGCCGGCGGCCGGCTGGGGGTCGCCGAAGCGACCGGCAAGGGACTCGGACGTGTAGTCACCCTCGACTACGTCCGCGGTCTCGGTGGTGTACTCCTCGACGTTGCCCTCGAACTCTTCGACGGGGGTCGTCTCGGCGGTGGTCTCGGCCACGATGCTCCTCAGAAGTTTCTTGTCTTAGGGGGTGTGGTGGCCGGAACTACTGCGCGACCTGGGTGATCTCGAACGGCACCGGCTGCTGAGCAGCGTGGGGGTGCACATCGCCCGAGTAGACCTTCAGCTTCGAGAGCATCTGACGGCCCAGGGTGTTCTTGGGGATCATGCCCTTGATGGCCTTCTCGACGGCCTTCTCCGGGTTGTTCGCCAGGAGGTCGTCGTAGCGGACCGAACGCAGACCACCCGGGAAACCGGAGTGGCGGTACGCCATCTTCTGGGTCGCCTTGTTGCCGGACAGGTGGACCTTGTCGGCGTTGATGATGATGACAAAGTCGCCCATGTCCATGTGGGGGGCGTAAGTCGGCTTGTGCTTACCCCGCAGGAGGGTAGCGGCCTGGGTCGCCAGACGGCCGAGGACAACGTCCTGGGCGTCGATGACGTGCCACTGGCGCGAGATGTCGCCGGGCTTGGGGCTGAACGTACGCACGCGTATGCCTTCGCTTCTTCAGTGGTGGGTCATCCCCGGGGGGTGAGCCCGAGGGACGGGTCCTGACATGGGTCACCACGGACGATCACGACAGCCCTGGTTCACATCGGAGACGCAACCCGTGTGTACCGCTGGTCATCGGCCCGGTGGACCGGCGTAAGGCGAATTCACGTGAGAATGAGCAAGCCAATACGCATAACGAACCAGCAGGGTACCCCTGAAGACCTGGAAGGGTCAAAACGCGGTCCGCGATCCCGTCTGAACGGGGGACGCGGCGCACTCCGGTTCGGTCCTGGGTGGGGACCCCGTAGTTCGTACAAGCTCCACAGTACCCCGGCGCGGCCGCAGTGCTCGACGCGTCAGCAGTCCGGCGAGCGCGCACAGGGTCACCATGTCCCTGAATGCCCGCCTCTTGGCCTCGAACTCCGAGGGCCACGGAATGCCCGCCGTCTGGGGTACCAGGGCCACCCAGAACCACGGCGAGCGCGGCATCGAGCCCGCCCGCACCCCCGATGCCAGCAGCAGCGGGAGCACCACGATCAGGTAGTGGTCGAAGGAGGGCCGCGACACCAGGAACGCGGCGAGCATCACCATGCAGGCCGTCTCCACCAGCCGCAGCTCGCCCGCGTCGCCGTCCACCGCCACCGGCCGCCGCCACCGCCGCCAGACCGCCCACAGCCCGCACCCGGCCCCCGCGAAGGCCAGCGCCACCGCCAGCGGCGCCGGCACCCCCAGCCGCGGCAGCGCCGCGATCGGGGAGGCGTCCCAGGGCAGTGCGTAGGAGTCCTGGCCCTGCAGCAGGAACGGCAGGGTCTTGGTGAAGAACAGCGTCGGGTGCGGCATCATCAGCGCCCCCGCCAGCGACAGCCCCACCGGGACCCCCACCGCCAGGGCCAGCCCCCGCCACTGCCGTGCCAGCAGGAAGAGCAGCCCCATCGGCACCAGCATCGGCTTGCACGCGATGGCCAGGCCCACCACCAGCCCGGCCGCGGCCCAGTGCTTGCGGTGCGCCAGCAGCAGCGCCACCGGCAGGGCGGCGGCCGAGATGGCCGTCCAGTTCCCGATCAGCACGAGGTTGATGTACGGCTTGTAGGCCAGGGCGAACAGCGCGAAACCGCCGACCGCGAGCCGCGAGCGCACCGGTACGGAGAACAGCCGCAGCGAGGCCCACCAGCCGAGGCCGACGAGCCCGGTCATCCCCAGCGGCAGCACGCAGCGCAGCAGCGGCGCCGGAAGCAGGGCCTCTGGAATCGCCATGATCACGGCGCTGGGCAGGTAGAGGAACCGCTTGTCCTCGTACGGGGAGACCCCGGCGAGCAGGGCGTCGGCCGCCTTGACCACGAAGGCGTTGTCCGAGCCCCAGTTCACCCGAAGGCTCGCCGCGACCGCCACCGACAGCAGGATCACCAGGCCCACGAACCGCCAGGACCGGGGGGCCGGCCGCAGCAGCCAGGCCACCCCACGGTCCCAGGAGGACGGGCTGTCCCACTTCATGACCCAGACACTCGGCCGCAGCCCCACAACGAAGTCCCCTCGACCCAAGCCGGGGGCGGTCTCCCCCTAGCGCTTCCGCTCGACCCTACGTTCGTCCCAGACGGGCTCCGTAGTCTCTCGCACAACACCGTCTGAACCGAAGACCAGGTAACGGTCAAATGTGCGGGCGAACCACCGGTCGTGCGTGACGCACAGCACAGTGCCGTCGTACGCCTCCAGCCCGTCCTGCAGTGCTTCCGCCGACTCCAGGTCGAGGTTGTCCGTGGGCTCGTCGAGCAGCAGCGCCGTGGTCCCCGCCAGCTCCAGCAGCAGGATCTGGAAACGCGCCTGCTGGCCGCCCGAGAGCCTCTCGAAGGGCTGCTCGCCCTGGCGCTCCAGCTCGTAGCGGCGCAGGGCGCCCATCGCCTGGCCGAGCGGCTTGGCCGCCTCCGTCCACAGGATGTCGACGAGCGTGCGGCCGAACAGCTCGGGGTGGGCGTGGGTCTGCGCGAAGTGGCCGGGGACCACGCGGGCGCCGAGCTTCCACGTACCCGTGTGCTTGACGTCCTCCCCCGCCATCAGGCGCAGGAAGTGGGACTTACCGGAGCCGTTCGAGCCGAGGACCGCGACCCGCTCCCCGTAGAAGACCTCCAGGGAGAAGGGCTTCATCAGCCCGGTGAGCTCCAGGTTCTCGACGGTGAGCGCGCGCACGCCCGTACGGCCGCCCTTGAGCCGCATCCTGATGTCCTGCTCGCGCGGCGGCTCGGGCGGCGGACCGGCCTCCTCGAACTTCTTGAAGCGGGTCTGCATCGCGTGGTACCGCGAGGCCATGTCCGGGCTGCTCGCGGCCTGGCCGCGCAGTCGCAGCACCAGGGCCTTCAGCCGGGCGTGCTCCTCGTCCCAGCGCCGCTTGAGCTCTTCGAAGCGCGCGAAGCGCTCCTTGCGGGCGTCGTGGAAGGTGGCGAAGCCGGAGCCGTGGATCCACACGTCCGAGCCGTTGGGGCTCGCCTCCAGGCTGATGATCTTCTCGGCGGACTGGGTCAGCAGCTCCCGGTCGTGGCTGACGAAGAGCACCGTCTTGCGGGTGGCCGCGAGCTGCTCCTCCAGCCACCGCTTGCCCGGGACGTCCAGGTAGTTGTCCGGCTCGTCGAGCAGCAGCACCTCGTCCGGCCCGCGCAGCAGCGCCTCCAGCACGAGCCGCTTCTGCTCACCGCCCGACAGCGTGCGCACCTCGCGGAACTGCGCCGTGTCGTACGGGATCGCCAGCGCGGCCATCGTGCAGACGTCCCACAGCGTCTCCGCCTCGTACCCCTGCACGTCGGCCCAGTCGCTGAGCGCCTGCGCGTACGCCATCTGAGCGGCCTCGTCGTCCACCGTCAGGATCAGCTGCTCGGCGCGGTCCACCGCCTTGGCGGCCTCCCGGATCCGCGGCTGGGCCACCGAGACCAGCAGGTCCCGTACGGTCGTCTCGTCGCGGACCGAGCCCACGAACTGCGACATCACGCCGAGCCCGCCGCTCACGGTGACCGAGCCGCCGTGCGGCTGGAGCTCCCCGGAGATCATCTTCAGCAGCGTGGTCTTGCCGGCCCCGTTCGCCCCGACCAGGGCGACGACCGACCCCTCCCCCACCCGGAAGGAGACGTCGGGGAGCAGAACCCGCCCGTCGGGAAGGTAGTACTCCAGGTGGCTGGCTTCGAGATGTCCCATGCCGGGCATTGTCCAGGTCCGGCGCCGATCCGCCCAAACGGATTAGCCGGGTATGGGGAAGGGGCCTAGCAGCAGCCGGCTCCCGGCAGCGTCCGCAGGTTCCGCGCTTCCTTGCTGCGGGCGGCCAGCAGCTCGTCGGCGGGGTAGCCGACCTCCTCCAGGGTCAGCCCGTGCGGCTTGACCACGTGCACCGAGGAGTCCCGTACGGCCGCGGCCAGCACCTTCCCCGGCCAGTCGGTCGTGCGGTGGCCGTCGCCGACGTGCAGCAGGGCGCCGACCAGCGAGCGGACCATGTTGTGGCAGAAGGCGTCGGCGCGCACGGTCGCGGTGATGATCCCCTCCGCGTCCCGCTCCCAGCTGAGCTGCTGGAGCGTACGGATCGTGGTGGCCCCCTCGCGCTTCTTGCAGTACGCGGCGAAGTCGTGCTCCCCGACCAGTCTGGCTGCGGCCTCGTTCATGGCGTCCACGTCGAGCGGCCACTGGTACCAGAGCACGTGCCCGCGGCGCAGCGGGTCCACCCCGGCCTGGTGGTCGCCGACGCGGTAGGCGTAGCGGCGCCAGATCGCGGAGAAGCGCGCGTTGAAGCCGGCGGGGGCCTCGGCGGCCCTCCACACCCGTACGTCGTGCGGCAGCCGACCGGCGAGACGGCGCAGCAGCTTGTCCTGGTGCTCGGCCCACACCTCGTCCCGTACGTCGAACTGCGCGACCTGTCCGCGCGCGTGCACGCCCGCGTCCGTCCGGCCTGCCACGGTCAGCTCCACCGGGTCGGGCAGCCGCATCACGGTCTGCAGGGCCGACTCCAGCTCTCCCTGGACGGTCCGCAGCACGCGCTGCTTCGCCCAGCCGGAGAAGTCCTTGCCGTCGTAGCTCAGGTCCAGCCTGACCCGGACGTGTCCGGGCTCCACCTCGTCACTCACGTGACAGATCCTCTCTCAGAAACGCAGAACGGGCCCGCCCCGGTAAAGGGGCGGGCCCGTTCAGAGCCATTCAGCGTGATCCCGAAGCGGGATCAGGCCTCCTTGGTCTCCTCGGCGGCGGGAGCCTCAGCGGCCTCCGCCTCCTTCACGGCGCGCTTGGTGGCGGCCTCGGCCTCACCAGTGGCCTGCTGGGCGACCGTAAGGGCCTCGACCAGCTCGATCACGGCCATCGGGGCGTTGTCGCCACGACGGTTGCCGATCTTGGTGATGCGCGTGTAACCACCGGGGCGGTTTTCGTAGCGCGGGGCGATCTCGGTGAACAGCGTGTGCACGATGCTCTTGTCCGTGATCGTCTGCAGCACCAGGCGACGGTTGTGGATGTCGCCCTTCTTGGCCTTGGTCACCAGACGCTCGGCGTAGGGACGCAGGCGACGGGCCTTGGCCTCGGTGGTGGTGATGCGGCCGTGCTCGAAGAGCGCCTTCGCGAGGTTCGCGAGGAGGTGCTTCTCGTGCGCGGCGCTGCCGCCCAGACGGGCACCCTTTGCGGGACGCGGCATGGTCATACTCCTTCATATCTGCACCGGCCGTGTCAGGTACCGGTGTCAGTTCCCCCGAGGCGGATGCCGCGGGAAAGTCTTCGTGCTGCTTAGTACTGCTCGGTCTCGACGAAACCGGCGTCCGCGTCGTCGTCGGCGCCGAAGGCGTCGGCAGCGGCGGTCGGGTCGAATCCGGGCGGGCTGTCCTTGAGGGCCAGGCCCATGCCGGCCAGCTTCGCCTTGACCTCGTCGATCGACTTCGCACCGAAGTTGCGGATGTCGAGCAGGTCGGCCTCGGAGCGGGCGACGAGCTCACCCACGGAGTGGATGCCCTCGCGCTTGAGGCAGTTGTACGACCGAACGGTGAGCTCGAGCTCCTCGATCGGCAGGGCGAGATCAGCGGCGAGCGCCGCGTCCGTCGGCGAGGGGCCCATGTCGATGCCCTCGGCGTCGATGTTGAGCTCGCGCGCCAGACCGAACAGCTCGACCAGGGTCTTACCGGCGGACGCCATGGCGTCGCGCGGGCGCATGGCCTGCTTGGTCTCGACGTCGACGATCAGCTTGTCGAAGTCGGTGCGCTGCTCGACTCGGGTCGCCTCGACCTTGTAGGTGACCTTGAGGACCGGGCTGTAGATGGAGTCGATCGGGATGCGACCGATCTCCTGGCCCAGCTGCTTGTTCTGGACGGAGGAGACGTAGCCGCGACCGCGCTCGACGGTCAGCTCCATCTCCAGCTTGCCCTTGCCGTTGAGCGTGGCGAGGACCAGGTCCGCGTTGTGCACCTCGACACCGGCCGGGGGCGCGATGTCGGCAGCGGTGACCAGGCCGGGACCCTGCTTGCGCAGGTACATCACGACCGGCTCGTCGTGCTCCGAGGAGACGACCAGCTGCTTGATGTTGAGGATGATGTCGGTGACGTCTTCCTTGACGCCCGGCACGGTGGTGAACTCGTGCAGGACGCCGTCCACGCGGATGCTGGTGACAGCGGCACCCGGGATCGAGGACAGGAGCGTGCGGCGGAGCGAGTTGCCGAGGGTGTAGCCGAAGCCCGGCTCGAGCGGCTCGATCACGAACCGCGAGCGGTACTCGTCTACGACCTCTTCGGTCAGCGAGGGGCGCTGAGCGATAAGCATGTGGATTCCTTCATTCGTGGACGCCCACTATTTGACGCCCGACGGAGTGCAGCACGGGGCTGCGACTTACAAGGGTACGGGCGGCACGTCCCCCGCGAGGGGTTCGTACCGCCCGAACACTCAAAGACGCACAAGCGCGTCCACTACGTCATGCGCGGCGGCGCGGATCGCACCGCCCCGGATCAGACGCGGCGGCGCTTCGGCGGACGGCAGCCGTTGTGCGGGGTGGGGGTGACGTCCTGGATCGAGCCGACCTCCAGGCCAGTGGCCTGCAGGGAGCGGATCGCGGTCTCACGGCCGGAGCCGGGACCCTTGACGAAGACGTCGACCTTGCGCATGCCGTGCTCCTGCGCGCGACGGGCGGCCGACTCGGCGGCCATCTGCGCGGCGAAGGGGGTGGACTTGCGCGAGCCCTTGAAGCCGACGTGGCCGGCGGAGGCCCAAGAGATCACGTTGCCCGCGGGGTCCGTGATCGAAACGATGGTGTTGTTGAACGTGCTCTTGATGTGGGCGTGCCCATGAGCGACGTTCTTCTTTTCCTTGCGGCGCACCTTCTTGGCAGCGCCCTGACGACCCTTGGGGGGCATCTAAATCTCCTACGGGAGGTGGTCGGTCCTACAGCGCAAGACCGCTGAACAGGACTACTTCTTGCCCGGCTTCTTCTTACCGGCGATCGCGCGACGCGGACCCTTGCGGGTACGGGCGTTCGTGCTGGTGCGCTGACCGTGCACGGGCAGGCCACGACGGTGGCGAACACCCTGGTAGCACTGGATCTCGACCTTGCGACGGATGTCGGCCTGGATCTCGCGGCGGAGGTCACCCTCGGTGCGGAGGTTGGCGTCCACGTACTCGCGGATCTTGACCAGGTCCTCTTCGGCCAGGTCACGAACGCGGGTGTCGGGGTTCACACCGGTGGCCGCAAGGATTTCCTTGGACCGGGTGCGACCGACACCGAAGACGTAGGTAAGTGCGATCTCCACACGCTTTTCGCGCGGGATGTCAACACCGGAAACGCGTGCCATTCAATGGCTCCTGTGTGTTCGGGGGTCTTCCGCAGAACCGAACCCCGACCGCCGACCACACCTGCTGGGTGGTGGTACGCCCGGGTCCCCGGCCCCCGCCGGAGGTGCCGCCGGTCCTGGTCAGGACTGGGCGGGTTCTGCGTATGTACGTTTTCTTACGTCGCGCGAAGAACTGCGTAGTGCAGGTCGGTCGGCGTGCGTCAGCCCTGGCGCTGCTTGTGGCGCAGGTTGTCGCAGATGACCATGACCCGACCGTGACGGCGGATCACCTTGCACTTGTCGCAGATCTTCTTGACGCTCGGCTTGACCTTCATGTTGGTGAGGTTCTCCGGGTCAGTGCCACCACCCGCGTCGGGACAGGACGTCCGAACGGGAGTGAAGACAAGATCTACTTGTATCGGTAGACGATCCGGCCACGCGTGAGGTCGTACGGAGAGAGCTCCACGACAACCCGGTCATCAGGGAGGATGCGGATGTAGTGCATGCGCATCTTGCCGCTGATGTGCGCGAGGACCTTGTGACCGTTCTGGAGTTCCACCTTGAACATCGCGTTCGGGAGGGACTCGATCACGGTGCCCTCGATTTCGATGGCACCTTGCTTCTTGGCCACGCTTCGCCTTTCGAATCGGCTACCTTGATCAGCTCCCCGCCTTCGCATGAGGACATGCGGGTGCAAAGGAGCCGACGAGTCAGTCTACGTCAGGGCCCACTGAAAGACGAATCCTGAAAGTGTGCCCTACAGGATAGATCATCAATCCTGGTCATACCGGTTGGCCCAGCTGGGCCGACCCGGCTCAGCCGAGCGGGTCCGGCGCCGTCGTCACGCCGTACTCCGCCAGCTTCGCCTTGCCGCAGTCCGGGGAGGTCAGGACGATCGGTCCCTCCTCGGTCAGGGCGATGGAGTGCTCCCAGTGCGAGGACCAGGTGCCGTCCGTGGTGATGACCGTCCAGTCGTCCGCCAGGACCTCCGTCTGGGCGGTGCCCAGGGAGACCATCGGCTCGATCGCCAGGCACAGGCCCGGGACGAGCTTGATGCCCTTGCCCCGCTTGCGCGAGACGTAGTTCAGCAGGTGCGGGTCCATGTGCATCTCGGAACCGATGCCGTGGCCGCCGTAGTCCTCGATGATCCCGAACTTGCCGAGGCTGTGCTCACCCGTGGTCGGGCGCGGCTGGCGCTTGATGTACGTCTCGATCGCCTTCGAGATGTCCACGAGGCGGTTGCCGAGCTTCATGGCGGCGATACCGGCCCACATGGACTCTTCGGTCACCCGGGAGAGCTCCACGAGCTCAGGGGCGTGCCCAGAGCCCACGAAGGCGGTGTACGCGGCGTCGCCGTGCCAGCCGTCGACGATCGCGCCGGCGTCGATCGAGATGATGTCGCCGTCCTTGAGGACCGTCTTGTCGTCGGGGATGCCGTGGACCACGACCTCGTTGACCGAGGTGCAGATGGTCGCGGGGAACCCGCCGTACCCGAGGAAGTTCGACTTGGCGCCGGCGTCCGCGATGACCTTGCGGGCCACCATGTCCAGATCCCGCGTCGTGGCGCCCGGCACGGCCGCCTCACGGGTCGCCGCGTGGATCGCAGCGACGACCAGCCCCGCCTCACGCATCTTCGCGATCTGCTCGGGGGTCTTGATCTGGACCATGACGTACCTGCCACCTTCGGATTCGGGTCTTTCAACAGTACGGCCGCGGCGTCCATGGGACACCGCGGCCGGGGCTGCACTACAGGTGAACTGCTTCTTACTACTTCTTCAGAGCGTCCATCGCGCGCTGCGTGACGTCCTTGACCTCGCCGAGGGCGGGGATCGTCACGAGCAGGCCCTGGGCCTTGTAGAAGTCGATGATCGGCTCGGTCTGCGTGTGGTAGACGTCGAGGCGGTTGCGCACCGTGGCCTCGGAGTCGTCCTCACGCTGGTAGAGCTCGCCACCGCACACGTCGCACACGCCGTCGGCCTTCGGCGCGGCGTAGTCGACGTGGAAGATGTGCTTGTTGTCCTTGCGGCAGGTGCGCCGCCCGGCGATCCGCTTCACGACCTCGTCCTCCTCGACCTCCAGGTCGAGAACGGCGTCGAGCTTGATGCCCTGGGCCTTGAGGATCTCGTCCAACGCTTCGGCCTGGGAGACGTTGCGCGGGAAGCCGTCGAGCAGGAAGCCGTTCGCGGCGTCCGACTGCTCCATGCGGTCCTTGGCCATGTCGATCGTGACCTGGTCGGGGACGAGGTCACCCTTCGACATGTAGGACTGGGCGCGCTGCCCGAGCTCGGTCTTCTGGCTGATGTTGGCCCGGAACAAGTCGCCCGTGGAGATGTGCGGGATCGACAAGGTCTCGGCAAGGACAGTCGCCTGCGTTCCCTTGCCCGCACCGGGCGGGCCGACGAGGACGATTCGCATCAGCGGAGGAACCCTTCGTAATTACGCTGTTGGAGCTGGCTCTCGATCTGCTTCACGGTTTCCAGACCCACACCCACGATGATCAGGATGCTCGTCCCGCCGAACGGGAAGTTCTGGTTCGCTCCGAAGCCGGCCAACGCCATCGTCGGCACAAGAGCGATCAGACCCAGGTACAGCGACCCCGGCCAGGTGATCCGGTTGAGTACGTAGCTCAGGTACTCGGCGGTAGGCCGACCGGCGCGGATGCCCGGAATGAACCCACCATACTTCTTCATGTTGTCTGCAACTTCCTCGGGGTTGAACGAGATCGCCACGTAGAAGAACGCGAAGAAGACGATCAGGAGGAAGTAGGTGGCGATGTAGTACGGGTGGTCGCCCTTGACGAAGTGCTTCTGGATCCAGGTGGCCCAGCCTGCGGTGGAACCGCTGAACTGCACGACCAGTGCCGGGATGTAGAGCAGCGACGAGGCGAAGATGACGGGGATGATGCCCGCCTGGTTCACCTTGAGCGGGATGTAGGTCGAGGTACCGCCGTAGGCACGGCGACCGATCATGCGCTTCGCGTACTGGACCGGGATCCGGCGCTGCGCCTGCTCGACGAAGACCACCAGACCCACCATCGCGAGGCCGACCAGCATGACCACGCCGAACTCGACCCAGCCGTCCGCGATCTTGCCCTGCTCCTTGATGGCCCACAGGGATCCGATGAAGCCCGCGGCGATCGAGATGAACATCAGGATCGACATGCCGTTGCCGATGCCCCGGTCGGTGATGAGCTCACCGAGCCACATGACGACACAGGTACCGGCGGTCATGGTGAGCACCATGACGACGGTGGTGAAGATCGACCGGTCGGGGACGATCTGACTGGCGACCGAGCAGTTCTGGAACAGGGCGCCGCTGCGGGCGGTGGCGACGAGGCCGGTGCCCTGCAGGATCGCCAGCGCGACCGTCAGATAGCGCGTGTACTGGGTGATCTTCGACGTGCCGGCCTGGCCCTCTTTCTTGAGGGTCTCCAGCTTCGGGATGACCACGGTCAGCAGCTGCAAGATGATGCTCGCCGTGATGTACGGCATGATGCCGAGCGCGAAGATCGTGATCTGCAGCAGGGCACCGCCACTGAACATGTTGACCAGACCGAAGAGCCCGCCGTTCTGGCCGGACGCCTGATCGACGCAGATCTGGACGTTCGTATAGCTCACGCCCGGTACGGGGACGTGGGACCCGAGCCGGAACAGCACGATGATGCCGAGCGTGAAGAGCAGTTTCTTGCGCAGGTCGGGCGTCTTGAACGCCCGGGCGAACGCGGTTAGCACGGTGCCTCCTGCGACCCCCGCGCTACTGCGTCAGAGGTGACGGTCTGAGGGATCGACGAATGTGTACAAGCAAAGGTGCAGGCCACCTTACCGGCGTCTGCACCTTCCATGGAACGACCAACCGGGGATGCCCCTTATGTGAGGCATCCCCGGTCGGGTTTCTAGCTATTTGTCACTGAGGTCGTCTTAGACGAGCTCGGTCACAGAGCCACCAGCGGCGGCAATCTTCTCCTTGGCGGAGCCGGAAACGGCGTCAACCGAAACCTGCAGCGCCACGGAGATCTCGCCCTGGCCCAGGACCTTGACGAGGCTGTTCTTGCGAACCGCGCCCTTGGCGACCAGGTCGGCCACCGTGACTTCTCCACCCTCGGGGTAGAGAGCGCCGAGCTTGTCCAGGTTCACGACCTGGAACTCGGTGCGGAACGGGTTCTTGAAGCCCTTGAGCTTCGGCAGACGCATGTGGAGGGGCATCTGCCCACCCTCGAAGCGCTGCGGGATCTGGTAGCGGGCCTTCTGGCCCTTCGTACCACGACCGGCCGTCTTACCCTTCGACGCCTCACCACGACCGACACGGGTCTTCGCGGTCTTGGCGCCGGGGGCGGGACGGAGGTTGTGGGCCTTCAGCGGGCTGCTCTCAGCCATGTTAGTCAACCTCCTCAACCGTCACGAGGTGGCGGACGGTGTGAACCATTCCGCGGAACTCGGGGCGGTCCTCCTTGACGACGACGTCGTTCAGGCGCTTGAGCCCGAGCGAACGCAGCGTGTCACGGTGGTTCTGCTTGCTGCCGATGTACGACTTGATCTGCGTGACCTTGAGGCGAGCCATTACGCACCCGCCCCAGCACGTGCACGGAGCAGAGCCGCGGGGGCGACGTCCTCGAGGGGCAGACCACGGCGAGCCGCGATCTCCTCGGGACGCTGCAGGCCCTTGAGGGCCGCCACGGTCGCGTGCACGATGTTGATCGCGTTGGAAGAACCAAGCGACTTCGACAGGATGTCGTGAACGCCGGCGCACTCCAGAACGGCGCGCACCGGGCCACCGGCGATAACACCGGTACCGGGGGCGGCCGGCTTCAGCAGCACGACGCCCGCGGCACGCTCACCCGTGATCGGGTGAGGAATGGTGCCCTGGATGCGCGGAACCTTGAAGAAGGACTTCTTGGCTTCCTCGACACCCTTGGCAATGGCCGCGGGAACTTCCTTGGCCTTGCCGTAACCGACACCTACAGTGCCGTCACCGTCGCCCACCACGACCAGCGCGGTGAAGCTGAAGCGGCGACCACCCTTGACAACCTTGGCGACGCGGTTGATCGCGACAACGCGCTCAACGTAAGCGGTCTTCTCGGCGGCAGGGCCACCGTCGCGACCCTTCCGGTCCCGCCGCTCGCCGCCACCGGCACCGCTTCCGCGGCGCTGGGGTCCAGCCATTGGATTACCTCTCTCTGTTACGTCCGTGAGTCCCGGAAAACGGGGCTTAGAACTTCAGCCCGGCTTCGCGGGCGGCGTCAGCCAGAGCGGCAATGCGCCCGGCGTATCGGTTGCCACCGCGGTCGAACACGACGGTCTCGACACCCGCGGCCTTGGCACGCTCGGCGACGAGTGCGCCGACGGCCTGGGCCTGCGAGCTCTTGTCGCCTTCGCCACCACGGATCGAAGCGTCCAGGGTCGACGCGGACGCCAGGGTGTGACCCTGGAGGTCGTCGATGACCTGAGCAACGATGTTGCGGTTGGAACGCGTCACGACGAGGCGCGGACGCTCCGCCGTACCCGAGACGTTCTTGCGGATGCGGATGTGGCGGCGGGCCTTGGCGGCACGCTTGTACGCGTCGCCCTTGGCGATCTTTACACCGTATGCCATGGCTACTTACCAGCCTTTCCGACCTTGCGGCGGATGACTTCGCCGGCGTACTTGACACCCTTGGCCTTGTACGGGTCGGGCTTCCGCAGCTTGCGGATGTTGGCGGCGACCTCGCCGACCTTCTGCTTGTCGATGCCCTCGACCGAGAACTTGGTGGGCGACTCGACCTTGAAGGAGATGCCCTCGGGCGCCTCGATCAGGATCGGGTGGCTGTAGCCAAGCTGGAACTCCAGGTTGGAGCCCTTCGCGGCGACGCGGTAACCGACACCGCTGATCTCGAGCGCCTTGACGTAACCCGTGGTCACGCCGGTGATCATGTTCGCCACCAGCGTGCGGGACAGGCCGTGCAGGGCCTTGTTCTGACGCTCGTCGTTGGGGCGGGTGACGTTCAGAACGCCATCCTCACCCTTGACGATCTCGATCGGCGCCTTGACGGTGAGTGCGAGGGAACCCTTGGGGCCCTTCACAGCCACTGCCTGGCCGTCGATGGTGACGTCCACACCGGCGGGAACCTGGATGGGGAGCTTGCCGATTCGCGACATTGCTTTTCCTCCGTTCCCGACTACCAGACGTAGGCGAGGACTTCCCCACCTACGCCCTTCTTGCCTGCCTGCTGGCCGGTGAGCAGACCGTGGGACGTGGAGATGATCGCCACGCCCAGGCCGCCGAGCACCTTCGGCAGGTTGGTGGACTTTGCGTACACACGCAGACCGGGCTTCGAGATCCGCTTGATGCCCGCAATGGAGCGCTCGCGGTTCGGGCCGAACTTCAGCTCGAGGACGAGGTTCTTGCCGACCTCGGCGTCCTCGACCTTCCAGCCGGTGATGAAACCCTCCTGCTTGAGGATTTCTGCGATGTGCGACTTGATCTTGCTGTGCGGCATCACGACGGAGTCGTGGTACGCCGAGTTAGCGTTACGCAGACGCGTGAGCATGTCTGCGATCGGGTCAGTCATGGTCATGAAGTGGCCTTCGGCCTCTCTCGCCGGGGTTTCCTGTATGCGCCATCCCTCTCCCCACTCAGTGGCGGGACGGGTGCGGCGCGGGGACCTACGGCGTAGTAAGTCGTTATGGGCGACGGACGCCCAACCACACAAGCCTAAGGCATGCGCGGCCGGGCATCCGCCGACCAGATGCTTACCGAGAGTGCCTGGAAGTTCCCAAGTCCTTGCGGACGAGAGGGAATTACCAGGAGCTCTTGGTCACGCCCGGCAGCTCGCCACGGTGAGCCATCTCACGAAGGCAGACGCGGCACAGGCCGAACTTGCGGTACACGGAGTGGGGGCGACCGCAGCGCTGGCAGCGGGTGTACGCACGCACACCGAACTTGGGCTTGCGGGCAGCCTTCGCGATGAGAGCCTTCTTCGCCATCTCGCTTACGCCTCCTTGAAGGGGAAGCCGAGGTGACGAAGGAGCGCGCGGCCCTCAGCGTCGTTGGTCGCCGTGGTAACCACGGTGATGTCCATACCCCGGGTACGGTCGATCTTGTCCTGGTCGATCTCGTGGAACATGACCTGCTCCGTGAGACCGAAGGTGTAGTTGCCACGGCCGTCGAACTGCTTCGGCGACAGACCACGGAAGTCACGGATACGCGGCAGCGCGAGCGACAGCGTACGGTCCAGGAACTCCCACATGCGGTCACCACGGAGGGTGACGTGGCAGCCGATCGGCTGACCCTCGCGCAGCTTGAACTGCGCGATGGACTTGCGGGCCTTCGTGACGGCCGGCTTCTGACCGGTGATCGTCGTCAGGTCCTTGATGGCGCCGTCGATCAGCTTGGAGTCGCGGGCGGCGTCGCCCACACCCATGTTGACCACGATCTTCACGAGGCCGGGGATCTGCATGACGTTCTCGTAGGAGAACTCTTCTCGCAGCTTGCCCGCAATGTCCTCGCGGTACTTCGTCTTGAGACGCGGAGTGGTAGCCATCAGATGTCCTCACCCGTCCGCTTGGCAACGCGGATCTTGTTGCCCTCGTCGTCGAAGCGGAAACCGACGCGGGTAACGACCTTCTGGCCGTCCTTCTCCACAACCAGCTGAACGTTGCTGACGTGGATCGGCGCCTCGGTGATCACGATGCCACCGGTCTGCGAGCCACCAGCGGTCTGGCCGGCCTTGGTGTGCTTCTTGACCCGGTTGACACCCTCGACCAGGACGCGGTTCTCAGTAGGGATGGCCAGAATGACCTTGCCCTGCTTGCCCTTGTCCTTACCGGTGATGACCTGAACCAGGTCGCCCTTCTTGATCTTCATGCTTACAGCACCTCCGGCGCGAGCGAGATGATCTTCATGAACTTCTTCTCGCGCAGCTCACGGCCCACCGGGCCGAAGATACGGGTGCCACGAGGGTCGCCGTCGTTCTTCAGAATGACGGCGGCGTTCTCGTCGAAGCGGATGTACGAGCCGTCCTGGCGGCGGCGTTCCTTCACGGTGCGAACGATGACCGCCTTGACGACGTCACCCTTCTTCACGTTGCCACCGGGGATCGCGTCCTTGACGGTGGCAACGATGACGTCACCGATGCCCGCGTAGCGGCGCCCGGAGCCACCGAGAACACGGATGCAAAGGATCTCCTTGGCACCAGTGTTGTCGGCGACACGCAGTCGCGACTCCTGCTGGATCACGTCTATCTCCTGTTTGTCTGCCGGTTCCCGGCGGGGGTTTCACTCCGAAGAGCTACCGCCCCCACCGAGCCTGGCGGAACGAACCTGAGGGGCCCCTGGGCTTGATGCCCAGGGCCTCAGATGATTACTTGGCCTTCTCGAGGATCTCGACGATGCGCCAGCGCTTGCTCGCCGACAGCGGACGCGTCTCCATGATGAGGACGCGGTCGCCGACGCCGGCAGCGTTCTGCTCGTCGTGCGCCTTGAGCTTGTTGGTACGGCGGATGACCTTGCCGTAGAGCGCGTGCTTCACGCGGTCCTCGACAGCGACGACGACGGTCTTGTCCATCTTGTCGCTGACGACAAGACCCTCGCGGGTCTTGCGGAAGCCGCGGTCAGTCGTCTCAGTCACGTTCTTCTCGCTCATCAGGCGCTCTCCACCGTCTCGATACCGAGCTCACGCTCGTGCATCAGGGTGTAGATGCGAGCGATGTCCTTACGGACGGACTTGAGCCGGCCGTTGTTCTCCAGCTGACCCGTGGCCGCCTGGAAGCGCAGCTTGAACAGCTCTTCCTTGGCCTCGCGCAGCTTGCCAACGAGCTCCTCGTTACCGAGCTCACGCAGCTCGGACGCCTTGGTTCCCGTCGCCATCACGACTCACCTGCCTCGCGCCGAACAATCCGGCACTTCATCGGAAGCTTGTGAGCAGCGCGGGTGAGCGCCTCACGAGCAATCTTCTCGTTCGGGTAGGACAGCTCGAACATGACCCGGCCCGGGTGCACGTTCGCGATCCACCACTCGGGAGAACCCTTACCGGAACCCATGCGGGTCTCGGCAGGCTTCTTCGTCAGGGGACGGTCCGGGTAAATGTTGATCCAGACCTTGCCGCCACGCTTGATGTGGCGGGTCATCGCGATACGAGCCGCCTCGATCTGGCGGTTCGTCACGTAGGCGGGGGTAAGCGCCTGGATGCCGTACTCGCCGAACGAGACCTCAGTACCGCCCTTGGCCATACCGCGGCGCTTCGGGTGGTGCTGCTTGCGGTGCTTGACCCTACGAGGGATCAGCATGTCGGTCAGGCCTCCGTTCCGGTGCTCTCAGCCGGAGCGGCGGCGGGAGCGTCGGCCTTGGGGGCCTCGGCACCAGCAGCCTGCTGCGGCTTGCGGCCACCACGGCCGCCGCGCTCGCCACCACGGCCACCACGGCCGGCGGGACGGTCGCTAGCGCCGGCGGCACCACGGGCCGGGCGGTTACCCGCACGGGCCGCAGCGTTCTCGGCGCGAACCTCGGCGATGTTCTTGACGTCGCCCTTGTAGATCCAGACCTTCACACCGATACGGCCGAAGGTGGTCTTGGCCTCGAAGAAGCCGTAGTCCACGTTCGCGCGGAGGGTGTGCAGCGGCACACGGCCTTCGCGGTAGAACTCGGAGCGGGACATCTCGGCGCCGCCGAGGCGACCGCCACACTGGATCTTGATGCCCTTGGCGCCGGCCTTCATCGTGCCCTGCATGCTCTTACGCATGGCGCGACGGAAGGAGACGCGGGAGGAGAGCTGCTCGGCAACGGCCTGCGCGACCAGCTGAGCGTCGACCTCGGGGTTCTTGACCTCGAGGATGTTCAGCTGGACCTGCTTGCCCGTGAGCTTCTCGAGGTCACCGCGGATGCGGTCGGCCTCGGCGCCACGGCGGCCGATGACGATGCCCGGACGAGCGGTGTGGATGTCCACACGCACGCGGTCACGGGTGCGCTCGATCTCAACCTTCGAGATGCCGGCGCGCTCCATGCCGGACGTCATCATCCTGCGGATGGCGACGTCTTCCTTGACGTAGTCCTTGTACAGCTTGTCGGCGTACCAACGCGACTTGAAGTCGGTGGTGATGCCGAGCCGGAACCCGTGCGGGTTTACCTTCTGGCCCATTACCGGGAACCTTCCTTGCTGCTGACGACCACGGTGATGTGGCTGGTCCGCTTGCGGATCCGGTAGGCACGGCCCTGGGCACGCGGACGGAACCGCTTCAGGGTCGGGCCCTCGTCCACGTACGCCTCGCTGATGACCAGCGTGGAGGCGTCCGGGTGGTTGTAGTTGTGTGCGGCGTTGGCAATGGCGCTGTCGAGCACCTTGCCAACCGGCACGCTCGCGGCCTGCGGGGCGAAACGCAGGACCGCCTGAGCCTCCGTGGCATCCATGCCACGGATAAGGTCCACCACTCGGCGGGCCTTCATGGGCGTGACGCGGATGTACCGCGCCTGGGCCCTGGCTTCCATGGTTGTCCCTTCGGTGTAAGTCATAGTCGTAACCACCCCGCCTTTAGCGGCGCTTCGACTTCCGGTCGTCCTTGACGTGGCCGCGGAAGGTGCGAGTCGGCGAGAACTCGCCGAGCTTGTGGCCGACCATCGACTCGGTGACGAACACCGGGACGTGGATCTTGCCGTTGTGCACCGCGATGGTGTGACCCAGCATGGCCGGGATGATCATCGAGCGACGGGACCAGGTCTTGATGACGTTCTTGGTACCGGCTTCGTTCTGTACGTCCACCTTCTTGATGAGGTGTCCGTCGACGAAGGGTCCCTTCTTGAGACTGCGCGGCATCTAAACCCGCTCCTAGCGCTTCTTGTTCGTCTTGCGGCGGCGGACGATGTACTTGCTCGAAGCCTTCTTCGGCGAGCGAGTACGACCCTCCTTCTGACCCCACGGGGAGACCGGGTGACGACCACCGGAGGTCTTACCCTCACCACCACCGTGCGGGTGGTCGACCGGGTTCATCGCGACACCGCGGACGGAGGGGCGAACGCCCTTCCAGCGCATGCGGCCGGCCTTGCCCCAGTTGATGTTCGACTGCTCGGCGTTGCCGACCTCACCGACGGTCGCGCGGCAGCGCGCGTCGACGAGACGGATTTCACCGGACGGCATACGAAGGTGGGCCATGGTGCCCTCCTTCGCCAGCAGCTGCACGGAGGCACCAGCGGAGCGGGCGAACTTGGCGCCGCCACCGGGACGGAGCTCGATCGCGTGGATCGTGGTACCGACCGGGATGTTGCGGAGTGCCAGGTTGTTACCGGGCTTGATGTCGGCCGTGGGGCCGTTCTCAATCCGGTCGCCCTGCTTCAGGTTCTTCGGCGCAATGATGTAGCGCTTCTCACCGTCGGCGTAGTGCAGGAGCGCGATGCGCGCAGTGCGGTTGGGGTCGTACTCGATGTGCGCGACCTTGGCCGGCACGCCGTCCTTGTCGTGACGACGGAAGTCGATCACACGGTAGGCGCGCTTGTGGCCGCCACCCTGGTGTCGAACCGTGATCCGACCGGTGTTGTTACGGCCGCCCTTGCTGTGCAGGGGGCGGACCAGCGACTTCTCCGGCGTGGACCGCGTGATCTCGACAAAGTCGGCGACGCTGGAGCCACGACGGCCCGGGGTCGTCGGCTTGTACTTGCGGATACCCATTTCTCAGTCCTCGTCCGATTCCGGACGACTAGACCTCCGTTAGGAGGCCTGGCCGCCGAAGATGTCGATTCGGTCGCCCTCAGCGAGGGTCACGATGGCGCGCTTGGTGTCAGCGCGCTTGCCGAAACCGGTCTTGGTGCGCTTGCGCTTACCCTGACGGTTGATCGTGTTGACCCCGGTGACCTTGACCCCGAAGACCGCCTCGACGGCCTGCTTGATCTGAGTCTTGTTGGAGCCGGGCGCGACGATGAACGTGTACTTGTTCTCGTCCAGCAGCGCGTAGCTCTTCTCCGAGACAACCGGCTTGATCAGCAGGTCGCGCGGGTCAGTGAAGGTCTTGCTGGTAACGGTCGCCTCAGACATCAGGCGTCGCTCCCTTCGGTCTCATCGGCCTTGGGGCCAGACACGAAGGACTCGAAAGCGGCCTGAGTGAAGACCACGTCGTCAGAGACGATCACGTCGTACGTGTTCAGCTGGCCCGGCTCCAGGATGTGCACCTGGGGCAGGTTGCGGGCGGACAGCCACGCAGCCTCGTCGGCGCGCTCGACGACCAGGAGCAGGTTCTTGCGCTCCGAGATCTTGCCGAACAGCGTCTTGGCGGCCTTCGTGGAGGCGGCACCCTCGACCACGCCGGTGACGACGTGGATGCGGGAGTGACGCGCACGGTCCGAGAGGGCACCGCGGAGGGCGGCGGCCTTCATCTTCTTCGGGGTCCGCTGCGAGTAGTCACGCGGCTGCGGGCCGTGGACGACGCCACCGCCAACGAACTGCGGAGCGCGGGTGGAACCCTGGCGAGCGCGGCCGGTGCCCTTCTGGCGGTACGGCTTGCGGCCACCACCACGGACTTCGCCACGACGCTTGGTCTTGTGCGTGCCCTGACGGGCAGCAGCCAGCTGAGCGACAACGACCTGGTGGATCAGCGGAACGCTGGTCTTCGCGTCGAAGATCTCCGCGGGGAGCTCGACGGTACCGGCCTTGTCGCCTGCCGGCGAAAGGATGTCAATGGTGCTCATTACCTCAAGCCCCCTTGGCCGCGGTACGGACCAGGACGAGGCCGCCGTTCGGACCGGGGACCGCACCCTTGATGAGGAGCAGACCCTTCTCCGCGTCAACCGCGTGGATGGTCAGGTTCTGGGTGGTGACGCGCTCGTTACCCATACGACCGGCCATGCGCATGCCCTTGAAGACACGCCCAGGGGTGGCGCAGCCACCGATCGAACCGGGGGAGCGGTGCTTGCGCTGGACGCCGTGCCCGGCGCCGAGGCCCTTGAAGTTGTGACGCTTCATGACACCGGCGAAGCCCTTGCCCTTGCTGTTGCCCGTGACGTCAACCTTGACGCCGGACTCGAACACGGCAGCCGTGATCTCCTGGCCGAGCGTGTACTCGCTGGCGTCGGAGGTACGGAGCTCCACCAGGTGGCGGCGGGGGGTGACGTCGGCCTTGGCGAAGTGACCCTTGAGGGGCTTGTTCACCTTGCGCGGGTCGATCTCGCCGAAGGCGATCTGGACCGACTCGTAGCCATCGATCTCGTTCTTACGGACCTGGGTAACAACGCAGGGCCCGGCCTTGACCACGGTCACCGGGACGACACGGTTGTTCTCGTCCCAGACCTGGGTCATGCCGAGCTTCTCGCCCAGGACGCCCTTGATCTGCTTTGCCATCTTCTCCGTGCCTCTCAGAGCTTGATCTCGATGTCAACGCCGGCCGGAAGGTCCAGGCGCATCAGCGAGTCAACGGTCTTGGGCGTCGGGTCGAGGATGTCGATCAGGCGCTTGTGAGTGCGCATCTCGAAGTGCTCGCGCGAGTCCTTGTACTTGTGCGGCGACTTGATGACGCAGTACACGTTCTTCTCAGTGGGCAGCGGCACCGGGCCCGCGACCGACGCACCAGTGCGCGTCACCGTCTCGACGATCTTCTTCGCCGACGAATCGATGACCTCGTGGTCGTAGGCCTTGAGCCGGATGCGGATCTTCTGTCCCGCCATGGCTACTCCGTAGTCCTGTCTGTTGTGGAAACGCTCTGGTCCTCGGCCGGCTGCGGATCGCTCCGCCGCTCTCCTCCGACCCACGCGGTCGGGCGTGTCGCGCTCCCTCTACAGAAAATTCCCATACGGAAATTCCCTCGTCCAAGGGGGCGCGGTCCCAAGACCGCAGATCGGGGGCAAACACCCACCGAGTACCTGGCAGGCACCGTGCTGACGCTTCCCAGAAGATTCCCGTACGTCCGCCCCATTGCTGCCCCGAGAGGCAGGTAAGGCGACGAGTACTGTGGGACTCGCTTCCGGTCCTCCCGGCGGGAGGCGCGCAGCATCGGCACACGGCCGAGCAACTTGAGTAGTCTGCCATACGAGACGCGTATGGCGCCAATCGGGCGGAAGAGAATACCCCGCCACGCTGAGTGGTCAAACTGCACCACGCGGCGGGGGTCCCCGTCCCTCGTCCAGCGCCCGTTCAGGACCGCGAGATCGCGCCGCAGCCCCCGTCCTGTCCGGCTTCCGGGCTCTTGCTGCGGTCGTACGGGTCCACCGGGGTGCCGGAGGGCGTGGGCCCGGCGGGGGCGTCCGCGTCGAAGACGGGGTGCAGGAATCCGTCGTGGACGTCACACGCGCTGTTGGCCAGGTCCACGTCGACGCTGTCGAGCCAGAGCTTCCCCTCGGTGGCCTGCCACCTGCGCGGGTCGGCCACGGAGAAGGTGATCAGGCGCCGCACGATGGTGCGCTTGACCTCGTCCGCGCCGGGCGTCGCCTTGATGAACGGGTACACGAACGTGTAGTCGACCAGCACGCTGGCCCTGCCCGGCCCCTGGCCGGGCTCCACCCACATCCGGCCGCGGACCTTGACCACGTCGCCCGCGGGCTTCAGTTCGGCCGGGTCAGCCCGGGTGAGGAGTTCCAGCGGGTCGTTCTCCGCGCTCGGGGCAGCCAGGGACTGCTCCAGGTGGCTCGGGCCCTGCTTCAGCTTGGGATCGAGCAGGTCCAGCACCGCCGTCGGGCGCTCCCCGCGCAGGGTCGCCGGGTCCAGGTTGGCCGCGATCAGGAACTGCTTGACCTTCGCCAGCGCGTCGGCGACCTTCTCCTTGCTCATGCCGCCGACGGCCTGCGCCTGCGGCACCTCGATGCCGGCCGCCCCGTCGGCCCACTGGAGGGCCGGGGAGCCCCGGAAGGGATCCGCGAGCGTCGGCCGGTCCGGGTCCACCGAGGTGGGCGCGCCACTCGGGCGCGCCGTCTCGGCCGGCAGCCGCTGCCCCGCCTTCGCGTCCCGCGCGTCCTTCCCGGTGACCTTGTCCATGACCAGCTCCGGCCGGACGGCGATCAGCGCGAGGGCGGCGACGACGGCGATGGCCAGCGCCGCCTTGAGCCGGCGCCCGCCCCTCCCCCGCTCCCGCGCGGCGACGCCGGCCCGCCATGCGGGCGGCCCGCCGGGGCCGCGCCGGGCCTCCTCCTCGCGCAGCCGCGCGGTCACCATGCGCGCCCGGGCGGACGGCTCTTTCGGCGCCTCCCCCGCGCCCGCCTCGGCCTGCGCCAGGAACCGCGCCCAGTCCTCGTCGGAGACGGCCTGGCCGTCCGATCCGTTCTCGTCCCTCTTCCCCATGTCCCCCACCCCCGCCTGCGGACCCCTGTCACCTGGCGAAGTAGCCAGTGACGTCCGCGATCAGCCGTACCGTCGTCGATGCAGAAGCCGATCTTCCCATCGGCCATGGGTTCGATCACCCGGCCCGCGGGTCCGGATCGCTGCGCAGGCCCTCAGCGGTAACGCCAGAGCACCCATCCGTGCCTCTGGTCCACCACGGCCACGTACCAGCCCGCGGGCGCCGCCGGCCAGGCGTCCTGCGGTCTCGCGTCCTTCGGGTTCAGCCCCAGTACGGCCGCGTCCGCGGCGGCCGGCGGCTCCTCACCGTGCCTGAGGTCCCTGGTCCAGACCCGGCCCTCGTACACCTCGTACCCCTGGGCCATCCGCAGGTCCCAGTCGGCGCTGTGGTCCATCACCAGGTTCTCGCCCGGCTCGAGGTCCGCCGACTTGGTGAAGCCGGTGGCACTGGCCTTGCGCTGCTTCGCGTGCGGCTCGGCCACGTTCGAGGTGACCGCGACCGTCGCGTAGGCCGCGAACAGGGCCAGCGACACCGCCACGGCCCAGACCACCCGGCGCCCGCCGGCCAGCCGGAAGAGCACGCAGACGGCGAACACCAGCAGGGCGCCGGCGAGCGTGCGCCCCATGTGCAGCCTCGTCCACTCCGAGGCCAGGAACAGCGCGTCCGGCATGCCCCACGGGATGATGCCCACCCTGTGGAGGCCCTTGCCGACCACCAGGACGACGAACTCGGCCGTGACCACGGTGAACAGCACCGCACCCATCACCAGCCGCAGCAGCGCACCGGCCCGCGCCCGCGCCAGCACCAGGGCGCCCACCACGAAGAAGGCGGGCACCAGCGGGGCCAGGTAGCGGGCGTAGATCCAGTTGTCGATCCGGCCGTGGTCGTCCGGCAGTCCCGCGGCCGAGGCGAGCGCGATCCCGCACAGCAGGGCGACCATGACGAAGGAGACCACCCGCGAGGCCCGGGTGAAGCGGGAGCTGAACACCGCGAACACGCACAGGGCGACGGCGAGCGCGCCGAAGCCCCAGGACGAGACGGAGAAGTACCAGAGCTGGCCGACGGTACGGGTCACCGTGCGGCGCAGCAGTTCGGGGTCGACCAGGCCGTCCAGGACCTTGGTGCCCACCGAACTCGGCGGCGTGTCCTTGAACTGCGCCTCCAGCCAGGCGGCCAGCAGCCGGGCGCCCAGCACGGAGACGGCCAGTCCGCCCCAGGCCGCGAGCGTGGAGCGCAGCGGCGCCCATCGCAGGACGAGCGCGCCCACGAAGACCGCCGCCGTGAGGGCCACCACCACCCCGCCGCGGTCGTGCACCGCCATGGAGTAGCCGGCCAGCAGACCGGCCCCCGCCCCGTACCACGTGCGGCGGCGCGCCTCGCCCTCGCTGAGCCAGCCGTGCAGCGTGGTCAGCCAGCCGAGGAGGACCACCGGGAGCACGGTGTCGGACATGGCGAACTCGGAGTAGAAGACCACGGGCGGCATCAGCGCGGCCGCCGTGGCCATCAGGAACGAGAGGCCCTGGGACAGGTCCAGCCTGCGCAGGGCGGCGTAGGCCAGGAGGAAGACGAGCGCGTTGAGCAGCGTGTTGATGCCCATGACCAACTGGTACGCGGTGACCGGATCGTCCGCGATCCGCAGGGCCGGGGAGATGAGCAGCGCATAGCCGCCGGGGATGACCGATCCGACCGGCATCTCCGTGGTCGTCCGCCCGGCGAGCACCCGGGCCAGCACGAGGTACGAGGACTCGTCCGCGTGGACCGCCGGATAGGCCTTGCCCCACACCAGGGAGAGGCGGAACAGTACCTGCGCCGCGTATCCGGCCGTGAGCGCCACCGGCCAGAACCACCGCCGGCTGACGAAGGACGCCCACAGTGCGAGCAGTTGCCCGGTCCCGGCCGGCTTCCCGACCCGCTCAGGAGCGGACGTGTCGTTCACTCCGACCTTGTCCAACATTTCGGTTCCCGCCTTCAACTCTGGTACGTCCTGTTCACGTTGGGACCGCTCGCCAAGGCGGGCGGCATCCTGGAGGTAAAGTCCGCGGACATGACCGTCACCGCTCCCGCGCCCGTCCCGGTAGCCGAACACCGGGCCGCCCCGAGCGGCTCCAGTGGCCGCATACCGCGCACCCTCGCCCTCACGGCCGCCGAGGCGGCCGTGTCGGTTCTCGCAGCACTGCTGCTCATCGTCCTGAGCAAGCGCCTCGCCGTGAATCCCATCCAGCGGGTCGGGCAGGTCAGCGGACTGGCCGGCATCCAGCTGCGGCTGCTGGTCCTGCTGGCCGCGACCGTCGTGCTCTACCTGGTCCTGTCCCGGTGGCTGCCGGGTGCGGCGGTGCGGATCAGCGCGGCGGCCGTGGCCGGCCTGGCCACCGGTGTGACCGCGAGCGGCAGTGTGGTGGCCCTGCGGGGAACCAGCTGGCCGTACAACGGGTACGGCGGTGACATCGGGAACCTGCAGCAGTGGGCGTTCCACGTCATGGACGGGGTGCCCCTGCTGGCCGAGTACCCGCCCGGCTTCCCGCACCTGCTGGCGTGGGTCTCCCAGCTGTTCTTCGACGGCAACGCCTCGCTCGCCGTCAAGTGGGTGATGATCGGCTTCCTGGCGGTCTCCGGCCCGGTCGCGTACCTGGCCTGGCGCATGCTGCTGCCCCCGCTGTGGGCCCTCGGCATCGGTGTCACGGCGTCCCTGACGCTGATCGAGCCGTACAAGCCGTACTCCCCGGTCGTCCTGATCGTCGTCATCCCCGTGCTGGCCAAGCTGGTGCAGGTGGTGACGGAGTCCTCGCAGCTCGGCCGGAAGCGCTCGCTCGCGATCGGTGGCGGTATCGGAGCGCTGCTCGCCGCGCTGTTCCTGCTGTACGCGGGCTGGTTCGTGTGGTCCGCGGTCGGCGTCGTCGTCCTCTTCGCCGTGGTGCTGACGGGCCGCGCCCGCGCGGGCGGGAAGCGCGCACTGCTGGACGCGCTGCTGCCGCTGGCGGCCGCCTCCGTCGTCTTCCTCGCACTGGCGGGGCGCTACATGCTCCGGCTGCTCGGCGCGAGCGGAGCGACCCGGGACACGTACTTCTACTTCGACACCGCCACCGACCCGGCCTACTTCGCCTCGTCGGGTACCGCCTTCCCCGGCCCGCTGCGCTCCCTCGGATGGCCGCTGCCCGGCGAACTCGGCGGCGTCGGCCTCTTCACCATCCTGCTCGTCGTCGGCCTGGGCGCGGCCATCGCGCTCGGCCTGCGCCAGCCGCTGGTGCTGACCCTGGCGGCCTGCACCGGCAGCGCCTTCCTGCTGCGCTACTGGTACGCCTCGCACATGGCGGGCGACGGCGCCGTTCAGCTGTACCCGCGCACCAGCCTGCAGATCGTCTACTGCATGCTCGCGCTGTCGGGCGTGGCCCTGTACCTCGGCGTGCAGCGCGTCAAGGCGTGGATCCGGGCGAACGAGACGCGGCTGCCCGGCCGGGAGGCCCTGCGGGCGGCCGGGCGCAGGCCCCGGGCCGCCGTGATCGGGGTCCTGGTCTCGCTCGGGCTCCTCTTCGGCTCGGCCGGCTCGTCCACGGCCGACGCCTACATGCCCAGGCCCCCCTCCGAGAACACCCTCGGCACCCTGGCCTGGTCGGCGCACTCGACGGGAATGCCCAACGGAAAGTGCCCGAAGTACGCGCCTCGCGGCAAGTGCTCGGCGTACGACCCTCTGAAGCGCACGAAGAAGAACTGAGCTCAGCTCCGTCCGGTGGTGAAGGCGTGCCGGGCCAGCGTGCGGACGCCGGCCCGGTGCCCTCGCCACAGTGCGCCGGGCAGCATTCTGAGCGCGTGCAGGCGGGAGGCGTGGTGGAGGCGGGCCGCGCGGGCGGCCCTGGGCCAGCCGCGGGCTTCCATCCGCTCGGCGACCGCCGAGAAGTAGCGCTCGGCCTCGGTGAAGCGGGTCCCGGAGAGGGCCTGGGCGGAGGACTCGCTGGCCGCGTGCCGGCGGTACTGGAAGACCGTGGTGGACTCGTCGATCACCATCCGCTCGCCGGCTTCGAGCAGGTCCACGACGAGGGCCAGGTCCAGGACCACCGAGTAGCCGTCCCGGAAGTTCACCTGGCGCAGCGCCGGGCCGCGCCAGGTGATCGACGGGAAGTAGAGCCAGTTCCCGCGCAGCACGCTGGCGGCCGGCGCCTCACCGGCCATCGGTCCTCGGCCCTTGAGCCGTGGGGCGAACATCCACTGCTTGGCCAGGTCGGTCAGGCCGCGCGCGACCCGGCCCGCGCCGTCGATCACCTCGACGCCGGGCTGGACCATGCCGACGCCGGGGTGGGCGTCGAGGATCCCGCGCACGGTCTCCAGGTAGTGCGGGTGCAGCAGGTCGTCGCAGCCCATGATGACCACGTGGTCGGCCTCGGAGAGCTCGACGCACTTCTGGAAGTTCTTCGTGATGCCGAGGTTGCGCTCGTTGCGGAGGTACCGCACCCGCGCGTCACCCAGCCCCTCGAACCAGCCGGGCACGTCCGGCTCCCGGCCGTCGTCGATCACGACGAGCCGGAAGTCGGGGTCGGTCTGGGCCAGGACGCTGCGGACGGCGTCCTGCAGCTGCCTCACGTCCCCGTAGTACGGGAGCATGAAGTCGAAGGACCCCATCGGGCGTCAGGCCTTCACGGCGTCCGCGCCGAGGAGGGCCCGGCGCCGACCGGCCCGGACGCGTCCTCAGGCGTACCGAGCCGGACGTCGTTGTGCCGGACGCCTTCGCTGATGGCGACCGTCCGGGCGAGGTCGGTGATCTTCTGCTCCAGCGAGCGGAAGCGCAGGTAGGTGTTGAGCGTGAGGAAGCCCATCGCGAGGACCATCACGTAGAGCACCAGGTCGGTGCCCCGGCCGACACCGAGGTGCTGGGCGACCCAGGTGACGTCGGTCGGGCGGAGCACCGCGTACACGTTGACGACGACGAACACCGAAAAGGCAATTCGCTTCCAGGCCCGGTTCGTGGCCTGGCTCCAGGTCCGAATGAACATCAGCGCCATGGAAACCGAACCGGCGATGAGCAGGAGCTGGATCCAGAAATATTTCATCGACGCCCACGCTCCCGCAGTGAAATATCAAAAACGATGTTGACGCCGTTGATCAGGGACTGGCCCTTGGCCCGCGAGTAATCGGTGTAGAGGATGTCCACCGGAATCTCGGTGACGCGCAGGTCGGAGCCCGCGAGGAAACCGACGAGCTCGGAGGCGTGGGCCATGCCGTTCATGGTGATGTTCAGCCGCTCGGCGGCCGCACGACCCAGGACGCGCAGACCGTTGTGCGCGTCGGTGAGCCCCAGTTTGCGTGCGGTGGGGCTGACCGCGGCGGCCGTGCGCAGCACGACCTGTTTGATCCACGGCACCTGGCCGTTCCGCTCGATGAACCGGGAGCCGAGCACCACGTCGGCGTCGCCGGCCCGCAGGACCGCGACCATCGTCTCGACGTCCTTGGTCTGGTGCTGGCCGTCCGCATCGAAGGTCGCGAAGTACTGTGCGCCGGGCTGGGAGAGTGCGTAGGTGAGACCGGTCTGCAGGGCGGCGCCCTGACCGAGGTTGACCGGGTGCCGCACCAGGTGGGCGCCGGTGGCCGCTACGTGTTCGGCCGAGTCGTCGGTGCTGCCGTCGTCGACGACGACGATGTTCGGAAACGTCTTGCGGGCCGCCTCGACCACGTCGGCGACCACTCGGCCCTCGTTGTAGGCGGGGATGACCAGCCAGACATCGTCGTATTCGGACACGGCAGCAGCTCCAACGGAACGAGGCACGTACGCGTGCCAGGCCTCTCACGGCGGCCGTATCTCGGGGCCCCAGGCGCCCCAACGTAGCGAGTTCGGGTTTCGCGAAGCTGGCGCGCAGGCAACGTCCACGCGCACAGCGTGGTGTCCCGCGGGGTCCTCAACCCACCCGGCTGTCCCGGGCCGGCCGGGCCAGAGCGGTGAAGCCGGGGGTCTTGAGGGCGTCGGCCAGTTGCTCCCGCCAGTCGCTCATCGGGGCCAGGCCCACCCGGGCCCAGCGGTCGTGTGCGAGAACGCTGAAGGAGGGCCGGACCGCAGGCCGGACGAAGGACCCGGAGGTGGTCGGACGGATCCGCTCGGGATCCAGCCCGCACTGCCGGTAGACCTCGCGCGCCAGCCCGAACCAGGTGGTCGCACCGCTCGCGGTGCCGTGGTAGATGCCCGCGGGGGCCCGGCCGTCCAGGGCGGCCCGGCCGAGCTCGACGAGCCGCTGGGCGAGCGCAACCGACCAGGTGGGCTGGCCCTGTTGGTCGTCGACCACGTCCAGGGTGTCCCGTTGGGCGGCCAACTTGAGCATGGTGGAGACGAAGTTGGGGCCGTGCTCGCCGTACAGCCAGGCGGTGCGGACCACGTAGCCGTCCTGCGGCAGGAGTTCGGCCACGGCCTGCTCGCCGATCAGCTTGGAGCGGCCGTACGCGTTCACCGGCCCGGTGGCCGCGTCCTCGGCGTAGGGCTCCGAAGCGTCCCCGGGCAGCACGTAGTCGGTGGAGATCTGCAGCAGCCGCGCACCGTGCGCGGCACAGGCCTCGGCGAGGATCCGTACGCCGGCGCCGTTCACGGCGGCAGCGGCCTCCTCGGCCGTCTCGGCACCGTCCACGTCGGTCCAGCCGGCGCAGTTGACGACGAGGGTGACGCCCTTGAGGGCGGACCGGACGGCGGCCGGGTCCGTGATGTCGAGCTCGGCACGGCTGAGGCCGGCGGCCTCGATCGCATGGCGCTGCAGTTCGGCCGAGACGTCCTGGCCCAGCATTCCGGCCGCGCCCGTGACGAGCCAGCGGCCCTTCCCCCGGTCACCGGTCACTTCTGCGGTGCCGCCTTCGCTTCGGCCCGCGGGGCGCATCCATATTCGGCGCCTCCGTTGTCGTAATGCGGAATGCCCTTGTCCGATAACCGGTCGCTGCGTCTGGGCCGGAATCCGCCCCTCACCAGGATGCACATGAAGTGAACAGTAGCTGCGGGGTACGTTCGATATGGTCCGAAACGGAAACTGCTCCGCCCCTCTCGCATAGGGTCGTGCCCATGCGTGGAATTCTCTTGGCCGGCGGCACCGGATCCCGACTATGGCCGCTGACGCGGGCCGTGTCGAAGCAGCTGCTGCCCGTCTTCGACAAGCCGATGATCTACTACCCGCTCTCGACTCTGGTCATGGCCGGGATCAGCGAGATCCTCGTCATCACCACCCCGGACGACCGCGCCCAGTTCGAGCGCCTGCTCGGCGACGGCTCGCAGTTCGGCATCCGGCTCGAGTACACCGTCCAGGAGCACCCCGAAGGCATCGCCCAGGCCTTCGTGCTCGGCGCCGACTTCATCGGCGACGACTCCGTCGCCCTGATACTCGGCGACAACATCTTCCACGGCAGCGGCCTCGGCACCCGCCTGGCGCAGCACACCGACTCCAAGGGCGGCCGGGTCTTCGCGTACCCGGTGGCGGACCCGACGGCGTACGGCGTCGTCGAGTTCGACGAGGACGGCCAGGCCATATCCATCGAGGAGAAGCCGGCCAAACCCAAGTCCCGGTACGCCGTGCCCGGTCTGTACTTCTACGACAACCAGGTCGTGGAGATAGCCCGCGGCCTGAAGCCCAGCGCCCGGGGGGAGCTGGAGATCACCGCCGTCAACGACGCGTACCTCCAGGCCGGTCAGCTGAACGTCACCATCCTCGACCGCGGTACCGCCTGGCTGGACACCGGCACCTTCGTCTCGATGGTGCAGGCCTCGGAGTTCGTGCGGGTGATCGAGGAGCGTCAGGGCTTCAAGATCGGCTGCGTCGAGGAGGCCGCCTGGCGGGCGGGCCTGATCGACTCCGCTCAGCTGCGCGCGCTGGCCGAGCCGCTCACCAAGAGCGGTTACGGGGACTACCTGATCGGTCTGCTCGAAGAGGAGGCCGCACGATGAAGTTCCGCGAGCTGTCCATCGGGGGCGCGTTCGAGATCACGCCCCAGCAGCACGGGGACCCGCGCGGCATGTTCATGGAGTGGTACCGCTTCGACCACCTCGCCGAGGTCGTCGGGCACCCGCTGAACCTGGCGCAGGCCAACCTCTCGGTCTCCCAGCGCGGCGTGGTCCGCGGCATCCACTTCGCCGACGTCCCGCGCGGCCAGGCCAAGTACGTCACCTGCGTGCGCGGCGCCGTGCTCGACGTCATCGTGGACATCCGGGTCGGCTCCCCGACCTTCGGCCGCTGGGAAGGCGTCCGCCTGGACGACCTGGACCGCCGCGCCGTCTACCTCCCCGAGGGCATGGGGCACGGCTTCTGCGCGCTGACGGACGACGCCACCCTGTCCTACCTCTGCTCGGAGACGTACAACCCGACGGCCGAGCACTCGGTCCACCCGCTCGACCCCGACCTGGGCATCGACTGGCCGGCGGACGTCCCGCTGCTGTCGGCCCGCGACGACGCGGCCCCTTCGCTGACCGAGGCCACCGCGTCCGGCCTGCTGCCGGACTACGCCGCCTGCGTCGAGTTCACGGAGTCCCTGCGGGTGACGTAGCCGCCGCGCACGGAGCCGCGTACGCGAGCACGTGGGCCCGCACGACCGCGCCCGTGCGACTAACCCGTACGGCTGAACCGGTACGGCAAAGGGCCCCTCCCCCGTCGCGTGAACGACGGGGAAGGGGCCCTTATGTCAAACATGGTGCCCGCTCGCGCGAGCTACCAGGTCAGAACACGAATTACTTCGTGATCTTGGTGACCTGGCCGGCGCCCACGGTACGACCACCCTCACGGATGGCGAACTTGAGGCCCTCCTCCATGGCGACCGGCTGAATCAGCGTGACCGTCATCTCGGTGTTGTCGCCCGGCATGACCATCTCCGTGCCGGCCGGCAGGGTGACGACACCCGTGACGTCCGTGGTACGGAAGTAGAACTGGGGACGGTAGTTGTTGAAGAACGGGGTGTGACGGCCACCCTCGTCCTTCGACAGGATGTACGACTGGGCCTCGAACTCGGTGTGCGGGGTGACCGAACCGGGCTTGATGATGACCTGGCCGCGCTCGACGTCCTCGCGCTTGATGCCACGGAGGAGCAGACCGACGTTCTCGCCCGCCTGGCCCTCGTCGAGCAGCTTGCGGAACATCTCGATACCGGTGACCGTGGTGGTGGTCTTGGTCTCCTTGATACCGATGATGTCGACGGTCTCGTTGACCTTCAGGACACCACGCTCGATACGGCCGGTGACGACGGTACCGCGACCGGTGATCGTGAAGACGTCCTCGACGGGCATGAGGAACGGCAGCTCGGTGTCACGCGGCGGGGTCGGGATCGCCTCGTCGACGGCAGCCATGAGGCCGAGAAGCTTCTCGCCCCACTCCTTGTCGCCCTCGAGCGCCTTCAGCGCGGAGACGCGGACGACCGGAAGGTCGTCGCCCGGGAAGTCGTAGTCGGAGAGGAGCTCACGAACCTCGAGCTCGACGAGCTCCAGGATCTCCTCGTCGTCCACCATGTCGGCCTTGTTCAGGGCGACGACGATGTACGGAACGCCGACCTGGCGGGCCAGGAGCACGTGCTCCTTGGTCTGCGGCATCGGGCCGTCGGTGGCGGCGACCACGAGGATCGCGCCGTCCATCTGCGCGGCACCGGTGATCATGTTCTTGATGTAGTCCGCGTGACCCGGGCAGTCGACGTGGGCGTAGTGACGCGCCTCGGTCTGGTACTCGACGTGCGCGATGGAGATGGTGATACCGCGCTGGCGCTCTTCGGGAGCCTTGTCGATCTGGTCGAAGGCCGAGGCCTCGTTCAGGTCCGGGTACGCGTCGTGCAGCACCTTGGTAATGGCGGCCGTGAGGGTCGTCTTACCGTGGTCAATGTGACCGATGGTGCCGATGTTGACGTGCGGCTTAGTCCGCTCGAACTTCGCCTTCGCCACGGGGTCCTCCTGGAGAGTGGTTCTGTACGCCTTGCTCATCGGCGCCAGGTGATCTTTGCTGGATAGCCGGTACCCCGGGGCAACGGGAGGGTTGCTCCTGTTGCCCCTGAGGCTCCGGTGACAAGCCTAAAGCGTGTACTCGGAAGAGTTACTCGCCCTTGGCCTTCGCGATGATCTCCTCAGCGACGTTCCGGGGAACCTCGGCGTAGGAGTCGAACTGCATCGAGTAGCTGGCGCGACCCGAGGTCTTGCTGCGGAGGTCTCCGACGTAGCCGAACATCTCCGAGAGGGGCACGAGGCCCTTCACGAGGCGAGCACCGTGACGCTCCTCCATGGCCTGAATCTGGCCACGACGGGAGTTGATGTCACCGATGACGTCACCCATGGACTCCTCCGGCGTGGTGACCTCGACGGCCATCATCGGCTCGAGGAGCACGGGAGAAGCCTTGCGCGCGGCCTCCTTGAACGCCTGCGAACCGGCGATCTTGAAGGCGAGCTCGGAGGAGTCGACCTCGTGGTAGCCACCGTCGAGAAGAATGACGCGGACGCCGGTCATCTCGTAGCCGGCGAGGATGCCGAACTTCATGGCTTCCTGCGCACCCGCGTCGACCGAGGGGATGTACTCCCTCGGGATGCGGCCACCGGTGACCTTGTTCACGAACTCGTACGCGGGACCGTCGGCCTCGAGGATCGGCTCGATCGCGATCTGCACCTTGGCGAACTGACCGGTACCACCGGTCTGCTTCTTGTGGGTGTAGTCGTGACGCTCCACCGTCTGGCGGATCGTCTCGCGGTAAGCGACCTGCGGCTTGCCGACGTTGGCCTCGACCTTGAACTCGCGCTTCATACGGTCGACCAGCACCTCGAGGTGCAGCTCGCCCATACCGCCGAGGATGGTCTGGCCGGTCTCTTCGTCCGAGTGAACGTGGAAGGAGGGGTCCTCCTCCGCGAGAGACTGGATGGCGACACCCAGCTTCTCCTGGTCACCCTTGGACTTGGGCTCGATGGCGACCTGAATGACCGGGGCCGGGAAGTCCATGGACTCCAGGATGACCGGGTTCTTGTCGTCACACAGCGTCTCACCGGTGGTGGTCTGCTTCAGGCCCATGACGGCGACGATGTCACCGGCGCCCACCGCTTCGATCTCTTCACGCTTGTTCGCGTGCATGCGGTAGATCTTGCCGATGCGCTCCTTCTTGCCCTTGACGGAGTTCAGCACCGCAGTGCCGGCCTCCAGGCGGCCCGAGTAAACCCGGACGAAGGTGAGCTTGCCGAGGTGCGGGTCGCGCATGATCTTGAACGCGAGCGCCGCGAGGGGCTCCTCGTCAGACGGCTTGCGCTTCACGACGACCTCGGCGTCCCGGACGTCGTGGCCTTCGATGGCCTCGATGTCCAGGGGCGACGGGAGGTAGCGGACGACGGCGTCGAGCAGGGGCTGAACGCCCTTGTTCTTGAACGCCGTGCCACAGAACACCGCGGTGACGGTGGCACCCTTGTCGCCCTTGGAGCCGATGATGATGCGGCGCACAGCCTCGTGCAGCTGCTCGACGGTGGGCTCGACGCCCTCGAGGAACAGCTCCATGATCTGGTCGTCGTTCTCGGCGACCGTCTCGACCAGCTTGGCGTGCCACTCTTCAGCGGCTTCCTTGTGGGTGTCCGGGATGTCGACGATGTCGTACATCTCGCCCTTGGTCGCCTCGGCGGACCAGACGAACGCCTTCATGGTGACCAGGTCGACAACGCCCTGGAAGTCCATCTCGGCACCGATGGGGAGCTGCATGACGATCGGAACCGCACCGAGGCGGTCCTTGATCATGTCGACACAGCGGTGGAACTCGGCGCCGGTGCGGTCCAGCTTGTTGACGAAGCAGATGCGCGGGACGCCGTAGCGGTCCGCCTGACGCCAAACGGTCTCGGACTGCGGCTCCACACCGGCGACACCGTCGAACACGGTGACGGCACCGTCGAGGACGCGGAGCGAACGCTCCACCTCGACCGTGAAGTCAACGTGACCCGGGGTGTCGATGATGTTGATGGTGTGGTCGACGTCTTCGAGCGGCCAGTGGCAGGTCGTCGCGGCAGACGTGATCGTGATGCCGCGCTCCTGCTCCTGCTCCATCCAGTCCATCGTGGCAGCGCCGTCGTGGACTTCACCGATCTTGTAAGACACACCGGTGTAGAACAGGATGCGCTCGGTGGTGGTCGTCTTGCCCGCGTCGATGTGAGCCATGATGCCGATGTTGCGCACCTTGGCCAGGTCAAGCGAAGTGGTAGCCATATCGGCTCAGTCTTCTCTCGGTCTCGATGTGGGTTGGGACTACCAGCGGTAGTGCGCGAAGGCCTTGTTGGACTCGGCCATCTTGTGCGTGTCCTCACGCTTCTTGACGGCAGCGCCAAGACCGTTGGACGCGTCGAGCAGCTCGTTCATGAGGCGCTCGGTCATCGTCTTCTCGCGGCGGGCGCGGGAGTAACCCACGAGCCAGCGCAGCGCGAGGGTCGACTGACGACCCGGCTTGACCTCGATCGGCACCTGGTAGGTGGCGCCACCGACACGGCGGGACTTGACCTCAAGCGACGGCTTGACGTTCTCCAGCGCGCGCTTCAGCGTGATGACCGGGTCGTTGCCGGTCTTCTCGCGGAGGCCTTCCATGGCGCCGTAAACGATGCGCTCGGCGGTGGAGCGCTTGCCGTTCAGGAGGATCTTGTTGATGAGCGACGTCACCAGAGGAGATGCATAGACCGGGTCGATGATGACCGGGCGCTTCGGGGCGGGGCCCTTACGAGGCATTTTTTACTTCTCCTTCTTGGCGCCGTAGCGGCTGCGGGCCTGCTTGCGGTTCTTGACAGCCTGGGTGTCAAGCGCACCGCGGATGATCTTGTAACGAACACCCGGCAGGTCCTTCACACGGCCACCACGCACGAGCACGATGGAGTGCTCCTGCAGGTTGTGTCCCTCACCCGGAATGTAAGCGGTGACCTCGATGCCAGAGGTCAGACGCACACGCGCGACCTTACGCAGCGCCGAGTTCGGCTTCTTCGGGGTGGTCGTGAACACTCGCGTGCAGACGCCGCGACGCTGGGGCGAAGCCTCAAGCGCGGGGGTCTTTGTCTTCTCGACCTTGTCCTGCCGGCCCTTACGGACCAGCTGCTGGATCGTAGGCACTACTTCTCCGGTTTCTGTGTGCCGTGTAGTGAAGCTAACCTGGAACATTTGCCGACCCACGCGGTCGGGTGTGTCGGATCCGGCGGACCTCCACGCAAGCGTGGAAACGCATGAATCGCGGTGGCTGAATACGGCTCAAGTGCGGTTGATGGACACGCACAGGAGCCCAGGCACACCCCAGGCACAAGGTCTGAGCGTACCTACCGCATCCACTCCGGTCAAAACAAAAGCCCCGGACCCGGAAGCCCGAAGGGCCTCCCGGCCAGTCGCCACAAGGCCGAAGCCCGAATGCGGCCCCTGCGACGTGCGGCCGTGGTGCACATGTGCTAAGCGGAACCGCCGCCGCTCACGGCCGCACGCATCGTATCGGGGCGGTGGCCGTGGGTTCAGATGCGGAGCCGCACCCCGGCCGGCAACCGCGACCCCGGCGCTCCACCGAAAGGTGGAACCCCGGCGTCCGGAGCCGGCAAGCGCACCCTGCGCACACCCGTCCGGACCACCCCTGCCGACAGCCGCCCCCACCGCCCGCCCAGGTCCACGCGTCCGGCGTCCCCGGCCCCGCCCCGCCGTCCGCCGCCCTGGACCGGAGCCGCTGCGCGACACCATGGACGCCGGATCCGACGTACCACCAGCCGGACAGTCGACCAGCAGGGAGCACACCCTTGGGGATCTTGGCCGTCGAGCCCGCGACGCAGAGCAGTCCGCCCCCCGATCAGGACCGGCCCCGGCCCCCATCGCGCCGCACCACCCGCTTCTACGGCCCGCTCCTCGCGTTCCTCACGGCCTCGGGCGCCTTCTGCGCGTCCTGGGCGGCCCGGGGCACCTTCCCCTTCGGCGACACCGGCCGGGCCGTCAACGACCAGGCCAACCAGTACGTCCCCTTCCACCGGGCCCTGTGGGACCTCGTGCACGGCCGGGCCGCCGGAGACCTCCTCTTCACCTGGCGCGGCGGCTTCGGCCAGCAGTTCCTGTCCGACTACCACACCTACCTCGGCAACCCCTTCTCCTGGCTGGCCGTCCTGGTCCCCCGCGCCCACGTGGACCTCGCCGTCTTCGCGGTCACCCCGGTCACGATGGGCACCGCCGCCGCCCTGATGGCCGTCTACCTCGGCAGGCTCCACCCCGGCCCCTGGTGGCAGCGGGGCGTGCTGGGAGCCGTCTACGGGCTGTGCGGCTGGGCGCTCAGCGACGCCTCGTACATCCCGATGTGGATGTGGGGCCTGGTCGCGCTCCCGCTCCTGGGCATCGCCGTCGAGTGGTGCCTGGAGCAGCGCCGCTGGCCGGGCGTGGCCCTGCTGGTCGCGCTCGCCTGGTTCGGGAACTTCTACACCGCGATGATGGCGACGATGGCCGCCTGCGTGCTGCTCGCCGTCCGCCTGATCGTCCTCGACCTGACCGGAGCCCAGCGGCTGCGCGCCGTGTGGCGGGCCGGTACGGGCGCCGCGACGGGCATCCTGCTCACGCTCCCCCTGCTCCTGCCCGCCTTCCTCTCCAGCGGGGCCGCCCAGCCGACCAGGGCGGCCGCCTTCGATCCCGTCCGGCTCGAGGTCTTCCTGACGGGCATGCTCCCCGGCACCCACCTGTGGGGCGGCCGGCCCCGGCTGTACGTGGCCTCGCTCGGCCTGATCCTGGCCGGGTCCTTCCTCCTCAACGCGGCGATCACGCGCAGGACCCGCCTGGCATGGACGGCGGCGGCCCTGCTCGTCGTCCTCTCCTTCCAGTTCCCGCCCACCCAGTACGCATGGCACGGGCTGGCGGTACCGAACGGCAACCCGTACCGCGAGGCCTTCGTGTTCAGCGGCATGGTGGTGGTCATCGCCTGGCTGTCCCTGGCCAACCGGCCGCGCCCGCTGCACCTGGCTCTGACGGCGGCCCTGCTGGTCGCCGCCACCTTCGTGCTGCGCCACACCGACGACTTCGGCGGCGCCACCTGGCCGGCCGTCCTGGGCGGCGGCGCGGTGTCGCTCCTCGCACTGGTCCTGCTCACGCTGGGCGAGAAGCACCGCGTACTGGTCCCCGTGGCCGCGGTCCTCATGGTCGGCGTCGTCTTCGCCGAATCCACCGCCGCCGCGGCCGGCGCGGACGCCCGCCGCGCCCGCGAACGCTGGGCGAAGCCGATCGCCACCTCCAGCCGGTCGATCACGAACCACTTCGACGCCGTCCGCTCGGTCGACGGCTGGCCCGCGTACCGCACCGACCCGGGCGGCCCGCAGACCTCGTACAACGACGCACTGGCGCTCCGGGCACAGGGCCCGCAGTACTACAGCAGTTACCTCCCCGAGGCCACCTACAAGGCCCTGGAGCCCCTCGGGTACGGCTACACGAACGACGGCCGCACCTTCTTCGGCGCCGACAATCCCGTCCTGGACGCGATCTTCTCGATCGGCGCCCGCGCCGAACCGGGCCCGGAGAAGAACGGCTGGACGGCCCGTACGTTTCCCACCCCGCCCCTGGTCACCGTCCGCAGCGCCCCGTACGCCTCCCCCAACCCCCCGGCCAGCGTCTACGCCCACCAGGAGCAGGTCCTCGGCGCCACCGTCTACCGGGTCCCGCCCGTCGCCCGCGGCGGCACCGCCGCGAAACAGCGGTACACCGCCCGGTGCGCCCCCGGCTCCGAAGCCTTCTGGTACTCGCCCCGGCTGTACGGAACCCTCTCCTTCGCCGGCACCACGACGCCCCTGGAGGACCGGACGGCCGGGGTCCGCCGCCTCGGCGGGGTCCCCGCCTCCGGCCGGGTCGACGTCACCGTGCGCACCCGTACCCGGGGCGCCTCCGCCGGCGCCCACCCCGTCGGCTGCCTGGACCGGGCCGCGCTCGCCACGACCGTCGGCCGCCTCACGGTCACGGGCGCCACCCACGTCAGCGCGGGCGGCCACAGCATCGAGGCCACCCTCCCCAGGGGGGCCTCCGGCACGGCCGTCTTCGCGATGACCGCCGTCCCCGGCTGGCGGTGCTCGGCGCCGGTGAAGAGCTTCCACGGCCTGGTCTCCCTGGACATCCCCCGGGGCACCACCAAGGTCTCCTGCACCTTCCACCCCAAGGGCCTCACCCCCGGCCTGGCCGGGGCCACCCTGAGCCTCCTGGCCGTGGCCTCGGTCAGCATGGCGGGCCTGCGCCGCCGCCGACGGACCTGATCTACGCCGGGCCTGATCCACACTGGAGCTGATCGAAAGCGTGAAGAAGCCCCCCGCCTCTCCTCTCGGAGCGACGGGGGGCTTCTTCGTACTACCTACTGCTCACGAACTCAGCCGTTGTACGGGCCGTAGTCGTAGTCCTCCAGCGGGACAGCCTGGCCGGAGCCGGTGCCGAAGGGCGAGTAGTCGATGTCGTCGTAGCCGACGGCCGAGTACATCGCGGCCTTGGCTTCCTCGGTCGGCTCGACCCGGATGTTGCGGTAGCGGGCGAGGCCCGTACCGGCCGGGATGAGCTTACCGATGATGACGTTCTCCTTGAGGCCGATCAGGGAGTCGGACTTGGCGTTGATCGCCGCGTCCGTCAGAACCCTGGTCGTCTCCTGGAAGGACGCCGCCGACAGCCAGGACTCGGTCGCGAGCGAGGCCTTGGTGATACCCATCAGCTGCGGACGGCCGGAGGCGGGGTGACCGCCCTCGGTGACCACACGACGGTTCTCGGTCTCGAACTTCGACCGCTCGACGAGCTCGCCCGGCAGGAGCTCCGCGTCGCCGGACTCGATGATCGTCACGCGGCGCAGCATCTGCCGGATGATGATCTCGATGTGCTTGTCGTGGATCGACACGCCCTGCGAGTTGTAGACCTTCTGGACTTCGCCGACCAGGTGGACCTGGACCGCACGCTGGCCGAGGATGCGCAGCACGTCGTGCGGGTTGGTGGCACCCATGGTCAGCTTCTGGCCGACCTCGACGTGGTCGCCCTCGCCGACGATGACCTTGGCGCGCTTGGAGATCGGGAAGGCCGTCTCCTCGCTGCCGTCGTCCGGCGTGATGACGATCTTCTTCGTCTTCTCGGTCTCCTCGATCCGCACGCGGCCGGCGGCCTCGGAGATCGGGGCGACACCCTTCGGGGTACGGGCCTCGAAGAGCTCGACGACACGCGGCAGACCCTGCGTGATGTCGTCACCGGCCACACCACCGGTGTGGAAGGTACGCATCGTCAGCTGGGTACCGGGCTCACCGATGGACTGGGCGGCGATGATGCCGACCGCCTCACCGATGTCGACCAGCTTGCCGGTGGCGAGCGAGCGTCCGTAGCAGAAGGCACAGGTGCCGACCGCGGACTCACAGGTCAGGACCGAGCGGGTCTTGACCTCCTCGACGCCGTTGGCGACCAGGGCGTCGATGAGCACGTCACCGAGGTCGACGTTGGCCGGCGCGATGACCTTGCCGTCGATGACGACGTCCTCGGCCAGCATGCGGGCGTAGATCGAGGTCTCGACGTCGTCGGCCTTGCGCAGCGCGCCGTCCTCGCCGCGAACGGCGATCTTCAGCTTCAGGCCGCGCTCGGTGCCGCAGTCTTCCTCGCGGATGATGACGTCCTGCGAGACGTCCACCAGACGACGGGTGAGGTAACCCGAGTCGGCGGTACGCAGGGCGGTGTCCGCCAGACCCTTACGGGCACCGTGCGTGGAGATGAAGTACTCCAGAACGGTGAGGCCCTCACGGAAGGACGCCTTGATCGGACGCGGGATGGTCTCGTTCTTCGCGTTCGACACCAGACCACGCATACCGGCGATCTGTCGCATCTGCATCATGTTTCCTCGGGCACCCGAGTCAACCATCATGAAGATGGGGTTCGTCTTGGGGAAGTTCGCGTTCATCGCCTCGGCAACCTCGTTGGTCGCCTTGGTCCAGATCGCGATGAGCTCCTGCGTGCGCTCGTCCTTGGTGATCAGACCGCGCTCGTACTGCTTCTGGACCTTCTCGTCCAGCTCCTCGTAGCCCTTGACGATGGCCTTCTTGGCCTCGGGCACGACGACGTCGGAGATGGCCACGGTGACGCCCGAACGGGTCGCCCAGTGGAAGCCGGCCGCCTTCAGGTTGTCGAGCGTCGCCGCCACGATCACCTTGGGGTAGCGCTCCGCCAGGTCGTTGACGATCTCGGAGAGCTGCTTCTTGCCCACCGAGTAGTCGACGAACGGGTAGTCCTCGGGCAGCAGCTCGTTGAAGAGCGCACGGCCCAGGGTGGTACGCAGACGGAACTGGTCGCCCTGCTGGAACTCCTGCTCGCCCTCTTCGGCGACCGGCGGCACCCAGCCACGCGGCGGGATGGTGCCCACCGGGAAGCGGATGTCGACGGCCGACTGGAGCGCCAGCTCACCGTTGTCGAACGCCATGGTCGCCTCGGCGGTCGAGCCGAACGCACGGCCCTCGCCCTTGACGTCACGGAGCTCGCCGTCGGTGGTGAGGAAGAACAGACCCAGCACCATGTCCTGGGTCGGCATGGTGACGGGACGACCGTCTGCCGGCTTCAGGATGTTGTTCGAGGACAGCATCAGGATGCGGGCCTCGGCCTGCGCCTCTGCCGAAAGCGGCAGGTGCACGGCCATCTGGTCACCGTCGAAGTCCGCGTTGAACGCGGTGCAGACGAGCGGGTGGATCTGGATGGCCTTGCCTTCGACCAGCTGGGGCTCGAAGGCCTGGATGCCGAGGCGGTGCAGCGTGGGCGCACGGTTCAGCAGAACCGGGTGCTCGGCGATGACCTCTTCGAGCACGTCGTAGACGACCGTGCGGCCGCGCTCGACCATGCGCTTCGCCGACTTGATGTTCTGCGCGTGGTTCAGGTCGACCAGGCGCTTCATCACGAACGGCTTGAAGAGCTCCAGCGCCATGGCCTTGGGCAGACCACACTGGTGCAGCTTCAGCTGCGGGCCGACGACGATCACGGAACGCGCGGAGTAGTCCACGCGCTTGCCGAGGAGGTTCTGACGGAATCGACCCTGCTTGCCCTTCAGCATGTCGCTGAGGGACTTCAGGGGACGGTTACCGGGACCGGTGACCGGACGGCCACGACGACCGTTGTCGAAGAGGGCGTCGACGGCCTCCTGAAGCATGCGCTTCTCGTTGTTCACGATGATCTCGGGGGCACCGAGGTCCAGGAGGCGCTTCAGACGGTTGTTGCGGTTGATCACGCGGCGGTACAGGTCGTTCAGGTCGGAGGTCGCGAAGCGGCCACCGTCCAGCTGCACCATCGGACGCAGGTCCGGCGGGATCACCGGCACGCAGTCCAGAACCATGCCCTTGGGCTTGTTGCTGGTCTGCAGGAACGCGGAGACGACCTTGAGGCGCTTGAGCGCACGGGTCTTCTTCTGGCCCTTGCCGGTACGGATGATCTCGCGGAGGCGCTCGGCCTCTTCGTCGAGGTCGAAGGACTCCAGACGCTTCTGGAGCGCCGCGGCGCCCATGCAGCCGTCGAAGTACGTACCGAAGCGGTCGCGCAGCTCGCGGTAGAGCAGCTCGTCGCCCTCGAGGTCCTGGACCTTGAGGTTCTTGAAGCGGGCCCACACCTCGTCGAGGCGGTCGATCTCGCGCTGGGCGCGGTCACGGAGCTGCTTCATCTCGCGCTCGGCACCTTCGCGCACCTTGCGGCGTACGTCGGCCTTGGCGCCCTCGGCCTCGAGCTCGGCCAGGTCGGTCTCGAGCTTCTTGGCACGGCCTTCGAGGTCCGAGTCGCGTCGGTTCTCGATCTGCTGGCGCTCGACGGAGACGTGCGCCTCCAGGGACGGGAGGTCGCGGGTGCGGCGCTCGTCGTCCACGAACGTGATCATGTACGCGGCGAAGTAGATGACCTTTTCGAGGTCCTTCGGCGCGAGGTCCAGCAGGTATCCGAGGCGCGACGGGACGCCCTTGAAGTACCAGATGTGGGTGACGGGAGCGGCAAGCTCGATGTGGCCCATCCGCTCGCGACGCACCTTGGCGCGCGTGACTTCGACGCCACAACGCTCACAGATGATGCCCTTGAAGCGGACACGCTTGTACTTACCGCAGTAGCACTCCCAGTCCCGGGTCGGACCGAAGATCTTCTCGCAGAAGAGTCCGTCCTTCTCGGGCTTGAGGGTGCGGTAGTTGATGGTCTCCGGCTTCTTGACCTCGCCGTGGGACCAGGTTCGGATGTCGTCCGCGGTGGCAAGGCCGATCCGCAGCTCGTCGAAGAAGTTGACGTCGAGCACTGTGCGTCAATCCCTCTTTCGGGGTCGAGTCTCAATCATGGTCTGAACGGTCCCGGGGATGACGGGGGGCTCTTGAGCGAGCCCCCCGCCAGGCCCGTCAGACCTCTTCGACGCTGCTCGGCTCACGCCGGGACAGGTCGATACCGAGCTCCTCCGCCGCGCGGAAGACGTCCTCGTCGGTGTCGCGCATCTCGATGGACATGCCGTCCGAGGACAGCACCTCCACGTTGAGGCAGAGCGACTGCATTTCCTTGATGAGCACCTTGAAGGACTCGGGAATGCCCGGCTCGGGGATGTTCTCGCCCTTGACGATGGCCTCGTAGACCTTCACGCGGCCGGTCACGTCATCGGACTTGATGGTCAGCAGCTCCTGGAGGGCGTAAGCGGCGCCATAAGCCTCAAGCGCCCACACCTCCATCTCACCGAAGCGCTGGCCACCGAACTGCGCCTTACCACCCAGCGGCTGCTGCGTGATCATCGAGTACGGACCGGTCGACCGAGCGTGGAGCTTGTCATCGACCAGGTGGTGGAGCTTCAGGATGTACATGTAGCCGATCGAGACCGGCTCCGGGAACGGCTCGCCGGAGCGGCCGTCGAACAGGTGCGCCTTGCCGGTCGGGAGGACCAGACGGTCCCCGTCGCGGTTCGGGATGGTGTGCTCGAACAGGCCGGAGATCTCGTCCTCACGGGCACCGTCGAACACCGGGGTGGCGACGTTGGTGCCGGGCTCGACGCGGTCGGCGCCGATGGCCTTCAGTCGCTCGGCCCACTCCTCGCCGAGACCGGAGACGTCCCAGCCGCGGCTGGCAAGCCAGCCGAGGTGGATCTCCAGGACCTGTCCCGGGTTCATTCGGGACGGGACACCCAGCGGGTTCAGGATGATGTCGACCGGCGTGCCGTCCTCAAGGAAGGGCATGTCCTCGATCGGAAGGATCTTGGAGATGACACCCTTGTTGCCGTGGCGGCCGGCGAGCTTGTCACCGTCGGTGATCTTGCGCTTCTGGGCGACGTAGACGCGGACCAGCTGGTTCACGCCCGGGGGAAGCTCGTCGCCCTCCTCGCGGTCGAAGACGCGGACACCGATGACCTTGCCGATCTCACCGTGAGGAACCTTGAGCGAGGTGTCACGCACCTCGCGGGCCTTCTCACCGAAGATCGCGCGGAGCAGGCGCTCTTCCGGGGTCAGCTCGGTCTCGCCCTTGGGCGTGACCTTGCCGACCAGGATGTCGCCGGCGACTACGTCCGCACCGATGCGGATGATGCCGCGCTCGTCGAGGTCCGCCAGGACCTCCTCGGAGACGTTCGGGATGTCCCGGGTGATCTCCTCGGGGCCCAGCTTGGTGTCACGGGCGTCGACCTCGTGCTCCTCGATGTGAATCGAGGAGAGGACGTCGTCCTGTACGAGGCGCTGCGACAGGATGATCGCGTCCTCGTAGTTGTGACCTTCCCAGGGCATGAACGCGACGAGCAGGTTCTTGCCGAGGGCCATTTCGCCCTCTTCGGTCGCAGGACCGTCGGCGAGGACCTGGGACTCGATGATCCGGTCACCCTCGTTGACGATGACCTTCTGGTTGACCGAGGTGCCCTGGTTCGAGCGGGAGAACTTGGCGACGCGGTACGTGGTGTACGTGCCGTCGTCGTTGGCGACGGTGATGTAGTCGGCCGAGACCTCCTGGACGACACCGTCCTTCTCCGCACGGATCGAGTCACCGGCGTCGACCGCACAGCGGTACTCCATGCCGGTGCCGACGAGCGGCGCTTCCGCCTTGATGAGCGGAACGGCCTGGCGCATCATGTTCGCGCCCATGAGGGCACGGTTGGCGTCGTCGTGCTCGAGGAAGGGGATCATCGCGGTCGCGACGGACACCATCTGGCGCGGGGAGACGTCCATGTAGTCGACGTCGTCGCCGGCGATGTAGTCGATCTCGCCGCCACGACGGCGAACCAGGACGCGGTTCTCCGTGAAGCGCATGTCGTCGGACAGGCCGGCGTTGGCCTGGGCGATGACGAAGCGGTCTTCCTCGTCGGCCGTCAGGTAGTCGACCTCGTCGGTGACGACACCGTCGATGACCTTGCGGTACGGGGTCTCGACGAAACCGAACGCGTTGACGCGGCCGTAGGACGCGAGCGAGCCGATCAGACCGATGTTCGGGCCTTCAGGGGTCTCGATCGGGCACATGCGGCCGTAGTGCGACGGGTGAACGTCTCGGACCTCGAAGCCGGCCCGCTCACGGGACAGACCACCCGGGCCAAGCGCCGACAGACGGCGCTTGTGGGTGAGACCCGACAGCGGGTTGTTCTGGTCCATGAACTGCGACAGCTGGCTGGTGCCGAAGAACTCCTTGATGGAGGCGACGACCGGCCGGATGTTGATCAGGGTCTGCGGCGTGATCGCCTCGACGTCCTGGGTCGTCATCCGCTCGCGGACGACGCGCTCCATACGAGCCAGACCCGTACGGACCTGGTTCTGGATGAGCTCGCCGACGTTGCGCAGACGACGGTTGCCGAAGTGGTCGATGTCGTCGGTCTCGACGACGATCGAACGACCCGACTCACCGACGGTCTCGGTCTCACCGGCGTGCAGCTTGACCAGGTACTTGATGGTCGCGATGACGTCGTCGGTGGTGAGCACGCCGGCGTCCAGCGGCTCGTCCGCGCCGAGCTTCTTGTTCACCTTGTAGCGGCCGACCTTCGCGAGGTCGTAGCGCTTCGGGTTGAAGTAGAGGTTCTCGAGCAGCGTCTGAGCGGCCTCGCGGGTCGGCGGTTCGCCCGGACGCAGCTTGCGGTAGATGTCGAGCAGCGCGTCGTCCTGGCCCTGGGTGTGGTCCTTCTCCAGGGTGGCGCGCATGGACTCGTACTCGCCGAACTCCTCGAGGATCTGCTCGGTGGTCCAGCCGAGAGCCTTCAGGAGGACGGTGACGGACTGCTTGCGCTTGCGGTCGATGCGAACACCGACCATGTCGCGCTTGTCGATCTCCATCTCGAGCCAGGCACCCCGGGAAGGGATGATCTTGGCGGCGAAGATGTCCTTGTCGGACGTCTTGTCGATGGAGGAGTCGAAGTAGACACCGGGGGAACGGACGAGCTGCGACACGACGACACGCTCGGTGCCGTTGATGACGAAGGTGCCCTTGTTGGTCATGAGCGGGAAATCGCCCATGAAGACCGTCTGAGACTTGATCTCTCCGGTCTCGTTGTTCGTGAACTCGGCCGTGACGAAAAGCGGCGCCGCGAACGTGAAGTCGCGGTCCTTGCACTCGTCGACGGAGTTCTTCGCCGGCTCGAAACGGTGGTCGCGGAACGTCAGCGACATCGACCCGGAGAAGTCCTCGATCGGCGAGATCTCCTCGAAGATCTCTTCCAGACCGGACTTGGTGGGAACGTCCTGTCCGCTCTCAAGCGCCGACTCGACGCGAGACTTCCAGGCGGCGTTGCCGAGCAGCCAGTCAAAGCTCTCGGTCTGCAGCGCCAGGAGGTTCGGAACCTCGAGGGGCTCCTTGATCTTTGCAAAGGAGATGCGCAGCGGGGCAGTGCTGGCACCGGTGTTCGTATTGGTCGAGGCGTTGCGCGAGGCGGCCAAGAGGGGGTCCTTCCGAGGGCTCGGACTCACTACGCGCGTACCGGTCCCAGCTGACACAGAAGACAAGCGCCCCCCATCTGGTCAAAGGACCAGCTCAGGGCCGTTCAATCAAGTGTGCTCATGCGTGGGCATGCCCCTGGCGACGGGCAGGGGGCAGCTAACAGGCAGCGCAAAGGGTCAGTGTAGCCACTAGGCTCACTGATGTCCAGACCAGGTTTCCGGAAACCGGCAACAGGCCTTCCCCATGTCGTTTAAACAACCGTGCGTCCCGCTCGGCTCCGCATACAGAGCGCGTAACAGTACTGCCCTCTTCGTAGTCGATCCATGCCCGATGCGGACCCGATCCATGCCTCGGATCTCGGATCGGGCCTGCCGATCTCACGACGGATCTGAGAATTGCGCGCCGCGTCCCGTTCGTCAAGGCCCCCTGCTCCGAGCGGATCATCGAAGGACCCTGCCGCAGAGCAACGAAGATCACCCTACTCCCCAACGAGACAGGGGCAAGTCAGGCACTCCGGGTACGCCAAAGGGCGACCACCCTTACGGGTGATCGCCCTTGGTTGAGGCCTCAGAGAGGCCTCAGAGGTGTTACTTGACCTCGACGGACGCGCCGGCGGCCTTGAGGGTCTCGGCGGCCTTGTCAGCGGCCTCCTTGGCGACCTTCTCGAGGACGGGCTTCGGAGCGCCGTCGACGAGGTCCTTGGCCTCCTTCAGGCCGAGGGAGGTCAGCTCGCGGACGACCTTGATGACCTGGATCTTCTTGTCACCGGCGGCGGTGAGGATGACGTCGAACTCGTCCTGCTCCTCGACGGCCTCAGCGGCGGCCGGGGCACCCGGACCGGCAACGGCGACGGCCGCAGCGGCGGTGACGTCGAACTTCTCCTCGAACGCCTTCACGAACTCGGAGAGCTCGATGAGCGTGAGCTCCTCGAACTGAGCGAGCAGGTCTTCCTGAGAGAGCTTCGCCATGATGGGCGATCCTTCCACTAAATCGGCAGGTGCCGGATGTATATAGAGGCGGGCGTAACGGCCCGCTTTGACCCACGCACTAGGCGGCGTGGATCAGTGCGCGAGCCGAATTACTCGGCACCGCCCTGCTCGGCGAGCTTGACGCGAAGCGCTTCCGCAGTGCGGACGAACTTCGACGGCAGCGCCTGGAAGAGCGAGGCAGCCTGAGACTGCTTGCCCTTGAACGCGCCGGCCAGCTTGCTGAGCAGAACCTCGCGGGACTCGAGGTCCGCAAGCTTCTTGATCTCATCGGCGGTGAGCGCCTTACCATCAAGGACACCCGCCTTGATGATGAGGTTCGGGTTTTCCTTGGCGAAGTCACGCAGGCTCTTCGCCGACTCCACCGGGTCACCGGTGATGAAGGCGACCGCGGTGGGACCAGCGAAGTGCTCGTCCAGCGCGGTGATCCCGGCCTGGTTGGCCGCAATCTTGGTCAGCGTGTTCTTCACCACGGCGTACTGGGCGTTCTCACCGAGAGAGCGACGCAGCGTCTTGAGCTGCGCGACGGTGAGACCCCGGTACTCGGTCAGCACGGCGGCGTTCGAGTCGCGGAACTGGTCCGTGAGCTCGGCTACCGCGGCAGCCTTGTTGGGCGTCGGCATAGTGCGTCGGCCTCCTTCCGGGTGATGAGGACCGCTCAGAAGGGGCATAAATACGAAACGCCCCGGCGCAGGCGCCAGGGCGTAGCTCAACCGGAACGAGTCCGGGAACTTTCCTTGAACACCTGCGCAGGACGTCCGCAGTTAGCGGATCCTTCGGCCACCGCCCCCTTGCAGGCACGGCAACGACCAGCGGTCTTTGGCTTCTCCGGAAGAGTACGTGACCGGTGCCGCGCAGAGCAAATCGGTCACCCGGCGACCCCGCGCGGCCTTGAAACGCCAGGTCAGCCCTGCTCCCGCCCGGCGCCCTTCATCATCTCGGCGAGGTCCATGACCTGGTCGGCGGGCGGCGCGGCCACCTCGACCGGCTGGTTGTAGTCCAGGAACTTGATGGTCGTGTCCACCGGACCCTTGGCCGCGTCACCACGGGTGCGGACCTGCTTGGTGTGGTCCGACTCGTCGATCCACATGTCCAGGGTGAGGCTCTTGACGCCCTGCGCCTCCAGAGCCGTGACGGACTGCTCCTGACGCTTCTTGGCCTCCGGGGTCGCGGAGGCCAGCGCGGCCCGCAGGTCGTCGAGGGTGACCGTGCCGCTGAGGTGCTTGGTCTTCACCCCGTCGATGCTCTCCTCGCCTACGAACTTCAGGTCCTTGGCCTTGAGGAGCTCACCCGCCCGGTCACCGGGGTTCTCGCCGGTCCTGTTGGCCGTGCCGCCGGCGCTGTTCAGCTTCTTCGTCAAGGCCGGGTCCAGGCTCTTCGTGTCGAACTTGATCCACTTGCCCTCGGCGCCGATGAACATCGCCTCGTCGACGAGCCGGATCTCGGCCGCCTGGCCGCCCTCGCCCGAGGTGGTCATCTTCATCGACATGGCCACCGACGGCTTGAGCCGCATGGAGACGTCGCCGGAGAACCGCTCGCCCTCCGCGGTACCCGTCATCGAGTAGCGCAGGGAGGTGATCTCCTGCGACTTGGCCTTGACCTTCTCCAGGTAGGCGGCCGGGACCACCTCCACGGCGCCCTTCCCGGCGCCCTGGGCGGCCGCAGCCTTCCCCGTGCCGTCCTTCTGCCCGCTCTCGCACGCCGTGGCCCCACCCACGAGCAGTACGGCGGCCAGCGCGGCCCCAGCGGTCTTCGTACGGTTGCCATTGCGGTACGCGAACAAGAGTCCCCACCCCTGATGTGATCGTTTGATGTGATCCGACCCTACGGGGAAGGCCCCCGATCACTTCGCCATTTTCCGCGCGAAACGCAGAACGGGCCCTCCTCCCCCGTGAAGGGAGAGAAGGGCCCGTTCGGGCAACTCAGGCGAGCCGTCAGGCCCGGCTCAGTCAGACCGCGGCCGGGTCTTCCTCGACGAGGAGGTTCCGGGTGCGGTTGGAGTCCAGCAGGATGCCGGGGCCCATCGTGGTGCTGAGGGCGGCCTTCTTGATGTAGCGGCCCTTCGCGGCGGACGGCTTCAGACGAAGGATCTCGTCCAGGGCCGCGCCGTAGTTCTCGACCAGCTGCTCATCGGAGAAGGAGACCTTGCCGATGATGAAGTGCAGGTTCGAGTGCTTGTCGACGCGGAACTCGATCTTGCCACCCTTGATCTCGGTGACAGCCTTCGCGACGTCCATCGTGACGGTGCCGGTCTTCGGGTTCGGCATCAGGCCACGGGGACCGAGCACGCGGCCGAGGCGGCCGACCTTGCCCATGAGGTCCGGCGTGGCGACAACGGCGTCGAACTCGTTGAGGCGGTTGCCCTTGGCGATCTCGTTGATGAGCTCGTCGTCGCCGACAATGTCGGCGCCGGCGGCTTCCGCGGCCGCAGCACGGTCACCGGTCGCGAAGACCAGGACCCGGGCGGTCTTGCCGGTGCCGTGCGGGAGGTTCACGGTGCCGCGGACCATCTGGTCGGCCTTGCGCGGGTCTACACCCAGGCGGAAGGCGACCTCGACGGTGCTGTCGAACTTCGTCGCGGAGGTCTCCTTGGCGACACGGACGGCCTCGAGCGGGGCGTACAGCTTGTCCCGGTCGACCTTGGCGTCCGCAGCGCGGAGAGTCTTGCTGCGCTTCACTTCTGCTCCTGTGTTGTGATCAGGCATGGAGTCGTGGTGCGGACCAGCGCTTGGCCCTACCACTGTGGTGCTGGGGGGTGGCTGAATCAGCCTTCGACCGTGACGCCCATCGAACGCGCGGTGCCGGCGATGATCTTCATCGCGGCGTCGACGTCGTTGGCGTTCAGGTCGGGCATCTTCAGCTCGGCGATCTCGCGGACCTGGGCGCCGGAAAGCTTGGCGACCTTGGTCTTGTGCGGCTCGCCGGAGCCCTTCTCGATGCCTGCGGCCTTCAGGATGAGGCGCGCGGCCGGCGGAGTCTTGGTGATGAAGGTGAAGGAGCGGTCGTCGTAGACCGTGATCTCCACCGGCACGACCATGCCACGCTGCGACTCGGTCGCGGCGTTGTAGGCCTTGCAGAACTCCATGATGTTGACGCCGTGCTGACCGAGCGCGGGGCCGACCGGCGGAGCCGGGTTGGCCGCGCCGGCCTTGATCTGGAGCTTGATAAGCCCCGTGACCTTCTTCTTCTTGGGAGGCATTGCTCTCTCCGGGTCCTAGTGAGAGTTTTCGCCGCCAATCCGGTCGTCCGGATGGAGGCATACCGCACCACGATAACGGGTATCGGTGCGAGGCTGAAAACCGAGCAGGTCAGACCGCCCGCAAGGGGGCAATCTGACCTGTCCGGAAGCGTGTGCCAGAAGGCTGCGGATCAGTTCTTCTGGATCTGGTCGAAGCTGAGCTCGACCGGGGTCTCGCGGCCGAAGATCTCGACGAGACCCTTGACCTTCTTCGAGTCCGGGTTGATCTCGTTGATGGTCGCCTGCAGCGTCGCGAACGGGCCGTCGGTGACGGTGACCGAGTCGCCGACCTCGAAGTCCAGGACCTCGATGGCGCGCTTGACGGCGGGCGCCGGCAGACCGGCCTCTTCCGCTGCCAGCTTGGCGGCCTTCTCCTGCAGCTCCGGAGCGAGCATCTTGACGATCTCGTCCAGGGTCAGCGGGTACGGGTCGTACGCGTTGCCCACGAAGCCGGTGACACCCGGGGTGTTGCGGACGACGCCCCAGGACTCGTTCGTCAGATCCATGCGGACGAGAACGTAACCGGGCAGCTTGTTCTGCCGGACGTTCTTGCGCTCGCCGTTCTTGATCTGGACGATCTCTTCCTCGGGCACCTCGGCCTGGTAGATGAAGTCCTCGACGTTGAGCGAGACGGCGCGCTGCTCCAGGTTGGCCTTCACGCGCTTCTCGTAGCCGGCGTAGGTGTGGATGACGTACCACTCGCCGGGCAGGAGGCGCAGCTCTTCGCGAAGGGCCTGGATGGGGTCGACGGGCTCGGCGGGCTCGACGTCGGCGGCCTCTTCGGCCTCCACGTCGGCTTCTTCCTCGTCCTCGGACTCGTCCTCGTCGGAGGCCTCTTCGGCCTCTTCCTCGTCCTCGTCGGAGTCGTCGGCCTCTTCGACCTCGGCGTCGTCCTCAGCCTCGGCGTCGACCTCGCCCTCGACGTGCAGCGCGGCCTCTTCGGCGGCGACACCCGCCTTGGCGTCGGAGTGCTCGGCTTCATCAGGGTCCACAGCGTCCGCAGCCTCGACGATGTCGAGCGCGTCCTCGACGGACTCGACGGAGTCGTGGCTCGCGTTCAGGTTCGGGTCAGACACGGTGGCTGCTTCTTCCTGGATACAAAAGGTGGTCGAACATGCGAAAACGGGCGGCACCCATCAAGGCGCCGCCCTCCGCGGGGATCAGCCGAAGACGAACTTGATGGCTTCCTGGAACCCATAGTCAATCACGGTCACCAGACCGATCATGATGACGACGAAGACAATCACCACAGAGGTGTAGGTCGTCAGCTGGTTGCGAGTGGGCCAAACAACCTTGCGGAGTTCCGCGACGATCTGGCGGTAGAAGAGCGCGAGACGACCCAGAGGGCCCTTCTTGCCGCGCTTGCCGCCCTTGCGGGCCTTCTTCTCGCGAGTGTCATCCTCGGCGTCAGGCATGTCGATGGAGCCCAGGGCGTCCGTCACGTCTCTCACCTGAATCCGGGTCGTGGCCGTAGCCGCGCCCGGTTGCGCCGCACGGCACTGCATCTAAGTACGTACCTGCGCACACACTTCCGAGGAGGAGTGTGGAGCAGGGCCGGAGGGACTCGAACCCCCAACCGCTGGTTTTGGAGACCAGTGCTCTACCAATTGAGCTACGACCCTTTGCGTCCCTCAACCTACCGCATCCGAGCGAGTGCACGGTGTGCTCACGCTCTGCAGCGGTCGACGAGGGCCAACGACGGTTGAGTGTACGTGGTCCGGGCCCTGACGTCGAACAGCGCCGTCCGGAGAGCGTCCGTCCGGTAACTGAAACGGCGTGCGGCGGTCGTTTGACGTCTGGGACGATTGGCCGCATGACCTCTGAAACGCCTTCCGCCGAGCGCCGCGTCTCCGCCCGTATCGGTGCCATCTCCGAGTCCGCCACCCTCGCCGTCGACGCCAAGGCCAAGGCCCTCAAGGCCGCCGGGCGTCCGGTCATCGGTTTCGGAGCCGGTGAGCCCGACTTCCCGACCCCGGACTACATCGTCGAAGCCGCGGTCGAGGCCTGCCGCAACCCCAAGTACCACCGCTACACGCCGGCCGGCGGCCTGCCCGAGCTGAAGGCCGCCATCGCCGCGAAGACGCTGCGCGACTCCGGCTACGAGGTCGACGCGTCCCAGGTCCTGGTGACCAACGGCGGCAAGCAGGCGATCTACGAGGCGTTCGCGGCCATCCTGGACCCGGGTGACGAGGTCATCGTCCCGGCCCCGTACTGGACCACGTACCCGGAGTCGATCCGTCTCGCCGGCGGTGTCCCGGTGGAGGTCGTCGCCGACGAGACCACCGGTTACCGGGTCACCGTCGAGCAGCTCGAAGCGGCCCGCACCGAGCGCACGAAGGTCGTCCTCTTCGTCTCCCCGTCGAACCCGACCGGCGCCGTCTACTCCGAGGCCGACGCCGAGGCGATCGGCCGCTGGGCCGTCGAGAAGGGCCTGTGGGTCCTGACCGACGAGATCTACGAGCACCTGGTCTACGGCGACGCGAAGTTCGTCTCGCTCCCGGCGATCGTTCCCGAGCTGTCCGACAAGTGCATCATCGTCAACGGCGTCGCCAAGACGTACGCCATGACGGGCTGGCGCGTGGGCTGGGTCATCGGCCCGAAGGACGTGGTCAAGGCCGCGACCAACCTCCAGTCGCACGCCACCTCCAACGTCTCCAACGTGGCCCAGGTCGCAGCGCTGGCCGCCGTCTCCGGCAACCTGGACGCCGTCCACGAGATGCGCACGGCCTTCGACCGCCGCCGCCAGACGATGGTGCGGATGCTGAACGAGATCGACGGCGTCTTCTGCCCGACCCCCGAGGGCGCGTTCTACTGCTACCCGGTGGTCAAGGACGTCCTCGGCAAGGAGATCCGCGGCAAGCGCCCGCAGAGCTCCGTCGAGCTCGCCGCGCTGATCCTGGACGAGGCCGAGGTCGCGGTCGTCCCGGGCGAGGCCTTCGGCACCCCCGGCTACCTCCGCCTCTCCTACGCCCTGGGCGACGAGGACCTGGTCGAGGGCGTGTCCCGCATCCAGAAGCTCCTCGCGGAGGCGAAGGCCTAGGCCTCCGGCGGTTCGCGGCCTGACCTGAGCGGCGGTTCCCTCCGGGGGAGCCGCCGCTCAGGCGTTTCCGGACCCCGCGCCTCAAATGCCGGCGAGGCTGGATTTCCCGGCCCCGGCGGCCACGTGCGGACCGACCTCGGCCGAATCCAGCCCCGCCGGCGTTTGAGGCGCGGGTCCGGGCGGCGCCCGGAAAGCCCCGCGCAGCGGCTCCCCGGCTCCCGCGCGCCCCTGCGGACCCCCGGATTCACGTTCGGGCAAGGACCCGTTCAGGGAATCGGGCTGCCGATCGGGTGACAAGTGCGGCAGGATCACCAGATGGAGCACGTACGCGATCTCACGCTTCTGCCGAAAGCCCACCTCCACCTGCACTTCACCGGCTCGATGCGCCCGTCGACGCTGCTGGAGCTCGCCGACAAGTACGGCGTCCGCCTCCCGGACGCCCTCACCTCCGCCGAGCCCCCCAAGCTCCGCGCCACCGACGAACGCGGCTGGTTCCGCTTCCAGCGGCTCTACGACGCCGCCCGCTCCTGCCTGCGCGAGCCCGACGACATCCGCCGCCTGGTCCGCGAAGCCGCGGAGGAGGACGTGCGCGACGGGAGCGGCTGGCTGGAGATCCAGGTGGATCCCACCTCCTACGCCCCCCTCCTCGGCGGGATGATCCCGGCCGTCGAGATCATCCTCGACGCCGTGGACGCCGCCTCCCGCGAGACCGGCCTCGGCATGCGCGTCGTCATCGCCGCCAACCGCATGAAGCACCCCCTCGACGCCCGCACCCTGGCCCGGCTCGCCGTCCGCTACGCCGACCGCGGCATCGTCGGTTTCGGCCTCTCCAACGACGAGCGCCGCGGCATGGCCCGCGACTTCGACCGGGCCTTCGCCATCGCCCGCGAGGGCGGACTGCTCGCGGCCCCGCACGGCGGCGAGCTCACCGGCCCGTCCTCCGTCCGCGACTGCCTCGACGACCTGCACGCCGCCCGCATCGGGCACGGCGTGCGGGCCGCCGAGGATCCCCGCCTGCTCAAGCGGCTCGCCGACCGGCAGATCACGTGTGAGGTCTGCCCGGCGTCCAACGTCGCCCTCGGGGTGTACGAGCGCCACGAGGACGTCCCGCTGCGCACCCTCTTCGAGGCCGGGGTCCCGATGGCCCTGGGTGCGGACGATCCGCTGCTCTTCGGGTCCCGGCTCGCAGCCCAGTACGAGATCGCCCGCCGGCACCACGCCTTCACGGACGCGGAGCTCGCCGAGCTGGCCCGCCAGTCGGTGCGCGGCAGCGCGGCGCCCACCGACGTGCAGGACAAGCTGCTGGCCGGGATCGACCACTGGATCGCCTCGTAAGGGGGGCGGCGCGCGTCAGCGCGTGAGCCGCAGGTCGCCCTCGTGGCAGTCGGCCCGCACCCGGGCGCCCTCAGGGAAGCCGATCTCCAGGTGGGTGCGCCCCTGTGCGGGCAGCGCGAATTCGGCGACCGACTCCACGGTCTCGCCTAGGTGGCGCAGGAAGGGGTGGTCTCCGAGGTCCTCGCCGACCTCGATGCGGCCCCACTCCCCCATGTCGTAGGGCTCGTGCGGCGCCTCGGATTCCACGATGAGGCAGGCGTCGGACCCGGTGGTGATCCGCGTGGACTCGCCGTCGCTGTCGAAGAGCCAGACGTCGAGGGGAGCCTCGGAGCGTTCGCCGTCGCTGATGTGCCAGGACGCGACGACCTTGTCGATCGTGCGTCCCACCAGCCGGGTGGGGTCCGTACCGGCCCCGTGCAGGGGACAGAGCATGGGCGGGCCGGGACTCCTCAGATGCTGACGCCGACCGTTACCGGCTCGTTGACCAGGGTGACGCCGAAGGCCGCGTGCACGCCCGCGACGACCTCGCGGGCCAGGGCGAGGAGGTCTTCGGTGGTGGCCTCGCCCCGGTTGGTGAGGGCGAGGGTGTGCTTGGTGGAGATGCGGGCGGGGCCGTCGCCGTAGCCCTTGGTGAAGCCGGCCTTGTCGATCAGCCAGGCCGCGCTGGTCTTCGTACGGCCCTCGCCGGCCGGGTACGCGGGCGGGGCGGTGTCGGGGCCGAGGTGCTCCTGGGCGCGGGCGAGGAAGGCGGCGTACGCCTCGTCGCCGAGGATCGGGTTGTGGAAGAAGGAGCCGGCCGACCAGGTGTCGTGGTCGGCGGGGTCGAGGACCATGCCCTTGCCGGCGCGCAGCCGCAGGACGGTCTCGCGGGCCTGGGCGGCAGGCACGCGGTCGCCGGCCTCGACGCCGAGGGCGCGGGCCGTCTCGGGGTACTTGACCGGCGCGGACAGGCCGCCCGCGTCTTCCAGGGCGAAGCGGACGCGCAGGACGACGTACCGGTCGGGCTGGTGCTTGAAGAGGCTGTCGCGGTACGAGAACGCGCAGTCGGCTGCCGAAAGCGTGACCGTTTCCCCGCGCGTGCGGTCGTAGGCGACGACCTCGGTGATCGTGTCGCAGACCTCCTGGCCGTACGCCCCGACGTTCTGGATCGGTGTGGCGCCGGCCGAGCCGGGGATCCCGGCGAGGCATTCGATGCCCGCGAGCCCGGCGTCGACGACGCGGGCGACGGCCTCGCTCCAGTTCTCGCCGGCCGCGAGCTCGAGCCGGGTCCCGTCGAGCACGAACCCGGCGGTCGCGATCCGCAGGGCGGTGCCGTCGAAGCCCTGGTCGCCGATGACCAGGTTGCTGCCGCCGCCGATGACCAGGAGCGGGGTGCCGCTCTCGTCCGCGGCACGCACGGTGGCGACGACTTCGGCGTCGGTGGTCGCGGTGACCAGGCGCGCGGCGGGGCCGCCGAGCCGGAAGGTGGTCAGCGGGGCGAGGGGGGCGTCGTGGAGTTCCTGCACGTGGACAAGAGTACGGTCCGCGTCCCCCCGACCAGGCGGGGCCACGGACCGTACGCGTGCCGCAGGGCCGTACGGGGCCTCGCCGGCCCGCCTCAGCCGCGCTCCGGATCCGGATCCGGATCCGGCCCCTTCGCCTTCTCCTGCTGCCGGGCCTGCTCGGCGAGGCGGCGCTCCGCCTCGGCCCAGCCGATGGGGAGCTCGCTCGCCGGGACGGTCCAGAAGACGAACTCGGACTCCTTCATATGGGCGGCGGCCGCCCGGGAGCTGGAGCGGTGGGGTTCGCTGCCCGCGAAGCGGTAGAGCGCGTCCCGGTCCTCCCAGGCGGACAGGGTCAGGAAGGTGCGGCGCAGGACCCGGGCCCGCAGGGCGGCCCCGTGCGCTCCGGGGGCCTTCTGGATCTGGCGGATGATGCCGGGCGACTTGAGGAAGAACCTCAGGGCTCCGGTCAGGCTCGCCGTCTCGAAGCGGGAGGCCATGACGTAGACCTCGGCGCCGGGGGCGGGCCGGGTGGGCGTGGACCAGGGGATGTCGGGCATGACGGGCCTTTCCTCGCTCGTGACGTGTCGTACGGAACTGCGTGCGGCGCGGCGGCTGCGGTTCCCCCGCCGGCCGCCGCCGAGGCACCGGCCGGCGAGCGGGACCCGCTCAGACGGCCACCTTCTCGGGGGCGCGCCCGCCGGCCGGGGCGGCACCCCGGTCGTCCGCCGGCCGTTCCTCCGTCGGCAGGGACGCCGCGGCCCGGGCCTGCTCCTCGATGCGGCCGGGGAGCAGCAGCGCCAGGGCGGCCGCGGCGGCGACGGCCGCGGCGCCGATCCAGAGGGCGGGGACGGTGCCGTCGGTGAAGGACTGCCCGGACTGGTAGCCGCCCTGCGCGGAGAAGACGGAGGCGAGGACGGCGACGCCGAGGGCTCCGCCGACTTCGCGCAGGGCGCTGTTGGCGCCGGCGGCCTTGCCCTGGTCGGCGGGGCCGACGGTGGACATGAGGGCGTTGGAGGCGGGGGCGAAGAACAGGCCCATCCCGATGCCACTGATGATCAGCGCCGGGAGCTGGGCGGCGTAGGAGATGTCGGTGCCCAGGATCACGGCGAACCAGCCGAGGCCGATGGCCTGGAGCGCCAGTCCGGCGACCACGACGGGCCGGCTGCCGATCCGGTCGGAGAGGATCCCGGAGATGGGGGCGGCGATCATGGGCATGGCGGTCCACGGGAGCATGCGCAGCCCGGCTTCGGTGGGCGAGTAGCCGAGGACGCCCTGGAGGAACTGGCTCAGCAGGAATATCGAGCCGAACATCCCGACGAACATCAGCAGGCTCGCCATGTTAATGCCGAAGAAGCCCCGGTCGCGGAAGAGCCGCATGGGCAGCACCGGGTTGGAGCCGCGGAAGCCGTGGCCGATGAACCCGCCCACGAGCGCGGCCCCCACCAGCAGCGGGGTGAGCACGGAAAGGCTGGTCCAGCCGTGCGCGTTGGCGTTGACCAGCCCGTAGACGATGCCGAAGAGCCCGCCACTGATGAGCAGGGTGCCCGGGACGTCGAGCTTCGCCTGCGGGGCGGTGGACTCGCCGAGGCGCATCCGGGAGAGCGGGATGAGCGCCAGTCCGACCGGGACGTTCAGCCAGAAGATCCACTGCCAGGAGATGTGCTCGGTGAGGCTGCCGCCGATGAGCGGCCCGCTCGCGACGGCGAGGCCGGTGAGGGCTCCGTAGATACCGAGGGCCATTCCGCGCCGGGCTGCGGGGACGGCGACGGTCAGCAGCGTGAGCGAGAGCGGCATCACGATCGCCGCGCCGACTCCCTGGACGGCTCGGGCGGCGATGAGCTCGTTGATGCCGGGCGACAGGGCCGCGGCGGCGGACGCGGCGGTGAACACGGCCGTACCGGCGATGAAGAGCCGCCGGCGGCCGAACCGGTCGCCGAGGGCCGCGCCGAACATGAGCAGGACGGCGAAGGTGAGCGTGTACGCGTTCACCGTCCACTCCAGGTCTTCCAGCTTCCCGCCGAGGTCTTCGCGGATGGACGGGAGCGCGGTGGTGACGACGAGGTTGTCGAGCGCGGCCATGAAGCTGGCGGCCCCGGTGATGACGAGGGCCCAGACCGCGGGCCCGCGAAGCTTGGCGTCTTGCACGATTCCCCCAAAACTAGTTATTGATCACTAAGTTCAATGGACAGACCTGGGCCCTGCCCCTTGCGGCGCGCGGACACGCCACGGAGGGAGGGGTGAGGTGGGGTGAGAAGGCAGGGCGGAGCAGGGCGGGGCGGGGTGCCGGAGGGGCGTCGCCCGCTACTGAGACTGCACCTCCGGGTAACAGCCGTCCCAGACCCGGTGCCCGGGTGGGAACCCCATGGCGGACAGGGCGTTGATCAGCATTCCGTGCGCGAGGAAGATGGTCGTCTCCTGCACGTCCGCCCCGAGCGGCACGTGCAGGGTGTCCCACAACTTCATCCAGGCGGCCCGCACCATCTCGCCGAACTCCGGCTCCCCTGCGGCCTCGGCGGCGGCGACGGCCACGTACGTCTGGAGCTGCATCTGCAGCTTTTCGGGCTGCTCGGAGATCAGCGTCATGTACGCCACGCTCATCGCCTGCATCGCCTCCTCGCCATGGAGGCCCTTGGCGGCCTCCTCGAAGACGAGCCGGATGTCCTCCATGCAGCGCGTGGCGGCGGCCAGGAAGATGGCCTGCTTGTTCGGAAAGAGCCGGAACAGGTACGGCTGAGACACCCCGACCCGCTTGGCGATCGCCTCGGTGGAGGTCCCGTAGTACCCGCCCCGAGCGAACTCGCCCATCGCCGCCAGGATGACGCTCTCGCGCCTCTCCTCCGCACTCATCCTTGCCATGCTTCAAAGTTAGTACTCAATCACTAACTTGGCAAGCCGCACCTCGAAACGAGCACCAAAAAGGCTCTGACCTGCGAGTTTCCTCGCCGACCAGAGCCTTGTCGGTAACGCCTGAAACGGATGGGACCCGAGGGACACCCAGGGAGACACCCAGGGAGACACCCAGGGAACCGGGGGCTCCCTACGCGAGAGCGACCACCGCGCGCGACATCCCCAGCACCTTCTGCCCGGCGCTCATGGCCGTCAGGTCGACCCGCACCCGGTTGTCGTCCAGCTTCGCCGCGACCTTGGCCGTGACCTCGATCAGCGCGCCCTGCCCGTCGTTCGGAACGACGACCGGCTTCGTGAACCGCACCCCGTACTCGACGACCGCACCCGGGTCGCCCACCCAGTCGGTCACCACGCGGATCGCCTCGGCCATGGTGAACATGCCGTGGGCGATCACGTCGGGCAGTCCGACCTCGGTGGCGAACTTCTCGTTCCAGTGGATCGGGTTGAAGTCACCCGACGCACCCGCGTACCGCACCAGCGTCGCCCGCGTGACGGGGAAGGACGCCGCCGGCAGCTCGGTGCCGACCTCGACGTCGTCGTACTGGATCTGGGCAGCCATCTCAGGCCTCCTCGGGAGCGGAACCGGCGGCGGCGGGAGCGGCGGCGGGCTCGGGCGCCCGGGAGACGAGCTTCGTCCAGGCGGTCACCACGTGCTCGCCGGACTCGTCGAGGACCTCGCCGCGGATGTCGATGATGTCGTTGCCCGCGAGCGACTTGACGGCCTCGATGGTCGAGGTCACCGTCAGCCGGTCACCGGCCCGCACGGGACGGGTGTAGGCGAACTTCTGGTCGCCGTGCACGACGCGGCTGTAGTCCAGCCCCAGCTGCGGGTCGGCGACGACCTGGCCGGCCGCCGCGAACGTGATGGCAAACACAAAGGTCGGCGGGGCGATCACGTCCTGATGACCGAACGCCTTGGCTGCTTCCGGATCCGTGTACACCGGATTGGCGTCACCCACGGCGACCGCGAACTCGCGGATCTTCTCCCGGCCGACCTCGTACGGATCGGTGGGCGGGTAGCTCCGCCCCACGAAGGACTGGTCGAGCGCCATGACTCCCCCTCCTTGTTGAAAACGATCTGTCGAAACGACATAAGGCCGCCCCCCAAATGAAGGGGACGACCTCATGACTGTGCCTGTTGAACGAGACTCGCTAAGTGCTAGCGGGTCTCGCGGTGCGCGGTGTGCGAGTTGCAACGCGGGCAGTGCTTCTTCATCTCAAGACGGTCCGGGTTGTTACGCCGGTTCTTCTTGGTGATGTAGTTCCGCTCCTTGCACTCCACGCAGGCCAGCGTGATCTTCGGGCGGACGTCGGTGGCAGCCACGTGAGTGCTCCTTGACGGACATTAGGGACGGATGAACGCATAAAAGAGTAGCCGATCGGGAGACCGACCCCGCAATCGGCTACTGTGTGTAGCGGCGACCGGACTTGAACCGGTGACACAGCGATTATGAGCCGCTTGCTCTACCGACTGAGCTACGCCGCTTTGATGAGATCCGCTCCCCACCCGAGGGTGGGGAACCTCTCTCACCAGAGCCCCAATGCGGAATCGAACCGCAGACCTTCTCCTTACCATGGAGACGCTCTACCGACTGAGCTATTGGGGCGAGCGAGGAAGACATTACACGGTCGCCCGCCGATCGCCCAAATCCTTTGCGGGGACTGGCCTCGGAGCGCCCACGCCGCCTTTCTTGATCCGCGCGAAACGCGTCTCCGGACCCTCTTCAGGCGCCTTTCACCCCGAAAGGTGTCAGGCATCACACCCGCGATCGCCCGAGTACCACCCTGAGTCACCAAGAAGCCCCGCCGAACCCCCGGCGGCCCCCCTCACCACCGAAGCCACCCCCGGGGCACCCCCTTCCCCACCACCTCCAAGCCGTCGCTACGGCACCCCGGAGCAGACCCCGGACGGGTCCGGGAACGGGTCCGGGGCGGGGACCCGGGGCCGGCGGCGGGAGCCGGGCCGGGGCCCGAAGCAGGAACGGGGGCGCGGAGGGGGCCCCTCCCGGACTGGCGCGGAGGGCGGGCGCGGGCTCGCCGACCGGGCGCGGGCTCGCCGACGGGGCGCGGAGGCGGCGTCCGTGGCTGGACGGCGGGTCCGTGGCTGGACGGCGGGTCCGGGGCTTACGGACAGGCGCGGGGGCGGGGCCCGATGCGGACGTAGGGCCGGGCGCGGGCCCGCAGCACGCCGGAGGCGAGGCCACAACCAGGCGGGGGTCATGAGCACGGGCGTGCAGCGGGGTCCGCTTCCGATCGACACAGGAGCAGCCGCGGAGCCTCCCGCGGGGGCCCTCGGAGGCGGGCTCGGCGGGCTCGGAGGCGGACTCCGAGGGCGAGCTCCAGAGGCAGGCTCAGGGGCGGGCGCGGAAGCAGGCTCAGGGGGCGAGCTCCGGGGGAACTCGGAGATGGAGCGGCTCCAGAGGCAGGCCCGGGGGCGGACTCCCGGGGGCGAGCTCCGGAGGCGACTCGGAGGCGGACTGCCGGGGGCGAGCTCCAGAGGCAACTCGGAGGCGGACTCCCGGGGGCAGGCTCTGGGGGGAGCTCCCGGGGGCAGGGTCAGGGGGAGCTGCCGGGGGGGCGGACTCGGAGATGCACTCGGGAGCGGGCTCCGGGGCCAGCCCTGGGGGGCGGCTCGGAGTCGGACTCCCGGAGGCGGACTCCGGAGACGGCTCGGAGGCGGCTCGGAGTCGGACTCCCGGAGGCGGACTCCGGAGACGGCTCGGAGGCGGCTCGGAGGCGGACTCCCGGAGGCGGACTCCGGAGACGACTCGGAGGCGGACTCCCGGGGGCAGGCTCTGGGGGGGGAGCTCCCGGGGGCAGGGTCAGGCGGAGCTGCCGGGGGGGCGGACTCGGAGATGGACTCGGGAGCGGGCTCCGGGGCCAGCCCTGGGGGCGGCTCGGAGTCGGACTCCGGGGGCGGCTCGGAGGCGGCTCGGAGGCGGGCTCCCGGGTTTGGCTTCGGTTCGGCCCCCGGGGGACCCTCGCCGTCGCGGTCCACCCAGACGCACCGGTACGACTATTGCCCTCTTCCGCGAAGCGAGCACCCCCGCCCCCTAGGCTCTGAGCACGCTGCGTGATCTTGGGCCGCGGGCCGCGGCCACGGCCCCAGGAACCGCCCGAGCCACCGCAGGAGCGCGATGTCCGACAGCCCGCCGCAGCAGCCGTCCCAGTCCCCGCGCAACCGCCCCGGCAGCGGCCAGGGGCAGGGGCACCGCCCCGCAGGCACCCAGGGAAGCCCCGGGCCGGCGGCCCCCGAGTCCAGCACCCTGCTCCTCACCGGCGCCCGCCTCACCGACGGCCGCACCGTGGACGTCCGCCTCGGCGGCGGCCGGATCCAGGCCGTCGGAACGGCCGGCAGCCTGCCCGCCGCCGCGGGCGCCCGCGTCGACCTCACCGGCTACCTGCTGCTCCCCGCGCCCGCCGAGCCCCATTCGCACGGTGACACCGCCCTGACCGCGGACAGCGAGGGGCCCGTCTCCTACTCCCCCGACGAGGTGCAGCGCCGCGCCACCGAGGCGGCCCTGCTCCAGCTCGGGCACGGTGCCACGGCCGTCCGGTCGCACGTGCGCATCGGCGACGTACACGGCCTCGGCCCCCTGGAGGCCGTGCTCCAGGCCCGCCGCTCCCTGCGCGGGCTCACCGACCTCACCACCGTCGCCGTTCCCCGGCTGCTGACCGGGGTGGCCGGGGCCGACGGGATCGCCATGCTGCGGGACGCCGTGAAGATGGGTGCCTCCGTCATCGGTGGCTGCCCCGACCTCGACCCCGACCCCACCGGCTTCCTCGAAGCCGTACTCGAACTGGCCTCCGAGCACGGCTGCCCCGTCGACCTGCACACCGACGGCGACGACCCCGCCCGTCTGTCCCGGCTCGCGGCCATGGCCGGCGGGCTGCGGCCCGGGGTCTCCATCGGGCCCTGCGGCGGGCTGTCCCGGCTCCCGCTGGACGTGGCGACCCGGGCCGCCGACCAGCTGGCGGCCGCCGGCGTAGGGGTGACCTGCCTTCCCCAGGGCGATTGCGCGGCCCTGGAACGGCGGGGCCTGCGCACCGCCCCCGTACGGCTGCTGCGCGCCGCCGGGGTCCGTGTCGCGGCCGGCAGCGGGGCCCTGCGCGACGCGGGCAACCCGGTCGGGCGCGGGGACCCGCTCGAAGCCGCGTACCTCCTGGCCTCCCAGGGAGGGCTCCGCGCCACCGAGGCCTACCACTCGGTCGCCGGAGCCGCCCGCGAGGCGATGGGCCTGCCGGAGGTGCGGGTGGAGGCCGGCTTCCCGGCCGAGCTGCTCGCCGTGCGCGGGGACCGGATCGCGAGCGTGCTGTCCCTCGCGTACAGCCGGATCGTGATCCACCGCGGACGGGTGGTAGCCCGGACGAGTGCCGTACGGGAGTACTGCGACTCCGCCGTGGCGGTGGCCCTGGACCTGCCCCGGCAGGGCCGTGTGGAGCCCGGCCCCTGAGGGTTCACCGCATGTTCCCGGGCGCGGGCGCCCGGCTCGTCGTACGGTCGTGGCATGCGCATCGTCATTGCGGGTGGACACGGTCAGATCGCGCTGCGGCTGGAGCGCCTGCTCGCCGCGCGCGGGTACGAGGTCGCGGGCATCATCCGCGATCCGGCACAGGGCGACGCCCTCAGGGAGGCGGGCGCCGAACCGGTGCTGTGCGACCTGGAATCGGCGTCGGTCGAGCACGTGGCGGGCATCCTGCAGGGTGCGGACGCCGTGGTGTTCGCGGCGGGCGCGGGGCCCGGCAGTGGGGTCGGGCGCAAGGACACGGTGGACCGGGGCGCGGCGGTGCTGTTCGCGGACGCCGCCGAACGGGCCCGGGTACGCCGCTTCCTGATGGTCTCTTCGATGGGCGCGGACACCCGCCGCGAAGGCGACGAGGTCTTCGACCACTACCTCCGCGCCAAGGGCGAGGCCGACGAGCACGTCCGCACCCGTCTGGGTCTGGAGTGGACGATCCTGCGCCCGGGCTCGCTGACCGACGACGAGGGCGCGGGCCTGGTCCGCCTGGAGGCGCAGACGGGCCGCGGGTCGGTCACGCGCGACGACGTGGCGGCGGTGCTCGCCGAACTGATCGAGACGCCGGCGACCGCGGGCCTCACCCTGGAGCTGATCGCGGGCTCGACCCCGGTCCCGGTGGCGGTCAAGGATGTGGCGGGCAACTAGGCGCCCGTGCCCCGGCCTGTCGCAAGCCACCGGTCGCGGCACGGGCGGCGAACAGCAGGCCAAGGGCCACCGGCCGGTCAGTCGGCCGGCCGGTGGCCGGTGGCCGGTCAGAAGTCGGCGGTCAACCGGTCGTCGGACCGCCCGACGGAATCCTGCTGGAACCGCTTCTCGTAGGCCTCCCGGATCCGCTCGATGCGCGCGCCGCGCTCGTCGGCCTCCTTCTCCGGGTACAGCAGCACCACCTCGTACGAGGTCTCGCGGATGATCTTCCCGTCCCACTGCCACTGGCCGTGCCCGTCCTGGAGGGTCAGCCCTTCGGGGAACGCGGGGGTGATCTCCCGTTCCAGGAACCCCATGAACTCCCGCTCCCCGACCGGTGGACGGCCGTCCGGCCGCTCGGTGCCGAAGTAGAGCCGGGTCTCCTGGTAGGGATGCCCCACATCACTGTTCAGTGCCGCTCCGACCAGGGCCGGGATCCCCGCTCCGAGCAGGGCGAGGAGCACCCCGCCGCCGACCTTTCCGCGCGCGTTCGAAGTCCATGTCACGCCGGATGAACGACCGGAGCCCCGCATCGGTACGCCCGGTCCACCCGATGGCCTCACCCGGTGCCCGCTCCCGCTCCGTCCGGCCGCTCATGCCGTCTCCAGCCGGCGCCGCCACCAGGGATCCCCCGGCCGGGCGTACGGGTCATTGAGCGTCCGGGCGAGGAACCGCGCGTCGAGCGGCGCGAGCACGGCCCGCAACTCCCGCGCAGCGCGCCGGGGCAGGGCCTGGCAGAAGACCTCCAAGGTCTCCCGGTGATCCCCACCCCAGGCGGGTTGGCAGCAGGGGCAGTCGTCGTACCAGCTCGGGTAGATGATCCACGACGGCCCCCGCCCGTACACCGTCGCGCGCCAGTCGGACAGCGCGCGATAGGCCGCGCCCGGCTCGTACCGGTGGCGTTCGACGCGGGCGATCTCCACGAGCGTGCGGGAGGAGACGCCGGGAACGACGGCTCGGTCGCCCTGTCGGGGCGTCCGGCGTGGCAGGTCCGACCGGACCTGCGAGGGCGCCTTACGCGCCATGGCCCTTTCGGCCGCTGATGCTGATGCTGATCATGTGGACAGCATGCGTCCCGGACCGCTTCCCCGCCAGCGGATTCCGTGGGCGGGGATGTGGGCGGGGATTGCGGTGTACGAGAAAACCCCCGCTCACTGCATTTCTGCAATGAGCGAGGGTTTCACTCGCGTGGCGGCGCCAGGGTTCGAACCTGGGTAGGCTGAGCCGGCAGATTTACAGTCTGCTTCCGGCAGCCGCGTCGCACCTACTCTGACCTGCCCCGGAGTCTCCTGCAGGGGCAACCTGAGGTTTCCTCGTCCGCACCTCGTCCACGGTCACTCGACGGACGGACCGTTCTGCGGACCTTCGGCCACGAACCGACAAGCGCCCAGCCCAAGCGTCGCAAGTCCCAGGAACGTGGCTCCAGCACCCCCGAGCACTAGCTTCGGCTCGACGTCCACGACCGTCAGCACGAAGCCGGCGCCGATGGCGCAACAGGCGCTGGCCAGAAGGATGATCGCCAGCCAGACACCCCGCCCCGCTGCGGTGTTGATGCTCATTCGCCCCTCCTCCCCCGGTGAATCACACCGGGCTCAACGACCCCAGCGGGCCGACTCCTTGAAGGTGACAGAGGCAAAAGCGCAGGTCAAAGCACCCATTATGCGTTCCTGCTGGAACAAAATCACCGTACCTATGGACAGGCAGAGCAGTTCCGCAGTAGATATCGCGAGGGTGCGCTGGATGCCAACTACGCTCCCACTGGCAAGGAAGAGGAGAGCCAGTGAACCCCCTGCGTACCCCTGTGACTGCGGTACCCCCGTCTCTCCTGCACGAAGGTCGAGAATCTTGCTGACGCCCACTCAGGCCACCGGAACGGCATCCCTGGAGAAGGCCGCAGATAGAGCGGCCCGCTCCGGCCGGGTGTCCTTCGCTCCGAGCTTCGTCAGGGCGAGCGGCCAGGACGCTCTCCTGCCCCCGATGGCTCGCCTGATCCGCGGCGGACGGGGCGGTGAGGTGCGCCTGAAGCTCTACCTCTGCCTCGTCATGATGGCCACCGCGGAGCCCTTCGACATCAAGCGGCCCCCCACTCCTCAGGCTTGGTGCCGACTCCTTGCACTCCCTCCCGACGCCGGGCGCCGTCGGGTTACCAGCAACCTCAAATGGCTGGCCGAGAACGGCTTTATTGAACTTGGCCCCAGGCGCGGCTACGCGCCACCTTCAATTCAGCTACTCTCCACAAACGGAGACGGGGCACCTTTTGAACGCGCAAGCCTAAAAGGTCGATACGTAGGAATCCACATTGAGTTCTGGCGCAATGGCTGGATCCTCGCCCTATCGCCGACAGCCATCGCCCTCCTATTTGCCCTCCTCGAGTCCCAGGGAGGACATGCAGAGTCTCGATACATACCGAGACAGAGGCGCGATGGATACGGTTTTTCACATAACACATGGACCGAGGCCCGAAAGGAACTTGAGGACCACAAATTCCTCACAGTGACCCGAACCCCTCAAGGTAGCGACTTCGACTATCAGCGAATGAGGAATTCATATTGGGTGGACGAGTCGCGTTTCTTCGACGCACCGGGGTCTCACCTACATTCCGGAGTAAGACAGAATCAGGAAGAGGCACCCCGGGACATTTTTGCCGACTTCTTCAAGACTCAATAGACGCTCCCGTGACAGCGAAGGCCTGATTCAGGATTCCTGCACGCCGTCAGCACACCCCAGGCATCTGAGGAACCACCCTGAAAGACCGATAACGGGCCCTCTCCCCGCGGGCGATGACATGCGAAGCTGGAGTGCGGCCGCCGCCTGGCACCGCCGCGCACAAGGCGGAAGAAGGAGGAACGGGTGACGGACCCCAGCCCGCGCGGGACCTACTTGGTGATCTCGGAGGCTCTGCGGGCAAGGATCGCCGAGGGGGCCTACCCCGATGGCCTTCCGTCCGAAGCGGAGATTGGGCGCGAGTTCGGCGTGGCCCGCACCACCGTCCGTCGTGCGCTTCGCGCACTGGAGGAAGCCGGCGACGTGACCACCGTCGCCGGGGTCGGCCGCCAGGTCGGCAGCGGGGCACAGGTAGCGCCGTACCGCCAGATCATGGCGGACCTTCTGGACCGCATCCGGACGGGTGAGTTGCCCGCCGGCGCTCGCCTTCCGAGCGAGGCCGAGCTCTCCGAGTCCTACGGAGTCGCGCGGGGCACTGTCCGCCGCGCCGTGCACGAACTCGAAGGCGCCGGGCACGTTCACGCTCAGCACGGAGTAGGGCGGTTCGTCGGCCCGGCAACCTGATACTCGACAGCTTGGGGGAACTCGTATGCAGCTGGCCAAGTGGGCTCACGATCTCGCGGAGTCCCTGCTCGCCGAAAGTCTGCCGACCCGTTGGGCCCATTCCCAGCGCGTCTACTCGCAGGCCCTGACCCTGGCCCCGGCACTTGGCGAGGATGCAGAACTACTGGCCGCGGCAGCCATTGCCCACGACGTCGGGTACGCCCGAGTAGCCGTGGACACGGGTCAGCACATGATTGATGGAGCTCGATATCTGCGCGACGTGGTGGGTGCCGACCCCCGACTGTGCAGCATCGTGGCCTTCCACACGTCCTCCCCATGGGAGGCATCCGAGCTGGGGCTGAGCGAGATGCTGGCAGAGTTCGGCCCCGCAGAGCCCGTACTGGTGGACGCAATCACCTACTGCGACCTGACGAGCAGCCCCGTGGGTGCGCTCGTGGACCCGGCGGAGCGGCTGACCGAAGTTCTCGACCGGTACGGCCCCGAGCACGTCGTATTCCGGGCCGTATCCGCAGCTCGGCCCGAGCTGCTGGCCCGGATCGCCCGCGTGCGTCAGCGCACCTTCGAGACGGAGTAGTCCGAGCTCAGCTAATCCGGGGAACGGACGAGTCTAGGAAGGCTTCCTCCAGCCGCCGGCGAGTGGTGGGTGACACGTCAAGGGAGTCCATGTCCGCGCGCGGAATCCACCGCACCTCCAGAGACTCCGAACTCACCCTGATCTCGCCACTGACCGGTCGGGCCCGGAAACAGAGGGAGAACTCCTGACGAACCTCCCCGTCCGCGAACGCGATGACGTGGCCGGGGTCCGTGAAGATGCCCACCAGGCCGACCACCTCAATCAGGATCCCGGTCTCCTCCAGAACCTCACGGACGACCGTTCCCGCGATGTTCTCCCCAATCTCCTGGACTCCCCCCGGCATTCCCCACCGACCGTTGTCCGATCGGCGCTCCAGCAGCACATCGCCCGCATCGTTGACGACGAATGCCGTCACCGCAGGCACGATGCTGTTGGCCTTCGGCGCATTGGGATCGTTGAAGTAGTCCGTACGGCGACTCATGCTCACCCTTCAATGGGGACAGCTTCGGACCAGACCTTCTCGAAGCTCTGCTGATATGTGGAGACCAGCTCAGCCCCGGCGACCTTACGCAGGTGGAGGACCGGGGTCAGGGGCGCACTCACCCCGTACACCTGCGTGTTCACCAACCACTCGTCGTCCGAGCGGTAGAGCGAGTTATGCAGAGTCGACCGGTGGAGACGGAATTCGATCCCCGAAACGGAATACAGGGGGCGATAGAGCTTCATCACCTCGCGAACCTTGTAGGCCACGCCCTCGCCGATTTCCTCCTCATCCCCTCGGCGTCGAATCTCTGGGCTTTCCGGGTCGCCTAGCAGGATGCGAGCCTGAACACCGCCCGCCGCTTTCAACCTGAGCAACTGAGGCCAGCGCGGATTTTCAGCGAGGAAGACACCCGCGTGCACCAGCACGCCGATCTCCCGCTCCGCCCGGCCGAATAGCTGGAGCCATAGGTCCGCCGGCACGTAGGAACGATGCGGGTAGACCTTCAACACCTCGGCATCCGCGGCGTCCTTGCGCTGCCCATCCGGCAGGCCATCAGGCCACAGATAGCCCTCGTCCTCCCGAAGGAAAGCCGAGATGGCAAGGCGGTGGCGCCGGTATGGCGCCCGCCCTTTGGTGATCCAGCGTTCCACCGTCTTGGGGTCGACCCCAAGGTGCTCCGCCAGGGCATCCACGGCGACGCCTTGCGTCAGCATCGCGGACCTTAACCGCTCGTTCGCCATCCAACCCCCAGGGACGTCTAGGGACGCAGCCGCCCCGCAGAACGCTATCGAGGACGTCCCAAGTCGTCCAGGGACGCGGTGACTTCGTCCCACCCTTCACCGGCACTCTGATGTCACACCACAAGGCGGACCGGCTGAGGCGAAGAGCTTGACAGCCTCACTCAAAACCGCCAACCTGAGAGACATGTTCAAGCATGTATCTCATGCGATGAGCGCAGCTACTCGGCGCTGACCTGCATGGATACCTGTCAGAGCTAGGAACGCAGTACCTCGGCGTCCGGCGTGTCCCGTTCTTACGGGAGCCCTTCGGGGTTACCGCACCCGTCGGAGAGCCACCGGCTTCACCTTGAGAACTGAACAGAGTGCTTGATTTGGCGGGGTGAGAGTCCCCGCTCCTGTGGCGGCCGGGTAAGGGCCGCACGGCGACCCCTTGCTCGTGTGCAGCTCTGGAGAACATCCGCGCGGATCATCCCTTCCTTTCGGGAGGTCAGCCGCTCGGGTGCCACCTGACCACGGCCGCCCTGCTTGCGTCAGAGCAGTGACGATGACGCACCGATCAAGGCTCGGGCCCTCCGCTGCGGCAACGGCGGTGGCGAAGCCTTCCCTCACCCGCATCCTCCACGGAGGCAGCAGTGATCCGTTTAAGACCTTGGGCCCTGCCCGCACTGGACCGGTGCGGGCAGGAGCGCCCCTCGCGTCGTTCGACCCTCCGCCGCACTGATGGTGCGGCGGCCGGTTGCCTCCTCTGCCCGTCCGGCGCCCTTTCGGGTGTCGTACGGGCGGGGTCGAGGGGAGCCGGAGCCGGTACGCCGGCCGCTCCACCCCTATCCGAACGCAGTGCAGCCCCCGGCGCTCGAACGCCGGGGGCTGCTGTTCGGGCCCCGTTCCTCTCTCGAAGGAGCAAGACCCATGCAGTCCATCGTTGCACTTCAGAACCGTGTTACCCCGTGGTCGGACGGCTTGGAGCCGTCGGACGCGGAGCTGGAGGCGATCGAGTTCGAGTTGCCGCTGATCCTGGCGGACGTCGACCTCCTCGACGCGGAGATCGCCGTGCTCGACCGGGCGCCGTCCGAGCTGGACGAGCAGCGGATCCGCCGGGCCCGCCGGCGGATGCTCGCGGTCCGCCGGGACCTGACCAACCGGGCCGCCGCCGCGGTGAACATGACGGGCGGTGCCGCATGACGCACAGCGCCCGCATCGCGAACGGCTACCACGGCACCTGGGAGGTGTACGTGGTCACCGACAGCCCCTCCCCGAAGGACTGGCCGGACCATGACTTCGCCCGCACCTCCCCGATTCCCACCCTCGCCGAGCGCACCACGGCCCTCGCCGCCCTCGGCTACGAGGTCGTGGACGGAGCGCAGTGGGAGTGGCACGAACTGACCGACGACGAGACCGACCCGGTCCGCTTCCTCGGCTCGCTCGACGTCCGCCGGACCCCTGCGGGGGAGGACCGGTGACAGGGCGAGAGCCGCTGGAGCAGATCGCCGCCCTTGCGGGGATGCTGTCGAAGCTGACGAGGGTCCTGGTGGCCGTCGCGTTCGTGGCGCTGGTGTTCACCGCGTCGAACGTGACGATGTTCGCGATCGACCACCACGTCTCGCCGTGGATCGCGTGGATGCTCGACCCGATGGTCGCGGTCGCGCTCGGCGCGGTCCTCATCTTCGACGGCCGTCTCTCCGAGTACGGGCTCACCTCCTCCGGCTGGGCCGCCGTCCTGCGCTGGTTCGCCGGCCTGGGCACCTGGGTCATGAACTGCTGGAGCTCGCTGTGGCCCGAGGGGACGGCCTTCGATTTCCCCCGCGCGGTCGACCCGGCCGGGCTCGTCCTCCACTCCATCCCCCCAGTCCTCCTGATCGTTCTCGCCGAAGCGATCAGCCACTATCGGCACGCGATCCTCGCAAAAATCGCCCACCTCCAAGCCCGGGTGGACGCCGAGACGAACAAGGTGGACGCGCACCCCGTCCACCAGGCAGCCACCCCGCCCCCGGCGCCCGCACCCGCAGCCGTACCGGCGGTCACGACGGAGGGACAGCACCGCAGAGACCCGCTGGTCATCTGCGGTGCCGGGCTGGTGTTTCACCCGGCCTTCCCCCTCACATCCACCTCGGTCCACCAGGTGGAGCGGGAACGCCTCCGGCTGTCCGCCGATGACGCCGCGAACGTGATCCGCGCGTGCTGGGTGGAAGGCAAAAGCCTCCCCGAGGCGGCCCGGCTTTCCACCCGGTCCACCTCCTACGTCCACAAGCTCTACCAGCGCCTGAACGACGACCGCGCGGCCCTCCCCGCAGGGGTGAGCTGATGTCCACCCTCCCCGTCTACACCTGGCGCCTGGCCCCCGACGGACTCGCGACTCGCCGCCAGCTCCGCGCGGCCGGCCTCCGGCCCGGCGGACAGGATGTCGTCGCTCAGGTGGAGCGGCCCCGCTACCGGCGCGGGCCGCTGGTCGCCTTCCTGTACCGGATAGAGCTGGCCCGCCCGGTCCGGCCGATGACGCCGGCCAAAGCCGCGGCTCTGGCGAAGGCGAACACGGCCCGCCGGACCTTCCCTACCTGCTCGCGTGATGCCGGGTACATCATCCCGGCCTCGCTCGGCATGTGCGTCCCCTGCGCGTACCCCGATGACGAACAGTGCGCCGCCTGACCATCCGACCTGATCAGGAGACTCCCGTGACCACGCCCAGCGCACAGACCACCACCCCCGCGCCGGTCGCCCAGGGCACGCACTTCTGGGTCATGACCCTGGAGCTGCCCGGCCTGGCGGCGATGACGAAGAACGGCACCTACACCCCGCCCGCCGGGACGACCCGCTACGACGCCTACCAGGCCGTTCGCCGGCACGTCACCGCCGAGCACCCGGAGATGGCCCGCGCGAACACCATGTTCTTCGCGCTGGAGCCGAACCAGTTCTGACCTGCACGTACAGGCAGGGCCCGGCCGTTGCTGTAGGAGGCGGGCGGCCGGGCCCTCTTCTCCCGAGGGAGCACGTTCAGCATGACCGAAACCACCGTCGAACCGCAGGCCCCACCCCAAGAAACCACCCCCACCCCGGCCCCGACCGAGCCCACAGCTACCGCCAAGGCCAAGGAGGTGGAGCACACCCCGGGCGGTTTCCCCGTGGGCCCCCTGTCCTTGACCGGGACGAACACCGCCGCCGGACTCCTGGCCACCGCCGCCTTGGCCGGTGGCCCGATCGCCGCTGCGATCGCGATGACCGGCGCCGCCGTTCTGGGTACCGCCGCCGCACACCAGCGAGCCAAGGACCGCAAGAAGAAGCCCGCGGCCAAGCCCGCCCCGGCCACCAACCGGACCGCCGGGGGAAACAAGGGCCGCGGCGCCCTGGGGCGGATCCCCTCCCAGCCCCGCACCAGCCCGCGTACGGGTGGTGGATCCGGATCCCGCCGGAGTGCTGGCGGGCAGGCCCGCCACCGCGCGGCCGGCACCGCGGGTGGCCGGTCCGCTGGCCGGTCCGGCAGCTCGTTCAACAAGGCGGGGGCGCCGTCCGTCCGTCAGCGGGCTTCGCAGGCCGCTGGCCGTCTGGCCGGCGGCCGGGCAGGGCAGGTCGCTGGCTTGCGTTCGCAGGCCAAGACGCAGGCCCCGACCCGATCCGCCGCCCGCACAGCGGCAGTTCAGGCCCGCAGGCAAGTCGCAGACACCCGGCGGGCGACAAAGGCCGCCGGGCGCACCGCCTCCACCGGTACGAAGGCGCACGGTCTGGCGGCCCGCACCCTCGCCAAGACCATGGGCAAGGCCGCCGCCGTCCGCGACAAGGCCGTCAGCGCCACCCGGGCGGCACGGGACCGCAACGCCCGCCGGGCGGTCGCCAACGGCCGGACCGGGGTGCAGGAGGCAGCACACCGCAGGCGGGTAACCGCGCTGCAGGCCCCCGCGCGGAAGGCCGCACGGAAGGCCCTGCGCCGCTCCGCCGCCCGCTTCCAGGCCCGCCGGGCCCTCTCCGCCGTGCTCGGCGCGGCCCTCGGCGTTCTCGGCATGGTCACCACCCCGCTCGGCCGCAAGCTGCGCTTCAGCTGGCTGATGTTCCCCGGCAAGCGCCTCTACCAGTTCCTCGTCGGCCGAGCCCTCGCCGAGCGCGAAGCCCGGGACGCGGAGATCCAAGCCCAGCTCGAAGCCGACGAGCGCGCGGCTGAGGAGCAGGCCGCCGCCGAGCGTGACCAGGATGCCGAGGGCGACTTTCTCGGGGACCGGGCCGCGCGTCCCACCAAGAACGTTCCCGCACCTCCCGCTAGCCAAGGAGTACGCAGCATGAGCACCGATTCCGGGTTCAGGTTCGAGGAACTGGCCGCCGAGATGGAGCAGGCGGCCCAGGCCTACGAGCCGGAGAGCGCCATGGAGATCCTCGCGATGATCGAGGGTCTGCCCGAGGCCCTTACGTCGATCGCGAACGTGATGCGGATCCTCGCGGAGCGTTCCGACACCGAGTTTCCGCTGGAGAAGGAAGTCGCGGACGGCTTCGACGACATCTACGGCGCGATCAACTCCGCCGTTGCTGTGGCCGAGGACCTGGGACCCGCGTTCCGGCGGGCCCACGAGGCCGACATCGCCCGCCACGAGGACCCCCGCAACGGCCCCGAGGCCGAGAAGGGCTGGAACGTCTGATGACCACCACCTCCACCGTCACCCACAACGGGCTCGCATTGGACTGGGCCGCCGGCCACGGACCCGTCACCGGCGCCCTGTCCGCCACCACCGGCATGTACGCCGTCTCCACCTGCGGAACTCTCGCCCACATGCCGCCCTCTTGGGCGTTGGCCGTCGGCACGGTTGGGGCGATCGGGCACACGGCGTCGGGGCTGCGGCAGAAACTCGCCGCCCGCACCATCGGAGCGCGGGCTGCCTCCTGGCTCGTTGGGTCGGGCTGGACGACGTGGGCGCTGGCCACCGGCCCGCTGAACTGGACCGCCCTCGGCTCCCTCGCCGTGATCGGCGTCAGCATGGGCGCCGCTGCACGCTCGGTCGGCTTCTACGAGGAGGCCCGCGAACTCGAAGCGATCGCCGCCGCTGAGCGGCAGGTTGCCCGGGAACTGTCGGCCGACCGGCGGGCCATCGCCGCCGAGTGGGTCGATCGCGTTCAGCGGGTCTGCGGGATCACCCTGCGGATCGTCGCGGTCGAGATGTGGCCGACGAACACGGGCTTCACCATCGATGCCGAACTCCCCGCCGGCGGGACCACCTACGACCGCATCGCGAAAGAGAACGCTCGCCTCTCCGCGGACGCCCGGCTCCCGCACGGCTGCACCGCCGCTGCCTCACCCGGCATCGACCAAGGTCGCCTCCTCATCGACGTGACCACGGTCAACGTCCTCGCGGCGGAAGTCCCCTACCCGACCGACTACAGCGCCCTGTCGATCCACACAGGTATCCCGTGGGGGTACCGGACGAATGCGGACGCGATCCTGACCTACTTGCGTGAGCAGTGCGCGCTTGTGGTCGGGCCGACGGGGTCGGGCAAGACGAACATGGTGCACGTCATCTTGGCCGGGTTCGCCCGAGCTGACGACATCCTGACCTGGGTTATCGACCTGAACGCTGGATCCGCCGGCCTGCCGTGGATCCGCCCCGCGATGGACGGCTCTGGTCAGGGGCAGACGGTGCGGCCGGGGATCGACTGGCTCGCCGCGTCCCACGAGGAGGCGCTCCTCATGCTGGATGCCGCGCTGCGGATCGGGCTGTACCGCAAGCGGGCCTACCAGGACTTGATGGCCAAGGCCAACACCGATCTCCTGCCGGTCAGCGCGGAGATTCCGCAGATCATGCTGGTCATTGATGAGGGTGCCGAGACCCTCGTCAGCAGCGAGCCCGAGAAGAAGAAGCTCGCGAAGAAGATCCTCGAAGTGATCCGGATGCTCCGCGCCATGGGCATCCGCACCGTCCTCACTGCCCTCGGCGCCACCGGCTCCGTGCTGGGCAACATGATGATCCGCCGCGAAGCCAAGACCCGCGTCGCCCTCACCGGTGGCGCGACCGAGGGCATGGACCTGTCGAAGCTGTTCCCCGGCGGGACCGGGCTACGGATCGAGCAGGCTCCGGACAAGGGCACCGGCTTCATGGGCACGCCCGAATCGCCCGCTGCGCTCTTCGGGACATGGCGGATCCTGCCCACGCAGATCCGCGACATCGTCCACGCCACCTCCGACCGGCACCCCCGGCTGGATGCTGTCTCGGCGAAGGCGGCCGGCGCGGACTACGCCCGCCGGTGGGACCACGGCCGCACCGCATGGATCACCGATCACCAGCAGGCCGACTACCCCACCTCCAGCGGGCCGAGCTCGGCACCTGCGGCCGGTGGGCTGAACTTGTCCGCGCACCGCAAGCAGGAACCCGCGGTGACCGAGGTCGACGGAGTGGACATCGAGTTCCAGCGGCTCATCGACATCGAGTTCAACACCCCCAAGCCAGAGCAGGAACCGGAATCCCGCAAGGAGCGCCCCGGTCTGAACCTGTCGGCGCTGCGCGACGGGGAAGGCGGCCCGGACTGGCTGCCCGAAGCAATCGCCGCCCTCTACACCGCAGGGCCCGACGGGCTGAAGCCCGCGGCCATCGCGGACGCGGTCAGCCGGGGCCGGGAGTCGGTCCGCAAGGCCCTCAAGGCCGCCGCTGAACGCGGTGAGCTCGTCTACCGCGACCGGGGCCCGCACTCCGTCTACGTCCACCCCGACCACGCCTGAACACCGCTACCCAACCGGTTACTGCCTACTGCCCGCCGTCGGCAGTAGGCAGGCCTCTACTGCCCACCTGCCACCCCTGAAACCCTCTCTCATCTGCGGATTGGGCAGTAGGCAGTAGGCAGTAGCCACTAGGCAGTAGGCAGTAACTCCGCACCCGCACGCCCGCCCCTCCGCCCGCGGGCGGCACCCGCTGCGGGGCCGCCCGCCCGCCCCGAACGGGGACCTTCCCGCATGCCCGTGACCATCTCCCTCGTCGTCCTGCTCGGCGTCATCCTCGGCGTCCTGCTCCGGACCAGAACCCTCGGCGCTGGCAGCGCGCTCGTTGCCGTCGGCTTCGGGTTCTTCCTCGCCGCCACCGGCGCAGCCGCCCCCATCAACGACTTCATCAGCGCCGCCCTCACAGCCATATCCGGAACCTGACCACCCCCGTGCCAAGGAGCCTGCTGTGCATGAGCCCACCCGCACGAGCACCACCCCGCCCGCCCGCTACGGCGACCCCATCTACTACCCCGCCACCATCCAGCACCCGGCCATGCCGCTCGCTGAACTCCCGCCCGGAGTCGAGATGGTCACCCTCCCCGGCGGCTACCGCACCCTCGCCTACACCCACCCCGCGGCCCCCACCACGGTCCCGGCCGCGCAGCCGCTACCGGCGTGGGCCAAGACCACCGCCCTGCTCGCCCCGACCATTGGCGGCGGAATCGCCGCGGCCGGATTCGGGATCTCCTACGCCGCCCCGGGACTGATCGCCATGACCGAAGCCCTCTGGGCCGCCATCGCCCTCATCGCCGCCGGCGTCATCGCCCCGCTCCTCCTCCGCGCCGGACGCGCGTCGGGCGGCCGGGGTGCGGGGCCCGTCCAGCACGTCACCCAGAACATCAGCGCGTCCGGAATGTTCGGCCGCGCCAACGGCACCATCAATCACCGCTGAGGAGTCACTCGATGAACCGCTCCACACTGCCCCTGACCGACCGGATCCGCGACGCTCTTCGGCTCGTAGCGGGCCGGCACACGGTCCGTTGCCCCTACCCGGGCTGCCTCATCCAGGTCCGGTACGGCTTCGTCACCCCCGACGAGGCCAAACGCCTCACCGACATCGCCGTGGACCACGCCCGCCACTGAACGCTGCGGGCGTGCCCCTCACGGATGGGGTCAGGTGCCCAGGGGGAAGCCGACGAAGCCGTCCTCGGTCTGGTAGACGAGGTGGATCTTCTGTGAGGCGAGCAGCTCCTTGATGTCCTTGCTCGGCTCGCTCGGCAGCAGTACGGCGACCCTGAGCCCCTCGGACTTGGGGACGTGGCGCCGGTAGTCGGCAAGCTGACCGATGGCCATCCGCACGTTGGTGCGGGTGGTCTGCCCCTTGGCTTCGTAGAGCACATGCTCGGCGATGTCGTACAGGTCCGGCGTGAGCACACTGACTTCGCCGGCGATGGTCATGTCGAACGACTTGTGCGCGTGGCCGGCCGCCTGCAGGTGCTTCTTGAAGGCTTCCATCAGCAGGCCTTCGCGACGCTGGACCTTCCGCGGTCCGCCCGGGATATCCGCGATGGTCTCCGCAGTCGTGTGCGTCTCGGAGTTCTTGTCCTTGACGCTGGTCTGCGCCGGAATCGGCGTGCTGAGGTCGATGTCCTCGATCACGGTCACCGGCGCCGGCTGGATCCGGTCCTCGGCCGTCCACGCCGGCTTAGAGCCCGGTACCGGCCGAAGCCGGAACACCAGGGCGTTGCGCATCTTGTTGTCCTTGCCGAGACCGCGGTGCACCTCGACCGGGTTGATCGGGTCCACGGTCATCTGCCCGATGTAGCGCTGCTGGACCGTGCCGGAGCCCTCCACCGTGCCGTGGGCGACGAACAGGTGGAGCTCCCGCCCGTCCTCGACGTGGTAGCGCAGGGACTTGTTGCGGCTCTTCATCTCCTGGTCACCGTTCGCGCCGTAGCCGGTGTAGAGGTACAGCGGACCGTACTCGTCGTCCTCGGCCCGCCCGTCGAAGGTGTAGCCGAACTCGGCGCCGGCGGAAGGGTCGGAGTACACAAATACCTTCTTGGCGTCCACACCCGGTTCGATGCCCTGGTACTTCCCGCAGCCGAAGATCGCGGCTACCTCATCCCGCGTCGTCAGCCGGCCCGGCACAAGCTCAAAGGTCGTCGTCATAGCCACGACCCTAAGCACCCCCACTGACATCCCGTTACTCAGTTTTCGGGAGACCACAAAGGCGGCCCCTCTCTCGGCAAAAGACCGGGGCCGCCTTCGATCCACCAGCCCTCAACAGACCTATGGAGGTCACCAGCATGACCCAACCCGCCCCCTTACCGCGAGACCGACAGGCACAGCTACTCGCTGACGCACTGAGCCTCGCGGCCCGCGGCTGGCCCATCTTCCCGCTCCGGCCCGGTTCCAAGACGCCCGCTCTCCACGGAGAAGACCGCTGCCCCCACACCGACGGCTGCGCCGACGGGCACCTGAAGTGGGAACAGCGCGCAACCACCGACGGAGCCACGATCGTCCGCTGCTGGACGCACAAGCCGTACAACATCGGCTTGGCCACCGGCCCCGCCGGACTGATCGTGATCGACCTCGACGCCCCCAAGCCCAACAGCAGTCAGGACGCGCCTGGCGGCGCGGAGACCTTTACGGCGCTCTGCGAGCGCGCCGGGCAGGCCGTCCCCACCACCTACCGCACCCGGACCCCCTCCGGCGGAGCCCACCTGTACTTCACCGCCCCGGCCGGACTCCGGCTGGGGAACACGGCCGGCAAGCTCGGCCCGCTCATCGACACCCGCGCCCACGGCGGCTACATCGTCGCCCCCGGCAGCACCACCCCGGCCGGCGCCTACGAGGTGACCGACCCCGCCCCGGTCGCAGAGCTCCCCGGCTGGCTGCTGCCCCTGCTCCAACCGCCCGCCCCGCTCCCGGCCCGTCGGCTCGTGGCGCCGGCCGTCAGCGGCACCAGCTCGGCCCGCGCCGCGCTGGACGCCGAGTGCAACGTCGTCCGTACCGCCCCGGCAGGGCAGGCAAACAACACGCTCAACCGGTGCGCCTTCAAGGTGGGGCGCTTCGTCGCGTGGGGCGACCTGCCTCGGGACGAGGTGGAGGTGGCCTTCCAAGGAGCGGGGGAGGAGCGGGGACTCACCGCTGCCGAGTGCCGCTCCACGATCCGCAGCGCCCTGGACAGCTCCGCCCGTACGGTCCGGGCCCGGGATGCGGCATGAGCACCCGACCTCATCCCCGCTTGGAAGGCCCCACCCTGGCGCCTACCGGCCCCAGCTCCGCCGAACCGGCACCGGCCACGGACGGCAATGGCGCGCCGAAGGTCGTCGCCGAAGGCGTCCCTTCATCTGTTCGCTCGAACCCGGGCTTCGACGACGGACGCCGGCCCGTCGCATGGCTCCACATCAGCGCCCCCGGCCGCGGCGCCACCCCGTCGGCCCGCTCGTGGTGCTCGTGCGGACGCGACCTCTTCGCCGCCGGCCAGAGCCGCGCGCTCGCACTGATCGACGACCACGTGCGCCACCGCACCGTCTGCCCCCAGCTCGTATCCCAGGAAGGGAAGGCCGCCTGATGAGCGACCCGACCATGCCCGCCGAACCGACCAACGGCGCCGCGCTGCTTGATGAGGTGGAGACCTTCCACCGCCGCTTCAACGTCTTCCCGAGTGAGGCCGCCTACGTGGCTGTGACCCTGTGGGACGCGCATGCCCACTTGATCGAGTGCTTCGAGATCACCCCCCGGATCGCATTCCTGTCTCCCGAGCCCGGCTCGGGGAAGTCCCGCGCTTTGGAGATCATCGAAACGCTCACTCCTCGGTCCGTCACCACGGTGTCCGCGTCCGCGAACGCGCTGTACCGACTCGTTGGGATGCCCGAGGGACTGCCTACTGTCCTCTTCGACGAGGTCGACACCATCTTCGGGCCCAAAGCGGGGACCGATGAGGCTCTCCGCGGCTTCCTCAACGCCGGCTACCGGCGCACCAGCGGTGCCGTGCGGTGCGTCGGCGAGGGGTCCAACCAGAACGCGCAGGTCTTCCCCTCCTACTGCGCTGTTGCCATGGCCGGGCTCGGTTCCCTGCCCGACACCGTCCTCAGCCGCTCGGTCATCATCCGCATGCGGAAGCGTGCTCCCAACGAGACGGTCGAGCCCTACCGGCAGCGCAGGGACCAGAAGGTGGGCAACGTCCTGCGCGACCGCCTGGCCAAGTGGGCCGACATCGTCCGCGATCGTGTCGCTGACGCCTGGCCGGAGATGCCCGAGGGCGTCACCGACCGCCCCGCCGACGTCTGGGAGGCCCTTCTCGCCGTCGCTGACGCCGCCGGCGGGCGCTGGCCCGAGCGGGCTCGCGCGGCCTGCCTGGAGCTGGTCCACTCGGGCCAGGACAATGACGAAGCCTCCTTCGGCGTCCGGCTCTTGACCGACCTGCGCGACAAGGTGTTCTGCGGAGCAGACCGCATGCCCACCGCCGTGATCCTCGAATGCCTCCTCGCGCTGGACGACTCCCCGTGGGCCGACCTGGACGACAAGCCCATCAACTCCCGCACCCTCGCCCGGCTCCTCGGCCAGTACGTCACTCCCGGCAACAAGCCGATCAAACCGCGTGGCATCCGCACCCCGTCCGGCTTCCCCAAGGGCTACTACGCCGAGGACCTCACCGACGCCTGGATGCGGTACTGCCCCCTCCCCCCTCAGGAATCCGCCACGTCCGCCACGTCCGCCACACCCCAGGTCAGCGTCGGTGAACGTGTGGCGGATGCCCTGCCGGCGTCCGCCACACGGCCCGGCTCGAACGCCACACCTCTCACGGTCGTCCGCTAGCTCCGCCTTCCCCCGGCGCCGCCTCACCCGGCCCGATGAAGCGGCGCCAATCCGCCACGCATCTGCCATCCGCCACAAACTCAGGCTCCTGACCTGCGATGTGGCGGCGTGGCGGACGTGGCGGATCCCTCAGAGCGAAGAGACCAGACACGGCTCGACCCAAGAGGAGACAGATCCTTGGCTACATCCCGACGCCAACGCAAGCCTGTGGACGAGTGGCTGCCCCTGACGCAGGTACTCGAAGAGCTCGACATCACCCGCGCCACTTGGTACCGGTGGCGAAACCGCGGGTACGGCCCCGCGGCGCACCGGCTCCCCAACGGTCACATCAGGGTTCGACGCAGCGCCCTGGACGCCTTCAACAACGAGCTGGAGGCTGCGTGACCGACTGGAGCTACACGGTCAAGATGTGGGCCATCCGCAAGCGGCCCTACCGGAAGCCCTACCAACTCCGCTGGCAGGTAGGGATCCGACCCCACTCCGAGTCGTTCCTGACGCTCGGGCTCGCCGAGAGCCGGCGCGCGCAGCTCATCACCGCCGCGCGGGCCGGAGAGCCCTTCGACGTCGACAGTGGGCTCCCCCGGTCGCTGATCCAGCGGGAGAAGGACATCCCCTGGTACCAGCACGCCCGGAACTACATCGAGATGAAGTGGGACCACTCCCCGGCCAGCACTCGAAAGACCCTGGCCGAGGCCATGGCCACGGTCACGATGGCCCTGGTGAAGGACACGAAGGGCATGGCCGAGCCGAGCGTCGCCCGGCGCGTGCTCTACAGCTGGGCCTTCAACGTGCACCAGTGGGACAAGGAGCAGCCGGACGAAGTGAAGTCGGTGCTGGCATGGTTCGAGCGGAAGTCCGTTCCCGTGTCAGCTCTCTCCGAGCGCATGCTGGCGCGGAAGGCCTTGAACGCCTGCACCAAGAGGTTGGACGGGAAGACGTCCGCAGGGTCCGTCATCACCCGGAAGCGAGCCATCTTCCATCAGGCCCTCGGCTACGCGGTGGACGCGGAGCTGCTCGCGGAGAACCCGCTCCATTCTCTCCAGTGGTCGGCTCCCGAGAAGATCGACGAGCAACTCGACCGTGCGTGCGTGCCCGGCCCAGAGCTCGCCGAGCAGCTGCTCGCGGGAGTTCGATCGCAGGGGGCACGGGGGCGACATCTGGAGGCCTTCTTCGCCTGCATCCTCTACGCCGCTGCCCGCCCCGGAGAGACGGTGGGGCTGCGCGCCACGGACTTCCACCTGCCCCGGCGAGGGTGGGGGACGGTGTGGCTGCGCGAGAGCCGGCCGCGTGCCGGTCGGGCCTGGACAGACTCCGGTGAGGCTCACGACCGGAAGGGGCTCAAGCACCGGCCGCGCAGCGCCGTACGGCAGGTCCCGATCCCGCCGCAGCTCGTGTCGCTGCTGCGGTGGCACATCACGGTCCACGGTGTCGCGGCGGACGGGAGGCTCTTCCGGACGAGTCGCGGCGGAATGGTGCAGGAGAGCGGGTACGGCGAGGTGTGGGCGGAGGCTAGAGCCGAGGTTCTCAGCGCTCGGGATCAGGCCTCCAAATTGGCGAAACGGCCCTATGACCTTCGCCACACGGCGGTGTCGACCTGGCTCAGCGCCGGGGTGGAGCCGCAGATCGTCGCCGAGCGTGCCGGCCACAGCCTGGCGGTGCTCTTCCGGGTGTACGCGAAGTTCCTGAAGGACGGGGAGGAGGCCGCGAACGCCAAGATCTCCGCGCGTCTGGACGGTCGGTAGCGACCGCGGCCAACCCGCAGGTCAGGTCTCCGATTCCCGTCCACGCTCCGTCCACAGACGCTGGTAGAGAGCGTGAAAGAGGGAGACAGAGCGAGACAGTCGACCATCCGAGTTCGAAAACGAAGAAACCCCCGTTCACTGCGTTTCCGCAGATGAACGGGGGTTCCACTCGCGTGGCGGCGCCAGGGTTCGAACCTGGGTAGGCTGAGCCGGCAGATTTACAGTCTGCTCCCTTTGGCCACTCGGGCACACCGCCATGATCGCTGCCATCTTTCCGCCTTGCGGCGGCGCTCCGTGGCAACGACGTAAACGATACCCGATGACCGGGGGTGCTTCGCCACCGGATTGATCAGCGCCGCACGTGGGCGCGGTGGCTAGGCTTTGCGGAGCGGTCCGGGTATGTCCGGCCGCGCCCTTCGGGGCCGTCCCTACCGACTTCAAGGAGCCACAGCACATGGCCGACTCCAGTTTCGACATCGTCTCGAAGGTCGAGCGGCAGGAGGTCGACAACGCCCTCAACCAGTCCGCCAAGGAGCTCTCGCAGCGCTACGACTTCAAGGGCACCGGCGCCACCATCGCCTGGTCCGGCGAGAAGATCCTGATGGAGGCGAACTCCGAGGAGCGCGTCAAGGCCGTCCTGGACGTCTTCGAGACCAAGCTGGTCAAGCGCGGGATCTCCCTCAAGGCGCTCGACGCCGGTGAGCCGCAGCTGTCCGGCAAGGAGTACAAGATCTTCGCCACGATCGAAGAGGGCATCTCCCAGGAGAACGCCAAGAAGGTCGCGAAGATCATCCGTGACGAGGGCCCCAAGGGCGTCAAGGCCCAGGTCCAGGGTGAGGAGCTGCGCGTCAGCTCCAAGAGCCGCGACGACCTCCAGGAAATCCAGGCCCTCCTCAAGGGCAAGGACCTGGACTTCGCGATCCAGTTCGTGAACTACCGCTGATCACCGGCTTAGGCCTCGGTTCAGCCCGCACGCCGGCCCGGCGGTCCTTCGAGGACTGCCGGGCCGCGGTCGTTGCGGCGGGGGGCCTCGGCGGCGGTGCGCCGCGGGCGGTGTCGCGGGACCGGCGCTCGGTGGGTGTGTGCCGGGCGTGAGCGGCGTACGCGCTCGTGGCGCCCTCCGTGTGCACTTGGGCGGCGGGGAGTGCGCCCACCAGGGTGAGGGGTGTCCGTCACCGCCTCGACAGGGGGTTCCCACATGCCTGGGGCAGGCACGTTACGTGAAGACTTCGGGGCGTCCGTGGTGGTCGCCCTGGTCGCGCTACCGCTCTGCGTCGGAGTGGCCGTCGCCTCCGGGGTACCGGCCGAGCTCGGGATCCTCACCGGGGTGGTGGGCGGGCTGGTCACCGGCTGGTTCCGGGGCAGTTCCCTCCAGGTGAGCGGCCCGGCCGCCGGGCTCACCGTGCTCGTCTACGAGGCCGTGCGGACCTACGGGCTGCCCGCGCTCGGTGTACTCGTCCTGGCCGCAGGCCTGGTGCAGCTGGGCATGGGAGTGCTGCGGCTCGGGCGGTGGTTCCGGGCGATCTCGGTGGCCGTCGTGCACGGGATGCTGGCCGGCATCGGACTCGTGCTGATCGCCGGTCAGCTGTACGCCCTGGCCGATGTGGAGGCCCCGGCGCGGACCCTGGAGAAACTGGCCGGATTCCTGGAGCTCGGCGGGCGCGCCGACTGGACCGCCGTGGCGCTCGGGGCCGGGACCGTCGCGGTCCTGGTGGCCTGGCGGCGGATGCCCGAACGGCTGCGGCTCGTGCCGGGGGCGCTCGTCGGGGTCGCGGCCGCGACCGCCGCGGCCGTACTGCTGCGGCTGCCCGTGGACCGGGTCCGGGTCACGGGCGTCCTGTCGGCCGTGACCCCGCCCGGCTGGGAGGACTTCGGAGTGCTCGCCTCCGTGGGGGCCGTCGGGACCGTGGTCGCGCTCGCGCTGATCGCCTCCGCCGAGACGCTGTTCAGTGCCGCCGCCGTGGACCGCATGCACGACGGGGACCGGACCGACTACGACCGCGAACTGGTCGCCCAGGGCGTCGGGAACACCCTCTGCGGGCTGCTCGGTGCCCTGCCGATGACCGCCGTCATCGTCCGCAGCGCCGCCAACGTCGAGGCCGGCGCCCGCACTCGGGCCTCGCGGATCCTGCACGGCGGCTGGCTGCTGCTGTTCGCCGTGGCCGTCCCCGGGCTGCTGGAGTCCGTCCCGCTCGCCGCGCTGGCCGGGGTGCTGCTGCACGCCGGCTGGAAGCTGCTGCCGGTGCGGGCGGTGGCCGCCCTGTGGCGGTCGCACCGGGGCGAGGCGGTCGTCCTGGTGGCGACGGCCTCGGCGATCGTGGCCACGAACCTCTTCGAGGGGGTGCTCGCCGGGCTGGGGCTCGCCGTCGCCAAGGCGGCCTGGGAGACCTCCCACGTCCACATCGAGCCGGTGTGGGAGGGCGACGAACTTCGGGTGCGGATCCTGGGGAACGCCAGCTTCCTGCGGCTGCCCAAACTGCTCGACGAACTGGACGCGCTGCCCCGCGGCGGCGCCGTCCGCCTGGATCTGAGCGGGCTGCGCCACCTCGACCACGCCTGCCTGACCGCACTGGACGGCTGGGAGCGCAGCCGCACGCCCGTCCCCGGCAGGGAAGGCGTCACCTAACCCGGGTACTCTCCGCCCGTGAACGCCAGGAATGCCAACGCCACGAGTCACGAGATGAAGCGCACCCTGGGCGTCTTCGACGCGGTCGTCGTCGGGCTCGGCGCGATGATCGGCGCCGGGATCTTCGCCGCACTGGCCCCGGCGGCGCGTGCGGCGGGCGGGGCGCTCCTCGCGGCGCTCGCGCTCGCGGCCCTGGTGGCCTACTGCAACGCGCACTCCTCGGCGCGGCTGGCCGCCCGCTATCCGTCCTCGGGCGGCACCTACGTGTACGGGCGCGAACGGCTCGGGCCCTTCTGGGGATATCTGGCCGGGTGGGGCTTCGTCGTCGGCAAGACCGCCTCCTGCGCGGCGATGGCCCTCACGGTCGGGGCCTACGCGTGGCCCGGGCAGCAGCACGCGGTGGCCGTGGCGGCGGTGGCGGCGCTGACCGCCGCGAGCTACGGCGGGGTCCAGAAGTCCGCCCGGATCGCCCGGGTGATCGTGGCGGCGGTGCTGGCCGTCCTGGCCGGGGTCGTCGTGGCGTGCCTGTCCTCGGGCGCGGCCGACGCCGGCCGTCTCGGCAGCTCGGACTGGGCCGCCGCCGGGCTGCTCCAGGGCGCCGGGCTGTTGTTCTTCGCCTTCGCGGGCTACGCCCGGATCACCACCCTCGGCGAGGAGGTGCGTGACCCGGAGCGCACGATCCCGCGGGCGGTTCCCCTCGCCCTGGGGATCGCCCTGCTCGTCTACGCCGCGGTCTCGGTGGCGGCGCTGTCGGTGCTCGGAGCCGACGGGCTGGCACGGTCGGCGGCTCCGCTGGCCGACGCCGTGCGCGCGGCGGGCTGGCCCGGGCTGACTCCCGTCGTCCGGGTGGGCGCGGCCCTGGCGGCGCTGGGCTCGCTGCTGGCGCTCGTGCTCGGGGTGTCGCGGACCACCCTGGCGATGGCCCGGGACGGCCATCTGCCGCGCGCGCTGGCCGCCGTACATCCGCGGCATCAGGTGCCGCACCACGCCGAGCTGGCGGTGGGCGCGGTGGTGGCGGTGCTCGCGGCCACCACCGATCTGCGGGGCGCGATCGGCTTCTCCTCCTTCGGCGTGCTCGCCTATTACGCGATCGCGAACGCCTCCGCTTGGACTCTCGATTCAGGTGTCAAGGACCGGGCCGTGGCAGTAGTGGGGCTGTCCGGCTGCGTGGTGCTGGCCTGTGCGCTGCCCGCCGCGTCGACCGTCGCGGGGGCCTCGGTGCTGGCGCTGGGCGCGCTGGCCTACGGCGTGCGCCGGCGGCTCACACCCGGGCTCTGAAGCCTGCCCAGGGGGTCAGCTCCAGGTCCCACTCCTCCCCCGCGCCCGATTCCTCGCTGAACCAGGCGCTGCCGTCGAGCCAGCCGCGCAACCAGTCGGCGAGCGCGGGTGATTCGAGGAACCAGGCGAGGTCGGGGTCGCCCGAGTTCGGTTCGAACAGCAGGACTTGGGCGGTTGCCGAGCGGCAGTCCACGCAGGCGCGCAGGGCGCAGCCGAAGTCGGCTATGGGCAGGACGCCCTCGGGCCAGCGCCAGGCCGACGCGCGCATCGCGGTGTATTCGGCGACGGCGCGCTCCAGGGCGAGCAGGCCGTACTCCGGGCCGAAGCCACCGTCCGCGACCCGGGTGTGGAGGGCCGCGAGGAGGGGCGGCAGGGCGAAGCCCAGGGTGGCCTCGGCCCGGTGCAGTTCCGCGGTGGCCAGGGGCGCCGGAAGGGGCGCGGCCGGGGTGCCGGTGGCCGCGTGCCGCCCCTGGTGGGAGGTGTGCGCACGACCGGCGACTTGCTTCAGCAACTGCTCGGTGTCATCCATGCACACAGAGTGACACCCCCCACTGACAATCCCTCTGACCTGGGAATTCAGGGGATCCCAGCAGCTGTCGGAGGGTCCTCAGTCCGCTTGGTGTTCCGTGTTCCGCGCCCCCGCGGCGTGCGAGTCGTACCCGACGAAGAAGGTGGGCCGGCACTGCACCGCCGTGTAGATGCGGCCGATGTACTCGCCGAGCAGGCCGACGCAGATCAGCTGCACCCCGCCGAGGAACAGCATCACGATGAACAGCGAGGTCCAGCCGGGGACGGTGTGGCCCTTCAGGTAGATCGCCAGGGTGGCGCCCACCATCAGCAGGCAGCCGAAGAAGCTGGCCACACCCAGCCAGGTCGCCAGGCGCAGTGGAGCGGCGGAGAAGTTGATGACGCTGTCGACGCCGAGCCGGAGCATCTTGCTCAGCGGGTACTTGGTCTCGCCCGCCACCCGCTCCTCGCGCTGGTAGGTGACCTGGCCGCTGGGGAAGCCGAGCCACGGCACGAGCAGGCGGTACACCTGGTGCTGGTCGGGCATGGCCTTGACGGCGTCGACCGCCGCGCGGCTCAGCAGCCGGAAGTCGCCCGCCTGCGCGGGCACCTGCTTGCCCACCAGGCGGCGCACCAGCCAGTAGTACGCACCGGCCGTGTGCCGCTTGAACCCGGTGTCGGTGCTGCGGTCGGCCCGGACCCCGTAGACGATGTCGAGGCCGTCCGCGCGGGCCAGGTCGAGCATCTCCGGGATCTTCTCCGGCGGGTCCTGGAGGTCCGCGTCGATGCTGGCCACGTACGCGCCCGAGGCGCTGTGCAGACCCGCGGTCAGGGCGGCCTGGTGGCCGGAGTTCCCGCGCAGCCGCACGATCCGCAGCTCGGGCCATTTGGTCTGGAACTCGGTGAGCAGTTCCGCGGTGCGGTCCTTGCTGCCGTCGTCGACGGCGACGACCTCGTAGCGGACGGCCATGGAGTCGAGTGCCGGGCGCAGCCTGCCGACCAGGGCCGGCAGCGCGTCCTCCTCGTTGTACATCGGCACGACCACCGAGAGGGTCATGGGGAGCTCGGCGGGCTCAGAAGGCTCGGAGTGCTCGCAGAACTGGGAGGGCTCGGAGGGCTCAGAGGGCTGGTGGGGCTCAGTCGACATCGGTTCTTCCCTGCCCGTTGTGCGTGCCGCTCGTCCGCGTCACTCGTCCGCAACCCGGAACTTTAATACGAGTGGATGAACCGGATCCGGGCTCGGCCCGGGTCAGCGCGAGGCGAACGGAGCGTCCGTGGGAACGATCTCGCGGCCCAGCGGGAGCAGGGAGAGCGGGACCATCTTGAAGTTGGCGATGCCGAACGGGATGCCGATGATCGTGACGCACAGCGCGATGCCGGTGACGATGTGGCCGAGGGCCAGCCACCAGCCCGCCAGGACCAGCCACAGCACGTTCCCGACGCAGGACGCGGCGCCCGCGTCACGCCGCTCGACGGCGGTGTACCCGAAGGGCCACAGGGCGTACACGGCGATGCGGAACGCGGCTATGCCGAAGGGGATTCCGATGATGGTGATGCAGAGGATCACACCCGCCAGGCAGTAGCCCAGGAAGAGCCAGACTCCGCTGAGGACGAGCCAAATGAGATTCAGGATGGTCTTCATTGACTGCGGCCTGCCATCTGTTCGAGCCGGGCGATGCGCTCGGCCATCGGGGGGTGCGTGGAAAACATCTTGGACAATCCTTCGCCGGGACGGAAGGGATTGGCGATCATCATGTGGCTCGCGGTCTCCAGTCGCGGCTCGGCGGGCAGCGGGAGCTGCTTGGTGCCGGCGTCCAGCTTGCGCAGGGCGCTGGCGAGGGCGAGCGGGTCCCCGGTGAGCTGGGCCCCGGAGGCGTCCGCGTCGTACTCGCGCGAGCGGCTGATGGCGAGCTGGATCACGGAGGCCGCCAGCGGGCCCAGGATCATGATCAACAGCATGCCGAAGAGCCCCGGACCCTCGTCGTCGTTGGAGCGGCCGATGGGGATCAGCCACGCGAAGTTGACCAGGAACATGATCACGGAGGCGAGGGCGCCCGCAACGGACGAGATGAGGATGTCGCGGTTGTAGACGTGGCTGAGCTCGTGGCCGATGACCCCGCGCAGCTCGCGCTCGTCGAGTATGCGCAGGATGCCCTCGGTGCAGCAGACCGCGGCGTTGCGCGGGTTGCGGCCGGTGGCGAAGGCGTTGGGGGCCTCCGTCGGGGAGATGTAGAGCCGGGGCATGGGCTGGCGCGCGGACGTGGAGAGCTCGCGCACCATGCGGTAGAGCTCGGGTGCCTCGAACTCGCTGACGGGGCGGGCCCGCATCGCGCGCAGCGCCAGCTTGTCGCTGTTCCAGTACGCGTACGCGTTGGTGCCGAGGGCCACGAGGACGGCGACGATCAGGCCGCCCCGGCCGAAGAAGCTTCCGATGAGGATGATGAGGGCCGACAGACCACCGAGGAGTACGGCGGTCTTCAGCCCGTTGTGCCGGCGGTGCACGGTGCGCCCTCCAAGTGGTGCGGCAGGGGAACCCGTCCAGGATCTGCGGATCGGAGGGCCTACGGTCCAGTGGACCCTTCCTTCCTGGTCAACGCGAGGTGAGCGCGGCAGGTTCCCCGGGCGCGCCCGTCCCCGCCGTCCCGGTGGACCGGGGGGCGGGGCCGCGGCGGGCGCGATGGAGGTTAGGCCGTACGGGTTACGGGCGCGGGGCAGCCCACGGCTCCGACGGGGCCCTGACCGGGCCCTCACGGGTCTCTGGCAGGGCTCCGGCTGCGCTCCCGTTGCGCTCCGGCTCTACAGCGGGAAGAGGCTGCCCGTGGCGAAGCGCAGGACGAGCTGCGGGGCGCCGGAGAGGACCAGGGCGGTGGCGGCGGTGAGCACGATGGCCGCCGTGACCGGCCAGGGGGTCCTCGTACGGGGCTGCCCGCCCTGCTGGGCTCCCTCCTGCGCGCCCTCCTGGGCCGCGTGCCCGTCGGGGGCGCGGAAGAGCAGGGCGGTCCAGCGCAGGTAGTAGTACAGCGCGATGACGACGTTGACGGCCATGACCACGGCGAGCCAGCCCAGCCCCGCATCGACCGCCGAGCGGAAGACGGTGACCTTCGCGAAGAGCCCGATGATGCCCGGCGGCAGACCGGCCAGGCAGAGCAGGAAGAAGGCCATCGCGAGGGCGGCGAGCGGCCTCTCGGCGTACAGGCCCCGGTAGTCGGAGAGCCGGTGCAGGGGCTTGGTACGGGCCACCAGGGCGGCCACGGCGAAGGCGCCGAGGTTCACGGCGGCGTACATGAGTGCGTAGGCGACGGTGGAGCCGATCTGGTCGCGGCCGGCGTAGGCGGCGGCCGCGATCGGGACCAGCAGGTAGCCGGCCTGGCCCACGGAGGACCAGGCGAGCAGCCGTACGGCGCCGCCCGGCCGGTCGGCGGACTGGCGCAGGGCCGCGGCGTTGCCGAGGGTCATGGTGAGCGCGGCGAGGACGGCGAGGGCGGGGCCCCAGACGTCGGAGTACGCGGGGAAGGCGATCACCGTGACGAGGATGAGGCCGGTGAAACCGACGGCCTTGCCGATGACCGACAGGTATCCGGCGACGGGCAGCGGGGCGCCCACGTAGGTGTCCGGGACCCAGAAGTGGAAGGGGACGGCGGCCGTCTTGAAGGCGAAGCCGACCAGGGTGAGCGCGACGCCGGCCATGGCGAGGGTGTCGAGCTGCCCGGGGACGTTCCCGAGCCGGTCGGCGACCTGGGTGAGGTGCAGGGAGCCGGTGGCGGCGTAGACGAAGCTGACGCCCATCAGGGACACGGCGGTGGCGGTGACGGAGGACAGGAAGAACTTGAGGGCGGCCTCGGAGGAGAGCCGGTCGCCGCGCCGCATGCCGACGAGCGCGAAGGCGGGCAGCGAGGCGACTTCGAGGGCGACGATCAGGGTGGCGAGGTCGCGGGAGGCGGGCAGCAGGGCCGCGCCGGCGGCGGAGGAGAGCAACAGGAACCAGTACTCACCGGCCGGCATGCGCGCCTCGCGGACGGCCGTGACCGACAGCAGGGCGGTGATCAGGGCGCCGCCCAGGACGAGGAACTGGACGACGAGCGCGAAGTGGTCGGCGGCGTAGCTGCACGCGGCGGGGTCGGCCGTACCGGGCCCGGTCAGGCAGAAGGTGGTGCGGTCGCCGGCGCGCAGCGGCAGCAGGGTGGCGGTCGCGGCGGCCAGTCCGGCGATGGAGATCCAGCCGAGCAGCGGCTTGCGGCGCTCCGGCAGGAAGAGGTCGGCGACCAGCACGAGGAGGCCGACGGAGGCGGTGATGACGACCGGCGCGATGGCGAGCCAGTCGACGGACTGGACCATGCTGGGGCCGTCGGCGGCGGCGATGGCGGTGCTGGTGATGGTGATGGGGCTGAGGACCGTCATGAGTTCCCTCCCGCGAGGAGCTTCTGGACGGCCGGGTCGGTGAGGCCGAGGAGGACCGCGGGCCACAGGCCGGCGAGGAGGGTGAGGGCGACGAGCGGGGTCCAGGCGGCGTACTCGTAGCGCTGGATGTCCGCGAGGACCACGGGGGCGGCGGCGCTTTCGCGCGCGGCCTTCGGGTCGCCCATGCACACCCGCCGTACGACGATCAGAAGATAGGCGGCGGTGAGCAGGGTGCCGAACGCGCCGACGGACATGTACGTGAGGAACGCGGGCCGCGACAGGCCCTCGGCCGGCTCGAACGCGCCGAAGAGGGCCAGCATCTCGCCCCAGAAGCCGGCCAGGCCGGGGAGGCCGAGCGAGGCGATGGCGGCAAAAGCGAGGAGGGCGCCGAAACGGGGGGCGCGGCCGTAGAGGGCCGCTCCGGTGGCTCCGGCGAGGGTGTCGAGGTCGGCGGTGCCGTAGCGGTCCTTGAGGGCGCCGACCAGGAAGAAGAGGAGGCCGGTGATCAGGCCGTGCGCGACGTTGGCGAAGAGCGCGCCGTTGACTCCGGTGGGGGTCATGGAGGCGATGCCGAGCAGCACGAAGCCCATGTGGCCGACCGAGGAGTACGCGATGAGGCGCTTGAGGTCGCCCTTGTTGCCCTTGCGGGCGAGGGCAAGGCAGGCCAGGGACCCGTAGACGATGCCCACGGCGGCGAAGGCGCCCAGGTACGGGGCGAAGGTGGCCATGCCGTCGGGGGTGGCGGGCAGCAGGATCCGGACGAACCCGTAGGTGCCCATCTTCAGCAGGACGCCCGCGAGGAGGACGGAACCGACGGTGGGTGCGGCGGTGTGGGCGTCCGGCAGCCAGCTGTGCAGCGGCCACATCGGGGTCTTCACGGCGAGGCCGATCCCGATGGCCAGAACGGCCAGGACCTGGGTGGTGTGGGACAGTTCGCGGCCATTGTCAGAGGCGAGTGCCACCATGTCGAAAGTGCCGCTGTTCAGTCCGATCAGCAGCAGACCGAGCAGCATGACGACGGAGCCGAGGAGCGTGTAGAGGATGAACTTCCAGGCGGCGGCCTGCCGCTGAGCACCGCCCCAGCGGGCGATGAGGAAGTACATCGGGATGAGGACCATCTCGAAGGCGAGGAAGAACAGCATCAGGTCCAGGACGGCGAAGGTGGCGAGGGTGCCGGACTCCAGGACCAGGAGCAGGGCGACGAAGGCCTTCGCGGAAGGGCCCGCGGGGAGCTTGAAGTAGCTGTAGAGCGCGCAGAGGAAGAACAGCAGCGCGGTCATCAGGAGGAGGGGGAGCGAGATGCCGTCGATGCCGAGGTGGATCCGGACGTTCAGCGCCTGGATCCAGCTGATGTCCGTCGTCGCCTGGAAGCGGGACGGGGCGTCGTGGTCGAAGCCCACGGCGAGGACGATCGCCGCGGCGAGGATGGCACCGGTCACGGTCACGCCGTGGCGCAGGACGGCCTGTTCGGGGCTCTTTCCCTTCAGTCCGGGCGGGGCCGGCAGGAGGGCGGCGACCGCACCGACGAGGGGTCCGGCCACGACGAACGCCAGAAGGAACTGCATCACGGACGGGCTGATATCAATCACGGCTGACTCACGGCTCACGATCCGGCGTTGACGTTGGCGAGGACGGCGGTGGCGATCGCCAGGACCACGGCGCCGGCGAGCAGGGCACTCAGGTAGCTCTGCACGTTGCCGGTCTGGGCGCGGCGTACGAGGCCGCCGAGCAGCCGGGGGCCGAGGCCCGCGCCACGGACGTACGAGTCCACCACCTCGCGGTCGAGGAAGCGTACGAGGGCTGCGGCGGCTCGGACGGGGCGGACGAACAGGCGGTCGTAGACGGCGTCGAGGTGGAAGCCGACGGCGGCGTGCCGGTGCAGCGGGCCGAGCAGCGCGCGACCGGGGTCGGCGGCGGGGGCGGTGGAGACGACCGGGTGGTCGTGGGTGACCTCGCCGACCTCGGGGGTCTCGGCAGCGGACTCGGCGGCTGCGACGGACGCGGGTACCGCATCGGTGGCGGGCACCTTGGCGGGGCCGGCTCCGGCCGCGGCGAGGGCTGCCTGGGCCTGGGCGCGCTGCCACAGGGCGTAGGTGAGGACCGCGCCGACGGCGGCGGCGCCCGTGCCGAGGACCGAGGTCGTCAGCGACGGGGTGAGCTCGCGGCCGTCGAAGAAGTCGGACAGCGGCCCGGCCAGCAGGCCGAAGCCGACGGACGGGACGGCCAGCAGCCACAGCACGCCGGTCATGGCGACGGGCTCCTTGCCGTGGTCGGGTGCGGCCGCACCCCGGCCGCGGAAGGCCATCAGCCACAGCCGGGTGGCGTAGGCGGCGGTGAGCAGGGCGGTCAGCACGCCGGCGACGAGGACCACCCAGCCGGCCGCACTCGGGGCGAACTCCGAGTGGCCGCCGGCGGTGTGCTCGGCCGCGACGAGGACGGCTTCCTTGGAGAAGAAGCCGGCGAAGGGCGGGAAGGCGGCGAGCGCGAGCAGCGCGATCGTCATCGTCCAGAAGGCGTCGGGGATGCGCTTGGGCAGGCCGTCCATGCGGGACATGGCGGCGAGGGAGTTCGTCCCCGCGGCGTGGATGATCACGCCGGCGCCGAGGAACAGGAGCGCCTTGAAGGCGCCGTGGGACAGGAGGTGGAAGACGGCGGCCGCGCGGTCGCCGACGGCCAGGGCCCCGGTCATGTAGCCGAGCTGGCCGATCGTGGAGTAGGCGAGGACCCGCTTGATGTCGTCCTGGGCCAGGGCGGCGAGGGCGGAGCCGACCATCGTGACGGCCGCCATGACGGCCATGACCACCAGTGCGGCCCGGGACGCCGCGAAGACGGGGAGGAGGCGGGCCACGAAGTAGACACCGGCGGCGACCATCGTCGCGGCGTGGATCAGTGCGGAGACCGGGGTGGGGCCCGCCATGGCGTCCGGAAGCCAGGTGTGCAGCGGGAACTGCGCGGACTTGCCCGCGACTCCGGCCAGCAGGAGGAGCGCGATGAGCGTCGGGTGGTCGAGCCCGCCCGCGGCGACGGTGCCCAGGATCTTGGTGATCTGGAAGGACCCGGCGTCGGTGGCGAGCGCGAACAGGCCGATGAGGAAGGGGACGTCGCCCAGCTTGGTGACGAGGAAGGCTTTCAGGGAGGCGGAGCGGGCCGCCTCGGTCTCCCAGTAGTGGCCGACCAGGAAGTACGAGCAGATGCCCATGATCTCCCAGCCGACCAGCAGCACCATCAGGTCGCCGGAGTAGACGACGAGCATCATGGCGGAGGTGAACAGTGAGACCAGGGCGGCGTAGGACGGGTAGCGCGGGTCCTCGCGCAGGTAGGCCGTCGAGTAGATCTGCACGCAGGTGGCGACGACGCCCACGAGGACGGCCACCATGACGGCGAAGCCGTCCAGGTAGAGCGAGAGCTCGATGGGCACCGAGCCGGTCGGGGTCAGCTCGGTCGCCGTGTCGATCGCCTTGCCGCCGGCCTGGCGGAAGGCGACCAGGACGGCGAGGACGGCGGCGGCCAGCGTCGGCAGGACGGCGAGCGGCTTGACGAAGCCGGGGGCGGTGCGGCCGAGCAACAGTCCCGCCAGCGCGCCCAGGAAGGGCAGGAGGGGGACCAGTACGGCGAGGGTCGGGGTGCTCACGCGGCGGCTCCGGTCGCAGGGTTCGCGCTGTCCGCGCTGTCCGGGGTCAAGCCGTCCTGCTCGTGGCCCTCGGCGGTGTCGCGCAGTCGGTCCACGTCCGCGGTGCCCCGGTTGCGGTAGACCATCAGCACGATCGCGAGGCCGATGCCGATCTCGGCGGCGGCGATGGCGATGGTGAAGAGGGTGAGGGCCTGGCCGGCGTGCAGGCTGTCGCGCAGCCAGACGTCGAAGGCCACCAGGTTGAGGTTGACGGCGTTGAGCATCAGCTCGACGGACATCAGGACCAGGATGGCGTTGCGGCGGGCGAGCACTCCGTACAGGCCCGTGCAGAAGAGGAGCGCCGCCAGCACGGCGGGGTAGGCGAGGTGCATCAGCGCTGCCCCTTCTTGTCGGTGGCGGGCGCGCCGGGGGTCGCGGCGGCGGAGGGCGCGGTGTCGGGGGTGTCCTTGCGGGACAGCACGATGGCGCCGATCAGGGCCGCGAGGAGGAGGACGGAGAGCGCCTCGAACGGCAGCACCCAGTGCCGGAAGAGGGTCTCTCCGGAGACCTTGGTGGAGCCCTGGGCGGGGCCGTCGAGGTCGATCCAGGTGGTGCGGAAGGCGTCGACGACCACCCAGACGAGCGCGGCGGCCGCGACGAGGGCGACGCCGAGCGCGACCGGGCGGTTGCCGGAGTCGGCGTCCGGTGAGCGGCCGATGGGGGCCTTGGTGAGCATCAGCCCGAAGAGGAGGAGGACGACCACGGAACCGAGGTAGATCAGCACCTGGACCCAGGCGATGAACTCGGCGGTCAGAAGCAGGTACTCGACGGCGATCCCGCCGAGCGCGACGACCAACCACAGGGCGGCGTGCACGAGCTGCTTGGTGGTGACCGTGACGGCGGCCGCGCCGAGGGTGGCGAGGCCGACGAGGACGAAGGCGATCTCGACGCCGGTAGGGGAGAGGAAGCCGTTGCCTTGGGCGGCTGCGGTGATCACGCGTCTCCTTCCGGGGCCGGGTTCTGGGCCTGGTCCTGGGCCGGGTTCTGGTCCTGGGCCGTGGTGTCGGGGTTCGCCTCGGCGGCTGCGGCAGCGGCGGCTGCCGCAGCTGCGGTCTCCGCCTTCTCCACGGCCTTGCGGGCGGCCGCGATCTCCTTGGGCTCCTCGGCGGCCGGGTCCAGGGCGGGCGGGGCCGGGACGGTCCACATCCACTCGCGCAGCTTGTCGCGCTCGTGGGTCAGTTCGTGGATGTCGGTCTCGGCGTACTCGAACTCCGGCGACCAGAACAGTGCGTCGAAGGGGCACACCTCGATGCAGATCCCGCAGTACATGCAGAGGGAGAAGTCGATGGCGAAGCGGTCGAGGACGTTGCGGCTGCGCTCACGGCCACCGGGGGCGGCGGCCGGGAGCGTCTCCTTGTGGGAGTCGATGTAGATGCACCAGTCGGGGCACTCGCGCGCGCACAGCATGCAGACCGTGCAGTTCTCCTCGAACAGGCCGATGACCCCGCGCGAGCGCGGCGGGAGTTCGGGCTGCACCTCGGGGTACTGGGCGGTGTGCGAGCGCTTCGTCATCGTGCGCAGCGTGACGGCCAGGCCCTTGGCGAGGCCGGAGCCGGGGATGGGAGGCATTTACTGGATCGCCACCTTCACGATGCCGGTGAGCGCGATCTGGGCGAGCGCGAGCGGGATGAGTACGGTCCAGGAGAGCTTCTGGAGCTGGTCCTCGCGCAGCCGGGGGTAGCTCACGCGGAGCCAGATCACCACGAAGGAGAGCGCGGCGATCTTGAGCAGGGTCCAGATCCAGCCGAAGTCGTCGCCGCCGAAGGGGCCGTGCCAGCCGCCGAGGAAGAGGACGGTGGTCAGGGCGCACAGGACGACGATGCCGGCGTACTCGGCGAGCAGGAACAGCGCGAAGCGCAGGCCCGTGTACTCGGTGTACGCGCCGAAGATGATCTCGGAGTCGGCGACGGGCATGTCGAAGGGGGGCCGCTGGAGTTCGGCGAGGCCGGCGGTGAAGAAGACGAGCCCGCCGACGATCTGCCAGGGCAGCCACCACCACTCGAAGGCACCGACGATGCCGGGGAGCGACACCGTTCCGGCGGCCATGGCGACCGAGGCCGCCGCGAGCAGCATGGGGAGCTCGTAGGCGAGCAGCTGGGCGGCGGTGCGGAGGCCTCCGAGGAGGGAGAACTTGTTCGCGGAGGCCCAGCCGGCCATCAGCGAGCCGAGCACGCCGATGCCCATGACGGCGAGCGCGAAGAAGAGCCCGGCGTCGATGACCTGGCCGACGGCGCCTTCGCCGGGGCCGATGGGGATGACGAGGAGCACCAGGAGGTACGGGAGGAGCGCGACGGCGGGGGCGATCTGGAAGACGCGGCGGTCGGCGTTGGCCGGGACGATGTCTTCCTTCTGCGCGAACTTGACTCCGTCGGCGACGAGCTGGGCCCAGCCGTGGAAGCCGCCGGCGTACATGGGGCCGAGGCGGCCCTGCATGTGGGCCATCACCTTGTGCTCGGTCTGCCCGACGACGAGCGGGAGCACGAGGAAGACGGCGAAGACGACGATCAGCCGCAGGGCGACGTCGAGGACGTCGTTCACGCGGCGCCTCCGGTGGGGTCGTTGGGGGTGGGGTCCGTGTCCGAGGGGTCCGTCTTGGGGGCGGACTTGGACCCGGGCTCCTGCTCGGACTCGGACTCGGGCTCGGGCTCGGGCTCGGACTCGGGCTCGGACTCGGGCTCGGACTCGGACTCGGGCTCGGCGGAGCCCGCCGGGCCGTCGGCCGAAGCGGCCTGGTCCGCCGGAGCAGGCGGGGTCGCCGGAGCGGGCGGTTCAGCCTTGGCCGCAGCCGCCGCAGGGGTCGGGGTCGGCGGAGCGGCCGGGGTCGCTTGGTCAACCGGATCTGCCGGAGCAGCTGGTTCGGCTGGCTCGGCCGGCTCGGCCGGAGGGGTGTCGAAGGCGGGCTTCGGGTTGTGCCAGGGGGCGTCCGTGCTGCCGCGTACCGGGCGCGCCGGGGTCTGTGGTTCCGCCGCGGGCGTGCCCTCGGCTTCGGCCGGAGCCGCGGTCTGGCTCGCGGAGCCGTCCGCGACCGAGCGGGTACGGCGCGGCGCGCGGGCAGGGGCTCCACCGGTGCCCGGCTCCGCCTCCGGGGTGCCGGCTGCGTCGGCCGGGGCCTCCGCCTGGCTCGCCGAGCCTTCGGAAGCCGACCGGGTACGGCGCACCGGGCGGCCCGGGGCCGCCTCGGCCGGGGCCGGGCTCGTTTCAGCCGGCGTCGCTGCCGCCGGGGCCGCCTCGGTTGAGGCGGCCGGGGTGGCAGCCGCCGGGGCCGGAGCAGCCGCCGTAGGAGCCGGGGTGGCCTCCGCAGGGGCCGGAGCGGCTGCCGCCGGAGCCGGAGCGGCCGCCGCCGGGGCGGGAGCGGCCGCCGTAGGAGCCGGGGTGGCCTCCGTAGAAGCCGGAGCGGCTGCCGCCGGAGCCGGGGTGGCTGCCGCCGGGGCCGGAGCGGCCGCCGTAGGAGCCGGGGTGGCCTCCGTAGGAGCCGGGGTGGCTGCCGCCGGGGCCGAAGCAGCCGACGCCGGAGTCGGGGCTGTTTCCGTGGGCAAGGCGGCCTGCGCCTGGCTCGCGGAGCCGTCTGTGACCGAGCGGGAGCGGCGTACCGGACGGGCCGGGGGCGCGTCGGTCCCGGCCTCGGGGGCTTCGGTCGAGGTCGGCGAGGGCGGGGTGCCTTCGCGGGGGGTGCGCGCCGGGCGGTCGCCGGGGGCCCCGGCCGCCGCGCGCGGGGTGCGGGCCGGGCGGTCGCCGGCAGCGCCGGCCGCCGCGCGGGGGGTGCGGGCGGGGCGGGCGGGGGCCGGGGGGAGCTGGCCCTTCATCGGGCCCCAGTCATTGGGGTCCGGTACGCCCGGCGGGAGCATCTGGCGGCGCTTCGGCGCGTCCGGGTCGTGCGCCTCGCCCGGCTCCTTCGCGCCCGGCCAGGCCTTGGCGACGCGCGCCGCGAGGACGAAGTCCTTGCGCAGCGGGTGGCCCTCGAAGTTCTCCGGGAGGAGCAGCGGGACGAGGTTGGGGTGGTCGGTGAAGACGACGCCGAACATCTCGAAGGTTTCGCGCTCGTGCCATTCGGCGCCCGCGTAGACGGCGACGGCCGAGGGCAGGGAGGGCGCCGAGTGCGGGACGGTGGTCCGCAGCAGGAGGCGGCGTACGCGGTGGTTCTCCAGGGAGACGACGTGCGCGCAGATGCGGAAGCCCGTGCCCGGCTCGTCCACCGCGCTCAGCCAGTCGAAGTAGGTGCAGCCCAGCTTGTCGCGGGCGATCTCCAGCGCGGGGATCCAGCTCGCGGTGGGGACGTCGACCGTGAGGACGGAGTAGGCGAAGGACCCGACGGCTTCCTCGCCGAAGACCGTTCCCGCCGCGTCGGGGAGGGAGTCGTAGAGGTTCACGCGTCCGTCCCGGGAGCAGGGGGAGCAGGGGTAGCAGCGGGAGCAGGGGGAGGGGATACCAGGCCGCTCGTGAGTTGTGCGGGCGACGGCGGAGGCGTGTTCGTGTAGCGCTCCGCCAGCGATTCGCGGGCGATCTTCTCCTGGAGCTTGAGGATGCCCTGCAGCAGCGCCTCGGGGCGGGGCGGGCAGCCGGGGACGTAGACGTCGACCGGGATGATCTGGTCGACGCCCTTCGTCACCGAGTACGAGTCCCAGTACGGGCCGCCGCAGTTGGAGCAGGCGCCGAAGGAGATCACGTACTTGGGCTCGGGCATCTGCTCGTAGAGCCGCTTGACGGCCGGGGCCATCTTGTCCGTCACCGTGCCGGAGACGATCATGAGGTCCGCCTGGCGCGGGCCCGGCGCGAAGGGGATGACGCCGAGCCGGATGAAGTCGTGGCGGGCCATCGAGGCCGCGATGAACTCGATCGCGCAGCAGGCGAGGCCGAAGTTGAAGACCCACAGGCTGTAGCGGCGGCCCCAGTTGAGGACCACCTTCATGGGCTCGGGCGCGAGGCGGGACAGGACGCCCAGCCGCTTCGGCTCCGGGAGCAGCTGCGGCTCCGACGGCACGGCCGGGGTACCGGCCGGGGTCACAGCCATTCGAGGACGCCCTTCTTGTACGCATAGAGCAGGCCGACGGCCAGGAAGCCGAGGAAGATGAACATCTCCACCAGCGTCGTGGCGCCGTAACCGGCGGCGGCGAACACCGTCGCCCAGGGGAAGAGGAAGATCGAGTCGACGGCGAAGACGACGTAGAGGAAGGCGTAGACGTAGTAGCGGACCTGGGTGTGCGCCCAGCCCTCGCCGACCGGGTCCACACCGCACTCGTAGGTCAGCAGCTTCTCGCGGGTCGGGACGGACGGACTCAGCAGGCGGTTGGCGCCGAACGCCACCGCCACGAAGAGCACGCCGAGCGCGGCCAGGAGACCGACGACCGAATACGTTCGGAAGTAGTCCGCTGCGAGCACGGATACGGTCGATACCGTTGGTTCGGGCACGTCCGTTCCTCGTTCCTCGGCCACTGTCGACGATCAGGTTGATCTGGTACGGACGGGAGTCTAGGGCCTGGGCTCCACGGGGTGGGGTTATCCCCCGTTTACCTCGGCCCGGCTACCCCATGGCATCGGGCCCGCACGCTTGGCAGGGTGGGCGCATGACCGCGAGCAAGCACACCCCCGACGATGGCGCTCCTCCTCCCGTACGCGCACCCCTCGATGCCGTGACGTGGAAGGAAATCGCTTACCTGTTGAGCAATTTGCCCGCCGCCCTCATCGGGTTCGTCTTCACGGTGGTGATGGTGTCGACCGCGGGCGGTCTGTCGGTGACCGCGATCGGTCTGCCGCTGTTCGCATGTGGTCTGTTCATGTCTCGCCAATTGGGACGACTGGAACGGGGGCGGGCCCGCGGCCTCTTGGGCATACGGGTCGACGAGCCGACGCCGATGCCGGGGCCGGGGCGGTCCGGGGGGTTCTTCCCCTGGCTGTGGGCGAGCCTCAAGGACCCGGTGGCGTGGCGGACCGTGCTGTTCGAGCTGATCCGCCTGCCGTGGGCGGTGCTCACTTTCAGTGTGGCACTGACCGGACTGTTCGTGCTGTGGCCGGTGCTGCCGTGGGTGGTCCGCGGGCTCGCGAACGTGGATCGGGCGATGGTACGGGGCCTGCTGTCGCCGTCCGACGAGCTGGAGCGGCGCATCGCCGAGCTGGAGTCCGACCGCGGTGTCGTGGTCGACACCGCGGCGGCGGACCTGCGGCGCATCGAGCGCGACCTGCACGACGGGGCGCAGGCCCGGCTGGTGGCGCTGGCGATGGGGCTGGGCCTGGCCAAGGAGAAGCTGCTGGAGGACCCCGAAGGGGCGGCGGCGATGGTGGACGAGGCGCACGGAGAGGTGAAGATCGCCCTCCAGGAGCTGCGGGACCTGGCCCGCGGGATCCACCCGGCGGTGCTGACCGACCGGGGGCTGGACGCGGCGCTGTCCTCGGTGGCCTCCCGGTGCCTGGTCCCCGTGAAGGTGGCGGTGGATCTGCCGGCGCGGCCGGCGGAGGCGATCGAGGGGATCGCGTACTTCGTGGTCTCGGAGCTGCTGCAGAACGTGAGCAAGCACGCGGGGCCGGGCGCTCGGTGCGCGGAGGTCGAGGTGTGGCGGACGGGTGGCTCCGCCGACGGGCGGCTGCTGATCCGGGTGTCGGACGACGGGCGCGGTGGAGCGGACGCGGCTGCCGGGTCCGGGCTGGCGGGGTTGAGCGAGCGGCTCGACGCGGTGGATGGCGTGCTGGTGGTGGAGTCTCCCGAGGGGGAGGGGACCGTGGTCACGGCGGAGCTGCCGTGGCGGGAGCGGGCCTCGCGATAACGCTCCGCGCAGCGGGGCCGAGTCCTGGCCGGGCCGGGGGCCCGTCCGCCTCGGGCGATGGCGGGGCTGGTGTGGGGGGCGTGGTGCTGCCCGCCGTGGGTGGGTGCGGCGCCGTACCCGGGGACCAGCCCCCGGACCCCCGCGCCTCAAACGCCGGCGGGGCTGGATTTTGGCTACGTCCGTCTGCACGTGCGGGCCGTAGGGCGCCTGGATTTCGGCTGCGCCCGTCGGCACGTGTGGGCCGTAGGGCGCCTGGATTTCGGCTACGCCCCTCGACACGTGCCGGCCATAGGCGCCTGGATTTCGGCTACGCCCCTCGACACGTGCCGGCCATAGGCGCCTGGATTTCGGCTACGCCCCTCGACACGTGCCGGCCGTAGGCGCCTGGATTTCGGCTACGCCCCTCGACACGTGCCGGCCGCTGGGGCTGGAACACCCTGCAGGGTGATCCAGCCCCGCCTGCGTTTGGGGCGCGGGTCTGGGCGGAGTCCAGGGAACGGGCGAAGGGCGGGTGGGGGACTCGGCCTCCGCGTAGCGGCGGCGATAGCCGTGGCCCCGGGCCTGCCCCGGGGTGGGGTTAACCCCCCGGGGGAGAGGCCGACCTGCCGGATGGTTTGCGGCAGGGGGCCGCGGGAGGGTGGGGGGACACAGTGGATGAAGGGCGGGTTGGCGATATGGGTAGCGGCGCACACAGCGACAGCGGGTTCGGCAGGGTGGTGCGGGCTCCCTTCGAGGGGCGGACCTGGCGGGAGTTCGGGTACCTGATGCTCGGGCTGCCGCTCAGCACCCTGTACTTCTCGCTCGCCATCACCGGCGTCAGCCTCGGCGCCGGGCTGCTCGTCACCTTCCTCGGGGTCCCGGTGCTGGCCGGGGTGCTGGCCATGTGCCGCGGGTTCGGGCGGGTGGAGCGGGCCCGGGTGCGCGGGATGCTCGGCCACGACATCGCCGAGCCCGCGCCGATCCGGGCGCAGAAGGGCGGGGCGATCGCCCGGATGGGGGCGCTGCTCAAGAGCGGGAGCGCCTGGCGGCACGTGCTGTACTCGGTGATCCACTTCCCGTGGGCGGTGTTCGCCTTCTGCGTGGCCCTGACGTTCTGGGCCTACGGGTGGGCCATGCTGCTCTACCCGCTCTGGTTCTGGGTGTTCCCGGCGTTCACCGACCAGCCGGGGCTGCAGCTCTTCCAGAACGACGACTACGCCTTCTACCTGGACTCCCCGCTCGCGATCGCGGCGACCTGCGCGACCGGGGCCGCCCTCACCCTCGCCACCCCCTGGGTGGTCCGCGCGCTGACCACCGTGGACCGGGTGCTCGTCTCCGGGCTGCTCGGGCCTTCCCGGCTCGCGCACCGGGTCAGCGAGCTGGAGTCCGACCGGGGTGTCGTGGTCGACACCGCCGCGGCCGACCTGCGGCGCATCGAGCGCGATCTGCACGACGGTGCGCAGGCCCGGCTGGTGGCGCTGGCCATGGACCTGGGGCTGGCGAAGGAAAAGCTGACGGAGGATCCGCAGGCCGCCGCCCGCATGGTGGACGAGGCGCACGGGGAAGTGAAGATCGCTCTGCAGGAGCTCCGGGACCTGGCCCGCGGGATCCACCCGGCGGTGCTGACCGACCGGGGTCTGGACGCGGCGCTGTCCTCGGTGGCCTCCCGGTGCGCGGTGCCCGTACGGGTGACCGTGGAGCTGCCCTCGCGGCCGGCGGCGGCGATCGAGGGGATCGCCTACTTCACCGTGTCGGAGCTGCTGCAGAACGTGAGCAAGCACTCGAGGGCTCGTAGGGCCGGGGTCGACGTGTGGAAGTCCGGCGAGCGGCTGCTGATCCAGGTCGCCGACGACGGTGTCGGCGGGGCCGACGCGGTGGCCGGATCGGGACTGGCGGGGCTGGCCGAGCGGATCGACGCCGTGGACGGGGTGCTCGTCGTGGACTCCCCGGCCGGTGGCGGCACGACCGTGACCGCGGAACTCCCCTGGCGGACCGCCACCGCCTCCACCGCCTCCGCCGCCACCGCCTCCGCCGCCACCGCCTCCACCACCACCACCGCCTGAAACACCCCCTCCCTCCCCGCTCCACCAGGCCGACCCGATGACGTGACCGCACGGATGCCCCGCCCTGAGGAGCAGCCGTGCGGTCGCATGTCGTGTCTCCCCGTCACCCCCACACCACCCCCACCACCCCCGTCGCCCCACCCGGGTGCCGTTCGGCCCCTCCTCGCCGGGGGCCAAAGCCCTGACTTCGGGAGGTGGGTGGCCCAGGGGGGCGCCCAGGGCCGAAAACAGCCGGTCCGGGGGCACGTGTTGATCGCGCTCCGGCTATATCCGGTCTCAAGACTGGGATGCTTGGCTGAGTCAGGGAAACACGGGGCATGAGCGGACGCGGGAGCAGCGAAGTCGTGGAAGACAGGGTGCGGGTGGTCATCGCCGAGGATTCAGTGCTGCTGCGCGAGGGCCTGACCCGGTTGCTGACCGACCGGGGGCATGACGTCGTCGCGGGCGTCGGGGACGCGGAAGCCCTGATCAAGACGGTGGCGGAGCTGGCGGCCGAGAACGCGCTGCCGGACGTGGTGGTGGCCGACGTGCGGATGCCGCCCACACACACCGACGAGGGCGTACGGGCCGCCGTACGGCTGCGGCGCGATCACCCCGGCATAGGTGTGCTCGTGCTGTCGCAGTACGTGGAGGAGCAGTACGCCACCGAACTGCTGGCCGGGTCCAGTACCGGAGTGGGGTACCTGCTGAAGGACCGGGTGGCCGATGTGCGCGAGTTCCTCGACGCCGTCGTCCGCGTCGCCCGGGGCGGTACCGCCCTGGACCCGGAGGTCGTCGCGCAGCTGCTCGGCCGCAGCCGCAAGCAGGACGTGCTGGCGGGGCTGACCCCGCGCGAGCGCGAGGTGCTCGGGCTGATGGCCGAGGGGCGGACCAATTCCGCGGTGGCCAAGCAGCTGGTGGTGAGCGACGGCGCGGTGGAGAAGCACGTCAGCAACATCTTCATGAAGCTGGGCCTGTCACCCAGTGACGGGGATCACCGGCGCGTGCTGGCCGTTCTCACCTACCTAAGATCTTGATCAACTGACACTCTGTCAGGTAAGGCCGGATTCGGACAGACCGCCGAAGGGGCGGTCCAGAAAATGAGCAGCCCGGGGAAGCGATCCCTACGGACGTAGGGTGGAACTTGGGCATAGCTCACGCCTCGAAGGAGGTCCAGTTCAGTGACCAGCCAGGTCAGTAGCCCAGCCGAACAGTCCGACGGGGCCGAAGGCGCAGTCGTCGGCGAGCAGCGGACGTCCCCGGGCCCGAACGGCGAACCCGCAGGCCACAAAGGCCGCGGCGCCGGGGACGCCGGGACGAAGGAAGTGCGCCGTCTCGATCGGGTGATCATCCGCTTCGCGGGTGACTCCGGTGACGGAATGCAGCTCACCGGTGACCGTTTCACCTCGGAGACCGCCTCCTTCGGCAACGACCTCTCGACGCTGCCGAACTTCCCGGCCGAGATCAGGGCGCCCGCAGGCACCCTCCCCGGCGTGTCGTCCTTCCAGCTGCACTTCGCCGACCACGACATCCTGACGCCGGGCGACGCCCCGAACGTCCTGGTGGCGATGAACCCGGCGGCGCTGAAGGCGAACATCGCGGACGTGCCGCGCGGCGCGGAGATCATCGTCAACACCGACGAGTTCACCAAGCGCCCGATGGCCAAGGTCGGCTACGAGACCTCCCCGCTGGAAGACGGCTCGCTGGACGCCTACAACGTCCACCCGGTGCCGCTGACCACCCTCACCGTCGAGGCGCTGAAGGAGTTCGGGCTCTCCCGCAAGGAGGCCGAGCGCAGCAAGAACATGTTCGCGCTCGGGCTGCTGTCCTGGATGTACCACCGGCCCACCGAGGGCACCGAGACCTTCCTGCGGCAGAAGTTCGCGAAGAAGCCCCAGATCGCGGAGGCGAACGTCACCGCCTTCCGGGCGGGCTGGAACTTCGGCGAGACCACCGAGGACTTCGCCGTCTCCTACGAAGTGGCCCCGGCCACCCGCGCCTTCCCGGCCGGCACCTACCGCAACATCTCCGGGAACCTCGCCCTGTCCTACGGGCTGATCGCGGCGGGCCAGCAGGCCGATCTGCCGATCTACCTGGGCTCGTATCCGATCACCCCGGCCTCGGACATCCTGCACGAGCTGAGCAAGCACAAGAACTTCGGCGTACGCACCTTCCAGGCCGAGGACGAGATCGCCGGCATCGGCGCGGCGCTGGGCGCGGCCTTCGGCGGCGCGCTCGGCGTGACCACCACCTCCGGCCCGGGCGTGGCCCTGAAGTCCGAGACGATCGGGCTGGCGGTCTCCCTGGAGCTGCCGCTGCTGATCGTGGACATTCAGCGCGGCGGCCCGTCGACCGGTCTGCCGACCAAGACCGAGCAGGCCGACCTGCTCCAGGCGATGTACGGGCGCAACGGCGAGGCCCCGGTGCCGATCGTGGCCCCGCGCACGCCGGCGGACTGTTTCGACGCCGCGCTGGACGCGGCCCGGATCGCGCTGACCTACCGGACCCCGGTGTTCCTGCTCTCCGACGGATACCTCGCCAACGGCTCTGAGCCCTGGCGGATCCCGGACGTGGCGGACCTGCCGGACCTGAAGGTCCAGTTCGCCTCCGGACCGAACCACGAGCTCGCGGACGGCACCGAGGTCTTCTGGCCGTACAAGCGCGATCCGCAGACCCTGGCCCGCCCGTGGGCGGTCCCGGGCACGCCGGGGCTGGAGCACCGGATCGGCGGCATCGAGAAGCAGGACGGCACGGGCAACATCTCGTACGACCCGGCCAACCACGAGTTCATGGTGCGCACCCGCCAGGCCAAGATCGACGGCATCCGGGTCCCCGACCTGGAGGTCGACGACCCGGACGGCGCGCGGACCCTGGTGATCGGCTGGGGCTCGACGTACGGGCCGATCACGGCGGCCGTACGGCGGCTGCGGATCGCCGGGACCCCCATCGCGCAGGCCCACCTGCGCCACCTCAACCCCTTCCCGAGGAATCTGGGTGAGGTCCTGAAGCGTTACGACAAGGTAGTGGTGCCGGAGATGAACCTCGGGCAGCTCGCGACCCTCCTGAGGGCGAAGTACCTGGTCGACGCGACGTCGTACAACCAGGTGAACGGCATGCCGTTCAAGGCCGAGCAGCTCGCCAACCATCTCAAGGAGGCCGTCAATGTCTGAGGTGACCGACCGCCCCTCCCTGCTCTCGCTGGTGCCCAAGGCGGCCGCCAAGCAGTCGATGAAGGACTTCAAGTCGGACCAGGAGGTCCGCTGGTGTCCCGGCTGCGGCGACTACGCGGTGCTCGCCGCCGTCCAGGGCTTCATGCCGGAGCTGGGGCTGGCGAAGGAGAACATCGTCTTCGTCTCCGGCATCGGCTGCTCCTCGCGCTTCCCGTACTACATGGACACCTACGGGATGCACTCGATCCACGGCCGCGCCCCGGCCATCGCCACGGGGCTGGCCACCTCGCGCCGCGACCTGTCGGTGTGGGTCGTCACCGGTGACGGGGACGCGCTGTCCATCGGCGGAAACCACCTGATCCACGCCCTTCGGCGCAACGTGAACCTCAAGATCCTGCTGTTCAACAACCGGATCTACGGGCTGACCAAGGGGCAGTACTCCCCCACCTCCGAGGTCGGCAAGATCACCAAGTCGACCCCGATGGGTTCGCTGGACGCGCCCTTCAACCCGGTCTCGCTGGCGATCGGCGCGGAGGCCTCCTTCGTGGCCCGTACGGTCGACTCCGACCGCAAGCACCTCACCGAGGTGCTGCGCGCGGCGGCCGACCACGAGGGCACGGCGCTGGTGGAGATCTACCAGAACTGCAACATCTTCAACGACGGCGCCTTCGAGGTCCTCAAGGACCACGAGCAGGCCCAGGAGGCCGTGATCAGGCTGGAGCAGGGGCAGCCGATCCGCTTCGGCGCGGACAACACCAAGGGCGTCGTGCGCAACGTGGCCACGGGCGACCTGGAGGTCGTGATGGTGACCCCTGAGAACGAGTCCCGGATCCTGGTCCACGACGCCTCCTCGGCCTCCCCGACCAACGCGTTCGCGCTGTCCCGGCTGGCCGACCCCGACACGCTGCACCAGACGCCCATCGGGGTGTTCCGCAACGTGCGGCGGCCCGTCTACGACACGCTCATGGCCGACCAGCTGGAGACGGCCGTGGACCGCAGCGGCAAGGGCGACCTGGGCGCGCTGCTGAGCGGGAACGACAACTGGACCGTCGTCGGCTGAGGCATCCGCCGCAGCCCTTCGAAGCCCGGACCCGCAGGGAGGGTCCGGGCTTCGTCGCGTTCCGGCCGCCGGGCCGCCGGGCTGCCGGGCCCCGGGCCGCCACCCAAGTGTCATGAGCATCTCGCCAGACGCTAATGACTTTCGGCGCGCGCGGCGCTACCGTCGTCAGGTTGGCTTGAAGTAGCTCTGGAGGTCCCGTGAAGGCACAGAACGACCAGCGCACGGGGTTGCTCTACGGATTCGCCTCGTACGGAATGTGGGGGATCGTGCCCCTCTTCTGGCCGCTCCTCCAGCCCGCCGGAGCAATCGAGATCCTCGCCCACCGCATGGTGTGGTCCCTGGCCGTGGTCGGCCTGGCGCTGCTGGTCCTGCGGCGCTGGGGATGGATGGCGGAGCTGCTGCGCCAGCCGCGCAAGCTCGCCCTCACGGGAGTGGCCGCCGCCCTGGTCACCGTGAACTGGGGCGTGTACATCTGGGCCGTCAACAACGGCGCGGTCGTCGAGGCGAGCCTCGGCTACTTCATCAACCCCCTGGTCACCATCGCGCTCGGCGTTCTGGTCCTCGGCGAGCGCCTGCGCCGCACGCAGTGGGCGGCGGTCGCGATCGCCGTCACCGCCGTGCTGGTCCTCGCCGTCGGGTACGGCCGGCCGCCGTGGATCTCGCTGATCCTGGCCTTCTCCTTCGCCCTGTACGGGCTGATCAAGAAGCAGCTCGGCATGGGCGGCCTGGAGTCGCTGACCGCCGAGACAGTGATCATGTTCCTGCCCGCCCTCGGCTACCTGCTGTGGCTCGGCTCGCAGGGCGAGTCGACCTTCACCGCCCAGGGCCCGGGGCACGCCGCCCTGCTGGCCTCGGCCGGGCTGGTCACCGCGATCCCGCTGATCTGCTTCGGCGCGGCCGCGATCCGGGTCCCGCTGTCCACCCTCGGACTGCTCCAGTACATGGCCCCGGTCTTCCAGTTCGGCCTCGGCGTCCTGTACTTCCACGAGGCCATGCCGCCCGCGCGCTGGGCCGGCTTCTCCCTGGTCTGGGTCGCCCTCTCGATCCTCACCTGGGACGCCCTGCGCACCGCCCGCCGCTCCCGCGCCCTGCGCCTGGAAGCCCTGTCGCCGGCGTTCCAGAGCTCCGCCCCGGGCCCCCTCCCGGGCCCCCTCCCGACCCCGGCGCGCGAGACCGCGTAACGCCGCTCGGAGCACCGACGGGCGCGCCTTCGGGCGCGCCCGTCCGCATGTCCGACCCCTGCGCACATCTGCCCCGGCCTACGCGTCCATCGGCAGCCCCGTAGCGGCGAGCCGGAGGCGGGGCGGTACGTGCGCGAGCACCAGGGCCACGGCCTCCCCGGCCGTGGCGACCTCGCCGACCTGCCCGGAGGGGTCGCGCCGCATGACGCGGAACCGCCCGTCGGGCAGCGGGATCACGAAGGGGACCGCCACCTCGTAGGGGAAGCGGGTCGTGCTGCTGAAGTGCACGTGGCAATGGCTCGTGTACGGGTACAGCTGCCGCAGGATCGGGTCCTCGTGGGCCGCCTCCAGCACGGCGATGGTTCCCAGACGCCAGACCTCGGGACCGAGGCGCTCCAGGCGGTCCGCCCATGCCCGCCGCGTGTCGAGCCACTGGGCCTCGACGGCCGCCGCACGGGTCTCTTCGTTCACATTCATCCCCCCAGTGTGCTCCCGCCCCGGCTCCACGGGCGGCTGCGTCCGCTTTGCGAACGGGTGTGACCGGATTCAGGTCTTGACGGAGCGTCACGCTCTCACTGACCATCAGGCTCGCACTGACGCACGTTGCTCACCTGTTCTACCCCGCACGTTTCCGCACACATCCCCAGTACGGAATCCCGGAGCCCCCACATGAGCCTGTCCGTCTCCCGGCGCCTCGCCACCGTGACCGCCCTCGCGGTCGCCGGTCTGATCGCCGCCACCGCCCCCGCCGCGCTCGCCACGCCGACCTCGGTCGCCGCTGCGCCCACGCCGCCCGACATCCCGCTCGCCAACGTCAAGGCGCACTTGACGGAGTTGCAGTCGATAGCCACCGCCAACGGCGGCAACCGCGCCCACGGCAGGGCCGGTTACAAGGCCTCGATCGACTACGTGAAGGCCAAGCTGGACGCAGCCGGTTTCACGACCAGCCTGCAGACCTTCACCTCCGGCGGCGCCACCGGCTACAACCTGATCGCCGACTGGCCGGGCGGCGACCCCAATTCGGTCCTGATGTCCGGCGCACACCTCGACTCGGTGTCCTCCGGCGCGGGCATCAACGACAACGGATCCGGCAGCGCGGCCGTCCTGGAGACCGCGCTCGCCGTCTCCCGGGCCGGCCTCACGCCCACGAAGCACCTGCGCTTCGGCTGGTGGGGCGCGGAGGAGCTGGGCCTGGTCGGGTCGAAGGCCTACGTCAACAGCCTGCCGACCACCGAGCGGGCGAAGTTCTCCGGCTACATGAACTTCGACATGATCGGCTCGCCGAACCCGGGCTACTTCGTCTACGACGACGACCCGACGATCGAGCAGACCTTCAAGAACTACTACGCGGGCCTCGGCGTCCCCACCGAGATCGAGACCGAGGGCGACGGCCGCTCCGACCACGCGTCCTTCAAGAACGTCGGCATCCCCGTCGGCGGCCTGTTCACCGGCGCCAGCAACACCAAGACGGCGGCCCAGGCGCAGAAGTGGGGCGGCACCTCCGGTCAGGCCTTCGACCGCTGCTACCACTCCTCCTGCGACAACGCGTCGAACATCAACGACACCGCCCTGGACCGCAACTCCGACGCCATCGCCTACGCGGTCTGGAACCTCGGGTTCGCCGTCCCGGTCCCGCCGGGCCCGTCCTTCGAGAACACGGCCGACGTCTCCATCCCGGACTCCCCGGCCGCCGCGGTGAACTCGCCGATCACGGTCTCGGGCGTCACGGGCAACGCCCCGGCCACCACCAAGGTCGACGTGAACATCGTCCACCCCTACATCGGTGACCTGGTGGTCGACCTGGTCGCCCCCGACGGCACCCTGTACAACCTGCACAACCGCACCGGCGGCAGCGCGGACAACATCGTCAAGTCCGTCACGGTCAACGCCTCCTCCGAGGTCGCCAACGGCGTGTGGAAGCTCCAGGTCAAGGACGTGGCCGCGCAGGACGTCGGCTACATCAACAGCTGGAAGATCACCTTCTGAGACGGCAGTCCCCCGGGGCTCCGGCGTGATCCCGACCGGATCGCGCCGGAGCCCCCGGCCGTCCTACGAGTCCTGCGCGAGGCCCCGTAGCGAGGCCGACAGCGGCTCCTGGATCCGGGCCCGCAGCTCCTGCGCGACCGCGGCGACATCGGCGCGGCCCAGCTTCGCGGCCTCCACCAGATCGCCGAGTTCCTCCGGCGAGGGCAGCTGCTTGGCCCCGGCGACCCGCAGGTACGAGCGGGTGGCGGCGGCGGCGTAGAACTCGTTCATCGGGGATTCCAGCGCCGGGCACACCGCGAGGGTGTGCAGAAACGCGGCGGCCCGCCACGCGGTGTCCGGGGCGGGCTGTTCGGGGACCAGGACGAGGTCGTTCTGGTGGCGGGCGACGGCGGCGGCCACTCCGGAGGGATCCCATACGGCGGGATCTGACGGGAGATGGTGGGCCAGAGCGGTCCAGGCCCACTCCATGGTGATCTTCAATGCCCGAACCGCTCCTGGAAGTAGCCCCAGTGGTCGGCGAACTCCTCGATCCCGGACAGGAAGTTCTTCCGGTCCTCGTCGAGCTCGCGTTCCGTGACTTCGGTGATCAGAGCGGTGACCGTCGTGCCCAGGGCCGCCGCACGCGCCTTCAGGCGTTCGTGGAACTCTTCTTCCAGGCGGATGGTGACGTGTCTCGACATGCTTTTCACGGTACAGCGGGGCCGCTGTACACAGGGCCGGAACGGCACAAGGGTGGGCAGGGACACAGTCCCCGCCCACCCTCGTGCATCCGCTTCGGCTACTTGTTGGCGTCGGCCGCCTTCACCAGCTCGGCCTTGGTGACCGCGCCGACGTAGACCTTGCCGTCGTCCGTGAGCAGCGCGTTGACCACGCGGGTCTTCAGGACGCGGCCCTCGCCGAACTTCCCGGAGACCTTCTCACCGAGCGCGTCGAGGAACTGCGAGGCGCCCTTGGGCGCGTTCTTGTCCTTCGCCGCGTCGTCGAGGCCCTTGAGGGTGTTGTTCGCGCCGGTCTCGATCCGGGCGATCGAGGTCCAGCCCTCGCCGAGGACCTTCGGCTCGCCGTTGACGCCCCCGGCGCCACCCGTCAGGCCGCCCAGGCCCGGGATGGCCTCCAGAGCGTCCAGCCCCTTGTCCTTGCCGTCCTTGCCGTGCTCGCCGGGCTTGCCGTGCTCGCCGGCCGCGCCCTCGGTCACCTTGGCGTCCTTGGGCGGGGTGAAGGCGAAGGTGTCGGCGGCGGGCTTGGAGAAGTCCACCTTGCTGAAGCCGGCGTCCACGATCGGCTTGCCGCCGTCGGTGGAGAGCACCTGCACGCGCAGCGGCATGCCCTTCTTCGCGTCCACCGCGATCTTCACCGAGGCGACCGTCGAACCGGTCCCCTTCGGCTTCAGGACCAGCTGGTAGGCGTCGCGCCCGGCCACCTGGGCCGTGTCGCCGACGCTGATGTCGGTGGTCGGTCCGGCGGCCTTCAGGACCTCCTGGGCGATCTCCTGCGGAGTGGCGGGCAGCCCGTCGCCGGCCTTGTGCTCGGAGCTCTTGCCACCCTTGTCAGCTTCTGCGGGGGCCTTCTCGTGGAAGACCTCCTTCGACTTGGAGTCGTATCCCCAGACGTCGTCGCCGTTGTGGACGAGGCTGTACTCGTCCTTGCCGTCGACGAAGGTCAGCTTCTGGCGGTCCGGGCCGTCGGCGGCCACGCGGAAGGTGTGGGTACCGCTCACCAGCTGGGCGAGCTTGTCCTGCGGGTCCGCGGAGCCGCCGGTCACGCCGCCACCGCCGCCCAGCAGGCCGGCCGGAAGGCTCGGCAGGCCCAGGTCCGTGCTGATCTTGGCGCTACCGGACAGCTGCTGCACGTCCGAGGCCGCGATCTTCTCGATGAGCTGCTGGGCCGTCACCTTCGGAAGGTCCGGTCCCCCGGCGTTCGCGAAGGCCGGAACCATCGCGATCGTGCCGGCGACCACACCGAACACCGCGACCGGTACGGCGTACCGAGCAGCCTTGCGGGTCTTTGCGTTCGTTGCCATGTCTGTCTGCCCTACCTCTGTGTGTACGGCGGCGACCTACCCGTCTTGCATGTGGCCGACAAGCGCGACCACGTCCACCCCTCGCCGCCAATCTCACCCGATCTGGTGGGGATGTGCCTCTATCTGACCAAAGAAGAGGGGGTCGGGGCGTCAGCCCCCGGAGCCAACTGTGCGTACACCCCAGGGATGACATGACGAGGGCCCGGCCTCCCCCACCCGTAGGGGTTGCCGGGCCCTCGCCCCTGACTTCGGTGTGCTTTCCGGCTGTGCCGCGTGGTCAGCCCGCGTGGTCGGCCCCGGCGGTCAGCCCGCGCGGTGGACCACTGCGTCGCAGAGCTCCACCAGCGCCGACTTCGCGAAGCAGTCGGGCAGCGGGGCCAGCGTGGCCCGCGCCTCCTCCGCGTACCGCACGGTGTCCTTGCGGGCCTGCTCCAGGGCCGGGTGGACCCGCAGCCGGGCGAGCACGTCGGCGTGCCGGGCGTCGTCCGTCAGGTCGCCGTCCAGGAGCCGTACGAGCTCCAGGTCGTCGGGGTCGCCGCCCTGGGCCGCCATCTCCCGCAGCCGCAGGACCGGCAGCGTCGGGATGCCCTCGCGCAGGTCGGTGCCGGGGGTCTTGCCGGACTCGTGCGAGTCGGAGGCGATGTCGAGGACGTCGTCGGCGAGCTGGAAGGCGGTGCCGAGCCGCTCGCCGTACTGGGTCAGGATGTCGACGACCGACTCGTCGGCGCCGGCCATCATCGCGCCGAAGCGGCCGGAGACCGCGATCAGCGAGCCGGTCTTGCCGGCGATGACGTCGAGGTAGTGCTCGACCGGGTCGCGGCCGTCGCGCGGGCCGGCCGTTTCCAGGATCTGACCCGTCACCAGCCGCTCGAACGCCTCGGCCTGGACCCGTACGGCCTCGGGGCCGAGGTCCGCCAGGATGTGCGAGGCGCGGGCGAACAGGAAGTCACCCGTCAGGACGGCCACGGAGTTGCCCCAGCGGGCGTTGGAGCTCTCCACACCGCGGCGCACGTCCGCCTCGTCCATGACGTCGTCGTGGTAGAGCGTCGCCAGGTGGGTGAGCTCCACGACCACGGCGGAGGGGACGATCCCGGGCGCGTAGGGATCGCCGAACCGGGAGGCGAGCATCACCAGCAGCGGCCGGAAGCGCTTGCCGCCGGCGCGGACCAGGTGCTGTGCGGCCTCGGTGATGAAGGGGACTTCGCTCTTGGTGGCTTCCAGCAGACCCGCCTCGACGGCGGCCAGTCCGGCCTGGACATCGGTCTCAAGAGCCTGGTCCCGCACGCTCAGTCCGAACGGCCCGACGACGGTCACGAGGGGTACTCCTGTCTGCTGACGATCACCTTGACGATCACACGGATTGTCGATGTGTCGCTGCCATCACTCAAGCCAGCGTATCCGGTCTGTTTTCGATCACCCAGGGCGCCTGTCCGGCCACGCGCCGCGTACTGGCCGGGCGGCGCCCCATGCGCCCCGGTATGTTCTAGACCAGCCGAAACAACCGGAGAATGCGTTTTGTCCAGAACCGCTACCGATATAGGCGATTCCTCCGGCCCGGAGGCCGACCAGCCGCCGCCCGGCGACGACCACGCCTTCCTCGGGCACCCCAGGGGCCTGGCCACGCTCTCCGGACTGGAGGTCTGGGAGCGCTTCTCGTTCCTGGGCATGCAGGCCATCCTCGTCCTCTACTTCGCGGACACGGTGGCCAACGGCGGCCTGGGGATGGACCCGGGCACCGCGGCCTCCGTCTCGGCGGCCTACGGGACCATGGTCTACCTCGTCTCCGTCGCCGGCGGGTGGCTCGCCGACCGGATCCTCGGTTCATACCGCGCCGTGCTCTGGGGCGGCATCCTGATCGCCTGCGGCCATTACGCCATGGCCGTGCCGACCGGCGCCATGACCTGGGTGGGCCTCGGCCTGATCAGCGCCGGCACCGGCCTGCTGAAGCCGAACGTGGCCAGCATGGTGGGCAAGCTGTACACGACGGACGACGACCGGCGCGACGCCGGCTTCGCCCTCTACTACATGGGCATCAACATCGGCGCCTTCGCCGGTCCCCTGATCACCGCCTGGCTCGGCGAGCACAAGGGCTGGCACTGGGGCTTCTCGGCCGCCGCCATCGGGATGACCGCGGGCCTGATCCAGTACGTCGCCGGGCGCCGCCACCTGGCTGGACGCAAGCATTCCGCCGAGTTCGCGCTGGCGCCGGACGCGATGCGCTCGGCTGTGATGAAGATCATCGGCGGAATCCTGCTCTTCGCCGCGCTCGCCACCCTTCTGGCCCTGCTGGGCTGGCTGACGATGGACCGTTTCGTCGACCTGCTCACCCTCGTCTCGGTGATCGCACCGATCGTGTACTTCGCGATCATGTTCCGCAGCGACCGGGTGACGCGCGCCGAACGGGGCCGCCTGCGCCCGTACGTGGTCCTCTTCCTGGCCTCGGTGGCCTTCAACTTCATCCTCTTCCAGGCGTACTCGACGATGATGCTGCTCGCCTCGACGAACGCCCGCACCGAGATCCTCGGCTTCACCTTCCCGGCCGGCTGGTACGCCTCCGCGCTCGGCGCGTTCGAGGTGCTCCTGGCCCCGGTCGTCGCCGCCCTGTGGGTCCGGATGGGCCACAACCAGCCGCACGCCTCCAACAAGATCGCCATCGGCGTGATCCTGGGCGGCCTGTCCTTCCTCCTGATGGTCATCCCGACCTCGGGGCACAGCGGCGACACGTACAAGATGGCCGCCTGGTGGATCATCGGCTCCTACCTGCTGCTCGGACTCGGCGACGTCCTGCTGGAGACCTCCGGCATGTCGGCCACCACGAAGCTCGCCCCGAAGGCGTTCGCCAGCCAGACGATGGCCCTGTGGTTCCTCTCCCTGGCCCTGGCCAACGGCATCCAGGCCCAGGTCGTCAAGCTCTACGGCCAGGTCTCCAACCCCGCCTACTTCGGCGTCAACGGCGCCCTCGCCGTCGCGGTGGGACTGGCCGTGATCGCGCTCGCACCGTGGCTCAAGCGCACGATGCACCCGGTCCACTGACCCGTTCGACGATGACCCTCCCGAGGAGATGGGCGAGAGAACTCCGATGATCATCCGTACCGATTTCCCCTACGGGACCACCCACGAGGACGTCCGGATCCCGATGCGGGACGGCACCCACCTCTACGCCCGCATCTGGCGGCCGGTCACCGACGAGCCCGTCCCGGCGCTGCTGGAGTACCTCCCGTACCGCCTCACCGACTGGACCGCCCCGCGCGACTGGCAGCGCCACCCCTGGTACGCGGGCCACGGCTACGCCTCCGTACGGGTCGACGTGCGCGGCCACGGCAACAGCGGCGGCGACCCGGGCGACGAGTACGACGCGCAGGAGCTGGCCGACGGGGTCGCGGTGGTGGAGTGGCTGGCGGCCCAGCCCTGGTGCACGGGGTCCGTGGGCATGTTCGGGATCTCCTGGGGCGGCTTCAACAGCCTCCAGATCGCGGCGCTCGCCCCGGAACCCCTCAAGGCCGTCGTCACCGTCTGCTCCACGGACGACCGCTTCGACAACGACGTCCACTACATGGGCGGTTCCCTCCTCGCCGTGGACATGCACGCGTGGGCGGCGACCATGCTCGCCTTCGCCTCCCGCCCCCCGGACCCCCTCTACGCGGGCGAGGGCTGGCGCGACCAGTGGCTGTCACGCCTCGGCGCGGTCGAACCCCTCCTCCACACCTGGCTCTCCCACCAGACCCGCGACGCGTACTGGCGCCACGGCAGCGTCTGCGAGGACTACGGCGCGATCGGCGCGGCCGTCCTGGCGGTCGGCGGCTGGCACGACCCGTACCGCGACACGGTGCTCCGCCTGGTCTCGGCCCTGCCCGCCGACCGGGTCCGTGGCCTGATCGGCCCGTGGTCGCACCAGTACCCCGACCGGGGACTGCCCCCGGGCCCCGCGATCGGCTTCCTCCAGGAGACCCTGCGCTGGTGGGACCACTGGCTCAAGGGCAAGGACACCGGCGTCATGTCCGAACCCCTCCTCCGCTCCTGGATCTCCGAGTCGCACCCGCCGGCGACCACCTACCCGACCCTGCCGGGCCGCTGGGTCGGCGACCCGTCCTGGCCCTCGCCGCACGTGGACCCCGTCACCTACGCCTTCCAGGGCGCGCCGGTCGCTGTCCGCTCCCCCCAGCACACGGGCCTGGACGCGGGCCGCTTCTTCCCCTTCGGCAACGACGCCGACCTGCCGCCGGACCAGCGCGAGGAGGACGCGAAGTCGGCCTGCTTCGAGTTCCCGGTGGGTGACGGCTCCGGCCCGGTGGAGATCCTGGGCCGCCCGGTGGTCCGGCTCCGCCTGCGCATGGACGTCCCCTACGGGCAGGTCGTGGCCCGCCTCTGCGACGTCGCCCCGGACGGCTCCTCGACCCTGGTCACCCGGGGCGCGCTCAACCTCTCCGAGCGGCAGGGCCGGGACAAGGCGGTGCCGTGGCCGGTGGGCTCGTACGAGGACGTGGTCTTCGAGCTCAACGGCATCGGCCACTCCTTCCCACCGGGACACCGCATCCGCGTCGCCCTCTCCTCCGCCTACTGGCCGTGGATCTGGCCGCGGGCCGGCTCGGAGGCGGGCTGGACCCTGGACCCGGCGGGCAGCGCGGTGGAACTCCCGATCCGCGACCCGTCCTCCGACGAGGAGCCGATCCTCTTCGAAGCTCCCGAGCAGTCGGAGGGGCTGGGCGTCTCCTACCCGGCGACCCTGGACGCCCCTCGCCCGGAACGGCTGGTCGTACGGGACGTCGCGCGCGGGGTGTGGCGCCTGGAGGTCGACCCGCGCTACGGCGGAACCCGGGTGTACCCGGACGGCCTCGAATTCAGCGAGGACGCGCTGGAGGTCTACGAGATCCAGGAGGCGGACCCCCTATCCGCCCGCACCCACTCCACCTGGACGGTGCGCCTGCACCGCCCGGAACTGGGCTGGGACGTGTCGGTGGTGACCCGCTCGGAGATCACGTGCGACGAGGGCGGCTTCCTCACGTCGAACGAGGTGGTGTGCCGAGAGGGTGACGAGGTCCTGTTCCACCGCACGTGGGAGCGAAGGCTGCCGCGGGCGGCGGTATAGCCGGGCTCCGGGCCCCGGGCGGCTACCCGGGGCCCGGCGGAGGGTCAGACGGCCTTGAGGCCGTCGACGAAGGCCGCGAACGCGGTGGCGGAGACGTCCAGCACCGGGCTCGCCGAGAGCTTGGAGTCGCGGACCGGCACGACGCCGCGCGACGCAACGAGGTTGGTGGCCACCTCGACGCACTGACCGCCGTTTTCGCTGTACGAGGACGTGAACCAGCAGGGAGATTCGGTCGTCACGAGGTGCCCTTTCGTAGCTGATCGATCATGGCCACAGAGACCGCCTGCGAGTGCGCTCCGGCCTGAAGCTGATGGTAGGCCGTCAGCATCGGCACCACCGAGTTGTTCTCCCGCTCCAGATGGCCCCGTTGGGCTGATTCCGAGTAGGACATGATCGAGCGATCAGGCAGCGTCAGCACGGTGACTGGCAGGCTGAGCGGACGACGCTCCCCCATCTCGAAGGGGGCGACCTGGAGCACGGTGTTCGGCAGCTCAGCGAATTCGAGTAGCCGCGCGAACTGATCCCTCATGAGGTCTGGTCCACCAATGGGACGAAGCAAACAGCTCTCGTCCAGCACCACGAAGACCAGCGGCGGAGGAGTACGCAGCAATGCGGCCTGCCTCTCCACAACGATGCCGATCCGCTCGCTCGCGTGCTCCGCAGTGATGGCACCTCGCTTGACGGTGCTCTCAGTGACCACCGTCGCGTAGTCCGGGGTCTGGAGCAGACCCGGTATGACGCCCACCTCGTAGAGCCGGATCTCCACCGCGCGGCTCTCGTAGCCGAGGAACTCGGGGAAGCCCTCCAGCAGGACCCCGTGCCGGATCTCGCGCCACTGGCGTTCGAACGTGTCCTCGGTTCCCGCGATACCGAACACCACATCCGCACTACGCGCGAAACGCAGAGTCGAAATCTTGCGCCCGGTTTCCACCGCCGAGATGTGCGTGGCGGAGAAGCCCATCCGTTCCCCGAGACCTTCCTGCGTCCAGCCGCGTTCCTCCCGCGAGCTGCGCAGACGCGCCCCGAACGCCGCTTCGGGACCTTCCTCGGGGTTCAACTCCTTGCGATTCACAGCCGCGTGACCAACTTTCCGTTCCGAACTGGCAAGTTGAACTGTCCCCACGGCCGCGCCACGCTGAACTCACCGAGTAGTGAATCCACTACGGAGAGGAACGGCCATGTGTGGAATGCCCATTCCCCCTACCCCCGCCCCCGGAACCCTCGTGGTGGACACCAGCCGCGACGACTTGGTCGGGGAGTTCCGGGGGCTCGCCGGCCCGTACTGGGCCCTGCGGCCCGTGCGCGGCGGGCCCGAGTGGGAGGCGGAGCCTCGCTGCGTCCGGCCCGCCGACCCGATGGAGCGGCTCCGCGCGGAGACCGCCCGGCGCAACGCGCGGAGCGCGGAGGGGCTGCTGTGAGCGAGAGCCCGCTCGCGGAGCTGCGACGGATCGAGTCGGACCCCGCCTACCGGGCCCGGTTCCGCGAGCTGCTGGACGCAGCGCTGGTACGGCGGGCCGTCGCAGACGCCGTACGGGCCCTGCGGGGGCTGCTGGAGGCCCGTACATCGGAGGAGGCCGCAGCCGTAGCCGTAACGCTCGGGGCGGTCGCCTGGACCGGCTGCCTGGCCTTCGCCGCGGCCCTGGGCGGGATCACGTGACCCGCGTGTGCGGCGCCTCCGGCGCACTGTCCGCCGTACACCTGGACGCGCTCGCGCGGCTGCCGGCACTCCGCCAGGTACTCGACGCCGGACCGGAGCTGCGGTGCTCCCTGGGGCAGCACATCGGTCCCCACATGGACGTCCTCCACGAGGGCCCGGCCCGGGGAAGCGCGATATGGGCCCGCTGGCCCGAGGACGCGGTCCTCCCCCTCCCCGACTGCCCGGCGACCGGCGCAGGCGAGGGCTGCGGGCAGTACCTGTCCCATCCCGGCGGCCACACCTGGCAGGCCTGGGACGCCGCCCGCTGAGCTCTTGCCCCGAGGCCCTCGGTCAGTGCGCGACGTCGCTGCGTACGTAGGTGAGCCGTGGGCCGGAGGTCAGGTTGCCCTCATGGGCGACCGTGAAGTCGAAGCTGCACGTTTGCGCCCGCTCAGCGCCCTGGAGTTCCACGAACACCATCCGAGGATCATCGGCGTCACCGAAGGTCCACGTCGCCTTCGCCGCCTGACCCTCGGGCCACATCAGCAGACCGCACTCCCTGATCTGCGCCTCCTTCGAAACCTCCACCGACCCGTCCGCGCGTATGAGAAGGCGGGCTCCGGTGCCGTCCTCGGAGGTCCACGCCCCTTCCACGTCGGCCACGCGAAGGGGGGTCTTGTCCCCACCGCCGACGATCCCGTAGACGGAGCTCGCGAGCACCGCGACGACGGCCACCCCCACGAGGCCCGCCACCAACAGCGGCGTGCGCGTTCTGTCGTCCATGAGGGGGTCCCTCGTACGTCGGGAGGCCGGTCGATCGGCGCGAGGTGATCATCCGGATGGGGAGACATCGTGACCCCGCCGTTCGGAACGTGTCCAGCGCCGGGCGCCGAATCAGCCAGCCACGCTGGGCGGAACCCCAACCGGTGAATCAGGCAAGGGGCCTTGTCAGTGGAGTGCGCTTTCCTGTCCGTCATGGACCTCACGCAACCGATGCTCAGCGACCTCCTGGACCGGATCGGCGCCCCGGGTGGATCTCTGCACCTGTCGCTGGACATCGACCCGCACCTGCTCGTGGACAGGCTGGCCGACCGTTACGGGGCGCCACGGACCCTGGTCCTGGACGGGTTCACGGACCCGACCGTGGACGAGTCCCGTGGCGCGGCTCTCCTCGCCGTCCTCGAAGGCCGGGGCGAGACGATTCGGGCCTGGGCGTACGGAGGTCAGTGGATCGGCGCCGGGACCGCCCGGGACGCGCAGGGCGTCGTCCGGCCGGTGCTGGCGGCCGCGCCGCGGCGTGTGGTGGATGCAGAGGTTCCGGCTCCAGAGGGGGACAGCCGGGACGAGGAGGAAGACTGGGTCGAGCGGCTGGTGGCCATCACCGCCTGGACCTCGCCCCCGCAGCGGCCGGACGTCGACTGGGCGCGGATCGAGGCAGAGGTGGGCACGCGCCTTCCCGGCGACTACAAGCGCATGGTGGAGATATTCGGAGAAGGCGCCTTCGACGGATTCCTCGCTCTGAACCAGGAGCCGTGGACCCACCTCCGCGAGGAAGGCCTGCTCATCTGGGCCGGCACCGAGCACGAGAACCTGTACTGCTGGCAGACCGACGACGGCACCGACCCGGACCGCTGGTCCGTCGCCATCCGGACCTTCGACGACGACTTGGCCGTCTTCGACTGCTCGGCGGCGGAGTTCATCTGCCGCATCCTCCTCGACCCGCACCATCCGTTCACGATGGCCCACTACTTCGACACCCACTGGTTCATGAACTACCGCGGCACAGAGTGACCTGACGTGCCGCCGTCGGTGACGTGGGCCGGGTCGCCGTCGTCAGGCGAACAGCCGCTCCAGGACCACCGCGATGCCGTCCGCCTCGTTCGAGAGGGTGACCTCGTCCGCGACGGCCAAGAGCTCCCGGTGGGCGCCCGCCATCGCGACCCCGTGCGCCGCCCACGCGAACATCGGGATGTCGTTCGGCATGTCGCCGAAGGCGATCGTCGACGAGCCGGTGACGTCCAGGAGCTCCGCCGCCACCGCCAGACCGCTCGCCTTGTCGATGCCCGGGGGCTGGAGTTCGACCGTGTGCTCCCCCGCCATCGTGACGTTGACCAGGTCCCCGACCACGCCCCGGGCGATCTCCGTCAGCTCGTCGTCCGAGAGGCCGGGGTGCTGGAGGAGCACCTTGTTGATCGGGGAGCTCCAGAGGTCCGCGCGCCGGGCCACCGACACCGTCGGCAGGTGCGGGTGCCACATCCGGTAGCCCGGCCCCATCAGCATCTCCGCGTCGACGCCCTCCTGGTTGACCGCCGCGTAGACCTCCCCCACCTCCGCTTCGATCTTCCCGAGGGCGACTTCGGCCAGCTCCCGATCCATGGCCACGGAGTGCAGGAGCAGCCCGGCCGCCGCGTCGTAGACCTGCGCTCCCTGCCCGCACACCGCGAGTCCCGTGTAGCCGAGGCCGTCCAGGACGTGTCGGACCTGCGGGACGGGGCGGCCCGTCACGATGATGTGCAGGGCGCCGGCCGCGCGGGCGGCGGCGAGGGCCGTGTGGGAGCGGGCCGAGACGGTGTCTCCGGCGCGCAGCAGAGTCCCGTCCAGGTCGGTGGCCACAAGTGCATAGGGGAGGGCGGAAGTCACGCGTCCAGGATACGGACCTCCTCGGACAAGTCCTACAAATAGTGCCTGAATCCGGCCTCCCGCATGCCCCACCAGCCCCTTAACCTGTCAAGCAGCTCCCGGGACACCCCCGGGCCGCGTCGAAAGCGAGGCAGCACCCCATGCCCCAGCAGAGCCCCCTCGATGTGCCCGAGGGCGACCCGTTCGGGCCGCACAACCTCCCCTACGGCGTGTTCTCCACCGCCGGCGGCGGGGAGGAGCGGCGCCGCATCGGTGTCCGCATCGGCGGGTACGTGCTCGACGCCGGGGCGGCCGCGGCCGCGCTCGGGTCCCCGTACGCCGGACTGCTCGGGCAGCCCTCGCTCAATCCGCTGCTCGCCGCGGGCCGTACCACCTGGAAGGACGTGCGCCGCGCGCTGACCGCCTGGGTCACCGACCCCGGCCACCGGCCTTCCGTGGAGCCGCACCTGCTGCCGCTGGAGGAGGTCGTCCTACACCTCCCGTACGAGGTCGCCGACTACGTCGACTTCTACGCGAGCGAGCACCACGCGACGAACGTCGGCAAGATCTTCCGGCCGGACGGGGACGCACTGACCCCCAACTGGAAGCACCTGCCCATCGGTTACCACGGCCGCGCCGGGACGATCGTCGTGTCCGGGACAGACGTCGTACGGCCCTCCGGCCAGCGCAAGACCCCCGCCGACCCGGCGCCCGTCTTCGGGCCCTCCGTGAAGCTCGACATCGAGGCCGAGGTCGGCTTCGTCGTCGGCACCCCCTCGGAGCAGGGCCGCCCCGTGGCCCTCGGCGACTTCGAGGAGCACGTCTTCGGGCTGTTCCTGCTCAACGACTGGTCCGCGCGCGACATCCAGGCCTGGGAGTACGTGCCGCTCGGCCCCTTCCTCGGCAAGTCCTTCGCCACCTCCGTCTCCGCCTGGGTCACCCCGCTGGAAGCCCTGGACGCGGCCCGGGTCGCCCCGCCGGCCCGGGACTTCCCGCTCCTGCCCTACCTGGAGGACTCCGGCGCCGACCGCCCCGGCGGCTTCGACCTGCGCATCACCGTCTCCATCAACGGGCAGGAGGTGGCCCAGCCGCCGTTCGCCTCGATGTACTGGACCGCCGCCCAGCAGCTCGCGCACATGACCGTCAACGGCGCCTCGCTGCGCACCGGCGACGTGTACGGCTCGGGCACGGTCAGCGGCCCGGAGGCCGGTCAGCGCGGCTCGCTGCTGGAGCTCACCTGGAACGGCCGCGACGCCTTCGAGCTCACCGACGGCAAGCGCACCTTCCTGGAGGACGGCGACACCGTCACGCTCACCGCGTGGGCACCGGGCGCCGACGGCACCCGCGTGGGCCTCGGCGAGGTCACCGGCCGCATCGTGGGCACCCTCTAGTCCACATCTCGGGACGGCGGCTGACGGCGGGGTGGCGGATCTTTCCGCCGCCCCGCCGTTTGCGCAGGTCGTAGCCGTACGCCGACACCCGCGAGTGGCGCAACACTGCGGCAACACCACCGGCCCGGCCCCCTCGGTATGTTCCGTGCCATGCCAGCCGAACGCACCCGCGAACACACCGTCCCGGTCGCCGCCGCGCGCCGCCGGCGGCTGCGCGCGGACCAGGCGCGACAGCTCGCCGACCTGCTGCGCCACCAGATCCTGGCGGGCGGCTACCCCACCGGCGTCCTCCCCCTGGAGGACACCCTCGCCGCCGACTACGGCGCCGGCCGCAACACCGTGCGCCAGGCCCTGGACCTGCTGCGCGGCGAACAGCTCGTCGAGCGCCGCCCCGGCGTCGGCACCGTCATCGTCTGCGCGAAGTACCCGCACGGCCTCGACCGCCTCCAGGGCCTCGCCGAAACCCTCCACGAACACGGCCGGGTCACCAACGAGGTCCGCACCGTCGGCCCCGTCCGCGCCCCGGCCCCCGTCGCCGGCCGGCTGCGCCTGCCCGAACACTCCGACGTGCTCTACATCGAGCGGCTGCGCCGCCTGAACGGGCTGCCGCTCTCGCTCGACCTCACGTACGTCCCCCTGGACATCGGCGCCGACCTGATCGGCTGCGACCTGGAGAACACCGATGTCTTCCGGCTGCTGGAGTCCCTGACCGGGCAGCCGCTCGGCCACGCCGAGATCACCCTCGAAGCCGTCAACGCCGACGCGCACTCCGCCGCCGTCCTGCAGGCCCCGCGGGGAGCCGCCGTCCTGATGCTGGAGCGCCTCACCCACCTCGGCGACGGCCGTCCCGTGGACCTGGAGTTCATCCGCTTCCGCGGCGACCGGATCACCATGAGCGGCCTGCTGCACCGCACCGCCACCGCGTAACTCCCCTCCGCTCCCCTCCCCCCCCCTTTTTCTGGAGACAGCCATGCCTCTGGTCCCCCAGCGCGGCGACGTGCCCGTGACCATCGACGAGTCCCTGTGCATCGACGGCTGCACCCTCTGCGTCGACATGTGTCCGCTCGACTCGCTCGCGATCCGCGAGGACAACGGCAAGGCCTACATGCACGTGGACGAGTGCTGGTACTGCGGCCCGTGCGCCGCCCGCTGTCCCACCGGCGCGGTGACCGTCAACATGCCCTACCTGCTCCGGTGAAAGGCCCTCCCACGATGCGTACGCAGACGAAAGCCCTCGCTCCCGTCCTCCTGCTGAGCCTCCCGCTGGCCACCGCGTGCGGCGGCGGCGCCTCCGGTGCGGACGGCGGCTCCAAGACGGTCACCGTGACCGTCGGCTACCAGTCCAAGACCATCAACACCGTCACCGCCGGTACGCTCCTGCGCTCCCTCGGATACTTCGAACAGGAGCTCGCGGCGCGCGGCAAGAAGGACGGGGTCACCTACAAGGTCGACTGGCAGGACTACGCCACCGGCGCCCCGATCACCGCCCAGATGACCGCCGGGAAGATCGACATCGGCTCGATGGGCGACTTCCCCCTCCTCATCAACGCGGCGCGCGGCAAGGAGCTGAAGCAGCCCACCCATCTCGTCTCCGTCACCGGCTACAACCTGCGCGGCGGCCTCAACACCGTGGTCACCGCCCCCGGTTCGAAGCTGGAGTCGCTCGCCGACCTGCGGGGCAAGAAGGTGTCCACCTCGGTCGGTTCGGCCGCCGACGGGACCCTCGTACGGGCCCTGCAGCGCGCCGGAATCGACCCCGAGAAGGGCATCGAGAAGCTCAACCAGCAGCCCAGCGTGGGCGCTTCGGCCCTCCAGGCGGGCAGCGCCGACGCCCTGTCACAGTTCGTCGCCTGGCCGGGCCAACTGGCCTTCGAGGGACGGGCCAAGGCCCTGTACGACGGGGCCGAACTGAACCTGCCGACCTTCCACGGGGTCACGGTCCGCGAGAAGTTCGCGGCCGAACGCCCCGCCGTCCTGGAGGACTTCCTGCGCGCCCAGCGCAAGGCGACCGAGTACCTGCGCACCCAGCCGGTCACGGCGGCCGAGTCGGTGGCCAAGGAGACCGGACTGCCCGCAGAGGTCGTGTACCTCTACAACGGGGCCAACGGCATCGCGACCTTCGACCCCGCCCTGCGCCCCGAGCTGCTGGCGGCGCTGAAGGAGGACGTGCCCGTCCTCAAGGCGGCGAAGCTCGTGGACTCCGTCGACGTGGACGCCTTCGTCGACCCGGAGCCGCTGCGGCGCGCCACGGCGGGCACCCAGGACTACCCGGCGGCCGCGCCGGCCCGCCCGGAGCTGTGGCTGAAGGACGGCAACCGCACCCAGACCTTCGAGACCCCGGCGGCCCTGCTGAAGGCGCTCGCGGCGGCGGGCCCGGGCGGAGTCCGGGCGGCCTACGTCCCGGACGCGGTGACGGGCACGCTCTGGTTCGCCGACAAGGCGGTCTGGGTGGCGGAGGGCTCCGAACTGCGGGCGTTCGTCACCCCGTCGGGTGCGAAGGCGTACGCGGAGCAGCGCGGGGGGTCCGGGGCGCGGATCGTTTCCTTCGCCGAAGCCTCCGCCTTCGCCTCCGCGGGGGCCTCCGCCTCCGCCGGGGCCGGGGCCCTCGCGTCATGACGGCCCGTCGCCGGCTGCTGCGGCTGGCTTCGCTCGCCGCGGCCCTGGCCGCCTGGCAGCTCCTGACCTCCCTCGACGTCAACCTGTGGCTCCGCTTCGAGCAGTTCCCGACCGTGGGCGAGGTGGCCTCGACGTTCGCGGACCGGGCGACGACCGGCCCCTACTGGCAGGACCTCGGCTTCAGCCTGCGGCGCATCGTGACGGGCTTCGCGCTGGCGGCCCTCCTGGGGGTGGCGGCGGGCACGGCGATCGCCCGGTCCCGGATCGCGGCGGACCTGCTGGGGCCGGTCCTCGAAGTCCTGCGCCCGATCCCGGCGATCGCGCTGGTCCCGGTGGCCATCCTGCTCTTCCCGACCAACGAGCAGGGGATCGTCTTCATCACCTGCGCGGCGGCCTTCTTCCCTGTCCTCGTCTCCACCCGGCACGCGGTGTCCGCGCTGTCCCCGGTCTGGGAGGAGGCCGTCCTGACGATGGGCGGCAGCCGCGCCCGGATCCTCTTCTCGGTGGTCCTCCCGGGAGCCCTCCCGGGCATCTTCGGCGGGCTCTCGGTCGGGATCGGGGTGTCCTGGATCTGCGTGATCTCCGCCGAGATGATCTCGGGTGAGTACGGGGTCGGCTACCGCACCTGGCAGGACTACACCGTCGTGGACTACCCCGGGGTCTTCGTCGGCATGGCCACGATCGGCGCCCTGGGCTGGCTCACCTCGACGGCGGTCGAACGCACGGGCCGCCACCTGACCGGCTGGCTCCCGTCCCGCGCCGTGTCGGCCCCGGCGCGTCGGCGCCCCCGCGCGGGTCCCCTGCCGGGGACCGGCCGCCTGGCCCCTGCGCCTCACACGCCGGCGAGGCTGGATGTTCCCGGCGCGCCGGGCACGTGATGGTGCGGCGCCGTTGCCGGGGACCAGTCCCCGGGCCCCTGCGCCTCAAACGCCGGCGGGGCTGGGTTGTGGCCGGCGTGGCTGTGGCTGCGTGGGTGGGCCGGTGCCGGGAGCGGGGTGGGGTGTCGGCCTGGACTGCATGATTTAGGCGCCCTCTGCTCTGCTCCGACAGGGCGCGGCGTGCACCTGCGCCACAAATCACGCTTTACGTCCAGGCCAACACCCCACCCCGCCCCCGTCCCCGGCCCGGGCCCCCTCTCCTGCCCCGCCGACGGGTGGGCTTCTCAGCTCCGCCGACGGGTGGGCCTTCAGCTCCGTCGACGGGTGGGCCTTCAGCTCCGCCGGGGTTTGGTCTTTCAGCCGTCCGGCGTTTGAGGACCGGGGTCTGGGGCGGAGCCCCAGGGGTCCGGGCGCAGCCCGGGGCCTTGTTTTCAGCCCGTCCGGCGCTTGAGGACCGGGTCCGGGCGCAGCCCGGTGGTATCCCCAGCCCCGCCGGCGTTTGAGGCGCGGGTCCGGGCAGCGCCCGGGGAACGGGCGAAGGGCGGGTCGGGGACTTCGCCCCGCAGGGCCCAGCAGCCGCACCGCACCCACCACCCCCCACCCGGGGACCAATGGAAGGAAAGGAAGGACTCCGTGTCCACAGACATCCTCACCCCCGCCCCACCCCCCACCGGCGCCACCCTCCACCTCAAGGCCGCCCGCCTGGGCCACCCCGCCACCGCCGCCCCGGTCCTCGACAGCGTCGACCTGACCGTCGGCGGAGGCGAGGTTCTCGCCGTCGTCGGCCCCTCCGGCTGCGGCAAGTCCACCCTGCTCCGCACCCTCGCCGGGCTCCTGCCCCCACTCGCCGGCACCGTCACCCAGGACGGCACCCCGGTCACGGGCCCGCACGCCGACCGGGCCCTGGTCTTCCAGGACGACGCCCTCCTCCCCTGGCGCACCGTCCGCGCCAACGTCGAACTCCCCCTGGCCATCCGCGGAGCCACCCGCGCCGAGCGACGGCGCACCGCCACCGACTGGCTGACCCGGGTAGGCCTCGCCGACCACGCCCACAAGCACCCGCACCAGCTCAGCGGCGGCCAGCGCCAGCGCGTCCAGCTGGCCCGCGCCCTCGCGGCCGCGCCCCGCGCCGTCCTCATGGACGAACCCTTCGGCGCGCTCGACGCCCAGACCCGCGCCGAGATGCAGGACCTCCTCGTCACCGTCCTCGCCGGCAGCGGCGCCACCGTCGTCTTCGTCACCCACGACGTGGACGAGGCCCTCCACCTCGGCGACCGCGTCGCGCTCCTCGCCACCGGCGAGCTGATCGACGTACCGCACCCCCGCTCGCGAACGGCGGACCGTTCCGCACTGCGCCGCCGGATCCTCGACTCCCTCTGAAAGGCCTCCCATGGACCTCCCCGCGATCGCCGACGCCGAGGAACTGACCTGCGACGTCCTCGTCATCGGCGGCGGCACCGCCGGCACGATGGCGGCGCTGACCGCCGCCGAGGCCGGTGCGCGGGTGCTGCTCCTGGAGAAGGCGCACGTACGGCATTCCGGCGCCCTCGCCATGGGCATGGACGGGGTCAACAACGCCGTCATCCCGGGCCGCGCCGAGCCCGACGACTACGTCGCCGAGATCACCCGCGCCAACGACGGCATCGTCGACCAGTCCACGGTCCGCCAGACGGCGACCCGCGGGTTCGGCATGGTGCGGCGCCTGGAGTCGTACGGCGTGAAGTTCGAGAAGGACGAGCACGGCGAGTACGCCGTCCGCCAGGTCCACCGCTCCGGCTCGTACGTGCTGCCCATGCCGGAGGGCAAGGACGTCAAGAAGGTGCTGTACCGGCAGTTGCGCCGCCGTGAGATGCGCGAGCTGATCCGGATCGAGAACCGGGTCATGCCCGTCCGCGTGCTGACCGACCCCGAGGACGGCCGGGCGATCGGCGCGGCCGCCTTCAACACGCGTACCGGTGCCTTCGTGACCGTGCGGGCCGGGGCCGTCATCCTCGCGACGGGACCGTGCGGGCGCCTCGGGCTGCCCGCCTCCGGGTATCTGTACGGGACGTACGAGAACCCCACCAACGCCGGGGACGGCTATGCGATGGCCTACCACGCGGGCGCCGCGCTCACCGGCATCGAGTGCTTCCAGATCAACCCGCTGATCAAGGACTACAACGGCCCGGCCTGTGCGTACGTCGCGAACCCCTTCGGCGGCTACCAGGTCAACCGGCACGGCGAGCGGTTCGTCGACTCCGACTACTGGTCGGGGCAGATGATGTCGGAGTTCGCCGCCGAACTCGCCTCCGACCGGGGCCCGGTGTACCTGAAGCTCAGCCACCTCCCCGAGGAGACCGTCGCCGCCGTCGAATCGATTCTGCACACCACCGAACGGCCGACGCGCGGCACCTTCCACGCCAACCGCGGCCACGACTACCGCACGCACGACATCGAGATGCACATCTCGGAGATCGGCCTGTGCGGCGGCCACTCGGCCTCCGGCGTACGCGTCGACGACCACGCCCGCACCACCGTGCCCCGGCTGTACGCGGCCGGGGACCTGGCCTCCGTACCGCACAACTACATGATCGGCGCCTTCGTCTTCGGCGACCTGGCGGGGGCCGATGCCGCCCAGTACCGGCCTTACGAAGGGGAGTTGCCCACCGAGCAGCTCGCCGCCGCCCACGAGCTGATCTACCGGCCGCTGCGCCACCCGGACGGGCCACCGCAGCCGCAGGTGGAGTACAAGCTGCGCCGGTTCGTGAACGACTACGTGGCCCCGCCCAAGACGGGCGCGAAGCTGTCGCTCGCCGTGGAGGCCTTCACCCGGATGGAGAGGGAGATCGGCGAGATGGGTGCCACGACCCCGCACGAGCTGATGCGCTGCGCGGAGGTCTCCTTCATCCGGGACTGCGCGGAGATGGCGGCGCGGGCCTCGCTCGCCCGTACGGAGTCCCGCTGGGGGCTGTACCACGAGCGCCTCGACCACCCCGAGCGCGATGACGCGAGCTGGCTGCACCACCTGGACCTGCGCAAGTCACCTTCGGGGGCGATGGAGTTCACGGCGCGCCCGGTCGACCCCTACTTGGTGCCGGTCGCGGAGTTCACCCCGACGGGCGGGCCCTCCCGGCACCTGGGCGAGGTCGAACTGGTCGGCGTGGCCCCGGCGGGCGGCGACGGCCCGGCGGCGGCCCCCGCGCCGGCCGGCCGGGACACCGGATCCGGGCCGGGCTCACCCCGGATCCTGGAGCTCCTCTCCCTGGCGGAGGAGGCCCCGGGCCTGCACGCCCTCCTCCCCTACCTCGACGACCCCGACCCGGCGGTCCGCGCCACGGCGGTGGCGGTGCTCGGCGAAACCGTCCCGGCGGGCGCCGGTCCCGCCCTCGGGGCACGGCTGGCCGACCCCGACCCGGCGGTCCGCGCGGCCGCGGCGGCCGCACTGCGCGAACTGCTGGAGGTGCTCGAGCCCGAGCCCGCCCTGGGCGCGGCCCTGCGGGCGGGCCTCGCGGTGGCGGATCCGGCGGTCCGCTCGGCGGCACTCGAAGCCCTACGCGTCCTGCGGCTCGGGGAGCCCGGCCTGTACGAGCGGTCCCTGCGGGACGCGGACGTGGACGTACGGATCCAGGCGGTGCGGGCACTGGTCTCGGTGGACGCGGTGGCTCTGGTGGCTTCGGCCGTCGGCGACCCCTCGCGGGAGGTCCGCGTGACGGTCGCCAAGGCCCTGGGCACCCTGCGGGCGGGCGCCGCGCTGGCCCCGCTCCTCGCGGACCCCGACGTGCTGGTCAGGGCCGCGGCCCTGACCGCCGTCGCCGCCACGGGCGGCCACGCGGCCGCGGCGGTGCCGGCCCTCACCGACCCGGCGTGGCAGGTCCGCGCGGGAGCCGCCGCCGGGCTGTCCTCCGCCCCGGCGGGGCTGGCGGTGCCGGAGCTGGCCCGCGCGCTGTCCGACCCGAACGCGGACGTCCGCAAGGCGGCGGTGCTGTCCCTGCGCGCGCACCGGCCCGCCGCGGCGGCCGTCGCCGCCCTCGCCACGGCCGTCCACGACCCCGACGCAGACGTGCGCGCATACGCCGCCCGCCCGTAGGACGGAGGGGTCAGCCGATGCTGAAGGTGATCTCGGGAAGCGGTATGTCGGAAAGGTTCAGCTGGATCCCGGTCAGCGTCAGGGAGGTCTGCGCGTCGGACACGGTGGAGGTGGTGGACGGCGCCTGGCTCTTCCCGCGCGTGCTCACCAGCAGGTACCAGCCCCCGCGCTTGTAGCTGCGGGGGGCGTCGGGGCGGTCTCCGTTCGGGTTCCGGTTCAACGTCCAGCCCTGGCGCTCCAGGTCGGCGCAGATCGCCTTCATCTCCGACTCCGCGGCGGCCTTCTCGCGGACGACCGCCCAGCCCGTCCTGTTCGCGTCGACGCCGGCCGCGACGGCCGGGCGGCCCTGCTCCGGGTCGAGACCCGCCGCGCTGACCGCGGTCCCGATCGCCTCGTCCACGGCGTCCCGTGTGAGGGGTGGTGACGTGGACTCCGGTGCGGGCTCCGCCGTGGACGGGTACGGCGTGGGCACGGGCGCGCCCAGGTGGACGTGCCCGTCGTCGTCTATCTGGAGGTGGTCCGGCAGGACCACGGCGGCCAGACTCACGATCAAGGCCGTGGCCAGCCCGATCCACACCCTCTTCAACAGCTCGTTCAACGCGGAACTCCCCCCGAGTGATCATTCAGAGGGAGTCTCACACACACGGTTCGAAGTCCAGCGGCCTTTACCGCCCCGCCGCTGTCCCAGGCGCACGGGTCCGGGGGCTGCGCCCCGACGCGGGTGCCGCAGGTGGGGGACGCGCGGCCGGCCGCCGGACCACCCGTCCGGCCTGAACCGTCCGCTCCGAACCCCCCGTTCGGAGGCGCGCCGCGTGCAGGCCCGCCGCCACGCCGGGATGGTGGGTGGACCAAAGCCCCCGAACGGCAGGAGCACCGATGTCACTCCGCCCCCGCAAGGCCGTCCTGACCTGCGTGGCCGCCATATCCCTCGGCCTGGCCGCGGTCGCTCCCGCCCACGGTGTGGACGGGCCGGCCCCCGATCCGACGAACGCGCGGGCGATGCGGGACATGGCCACGGCCATCCGGGTGACGGCCAAGTACGTGGACGAGCGGCAGGCCCTCAAGGACGGATACGTACCGCACGGCACGGAGTGCATGACCAACCCGTTCGGGGTCGGCACCATGGGCTACCACTACGTCAAGCAGGCCAACTGGGGTTCGACGGACCCGAGCAAGCCGGCCGCCCTGCTCTACAGCAGCGAGAAGGACGCGAACGGCCGCCGCAAACTCCAGACGGTGGAGTGGATGTCCACCGACCGGGACCAGGACCTGAAGACCACCGACGACCGGCCGAGCATGTTCGGCCTGCCCTTCGACGGGCCGATGCCGGGCCACTGGACGGGCATGCCCAAGCACTACGACCTGCACATGTGGGCGTACGAGGACAACCCGGCGGGCCGCTTCCACAACTGGAACCCCGCCCTGACCTGCCCGAAGACCAGCCCGCCCGCACCCCATCCCCACTGACCCCGGTACCGGGTACGCCGAAGGGCCCGGCTCCCCCGAAAGAGGAAGCCGGGCCCTCGGCCGTACTCCGTACGGTCAGCGCACGAACGTGCTCGCGCTCCCCGCCAGGTCCAGGAAGTACTGCGGGGCCACGCCCAGCACCACCGTGACCGCGACGCCCACCGCGATCGTCGTCATCGTCAGCGGGGACGGGACGGCGACGGTGGGGCCGTCCGCCTTCGGCTCGCTGAAGAACATCAGGACGATCACCCGGATGTAGAAGAACGCGGCGATCGCGGACGAGATGACACCGACCACGACCAGCGCTCCCGCGCCGCCCTCCGCCGCCGCCTTGAACACGGCGAACTTGCCGGAGAAACCGGAGGTCAGCGGGATGCCCGCGAAGGCGAGCAGGAAGACCGCGAAGACCGCCGCCGTCAGCGGCGAACGACGGCCCAGCCCGGCCCACTTGGACAGGTGCGTGGCCTCGCCGCCCGCGTCGCGCACCAGCGTGACCACCGCGAAGGCGCCGATCGTCACGAAGGAGTACGCGGCCAGGTAGAAGAGGACGGACTGGATGCCCTCCGCCGAGGTGGCGATCACACCGGCCAGGATGAAGCCCGCGTGCGCGATCGAGGAGTAGGCGAGGAGCCGCTTGACGTCGGTCTGGGTGACCGCGATGACCGCACCGGCCAGCATCGTGACGATCGCGACGCCCCACATGACCGGACGCCAGTCCCACCGCAGGCCCGGGAGGACGACGTACAGCAGGCGCAGGAGGGCGCCGAACGCCGCCACCTTCGTCGCCGCCGCCATGAAGCCGGTGACCGGGGTGGGGGCGCCCTGGTAGACGTCCGGGGTCCACATGTGGAAGGGGACCGCGCCGACCTTGAAGAGCAGGCCCGTCAGGATCAGTGCGCCGCCGATCAGCAGCAGCGCGTCGTTGCCCATGGTGTCGGCGAGCGCCGGGTCGATGTTCGCCACGGTGCCGTCGACGACCTCCGCGATCGCCGCGTAGGAGACCGAGCCCGCGTACCCGTAGACGAGTGCGATGCCGAAGAGGAGGAAGGCGGAGGAGAAGGCGCCGAGCAGGAAGTACTTGACGGCCGCCTCCTGCGACATCAGCCGCTGGCGGCGGGCGAGGGCGCAGAGCAGGTACAGCGGGAGGGAGAAGACCTCCAGGGCCACGAACAGCGTCAGCAGGTCGTTGGCCGCGGGGAAGATCAGCATGCCGGCGACCGCGAACAGCGCGAGCGGGAAGACCTCGGTGGTGGTGAAGCCCGCCTTGACGGCTTCCTTCTCGCTCTCGCTGCCCGGTACGGACGCCGCCTGTGCGGCGAAGGAGTCCACCCGGTTGCCGTGGGCGGCCGGGTCCAGGCGCCGCTCGGCGAAGGTGAAGATCGCCACGACCGAGGCCAGGATGATGGTGCCCTGCAGGAAGAGCGCCGGGCCGTCGACGGCGATGGCGCCCATGGCCGCGATGTGCGCCTTGGAGCTGCCGTACCCGCCGGCGGCGAGTCCGACGACCGCCGCGAAGGCCGAGGCCAGCGCGGCGACGGCGAGGAACACCTGCGTGTAGTAACGGGCCTTGCGCGGTACGAAGGCCTCGACGAGGACTCCGATGATCGCCGCGCCCAGCACGATGAGCGTGGGCGACAGCTGGGCGTACTCGATCTGCGGGGCCGGGATCTTGTCGATCGGCGCCGCGGCCGCCAGGGTCGGCAGCAGGTTCTGGGCAGCAGTCACGGTGCTCACTTCGACTCCTCCCCGTTCTTGGCTTCGACAGCCACCTCGGGCTTCGGGTCCGTCTGCTTGACGTCCGACATGGTGTGCTTCACCGCCGGGTTGACGATGTCGGTCAGGACCTTCGGGTAAACGCCCAGTCCGATCAGCAGCGCGATCAGCGGGGCGACCACCAGGACCTCCCGCAGGCGCAGGTCCGGCATGGTGCGGACCTCCTCCTTGACCGGGCCGGTCATGGTGCGCTGGTAGAGGACCAGCGTGTAGAGCGCCGCCAGCACGATGCCGAAGGTGGCGATGATGCCGACGACCGGGTACCGGGCGAACGTGCCGACCAGGACCAGGAACTCGCTGACGAACGGGGCGAGGCCGGGGAGCGAGAGGGTGGCCAGGCCGCCGATCAGGAAGGTGCCGGCCAGGACCGGGGCCACCTTCTGCACGCCGCCGTAGTCGGCGATGAGCCGGGAGCCGCGCCGCGAGATCAGGAAGCCGGCGACCAGCATGAGCGCCGCCGTCGAGAGCCCGTGGTTGACCATGTACAGCGTCGCGCCCGACTGGCCCTGGGAGGTCATCGCGAAGATGCCCAGGATGATGAAGCCGAAGTGCGAGATGGAGGCGTACGCCACCAGCCGCTTGATGTCCCGCTGGCCGACCGCGACCAGCGCGCCGTAGACGATGCTGATCAGGGCCAGGACCAGGATCACCGGCGTGGCCCACTTGCTGGCCTCGGGGAAGAGCCCGAGGCAGAAGCGCAGCATCGCGAAGGTGCCGACCTTGTCGACGACGGCGGTGATCAGGACGGCGACCGGGGCGGTGGCCTCGCCCATCGCGTTCGGCAGCCAGGTGTGCAGCGGCCAGAGCGGTGCCTTCACCGCGAAGGCGAAGAAGAAGCCGAGGAACAGCCACCGCTCGGTGTTGGTCGCCATGTCGAGCGTGCCCGCGGCGCGGGCGGCGGCGATCTCCTGGAGGGAGAAGTTCCCGGCGACGACGTACAGCCCGATGACGGCGGCCAGCATGATGAGGCCGCCGACCAGGTTGTAGAGGAGGAACTTGACCGCCGCGTACGAGCGCTGCGCGGCCGCGTTCTCGTCCGACCCGGAGTGTGCCCGGTCCCCGAAGCCGCCGATGAGGAAGTACATCGGGATGAGCATGGCTTCGAAGAAGATGTAGAAGAGGAAGACGTCGGTGGCCTCAAAGGAGATGATCACCATCGCCTCGACCAGCAGGATCAGGGCGAAGAAGCCCTGGGTCGGCCGCCAGCGCGAAGAGTGCGTCTCCAGGGGGTCGGCGTCGTGCCAGCCGGCCGCGATCACGAAGGGGATGAGTAGCGCGGTGAGTGCGATGAGCACCACCCCGATGCCGTCGACGCCCAGTTCGTAGCGGACGCCGAAGTCGGCGATCCAGGAGCGCGATTCGGTGAGCTGGTAGCGGTCGCCACCGGGCTCGAAGCGGACCGCGACGAGCACGGCCAGGGCCAGGGTGGCCAGCGAGAAGAACAGGGCGAGCCATTTGGCGGCGGTCCGGCGGGCGGCCGGGACGGCCGCCGTCAGGATCGCACCGACCGCGGGGACCGCGGCCGTCACCGTCAGAAGCGGGAAACTCATCTCACACCGCCCTCATCAGCAGGGTCGCGGCGATCAGGATCGCCGTGCCCCCGAACATCGAGACCGCGTAGCTGCGGGCGTAGCCGTTCTGCAGCTTGCGCAGCCGGCCCGACAACCCGCCGACTCCGGCGGCCGTCCCGTTGACCACGCCGTCGACCAGGCTGTGGTCGACGTAGACGAGGGAGCGGGTCAGGTGCTCCCCGCCGCGGACCAGGACCACGTGGTTGAAGTCGTCCTGGTAGAGGTCCCGCCGGGCCGCCCGGGTGAGGAGCGAGCCGCGCGGGGCGACGACCGGGACGGGCTTCCTGCCGTACATCGCCCAGGCGAGGGCGACACCGAGGACGAGGACCACCATGGTGGCCAGCGTCACCGTCAGCGCGCTGACCGGCGGGTGACCGTGCTCGTACCCGGTGACGGGCTCCAGCCAGTTCAGGAACCGCTCGCCGATCGCGAAGAACCCGCCCGCGAAGACCGAGCCGAAGGCCAGGACGATCATCGGGATGGTCATGGACTTCGGGGACTCGTGCGGGTGGGGGAGCTCGCCGGGGTGCGCATCGGCGCCCGGCTCGACACCGGGGGTCGTGGCCGGGTCCGGCGCCGGCTGCCAGCGCTTCTCGCCGAAGAAGGTGAGGATCATGACGCGGGTCATGTAGAACGCGGTGATCGCCGCGCCGAGCAGGGTCACCCCGCCGAGGATCCAGCCCTGGGTGCCGCCCTTCGCGAAGGCGGCCTCGATGATCAGGTCCTTGGAGAAGAAGCCCGACAGGCCCGGGAAGCCGATGATGGCGAGGTACCCGAGACCGAAGGTCACGAAGGTCACCGGCATGTACTTCCGCAGGCCGCCGTACTTGCGCATGTCGACCTCGTCGTTCATCCCGTGCATCACGGAACCGGCGCCGAGGAAGAGGCCCGCCTTGAAGAACCCGTGCGTGACCAGGTGCATGATCGCGAACACGTACCCGATGGGGCCGAGGCCGGCCGCCAGGATCATGTAGCCGATCTGCGACATCGTCGAGCCGGCGAGGGCCTTCTTGATGTCGTCCTTGGCGCAACCGACGATCGCACCGAAGAGGAGCGTGACGGCGCCGACCACGACCACCGCGGTCTGCGCGTCCGGCGCCCCGTTGAAGATGGCTCCCGAGCGGACGATCAGGTAGACGCCGGCGGTGACCATGGTCGCCGCGTGGATGAGGGCCGAGACCGGGGTCGGGCCCTCCATCGCGTCGCCGAGCCAGGACTGCAGCGGTACCTGGGCCGACTTGCCGCACGCGGCGAGCAGCAGCATCAGGGCGATCGCCGTCAGCTTGCCCTCGCCGGCCTCGGACACCGAGCCGAGGACCGGGCCGAAGGCGAAGGTGCCGAAGGTGGTGAACATCAGCATGATGGCGATCGAAAGGCCCATGTCGCCGACCCGGTTGACCAGGAAGGCCTTCTTCGCGGCGGTGGCCGCGCTGGGCTTGTGCTGCCAGAAGCCGATGAGGAGGTACGAGGCGAGGCCCACGCCCTCCCAGCCGACGTACAGCAGGAGGTAGTTGTCGGCGATGACCAGGAGCAGCATCGCGGCGACGAAGAGGTTGAGGTAGCCGAAGAAGCGGCGGCGGCGCTCGTCGTGCTCCATGTACCCGATGGAGTACACGTGGATGAGCGTGCCCACCCCGGAGATCAGCAGGACGAAGGTCATCGACAGCTGGTCGAGCTGGAAGCCGACGTCGGCCTGGAAGCCCTCCACCGGGATCCAGCTGAACAGCCGCTGGTGGAAGGTCCGGTCATCGACCGGCTGGGCGAGCATCCTGGCGAACAGGGTGAGGCCGATGCCGAAGGAGACGGCGGCGAGCAGGGTGCCGATCCAGTGGCCGGTCTTGTCGAGGCGGCGGCCGCCGCAGAGCAGCACCACCGCTCCGAGCAGGGGCGCTGCTACCAGCAGCGCGATCATGTTCTCCACAGCGACCCCTTACAGCTTCATCAGGCTGGCGTCGTCGACCGAGGCCGAGTGGCGGGTACGGAACAGCGACACGATGATCGCGAGGCCCACCACGACCTCGGCGGCGGCGACGACCATCGTGAAGAACGCGATGATCTGGCCGTCGAGGTTGCCGTGCATCCGGGAGAAGGTGACGAAGGCGAGGTTGCAGGCGTTGAGCATGAGCTCGACGCACATGAACAGCACGATCGCGTTCTTCCGGATCAGGACGCCCGCCGCACCGATGGTGAACAGCAGCGCGGACAGGTACAGGTAGTTGACCGGGTTCACTTCGAGGCCTCCTCACGGCCGAGCCGCTCGGACGACCGCTGCTCCAGGGCCTTCAGGTCGTCCAGGGCCTTGCCGGAGACGTCCCTGATCTGGCCGCGGGAGCGCAGCGTCTGGTTGACGGTGAGCTCGGAGGGGGTGCCGTCCGGCAGCAGGCCCGCGACGTCCACGGCGTTGTGCCGGGCGTAGACGCCGGGTGCGGGCAGCGGCGGGAGCTGGACGCCCTCGCGTACGCGGCGCTCGGCGAGCTCACGCTGGGTGGCGGCGCGCTCGGTGCGCTCGCGGTGGGTGAGCACCATCGCGCCGACGGCCGCCGTGATCAGCAGGGCGCCGGTGATCTCGAAGGCGAACACGTACTTGGTGAAGATCAGCGTGGCCAGGCCTTCGACGTGGCCGCCGGAGTTGATCCGGCCGAGTCCGTTGAAGTGGGTGAGCTTGGCGTTGCCGATGCCCGCGATGAGCAGGATGCCGAAGCCGAGTCCGCACAGGGCGGCCAGCCAGCGCTGCCCCTTGATGGTCTCGGTCAGCGAGTCCGCGGCGGTGACGCCGACGAGCATGACGATGAAGAGGAAGAGCATCATGATCGCGCCGGTGTAGACGACGACCTGGACGATGCCGAGGAAGTACGCCCCGTTGGCGAGGTAGAAGACCGCCAGGATGATCATCGTCCCGGCCAGGCTCAGTGCGCTGTGCATGGCCTTCTTCATCAGGATCGTGGCCAGCGCGCCGATGACGGCGACCGTGCCGAGGACCCAGAACTGCACCGCCTCACCGGAGGAGGTGAGCGTGGCGGCTGCGGCGAGGGCGCTCATGCCCCCACCCCCTCGGAGCTGTTGTCCGCGACCTCGCCCTTGGAGACGGCCACCTGGCGGACCGTGCCGGGAGCCGCCCCGGTCACCAGCCCGCGGTAGTAGTCCGAGTCGTCGGTGCCGGGGAAGATCGAGTGCGGAGCCTCGACCATGCCCTCGGTGAGCCCGGAGAGCAGCTGCTCCTTGGTGTAGATGAGCGCTTCGCGGCTGGAGTCGGCCAGTTCGAACTCGTTCGTCATGGTCAGTGCCCGGGTCGGGCACGCCTCGACGCACAGCCCGCACAGGATGCAGCGGGCGTAGTTGATCTGGTAGACGGCGCCGTACCGCTCACCCGGGGAGTAGCGCTCCTCCTCGGTGTTGTCCGCGCCCTCCACGTAGATCGCGTCGGCGGGACAGGCCCAGGCGCACAGCTCGCACCCGATGCACTTCTCCAGACCGTCCGGGTGGCGGTTGAGCTGGTGCCGCCCGTGGAAGCGGGGTGCGGTGGTCTTTTCCTGCTCCGGGTACTGCTCGGTGAGGCGCTTCTTGAACATGGCCTTGAAGGTCACGCCGAAGCCGGCCACCGGGTTCTGCCACTTCTCGCCCTGCTCGGCGTCAGACTTGTCAGACATTCTCAGCACCCTCCTCTCGGTCACTGTCAGTATTCGCCGCGCCACTGACAATGAGCTCCCGCTCACTGCGGGGCCGCCTGCGCGGTACGGGTGCCAGGTGCTGGCCGGGCTTGGGCGGCACGGGGAACCCGCCCGCCAGTGGGTCGAAGGGTGCGGCCGCCGCGGCCACTTCGGCGTCCGCGAGGGCCGTCTTCTCCTTCTTGTCGCGGAACAGGTCCGCGACGAAGGACAGCAGCAGGAGCGCGATGACCCCGCCGCCGACGTAGAGCACGATCTCCTGGAAGTCGTAGTTCTCGTTGCGCAGCGCCCGGACGGTGGCGACCAACATCAGCCACACCACGGAGACCGGGATCAGCACCTTCCAGCCGAGCTTCATCAGCTGGTCGTAGCGCACGCGCGGGAGCGTGCCGCGCAGCCAGATGAAGAAGAACAGCAGCAGCTGGACCTTGAGGACGAACCAGAGCATCGGCCACCAGCCGTGGTTCGCGCCCTCCCAGTACGTGGAGATCGGCGCCGGGGCCCGCCAGCCGCCCAGGAAGAGGGTGACGGAGACCGCGGAGACGGTGACCATGTTGACGTACTCGGCGAGCATGAACAGCGCGAACTTGATCGAGGAGTACTCGGTGTTGAAGCCGCCGACCAGGTCGCCCTCGGACTCCGGCATGTCGAAGGGGGCGCGGTTCGTCTCGCCGACCATCGTGATGACGTAGATGATGAAGGAGACCGGCAGCAGGATGATGTACCAGCGGTCCGCCTGGGCTTCGACGATCGCCGAGGTCGACATCGACCCGGAGTAGAGGAAGACCGAGGCGAAGGCCGCGCCCATCGCGATCTCGTAGGAGATCATCTGCGCGCAGGAGCGCAGGCCGCCGAGGAGCGGGTACGTGGAGCCCGACGACCAGCCCGCCAGGACGATGCCGTAGATGCCGACCGAGGCCACCGCGAGGATGTAGAGCATCGCGATGGGCAGGTCGGTCAGCTGCATCGTGGTGCGCTGGCCGAAGATGGAGACCTCGTTGCCCGCGGGGCCGAAGGGGATCACCGCGATGGCCATGAAGGCCGGGATCGCCGCGATGATCGGGGCGAGGACGTAGACGACCTTGTCGGCCCGCTTGACGATCAGGTCTTCCTTGAGCATGAGCTTCACGCCGTCGGCGAGCGACTGGAGCATGCCCCAGGGGCCGTGCCGGTTGGGGCCGATGCGCAGCTGCATCCAGGCGACGACCTTGCGCTCCCACACGATGGAGAAGAGCACGGTCACCATCAGGAAGGCGAAGCAGAACACCGCCTTGACGACGACGAGCCACCAGACGTCCCTGCCGAACAGGGAGAGGTCTTCGGCGGCGATCTGAACGGTGTTCACGCGCCCACCTCCGCAGGGGAGTCGCTGGTGTCGGCGGGGGTGGCCGGGCCGATGCGGACCAGGGCCCCCGGGCGGGATCCGGTGTCGGCGAGGACCCCGGAGCCGGTGGAGTTCATCGGGAGCCAGACCACCCGGTCGGGCATCTCGGTGACGCGCAGCGGCAGTTCCACGGAGCCGGCGGGGCCGGTCACCGCGAGGACGTCGCCGTTCTTGACGCCGGTCTCGGCGGCCGTGGCGGCCGACAGGCGGGCGCTGGCCTCGTGCCGGGTGCCGGCCAGGGCCTCGTCGCCGTCCTGCAGCAGCCCCTGGTCGAGGAGGAGCCGGTGACCGGCGAGGACGGCCTCGCCCGCGCCGGGACGGGGCAGCAGCTCCCTGTCTCCGGACTGTCCGGCGGCACGCTCCCCGGCCCACGGGCCGAGCCGGTCGATCTCCCGCCGTACGGCGTGTACGTCGGGCAGCGCGATCGGGCGATCGGCCGCGTCGGCCAGCATGTGCAGCACGCGGGAGTCGGCGGGGGCGAGGCGCCGGGTCATCTGCTCGGGCTTGAGCGCGGCCTCGAACGGCCGGACCCTGCCCTCCCAGTTGATGAACGCGCCCGCCTTCTCGGCGACGGCCGCGACGGGGAACACCACGTCCGCGTGGTCGGTGACCTCGCCGGGCCGCAGTTCCAGGGAGACCACGAAGGCCTCCTGGAGCGCGATCCTGGCGCGGGCCGGGTCCGGCAGGTCGGCGAGCTCGACGCCCGCGACCAGCAGGGCGGACAGTTCGCGTCCGGCGGCGGCCTCGACGATCTGGCCGGTGTCGCGGCCGTAGCGGTGCGGCAGCTCGTCCAGGCCCCAGGCGGTGGCGACCTCGTCGCGGGCCCGCGGGTCGGTGGCGGGACGGGCGCCCGGCAGCAGGGACGGCAGCGCGCCCGCCTCGACGGCGGCCCGCTCTCCGGCCCGGCGCGGGATCCACACCAGGGTGGCGCCGGTGGCGCCCGCGACCCGTACGGCCGCGGTCAGCGCGCCGGGCACGCCCGCGAGGCGCTCCCCCACGACGATGACCGCGCCGGGCAGGCGCAGCGCGTCGGAGGCGGCCTGGCCGCCGTCCTCCAAGCCGGTGTCGGAGGCCAGTGCGTTCAGCCACTCGGGCTCGGTGCCGGGGGCGGCGGCCAGCAGGGTGCCGCCCGCCTTCTGCAGGCCGCGCGTGGCGAACGGGGCGAGGGCGAAGGTCCGCTGCTTGTGCTTGCGGTGGGCCTTGCGCAGCCGCAGGAAGACCCCGGGGGCCTCCTCCTCGGCCTCGATGCCGACGAGGAGCACGGCCGGGGCCGCCTCCAGCGAGGTGTTGGTGACGCCGTGCCCGTCGAGGTCCTTGCCGATGCCCGCGACGGAGGCGGCCAGGAACTCGGTCTCCTCCGCGCTGTGCACGCGGGCCCGGAAGTCGATGTCGTTGGTGTCGAGCACGACGCGGGCGAACTTGGCGTACGCGTAGGCGTCCTCGACGGTGAGCCGGCCGCCGGTCAGCACTCCGGCCCGGCCGCGCGCGGCGGCGAGCCCGTTGGCCGCGGCCTCCAGGGCCTCGGGCCAGCTGGCCGGGGCCAGGATCCCGTCGGCGCCGCGCACCAGCGGGGTGGTGAGCCGGTCGGGGCGCTGCGCGTAGCGGAACCCGAAGCGGCCCTTGTCGCAGATCCACTCCTCGTTGACCTCGGGGTCCTCCGCGGCCATCCGGCGCAGCACCTTGCCGCGGCGGTGGTCGGTGCGCGTCGCGCAGCCGCCCGCGCAGTGCTCGCACACGCTCGGGGAGGAGACCAGGTCGAAGGGGCGGGAGCGGAAGCGGTAGGCGGCCGAGGTGAGGGCGCCGACCGGGCAGATCTGGATGGTGTTGCCGGAGAAGTACGACTCGAAGGGGTCGCCCTCGCCGATGCCGACCTGCTGGAGCGCGCCGCGTTCCAGCAGCTCGATCATCGGGTCGCCGGCGATCTCGTTGGAGAAGCGGGTGCAGCGCGCGCACAGCACGCACCGCTCGCGGTCCAGCAGCACCTGCGTGGAGATCGGTACCGGCTTCTCGTAGGTGCGCTTCTTGCCTTCGAAACGCGATTCGGCGTTGCCGTGGGACATCGCCTGGTTCTGCAGCGGGCACTCGCCGCCCTTGTCGCAGACCGGGCAGTCCAGCGGGTGGTTGATGAGCAGCAGCTCCATCACCCCGCGCTGGGCCTTGTCGGCGACCGGGGAGGTCAGCTGGGTCTTGACGACCATGCCGTCGGTGCAGGTGATGGTGCAGGAGGCCATCGGCTTGCGCTGGCCCTCGACCTCGACGATGCACTGGCGGCAGGCGCCGACCGGGGAGAGGAGGGGGTGGTCGCAGAACCGGGGGATCTCGATGCCGAGCTGTTCGGCGGCCCGGATGACCAGGGTCCCCTTGGGCACCGACAGTTCGATGCCGTCGATGGTCAGGGAGATCTGGTCCACGGGCGGGACCGCCGCTTCCCCGCCGCCGGAGGTGCTGTGGCCCGCGGCGGAGCCGCTAGACGGTTGCAGTACGGTCATGCGGTCACCTCCGTGTCGGCCCAGAGGGTCGACTTCTTGGGGTCGAAGGGGCAGCCCTTGCCCGTGATGTGCTGCTCGTACTCCGCGCGGAAGTACTTGAGCGAGGAGAAGATGGGGCTGGCGGCGCCGTCGCCGAGGGCGCAGAACGACTTGCCGTTGATGTTGTCGGCGATGTCGTTCAGCTTGTCGAGGTCCGACATGACCCCGTTGCCCGCTTCGATGTCGCGGAGCAACTGGACCAGCCAGTACGTGCCTTCGCGGCAGGGCGTGCACTTGCCGCAGGACTCGTGGGCGTAGAACTCGGTCCAGCGGGTCACCGCCCGCACCACGCAGGTCGTCTCGTCGAAGCACTGGAGGGCCTTGGTGCCGAGCATGGAGCCGGCCGCGCCGACGCCCTCGTAGTCGAGGGGGACGTCGAGGTGCTCCTCGGTGAACATCGGCGTGGAGGAGCCGCCCGGGGTCCAGAACTTCAGCCGGTGCCCGGGGCGCATGCCGCCGCTCATGTCGAGGAGCTGGCGCAGGGTGATCCCGAGCGGGGCCTCGTACTGGCCGGGGCCGACGACGTGCCCGGAGAGCGAGTAGAGGGTGAAGCCGGGGGACTTCTCGGTCCCCATCGACTTGAACCAGTCCTTGCCCTTGTTCAGGATCGCGGGAACCGAGGCGATGGACTCCACGTTGTTCACGACAGTGGGGCAGGCGTAGAGCCCCTCGACCGCGGGGAAGGGGGGACGCAGCCGGGGCTGGCCGCGGCGGCCTTCGAGGGAGTCCAGAAGGGCCGTTTCCTCGCCGCAGATGTAGGCGCCCGCCCCCGCGTGCACGGTGATGTCGAGCTTCAGCCCGCTCCCGAGGATGTTTTCACCGAGGTAGCCGGCCTCGTACGCCTCGCGCACCGCCTCGTGCAGGCGCCGCAGGACCGGCACGGTCTCACCGCGCAGGTAGATGAAGGCGTGCTCCGAGCGGATCGCGTAGCAGGCGATGATCATTCCCTCGATGAGGGAGTGCGGGTTCGCGAAGAGGAGGGGGATGTCCTTGCAGGTTCCCGGCTCCGACTCGTCCGCGTTCACGACGAGGTAGTGCGGCTTGCCGTCGCCCTGCGGGATGAACTGCCACTTCATTCCGGTGGGGAAGCCGGCGCCGCCGCGTCCGCGCAGACCGGAGTCCTTGACGTAGGCGATGAGGTCGTCCGGGGTCATGGCGAGCGCCTTGCGCAGGCCCTCGTAGCCCTCGTGGCGCCGGTAGGTCTCCAGCGTCCACGACTGCGGCTCGTCCCAGAACGCCGACAGGACGGGCGCGAGGAGCTTCTCCGGACTCGTTCCGTTCTTACTCAGTTCGGTGGACACGGTCATCACTCCCCTCCCTCGATGGTGGCCTCGCCGCGCGGGTGCACGATCGGGGTGTGCGGGGCTTCGCCGCGCGCGATGCGCAGGCCGATCAGGGACGCGTGACCCGCGCCGCCGCTGGCCTCGACCGCGCCCTCGCGCTCGTCGGGGAAGCCCGCCAGGATCCGCGCGGTCTCCTTGTACGTGCACAGCGGCGCGCCCCGGGTCGGCTCCACGGTGCGGCCGGCCAGCAGGTCGTCCACCATGGCCTTGGCGGACTCGGGGGTCTGGTTGTCGAAGAACTCCCAGTTGACCATCACCACGGGGGCGTAGTCGCAGGCCGCGTTGCACTCGATGTGTTCGAGGGTGACCTTGCCGTCGGGGGTGGTCTCGTTGTTGCCGACCCCGAGGTGCTCCTTGAGCTCCTCGAAGATGGCGTCGCCGCCCATGACCGCGCACAGGGTGTTCGTGCACACCCCGACCTGGTAGTCCCCGGAGGGCTTGCGCCGGTACATCGTGTAGAAGGTCGCCACGGCCGTGACCTCGGCGGTCGTCAGGCCCAGCACCTCGGCGCAGAACCGGATGCCGGTGCGCGAGACGTAGCCCTCCTCGGACTGGATGAGGTGGAGCAGCGGCAGCAGGGCGGAGCGGCTGTCGGGGTAGCGGGCGATGACCTCCTTCGCGTCCGCTTCCAGCCGGGCGCGCACGTCGGCCGGGAAGTCGGGTGCCGGAAGCTGGGGCATGCCCAGGCTCACCCCTGATACGGGCTGATTGGCTGTCATCGGTCGACGCCTCCCATCACGGGGTCGATGGAGGCGACGGCCACGATGACGTCGGCGACCTGGCCGCCCTCGCACATCGCCGCCATGGCCTGCAGGTTGGTGAAGGACGGGTCGCGGAAGTGGACCCGGTAGGGGCGGGTTCCGCCGTCGGAGACGACGTGCACGCCGAGCTCGCCCTTGGGCGACTCCACGGCCGCGTAGGCCTGGCCGGCCGGTACCCGGAAGCCCTCGGTCACCAGCTTGAAGTGGTGGATGAGGGACTCCATGGAGGTGCCCATGATCTGCTTGATGTGGTCGAGCGAGTTGCCGAGGCCGTCGGGGCCCATCGCGAGCTGCGCGGGCCAGGCGATCTTCTTGTCGGCGACCATGACCGGGCCCGGCTCCAGCCGGTCCAGGCACTGCTCGACGATCCGCAGGGACTGGCGCATCTCCTCCAGGCGGATCAGGAACCGCCCGTAGGAGTCGCAGGACTCGGTGGTCGGCACGTCGAACTCGTAGTTCTCGTAGCCGCAGTACGGGTCCGTCTTGCGCAGGTCGTGCGGGAGGCCGGCGGAGCGCAGGATCGGGCCGGTGGCGCCGAGCGCCATGCAGCCGGTGAGGTCGAGGTAGCCGACGTCCTGCATGCGGGCCTTGAAGATGGGGTTGCCGGTGGCGAGCTTGTCGTACTCCGGCAGGTTCTTCTTCATGGTCTTCACGAACTCGCGGAGCTGGTCCACGGCGCCCGGGGGCAGGTCCTGCGCGAGGCCGCCGGGGCGGATGAACGCGTGGTTCATGCGCAGGCCGGTGATCAGCTCGAACACGTCGAGGATCAGCTCGCGGTCGCGGAACCCGTAGATCATGATCGTGGTCGCGCCCAGCTCCATGCCGCCGGTGGCGATGCACACCAGGTGGGAGGAGAGCCGGTTGAGCTCCATCAGCAGGACGCGGATGGCGGTGGCGCGGTCCGGGATCTGATCGGTGATGCCGAGCAGCTTCTCGACGCCCAGGCAGTACGCCGTCTCGTTGAAGAACGGCGTCAGGTAGTCCATGCGCGTGACGAAGGTGGTGCCCTGCGTCCAGTTCCGGTACTCGAGGTTCTTCTCGATGCCGGTGTGGAGGTAGCCGATGCCGCAGCGGGCCTCGGTGACCGTCTCGCCGTCGATCTCCAGGATCAGGCGGAGCACTCCGTGGGTGGAGGGGTGCTGGGGGCCCATGTTGACGACGATCCGCTCGTCGTCGGCGCGGGCCGCCGACTGGACGATCTCGTCCCAGTCGCCGCCGGTGACGGTGTAGACGGTGCCCTCGGTCGTTTCCCTGGCGGAGGCGTGATTCGAAGTGGACATCAGCTGTACGACCTCCGCTGGTCGGGAGCCGGGATCTGGGCGCCCTTGTACTCGATGGCGATGCCGCCGAGGGGGTAGTCCTTGCGCTGCGGGAAGCCCTGCCAGTCGTCCGGCATCATGATCCGGGTGAGGGCCGGGTGCCCGTCGAAGATCAGGCCGAAGAAGTCGTACGTCTCGCGCTCGTGCCAGTCGTTCGTCGGGTAGACGGAGACGATCGAGGGGACGTGCCGGTCGGCGTCCGGAGCGGTGACCTCCAGCCGCACGATCCGGCCGTGGGTGAGCGAGCGCAGGTGGTAGACGGCGTGCAGCTCGCGGCCCTTGTCGTCGGGGAAGTGCACCCCGCTGACACCGGTGCAGAGCTCGAAGCGCAGTGCCGGGTCGTCGCGCAGGGTCTTCGCGACGAGGAGCAGGTGCTCGCGCGCGATGTGGAGGGTCAGCTCCGCCCGGTCGACGACGACCTTCTCGATCGCGTTCTCCGGGACGAGGTCCTGCTCCTCCAGCGCCCCTTCCAGCTCGTCGACGACCTCGTCGAAGTACGAGCCGTACGGGCGGGCGCTCGCGCCGGGCAGGGCCACGGTCCGCACGAGGCCGCCGTAGCCGCTGGTGTCGCCGCCGCCCGAGGCGCCGAACATGCCCTTGCGGACGCCGATCACCTCGGGGCCGGCCGCGCCCCGGGGCGCGGGCACGTTGTCGCCGTCGCCGGCATGGGGGCCGTTCTGCACGGCCGGGTCCTCGCTCACCGCAGGAGCCCCTTCATCTCAATGGTGGGGAGCGCCTTGAGGGCCGCCTCCTCCGCCTCGCGGGCCGCCTCTTCCCGGTTCACGCCGAGCTTCGATCCCTGGATCTTCTGGTGGAGCTTGAGGATCGCGTCCAGCAGCATCTCGGGGCGGGGCGGGCAGCCGGGCAGGTAGATGTCCACGGGGACGATGTGGTCGACGCCCTGGACGATCGCGTAGTTGTTGAACATTCCGCCCGAAGACGCACAAACACCCATAGAGATGACCCACTTGGGAGCGGGCATCTGGTCGTACACCTGCCGCAGCACCGGCGCCATCTTCTGGCTGACCCGGCCCGCCACGATCATCAGGTCGGCCTGGCGCGGGGATCCGCGGAAGACCTCCATGCCGAAGCGGGCCAGGTCGTACCGGCCCGCTCCGGTCGTCATCATCTCGATGGCGCAGCAGGCCAGGCCGAAGGTGGCCGGGAAGACGGACGCCTTGCGCACCCATCCCGCGGCCTGTTCGACGGTGGTCAGCAGAAAGCCGCTCGGCAGCTTCTCTTCCAGTCCCATGGAAAATTCAGCCCCTCAGTCCCATTCCAGGCCGCCGCGGCGCCATACGTAGGCGTAGGCGACGAAGACGGTGAGCACGAAGAGGAGCATCTCGACGAGCCCGAAGATCCCCAGCGAGTCGAAGGTGACCGCCCAGGGGTAGAGGAAGACAACCTCGATGTCGAAGACGATGAAGAGCATCGCCGTCAGGTAGTACTTGATGGGGAAGCGGCCGCCGCCGGCCGGCATGGGAGTGGGCTCGATGCCGCACTCATAAGCTTCAAGTTTTGCCCGGTTGTACCGTTTTGGGCCGATCAGCGTGGCCATGACCACGGAGAAGATCGCAAACCCTGCGCCGAGGGCGCCGAGCACGAGGATGGGCGCGTACGCATTCACGCTCCTCGCTCCTTCCAGTCGTCCTTGACCGTTGGACCGCTGTGCCGGCGCCGCGCGCCCCGCCTCCCACGTCTCGCATGTGAGGCAGTTCACAAGCCGGACTGGTGCGCATCTTATGCCCGCCCATCTGTGATCTGCGACACGGGTTACAACAACGAGTTTGTGATCTCCACCACCTGACGAACGATCATGAAGCCCAATGAGTAGTGATCTTCATACGTGAAGCATCCACATGATCACCAAAGGTGACATCCGCACCTGTCGTCGCAGGTGGAAGGCCTGCTGCACTATCAAATCGTGGCCACTGCATGCAAATTGGCAACGTGGTGCGCGTGATGATAAAGGGATCGGCGTCCCCCGGTCGGGGGACCCCGCGCGGACGGGAGTGGACGCGTGCATGCATTCACTAAGGCGGGGCAGAGGAGGACCCGGGGGTCATCCCGAGAGGGGCCGGAGGTGACCCCGGAGGTGACCCGAAGGTGGCCGCTGGAGGTGACCCGACGGCGACCCGGGACGGACCGGCGGCCGGGTCGCGGTCGATCGCGACCCGGATCCGAACCGGCTCCGAACCGGCTCCGAACCGGCGAGGGCCCGGCTCCAGCCCGGATCCGATCCGGCGGCGCGTTCACGGTTCGGTCACAGGAGGGCCACAGCGTCCGCATGGCGTGACGCTTCTGTGACCTGCGCCACTCGGAATTCGCGGTACCGAAAGGGGGCTTGGCCATCAGTGCGGGTCGATGGTAGGCCCGGGATCAATTCGGACTTATTGCGGAAACCCCATGATCACAGCCTTGTGACCGGCTGTCCGATTCGCCCGTTACGGCGTCAATAAGAGTTCCGACGCGCCCGGTTAGCCCGGTTCGCGCACAACTGTGGCGCAGACCACGTTTCTTGAAGGGAACCGGCGCGCCCTGATAGCGGTTGTACCCATGTCCCTCACCGCTCACATACCCAGCCACCGGAAGCCCCGCCGCAGCGCCTCGAAGCTCGCGGTCCGCGCCGGAGTTGCCGGTGGCGTCCTCAGCACCCTGGCCATGGCCGGCACGGCGAGCGCCACCCCCTCCGCCGAGCCCGCGCACGAGACCACGCTCGAAATGCCGGTCCTCGACCTGGACCTGAGCGCCGAGGTGTCCTCGTCCGTGGCCAAGGCCGCGGAGAACACCCGCGCCGCCGCCGTCGACGGCGAGCTCAACGCCCTGGAAGAGACGGCCCGCACGGGCGCCGCCGCCGAGGCCAAGAAGCTCAAGGCCGACGCCCAGCAGAAGGCCGACGCCGAGGCGAAGGCGAAGGCGAAGGCCGAGGCGGACCGCAAGGCCGAGGCCGAGCGCGCCAACCGCAGCGCGCCCCGCGCCCCGATCCAGAGCAACTCCGGGTCCTCCTCGTCGAACGGTTCCTCCTCCGGTTCCTCCGAGCAGGGCAAGGGCACCGTCACGGCCCCCGCGACCGGCTCCGCCGCCGCCATCGTCAACTTCGCCCGCGCGCAGGTCGGCAAGGCGTACGTCATGGGCGGCACCGGCCCGTCCTCCTTCGACTGCTCGGGTCTGGTCCAGGCCGCGTACCGGCAGGCCGGCATCACCCTGCCGCGCATGTCGCAGGCGCAGTCCAGCTTCGGCAAGTCGGTCTCCCTGAGCGCCCTCCAGGCGGGCGACATCCTGTACTGGGGCTCCAAGGGCAGCGCGTACCACGTCGCCGTCTACGTCGGCGGCGGCAAGTTCGTCGGCGCGCAGAACTCCAACACCGGCATCGTCGAGCGCTCCCTGAGCTACGACCGGCCGACGGGCGCCGTCCGCGTCCTCTGACATCTCCCCGCAGTCCCGGGCCGCTCCCGGTGACGCACGAAAGGCCGGTACTCCCCCGCTCGGGGGTGGAGTACCGGCCTTTCGGCGTCCTGGGGGCTCCTGGAGGCGCCCAAACGGGCCTGGGCCCTCTGAGGGGCGCCTGGGGCGCCGTCCCGGCGGCGCGGGGAGCCGCGGGGGCGGCCCGCGCCGCTGCGCCACGGCCCCGCGCCGCTGCGTCAGTCGAGGAACGTGGCCGAGGTGATCTTGTTCTTGAAGTTGACGCTGGCGTTGCCCGTGTAGCCCGGGGGGAGCGAGCCGATCAGACCGGTGAGGTTCACTTCGGTGGCCACCTTCCACGTGTAGGTGTCCCGGTTCCGGTAGGACGCGGTGTCGTCGTTCGTCACCCGGTTCCGGCCCGCGCAGCCCTCCGGTCCGACGAAGAGGTCGTTGAAGAAGTTCCAGTCCGACGACATCAGGTCGAAGACACAACCCCCTTGATAGGAGTTGTAGTAAAGGCCGAACTCACTGGTTTCCAGATAGCCGTTCCGCTCCGTGTTGGCGGCGGCCGGCCCGGCTGCCGCCAGGAGAACGGCGCTCACGGATACCGCCGCGGCGCAGCCGGCGGCGATTTTGTTGAGGGTCTTGTTCATTGGGCATTTCTCCATCTTCAGGGAATTGATTCCGGCCGGGATTAAACCTTCCGGGGCACCACAGGGCAAGGGGCTTCTCGGCTGTTCAGGCCACAACCCGCATGGCGGGTAACGGACTTGTCCGCATTACGGGCACCTGATTACGATCTCCCGCGGCCTGTGCCCCCTCCCCCGCACCAGCACGCCCTTCCACTCCGCCGACCGCAAGGGAAACACCTCGTGCGTGTACGCGAAATATCCTCGTCACTCCTTTTGTGCTGCCTCGCACTGACCGGATGCGGAGGCGGGGAAGGCTCGGGGAAGAACTCCGGAGCGGGAAATCCCGGACTTACGGCCCGGCCCACCGCCACACCCTCGATCGCGGCGGCGGACATGCCGTTCTACACGTGCATGCAGCAGCACGGAATGACCATCTCCTACGGGGACAACGGGGCTCCGCACTTCGTGGAGAAGGAGAGCCCGCAGTTCCTCCCGGCCCAGCAGGCCTGCCTGTCGCTGCTCCCCGCCCCCTCCCCCGTCCAGGCGAGCCCGCAGGAACTCGCCTCCGCGCGCAAGGCCTCCGAGTGCATGAGGGGACGGGGCATCTCCTGGTATCCCGACCCGGATCCGGTCACCGGCGAGGTGCAGCAGAAGGACGGCGGCACCTCCGAGCAGTGGCAGGCGCTCAAGCGGGACCACCTCGACGCGTACCGGGCCTGCCTGCCCCGGCCCTCCTGACCGGCGCGCGCCCGGCGGGGCGGGCCCGGGCCCGGCGGGGCGGGCCCGGGCCCGGCGGGGCGGGCCCGGGCCCGGCGGGGCGGGCCCGGGCCCGGCGGGGCGGGCCCGGGCCCGGCGGGGCGGGCCCGGGCCCGGCGGGGCGGGCCCGGGCCCGGCGGGGCGGGCCCGGGCCCGGCTCAGAGGAGCCCTGCCGCCAGCTTGTAGCGGGTCTCGCGCTGCTTCTTGTACAGCGCGAGGGTCTCGGCCTGCTCCTCCACCAGCCGCTCCTGGTAGGCCTTCTCCACCGCCGCCCAGATGCCCACGAGGTTCACCTCGCGCTTGCAGGCGACATCGGCCTTGGCCGCGGTGACGGCCTTGGGCCCGCCCGGATCCGCCTCCAGGCCGAGCTTCTGGACGACCTCGTAGGGATCCTTCAGCCCGGCGTACCCCGACTTCCCCATGCACGCGGACCAGTTCTTCAGCACCTCGGCCACCCGCGAATCACCCTTGGAGCGTTCGTGCGCCTCCGAGGCCAGCCCGAACGGGAACAGCAGGTCCACGCTGTCCTTCGTCGGCGCGTACAGCGTGCGGTACGCCTCCCGCAGGCATCCGCCGGCCGGCACCTTCTGCCCGCCGACGTCGATGCCGCTGTCCACCCGCGCGGCCTCCTCCTCGGTCCGGGCGTCCGGGGGCTGCGCGGCGCCGCCCTGCTCCCCGCCCGGCCGTTCGCCGTGCATGACCAGGGCGGCGCTCTCGCTCAGCGGGGTGGCCGGGGGCTTGACCGGCCGCCCCTTGCCCGCGGTCGCGTCGTAGCCGTGGGCCGCCGCGAACACCGGATCGGCCGCCCCGAAGAGCGTGCGGTGCCGGCCCTCGGGCCCCTGGGCGCCGGCGGGACCGGACGGCCTGACCTCCTCGTACGGGAACCCGTACCGGGCCATGCACCGGGAGATCAGCCGCTGCTGCACCTGCCCCATGCGGACCGTCTCGGCCTCGGTGTCCGTGTACGCGTCCAGGGGCAGCGAGAGCGAGGCGGTCGCCGGGGCGGCGGCGATCTCGCCGAGTTCCGGCTCGCCGTGCGCGCCGCCGCCGTCCGGATCCGAACAGCCGCCCAGGACGAGCGCCAGCAGGACGGCGGCCGGGAGGGCGGGGCGCAGGGCGGGGTAGCGGAGCGGACGGGAGTGCATCGCGGAAGACCTGTTCACCGGGTTTCTCCCAGGATGCCCCGGCCGTCAGGCCGGGGAGGAATGAGTCCTTGGAGCGGAGGCCCGGAGCACCGGAGTTCGGTTCGCATTTGTTCTGACCTGTCCTTTCGGCTGTTGTCAGTAGTCGGGGATAGGTTGTTGGGATGGCAGCGACACCGATCGCGGGGGATGCCGGGTACGCCCGGTGGACCTTCCGCCTGCGTGTGTCGTCCACCGCTCTCGGCCTGCTCCTTGCAGAGTGGGACCGGTGCCGGTGGATCTGGAACGAGTGCTGCGCGAAGTCAAAGCAGACGCACCTTTGGAACAAACGCCGGCCCGAGGGTGTGGACAAGCGGACGTGTGGTCCGGGGCAGCTCGACAAGATGCTGACCGACGCCCGCAAGACGAACACCTGGCTCCGTGAAGGCTCCAGCGTTCCGCAGCAGCAGTTGATCCGGGATTTCGGGAAGTCCCGCGCGAAGGCGCAGAAGGACATCAAGGACGGTCTGCCGATGCGGCAGCGGGCGGGGATGCCCAGGTGGAAGAAGAAGCGTGAAACGCGCCCGTCGATGAACTTCAACCGCAACGGCTTCCGCCTCAAGGGCGGGAAGTTGCACCTGGCGGGCGGAATCGCCCTGACGGTGGTGTGGTCGCGGGACCTTCCTGCCCACCCGTCCAGCGTGCGTGTCTGTCAGGACAGCACGGGAGCCTGGTACGCCTCCTTCGTCGTTCCCGCCGAGGTGCAGCCGCTCCCGGAGACGGGCGCGGTGATCGGGATCGACTGGGGCGTGAAGGAGACGGCGACCACCACATCCGACGACCACGATCTCCCGCACGCCGAGCACGGCAGGACGGCCGCCGTCAGGCTCGCCCGCTATCAGCGCATGATGGCCCGCCGTAAGCCGCCGAAGGGCAAGCCCGGGTCGAAGGGATACCAGCGGGCGAAGAAGCTGGCGGCGAAGCTGCACAAGAAAGTGGCCCGGCAGCGTCAGGACACCGGCCGCAAGTGGGCCAAGCGCGTGGTCCGCGACCACGACGCCCTGGCGGTGGAGGACTTCCGGCCGAAGTTCCTCGCCAAGTCCACCATGGCTCGGAAGGCTGCCGACGCGGCGATCTCCGCGACGAAGACGGCGCTGGTCGAGATGGGCCGCAAGCACGGACGGGCCGTGCACCTGGTCCACCCCGCGCACACCACGATGGACTGCGCGCAGTGCGGAGCGAGAACCAAGCACGCACTACCTCTCTCCGAACGAACGTATACCTGCACCGCCTGCGGAGCCCTGTCCCCCAGGGACAAGAACTCCGCCCGCGTGATGCTGGTCCGGGCTGGTCTCAACCCGGCTGGTGCTGAGGGCGTGAGACCACCCGGGGCGCTGCCCCAAGTGGCCGCCTGAGCCAGAAATCCCCGATCAGCCCTGGAGGGTGAGGAATCCCCTCCCTTCAGGGAGGGGAGGATTCAATCTCGGGAATTGAACAGTCCGGCCGGTGCCGGGGACAAGGCCTTCTCACCTGCTGGTCAGCCAAACTTCTTGCCTGGAACCGACTTTCCGGCCCGTCCCGCCTGGCGGGCACCTCGCGCCGAACGGGCGAGGTGCTGCCAAGATGGCCGGGGCGAGCACGTCCGAGTCGCCCCAGGAAGTGGTGATCCGTGACGCCCAGCCCGTCCGACGAAGGCGACGCAGCCGACGCAGCCCCCGGTACCGCCCCGGCCGCCGCCGGGCTCGGACTCCTGTCCCTCGGCGGCTGGCTGCTGACCACCACCCGCCCCTGGCACAGGCCCGGCTCCCCGCTCACGCTCACGCTGGAGTGGACGGCCTCGGGGACCCTGATGCTCTGCGGCCTGGTCCTGCTGGCCCGCTGCGTCCGCCAGGTCCACGGCACGGCCGACCCCGCGCAGGAGGACACGCACGGGGTCCCGTACGAGATCCCGTACGAGGCCCCGCGCGAGGCGCGCCCGGCCAGAGCCAGGGCCAGGGCCAGGCCTTGGGGGCGACCTTGATTCCACCGAGGTAACCATCGGACAAGAAATTTCCTACCGGCGGTGTTACGTTTTAGATATGAGCAGCCACGTAGCACCCCAGGCCGCCGGGGAGCGGGCCGGCAAGAGATCCGTGTCGCTCGCCCAGTCATTGATCAAGGAAGTTGAGGAACGCACCGGCAAGAGCGGGTTCTCCTCCGTCGTGGCCGAAGCCCTGGAGGAATGGCTCGCCGCGCAGAAGCTCCGCGAGGTCGTCACCGCTGACCGCAAGGCGTTCGGCCCCGTCTCTGCCGAAGCGCGCCGGCAGGCGGAACAGGAGTGGTAAGCAAGCGCCTCAAGATCAAGGCCAAGAGCGAGGGCACGCTCGTCCTGGACGCCCAAGGGCTTTCACTGCACGTCGACGGTGACGAGGGGATGCGTGCGCGCATCGAGGTCGCTCAGCAGAGCGGCCGACGCGTGGCGCTGTCCGCACTGACGCCCTTGGAGGTGCGCCGAACCGGCGAGGCTGCCAAGCGACTCCAGTTCCTGCTTTCCCGGTTCGATGTGAAACCGGTCAGCGACGCGGTGACAGACGCCGCAGCGAAGCTGCTGGACGCGTCGGGCCTTGACGGGCACGAATGCCTTGTGGACGCACTCGTGGTGGCCACGGCAGCACTGTGCACGCCCCCGGTACTGCTCGTCACCTCTGACAAGTCGCACATCCCAGCGCTGTGCAAGGCCGCCGGGGAGCTTCCCGGCTCACCGAAGGTGAAGATCGTCAATGTTTGACGGCCGACCACACGAGCCGGGCCGCGCGTCTACCCGACGAGCGGCCCGGCCTTGAATGATCAGGCTTTTGGAGCCACCTTCGAAAGGCCGTTGATGACGCGGTCCATCGCGTCGCCGCCCGTCGGGTCGGTCAGGTTGGCCAGCATCTTCAGCGTGAACTTCATCAGCACCGGGTGGCTCAGCCCGCGCTGGGCGGCGATCTTCATGATCTTCGGGTTGCCGATGAGCTTCACGAAGGCGCGGCCCAGCGTGTAGTAGCCGCCGTAGGTCTCCTTCAGGACCTTCGGGTAGCTGTGCAGGGTCAGTTCGCGCAGGGCCGGGGTGGCGCGGGAGTGGGCCTGGACGATGACGTCGGCGGCGATCTGGCCCGATTCCATCGCATAGGCGATGCCCTCGCCGTTGAACGGGTTGACGAGCCCGCCCGCGTCACCGACGAGCAGCAGCCCCTTGGTGTAGTGCGGCTGGCGGTTGAAGGCCATGGGCAGGGCCGCGCCGCGGATGGGCTGCGTCATGTTCTCGGGGGTGTAGCCCCAGTCCTCCGGCATCGAGGCGCACCAGGCCTTGAGGACCTCGCGCCAGTCCAGCTCCTTGAAGGCGGAGGAGGAGTTGAGGATGCCGAGGCCGACGTTGGAGGTGCCGTCGCCCATGCCGAAGATCCAGCCGTAGCCGGGCAGCAGCCGGTCCTGGGCCCCGCGCCGGTCCCAGAGCTCCAGCCAGGACTCCAGGTAGTCGTCGTCGTGGCGGGGCGAAGTGAAGTACGTACGCACGGCCACGCCCATCGGGCGGTCCTCGCGGCGGTGCAGGCCCATCGCCAGCGAGAGCCGCGAGGAGTTGCCGTCGGCCGCGACCACCAGCGGGGCCCTGAAGGTGACCTGGGTCTTCTCCTCGCCGAGCTTCGCCGTCACTCCGGTGATGTGGCCGGTACGGGGATCGCGTACGGGCTCGCCCACGTTGCAGCGCTCGTACAACCGGGCGCCGGCCTTCTGCGCCTGGCGGGCCAGGGTCTCGTCGAAGTCGTCGCGCTTGCGGACGAGTCCGTAGTCGGGGAAGGAGGCGAGCTCGGGCCAGTCCAGCTGGAGCCGCTGGCCGCCGCCGATGATCCGCAGGCCCTTGTTGCGCAGCCAGCCGGCCTCCTCGGAGATGTCGATGCCCATCGACACCAGCTGCTTCGTGGCGCGCGGCGTCAGGCCGTCGCCGCAGACCTTCTCGCGCGGGAACGCCGTCTTCTCCAGGAGCAGGACGTCAAGTCCGGCCTTGGCCAGGTAATAAGCGGTGGTCGAGCCGGCGGGCCCGGCCCCGACGACGATCACGTCCGCGGAGTGCTCGGAGAGGGGCTCGGTCACGGCGGGTCTCCCGAAGGCTCGATAACTCGATAAAGGTGCCCAACGGCACGAGAACACGTGCAGTCTATGCAGCGAGAGAGATCACGATCCGAAGGGCTGCCCTGTGACCACCTCGCCGACCCGGCCGCTCCCCGTCGTCCAGCTCCGTGTGCCCACGGACGAGGACGCGCACGCCTGGCACCAGGTCTTCCGCGACCCCGACGTCATGGAGTTCCTCGGCGGGCCCGCCGAACTCTCCTTCTACGAAGAAATCACCGCGCGGCAGCGGATGCACGACGCGCAGCTCGGCTTCTGCCTGTGGACGCTGCTGGACGAGGACGGGGAGGTCATCGGCTTCACCGGGGCGCAGCCGTGGCCGGCGGAGAAGGAGTGGGGGCCGGTGGGGGAGATCGAGATCGGGTGGAGGCTCGGTCGCTCCGCGTGGGGTCAGGGATATGCGTATGCCGCTGCGCTGGCCACGTTGGAGCGGGTGCGGGGGGCTGGGGTTCCGGATGTGGTGGCGATGATCGACGATGCGAACGTTCGCTCGATCGCGGTGGCGGAGCGGCTCGGCATGACCCTGGCGGATCGTTTCCCCCTGCCCGGTGGCCGCCGCCACGCCCGCCGCTACGCACTGACCCTCGCCCCGGCGTAACCCCGCTGCGCGGAGCCGTACCGCGTAGCCCCGGCTCCGAGCGTGCCGCTGCGCGGGGCGAGAGTCCCCGCAGCGCCCCTCGCCGCTGCGCGGAGCGAGAGTCCCCTACCCGCCCTTCCACCGTTCCCCGGGCGCTGCCCGGACCCGGAAAGACCCTGGGGCTCAGCCCCGGACCCGGCAACAGCGCCGCACGCGGCAACGGGTCCGGGCGGAGTCCGGGGAGCGGGCGAAGGGTGGGTAGGGGACCCAGCCCCGCAGGGCCCAACCAGCCGCACCCGCCCACCGGCCCCCGCACCAGACGGCAGTGGCGGCACCGCCGACCCGCCCCCGCCGGACGGAGTCCGGCGCAGCGGCGCGAAGCCGGGGAGGCCCGCCAGGGCCGCACCGCGCGAGCGGCGCGTCAAGAAGGTGCGGCCCGCCAGGGCCGAGCACCCCGACCGGCGCGTCAAATACTAGAAAACGCTCAGGCCCGTCAGGGTCGTGAAGCGGTCCAGGGCGGCCACCGCGGCGACCGAGTTGCCCTGGGAGTCGAGTCCGGGGCTCCACGCGGCCAGCGTGCACGCGCCGGGCACCACCGCGACGATGCCCCCGCCCACACCGCTCTTGCCGGGCAGGCCCACCCGGTAGGCGAACTCCCCCGCCGCGTCGTACGTCCCACACGTCAGCATCACCGCGTTGACCTGCTTCGCCTCGCTGCGCGTGAGCAGCCGCGAGCCGTCCGCGCGCAGCCCGTGCCGGGCCAGGAAGCGGCCGGCGCGGGCCAGGTCGGCGCAGCTCATCTCGATGGAGCACTGCCAGAAGTAGTGCTCCAGCAGCATCGGCACCGGGTTGTCTATGTTCCCGTAGGCGGCCATGAAGTGGGCCAGGGCCGCGTTGCGGTCCCCGTGCTCCTGTTCGGAGGCGGCGACCTCCGCGTCGAAGGCGACGTCCGGGTTCTGGCTCTCTTCCCGGAGGAAGCCCAGGAGTTCGCTGCTCGCGTCGCCCGTCAGGGTCTGGAGCCGGTCGGTGACGACGAGCGCGCCCGCGTTGATGAAGGGGTTGCGCGGGATGCCGTTCTCGTACTCCAGCTGCACGAGGGAGTTGAACGGGTTGCCGGAGGGTTCCCGGCCGACCCGCTCCCACAGGCTGTCGCCGCCCTCCGCGAGCGCGAGGGCCAGCGCGAAGACCTTGGTGATGGACTGCGTGGAGAACGGCGTCCGCCAGTCCCCCACCCCGAACACGTTGCCGTCGAGGTCGGCGATGGCCATCCCGAACTGCCGGGGGTCCACGGACGCCAGCGCCGGGATGTACTCGGCGGTGGTGCCGCTGCCGATCAGCGGAGCGATGTCGGTGGCGACCTGCTCCAGCAGTGCCTGGTAGTCCATCGGCGGGGTCCCGTCCGTACTTGGGTCGGTGCTCGTCAGTGCTTCGTGCCGCGGTGCAGGGCCACGATGCCGCCGCTCAGGTTGCGCCAGGCCACCTTGGACCAGCCGGCCTTCTGCAGCAGCGCGGCCAGCGCCGGCTGGTCGGGCCAGGCGCGGATGGAGTCGGCGAGGTAGACGTACGCGTCGGGGTTGGAGGAGACCGCGCGGGCGACCGGCGGCATCGCGCGCATCAGGTACTCGGTGTACACGGTCCGGAAGGGGGCCCAGGTGGGCTGCGAGAACTCGCAGATCACGACCTGGCCGCCGGGCTTCGTCACCCGGTACAGCTCGCGCAGGGCCGCGTCGGTGTCCTGGACGTTGCGCAGGCCGAAGGAGATGGTGACGGAGTCGAAGGAGTCGTCCTTGAACGGCAGCTTCGTCGCGTCGCCCGCCGTCAGCGGGAGCCAGGGGTTGCGCTTCTTGCCCTCGCGGAGCATGCCGAGGGAGAAGTCGCAGGGCACGACGTACGCGCCGGCCGCGGCGAAGGGCAGCGAGGACGTGGCCGTGCCGGCGGCCAGGTCGAGGACGAGCTGCCCGGGGCGCGCGCCGACCGCCTTGGCGACCTCCTTGCGCCACAGGCGGGCCTGCCCGAGGGAGAGGACGTCGTTGGTGAGGTCGTAGTTCGCCGCCACGCCGTCGAACATGGAGGCGACTTCGTGCGGCTGCTTGTCCAGGGAAGCGGTGGTCACTGGCGTGGGCCCCTCGGGTGCGGTGCGAATGGTTCGGCGAACGGTTCGGCAGGGTCCTGCGGACCGCCCCGCCATTCTCGCAGGCCCCCGGGCACCGCACCCGGCCGCCCGTACGGTGCCTGCGGCGTTCAGCGCCGGCGGTGGAGCAGCCTGCCGCCGATGACCGTGGCCACACAGCTCGTCGGGCCCTCCACCAGCAGCTCCACCGGACCGGCCACCGCGAACACGGCGAACCGCGCCGGGGCGCCCGGCTCCAGGACCCCGTGGAAGGCCTCCTCGGCCGCGGTCCGGCCGACGAGCGGGTTCAGGGAGGCCGGGCCCTCGTAGGGGGCGGGCGGGACGACGGTGAGGCCGGAGCGGACCACGGCCGTCCGGACGGCCGGGATGGTGAAGCGGCCGGCCACCGCGACCACCCCGCGGGCGAGCAGCTTCTGCGTAGCGCGCCGCGCGCTGTTGCCCCAGCGCTGCTCGGTCATCTTCAGGTCGGCCAACGCCTCGGCGCCGCTGATCGGTTCGGCCCCGAGCTCGGTGATCTCGTACGGGTCGTCCGGGTAGTACGTGCGCTGCAGCAGCTCGTCGCCGCCGCGCACCAGCAGCCCCGGGGTCAGCACCCCGGGCCAGTTGCGGGCGCGCGCGTGCGGATAGGCCGCGGCGAGCTCCTCGTACGGACCCACCCGGGCGATGCGGTCGCCCTCGACCAGGACCGCGCCGCCGGGCAGCGGCGCGGGTCCGGGTCCGGGTCCGGTGGTGGTGGTTCCCGTAACGAGGAGTTCGGCGGTGTGGATCGTCAGCACGGGCGCTCAGTTCGAGGAGATGAGCTTCAGCTCGGGGTGGGCCGTACCGCCCTCGATGGCGGTGGAGGAGATGTGCGAGACCACGCGGTCGTCGACCGGGTCGTTCGCCGGGTCCTCGTGCACGAGGAGATGCTCGTACGTCGTGGCGCGCTGCGCCGGGACGCGGCCCGCCTTGCGGATGAGGTCGATGATCTCCATGCGGTTGGAGCGGTGCTTGGCACCGGCCGAGGAGACCACGTTCTCCTCCAGCATGATCGAACCGAGGTCGTCGGCGCCGTAGTGCAGGGAGAGCTGGCCCGCCTCCTTGCCGACGGTGAGCCAGGAGCCCTGGATGTGGGCGATGTTGTCGAGGAAGAGCCGCGCGATGGCGATCATGCGCAGGTACTCGAAGACGGTCGCCTGGGTCCGGCCCTTGAGGTGGTTGTTCTCGGGCTGGTAGGTGTACGGGATGAAGGCGCGGAAGCCGCCCGTGCGGTCCTGCGTGTCCCGGATCATCGCGATGTGCTCGATGCGCTCGGCGTTGGTCTCGCCGGTGCCCATCAGCATCGTGGAGGTGGACTCCACGCCCAGCTTGTGGGCGATCTCCATGATCTCCAGCCAGCGCTCGCCGGACTCCTTGAGCGGGGCGATCGCCTTGCGCGGCCGCTCCGGGAGCAGTTCGGCGCCGGCGCCCGCGAAGGAGTCGAGGCCGGCGGCGTGGATGCGCTGGATGGCCTCCTCCGCCGACACCTTGGAGATCCGGGCCATGTGCTCGACCTCGGACGCGCCGAGGGAGTGGATGACCAGCTGCGGGTAGGCCTGCTTGATGGCGGAGAAGTGGTGCTCGTAGTACTCGACGCCGTAGTCCGGGTGGTGGCCGCCCTGGAACATGATCTGCGTGCCGCCCAGCTCGACGGTCTCCGCGCAGCGGCGCAGGATGTCCTCGAGGTCGCGGGACCAGCCCTTCTTCGCGTCCTTGGGGGCCGCGTAGAAGGCGCAGAACTTGCACGCCGTCACACACACGTTGGTGTAGTTGATGTTGCGCTCGATGATGTACGTCGCGATGTGCTCGGTACCGGCGTAGCGCAGCCGGCGGGCCGCGTCGGCGGCCTGGCCGAGGGCGTGCAGGGGCGCGTGGCGGTAGAGGTCGAGTGCCTCTTCCTTGGTGATCCGGCCTCCACCGGCGGCTCGGTCGAGGACTGACTGGAGAGCGGCCTGGTCGGTCACCGGTGCGTCACCTTTCGGCTGTGTCGTTCGGCTGTGTTGTGCAGCTGGGTCGTTCGGCTGTGTCGTTCGGGTGGCGCCCGGCTGCGGTCAAAATTCCGGACCGATCCAGCCTACGCCAGCCGCCCCATCCGCCGCCCTGACCCCCTGCCGGGCGGCGGGGTCCGTGTTCAGAGGGGCGCTCAGAGGCCCGCCGCGGCGCCGAGGCCGAGTCCCGCCCAGACCACGCCCACGAGGGCGCCGCCCGCCATGAACGGGCCGAAGGGGATCGGGCTGCTGCGGTCCGCCCGGCGCAGGGCGACCAGGGTGAGACCGTGCGCGGCGCCCCCGAGGAACGCGGCGAAGGTGCCGGCGAACAGCACCGGCCACCCGTACCAGCCGAGCACCTGCCCCACGACGAGCGCGAGTTTGACGTCGCCGAAGCCCATGCCGCGCGGGTTGATGAAGAAGAGGAGGAGGTAAACGCCGCCGAGGACGAGCCCGCCGAGCAGTGCGCGCGTCCAGGAGCCGGCGGCTCCCCCGGCCAGGGCGGCCACCCCGAGGGCCACGGCGGTCCCGGCGGCCAGCGGGAGGGTCAGTACGTCGGGCAGCCGGTGCACGGCCCGGTCCACGAGGCAGAGCAGCACGGTGAAGGGCGCCAGCAGCAGCCAGACGGCCAGCTCGGGCCGCGCGCCCACCCCGGCGCCGAGCGCGAGGCACACCAGCATGGTCACCAGCACGGCCCCACCGGCAGGCGCGAAGCCCCCGCGCCACCGGGACCGGGCGCCCGGCGCGGGCGGGGCGGGCGGCGCGGGCGGCGCGCACCGGGGGCAGACCGCGAGACCCAGCCAGCCGCGGGCCGGGCCGGTCAGCGGGTGGCCCGCCGGGCAGGCCGAGCGCCAGGGCAGGCCCGCTTCGACCGCGAGGCGGTAGACGGCGCGGGGCAGCAGGAGGCCTGCCAGCGTGCCCCAGAGCGTGACCCCGGCCACGAACCCCGCGATGCCCATGTCAGCTCTCGCCCCCGCCCCTGAACCGCCCCCGCCGCGTCTTGGCGATGGACGGTAGCAGGGGCGGTTGTCCCCTACCCGCCCTTCCACCGTTCCCCGGGCTCGGCCCGGACCCGGTCCTCAAACGCCGGACGGGCTGAAAAGATCGCCTCAAACGCCGGCGGGGCTGGATCTATCCAGCCCCGCGGGAACGGGCGAGGGTGGGTAGGGGACGGCCCCGCAGGGTGTGTTCCGGCTCAGGCCGCCGCAGGCGCCGGGGCGGCCGGTTCGAATCCGGCGAGCATCTGCTCCAGGGCCTGCTGGTCCGGGCCCACGAAGGGGGCGAGGCCCGGGGCGAGGCCCACCGTGTCGAGCATCCGGGTGATGAGCCCGATCCCGGCGGCCGGCGGCAGGTGGGTGGAGAGCACGAGCTCGGGGTCCATCTCCCTGAGCGGCTGGACCGTGGCGAGGAACTTCTCCCGGTCGGCGACGGACGCCCAGGGGCTGTCCACCGAAGCCCAGAAGAGCTGGCCGGCCCGCAGGTCCTCGGGCCCGACCGACCCGGCGTCGCCGCCGGCCGCGAGGTCCCCGTCCGGGAGGGGGGAGCCGAAGCAGTCGGAGCTGAAGCAGGCCCGGGACCGGTCGTCGTAGAAGCCCACGGTCGCGGGGTTGTCGTAGAGGGGCGGCCGGAAGGCGGTGAGGGAGCGGTCTCCCACGTCGAGCCGCTGGCCGGGGTTGAGGAAGTAGACCCGGTCCATCGGCAGCGGGCGCTCCGTGGTCATCTCGCCCGCGCCGAGGAAGGTGGTCACCACGCGGGCCTCGGGGGCGGCCTCAAGCAGGGCGAAGATCCCGCCGGTGTGGTCCCGGTCCGGGTGCGTCAGCCAGATCCACCGCACGTCGGCGGGGTTGATGGCCTCGGAGAGGGTCTTCAGGAAGTCCCGGTCGGGCAGGCCGAGGCCGGTGTCGACGACCACGGGTTCCCGGGCGTTCAGGAGGAAGGCATTGACCGGGATGAAACCGACGCCGGGTACTTCGAGGGCGTCCCCGAGGACCGTGATGTCCCGGCCGACTGTGCGTGTGGTCATGGCGGAGCTCCGATGGCCCCCTGGGTGAGCACGTTCGCGACCGCCCCGGGCTCCCCCTCGCCCCCTCCATCGTGTCCCCGGGCGTCCCCGCACGCACGCCCGCACGGGGACGGTGAAAGGAGAACGCATTCCCGGTGAACGGAAGCGGGTATTCACTTTTCGCGCATTCTGCTCTACGGAAAGGCGAATACCCGCATAAGCGGCACTAATGACCCGGCACGCCCACCGGCAGGAGCTCCACGTTCACATCGGGTGCATAGCCCGTCGTGAGTCCCGTCCGCCGCGCGAATTCACGTACGCCGGCCAGTTGGTCGGGGCCGAAGCGGAAGTCGAGCGTCGTGAAGTAGCGCTCCAGGAGTTCCGCGTCGAAGGCCTCCCAGCGGGCCGCCTGCTCGGCCACCTTGCCGACCTCCTCCAGGGAGACGTCCCGGGAAGCGAGGAAGGCCTCGTGAACCTTCCGCACGACCTCCGGCTCACGCTCCAGGTACTCCTTGCGGGCGGCCCAGACGGCGAAGACGAACGGCAGTCCGGTCCACTCCTTCCACATCGCCCCCAGGTCGTGGACGGTGAGCCCGAGCCGGGGCGCGTCGTGCAGCGAGGCCCGCAGCGCGGCGTCGCCGATCAGCACCGCCGCGTCCGCCTCCTGCATCATCAGGCCCAGGTCGGGCGGGCAGGTGTAGTAGTCGGGCCGTACGTCGTACTTCTCCGCGAGCAGCAGCTGGGCCAGGCGTACGGACGTTCTCGAGGTGGATCCCAGAGCGACGCGGGCGCCGTCCAGCTGGTCCAGGGGGACCTGCGAGACGATCACGCAGGACATGACGGGGCCGTCGCAGCCGACCGCGAGGTCGGGAAAGGCGACGAGCTCGTCCGCGTTGCGCAGGAACTCCACGAGGGTGATGGGACCGATGTCCAAGCCGCCCTGGACGAGGCTCGCGCTGAGCTTCTCCGGGGTGTCCTTGGTCAGCTCCAGGTCCAGCAGCGTGCCGGTTCTGGCCAGCCCCCAGTAGAGGGGCAGGCAGTTCAGGAACTGGATGTGGCCGACACGGGGCCGGCTGCGATAGGCGTCCACATCGCGAGACTAGCCCCCGCGTCTCCGTCAGCCGTCTGGCGGGTCTCAAACGTCCGGGTGACGTGATCTTTCCCTCTGGTCTCGGCCGGGAGGTGCGTGCTAGGCTCGACGCAAGTTGCAGTTTGGTTTCCCTTGCAGTACGAGGCCTGCGGAGAATGTGACCCGCAGGCTTTTGTAGTTTTCAGACTTCTTAGCAGGTTCTGGAGCAGGGCGACCCTTTGGCCCATAGGAGGGCTCATGGCTACCGGAACCGTCAAGTGGTTCAACGCTGAAAAGGGCTTCGGCTTCATCGCCCAGGACGGCGGCGGCCCGGATGTCTTCGTCCACTACTCCGCGATCAACGCCGCCGGCTTCCGCTCCCTTGAGGAGAACCAGCTGGTGAACTTCGACGTCACCCAGGGTCCGAAGGGCCCGCAGGCGGAGAACGTCACCCCGGCCTAGTCGCCTGGGCCAACCAATCGCGGTTGGATATGCAGTACCCAAGGAGCCCTGTCTTCTCTGCGCGAGCAGAGTCGACGGGGCTCCTGCCTTTTGCCGCGGGTACTCACCCGCGCTCGCGGCACCCTCGGTTCGCGCGGGGTGTGGGTGATGCTCTGGCGCTCCCGCCGACTCTCGACGCCGAAGACCCATGCGTGGATGCGCCTGCCGCCGTCACCGAGCGGGTTGTCGGGCGAGGAGCCGGGGCCCGCGATGAAGCCGTCCAGGGACATGCCCGGATTGGCGAAGGCCGTAGATCCCATTTCTTTCTTACTGCAACGGCTTAACCACCCACACGTCGTACCGTAGGGTAGTCATTGCATGACGGGGGGTGATGGTTATGCGGGCTGCGCAGACGCAGCGGAAGTTCGCTCAGCCCCGAGGAACAGGCGCTGCTGGAGCGCGGGGCGAAGAAGCGGCGCGGCCGTGCACGAGCGCTGGAGCGCTCCCGCCGGGCGACGAATACCGCGCAGTACGGGCTGTCGAAGAAGCAGATCCGCAGGGCGGAGCAGCGGGCGGCCAAGGGCCTGGCGCCCAAGGCCGTCAGCGTTCCGGGTGGTGCGCGTGCTGCCCGCGTCGACGGGGTGCCGGAGCAGGCGTTCCGGCGGGACCGGATCTCGTACGGCTACCGGGAACTGCGCGCCCGCCAGGCCGAAGCAGCCGCCGAGCACCGCCGCCACCGCGCCCGCCTCCTCGCCCGGCAGATCATCGCCGCCCACGGCCCCACGCTGGTGGTCGAGGACTGCGACATCCGCACCTGGTACCGCCTGTGGGGCAAGCGACTCTCCCAGACCACCCCCGGCCTGCTCATCACGGCCCTTGAGGGTGAGTGCCATGCTGCGGGCGGCCGCCTCGTGCGGGCCTCCACCTGGTCCACCGCCCTGTCACAGCACTGCCTGTGCGGCGAACGCATGAACAAGACGCTCCGCGACCGCGAGCACAAGTGCATCGCCTGCGAACTCACCGGGAAGCGAGACCTCGTATCCGCCGCCCTCGCGGCGTTCGTCCGCTTCACCGACGTGGACGACCCCAAAACCGCATACCTGGACACCACCGCGTCCCGGCACGCACAGATCGTTTTCGCACAAGGGCTGGAAGAAGCCCTGCGGGAGTCAACCGCACCGAGCCAGACCACCACGTCTCGTGGTGCCGGCCATGCGGCAGTTCCACGGCAACGCCGTGGGACCTCTGCTCCCCGAACCGCCGGACGGCGGTCCCGAGCGACCCCGGATGAGACACGCCCTGTGCGTGACCACGCCGGAAAGCCCGGACACCGCCCCGGCTGCAACCCGCAGCTCACCCTCTGGTGAATTACGGATCAAGTCTTAGCTCTCCCGAGTCGGCTGCTCGGTCGCCGGGGGCTCCGTCGCGGGGGGCTCGGTGACCGGGGGCTCGGTGACGGTGATCTCCAGGAAGAGGACCGCCTGGTCCGAGATCCGCACGCGGAGCGTGTACGTGCCTGCGGCGACACCGGTGGTGGACAGTTCCGGCAGGGCGGTCTTGCCGTCCGCCCCGGTCGCCGGGAGCGCCAGCTCCGTCAGCTTGTTGCCGTCCTTGTCCAGGAAGTACGGGGTCTCCCCCGCCTTCGCCGGGTCCGCGGGGACCCACGTGCCGTCCGCGCCCTTGGTGCCGAGCCCGGCCGTGGCCTTGGCCCCGGCGACCGGCTTGTCCTTCGCCGTCGCCAGGAACTGCACGCCCTTGATCCCGGCCCCGGCTTCCGCGGTGAGCGGCTTGCCGGCGTTCGCGTCGCTGCGGACCAGCTGGTCCGCCTCCGGGACGGGTACCGGCTTGGCCGGGGTGACCTTGCCGCCGATCTTCACGGAGACCTCGGACGCGGCGTAACCCGAGGCACGCAGGGTGAACTCGCCCGCCTTGCGGCCCGCCTTCAGCTTCGGAACCCTGACCAGGCCCTTGGCGTTGGTCTGCAGGACCGCGAAGTCCTTGCCGTCGGCCGCGAAGACGGTGTGGCCGGTGGTGTCGTCGTCGATCGCGAACACGATCACCTGGTTGACGGCGGGCATGCCGTCGGTCAGCACCGCCTTGATGAGCGGGGTGCGCCCGAACTCGGTCCCGGCCTCCGCCGCGAGCTCCCTCGTGCCGATCCGGACCAGCTTGTCCAGGGTCGGCTTCGGGGTCGGGGTCGGGGTCGGCGTGGGCGGCGGCGTCGGGGTGGGAGTCGGCGTCGGGGTCGGCACGGGTGCCGGCGGGGCCGGCGGCGTGGGCAGGTACGGCGGGTTCGGCGTCGGGTAGTTGCCGGACGGCGGGTTCGGCACCGGGGTCGCGCCCTGGCCCGCTTGGTACTGGCGCATGTAGCCGAGCACCGTGTTCACGTACGCGCGTGACCTGTTGTAGCTGAGGATCGCCTCGTCGAGGTCGCCCGCGACGGTGAGGTTGCGCTGGCCGGCGCAGAGGTAGAGGCCGGCACCCAGCGCAGCGTCGTAGATGTTGTTCGGGTCGCGCTTGCTGTCGGCGTTGCCGTCGGCGCCCCAGGTCTTCCAGGTGCCGGGGATGAACTGCATCGGGCCGACCGCGCGGTCGTACTCGGGGTCCGCGTCCCACTCGCCCTTGTCGGTGTCCCTGATCTCGGCGAAGCCGTTGCCGTCCAGGCGCGGCCCGCGGATCGGCTTCTCGGTGTACCCGTCCGCCTTGAGCCCGTAGCCGGAGGCGTGCACGGACTCCACCCGGCCTATGCCCGCGAGCAGTTGCCAGGGCAGGTGGCAGCCGGGGAGCGCGGCGGCCACCGAGATCTCGGCACGCTTGTAGGCGTCGAGGGCGGTCGCGGCTATGCCGGCGGTGGCCCCGCCCGGGCTGGCGGCGCCGGGGGGCGCGGGCGGCGGGTCGGCGACCAGGTCCGGGAGCTCCAGCCGGGCGTCACCACGATCGGTGGCCTGGGGGCTGTCGGGGGTCGGCTCGGATTCCCCCGCGCCCGCGATCGGCGTGTTGGTCACGACCGCGGCCGTGGTCAGGCTGGCCGCGAGGGCGGCCGTGCACATGACCTTGCGCGAGGTGTTGACGAGGTGACGGTGAAGTGGCTTCACAGTGCGGCGATCCCCCCAGAGCGGCGGCCGATCCGGGCCACCGTAAAACGTAAAAAGTCGTATTTCACTCCGCGCGCCCCGAACATCTTCGCGCGGCCGGCCGATCGGGCCGTGGAGGTTAACTGTCTATCAGGTCTTCGCACGCGACTCACCGCCGCCCCGGGAGATGTGTCCCACCATTCGCCTGCCCTTCACAGGATTTCCCCCAGGATGCCCTGGCCTTCAGGCCGGGGAGGAATGAGTCCTTGGGGCGGAGGCGCGGAGCGCCGGAGTTCGGTTCGCATCTGGTCTGCCGATGGCGGGGGATGCCGGGCATGCCCGGTGGACCTTCCGCGTCCGCGCGTCGTCCACCGGGCTCGCCGCCTTGATGGGCGAGTGGGACCGGTGCCGCTGGGTCTGGAACGAGTGCTGCGCGAAGTCGAAACAGACGCATTTGTGGAACAAGGACCGGCCCGAAGGCGAGGACAAGCGGACCTGCGGCCCGGCGCAGCTCGACAAGATGCCGACCGAAGCCCGGACCAGGATCACCTGGCTGCGGGATGGCTCCTCGGTTGCGCAGCAGCAGGTGATCCGGGATTTCGGGAAGTCCCGTGCCAAGGCGCAGAAGGACATCAAGGACCGGCTGCCGGTGCGGCAGCGGGCCTGGCCGCCTGTACCTGGCGGGCGGGATCGCCCTGACGGTGGTGTGGTCGCGGAATCTTCCGGCGGACCCGTCCAGCGTGCGCGTGTATCAGGACAGTCTCGGGCACTGGTACTGCTCGTTCGTCGTCCCCGCCGAGGTCGAGCCGCTTGCGAAGACCGGCGCGGCGATCGGTATCGACTGGGGCGTGAAGGAGACCGCGACCACCACCAGCGACGACCACGACCTCCGGCATGCCGAGCACGGCAAGAAGGCCGCCGCCGGCCTGGCCCGCTATCAGCGGATGATGGCCCGCCGGAAACCGGCGAAGGGCTATCAGGCGGCGAAGAAACACGTCGCGAAGCTGCACAAGAAGGTGGCGCGGCAACGCCAGGACACCGGCCGCAAGTGGGCCAAGCGCGTGGTCCGCGACCATGACGCCCTGGCGGTGGAGGACTTCCGCCCGAAGTTCCTCGCCAAGTCCACCATGGCCCACAAGGCTGCCGACCTTCCACAGGGCCTGGTCCGGAAACGGACAAAGGACTTAGGGCCCTGCCCGATTCGCACCAATGGCACCTACTTGAGCGCTCTACGATCTCTAGCCTTGGGGAATGGCAACCAGCAAGAAGGACCAGCGGCGCGAGGCCCGGACACGGATGCGCGAGGAGCGCGAGGCGCAGGCCCGGCGCGAGAAGCTGCGCGGGCGCGTGCTGATCGGCGGCGCGCTGGTCGCCGTACTGGCCCTCGCGGTCGGCGTCGGGACGTACGCGGCGAACTCCTCCGGTTCCGACGGCTCCGCCGACGAGGGGGCCGACAAGCCCTTCGTCCAGCCGGCCCACACCACCGGCAAGGACGGGATCGTGATCCCGTACGGCAAGGCCGAAGCCAAGAACGTCCTCTCCGCCTGGCTCGACCCGCGCTGCCCCTACTGCGCGGGCGTCGAGATCGGCCTCGGCACGACCATCAAGGAGCAGGCGGACGCGGGCACGTACCGCGTCGAGTACCACTTCGCCACCTTCCTGGACAAGGCGCTGGGCGGCGGCAAGGGCTCCAAGCGGGCGGTCAACGCGCTGGGCGCGGCGGTCAACGAGAGCCCGGAGAAGTTCATGGAGTACCTGCAGGTGCTCTACAAGAACCACCCGGAGAAGGAATCGGACGACAAGTTCGGCTCCACGGCCACTCTGCTGGAGCTCGCCGACCAGGTCCCGGGACTGCGGACGCCCGCCTTCAACCAGGCGGTCAAGGAACTCACCTACATGCCGTGGGTCGAAAAGGTCGGCCAGGCCTTCTACGACCAGGACATGCAGGGCACTCCGGACGTCTCCATCAACGGCAAGAAGCTCACGGTGAACTCGGGCCAGGGCATCGACTCGATCACCCCGGACGCCTTCAAGAAGCTGATCAGCGACAACCTGAAGTAGCCGGGCGGGCGGGTCAGGCAGGTCAGGCCGACTCCGCCGCCTCGGCCTCGGCCGCCGCCTTGGCCTTCTCGTCGAGCAGGTCCCCGTACCCGCCGGCCGTCCAGACGTGATGGCGGAACCGCTCCGGCGTCGCCACGCCCTGCCACGGACCGCCCGAGGGGAAGAACACCCCTTCACACGGGGAGCAGTACCGGGCACCCTCGGCGGCCTCGGCCGCCCGTGCGGCACCGTCCTCCACCCGCCGCTTGTCCCTGCCCTCGCTGCGGATGACGGCGATCGTCCCCACCATGACGAGCAGCGCGGCGACGATCCCGACCGGCACGAGCCACGGCCAGCCCCGGTCGTCGGCGTAGTACGCACCCGCACTGGCGGCCAGCCCGGCGATCACGGTGCCCTCGATGAAGTTCATGCATCCGTCGCCGGTCTTGTTCGGCGCCAGAGCGAGCCGGATCATGTCCTTGCCCCGTCGCACGTCGGCGACCGGGACGTTGTCCCCCGTGCCGCAGCCGGGGCACACCACCGGACCGCCGTTCGCTTCCCCGTCGTTCGTCATGGGCTCCATGATGACCGTCCCCCCGTCCGCCCACGTCAACGGCTACGGCTACGACTTGGACGAAAGGGCCGTGCGCGCTGCTGCGCGCAAGTACGTTCAGATGCGGCTCGTCCGGGGCAGCGTACGAGGGATCCGGGAACACGGGGGTGGCGGGATGCTGGCCGAATCATTGGCGGCGTTGGCCGCGGCGGGGGGCGCCGCAGTGGTGCAGGCCGCGACGACGGACGCGTGGACGGAGGTCCGCGACCGGGTCGCGCGGTGGTTCGGCCGGGGCGACGGCGAGCTGGAACGGGTCCAGCTGGAGCGCTTGGACCGGAGCGCGGCCGAACTCGTGGCCGGGGGAGGGTCGGAGCAGGAGCAGGCTCTCCAGGCGACGGTGTGGCGGACCCGCATCGAAGACCTCCTGGAAGGCTTGGCCGACGACGCGGAGCGGGAGCAGGCGGCCACCGACCTACGCACCCTGCTGGAGGACACCACGGATGCCCCCGGTGTCTCGGCCGGAACCGGCGGCGCGGCAGCCGGGCGGGACGTCAGCGTGAAGGCCGAGGGCGGATCGATCGCGGCGGCGGTCCTGCACGGGGGCGCGCACATCGGCCCCCCTCCGGTGCCGGATCCGTCCCAGGGCTGACCGGACCGGCGTTCCCAAGCCTCCCCGCCACCGCACCACCGGCCGGCGGCGTACTCGTCCAAGCCGGGCAGGGCAGCCTGGCGGCGCACCACATCGGCCAGGTCACCTACCAGGCCGCTCCCCGCCATGCCGTCTCCTGGCCGCACCAGGTCGGAGTGATCCCCCGCCGAGCCGGTTCCTTCCAGGACCGGGCCGAGGTGCACCGGCTGCGCTCCGCCGTGGAGGGCGGCGGCACTGCGGTGCTCTGCCAAGTCCTGGCCGGGATGGGCGGTGTGGGCAAAACCCAGCTCGCGGCCGACCACGCCCGCCACGCCTGGGCCGACGTCCAAGTCGACTTGCTGGTGTGGGTCACGGCCGCCACCCGCCAAGCCGTCATCGACGCCTACGCCCAGGCCGCATCCGACATCCTGCACACGGACCCCGCCGACCCGGAGCGGGCCGCGCAGGCCTTCCTGGCCTGGCTCGAACCCGCGCCCGGCCGGCCCCGCTGGCTGATCGTCCTGGACGACGTCGCCGACCCGGGCGACCTGCGCAACCTGTGGCCGCCCACCCACGACCGGGGACGCACGCTCGTCACCACCCGCCGCCGCGACGCCGCCCTGGCCACCCACGGCCGTCTGGTCCCGGTGGGCCTGTTCACCCCGGCCGAAGCCACGGCCCACCTCCAGCACGCCCTGGCCGCCCAGGGCCGCCGCGAACCCGAAGCGGACCTCGCCGCCCTGGCCCAAGACCTCGGTCACCTGCCGCTCGCCCTCTCCCAGGCCGCCGCCTACCTCACGGACACCCATCTGACGGCCGCCGACTACCGCACCCGCCTAGCCGACCGCGCGCGCCAGCTGGCAGACCTGCTCCCCGAGCCCGGCGACCTGCCCGACGACCAGTCGACCCCCGCGGCGGCCGCCTGGTCCCTGTCTGTGGACCGCGCGAACGAGCTCCGCCCGGCGGGACTGGCCCGTCCCATGCTCGAACTCGCCGCAATGCTCGACCCGAACGGGATCCCGGACCAGGTCCTGACCGGCGATCCGGTCCTCGGCTACCTCACGGCCCATCGAGTGTTCCAGCACCGTGACAGCCCCGCCCCGGAACCCCCTGCGGTCACCGAGGATGAGGCCAACGGCGCGCTGCGGGCCCTTCACCGGCTGAGCCTGATCGACCACTCCCCCGCCGAAGCCCACCAGGCCGTACGCGTCCACCAGATCGTCCAACGGGCCATCCGCGACCCCCTCAACCCCGACCACCGGGACGCGCTCGCGCGCATTGCGGCCGACGCCCTGACCGAAGCCTGGCCCGACACCGAACGCGACGCCGGCCTGGCCAGTGCCCTGCGCGCCAACACCACCGCCCTGAACGCGTGCGCCGAGGACGCCCTGTACCACCCTGACGCCCACCAGGTTTTGTACCGCCTCGGCGAAAGCCTCGGGCAGTCCGGGCAAGTGGCGGCCGCTATCCACCACTTCCAGCAGCTCACGAACTCCACCACCCACCACTTGGGCCCGGACGACCCCAACAGTCTCGCCAGCCGGTCCAACCTTGCCCACTGGCGTGGGCAGGCGGGGGACACCTTCGGGGCTGCGGAGGCAACCGCCCTTCTACTGGCCGACCTACTGAGAGTGCTGGGCCCCGACCACCCCAACACCCTCATCGCACGTTCCAACGCCGCCCACTTCCAGGAGAGGACGGGGGATGTGACTGGGGCCGCCACCGCGTTCGGTGACCTCCTGAAGGACTGCCTGCGGATACTGGGACCGGACCATGTCAACACCCTCACCACACGTGCCAAGCTCGCCCACTCCCTCGGCGGGGCAGGAGATGCACCGAGGGCTGCTGCCGCGCTCACCACCGTGCTGGAGGACTTCCTGCGGGTACTGGGACCGGACCACCCCCACACCCTCACCGTGCGGAACGACGTGGCGCGCTGGCGCGGGAGGGCAGGTGATCCGGCCGGGGCCGCCGCCGCGCTCGCCGCCCTGTTGGAGGACAACCTGCGGCTGCAGGGACCCGACCACCCCTACACCCTCACCACCCGTTCCAATCTCGCCTACTGGCGGGGCGAGGCAGGGGATCCGGCCGGAGCCGCAGACGAAACCGCCGCACTGGTGGAGGACCGCCTGCGGGTATTGGGACCGGACCACCCCGACACCCTCATCGCACGTTCCAACCTCGCCCGCTGGCACGGGGAGGCCGGGAATCCGATCGGGGCCGCCGCCGCACTCACCGTTCTGTTGGAGGACCGCCTGCGGGTACTGGGACCGGACCACCCCGACACCCTCACCACCCGATTCCATCTCGCCGCCTGGCAGGGGGAAGCCGGGGATCCGGGTGAGGCGGCGAAGGCGACCGCCGCACTCCTGGAGTACCACCTGCGAGTGCTGGGACCGGACCACCCCGACACCCACATCATCCGGGCCCGTCACGCCCACTGGCGCCGGGAAGCCGGGGAGCGATAACGGTCTCCCGCGCAAAAGCGGAGATCAGCCCGACCTTGCGCAGGCATCTGCCACAACCCCGCTCCCCACGCTCAAAGGCACGCCCAAACCGTCTTCCCCGGCCCGCCCTGCGCCCTAGGCACGACGCCCCACTCCCGCGCCAGGGCCCGTACGAGCACCAGCCCGCGCCCGCCCTCCGCCGACCAGGGGTCCACCGCCACCTCCCCCTCGGGCGGCACCCGGTCACCCCGGGCGTCGCTCACCTCGATCCGGACCCGCAACCCGTCGTAGCCGAGCCGCACTTCGAAGTCCCGGCCGGGCACCCGCCCGTGCAGCACGGCGTTCGCGGCCAACTCCCCCACCACCAGCTCCACGTCCTCCGCAAGATCGCAGCCGTGCGGGATCCCCCAGGCGGCAAGCTGCACCCCGGCCAGCCGCCGGGCCAGCCGCGCCCCGCGCGGGGTGGCGGAGAGGCGCTGCCGGAACTCCGCCGGTGCCATGTCACTCAATTCCATCGTCACGTCACCGAGCGTGGCCGGTCCGCCGTACGCTTTCCAGGAACGGCGGCGCTACGGGGAACCCCCGTAGGACCGACGGCGGTTGCCTGTACGGCTTGTACGGACGAGGGCGGTTCAACCGATGAACAACCTGTCGGAGCGTGAGGAAGAACCGGAACGACCAGTCGAGGTGGACGGCACCGCGTACCTCTTCAAGGCGCTTGGCAAAATCATCAAGGTGCTGCGGGAACGCGCGGGCTTGCAGCAGAAGGAGCTAGCGGCGCTCGTGCACGTGGGAGAGGACCTGGTGTCCTCCATCGAGCGCGGCGTACGAACACCCCAGCCGGACTTCCTGGAGAACGTCGACCGCGCGCTCGGCGCCGGGGGCGTCCTGACCGCAGCCATCCCGGACGTAAAGGACGCACTGAAGCGGGCCCGGACCCGGCACCCGGATTGGTTCCGCAAGTTCGCGGACGCGGAGGCGGGGTCCGTGGCTCTGCACTACTACGGCGTCCAGGCGATTCCTGGGCTGCTCCAGACCGAGGCCTACGCGCGTGCCCTGTTTCGGCACCGCCGACCGGTGCTGGACGAGGAGACCATCGAGAAACGCGTGGCGGACCGGCTTGCCCGCCAGGTGATCCTGGAGCGGTGGCCCGCACCCACCTTCAGCTTCGTCCTGGAGCAGTCAGTACTGCTGCGCCCGACGGGCGGCCAGGAGGTCCACCGTGCACAGTTGCGCCGCCTGCTGGAAGTGGGCAGCCTGCGCACGGTGCAGCTCCAGGTGATGCCACTGGACCGCGACGAGCACCCGGCTCTGGACAGCGCCTTCACCCTCCTCCGCCCCAAGGGACGCAACGAGGTTGCCTACACCGAGAGTTACGGTCACGCGAACCTCATCACCGATCCGGAACAGGTGAGGGTCTACAGCGAGCGCTATGGGATCATCCGGGCACAGGCACTCACGCCCCACGAGTCCCTTGCCCTGGTCGAAAAGATGCTGGGAGAACGGTAATGAACACGGACCTTGCCTGGTTTAAGAGCAGCTACAGCTCCGGCGAGGGCGGCGAGTGCCTCGAAGTCGCCTTCGACTGGCGGAAGTCCAGCTACAGCAGTGGTGAGGGCGGCAACTGCGTAGAGGTCGCCGGCTGCGCCGACTCCGTGCACATCCGGGACTCCAAGGTCCCGGCCGGACCCCAGCTGGCGGTCGCCTCCCGGGCCTGGGCCGCGTTCCTCGGCGGGGTCACGGAGGCATAGGAACAGGGGGGCCTGACTCTGGCCATCTGCCCCCTCCCGGCTCATCCTGTCCCCACGCGGACGAAGGAGGAGGCGGCGGGGGTGATCAGAGCACGGTGGTGGTCCCGGTGGTGTGTCCTGGTGGCCGGAATCGCCTTGATCGGGATATCGATGGCCTTGGTCCAGGCGACCCCGCCTCCCGAGCATCACCAGATCGACCTGACCGTCCTCAGCGAGAAGCCGGACGGCCGCTGCAAGGTGCGCTGGCGCGACCCGTACGCCGAGCGGGACCGCGAGGGCGCCTACCGGTGCGACGCCGACCGGAACGCCCTCCTCAAGGCCCCGGCCTACGACCCGCAGACCGGCTTCGGCTGGGACTCCGGCTGGGTGCTCGCCGAGGGCGACCGCAAGGGCGAGCTGTACTCGCTGGACGAGTACGAGGACACCGGTGCCAACATCGGCGCCTACGTGCTCGGGCTGGGGCTGGTCGTGACGTACCTGGGGCTGCGCGCCGCAGAGGTGCGACTGAGGCGTCGGCGGCGGCCAGGCGGCGGGGCGCCGGCCGAGGGGTGAAGTCACCCCCGGCCGACTCATGCCCTCGCCCTACCCCTCGTTCCGCTGCCAGTACCCACGCACGTGCTCCTCCAGGGTCTCCGTCCAGGCCTGCTGGTCGAGCTCGCTGTAGACGAACGTGACCGGCGGGAAGCCGCCCGGGTGGGCGTCGACGGAGTCCTCGCGGGCGATGAAGAGCGTCTCCAGCTCGCCCCGCCCCTGGTCCCAGGACTCCGGGAAGAAGAAGTCGATCTCCTGCCAGAAGTCCTCCGTCTGCCGGCTCTCCATCTCCGGCGCCTGCTCCGGGAGGAACCCGAGCTTGACCTCGGCCTCGCGCATCTGGAACCCCAGGTCCGTGTAGGCCCGGAGGATCGCGTCCTGCGCCGGCAGGGCGTGCACCTCGAACTCGTCGAAGTCCCCCTGGTCCGCCGCCTTGTCGACGACCAGCTCGGTACGGACGGCGGCGCGGCCACCCGGAACGGGGGCGCCCAGCGCGTGCGTGAGCGGCATCTCCCACGGGAGCACGAGCTCGCCGCGCACCGCCACCGTCTCCCCGGCAGGCAGCCGGAAGCCTTCGAGATCGACCGCCACCACCGCGTAGGGGTCCTTCCAGCCGGTCTTGCCGCCCTGCTCGAGGTCCTCGGCCCGTACGACCACCTCCAGCCGCACCCGCTCGATGTCCACGTCGGAGCCGCCGCCCACGGCGGTGACCACGCAGCGCACAGTCCCGCCCGGGCTGACCTGCGGGTTCTCGATCACCGTCTGCACGCTCGGCGCGTCGACGCCGAGGGCGCTCAGGAACTTGCGGAATGCCATGGCTCTCCCCTCCTGGACCGACTCCCCCGCCGGTCGATGGGGTCACTCTAAGCAGCGGACCCAGCAAGGGAGTTCGGGACCGATCGGGTCAGCCAACCCCAGACGGCGGTCAGCCGCCAAGCCGAGAAGGACTGCGTAGCGATCTGCCGCGCCCCCCGGAGGGGGCTGCGCATCTCAGACCAGGCCGCCCCTCCCCCAGTCCTCCCCCCGGCCATTCCCCGGGGGGATCCCGGAAGTCTTGTGGCGTTTCGGGGTGGGTCGGTCGGTCAAGGGTGGCCGAAGGCCATCGCGAAGCGACGCGACCGCAGGGAGCGCCCTTGACGGACCGGCCCGCACCGAAAGGACACTGGACTGCCGGGACGCCCCCCGGAACCGTCAACGCCGTACAGCCCCTCGATCCCCCTACCCGTACAACTCCTCGATCTCCCCCGCGTACAACTCCGCCACCGCCCTCCGGCGCAGTTTCAGCGTCGGCGTAAGGGTGCCCGCCTCTACGGTGAACTCCCCCGGCAGCACCCGGAAGGCGCGGACGCGGGCCGGGCGGGAGACCGTGGCGTTGGCCGCCTCGACCGCTTCCGCGACGAGGGCCCGTACGGCCGGGTGGTCGCCGGGGGCGGCGGGGTCCAGGGTCACCGACTCGCGTACGGCCCAGGCGGCGATCTCCTCCGCGTCCAGGGTGATCAGGGCCACCGGGTGCGGGCGGCGGTCGCCGATCATGACGGCGCGGGAAACGTAGCGCGAGCGCTGTACGGCGAACTCCAGCTCCGTCGGGGTGATGTTCTTGCCCGCCGAGGTGATGATCAGCTCCTTCTTGCGGCCGGTGATGTGCAGGAAGCCCTCGGCGTCGACCTCCCCCAGGTCGCCCGTGTGCAGCCAGCCCTCCCCGTCCAGCGCCTCGGCCGTCGCCGTGTCGTTGGCGTGGTACCCGGGGAAGATCATCGGGCCCCGGGCCAGCACCTCCCCGTCCTCGGCGATGCGGACCTCGCACCCGGCGATCGGGCGGCCCACCGATCCGTAGCGGACCCCGTCCGGGTGGTTGAGGCTGATGACCCCGCCGGACTCCGTCATGCCGTAGCCCTCGAAGAGGGCGATCCCGCACGCCCGCAGGAAGTCGAGGGTGGCCGGGGCGATCGGGGCGCCGCCCGTCAGCGCCCATTTCAGGCGGCCGCCGAAGGCGCCCCTGACCAGGGAGTACAGGGACTTCTCGGCGGCCTCGTAGGCAGCACGGTCCTCCGCCTCCAGACTCCCCTCCGCGGCCAGCAGCCCCAGCCGGACCGCCTCCGCGAAGCGGGCGCCGCCGCCCTCCTGGGACTCCGCGAGGGAGAGGACCACCGAGTGCAGCTTCTCGAACAACCGGGGCACGGACGGCAGATGGGTCGGCCGGGCCTCGGCGAGCTCGCCGATGACGTCCTCGATGCGGCCGCCGAAGTAGCAGAGCTCCCCGCCCTCCAGGAGGGTGGTGAACTGGATCAGCTGGGCCAGCAGGTGGGCGAGGGGGAGGTAGAGGTACGTGGAGTCCCCCGGGCCGCCCTTGACGAGGGGGAGCGTGGCGTCCTGGATCGCGCCGAGATTTCCGTGCGTGAGGCGACAGCCCTTGGGCAGGCCGGTGGTGCCCGAGGTGTAGACGATGGAGGCGTCGGCCGCGGGGTCCACCGCCGCGGCGCGGGCGAGGAGTGCGGCTTCCGGCACTGCGCCGGGCAGGGCGCGCAGCCCGTCCATCTCCACCACCGCGCGCAGGGCGGGGAGCTTCGGGCGCAGCGCCTCCACCCGGGCGGCCTGCGCGGCGTCGTCGCAGACGACCACCACGGCCGCGGAGTCCGACAGCACCCAGGCGAGCTCCTCCTCCCCGGCCGTCGGGTACACCGGCACGAGGACGGCCCCCGCGGCCAGGACCCCGAAGTGGGTGTACGTCCACTCCGCCCGGGTCTCCGCGAGCACCGCGACGCGCTCGCCGGGGGCGACCCCGAGGCCGAGCAGGGCGCGCCCGGACTCCCTGACACGGGCGCGCAGTTGGCCGTACGAGACGGTGACCCATCCCCCGCCCCCACCTCCACCCCCTCCCCCTCCCTCTCCCCCTCCCCCCTTGTGACGGAGGGCGGTCTCGGCCGCGTACCGCTCGCCCGTCCACTCCGTGAACACCGCCAGCGTGCGCGGCCGCACGGCTCCGTCCACCGTCTCACTCCCACTCATCGGGCTGATCGGGCTGATCGGGCTGCTCGGGCCCATCGAGTTCATCGGGCTCATCGGGTTCCCCTCCCCCTCGGGTCGTACCGACGACGCTAGGCACCGGGTAGCCGTCCGCGGCATGACCGGAAGCGTCACCCCCGCTGACCTCAGCGCTCATTGCGGCTACCGTCGGACCCATGGGGAGGCGGACGGTCACCGTGCACCACGTGCGTGCCGTGCTCGCAGGGGCGCGCGGCAGCGGGCTGGACACCGTGCCGCTGCTGCAGGAGGCGCAGATTCCGCAGCTGCTGCTGGGCGACGACCGGGCACGGGTCACGCCCGCGCAGTTCGCGCGGCTGTTCCGGGCGCTGTACCGGGCCACGCAGGACGAGTTCCTGGGCCTGTCCAGCGTCCCCAGCCGGCCCGGGACCTTCGCGATGATGTGCAGGGCCTCCCTGGGCTGCCGCGATCTCGGTGCGGCGGTGGAACGCTCCGCCACCTTCTACGGGCTGTTCCCGGGCGGTCCGGAGCTGGCGCTCGAAGTCGAGGGCGGGCAGGCGTGGTTCGCGGTGCGGAACGATTTCGCGCGGGACGAGGAGCGCTTCCTCACCGAGTGCGTGCTCGCCATCTGGCACCGGCTGAGCAGCTGGCTGATCGGCCGCCGCATCCCCCTGGCCTACGCCTCCTTCGCGTATCCGGCGCCGCCGCACGAGGCGGAGTACGAGCTGCTCTTCGACTGCCCGGTCCGCTTCGGCGAGGCGCGCACGGGCGCGGCCGTGGCCTTCGACGCGCACTGGCTGACGGCTCCGCTGGTACGGGACGAGGCCGCGCTCGACGCGATGCTGCGCCGGGCCCCCTTCGACCTGCTGTCCCGGCCGGCGTACGGGACCACGGTCGCGGAGCAGGTCCGCCGGACCCTGACCCAGGCCCTGCGGGGCTCGCCGCGCCTGCCGGAACTGGGCGAGGTGGCCGGGCGATTGGCGGTGTCCCCGGCGACGCTGCGGCGGCGGCTCCAGCAGGAGGGCACGTCCTTCCAGCAGCTGAAGGACCACGTACGGCGCGATGCGGCGATAGCCGGCCTGGCGGAGAGCCGCGAGCCCATCGCGGAACTGGCGGCCCGCCTGGGCTTCTCGGAGGACACGGCCTTCCACCGCGCCTTCCGCCGCTGGACGGGCACCACTCCGGGGGCGTACCGCATCGCGTCGGGGGGGCCGCAGCCCTGTGCGGGCGAACGGGCCTAGCCAGGAGGTGTCCTAGCCCTTGTCGATGATCTTGTTCTTTCTCGCTTCGAGCTGAGCGAACCAGCGCCTGCCCTTCGAGCCGCAGTGATCCCGAATGTGATCACGCAACCTGCCAGTCTGCCGATTGTAGACATCAAGGCTCTGCGCCCCTCGGTTCACCTCGGCGTTGAGGGACGAAATCGCTCCGCGCAGGCTGTCGATCACCGATTGCGCCGCCCGCACTTCCTGACCGAGTTTGCGGCGCCGCGACTGCGAAGAAGCTTGGGACCTCCGGTCCAGCCGGTTCTTGTTCGCGCACATTTTGTTCAGGCCGGCAGATATCTCCTTGCGGGTTTCAATGGCACTGCGTTTGTGCTTGTACCACCGGTCGGCAATGAGGCGACTCTCGCGGTGCGCTTGGCGGTAGGCTTCGAAATTGACCTCGTCCCGGACTTCGAACCGAAGGTTCTTGAGCGATTCCGCCTCACGTTCGAGCACGCGCCGTGACTCGATGAGCAACTCTTCGGACCGGCGCGCCCGAATCACCATGGCTTTGGTGTTGACAGGCGCTGCAACCGGACGGCTTGACCTGTACCAGGCATAGGCAATCACGCAGACCGCAACGACTCCGAGAATCACATACACAGGCTCATTCTCGAAGAGCCACCCCAGCCCTTTTATCGCATAAGCAATGGCGGCCAGCACGATAATCGCGATGACCAACCACTGAGCAGCCGATTCCACTCGCACCCACCCCTGTCCCCAACGGCCCGAACGCGTCAGCGTTCCAGTGCGCGCCACGCCGCGACTGCGGTATCCGCTTGACCGAGCGCCAGGGAATCACTCAATCGGATCAGGTCGTCACCCGCTCTGGCCCGGTCCTGAACGATCTGGCCCGACAGGACGGGAATGATCGTCATCGCCAGAGTGCGTTCCGCTTCGGAGACGCGCACATCGCAGGAATTACTGATCATTTGATGGTAGCCGGCCATAAGGCCCCGGCGGTCGACGGTCGTCTGCATCGACGCACGCCTCTCGGCGTCAAAGAGCTGGACGATGGCATGCTGCCGGGCCTTGATGATCTCCAAGGAGATATCCCGCTGCCCGGCGATATATCTGGCTTCCAGCCTGAACCTGTTGATCTCGACGATGCAGGCGCCGATTTGCGACACGATTGTCGCGGCAGCGGCCAGTGGGCTCAGTGCGGTGGCGATGTGCCCCACGGCGGGATGCATCGAGACGCGGCCTTGATCATAACGAATCAGCTCCGCTGCCATAAGCGATTCCCACCCTCACCAGTCGTCCACGCGACGTCACCTCAAGCACTCCAGCCGGACTCCTGAAATTCGCCCCGGTCGACGGCTTGAGAATGGGGAGTTTAACGGGTGCACGGCATTCGCGGGACGGTTTTACCGAGATCGTTCCGCGCACATGTGAGGCCCCGGGCCAGGAAAGCTGAGCTGTGCGGTCAGCGACGTTCCTACCGGTCGGTCACTACCTTCTCCTCACCTACCACCCCCACCCGGACCCTTGGGAGAGCCGCCCCATGCGCATCCGAAGCTCAGCACTCGCCGCAGTGGCCGCCCTGGCCCTCTCGGCCGCGATCCCCACCGCCACCGCCCAGGCCGAGGAGGCTGCCACCGCCCGCCCCGGCGACATCGTCAGCAGCGCGCCGTCCGCGTTCCACCCGCTGCCCGGCCAGCCGACCAACACCAAGGCCTGGAAGATCCACTACAACTCGACGACCGCCGACGGAGCCCCGAACGTCGTCTCCGGCACCGTGATCGTCCCGCAGGACGGCCGCACCGGCCCGCGCCCCCTGATCACCTACGCCGTCGGCACCGTCGGCATGGGCGACTCCTGCGCGCCGAGCAACAACCTCCCGTACGGCACCGCCATGGAGGCCAACCTCATCCAGCAGCTCACCCTGCGAGGCTGGGCCGTCGTCGTCACCGACTACGAGGGCCTCGGCACCCCTGGCGTGCACACCTACACCGTCGGCCCCTCCGCCGGCCACGCCGTGCTCGACGCCGCCCGCGCGGCCACCCGCCTCCCCGAGGCCGGGCTGCCGGCCAACACGCCCGTCGGCATCATGGGGTACTCCCAGGGCGGCCAGGCCAGCAGCTGGGCCGCCGAGCTGCAGGGCTCGTACGCCCCGGAGCTGCAGGTCAAGGGCACCGCGACGGGCGGCGTCCCGGCCGATCTGCTGAAGGTCGCCGACTTCAACAACGGCTCCTACGGCTCCGGCCTCATCTTCATGGCCGCCGCCGGCCAGGACGCGGCCTTCCCGGAACTGAAGCTCGACTCCTACCTCAACCCGGCCGGGAAGCTCCTCGTCGGCGCCATGAAGGACAACTGCGTGGCCATCGACGCCATCGCCGGCTCCTTCAAGCGGATCTCCGACCTGACCACCCGCAACCCGCTCGCACAGCCGGACTGGCAGGCCCGCCTGAACCAGAGCAAGCTCGGGCGCACCGCCCCGGCCGCGCCCGTGTTCCAGTACCACGCGCTCGGCGACGAGCTCATCCCGTACGCCGTCGGGAGCCGGCTGCGCTCCGACTGGTGCGCGCAGGGCGCGAACCTCGAATTCGACACCATCTGGATCGGCGAGCACGTCAGCGGCGTCATCACCCAGTCCCTCGCGGCGGGCAACTGGCTCGCGGACCGCTTCGCGGGCCGCACGCCGCGCCCCAACTGCTGACCCGCACCCCAACTGCTGACCGCGCCCCACCTGCTGACCCGCACACCAGTGGACGGCCCGGCCGCCGTAGCGGCCGGGCCGTCTCGTCAGCCGGTGACGTCGACGTAGTCCTCGCGGCTGCTGCTCGCGAAGTGAGTGGTGCCGTCGTCGTAGAACCGGGCCTGCCAGGTGCCGTCCTGCTGGGCTGTGAACCTCCGGCTGAAGGTGCCGTCGGCGGCGGTCGTGGTCGAACCCACGTAGGCGTAGGAGGTACCGGTCCCGGCGGGCTTGAAGAAGAAGCGCACGGTCTTGGCCGCGTACGGCCGCCAGGTCGTGGCGGACGCGGCCCGCTGCTTGAGCGTGCCGGTGAGCGTGAGGTACTGGCCCTTGCGGACCGGCTCGGGCTTCGCGTTGAAGTCCGCGACGGTGGTGACGGTCCTGGTCAGACGAATGGGCTCCGAGGTCGACCCGTGGAGCTCGGGCGTGCCCGCGTACCGCAGTCGCCAGTAGCCGTCGACCGGCGCGTTCTCCAGCGGGGGCAAGGTGAAGTACTGGCCGATGACGACGTCCACGATCTTACGGGTGGACCAACCGGTGCGGCCGTCGACCGAGTACTGGACTTCGACCTTGGCGGGGCCGCGCGCCGCCGAGGTGGCGTACTGGAAGAGGCCTCCGCGCACGGACACCTTGCGGTACTTGTCCACGCTCATGTCAACGGACTCGAAGGCGGTTCCCGCCGTCACCGTGGCACTGACGTCGACGAAGTGGTTGAGGACGAGCCACTGCTGGTTGTACGCGGTGCCGACCTTCCAGGTCGTGGACGACCGGACCTTCCCGGCCTTGGTGAACCGGCCCGTGGCATCGCTCGTGAACCCGGACGTCGTGTACCCGGCACCCGAGGGGTTGGGGATCACCAGCAGCATCGACGTGGCGATCGGCTTCTGCGTGCCGTCCTTGGCGGTTCGCGTGATGGTCCCGCCAAGGGTGGCGTAGGTGTCGTACGGGGCCGTCACCGAGCGGGAGCCTTCGTCCAGGGCTATCTTCACCTGCTGGCGCTCGACCCTGGGGTCGATGCCCGACGAGTCGCTGCCGTGGTCGGTGGAGACGTGGTCGAGGCCGACCCGGGCCGTTCTCTCCGTACCCGTGTAGCTCACGGGCGTGGAGAAATGTCCGGCGGCGTCGGTGGTGAGCGTCTTGGACGACTGGCCCACGAGGGAAACGGTCACCTTCCTGCCGGCGAGCGGGGTGCTCTTCCCGTCACGGGGGTCGCGAGCGATCAGGTCGGCGGAGACGGTGGTGTTCAGGCTGTCGAGGGACACCGTCTCGGTCGAGGCTCTGTTCTCGAACCTGGCGAGCGCACGGTAGTCGAGTTCCGCCACGGCCTTGCGGAGGATCTGCTCGCCCTGGGTGCCCTTGTACTCGACGTCCACGGTGTAGAGGCCGAGGTCGGCAAATCTCAACCCATCGGACTGGTACACCTCCAGGCAGCCGGCGCAGCCAGGGGCGGTGTGCCTGAATTCCTTGACGGTCTGGATCCGGGTCTCGCTGCCCTTCTTGCGGATGTGGGCGACGAAGGCGGGCATGGGCTTCGCGGTCATGACCGCGATGCCCTCGGGGCGTGCGTAGGCGCTGATGGTGCCGACGGGATCCGCGGCCTGCGCAGTTCCGGATGCGAGCAGGGTGCCGAGAACGGCGCCGGCGGCGACGAGCGCCGCCGAGGTGAATCTCTTCAAGACGTCTCCCAGGGATCAGTGGGTGATCTCCTGGTGTGACACCTCAGCCGACGTCCTGGTTGTACGCGCGGTCGCACGAACTCGCGGGCGGGCCATGCCACATGCCCCGCTCCTCACTCCTCGGCGGGGCAGGAGCGGGTCCCGGAGGGCAGCCGGCCGTCGATCAGGAAGTGGTCCACGTACCCCTGCACGCAGCGCGAGGCGACGTACGCGGTGTGCCCGTCGCCCTTGTAGTCCAGGACCACGGCGTTGCCGAGCCGCTTCGCCGTCTCCTCCGTCCACTCGTACGGGGTGGCCGGGTCTCCGCGCGTACCGACGAGCAGCATGCGCGGGATGCCCGCCGGGCGGTCGATCCCGCGGATGAAATCGGTGCCGGCGGGGCGCCCGTAGCAGGCCAGCACCGTCGTCAACTGGCGCGGCCCGAAGATCGGCGAGGCGGCGAGGAAGACCGGCCGGAGCTCCGCCAGCTCCCGCGCGACGGCCGCCGGGGAAGCCTTGGCGTCGCCGCGGTCCGGGTCGTCGGCGCAGTTCACGGCGACGAGTGCGGCGGAGGCGTTGTCGGCGGGGACGGCCGGGACGGCGGGGACGGCCGGGATGGCCGGGACGGCGGCGCCGTCGGCGGTCTCCTCCCGGGGCGGTGGCGGTTCGTCCGGACCCCCGAGCTGCATCAGCCCCACGGGGTCGCCGCTGCGCTCGGCCAGCTCGAGCGCGTCCGCGAGGTCGGGCCAGGACTTCTGCGAGTACAGGGCGGCCGCGATGGCCTCGGCCACGTCCTGCCCGGTGAAGCGCAGTCCGCCCTCGCCGGTCAGCGGCGCCGCGTCCAGGCGGGTGACGAGGGCCTGGACCTTCTCCTTGGCGGTACGGGTGTTCGTGCCGTAGACACAGCCCTGCCGGTGGGCGCACCAGACGAGGAAGTTGTCCAGCGCCCGCTGCTGGCCGACCGCCGACATCAGGGCCTGCTCGCCGAGCGGCTCGCTGAGGGTGTCGACCCCGTCGAGGACCATCCGGCCGGCGCGGCGCGGGAACAGCGCGGCGTAGACCGCGGCGAGGCGCGTGCCGTAGGAGAAGCCGAGGAAGTCGAGCTTCTCCTCCCCGAGGGCCTGGCGCAGCAGGTCCATGTCGCGGGCCACGCTCACGGTACCGACGTACGGGAGCACCGGGCCGGAGTCCAGCGCGCAGCGCTTGGCGACGGCGCGCAGGGCGGCGAGCCCGGCGACGGGCCCGTCGGGGACCTCGTCCCCCGGCGCGGCGCCTCCTCCGCAGGTGATGGGGGCACTGCGTCCGACGCCGCGGGGGTCGAAGACGACGAGGTCGTAGCGCTTGTTGAGCTCCGCGAAGGCGTTGGGGTCGGCGGCGAGCGTGGAGACGCCGGGGGCACCGGGACCGCCGAAGTTCAGCACGAGGGAGCCGATCCGCTTGGCGGCGGGGCCGGTGGCGGGAAGCTTGGCGACGGCGACCCGAACGGTCCCCTGACCCTTGCCCTGGCCCATGCCCTCGTAGTCGAGCGGCGCGGTGAAGGTGCCGCACCGCATACCGACGGGCACGGGCTTCTCGGGGCACGCGCCCCACTGGATCCCCGTGTGGATCCCCGTGCCGGCGGGTGCCGGCGCCCCGGGCACGGCGGCGAGCAGCGCCCCGGCCAGAGCGGTGCCGAGGACGCCGGCGCCTATCCTGGTACGAGCCCGCGCAGGGGAGCCCGAACGGGGGCGCGAACGGGAACGGGAACGGTGCACTGCACCCTCCTGGGGCGGCCCCCCGAACCAGTCAGCTCACGATAAGCGCGCCCCGCTCACCCCGCTCCGCGAGCCCATCACCCATCCGGCCCCTTGACGCGCCCGATCACGGGCGGGTACGGAGTACGGGGCGGAGGGGGCGCGCATGCGGGAACGGGACGTACTGGACGAGCGGTACGAGCTGGCCGGGTTATTGGGACGGGGCGGCTTCGGCGAGGTGTGGCGGGCCTTCGACACCCGGGTGCGCCGGACGGTCGCCGTCAAGATCGGATATCCGCGGTCCGCGGAGGACAGGCAGCGGTTCGCCTCCGAGGCACACCTCGCGGGCACCCTCGTCCACCCGTGCATCGCGGCCCTGTACGACTACGGCGAGGCGGAGTACGAGGGGCAGCCGCTCGTCTACCTCGTGATGGAACTCGTGGAGGGGGAGACCCTCGAGGCCGTAGTGCGCCGCGGGGTGCCGCCCACGGAGTCCGCCCTCGCCTGGGCCCGGGACATCTGCGAGGCACTCGGGGCCGCACACGAGCGGAACGTCGTACACCGGGACATCAAGGCCCTGAACGTGATGATCACCGGGCACGGCGGGCCGGGAACGGGCCGCGCGAAGGTGCTCGACTTCGGCATCGCCAAGTACCTGCACCAGCCTGGACTCACGGCCACGGGCTACGTCATCGGCTCGTTCGAGTACATGGCGCCGGAGCGCCTGCTCGGAGCCTCGTCCGTCGACGGACGGGCCGACCTCTACGCCCTGGGCTGCCTCCTGATGCAGCTGCTGACGGGGCGGCTGCCCTTCCCCGCGCAAGAGGTCGAGGCGCTGTCCTACGCGCACGCCCACACGGAGCCGCCTCTGCCCAGCTCGCTGCGGCCCGGGCTTCCTCCCGGGGCCGACCGACTGGTGCTGGACCTGCTCGCCAAGGATCCGGCGCGGCGACCGGCCGGAGCCGGCGAGGTCATCGACCGGCTGAACGCCCTGATCCGCGGGGACGAGGGACCGCCCGTCGCCCAAGACGCCGGCGGCCGGACCCCCACGGACCCGCGCAGGCCCCACGACGACACACGCCGGGCTTCGGCGGACGACACCGCGCGCCCGGTCTTCGCCGCGCGGCTCGACCGGATCCTGGCCTCGGGCCGCACGGGCACCGGCGGGGAGTTCCTGCGGCAGCTCGACCTCCTGATCGGCGACCTCGGCGAAACGCTCGGCGCCGACGACCCGCTGGCCGTCGAGGCCGGCTACCAGCACTCCATGTACCTCTGGCAGTCGGCAGGCGACCCGACCGGGCTGGAACGCGTCCTCCCCCGGCTGCTGGGCGTACTGGGCCACGAGGACCGCCGGACCATCGACGTGCAGGCGGTCCTGGCCGGCTCGGCCGCCGCCCGCGGGCAGGTCGACGGCCGGCGGTGGCTCTCCGTACTCACGGAGGTCATCGAACGCTCCACCCGTGTCCTGGGCGCCGACGACGAGATCACCCTGATCGCCCGGTTGGACCTGGTGGAGGCCCTGGACCGCGAATACGACGGGCAGGCACGGCCGTTGGCCGCACCGCGGGAGCGCACCCCAGAGCAGGCGGCCCGCCGCCGGGACCTGCTCGCGCCGCTGCTGCCCGACCTGGTCCGGGGCCTGGGCCCGGACGACCCGCGGGTCCGGGACGTCACGCTGCGCCTGGCCCTGGACACCTACGGCCTCGGGCAGCACCGCGCGGCCCTGCCGTACTACGAGCAGCTGCTGCCGAGCAGTCCCGCGGCCCTGGGAAGGACCCCCGTGGGCCTGCGGATCCAGCACGCCCACTGCGTCACCGAGTCCGGGGACCCGCATCGTGCGGTGACCCTGCTCGACGCCGTGCTCCGGCTGCTGTACAGCCGGGGAGACGCGCAGTCCGTCCAGTGGGAGAAGCGGGCGCGCGCCCTGCGGTCGGACGCGAAGAAGAAGCAGCGGCAGCAGGGACAGGGCGGCCTGCGGGGCTGGATCCACCGCTGACCCCGGGTGTAGCCACCCCGGGCGTAGCCACCCGGGCGTAGCCACCCCGGCCGCGCCCGCCCCGGCCTGTCAGGCCCGTCCGGCCCTCAGGAGGACCGGTACAGCGCCTCGATCTCCCGCGCGTAATCCCGCGCGATCACGCCCCGCTTCAGCTTCAGCGAAGGCGTCAAGTGCCCCCGCTCCTCCGTGAAGTCGCCCGCCAGCACCGCGAAGCGCCGGATCGACTCCGCCCGCGACACCAGCCGGTTCGCCTCATCCACCGCGCGTTGGAGGTCCGCCCGCAGTTCCTCGTCGCCCACCAGCTCCCTGATCGGCACGCCCGTCTTCTTGCGCATCTGCCGCCAGTGCTGGAGCCCCTCCGGTTCCAGGGTGATCAGCGCGGTGACGTAGGGCCGGTTGTCGCCGACCACGATGCACTGGCCCACCAGCGGGTGGGCCCGTAGCCAGTCCTCCAGGGGTGCGGGGGCCACGTTCTTGCCGCCGGAGGTGATGATCACGTCCTTCTTCCGCCCGGTGATCGTCAGGTACCCGTCCGCGTCGAGCTCCCCGATGTCCCCGGTGCACAGCCACTGTTCCCCGCCGACCGCGACGCCGCTGTTCCAGTACCCGGCGAACACGTGCGGCCCCCGCAACAGCACCTCCCCGTCGTCCGCGATCCGTACCGCCGTCCCCGGCAGCGGCCACCCCACCGTGCCCAACCGGGGCCGCAGCGGCGGGGTGACGGTCGCAGCCGCCGTCGTCTCCGTGAGCCCGTAGCCCTCGAAGACCTCGACGCCCGCGCCCGTGTAGAACGCGGCGAGGCGCCGGCCGAGCGGGGAGCCGCCGCTGAGGATGTACCGGACGCGCCCGCCCAGTGCGGCCCGGATCCGCCGGTATACGAGCGGTTCGTACAGGGCCCGGCCCAGCCGCAGGCCCAGCCCCGGCCGCTTGCCCTCCACGACCGCGACCTCGCCGAGGCTGCGCGCGATCCGCGCCGCCCGGTCGAAGGAGGAGGCCCGGCCCATCTTCTCGGCGGTCGCCCGCGCGGTGTTGTAGACCTTCTCCAGGACGTACGGGATCGCCAGCAGGAACGTCGGCCGGAAGCCGGCCAGGTCGGCCAGCAGGTCCTCGCTCCGAATGCTCGGCGCGTGACCCAGCTTCACCCGCGCCCGCATGCACCCGACGGCCACCATCCGCCCGAAGACGTGCGACAGCGGTAGGAAGAGCAGGGTCGAGGCCGGGTCCTTGCTGACCGACTTGAAGACGGGGTGCAGCAGCTCCACCGCATTGTCCACCTCGGCGAAGAAGTTGGCGTGCGTCAGCACGCACCCCTTGGGCTGTCCCGTCGTCCCGGAGGTGTAGATCAGCGTCGCGACGGACTCCGGCGCGCACCCGGCCCGCCGGGCCGCCACGACCTCGTCGGGCACGTGCTCCCCGGCCTTGACCAGCTGGGCCACGGCCCCCGTGTCGAACTCCCAGAGATGGCGCAGCCAGGGCAGGTTGGCCCGCTCCGCGCTGATGATCCGCGCCTGCGAGGTGTCCTCCACGGCGCAGGCCACGGCGCCCGAGTCCTGGATGATCCAGCGCGCCTGGATCGCGGAGGAGGTCGGGTAGACCGGTACGGTGACCAGCCCGGCCGCCCAGCCCGCGAAGTCCAGCAGGGTCCACTCGTAGGTGGTCCTCGCCATGATGGCCAGCCGGTCGCCCGGCCGCAGCCCCTCGGCGATCAGCCCCTTCGCGACGGCGAGCACTTCGCCGGCGAACTCGGCGGCCGTGACGTCCCGCCAGGTCCCGTCCCGCTCCTTGCGGGCGAGTACGGCCTCTCGCGGCGCCTCCCGCGCATTGTCGAAGGGGATGTCCCCGAGGGACCCGCGGACCGGCACCGGGGCCAGCGGCGGCACCCACACCTCACGGACCCGTCCTTCGATCACGGTCTTGACGGGCTCGACTGGCTTGGCGACCCTCACCAGGCTCGATTCGGCGGTCACGGCGTGCCTCCCTGGCCCGACTGAGTGTTACCGCCGGTAATTTACTTAGCGGTAACCACCCTGAACACCCCTGTGCCCGCCTTTTCACCGATGCTCCACGCCACGCCGCCCACACCCCCATGCCGTGCGCACAGGTGCGGCCCAAGCCCACCACGCCCGCCTGGAACAGGCGGCCCGGGAGGCCGGCCGGTCGTGACGCCTACTCGTCAAGCGCGAGCCGCATAGAAGGCTCGTCTTCTTCGGGCTGTTCTGGCTCTTCGGGCTGTTCCGGCTCTTCCGGCTCTTCCGGCTCCTCGGGCGGAAGAACCTGGAGGATCTGGCCGGACGATGTCATGACGTAGCGAATCCCGGTGTCGCCATCGGTTCCGGACGGCGGGGCGACTCGGGCACGGAACAGTTCCTGCCGCTCCGCCACCGACTTGTCGGAGTCGTACCAGCGGCCCTTGAGCTCGACCTGGGTGAGCCGTGCGGTCAGTTCGGTCTCGACCGCATCAGCGTTCTCCAACTGATGGACCTGCGACTCCATGAATCTCCGCAGTGCGGCGTAAGGATTGGTGGGATCCGCAAGCGCTACCGCCGCCGCGTCGGCAACCATCGCCTTGCGCCGCATCATGATCGCCGCTCGCGCCAGGTGGAGCTCCCGGACGAACTGGTCCGTCTCCTTCGTCTGTCCGCCAAGAGCCTCCTCCAGGCGGCGATAGTCGGCCTTGCCGTCCTCGTCCACCAGCTCGTCGATGACGCCGCGGTGCTTCTCCAAGAACTGCTGGGAGCGGTAGAACTCGTCGTCCGCACTCTTCAGAGCGAGTTCCATGCTCGGATTGCGGCCATCGAGCATCAGGCTGATCGCGCGGGACAGCTGGGCATCGGCCGACCGCTGGGCCGTGATCCGTTCCTCGTAGTGACGTTCCTCCTGGCGGCCCAGGATGGCTTCGACTCGGCGTTGGTGTGCCCGCTGCTCCCGTTGGGCGATCATGTCCATCGCCAGGACGGTTCCGGCGACGGCCAGCACCGGCCAGCCCGCCACGATGGCTCCTCCGGCAGCGACGGGCTTCAGAACGGCGTGCACCGTCTGGCCGTCGGTCCGGGAAAACCCTCGGAACCCGGACGTTCCGGCGGCCTTGACGAGCTCCGCACCCTTGGGCAGCACCACCCGGAACAACGTCGGGCTCTTCGGGTTGAGGGCCTCCACGATCCCGGTCATCACCTGCTGAGCCGTCGCGTTCAGGGGCACGGTACGGAGCTTCGCGACCTCCGATTCGCTGACCGGGTGGTACTCGACGGCGACCGGCACCGATGCGGCTTCGAGCGCATCCCAGATCTCGGCGGACGTCGAGCCGACGGACCGGAGAACGTCCTCGGAGACCAGAAGCCCTGCCGGAGGGAACTCGGGCCGGACTTCGGCCACTGCCAAGGCGCTTGGCGTCGCGTGCTCGCCGGAATCCGTGGTGCTGGGAGTGGCAGCGGTGGCGGTGCTTCGCGAGGATCTCCAGAGCAGCCACGCGGCGACAAGCACCGCGACAGCGACGACGTCGACGGCGACGGCGACCAGCTCAACAGGCATGGATATCAAGCCGATTCACGTCCTCGGAAAAGCTGCGGTGGTTGGTTCGAACGACAGCCGAGCATAACGAGGATCGCCGGACGTCAGGGGGCGGGAGGACAGTCGCGGCACCTGGTTCCCGGCCGCGCCGCCCTGAAGCCCCGGTCGCAGCCGTCGCAGTTCCGCATCGGGTCCGGCCGCACGACGGGCCGTACGGGCGCTGCCGCGGGGAGGTGGGGCGGGAGCCAGGCCTTGAGCCGGTACTCGATGAGTCCCGCCGGATGGCGCAGGTCGGCGGGCAGCTCCGCAGCCAGCATGAGCCGGATGGCCGCGGGTTCCGCCCCGCGCTCCAGCCACTGCGCGACCCGGGGCGCCAGCTTCCGCACATCACGGTCCGCGATCAGTAGCCGCGGATCGTCCCCCCGCAACCGCGCGAGCAACGCGAACGCCTCCGGCGGCTGTACGGGACCGGGCCCCGGCCAGGGCTCCGACACCGGGGCGGGCCTCAGTGCCGCCTCCGGCCCGGGATCGGGCGACGATTCCGGCGCGGGATCGGACACGGGCCCCGGCGCGGGCTCCGGCTCCGGCTCGGGCACGGGCTCCGGCACCGGCTCGAGCTCCGGCTCGAGCACGGGCTCCTGCACCGGCCCCGACACGGGCGCGGGCGCCGGCGCGGGCACAGCCGCGGGCGCGGGCGCGGGTCCCGGCCGGGGGGCCGAACCGTACTTCGCGGACGGGTGGTTGTAGGACACCGTCCGGGTGATCACCTGCCCGCTCGCCAACCGGACCTTGCTGCGCTCCAGATACCCGTACTCCTCCAGCTCCCGCAGGGCGCCGGAGATCCGGACCTCCCCCTCCTTGAAGCGCTCCTTCAGCCTCTGGATCCCGACACGGGCCCCAGCGGGCAGCGACTGGATGTAGGCGCCGAGGGCGATCGCGGTCAGCGACAGCTCGCGGTGCTGGATGAGGTGGTTGCCGATCACGGTGAAGTGGCCGTCGTGCCGGATGTTGACGTGGTCGACACCTGATCGGGGGGTCCCGGCGGGAACACGGGACGATGCGCGCGAGGGCGCGCTAAGCTGCCGAAGAGCCATGGGGAAGGTCGAAGCTTCCTGCTTTGGTCAGGCCCTCGATCGGGATTGCCGTCCCGGCGGGGGCCGTCTCATGTCTGAGGTTGTGTGGGGCGAGCATATGCCCGGCAACCCTCCCGAAATCCAGCCCAGTTGGCACAGTTCACCCGTGCGAGTGATGGCGCCGCGACGGGGAGCCGGAGGGGTGGGTTGGGTTGGTTTCACCCCGTCCTTTCAAGGGGTTGCGTCCGGCGCCACCGGATCCCGGCTCCCCGCGACCCGGTTGGACCCCGCCGCCGCCGCCGGCGCCGGCGACATGATCCACACGGGGACAAGCCCTAGCCGTACGGGTTGAGTGCCCAGAAGCGGACGGTGTCGCTGCGACGGTCGAACCACAGGTTGGTGGAGTAGCCGCTGCCGTCGCGGTCGAGCTCCTGCGACCGGATCCACTGCGGATCCTTCGGCCCCTCACCCACGAGCGGCCTCTCGAACCAGGAGGAGAAGTCATCCTCCGGCCCCTCGGAGACAAAGGCGTGGGCCGCCGTCAACTCGGCGAGCTTTCCCGGGCCCAGCCGGCAGAAGCCCGAGATCACCAGCTCCGGCGACGACAGAGCCCGGTCATTGTCCCGGCTGCTCACCCACTGGGCATCGGCGAGCGGGCCCAGCAGCGGGAACGCCTGCTCCAGCGGCGCGGCGTCCGTACGCCAGTCACCCTCGGCCCTGCCCTCGCCGTCATCCATGTCCTCCGCCTGCCACAGGACCCACCCGACAGGCAGGACCGCCAGCCCCAGCACCGCCCACATCAGCTTCCGTCGCTCCAACACGACTCCCCCATCCCCGACTTCGGCGCAGCCTATCCACCTCGAACACCCCACCCCCGGACCACTTGCGCAGGCCCTCGCGCCACACCCACCTCAGCCCAGACCACCTTGCACGGCGGCAGTCCGAGGTCCACGCCCCACCGGTCCGCGATCGCATCGACCAGCACCAGCCCCCGCCCGCCCTCCGCACCCCCACCCGCGTCCCGGAAGCCCGGGACCCGGTCCGCCCGCGTGTCCACCACCTCGATCCGCAACACCTCGCCTACGAGGGCCAGCCCAATCCGGAAGTCCCGACCGGGCACCCGGCCGTGGGTCACCGCGTTGGCGGCGAGCTCGGCCACGATCAGCGCGGGCCCTCGGTGGGCACGCCCCACCCGGCCAGCGTCTCGACGGCGAGCCGCCGGGCCTGGCGCGCGCCGAGGGGCGTGGCGGCGAGCTGAGCGGTGAACTGGAGCACGGAGTCACGGATGTGCGTATTCATGTCACCGAGCGTGGTGGTGCGTGCGTACCGTGAGCAGTGGAACCGCCCGAGCGTCCGGCTTCTGTCCGGTCGTTGTCCGGTGCTGTCGCGCCTGTCCCGTCCGGGCTTCGGGAACAGAGCGCTGAGGAATTCGGTGCGTTGAAGGTGGGTCACGCATGAGCGCGGACAGCGACGGTACGGAAGACGCCGGCTGGGACGTCGATCCCGAGGACGAACAGGGGGTGGCCGTACTGGCCGCCCTCGGCCGCCAGCTCAAGGCCTGGCGCGAGGAGGCGGGCATCCGCGCCGGCGACTTCGGCACGGAGATCGGCTACGGCGAGGACCTGGTCCGCAAGGTCGAGGCGGGCAAACGGATCCCCCGCCCCGAGTACCTGGACAGGGCGGACGAGGCGCTGCGGGCGGGCGGGAAGATCGCCGCGATGAAGGCGGACATGGAGCAGGTCCGCTACCCGAAGAAGGTCCGGGACCTGGCGAAGCTTGAGGGTCGGGCGGTCGAGATCGGCGTCTACAGCACGCACGTCGTACACGGGCTGCTGCAGACAGCGGACCACGCCCGGGCCCTCTTCGAGATGCGGCAGCCCTCGTACTCACAGGACGAGGTGGAGCGGTACACGGCCGCACGCATGGCCCGCCAGTCCGTCTTCAGCCGGACGCCTGCCCCGGCCATCAGCTTCGTCCACGAAGCCTCCGCCCTGCGGCGTCCCATCGGGGGCACACTGGTATGGCGCCAACAGCTCGAACGACTCCTGGAAGTAGGCCGGTTGCGGCACGTGACCCTCCAGGTCATGCCGAACAGCCGGGAGGCCCACGCTGGGATGGGCGGCGGAATCGAGATCCTGAAGTTCGAGGACGGTACGGCCGTCGGGCGCTCCGAAGGGGCGTTCAACGGCCGCCCGGTCTCCGACCCGAGGCAGCTCCGAGTCCTTGAGCTGCGCTATGGCATCATCCGGGCTGAGGCTCTCACGCCGCGGGAGTCGCAGGACTTCATCAAGGAACTGCTGGGAGAGACATGATCGACAATCCCGCGCTCGACTGGTTCAAGAGCAGCTACAGCAGCGGCAGTGAAGGCGACTCCTGCGTAGAGGTGGCCCACACCCCCGCCACGATCCACGTCCGCGACTCCAAGGACCTCCACCAGCCCCACCTCGCCTTCGCGCCCCGCGCCTGGGCCGGGTTCGTCGCGCGTGCGTCATCCCACGGCTGACCGAACCGTAGGCGACCCTTCCGCGGCTTCGTTCCTAGACTCCGCGCATGGACATAGTCACGTGCACCCAGTGCTCAGCCACCGGCCTCGAGAAGGGCCTCTTGGACGACATCACCAGCCCCAGCGGGTTCACCCGGTGGGTGGAGGGCGCGATGCCCACGGGCGCTTTCAGCCGCAAGGGCAAGAAGCGCTACCGCGTCGAGGCCGCCCGCTGCCCCCGGTGCGGGCACCTCGAACTCTTCGCTACGCAGCCCAGCGGCTGACCCGGGCCGTCAGAGCAGGTGCGGCGGCAGTTCCTCCCGTACCTCTCCGGTGACGTACTCGGCGTCCCGCAGCAGTTCCTCGGTCACCCGGACGCCCGTGAGCCGCTCGGCGAGCGCGAACACCGCCGCCTTCTCGTCGACACCGGGCTCCGGGTCGCCCGTCGGGTTCAGGCCGAGCTCGCTCATCACCGCGTTCAGCGCGTCGGGGGTGCTGCCGGTGCGGTCCGCCGGGTGTTCGAAGGTCGTCCTCAACTCGCCGTCCTCGTACCAGTGGAAGAAGTCCATGGGCTTCCCCCCGTTGCTCGTGTGCGAGACGGCGCGCGACCCGGCGGACAAGGCCTCCATGAACTGCGGCCGCGTCCCCACGTCTCCGCCGAACTCCAGCACGAGGGTCCAGTCCCCTCCCTCGCCCGGCACGGTGAAGGCGCCCGCGAGGAAGGAGTCGGGCGAGTACCCGTACGCGTCGAGGATCTCCGTGTGCTCGAAGACCAGGCCGTGGAACCCCTCGCACACGTCCCGCGGCTCGGCCTCCACCACCTCCAGCACCTCCACAGGCGAGCGGCCGCGTACCAGGGTCAGGGTGTACCCGCCCTCCAGCGCGTACGCGAACAGCGAGGGCGAGGCCCGTATCCAGCTGTAGTCGGCTGCGGTGGCTGGGGCGTGGGAAGCGGCTGCGGTCATACGGCACACTCTGCCCGCGCCCACTGACAATCAGGAGCGCGCCGGTCGGCGCCGGTTGACGCAGGCGGTGACGAGGGCATTCGCCGGGTCGGCATCGGCGGCCGCGCCGGGAAACGGTCTTGCCCGGGGCAGAGCCCTCACATGATCTCCGCATGGACGATTCTCCGAACCACCTCCCGGCCACCCTGCCCGCGTTGCGCGCCAAGGCGAGCGCCGCGGGCTTCACCCTGTCCTGCGAGGACCGTACGGGCAGTCTCCTGGCGGCGCTCGCCGCCGGGCGGCCAGCGGGCCGGATCCTGGAACTCGGCACCGGTGCGGGCGAGGGCGCCGCCTGGCTCCTCAGCGGCATGGACCGCGCCTCCCGGCTGACCACCGTCGAACTCGACGGCTCCGTCCAGGCCATCGCCCGCGAACAGCTGGGCGCCGACCCGCGGGTGACCTTCGTGGCCGGGGACGGCGGCCGGTGGCTGGAGGACTTCGACGGCGCTCCCTTCGACCTCGTCTTCGCGGACACCTGGCCGGGCAAGTTCACCCACCTCGACCGGGCCCTGGACCTCGTGGCTCCCGGCGGGACCTACCTGATCGACGACCTCCGCCCCCAGCCCGGCTGGCCCCAGGACCACCAGGCCTCCGTCGAACGCCTCCTGTCCGAGCTGGACGACCGCGAGGACTTCCGGTGCGTCCGCCTGGCATGGGCGAGCGGCCTGCTGATGGCAGTACGCGCGGCCTGACGCCCGGCCCCCACCGACAAGCCGCAGCCCCCGCCCGGACGGGGGCGGGGGCTGCGGTGGTTGGCACATCATCACCATCCGAGTTGCTCCTCACTCAGGACTTCGCCGCCGATGCGCGCGGCGAGCTTCTCGGCCCGAGGCAGGTCGCCCCACTTGCCCACGTGGACGAAGACGGTGTGATGTTCGGTCCATCGGCCCCACTGGGCGTCATCGCCGTGGAACACGACCTGGACCCCGTCGTACTTCGCGCTCCCGTACTGGTCCGCCTCTGGATCATCCGGCCACAGACCATGCCAGTCGATGGCGGCCGTGCCCTGGCCGAGAGCCGCTACGAAGCGTTTCTCCGCGCTCCCCCTCGCAACGTCCTCCAGCGTGTACAGCGGCAGGTGCGCTTCCAGTACGACGTCCTCCGTCATCGTCACATCGAGGTCGAACCATCCGGAGTGACCGTTCGAACCAGTACGGATGTCGACGTAGTTGAAGGTCGCCTCGGGCAAGACCGCGGCCATCTTCCGCAGATCCTCGACCGTCTCAAGCTCGGCCATGAGCCCGACCTCGTCCTCGCACTCCGCCAGCAGCGCGCACAGGCGCATGGCCTGCGTGTACGCCGTGGTCGCGTCGGTGGTCCGGAAGACGGGATATGCCCTGGAGTTGCCCATGGACCGAACCGTCACACGCTCTCGCAGGCCTCCGCCAGCCCATTTCGCTGGTCCCGTCGCAGCTCTGCGTACGTCCCCCCGGCCGGGCACACCGCAGCCCCCGCCCGGACGGGGGCGAGGCTGCGGCGAGCGGGTGACACTGCGTCGGGATCGTCAGGCGGTGACGAGCACCTTCGCCGGGTCGGCGTCCGTGGTCTCGGACTCGGCCGGGGACTCGGCCGGGGACTCGGCCGGGGCCGGCTCGTCCAGGAGGGAGGAGGAGGCGGACGCGTAGGCCACCTTGTCCAGGATTCCCTCGCGGGCCGCGACGATGACCGGGACCACCGCTTGACCTGCCACGTTCGTGGCGGTCCTGATCATGTCCAGGATCGGGTCGATCGCCATCAGCAAGCCCACGCCCTCCAGCGGGAGGCCCAGCGTGGAGAGGGTCAGGGTCAGCATGACCGTGGCGCCCGTCAGGCCGGCCGTCGCGGCGGAGCCGACGACCGAGACGAAGGCGATCAGCAGGTAGTCGGTGATGCCGAGCTGCACGTCGAAGATCTGCGCGATGAAGATCGCGGCGAGCGCCGGGTAGATCGCGGCGCAGCCGTCCATCTTCGTGGTCGCGCCGAACGGGACGGCGAAGGAGGCGTACTCCTTCGGGACGCCGAGGCGCTCGGTGACCTTCTGGGTGACCGGCATCGTGCCGACGGAGGAGCGGGAGACGAAGGCCAGCTGGATGGCCGGCCAGGCGCCCTTGAAGAACTGGAGCGGGTTGACCTTGGCGACGGTCCACAGGAGCAGCGGGTAGACGCCGAACATCACGAGCGCGGAGCCGACGTACACGTCCACCGTGAAGGTGGCGTACTTGCCGAGCAGGTCCCAGCCGTACGTGGCGATCGCGGTGCCGATCAGGCCGACGGTGCCGATCGGGGCGAGGCGGATGACCCACCACAGGGCCTTCTGGAGCAGCTCCAGCACGGATTCGGCGAGGTTCAGCACCGGCTGGGCCTTGGCGCCGAGCTGGAGGGCGGCGATGCCGGCGACGGCGGCGAGGAAGACGATCTGCAGGACGTTCAGCTCGGTGAACGGCGTGATGATGTCGGTCGGCACGATGCCGGTCAGGAAGTCCAGCCAGGACCCTTCGCGCTTCGGCAGCTTGCCGTCCTGCGGGGTGAGGCCGGTGCCGGAGCCCGGGTTGGTGAGCAGGCCGATGGCGAGGCCGATGGCCACCGCGATCAGCGACGTGATCATGAACCAGAGCAGGGTGCGGGAGGCGAGCCGCGCGGCGTTGTTCACCTTCCGGAGGTTGGTGATCGACACCAGGATGGCGAAGAAGACGAGCGGGGCGACGGCCAGCTTCAGGAGCTGGACGAATATGTCGCCTATCTGCTCCAGGGTCGTACCGAGCCAGCTGATCTCCTGGCTGCGGGAGACCCAGCCGAGCAGGACGCCGAGCACGAGGCCGGTGACGATCTGGGCCCAGAAGGGGAACGAGAAGGAGGACTTCTTCGCCGGGGCGGGGGCCTCTACGGGGGCCTCGGCGGCAGGGGTCTGCGGTGACGCGGACACGGACACTCTCCGGGTGGGTCTGCGGTTTCTGCGGTGGGGTGGTGGTGCGGTGCGGCAGCACCCGGAAAAGCCAAGAGCCGGGCGGGCGGGACCGCTGCTGTGCCAGGGCTGGTCGCGGGACTCAGCGACAACAGCAACAGGCCGCGGACGCGCGGCGGCAGAGGTCGACGTGCAGGCGCGCCACGAGCGGAACGCTCGGGGTCATCTGGTGCGCGGCTGTCGTCAACATGTTGAACACGCTAACACTTCACCTTTGGGAATCTCAAAGTCTCCCTTTGGGTCAACGGGCGCCGGAAGCGGGCCGCGGACCTCGGCGAAGTCCGGCCAACTCCCCTGAAAACGCCGAAAGCCCCGGCGTCACGGGTGACGAACCCGGAGCCGAGGCATTTCGGTGTGTGATGAAGCTAACTGGCGCGCGCGGCCTCGTCGACCGCGTCGTCCTCCTGGCTGCGGTTCGCGGCGAGCTTGTCCTTCGCGCCCGCGACGCGTCCGGAGATGGCGACGGACATCTCGTCGCGCTGCTTGCGCAGCAGCACGAAGGAGAGCGGCGCGGAGAGCACGAGGGCGAGCAGCACGACCCAGGCGGGGTTGGCGTCACCGAGACCGGAGGGCACCCAGCCCAGCCGGACCAGACCTGCGACGAGGACGAGGCATCCGACGAAGATCCCCAGGCGCATCGCGGTGTATCGGATCGTCGCGCTCGGCTTGAGGGACACGGTGACCCCTTCTCTCTCGTCGTCCTACGGCGGTTTGTGCCCGTCCAGTGAAGCACGCCCGCGCTACGGACAAGGGCGCCGGGGGGCTTCGACGGGCACAAGCCGCAGAGCGGACAGGGGGATCTTGAGGGCTGTCTGACCCCGGGTATCCCACAGAACGACGGTCCCACTCGCGTCCCCGAGCGAGAGGTACGGGCGTGCGGGGTCGAGCGTCCCGCCATCGACCGGCACCTGTTCCAGCGGCCTGACCGGGGAGGCGCAGACCCACTCGGGCTCGATTCCGAAGTAGTGCGTGGGTGTCCGTCCTGCGGCGGCCGCCGCGACTGCTTCCTGCCCGGCGGTCAGCGCCGGCTGGACCGCGAGGCCCAGTACGCCGATTGCCAGGGTGTAGACGCTGACGACGACCGTGGTCGCGTACCCCATCCCCCGGCTGGTGATCATGTGATGGGTATGCCGCATGTACCCGAGCAGCGCGGGCGCGATGAGCCAGATCAGAGTGGATGCCAGCAGCTTCAGAGCGGCGAGAACCTTCATCACCGCGGGAATCTCGACGTCCTCGCTGTGGATGCCGAAAGCATCCAAGTAGAGCGCGGGCAGGGACAGCCCGAGGCCGGGCAACAGGCCTGGTACGAAGCCCAGCAGCGCGGGCAGCAGCCACGGAAGGATCCTGGCCCAGCTCGACTGACGCGCCCAGAGCCAGACCCCTGTACCCACGAGGTAGCCGAACGCGATGCCGACCACGACCACGGCGAATCCGCCACCCTCGTCCGGTGCGGTCATGACGGTGACAGCGCCGAATCCCGCCGCTGCGCAAGCGACCGCGAGCCCGAACCCGATCGCCCTTGCGACCGGGAGCCGCGGGATGGACCACCGCACGATCAGCACTGCCGCACCCACCGCAGCGAGGAAGAAGAGCACTGCGGGCAGCACGAACCACCACGGTCCCGAGTCCCGGATCAGGGCGACCCACGCTCCGCAGACGAGCGCGACAAGCGCGGGGAAGCGCAGCATGGCCAGCCGCCACACGGGCGTGCGCCGCCGCGGTGGCAGATCGGGCTGCGCGACCGAGGTCACGTTCATGGAGTGCCGTACAGACACCTCTGCGGGCGCCGGCACCGCCCCGGGCAGCGGCCGGGTCGACTGGGCCAGGGCCTCGGCCTCGGTGGCGGCCCGTACCTGGCGGCCCGTGTCCCGCGTACCGAGCGTGACGGCGCACCAGGCGAGTACGCGGGCGCGCAGTCGCCCGGTCCACGGCGCCGCTGCAGCGGGATCACCGGGCGGTGGCGGGGGCTGATAGGCGAACCAAAGGGGCAGATCCACTGGGTCGCGGTCGATGCGCTGTACGACCTCGACGACCAGATCCAGCGTCAGGCGGTCGGATACGACCTCCAGGTATTCTCTGGCGGCGTTGGCCGCCCGGATCGCGGAACCGGGGAACCTGACCTCAAGGGTGTAGCGGCAGCTGCCCTCAGTCGACGGCGCGACTGCGGGTGACTCACCCCGGTCCAGCACCTTCCAGTCGCGCGCCTGAACCTCGCCCTCGAAAAGCTCGAAGTCGGTCGACGTCCCGGTCAGTTGCACCACCGCCACAGCACGTTGGTCCCAGCGCCGCGCTACTTCCGTCACTCCCACAGCCTTGCCCCTTGCCCCGGTCCGTTGCCACGCAGTGGCGAACCGTACCCATCAGCTCAGCGGCAGGAGCATCGTGATGTCGTCGCGGTCGCCGTCCAGGGCCACGCGGATGGCGCCTGGGACGCGGCCGACCTCCTTGTATCCGCAGGCGGCGTAGAAGTGCTCCAGGCCCAGCCCGCCCCGGCAGCCGAGGCGGATCGCCTCGATGCCCTCCATCGTGCGGGCGGCGTCCGCGAGGGCGTCCATCAGCGCCCGGCCGGCGCCGCGGCCCTGGAGGGCGGGGTCGACCATGACGGTGAAGGCCCAGACCCAGTGCTTCTGCAGCCGGTGCTGGTTGGGGGCGATGACGGCGGTGGCGCGCACCCGCCCGGTGGCGTCGCGCCCGACGAGCAGGCGGCTGCGGCCCTCGGCTGCCGCGGCGAGGTGTTTGTCCAGCTCGGGGCGGATGTCCTCGATGACGACGGGCGGTACGAAGCCCACTGCTCCGCCGGCGTTGGACACGTCGGTCCAGAGCGCGGCGAAGTCTTCGGCCAGGGCGGGGTCGACGACCGGATCGAAGGTAAAGGTAAGGGCCATGGGGCTAGATTAGCTATTACGAGGCGCGGTGCGCAAAGGGCCCCGGCCCCCTGAGAGGAGGACCGGGGCCCAAGGCGTCAAGGCATCAAGACACCAGGGAGCAACGGGCGTCAGACCCGCATCGCCTGCGGCGTCTCGCGGAGCTCCGCGTCCGGGCCGGGGTACTCGCGGATGATCTCGTAGCGCGTGTTGCGCTCGACCGGGCGGAAGCCCGCCTCGCGGATCAGTTCCAGCAGGTCCTCGCGGCCCAGCTTGTTCGGGGTGCCGTAGTTGTCCGCGTCGTGCGTGATCTTGTACTCGACGACCGAGCCGTCCATGTCGTCCGCGCCGTGCTGCAGGGCGAGCTGCGCCGTCTGCACGCCGTGCATCACCCAGAAGACCTTCACGTGCGGGACGTTGTCGAAGAGCAGGCGGGAGACCGCGAAGGTCTTCAGCGCCTCGGCGCCCGTCGCCATCGTCGTACGCGCCTGGAGCTTGTTGCGTACCTTGCCGTCCTTCATGTCCACGAAGTCGTGCTGGTAGCGCAGCGGGATGAAGACCTGGAAACCGCCGGTCTCGTCCTGCAGTTCGCGCAGCCGGAGCACGTGGTCCACGCGGTGGCGCGGCTCCTCGATGTGCCCGTAGAGCATCGTCGCCGGGGTCTTGAGGCCCTTGGAGTGCGCGAGGCGGTGGATGCGCGACCAGTCTTCCCAGTGGGTGCGGTGGTCGACGATGTGCTGGCGGACCTCCCAGTCGAAGATCTCCGCACCGCCGCCGGTGAGGGACTCCAGACCGGCCTCGATCAGCTCGTCCAGGATGTCGGAGGCCGACATGCCGGAGATCGTCTCGAAGTGGTGGATCTCGGTCGCCGTGAACGCCTTCAGCGAGACGTTCGGCAGCGCCTCCTTCAGCGCGGAGAGCGAGCGCGGGTAGTACCGCCACGGCAGGCTGGGGTGCAGGCCGTTGACGATGTGCAGCTCGGTGAGGTTCTCGTTCTCCATGGTCTTGGCCAGGCGGACGGCTTCCTCGATGCGCATCGTGTACGCGTCCTTCTCGCCCGGCTTGCGCTGGAACGAGCAGTACGCGCACGAGGCCGTGCACACGTTCGTCATGTTGAGGTGGCGGTTGACGTTGAAGTGGACGACGTCGCCGTTCTTGCGCATGCGCACCTCGTGGGCGAGGCCGCCGAGCCAGGCCAGGTCGTCCGACTCGTAGAGGGCGATGCCGTCCTCACGGGTCAGCCGCTCGCCGGAGCGAACCTTGTCCTCCAGCTCACGCTTGAGCCCAGCGTCCATGCCGGTCCTCTCCATCTGTCCTCGAATCCGCGCGGTACGTGTGCCCCACAACCGCGCCCCAACCGTACTCTCAGCGCGCTCAGGCCTCCTCGGGCAGGCCCCCGACCCGGTTCTCCCACTTGGTGGAGAGCACGATCGTCGTACGGGTGCGCGAGACCCCCTTGGTGCCGGAGAGCTTGCGGATGATCTTCTCCAGCCCGTCCACGTCGCCGACCCGGACCTTGAGCATGTACGAGTCGTCGCCGGCGATGAACCAGCAGTCCTCGATCTCCGTGAGGTCGCGCAGCCGGCGGGCCACGTCCTCGTGGTCCGCCGCGTCGGACAGCGAGATGCCGATCAGCGCCGTGACGCCGAGGCCGAGCGAGGCCGCGTCCACGGTCGCGCGGTAGCCGGTGATGACTCCGGCGCTCTCCAGCCGGTTGATCCGGTCGGTGACGCTGGGGCCGGAGAGGCCCACGAGCCGGCCCAGCTCGGCGTACGAGGCACGTCCGTTCTCACGAAGTGCCTGGATGAGCTGCCTGTCCACCGCGTCCATATACCTGAAGCCTTCCATTATTCGGCGATCCCTCAAGTTTACGTATAGAATCCAAGGCACACAGGGTCGACACCCTGTGAATCTTTCAACAGATCAAAGATGATCTGACAATCTTCAGGAGTGGTTCACCGTGTACACGATCGAGATGGCCTACGCGCACATGCGACAGCTCCAGGAGCTGGCCAACCGATCCCGCACCGACCAGCCCGCCGCCGCACACCGCGTCGACAAGACCCGTAAGCCGGGGCGCGCCAAGAAGCGCTAAGCGCCACCGCTTGCCTCCCGGGGACGGGAGCTTCCGAGCTCCCCTTCCCACCGGCGGTACAGCCCGTGCGGCACCCCTGCCGCGTCGAGCACCCGCCCCGCGACGAAGTCCACCAGATCCTGGATGTGCGTCGCACCCGCGTAGAACGCCGGAGAGGCGGGCAGCACCACTGCGCCCGCCTCGTCCAGGCTCACCAGATGCTTCAGCGTCTGCCCGCTCAGCGGGGTCTCCCGTACCGTCACCACCAGCCGGCGCCGCTCCTTGAGCGTCACGCTCGCGACCCGCTGGAGCAGGTCCTTCGACAGCCCGAGCGCCACCCCGGCCACGCAGGCCGTGGACGCGGGCACGATCAGCATCCCCTTCACCGGGTACGAGCCGCTGCTCGGGCCGGCCGCCAGGTCCCCGGCCGCCCAGTGACGTACGCCGTCCAGGTCCGGGCGCGCGAAGGTACCGGGCTTGCCGTCGGCCCCCCGCTCCAGCCACTCCCCCAGGTCGCCTTGCCAGTGCGCGTCGCGGAAGGCGATCCCGGTCTCGTCCAGCAGGGTCAGCCTGGACGCCCGGCTCACCACCAGGTCCACACTCTCGCCGCCCGCCAGCAGCCCACGGATCACCGCGGCCGCGTACGGCGTCCCGGACGCCCCGGAAACCCCGACCACCCACGGGGTGCGCTTGCCCTCAGTCATACCTCCGAGACTATCCGGCCACCGACGGGGGGCACTGACTAAGGTGTCCGCACGTTCAAGGGGTGGACACGGCGGAGGGATCGTCATGAGCGCAAGCGCAAGCGGAAGCAGTACACACCCGGGCGGTACGGGATCCTTCGCCTGGAGCCGGACCGGCCGGGCGGTGGCCGCCGCGAAGCTGATGCTGGGCTGGGTGGCGCTGCTGTGGCTGATCGAGGCCGTCGATTACGCCACCGGCCACGCACTCGACTCCTACGGGATCACTGCGCGGGAGGCCGACGGGCTGAGCGGGATCCCCCTGGCGCCCTTCCTGCACTTCGGCTTCGACCACGTGGCCTCCAACAGCGTCCCGCTGCTGGTCCTCGGCTTCGTCACCGCGCTGAGCGGGATAGCCCGCTTCCTGGCCGTCTCCGCCGCCATCATCGTCGCCGACGGCTTCGCCGTCTGGCTGATCTCCCCGCCCCACAGCATCACGGCGGGCGCCTCCGGCCTGATCTTCGGCCTCTTCGGCTACCTGCTGGTCCGCGGCTTCGTGGAACGCAGCCCCCTGGGCGTGGCGGTCGCCGTCGTCATCGCCGCCGTCTGGGGCACGACCTTCCTGGCCGGAGCCCTCCCGACGGACTCGGTGGTCAGCTGGCAGGCCCACCTCTTCGGCCTCCTGGCCGGCGCAGCGGTCGCACTGGCCGCGCGGCCGCGACCGGAGGTGGCGGCGCTCTAGGCTGCGGAGCCGGGGTCCACGGGGAGCTCGGCCGTCTCCACGGAGACCTTCCCGATCCCGGTCTCCACGGTGACCGTCCCCCCGTACGGGATCACGTCGCGGCCCAGGTAGCCGTCGGGCCCGGGGTTCCAAAGGGTCGTACACCGCGCCTTGTACGGGTCGAAGATCAGGTAGTGCGGGATGCCACGGCGGGCGTACGCCCGGTCCTTGACCTCGTAGTCGTTGCGCACACTGCTCGGGGAGACGACCTCGATGACGAGCTCGATCAGGTCGGGTGGATAGGCGATGAGGTTCCTGTCCGCCTCAGCCCGCGGAATGACGGCGAGGTCGGGGCAGAACTCGTTGTCACCGTCGAAGGGGACGGCCACGTCGCTGAGGAAGCCCCACTGGTCAGCCAGCTGCGCTGCGAGTGTGTTCCACAGTCTGTGGACCGTGGCATTGTCGGTCGGCCTCAGCGGCGTCAGCACGACGGCCCCCTCGACGATCTCCGTCCGGTGGCCGGGAAACATGTCCTCGAACCGGCTGAGCCGCGAGCGCGAGCGGTCGTTCTGCGGCCTGGTCATGGCCGGAGGCTAGCGCCTCCTACGCCTGTCGATCCGCCGGATCGGGCGTACGGCCACCCGTCCGGGTTACAGCGACAGCCCCCGCGTCACCAGGTCCAGCAGCGCGCACGCGAAGAGCGCCATGCCGATGAAACCGTTCACCGTGAAGAAGGCGCGGTTCAGGCGGGACAGGTCGTGGGGCGTGACGATGGTGTGCTCGTAGACGAAGGCGGCCACGACGATCAGCAGGCCGAGCCAGAACGGCCAGCCCGCGTCCGTCGCCACCGCGTAAAAGGCCAGCAGGCCGGTGGTGACCACGTGCGCGCCGCGCGCGCCCCACAGGGCGGCCGGGATGCCGAAGCGGGCCGGGACGGACTTGACGCCCTCCGCGCGGTCCGCGGCCACGTCCTGGCAGGCGAAGATCAGGTCGAAGCCGCCGATCCACACGCCCACGGCGAGGCCGAGGATCACCGCGTCCCAGGACCACTCGCCGGTGATCGCGATCCAGGCGCCGACCGGGCCCATCGCCTGGGCGAGGCCGAGGATGGCGTGCGGGAAGTTCGTGAACCGCTTCCCGTACGGGTACACCACCATCGGCACGACGGCGATCGGCGCCAGCATCAGGCAGAGCGGGTTCAGCAGCGCCGCCGACCCGAGGAACACCGCGAGGGCGATCCCGGCCCCGGTCCAGGCGGAGCGGACCGAGACGGCGCCCGTCACCAGCTCGCGCCCGGCGGTCCGCGGGTTCCGCGCGTCGATCTCCCGGTCGATGATCCGGTTGGCGGCCATCGCGAAGGTGCGCAGCCCCACCATGCAGACGGTGACGAGCAGCAGCTTGCCCCAGTGCATCCGCTCGTCGAGCGTGTACATGGCGGTCAGCGCGGCGATGTAGGCGAAGGGCAGCGCGAAGACCGAGTGCTCGATCATCACGAGCCGCAGGAACGCCTTGACCTTGCCGACCGGCTGCGGCGCCGGGCCGGACGAGCCGAGCAGTTCGTCGGCGGTCGTCATCATGCGAGGCTTCTCCGGAAGTCTTCGAGGTCGGCCAGCAGGTCCGCCGTGGGGAGCGTGCCGAGCTCCAGGGTCCACGGGCCCGCGTCGTGCCCCTCGGGCGGGGTGACGTGGGCGGTCAGCTGCCAGGTGGTGGGAGACGGGCGCGCCTCCAGGCGCAGGAAGTTCCCGGCCTCCGCGCTGAACGGCTCGCCCGCGACCAGGGCCCGCTGGAGCTGCTCCGCGAAGTCGTCCGCCTCGATGTCCCGCGCGCCGGGCAGCTCGAAGCCGTCGCCCTCGCCGTCCTCGTCGAGCATCAGCGCCCAGACGTTGCCGGGGCCCGCGAACTCCTCGGGCGAGACGCCCGCCTGCTCGGCGGCCTCGCGGACGCCGGGGTCGGCCGGGTCGAGTTCCGGGCGCACCAGGGCCACGTAGACCGTGTCGGTCCCGATGAAGAGGGCGGGGCCACCCGTCTCGATGTCGCTCACAGTCCGTATTCCTTCCAGCGGCTGTCCACCAGGGCGGCGGTCGCCGGGTCGGACTCGACCATGTCAGGCCAGCCGCCGTCCCGCGTGTAACCCTCCGTCGGCAGCTTCTTCGTGGCGTCGATGCCCGCCTTGCCTCCCCAGAACTGCTGGTAGGAGGCATGGTCCAGGTGGTCCACCGGGCCCTCCACGACGGTGAGGTCGCGGGCGTAGTCCGTATTGCCGAGCGCCCGCCAGGAGACCTCGTGGAGGTCGTGGACGTCGCAGTCCTTGTCCACCACGATGATCAGCTTGGTCAGCGACATCATGTGCGCGCCCCAGATGGCGTGCATGACCTTCTGCGCGTGCTTCGGGTACTTCTTGTCGATCGAGACGATCGCGCAGTTGTGGAAGCCGCCCGATTCGGGGAGGTGGTAGTCCACGATGTCCGGGACGATGATCTTGAGGAGCGGGAGGAAGAAACGCTCCGTCGCACGGCCCAGCGGGCCGTCCTCCGTCGGCGGCCGGCCGACGACGATCGACTGGATCAGCGGACGCTTGCGCATCGTCACGCAGTCGATCGTCAGCGCCGGGAACGGCTCCTGCGGGGTGTAGAAGCCGGTGTGGTCGCCGAAGGGGCCCTCCGGGAGCGTCTCCCCCGGCTCCAGCCAGCCCTCGATGACCACCTCGGCGTTGGCCGGGACCTGGAGCGGGACCGTCTTGCAGTCCACCATCTCGATCCGCTTGCCCGCCACGAACCCGGCGAAGAGGTACTCGTCGATGTCGCCCGGCAGCGGCGCGGTGGACGCGTACGTCACGGCCGGCGGGCAGCCGAAGGCGATCGCGACCGGCAGCCGCTCACCGCGCGCCGCGGCCACCGCGTAGTGGTTGCGGCTGTCCTTGTGGATCTGCCAGTGCATGCCGATGGTGCGCTTGTCGTGGCGCTGGAGGCGGTACAGGCCGAGGTTGCGCACGCCCGTCTCCGGGTGCTTCGTGTGCGTGAGCCCGAGGTTGAAGAAGGACCCGCCGTCCTTGGGCCAGGTGAAGAGGGCCGGCAGCTGGTCCAGGTCCACGTCGTCGCCGGTGAGGACGACCTCCTGGACGGGCGCGGAATCGCCCTTCACCTTCTTCGGCGGCACGTGCACCATCGAGCCGAGCTTGCCGAAGGCCTCGCGGACGCCGATGAAGCCCTGGGGCAGCTCCGGCTTGAGCAGGCCGCCGATCTTCTCGCTGATCTCGGCGTACGACTTCAGCCCGAGGGCCTTCAGCAGGCGCCGGTCGGTGCCGAAGACGTTCATGGCCAGCGGCATCGCCGAGCCCTTGACGTTCTCGAAGAGCAGCGCGGGTCCGCCCGCCTTGTTCACTCTGTCGACGATCTCCCCGACCTCTAGGTACGGGTCCACTTCGGCCTTGATGCGCTTGAGGTCGCCCTCCCGCTCGAGAGCCCGGAGCAGCGAGCGGAGATCGTCGTAAGCCATGCGGGCAATTGTGACATCCCCGCTCAGAGCCCGAAGCGCGGCGGGGCATCTACCCTGGAAGAGTCCACGGCGGGCCTGCCCGGTCCGCACCGTTCTTCTGGGGGTCGGTCCCACACCGTGCTGCGCTATCTGCCGTTCCTGCTGATCATCGCGCTGACCATCTACACCTTCATCGACTGCCTGAACACGCCGGAAGAAGAGGTCAAGCACCTACCGAAGGTCGTCTGGGTCCTGATCATCCTGCTCTTCTCGATCGTCGGTCCGGTGGTGTGGCTCTTCGCGGGCAAGAAGCGGGTGCCCGGCGGCGGCGGCCGGTCCCGCCCGGGCCGTCGCACGTGGGTGGCGCCCGACGACAACCCGGAGTTCCTGAAGTCCCTGCGCGAGGAGCAGGACGAGAGGGACAAGGACAAGGAGTAGGGCCGGGGCTGGGGCCTACGAGGCTCCGGTCCTACGGGGCTCCGGTCCCCGTCCGGGCCACCGCTCGCTGCGCCGCCTGCGCGAAGGCCCGTACGGCGCCGGTGTCCTCTCCCGCGCGCCAGACCAGCCCGTACCCGACCGGCTCGGCGTCGGCCACCGGAACGTGGGTGACGCCGGGGCGTGCGTGGTAGGCCGCCGCGTGCGCCGAGGTCAGCAGGGCGCCCCGGCCCGCCGCGACCAGCATCAGCGCCTCCTGCAGGTTCGTCACCTCCGGGCCGCGCCGGATCGGCCGCCCGCCCGGGGTGCGCGCCGGGGCCTGGTGTTCGCGCAGGTACGCGGGCAGGTCCCCGGCCACGGCCAGCAGCGCGACCCCCGCAAGCTCCTCCAGCGTCACGGAGTCCCGCGCGGCCAGCGGATGCCCGGCGGCCACCGCCAGCGCCCGCGCCTCGGTGAACAGCGTCGGCCCCTCCCCCAGATCGGGTTCGCGGACCGGGAACTCGGCGAAGGCCACGTCGAAGGCCCCGCCGCGCAGTTGCCCGTACGGGTCGGAGAGCGGCACCTCGCACACCTCGACGGTGATGCCGGGGTGCGTGGTGCGCAGGGCCTGCGCGGCGCGCAGGACGAGTTCGCCCGCGGGCGGGGTGGTGAAGCCGACGTGGAGCACGCCGTCGGCCGACCGGGCCGTCGCCGCGGCCCGGTCCAGGGCGGCGGCGATGCCGCGGTGGTGCGGTTCCAGGTCGGCGCGGAGCTGGGCGCCGAGCGAGGTGAGGGCGACGCTGCGGCTCGTGCGCAGGAAGAGCCGGGCGCCGACGCGCCGCTCGAGGCGCTGCACGAGCTGGCTGACGCGGGCCCGGGAGAGCAGCATGCGCTCGGCGGTGCGGCCGAAGTGCAGCTCCTCGGCCAGGATCAGGAAGCAGTCCAGCTCATCGCGATCGGTAAGCACAGCTGAACGAACGTTGAGATCTTCGCCGTTGTTCCCCTACGGGCGGCGGGCGAGGGTGGTTGAGCCGGCAACTTCCCGCTCTTCCCTTCCCTCGATCCTGCGAGGTCTCTCCGTGGTCTCCATCGATTCCGTCGATTCCGTCGATTCCATCCGCGGGCGCCGGCTCGGCGTCCTGCTCGTCCTGTGCGGCGCCATCTTCCTCGAAGGCATCGACGTCGCGATGCTGAACGTGGCCCTGCCGTCCATCCGCGCCGACCTCGGCCTCGAAACCGGCGCGCTCCAGTGGGTGATGAGCGCCTACGTGCTCGGCTACGGCGGCTTCATGCTGCTCGGCGGCCGCGCGGCCGACCTCTTCGGACGCCGCCGGATGTTCATCGGCTGGCTGGCGGTCTTCCTGGTCTTCTCCGGGCTCGGCGGGCTCGCCACCGAGGGCTGGCAGCTGATCGCCGCCCGCTTCGTGACCGGGGTCGCCGCCGCCTTCATGACCCCGGCGGGCCTCTCCATCATCACCACCGGCTTCGACGAGGGGCCCCAGCGGGAGAAGGCGCTGCTCGTGTACTCGGGCACGGCGGCGGCCGGGTTCTCGGTCGGGCTGGTCGCGGGCGGGCTGCTCGCCTCGGTCGGCTGGCGCTGGGTGTTCTTCGCTCCCGTGGCGCTGGCCGCGCTGATCCTGGCGGGCGCGCTGGCCTTCGTACCGCAGGCCCCGAAGGCACCCTCGGCCGGGCGCCGGGACCGGGGCCGGGACCGGGGCCGGATCGACGTGTGGGGCGGGGTGCTGGTGACCGCGGGCGTCGTCCTGCTCGTCCTCGGCGTCGAGGAGCTCGCGGCGCTGCCCGCGGTGGCGGGGCTGGCGCTGCTCGGAGCCTTCGCCCTCGTCGAGCGGCGCACGGCCGAGCCCCTGGTCCGGCTCGGGATCCTGCGCTCGCCCGGGCTGCTGCGGGCCAACGCGGCGGCGCTGCTGTTCTCGGCGGCGTTCTTCGGCTTCCAGTTCCTGGTGGTGCTCTACCTCCAGGAGGTGCGCGGCTGGTCCCTCCTGCAGACGAGCCTGGCGATGCTGGTGATCGGGATCGACGCGGTCCTCTCGCCGACCGTGGTGCCGAAGCTGGTGGCGCGGTACGGGAGCGGCCGGCTGATCTCCGGCGGCCTGCTGCTGGCGGCGCTGGCGTACGGGCTGTTCCTGCCGCTGGGAGCCGACTGGTCCTACCTGACGATGCTGCCGAGCCTGATCCTGCTCGGGACGGCCTTCGCCCTGGTCTACGGGCCGCTGACCATCGTCGCCACCGAGGGGGTCGCGGAGGAGGAGCAGGGCCTGGCGGGCGGGCTGCTGTACACGGCGTTCCAGTTCGGCGCGGCGCTCGGCCTGGCCGGTGTGACGGGGGTGGCGGCCGGCGCCGCCGAGCCCCTGGACGGGTACCGGGCGGCGCTGCTCGTCCCCTTCGCGGCCGTACTGGTGGCCGCGGCCGTCAGCCTGCCGGGGCTCCGGCGGGGCTCACACCGCCCAGGGCAGGGGGCGGCTGCCCTCGGTGCCGGGGACGGAGACGAGGCCGTCGGCGCGCATGGCGACGAACACCTCGGTGTCCGCCAGGGCGTGGACGTGGCGCAGGACGTCCGGGGGTAGCACCACGGCTTCGCCCGCGGCGACCTTCTCGGTGCGGCCGCCGCAGGTGACGTCCAGGGCGCCGACGGTGACCGTCCAGACCTGCTCGCGGCTGACGGAGTGCTCGGGGCCGGTGATTCCGGCGGGGATGGCGGCGTGCCAGGTGCTCAGCTCGGCGCTGCCCCGGCTGGGGGAGGCGAAGCCGGTCATGGTCGCGTTCGGGGTGGTGATGACGTGGTCGGGGGACGGGGTGATGACGCGCACGGCGGGTCCTTCGCTTCCGGAGCAGGTGAGTCAAGCTGCTTTACTCGGACGAGTAAAGCAGCTTGACTCACCTGTGTCACCATGTTTCCGTGACCATCCACCAGAGCGACGACGGCAGCGGCAGCGGCGACCACGACGACATCGAGCTGACCTTCCTGCTCGGCCTCGGCTTCCAGCTCCTGCTCGGCGAGTTCACCCGCCGCCTCGACGAGGCCGGGTACGCCGACGGCCTGCGCCCCCTGCACGGCATGGCCTTCCAGGCCCTGGGGGCCCGCGGCGCCACCGCGACCGAGCTCGCCGAGCGGCTCGGGGTCACCAAGCAGGCCGCCGGGCAGCTCGTCGACGACCTGGAGCGGCGCGGGTACGTACGGCGCGAGCCGCACCCCGAGGGCGGCCGGCGCAAGCTGGTGGTCCTGACGGAGGCCGCGACCGCCCACCTGGGGGCCGCCGGCCGGGTGCTGCACGAGCTGGAGGCCGAGCTCGGCCGCGGCAGCGTCGACCTCGGCGCCCTGCGCACCGAACTGGGCCGCCTGGTCCGCACCCTGAACGGGGACGGCCCCCTCCCCCCGCTGCGCCCCAACTGGTGACGGAAACGCCGGAGGGGCCGGGCGGCCTTTCGGCTGCCCGGCCCCTCCTGTGTTCCGTCCGACCCGAGGTCAGACGCCCGCGTACGAGTGCTTGCCGCTCAGCAGGATGTTCACGCCGTAGTAGTTCCAGATCCAGCAGGCGAACGCGAAGAGCGCGAGGTACGCGGCCTTGCGGCCCTTCCAGCCGGCCGTGGCACGGGCGTGCAGGTAGCAGGCGTACGCCACCCAGGTCACGAAGGACCAGACCTCCTTGGGGTCCCAGCCCCAGTAGCGGCCCCACGCGTCGCCGGCCCAGATCGCGCCTGCGATGATCGTGAAGGTCCACAGCGGGAAGACGGCCGCGTTGATGCGGTACGAGAACTTGTCGAGCGAGGCCGCCGACGGGAAGCGCTCCATGACCGAGGTGGCGAACTTGCCCGGCTTGCCGCCCCGCACGAGCTTCGCCTCGTAGGAGTCGCGGAACAGGTACAGGACCGCGCCGGCCGCGCCGATGTAGAAGACCGCGCCGCAGATGATCGCGGTGGAGACGTGGATCAGCAGCCAGTACGACTTCAGGGCGGGGACCAGCTGGTCGCTGTCGGTGTAGAGCACCGTGGTGGCGATGCCCAGGTCGAGCAGGACCGTGGTGACCAGGAACAGGCCGAGCCAGCGGACGTTCTTCTTCAGCACGAGGAGCAGCAGGTACGCGCCGACGGCCACCGTGGAGAAGGTGATCGAGAACTCGTACATGTTGCCCCAGGGGGCCCGCTCCACCGACATCGCGCGGGCGCCGACCCCGCCCGCCGCGAGGAGGAAGCCGAGGGTGGTCAGCGAGACCGCGATGCGCCCGTACAGGTCGCCCTGGACGGTGCCGCCGGCCGCGCCGGGGCCGTCCGGGACGTCACGGGTGCCGGCGGCGCTGCGCGTGACCACCTTGGGCTTGTCGAGGACGGCGGCGGCGGCCTTGCCCCGCACCTGGACGGCGGGGGCGGCCGCCTTGGCCGTCCCGGACGACGCCTGGGAGCTGGTGAGCGCGGCGGCCGTACGGGCCACCTTGCTGCGGCTGCCGAAGATCCACTCGGCGATGTGGGCGAAGAAGGCGAGGGTGTAGACCGCCATGGACGCGTAGATCAGGTTGTTGCTGAGGTGAGCCAGACTCTCGTTGGCTGCGGCCGCGAGCTGCATCACGCGCGCTCCCCTTCGACTTCTTCGGCTTCTTCGGCAGGTGCTGCGGGTGCTGCGGGTTCGGGTTCTGCATCGGCATCAACATCGGCATCGGCGACAGGTGGCGCGGGCGCCGCGCTCGGCGCCTGCTCGTGGAGCGCGCCGGCCAGGGCCGCCAGCTCCTCGGGGAGCCTGGCGGACTCGCTGCGGCCGAGGCCCGCCATCTCGACGACGGTCACGCCGTCCTCGCCGCGGACCGCACGCACCCAGATCCGTCGGCGCCGGATGAAGAGGGAACCCGCCAGTCCCGCGATGGCGGCGACGGCGCCCGCGAGGGCGAGGCCGCTGCCGGGCTGGTGGGTGATCGAGAAGGTCGCCCAGCGCTCGATGCCCTCGAACTTCACGGTGCCCTGGCCGCCGGGCAGTTCCATGGTCTCCCCGGGCAGCATCCGCTTCGCGAGCGGCTGGCCGTCCTCGGTCTTGAACTGCTGCATCTTGGACGTGTCCAGCTGGTACACGTTCTGCGGCAGGCCCGAGTCCACCCCGAGGCTGCCGTGCCACGCGTTCAGCGCGAGCGCCGGGAAGTCCAGCTCCGGGAACTGCGAGAACATCGTGCCCTGGCCGGCGCCCGCGAAGGTCGGCACGAACATCGCGGCGAAGCCGAGCTGCGTCGTCTTGCCGTCCTTGTCCTTGTAGCCGTCGGTGACCTTGATGGCGCCGGTGGAGGTGAGGTTGCCGTCCTGCGGCAGCATCGGCACGGCGTCCTTGTAGACGACCTTGCCGGTGGAGTCGGTCACCGAGATGACCGGCGCGTAGCCGTGGCCGAGCAGGTAGACCTTGGAGCCGTCCACCTCCATCGGCTTGTTGACCTGGATCTCGCGCTTCTCCGGCTTGCCGTGGGCCCCGTTGCTGAAGGTGACGTACGCCTTGAAGTCGCGCGGGGTGCCCTTCTGCGGGCCGGTGCGCTCGAAGGTCGCGTCGAACTTGTCCAGGGTGAAGGAGAAGGGCGGCAGGTCGTCGGAGTCGAAGAGGCCGCCGGCCTTGAAGTCGTCGTACTGGGTGAGCGTGTTGGAGAAGCCCTTGCCGCGCAGGACGAGCTTGCCGCCCTCGGACTTGAAGTACTGGCCCCAGGCGAAGGCGATCAGCATGACGATCAGCGATACGTGGAAGATCAGGTTCCCGGCCTCGCGCAGGTAGCCCTTCTCGGCCGAGATCGATCCCGACCCCGATCCCGACCCTGATCCCGTACCCGCCTCCGTACGGAAACGGAAGCGGCGGCGGCCGAGCAGGCCGCGCGCGCTGGAGAGCACCTCGTCCGGGGCGCTGTCCGTGCGCCACGTCGTGTACGCGGGCATCCGGTCGAGGCGCCTGGGCGCGACCGGCGGCCGGCCGGTGAGCTGGCCGACGAACCGCCAGGAGCGCGGCAGGATGCAGCCGATCAGTGAGATGAACAGCAGCAGGTAGATCGCGGAGAACCACACCGAGCTGTAGACGTCGAAGAGCTGGAGCTTCTCGGCGACGCCCACCCAGGAGGCGTGCTCCTTCTTCCAGGCGGCGACCTTCATCAGGTCGACCTGGTTCTGCGGGACCAGTGAGCCCGGGATGGACGCCAGGGACAGCATGAAGAGCAGGATCAGCGCCACCCGCATGGAGGTGAGCTGCGCCCAGAACCAGCGGGCCGAGGCGAGCACCCCGAAGCCCACGGGGCTGCCGGGGGCGTCCTCCAGAGGGGCGGTGGACAGCTGCGCGCCGGCGGCCGCTTCGGCCGAAGCCTCGGCGGCCTCGGCGGAGGCTTCGGCGGAAGCGGCGGCTTCGGCGGAAGCGGCGGCTTCGGCGGAAGCGGAATCCTCGGACTCCGGGGCATCGTGCGGCGCCTCGGTGGACGCCTTGTCGGTCGTACTCATGTCCGTGTAGTCCTCAGATCCCCACCGTGAAGCCGTTGGTCCAGCTCTGCATGTCGCTGACGATGCTGCTCCACAATCCTGTGACGAGCAGCAGACCGGTCAGGATCAGCATGCCGCCGCCGATCCGCATCACCCACGCGTAGTGCTTCTTCACCCAGCCGAACGCGCCGAGCGCCTTGCGGAAGGCGAGGGCGGTGGCGATGAACGGCAGGCCCAGCCCCAGACAGAACACCACGGTCAGCAGCGCGCCGCGGCCCGCGGTGGCCTGTTCGATGGAGAGGGTGCCGACGGCGGCGAGGGTCGGGCCCATGCAGGGGGTCCAGCCGAGGCCGAAGAGCACGCCGAGCAGGGGTGCGCCGAGCAGGCCGATGGTCGGCTTCTTGTGGAAGCGGAACTCGCGCATCGTCAGACCGGGGATCGCGCCCATGAAGAACAGGCCGAGCAGGATCACCAGGCCGCCCAGCACCCGGGAGATGACTTCCTTGTTCGCGTCGAGGGTCTGCCCGAAGTAGCCGAACAGTGCGCCGGTGGAGACGAACACGGACGTGAAACCGAGGACGAACAGGCTCGCGCCGCCCAGCATCCGGCCGCGCCGGGCCTCGGCGAGGTCGGCTCCGCCGACGCCGGTCACGTAGGAGAGGTAGCCGGGGACGAGCGGCAGCACGCAGGGCGAGAAGAAGGAGACCAGGCCGGCGAGCAGGGCGATCGGCAGGGCCAGCAGCAGGGCGCCGTTGAGGACGGTCGTGTTCACGCCGGTCGAGTCGGTGGCGGCGAGGACGACGTCGGAGACTCCGGAGAGTGCGGTGACCACGAGGTCACTTCTCCGCGAGGAGCGGGTCGATCATCGAACGCAGCTTCTTCTCGCTGACCGCCGCCAGGGTGCGGGAGGCGATCTTGCCGTCCTTGTCGAGGACGATCGTGGAGGGGATGGCGTTCGGGTTGAGCGTGCCCTTGGGGAAGCGGAGCATCAGCTTGCCGTCCGGGTCGAAGAGGCTCGGGTAGGTGATCCCGTAGGTCTCTTCGAAGGAGGCCGCGTTCTGCTTGGTGTTGTCGCGGGTGTTGATGCCGACGAAGGCGACGGGCTGCCCGGCCGCCTCCAGTTCCTTGGCGACCTTCGCGAAGGACGGGGCCTCGGCCCGGCACGGCGGGCACCACGAGCCCCAGACGTTGAGGACGACGATCTTGCCCTTGAGGGTGGTGGTGTCCAGCGTCGCGCCGTCCACCGTCTCCCCGTCGAGCTTGGGGGCCTCGGTGCGGTCGGCCTTGGCGACGGTGGCGATGCCGCTGGAGCCCGTCACGTAGTTGCCTCCGGCCGACCCGGAGGATTTGCTGCCGCCGTCCGCATCGCCGCACGCCGTGAGGGTGAGTGCGCCGGCGAGGGTCACCGCGGTCAGCAGGATGGCGCGGCCGCTGGTCGAGCGGCTGCGGCGGGGGGCGCGGCTAAGGCTCATGTGAAAAGTTTCGCATGTGTGGTTTGCGGATCTTCCGCGCCCCCCGGGGGGTCTGCTAAGCCGCTGGTCAGGTGCTGACCCGGCGCGGGTCAGGCCGCCGTGAGATACGTGCCCCAGCCACCGGTCGGCGCCTGGCCGGGGCCGAGCGTGCGCAGCTTGGCCAGCACCTTGGGGTCCTGGGCGTCGAGCCAGTCGGTGAACTGCCGGAAGGATACGAGGCGTACGTCCTTTTTGTCCGCCATGCCCTTGAGGGACTCCTCGACGGCGTCCATGTAGATGCCGCCGTTCCACTCCTCGAAGTGGTTGCCGATGAAGAGGGGCGCGCGGTTGGACTCGTAGGCCCGCTTGAAGCCGCCCAGGTAGGTGGCGGTCGCCTGGGTGCGCCAGGCCGGGTAGTTGGAGGGGACGCCCTTGGTGGTGTTCTTGGACTGGTTCGCGAGGATGTTGTAGTCCATCGACAGCACCTCGAAGGAGTGCCCGGGGAACGGGAGCGACTGCAGCGGCAGGTCCCACAGGCCCCCGCGCTTGACCGGCCACTGCTGGAGGCCGCCGGGCGAGCTGGAGTCGTAGCGCCAGCCCAGCTTCTGGGCGGTCGGCAGCAGGTTGTCCTGGCCGAGCAGGCAGGGGGTCCGGGCGCCGACCATTTCCTTGCGGTAGTCGAAGGGCAGTGGTTCCAGGTCGGTCCAGCCGGTGTTGGTGCGCCAGTTGGTGACGAAGGACACGGCCTGGTCGATCTCGCTCTGCCAGTCCTCGGGGGTCCACTTGCCGACCGAGCCGGAGCCGCCGCAGAAGTGCCCGTTGAAGTGGGTGCCTATCTCGTGGCCGTCGAGCCACGCCTCGCGCACGTACTTGAGGGTGTTTCGGACGTTCTCGTCCTTGAGGTAGCCGATGTCGGAGGCGCCGACGGGGTTCTTCGGCGGCTGGTAGAGGTTCTTCTTCGACTCGGGCAGGAGGTAGATCCCGGAGAGGAAGAAGGTCATGGCCGCGCCGTGGTCCTTGGCGAGCTTGAGGAACCGGGGGAAGAGGCCGTTGCCGATCTCGCCCGCACCGTCCCAGCTGAACACCACGAACTGGGGCGGGGTCTCGCCCGGCTGGAGGGGTACGGGGGCGGCCGGCTGGTGCGGCTGCGGCCCGGTGTCGGCGGTGGATCCGTCGCCGATGGGCTTGACCACCGGGCCGGCGGGCGGGGCGGCGCCCGTCGGGTTGGCCGGGCCGGGGTTGCCCGCACCGGACGGGCCACCGACGGTGCAGCCGGTGAGGCCGGCCGCTGCGGCGGCCCCAAGTCCGAGTCCGAGTACTCCCCTTCGGCTGAAGCCGCGCATATCGCTCATGCAAGTCATACAAACGGACATTTTGGCGATGTCTAGAGGCGACACGACTATGTCGGTCAACTTGTATGAAATTAGGCCCAGTCTTGACCGAGCGAGCACGGACCGAGGGGTTTCGGCCCGGGGGTTGCGGCACGAGGGTTGCGGCCCGGGGGTTGCGGCCCGGGGGTTGCGGCCCGGGGGTTGCGGCCCGGGGGGCCGGCTCGGCGGCCCCGGCCCGGGGGGCCGGCCGGGCCCAGGGCTCCGGGCCCGGCCCCAGGGGGCCGCGCCCGGTCATCCGTACCGCCCGGCCAGGGCCTACGCGCCGAACGCCTTTGACTTGCCCTTCACCGGCTTCGCCCCCGCGAGGAGGTGCGCCGGGACCAGGTCCCGGGCCGGCTCGCTGTAGCCCACCGACACCAGCCGGTCGCCCTGGTACGTGAACGAGGTCAGCGAGGCCAGCGTGCACTGGCGGCGGCGCGGGTCGTGCCACAGCCGCCGCTTCTCCGCGAAGCTCCGCACGATCCAGATCGGGAGCTGATGGCTGACCGCCACCGCCTCGTGGCCGCGGGCCGCGTCACGGGCGGACTCGATCGCGCTCATCATCCGCACGACCTGCTCGACGTACGGCTCGCCCCAGGACGGCTTGAACGGGTTCGTCAGGTGCTTCCAGTTCGCGGGCCGGCGCAGCGCGCCGTCGCCGACCCCGAAGGTCTTGCCCTCGAAGACGTTGCCCGCCTCCAGGAGGCGGCCGTCGGTCGCCAGGTCCAGCCCGTGCGACTTCGCGATCGGCGCGGCCGTCTCCTGCGCCCGCTCCAGCGGGGAGGACACGACGTAGGTGACGTCCCGGTTCTCCAGGTGCTCGGCGACCCGGTCCGCCATCTTGCGGCCCAGCTCGGAGAGGTGGTAGCCGGCGCGGCGGCCGTACAGCACCCCGTCCGGGTTGTGCACCTCGCCGTGGCGCACCACGTGGACGACGGTGATCTCGTTGCCCTCGGCGGGGACACTGCCTCCGGCGCTCGCTCCGGCGCTCATGCGGTGGCCTCCGCGGCGGCCCGGGCGGCGGCCGGCAGGGCGGCCGCGATGCGCTCGATCGCCTTGTCGTCGTGGGAGGTGGACACGAACCACGACTCGAACGCCGACGGCGGCAGGTAGACGCCCTGCGCCAGCATCGAGTGGAAGAAGCCGTTGAAGCGGAAGGCTTCCTGCTTCTTCGCGTCGTCGTAGTTGCGGACTTCGTCCTCGGTGAAGAACACGGAGAACATGTTGGAGGCGGTCTGCAGCCGGTGCGCGACGCCCTCCTTGGTGAGCGCCTCGGTGACCAGCCCCTGGATCTGGCGCGACACCGCGTCGACCTTCTCGTACGCCGCCTCGTCCAGCAGCCGCAGCTGCGCGAGACCGGCGGCCGTCGCGATCGGGTTACCGGACAGCGTGCCCGCCTGGTAGACGGGACCCGCGGGAGCCAGGTGGCCCATGACGTCCGCACGCCCGCCGAACGCCGCGGCCGGGAAGCCGCCGCCCATGACCTTGCCGAAGGTCATCAGGTCGGGCTTCACCCCGTCCACGCCGTACCAGCCGGCGCGCGAGGTACGGAAACCGGTCATGACCTCGTCGGAGATGTACAGGGCGCCGTTCGCCCGGCACAGGTCGGCGAGCCCCTGATTGAAGCCCTCCCCCGGGGTCACGACGCCCATGTTGCCGGGCGCGGCCTCGGTGATCACACAGGCGATCTCGCCCGGGTGCGCGGTGAAGGCCGCCCGGACCGATTCCAGATCGTTGTACGGGAGCACGATCGTGTCCCCGGCCTGCGCGCCCGTCACCCCGGGGGTGTCCGGCAGCGCGAAGGTCGCGAGCCCGGAGCCGGCCGCGGCCAGCAGCGAGTCCACGTGCCCGTGGTAGCAGCCGGCGAACTTGACGATCTTGGCGCGGCCGGTGAACCCGCGGGCGAGGCGGATCGCGGACATGGTCGCCTCGGTGCCCGAGGACACCAGGCGCACCTGCTCCACGGGCTCGATCCGCGCGACGATCTCCTCGGCGAGCGCGACCTCCCCCTCACCGGGAGTACCGAAGGAGGTGCCGCGGACGACGGCGGCCTGGATGGCCTCCACCACGGCCGGGTGGGCGTGGCCGAGGATCATCGGCCCCCACGAGCAGACGAGGTCGACGTACTCGCGCCCGTCGGCATCGGTCAGGTACGGACCGGTACCGGACACCATGAACCTGGGCGTTCCGCCCACGGCGCGGAAGGCGCGCACCGGAGAGTTCACGCCGCCAGGCGTCACGAGGGACGCGCGGTCAAAGAGAGTCTGCGAGACTTTGGCTTCATACGGGTACGGGTAGCTCACACCAGCCATGGTCTCATCAGGCCGCGACTGACTTGCGGACGGGCGTTTCACCGCGCCGCCCCGGGGGAGGTCACTGCCATGATGATCAGGCTGCGTGGCGGGGGTCACGGGGCCGGGGCAGGCAAGACACGTCGGGTGGAGATATGCAACGCGGTGGTGGACCGGGCGAGGGCACGGACGGCCTGGACCCGCAGCGCGCCCGGGAACGTCGCCGCGGCAAGCACCGCCGCCGTGCCACGGACGCGGCAGAACACGTACCGGGCAGCGCGGTGGACCCCGACGGCCTCCCCAGAGGCCGCGGCATGGGCGTGACGTACAAGTACTTCGGCGCCCCCGACGGAGCCACGGCCGCGCGCGTCCCGGTGACGATGCGGCCGGAGGAGCTCGGCGGCGACGAGCTCGGCATGGGCGGCATGTTCAGCAAGATCAAGCCGGAAACCGTCGCCGCGATGGTCCTGACCGGCATCGAGGGCATACCCCTGCACAAGGTGCCCCCGCTGGAACTGGTCGTCCTCCACCCCGACTACGCCGTCGTGAAGCTCCCGATGACCGTCGTCGACCCGCTGCGCGGCATCGGCGAGGAATCGGTCGGCGCCGCCGCCTTCATCTGGTCCACGGTCCCCGACCGCGGCGGCCCCCGCGACGCCTTCAACGTCTACCAGCTGCTCCACGAGTGGCAGGACTTCTCCCACCGCCTCCACGAGGCGGGCCACCAGCCGTACTGCCTCGTCTGGCCCTGACCCGGTCTTTCCCCCACCGGGGGCGGCCCTCTGCGAGGGCTTTCCGGCCCCGGCGAAAGTAAGGGATCCGGCTGTACAACCCGGCGGGGTCTTCGCGTGTCTCCCTTGCGAGTAACACGCTTTCGCACCCTGGGGGATCCGTGCACCAGCCTGCTTCCGTCCGTCCCGCGCGCGGCCCGCGCCGCCGCGGCCTGTCCGCACTGGTCGTCGCCGCCGTCGTGGCCGGCACCGCCCCGGCGCTGATCGGCACCGCCCATGCGGTGGAACTGCCCGCGTGGACCGCGGGAACCAGCGTCACCCAGCAGATGATCTTCAGCGACAGCCAGGCACTGGTACGGACCGACGACGGCACCGACGTCGTCCTCTTCAGCCAGGAGCTGGGCAACGCCGACCAGGCGATGTACGCGGCGGTCCGCCCGGCCGGCACCGAGGTCTGGGGAGCGCCGGTCCTGCTGTCCGTGACCGCGCAGCACCCGGGCCAGGGGCGGCTCGTGACCGTCGGGAACAAGGTGGTCGCCGCCTGGACCGACTACCCGGCGAGCCGCATCGGCGACGGGGGCAAGACCCCGGGCCGGGTCGTCACCGCCACCCTCGACCAGGGCACGTGGTCGGCGCCCACCGTCCTGCTCGGCACGGACCAGAACCGCCGCCCGTCCGAGCCCGACCTGGCCGCCGGCGCGGACGGCACGCTCGCCGTCACCTGGCAGCAGCGCAGGCCGGACGGCACCGAGTCCTCGGTCTGGGCCGCCACCCGCTCCGCCGCCGGCGCCTGGTCCGCCCCGGCCCAGGTCAGCAACGCGGCCGGGGACGGCGACGCCGGGGCCGACCGCCCCCAGGCCGCCGTGGACGCCAAGGGCACCCCCGTGGTCGCCTTCCACCAGCAGACCGAGGACGGCGGCTCCAGCATCCGTACGTCCACGCTGCCGGCTGGCGCCTCCGCCTGGCCCCGCCCCACCGCGGTCGCCGAGTCCGCCTCCGCCGAACTGGGCGAGCCCGCCCTGACCAGCTCCGCCGCCGGCACCGTGGCCCTGACCTGGTCCGAGCCGCGCCCCGCGCAGGGCGACCGGCTGCTGCGCACCGCCACCGCCGCCGACGCGTCCGCCGCCTGGAGCGCGGCGGAGCCGCTCGCCGTCGCGGCGGCCCTGCAAGAGACCCCCGAGCCGCTGATCGAGCCCGACGGCGACGTGACCCTGGTCTGGAACGGCGGCCCGGACCGCGGCACGGGCCGCATCCGCTCCGCCACCCTCGGCCACACCGACGGCCACTGGTCGGCCGTCGCCACGGTCTCCACCAAGGACCACTCGATCAACGCCGCAGACCACTCCGTGTCCCTGGGCAAGGACGGCACCGTCTGGGCGACCTGGGCACAGAGCGCCGACCGCCAGGAGATGCGCCAGGCGCGCCTCAAGGACGGCGTGTGGAGCGGCAGCGCCAGGCTGTGGAACTCCAGCGCCGACCAGGTCAAGGGCCTGATCGCCGCAGGCCCGGACGGCAGCGCCACCGCCGTCTGGGACCGGAACGGCGAAGGTGACATCGGGCTGATGAGCGCGCACACCACGAACGCGCCGGTGACCGTCGCAAGCTCCTCCGTCCCGGCGGAGTACGACCACATGCGCGGCTACTGGGCCCCGCGGTGGCAGCTCAGCCGACCCGTCTCCTCCTGGACCCTGACCCTCACCGAGGCCACCGGGACCTTCCGGCGCACCATCAAGGGCGGCTCCGCGCTGAGCCCCTCGCTGATGTGGGACGGCTACGGGGACGACAAGACCACCGTCGCCGCCCCCAACGGCCCGGTGACGTGGACCCTCACGGCCACGCCGTCCGCCGGTGACACCAGCGTGCGGACCCTGGCCACGGGCACGGTCACCGTCGTCAACGGCACCGCCCCCCTCCGCGACCAGGGCAGCGCCGCCGGCCTGCCGGACGGCACCGGCGACGCGCTCGTCCTGACCAGCGGCGGTGGCATCCGCTCGATCTTCGGGGACCGCGCCACGGGCGCCTTCAAGGGAACCGCCACCGGCTACGGCTGGCCCGCCGGCACCCTGCCGATCCCGGTCAAGGACGCGGACAGCGACCGCTGCAACGACGTGCTGGTCCGCAACTCCGCGGGCGAGCTCCGCCGTTACACCCCCGGCTGCGGCAAGACCGTCACGCCGAGCACCGCCAACAAGCTCATCGGCGGCGGCTGGAACCAGTACGACGTGCTGACCTCCCCCGGCGACGTCGCCGGCGGCGGCCCGGCCGAACTCGTCGCCCGCAACGCCTCGACCGGCGCCCTGTACCGGTACGCCCGCGCCCAGTACAGCAGCGGCTTCGCGCCGCGCGTGCAGATCCCCGGCTCGTACAAGGGCTACAAGAGGATCCTCGGCGCCGGAGACCTCAACGGCGACCGGTTCGGCGACCTGGTCCTCCAGGACACGGCCAACCGGCTGTGGCGCATGAACGGCACCGCCACGGGCGCCTTCACGGCGCCGGTGAAGATCTCCGACAGCTGGGGCTCGACCTACAACTCCGTAGTCGCCGCAGGTGACCTGAACGGCGACGGCAAGGCGGACCTGCTGGCCCGGGACACCTCCGGCGTCATCTGGCGGATCCCCGGCACCGGCAAGGGCACCTTCACCAGCCGCGTGAAGGTCGCCACCGGCTGGCAGATCTACAAGGGCCTGTACTGATACCGACGCACCCGCACGTGTGACTCACGGCCCCGGCGCTGCTCACGGCAGCGCCGGGGCCGTGCCCTGACCCGTTCACGACGGGGAGTATGCCGTTGGCTACGGGCAGCTCAGGCGGGTGTCGCCCGTGTCGGTCGTACACGTGTCGGTGCCGTAGCCGCCGTTGGCGGTGTCGTTGCCGGAGACGCCGTCGACCGTGTTGAGCAGGTCGTTGCCGTAGTAGCCGGTCAGCGTGTCGTTTCCGGTACCACCGTTCAGCGTGTCGACGCCGAAGCCGCCGTCCACGTTGTCGTTGCCGGGGCCGGCGTGGACGGTGTCGTTGCCGTAGCCAGCCCGGACGATGTCGTTGCCGCTGAGGGCGCAGATCACGTCGTTGAAGTAGCCCCCGGTCAGGGTGTCGGCGCCGCTGGTGCCGATGATCGTGCAGCCCCGCGCGTTGTTGACCGTGCTGGTCGCCGTCGCCGTGTTGTTGGCGGGCACCGGATCGGTTTGCGCGGCAGCGGCCGTGGCCGTGTCGGACAGGGTGCCCGTGGCCCGGGGTTCGGCGACCACCGTCACCGTGGCCCGGGCACCCGGGGCGAGGGAGCCCAGAGCGCAGCCGGCGCTGGTGGACGTGGTGGTGCAGGTGCCCTGGCCGGGCGTGGCGGACAGCAGGGAGCCGGGTCCGGTGAGGGTGTCGGTCAGCGTGACGCCGGTGGCCGCCGTCGTGGTGCTCGTATTGGTCACCGTCACCGTGTAGGTGGCCTGGTCGCCGATGCTCACGGAGGCAGGTCCGGTCTTGGTGACGGACAGGTTCACTCCGGGCGGGGGCGGCGGGGTCGCGGCGACCTGGTAGCGGACCAGTCCGCGTTCGTCGCCGGTGTTGCCGGAGAGGACGATCTTGCCGTCGGACTGCAGCGCCACCGCACTGGCGGTGTCGAAGAAGCCCAGGTACACGTCGGTGGTCACCTTGCCGCCGGTTCCGAAACCGCCGTCCAGGGTGCCGTCGGTGTTGTAGCGGGCCACCGCGAAGTCGGTCTGGCTGATGCCCGCGGCGACGATCTTGCCGTCGGACTGCAGCTCCAGGTCGGAGCTGCCGTCCAGGGTGCCGGCTGCGAAGTCGGTCGTGACCTTGCCGTCGCCGCTGAAGCCGCTGTCGAGGCTGCCGTTGGTGTGGTAGCGGGCAGCGCGAAGTCGAAGGCGCTGCTCCCGGCTACGACGACCTTTCCGTCGGGCTGCAGCTTCACCCCACCGGCCACGTCGGCCTCGGCGAAGGCAGTGGTCACCCTGCCGTCACCGTCGAAGCCGGTGTCGAGGCTGCCGTTCGCGTTGTAGCGGGCGACCGCGAAGTCGGAGGCGTTCGCTGGGTAGTTGTACCCGGCACGACCTGCGACGACGATCTTGTCGTCCGCCGGCGACAACGCCACGTCGAAGGCGGTCGCGGAGCCGCCCGCGAAGGCGGTGGTGACCTCGCCGTCGCCGTCGAACCCGGTGTCGGCGCTGCCGTCGGGGTTGTAGCGCGCCACCGCCACCTCGGCCCCGCTCATTCCGGCGGCGACGATCTTCCCGTCGGTCCGCACCGCTACCGCGTAGGCCTCCTGCGAGGTGCCCGTTCCGAAGTCGGTGAGCACGGTGCCGTCGCCGCCGAAGCCGGTGTCGAGGCTGCCGTCGGTGTTGTAGCGGACCACCGTGAACGCGTACCAGCCGCTCACGGGATCCACGCTGCGGCCGACCACGACGATCTTGCCGTCCGGCTGCACCGCCACCCCGTTGGCCACGTCCTCGTTCTCGTTGCCGCCGCTCACGTCGGTGAGGACCCGACCGGCGTCGCCGAAGGTGGCGTCGAGGCTGCCGTTGGTGTTGTACCGGGCCAGCGCGAAGTCGGCCGCGCCGCCCGGCGCAGGTTCAGCGAGACCGACGGTGACGATCTTGCCGTCCGGCTGCAACGCCATGTCACGGCTCTCGTCGTATCCGCCGAAGTCGGTGACGACCTTGCCGTCGCCGTCGAAGGTCGGATCGAGGTCGCCCGGCGGGCGAAGTCGGCCGCGCCGCCCGGCGCAGGTTCAGCGAGACCGACGGTGACGATCTTGCCGTCCGGCTGCAACGCCATGTCGCGGCTCTCGTCGTATCCGCCGAAGTCGGTGACGACCTTGCCGTCGCCGTCGAAGGTCGGATCGAGGTCGCCCGGCGCGGCGAGAGCCGCTCCCGGCAGGGTCAGGACCAACGCCAGGCCGGTGGCGGCCGCAACCCCGGTTCGCTCCAGCGTTCTTCTCAGACCGGCAGTGAATGTGGACATGGAGGCCTTTCGTCTGCACGCCGCCGGCGCCCGGCCGGCCGCCGCCTTCAGTGACGGGCCACAGCCTGTTGGCACCTGCCCGGCCGAGCAGCTACGGCAGGCCACCCTGAGCCCACTGGCTGCCCCGATCCACCCGCACGGGTGAGGCCCCCGGGGTGACCTCAGGCCGTCAGGACGATGCGGCCCCGCGTGCCGGGGTCCGCGAGGTGGGCGTGGGCCTTGGGGGCCTCCGCCAGGGGGAAGGTCCGCGCCACCCGGAGCGTCAGCTCCCCCGCGTCCACCAGCGCCACCAGACGGGCCAGGTGCGCACCGTCCGCCGCGACTTCCTGTTCCACCACGCGGACGCCCCGCTCCGCCGCCGGGGCCGCGCCGGGGATCAGGCCGACGTAGGCGCCGCCGTCGCGGACGAAGGCCAGGGCCGGACCACCGAGGACCGCCGTGTCCACGACGCCGTCCACGGGGGCGGCCGGAGCCGAGCCGCGCGGGACGAAGTGGGCCGCGCCCAGGGACCGTACGAGTGCCTCGTCATCGGGTCCCGCCAGGGCCGTCACCACGTAGCCGGCCCGCGCCGCCAGTTGGACCGCGAGCCCGCCGACCGCCCCCGCCGCGCCCGTGACCAGGACCGTGGCCCCGGCCGGGAGTTCCAGCAGGTCCACCGCGCGGGCCGCGGTCAGGCCGCTCAGCGGCAGCGCCGCCGCCGTCACCCGGTCGACCGAGACCGGGGCCGGAGCGAGCGCCGACGCGTCGAGCACCGCGTACTGCGCGTGCGTGCCGAGCGGCTTCACCGTCCCGTAGTGCAGGCCGACCACCTCATCGGACACCGCCCAGCCGTCCACGTCCGCGCCGAGCTCGTCGATCTCGCCCGCCAGGTCCCAGCCGAAGCCGAGGCGCTGCCCCTCGCCGCCGAAGACCCCGGCCCGTACCGCGCCGTCGACCGGGTTCAGACCGGCCGCCCGGACCCGTACGCGGACCTGCCCGGCGGCCGGCCGCGGGACCGGCACCTGTACGACCTCGACCTGCTCGGGACCGCCGAAGCCTGCGGCCACTGCCGCCAGCATCGTCGTCGGGCCGTTCGTCCGCTTGGTCTCGCTCATGGCCATCGCCTCTTCCGCAGGCTCGTTCTCCGGTTCCGGTGTTCCCGGTGAGAACTAACCTAGGGAGAGTTACTCTCGATTCGTAAGTACGTACCTCGGAGTGCGTACCCGACCCGGAAGTGGGGCAGCACCCATGGCCACCCGTACCGCCGAGGCCCGCCGCGAAGAGGCCCGCGCCGCCTACGACGCCTTCCTCAAGGAGTGCCCCACCAGCCAGCTCCTGGCCCGCATCAGCGACAAGTGGGTCGGCCTCATCGTCAGCGCGCTCACCGAGGCCGAGAACCGGACCATGCGCTACAGCGAGCTCGGCCGCAGGATCCCCGGCGTCAGCCAGAAGATGCTGACCCAGACCCTGCGCTCCCTGGAGCGCGACGGCCTCGTCGACCGCACCGTCACGCCTACCGTCCCGGCCCGGGTCGACTACCGGCTCACCGACCTCGGCGGCAACCTCGGCTGCCTGCTCAGCTCCGTGAAGGAGTGGGCCGAGAACCACTTCGACGAGGTCAACGCCCACCGCGAGCTGCACGACGCGGCCGCCGCGGCGGTGGACGCGTAGGACCACCGGCCGTACGGGACCGGGCTCCCGGCCCGTACGGGCCCCGCCGTACGCGCCTGCGCGCGGCCGGGTAAATCCGCCGCGGGCCCCCGCCCCGCGATGGCATGCTGGGCCCGTGAACGGACCCGGTATTCAGCTCACCCTCGCCCCCGAACTGCACGTGTTCGCCGCGCCCGCGCGCCGCGGCACCCGCGTACCGACGACCACCGACGGCGTCTCCAGCCTCGGCCACGTCGTCGAATCGGCCGGCGTCCCGCTCACCGAAGTCGGCCGGATCCTCGTCGACGGCGCCGAGACGCCCCTCGCCCACGTGCCCCGGGCCGGCGAATCCGTGGAGGTCTTCGGCGTCGACCGCCCCCAGCACCTCCCCGGCGTCCCCGGGACCACACCGCTGCGCTTCCTCCTCGACGTCCACCTCGGCACCCTCGCCCGCCGCCTGCGACTGCTGGGCGTGGACGCGGCGTACGAGAACGAGGACATCGGCGACCCCGCCCTGGCCACCCGCTCCGCCGCCGAGCAGCGCGTCCTGCTCTCCCGCGACCGCGGACTGCTGCGCCGCCGCGAGCTGTTCGCCGGCGCGTACGTCTACAGCACCAACCCCGACGAGCAGGTCCGCGACATCCTGGGCCGGTTCGCCCCGGCCCTCGCGCCGTGGACCCGCTGCACCGCGTGCAACGGCACCCTGCGCGAGGCCGACAAGGACAGCGTCGGCGACAGGCTGGAGGGCGGCACGCAGCGCTCGTACGACGTCTTCGCACAGTGCGGCGACTGCGAGCGCGTCTACTGGCGCGGCGCCCACCACGCCCGGCTGGAGCGGATCGTCGACGAGGCCGTGGCCGAGTTCGGCGGCATCGGCACCCCGTAGCCGCGCACGCGCCGGGACCGGTACGGGGCCTGCGCCGCAGACGCAGACGCAGGCGCAGCCGCGCCGGGACCCGTAGGCGGCCTACGGGCCACTCCGCAGCCGGGCAATCCGCAGCCGCGTCAGAACGCGTACGTGTCCCCCGTGTCCAGGGCCAGCACCACGTGCTCGTTGTTGGTGTGGTTCCGGTCGGTGGCGCCGCCGTTCCACCACGTGTCGACCCGCACCACCACCTCCGCGGCCGGCTCCTTCAGCCGCAGCACCAGCCCGATGTGCCGCCCCCGTCCGCGCAGCGGCAGCTCCCCGGTCTCGCACACCACCTCGCGCAGCCCGGCCCGCGCGCAGCCCTCCGCCAGCTCCTGTCGGTCCGCGAGGTCGGCCGACAGGCGCAGCCGTAGGGTCGCGTTCACCAGGGCGGACGGCCCCTCGTTCTCCGGGACCAGCAGGATCCGCAGCCGGCCCCCGGTCAGGGCGACCCGCCCGTGATAGGCCACATCGGCCTCGGCCTCGGCCTCCGGCCCGGCCCCGGCCTCGGGCCCGGACCCGGCGCGGGCGCTCCCCACACCGCTGCCCAGCCCGCCGAGCAGCACCAGCAGCCCGGCCATCACCACACTCCGTACGGCACCTCGGCGCACGAGACCACCTCCACGCGCGGACGCTAGCCCTCCCACCCGTCTGATGGTCGGACCATCACACGAATGAGGGCGAGCCTTCGTCCACCTCGCCCGCACGGCCGTGATCACGCACGCCCCGCGCGGCCGGTGACCTGCGCGGCGACCCGCCTATGCTGGCCAGTACTCACCCCGTACGACCGCACGAGGAGCCAGCATGAGCACGGCCACCCGAACCGCCGTAGTCACCGGCGCGAGCAGCGGCATCGGCGCGGCCACCGCCCGGCAGCTCGCCGCGGCCGGCTACCACGTCGTCCTCACCGCCCGCCGCAAGGACCGCATCGAGGCCCTCGCCGCCGAGCTCACGGCCGCCGGCCACGAGGCGACCGCCCACGCCCTCGACGTCACCGACCGCGCCGCCGTCAACGCCCTCGCCGCCTCGCTCCAGCGCTGCGACGTGCTCGTCAACAACGCCGGCGGCGCCATCGGAGCCGACCCCGTCGCCACCGGCGACCCCGCCGACTGGCGCACGATGTACGAGGTCAACGTCATCGGCACGCTCCACGTCACCCAGGCCCTGCTCCCGGCCCTGACCGCCTCGGGCGACGGCACGGTGGTCATCCTGTCCTCCACCGCCGGCCACGCCACGTACGAGGGCGGCGCCGGCTACGTGGCCGCCAAGAACGGCGCCCGCGTCCTCGCCGAGACCCTCCGCCTGGAGATCGTCGGCCAGCCCGTCCGCGTCATCGAGATCGCCCCCGGCCTGGTCAAGACCGAGGAGTTCGCGAAGACCCGCTTCCGCGGCGACGCCGAACGGGCGGAGAAGGTCTACGCCGGCGTGGCCGAGCCCCTCTCCGCCGACGACGTGGCCGACACCATCACCTGGGCGGTGACCCGTCCCAGCCACGTCAACATCGACCTCCTGGTGGTCCGCCCCCGCGCCCAGGCCTCGAACACGAAGCTCCACCGCGAGCTGTAGCCCCCACGGGCCCTACTTCACCAGCCCGGCACTCTTCAGGTGCGGCATCAAGGCCGCCGGCTTCAGCCCGGCGGCCTTCGCCGCGTCCAGGGCCCGCTTCAGGTCCGCGCCGAGCGTCGGCGTGAAGTGCAGCAGCACGATGTCGCCGGCCTGCAACTGCGGCGTGGCCGGCGTCTCGCCCCACGTCGTGAAGTCGTGCGTCCACGTAATGAGCGCCTTGACCCCGCACGCCTTGGCGGCCAGCCGCACGTCGTCGTTGACGGCCCCGTACGGCGGCCGCAGCAGCTTCGGCTCTCGCCCGAAGGCCGCGGCGACCTGCTCCCCGGCCCCGCACACCTCGGCGTCCTTCCCGGCGGCGTCGAGAGCGGTCAGATCAGGGTGATTGACGGTGTGGTTCTCCACGTTCACCGCCCGCCCCTGCGCGACCAGCCCGGTGAAGTACTGGGCGTCGTACGAGAACGCCCCCGGCAGCAGGAACAGCGAAGCGGGAACCCGCTGCTCGACAAGCGTCTGCGCAACAACGGGATCGTGCACCCACCCGTCATCAATGGTGATGAACACGACCTTCTCACCGGTCGGCACATGCGACACGACGGGCGGCAGCCCCACGCCCCGCGAGCCCGAGACAGCGGCCGGAGCCTCAGCCTCGGACCCGACGGCACCAGCAGCCTGAGCTCCGCCAACGGTGAGCGACAACGACGCGAACGCGGCAAGCACCGCACGAGATCTCCACATGCCGCACACCTTGGTCTAGACCAACTCCCAGCGTCAAGACCCCGGACGCCGACTCCCTCCAGCCGAACCCACCTACGCCTTAACGGAGTTGACGATTCCGGCCCCCCGGCGGGCCGGATGTGCCCGTACGGGTGAAGTCGAGCGAAATGTCGACGCCCAGGACCACACCCCGGCAGCGTGAGCCGCCAGAAGGAGGTACCCACGCCCATGCCCCACCACAGGACCCCGATCGCGGAAGCCGCCGACCGCCTCTCCAGGGAACTCCCCGGACACCGAGTGGAGATCCTCCAGGGGAGGCTCACTGCGGCACCACCACCAGCCGACGGGCGGCACGCCCGGACCCTGACCCGGCTCACCGCGGCCCTCCATGAAGCCGGGACCGAGAAGGCCGGCCTGGAAATCCTCCAGGGCATCCGCATTTCACTCCCCACCGGCGAGGACGACTACGCGGTCCCGGATTTCTCCCTCGTCGAGGCCGACTTCCTTGACCACGAGATCACGAAGAACCGCTTCCGACCCGACGCCTTCCGCATGATCCTGGAGGTCACCTCCTCGAACTGGGCGAACGACACCAGCACCAAGGTGGAGAGCTACGCCCGGGCCGATGTTCCCGTCTACGTCATCGCCGACCGCCGACACGACGAAGTCGTGATCTACACGGACCCCCGCGCCACGAGCTACCGCCTGCGCAGAACCTTCAAGCGCGGCATGACGCTCCCCCTCCCCGACCACCTCGGGGTGTCCCTCGAACTACCGGTGGACATGCTCCTCGACTGACGGCTCCACGCAGCCGGATTCATCACCCTTCAGCCACATGTGACACTCCACCATACGTTCGAGTGAAGCCTTCCCGAGCGCCCCAAGTCACCTGTATTCACGCCTAGGTTCGGCAGCAACAGAAACGGCCCCCGCCCGGGATGGCAGTCCCGGGCGAGGGCCTCACCGACAAGGAAGAGTGACTTCCTCATGGCTGACCAGGACCCTAGCGCCCCCGCGCGCTTCATGGACCTCCAAGACCCCCGCTACGCCTACATGTTCGGCTTCCTCCAGGCCGACGGACACCTGTCCCAGCAGAGTCGACAGCGCGGCCGCCTCGCGGTGGAGCTGAACGTGCGAGACATCCACATCCTCCGCGAGTTCCAGCAGCTCACGCCCTACAACAGCTCCATCACCGAGCGCGTCCGCAGCACGAACTTCGCCGAGACGATCCACTCGGCAACCTGGTCCGTCCACTCCCTCGAAGCCCGGACCATCGTCAACGAGCTCGGCATCCCCTACGGGAAGAAGTCGCTGACCATCAGGCCACCACGCACGGACTTCTCGCGTCCCGATTATCTCCGCGGAATCATCGACGCGGACGGGTCCCTCGGCTGGACCGCCCAGGGATGGCCCTACCTCTCCCTGGTTTCGGCGAGTACGGCCATCGCCGCCTACCTGTGCCACTACGGCAAAAAGCTCACGGGAACAGAGCGCACCACGTCACGCAACACGCGAGACGGCGTCTACAACGTCTGCTACTACAAGGAGACAGCGCAGCAGCTTGCCGCACACCTCTACTACGACGGCTGCCTCGCCCTCGACCACAAGAAGGCCAAGGCGGACGCAGTCCAAGGCTGGGTCCGCCCTGCGGATATGAAAATCGCCCCACCGCGACGCCGCTGGACCGTGCGGGACGACCAGGAACTGGTCCGCCTCAATGACCCGGCTGCAGCAGCAGCCACCCTGGATCGGACCGAACAGAGCTGTGCGATGCGGCTCTGGCGGATGCGCAGCGGCCGCGTCATCACCCCACCGCAGTAGACGAGGGCACCGCGAGAGGGGCACCGCATGTGCGGTGCCCCTCTCGGGTTCAACCCTTGATGCAGACGACCTGTCGAAGCTTGGCGACAACCTCCACGAGGTCCCTCTGCTGCTCCATGACCTGCTCGATCGGCTTGTACGCCGCCGGGATCTCGTCCACGACGCCCGAGTCCTTGCGGCACTCCACACCCTTGGTCTGGTCCGCCAGATCCTGTGCCGTGTACCGCTTCTTGGCCGCCGTCCGGCTCATCCGCCGTCCCGCTCCGTGCGAGGCCGAGTTGAAGGCGGCCTTGTTGCCGAGGCCCTTCACGATGTACGTACCGGTGGCCATCGAGCCCGGGATGATCCCGTACTCGCCGCTGCCGGCGCGGATGGCGCCCTTACGGGTGACCAGGAGGTCCACTCCGTCGTACCGCTCCTCCGCCACGTAGTTGTGGTGACAGCTGATCTCCTGCTCGAAGGAGACCTTGGCCTTCCGGAACTGCCGCCGGACGACTTCCTTCATGAGGCTCATCATCACCGCGCGGTTGTACTTGGCGTACTCCTGCGCCCAGTAGAGGTCATGCCGGTAGGCGGCCATCTCCGGCGTCGCCGAAAGGAAGACCGCTAGGTCCCGGTCGACCAGCCCTTGGTTGTGCGAGAGCCCTCGCGCGATGCCGATGTGATGATCAGCGAGTTGGTTGCCGATTCCCCGGGAACCGGAGTGCAGGGTCAGCCACACAGCCCCCTCATCATCGATGTTGATCTCCTGGTGGTGGTTGCCCGATCCGAGCGTCCCCATTTGTCGCAGCGCCCGCTCCCGCCGGAACTTCACCGCATCCGCGACATAGTCGAACCGCTCCCACAGATCCCCGAACCCCCGGTCCGAGAACCCGTACAGCCGCCCCGGATCCACCGCCTCCCGGTGCATCCCCGCCCCCACCGGGATCGCCTTCTCGATCTGCGAGCGCAGTCCCGACAGGTCCCCCGGGAGGTCGTTCGCGGTCAGTGAGGTCTTCACCGCCGACATGCCGCAGCCGATGTCCACGCCCACCGCCGCCGGACAGACCGCGTCCTTCATGGCGATGACCGAGCCGACCGTCGCGCCCTTGCCGTAGTGCACGTCCGGCATGACGGCGAGGCCCTTGATCCAGGGAAGGCCGGCGGTGTTCTGGAGCTGGCGCATCGCGCTGTCCTCCACCGACGCCGGGTCGGTCCACATCCGGATCGGGACGTTCGCCCCGGGCACCTCTACATACGACATTTTGGCCTCAACACCCCGTTAACCGCAGAAAAGTCTCCATACGCAAAAAGCCTCGCTCATAGCCTCAAATACGACATGAGACCGGCGCCGGCACCAGCGTGTGCGATAGACATTGTGTCCATCCGCGCCCAAGCCGCGGCAACGCATTTTCCCGAAGGGAGCCGGTGGAACGTGCAGCGCAAGACGGTACGAGTACGTGGAGTCCTGCCAGCCGTCGCGATGCTCGCCGCCCTCACGGCCGGCCTCACCGCCTGTACCGACGGCGGCGGCGGAATCGGAACCACCAGCGACGAGAAGCCCGGCACGAACGCCGGTCCGGGCGCCCAGCCCGGCAAGTACCGCAGCCTGCCCATGCCCTGCAAGGCCGCCGACTCCAAGAAGCTCAAGGCGATGCTCCCGGCCGCCGAAGGCCTCACGCCCGAGGCCCTCGAAGCCCTCTACGCCGGGGTCGCGGACGCCTCGTACGACGCCGACCGGCGCGTCGGCTGCCGCTGGACCGCGCAGACGCCGACCGAGACCCGGCTGCTGTCGGTGGACTTCGAGCGCGTGGTCTCGTACGACCGGGCCACCACGAGCGACGACGACAAGGCGCGGCAGGTCTACGGCCGCCAGCTCACCGCCGCCAACCTGCCCGCCCCGGTGCCGTCGGCGAGCCCGACACCCTCCGGGTCCGGGGCGCCGACACCCGGGGCCCCCGGCGCGACGCCGAGCCCCGCACCCACGCCGAGCACGGGTGCGAGCAGCGCCGGCCCGGGTGCGAGTGCGAGTGCGAGCACCAGCCCCTCCGCCCCGCCCGAGCTCGGCTCCCGCGTCCTCGAAGGGCTCGGCGACGAGGCCTTCCTCGACGACGACCTCGCCGCGGCCGGCGCCACCGCAGCGCAGGCCCGCACGGTCCGCATTGTGTTCCGTACCTCGAATGTCATCGTCACCGTCGAGTACAGCGTCCAGCCCGCGCTCCCCGGCACGGTCCCGCCGAGCGGTGAAACCCAGGACAGGGCACGGCAGTTGGCGCAGGCGCTCGTGGAGCGGTTCGACGACTAGCCGGTCCCGTCCCAGGGGGGCGTGCGGGCCCGTCGTGACGGCGCGCACAGCAGCCGGGCGCCGGGTCGGGCTACCGTTGCTCGGGTCCCGCGCCCGTAAGAGGGGCCACACGAGCCCGCACGAAGACCCACAACGTTGAAGGAATCATGCACCGATCAGCCTCGCGCCTCACCCGCGTCCTCGCCTGCGCAGCCGTCCCGGTGATCCTCACGGTCGCCGGCTGCTCGTCCGACTCGGGCGAGAAGTCGGGCGCCGACAGCGGCAAGAAGTCCGGAGCGTCCTCGTCCGCCCAGCCGAGCTCCAAGCCCTCCAAGGAGGCGCTGGAGAAGGCCGTCTACGCCACGCTGCCGGAGCCGTGCAAGGTGGTCGCCGCGAAGACCATCGAGACGATCGTCCCGAAGGCGAAGGACGCGGGCGGCACCGCCGCCAAGTCCAACGACCTCACCAGCCGTGCCACCTGCACCTGGAACGGTCTGGACGAGGCCGGCCTGAAGGGCTCGCAGTACCGCTGGCTCTCGATCTCCCTGGTCCGCTACGACTCCCTCGCCTCGGTCGGCACCGGCACCAAGCGCGCCGAGGACGAGTACGCCAAGCAGGTCGAGAAGGCGAAGGCCATCGAGGGCGCGGAGAACGTGAAGCCGCAGGAGGCGGGCGACATCGGCGACCAGGCCACGTCCGTCACCTTCACCACCAAGAAGGACGGCGACTTCTTCAACACGTCGGTCATCGCCCGCACGCACAACGTCGTCATCACCCTCGACTACAACGGCACGGCCTACGAGGGCGCGGCCGCTCCGGACCAGGCCAAGCTGCTCCAGGCCGCCATCGCGGCGACGAAGGAGACCGTCGCCTCGGTCGCGGCCACCAACGGGGCGCAGCAGCCGGAGCAGTCCGCGCAGCCGGGGCAGTCGGCCCAGCCCGGGCAGCCGACTTCGCCCTCGCCTTCGAACTCCTAGGACGTCAGCGCGCACTGCGCCGTCGGCGGTCCGGCCGGAGCCCCGAGCCCCGGTTGCGGACCGCCGACGTCCCTTTCCCCGTACGCGCGTACGCTGTGCCCTGCCGTAGCTCGACAAGGGGAGGGGATCGCGGGTGGCCGCGATGCAGCTGACTCGTACGCACCGGATATTGATCGGTGTGGTGGTCGCCGGAGCCGTCGTCATCGCGGGGATCGGATTCGCCGGTTCTTACTCCGCCGTGCGCGCCCTGGCCTTGAAGAAGGGCTTCGGCTCCTTCTCGCTGGTCTTCCCGATCGGCATCGACATGGGCATTTGCGTCCTGCTCGCGCTGGACCTGCTCTTGACGTGGATCCGGATCCCGTTCCCGCTGCTGCGCCAGACGGCGTGGCTGCTGACGGCGGCGACGATCGCCTTCAACGGCGCCGCCGCCTGGCCCGACCCCCTCGGGGTCGGCATGCACGCCGTGATCCCGATCCTCTTCGTGGTCACGGTGGAGGCCGCCCGCCACGCGGTGGGCCGGATCGCGGACATCACCGCCGACCGGCACATGGAAGGCGTCCGCCTCACCCGCTGGCTCCTCTCGCCGATCCCCACCTTCAAGCTGTGGCGCCGGATGAAGCTGTGGGAGCTGCGCTCCTACGAGCAGGCCGTCGGCATGGAGCAGGACCGTCTGATCTACCAGGCCCGCCTGCAGGCCCGCTACGGCCGCGCCTGGCGCCGCAAGGCCCCCGTCGGCGCCCTGATGCCGCTGCGCCTCGCCCGCATAGGCGTCCCCCTCTCGCAGACCGCCCCCGAAGGCCTGGCCGCGGCGGGCATCGACCCCCTCCTCATCCCGCCGCCCCCGGTCCAGGACCCGGCGGCCGCGGCCCTCCCGGCGGGCGCCGCCCACGTCCCGGGGGACGCCGGGGGTGCGCAGCAGCCCTTGCCGGGGACGGCTGTGGCCGTCACCGGCCCCGCCTCCGCTCCCGCCTCCGCCTCCGCTCCCGCCTCCGCTGATGCCGCGCAGCAGCAGCACCAGCTCGCCGGGCCGCAGCCCCAGTACGTCCAGGGCCCGGGCGGGGCGCAGGCTCCGCAGGGCCACCCCGACGCCGCGCCCTTCGTGGTGGACCCGACCGCGATGCCGGCCGCGCACAACAGCGCGTGGTTCGCGGCGCCCCGCGCGCCGCAGGCCGCGTACGAGGGCGGTTACAACCCGCAGTACGTGGAGGGCCTGGAGCCGACCCCGGTCATGCCCCCGACGGGCCCGGAGCAGCCGGAGCCGGAGGAGCAGGAGCCGGCGATACCGGGTCCCCGCCGGGAGGAGGCCTTCCCGGAGGGCGAGCCGCCGAGCGATGACGACGTGAAGTTCGCGGAGGCGGCGTACGAGGTCTTCCGCTCCCACCTGGAGGAGAACGGCGAGGTCCTGACCGCCGAGCAGCTCGACATACTGCTGGCCGACCGGTACGGAGTGGTACATCCGCGCAGCGCCTCGCTGATCCGCAAGATCTTCCCGCAGCTCAAGCAGCGCTACCAGACCGAGCTGGAGAACGAGCACATCGCGTAGCCCGGACACGTGACCCGGACATGAGAAGGGCCCGCATCCCCCGAGGGGGTGCGGGCCCTTCTCCTGTCCACGCGTACGCGGAACCTCAGACGGCGAGCAGCTTGCGCACCCGCTCCGCCCCCACCGCGAGCAGCAGTGTGGGCAGGCGCGGCCCGGTCTCCCGGGTCACGAGCAGGCGGTACAGCAGGGCGAAGAAGGTCCGCTGCGCGACCTTGAGCTCCGGCGTCGGCTTGGCGTCCGGCTCCAGGCCGGCCATCACCTTCGGCACGCCGTAGACGAGGGTGGTGAGCCCGTCGAGGGACCAGTGCGAGTCGAGCCCGTCGATGAGGCGGCGCAGCGATTCGCGTCCCTCGTCGTCCAGGGAGGACAGGAGCTCTACGTCGGCCTCCTCGCGCACCAGCGTCCGCTGGTCGGCGGGGACCTGGGTGGTGATCCAGTTCTCGGCGCGGTCCAGGCGCGGGCGTACCTCGTCGAGCGAGGTCAGCGGCCGGTCCGGCTCCAGGTCGCTGAGGATGCGCAGGGTCTGCTCGTCGTGTCCGCCGGTGATGTCCACGACCGAGGCGAGCGTCCGGTACGCCATCGGGCGCGGGGTGCGCGGCAGCTCGTGGGAGGCGACGCGTACGGCGCGGGCGTGGGCGGCGGCGTCGGCGGGCAGCACGGAGCCGTCGGCGACCTTGGCCTCCAGCTTGTCCCACTCGTCGTAGAGCCGCTGGATCTCCTGGTCGAAGGCGATCTTGAAGGACTGGTTGGGCTTGCGGCGGGCGTAGAGCCAGCGCAGCAGCTGCGGCTCCATGATCTTCAGCGCGTCGGCCGGGGTCGGGACCCCGCCCTTGCTGGAGGACATCTTGGCCATGCCGCTGATGCCGACGAACGCGTACATCGGTCCGATCGGCTGCTCGCCGCCGAAGATGCCGACGATCTGGCCGCCGACCTGGAAGGAGGAGCCGGGCGAGGAGTGGTCGACGCCGGAGGGCTCGAAGATCACGCCCTCGTAGGCCCAGCGCATGGGCCAGTCGACCTTCCAGACCAGCTTGCCGCGGTTGAACTCGCTGAGCTTGACCGTCTCGGTGAACTCGTCCTCGGTGCAGACGTAGGTCAGCTCGGTGGTCTCGTCGTCGTAGGACGTCACCTTGGTGAAGTCCTTGCCGCACTCGCCGCAGTACGGCTTGTACGGGAAGTACTCCGTACCCTCCGTGCTGCCGTCGTCCTCGGCGGCCGCGCCCGAGCCCTCGGCGGCTTCGAGCTCGGCCTCGTCGACCTGCTTCTGCTGCGGCTTCTTGCCGCCCGGCTTCTGCTTCGTGCGGTACTGGTCGAGGATCGCGTCGATGTCGCCGCGGTGCTTCATCGCGAACAGCACCTGCTCGCGGTAGGTACCGGCGGTGTACTGCTCGGTCTGGCTGATCGGGTCGTACTCGACTCCGAGCTCGGCCAGCGCCTCGACCATGGCGGCCTTGAAGTGCTCGGACCAGTTCGGGTACGCGGAGCCCTCGGGCGCGGGCACGGCGGTCAGCGGGCGGCCGATGTGCTGGGCGTGGGACTCCTCGGTGACGCCGGGGATGCCCTTGGGCACCTTGCGGTACCGGTCGTAGTCGTCCCAGGAGATCAGGTGCCGGACCTCGTGGCCCCGGCGGCGGATCTCGTCCGCGACCAGGTGCGGGGTCATGACCTCGCGGAGGTTGCCCAGGTGGATGGGGCCGGAGGGGGAGAGACCGGACGCGACGACGATCGTTTTGCCCGGGGCTCGGCGCTCCGCCTCGGCGATGACCTCGTCCGCGAAACGGGAGACCCAGTCGGTCTCGGTGCTGCTCGGGGCGCTCTGACCCACGACACGTCCTTCTCTCTCGAATGCTGGCTTCTCGCCATTCTCCCAGACGGAAGGGAGCGCTCCGATGTTTGTCGGCGGGTTACCGGTCCGGCCCGATCCCCGATATATCCCGGGATGTGGACAGCCCTCGCGTGGGATACTCGGTCCTTGTCGGAAACCCCAAGTGCACGCATCGGCACGACCTCACAGGAACGGCAGCTCATGGCCTCGGTCCCTTCCCTCGCTTCCTCCGTCAACCAGCGCGTCGCCGACGCACTCGCCTCCGCCCTGCCGGACGCCGGTGCGAGCGACCCGCTGCTGCGACGAAGCGACCGGGCCGACTTCCAGGCCAACGGCATCCTGGCGCTCGCGAAGAAGGCCAAGGCCAACCCGCGCGAGCTCGCGACGACCGTGGTCGAGGGCATCGACACCGCCGGCCTGATCCAGGAGATCGAGGTCTCGGGTCCCGGCTTCCTCAACATCACGATCACCGACAAGGCGATCGTGGAGACCCTGGCGGCCCGCGCCGCGGACGACCGCCTCGGCGTGCCGCTCGCCGCGAACCCGGGTACGACGGTGATCGACTACGCGCAGCCGAACGTGGCCAAGGAGATGCACGTAGGCCACCTGCGCTCGGCGGTCATCGGCGCGGCGATGGTGGAGATCCTCGAGTTCACCGGCGAGAAGGTGGTCCGGCGCCACCACATCGGCGACTGGGGCACCCAGTTCGGCATGCTCATCCAGTACCTGCTGGAGCACCCGCACGAGCTGGACCACAAGGCGGAGGACGGCGGTGAGGTCTCCGGCGAGGAGGCCATGTCCAACCTGAACCGCCTCTACAAGGCCTCGCGCACGCTCTTCGACTCCGACGAGGAGTTCAAGACGCGGGCCCGGGCCCGGGTGGTGGACCTCCAGGCGGGCGAGCCGCAGACGCTGGCGCTGTGGCAGCGGTTCGTGGACGAGTCGAAGATCTACTTCTACTCCGTCTTCAACAAGCTGGACATGGACATCCAGGACCCCGACGTCGTCGGCGAGTCCGGCTACAACGACATGCTGGTGGAGACCTGCAAGCTGCTGGAGGACTCGGGCGTGGCCGTCCGTTCCAACGGCGCGCTCTGCGTGTTCTTCGACGACGTCAAGGGCCCGGACGGCAACCCGACCCCGCTGATCGTGCAGAAGTCGGACGGCGGCTTCGGCTACGCGGCGACCGACCTCTCGGCGATCCGCGACCGGGTGGGCACGCTGGGCGCGACCGAGCTGATCTACGTGGTCGACGCGCGGCAGTCCCTGCACTTCAAGATGGTCTTCGAGACGGCGCGCCGGGCGGGCTGGCTGAACGACGAGGTCAAGGCCGTGCAGCTGGCCTTCGGCACCGTGCTGGGCAAGGACGGCAAGCCGTTCAAGACCCGTGAGGGCGAAACGGTGCGGCTGGTGGACCTGCTGGACGAAGCCGTCGAGCGGGCGACCGCCGTGGTCCGCGAGAAGGCGGAGAAGATCGGCCTGACCGAGGCGGAGATCGTCGAGAACGGCCAGTACGTGGGCATCGGCGCCGTGAAGTACGCGGACCTGTCGACGTCGGCCGCGCGCGACTACAAGTTCGACCTGGACCAGATGGTCTCGCTGACCGGTGACACGTCCGTGTACCTGCAGTACGCGTACGCCCGTATCAAGTCGATCCTGCGCAAGGCGGGCGAGGCGGGCGACCGCAAGCCGGTCGCGCACCCGGAGCTGGAGCTGGCGCCGGCCGAGCGCGCGCTGGGCCTGCACCTGGACCACTTCGGCGAGCTCATCGCCGAGGCGGCCGCGGAGCACGCCCCGCACAAGGTGGCCGCGTACCTCTACCAGCTGTCCTCGCTGTTCGCGACGTTCTACGAGCAGTGCCCGGTCGTGAAGCCCGAGCCCGAGCTCGTCGTCGGCGAGAACCGCCTGTTCCTGTGCGAGCTGACCGCCCGCACCCTCAGCAAGGGCATGTCCCTCCTCGGCATCCGCACCCCCGAGAAGCTCTGACACCGGGCGCACGGCACGACGGCGGCCCCCGTCTCCCCTACCGGGAGACGGGGGCCGCAGCGCTACCCACGAGAGTGAAGGAGCACGCCGACGTCATGGAGATCAACGAGGACATCCTCGTGACCCGTCGTTTCGCGGACATCGACGCGGACATCGCGGCAACCGAGGCGATGGCTCCGCCGCAGGGCCACGACGAGGAGTTCGACGAGGCCGACATGGCCGTCGTACGGGCCGGCATCGCCCGGGCCCTCACGCCCGAGGCGCGGGACTCCACGGGCAAGCACGCCCTGCGCTGAGCCGCACGACCGTACAGACCTGCCCGCGCTCGCGTCGATCACGATCACTCGCGCCGCCGTCCGGCGTCGAGGTCGCCGAGGACCTCGTCCACGCTCAGTTCGGCCGACGGCCGGGGACGGGTCGGCGCGCCGGCGTTCCCCAAGGAAGCCGTCCTGGCCACGTCCTCCAACAAGGTCCGCACGTAGGACTGCAGCGACTGGCCACTGCGGGCGGCTCGTACGCTCAGCTCGGCGAGCACTTCCTCGGACACGCCACGGACTCCCAAGTCGGCCATGCGACAAGCCTGGCCCCCAGGCGACGTTCTGGCGGCGGATACCGCGTCGCCCACCCCCAGTTCACCCGTACGGTCCGATTTCGGCCACGCGGCCCGGGTAGGGGACGGGCCGTCCTTCCCCTACGCACCCCCGGAGGGCCCCGTGCCCGACATGAACGGCCCCTACAAGCCCGGCACCCCCTGCTGGATCGACCTGATGGTTCCCGACCAGCAGGCCGCCATCGACTTCTACGCCGACCTCTTCGGCTGGCAGGGCGAGATCGGGCCGCCCGAGACCGGCGGGTACTCCGTCTGCACCCTCAAGGGCAAGCCGGTCGCCGGGATCATGAAGGCGATGAACCCGGACGGCACCACCCCCGACCCGATGCCCCCGACCGTGTGGACCTCGTACCTGGCCACGGACTCCCTCGACGCCACCCTCAAGTCCGTCACCGACGCGGGCGGCACGGTCATGATGGACGCGATGGACGTCATGGACCTCGGGCGGATGGCCGTCATCGTCGACCCGACCGGCGCGGTCGTCGGCCTGTGGCAGGCGGGCACCTTCGACGGAGCGGGCATCGTCAACGAGCACGGCGCGCTCATCTGGAACGAGCTGAGCACCGGCGACGTCCCCGCCGCGTCCGCGTTCTACTCCGCCATCCTGCCGGTCACCACGACCCCGTCCGAGATGCCGGAGGCCGCGGGGTACACGGAGTTCCAGGTCGGCGGCCGCGCGGTGGCCGGAATGATGGACCTGAGCAACCTCCCGCCGGGCACCCCGCCGAACTGGGTCCCGTACTTCAGCGCCGACGACGTCGATGAGATCCAGGCCGCGGCCACCCGCGCCGGAGGCTCCGTCATGGCCCCGGCCTTCGACATGGCGGCCGGCCGCATGGCCGTCCTGGCCGACCCGCAGGGCGCCGTCTTCGCGGTGATCAAGGCCCGCCCGGAGATCGTCGACTGACGGACACCCCACGTGCGTGACGGGGCTCACAGGGAACGTTTCCCCTGTGAGCCCCCTCCTCTGTGTGCCGGAGCTTTGCCGGAGCGTTGCCGGAGCGTTTCACCACCGAGGGGGCACGCCGTGCAGGACACGGTGAAGGGCACCATGAAGGACACGACACGCAGGCGCACCGGGCGGGCGCTCGCCGCGCTGCTCGCCGCCGACGGGCTGGTCCACCTGTACTGGGCCACCGGCCTGACCTGGCCCGCCCCCGACGAGCGGACCCTGTCGCTGGCCGTGCTCGGCTCCGAGGTGTCCTTCGGCCCGCCCGTCGTCCTGCCGCTCGCCGCCCTCACCCTGACCGGAGCCGCCGCCGTGCTCGCGCACGCGCACGGCCGGGCCGGGCGGCCCGCCCGCCTGGTGACGGCCGCCGTCGCCGCGGGGCTGGCCGTACGGGGCCTCGCGGGCCTGGGCTGGGCCGCCGGTCTCCTCGACAGCCCCGCCGACGGCCCCTTCCGCACCCTCAACCTCGCCCTGTACACCCCCGCCTGCCTCGGCTTCGGCTGGGCCGCCGCCCGGCTGGCCAGAGCCCGGTGAGCGCGCCCGGCAGCCCCGCCGCGGGGCCCCTCAGCCAGGCCGCCCGCGACCGCGGAGTCGCCCTCGCCCGCGCGGCCCGGGCCGGAGACACCCTCGCGCTGCACGACCTCCTCGACCACCTGACCCCGTACCTCGCCCGGATCTGCCACCCGATCGCCCTCGCGGACGGCCCGGACGCCACGCAGGAGGCCCTGCTCGCGATCTTCCGCTCCCTCCGCGCCCTCCGCGACCCCGAGGCCCTGTACGGCTGGGTCCGGTCCATCGCCGTCCGCGAGGCCGTCCGCACCGCCCGGCGCGCGTCCCGCGACCGCCCGGCCGAACTGGCCGACGTACCCGGCCCGGACGACCCGCAGCTGGCCGCCGACATCGAGGACGTCCTGGCCCGCCTCTCCCCCGCCCACCGGGCCGTCCTCGTACTCCGTGACGTCGAAGGCCTCGACGAGGAGGCCGCCGCCGCCCTGCTCGGCGTCCCGCCGGGCACCGCCAAGTCCCGGCTGCACCGGGCCCGTACGAGCTTCCGGAAGGCGTGGTCCGCATGACGACACACCCGCACGCGATGGACACCGTCGCCCGCCTCCGCATCATGGCGGCCGCGATCCCCGGGGCGAAGGTCGTGGAGGACGTGCTCCCCATCCCCCTGCCGGAGGTCTGGGCGGTGATGTCGGACCTGGAGGGCGAGTTCGGCCGCTTCCAGCCCGACATGCGCACCGTGCGCGTGCTCCGGGTCACGGGCGACCGCGTGGAGGCCCTGGCCCGCAGCAAGTACGGCCTGCGCGCCCACTTCCACGGAGTCCTGCGCCCCGGCTGGTGCTGGCTCCAGAGCCGCTTCCTGATCATCGGCATGGCCGCCGCCCCGACCCCTGAGGGCGGCACCCGAGTAGCCCTGACGGGCGGCGTCCGCGTCCCGGGCCGCGCGGCGATCGTCCCCCTGGGCGCGCAGCGGGAGCTACGGGTGGCGATGGCCCGCCTGGCGGGCCGGGTCAGCGGCGGCGGGGCCTGAGGCGATCGCGCCAGCGGCGGGGCGGCGCGGCTTCTGAGAGCAGGCGGAGCCGCCCTGCCTCGCCACATGCCGCTACTGCCCCTTCGGCATCGCCCGCAAGGGCGAACAGAGCGGCCGCCCGATCGAAGGCTTCGACAGACTCGGCCCGGCGCCTCAGGCCGTACAGCGCGGCCCCCCGACCCATTTCCGCCTCGGCTTCGTGTCCCCACTGCTCCGTGCAGGCCAGGAGGGACGCAGCCCTCTCGTACAACTCCAGCGCCTCCGTGAACCGGTGCTCCAACAGGCAGATCGCGCCCAGGTCGCCCGTCGTCGCCACCTCGCCCTGCTGGTCCCCGGTGGCCTCGAACAGGACCAGTGCTTCCGCGTAGCGCACGCGCGCGCCAGTCAATTGCCCGTCGTCCAACAGCGCTTTGGCCAGTCCCCTGAGCACAATTGCCACTGCTGTTCTGTTCCCCAGGCCGCGCAGCATCGAGAGCGCCTCATCCCATACGGCCTGGGCCTCCGCCCGCTCCCCGACCCTCCACAGCACTTTCGCAAGAAGCTGCAATCCGGACGCCTCCCGGTGGCGGTCGCCGGTCTCGCGCATGCAGCTCACCACCTGTCTGCACATATCGACGGCCTTGGCCTGCTCCCCCAGATCGTCCAGAACGCTGGCGAGATGGAACAGTGCGAACCCCTCCCCCTGCCGGTTCCCCAGCTCCCGGAAGATCTTCAGAGCCTCCTCGCCCCTTGCTCTGGCCTCTTCGAGTCGCCCCGTTTTCCAGAACACGGCAGACAAGTTGTCCAGGGCATTGGCTTCCCCTTCTCGCCCCTCAACCTCACGGAAGACGGCGAGAGCCTCCGTCAACGGTCCGATCGCCTCCTCGGCCAGCCACTCCTCATTGAGCGCGCCGCCGAGGTTCACCAGCATGATTCCGGTCAACCAGCGATCACCGGCTGCTCGTGCCACGTCGAGGGCCTTCCTCGCCACCATCACCGCGTCCGGTGCATGACCGTAGACAACGAGGTAGGGGCCCAACGCGTCGGCCAGCGCGAAGGCGGCATAGGGCCGACCAGTCTGTGCGGCCCACCCCACAGCGGCGACCAGCACGGCGCGTTCCGCGTCCAGCCAGCGAAGCGCCGCAGCCATCGGGGGAAGCTCCTCGCCCTCGGCCTCCGCAGCGCCGATACCCAACGAGCGGACCGCCTTGCGAGTGGTGCCGAGGAGAGCGCCCATGAGCCGCTCGGCCGCCACTTCCCGGCCGTCCTCCTCCGCACACTCCTCCGCCCGGTCCCGGGCGTACAGCCGCACCAAGTCGTGCATGCGCCAGCGCCCCGAACCGACCGGCTGCTCGGAGAGCAGGCTGGCCCCCACGAGAGCGGCCAGGGACGGTCTCACCTCGGCGTCGGCCGTGGACGCCCCCTCGCACCCGGCAAGCACCCGAGCGAACCCGGTGGAACAGTCCGGCCCCGGCACCACCGTCAACAGTCGGAAGAGCCGCGCCTGGTCCGCCGGAAGCCGCGCGTACGAGAGGTCGAACGCGGCCTGGACCCCGACCGGCACGTCTCCGTCGATGTGCAGCCTCTCCAGCCGGGTCCTCGCCTCGGCCAGTTGCCGCGCCAACTCCCCCGCCGCCAGCCCCGGGTCCCCCGCCAGCAGCGCGCCCGCCACCGTCAGCGCGAGCGGCAGCCGCCCGCAGAGGTCCGCCACCCGGGCCAGCGCCTCCGGCTCCCGCGCCGACCGCGGATCCTCCGGCCAGGTCCGCAGCAGCGCGCCGGCGATCATTTCCGCCGCGGGCTCCGCCGCCAGCTCGTCCAGGCCGACCAGCCTCGCGGCGAAGCCCGGCGCGACCAGGCGGTGCCGCGAGGTCACCAGCAACCGGTGTGTGCCGTCCGGCGGTACGAGGTCCTGCACCTGGGACACCGCCCCGGCGTCGTCCGCAACGATCAACACCCGTTGCCCGGCCCGCGCCAGCGAGCCCAGCCGGGCCCGGTACAGCGCCACCTGCCCGTCCGGGGACGGCGACACTTCCGCGTCCCCGACCCCGAGATAGCGGAGCATCTCCCGCACCGCCTGCGCACCGCTCACCGCGCCGTTCGAGGCGTAGCCGTGCAACTGGAGGAAGAACACCCGGTCCTCGAACCACCCGTACTCCAGAGCCCGATGCGCCGTCGCAACGGCCAGCGCGCTCTTGCCGACCCCCGGAAGCCCGGCCACGACCATCACCGGAGCCCCGCCCTCATCGAGCAGGTCCGTCAGCACCTTGACCGGGGCGTCCCGCCCCACGAGCGCGGCGGGCGGAGCGGGCAGCCCGGATGCGGCCGGGGGTGGGGGTGGAGGTACGGGACCGGCACCGGGCGGGTGCGCAACGTAGTCCCCCGCCACCGTCACCTGCGTGATCCGCGCCTGCCCCTCGGCCCGCGCCCGCTGCTCGGCGCTCACGGGGCCGGGTCCGGGTCCGGCTGCTCACCGCCGCCGGCGGCCGTCTGCTGGACGCGGGAGTCCCCGTCGGCGCGCGCCCACTGGTCCACCGGGCCGGAGGCTCCGCCCCCGGTCTGCGTGACCCGGCTGGTGCCGGAGGCGCGGGCCCGCTGCCTCAGGGAGCTCTCCCCGCCGCCACCGGCCCACCAGCCGCCGACCAGCGCGCACACCGCGGCCATGGCCCCGCCGAACCCGGCGGCGGCCGACACCCGGTCGGAGTCCTTCTCCGGCAGCCAGCCGAAGGGGTCCCAGACCCCCAGCCGGAACCCGATCAGGAAGGCGATCCCCGTCCCCCCGACGACCACAACCCACCGCAACGGACGCGACATTGATCCCCCTCGGACGAAATTCTCCGAGAGCCGAAGCTAGCAGCCGAGCCCCCGGAATTCGCACCAGACGACCTTCCCGGGAGCCCGGGGCAGCACCCCCCAGGCATCGGCCAGCGCCCCGACCAGCAGCAGCCCCCGCCCGCACGTCCGCTCCCCGATCCGCGACAGCCCGGGCCCGCTGTCATGCACCTCGACGCGGACCGTCCCGTCGTAGGTGAGCAGCCGCAGCAGGTACCCCCGCCCGCGCGGGACCCCGTACCGCAGCGCGTTGGTCGCCAGCTCGCTCACGCAGAGCAACACGTCGTCCCGCCGGGAAGCCCTGCCCCACGCATCCAAGGTGTCACGTGTGAAGTGTCGTGCGGCGCTGATGGTTTGGGGTGAGCGCAGGTAGAGGCGCTCCTGAACCAGGGCGGGTTGAGTATGTAGATTCACCCGCCGATCGTCGCGTTACGTGACTAGCGTGGAGCAGTACGGCAACCCGTACTCAGTGATGAGTACGGGTTGGCACGGGGTAGTGCAGCCGCAAGGGTGGGGAGTTCATCGTCATGCCACCGAGGAAACGCGCACGGCCGAACGCGACGACCATGAAGATGGTCGGCAAGCAGGTGGCCGCGGCCCGGATCGCCAAGAACCTGACGCAGACACAGCTCGGCGAGCTGGTCCGCCTGGACGCGGAGACCATCGCCTCCATCGAGCAGGGGCGGCGGGCGCTGATGCCGAACGTCGCGGAGTTGATGGATCAGGTTTTGGGGTTGCCGGGCCTGCTGGCCGTGGCAGCCAACGAGATGCCCTCCATCGACGCGACACCGCCGTGGGCGGAGGAATACATGGATCTGGAGAGCCGCGCCATCACGCTCTCCTGGTACGAGTCCATGCGCATTCCGGGCCTACTCCAGTCCGAGAACTACGCGCGGGCGCTGTTCCGAAACCGTGTCCCGGCGTACGCGGAGGAGGAAATCGAGGCCCTGACCGTTCGACGCATCGCCCGGCAGTCGATCCTGCATCGCAAGGTCCCGCCCAGCCTCAGCTTCATCCTCTGGGAGGCCGCGTTCGAGATTCGGATCGGCGGGGACGAGGTCTACAAGGAACAGCTACGCCATCTGCTGGCTTGCGCCGATCTCCCAAACATCACATTGCAGATTCTGCCCTTCCGGCAGACCACCCACGCAGGACTCAACGGCCCGTTCATCCTCCTGGAAACCCCGGACCACGAGCACCTCGGATACGCAGAAACCCAACGTGGCAGCCTGCTGGTTTCCAGCCCAGACGAGGTCAGCATCCTCGCGCGCAAATATGCGATGCTGCGGACTCAGGCCCTGAACACCGAGCAGACACAAGGCCGGTTGGACCGCCTGCTAGGAGAGACATGAGCACCACCGCACTGACGTGGTTCAAGTCCAGCTACAGCGGTGACGAAGGCGATGCCTGCCTGGAGGTGGCCATCGCCTGGCGCAAGTCCACGTACAGCGGCAGCGAGGGCGGCGACTGCGTCGAGGTCGCCACCTGCGCGACCCAGGTCCACGTCCGCGACTCCAAGCTCGCCGACGGCCCCGTCCTGGACTTGGCCCCCGCCACCTGGGCGACGCTCACCGACTGGGCGCGCTCGGCGCGCTGAGGCATGGCCGACTGAAGGTCAAGGTCACCGCTCCGCGAGGAAGAACGCGGTGGTCGCCGCCGCGATGCCCGCCGGGTCCTGTTCCGGGCCGAAGTGGTCCAGCTTCGGGAACAGGGCGAGTTCCGAGTCCGGGAGGACACCGTTGAGGTGCGCCGCCGCGCGCCCGGCGCCGGTGGACTTGACGTCCTTGCCCGCCATGAGGAGGACCGGGGCCTTGAGGCCGGAGTAGTTCGGGTAGGTGTTGTCCAGGCAGGCCGATTCCTGGTGCTCGCGGATCATCTCGGCCAGCAACGCGTGCTTCCGCAGTCGCTCCTCCTTCTTGATCGCGACCGGGAGGATCATCCGCATCAGCCACCGAGGCGCCTTGCCGGAGGTGTCGGGGTTGATGCCCTGGACGAAGGTCAGGAAGGCCTCCGCCGGCTTGCCCTCCGCCAGCTCGCGCCGGCACCTCGGCATCCAGTCCGTCGTGACGGAGCCGTCTATGGACACCCCGGGCTCGTACAGCGCCATGCGCTCGAACGCCGAGCCGCGCAGGGCTGCTTCGAGGCTGAGGAACGCGCCGAAGCTGTGGCCGAAGACGTAGCGGGCGCCCGTGGCCGCGCGTACCGCCTCGATGTCGGCGCATTCCGGGCCGACCCCGTACGCGTCGCCCTGGGGGCCGCTGGCCCCGCGGCCGCGTCGTTCCACGGTGTGGACGGTGAAGTGCGGTGCGAGGGCCTGCGCGAGGCCGTCGAAGTCGCTGGCGGTCGCGAGTGCGCCCGGCACGACGAGCAGGCCCGGTCCGGAGCCGGTGGTGCGGTAGCCGATGAGCGTGCCGTCCGCCGAGTGCACCGACCCGGTCGTGACCTCGTACGTCGTCCCCTGAATTGTCATGGGGCGCACGGTACGGGGCAGTTGGGGTCGCGCGCGCATATTTCCACGGCGTGGGCGGCGGCCCTCACCGGCCCGGTGCGCCCCGCTCGGCGATCAGTTCGGCCAGCCCGTCCAGCAGGCGGCCCAGCCCGAAGCGGAACTGGAAGTCCGGCTCGTCGGAGCCGGTGAACGCGTCGGACTCCAGCAGTCGGGTCACCGCCGGATGCGTGTCCGGGCCGGTGAGCAGCCGCAGCGTGCGTACGTACTGACCGACGACCTTGTCCGGTGAGACCCCGGACTTCACGATGGCGTCCATCATGTCCGCGGCCATCGTCGCTTCGTTCCGCACGAGGCCGCCGACCAGGATGATCGTCGAAAGCTTCTCGCTCTCCCGCAGGCCGGTCCCGGCCATGGAGGCGAGCCCGCGGTCCATCCAGGCGAGCTGGTTCGGGGTGGCCGGCGGGGCCGTGATCGGGATGCGCAGGATCCACGGCCTGGTCATGAGGAGCGTGCGCTGTGCGTACGCCCAGTGCGACAGGAGCTCCCGCCACCCCCAGCCGTCCGCGTCCGGCGGGAGCTGCGGCGGAGTGCCGACGCCCGCGTCCGACATCAGGATGTAGAGCTCTTCCTTCGCCGTGACGTACCGGTAGAGGGACATCGTCGAAACGCCCAGCTCCTTGGCCACCCGGCCCATGGAGACGGCGTCCATCCCCTCCGTAGCGGCCAGCGCCACCGCCGCGTCCACGATCCGCTGGAGGGTCAGGGTGGGGCGCGGGCCCTTGCCGGGGCGCTCGCGCAGACCCCAGGCCATGGCCAGGCTCGCCGGGAGCCCGGTGCCGTCGTCTTCGTCTTCGTTCGCCATCGCCGCCACCTCCCTCCGCCCCTCCGTCCCTCCGTCATGAGTCGTTGACGCACATCCTAGTTCTGTGTATTACTTACGCAATGGCGCGTAACCCATACGCAGAACCTAGAACGGAGACCGGCATGGACGACTTCGGCATCCACGCCACTGCCCTGACCAAGTCCTACGGCGCCCTGCGCGTCCTCGACGGCATCGACCTCGCCGTCCCGCGCGGCAGCGTCCTCGCGCTCCTCGGCCCCAACGGCGCCGGGAAGACCACCACCGTCCGGATCCTCGCCACCCTCACCGAGCCCGACTCCGGCACCGCGCGGGTCGCCGGCCACGACATCGCGTCCGAGCGGGCCCTCGTACGCCGCTCCATCAGCCTCACCGGGCAGTCCGCGGCCGTCGACGAACTCCAGACCGGCGCCGAGACCCTCCGCATGATGGGCAGGCTCCGCGGACTGCGGCCGCGCGCGGCCCGGGCGCGGGCCGACGAACTCCTCGCCCGCTTCGGGCTCGCCGAGGCCGGCGGGCGCACGGCGAAGACCTACTCGGGCGGCATGCGCCGCCGCCTCGACCTCGCCGCCACCCTGGTCGCCCGGCCCGAAGTGATCTTCCTGGACGAGCCGACCGCCGGGCTCGACCCGCGCAGCCGCCAGGACCTGTGGGAACTCGTACGGGAACTACGCGCCGACGGCACGAGCGTGCTGCTCACCACCCAGTACCTGGAGGAGGCCGACCGGCTCGCCGACCGCGTTGCCGTCCTGGCCGGCGGGCGGATCGCAGCCGAAGGCACCCCTTCGGAGCTCAAGTCCCGCGTGGCGGGCCACCGCCTCGACCTGACCCTCGCCAGCCGGGCCGCCTACGAAGCCCTGACCCCGCGCGCGCTCCGCCTCGCGGCGGGGGAAAGCACCTCCACGGAGGGGCTCACCCTCGCGCCGGAGGAGCTCGGCCTCAGCCTGCCCACCGACGGCAGCGCCGCCCACGTCCGGTCCGTGCTCGACGAACTCGACCCGGACCGCACGGCCGTGGACCGCTTCGCGGTCCGCGGCGCCACCCTCGACGACGTGTTCCTCACCCTGACGGGAGCCGCTCCGTGACCACTTCCTTGGCCAGTTCAGCGACCACGTACGTGACGACCCGCCCCGGCGTCATCGTGGCGGCCCACGCCCTCGCCGGGCGCAGCCTGCGCATCAGCAGCCGTCAACCGGACGCCCTGATCACGGCGTTGATGCTGCCGGTCATGCTGATGCTCATCTTCGTCTACTTCTTCGGCGGAGCCATCGACACCGGGACCGCCTACGTGACCTACGTGGTCCCGGGAGCGATGCTGCTCTGCGCGGGCTTCGGCGCGGCGAGCACCGCCGTCAGCGTCGCCACCGACATGAAGGAAGGCGTGATCTGCCGTCTCCGGTCCCTGGACATCGGCGGCGTCCCGATCGTGGCCGGGCACGTCGCGGCCTCGGTCCTGCGCAACCTCGTCTCCACCGGCCTGGTCCTGGCCGTCGCCCTCGCCATCGGCTTCCGCCCCCGGGCCTCGCTGGCCGGCTACCTCGCCGCGGCCGCGCTCCTGGTCGCGTACATCACCGCGATCTCGTGGCTGGCCGCGACGCTCGGACTGCTCGCCAGCACACCGGAGGCGGCGGGCGGCTTCACCTTCCTGATGATGTTCCTGCCGTACCCGTCCAGCGCGTTCGTCCCCATCGACACCATGCCCGGCTGGCTCCACGGCTTCGCCGACCACCAGCCGCTGACCCCGGTGATCGAGTCTCTCCGAGCCCTGCTCCTGGCCCAGCCGGCGGGCGACGCCCCCTGGGTGGCCCTGGCCTGGTGCGCGGCCATCGGCGCGGTGTCCATGACCCTGGCGGCCGTCGTCTTCGAACGGCGGACCCGGTAGGCGCGGACGGGCACGTGCAGGCGCGGTGCGCCACTACGGCGCACCGCGCCCGTATCTCGACGCGTCAGTCAATCAGTCACATCAGCCACATCCGCCACATCAGTGCAGCGGATACGAGTGCCGGCCCGTCTCCGCGTCGATCTCCGAGTGGGCCTTCTGCAACATCTGGGACGCGATGTCCATGAGCGCGCGAGCGCCCGCGATCTCTTCCCCGACCCTCAGCTGCTCAGGGTCGGAGGGGTGACGCATGGCGTAGCCGTGCGCCCGTATCTCGGAGCCGTCCCCGAGTCTGACCAGGGCCGCCGCACTGGTGCGGTGGCCCTCCTCGGTGAATTCGAGCTCCACATGCCACCCGACGAGCGTGGACATGATCCATCACCTCCAGGGGGTCACCCTGCTCCCAGGATGCGCCCCACCGCGGGTGTGCGCGAACGGGGGCGGGCGTGTCCGGGTGACAAGCTGGGCGTCATGCCGACGCCCCCCGCGCACCCGCCCGGTCCCCGCGCTCCCCACCCCGTCCACGGCGATCTCCTCGCGGCGAAGGCCCTCGTCTACGACCCCTGCGGATTCACCGTCTCGCAGCCGGTCCCCGAGCCCGAGAGCGCCGAGTACGCCGCCTACGCGTTCACCCTCGACGGGCTCCGCGTCCGGTTCCGCGCGGCCAGGACGACGCCCACCAAGGCCGGCCAGTTCGTCACCCTCTGGCAGCGGTCCGCCCCGGGCGGGCCCATCCGGCCCTTCGACACCGCCGACCCCGTCGACCTCTTCGTGGTCGGCGCCCACGACGGCGACCACTTCGGCCAGTTCGTGTTCTCCCCGGAGGCGCTCCGGCGCCGCGGTGTCGTATCGGCGCAGGGCTCGGGCGGGAAGCGGGCCTTCCGCGTCTACCCGCCCTGGGTGACCACCACCAACCGCCAGGCCGGCACCGCCCAGGCCTGGCAGTCGGCCCACTTCCTGCACCTGCCCGCGCACCCGATCCCGGCCGCGACCCCGGGCGGGCCTGTCGACCTGGCCCGCGCCCGGGAGCTCTACCTCTCCCCCGCCGGCTAGGACCAGCCCCACCCGCCCACAGCGGTCAGCGTCAGCGCTCAGCCCGCAGCCACCCCGCGACCTCCGTCGCCCAGTACGTCAGGATCGTGTCCGCGCCCGCCCGCTTGATGCCGAGCAGGGTCTCCAGGATCGCCCGGTCGCGCTCGATCCAGCCCTTCTCCGCCGCCGCCTCGATCATCGCGAACTCGCCGCTGATCTGGTACGCCGCCACCGGGACGTCCACCGACTGCGCGACCCGGTAGAGGATGTCCAGGTAGGGCCCGGCCGGCTTGACCATCACCATGTCGGCGCCCTCCTCCAGGTCGAGGGCGAGCTCGCGCAGCGACTCCCGGGCGTTCGCCGGGTCCTGCTGGTAGCTCTTGCGGTCGCCCTGGAGCGAGGAGGCGACGGCCTCGCGGAACGGGCCGTAGAAGGCGGAGGAGTACTTGGCCGTGTACGCGAGGATCGAGACGTCCTCGTGGCCCGTCTCGTCCAGCGCGTCGCGGATGACGCCGACCTGGCCGTCCATCATCCCGCTCGGGCCCACCACGTGGACGCCCGCGTCGGCCTGGACCTGCGCCATCTCGGCGTAACGTTCCAGCGTCGCGTCGTTGTCGACACGCCCGTGCTCGTCCAGCACCCCGCAGTGGCCGTGGTCGGTGTACTCGTCCAGACACAGGTCGGACATGATCACCAGATCGTCGCCCACCTCCGCCTTCACGTCGCGGATCGCGACCTGGAGGATCCCGTCCGGCTCCGTGCCCGCCGTGCCCCGCGCGTCCTTGTTCTCGTCGGCCGGCACGCCGAAGAGCATGATCCCCGAGACCCCTGCCTCGACCGCCTCCACGGCGGCCTTCCGCAGCGTGTCCCGGGTGTGCTGGACCACGCCCGGCATCGCCGAGATGGCGAGCGGCTCGCTGATGCCTTCCCGGACGAACGCCGGGAGGATCAGGTCCGAGGGGTGCAGCCGGTTCTCCGCGACCATCCGCCGCATCGCCGGGGTGGTGCGCAGCCGACGGGGCCGCGAGCCGGGGAAGGATCCGTACGTGCTCATCTTCTAGTCGCCTCTTCGAGCTTCGACAGCAGTCGGGACAAGCCTAGGCCCCGCCCTCGGCCCGGCCCGCCCCGTTGCGCTTGCCGGGGAACGCACCACGCCATCGGGGGTGCGCTACGAGGGTTCGCGGTCGGGCTCGGGTTCGGCCCGGTTCCGCACCTTCCACCGCCACAGCCCGTCCGGCCGGTGGTCGTTCTCGTACTCGGAGCCCAGCGGGCCGACCTTCGCATAGGCCTCCGGGGTGCGCGGGTCGTCCCGTACCGCCAGGCCGTGGGCCGCGCTCAGCCGGACGTCCGGATCCTCCGAGTCGAGGCACCGCACCAGCAGTTCGGCGACCTCCGGCACACTGCGCGTGACGGACCCGAGGCCACGAAGGGTCCGGCGCACGACCTCCGGGTCCGGGTCCCGCAGCAGGTCCGGCAGCAGCTCCAGGTCCTCGGCCTCCGGCTCCTCGCCGGCCAGCACCCCGGCGGCCGCGGCCCGTACCTCGCCGTCCTCGTCGCGGCACAGCTCCCGCAGCGCCCGCCGCACGTCCGGGGACAGCACCCGCGACGCGGCCTCGGACGGCCACCAGTCGAAGAGGCCCGGCACCCAGCGCCGCACCCCCGGGTCCGGATGCCCGGCGCGCCGCAGGCCGATGGCCTCCCGGGTGGGCACCTCCGCCTCGCCCAGGGCCTCCAGAACCCGGCCCAGTACGTCCGCGTCGGTCTCCTCGGCCTCCCACTCGACGAGGATCCGGCCGCACTCCTTCTCGTACCAGCCCGCGTGCGCGGTCTCGGCCCACCCCCACAGCCGGTAACGGACCACGTCGACCACGAAGGCCCGCCGCAGCGGATCCGGATCGTGCCGGAAGGCCACCGCCTCGGCCCAGGTCTGCGCGCTGACACGACTGTTGAGGACGTACAGCGCCGCGCTCCGGTCCGCGTGGTCCCTCCTCGGGGACCGGACCCCGCGGGCCACCAGCTCCGCCACCGGCGCCAGGATGCGGAACGCCCACTCCAGATCGGTCAGGACCGCGCCGTGTCCGTCCCGTACGCGCCGCCCTCCGAGGGTGATCTCGGGGACGGTGTCGTACTCCGAGTCCGTCACCCACGCGACGTCCGCCGGGCCCGCCGCCCCCGTCAGCCGCCGCAGCTCAGCCTCCGCGCCCGCCCCGTACCAGCGCCGGGCCGCGTCCAGCAGCCGCCCTCGCTCCGCCTCCGGCAGCCGCGGGCGGGCGTCGTGGCCGAGTAGCGCCGTCACCATCTCCGGAGAGCCGCCCTCAACGGCCCGCAGCAGCGGGGTCGACCCGTCGGGCAGCACCCGGTCGGGGTCCGCGCCGGCCTCCACCAGCGCCTCGGCCGCCTCCTGGTCGTAGGCCGCCACGGCCCCGCACAGCGCCGCCACCGCATCATCGGGATCCGTGGGTTCCGTCATGGCCCGAACATGCCACAGGGCCCGGGTGCGCATCGCACCCGGGCCCTGCCACGTAACACCGCTAAGGCGGCCATCAGGTCGTACGACGCCTGCGCGCCCCCGGCCGCCGCTCGCTCGGCCGGTACACGCTCTCCCCGGCCTCCTTCGCGGCCTCGCGGCGCGCCGCCCCGTACTCCGCCAGGGCCTCCGCCAGCTTGCCCACGCTCGGCTCCGGCGACAGCACGTCGACCCGGAGCCCGTGCTCCTCGGCCGTCTTGGCCGTGGCCGGGCCGATGCACGCGATGACGGTGACGTTGTGCGGCTTGCCGGCGATGCCGACCAGGTTGCGCACGGTGCTCGACGAGGTGAAGAGCACGGCGTCGAAGCCGCCGCCCTTGATCGCCTCACGGGTGTCCTGCGGCGGCGGCGAGGCGCGCACGGTCCGGTAGGCGGTGACGTCGTCGACCTCCCACCCGAGCTCGATCAGCCCGGCGACCAGGGTCTCGGTGGCGATGTCGGCGCGCGGCAGGAAGACGCGGTCGATCGGGTCGAAGACCGGGTCGTACGGAGGCCAGTCCTCCAGCAGTCCGGCCGCGGACTGCTCGCCGCTGGGCACGAGGTCGGGCTTGACGCCGAACTCCACCAGCGCGGCGGCGGTCTGCTCGCCGACGGCGGCGACCTTGATGCCGGCGAAGGCACGGGCATCGAGCCCGTACTCCTCGAACTTCTCGCGCACGGCCTTGACCGCGTTCACCGAAGTGAAGGCGATCCACTCGTAACGTCCCGTCACGAGCCCCTTGACCGCCCGCTCCATCTGCTGCGGGGTGCGCGGCGGCTCCACGGCGATGGTCGGCACCTCGTGGGGCACCGCACCGTACGAACGGAGCTGGTCGGAGAGCGAGGCTGCCTGCTCCTTGGTGCGCGGGACGAGCACGCGCCAGCCGAACAGCGGCTTCGACTCGAACCAGGACAGCTCCTCGCGGCGCGCGACGGCGCCGTGCTCCCCGACCACGGCTATGACGGAGCGCGCGCCCTCGGGCGACGGGAGGATCTTGCCCTGCTTGAACACCTGGGCGATGGTGCCCAGGGTCGCGCTCCACGTCCGCTGGCGGGTCGTCGTACCGGCCACGGTCACGGTGAGCGGGGTGTCGGGCTTGCGCCCGGCGCCGATCAGCTCGGCCGCGGCCGCCGAGACGGTCTCCAGCGTCGCGGAGACGACGAGGATGCCGTCGCTGGCGCCCACCTCGGTCCAGCAGCGCGCGGAGGCGGTCCGCGCGTTCACGAACCTCACGTCCGCACCCTGCTTGCCGGCCAGCGGAACACCGGCGTACGCGGGCACGCCGACGGCCGTCGCGACACCGGGGACGACCTCGAAGGGGATGCCGCCGGTGGCGCAGGCGAGCATCTCCTCGGCCGCGTTCCCGTCGAGTCCGGGGTCGCCGGTGACGGCACGGACGACCCGCCTGCCGGAGCGCGCGGCCTCCATGACAAGATTGGCGGCATCTCGGATGACCGGGACTCCGGCGGCTGCTGACTTCTCGTCAGCAATCGTCAGCTGTGGCGTGTCCACCCCCGCGCGCGCATGCGTACGTACGACCTCGAGCACCTCGGGCTCCGCGATCAGTACGTCCGCGGCGGCCAGGGCCTCCACGGCGCGAAGCGTCAGCAGTCCCGGGTCGCCCGGGCCGGCACCGAGGAAGGTGACGTGCCCCTGGACGGCGACGGCCGCAAAAGCGGAGGTGGTTGGGCTTGTGGGGTTCAAAGCGACCGCTCCCCCATCAGACCGGCTGCGCCCTTGGCCAGCATCTCGTCCGCGAGTTCGCGGCCGAGCGCCATGGCCTCGTCGTACGACTGGGGCACGGGACCGGTGGTGGACAGCTGCACCAGCGTGGAACCGTCGAGGGTTCCCACGACTCCACGCAGGCGCATCTCATTGACAATCTGCCCGTCGGCCAACAGGTCGGCGAGCGCGCCCACGGGGGCGCTGCAGCCGGCCTCCAGGGCGCCGAGCAGGGCGCGTTCGGCGGTCACGGCGGCCCGGGTGTGAGGGTCGTCGAGCTCGGCGAGCGCGGAAATCAGGTCCGTGTTGGATGCCAGGCACTCCACGGCCAGGGCACCCTGGCCGGGTGCGGGCAGCATGTTGTCCACGGAGATCAGGTCGGTGGCCTCGTCGCCGCGGCCGATCCGGTTGAGCCCGGCGGCGGCCAGCACGACCGCGTCGAGCTCACCGTCCCGCACGAAACCGATCCGGGTGTCGACGTTGCCGCGGATGGCGACGGTCTCGATGACCTTGCCGAGCGACTTGGCGTAGGCGTGCAGCTGCGAGGTGCGCCGCGGCGAACCGGTGCCGATGCGCGCACCGTCGGGCAGCTGCTCGAAGGTCAGGCCGTCGCGGGCGACGAGCGCGTCGCGCGGGTCCTCGCGCTGTGGCATGGCCGCGATGACGAGCTCGTCGGGCTGCGTGGTGGGCAGGTCCTTCAGCGAGTGCACGGCGAAGTCGACTTCACCGCGTACGAGGGCCTCGCGCAGGGCGGTGACGAAGACGCCGGTGCCGCCGATCTGCGAAAGGCTCTCGCGGGACACGTCACCGTAGGTCGTGATCTCCACGAGCTCGACGGGTCGGCCGGTGATCGCCCGTACCGCCTCGGCGACATGCCCGGACTGGGACATGGCCAGCTTGCTGCGCCGCGTGCCGAGCCTCAGCGGCTGGTCGAGACGTGGATTCATGATGCCCGTCCTGAGTCGTGGTTCTTGTCAGCCTCGTCGGCCCGGCTGACGGAGGCCACCGTCTGCGGGTCGAGATCGAAGAGTTCGCGCAGCGCCTCGGCGTACCCGGCGCCGCCGGGCTCGCTCGCGAGCTGCTTGACGCGCACGGTAGGCGCGTGGAGGAGCTTGTCGACGACGCGCCGCACGGTCTGGGTGACCTCGGCCCGCTGCCGCTCGTCGAGATCGGGCACCCGCCCGTCGAGCCGTGCCACTTCCATGGCGACGACCTCGGCGGCCATGGCGCGCAGGGCGACCACGGTCGGCGTGATGTGCGCGGCCCGCTGAGCCGCCCCGAAGGCGGCCACTTCCGCGGCCACTATCCCGCGGACGGCGTCGACGTCGGCGGCCATGGGCGCATCGGCGGATGCCTCGGCGAGCGACTCGATGTCGACCAGCCGAACGCCCGGGATCCGGTGCACGGCGGCGTCGATGTCCCGCGGCATGGCCAGGTCGAGCAGCGCGAGCCGTACGGGCGCGCCGTCCTGACTCCGTACAGTCCTACGAGGCTGCCGCTGCGCGGCGGCCTCGCCCTGGTCGGCCCAGGTCCCGTGCAGCTCCAGCGACCCGGCATCCACCCCGGCCAGCGCGGCCCGCCCATCGGCGTTCCGCCCCGGATCCGAAGCCAGCGCGTCGAGCCCCACAGGGCACCCGTCCCGCTCCTCGACGACAACCTTGCTCCGCACGGCCCCGGCATCGGCAAGCCTGCGCCCACCGGCAGAGGCGGCGGCAAGGCGCGCCACAAGCTCGGCGTCCACCAGCCCCGCCGAATCCAGCCGCACGGCCGGCTCAGCCGAATCCAGGCCCGCCGAATCCAGCCGCAGGGCCGGCTCAGCCGAATCCAGCCCCGCCGGCGTTTGAGGCGCGGGGGTCCGGGGGCTGGCCCCCGGCAACGGCGCCGCACCGGCATCGGGTCCGGGGCGAAGCTCCGGCTGGGGGTCCCCCCGGACGAAGTCTGGGGGATGGTGGAAGGGCGGGTAGGGGACGGCCCCCGCAGGGCGCTCCTCCATGGCCACGGCCACGTCATCCCCGGTCAGCACCAAGCCCGTGGCCCCGGTACACGACACGACGACGTCGACCCGAGCCAGCTCACCCGCGACAGCAGACATCGGCACGGCGCAAGCCGTAACCCCGGTGCCCGAGGCAACCAGAATCTCGGCCAACCGCTCCGCCCGCTCGGCGGTCCGGTTGGCAACCACAACCTCGGCGACACCAACCCGCGCCAACGTCGCCGCGGCCAGCGACGACATCGACCCGGCCCCGATGACGAGCGCCCGCTTCCCCGCGGCCCACTCCTCCACCGGCACCCGCACCGCGAGCTGCTCCAGCCCGAAGGTCACCAGCGACTGCCCCGCCCGGTCGATCCCGGTCTCGGAGTGCGCCCGCTTCCCGACGCGCAGCGCCTGCTGGAACAGATCGTTGATCAGCCGCCCGGCCGTGTGGAGCTCCTGCCCCAGCGCCAGCGCGTCCTTGATCTGCCCGAGGATCTGCCCCTCACCCACGACCATCGAGTCCAGCCCGCACGCCACCGAGAACAAATGGTGGACGGCCCGGTCCTCGTAGTGCACGTACAGATAAGGAGTGAGCTCCTCCAGCGCGACACCACTGTGCTGCGCCAGCAACGTCGACAGCTCGGCGACACCCGCGTGGAACTTGTCCACGTCGGCGTACAGCTCGATCCGGTTGCAGGTGGCGAGGACCGCCGCCTCCGTCGCCGGCTCCGCGGCCAGCGTGTCGTGCAGCAGTTTGACCTTGGCATCGGCGGCCAGCGAAGCGCGCTCCAGCACGCTCACCGGCGCACTGCGATGGCTCAGCCCTACGACGAGCAGACTCATGCCGGCATCACCGCCGGGACGTCCCCCTCGGGGCCGCCCTTCCGTGCGACGGCGGCGGCCCGTCCGGCGGGCGGCACGACGGCGGCGGCCGGAGCCGCCCCGGTGCCGGTGCCCGCGGCGGGACCGCCGGCGGCAGCCTGGGCCGCGGCTTCCTCGCCGGCCTTGCGCTGCTCGTGGAAGGCCAGGATCTGCAGCTCGATCGACAGGTCGACCTTGCGCACGTCGACGCCCTCGGGCACGGACAGCACGGTCGGCGCGAAGTTCAGAATGGAGGTCACGCCGGCGGCGATGAGCCGCTCGCTGACCTGCTGGGCGGCCCCCGCCGGGGTCGCGATGACCCCGATCGAGACGCCGTTCTCCTCGATGATCTTCTCGAGCTCATCGGTGTGCTGCACGGGCATCCCCGCCACCGGCTTCCCGGCCATGGCCGGGTCGGCGTCGATGAGCGCCGCCACGCGGAAACCGCGCGACGCGAAACCGCCGTAGTTGGCCAGCGCGGCGCCGAGGTTGCCGATGCCGACGATGACGACCGGCCAGTCCTGGGTCAGCCCGAGCTCACGGGAGATCTGGTAGACGAGGTACTCCACGTCGTACCCGACCCCGCGGGTCCCGTAGGAACCGAGGTAGGAGAAGTCCTTGCGGAGCTTCGCGGAGTTGACTCCGGCGGCCGCGGCCAGCTCCTCGGAGGACACCGTGGGCACCGATCGCTCGGAGAGCGCGGTGAGGGCGCGCAAGTACAGCGGAAGCCGGGCGACAGTGGCCTCGGGAATACCTCGGCTGCGGGTCGCCGGTCGGTGAGTTCGGCCAGTTGCCACGATGCTCCTGCGGGATGAGCGGGGCTGCAGGTGGCCTCTTGTCCCAGGACCACCCCGTCGAATGCAGGCTATGTCTTTGTGAACGCGTGCACAAAGATTGTGTCCGCTTTGTCCGAGCAAAGTGACCGGGGTCACGCGCCTTGGGCGTATGGACCGGGAACCGACGACACGCCGAACCCGTTCAATTCCCGAAGGGGGCAAAACGGTACACACTCCTCACCAATACGCCCCCGAGACCCCATAAATCGCCCATGATGGTAACCGCCCGACGGCTCAAGCCTGCAATGCCCGTCGGAGCCGGTCAGGGTTCACCCTCCAGAACGTGTGCTGTTCGCCGTCCACCAGCACGACCGGAATCTGCTCCCAGTGCAGGCGGTACAACTCCTCGTCCTGCGAAATGTCCTTCTTCTCCCACTGTGCACCGATCTCGGCACAGACCTTCTCGACCACTTCCTGGGCGTCGTCACAGAGATGACACCCCGGCTTCCCGATGAGCGTGACCACCCGCTCCTCCGGACGCTTCTTTTCGGCACGGCGCAGCAAAGGACTCATGCACCCATTCTCCCGCGCCCGCACCCCAACCGGCCCGGCCCCGGCGCACCGAAGAGTTCACACCACCGATTCCCATCGGTTCGGGAACTCCCGAACACAGTGGCTATGCTCGCGTCATGGCCGCTCTGGGATGGCTCACCCCCCGTAGGCGCTCCGCCACCGCGCGGAGCGTGCTGGCAGGCGAGGCCTCGGCCGAGGCCGCCCGCAAGACCGCACTGGCCGACGAACCGCCGGGCGGCCAGGACTTCCCCGGCGCGACGGAAGCGGAACGCCCGGCGGAACCCGAGGCCCCGCAGGAACCCGCCACACCCGCCGCACCCGCCACACCCGCCGTGCCCGAGTTCCCCGTAGCCGGCGACGATCTGGCCGCCGCCTTCTTCGACCTCGACAACACCGTCATGCAGGGCGCCGCGATCTTCCACTTCGGCCGCGGCCTCTACAAGCGGGAGTTCTTCCGCCGCCGCGAGCTCGCCCGCTTCGCCTGGCAGCAGGCCTGGTTCCGGCTCGCCGGGGTCGAGGACCCCGAGCACATGCAGGACGCCCGCGACAGCGCGCTGTCCATCGTCAAGGGACACAAGGTCTCCGAGCTGATGTCCATCGGCGAGGAGATCTACGACGAGTACATGGCGGTGCGCATCTGGCCGGGCACCCGCGCCCTGGCCCAGGCCCACCTCGACGCCGGCCAGAAGGTCTGGCTCGTCACGGCCGCCCCCGTCGAAACCGCCACGATCATCGCCCGCCGGCTCGGCCTGACCGGAGCCCTCGGCACCGTCGCCGAGTCCGTGGACGGCGTCTACACCGGCCGGCTGGTCGGCGAGCCGCTGCACGGCCCCGCCAAGGCGGAGGCCGTACGCGCCCTGGCCGCCGCCGAGGGACTGGACCTCGAGCGCTGCGCTGCGTACAGCGATTCGCACAACGACATTCCGATGCTGTCGCTGGTCGGACATCCGTACGCGATCAATCCCGACACAAAACTGCGCAAGCATGCCCGCACCAACGACTGGCGCCTGCGCGACTATCGGACCGGCCGCAAGGCCGTGAAGATCGGCGTCCCGGCCGCCGCGGGCGTCGGCGCGATCGCGGGCGGTACGGCCGCCGCGATCGCCCTGCACCGCCGGCGCAAGTAGCGGCTACGGGGCCCTGACCGGCCTCCCGCCCCACCACGCCCGGCACCCTCCCCCGCCCGGGACATTCGCTCACCTCTACCCGCGCCCCCGGCGCGGCACTCCGCCCTGCCCCACTCGGTCGCGAGCCACCGTGGAAGCAGGCATTCCGCGCACCCAAGTGATCAAGAATCGATCACCATCCGTGCCTGAATATGCCCTCGACACGCAACAGAAGTGTCGTAACCGGTGATTTGAGCAACTGGGTGTAGCGCTGCCTGTACGAAGCGTTATTCTCCTCAAACGCATGCCACCGCCATCTGTCGCTACGACGGGTGAACGGTCCCGCACTGCACGTGATGGAAGCTCTGCCTCTGGGAGTCCCGTGTACCCACCTGTCGGGGTTGACGCCTCGGGCCTGGCTACGCTGCGCGCAACGGTCCTCGACCAGCTGCGCGGCTTCGTCCCCACCGCGTACACCGTCCCCGCATTCGCCACCGCGGTCCCCGCCGGACTCGGCCCGGCCGGTCCCTGCTATGCCCTGACCGACGGCGGAGCAACGGTGGGCAGACGCGGTCGCGCCGGCGGCTCGTCCGCCGGGGGCGCAGCCGCCGGGACCACCGCGCCCGCCGCCCGCCGCCCCACCGCGGACAGCGACCAGGCCCGCATGATGGACCTGGTCGAACGCGCCCAGGCCGGCGAGGCCGATGCCTTCGGTCGCCTGTACGACCAGTACAGCGACACCGTCTACCGCTACATCTACTACCGCGTCGGCGGCAAGGCGACCGCGGAGGATCTCACCAGCGAGACCTTCCTGCGTGCGCTGCGCCGTATCTCCACCTTCACCTGGCAGGGCCGCGACTTCGGCGCCTGGCTCGTGACGATCGCCCGCAACCTGGTCGCCGACCACTTCAAGTCGAGCCGCTTCCGCCTGGAAGTCACCACCGGCGAAATGCTCGACGCCAACGAGGTGGAACGGTCCCCCGAGGACTCCGTCCTGGAGTCCCTCTCCAACGCGGCCCTGCTGGAAGCCGTACGGAAACTCAATCCGCAGCAGCAGGAGTGCGTGACCCTGCGCTTCCTGCAGGGCCTCTCGGTCGCCGAGACGGCCAGGGTGATGGGGAAGAACGAGGGTGCCATCAAGACCCTCCAGTACCGGGCGGTCCGCACCCTGGCCCGCCTGCTCCCCGACGACGCCCGCTGACGCCGCCCTCCTCTCACATTTCGGTACCCCTCCCTGATGACCTTGATGACACCGACGACCCCACCGACAACGACGCCACCTCCAGCAGGGTCGAATCCAACGACGCTGTGGTCCGATCATCCTTCGTCCGTAACCCAAGTGCCGCGCCGCTCGTTGTGGGGAATGCAGGCTCCCTGTGGACAAGCCCTGACCGAAGCCGCTCACTCGAAAGTGTGGATGTGCTCAAGGAAGGCAACCTTCCGGACACCTTGGGGAGTCGATCGTCATGACGAGAGGAGGTGCCGCCAGTGATCGCGAACGTGACTCCGCACCGGCGGGCGAACGCCTTCGCCCAGGCCCTGGAGGAGCGGACCCCGTCCGACCTTTCGGAACCGGACCCGGCGGCCGAGCAGTCCGAGGCACCTGCCGAACCTGCCGACCACGACCGGTTGTTGGCCCTGGCGAGCGTGCTCGGCGAAAGAATGCCGCGCCCGGTGCTGGACCCCGAGGTCAAAGTGGTGCAACGAGCCCAGCTCATTGCCGCCATGGAAGCCAAGGTGATGCAAGAGAGGGCCGGGGGCGGCGTGGCCGCCGACCCTCAAGTGCCCGAACAGCGGACCGGCCGCGGCGCCCACCGGGCGACCTCGCTCCGGAAATTGCGGCCCCGCTCCCGCTGGTCCAAGGGCATCGCGGCGGGCGGTCTCACCGTAGGTGTGGCCGCGGGGGCCTTCAGCGGCGTGGCCGCTGCCAGCACGGACGCCCTGCCGGGTGACCACCTGTACCCCGTGAAGCGAGGCATGGAGGACATCCGGCTCGGGATGGCCGACGACGATTCGGACCGGGGCGAGCTCTATCTCGACCAGGCCTCGAGCCGCCTGTCGGAAGCCCGCCGGCTCATGGAGCGCGGCCGTCTGGGCGCACTCGACCACGAGTCGCTCGGCGAGATCCGCCGAGCCCTCGCGGGCATGAAGCACGACGCCTCGGAGGGCCATCGGCTGCTCCAGGCCGCCTACGAACGGGACGGCTCGCTCGGCCCGATCCAGGCGCTGTCCTCGTTCTCCCGTTCACACCGGGACGCGTGGGCCAAGCTCCGGGGCAATCTCCCGGCGCAGCTCACGGACGTGGGCGGTGAGGTGGAGTCGGTCTTCCAGGCCATAGACCACGACGTGGCGCCGCTCCAGAGTCTGCTCCCGAAGCCTCCGGAACAGACCCGCGGCTCCGGCCCCTCCACGAAGCCGAGCGCCCCGGCGGGCAAGCAGCAGGCGACGCCCCCTCAGGGCGCCCCGTCCGCGGCCCCCAACCCGCCCACGGACCAGAGCTCGGGTTCCCCGAAGACCCCGCCCCCCGGCGGCGGTCTCCTGGGCGGCACGGGCAACCTCCTGAACCCGCCCACGGACCAGTCCACCCCGTCCACCGAGCCGGGCGGCACCCCGACCCCCGCCCACCCGGACATCACCCTCCCGCCCCTCCTCCCCGGCCTCCTCCCAGGCCTGGGCATCAACGCGGAGGACGCCGAGTAGCACCGAACAACGAAAAACGCCGGTGGGGCTGGATCACTCCAGCCCCACCGGCGTTTTCTTCGCGCTCAGCCAACGGCGCATCAGAAGAAGACGGACCTCCGCTGCACCAGCAGCTTGTACAGCGTGTGCTGGATCTGCTCCCGCACCTGATCCGTCAGGTTGAACATCAGCATCGGATCCTCGGCCGCCTCCGCCGCGTACCCGTCCGTCGGAATCGGTTCCCCGAACTGGATCGTCCACTTCGTCGGCAGCGGCACCGCCCCCAGCGGCCCCAGCAGCGGAAACGTCGGCGTGATCGGGAAGTACGGAATCCCCAGCAGCCGCGCCAGCGTCTTCGAGTTGCCGATCATGGGGTAGATCTCCTCCGCCCCCACGATCGAGCACGGCACGATCGGCGTCCCCGCCCGCAGCGCGGTCGACACGAACCCGCCCCGCCCGAACCGCTGGAGCTTGTACCGCTCTCCGAACGGCTTCCCTATCCCCTTGAAGCCCTCGGGCATCACGCCCACCAGCTCCCCGGCCTCCAGCAGCCGCTGCGCGTCCTCCGCGCACGCCAGCGTGTGCCCGGCCTTGCGCGCCAGCTCGTTCACCACGGGCAGCATGAACACCAGGTCCGCCGCCAGCAACCGCAGGTGCCGCTGCGCCGGGTGCTGGTCGTGCACCGCGACCTGGAGCATCAGGCCGTCCAGCGGCAACGTCCCGGAGTGGTTCGCCACGATCAGCGCGCCACCCTCCTTCGGGATGTTCTCGATGCCCTTGACCTCGACCCGGAAGTACTTGTCGTACAGCGGCCGCATCAAGGACATCAGGACCTGGTCCGTCAGCTCCTTGTCGTAGCCGAAGTCGTCGACCTCGTACTCCCCGGTGATCCGGCGCCGCAGGAACGCCAGCCCGCCGGCGATCCGCCGGTCCCAGCCGTCCCCCGCCGCCGCAGGCTCCGGTACGGCCTCCAGTGCGGCCCCCACCACCGGCTCCGGCCCGGCCGGCGGCTCCGGCGCGACCCGTACCCGCCGGGCAGGCGAAGACCGCCGTCGCGGCCGGTCCTCGTCGAACGGAATGACCTTGGCGTCCGCCACTATCGCTTCGCTCCATCCATGTCCACGTCCAGCAACCCGGCCACCCGGTCCACGGCCCGCCCCACCCGTTCCGGCGGCAGCAGCCCGCCGCCCCGGCTCCGCGTGAAGTCGGCGAAGGTCTCGGCGGTCGTATACATCGGCGCGAATCCCAGGACCTCGCGCATCTGCGTGGTCTCCACGACCCGTCCGTGCGTGAGGAGCCTTATCTGCTCGGGCGAGAAGTCCGTCGCCCCGACCGCCCGCAGCGCCGCGCCGACCCAGGTCACCGCGGGCAGCAGCAGCGGCACCGTCGGCCGTCCCAGCCGCCGCGCGCACTGCGACAGCAGCAGCACCCCGTCGCCGGCGATGTTGAAGGTGCCGCTGAGCCCGCCCGGCCCGCTGGTCTGCGAGGCGAGGCGCAGCACGTCCAGTACGTCGTCCTCGTGCACGAACTGCAACCGCGGGTCGTAGCCCAGCACGGTCGGGATCAGCGGCATCGAGAAGTACGCGGCGAGCGCCGAGTCGGCGAAGGGCCCGAGGATGTTGGCGAACCGCAGCACGCACACGGCGACGTCGGGCCGCCTGCGCGCGAAGCCCCGTACGTAACCCTCGACCTCGGTGGCGTCCTTGGCGAAGCCGGCGGCGGGCAGCGACTTCGGCTGCGTGGTCTCGGTGAAGACGGCCGGATCCCGCGAGGTGCCCCCGTACACACTGGTACTGGACTTCACCACGAGCCGCCGTACCGTCGGGGACTTCTGGCAGGCTCCCAGGAGCTGCATCGTCCCGATGACGTTGGTTTCCTTGACGGTGCTGTACGAGCCGGAGCCCGCGCCCGTCGCCGCTCCCCCGGTGACCGCGAGATGGACCACCGTGTCGACGGCGTTCTCGGCGAGCACCCGGGCGATGGCCGACTGTCTGATGTCCGCACGGACGAACTCGGCCGAGCCGAGCCGGTGCGGCGGGGTCACCGCGTCGACCGCGATCACCCGCTCCACTTCCGGGTCCCGCTGGATCCGCCGCACGAAGCGGCCTCCCAGTTGCCGGGCAGCCCCGGTGACCAGCACGACCTTCCCCACGAGCTCAGCGCCTCCCTCGAAGAAGTCCCCCGGCTGCACCGCAGCCCCTCCACCAGAATGGTGGAGGGGCTGCGGAATACACGTACAGCTGCCGTTTACTTCTTGTTACGGCGCTGGACGCGGGTGCGCTTGAGCAGCTTGCGGTGCTTCTTCTTAGCCATCCGCTTGCGCCGCTTCTTAATAACAGAGCCCACGACTACCCTCGCTCACTTCTCTTATTCGGTGCGGGGCGTCGGGGCCCACACGACCTACGTCGGCCTAGCCTACCCGCCCGAGCTCTGAGCTTGTAATCCGCGTGCCCCCGAGGGGTAATCGCGGGCTCCCGACCCTCGCCCTCAGGCCGATTCCACCCCCACGAAGGACTCGCGGAGGTACTCGTGCACCGCGTTTTCCGGGACCCGGAAGGACCGGCCCACCCGGATTGCGGGCAGATGTCCGTTGTGCACCAAGCGGTACACGGTCATCTTCGACACTCGCATCACCGAGGCGACCTCCGCCACGGTCAGGAACTGAACCTCACTGAGAGGCCTCTCGCCAGCAGCCATGACACACCTTGACCTTCCGCGCATGACGGGCACCGGCTTCCCCTCCGGTTACGCCCCGTCGTCGCACGCTCACTCACCAGAGTAGGGGCGTGTGATACGAGTGGGGAAGAGGAGCTACGTCCACTCCTGCCGACCCGACAGACTCGCCCGATTGAGTACATAGCGAGTAAGGGGCCGGTAGTAGTCCGCGCGCACCGCGTCATCAAGCGGAACCGCCACCGACACCTGTCCCTCGGCTTCCCCCACGAACAGCGCGGGATCATCGGTATCGGCCAGCCCGATCGCCTCCACACCGAGCTGACCTGCACCGCAGACCCACCCGTGGTCCCCCACCACCAGCTCCGGCAACGGCCCGCCGGCCTCCGCCAGCGCCCCGAGCGCGATCCGAACCGGCAGCGGCGAATGGGAGTGCGCGCCGGTGTCACTCCCGTCCGGCCGCGCGCCGTCTTCCCGCACCAGTGCGACCCCTCGTACGTAATCGATGCGGTGCGTGCGTACGCCGAACCGGGTCTGCATGTCGACGCGCACCCCCCGCGCCGGAGTGAGGACATCACATCCCGCCGCCGACAACGCCCCCGCCAAGGTGGCGTAGAAGCCCAGGAGCCGGTGCGGGTGCCCGGTCCCGAACAACACCGGCGCCCGCGCCCCGGCCGCCGCCCGCAGCCTCCCCGCGAAGGCCTCCAGCCCCGCCACCGTCAGCTCGGGATCGATCACGTCCGGCCCGCTGACGTGCGCGGGATCCGCCGAGACCCCGCACTTCTGCGCCATCAGCCGCAGCAGATCACCCTCGCCCCACGCCCACGCCGGATCCAGCCCCAGCAGCACCCGCGGATCCCGCGCCGCGAACAGCCGGTAACTGCGCAGGCTTTCCTCCCGAGAGGTCGCGACGGGCCCGGCCAGGCGGGCGGCCAGCAGATGCGCACGCAACGCGCCGGTACTCAACACCCTCCCGATGCTCCCGCACCCACCCTGACGGATCGCCAGTTCCGGCCAATCCCCCCACCGTTGGCGTAACCCCTCCAGCAGACTGGGCCCCGCAGGGCTCAGGCCAGCAGCCCGCGCAGCGGGAACACCGCCCGCCGGGTGGCCAGTACGGCCTGGTCGATCCGGTCCGCAGGGTCGTACCCGGCATCCCAGTCCCGCCAGCCCGGCACCCGCCCATCCGTCATCCGCCCGGGCGCCAACAACCGCGTCCGCGCATACACCGCATCCCGCCAAGACCCCGGCACAGCCGTCTCGGGATCGATAGGCCGATGCCCGGCGATAGCCACCAGATGCGTCCACGACCGCGGCACGACGTCGACCACGGCGTACCCGCCCCCACCGAGCGCCAGCCACCGCCCGCCCTCCCCACAGGAGTGGGCCAGCTCGTGACAGGCCTCCATCACCGCCCGCTGCGCGTCCAACGACACCGCCAGATGCGCGAGCGGGTCCTCGAAGTGCGTATCGGCCCCGTGCTGCGTCACCAGCACCTGGGGCCGGAAGTCCTCCAACAGCTCCGGCACCACCGCGTGGAAGGCCCGCAGCCACCCCTCGTCCCCGGTCCCCGCGGGCAGCGCGATGTTCACCGCCGACCCCTCCGCCGCCGGCCCGCCGGTCTCCTCCGGCCAGCCCGTCTGCGGATACAGCGTCCGCGGATGCTCGTGCATCGAGATCGTCAGCACCCGGGGGTCGTCCCAGAACGCCGCCTGCACCCCGTCCCCGTGGTGCACGTCCACATCCACGTACGCGACCCGCTCGGCCCCCAGCTCCAGCAGCCGCGCGATCGCCAGCGCCGCGTCGTTGTACACACAGAACCCCGCCGCCCCACCGGGCATCGCGTGGTGCAGCCCGCCGGCGAAGTTCACGGCGTGCTCGGCCTCCCCGCGCCAGATCGCCTCGGCCGCCGCCACCGACTGCCCGGCGATCAGCGCGGACGCCTCGTGCATCCCGTGGAACGCCGGATCGTCCGCCGTCCCCAGCCCGTACGAGCCGTCGGCGGCCCCGGGGTCGGCGGACACCGCGCGCACCGCGGCGACGTAGTCCTCGCGGTGCACCAGCCGCAGCGTCGAGTCACCGGCCGGCCGGCCCGACCGTACCTCCAGCTCCCGGTCGAGCCCGAAGGCCCGTACCAGGCCCATGGTCAGCTCCAGGCGCACCGGGTCCATCGGATGGCCCGGCCCGAAGTCATACTTCGTTACCGCCTCGTCCCACATCAACAACCCGCGGCCGCTCATGCCGGACACCGTATCGGGCGGGCTCCGAAGCGAACGAGCGGGCATAGAAAAGAGTGACGAGGACCAGCACCATCGGCACGAGCATCGCCCCCCGGTAGCTCCAGGCGTCCCCGATCCCGCCCACGAGCGGCGCCCCGATCAGGAATCCGACGTAGTTGAAGATGTTGAGCCGCGCGATGGCGGTGTCGGAGGATCCCGGGAACAGCCGGCCCGCCGCGGCGAAGGTCTGCGGGACGATCACGCACAACCCGAACCCCAGCAGGGTGAAGCCGAGCATCCCCACCCACGCCCCGGGCGCCACCGCGACCACGGCGAACCCGCCCGCCGCGACGACCGTCCCGATCCGTACGACGGCCACGGCCCCGAAGCGCCGCACCCCGAGGTCGCCCACGGCCCGCCCGAGCAGGGTGGTCACCATGTAGACGTTGTAGGGAACGGTGGCGAGCTGCTCGGAGCTGCCGAGCACGTCCTGGAGGTACTTGGCGCTCCAGTTCGACACCGTCGAGTCCCCGATGTACGCACAGGCCATCACCAGGCACAGCGGCAGCAGCAGCTTGAACCCGCCCGGCCCGAGCCCCTTGGCCTCGGCGGAGCCGGCCGCCTTGGCGTCCTGGTCCACGTAGAACCGGCTGGCGAGGAGCGCGAGCGGCAGCAGGACCACCACGGCGGGCAGGTAGGAGCTGAACAGCGAGAGGTGCCAGTGCGCCCCGGCCCATGCGGCGGAAGCGCCCAGGATCCCGCCGAGGCTGTAGGAGGCGTGGAACCCGAGCATGATGCTGCGCCCGTACGCGCCCTGCAGGCTCACCCCGAGCATGTTCATGGAGGCGTCGAGCGCCCCCACGAACAGCCCGAACGCCCCGAGGGACAGCGCCACGTGCCACATCTCGCTGCCCGCGCCGACTCCGAGCAGCGCGAGCAGCACGAGCGGCTGCGCCCACCGCAGTACGGTGCTGGGCGCGACCCGCTTCACCAGGTGCTCGGTGGCCACGCTGGACACACCGGCGAGGATCGGCACGGCGGCCAGGAAGACGGGCAGCAGTGCGTCGGATATCCCGTACCGGTCCTGAATGGCGGGGATCCGCGTCACGAGGAGCGCGAAGGCCACGCCCTGCACGAAGAAACTGAACCCCAACGCCCCGCGCCCGCGGCGCAGCCGCACGTCTGCTGTCATGGCGGCTCAGCGTAGGCGCCGGTCCTACCGGTGGGTAGAGCGATCACATATCGATTGGGTCAGTGCGAGAACCCACCGCTGTGGCCGGTGTATCCGGAGCCGGCGCCCTCCGCCAGCCCCAGCAACCCGGCCAGTTGGTTCATGTCGCCGAAGTACCCGGTGGCGCCGGGCAGCCGGTCGGCGGGCACCATCGCGGTGTACCCGAGCACGTCCATCCCCGCGGCCAGCGCGGCCTGGATACCCAGCGGGCTGTCCTCGACGACCACGCACCGGGAGGGCGCCACACCCATCTGGTCCGCCGCGTGCAGGAACAGGTCCGGGGCGGGCTTCCCCTGCCCCACGTCCTCCGAGCTGAAGAGCCACTCTTCCTCGAACCATTCGTCGAGCCCGGCCGCCCGGTGCCCGACCCGGATCCGCTCGTGGCTCCCGGAAGACGCGAGGCAGTACGCGGTCCCGCTCTCGACCAGAGCCGCCAGCACCCCCTCGACCCCGGGCACCGGCTTGAGCTCCCGCTCGAAGGCCGCGAAGGTGCGCGTGTACAGCGTGCTGTCGAAGTCGGCCGGCAGCGCCTGCCCGGTCCGCTCCCGTACGAGGTCGTGGATCCGGTGGACCGCGCCCCCCATGTAGTCGCGGAGCGACTCCTCGTACGAGGTCGGGTGCCCCAGCTCGGTCAGGTACCCGGCGAGGATGCTATTGGCGAGCGGCTCACTGTCCACCAGCACGCCGTCGTTGTCGAAGATGACGAGGTCGTAGCCCATGCGACAACCCTACGAGCCGTCAGGGCCAATCCAGCCGGACCCCATGCCGGGCATCCGCAGGACATCCAAAGATCCTGGCCGGCTCCCGCTCACCCTCAGCTAAGTTTTGGCCCAGAACGCAGAAAAGCCCCGCACCGAACCCTATAAGGGTTGGTGCGGGGCTTTCCCACAATGATTGTTCGGCGGCGTCCTACTCTCCCACAGGGTCCCCCCTGCAGTACCATCGGCGCTGAAAGGCTTAGCTTCCGGGTTCGGAATGTAAACCGGGCGTTTCCCTAACGCTATGACCACCGAAACACTATGAAGTTAACCAAACCGGATATGACACAGTTCGTTACTTCAGAACTAACACAGTGGACGCGAGCAACTGAGGACAAGCCCTCGGCCTATTAGTACCAGTCAGCTCCACCCGTTACCGGGCTTCCACATCTGGCCTATCAACCCAGTCGTCTACTGGGAGCCTTACCCTCTCAAGGAGGTGGGAATACTCATCTTGAAGCAGGCTTCCCGCTTAGATGCTTTCAGCGGTTATCCCTCCCGAACGTAGCCAACCAGCCATGCCCTTGGCAGGACAACTGGCACACCAGAGGTTCGTCCGTCCCGGTCCTCTCGTACTAGGGACAGCCCTTCTCAATATTCCTACGCGCACAGCGGATAGGGACCGAACTGTCTCACGACGTTCTAAACCCAGCTCGCGTACCGCTTTAATGGGCGAACAGCCCAACCCTTGGGACCGACTCCAGCCCCAGGATGCGACGAGCCGACATCGAGGTGCCAAACCATCCCGTCGATATGGACTCTTGGGGAAGATCAGCCTGTTATCCCCGGGGTACCTTTTATCCGTTGAGCGACGGCGCTTCCACAAGCCACCGCCGGATCACTAGTCCCGACTTTCGTCCCTGCTCGACCCGTCGGTCTCACAGTCAAGCTCCCTTGTGCACTTACACTCAACACCTGATTGCCAACCAGGCTGAGGGAACCTTTGGGCGCCTCCGTTACTTTTTGGGAGGCAACCGCCCCAGTTAAACTACCCATCAGACACTGTCCCTGATCCGGATCACGGACCGAGGTTAGACATCCAGCACGACCAGAGTGGTATTTCAACGACGACTCCACAACCACTGGCGTGGCCGCTTCAAAGTCTCCCACCTATCCTACACAAGCCGAACCGAACACCAATATCAAACTATAGTAAAGGTCCCGGGGTCTTTCCGTCCTGCTGCGCGAAACGAGCATCTTTACTCGTAGTGCAATTTCACCGGGCCTATGGTTGAGACAGTCGAGAAGTCGTTACGCCATTCGTGCAGGTCGGAACTTACCCGACAAGGAATTTCGCTACCTTAGGATGGTTATAGTTACCACCGCCGTTTACTGGCGCTTAAGTTCTCAGCTTCGCCACACCGAAATGTGACTAACCGGTCCCCTTAACGTTCCAGCACCGGGCAGGCGTCAGTCCGTATACATCGCCTTACGGCTTCGCACGGACCTGTGTTTTTAGTAAACAGTCGCTTCTCGCTGGTCTCTGCGGCCACCCCCAGCTCACGGAGTAAATCCGATCACCAGTGATGGCCCCCCTTCTCCCGAAGTTACGGGGGCATTTTGCCGAGTTCCTTAACCATAGTTCACCCGAACGCCTCGGTATTCTCTACCTGACCACCTGAGTCGGTTTAGGGTACGGGCCGCCATGAAACTCGCTAGAGGCTTTTCTCGACAGCATAGGATCATCCACTTCACCACAATCGGCTCGGCATCAGGTCTCAGCCTTATATGAGGGACGGATTTGCCTACCCCTCGGCCTACACCCTTACCCCGGGACTACCACCGCCCGGGCTGGACTACCTTCCTGCGTCACCCCATCGCTTACCTACTACAAGTCTGGGTCACCGGCTCCACCACTTTCCTTTCCCCGAAGGGTCCGGAACGGCTTCACGGGCTTAGCATCGCCTGATTCGATATTGGGCGTTTCAAAGCGGGTACCGGAATATCAACCGGTTGTCCATCGACTACGCCTGTCGGCCTCGCCTTAGGTCCCGACTTACCCTGGGCAGATCAGCTTGACCCAGGAACCCTTAGTCAATCGGCGCACACGTTTCTCACGTGTGTATCGCTACTCATGCCTGCATTCTCACTCGTGAACCGTCCACAACTAGCTTCCGCTGCTGCTTCACCCGGCACACGACGCTCCCCTACCCATCACAGCGGGCGTTGGCCCTATTGCTGCAATGACACGACTTCGGCGGTACGCTTGAGCCCCGCTACATTGTCGGCGCGGAATCACTTGACCAGTGAGCTATTACGCACTCTTTCAAGGGTGGCTGCTTCTAAGCCAACCTCCTGGTTGTCTCTGCGACTCCACATCCTTTCCCACTTAGCGTACGCTTAGGGGCCTTAGTCGATGCTCTGGGCTGTTTCCCTCTCGACCATGGAGCTTATCCCCCACAGTCTCACTGCCACGCTCTCACTTACCGGCATTCGGAGTTTGGCTAAGGTCAGTAACCCGGTAGGGCCCATCGCCTATCCAGTGCTCTACCTCCGGCAAGAAACACGTGACGCTGCACCTAAATGCATTTCGGGGAGAACCAGCTATCACGGAGTTTGATTGGCCTTTCACCCCTAACCACAGGTCATCCCCCAGGTTTTCAACCCTGGTGGGTTCGGTCCTCCACGAAGTCTTACCTCCGCTTCAACCTGCCCATGGCTAGATCACTCCGCTTCGGGTCTAGAGCGTGCAACTCAATCGCCCTATTCGGACTCGCTTTCGCTACGGCTTCCCCACACGGGTTAACCTCGCTACACACCGCTAACTCGCAGGCTCATTCTTCAAAAGGCACGCAGTCACGACCGTTATTCCGAAGAATAACGGCGACGCTCCCACGGCTTGTAGGCACACGGTTTCAGGTACTATTTCACTCCGCTCCCGCGGTACTTTTCACCATTCCCTCACGGTACTATCCGCTATCGGTCACCAGGGAATATTTAGGCTTAGCGGGTGGTCCCGCCAGATTCACACGGGATTTCTCGGGCCCCGTGCTACTTGGGAGATTCTTAAGCAAGCCGCTGATGTTTCGTCTACGGGGGTCTTACCCTCTACGCCGGACCTTTCGCATGTCCTTCGACTACATCAACGGTTTCTGACTCGCCGACCGGCCGGCAGACCGATCAAAAGAATTCCCACAACCCCGCATGCGCAACCCCTGCCGGGTATCACACGCATACGGTTTGGCCTCATCCGGTTTCGCTCGCCACTACTCCCGGAATCACGGTTGTTTTCTCTTCCTGCGGGTACTGAGATGTTTCACTTCCCCGCGTTCCCTCCACACTGCCTATGTGTTCAGCAGTGGGTGACAGCCCATGACGACTGCCGGGTTTCCCCATTCGGACACCCCCGGATCAAAGCTCAGTTGGCAGCTCCCCGGGGCCTATCGCGGCCTCTCACGTCCTTCATCGGTTCCTGGTGCCAAGGCATCCACCGTGCGCCCTTAAAAACTTGGCCTACAGATGCTCGCGTCCACTGTGTAGTTCTCAAGCAACGACCAGCCACCCATCACCCCACCAGACAAGCTGGCGAGTTCACTGGGGCCGGCATCACGAAGATAAAGCCTTACGGCCGTACCCTCAGATACCCAACAACGTGCCAAGCACGATCCCCCGTCAGTGAGTCACTTTCCACGCCGAAGCAGTACTTGTGATCCATCCAGGAAACCGTGCCAACTAATCAACGTTCCACCCTGAGCTGACCGTGCAGAACGTTTGTCTGCAATCGGTACTGTGCTCCTTAGAAAGGAGGTGATCCAGCCGCACCTTCCGGTACGGCTACCTTGTTACGACTTCGTCCCAATCGCCAGTCCCACCTTCGACAGCTCCCTCCCTTACGGGTTGGGCCACCGGCTTCGGGTGTTACCGACTTTCGTGACGTGACGGGCGGTGTGTACAAGGCCCGGGAACGTATTCACCGCAGCAATGCTGATCTGCGATTACTAGCAACTCCGACTTCATGGGGTCGAGTTGCAGACCCCAATCCGAACTGAGACCGGCTTTTTGAGATTCGCTCCACCTCACGGTATCGCAGCTCATTGTACCGGCCATTGTAGCACGTGTGCAGCCCAAGACATAAGGGGCATGATGACTTGACGTCGTCCCCACCTTCCTCCGAGTTGACCCCGGCGGTCTCCTGTGAGTCCCCATCACCCCGAAGGGCATGCTGGCAACACAGGACAAGGGTTGCGCTCGTTGCGGGACTTAACCCAACATCTCACGACACGAGCTGACGACAGCCATGCACCACCTGTATACCGACCACAAGGGGGGCACTATCTCTAATGCTTTCCGGTATATGTCAAGCCTTGGTAAGGTTCTTCGCGTTGCGTCGAATTAAGCCACATGCTCCGCTGCTTGTGCGGGCCCCCGTCAATTCCTTTGAGTTTTAGCCTTGCGGCCGTACTCCCCAGGCGGGGAACTTAATGCGTTAGCTGCGGCACCGACGACGTGGAATGTCGCCAACACCTAGTTCCCAACGTTTACGGCGTGGACTACCAGGGTATCTAATCCTGTTCGCTCCCCACGCTTTCGCTCCTCAGCGTCAGTAATGGCCCAGAGATCCGCCTTCGCCACCGGTGTTCCTCCTGATATCTGCGCATTTCACCGCTACACCAGGAATTCCGATCTCCCCTACCACACTCTAGCTAGCCCGTATCGAATGCAGACCCGAGGTTAAGCCTCGGGCTTTCACATCCGACGTGACAAGCCGCCTACGAGCTCTTTACGCCCAATAATTCCGGACAACGCTTGCGCCCTACGTATTACCGCGGCTGCTGGCACGTAGTTAGCCGGCGCTTCTTCTGCAGGTACCGTCACTTTCGCTTCTTCCCTGCTGAAAGAGGTTTACAACCCGAAGGCCGTCATCCCTCACGCGGCGTCGCTGCATCAGGCTTTCGCCCATTGTGCAATATTCCCCACTGCTGCCTCCCGTAGGAGTCTGGGCCGTGTCTCAGTCCCAGTGTGGCCGGTCGCCCTCTCAGGCCGGCTACCCGTCGTCGCCTTGGTGGGCCATTACCCCACCAACAAGCTGATAGGCCGCGGGCTCATCCTTCACCGCCGGAGCTTTTAACCCCCGCCCATGCAGGCAGGAGTGTTATCCGGTATTAGACCCCGTTTCCAGGGCTTGTCCCAGAGTGAAGGGCAGATTGCCCACGTGTTACTCACCCGTTCGCCACTAATCCACCCCGAAGGGCTTCATCGTTCGACTTGCATGTGTTAAGCACGCCGCCAGCGTTCGTCCTGAGCCAGGATCAAACTCTCCATGAATGTTTACCGGTTATCCGGTGCACACGCACTTAGAGCGGGACAGTCATGTCGGAATAAGACCGACCGTCCACTGCGTCCTCGCTGTGTAATTGCCTGCAAGTATCAGGGCCGAAGCCGCGACCTCACAGGTCTTTTTCAAAGGAACCTCATCCACCGAAATGGACGGGGTATCAACTTTTTGGCGTTGATTTTTGGCACGCTGTTGAGTTCTCAAGGAACGGACGCTTCCTTTGTACTCACCCTCTCGGGCTTTCCTCCGGGCTTTCGTTCTGTTCTGTTCTTGCGTTTCAGACTCTATCAGAGTCTGTCTCGCTTGTTTTCCGCCTTCCAGTTCTTCGCTTTCGCGTTTCCCTTTCCGGCGAGTTCGACTCTATCAGATCCTTTCGGGCCTGACTCCCAGTCAACGGGGTTTGTCGTTCGGACTGTTGGGCCCTTGCGACGAGTGAGACAGTAGCGGATTCCTTGCCCCCGAACCTAATCGGCGGCTGCGTCCGTGGACGCGGATTCCTCATTCGCAAATACGCATGAAAACGGGACGACAAAGTGAGTCGTTCGTTCGAATGTGTGGTGCGGGATGGCTGTCCGGGGACCGACCGGGGTCGGATGCTCACTTCGGACAACTCGAAGAACCTTACGGATCCGGCACAGGTGTGTCAACTCCAGGCTGACCCGCGTCACGGAGCGCGCAAACCTGACGCCTTCCTCACCCCTCAGGGTCTAGCCTCTCCCCCATGACTACGCGTGCGCTCACGCTCGACCTTCGCTGGTGGGCCGCCTGACGGCGGCCGACCATCCACGCGAGCACGTACGCGCTCGACGGCCGCCGATCTCGGCGGCCGTTTCTGTTTCTCCCCTCCCGGGAGTGGCTCGGTCGCCCGACGCGGTGGCGTCGACGCCCACACCGACACGAGCAGGGAGCAGGGACATGACGAGGATCTTCAGTGGGGTCAAGCCGACGGGGCATCTGACGCTGGGGAACTACCTGGGGGCCGTACGGCAGTGGGTCGCCGCCGAGCAGGAGCCCGACGAGGCGCTGTTCTGCGTGGTCGATCTGCACGCCTTGACCGTCGAGCACGATCCGGCCCGGGTGCGCCGGCTCAGTCGGCAGGCGGCGACGCTGTTGCTCGCCGCCGGGCTGACTCCGGAGAAGTGCACGCTGTTCGTGCAGAGCCACGTGGACGAGCACGCCCGGCTCTCGTACCTGCTGGAGTGCACGGCTTCGGACGGGGAGCTGCGGCGGATGGTGCAGTACAAGGAGAAGGCGGCGAAGGCGCAGGGCTCGGGGGAAGGCGTGCGGTTGTCGCTGCTCACCTATCCCGTGCTGATGGCCGCCGACATTTTGGCCTACCGGACCGGTGAGGTGCCGGTCGGGGAGGACCAGCGGCAGCACGTCGAGTTGACCCGGGATCTGGCGGTGCGGTTCAACCAGCGGTACGGGTACATCTTCACCGTGCCCAAGGCCACGCATCCGGTGGTGGCGGCGCGGGTCATGGACCTGCAGGACCCGCGGTCGAAGATGGGGAAGTCGGGCGACACGGGGCCCGGGGTGGTGTTCATCCTCGACGAGCCCGAGGTGGTGCGGAAGAAGGTGATGCGGGCCGTGACGGATAGCGGAAACGGTGGGGTCGTCTACGACCCGGCCGCGCGTCCCGGGGTCGCGAACCTGCTGGACATCCTCGCCGCCTGCACCGGGGGTGAGCCGGCCGCGCTCGCCGACGGGTACACCGGGTACGGGGCGCTGAAGCGGGACGTGGCCGACGCCGTCGTCGAGCTGCTGCGGCCGGTCCGCGTACGGCACGCGGAGCTGGCGGCCGATCCGGGGACGGTGGAGGCGGTGCTGCGCGCGGGTGCCGGGCGGGCGCGGGCGATCGCGCGGCCCGTCGTCGATTCGGCGTACCGGGCCATCGGGCTGCTGGAGCCCTGAGGGGAGAGGGGCGGGCCGTCGTTACGGGGCTGCGCGCGCAGCCCCGTAGCGGCCGGCGGGTGTCAGCTGTTGCCGGAGGCGAGTTCGCGGCTGCGGTCGCGGGCCGCTTCGAGGGCGGCGATCAGAGCTGCTCGTACGCCGTGCTTCTCCAGCTCCACGATCGCGTTGATGGTGGTGCCGGCCGGGGAGGTGACGGCCTCGCGGAGCTTGACCGGGTGTTCGCCGCTGTCGCGGAGCATGACGGCGGCGCCGACGGCGGCCTGGACGATGAGGTCGTGGGCCTGGGCGCGGGGCAGTCCGAGGAGGATGCCGGCGTCGGTCATGGCTTCGACGAGGTAGTAGAAGTAGGCCGGACCGGAGCCGGAGAGGGCGGTGGCCGCGTCCTGCTGGGATTCCGGGACGCGCAGGGTCTTGCCGACGCCGCCGAAGATCTCCTCGGTGTGCGCGAGGTGCGCGGCGGTGGCGTGGCTGCCGGCCGAGATGACGGACATGGCCTCGTCGACGAGGGCGGGGGTGTTCGTCATGACGCGGACGACGGGGGTGCCCTGGGCGAGGCGCTCCTCGAAGAAGGAGGTCGGGATGCCGGCCGCGCCGCTGATGACCAGGCGGTCGGCGGGGACGTGCGGGGCGAGCTCTTCGAGGAGCTTGCCCATGTCCTGCGGCTTCACGGTGAGGATGAGGGTGTCGGCGCGCTTGGCGGCCTCGGCGTTGGTGACGGCCTCGACGCCGTAACGGGTGCGCAGCTCCTCGGCGCGTTCCGGGCGGCGGGCCGTGACGAGGAGTTTGGAGGCGGGCCAGCCGCCGCGGATCATCCCGCTGAGCAGGGCCTCACCGATCTTGCCGGTACCGAGGACTGCGACTGTCTGGGTCATGCCCGATTCACCTCGCCGAACTGTTCGTGCACGCATGCATGGTTTGCGTCCTCATCCTTGCACCCGTGCAAGGAACTGCGGCGGGCTGTCCGGACTGCGGTCGGGCCACTTCGGCTCAGGGCGTCCGGCGGCGGAGGGTGGCGGCGCCGAGGGTGAGGACCAGGAGGGCGCATCCGGCGACGATGACGGCGTCGCGGACGAACTCGGCGGTCATGTCGGTGTGGGTGAGGACCTGGCTCATGCCGTCGACGGCGTAGGACATGGGCAGGACGTTCGAGATCGCTTCGAGGACCGGCTGCATGGTGTCGCGGGCGGCGAAGAGGCCGCACAGCAGGAGCTGGGGGAAGATCACGGCCGGCATGAACTGGACGGCCTGGAACTCCGACGCCGCGAAGGCGGAGACGAAGAGGCCGAGCGCGGTGCCGAGCAGGGCGTCGAGGAGGGCGACGAGCAGGAGCAGCCACGGGGAGCCGATGACGTCGAGGCCGAGGACCCAGAGGGCGACGCCGGTGGCGAGCAGGGACTGGACGACCGCCATGGCGCCGAAGGCGAGGGCGTAGCCGCCGATGAGGTCGCCCTTGCCGAGCGGCATGGCGAGGAGGCGTTCGAGGGTGCCCGAGGTGCGTTCGCGCAGGGTCGCGATGGAGGTGATCAGGAACATCGTGATGAGGGGGAAGATCCCGAGGAGGGACGCGCCGATGCTGTTGAAGGTCCGCGGGTCGCCGTCGAAGACGTAGCGGAGCAGGACCAGCATCAGTACGGGGACCAGCAGCATCAGCGCGATGGAGCGCGGGTCGTGGCGGAGCTGGCGCAGGACGCGGGCGGCGGTGGCGGTGGTGCGGGCTGTGCTCATCGGGTGCTCCCGTGGGGGGCCGGGGTGGTGGTGGCGTCAGCGGAGCTGGCTTCGGCGCCGGCTTCGGCGTTGGCGGCGTCGACGAGGTGGAGGAAGCCCTCTTCGACGGTCTCGGTGTGGGTGCGGGTGCGCAGTGCCTCCGGGGTGTCCTGCGCGAGGATGCGGCCCTCGCGCATGAGGAGGAGGTCGTGGCAGCGCTCGGCTTCGTCCATGACGTGGGAGGAGACGAGCAGGGTGGCGCCGCGGGTGGTGGTGATCTCGTGGAAGAGGTTCCACAGGTCGCGGCGCAGGACCGGGTCGAGGCCGACGGTCGGCTCGTCGAGGACCAGGAGCTCGGGGCTGCCGAGCAGGGCGACCGCGAGGGAGACCCTGCTGCGCTGGCCGCCGGAGAGGTTTCCGGCGAGGGCGGTGGTGTGGGTGGTGAGGTCGACGTCGGCGATGGCCCGGGTGACGGTCTCGCGGCGGCGCTCGGCGGCGGCGCGGCCAGGGTCGAGGATCGCGGCGAAGTAGTCGAGGTTCTGCCGGACGGTGAGGTCGTCGTAGACGGAGGGCGCCTGCGTGACGTAGCCGATGCGGGAGCGGAGCTCGGGGTGGCCGGCGGGTCGGCCGAGGACGTCGAGGGTGCCGGTGACGTGGGCCTGGGTGCCGACGACGGCGCGCATCAGGGTGGACTTTCCGCAGCCGGAGGGGCCGAGGAGGCCGGTGATGCGGCCGGTGGGGACGTCGAAGGAGAGGGCGTCGAGGACGGTGCGGGGGCTGCGGCCGGTGCCTCGGCGGACGGTGAGGCCGTCGGCGTGGACGGCGGCGGCCGCTCGGTTATTCATCATGTGATGAATAATGCTCCCGGCTGTGCCCGGGCGCAAGGCTGGGGGGGCTGCGGCCTATGCAGCGGAGCCTGTGGCTGGGGCTACTTCTTGCGCTTGGGGCGGCGGGCGGCCGGGTTGCCGGTACGGGAACCGCGCCGGCGGGTGAACTCGGCCGAGGCGCGCTCGTACTCGGTGCGGCGTAGCTTCTCGCCGGGGGCCTCGACGAAGCAGCGTAGGAAGTACGCGATGAGGCTGCCGATGAAACCGATCGCCTTCAGGCCCTTGAGGGCGGTCTCGTCGGAGGACGGGGCCGGCCGGCGGCTGAAGGACTCCCAGGTCTTGACGAAGGCGATGGAGCTGGCGATCGCGAAGAGGATGACGACCGAGATGCTGAGGAAGGCGCCGACGTTGCCGATCTCCAGGCCCTCGTAGGAGAAGCGGAGCAGGAAGGCGCTGAGGACGGCGAGGGTCAGCGCGATGAGGGCCGCGCCGACGCGGCGTGCGCCGTAGCCGCCGTCGTGGTTCACCCAAGTCGTGCCGAAGAACCGGAGCGGCTCGGGCTCGGGGCCGGTGGGCACCGCGGGCTGCGCCTGGGCCTCGGCGGCCGGCTCGGCGGGGGTCTGGTCTCGCTGGTCGTCGCTCACACCAGCGATTATCCCCCGCCGGGCGGGCGGGACCCGGGGTGTCTCACGGGGCGGGCCAATGGGATGGCCCGGATGGGCGCGGGCGGGCCTCAGCCGCAGCGGCTGGTGATGTAGCCGTCGCTGCCGGTCTTCACGTACGCGTCGGAGATGAACTCGCCGTTGGCGATGTTGTCCCAGATGGACGTCGTGCCGTACGGGCCGCTGATGGTCGTCCCCTCGCACTGGCAGCGGATGCCGACGGACGCGCCGAGCGGCAGGACCCGGGTGACCGAGTAATTGGTGCCGGGACCGCTGCGGACGTTCACCCGGTAGCCGGGTGCGACCGGGAACGTCGGGAATCCCGAGCCCCCTGTGGCGGCTGCCTCGCTCGCCCCCGCGAGCATGAGCGCGGGGACCGCGGCGATCACGGAGCTGCCCAGACCGAGCATGCGGCGTCGACTGATCATTTCTCTCCCCCTCGGTGTGGTCAGGCGCAGCGGGTGGCGACGTAGCCGTCGGTGCCCGTCTTCACGTAGGCGTCGGCGACGAACTCGCCGTTGCCGATGCAGTCCCAGATGTTCGAGGTGCCGTAGGGGCCCGAGACGGTCGTTCCCTCGCACTGGCAGCGAATCGAGACGGACGCGCCGAGCGGCAGGACCCGGATGACCCCGTAGTTCGTACCGGGACCTCTGCGGACGTTCACGCGGTATCCGGGCGCGACCGGGAACGTCGGGAAACCCGACCCCGAGGTCAGGCTGTCGACTTGGCTTGAATCGCTCTCAATGGACATGCGGAAACTCCCCCTTGGATGGCGCCCTGCGGAACTCGCGCAGGGTAGCAGGACCTTGGAGATTCGCACGGACCATCGATTAGGCTCCGGCGGGGGTGGTGAGCGGTGCGTTCAGCGCGGACGGACTACGCGGGTTTTCCGGAGTACGCCGGGCAGTACCGGCTTGAGTCCGTGCTCGGTTCCGGCGGCATGGGCGTCGTCCACCTGGCCACCTCCGAGTCGGGGCTGAAACTCGCCGTCAAGATCGTGCATCCGCAGCACGCCGTGGACCCGGAGTTCCGGGCGCGGTTCCGGCAGGAGGTCGCGGCCGCGCGGCGGGTGAGCGGAGCGTTCACCGCGCCCGTCGTCGACGCCGATCCCGATGCCGAACGGCCCTGGATGGCCACGCTGTTCATCGATGCACCGACGCTCTCCGAGCGGGTACGGGACCAGGTGCTCGAGGCACGGGAACTGGCGCGGCTCGCCGCCGGGCTGGCGGAGGCGCTGAGGGACATCCACCGGGCGGGGGTCGTGCACCGGGACCTGAAGCCCAGCAACGTGCTGATGGCCCCGGACGGGGTGCGGGTCATCGACTTCGGGATCTCGCGGCCGGCGGACAGCGATCTGCGCACCGAGACGGGCAAGCTGATCGGGACCCCGCCGTTCATGGCGCCGGAGCAGTTCCAGCGGCCGCGGGAGGTGGGTACCGCGGCCGATGTGTTCGCCCTGGGTGCGGTGCTCGTGTACGCGGCGACCGGGCGGGGGCCGTTCGACTCCGACAGCCATTACCTCGTGGCATACCAGGTGGTGCACAGCGAGCCCGACCTGACCGGCCTGCCGGAGCGGCTCGCGCCGCTGGTCGCGCAGTGCCTGGCCAAGGATCCTGCGGAGCGGCCGAGCGCGGACGCGCTGATCGTGGCGCTGCGGGCGGTGGCGTACCCGACGGATCTGGACACTCAGGCCTTCATCCCGCGGCCGAGGCAACCCGTGCCCGACGAGGAGGCCACGCACCGGCGGGAGCGGATCGCCACCCCGGCCGAGTCCCCGGAACGCAGACGGCGGACCCGCGTGGCCGTCGCGGCGGGGGTCGGTCTGCTGCTGGCGGGCGGGTCAGTAGGCGGCTACCTGTGGTCCGCGCCCGGCATCAAGCCTACGAAACAGGCCGCCGCCCCGGCGGTACCCGCGCCGCATCGGGTCCTGCCGTGGTCAGTGCCCCTGGGCGCATACGGCGCGGCATGCTCCTGGCAGGCCCCGGCCCTGTACTGCTCGGGGCCCGAGTCGGCCGCGATGCGGCTCAGCCCCAAGGACGGCTCGACGCTGTGGTCCGTACGGGCGGCCGTCCCGGACTCCCGGCCCGCTTCCGACAGTGCGCCGCTGCACGGGGGTGGGCTGGTCCTCGCGGTGGCACCGGGAAGCAAGAGCGAACTGCTCCGGGCCCTGGATCCGGCGACGGGCGCGGAGCGCTGGAAGCGGACCCTGCCAAGTGGCGCGCTCGCGTTGTCCTCAGGCGGCCATGTGCTGATCACGGCGGTGGACGGAACCGTCACCGCGCTGGATTCCGCGACCGGCACCCCGCGGTGGACGAAGAAGATCGGCGGGGCCGGTTCCGAGTGGTGGAGCGGCCCCGGGGAGTCGGGGGAGCCCGCCGCGCTGTACGTGTCGACGCCCGACAAGGACGGCAGAGCAACACGGTTCTCGGCGGTGGACCCGGCGACCGGGGCGCCCCGCTGGCAGGTCCGGTCTCCGGGGATGCTCCATCCCGTGGGGTCGGCGGGCGGCGGAATGTACCTGCTGGACAGCGACGTAGGGGCCAGGACGGACGCGGTCGTACGGGTGGACCTGGCCACGCGTGCCGTACGGCGGGTGCGGCTGGCCTCGCCGCTGTACGAGGCCCAGGCGACGGTGGGGCCGGACGGGGTCGTGTACGCGTTCGGGGCCTCGGGCGCGCTGGCGGCGATCGGCGCGACCAAGGAGGAGTGGCGACTGGAGACGGGCGTGGCGGTGGCCTCCCGGCCCGTGTTCGCCGACGGCCGGGTCTATCTGAGTGCCTCCGACGGGCGACTGCTCGCCGTCGACGCGGGGACGGGGCGGCTGCTGGGGCAGACCAAGCCCCGGATGGGCTCCGGGAAGGGCACCTTCGCGGCGAGTCTGCCCGCGCCCGTCGTCGGGGACGGGCGGGTGTACGCGTCGGCGCCGGACGGGAGCGTGTTCGCGGTGGCGGCAGGGGATCCCGCGGGATGGTGACACCGGGGGGCCTCGGCCCGTAGGGGTGGAACGCCGACGGCCCCGTCCGAGGGTGTCGGACGGGGCCGGGGCCGGCGGGTGCGGGGTCAGCGCTCCAGGAGGCTGACGTCGCGGACGGCGCCCTTGTCGGCGCTGGTGGCCATCGCCGCGTAGGCGCGCAGGGCCGCGGAGACCTTGCGCTCGCGGTTCTTCGGGGCATAAACGCCGCCCAGGGCCTCGTGGCGGGCGGCCAGCGTGGCCTCGTCGACGAGGAGCTCGATGGAGCGGTTCGGGATGTCGATGCGGATGCGGTCGCCGTCCTCGACGACCGCGATGGAGCCGCCCGAGGCCGCCTCCGGGGAGGCGTGGCCGATGGACAGGCCCGAGGTGCCGCCGGAGAAGCGGCCGTCCGTGACCAGGGCGCAGACCTTGCCGAGGCCGCGGCCCTTGAGGAAGGACGTCGGGTAGAGCATCTCCTGCATGCCGGGACCGCCGCGCGGGCCCTCGTAGCGGATGACGACCACGTCGCCGGCCTTGATCTCCTTGCGGAGGATCTTGTCGACGGCCTCGTCCTGCGATTCGCAGACGACGGCCGGGCCCTCGAAGGTCCAGATCGACTCGTCGACACCGGCGGTCTTCACGACGCAGCCGTCGAGCGCGATGTTGCCGCGCAGGACGGCGAGGCCGCCGTCCTTGGAGTAGGCGTGCTGGACGGAGCGGATGCAGCCGCCCTCGGCGTCGAGGTCGAGGGTGTCCCAGCGCTCGGACTGGGAGAAGGCGGAGGCGGAGCGCTGGCAGCCGGGGCCCGCGTGCCACAGCTCCATGACCTCGTCCGGGGCCGTGCCGGAGCGGGCGTCCCACTTCGCGAGCCACTCCTCCAGGTTGGCGGAGTGGACCGTGGTGACGTCCTTGTTCAGCAGACCGCCGCGGTGCAGCTCGCCGAGCAGGGCGGGGATGCCGCCGGCCCGGTGGATGTCCTCCATGTAGTACGTGCCGCCGGGCGCCACGTTCGGCGCGACCTTGGCGAGGCACGGGACCCGGCGGGAGATCTCGTCGATGTCCGTGAGGTCGTACTTCAGACCGGCTTCCTGCGCGGCGGCGAGGAGGTGCAGGATCGTGTTGGTGGAGCCGCCCATGGCGATGTCGAGGGCCATGGCGTTCTCGAAGGCCTGGCGGGTCGCGATGTTGCGGGGCAGGACCGACTCGTCGTCCTGCTCGTAGTAGCGCTTGGTGATCTCGACGATCGTGCGGCCGGCGTCCTCGTACAGGGCGCGGCGGGCGGTGTGCGTCGCGAGGACCGAGCCGTTGCCGGGGAGGGCCAGGCCGATGGCCTCGGCGAGGCAGTTCATCGAGTTGGCGGTGAACATGCCGGAACAGCTGCCGCAGGTGGGACAGGCGTTCTCTTCGATGCGCAGGACGTCTTCGTCGGAGACGCTGTCGTTGGAGGCGTCCACCATCGCGTCGATCAGGTCGAGCTTGCGGACGGTGCCGTCGACGAGGGTGGCCTGACCGGCCTCCATCGGGCCGCCGGAGACGAAGACGACCGGGATGTTGAGGCGCATGGCGGCCATCAGCATGCCGGGGGTGATCTTGTCGCAGTTGGAGATGCAGATCAGCGCGTCCGCGCAGTGCGCCTCGACCATGTACTCGACCGAGTCCGCGATCAGGTCGCGGGAGGGAAGGGAGTACAGCATGCCGCCGTGGCCCATGGCGATGCCGTCGTCGACCGCGATGGTGTTGAACTCGCGGGGGACGGCGCCGGCGGCCAGGATCGCGTCGGAGACGATGCGGCCGACCGGGGCCAGGTGGGTGTGGCCCGGGACGAACTCGGTGAAGGAGTTGGCGACCGCGATGATCGGCTTCCCGATGTCCGCGCTCGCTACGCCCGAGGCGCGCATCAGGGCACGTGCGCCTGCCATGTTGCGGCCGTGGGTGACGGTGCGGGACCTCAGCTCGGGCATCGGGTTCTCTCCCCATGTGTGCGGTGGCGCGAACGCCGGCCGCGACTGTGGATATGGCTCGGTTACGAGGCTACGCCCCCTGCCCGGGATCCGGACGCGCTGTCCGGATCCCGGGACGGGTGGCTCAGTAATTGGGCATGGGTGCGCAGGCTACCGGGGTGCGCGCACGGGTGCCGTCATTCCTCGGTGAGGTAACGCTGGAGGGTGGGGGCCACCAGCTCGATGATGGTCTCCGGGTCCGCCGACGCGAGGGGCTCGACCTGGACGACGTAGCGCAGGATCGCGATGCCGACCATGTGGGAGGCGGCGAGCTCGGCGCGGAAGGTCGGGTCGGGGACGTTGAGGTCGGCCGCGATCCGCTCCAGCAGGCGGTGCATGATCAGCCGCCGGAGCACCTTCGCGGCGGCCTCGTGGGTGAGGGCCGAGCGGATCACGGCGAGCAGCGGGGTCCGGGTGACCGGGTTCTCCCAGACGCCCAGGAAATAGCGGGCCAGGCGCTCGCCGATGCCGTCGGGGCCCGCGCCGAGGATCTTGGGGAGGACGAGGGCGGGCTCCATGCTGAGCTCGATCGCGGCGGCGAAGAGGTCGTCCTTGCTGCCGAAGTAGTGGTGCACCAGGGCCGGGTCCACGCCGGCGGCCTTGGCGATCCCGCGGACGGAGGTCTTGTCGTAGCCGCGCGCGGCGAACTCGGCGCGGGCCGCGAGGCGGATGCGCTCCTGGGTGCCGGGGCCTTCGTCGGCCTCGTCCTGGCGGGGGCGGCCGGGGCCGCGGCGGGGCTTCGCCGGGGCGGGGGCTTGGGCCGGTGTGGGGTCCGGCAGGGGCTCGGTCACGGGTGCGGGGTTCCGGGTACCGGGCTGGGGGCGGTCGCGAGGTGGAGGCGGGTGAAGGCCAGGGCCTCGGCGAGGTCGGCCTCGCGCTCGGCGGAGGACATCGCGCGGCGGGTGTTGACCTCGATGACGACGTGCCCGTCGAAGGAGGTGGCGGCGAGCCGCTCCAGCAGCTCGGCGCAGGGCTGGGTGCCGCGGCCGGGGACGAGGTGCTCGTCCTTCGCGGAACCGTTTCCGTCGGCGAGGTGGATGTGGGCGAGACGGTCGCCCATCCGGTCGATCATCGCGGTCGCGTCGGTGCGGGCGGTCGCGGTGTGGGAGAGGTCGACCGTGAAGTGGCGGTAGTCGTCCTTGGTGACGTCCCACTCGGGCGCGTACGCGAGCACCTCGCGGTCGCGGTAGCGCCAGGGGTACATGTTCTCGACGGCGAAGCGGACGTCGGTCTCGTCCGCCATCCGCCAGATCCCGGTCACGAAGTCGCGGGAGTACTGGCGCTGCCAGCGGAACGGGGGATGCACGACGACCGTGCTCGCGCCGAGCTTCTCGGCTGCCGCCTGGGCGCGCTGGAGTTTGGTCCACGGGTCGGTGGACCAGACGCGCTGCGTGATGAGGAGGCAGGGGGCGTGGATCGCCAGGATCTGGACCTGGTGGTGGTCGGAGAGGCGGCGCAGGGCGTCGATGTCCTGGCTGACCGGGTCCGTCCAGACCATGACCTCGACGCCGTCGTAGCCGAGGCGCGCGGCGATCTCGAAGGCGGTCGCCGTTGACTCCGGGTAGACGGAGGCGGTGGAGAGGGCGACTTTCGCGGTCGGGATCCGGACTGGTTCTGCCACGGGGACAGGGTATCGGGGTCGTGGTGGGGTCGGGCCCGCGTTGGTGGGCGGGGCCACGGGGCGGGGTCCTGCGCAGCCCTGGTCTGCCGTGGCCCCGGGGCCACGGGCCGCCGCCCTACGCAGCCCTGGCCCGACTGGGCCCTGGGGCACCGGGGTGGGTTGCCCTGCGCGGCCTTGGCCTGGCGGGCTGGACCCTGGGGCAGCGCCCCAGGGATGGGCCCTGCGGGGCGAAGTCCCCTACCCGCCCTTCCACCGTTCCCCGGGCACTGCCCGGACCCGCGCCTCAAACGCCAGCGAGGCTGGGGAACACCACCGGGCTCCGCCCGAACCCGGCCCTCAACCGCCGTACGGGCTGGGAAGGGGGCCCCAGGCTGCGCCCGGACCCCTGGGGCTCCGCCCCAGACCCCGGTCCTCAAACGCCGGACGGCTGAAAAGCCCCAGACCCGGCGCCTCAAACGCCGGACGGCTGGATTGGCGCGGGCGGGCTGGAACGCCCCGGACCCCGCACCGCGAACACCGGACGGCGAAAGGGATCCCGCCGGACGGCTGAGAAGCCCACCCGTCGGCGGGGCTGGGGGTCGGCCCGGGACGGGGACGGGGGCGGGGTGGGGTGTTGGCCTGGACGTAAAGCGTGATTTGTGGCGCAGGTACACCCCGCACCCTGTCGGAGCAGAGCAGAGGGCGCCTAAATCATGCAGTCCAGGCCGACACCCCACCCCGCCCCCGGCACCGGCCCACCCACGCAGCCACAGCCCACGCCGGCCACAACCCAGCCCCGCCGGCGTTTGAGGCGCAGGGGCCCGGGGACCGGTCCCCGGCAACGGCGCCGCACGAGGCAAGGCGTGTGTCACACCCCGACGGGGGTGGACCTCCCGAGGTGGTCCAGGCGGCGGAGGATGACGCCTTCGCGAAGGGCCCAGGGGCAGACTTCCAGGGAGTCCACGCCGAAGAGATCCATCGCGCCCTCCGCGACCAGCGCTCCGGCGAGGAGCTGGTTGGAGCGGCCCTCGGAGACGCCGGGGAGGGCGGAGCGCTGGGCAGTGGTCATCGCCGCCAGCCTGGGGACCCACTCCTCCAGGGACTTACGAGTCAGGTCCCGCTGGATGTATAGGCCTTCCGCGGAGCGGGCCGCGCCCGCGATCCGGGCCAGCTGTTTGAAGGTCTTCGACGTGGCCACCACCCGGTCCGGCGCGCCGAAGCGGCTGAACTCGCCGACCGTGCGGGCGATCTGGGCCCGTACGTGACGGCGCAGGGCCCGGACGTCCGCCTGGTCCGGCGGGTCGCCCGGGAGCCAGCCCGCCGTCAGGCGGCCAGCGCCCAGGGGGAGCGAGACGGCCGCGTCCGGGTCCTCGTCTATGCCGTACGCGATCTCCAGCGAGCCCCCGCCGATGTCGAGGAGCAGGAGCTTGCCCGACGACCAGCCGAACCAGCGCCGCGCCGCGAGGAACGTCAGGCGGGCCTCGTCGTCGCCGCTGAGGACGGGGAGGTCCACACCCGTCTCCGCCTTGACCCGGGCGAGGACCTCGTCGGCGTTCGTGGCCTCCCGTACCGCGCTCGTCGCGAAGGGGAGCACGTCCTCGCAGCCCTTGTCCTCGGCGGCCTGCACCGCGTCCCCGATGACGGAAATCAGCCGCTCGACGCCCTCGGGCGTCACCGCGCCGTGTTCGTCGAGCAGCTCCGCCAGCCGCAGCTCCACCTTGTGCGAGTGCGCGGGCAGCGGGCGCGCACCGGGGTGCGCGTCCACCACCAGCAGATGGATCGTGTTCGAACCCACATCAAGGACACCGAGTCTCATGAGGGGAAACGCTACTGGTCCAAACGCGTAGGGGTGGAGTAAGGGGCGCTTAGGCTGGGGTTTGTGCCAAATACGAAGAAGGCCAACAAGTCCAAGATCAAGGCCGGCAAGGCCGCCAAGCCCGCCAAGCGCGCGAAGGCGGACGAGCCGACGGACGAGAAGGGGCTCGACTTTCCGCGGGCCTGGGTGGAGTTCCCGGACCCCGCCGACGAGGAGCAGGTCTTCCGCTGTGACCTGACCTGGCTCACTTCCCGCTGGACCTGCATCTTCGGCAGTGGCTGCCAGGGCATCCAGGCGGGCCGTGCGGACGACGGCTGCTGCACGCTCGGCGCGCACTTCTCCGACGAGGACGACGAGAAGCGGGTCGCCGAGAACGTGGCGCGGCTGACGCCGGAGCTGTGGCAGTTCCACGACGTCGGCAGCGAGACCGGCTGGACGCAGCACGACGACGACGGGGAGAAGCAGACCCGCCGCTGGGACGGTGCCTGCATCTTCCTGAACCGGCCCGGTTTCCCGGCGGGGGCCGGCTGTTCCCTGCACATCCTGGCGATCAAGAGCGGCCAGGAGCCGCTGGAGACCAAGCCGGACGTGTGCTGGCAGCTCCCCATCCGGCGGACCTACGACTGGATCGACCGGCCCGACGACACCCGCGTCCTGCAGGTGACGATCGGCGAGTACGACCGGCGCGGCTGGGGTCCGGGCGGCCACGACCTGCACTGGTGGTGCACCTCGGCCACGTCCGCGCACGGCGCCGGCAAGCCGGTGTACGTGTCGTACCGCGCCGAGCTGACGGAGCTGATGGGCAAGGAGGGGTACGAGGAGCTCGTACGGCTCTGCGAGGCGCGGCTCGCCTCCCTGCTGCCGATGGCCCCGCACCCGGCCGATCCCGACCCCGCGGCGTAGGCAGTGGGCCGAGCCCGAAGGCCGTAGACCGTAAGCCGTAGGCCGTACCGGGGCTACAGGGCCGGCGCCGGGGTCGGCCCCGGCGTGGCTCCGTCCGAAGGGCTCGGCGTCGGCGTGGGCGTCGGAGTCGGGGTGGGCGTGGGCTCCGGAGTCGGGGTCGGCGTCGGAGTCGGCCGCGGGTCGGGCGGGCTGGGTGTCGGCGTGGGGGTCGGCGTCGGAGTCGGCTCCGGGCCCGGCGGGGTGGGTGCCGGGCGGCCCCGGCCCCGGATGGAGATCACCGCGCCGCCCGGGTCCACCCCGACTCGGGCGCTCCAGGCCCCTACGGGCTGGGCTCCGGAGTCCACGGTGATCCGTAGGGTGACCGATTCTCCTGGCGCCAGCCGGCCCGAGGTCGTACTGGCGCGGAGCCACGGGGCGTCGGACCACAGCCGCCAGTCGACCGGGGCGCCGCCCGACGCGGTCAGGGTGAGCAGGGTGGTCGTTCCGTGGGTGGAGGCGGCCGCGGTGAGCCGGCCCGGGGCGCCGGGTGCGGAGCTCGGCGGCGCGCCGCTGCTGATGACCTCCACGGAGACGTCGGGGGCGGCTGCGGAGGGAGCGAAGCCGGGGCCGTTGGTGGTGACGGCGGCGTTGCCCGCGTTCTCGTACGCCGTCAGCGGGCGGCCGTCGGTACGGGCCTGCGGGAGCTCCGCCTCGCTCGCCGAGATGCGCGTGGAGCCGTTGCCCACGGGTTCCCCGGTGCTCGGGGCGCCCCGGTAGGCCGCCCACAGTGCCAGCACCGGGGCCGCGACGACGGTGGCGACGACGGTGGTGGTCACGGCGCGGGCGCGCAGCCGCTCGCGGCGGGCGGCGCGGTCCTTGGGGTCCATCGGGAAGCCGGTGCGGTCGAAGCGCGGGCCGGTCCCGGCGCCCCGACGGCCACCCGAGCGCAGCATCGCGGCGTGCACGGCGGTGCGCGGGGCCGGGACCAGCGGGAGGGCGTCGGTGTTGATGCCGCCCGAGCCGGGCCAGGGGCCGCCGGCGCCGACGCGTTCGGCGACGCGGCGGCAGCGCGGGCAGTCGTCGACGTGGCGGACGAGCTCGGCGCGCAGGGAGGAGGACAGGAGGAGGTTCCCGTCTCCCCCGCCCTCCCCGTCGTCGCCGGTGAGCCTGGACACGGTCGGGCAGTTGCCCGTCTCCACGACGGCGAGGGCGGCGCGGGTGCGCTCCACCTCGCAGGCGGCGCCGGAGAGCAGCTCGCGGGCGGCGGCCGGGGGCGTACCGAGGACGGCGGCGAGTTCGGGGACGCCGAGGCGGTGGCGGACGGCGAGTTCGAGTGCTTCCCGCTGCTCGGGGGTGGTTCCGGCGGCCTCCGGCCAGGCGAGGCGGGCGAGCTCGGTGCGGCGGTAGGCGTACACGTCAAGACCGCCGGGGCTGCCGGGGCTGCCGTGACCGGCAGAGCCCGCGGGGCCGGCGTGGCCGGCCGCCGCGGCGTTCGCGGCCGCGTTCGCGTCGGCGCTCGCCGTCGTGGGATCCGGCGCACGGCCGGCGTCCGTGTGCTCCGGTGCACGCCGGGCGGAATGCGCTCCCCCGTACCCGTAGCGCGTACGCCGTCGCTCGGCCAGCCTGCGCAGGCAGGCCCAGCGCGCGAGGGCGTACAGCCAGGCCCGCCGGTCCCCCTCGTCGGGGCAGCGGCCTGGATGCCGGTCGGCGACGGCGAGGACGTCGGCGAGCACGTCGGTGGCGGTGTCGTGGTCGCACAGGACCGAGAGGCAGTACGTGAACAGCCCGTCCAGGTAGGGCTCGTACCGGAACGGCGGCGGCTGCTCCACCCTGGTCCCCTCGGGGGGCGTGCGCCCGTGCGCCCGGTGTGCGCCGGTGCGCGGTGCGGGGTGTCCCTGGTTGCTGCTGGTCACTCGGTGACCGTAGGCGGCGCGCCGGTGGCGCTCCGGAAGCCTTCACCAGTTTTAGCCCTTACGGGTGAACAGATCGGCGTCGTGCTGACGGCGGCCCTGACGGTGCACGCCACGGCGTGCGCGTGGGACCGGCCGTGGACCGCCCGCGGGACCCTCGCGAGACCCGTCCGGCGGGGGCTGTCGGTGGCGGCGGCTACCGTGAGCCGCATGGCTGCCCGTACATCTCGTTCATCCGCCAAGGACCGGCCGTCCTACCGCTGTACCGAGTGCGGGTACTCCACCGCCAAGTGGCTCGGCCGGTGCCCCGAGTGCCAGGCCTGGGGCACCGTCGAGGAGCTCGGCGGCGCCCCCGCCGTGCGGACCACCGCGGCGGGCCGGGTCACCACGGCCGCCGTGCCGATCGGGCAGGTCGACGTGCGGACGGCGACCGCGCGCAGCACGGGCGTGAGCGAGCTGGACCGGGTGCTGGGCGGCGGGCTGGTCCCCGGCGCGGTCGTCCTGCTCGCGGGCGAGCCGGGCGTCGGCAAGTCCACGCTGCTGCTCGACGTCGCGGCGAAGGCCGCCTCCGACGAGCACCGCACGCTCTACGTCACGGGCGAGGAGTCGGCGAGCCAGGTGCGGCTGCGGGCCGACCGGATCAACGCGCTCAGCGAGCACCTCTACCTGGCCGCCGAAACCGATCTGTCCGCCGTGCTCGGGCACCTCGACGCGGTGAAGCCGTCGCTGCTGATCATGGACTCCGTACAGACGGTCGCCTCCCCCGAGATCGACGGTGCGCCCGGCGGCATGGCGCAGGTCCGGGAGGTCGCCGGGGCACTGATCCGGGCCTCCAAGGAGCGCGGGATGTCCACGCTGCTGGTCGGCCACGTCACCAAGGACGGGGCGATCGCCGGTCCCCGGCTGCTGGAGCACCTGGTCGACGTGGTCCTGAGCTTCGAGGGCGACCGGCACGCGCGGCTGCGCCTCGTACGCGGGGTGAAGAACCGGTACGGCACCACGGACGAGGTCGGCTGCTTCGAGCTCACCGACGAGGGCATCAACGGACTCGCCGACCCGAGCGGGCTGTTCCTGACCCGCCGCGCCGAGGCCGTCCCCGGCACCTGCCTGACGGTGACCCTCGAGGGCAAGCGCCCGCTGGTCGCCGAGGTGCAGGCGCTGACGGTGGACTCGCAGATCCCCTCGCCCCGCCGCACCACCTCCGGGCTGGAGACCTCTCGCGTCTCGATGATGCTGGCGGTGCTGGAGCAGCGCGGGCGGATCACGGCGCTCGGCAAGCGGGACATCTACACCGCCACCGTGGGCGGGGTGAAGCTGACCGAGCCGGCCGCCGACCTGGCCGTCGCGCTGGCCCTGGCCTCGGCCGCCAGCGACGTACCGCTCCCGAAGAACCTGGTCGCCATCGGGGAGGTCGGCCTCGCGGGCGAGGTCCGGCGCGTGACGGGCGTCCAGCGGCGGCTCGCGGAGGCGTACCGGCTGGGCTTCACGCACGCGCTGGTGCCGACCGACCCGGGGAAGGTGCCGGCGGGCATGAAGGTGACCGAGGTCGCCGACATGGGCGACGCCCTACGGGTCCTGCCGCGCGGGCGGTCGCGTACGCCGGCGAAGGAGCAGCCGACCGACTAGGACCGACTAGCGCCGGCCAGGACCCGACCAGGACGGCCCAGCCGCAGGTCAGCGGGCCCGGACGGGGTGTTCCCCGGCCCGGCCGGGCCAAGGCACGACGGGTGCCGGGGCCGCGCCGGTAGACTTCGGGATGGTCCGCCCGGCCGTATGCAGGCGGTACATCCCGCGACCGGAGGAGTGCAGTGGCAGCCAAGGACGGGGCAGCAGCATCCGGAAAGTCGGGCGCGAGCTCCAAGCAGGAGGCCATGATGCGCGCCTCGCTGAGCGCGGTCGCACCTGGTCAGCCCCTGCGCGACGGGCTCGAACGGATCGTTCGCGGCAACACCGGAGGGCTCATCGTCCTCGGCATGGACAAGTCGGTCGAGGCCATGTGCACGGGCGGTTTCGTCCTGGACGTGGAGTTCACCGCGACCCGGCTGCGCGAGCTGTGCAAGCTCGACGGCGCGCTGATCCTGGACAAGGACATCACCAAGATCCTGCGGGCGGGCGTCCAGCTGGTGCCCGACGCGTCGATCCACACGGAAGAGACGGGCACCCGGCACCGGACCGCGGACCGGGTCTCGAAGCAGTGCGGTTTCCCGGTGGTGTCGGTCTCGCAGTCGATGCGGCTGATCGCGCTGTACGTGGACGGCGAGCGGCGCGTGCTGGAGGAGTCCGGGGCGATCCTGTCGCGGGCGAACCAGGCTCTGGCCACCCTGGAGCGGTACAAGCTCCGCCTGGACGAGGTCGCCGGGACGCTGTCCGCGCTGGAGATCGAGGACCTGGTGACGGTCCGCGACGTCACGGCGGTGGCGCAGCGGCTGGAAATGGTGCGGCGCATCGCGACGGAGATCGCGGAGTACGTGGTGGAGCTCGGCACGGACGGCCGACTGCTCTCGCTCCAGCTCGACGAGCTGACGGTCGGGATCGAGCAGGAGCGGGAGCTCGTCATCCGGGACTACGTGCCGGAGCCGACGGCGAAGCGTTCCCGCACGGTGGACGAGGCGCTGCCGGCGCTGGACGCGCTGACGCATCCGGAGCTGCTGGAGCTGGCGATCGTGGCGAAGGCCCTGGGGTACACGGGCTCGCCGGAGACCCTGGACTCGGCGGTGTCCCCGCGCGGGTACCGGCTGCTGGCGAAGGTTCCGCGGCTGCCGGGCGCCATCATCGAGCGGCTCGTGGAGCACTTCGGCGGGCTGCAGAAGCTGCTCGCGGCGTCGGTGGACGACCTCCAGACGGTCGACGGCGTCGGCGAGGCGCGTGCGCGCAGCGTGCGCGAGGGCCTGTCCCGGCTGGCGGAGTCCTCGATCCTGGAGCGGTACGTCTAGCCTGCGGCCCGGCTCCGCGGGTTCAGCTGAGCACCGCTCCCGGGGCGCCGGGGGCGGAGCCCCCGGCAGCCCCGCCGCGCCGCTTACTCCGGCTTCAGGACGAACGAAGTTCGAGCCACCGGCATGTCCGGGGACTTGACCTCCACCACGTACGTGTCCGCCGCCGCCACCCCCGCCGGAGGCGACTGGCACTGGGTCGCCTCGCTGAAGTGGCGGTCCCATTCCAGGGCTTGCTTGGTCTCGCCCTGCGAGGGAACCCGGTAGAAGACGTTGCCCGCGCCCGTCGGGCAGTCCGCCGAGGACCAGACCGGCTTGGCGTTGCTCGCCTGAGTGATCGTCAGTACCGCCTGCTTCGGGCCGAGATCGACCTTGCAGGTCGTGCCCGAGACGTTGCGCGCGACGAGTTCGAGGCGCGGCTTCTCGCTCGCCTCGTACTCGTTCTTCACGCTCTTGACCTCCCACTGCAGCGCACTGGGCGCGCACGTGGGCACCGGCGAGTCCGCCGGGACGATCTGGTCCGCGCCGGAACCGCCGGAGCCGCCGGAGCCGTTCGCCCCGCCCTGGTCCGCGGTGCCGGGCTCGGCGCCCGGTTCGCCGTTCTTGCCCGTGCCGGGGCTCGCGCCGGGGTCGGAACCCGTGCCGGTGCCGGCGCTCGCGCCGGAGCCGCCGGAGCCCGACTCGCCGCGCCCGCCCGGTGCCTGACTGATCGCCGGACCGGAGCCCGAGGGTCCCGGGGTGATCTGGGTGACGGGACCGGAGCCGCCCTGGCCCTTGCCGTTGGTACTCGACTTGCCCGCACCGGAACTGACGGTCCATACGGCGAGCATCGCGAGGAGCGCGGCAACGGACGCCAGCACGGCCCTCCGTCGCCAGTAGATGGAGGAGGGGAGCGGCCCGACCGGATTGCGCAGAGATCCCACGGACGGAACCTTACGAGAGTTCCCGGCACGATCAGTGCCCCACATGCCGCGCACTCGGCTTGTTTTGCCGATGATCATCCTGCGGGGTGATCCGGGGCGCCGGAAATCGGCCCGGAGACTGATGAAGACGTTATTCCGATTTAGGTACCTTCAGTCACCATGGACAGCTCGGGCCTCTACCTCGACGTGACCGATTTCGCCCACTCGACCCCCGCCTGGGCACAATCGGCGTTCGAGTTCTGGACCGAGTACGGGCTGCTCGTCTTCGGCGCCCTCTTCATAGCCGTGTGGTGGCGATCACGTGGCGCCCGCGACCCCCGCACGGTGGCGCTCGCGGTGCTCGCCCCCTTCGTCACCGCCCTGGCCTACGTCGCCTCCGAGCTGGTGAAGTCCAGCGTCGACGAGGAGCGCCCCTGCCGGGCCGTGGCCGGGGCGGCGGCCTCGCTGATCACGTGCCCGGCCACCGGCGACTGGTCCTTCCCCAGCAACCACGCCACCATCGCGGGCGCCGCGGCCGTGGCCCTGGCCCTCGCCGTCCGCGCACTCGTACTGCTGACCCTTCCGCTGGCCCTGCTGATGGCCTTCTCCCGCGTCTTCGTCGGCGTGCACTACCCGCACGACGTGGCCATGGGCCTGCTGCTGGGCGCGAGCCTCGCCGCGCTGGCCGTCCTCGCGCTCGCCGGCCCGGCGACCAGGGTCGTCGCCGCCGTACGGACGAGCGGCGGCCGCACGGCCGTCCTGATCACCGGCCCGGACCCCGCCCGCTGACATCCGCGCCGGGCTAGTGTGATGCGCCGGAAATCTCATGGCTAAGTCTGTAGCCTGTTTGCATGTCTCCGGGTCCTCGTGCTGTTGAAGTCCGCCTGTCTGATGAAGAGCGTGCGGAGTTGTTCCGTTGGGCGGGTGGGGCTGTGGCGCCGCGGTTCGCGGAGCGTGCTCGTATCGTGCTGGCCTGTGAGGGTGGGGTGCCGAACGCGCGGGTCGCCGTGGAAGTCGGTGTGACCGCGGCGACGGTGCGGAAGTGGCGTGGGAAGTTCGCGGTGGAGGGCATCGCGGGGCTTGAGGACGGGATGCGCATCGGCCGGCCGAAGCCCGACCTCGTTCTGAGCGAGTCCGAACGGGCTCAGCTGACCCGGTGGGCCAGGCGTGCGAAGACCGCCCAGTACCTGGCACTTCGCGCGAGGATCGTGCTGCGTTGCGCGGACGGTGGGACGAACAAGCAGACCGCGGCCGAGCTCGGCATCGACACCTCGACCGTTGTCCGCTGGCGTGGTCGTTTCATCGCCGAGCGTCTGGACGGCCTGGCCGATGAGCCCAGGCCGGGCCGGCCGCCCTCGATTCTCCTCGACCAGGTCGAGGAGGTGATCGTGGCGACCTTGGAGTCCACTCCGGGCCAGGACACCCACTGGTCGAGGGCCTCGATGGCAGCCCGCACGGGCCTGTCGAAATCGACGGTCGGCCGGATCTGGAAGCGGTTCGACCTGAAGCCACACCTGCAGGATTCCTTCAAGCTGTCCACCGATCCGCAGTTCGTCGCCAAGGTCGTCGACGTCGTCGGCCTCTACCACAACCCACCCGAGCGGGCCGTGGTGTTATGCGTGGACGAGAAGTCCCAGATCCAGGCGCTGGACCGCTCGCAGCCGGTGCTGCCGATGATGCCGGGCATGCCCGAGCGCCGCACCCACGACTACCTGCGGCACGGCATCACCAGCCTGTTCGCCGCCTTCAACATCGCCGACGGCACCGTGATCAGTGAACTCCACCGCCGCCACCGGGCCATCGAGTTCAAGAAGTTCCTGGTCACGATAGACAAGACAGTGCCCCACGACCTCGACGTGCATCTGGTCTGTGACAACTACGCCACCCACAACACCCCCGAGATCCGGACGTGGCTGGCCAGACACCCCCGCTTCCACGTCCACTTCACCCCCACCGGATCGTCCTGGATCAACCAGGTCGAGCGGTGGTTCGGCCTCCTGACCGACAAGCTCATCCGCCGCGGCGTCCACACCTCCGTTCAGGCTCTCGAGAGCGACATCAAGGAGTGGATCGCCACCTGGAACGAGAATCCCCGGCCGTTCACCTGGACGAAGACCGCCGACGAGATCCTCAAATCCCTCGCCGACTACCTCACCAAAATCACCCCACCAGCAAGCAGCAACCAACCACAAACTTAAGCCTGAGATTTCCGGCGCATCACACTAGTGCTGTGACCGGAAAGGTTCACCGGGTCGCGACGCCCGGCACGGCACCTCGCCGCGTTGTCGGACCACGCCGGTACGTCCAGTACGAGGCGCGGTCCTCCGCCTTGCGATGCACCGCACCGAACGCCGCGACCCGGCAAACCTTTCCGGCCACAGCACTAGGTCGTCACGACACCCCGCGGGCCCGAAACGTGCCAGGATGCCGTCTGCCATGACTGCAACCATTCCCGCCTCCGCGCTGCACTCCCCCGTCATCGCGTGGTTCGAAGCACACGCCCGCGACCTGCCCTGGCGCCGCCCCGAGGCCGGCCCCTGGGGGGTGATGGTCAGCGAGTTCATGCTCCAGCAGACCCCCGTCAACAGGGTGCTGCCGGTCTACGAGCAGTGGCTCGCCCGCTGGCCCCGGCCCGCCGACCTCGCCGCCGACGCCCCGGGTGAGGCTGTCCGCACCTGGGGCCGCCTCGGTTACCCGCGCCGGGCGCTGCGCCTGCACGGCGCGGCCGTCGCCATAACGGAGCGGCACGGGGGCGACGTACCCCGCGAGCACGCGCAGTTGCTGGCCCTGCCCGGGATCGGCGAGTACACGGCGGCCGCCGTGGCCTCCTTCGCGTACGGACAGCGGCACGCGGTCCTCGACACCAACGTGCGCCGGGTCTTCGCGCGCACAGCGACCGGGGTCGAGTACCCGCCGAACGCCACGACCGCCGCCGAGCGCCGCCTGGCGCGGGCCCTGCTGCCCGAGGACGAGGACACCGCGGCCCGGTGGGCGGCGGCCTCCATGGAGCTCGGGGCGCTGGTGTGCACGGCCAAGAGCCCGGACTGCGGGAGCTGTCCGGTGGCGGGGCTGTGCGCGTGGCGGCTGGCCGGGAAGCCCGCTCACGAGGGACCGCCGCGGCGCGGGCAGACGTACGCCGGGACGGACCGCCAGGTGCGCGGCAGGCTCCTCGCGGTGCTGCGCGAGGCGGTCGGCGCCGTGCCGCAGTCCCTCCTCGACACCGTCTGGGAGGAGCCCGTGCAGCGGGCCCGCGCGCTCGACGGGCTGGTGTCGGACGGGCTCGTCGAGCCGCTGCCCGGACTCATGTACCGGCTCCCGGCCGCCCCCGCGAAAGCGGCCGCCGACACCTCCGCCTAGCGCCTCCTGAGGCTGACTCAGGGATTCCGCTTGTCCGGAGAAACCGCAGCTCACGGGCACTGTTACACAACCTATGGGTGTCCGTGCGCCCACCGAAGGCTGACCCGCACAGGGCCGTGACAACGCCTCCGTACCGTCGAATCCGTAAGGCAGCGGATGAGCGGTTGGTCGGAACGGAGGCGGTCTGAGATGGCGCACGGCGAGGTACTCGAATTCGAAGAGTACGTACGCACACGGCAGGAGGCGCTGCTGCGCAGTGCCCGTCGCCTGGTTCCGGACCCGACCGACGCACAGGACCTCCTGCAGACCGCGCTCGTCCGCACCTACGGCCGCTGGGACGGCATCGCCGACAAGTCCCTTGCCGACGCCTACCTGCGCCGTGTCATGATCAACACCCGCACCGAATGGTGGCGGGCCCGCAAGCTCGACGAGGTTCCCACCGAGCAGCTCCCCGACGCCTCCGTCGAGGACGGCTCGGACCAGCGCGCCGACCGCGCCCTGCTCATGGACATCCTCAAGGTGCTCGCGCCCAAGCAGCGCAGTGTGGTGGTGCTGCGACACTGGGAGCAGATGAGCACCGAGGAGACGGCCGCGGCGCTCGGCATGTCGGCGGGAACCGTGAAGAGCACTCTGCACCGCGCACTGGCCCGCCTCCGGCAGGAACTGGAGAGCCGGGATCTGGACATGCGCGCGCTGGAGCGTGGGGACCACACCATCCGGTACGAGGGGCGTGAGCGGTGCGCGGCCTGATTGGCCCAAGACTGAGCGGCAAGAGCTCGGTGGTACTGATGTCGGCGGGGACGGTCGTCCTCGTCGGCACCGTGCTGTTCGCGGTCGGCTGCTCGACGGGGGGCACGGGGCTGCGGGACGGCGGCCCGGCCCGTACCGAGTCGGTGGCCAAGACCGGAGCGCCCTCCTCGGCGCCGTCCGACCACGACCCGGACAGCGCCGCTCCCCTCACCTCCCAGCCCTCCGGCAAACCGTCACCCAAGGTCGACCCGATCGCCCTGATCAAGGCGGACCCCAAGGTCAGCGCCGAGATCAAGCGGGACCTGAAGCCCTGCTCCGGCAAGGAATACCCGGTGGACGTCAGCTACGGGAAGGTCACCGGCGGCCCGGCGGTCGACATCGTGGTCAACGTCCTGTCCTGCGCCGACGCGCTGGGCCGCGGTTCGTTCGTGTACCGGGCGGACGGGAGCTCGTACGAGAATGTGTTCTCGGACGAGCAGCCGCCCGTCTACGCCGAGATCGACCGGGGCGACCTGGTCCTCACCAAACCGGTCTACGGGAAGAGCGACGCGCTCTCCTATCCCTCGGGCGAGGACTTGATCACGTACCGCTGGAACGGGGAGCGGTTCACCGAGCAGGACCGGGTGCACACCGACTACAGCAGCGTGGTCGACGGCGGGACGGCCCCCGCCCCGGCCGTCAGCCCGAAGAACTGAGACCCACCCGGAGAACCGGCAACCCTGCAACACGAAGAACCGAGCAACGAGTACCGAGGCGAGGCGAGGCTCCCGATGGCCGAGACGCATGTGCTGTTCGTGGAGGACGACGACGTCATCCGTGAGGCCACGACCCTGGCGCTGGAACGCGACGGGTTCGTCGTCACCGCCATGCCCGACGGGCTGTCCGGCCTGGAGTCCTTCCGGGCGGACCGGCCCGACATCGCGCTGCTCGACGTGATGGTGCCGGGGATGGACGGCGTGAGCCTGTGCCGCCGCATCCGCGACGAGTCCACCGTGCCCGTCATCATGCTGTCGGCGCGCGCCGACTCCATCGACGTGGTGCTGGGCCTGGAGGCGGGCGCCGACGACTACGTCACCAAGCCCTTCGACGGCTCCGTCCTCGTCGCCCGCATCCGCGCGGTGCTGCGCCGCTTCGGCCACGCCGGCGGCCCGCAGGGCGGGGGGTCCGAGGACGACGCCTCCGGCGAGCGCGGGGTGCTGCTCTTCGGCGACCTGGAGGTCGACACGGAGGGCATGGAGGTGCGCAAGGCGGGTGCCTCGGTGGCCCTGACCCCCACCGAGATGCGGCTGCTGCTGGAGTTCTCCACCTCCCCCGGCACCGTGCTCTCGCGCGACCGGCTGCTGGAGCGGGTCTGGGACTACGACTGGGGCGGCGACACCCGCGTCGTGGACGTCCACGTCCAGCGGCTGCGCACCAAGATCGGGCAGGACCGGATCGAAACGGTCCGGGGTTTCGGATACAAGCTCAAGGCCTGATGCCTTGAGAGGAACGAGCACGGGGGACTGGCGCGGGAATGAAAGCTGAATGAAGCGGTTCACCCTGCGGACCGGGATCCGCTGGAAGATCACGCTCGCCATCGCGGCCGTGGGCGCGCTGACCGCCATCGCACTGAGCCTGGTGGTCCACAGTGCTGCCCGCGCATCGATGCTGGAGAGCGCGCGCGAGGTGCAGCTCGACCGGGTGCAGTTCATCTCCCGCAATGCCGAGGCCGGCCGCAAGCCCCCCATGGGCGCCAAGCTCAACGACCCGGACCTGCCCGGTGAGCTGCGCGAGAAGGCCCGGTCCGGGCGGCGCGGCACCTACGTCCAGGACACCCCGAACGGACCCGAGGTGTGGGCGGCCGTACCGCTCGGCAACGGGCAGGTGCTGTCGCTGCACACGCAGTTCCGGGAGAGCGCCAACATGGTGCGCGACCTGGACCGGGCCCTGGTCATCGGCGTCTTCCCCGTCGTGATCGGCGGGTCGGCGCTCGGCGTGCTGATCGGCGGCCAGATCTCGCGCCGGCTGCGCAAGGCCGCGGCCGCCGCGCAGCGGGTGGCGCACGGGGATCCCGAGGTACGGGTGCGGGACGCGGTCGGGGGCGTCGTACGCGACGAGACCGACGACTTCGCGCGGGCGGTCGACGCGATGGCGGACGCGCTCCAGGAGCGGCTGGAGGCGGAGCGGCGGGTGACCGCCGATATCGCGCACGAGCTGCGCACCCCGGTGACGGGGCTGCTCACGGCGGCGGAACTGCTGCCGCCGGGCCGGCCGACCGAGCTCGTACGGGACCGCGCGCAGGCGCTGCGGGCGCTGGTCGAGGACGTGCTGGAGGTGGCCCGGCTGGACAGTGCGTCCGAGCGGGCGGAGCTCCAGGAGGTGGCGCTGGGCGAGTTCGTGAGCCGCCGGGTCACCTCGCTGATGCCCGAGGCGAGCGTACGGATCGTGGCGGACGAGATCGTCAGCACCGATCCGCGCCGCCTGGAGCGGATCCTCGGCAACCTCCTCGCGAACGCCGCGCGGTACGGGCGGGCGCCGGTCCAGGTCGATGTCGAAGGCCGGGTCGTACGGGTCCGGGACCACGGGCCGGGCTTCCCCGAGGCCCTGCTCAAGGAGGGCCCGAGCCGGTTCCGGACCGGGTCCACGGACCGGGCCGGGGTGGGGCACGGGCTGGGGCTGACCATCGCGGAGGGGCAGGCGCGGGTGCTGGGCGCCCGGCTGACGTTCCGCAACGTGGCGGGCCCCGGCGGCTTCGTCCACGGCGGGGCGGCGGCGGGGGCGGTGGCGGTGCTGTGGCTGCCGGAGCACGCGCCGACGGCGACGGGGAGCTTCCCGACCGTCCGCCGGGCGGACTGAGCGGTTCCGGGCGGGGCGGTTCCGGGCGGGGCCGTTCCGGACTGAGCCGTTCCGGACTGGGCGGTTCTGGGCGGGGCCGTTCCGGGCGCGGCGGTTCCGGACTGAGTGATTCCGGGCTGGGGGACGGGACCAGACCGGGTTCAGCCCCCGTACCGCCCGCGATCGGTGTCGTATCGCGACCCTCGGCTGTTCGATCGTGGACGCCGATGTTTTAGCATCCGAACCATGACTGACGGTACGGATCGCCCGCACAGCCCCCAGCCCGAGCCCGCCCCGGAGAGCGGCGGCTACGGGTTCCCGCCGGGGATACCCGCGCCGGGCGGCTACGGGTTCCCGCCCGGCCGGCCCGAACAGCACGACCAGACCGCGTCGGGCGACGACCACGGCCCCGGCTCCCCGCAGGGCGGCGGATACGGCTACCCGCAGGGCGGCGGTGGCTACGGCTATCCGCAGGGCGGCGGCTACGGCTACCCGCCGAGCCCGCCCGAGGCCGGCGTCTTCGGCCCCCCGATGCCGTTCCCCGAGGAGCCCGGCCCGCACGGGCCCGGCCCGCACGGACCCTGCCCGGACCTGCCGCCCGTGGCCTTCGGTGAGCAGCCCGACTGGCAGGCGATGGCCGACCGGACGGCCGCCGAGCGGCGCAAGAAGCGGCTGTGGATGGTGGGCGGAGCGGTGACCGTCCTGCTGCTGGTCGCCGGCGGCGGAACGTTCTTCGTGCTGCGGGACGGCAAGCCGGGCACGAACGACGTGGCCGACAACACCCCCTCCACGTCAGCGTCCCCGTCCGGGTCGCCCGGCCCCGACGACTCCCCGTCGAAGAGCTACTCCCCCACCGTGTCGAGCGACGTCTCCCTGCTCAGGGACAGCGTCGGCAGCACCAGCGTCCGCATGGGCCCCGATGCCTCGGTGCCCAAGGCGAAGACGCGCTACGAGCTGACCTTCAGGGGCACTCCGAACTCGTACGCCCAGGCCACCGAGCAGGGCGTGGACCCGACCAAGAGCTTCACCCTCGCGGTCCGCGTCAAGAACAACTCCACGGCCAAGGGCCCGCACGTCGTGATGAGCCAGGGCACCGGGGATTCGTTCGCCCTGGAGCTCGGCGCCGACGAGGTGAACGGCTCGCAGGCCTGGGTGTTCCGGGTGCGGACCAACGAGAAGGGAGCCACGCCCACGATCGTCACGGTCGCCGCCGAGGGGAAGAAGACGGTCAAGAACTGGACGATGCTGACGGCCGTCCACGACGCCGAGAAGAAGATGATCTCCCTCTACGTGGAGGGCGAGAAGGCCGGCGAGGCCCCGATCCCGGGGATCGGGAAGAGCACCGGCCCCCTGAACCTCGGCCGGGCCCGCCACCAGGACGCGTGGGCCGGCGCCTTCAAGGGCGTGATGAACGACATCCGGATCTACGAATCGGCCTTCACGGCCGAGCAGGCCGCCGCCTACCGCAAGGGGGAGCTGGATCCCGCGGGCCGCGCGACCGCGACCCACGCCTGGGTGATCGGCTGATCAGATGGTGACGCCGACCGTGCGCAGGAAGGACACCGGGTTCACGGCCGAGCCGTAGTTCGGGGTGGTCCGGATCTCGAAGTGGAGGTGCGGGCCGCTCGAATTGCCGGTGTTGCCGGAGAGGGCGACCTGCTCGCCCTTGGTGACCTTCTCGCCGATCTTGACCTGGATCTTCGAGAGGTGCGCGTACTGCGAGTACGTGTTGTTCGCGTGCTTGATCACGATGGCGTTGCCGTAGGCCGGGCCGTCGCCGCCGCCGTTGGGGCCGGCCTTGACGACGGTGCCCGCCGAGACGGCGTCGACCGGGGTGCCGACCGGGACGGCGAAGTCCTGGCCGGAGTGCTTGTGCGACCACATGCTGCCGCCCTTGCCGAAGGTCGCGGAGAGCGTGTACTTCGACACCGGCTTCTCCCACAGGGGGGAGGCGGCCGGCTTCGCGGCGACGGCCGCGGCCTGGGCGGCGGCCTGGGCGGCGGCCTGCTCGGACACCAGCTCGGCCGTACCGGCCAGGGCGGTCTGGGGCACCTCGTCGGCGAAGGCGGCGGTCGTCCCGGCCCCGAGTGTCAGGGCCGCGCCGAGGGCGGTGGCGCCGATGGCGATACGGGTACGACGGATGCTGACGCGCTTCGCGGACATGAAGGAAACCTCCGGGCCGGGGACGGGGACGGTGCTGCGGGTTCTGCGGGGTTCTACAGAGGCCTGCAGAGGCCTGCAGAGGCCTGCAGAGTGCTCCGGGCAAGAAAGGACCCGGCACGCTGAGCAGGTGCCGGGCTTGCTTGCTCATCCTTGGTAACCCGGGCACCCCGGCTTCCCCAAACGTCCCCGTTACTACCCGGGCTCGTAGATGCGGAGGGGGCTGTCAGCCCTGTTGACCGCCCCATTACTGGGCCGACGGTGGGGCAAATCGGACATCGATCTCTACGAATGTTCCTAGTAGGTCCGATTTGCCCTGTGCCGCTTGTCACCGGTTCGGGACCTCTGCCGATCTCCGCCGGGACCAAAGCCCTGCGACCGGCACGCGCCCCGGGCTACGCTCCGCCCCGTGGACGCATCCGTGGTGGGGATCCGGCTGGCCTCGGGGGTCGTGACCCCCCTCGTGAAGAAGCTCTTCCGCGGGGAGGGGGCGGGCGCCGGCCTGGTCGACCGGCCCGTGCGGATCTCCTCGTACGCCTCCCTGCGCGAGCAGCGCGTGCTGTCCCGGGACGACCTGCGCCGGCTCGCCGACAAGCTGGTCGAGGAGGCCTTACGGGCCCCCGGCGAGCAGCCGCTGCCGCCGGGCGAAGCGGTGGGCGTGGCCACGGCGCTGGCCGTCACCCTGCACTCCCTCGGCGACCTCGCCCTCCAGGACGCCCAGGCGGTCGAGATGGGTGCGCGCGCCTTCGCCGCCGAACTGCGCAAGGCCGCGCCGGCCACGGGCCTGGGGCGGGACGCGGAGCTCTTCCACGACCGGCTGCTGGAAACGACCTGCCTGCACATCCTGCACTTCTTCACGACCCGCTCCACCTACATCCCTGCGGCCCTGGTCGAACAGGCCCACCGCCAGGCCGAGACGATCGCCAAGATCGACGCCCTGCTCGCCCGGATCCCCCGCCAGGACGGCCGGGACGCGGAGTTCGAGGCGAGGTACCTGGAGTACTTGGTCAAGCGGCACAGCACCTTGACGATCTTCGGGATCGACCTGCCGCCCGGCTCGGCGCGCTGGCCGCTGGAGGCGGCGTACGTGAGCCTGGAGCTGGTCTCCGGCGCCCCGGCCGGGGCGGACCCGGACCACCCCGCGGCCGTCCACTGGCCCGCGTCCCCCCGGTGGCTGTGCGCCGAGTCCCTCATCGCGGGCCCGGGGCCGCACCACGGCCACCGCGTCCTACTGCGCGGCGAGGCCGGGTCCGGTAAGACCACCCTGATCCAGCAGCTCGCCGTCTCCGCCGGCCGGGAGGCGGCCGCAGCAGGCCTCGTCCCGTACGTACTGCCCCTGCGGACCCTGGCCCGGCACGGGCAGCCGCTGCCCGCCGCCAAGGACTTCCTGGCCGCCACCGCGCTCAAGGGGCAGTCTCCGGAGGGCTGGGAGGACCGGGTCCTGCGCGCGGGGCGCGGCCTGGTCCTGGTCGACGGCATCGACGAGATCCCGGAGAACGAGCGGGCCCGCGCCCGCGACTGGCTCGTCGACCTCTTCGCCGCCTACCCCGACAACCGGTGGCTGGTCACCTCCCGGCCCTCGGCGGTCCGCCAGAACTGGCTCGCCGGCGAGGAGTTCACCGAGCTGGCCCTCGTCCCCATGAACCGGGCCGCCGTGGTCGCCTTCGTCACCCGCTGGCACGCGGCGGCCGAGGCGGGCGAGGGCCTCCGCGACCAGCTGCTCGCATCCCTGGCCACCAAGCCGGAACTGGCCCGTCTCGCCACCAATCCGCTGCTGTGCGGTCTGATCTGCGCCCTGCACCGCGAGCGCCGGGGCTTCCTTCCCTCGGGCCGCAAGGAGCTCTACACGGCCGCCCTGTCGATGCTGCTGCACCGCCGCGACCGCGAGCGGGAGCTGCGCCTGCCGGAACTCGCCGAGGAGCCGCAGCTCCAGCTCCTCCAGCGCCTCGCGTACTGGCTGATCCGCAACGGCCGCACGCAGATCTCCCGGATGCGGGCCGAAGAGCTGATCGCCGCCGCGCTGCCCGCCGTACCGGCCGCCCAGGTGCTCGGTGACGCCCCGGCCGTCCTGCGGCACTTCCTGGACCGGACCGGACTGCTGCGGGCGCCCACGGAGGACACGCTGGAGTTCGTCCACCGCACCTTCCAGGACTTCCTCGGGGCCCGGGCCGCGCTGGACGAGGGCGGCCTCGGGGAGCTGACCCGGCACGCGGACGACGACCAGTGGGAGGACGTCATCCTCATGGCGGTCGCCCAGGGCCGCCCCCACGACCGCGAGGCGATCATCGGCGACCTCCTGGTCCGGAACACGGACCGGGCGGTCCTGCTGGCCCTCGCGTCGCTGGAGTACGCAGCCGAGCTGGAACCGGAGGTCCGCGAGGGCGTCCGGACGGCCGCCCGCCGTCTCATCCCGCCCGCGGACAGGAACGCCGCCGAGGCGCTCGGCCGGGTCGGGCCGCTCGTCCTGGACCTGCTGCCCCGCGGCGAGGACGCCCGGAGCAGCAGCGATGCCCACCTTTCGGTGAGGGCGGCCATGGCGGCGGGATCCGAGGAGGCCATCGGCTACCTCGCCGGATACTGCCGGCACCCCGACGAAAAGGTCCAGGAGCTGCTCGTACGGGCCTGGAACGCGTTCGACACCCGCCAATACGCCGCCCAGGTGCTCGCGCACATGGAACCGCCGCCCAGCACCGTCGTCGTCGACTCGGACAGCAAGCTGGCGGCGCTGACCTCCTTCACCGGCCCGCCCGACCTGTACGTCGACAACGGAGTCAGCCGGAAGGCCCTGACCGCCTTCCTGGCCCGCCAGCCGGTGGCCGGGCTGACCTTCTGGTACTTCGGCGGCGGGACGGACCTGGAATTCCTGCGCGGCCACACCTCACTGCGGCGGCTCGCCATCAACGGCTGGTCCGAGCTGCGGGACCTGGGTCCGCTGCACGGACTGCCCCTGGAGAGGGTGTCCCTCTACCTCGGCGGCGACCTCCCCGTCGCCCCGGCCATCGCCTCCTGGCCCCGGCTGCGCGAGCTCACCCTGCACGCCAGGGACGGGGCGTGGTCCTTCACCGACGTCTCCCCCGGAGCCCCGCTGGAAGCGATCGAGCTGGACGAAGCGGACCCGGACCTGGTCGGTCTGGGCCGGCTCGCGGGCCTGCGGCGGCTGGAGCTCGGCCGCTCCTGGCGCCCCGGCGGTACCGCCGCCTGGGCGGAGCTCTCGGCCTTGAAGAACCTGCGGGAGATCAGCGTGTCCTGCGCCGTACTGGCCGGCCTCGCCGAGTTCGCGGACCTTCCGTCGCTGCGGACCGTGATGTTCTACGACGATGACCAGCCCTGGGAGGACGGGATCGAGGAACGGCTGCTCCGCCGGTTCCCGCACGCCGGGCTGGAGCTGGCGCCGCAGGTCTACGAGGTCTGACCGCCCGCCGCACGGCAAAGGGGCGGCCCCGGAACCTCTCGGTCCCGGGGCCGCCCCTTCGTACCGCTATGAGCGGCTAGCGCTTACGCACCCTTGGTGAGGTCCGGGCCGGAGCCCGACGCCTCGATGGGGGGAAGGTCCGAGATCGGAGTCTTCTCCTCACCGCGGAAGGTGAACTTGGCCTCTTCGCCCTCACCCTCCTTGCCGACGACCACGATGTGACCGGGGCGCAGCTCGCCGAAGAGGATCTTCTCCGACAGGATGTCCTCGATCTCGCGCTGGATCGTGCGGCGCAGCGGGCGGGCACCCATGATCGGGTCGTAGCCGCGCTTGGCCAGCAGTGCCTTCGCTTCCGTGCTGAGCTCGATGCCCATGTCACGGTCCTTCAGGCGGTCATCGACCTTGGCGATCATCAGGTCGACGATCTGGACGATGTCTTCCTCGGTGAGCTGGTGGAAGACGACCGTGTCGTCGACACGGTTCAGGAACTCGGGCCGGAAGTGCTGCTTGAGCTCTTCGTTGACCTTCGCCTTCATCCGGTCGTATCCGGTCTTGGTGTCTCCCTGGGCCGCGAAGCCGAGGTTGAAGCCCTTCGAGATGTCCCGCGTACCCAGGTTGGTCGTCATGATGATGACCGTGTTCTTGAAGTCCACGACCCGGCCCTGGGAGTCGGTCAGGCGACCGTCTTCCAGGATCTGGAGAAGGGAATTGAAGATATCCGGGTGGGCCTTCTCGACCTCGTCGAAGAGGACGACGGAGAACGGCTTCCGGCGGACCTTCTCGGTCAGCTGGCCGCCCTCTTCGTAGCCCACGTAGCCGGGGGGCGAACCGAAGAGACGGGAAACCGTGTGCTTCTCGCTGAACTCCGACATGTCGAGGGAGATCAGCGCGTCCTCGTCGCCGAAGAGGAATTCGGCGAGCGTCTTGGAGAGCTCGGTCTTACCGACACCGGACGGACCGGCGAAGATGAACGAGCCACCGGGACGCTTCGGGTCCTTCAGACCCGCGCGGGTACGGCGGATCGCCTGGGAGAGCGCCTTGATGGCGTCCTTCTGGCCGATGACGCGACGGTGGAGCTCGTCCTCCATGCGCAGGAGCCGCGAGGACTCCTCCTCGGTCAGCTTGAACACCGGAATGCCGGTCGCGGTCGCCAGGACTTCGGCGATGAGCTCGCCGTCGACCTCGGCGACGACGTCCATGTCGCCGGCCTTCCATTCCTTCTCGCGCTTGGTCTTCGCCGCCAGCAGCTGCTTCTCCGAATCACGGAGGGAAGCCGCCTTCTCGAAGTCCTGGGAGTCGATGGCCGACTCCTTGTCGCGACGCACGTTCGCGATCTTCTCGTCGAACTCGCGGAGGTCCGGCGGCGCGGTCATCCGGCGGATGCGCATCCGGGAGCCGGCCTCGTCGATCAGGTCGATCGCCTTGTCCGGGAGGAAGCGGTCCGAGATGTACCGGTCGGCCAGGGTGGCCGCCTGCACGAGGGCCTCGTCCGTGATGGAGACGCGGTGGTGGGCCTCGTAGCGGTCGCGCAGGCCCTTGAGGATCTCGATGGTGTGCTGGAGGGAAGGCTCCGCCACCTGGATCGGCTGGAAGCGCCGCTCGAGGGCGGCGTCCTTCTCAAGGTGCTTGCGGTACTCGTCCAGCGTCGTGGCACCGATGGTCTGGAGCTCACCACGGGCCAGCATGGGCTTCAGGATGCTGGCGGCGTCGATCGCGCCCTCGGCGGCACCCGCACCCACGAGGGTGTGGAGCTCGTCGATGAACAGGATGATGTCGCCGCGGGTGCGGATCTCCTTGAGCACCTTCTTGAGGCGCTCTTCGAAGTCACCGCGGTAGCGGGAACCGGCGACCAGGGCACCCAGGTCAAGCGTGTAGAGGTGCTTGTCCTTGAGGGTCTCGGGGACCTCGCCCTTGACGATCGCCTGGGCCAGGCCCTCGACGACGGCGGTCTTGCCGACGCCGGGCTCGCCGATGAGGACCGGGTTGTTCTTGGTCCGGCGGGACAGCACCTGCATGACCCGCTCGATCTCCTTCTCGCGCCCGATGACCGGGTCGAGCTTGGATTCGCGAGCAGCCTGCGTGAGGTTGCGGCCGAACTGGTCCAGGACGAGCGAGGTCGAGGGCGTGCCCTCGGCCGGGCCGCCGGCCGTGGCCGACTCCTTGCCTCCGCCGGAGTAGCCGGAGAGCAGCTGGATGACCTGCTGCCGGACTCGGTTGAGATCGGCGCCCAGCTTCACCAGGACCTGGGCGGCGACGCCCTCGCCCTCGCGAATGAGGCCGAGCAGGATGTGCTCGGTGCCGATGTAGTTGTGGCCGAGCTGGAGGGCCTCTCGGAGCGAAAGCTCCAGGACCTTCTTCGCCCGCGGGGTGAAGGGGATGTGGCCGGAAGGGGCCTGCTGCCCCTGTCCGATGATCTCCTCAACCTGCTGGCGAACAGCCTCGAGCGAAATCCCGAGGCTCTCCAAGGCCTTAGCGGCGACACCCTCACCCTCGTGGATCAAGCCCAGGAGGATGTGCTCGGTGCCGATGTAGTTGTGGTTGAGCATCCGGGCTTCTTCCTGAGCCAGGACGACAACCCGCCGCGCGCGGTCGGTGAACCTCTCGAACATCGTTTATCGCTCCTCAGAGCGGTCGGGCAGTTCGGGGTCGGTCCCCGCCCTGTCCTTCCGCATGCTAGTCCCGCGGGGCGGGACAGCTCATTCCAACTGCCGACATCCGTCCGCGGCTCACCCTCACGTCCGTGGGAAAACCCGGCTGCAAGTGCCGACAACTGCTCCAACCCGATGGTGCGAGACGATGTTCCCGCAGGCCAGGCAGATACCCGTCACACGTCTACGCCGATGGCGAACGGAAGCCGGTCTCGGACCCTGCAAATCAGCGTGTCGCCCCGATCCACTAGGAATGTCTTACCCGCAAGGGCGGACGGTTCACATCGGTGGACGACTGTTCCCTCCGCTACGGGCGAACACGATTCCGTCCTGAATGTGAGACTCCGCCCGCCCGGACGTTTACGTTCCGCATTGATGCGAGTGCCCTGCGTCACCTCGCGCGACCCCTCCCGCGTAACTCCGGAGCGTTTGCGCAGTTGCTCCGGACATGGCACTCACCGCGCCGCCCGTCACCGTCCCGTTCCCCCGCGTTGCGATGGGGACCCCCGCGACCGAAGCCGTGGAAGCCGCCGGCGCCCCGGCGGACTGGTACGCCCGCGTGCTCGGCTGGCCCGTGGCCGGCGGACCGCCCGCGCAGCTGGTGACCGGGGTGCGGTTCGACGTACTGGAGCTGCCGGCCGATGCCGGTGCCGCGGTGCTGCGCGGACCCGTGCCCACGGGTCCGGTGGCGCTCATGGGACGCAGGATGCGGTTCCTGGTGGCCCCGGGGAGCGCCGACGAGCTGGAGGGGCTGCTCGACTGGCTGGAGTGGGGCGGGGTGGCCCTGGATCTCGCCGCCCTGGGTGCGGGTGGCCGGATCACCGCTCCGACGCCACCGGGACACCTCGTGGGGCCCGGGGAAAACCCTCGGGGGGCCGCCGTGTGGCTGCGGCCCCCCGAGCAGGGGTGTGAGGCACTGCTGCCCGCCCTGCCCACTGCGGGGCGGGGCTCCGGGCCCGGTCGTGGCGAAGACGCCGCCGGGCCCGGTCTCGTACGCCTGGTCGCGGCGGCGGCAACGGAATGCCACCGGGCGCGGCTGCGGCGGCGTACGGCCTCTGCGCATCGCATCGGCACCGCGGTGGTGACCGGAGGTCAGCCGCGGTTCTCGTAAGCCTCGCGGATGTCCTGCGGAACGCGGCCGCGATCGTTGACGCTCATGCCCTGGGCCTTGGCCCAGGCGCGGATCTCGGCCGTGTCCGGGTTGCCGGACGTGGCGGCGGCGCGGCCGCCCTTGGTACGACCCGCCGCGGCACGGCCACCGGTGCGGCGACCGCCCTTGGTGAACGGGTCGAGGAGGCCGCGGAGCTTTTCAGCGTTGGCGGTGGTGAGGTCGATCTCGTAGGTCTTGCCATCCAGAGCGAACGTCACCGTCTCGTCCGCCTCGCCGCCGTCGAGGTCGTCGACAAGAAGGACCTGAACCTTCTGTGCCACCGGGATTTCCTTTCATCGAAAAGCAGTACGCGGAAAGGAAACCGCTTTTGCCTGGAAAACACAAACCCCCCGTCACGGGTTCGGGTCCGCAACGGGTCGGGAAACGTGCGCGATTCGGACATAGGCCACGGAGCCGAGGCTCCGAGAAATCCCCGCCGTGATCGATCAGAGGTGCAGAAGCATCCGGCTGTTGCCCAAGGTGTTCGGCTTCACTCGTTCGAGACCGAGGAACTCGGCGACACCCTCGTCATAGGAACGCAGCAGCTCCATGTACACATCGGTCTCGACCGGGGTCTCGCCGATCTCGGTGAAGCCGTGCTTCGCGAAGAAGTCCACTTCGAAGGTCAGGCAGAAAACCCGGCTGACGCCCACCCTCCGGGCGGTCTCCAGCAACTTGTCGAGCACCAGATGACCGACTCCGACACCCTTCAAGTCGCGGTCGACTGCAAGAGTGCGGACTTCGGCCAGGTCTTCCCACATCACGTGGAGCGCACCGCAGCCGACCACCTGGCCATCCCAGTCGCGTTCGGCGACCCAGAACTCCTGGATGTCCTCATAAAGGACGACCGGTGCTTTGTCCAGCAGGATCCGCTGCTGCACGTACTGGTCGAGCAGGCGGCGCAGCGCGGGAACATCACCGGTGCGCGCTCGGCGGATCGTCACTGTTTTTGCATGTGCAGCGGAAAACTCACCCATGCCCGGACGCTATCGCCCCGGCTCGGTGCCCGGCGCCGCGGAGTCGCCTTCGGCACCGGGCGGCGCCGCCGGGGAGCCGGCGGACTCCGGAGTCTCCCCGGATCCTTCGGGTTCCGCGGGTTCCGCGGGTTCCGCGGGCTGCGCGATGCGTACGGCGTCCCTGAGTGCCTCGCGCTGTTCCGCCGACATCATGCCGAAGAAGGCCACGAGGGCGGCTGCGGGGTTGTCGCTCGTCGACCAGGCTTCGTTCATCAGTGCGGCCGAGTAAGCGGCCCGGGTGGAGACCGCCGTATATCGATAGGCGCGGCCTTCCGCTTCGCGGCGGACCCAGCCCTTCTGATGAAGATTGTCCATAACGGTCATGACCGTGGTGTACGCGATGGACCGTTCCTGCTGGAGGTCTTCCAGGACTTCGCGAACGGTGACCGGGCGGTTCCACTGCCACACCCGCGTCATGACTGCGTCTTCGAGTTCTCCCAAGGGGCGAGGCACAGCAGCACGATAGTGCGGGTTGTGGTGAATTGCGCGGCTATCCGGGCGGCAAGGCGCAACAAAAACGGGCGTACGGTCTGGAGAGCCGTACGCCCGTCCCCGTCGAGGGGGCCTACTTCTGGGGCTGGGCCTGCTGAGCGGCCTCGGCGCGGGCGAGCACGGCGTCCACGGCCGCGTCCTCCTTGGCCTTGTTGGCGCCGCCCTGGCTCTTCACGATCGTCACGACGAGCGCGACGAAGAACACGGCCATCACGAAGGGGGGCACGAGCGCGGAAACGTAGTCCATGCCCCCAGCCTAGCTACCCCGCCGCGCGCCCGGCCTCCGGGGGCGGGCTGGGCTTGCGGCGCGGCGGGAAGACCTCGCCCGGGGTCGGGATGGGCCGCGCGGGGCGGTCGTCGGGGCGCGGTGCGGGCTGCGGGCGCGCCGGGTCGTTCTCCTTCTCGGTGCCGCCCCTGCCGCTGCCGCCCGTGTCCGTGCCGCCCGCGAGGGTCAGCAGCCGGGTGCGGGGCGCGGGCGCCGTGGACAGCCTGCGGCGCACGGAGCGCTCCGCGATGGTCTGGGCCCGCTCCAGCAGCGCGGCGGCGACCGGGTTGGCGCGCAGCGCCCGTAGGGCCGCGAGGTCGTCCGGCACCGGCTCGTAGCCGGCGGCCAGGGCGTCCTGGAGCAGCTCCAGGTAGCCGGAGAGGCTGCCGGGCAGGGCGGCTCTGTACCGCGCCAGGTCGGCCAGGAGGAACGCTCTGAGCCTCCCCGCCTCCTGGACCGCGTCGTCCACCGACGCCGCGAGGCGCAGGCAGTCCTGGACCTCGACGGCCGTCAGTGGGGCCGTCGAGGACTGAAGGGCGTGAGCGAGCGAGCGCCTGAGCACGTGAAGCTCATCGGCGCCGAACGCCATGCCGCCGCGGGATCCGTAGGGCGTGGGCATGGGCCGAAGATACGCGCTAATCGGACAAAATCCCTTGAGTGGACACGTACAGGGCGCGCGTGTCGGGAGCGGGGCTAGTCCGCCTGCTTGACCACGCGCAGGAAATCGGCCCAGGCCGCCTGGGTGGTGGCGAGGACCAGGTGGGCCGGGTCGGCGCGGTCCGCCACGCGGACCAGGGTGCCGGGGGCGGCACTGACGTACACGCAGTTGTCCCCTTCGCCACAGAACGAGGACTTCTGCCAGGCGGGCCGAGCGGTCATCGCATTCTTCTTTCGTGGATGCTCCCCGGCTCAGCCGGGAGAGGAGACGAATCTTTGGATCGTAAGCATGGGACGCCGGAGGTCTCTACGGTTTGCCAGTGCCGGTCACGTGGTGTCGGCGGGCCCTTCGGGTCGGGTGGTGTAGGCGTAGCCGTCGGCTCGTTGGAGGAGACGGAAGTGTTTGGAGCGAATGCCCTGGACGAGGCCTTGTGCCGTCCTGATGTTGAAGCTCCCGTTGGAGCGGACGGCGATGCGGCCGGTGTGGGTACCCGCCTTCTTGCCCGTGGGCACGACGGCGCGGGCGAGGTCTCCGGTCTGGTAGCCGAAGAACTGCTTCTGCCTGGGCAGACGCAGGCGGGGGAAGCCGTACTTGTCGGCGCGGGTACGCGTGTAGGTGCCGCGCCCGGTAGCGGCGACCGCGAGGACACGGGCCGGCGTACGGGTGATGGTGTCGAGTTCGCCTACGCAGAGAGCGTCGAGGGTGTGGGTCTTGGGGTTGCCGGTGCGCTGCCGGTTCCATTTCGTGCGGCCACCCGATGCCGTGTACACGGTGGGGAAGGCAGCGCCAAGAGCGCGCCACAGTGCCCAGCGTGTGGCGTTGACGGCTGCCGCATCGCGGAGCGGGGCTTTGGCCTGGGCGAGGATCCGGGCCAACAGGCGCGGGGACTTCCTGAGGAAGTCTTCGACGGGCTGGTTGGACTTCTTCTCGTTGCAGGGAATGCAGGCGGTGCACAGGTTGGAAACACGGTCGCTGCCGCCGCGTGAGCGTGGCTGGATGTGGTCGATGTTGAGCGGTACTCCGGTGGTGCCGCAGTAAGCGCAGGCCCTCTCCCACTTGGCGAGGAGGTACTCGCGGGCTTCCGTGCCGTGCAGGGTGCCGTGCTGGTACTCGGCTCCCTCCAGCGGTCCGTCGTTGGCTATGGCGTGGGTGTCGAACGCGACCCGTTCCACGTGCACCGCGCGGACGGGTGCCCAGCGTGCGAGCCGTGTGGTCCACGACATGGTGGTGTCCACCCGGTGACGCAGCGACGGGGCGAGCCACCCCTTGGGACGGGTGCGATTGGAGAAGCGGGGTGCGCGGTAGCGCGCGTTCCGGGTGCGCCTGCCTCGCCGGTAGGCGGCACGAGCGGTGAGCTTGTCCCGTATCCGACCGCCCCGGTGGGCGAGCTCGACCGCGTACAGCCCACGGCGCTCACCGTCCTTCGCCGTGAACACGGCGATACCGGTGTGCTTGGAGCCGGGGTCGATCCCGACTTCCACACCGTCCACCTGCGATCCGGAGACCGTGCGGTCCTTGAGCCGGATGACGAAGGGAGTGTGCCGGGCCACGACCGCACGGCCCTGCTTGAGGAGCTTGCGGGCCCTGGCAGGGCCAGTTGGTTGGAGCGGTGAGCCGTGCCTGTCCAGGACGAACACGACAGGGTGGCCCTCACGGGCCTTCTCCCCAACCAGATGGTCGGGGGTGACGCGCCCAGCGTCAGGTGAAGCGTCGGGCATCTCCCCTCGCACATGTGCCACGCCGGGTGCCTTACGGCCTTCGAGCCCCGTTTCGTCCCCGATCCGGGGGGTGTCTGCTGACTCGAATTCCAGAGCAGCCCGCTGAGGAAGCACGGACTGGTGGGTCTTCTGCCCTACGCGATACGTAGCCAACTTCGTTCACCTCCGCATACGCGTTGGCTGGTGCTGGTAACGATGGCCTCAGTCTGTGCGGCTGAGGCCCCCTCCCTTCAGGAGGGGGATCCTGTTACGTCGTCTCCTCCGGTCACGGGCGCCTGGGGCGCCGTGGACGAGTTCCCGGTATTTCTCGGGGTGACCGTATCTCCGGAGTGGCCCCGCTCCGGCCATTTCCGGGGAATTGCCCGCGCCGGGCGTCAGCGCGCGGTAAGGGGAGAGCGGCCGGGGCCGCAGGACGGACGAAGGCCCCCGCCCTCGGGGCTCGGGGGCCGGGGCCTTCGCGTCAGGCGAGTCGGGCAGGTCGGTCCGGTCAGCCGAAGGCGGGCGCGTTGCGCTCGTAGACCAGCCGGAGGCCGATCAGGGTGAGCCAGGGCTCGTGGTCGTCGATGGCCTCGGCCTCCCCGAGGACGATCGGGGCCAGGCCGCCGGTGGCGATGACGCGGACGTCGTCCGGGACGCCGTTCGGGCCGGCCAGCTCCTTGGCCATGCGGTTCACGATCCCGTCGACCTGGCCGGCGAACCCGTAGACCACGCCCGACTGCATCGCCTCGACCGTGGACTTGCCGATGACGTTGCGCGGGCGGGCCAGCTCGATCTTGCGGAGCTGGGCGCCCCGCACGCCGAGGGCCTCCATGGAGATCTCGATGCCCGGGGAGATGACCCCGCCGACGTACTCGCCCTTGGCGGAGACCGCGTCGAAGGTGGTCGCCGTACCGAAGTCGACGACGATCGCGGGGCCGCCGTAGAGCTCGGCGGCGGCGACCGCGTTGACGATGCGGTCCGCGCCGACCTCCTTCGGGTTGTCCATCAGGATCGGCACGCCCGTCTTGGTGCCGGGCTCCACGATCACCGCCGGAACGTCCCCGTAGTAGCGGCGGGTCACCTCGCGGAGCTCGTGCAGCACCGCCGGCACCGTCGAGCAGATCGCGATGCCGTGGATGCCGTCGCCCAGTTCGCTGCCGAGCATCGGGTGCATCCCCATCAGGCCCTGCATCAGCACGGCCATCTCGTCGGCCGTGCGGCGCGGGTCGGTCGAGACGCGCCAGTGCTCGACGATCTCGTCACCGTCGAACAGGCCAAGGACCGTATGGGAGTTGCCCACGTCGATGGTGAGGAGCATCGGTTACACCGCCTCGCGCAGATCGAGGCCGATGTCCAGGATCGGGGAGGAGTGGGTGAGCCCGCCGACGGCGAGGTAGTCGACGCCCGTCTCGGCGTAGGCGCGGGCGTTGTGCATGGTGAGGCGGCCCGAGGACTCCAGGACCGCGCGGCCGTGGACCAGCGCCACCGCCTCCTCGGTCTCGATGGGCGCGAAGTTGTCGAGCAGGATCAGGTCCGCACCCGCGTCCAGGGCCTCGCGGACCTGCTGGAGGGTGTCCACCTCGACCTCGATGGGGAGGTCGGGGAACTGCTCGCGCACGGCCTTGAACGCCTCGCGGACGCCGCCCGCCGCGATCACGTGGTTGTCCTTCACCAGCGCCGCGTCGGACAGCGACATCCGGTGGTTGACGCCGCCGCCGCAGCGGACCGCGTACTTCTCCAGGCAGCGCAGGCCCGGGGTGGTCTTGCGGGTGTCGCGGACCTTGGCCTTCGTGCCCTCCAGCTCATCGGCCCAGGCGCGGGTGGCCGTGGCGATGCCCGACATCAGGCAGAGCAGGTTCAGCGCGCTGCGCTCGCCGGTGAGCAGGTCCCGGGTACGGGCCCGTACGGACAGCAGCACCTGACCCGGCTCGACGCGGTCGCCGTCCTCGACGTGCCGCTCCACCTCGAAGGTGTCGGTGCAGACCACGGACAGGACGGCCTCGGCGACGCGCAGGCCGGCGACCGTGCCGGCCTCGCGCGCGGTGAAGTCGGCCGTGGCGACGGCGTCCTCGGGGACGGTGGCGACGGTGGTGACGTCGACCCCGCCGTCGAGGTCCTCGGAGATCGCCATGTGCGCGATGTCCTCGACCTCGATCGGGTCCAGGCCCGCGTCCACCAGCAGCTGGGCGAGCGCCGGGTCCAGGCCGGTCTCCTCGCCCTCGCCGCAGGCGCAGTCGTCGCCGCAGCCGCCGCCCTCGCTCTGGTCGAGGATCGGGAGCTCTTCGTGCGGGTGGGTGTGGTCGTGCTCGTGCGTGCTCACGGTTACCGCTCCAGGCTGTCGGTGCTGCGGGTGCTGTTGCTGTTGCTGCTCAAGGGGATCCGTACGGACGGGAAGTCCGCCGAGTCCGTGGGGGTGACGACCAGGGCCCGGCGCTCGGTCTCCGACAGGCGCACGACCAGATGGCGCCGCCAGTCGGTGTCGTCCCGGTCGGGGTGGTCCTCACGCCAGTGACAGCCTCGGGTCTCCGCGCGCCGCTGGGCGGCGGCGACCAGCACCCGGGCCACGCACAGGAGGTTGGTGGCCTCCCAGGACTCGGTGCCGGGGACGGCCGTCTTGCCCCGGGTCTCCAGCTCCGTCAGGGCCGTCGCGTACAGGGCTTCGAGCGCGGCGGCGGCCCGGCGCAGCGACTCGGCGGAGCGCAGCACGCCCGCGCCGTCGGTCATGATGCGCTGGATCTCGTAGCGCGCCTCGGCGGGCTGGAGGGGGCCGGTGGCCGGGACGGGGATGCCGGGGCCGGTGCCCGCGGGCGGGTTCCCGATGATGTCGTCGGCGATGCGCTCGGCGAAGACCAGGCCCTCCAGCAGGGAGTTGGAGGCCAGCCGGTTCGCGCCGTGGACTCCGGTGCAGGCGACCTCGCCGCAGGCGTACAGCCCGGGGACGGTGGTGCGGCCGTGCAGGTCGGTCCGTACGCCGCCGGAGGCGTAGTGCGCGGCCGGGGCGACGGGGATGGGCTCGGTGACCGGGTCGATGCCGTGCGAGCGGCAGGCGGCGAGGATGGTCGGGAAGCGCTGCTCCCACATCTCGGCGCCGAAGTGCCGGGCGTCCAGGTACATGTGCTGCGTGCCCTGCTCCTGCATGCGGCGCATGATGCCCTTGGCGACGATGTCGCGGGGGGCGAGCTCGGCGAGCTCGTGCTGGCCGGTCATGAAGCGGACCCCGTCGGCGTCGACGAGGTACGCGCCCTCGCCGCGGACGGCCTCCGACACCAGGGGCTGCTGGCCCTCGGCGTCGGCGCCGAGGAAGAGCACGGTGGGGTGGAACTGGACGAATTCGAGGTCGGAGACCTCGGCGCCGGCGCGCAGCGCGAGGGCCACCCCGTCACCGGTGGAGACCGACGGGTTGGTGGTCGCGGAGAAGACCTGGCCCATGCCGCCGGTCGCCAGGATCACGGCGGGCGCGTGGACGGCGCCGACCCCGTCGTGCTGGCCCTCGCCCATGACGTGCAGGGTGACGCCCGCGGTACGGCCCTCGGCGTCCAGGAGCAGGTCCAGGACCAGGGCGTTCTCGACGGTCTCGATGCCGGCGGCCTGGACGGCCTCGACGAGCGCGCGGGAGATCTCGGCGCCGGTGGCGTCCCCGCCGGCGTGCGCGATGCGGCGGCGGTGGTGGCCGCCCTCGCGGGTCAGCTCGATCTCGCCGGTCTCGGCGGAGGTGTCGAAGACGGCGCCGGTCGCGATGAGACGGCGTACGGCGTCGGGGCCCTCGGTGACCAGGAGCCGGACGGCGGCCTCGTCGCAGAGGCCCGCGCCCGCGACGAGGGTGTCGTCGAGGTGCTGCTCGGGGGTGTCCCCGTCGCCCAGGGCGGCGGCGATGCCGCCCTGGGCCCAGCGGGTGGAGCCGTCGTCGAGCCGGGCCTTGGTGACCACGACGGTACGGCGGCCCGCGGCGGCGCAGCGCAGTGCGGCGGTCAGTCCGGCGACTCCGGATCCGACGACCACGACATCGGCGTCCACGGACCAGCCGGGCGCCGGGGCGTGGAGCCGTATGCCGGTGCTGGTGCTGGTGCCCGCTGCTGCGGGGCCTCTGCCTGGGGTGCTCACGGTTGCGCTCCGAACTCCAATGGGATGTTGTCGATCAGCCGGGTCGCGCCCACCTTCGCGGCGACGGCCAGCACGGCCTGACCGGTGAAGCCGTGGCCGGCCTCGGTGAAGTCCTGTGGGTCCACCAGCGCCAGGTAGTCCAGGACGAGCGGCGGATCGTGACGGCCCGCCTCCTCCAGGACGTGCCGCGCGGCGGCCCGTACGGCCTCCGGCAGCCCGGCGCCCGCCGCGGCGACGGCGTGCGCGTCGGCGGAGGCGCGGATCTCGCCGAGCCGGGCCAGGCCGGTGGCCCGCTCGTCGCCGGCCGGCGAGGCCTGCGCCTCGGCGCGGGCGCGCAGCGCGGCCTGCGCGGCGAGCCGGTCGCGGCCGGCGAACAGGGCGCGGGAGAGGGCGAGGGCGGTGCCGCGCTCCTTGGCGGAGAGGTAGCGGTTGCGGGAGGACAGCGCGAGCCCGTCCGCCTCGCGGACGGTCGGTACGCCGACCACCTCGACGGGGAAGTTCAGGTCGGTCACCATGCGCCGGATCAGGGCCAGTTGCTGCGCGTCCTTCTGGCCGAAGAGGGCCAGGTCGGGGCGGGTGAGGTGGAGCAGCTTGGCGACGACCGTCAGCATGCCGTCGAAGTGGCCGGGGCGGGTGGCGCCTTCGAGGCGCCCGCCCATCGGGCCGGCGGTGATCCGGACCTGGGGGTCGCCGCCGGGGTAGACCTCGTCGACGGCCGGGGCGAACACGGCGTCGGCGCCGGCCTCTTCGGCGATCGCCAGGTCGGCGTCGAGGGTGCGGGGGTAACGGTCGAGGTCCTCGTTCGCCCCGAACTGGAGGGGGTTGACGAAGACCGTGACCACGACCTGGCCGGTGGGGCCGACGTGCTCGCGGGCGGTGCGGACCAGGGTGGCGTGGCCCTCGTGGAGGGCGCCCATGGTCATGACGACGGCGCGGCGGCCGGCCGCGGCGGTCGCGGCGGCGCGGGGCAGGGCGTGCAGTGCGTCTGCGGTGTCGAGGAGGATCACAGGTCGCCGCCTTCGCGTCCCTCGGGGCCTGGGCCGGGGCCGGGACCGGGACCGGGGCCGGGGCCGATGTCGTTCGCGCCGTCGGCGAGTACGCCGAGGAGGTCCTCGGCCAGTTCGGGCTTGAGCAGACCGTGCGCGAGGGCCCGGTCGGCGGTCGTACGGGCCATCGCGAGGTACCCGGCGACCGTGCCCGGGGCGTGCTTGCGCAGCTCCGAGACGTGCGCGGCGACGGTACCGGCGTCACCGCGGGCCACCGGGCCGGTCAGGGCGGCGTCACCGGAGCGCAGGGCGTTGTCGAGGGCCGCGCCGAGGAGCGGTCCGAGCATCCGGGCGGGATGTTCGACGCCCGCCTTGCCCAGCAGTTCCATCGACTGGGCGACCAGGGTGACCAGGTGGTTCGCGCCGAGGGCGAGGGCCGCGTGGTAAAGCGGGCGGTTCGCCTCGGCGATCCACTCGGGCTCCCCGCCCATCTCGATGACCAGGGCCTCGGCGGCGAGCCGCAGCTCGTCGGGGGCGGTCACCCCGAAGGAGCAGCCCGCGAGGCGCTGCACGTCGACCTCGGTGCCGGTGAAGGTCATCGCGGGGTGCAGGGCCAGCGGGAGCGCGCCCGCGCGGCGCGCGGGGTCCAGCACGGAAACCCCGTACCGCCCGGAGGTGTGGACCAGGAGCTGTCCGGGGCGGACCGCACCGGTCTCGGCGAGGCCCTCCACCAGGGACGGCAGCGCGTCGTCGGGGACGGTCAGCAGCACGAGGTCGGAGGCCTGCAGGACCTGCGCGGGCGATACGACGGGCACGTCGGGCAGCATCCGCGCGGCGCGACGGCGCGAGGCGTCGGAGACGCCGGACACGGCGACGGGCCGGTGCCCGGTCTGCTGCAGGGCGCGGGCCAGCGCCGGGCCGACCCGACCGGCTCCGACGACACCGACGGAGAGCCGGGCGGGGCGCTCCGCCTGGGGGGCTGTGTTCACGCGGGGGAGGCCTTCCGCTCCGTTCCGGTCCGCGGGGGGTACCGGACGATACGTCGCCATGCTAGAGGTGTTCCGTAATTACGCGTAGTCGATCTCGATGTCGTGGAGCACGGCGATCGCGCGGGTGGAGCTGATCATGTCGCCGCGCCTGCAGCACCGCGTAGCAGGCGAGAGGCTGCAGACATACCGGACGGCGACCTTGACCCGCGCCGGCCATCAACGGGGAGTTAGCGAGCGATCGCACAGCGTGTGGATGGTCGGCTAATCTGTGACGGGGGTGACAGTGGTGCGGGCTGCTCAGACGTGCAGGTTCCGGGGGAAGAACAAGGCCCCGAAGTGGAAGAAGCCCGACGACGGGCAGGTGTCGGTGATGGTGCTGCCTCTGGCCGTCACCGACCCCGACGACCTGGCCCGCGTGGAGAAGCTGTTCGGCTCCATGTGGTCGATCAAGCGGGCCGTCCAGCGCGATGCCCGCACCAAGGCCGATGCCTACTGGGCGGCGGAGCACGAGCGCGACCGCGACGGGGCAAAGGCCGTACGGCAGCGCCTCGGCCTCAACCGTGAAGCCTTGGAGCGCTGTGCGTACAAGCACCTCGAAGCCTCGGGGCACTTGAAGCACCACTCTTCGAAGGCCCTGGCCATGCACATGGCCGACGAAGTGTGGAACGGCGTCCAGCGGCACCTGTTCGCCGACACCACGGGCCAGCGGCACGGCCGCCCGAAGACGGGCCGCTGGTACGGCTTCACCCGTGTCCCCGGCCGTGCCCGGTCCCACACCACCGACCGCAAGTGGGAGACCTTCCGTCTCGTCGGCACCCTCCACGGCCACGTCATGACCTACACCGATGGCGGCCGGCACGCGCTGATGCAGCCCCACCGGATGCGCGTGCCGGCGGCTCCGTCAGGTGTCGTGCCCACGGGCAAGACCACGACGCCAGGAAAGCCGGGCACCCGGAAGGCAACGTGGTGGGACCACACGGGCCCGCTCGCCGTGGCGTTCGCCGGCGGGCCCGACGGCAGCCGGGGTGACCTCGCGCTGCCCGTGCGCATCCCGCAGCATCCCGGCCAGTGGGCGCGTGTCGAACACTTCCTCTCCAACCCCGGCCGCTGGCACAAGGTCGATCTCGTCCGCCGTCGCAAGGCGTCCGCGCCGGGTGGCTGGGTGTACGAAGCACACCTGATGATCCTCGGCCCCGGATACACCGCCCCCGCCGTACGGGAGATGCGTGAGCAGGCCGCGGCCCTGGACCGGATCGGCGGGGTGGACGGCAACGTCTCCAACCTCTCGGTCGTCTCCCTGCCCTCCAGCCTGGACCCCGCCGACGGCAGGCCGCAGTCCACCGAGGTCACCCTCGGCCCGCAGGAGCGTGCGCTTCTGGAGCGGGAGACGAAAAGGCGGCGCGGCCGTGCGCGGGCACTGGAACGCTCCCGCCGGGCGACGAACACCGCGCAGTACGGGCTGTCGAAGAAGCAGACCCGACGCGCCGAGCAGCGGGCCGCCAAGGGCCTCATGCCCAAGGCAGTCACCGTGCCCGGTGGTGCCCGCGCTGCCCGCGGCGATGGGGTGCCGAAGCAGGCGTTCCGCCGCGACCGGTTGCGCGTGTAAAGAAGACGCTCCGCGACCGCGAGCACAGGTGCATCGCCTGCGGGCTCACCGGAAAGCGGGACCTCGTATCCGCCGCGCTGGCCGCGTTCGTCCGCTTCACCGACGTGGACAACTCCAAGACCGCGTCCCGACACGCACAGATCGTGTACGCAGAAGGGCTAGAAGAAGCCCTGCGGGAGCCAACCACACAGAGCCAGAACACCGCTTACGGTGCTGGCCGCGTGGCAGTCCCACGGCAACGCCGTGCGACCTCTACTCCCCGAACCGCCGGACAGCGGTCCCGAGCAACCCCGGATGAGCCACGCCCCGCGCGTGACCACGCCGGAAAGCCCGGACACCGCCCCGGCCGCAACCCGCAGCTCACCCTCTGGTGAAGTACGGACCAAGTCTTAGCTCCTGGTGTGTGGGCGGGGTCGGAGATGATCAGGGCATGAACGAGGACACGGAGCGGACGGCCGAGCCGGCGGGGCCCACGGCAGAACGGGGCGCGGCCTCGGCTGTGGGCGCAGACGCGGACGCGGAGCAGGCGGCGGGCGAGGCCGGGGACGAGGTTCCCGGCGGCGCGGACCGCATCGGGGAGCGGATGGTGGTCGCCGGGCGGGCGGCCTCGCGGAAGCTGTCGGACAGCCTGCGGGAGGCCACGGTCGGCGAGCTGCTGGCGGAGCTGGGCGGGCTGGCCCCGGACCCCGACGAGCCGGGCGACATCTACGGCAACGGCGTCGTGGAGCGGCTGGAGCGGCGGGTCACGGAGCTGCTCGGCACCGAGGACGCGGCGTTCTTCCCGACCGGAACCATGGCCCAGCAGATCGCGCTGCGCTGCTGGGCCGGCCGGACCGGGAACCCGGTGGTCGCCCTGCACCCGATGAGCCATCCGGAGCGGTGGGAGGGCGGCGCGCTGTCCGTCGTCTCGGGGCTGCGGACCGTCTACCCGACGGGCGAACCGCGCCAGCCGACCGCGTCCGAGCTCGCCGAAATGCCGGAGCCGTTCGGGACGCTGATGCTGGAGCTTCCGCTGCGGGACGCAGGCTTCCTGCTCCCGACCTGGGAGGAACTGTCGGCCCTGGTGGACACGGCCCGGGAACGGGACGCGGTGGTCCACTTCGACGGGGCCCGGCTGTGGGAGTCGACGGTCCACTTCGGCCGGACGCTGCCGGAGATCGCGGCGCTGGCGGACTCGGTCTACGTCTCCTTCTACAAATCCCTCGGAGGCCTCAGCGGGGCCGCCCTCGCCGGATCCGCGTCGCTCGTGGCGGAGGCGAGGGTGTGGCGGCACCGGTACGGGGGCCAGATCTTCCGCCAGTTCCCGGCCGCGCTGTCCGCCCTGGCCGGGCTGGAACGGGAACTGCCGCAGCTGCCCTCCTACGTGACCAAGGCGCGGACGGTGGCGTCCGCGATGTCCTCGGCGTTCGCCGCGGCCCCGGAGGTGCCCTGGTTCCGGGTGCACCCGGAGGTCCCGCACACCCACCAGTTCCAGGTGTGGCTCCCGTACGACGCGGACCGCCTCACGGAGGCGGGCGTCCGGCTGGCGGAGGAGACGGGCACGGTCCTCTTCCGCCGCTGGTCCCCCGACGGCCCGCCGGGCCTGTCGGTGGCGGAGGTCGAAGTCACCCGCCCGGGCCTGTCCTGGACGCCCGCCGAAGTCACCACGGCGGTCACGGGCTTCGTAGCCCGCCTGTAGCCCGGCCGGGCGGGGCCGGGCTTGCGCCGGCTGAGCTGCGGGCCCGGCGGGCACCGGGCCGGCCCTGCGAGCCCGGGCTAGCACCGGCCGCCCCTGCACGCCGGGCGGGCGCCAGCTGGGGCCTGCGGGCCGGGAGGAGCCAGCGCCGACCGAGCCTGCGGGCCCGGGGGGACTGGCTGGGCCTGCGGTCCTGGGAGGACCAGCACGGCTGAGCCTGCGACGTGCGTCGGGCCGTCAAGCGGTCGGGCGGCGGGTCAGCGCGCGGTGGAGGGCCGAGCGCCAGGGGTGGCGGGCCGAGGCGCCGTCCAGGACGGCCCGGAACTGTTCGTAGGTGCGGGCCGCACGCAGGACGGCCACGTCGTCGCGGCCCGGCGGCGGGGGCATCGGGGTGCCGTGCTGTGAGGCTCGGTAGGTGTCGACGAGGTACTGCTCGATCGCGGTCATGCATCCACCCTGAACCTGTCTGCGGGTGCTCCGCGCGGTGATTGACGGACGTCGTCAATCGGCCCTGCGCGGCCGGGGGGGGCTTCGGCCGGCTGGCCCCCCGAGCCCCCGCCGGGCGCCGGGCGGGTGCGCGTCCGCTGCGCGGGGCGAAGTCCCCGACCCGCCCTTCGCCCGTTCCCCGGGCACTGCCCGGACCCGCGCCTCAAACGCCAGCGAGGCTGGGGAACACCACCGGGCTCCGCCCGAACCCGGCCCTCAACCGCCGTACGGGCTGGGAAGGGGGCCCCAGGCTGCGCCCGGACCCCTGGGGCTCCGCCCCAGACCCCGGTCCTCAAACGCCGGACGGCTGAAAAGCCCCAGACCCGGCGCCTCAAACGCCGGACGGCTGGATTGGCGCGGGCGGGCTGGAACGCCCCGGACCCCGCACCGCGAACACCGGACGGCGAAAGGGATCCCGCCGGACGGCTGAGAAGCCCACCCGTCGGCGGGGCTGGGGGGGGCGGCCCGGGCCGGGGACGGGGGCGGGGTGGGGTGTTGGCCTGGACGTAAAGCGTGATTTGTGGCGCAGGTACACCCCGCACCCTGTCGGAGCAGAGCAGAGGGCGCCTAAATCATGCAGTCCAGGCCGACACCCCACCCCGACCCCGGCACCGGCCCACCCCCGCAGCCACAGCCCACGCCGGCCACAACCCAGCCCCGCCGGCGTTTGAGGCGCAGGGGCCCGGGGACCGGTCCCCGGCAACGGCGCCGCACGGCGGACCATCCGCGGGCAAGCCCCCCGCATCGGCCGCCTGGCCGAAGGCCGCGTGGCCTGGCAGCCACACCCCCACCGCGGCGGCAGAATGATCCGATGAGCGTCACCATCGACATCACCAGGCTCCCCGCGGAGCGGATCGGCTTCGCGCCGTCCCCCCTCGCAGAGCTCTGCATGGCGTTGCACGCGCTCTCCCAGCCCGGCCATCACCCCGGGCTCGCCTCCTGGAGCTCCACCACCACCGCCGCCCTCGACCCCGGGCTCGCGGACCGGCTGCTGGAGGGCGATTTCATGTGGCGCAGCTCCTTCGCCGACCTGTTCATGGCCTTCGCCGGGATTCCCGGCGGCTCCGGCCTGCCCGCCGCCACGCTGGCCGCCGAGCTCGACGTACTCGACCGGCTGGACGACGAGCGGTTCGTGACGGCCGCCCTGGAGCACTGCCGGCTGGCCCTCTACAACGACGGCGGCGGCCCGTCCCCGCTCTCGGATCCGCTCGCCCGGGCCAAGGCCCTGGAGACGGCCTCCGCACGCGGCCCGCAGCAGTTGGCCTTCGCCGTACGCGTACTCGACGACACCGCCGGTGTCCGGGTCTGGCTGCGCCGGCTGCTGGAGGACTGCGACGAGGCCTTCTTCGCGGAGACCTGGCGCCGGGTCGAGCCCCGTCAGAGCGCGGACGTCCGGCACAAGGCGGAGGTGCTGCGGCGCAAGGGGCTGCCCGCCGTGCTGAAGGAGGTCTCCTCGGCGCTGAGCGTAGACGAGCGGCTGACCACGGTCACGGTGGACAAGATGGTCCACGGGTCCACGACCGCCACCGATCCCCGAATAGGCGACGGCCTGCTGTTCGTGCCCACGAACTTCGGCTGGCCCCACCTGCTGGTCCTGCACGCCCCCGGCTGGCGCCCGGTGATCCACTACCCGCTCGGCTCACCCGAACTGGCGGCCTCCCCGGGGTCGTTGGAGCTGATGCAGCGGCGCATGGAGGCACTGGCCCACCCGATGCGGATGATGCTGTGCCGCAATCTGGCGCGGGCTCCCTACACGACCGGCGAGTTGGCGGCCGCGCACGGGATCACCGCCCCGGAGGTGTCCCGCCATCTGGCGGTGCTGAAGAAGGCCGGGCTGATCCAGACCCGCCGCCAAGGGCGGTACGTCCAGCACCAGCTGGACCTGGCGGCGGTCGCGCGGATCGGCTCCGACTTCATCGAGGGCATCCTGCGGTAGCGCTGCGGGAGCACTGCGGGAGCACTGCGCGAGCGGACAGCGGGCACTGGCCTGTTTTCGACGGCTCGGATACTCCGATATACGGATTTCACAAACCGGAATCAGTGAAAAGTCTGGCCATGGCCGCCACTTGATGTCTAACGTGCGTCCACCGCTCCGCTCCTCCCACTCTTCCCACTCGGCGCAACGCACCCGACCTGCGTCTGCGTCCGCGTCCCCTGCACGTCTGCCGGCCTGCACCCCTGTACGCCACAGCCCGAACGCCATACGCCGTACGCCCTACGCATGCGCACGCACACGCGCATCCGCCGTGGAAGGACTTTCATGCCCTCACGCCGTATAGCCGCAGCCACCGCCGCCCTGGCAGCCGCGGCCCTCGTCTCCCCCCTGCTCCTCGCCGGACCCGCCGGAGCCACCGGCAGCCCGGAGAGCGACGCCGCCCGGGGTGACGCGCTGGCCCGAAAGCTGGTCAAGGACTCCACCGGCAAGGGTGCCTACAACCACCTGAAGGTCTTCCAGGCCATCGCCGACTACAACAACGGCACCCGTGTGGCGGGTTCCAAGGGCCACGTCCAGTCGGCCCAGTACGTCGAGCTCGTCATGCGCGCGGCCGGGTACGAGGTCACCAAGAACGAGTTCGACTTCGTGTACGTCGCGACGGTCGCCGAGACCCTGAAGGTCAACGGCGCGGCCGGCCGCAGCGTCCCGATCAAGCTGATGACGTACACCGCCAGCGGCCCGGCGAACGGCGTGACGGCGCAGATCGCCGCCGCCCCGGTCGACGCCGACGGCACCAACGGCTGCGAGCCCACCGACTTCGCCGCGGGCGCCTTCACCGGCAAGGTCGCGCTGATCAAGCGCGGCGGCTGCGCCTTCGCGGTCAAGCAGCAGAACGCGGCGACGGCCGGCGCGGTCGGCGCGGTGGTCTACAACAACGTCGAGGGCGCCCTGAACGGCACCATCGGTTCGGCGGACGCGGGGAAGATCCCGACCGGCGGCGTCACGCTGGCCGAGGGCGAGCGGCTCGCCGCCGAAGCCGCCGCGGGACCCGTCGAGGTCACCCTCGACATCCGCGAGTTCCGGGAGAACCGAAAGTCGTACAACGTCGTCGCGGAGACGCGGGGCGGCGACGAGAACAACACCGTCTTCCTCGGCGCGCACCTCGACTCCGTCACGGCAGGCCCGGGCATCAACGACAACGGCTCCGGCTCGGCCGGCATCCTCCAGGTCGCGCAGAAGCTCGCGAGCAGCCAGGGCAAGATCAAGAACAAGGTCAAGTTCGCCTGGTGGTCGGCGGAGGAGTTCGGCCTGCTCGGCTCCGAGGCGTACGTCGCCGGGCTGACGGAGGAGCAGAAGAAGCAGATCAAGCTCTACTTGAACTTCGACATGATCGCCTCGCCGAACGCCGCGTACTTCGTCTACGACGGCGACGACTCGGACAAGGTCGGCGCGGGCCCCGGCCCCGAGGGCTCGGCCCAGCTGGAGAAGGGGATCAACGACTTCCTCGGCTCCAAGAACATCCCGCGCGAGGGCACCGACTTCTCGGGCCGCTCCGACTACGGCCCGTTCATCGAGGTCGGCATCCCCTCGGGCGGTACGTTCACGGGCGCCGAGGGCATCAAGACGCCGGCGCAGGCGGCGAAGTTCGGCGGTCAGGCCGGGGTCGCGTACGACGTGAACTACCACGGCAAGGGCGACACGATCGCGAACATCGACCAGAAGGCGCTCGACATCAACGTCGACGTCATCGCGGACGCGGTGGGTCACTACGCGTTCGATCTGGCGCCGCTGGCGCAGCCGGTCGTCTCGGAGCCGACCGATGGCACGGGCAGTGGGGGTGGCCTCCACGAGGGCCACGACCACGTCGACGCCACGGAGTAGTCCGTCCGGGGGGCGGGTCGGGGGCCGGTGCAGCCGCTGCGCGGCGCGGAGTCCCCTACCCGCCCTTCGCCCATCCCCCAGACTCCGTCCGGGGGGGGGACCCCCAGCCGGGCGCTGCCCGGACCCGCTCCTCAAACGCCGGAGGGGCTGGATTTTCCAGCCCCTCCGGCGTTCCCGTGCAGGCTGACGCCGGCCAAATCCAGCCCCGCCGGCGTTTGAGGCGCGGGGTCCGGGGCTGAGCCCCCGGGGCCTACCCCGGCCAGGGGGCCACGCCGACCGGCTGAACCAGCCAGCCGAAGTCGCCGAGTCCGCCGCGGGCGGTGAGTTCCGCGGCCTCCCCCGCCGCCGACAGCGCCCGCACGTACGCCGCCGGGTCCTGCGAGGCCAGCGCGAGCGGCGGCCGCGCCCCCGAGACGCCGAGGGCGGCCAGCGCGTCCCGCTGCGTCAGCAGCACCGCGCCCGGCCCCGCGCACGCGTCGAGGGCCACGTGCGCGGTGACGTCGCAGCTCCCGTCCGGCACCGGGGCGGTCTCCCGCCCGGCGCGGAATCCGGTCAGCGTCCCGAAGGGCGGCCGGGCGTCCCGGGTGTGGGCGTAGTCGACGGCGACCGCGAGGCCCCGCTCCACCCCCGCGACGGCTCCCGCCCAGGCTGCGTCACGCGGCCGGCCGATCTCCGCCCGGCCCCCGCCGGACTCCGCCTCCGGCCACCACCGCTCCAGCCAGGCCCGGTCCGGCCCGTCCAGGAGGCCGCCCGGGCTCTCCGTGCCGTCCCGCGCGACCTCCACGTAGCGGCCGCCCTCGGCGAGGTCCAGCGGTACGTTGTCGAGCCACTCGTTGGCGAAGAGCAGCCCCCGGGTCCCCCGGGGCGGCTCGCTCACCCACCGGATCCGTCCGTCGAGCCCGGCGGGCCGCCCCGCGCGCTCCACCCCGTACGGCCGCACCCGCGCGGCCGTCTCCGGCGGCAGCGCCGCCAGCACCCCGGCCAGCAGTTCCCCGCGTCCGGCCCCTACGTCGACCAGGTCCAGCTCCTCCGGACGGCCGAGCTCCCCGTCCACCCACAGGAGGAGCCGGGCCACGGCCCGCGCGTAGAGCGGCGAGGCATGCACGGACGTGCGGAAGTGCCCCGCAGGGCCGGGGCCGCCGGGACGGACGTAGAAGCCGTCGGGGCCGTACAGCGCCCGCTCCATCGCCGTCCGCCAGCGGACCGGACCCGCCTGCTCCGTGCCTTCACCCTGAGTACTCATCGCGGAAAGGTTATGGTCGCCTCCACCTCCGGTAGTACTCGCCCGTCGCGTGGATCGCCCCTCTGGTTGACTCCAGCACCTATCGGCTGTCCCTACTCTGGGTTACGTGCAGCGCCTCTACGATTTCCTCCGCAGACACCCGACGGGCGTCGACAGCTTCTGGGCTGTCCTCTTCTTCGGGTTCTCGATGGCCATCGTCGCCTCGGAGCACCAGGGCACCGGCTCCGCACTGCTCGCCACCCCCTGCGTGGTCGCGCTGAGCACCGCCGTGGGACTGCGCCGCAAGCGGACCGTGCCGGCGTTCTGGCTCACCGTCGCCACCGGCCTGTACCAGCTGGCCATCGGCGCGGAGGTGAGTTTCTACGACTTCGCGATGCTCGTCATCCTCTTCACCGTCGCCGCCGCCGACGTGCCGCGCTGGGTCTCGCGCACCGCCCTCGGCTGGGGGCTGCTCGCGTCCCCGCTGTACTTCGCGCGCATCGGCGTGGACAAGAGCACCTCCACCACCGACAACGTGCTCTTCGTCGTGTTCATGATGATCCCGTTCGCCCTCGCCTGGGTGACCGGCGACTCCCTGCGCACCCGCCGTGCCTATTACGCCCAGCTCGTCGAGCGCAACCAGCGCCTGGAGCAGGAGCGCGCGGCGCAGGCCAAGGTGGCCGTCGCCGCCGAGCGGGCCCGCATCGCCCGCGAGCTGCACGACGTCGTCGCGCACAACGTCTCGGTGATGGTGGTCCAGGCCGACGGCGCCGCCTACGTGATGGACGCGGCCCCCGACCAGGCCAAGGAAGCCCTGCAGACCATCTCCGGCACCGGCCGCCTGGCCCTCGCCGAGATGCGCCGGCTGCTGGGCGTGCTGCGCACCGGCGAGCCGCAGGAGTCCGAGGACTACGTGCCGCAGCCCGACGTGGAGCAGATCGAGGTGCTCGTCGAGCAGGTGCGGGCGGCCGGGCTCGCGGTGGACTTCGAGGTCGAGGGCGCCCCGCGCAAGCTGCCCAGCGGCGTGGAGCTGACGGCGTACCGGATCGTCCAGGAGGCGCTGACGAACACGCGCAAGCACGGCGGCCCCGACGCGAAGGCCAGCGTGCGGCTCGTCTACTTCGACGACGGGCTCGGCCTGCTCGTCGAGGACGACGGCCGGGGCGCGGCCCGCGAGCTGTACACGGACGGCGGCGCGGACGGCGCCGGACACGGGCTGATCGGCATGCGCGAACGCATCGGTATGGTCGGAGGCACCCTCGACGCGGGCCCCAGGCCCGGTGGCGGCTTCCGGATCAGCGCCCTGCTCCCCCTGAAGAAAAGGTGACCATGTCCTTCCCCACCGGCCCCTCCATCCGCGTGATGCTGGTCGACGACCAAGTCCTGCTGCGCACCGGTTTCCGGATGGTGCTCGCCGCACAGCCCGACATGGAGGTCGTCGCCGAGGCCGGCGACGGCCTGGAGGCGCTGGAGGTGCTGCGCGCCACCAAGGTGGACGTGGTGCTGATGGACGTCCGCATGCCCCGCCTCGACGGGGTGGAGGCGACGCGCCGCATCTGCGAGCCCGAGGAACACCCCAAGGTCATCATCCTGACCACCTTCGACCTCGACGAGTACGCCTTCTCGGGCCTGAAGGCGGGCGCGAGCGGGTTCATGCTCAAGGACGTCCCGCCGGGCGAGCTGCTGGCCGCGATCCGCTCGGTGCACAGCGGGGACGCGGTCGTCGCCCCGTCCACGACGCGCCGGCTGCTGGACCGGTTCGCGCCGATGCTGCCGTCGGCCTCGTCGGAGCCGCGGAACAAGGACGTCGAGCGGCTGACGGAGCGCGAGCGCGAGGTCATGCTGCTGGTCGCCCAGGGCCTGTCGAACGGCGAGATCGCCGCCCGCCTGGTCCTGTCGGAGGCCACGGTCAAGACCCACGTGGGCCGCATCCTGACCAAGCTGAACCTGCGCGACCGGGTGCAGGTCGTGGTCCTGGCGTACGAGACCGGGCTGGTCCGCGCGGGCGGCGGCGGGACTCTGTAGACCGTGCGCACCTCCAAGCCGTCCTTCGCACGGGACGGCTCCATACCCGGGGCCCGCCGCCGCGGACGGTGGCCCCTCGTCACCGTGCTGGGGGCGGTCGTCCTGGCCCTGGCGATCCTGTACGCGGCCGGCTGCCGGTCCGCCGGACAGGACCCGGGAACCGGGCTGGACACGGGCTCGGATCCGGACCTGGGGGCCACCGAGGCACGGGCCTACTCGGTGTGGCACTGGAACGTGGCGGGCAGCGCCATCCATCACGGCCGGACCGACACCGGCCTGATCGAGAACGCCGCCCGGTCCATCACGGCGGCGCGGCCCGACTTCGTCTCCTTCAACGAGATCTGCCAGGGCCAGTACGAGGCCCTCGTGAAGCGGCTCGCCAAGACCGAGGGGTGGACGGTGCCGTACGCCCACGCCCGGTTCACCCTGACCCGGGCCCCCGGCACCGGCATCTGCGAGGGCGGCGGCTTCGGGAACGCGCTGCTCAGCAGCCACGAGCTCGGACCGTCCAAGGACTACCTCCTGCCCAAGGACTACACCCCGGCCGAGAGGACCCGGCTGACGGCCGCGGGCCGGGGAGTCGAGGACCGCAAAATGCTCTGCGCCCCCCTACGGGACCAGCCGCGGATGACGTTCTGCACGGTCCACATCACCGGATCGAACCGTCCCCTGCCCAGCGGGGGCGGCGGCTCGGCGAAGAAGAAGATCAACGGGCAGCAGCTGGCCGAAGTGGGCCGGGTGCTCGACTCCTTCGCCAGGAACAGGCAGGTGTACCTCGTCGCGGGCGACTTCAACGCCCAGCCCGACCTCGACCAGTACACCCGGCTGAAACCCCTGATGAGGAAGCACACCGAGCTCGACGACGCCAACCCCGCCCACTGCCCGGGCTACGGCACGTGGACGGCGCTGCCCCCGCGCGAGGTCAACGGGCCCCCCGCGTGCGGTCCGCACCCGAAGATCGACCTGATCATCGCCCGCGGCAACCTGCCCGAGGGCACCTACTCGGCGCAGGCACAGACCATCCCGGGCGACTGCGAGGCCGTCGGGCAGGACGACCGGATCGCCCGGCCGGTGACCCGGGTCAACTGCTCCGACCACCGCGTCCTGACGGGCCGCGCCACGCTCCGGGTCCCCACGGGCTGAGCCTTCGGGGCCGCCGGCCCGGACCGGCCCGGCTGCCCGGACCGGCCGGCGGCCCGGACCGGCCGGCGGCCCGGACCGGCCGGCGGCCCGGACCGGCCTCAGGTCATCCAGCGGTCCGGGCGGGCCGCGGCCCGGGAGGTGCGGGAGCGGGCCGCCTGGGCGTGGAGCAGTTCGGCTGCCTGGGCCGCGCCGCGCAGGCGGGCCGTGACCGTACCGTTCGCGCCGGTGTCCACATGGACGTCGGCGAGGCCGCGGGCGCGCTGCCAGGGGCCCTGGGAGCGGCGCACGCTCTGCACCTTGGCGTGCGGGACGATCTCCGTGCGCCGGCACAGCCGGCCGTGGCGGGCGGCGAACACGTCCGCGGAGACGGCCAGGCCGTACCCCTTCCACCACACCGGGACCACCCAGCGCGACCCGCTCCGGGGCGAGGGCTCGAAGACGAGGCCCCCGAGGTCGACGCCGGGCAGCACCCGCTCGACGACGGCGTGGGCGTCGGCCAGGGTGGCCACCGGGACCAGGACGTCGTTCTTCGAGCCGGCCACCTCCAGCTCCACCCGGACCCAGCCGCGCCGGCGCCACAGCAGCGGCTCGACGATCCGTACGGTCTGCACGCGCCCCGGCGGCACCGTCTCGTGGGCGCGGTCGAGCATTCCGTGGTCGAGCCGGAGCCCGTCCGGGGACTCGGCGACCCGCCAGTCGTACTCGGCGAGGAACCGGCCGACGCTCGCCGCCCACATCGCGCCCAGGACCGGGAGCAGGGCGACGATCGCCACCCACGGGCTGGAGCTGAACCACCACACCAGCAGGGGGCCGACGATCCCGCCGGCGAGGATCGCCCAGGTGGTCAGGGTGAGCAGCAGGGACACCGCCAGATCGCGCGGCCCCACCCGGAGCAGCTCCCGCTCGGGAGCCTCGCCCAGGAGCGGTGCCTCGGCCGGGGTGAAACCGGCCGCGCGGGCCAGCAGCTCGGCGCGGAGCGAGACGGCGTCCTTCTCCGAGAGGAAGGCCAGCTCGTCCTTGGCCTCGGTGCCGATCACGTCGAGCCGCAGCTTGGCGACGCCCGCGATGCGGCCCAGCAGGGGGCGGGTGACGTCGACCGCCTGGATCCGGTCGAGGCGGATGTGCGCGGTGCGGCGGAAGAGGAGGCCGCTGCGGATGCGCAGTTCGGTGTCGGTGACGGCGTAGTGCGTGAACCACCAGCTGAGGAAGCCGTACATGCCGAAGACGAGGACCAGCGCGGCCAGCGCGAGGACCCGCAGGGCGGTGGAGACGGCCGACACCCACTCGGCGACGTTCTCGCCCTGCTGGGCGACGATGCCGATGGTCGCGGCGATCGGCACCCAGGCCCGGCGCAGCGGAGTGAGGACGTGCAGCCGCCGCTCCTGACCGGGCCCGTCCCCGGCACCGCCCCCGGCAACGGCACCGGCACCGGCTCCCGCCGACGGAGTCACAGGCCCGCCGACCTTGCCTCGCCGAGCTCCGTCAGCCGGTCGCGCAGCCGTTCCGCCTCCTCGGGCGCGAGTCCGGGGATCTTGGCGTCGGTCGCCGCCGCGGCCGTGTGGAGCTGTACGGAGGCCAGCCCGAAGCGGCGCTCCAGCGGGCCCGAGGTCACCTCCACCAGCTGCATCCGCCCGTACGGCACCACGGTCTGCTCCCGCCACATCACGCCCCGGCTGATCAGCAGGTCGTCCGCGCGCTCCGCGTACCGCCAGGACCGCCAGTTCCGTCCGAGCATCACCCAGCCCCAGGCCAGCACCACGAGCCAGAACCCGCCGACCGCCGCCCACCCCGGGCCGGCCGCCATCCCCAGGACGACGGCCGTCACCACCGTGAAGAGGGACATCCACAGCGCCAGCACCAGCCTGCGCAGAGTCAGCAGTCCTCCCGGCAGCCCCACCCACTCGGGCGGACCCGTCCCACCCTCTGTCCCCGTGTCCATCCCCCCACCCTAGGGCGGTGGCCCGTTCTCCGGGCAGGGCTCTGACCACCTGTCGGCCGACGCTCGCCGATCCGCAATCCGGACCGAGCTACAGGTCGCCCCCGCCGGCTGAGACAATGCCGCCATGACGGAGACCACGGTCGGCATCGGCGGCGCGGCGGAGAGCACCGACATGGTGCTCAACATCGGCCCCCAGCACCCTTCCACGCACGGCGTGCTGCGCCTGCGCCTCGTCCTGGACGGCGAGCGCATCGTCAGTGCCGAGCCGGTGGTCGGCTACATGCACCGCGGCGCGGAGAAGCTCTTCGAGGCCCGCGACTACCGCCAGATCGTGATGCTCGCGAACCGCCACGACTGGCTGTCCGCGTTCTCCAACGAGCTGGGCGTGGTCATGGCCGTCGAGCGGATGCTCGGCATGGAGGTGCCCGAGCGGGCCGTGTGGATGCGGACCCTGCTCGCCGAGCTGAACCGGGTCCTGAACCACCTGATGTTCCTCGGCTCGTACCCCCTGGAGCTGGGCGGCATCACCCCGATCTTCCACGCGTTCCGCGAGCGCGAGGAGCTCCAGGCCGTCATGGAGGAGATCTCCGGCGGCCGCATGCACTACATGTTCAACCGGGTCGGCGGCCTCAAGGAGGACCTCCCGGCCGGCTGGCTGGGCCGGGCCCGCGCCGCCATCGCCGACGTCAACACGCGCATGCACGTCTACGACGACCTGGTGCTCGGCAACGAGATCTTCCGCGCCCGCACCCGCGGCGTCGGCGTCCTGTCCGCCGAGGCCGTGCACGCGTACGGGGTATCCGGCCCGATCGCCCGCGCCTCCGGCGTCGACTTCGACCTGCGCCGCGACGAGCCGTACCTCGCCTACGGCGAGCTCCAGGACGTCCTGAAGGTCGTCACCCGCACCGAGGGAGACTGCCTGGCCCGCTTCGAGGTGCTGCTGGAGCAGACCCACAACGCGCTGGACATCGCGGTCGCCTGCCTGGACCGGATGGCGGAGCTGGCACCCGGCCCGATCAACCAGCGGCTGCCGAAGGTGCTGAAGGCGCCCGAGGGCGAGACGTACGCGTGGACCGAGAACCCCCTCGGCATCAACGGCTACTACCTGGTCTCCAAGGGCGAGAAGACCCCGTACCGGCTCAAGCTGCGCTCGGCGTCGTACAACAACATCCAGGCGCTCGCGGTCCTGCTCCCCGGGCAGCTCGTCGCGGACATGGTCGCGATCCTCGGCTCGCTGTTCTTCGTCGTCGGCGACATCGACAAGTGACCGGGCGCACGCGCACGGCCTAGGGCCTGTCGTCAAACTCCTGTCGTCGCCCGAAGGGCGGCCTCGCGGCGTCTGGTGCGTGCTCTCGGCGTGCCGGGCGGAAGCCCGCGTACTGGACGTACGTGGGCTTTCGCCCGGTGCGGCGAGAGTGCGTGCCAGACGTCGCGAGGCAGACAGGAGTTTGACGACAGGCCCTAGGGTGATCGCATGACCCCTGGCACCTCAGCAGGCTCTGCGTCCCCCGGCATATACGCCGCCTACCTGCGGCGACTCGGCATCGAGGAGCCCGGTGCGCCGTCCGTGGAGGGGTTGTTCGCCCTCCAGCGGGCGCACCTGGAGCGCGTCCCGTACGAGAACGTCGACATCCAGCTCGGCCGCGCCCCCGGCATCGACCCCGAGCTGTCGGCACGCCGCTTCGCCGCCGGGCGCGGCGGCTACTGCTTCCACCTCAACGGGGCCTTCGCGGCGCTCCTCGACCACCTCGGCTACGAGGTCACCCGCCATGTCGGCGGCGTGTACAAGGAGTCCCAGTCCGAAGCCGCCACCCAGGGCGTGAGCGGCGACCACCTGGCGCTGACCGTCCGCGTGCCGGGGTCCGGGTCCGGAGCCGCCGGCTCCTACTACGTGGACGCCGGGCTCGGCGACGGCCCGTACGAGCCGCTGCCGCTGCGCGAAGGCTCCTACCGGCAGGGGGCCTTCACCTACTCCCTTGAGCGACTGCCCGGAACGGGCTGGCTCTACCGCCACCCGGGCAGCTCCACCCCGCTCGTGAACTTCCGCGCCGAGCCCGCCGGGGCGGCGGGAGCGGCCGGCTTCGAGGCGGAGCACGTCCGGCTGTCGACCTCCGAGGACTCCGGTTTCGTACGCACCTTCGCGGCCCTGCGGCGCGACGCGGACGGCATCGACGCCCTGCGGGGGCGGGTGCTGAGCCGGACGGACCCGGTGAAGGGGAAGACGGAGCGGGTGCTCGACGGTCCGCAGGAGTTCTACGCCGCGCTGGAGGGCGTCTTCGGCCGCGCGCTCGACGACCTGACCCCGACCGACCGCACGGCCCTGTGGACCCGGGTGGACCGGGCCCACCAGAGCTGGGCCGCCACCCGGGGGGAATGACCCGGGAGCGGCCGGGCGGGCCGATGTCCGTGGGGCAGGGCAGACTTGGGGGATGCCGTCCCTTTCACCCCGCCGGGCCTGCCCCTCCTGCGGCCGCGACTGCGCCGTCACCGCCGGGCGGATCGCCCGCCACGACCCGCCGGCCGGGCGGGGCCGCGGGGACCTCGTCTCCTGCCCCGGCTCCCGGGCCCGCGTGACCCTCGGCGCCGCCGCCCCCACGCTGGACGGCTTCACCCTGTCCCCGCTGCCGGGCCAACTGCCGCTGTTCTAGGGCTGTTGCCCCGGCCCGGACAAGACGGGGAGCGGGGGGACAGCACCCGTACCCGGGGCGGGGTAGCCGGATGTCGGGGGCGGCCGGGGCTCCGTAGCTTCGGAGGATGACGACCCAGCAGAAGCAGAGCAGCAACCGTCACCGGCTCCGGCGCGGCGCCGCCGCCGTGGCCCTCGCGGCCGTCCTCGGCGGGCTCGCCGCACCCGTGGCGCTCGCCGCCCCGTCGGGACCCGCCACCGCCGCCTCCGCCGCCTCCGTCACGGCCGACGCCTCGCAGGGCCCGCGCGGGCAACTGATCTCGTTCACCCCGCTGGAGCGCCTGGCCCCCGCGGACGTCACCGCCCGCCTCGCGCCCCTCGGCTTCGACGCGTCGGGCGTCCGGTACGGGGTCGCCGCCTACCGGCTCACCTACGCCACCGTCGACCCGCAGGGCCGGCCGACCACCGCCACCGGCCTGCTCGTCCTCCCCCGAGGGGGCCCGCACCGGCTCGACCTGGTCTCCGACACCCACGGCACGCTCGTCCACCGCGACGACGCCCCCTCGGGAGGCGCGGGCTACAACCGGCTCACGCCCTACTTGCACGCCTCCGCCGGCCGCGCCGTCGCCGCCCCGGACTACCTGGGCCTGGGCGGCGGGCCCGGGGCCCATCCGTACATGGACACCCGGTCCTCGGTCACCGCCTCCGTGGACATGCTGAAGGCCGCCCGGACCGCGGCTGACCGGCTGGGCCGCCCCGTCACCCGGGACGTGTACGCCACCGGCTTCTCCCAGGGCGGCCAGGTGGCGATGGCGCTGGGCCGCGAACTGTCCCGCCCCGGCAGCGGATTCCGGCTGCGCGCCCTGGCGCCGATCGCCGGGGTCTACGACCTGAGCGGCTCCGAGCTGCCCGGCGCCATCGACGGACGGGTCGCACCGCGCAGCGCCGTCTTCTACCTCTCCTACTTCGTCACCGCGCAGAACCGGCTGCACCCGCTGTACGCGGACCCGGCCGAAGTGTTCCGCGCACCTTATGCACAGGCTGTGGAAAGCCTGTTCGACGGGAACCACCGGGAGGAAGACGTCGTGGCCGCGCTCCCCGCAACACCGCAGGAGCTGCTCACCCCGGAGTGGTACGAGAACGTCCGCGCCCCACGCGGGGCCCTGAAGGCGGCCGTGGAGGCCAACGACGACGTCTGCGACTGGAAGCCCGCCGCGCCGGTCCGCCTCTATGGCGGCTCGGCCGACACCGACGTCCCCTTCGACAACGCCCGTGCCTGTGCCGCCGATCTGGCCCGCCACGGGGTCCGGGCGAAGGTCATCGACCAGGGGGCGGACGCCGACCACTTCACGTCGGCGATCCGCTCGGCACCCCAGGCGGTCCGCTGGTTCGACTCGGTGCGCTAGGAAATCGCGGTGCGCAGCTGCACGACGTCGATCGGCTCGGTCTCGTCGTGAGCGGTGAGGTCGATGACCTGGCCCACGGCGGGGTGCTCTGCGGTGGCCGCCTCGACGGTGCCGACGAGGGCCGCCGGCTCCGCCCCGCTCCGGGCGGACTCCGCCTTGTGGAGCGCGAGGGCCTCCTCACCGACGACATCGGCGAGGTCCTCGTTCTGGACGGACTCGATGACCGCGCGGGCCTGCGCCGCGGTCTTGGTACCGAAGAAGTCGAAGCCGCCCTCGACGCGCGAGGTCGGCCGGCGGTGCGCGGCGTACGGGGCGACCGCGGCCGCGAGCCTGCGCGCGGGGACGGCGGCCGCCGGGCCCGTGGGCACCGGGCCGGTGAGCGCGGGGCGGGCGTGCGACTCCAGCTCTGCGGGCTTCGCCCGGGCGGCCGGTGCGGCGAAGGCCACCGGGAGGGCAGGTGCTGCCGGGGCGGCCGGGAGGGCGGGCGGGCCGCTCCGGGCCTCCGGGGCGGACCCGGCGGCCTTCGCCGCCTTGTCGGTCAGCGCCGCCAGCGCGGCGTGGGCGCGGGCGAAGCCCACCGAGGTGGCGGCTCCGGCGCTGGTGCGCTCCTCGGAGACCGCGGGAAGTTCCTTCGGACCCGCGGCGGCGGAAGCGGCCGGGGCCGGGGTCGCGGCCTCGATGGCCAGCAGCCGGCGTCCCTCCAGGGCGCTCGCCCGCTCGGTCTCGGCGGTGGCGTACCGGCGCAGCAGCGACGCGTGCTCCCCGCGCAGGCCCGCGAGTTCGACCCGCTTGGCGCGCAGCTTCGCGTCGAGCTTGCCGCGCAGCACCCGGGCCTCTTCGAGGTCGGATTCGAGCTCGGCTATCCGCTCCTCCGTGCGCCACTCGTCCTTGATCCGCTCGCGCCCGAGCTCGTTGACCCGGCGGCCGGCCGACAGGTCCCACGAGCGCATGACGACGGCGCCGGCCAGGCCGGCGGCCGCGGTGAGGGCCACGAGCAGGCGCAGCGCCATCGGTTCCGCGAGCAGCCAGGCGGCTCCGGCGCCGGCTACGGACACACCGGCGACGGCCGTCGGCGTGAGAAGCCGGTGAAGGGGTTCGGGATTGCGGTGGCGTCCACGGGGCATGGCCCGAAATTTACAGGGCGTGGACAGGATGTGGGGTAGCCGCCCGGGAATCTGTTCCCGAGCAGTTACCGCACTCGGCGCACGAAAGGCGCAACTCCTACTTCTTCAGCAGCCCTTTCGACTCCAGATAGGCCTTCGCGACATCCGCCGGCTTGGCGCGCTCGGCGTCGACCTTGCGGTTCAGCTCGATCAGGTCGGCCGTGGTGAGCGCCTTGGTGATCTTGTCGAGGGCGGCCGCGATCTCGGGGGCGCCGGCGTCCTTGGCGTTGACCACCGGGAGCACGTTGTCGGCGTTCTGGAGCTTCTTGTCGTCCTCCAGCAGGACCAGGCCGAAGCTGTCGAGGGTGGCGTCCGTGGTGGTGGTGAGGACGAGCTGGTCGGCGCCGTCCTTCACCGCCTGCTTGGCCTGCGGGGTTCCGACGCCCTTGGGGTCAATACCGGAAACATCGATTCCGTATGCCGACTTCAATCCGGGTGCGCAGAAGGGCCGCACCGCGCATTCGTCACCGGCCGCGATCTTCACCTTCAGACCGGACGTGCCCAGATCGGAAAGGGTCTTGAGATTGTTCTTCGCGGCGAATTCCTTGCTCACCGCGAAGGCGTTCTGGTCGACCGCCGAGCCCGCGGGCAGCGCCTCCAGCCCCAGCGGGGCCGCCAGCTTCTCCAGGGCCGCCACCGTCGCCGTCACGTCGCTCGACGCGACCGGCTTGTCCGTCGGCGCCTTGGAGCCGTTCACCTTGGCGTTGAGGAACTCCGCGAGGGTCGCCGCGTACTCCGGGACGACGTCGATCTCGCCCTTCTCCAGCGAGGGCTCGTACAGCTCGCGGTTGTTGACCGTGGTGATGGAGGTGCTGTAGCCGGCGTCCTTCAGGATCTGCGCGTACAGCTCGGCCAGCACGTTGGACTCGGTGAAGCCGGCGGCGCCGATCACCAGCTTGCCGCCCTTGCCGCCCTCGGACGACCCGGAGGCGGCGGCGGAGGAGCCCCCGTCCTTGGCCTTCTCCAGGCTGTCGCCGCCGCACGCGGCGAGCGATGCGGTCAGGGCGACGGCACCCAGGGCCGCGCCGAGGGCGCGCGTGGACTTGCTCATCTCAATCTCCTTCAAGGGGTGGACAACGGGTCGGGGCAGCGCCGCTCAGCGGGTGGCCGCGCCCGGCAGCAGCCGGTCGGCCGCCACCAGCGCGCCCTCCACGAGCAGGGCCAGGGCCGCGACCAGCAGGGCGCCCGCGACGACCTGCGGGGTGTTGTACGTGTTGAAGCCGGCGGTGATGATCCGGCCCAGGCCGCCCTGGCCGACCATGGCGGCGATGGTGGCCGTGGCGATGACCTGGACGGCTCCGGAGCGCAGCCCCGTCATCACCAGTCCGCGGGCGAGGGGCAGTTCCACCCGCCAGAAGAGCTGGCGGCCGGACATGCCCATGCCCCGCGCGGCCTCCACCACCGACCGGTCGACCTCGCGCATGCCGACGTAGGCGTTGGTCAGGAGCGGCGGGATCGCGAAGAGCACCAGCGCGGCGATGGTGGGCACGTACCCGGCACTGCGCAGCGGGGAGACCATGAACAGCGCCAGTACCGCGAAGACCGGGACGGCCCGCCCGATGTTGGAGACGTTGACGGCGAGGCCGCCGCCCTTGCCGAGGTGGCCCAGCCACAGTCCGACCGGGAGGGCCACCGCGCAGGCCAGCGCCAGGGCGATCCCGCTGACGTACACGTGCTCCCCGAGCCGGTGCCAGACCCCGCTCTCCCCGGACCAGTTGGCCCCGTCGGCCAGCCAGTCCCAGGCCTGTCCCAGCACTCCCATCAGACGGCTCCCGCGGTGACGTCGGCGCCGCGGGCGGCGCGCTTGGTGCGGGGCGCCCGGGTCGCACGGGTCCAGGGCGTCAGCAGTCGCTGGAGGGCGAGCAGAGCCAGGTCCAGGGCGAGCGCGAGGAGCACGCACAGGACCGAGGCGGTGAGCACCTGGGCCTTGAAGGAGCTGTTCACGGCGGGTGCGATGAGATTGCCGAGGCCGCCCTTGCCCACGATGGAGCCCACGGTCGTCAGCGCGACCGTGGAGACGGTCGCGATCCGTACGCCCGCGAGCAGCGCGGGCAGCGCGAGCGGCAGCTCGACCTGCCACAGCAGCCGGGCCGGGCCGTACCCCATCCCGCGCGCGGCTTCCCGTACCTCCTCGGGCACGGCTTCGAGACCGGCCAGCACGTTGCGCACGAGGATGGTCAGCGAATACAGCACCAGGCCGGTCACCACCAGCGCCGCCGAGAGCCCGAAGACCGGCAGCAGCAGGGAGAACATGGCGAGCGAGGGGACCGTATAGAGCAGGGTGGTGATGCCCAGCACGGGGGCCGCCCAGCGGCGGCCGCGGCGGGCCAGCAGCGCGAGCGGGACGGACACGGCTATGCCGATCAGCACCGACACGCCCGTGATCCACACGTGTTCGAGGGTGGCGTCGGTGAGCTCCTGGGAGCGCGACGTGACGTACTCCCAGCAGATCCAGTCGTTCGCCACCAGGCAGTTCTGCCCGGCCATCGCCCCTCACCCCCCGTCACCGACCGTACGTAGGAGCGACCATAACCCCCGGCACCGACAGTGGCCGGAATCCTTCGCACACGGGCAACACGCCCTTCACAAACGGACCCCGCGGGTAGGGAAAGATGGCCGGGTGATCCGATTCGAGCACGTGACCAAGCACTACCCCGACGGGACCACGGCCGTCGCAGACCTGTCCTTCGAGGTCGCCGAGGGCGAACTGGTCACCCTGGTGGGCCCGTCCGGCTGCGGCAAGACGACCACCATGAAAATGGTCAACCGGCTCATCGAACCGACCTCCGGCCGGATCCTCCTGAACGGCGAGGACATCGCCGCCGCCGACCCGGTCGAACTGCGCCGCCGCATCGGCTACGTCATCCAGCAGGTCGGGCTCTTCCCGCACAAGACGGTGCTGGAGAACACGGCCACCGTGCCGCAGCTCATCGGCACCCCGAAGGCCAAGGCCCGCGCGCGGGCCGCGGAGCTCCTCGACCTGGTCGGGCTGGACCCGGCGGTCTACGGGGGCCGCTACCCGGAGCAGCTCTCCGGCGGCCAGCGCCAGCGCGTCGGAGTGGCCCGGGCACTCGCCGCGGACCCGCCGGTACTGCTGATGGACGAGCCGTTCGGCGCGGTGGACCCGGTGGTGCGCGAGCGGCTGCAGAACGAGTTCCTGACGCTCCAGCAGACCGTGCGCAAAACGATCCTGCTGGTCACGCACGACCTGGAGGAGGCGGTCCGGCTCGGGGACCGCATCGCGGTCTACGGAGCGGGCACCATCGAGCAGTTCGCCCGCCCGGCGCAGGTGCTGGGCGCCCCGGCGACCGACTACGTGGCCGGCTTCGTCGGCGCCGACCGCGGGCTCAAGCGGCTCGCGGTCACCGCGGTGACACAGGCGGACCTGGCCGACCTTGCCGATCCGGCCGATCCGGCCTCCGCCGACGGAAGGGCCCCCACCGCCGGAGTGGCGCTGGGGGCCAGTCTGCGCGAGGCGCTCGCGCTGCTGCTCCAGGAGGACTCGGGGCGGATCGGGGTCACGGATCCCGGCTCCGGCGAGCTGATCGGCGTACTCACCCCGGAAGGGGTGCACCGGGCCCTGCGCCGGGCCCGGTTGCAGGAGGCCTGAGGCCTGCCCGACCCGGCCCGCTCCGGCGCCTCTTACGCCTGGATCCTGCCGCTCATCCACACCAGCATCGGCGGGATCTCGCGGCGCCAGGTGTTGAAGTTGTGGCCGCCGCTGTCGAGGATGATCGAGGAGACCCGGTCCGGGCCCTTGACCAGCTTGATGAACTTCTTCGTGCCGGCGAGGTTCGGCTCGCCCTTCTCGCTGCTGGTGACCAGGAACGACGTACCGGACGGCTGCTTGGCCTTCACCGACTCCAGCACGTTCGCGCGCGCCTTCAGCTTCGCGTCCCCGTGGAAGAGGTCACCGGTCGTCGGGTCGTCCGCGGCCTCGTAGTACGCGGACAGCCCCGCGGCGGCACCGAACGTCTTCGGGTAGTGCGCGGCGATCTTCAAGGCGCAGTAACCGCCCGTGGAGTTGCCGATGAAGCCCATGTTCTCGGGCTTCTCGCCGACCCGGAAGGTGCTCTGGATGGCGCGGGGAAGGTCCTGGCCGTAGAAGGTCTCGGTCTGCGGGCCACCGGGTATGTCCACGCACTCGGTGTCGCGCGAACCGGGGGTCGGACGGAGCATGACCAGGATCATCGGCTTCATCTTGCCCGTCTTGGCCTGCCTGAAGGCCGTCATCGGGTAGTCGAGCCCTTTGATCAGGTTCTCCGCCATGCCCGGGTAACCCGTGAGGACGATGGAGGCCGGGAAGTTCTGGTCCTTGTGCTGCGGCTGGAAGTACTCCGGCGGCAGCCACACGAAGCCGGTCGTTGTTATCTTCGACTTCTGGCCGGTTATCGCCACTTTCAGGATCTGCCCGCCGACGGGCGGCTTGGCGCCGCCGGGCACGTCGAGCTGCTGCTTGTCGACGACCTTGATGTCGGCACTGCTCATCGAATGGTCGACGACCTTGCCGATCGAGGTCTCCTGGCCGAAGAGGTCGGCCCAAGACCCGTAGAACAGGAACGACTTGTTCGCGCCGAGACCGATCGCCGCGAACAGCGCCAGCTGCGTCGCCAGCAGGAGGCCGATCCGGCCGAGGACCGAGCGCCAGGAGCGGCCCGAAAGCTTCGGCCAGAACCACACCGTGGCCGCGAACAGCAGCACACCGACAAGGACGGCCAGCGCCAGAACCGTATTACTGGTGAGACCCATGAGCAGTCAGTCGACTTTCTATGGCAGGACTAGATTTTTTCTCGAGGAAGAGTGAACCCGCTCCCCTTCGATGTCGTCCTAGTGGACGCACCACCCAACGAAGGCCCCAGCGGCCTTCGGCCACATGATCTCTCGCGGAGCAACGGGAAGCGATGTCTAGCAGGATAGATGGCGATAAGTCGGGACAGGTTCCGAAGCCTGTCAGCCGAATCCTCCGAGGCCCACGACCGGAGTCCGTCCCCGGCATCGTCGGCACCGCCGTCACGGTCGTCGGCCTGCTGGACATCGCCGCGGGAGTCTTCCCGCGCTTCCGGCACAGCCGCATCCACGCGGTCACCGAAGTGCTGCCCGGCTCCTTCGGCCCCTTCGCCGCCGCCCTGGCCCTCAGCGCCGGCGTCCTGCTCCTGCTGCTCGCCCACGGGCTCAAGCGCCGCAAGCGCCGTGCCTGGCGGGCCGCGGTGGTGCTGCTGCCGGCGGGCGCCGTCGCGCAGTTCACGTACCGCCACTCGGTCATCGGCGTGGTCATCGCGGCGGTGCTCCTGGCGCTCCTGCTGCGCCACCAGAGTGAATTCAAGGCGCTGCCCGACCCGCGCAGCCGCTGGAAGGCGCTCGCCAACTTCGTGCTGATGAGCGCGGGCTCCATCGGCCTCGGTCTGGTCATCGTCAACTCGCACCCCGGCCGCGTTGTAGGCAATCCGGGTGTTTATGAACAGATCAGCCACGTCGTCTACGGCCTCTTCGGCTTCGAGGGCCCCGTCGACTACGCCGGCCGGGTCTCCTGGACCGTCGGCTACTCGCTGGGCGCCCTCGGCATGCTGACCGCCGTCACCACCATCTACCTGGCCTTCCGCCCCGAGCACCCGGCCGCCCGGCTCACCGCCGACGACGAGGTCAAGCTCCGCGAGCTGCTCGCCCGGCACGGCGGCCGCGACTCGCTGGGCCACTTCGCGCTCCGCCGCGACAAGGCCGTCGTCTTCTCCCCCAGTGGCAAGGCCGCCGTCACCTACCGCGTCGTCTCCGGCGTGATGCTCGCCTCCGGCGACCCGGTCGGCGACGTCGAGGCCTGGCCCGGCGCCATCGAACGGTTCATGGAGGAGGCCAAGACCCACTCCTGGACCCCCGCCGTCATGGGCTGCAGCGAGACCGGCGGCGAGGTCTGGACCCGCGAGACCGGTCTCGACGCCCTGGAGCTCGGGGACGAGGCGATCGTCGACGTCAAAGACTTCTCCCTCTCGGGCCGGGCGATGCGCAACGTCCGGCAGATGGTGAAGCGCATCGAACGCAACGGCTACACCACCAAGGTCCGCCGGGTCAGCGAGCTGACCGAGACCGAGCTGGAGCAGGTGCGCGGCGCCGCCGATGCCTGGCGCGGCACCGACACCGAGCGCGGCTTCTCCATGGCGCTCGGCCGCGTCGGCGACCCCGGCGACGGCGACTGCTACATCGCCACCGCGCACCGCGTCGAGGAGGGCGACACCTCTCCCTTCGGCGACCTCAAAGCCGTCCTGCACTTCGTCCCGTGGGGCCGGGACGGCATGTCGCTGGAGCTGATGCGCCGCGACCGCGCCGCCGACCCCGGCATGAACGAGCTGCTGATCGTCGCCTCCCTGGAGGCCTGCCCGGCGCTCGGCATCGAGAAGGTCTCCCTGAACTTCGCGATGTTCCGCTCGGCCCTGGCCCGCGGCGAGAAGATCGGCGCCGGCCCGGTCCTGCGGATGTGGCGCAGCCTGCTGGTGTTCCTCTCGCGCTGGTTCCAGATCGAGTCGCTGTACAAGTTCAACGCGAAGTTCCGCCCCCGCTGGGAGCCCCGCTTCGTGGTCTTCCGCACCACCCGGGACCTGCCCCGCATCGGCTTCGCCGCGATGCAGGCCGAGGGCTTCGTCACCCTCGCCCTGCCCCGCCTGTTCGCCGGCCGCCGCCGCCCCAAGCCGGTCCGCACCTGCGCCCACCACCGCGTCGTCCACCCCGCAGCCCTCCCCGCCCAGCCAGAACGCGAGGCCCAGGCCGCCTGAGCCCCCGCCGCCAGGCCACATCCAGCCCCGCCGGCGTTCGGAGCCGAATCCAGCCCCGCCGGCGTTTGAGGCGCGGGGGTCCGGGGGCGGAGCCCCCGAGGGGGGTCCGGGGCGCAGCCCCGAAGGGGGTCCGGGGGCGGAGCCCCCGAGGCGGTCCGGGCGCAGCCCGGGGAACGGAGGAAGGGCGGGGCGGGGAGCAGCCCGCGCAGCGGCATCCCCACCCGCCGCCCAGCAACCGCCTGGCCAGGCCAGGGCCCGGCCAGGGCAAGGGCCAGGGCCCGGCCAGGGCAAGGGCCAGGGCCCGGCCAGGGCCAGGGCTACCGCCCGGCCAGGGCAGGGGCGAGGGCCCGGGCCCTACCCTGGGAACCATGAACACGAACCGCGGCCCCGCCCCCAGGGGCCTGGTGACAGGCCTCCCCGACTGGGACCGCTGCGCGGTCATGGGCGTAGTCAACGTCACCCCCGACTCCTTCTCCGACGGCGGCCGCTGGTTCGACACCACCGCCGCCGTCAAGCGCGGCCTCGACCTCGTCGCCCAGGGCGCCGACCTCGTGGACGTCGGCGGCGAGTCCACCCGCCCGGGCGCCTCCCGCGTCGATGAGGAGGAGGAGCTGCGCCGGGTCGTCCCCGTCGTCCGCGGCCTCGCCTCCGAAGGGGTCGTCGTCTCCGTCGACACCATGCGCGCCTCCGTCGCCGCCCGAGCGGTGGCCGCGGGCGCCGCCCTGGTCAACGACGTCAGCGGCGGCCTCGCCGACCCCGGCATGATCCCGGCCGTCGCCGCCGCCGAAGTGCCCTTCGTCGTCATGCACTGGCGCGGCTTCAGCGACGGCATGAACAGCCTCGCCGTCTACGAGGACGTCCTCGCCGAGGTCACCGCGGAACTGCGCACCCGCATCGACGCCGTCGTCACCGGCGGCATCGCCCCCGAACGGCTCGTGGTCGACCCGGGCCTCGGCTTCGCCAAGAACGCCGAGCACGACCTCGCCCTGGTCGCCCACCTCTCCGAGCTGCGCGCCCTCGGTTTCCCGCTGCTGGTGGCCGCCTCGCGGAAGCGTTTCCTCGGGCGGGTGCTGGCCGGCGCCGACGACGCCTCCCCGCCGCCCGCCCGCGAGCGCGACGCCGCCACCGCCGCCGTCACCGCCATCGCCGCCGCGCAGGGCGCCTGGGCCGTACGGGTCCACGAGGTGCGGGCGAGCGCCGACGCGGTTCGGGTGACCCGCGCCGTGGAAGGGGCACTGCGTAGCACCCGTAGCAACGAGGAAGGGGCACGGTGAGCCGTACCGACATCGAATCGGTCGAAGAGGTCAACACTGCCTTCTACGAGGCCATGGAGCAGGGGGACTTCGACACGCTGTCGGCGCTCTGGCTCGAAGACGAGATCTCCTGCGTGCACCCGGGCTGGCCGGTGCTGTCGGGACGCGGCGAAGTGCTGCGCTCCTACGCGCTGATCATGTCGCACACGGAGTACATCCAGTTCTTCCTCACCGACACCAAGGTCACCGTCATAGGCGACACCGCCCTGGTGACCTGCACCGAGAACATCCTCAGCGGCGGACCGGCCGAGGACGGCGGAGAGCTGGGCCCGCTCGTCGGCCAGCTCGTCGTCGCCACGAATGTGTTCCGACGCACACCGGAGGGCTGGCGGCTCTGGTCGCACCACGGTTCTCCCGTCCTCACGGACTCCGACGAGGACGAGGAGGAGGAGTCCTCCTGACCCCTCCGTCGGGGCCGACGGTATTTCGCAGGTAAATTCGAAGATGGACGACGCCGACCGCACTCGGCTCCGGCCATGGATCCGGGGAGTCCCGGACCGGAAGCACCTACGAAAAGCAGGAGTGATTCGCGTGGATCGTGTCGCGCTGCGCGGCCTCAAGGCTCGCGGGCACCATGGCGTCTTCCCCCGGGAACGCGAGGAAGGCCAGACCTTCATCGTCGACCTGGTGCTCCACCTGGACACCCGTCCCGCGGCGGCGGGCGACGACCTGGCTAAGACCGTGCACTACGGGGTAGTCGCGGAAGAAGTCGTCGACGTGGTCCAGGGCGAGCCCGTGGACCTGATCGAGACCCTCGCCGAGCGGATCGCCCAGCAGTGCCTCAAGCACGAGGCGGTCGCCCAGGTGGAGGTCGTCGTCCACAAACCGGACGCGCCGATCACCGTCCCCTTCGACGACGTGACCATCACGATCACCCGGAGCCGCGCGTGAACAACGGAATGAACGCCCAGAGCGACCCCACGGTCCAGCCCGTACCCGCCTCCGTGGTCGAGGCCGTCGACGCGGCGGACGTCACCCTGTCCAACCCCAAGTGGGCCGTCGTCGCGCTCGGCGCGAACCTGGGCAACCGCCTGGAGACCCTCCAGGGCGCCATCGACGCCCTCGGCGACACTCCGGGCCTGCGGGTCAAGGCCGTCTCCCCCGTCTACGAGACGGAGCCGTGGGGCGTGGAGCCGGGCTCGCAGCCCTCGTACCTCAACGCCGTCGTCTTGGTGAAGACCACCCTGCCCCCCAGCTCGCTGCTGGAGCGCGGCCACGCCATCGAAGAAGCCTTCGACCGCGTCCGCGAGGAGCGCTGGGGACCCCGCACGATCGACGTCGACATCATCGCCTACGCCGACGTGGTCTCCGCCGACCCCGTCCTCACCCTCCCGCACCCGCGCGCCCACCAGCGCGCCTTCGTGCTGGCCCCCTGGAACGACATCGACCCCGAAGCGCAGATCCCGGGCCACGGGCCCGTCGCCGCGCTCCTGGCCGCAGTCGGCCACGAGGGGCTCACCCGGCGCACGGACCTGGAACTGCGCCTCCCCGAGTGAGCCGTGCCCGCGGAGCGGGGCCGTCGAACACTTAGGATCACCGGATACGCACGCACGGAGAGCGGGCGCTGCGGAATGGCGGGAGAGGCTCACGTGAAGCAACTGAGGCCGGCGGTCCTGGCGGGCATTTTCGCGGTCGCCGCGGTGCTGTCCTGGGCCGGAGCCCGGCTGTGGAACGCCTACGGCACGCTCCCGGGCGTCCCGGTGGCCGCGCCCATCGTGCTCGGCGCCATCGCGGTGGTCCTGCTGGCGACGGCCCTGTCGCTACGCTCCCGCCTGAAGGCCCAGCGCGACCGCGTGCCCGGCGCCAAGGGCGTGGAGCCGCTGATGGCGGCCCGCGCGGTGGTCTTCGGCCAGGCCAGCGCCCTGGTGGCGGCCCTGGTCGCGGGCGCCTACGGCGGCGTCGGCGTCTTCCTGCTCACCAACGCCATGGACGTCCCCGCCCGCCGTGACCAGACCTGGTACGCCGGCTTCTCGGTCCTGGCGGGCGCGGCGGTCGTCGCGGCGGCCCTCTTCCTGGAACACGTCCTGAAACTCCCGGACGACGAGGACCCCGCCCCGGAGGCCCAGGCCCGGGCCTGAGCGGTCACCCGGAGGCCCGGACCAGGTGGCCGCTCACCAGGAAGCCGGGGTGGGGGCCGAGGTCGTAGGTGTAGAGGGTGAAAGGCTTGGCACCGGTGGCGGTGTGGTGCCGAACCTCGGACACCGTCGCCGACTGCCGCTCCACGAGCTGCGTGGAGTGATCCTCCGGCACGAAGGTGCCGCGCCGTTGCCAGCGGTCGGTGACCACCAGCTGCGAAGCCTTCCCGACCAGCGGTGTGAAGCGGGCACCGATGATCGCGGCCAGCTCCGCCAGGAACGGAACGTTGGCGCTGGTGATCATCCGTGCGTCCCAGCGCTTGATCCGGCAGCCATCGCCGTCCACGTACCCGTCCAGGAAGCCTTCAAAGGTGGCGAGGTCTTTCATCACGACGCGGGGAAAGCCCTGCCGCATGTGGTGCGCGTCGCCTCCCACGTATTGCCGCAGGACGTCCGCAAGGTACGAGGAGACCACTCGGACCCGGAATCCCGGAAGGTCGCGCTGGAGGAAGCCGGACGGCCTCGTAACGGGTTCCAGCCGGGCAGGGAGGCCTGTCGCCGCGGTCAGACACTCCGCGTACTTGGCTGCGAAGTCCTGGTCGTTCACGACCAGGGAGGCATAGTTCTTGCCCACCGTGCCGTCCGCACATGTGGCACCCACCAGATAGCCGAACTCGTAGCCGGGCAGGATCGTCAGGCGCGTCCGGCAGAGCTTGCGCGGCGGGGGCCAAGCCACGGCGCTGCCAGCAGCGTCTGCGGCCGGAACCCATCCGTCCCGCGTACCCAGTAACTGGTCCGGCGCCACGGTGAACGTCTGCCCGTCCGTGACGACGTCCACGACCTCGCGAGCCTTCACAGCCGTCACCCGCAGAACGGCCGTGGGCACCGTCTTGTCCCCGTCCAGTGTCCAGAGCCGGTCGCCCACACCCACGGTTCTCGCCTGGGCCTGCCCGTCCACCCCATTCACCATCTGCTTGCTCGGCAGCCCGCCCATAACCGCCCTCCGGTCAAGTGAAATCACCTGATCGACGACGTTATCGGGCGGGTCTGACAATCCGGCTAGCGAGCGATGATCAGGCTCATCGCCTCGTTGCGGGTCGCGGGGTCGCGGAGCTGGCCGCGGACGGCCGAGGTGATGGTCTTCGCGCCCGGCTTGCGGACACCGCGCATGGTCATGCACATGTGCTCGCACTCGATGACCACGATGACCCCGCGCGGGTCCAGGATCTCCATCAGGGAGTCGGCGATCTGCGTGGTCAGCCGCTCCTGCACCTGGGGGCGACGGGCGAACACGTCCACCAGCCGGGCCAGCTTCGACAGGCCGGTGATCTTGCCATCAACGGACGGAATGTACCCAACATGGGCAACTCCGACGAATGGCACCAAATGATGTTCACACGAACTCATGACCTCGATGTCCTTCACCAGGACCATCTCGTCGTGGCCGAGGTCGAACGTCGTGGTCAGCACCTCTTCGGGCTTCTGCCACAGACCCCCGAATATCTCCCTGTACGCCCGCGCCACCCGGGCCGGCGTCTCCAGAAGCCCCTCGCGGTCCGGGTCCTCGCCGACCGCGATCAGGAGCTCGCGGACCGCCGCCTCGGCGCGCTTCTCGTCGAACTCGCCGATCGTGCCCTCGCCACCGGTCAGGGTCACTGGGTCGGTCATCTCTTCCTCGTTCCTGTGTACGCGTTCGCCGGCGCGTAAAAGTGCCGCGCCCCCCAGGCTAGAACCTGGGGGGCGCGGCTTCCATTCCGGGAGGTACTACGCCTCCGGACGCTCCTCCGGGGAGGGCTCCGGGGTCTTCTCCACCGAGACCGCCGGCGAGGAGATCGCCGACGTGCCGTTCGCCGCGTTCGTCAGCTGGAGCTCCTTGGGAGAGAGCACCGGCGGACGGGTGGACGGCGTGCGGTGGGAGGAGCCGGTCCACGCCGGGCGGGCCGGGCGCTTCACGATCGTCGAGAAGACCTCGGCGATCTGCTCCTTGTTGAGCGTCTCCTTCTCGAGGAGGGCGAGGACGAGGTTGTCGAGGACGTCGCGGTTCTCGACCAGGATTTCCCAGGCCTCGTTGTGCGCCGTCTCGATCAGCTTCTTGACCTCTTCGTCGACCAGCGCGGCGACCTCTTCCGAGTAGTCCCTCGGGTGCGACATCTCGCGGCCCAGGAACGGCTCGGTGTTGTCCCCGCCGAACTTGATCGCGCCGAGACGCTCGGTCATGCCGTACTGGGTGACCATCGCGCGGGCCGTTGCCGTGGCCTTCTCGATGTCGTTCGCCGCGCCCGTGGTCGGGTCGTGGAAGACCAGCTCCTCGGCCGCGCGCCCGCCCAGCATGTACGCGAGCTGGTCGAGCATCTCGTTGCGCGTGGTCGAGTACTTGTCCTCGTCGGGCAGGACCATGGTGTAACCCAGGGCCCGGCCGCGGGACAGGATCGTGATCTTGTGGACCGGGTCCGAGTTCGGCGAAGCCGCCGCGACCAGGGCGTGTCCGCCCTCGTGGTACGCGGTGATCTTCTTTTCCCGGTCCGACATGATCCGGGTCCGCTTCTGCGGACCCGCCACGACGCGGTCGATCGCCTCGTCCAGCGCGTGGTTGTCGATCAGCTTCCCGTCCGAGCGGGCCGTGAGCAGCGCGGCCTCGTTCAGGACGTTGGCGAGATCGGCACCCGTGAAGCCGGGCGTACGACGGGCTACCGCACCCAGGTCGACGTCCGGGGCGACCGGCTTGCCCTTCTGGTGGACCTTGAGGATCTCCAGACGGCCCTGCATGTCCGGACGGTCGACCGCGATCTGGCGGTCGAAGCGGCCGGGGCGCAGGAGGGCCGGGTCGAGGATGTCGGGACGGTTCGTGGCGGCGATCAGGATGACCCCGCCCTTCACGTCGAAGCCGTCCATCTCGACGAGCAGCTGGTTGAGGGTCTGCTCGCGCTCGTCGTGACCGCCGCCCAGGCCCGCACCGCGGTGCCGGCCCACTGCGTCGATCTCGTCGACGAAGACGATCGCCGGGGCGTTGGCCTTGGCCTGCTCGAACAGGTCGCGGACACGCGAGGCACCGACACCGACGAACATCTCGACGAAGTCGGATCCGGAGATCGAGTAGAAGGGGACACCGGCCTCGCCCGCGACGGCACGCGCGAGCAGGGTCTTACCGGTGCCGGGCGGGCCGTACAGCAGCACGCCCTTGGGGATCTTGGCGCCGACGGCCTGGAACTTCGCCGGCTCCTGGAGGAACTCCTTGATCTCGTGGAGTTCCTCGACGGCCTCGTCCGAGCCCGCGACATCGGCGAACGTCGTCTTCGGGGTGTCCTTGGTGATGAGCTTGGCCTTGGACTTCCCGAACTGCATGACCCGGGAACCACCGCCCTGCATCTGGTTCATCAGGAACAGGAAGACGACGACGATGAGGACGAACGGCAGCAGCGAGAGCAGCACGCTCAGGAACGGGCTGGTCTTGTCCGGCGTGACGGAGTATCCGTCAGGGATCTGACCGGCTTCGTACTTGGTCTGGAGGTTCTGGGCGAGCTGTACGCCCTGGTCCCCGATGTAGTTGGCCTGGAACTTGGTGCCGTCGTTGTCGCCGAGCTTCTGGTCCTTCTTCAGCTCGATCTTGATCATCTGGCTGTCACCGGTGGTGAGCTTGGCGCTGTCCACCTGGCCACTGTTGATCGCCTTGATGACCTCGCTGGTCTCCACCGACTTGTAGCCGCCGCCGGAGCCGACGACGTTCATCAACACGACCACGGCGAGGACGGCCAGCACGATCCACATAACCGGCCCACGGAAGTATCGCTTCACGTCCATCCATACGGGGCGCTAGGCACCCCGTCCCTCCTGCCCGTAGGTAAATGCTGCTGTGAGTAAAGACTGTTCTTCGGAATGTACCCCTGCATTGTCACCCGCGGCCCCATGGGACGGCTGACAGACCCGCCTTTCCATGCTCCAACGGCGGGAAACGCTCCAGGGTTCCCCTGTCGGGTGCTGGATCAGCCGCCGTAGACGTGGGGGGCGAGGGTGCCGACGAACGGCAGGTTGCGGTACTTCTCCGCGTAGTCGAGGCCGTAGCCGACGACGAACTCGTTGGGGATGTCGAAGCCGACCCACTTCACGTCGATCGCGACCTTGGCGGCGTCGGGCTTGCGCAGCAGCGTGACGACCTCCAGGGAGGCCGGCTGGCGGGAGCCGAGGTTCGACAGCAGCCACGACAGGGTCAGACCCGAGTCGATGATGTCCTCGACGATCAGGACGTGCTTGTCCTTGATGTCGGTGTCCAGGTCCTTGAGGATCCGCACCACGCCCGAGGACTGGGTCCCGGCGCCGTACGAGGACACCGCCATCCAGTCCATGGTGAGCGGGGTGGACAAGGCGCGCGCCAGGTCCGCCATCACCATCACCGCGCCCTTGAGGACGCCGACGATGAGCAGGTCCTTGCCCGCGTACTCCGCGTCGATCTTCGCGGCCAGCTCTGCCAGCTTCGCGTCGATCTCTTCCTTGGTGATGAGCACCGACTGGAGGTCGTTGCCCATGTCCTTCTCGTCCACCCGCATCACTTTCGTTGTCGGCTGGGGCTCCGGGGGGTGACCCCGGAGGTCTCAGCCGTGTTTCAGCACCATCAGCCCTGCCGGATGACCAGTCTGCCACCCTGCCGCTGGGCCTCGACCCGGCCGGGCAGGTTGATGGCTCCCTGACCGCGCCATCCGGTGATGAGCCGGTCGACTTCCTCGATGTGGCGGGCGAAGAGGGAGCCTGCGGGAGAACCGGCGGCGACGACGGCCCGGCGCAGCACGCGGCGGCGGACCGCGGGGGGCAGCGCGTACAGCTTGGCGCATTCCAGGCGGCCGTCTTCGTCGCGTACGCCGCTCTCGGCCTCGGCGGCCCAGGCGTCCAGGGCGTCGGCGTCGTCGCGGGAGAGCTGGGCGGTGCGGGCGAGCGCCTCCACGACCCCCTTGCCGAGCGCCTTCTCCAGGGCGGGCAGTCCCTCGTGGCGCAGCCGGGAGCGGGTGTAGGCGGGGTCGATGTTGTGCGGGTCGTCCCAAACGGCGAGGGACTGGACCATGCAGGCCTTGCGGGCGGTCTGCCGGTCGACCTGGAGGAAGGGCCTGCGGTAGCGGTGGCCGCGGCTCCGGGCGCCGGGGCCCCCGAGGCCTCCCGGGCCCCCCGAGACTTCGGGCATGCCGGAGAGCGAGCGGATGCCGGAGCCGCGGGCGAGGCCCAGCAGGACGGTTTCGGCTTGGTCGTCGCGGGTGTGCCCGAGCAGCACGGCGACGGCGCCCAGCCGGTCGGCGGCCTCGTCCAGGGCCGCGTAGCGGGCGTCGCGGGCGGCGGCTTCGGGGCCTCCGTCGCGGCCGACGCGCACGGCGACGGACTCGACGGGGTGCAGGTGCAGCGCGGTCATGCGGGAGACGACCTCGGCGGCGCGCAGGGCGGAGCCGTCCTGGAGGCCGTGGTCGACGGTGATGCCGCCGGCCCGGATTCCGAGTTTGGGGGCCTCGAAGGCGAGGGCGGAGGCGAGCGCCATGGAGTCCGCGCCGCCGGAGCAGGCGACGAGGACGAGCGGTGCGGTGTCGGGGAGGGGGTCGTGGGGGGCGGCACCGGCCGAGGATCCGACGGTGCGGCCGGGGCGGCCGACCCGGGGTGCGGGGGTGGGAGCGGGACGGTCGGTGAGGTCGGTGAGGACGTCGTGGAGTACGCGGCGGACCGCCAGGCGTATCGCCGCGACCGCAGGATGGGGACCCATGTCCGGTGCCCTTCGTGGAGTTCGGATGCCTCGGAGGCGCTGGGAGGCGTTGGGGAGGTGGTGTGCCGGGGTGCTGCCCGGCTCCCCCGCGAGTGGGGGACTGTCACTCAGAGTGCGTCGATGGTGACAGAACCGAGCCGTTCCCCGAGCATCGCACGCCCTTCCACGCCCCACGGTCCCTCGGACGGGTGACGCTGCTTCCCCCAGAGGGACATCTTCACGCCTCTCCGGTCACACCTCTTTGCTTGCCTCGCTCTGCTCGCTCCCCTTGCGGTGGACGCGGGCCACCCAGTCCGCGGGGGCGGCGATCTCGGCCTTGGTCGGCAGTGTGTTCGGGGAGGTCCAGACCCGGTTGAAGCCGTCCATGCCGACCTGGCCGACGACGGCGCGCACGAAGCGTTCCCCGTCGCGGTACTGGCGCAGCTTCGCGTCGAGGCCGAGGAGTTTGCGCAGCGCGGCGTCGAGCCGGCCGGCTCCGCTGGCCCTGCGCTGCTGGAACTTCTCGCGGATCTCGGCGACCGAGGGGACGACCTCGGGGCCGACCCCGTCCATGACGAAGTCGGCGTGGCCCTCCAGCAGGGACATGACGGCGGTGAGCCGGGCCAGCACCTCGCGCTGCTCGGGGGTCTGGACGAGCTCGACGAGGGAGCGGCCCTCGTCCCCGCGTTCCGCGTCGGGGCGGGCGCCGGCGAAGGACTGGGCGGCGTCGCGCAGTCGCTCCAGAACGGTCATCGGGTCCATTTCGGTGGCGCCGAGGAACGTCTGGATTTCGCCCTCCAGGTGTTCGCGGAGCCACGGGACGGCCGTGAACTGGGTACGGTGCGTCTCCTCGTGCAGGCAGACCCAGAGCCGGAAGTCGTGCGGGTCCACCTCCAGCTCCCGCTCGACGTGGACGATGTTCGGCGCGACGAGCAGCAGCCGGCCGCCCGTGGCGGAGCCCGGGAGGTCCAGGCCCGGGGGCGCGAAGGTCTCGTACTGGCCGAGCACGCGGGAGGCCAGGAAGCTGAGCAGCATGCCCAGCTCGACGCCGGTGACCTTGCCGCCGACCGCGCCGAGCACGGCGCCGCCGGGGGTGCCGGCGCGGCGGTCCTGCATCTTGCCGAGGAGCGGGGACAGGAGCTCGCGGAAGCCCGCCACGTTGGCCTTGACCCAGCCGGCCCGGTCCACGACGAGGACGGGGGTGTCGGCCCGGGTCATGCCTTCGGGCATCATCCGCGTGAACTCGCGTACGTGCCGTTCCGAGGTCTGGGCGTGCCTGCGCAGTTCGGCGACGACGGCCCGCGCCTCGTCCCGGCTCACCTCCGGGCCGGGCCGCACGAGCCTGGTCGCGGTCGCCACCGCGAGGTTCCAGTCGACCATCTCCGCACCACCGAAGCTCGTCATGCGTCAACCGTACGTGGACCTGCGCGCGGGCGGGATCCCCAAGGGGCGGCCGGGATCCTCAGGAAGCGTTGGCCACGGCCGCCGCGAGCTTGTCGAGGCCCTTCTCGGCGGGGCCGGGGTCCGGGGTGTTCGCGGTCAGGAACGCGAAGGCGAGCAGTCGGCCGGTGGGGTCGACGACGGTGCCGGCGAGGGAGTTCACGCCGCTCAGGGTGCCCGTCTTGGCCCGCAGCAGGCCGGCCGCCGGGGAGCCGCCGGAGTTGCGGGTGCGCAGGGTGCCGGTGAATCCGGCGACGGGCAGTCCGGTGAGGACGGGCCGCAGTTCGGGCCGCTGCGGATCGGCGGCCTTGGCGAGGAGGGCGGTGAGCAGGCCGGCGCTGACCTTGTCGGCGCGGTTGAGGCCGCTGCCGTCGGCGAAGCGGGAGCCGGCGGTGTCGACTCCGAGGGCGGCGAGTTTGGCGCCGACGGCCTGGGCGACCCCGTCGAAGCTCGCGGGCGCTCCGGAGGCGAGGGCGGTCTGGCGGGCCAGGGCTTCGGCGATGTCGTTGTCGCTGTGGGTCAGCATCCGCTCGACGAGCCCGGCGAGCGGCGGCGAGAGGGTGGTGGCGAGCGGCACGGCGCCCGTGGCGGCCTTGGCCCGGGCGGGTTCGCCGGTGACCTTGATCCCGCGTTCCCCCAGCAGGGCGGCGAAGGCCCGGGCGGTGTCGCGGGAGGGGTCCACGCTGCGCTTGACGGGGCCGGAGAAGGACGCGTCGGGGCGTCCTTCGTCGGCGGTCAGGGCCGTGACGGGCGCGAGGTTGGGGTTGTTGCCGATCGGGTGGAGGACGGGGCCGGTGTAGAGCGAGTCGTCGTAGCCGAGGGCCACGGAGTCGGTGCCGGCGGCCTTGAGGGCCTGGGCGGTGTCCGCGGCGAGGGCGACGAGGCTGCCGCCGGAGCCGGCGGGGGCCTTCTTCTTGGCGGTGAGCGAGGGGTCGCCGCCGCCGACCAGGATGATCCGGCCGGGTTCGGCGCCGGGGGTCACGGTGGTGCGGATCCGGTGCTCGGGGCCGAGGGCCGCGAGGGAGGCCGCCGCGGTGGCGATCTTGATGGTGGAGGCGGGGGTCATGGCTTCCCGGGCCCCGGCCTCGTAGAGGACCTGCCCGGTGGCGGTGTCGATCACGGAGGCGCCGCGGACGGTGCCGAGGGCGGGGTCGGCGAGCAGCGGCCGCAGGGCGGCGGCGAGGGCTCCGGAGTCCACGGCTCCGGCCTGGTCGCCGGATCCGGCTCCGGCCGGGCGCACGCCGGCGAGCACTCCGGGGGCGCTGGGGGCGGCCTGCGGGAGCGCCGCGGCCGCGTCCGTACCGTGATCTGTGCCACCCGTACGGCCCCAGGAGGCGGCCTTGTCCCGCTCGGCCTTACGCTGGCCGGAGTCCCAGGGACCCGCGGCGGCCACCGTCGCGGCCGACAGGGCGAGGCCGGCGACGGCCGACACCGCGATGAGCTGCCAGGTCTTGACCAATGGCACCTCGGACCAGCCCCTTTCGCGATCACACATATGCGTGAGGGACACTTAACCATTGCGTCTTGCCGCGAGCATGGCACCCCACCCGGCAGGGCCGGGTCGGCCACGCACGCAGGCGAATCAACGCAGTTTCGAAGCAGTCAAGCTGCTGAAGCTGATCATGGAGGAGCAGGACGTGGAGTTCGACGTCACCATCGAGATCCCCAAGGGTTCGCGGAACAAGTACGAGGTGGACCACGAGACCGGCCGGATCCGTCTGGACCGTCGTCTCTTCACCTCGACCAGCTACCCGGCCGACTACGGCTTCGTCGAGAACACCCTCGGCGAGGACGGCGACCCGCTGGACGCGCTGGTCATCCTTGACGAGCCGACCTTCCCGGGCTGCCTGATCAAGTGCCGCGCGATCGGCATGTTCAACATGACCGACGAGGCGGGCGGCGACGCCAAGCTGCTGTGCGTGCCGGCCTCCGACCCGCGCGTGGAGCACCTGCGCGACATCCACCACGTGTCCGAGTTCGACCGCCTGGAGATCCAGCACTTCTTCGAGGTCTACAAGGACCTGGAGCCGGGCAAGTCGGTCGAGGGCGCGAACTGGGTCGGCCGCACCGAGGCCGAGGCCGAGATCGAGGCCTCGTACAAGCGCCTCGAGGCCCAGGGCGGCCACCACTGAGCTCCGCTCGGTGAGGCGGGCGGGCCTGTGAGGCCCCGTCCCCTGTGACATCGCGGGCGGTACCCCTTGAACGGGGTGCCGCCCGTCGTCGTGTCCGGGTGCGGGTGCGTTTCCCAGGGGCGCCGCCCCCGGACCCCCGCGCCTCAAACTCCCCCAGACTCCGTCCGGGGGGGGACCCCCGGGCGGGGCTGGATTTCGGCAGGCCCCGGCTCGGATCTGGCCGGCCCGGCTGAAAGATCGTTGGCCGGGCTGAAAGTTCAGCTGCGGGGCAGATTCCTGTTTCGCCGTGGATGAAACGGTTCCGCATACTGATACCGGCTGGGGTCGGGGACTGGAGGACGCGTGGCGGAAGGCGAAGGATCCGGGACCGAGGACCGGAAGCCGAAGTCGGACGAGGCGCGCAGTGCGTTCTCCGTGCCGGACGGGGTCGGTGTGGACCCGGAGGCGACCGAGGAGGACCAGCCGACCTCGGAGTTCGCCGTCCCCGACGGGCTCGCCTCGGTGCCCCTGGACCCCGATGGCCCAGCGTCCGCATTCGCCACGCCGCACACCTACAGCGCCGCCCACTCCCCGCCGGCCTACACCGGCCCTCCGGGCTTCCCCGTCACCCGGCTGAAGGAGTCCCCCTGGCAGGACCGCATGCGCACGGTGCTGCGCATGCCGGTCGACGTCCGGCCGGTGCCGGAGCCCTCACAGCGGCTGGCCGTGGAGACCGGGCCCGCCGTGGGACGCGTGCTCGACCTGACGCTGCGCATCGGCGAGCTGTTGCTCTCGGGCGGCGAGGGCGCCGAGGACGTGGAGGCCGCGATGTTCGCCGTGGCCCGCAGCTACGGCCTGGACCGCTGCGAGCCCACCGTCACCTTCACCCTGCTGTCGATCACCCACCAGCCCTCCCTGGTGGACGACCCCGTGTCGGCGAACCGCACCGTCCGCCGCCGCGGCACGGACTACACCCGGCTCTCGGCCGTGTTCAGCCTCGTCAACGACATCACCGCGCACGAGGTCGACATCTCGCTGGAGGACGCCTACCGCCGGCTCGCCGAGATCCGCCGCAACCGGCACCCGTATCCCGGCTGGGTGCTCACCGGGGCCGCCGGCCTGCTCGCCGGCGCGGCCTCCACGCTGGTCGGCGGTGGCGTGCTGGTCTTCTTCGCAGCCGCACTCGGGGCGGTGCTCGGCGACCGGCTGGCCTGGTTCTGCGCGGGGCGCGGACTGCCCGAGTTCTACCAGTTCGTGGTCGCGGCGATGCCCCCGGCCGCGATGGGCGTGGCGCTGAAGCTCACCGAATTCGACGTGCGCTCCTCCGCCGTGATCACCGGCGGGCTCTTCGCGCTGCTGCCGGGACGGGCCCTGGTCGCGGCCGTGCAGGACGGTTTGACCGGCTATTACATCACCGCGTCCGCCCGGCTGCTGGAGGTCATGTACCTCTTCATCGGCATCATCATGGGCGTCCTGGTGGTGCTCTACGTCGGCGTCCAGTTCGGCTCCAATCCGCAGCCGGAGGACGTCCTCCAGATCGAGCAGCGGCCGCTGCTCCAGATCGCCGCCTCGATGGTTCTGGTGTTCACATTCGCGATCCTGCTCCAGCAGGAACGTTCCACCGTGTGGTTCGTGACGCTGAACGGCGGGATCGCCTGGGTGATCTACGGGGCCCTGCACTACGCCGCCAAGATGCCGCCGGTGCCGTCCACCGCGATCGCCGCCGGACTGGTCGGCCTCTTCGGACAGCTCCTCGCCCGGCACCGGTTCTCCTCGGCCCTCCCCTTCGTCACGGCCGCCATCGGCCCGCTGCTGCCGGGCTCGGCCACGTACTACGGGCTCCTGCTGATCGCCGAGAACCGGCTGAACGAGGGGCTGGGCTCGCTGACGAACGCCGCGGCCATCGCCCTCGCCATCGCGATCGGCGTCAACCTCGGCTCCGAGACGTCCCGCCTGTTCATGCGCATCCCCGGCGCGGCCAGTGCGGCCAAGCGCAGCGCGGCGAAGCGCACCCGCGGGTTCTAGGCTGTGCTGGCCCCAGACACGGCGATGCCCCGCCGACCGGGAATCCCGGTCGGCGGGGCATCGTAGGGAGCTGCGGGCAGCGGGAGGGCTAGCGCTTCGCGTGGCGGCCGCTGCGCTGCTGGCCCGGGGCCTGCGGGTCCTCGCCGGCGCCGGACTCCGTGCCGCCGGCCTGCGCCGCCGCCTTCTTCTGCTTGCGGGCCTTCAGCACCTCGAAGATCACCGGGATCACGGAGATCAGGACGATGCCGATGAAGATCGGCTCGACGTTCTTCTTGATGACCTCGAACTGGCCGAGCTGGTGGCCCAGGACCGTGACGCCCGCGCCCCACAGGATGCCGCCGATGATGTTGAACGTCAGGAAGGTGCGGTACTTCATCGCGGTCGCGCCCGCGACCATCGGCGCGAAGGTGCGGATGATCGGCACGAACCGCGCGAGCACGATGGCCTTGGGGCCGTGCTTCTCCATGAACTCGTGGGCCGCGTCGAGGTTCTCCCGCTTGAAGAGCCGGGAGTTCGGACGGTTGAAGATCTTCGGGCCGAAAACCTTGCCGATCATGTATCCGACCTGGTCACCGATGATCGCGGCGGCAGCGATCAGGGTGCACACCAGCCACAGCGGCTGGCTGATGGTGCCGCTCGCGACGAACAGGCCCGCCGTGAAGAGCAGGGAGTCCCCGGGCAGGAACGCGAAGAGACCCGATTCCGCGAAAACGATGACCAGGATGCCGATCAGGCCGAAATGACCGATCAGGTACTCCGGGGAGATCCACTCGGGGGCGAGCGCAAGCGTGTTCACAGGTTCCGGGCTCTCCTGGATCGGCGGGACGTCCGTCCAAGTATGAACGCACACGACCCCCACCCGGTTCCAGGGATCGGCGGCTACACCTTGCGGACGGCGTTGGCCAGGATCGCGTCCCGCACGAACACCGCCAGCCCCGGCCGGACGGCCTCGTAGTACGCCGTGAACCGCTCGTCCGCGACGTACATCTCGCCGAGGCCGGTGTGGATCTCGTACGTGCAGAAGTAGTAGCTGCCGTTGATCCAGCCCCGGTGTTCCTCGGCCAGGTCCATGGCCTGCTCGGACTCCGCGGACGTCCCGGAGTCCAGCAGGGCGGCGAACCGCCGGTTGATGTCCTCGGCCAGGGCCTGGATCCGCAGCCAGTCCTCCTTGGTGTAGGAGGCGGTCCGGCGGGCGGACTCCCGGTAGGTGTCGCCCCAGCGGCGTTCCACCTCCTCGGCGTGCTCCTCGGGATCGAAATCGCCGAAGACCTCGAACCGCTCCTCGGGCGTGAGGTTGATGCCCATCTTCTTCGCCTCCATGGCGTGCTCGACGGCCGCGGCCATCTGCTGGAGCCGGGCGATCCGGTCGGTCAGGAGGGCGTGCTGCCGGCGCAGGTGCTCCCCCGGGTCCGATTCCGGGTCGTCCAGCAGGACCGCGACCTCTTCGAGCGGAAAGCCGAGCTCCCGGTAGAACAGGACCCGCTGCAGCCGGTCGAGGTCGGCGTCGTCGTACCGCCGGTGTCCCGCATGGCTGCGGCCGCTCGGGGAGAGCAGCCCGATCTCGTCGTAGTGGTGCAGCGTGCGCACCGTCACTCCGGCGAATCCGGCGACCTGGCCCACGGAGTAGCCCATCGCTTTCCGCTCCTCTTCTCGGGTACGCGTCCCAGCCTGGTCCCTCACGCCGCGTGAGGTGCAAGTCCCGGGACCGGAGGCATCAGGGCGACGGGGCGAGGACCCCTTCGAAGGCGTCGCCCGGGTCGTCGGCAAAGGAGTACGCGCCTCCCGCGATCCGGGCGATCAGGCCCCGGGTCCAGTCCGCCTCGGCGTCCGCCGAGTGGATCCAGCGGTGCGTGATCTCGCCGATGTGGCCCAGCGGCTCGGGGCCCTCCTCCGGGACGTAGTGGTCTGTGACGGCCGAGCGCCAGGCGGCCAGCCGGCCCAGGCGCTCGCGGAGCAGGGAGAGCGCCTCGGCGCGGGGCAGGTCGACCATGAAGCCGAGGGCCGAGGCGAGGACGTCGGCCTTCTGGTCGTAGGAGGACAGCGCCTCGCGGAGCAGTTTGAAGTACTCCGCGCGGCCCGCCTCCGTCAGCTCGTACTCCGTCCGCGGCGGGCCGCCCGCCGCGGACGGGCCCACCTCGTGGGCCAGCAGTACGCCCTGCTTCGCCATCTGCTTGAGCGCGTGGTAGATCGACCCGGGTTTGGTGTTCGACCACTCGTGGGCGCCCCAGAACTCCAGATCGGCCCGGACCTGGTAGCCGTGGGCCCGCCCGTGCCGGCGGACGGCGCCGAGGACGAGGAGGCGGATCGCTGACATGGGCCCAGGCTATCGAGCCATGCCGGGCCCCCCACCCGGTCCGCCCGGTCCGCCCCGGTCCACCGGGTCCACGCGGTCCGCTCAGCCCGCGTGCCAGGTCCGGCCGGAGGCCAGGGCGACCAGCTCGAAGGCCGTCTTGCCGTCGAGGGACTCGCGGATGACGTCCGCGTGGCCGGCGTGCCGTGCGTCCTCCTCGACCAGGTGCAGGAGCAGCCAGCGCATCGAGACCTTGCCGTCCTTGGGGAACCAGGGCGCGTCGGGCAGCGGGAAGGTGTCGTCCATGCTCGGGACGGACGCGATGAACTGCGTCAGCTCCGCCGAGACCCCGTCCCAGAAGGCGAGGATCTCCTCGACGGACTCGCCGTCCACGAGCTTGAAGCTGTCGCCCCAGGTCTCCTGGGTGCGCTCCTTCTCGTTGATCCGCTGCTGCGCCAGACGCAGCCAGTTCAGCTCGCACTCGGCGACGTGCTTGAGCAGCCCGCCCAGGGACAGTTCGCTCGCGCTGGGCCGGCTCGCGGCCTGCTCGGGGCTCAGGCCGAGGACCGAGCGGCGCAGGGCCCCGCGCTGGGCCTCAACGAAGCTCAGGAGCGCGCCGCGCTCGTCGCCGTACGACTCCGCCGGGACGTGAGTGACCATGCTGACCTACCGCCTTCGTGGTGTGGCTCCTGCTGACAAGAACCACACTACGAACCCTTGCGGTCAGTTCCTGTCCGCAATCACGCCGATCCCCGGAATCACTGATTTTCCTGCCGCACCGGCGGGAGCTCCTTCTGCGGCTTGGGCAGCAGGGCCTTCTTCAGGTCCTGGGCACCCTTCTCGTCCAGGCCGTACATCGCCTCGTAGATCTTGCGGACGGCCGGTCCCGAGGCCCCGGAGCCGGTGCCGCCTTGGGAGATGGTCATCACGATCGCGTAGTCCTCGGTGTAGGAGGCGAACCACGAGGTGGTCTGCTTGCCCTGGACCTCGGCCGTACCGGTCTTCGCGTGCATCGGGATCTGCTTCTGCGGCCAGCCGCCGAACCGCCAGGCCGCGCTGCCGGTGGTGGCCACGTCGGCCAGGGCCCCGTCGATGTCGTTGCGGAGCTTGGAGTTCATCGGGAGCCTGCCCTGTTCCTTCGGGGCGATCTCCTTGACCGAGGTGCCGTCGGCGCTGACCACGGCCTTGCCGATACTGGGCTGGTGCAGGGTGCCGCCGTTGGCGATGGCGGCGTAGACGGAGGCCATCTGAATCGGGGTGACGAGGGTGTCGCCCTGGCCGATGGAGTAGTTGATCGCGTCGCCCTCGCGGAGCTGGTTGCCCTGGCGGCAGTTCTCGTAGGCGATCTTCTCGGCGTACGAGCCGTTCTTCTTGCCGTCGCGGCACCAGGCGGCCTTGTTCGCCTCGAAGAAGTCCTTCTTCCACTGGCGGTCGGGGACCCGGCCCGGGACCTCGCTGGGCAGGTCGATGCCGGTGCGCTTGCCGAGGCCGAACGCGTGGGCGGTCTTGAAGAACCAGTCGCCGGGCTGCGCCTTGGGCTTGATGCCGCCGTCCCTCTTCCACTCCTTGTCGGCGATGGCGTAGTAGACGGTGTCGCAGGAGACTTCCAGGGCCTTGCCGATGGTGATGTCGCCGTAGCCCTGGGACTCGAAGTTGGTGAAGACCTGGCTGCCGACCGAGTACGAGCTCGGGCAGCCGTAGAGCCGGTTGAAGGGGTAGCCGGCGTTGACCGCGGCCGTCGAGGAGACCACCTTGAAGATCGAGCCGGGGGCCGCCTGGCCCTGGATGGCGCGGTTCAGTAGCGGGTAGTTGGATTCCGTGTCGGTGAGGGAGGCGTAGTCCTTCGCGGAGATCCCGCCGACCCAGGCGTTCGGGTCGTAGGTCGGGTTCGACGCCATCGCGACGACCCGGCCGGTTTTGGCCTCCATCACCACGACGGCGCCCGAGTCGGCCTCGTAGTGGCGGCCGGTGTTGTTCTTGTCGATGCCCTTGCGGGCCTCGATCATCGCGTTGTTCAGCTCGCGCTCGGCCACGGCCTGCACGCGCGAGTCGATCGAGGTCACGATGTTGGCGCCCGGCTGCGGCTTGTCGCTCATGCCCTCGCCGATGATCCGGCCGAGGTTGTCCACCTCGTAGCGGGTGATGCCCGCCTTGCCGCGCAGGTCCTTGTCGTAGGTGCGCTCCAGGCCGCTGCGGCCCACCTGGTCGGAGCGCAGGTACGGGGAGTCGGAGCCCTTCGCCTTGGTGATCTCCTCGTCGGTCACCGGGGAGAGGTAGCCGAGCACCTGGGAGGTGTTGGCGCCGTCGGGGCCGGCGTAGCGGCGCAGGGCGGTGGGCTCGGCGGTGATGCCGGGGAACTGCTCGGCGTGCTCCCGTATCTCCAGGACCTGGTCGGTCGTCGCCTCGTCGGTGATGGGGATCGGCTGGTACGGGGAGCCGTTCCAGCAGGGCTTGGGGGTCTTGGCGTCGCACAGCCGCACGCCGTTGACCACGTCCTCGGGGTCGAGACCCAGCACTCCGGCGAGCTCGGTGAGGACGCCCTTGCCGCGATCCTTCATCTTGGAGAGCTCGGTGCGGCTGGCGGAGACCACCATGCGGGTCTCGTTGTCGGCGAGCGGGATCCCACGGGAATCGAGGATCGAGCCGCGCACGGCGGGCTGGACCACCTGCTGGGTGTTGTTGTTCTTCGCCTCGTCCGTGTACTCCTGGCCGTTGCGTATCTGGAGGTACCACAGACGCCCGCCGAGGGTCAGCAGCAGCGAGAACACCACGATCTGGATCATGACGAGCCGGTTCTGGACCCGGGGTGTGCGCCCGGTCTCCGGTATGTTGCTCAACTCGGCTCTCCCCCGGACTGGTCCTCGCCTGACCCGCCCGAGTCTAGGGCGCCCGCGCCGCTAAGGCTTGATCCGTAATTCAAGCGTGTTCGATCTTGAGATCGAACACAGCGGCGACGCGGGCCAGGAGGGTGATGACCACCTGTTGAGGCTGTAGGCGTCCGGGACGGTCATCTGAGCCATTCCGCCATATGCCGGGCATCCGCAGATCTAGGCTGAGTGGCGGGAGGTGACGGAGATACAGGCTGCCGAGACGCGAAAGTTCCGGGGTAAGAACAAGGCCCCGAAGTGGACCAAGCCCGACGATGGGATCGTGTCGGTGATGGTACTACCGCTGGCCGTCACCGCCCCTGCCGAACTGGCCCGGCTAGACAGCCTCTACGGGGCGATGTGGTCGCTCAAGCGCGCCGTCCAGCGCGATGCCCGCGCCAAGGTGGACGCCTACTGGGCCGCGCACCACGAGCGAATCGAACAGGGGGCGAAGGCCGTACGGCAGCGCCTCGGCCTCTCCCGTGAGGGCCTGGAACGCTGTGCGTACAAGCACTTGGAGGACTCCGGGCACCTCAAGCACCATGCCGGTAAAGCTCTGGCCATGCACATGGCCGATGAGGTGTGGAACGGGGTTCAGCGGCACCTCTTCCCCGACGCCACCGGCCAACGTTTCGGCCGCCCGAAAGTCGGAAACTGGCACGACTTCACCCGCATCCCCGGACGCGCACGCTCCCACACCACCGAGAACAAGTGGGAGACCTTTCGCCTGGTCGGCAGCCTCCTCGGCCACTCCGCGTCCTACACCGACGGCTGGCAGCACGCGCTGATGCAGCCCCGCCGGATGCCCAAGCCCGCCGTGGCCAACGTCCGTGTGGCCACCGGGAAGCCGACCGCTGCGGGCAAGCCCGGTACCCGGAAGGCTACGTGGTGGGACCACGCCGGCCCCCTCGCCGTCGTCTTCGCCGGAGGACCCGACAGCAAGCACGGCGACCTCGTGCTCCCCGTCCGTATCCCCCAGCAGCCCGGCCAATGGCAGCGCGCACAGCACTTCCTGGCCAACCCTGGCCGCTGGCACAAGGTGGACCTTGTGCGCCGCCGCAAGGCCAGCGCGCCGGGCGGCTGGGTCTATGAGGCGCAGCTGATGATCCTCGGTCCCAGCTACACCGCCCCAGCGGTGCGGGACATGCGCGATCAAGCGGCCCAGCTCGGCCGTATCGGCGGGGTGGACGGCAACGTCTCCAACCTCTCCGTCGCCTCCTTCCCCGCCGACCTCACCGGCGGCAAGCCCGTCTCCACTGAGATCACGCTCACCGACGCCGAGCAGCGGATGTTGGTGAAGCAGGCGAAGAAGGGGCGGGATCGCGCGCGGGCGCTGGAACGCTCCCGCAGGGCCATGAACGCCGCGCAGTACGGCCTATCGAAGAAGCAGGCCAAGCAGGCCGCCAGGCGTGCCGAGACGGGTCTGCTGGCCAAGGTCGTGAACGTTCCCGGCGGTGCCCGCGCTGCCCGGTTGGATGGGGTGCCGAAGCAGGCGTTCCGCCGTGACCGGCTCTCCCTCAACTACCGGGAGATGCGCGCCCGCCAGGCCGAACAGGCTGCCGGGCTCGCTGAGCATCGCCGCCACCGCGCCCGTCTGGTGGCCCGCGAGATCATCGCTGCCCACGGCCCCGTACTCGTGGTCGAGGACTGCGATATCCGCACCTGGTACAGGCTGTGGGGCAAGCGTATGTCGCAGACCACGCCAGGCATGCTGATCTCCGCCCTCAAGGTGGAGTGCGAGGCAGCAGGAGGCCGGTTGGTCCGGGCTTCCACGTGGTCGACAGCCCTGTCCCAGCACTGCCTGTGCGGTGAGCACGTTTCCAAGGCCCTGCGAGACCGCGAGCACAGGTGCACCGCGTGCGGCCTCACCGGCAAGCGGGACCTCGTATCCGCCGCGCTGGCCGCGTTCGTCCGCTTCACCGACGTGGAGGACCCCAAGACCGCGTACCTGGACACCACCATGTCCCGGCACGCACAGATCACCTATGCACAAGCGCTGGAAGAAGCGCTGCGGGAGTCAACCACACCGAGCCCGAAACCACTCCGGCGGCCGGGTCGCGTGGCAGTCCCACGGCCACGCCGTGAGACCTCTGCTCCCCGAACCGCCGGACAGCGGCACCGAGCGACCCCGGATGAGTCACGCTTGCGTGACCACGCCGGAAAGCCCGGTCCCCGCCCCGGCCGCAGTCCGCAACTCACCCTTTGGTGACCTACGGATCAAGTCTTAGAACGGGAACTGCGTCCGGCCGTGCTGGACCGAGATCCATTTCTGGGTGGTGAAGGCCTCGATGGTGGCCTCGCCGTTGAGGCGGCCCATGCCGGAGGCCTTCTCCCCGCCGAACGCCGCGAGCGGCTCGTCGCCGATGGTGGAGTCGTTGACGTGGATCATGCCGGTCTCGATGCGGCGCGCGAAGCGGACCCCGCGCTCCACGTCGCGGGTGTGGACGGCGCCGCTGAGTCCGTACGGGGTCGCGTTGGTGAGGCGGACCGCCTCGTCCTCGCCGTCGAAGACGACGAGGAGGGCGACGGGGCCGAAGATCTCCTGGCCGAGCAGCGGGGAGTCCTCGGGGAGCCCGGCGAGCACGGTCGGCTCGACCAGGTTGCCGCGCGTAGAGCCCCGTACGAGGGCCTTGGCGCCGGACTCGACGGCGCGGTCGACGAGCGCGGTGAGGGCGTCGGCCTGGAAGGAGTTGATCAGCGGGCCGATGTGGGTGTCGGCGTCGTGCGGGTCGCCGGTCTTCAGGGCGCGCACGCGGGCGGTGAACTTCTCGGTGAACTCCTCGGCGACGGAGGCGTCGACCAGGATCCGGTTGGCGGCCATGCAGACCTGGCCCTGGTAGACGAAGCGGCTGAAGACGGCCGCGTCCACCGCGTAGTCGAGGTCGGCGTCGTCGAGGACGACCAGGGCGCTGTTCCCGCTCAGTTCCAGGACGGTCCGCTTGAAGTGACGGGCGGCGACCGCGCCGACGTGGCGGCCGACCCGGTCGGAGCCGGCGAAGGATATGACCTTGGGGACGGGGTGGGTCAGCAGCGCGTCGCCTATCTCGGCTATGTCGGTGACCAGGACATTGAGCAGGCCGGCCGGCAGGCCCGCGTCCTCGAAGATCCTGGCGATGACCCCACCGCCGACGACGGGCGCGTTCTGGTTCGGCTTGATGACCACCGCGTTGCCCAGCGCGAGGGCCGGGGCGACGGACTTCAGGGTGACCAGGAAGGGGAAGTTGAAGGGGCTGATCACGGCGACGACCCCGACGGGCAGGCGCTGGACCCGGTTCTCCTTGCCCTCGACCGGCGAGGGCAGGATGCGGCCCTCGGGGCGGACGGCCAGCTGCATGGCCTCGCGGATGAACTCCTTGGCGAGGTGGACCTCGTACTCGGCCTTGGGACGGGTCCCGCCGAGTTCGTCGATCATCGCCTCGACGATCTCCTTCTCGCGCTCCTCGGTGATCCGCAGGGCGCGTTCCAGGACGGCTCGTCTGGTGTAGGGGCTGGTGGCGGCCCAGTCCTTCTGGGCCCGCTCGGCGGCCCGGTAGGCCTGGTCGACCTGCTCGACGGTGGCCACGGTGATGGCCGCGAGCTTCTCCCCGTTGTACGGGTTGACGTCGATGATGTCCCACGACCCGGTCCCGGCCAGCCATTCGCCGTCGATGTACTGGTGAGCCAGGTCCTCGAATATGGACATGCCATCCCTTACGTCGAACGCGCGTCCTTGCGCTGCACCGGAGACCCGTGGGTCGTCGTCACGCTCCGATCAGGCGTCGCAGCCTGATCAGGCGTCATAGTACGTGTGAATCAAGACAGTTGGAGCAGACCACGCAGGAGATCGCGGGTCTTGCCGGGGTCCGGGCAGTCGCTCTGGAGGCGCAGCATCGCCCGCTCGTACTGCCTCACTTCCTCTTCTTTGTCGAGGTAGAGGGCGCTGGTGAGCTGTTCCAGATAGACGACGTCCTGGAGGTCGGACTCGGGGAAGCGCAGCAGGGTGAAGGCGCCGCTCTCGCCGGCGTGGCCGCCGAAGGAGAAGGGCATGACCTGCAGGTGCACGTTGGGCCGCTGCGAGATCTCGATGAGGTGCTCCAGCTGACCGCGCATCACGTTCCGGTCGCCGTACGGGCGGCGCAGCGCGGCCTCGTCGAGGACGGCGTGGAAGACGGGGGCGTTCTCGGAGACCAGCACCTTCTGGCGTTCCAGACGCAGCGCGACCCGGCGGTCGACCTCGGCGCGGCCGGCGCCGGGCATGCCGCGGCTGACCACGGCCTGGGCGTAGGCCTCGGTCTGCAGCAGGCCGTGCACGAACTGGACCTCGTAGATGCGGATCAGGGAGGCGGCGCCTTCCAGGCCCACGTACGTCTGGAACCAGCCCGGCAGGACATCGCCGTAGCTGTGCCACCAGCCGGCCACGTTGGCCTCGCGGACCAGCCCCAGGAGGGACTCCCGCTCCGCGCCGTCCGTGACTCCGTAGAGCGTGAGGAGGTCCTCTACGTCTCTGGCCTTGAAGCTCACCCTTCCCAACTCCAAGCGGCTGATCTTCGATTCGGATGCGCGGATCGAGTAACCGGCCGCCTCACGGGTGATGCCGCGGGATTCTCGGAGTCGCCTGAGCTGGGAGCCCAGGAGGATGCGGCGCACCACAGAACCACTGGCTTCTGCGGTCACGAGTCCTGCCCCTCCCCATGCCGTGGATGGATACGTACGGATACGCGTGAATGGCTGCGTCGCAGGGGCCCCCGCGCCCCTCAAAGCCCGCAGTCTGCCACCAAAACGCATCCGCCCGTACTCGTTCTGTAACGGATTTGGCCTCCCTGTAAAAGAAGTCTGTAAGTCTGCGCAGGAAGAAATGAGCAAGAACCATCACGGGACCGGACAGGTCCGGCGCGTGCACGTGCATCTGCCCTTGCATCCGGCTCCGCCATTCGGAACCATGGTCCCGCGCACCTGCGTGCCCCGCAGTTCTTTCGAATCCCGGGAGTGCCTCGCATGGGGACGAATGGATCGACCATGCTCGAGCCGTTACGGCAGGGGCTTCCCCCGGTCGACCCCACGGCTGTCTCCGGGTCCGCGTCCTGCGCCCTGCCCGCCCGCTTCGAAGCGGTGCGCGGAGCACGCACCTTCACGCGTTCCACCCTGGCCCAGTGGGGCCTCGACGACCGTTTCGACGACGTGGCCCTGGTCGTCTCCGAACTCGTCACCAACGCGCTGCGCCATGCCCTCCCGGACGATTCCCGCCCGGCCGCGGGCGAGAGCGAGCCGCCGGTGCGCCTGCATCTGATGCGGTGGAGCACCCGGCTGGTGTGCGCGGTGCGGGACCCCAGCGAGGACCGGCCCGGCGGGAGCTTCGCGCCGGACGCGACGGAGCGCAACTGCGACCTGGAGTCGGGGCGCGGGCTCTTCCTCGTCGACTCCTACAGCGACAGCTGGGGCTGGCATCCGCTCGCGGGGCGGCTGACCGGCAAGGTGGTCTGGGCGCTGTTCACGCTCCAGGAGTGAATCACCCCATAGACGGCACACATGCAGCAAGCGGCCGGGATTGATCATGGCGATCATTCCCGGCCGCTGCACGTGCATGGCTGATCTTCAGCTGGTTTCAGCTGATCAGGTGGTCGAACTCGCCGTCCTTGACACCCAGCAGCAGCGCTTCTATCTCGGCCGGCGTGTACACGAGCGCCGGTCCGTCCGGAAACCGCGAGTTGCGCATGGCAACGTCGCCTCCGGGCAGTTTCGCGAACTCCACACAGGAACCTTGCGAGTTGCTGTGTCTGCTCTTCTGCCAGGTCACCCCGTCAAGCTCTGCAGCTGCCATCCCGTTGTACGCGTGGTCCACAGGAAGCCCCCGATAGTGCAGATGTCAACTGCTCCGGATCATAGCTCTGTTCATGAACGCCTGCATGGGCAGATGCACGTGCACGAACGGAGGGCAAGGCACCACTAAGGGTGACGACCTTCCCCCGACCCGGGACGGGGCGGGGTGCGCAGGGCGTCGGAGACCTCCTCCAGGGAGTCCAGCAGCTGCCGCGCCGCGCCGCGCAGCACGCCCGGGCCGGGGGTGTCCCCGTCGGCCAAAGCCGCGCGGACCCCCTCCCAGTCGGGCACCCGGCGCTCCCGTACCGCCTTGGCGCCCGCCTCCGTCGCCTCGCGCAGCGCCCGGGCCAGCTCGGCTGCGCCCGGGACCGGGGGCCGGGACCGGTCCGGGAAGTGCGCCTCCAGCAGCATCGCGTGGCGGCCCATCGCGGCCAGGGCCCGGCCCGCCTCCTCGGCGGCCGCCCGGGAGATCCCGCGGTGGCGCACCGGCTCCCCGGCGGCCCGGTCCACCGCCTCCTGCCAGGCGACCCGGGCGTCGCGCACCTCCAGCAGGGTGGCCCGTACGTCCTCGCGCCGGGCTCCGGCCGGGTCGGCGTACTGCCCGAGCACGACGGCCGCGTACCGCCCGTTGGCCTCCACCCAGTCCGCCAGGCGGGTCCGCAGCCGAGGGGTCTCCCAGGCCGGGTAGACGGCGTAGGAGATCATCGCGAGGACTCCGCCGACCAGGGTGAGGGTGACGCGGTCCGGCACGGTCTGGTCCCAGCGCAGGCCGCCCATGCCGAGCAGGAAGACCACGTAGGCGGAGACGAAGACCATCGAGACGGCGTAGCCGGTGCGCATGAAGGTGTACATCAGGCCCGCGCTGATGACGGCGAGCAGCCCGGACACGTACATCCCCGGATGGGCGAGCTGGACCACGGCCGTCGCGAGGGCGACGCCGACCAGGGTGCCGCCGAAGCGGGCGACGGCGCGGGTGTAGGTCTGCGTGAAGTCGGGCCGCATGACCATGACGGAGGTCATCGGGGCCCAGTAGGCGTGGCCGAAGGGCAGCGCGTGGCCGATGCCGTAGCCGGCGCAGGCCACGGCGGTGACCCGCACGGCGTGCCGCAGGATCGGCGACCCGGGGCGCAGCTCGGCCCGTACGGCGGCCAGCACCATCGGCGCGAGCGCCGGCAGGGTGGGCCGCAGCATCGACTCGTCGGGATCGGCGGTGCGCCCCGAGCCCGGCTCGGCGGTCTCGAGTACGTCGTCCAGCAGGGCGGCGAGCCTGCGCGCGGCGCGCAGCGCGGCGCCCTCTAGCAAGTCGCCGGTGTCGGGGGCCTTGAGCACCGCCAGGGCCGGCGCGGGCAGCCGTACCGCTTCCCCGTGCCGGATCGCGGACGCGGCGGCGTCCAGCACCGACCCGGCCGCGGCGAGCAGTTCCCGGACCCGGTCCCGCGCCGGGCCCTCTGCCGGGGCCCCGACCGCCGGATCGGCCAGCAGGGCCAGCACCGGCCGGATCCGCTCCGCGAGCCCCCGCGCACCGTGCAGCTCGGCGGGGCGGTGGCGCGCCTGGCGCACCGTCACGGTCGCGGCGTCGCGCGCCTTCATCAGCGGCTGCGGGTCGAAGGATGCGACCGGGTCCTGGCGCAGGCGGCGCGCGTAGTCGGCCTCGGCGGCGAGGGCGTCGGCCAGGGCGTCGCGCTGGGCGCCCCACCGCCGGACGGGGAAGAGCACGATCAGCAGGGCCTGCACCACCCCGCCGGCGGCGATCATCGCGGCGTGCCCGGCGGCCTGGGGCACGGAGGTGGGCAGGGTGACCGTGACCAGCATGATCGCGACGTTGCCGGAGGCGATGATGCCGGCGGTGGGGCCGGCCGCCCACATCAGGCCCGCCGCGAAGCTCCACACGGCGAGCAGCAGCATGAAGGCCAGGGTGTGCGAGGACCCGACGAGGTAGCCGATGAAGGTGGACACGGCCAGGGTCAGCCCGGCGGCGAGCGCGAGGACGGGCCGGGGCCGCCAGCTCTTCTGGAAGGTGGCGATGGCGGCCATGTAGGCGCCGAAGGCGGAGCTGGCGGCCGAGCCGGGCCCCAGGAAGGCGAGGCCCGCGCCGATGACGATGGCCAGGCCGACGGCGGCGCGGAGCGCGACGAGGGGTTGGAGCCGGGTCCGCTCGACCCTCAGCCCGGCCCGGGCGGTGTCCTTCAGTGCCCGGACCCAGCTCATGCCCCGAGCGTAGCCCTGGCGGGGGCGGAACCCGGGAGCCCGGGCGGGGCGCCGACCTGCGCGTCGGGCCCGGCCCCGGGGGGCGTGCCGCTGCGCGGGGCAAGGTCCCCGCAGCACCCCTCGCCGCTGCGCGGGGCAAAGTCCCCTACCCGCCCTTCGCCCGTTCCCCGGGGCTGTGCCCCGGACCCCCTGGGGCTCCGCCCCAGACCCCGCGCCTCAAACGCCGGCGAGGCTGGATGTGCCGCTGCGCGGCAAAATCCAGCCCGTCCGGCGTTTGAGGACCGGGTCCGGGCAGCGCCCGGGGAACGGGCGAAGGGCGGGTAGGGGACAGCCCCGCAGGGGGATGGGGGCGCAGCCCTGGTCGGTGCTCCCGCAGGGGGCCGGGGGCGCAGCCCCGGTCGGGGGCTACTGCCGGAGCGAGGCTCGGCCGGTGTTGGCCACGTGTGCCCGGTCGGCGGCGGCCGTGCCGTCCTCCCAGCCCGCGAGGTCGGTCGCCCCGCGCAGCCGGGTCGTCGTGGTCCGGGGGAACATCTCCTCGGCCCGCGAGGTGACGGCCACGTCCCGGGCGACCAGGGCCGGCAGGTTGTCGGGCGCCTCGGCGACGGTGTCGGCCACCGTGTGCTCGGCCGTCTCGGCGAGCCGCTGGCCGAGCCGGCTCGCGTAGGCCAGGAGGAAGGACTGCCGGAAGGTCTTGGTGCGCTTGCGCCCGCCCGCCCGCTGCCCGGCCTCCGCGCGGGTCATGGCGGCGGTCCCCTGGACCAGTAGGGAGGTGTACAGCAGCTCCACCGCCTCCAGGTCGCTCTCGAAGCCGACGACGGTGGAGAACTCGTAGGCGCTGTTCCACACGGACCGGCAGCGGTTCGCGCTCGCCACCGCGTCGAGCAGGACCGCCTTGGCCTCCTCGTACGGGGCCTCGACTCCGATCCGGCAGGCGCCGGGTATCTGGGCCGTGCCGGACTTCACCGCGAGCAGGGCCGCGTCCACGGTGTGCCGGGCCATGAGCTCCTGCGCCTTGGCGCTGAGCGCCTCCGCCTCCTCCGGGAAGGTGGTCGCCTCGGCCTTCGCGAGGAGCGCCCGGATCCGGCCGAGCATGCGGGGCTCGATGTGCGCGTGTTCGAGTACGTCGGCGGGGTCCCCCGGCAGCGGGCCGACCGGCTCGATGGACGGCAGCCGGATCAGCAGCCGGAACACCTCCAGGACGGCCCCGGCCAGGCTGAAGCGGTCGGTGCGCTCCCGCTGGACCAGCCGCTCCCCGTACTGGGTGTCGTCCCCCCACCACACCTCGGCCTCGGTCCACCGCTCGGGCAGCCGCGCGTACCGCCGGGCCTCGGCGGCGATCAGGTCCTCGGTGATCCGCAGGTGCGGCTGCTCCAGGTCCCGGCGTACGAGCCGCAGCACGTCGGCCGGCCGCCACCCGCGCTCCCAGGCCTGGCGCAGGTACGCCTCCCCGCGCGCGAGCAGCGCCTGCCCGACCCCGCCCCACCGGTCCCCCTCGGCGACGAGCACCGACGCCCCGGCGTCCAGCCCGGCGTCGTCCTGGTTGTACAGCGCGGCCTCACAGGCCCGGTCGACGATGTCTCTCACCCCTCCAGCTTGGCATGCCCATCCAGCCGTCCGGCGTTTGAGGACCGGGGTCTGGGGCGGAGCCCGGGGGAACGGGTGAAGGGGCGGGTAGGGGACAGCCGGCCCCGCGCAGCGGCGCACACCTGTGCGAGCGCGGCGCACAGCAGCCCTGTCAGACCCCGGTGGGACACTCGCACTCATGAGCGAGCACACCCCCCGGTGGGCCCTCGCCGAGGACGGCGACGGCCGGTGGCACGCCATGCCGCTGGACCCCACCGCGGGCGGAGCCCGCATCAGAACCACCGACCCCGCCGAGGCGATCCGCGCGGCCCCCGCCGGCACCCGCTGGGTCTGGCGGTCCACCCCCGCCGTGTACCCCCGCCTGCTCGCCGCCGGCGCCCGCGTCGAGCGCTGCCACGACATCGAGGACGCCGAGCTGCTCCTGCTCGCCCACGAGGGCCGCCTCGGCGAACCCCGCTCGGCGGCCGCCGCCTGGGCCCGCCTGACGAACGCCCCCGTACCGCCCGATCCGCCGCAGCGCGCGGCGGAGCCCGGCAGCCAGCACTCCCTCTTCGACCCCCAGCCCGCCCCCGTCCCGCTCGACGCCCTCGTCGCCGTCCACGCCGACCAGGCGAAACGGCTCGACGCCACCGCCCACCCGGACCGGATGCGGCTGCTCGTGGCCTCCGAGTCGGCGGCCTTCCTCGTGGCCGCCGAGATGAACCGCGCGGGCCTGCCCTGGCGGGCCGACGTCCACCGGGCCCTGCTCACCGAGCTGCTCGGCGAGCGGTACGCGGGCCGCGGCCAGCCCCGCCGGCTCGCGGAGCTGGCCGACGAGGTCTCGGCCGCGTTCGGGCGGCGCGTACGGCCCGAGCTGCCCGCCGACGTCATCAAGGCCTTCGCGGAGGCCGGGATCAAGCTCAAGTCCACCCGCCGCTGGGAGATCCAGGAACTGGAACACCCCGCGGTGAAGCCCCTGCTCGCGTTCAAGAAGCTGTACCGGATCTACACCGCCCACGGCTGGTCCTGGCTCGCCGACTGGGTCCACGACGGCCGCTTCCGCCCCGAGTTCATCCCCGGCGGCACCTACACCGGCCGCTGGGTCACCAACGGCGGCGGGGCCCTGCAGATCCCCAAGGTGATCCGCCGGGCGGTCGTCGCCGACCCCGGCTGGCGGCTCGTGGTGGCCGACGCCGACCAGATGGAGCCCCGGGTGCTCGCCGCGATCTCCCGCGACCCCGCCTTCATGGAGGTGGCCGGCCGCCCCGAGGACCTGTACACCTCCATCTCCCGCCAGGGCTTCTCCGGCGACCGTGACATGGCGAAGATCGCCGTGCTCGGCGCGGTGTACGGGCAGACGTCCGGGGACGGCCTGAAGAACCTGGCCGCGCTGCGGCGCCGCTTCCCCCGGGCCGTCGCCTACGTGGACGACGCCGCGAAGGCGGGCGAGGAGGGGCGGCTCGTACGGACCTGGCTGGGCCGGACCTGCCCGCCGGCGGCCGATCCGGAGGAGGCCGAGGAGGCCCCCGACGGCTGGGTCCCGAGCTACGCCTCCACCGACGCCCGGGCGCGCGGCCGCTTCACCCGCAACTTCGTCGTGCAGGGCAGCGCCGCGGACTGGGCGCTGCTCCTTCTCGCCGCCCTGCGCCGGTCCCTCGCGGAGGCTGGGATGCGGGCCGAGCTGGTCTTCTTCCAGCACGACGAGGTCATCGTCCACTGCCCCGAGGAGGAGGCGCAGGCCGTGGCCACGGCGATCCGCGAGGCGGGCGAGCTGGCCGGCCGCCTCACCTTCGGCGAGACCCCCGTCCGCTTCCCCTTCACCACGGCCGTCGTGGAGTGCTACGCGGACGCGAAGTGACGTAGGGGGAGCGGCCGGCCCGCCGGTTCCTCTTACTGTCCGTACTCCGAGGCCCACTTCGAGCTCGTCGCGAGCTCCTTCATCCGCGCCAGCGTCAGCGCCGGCTCCTTGCGGGTCGCCGCCGACGACTGGCTCTCGGCGTTGAACGCGGACACGATCACCCGGGTCCCGTTCGGCCGCAGCGCCTCGGCGCTCCACCAGACCACGCCGGCCCCGCCCTTCTCCCCCGCCTGCTTGCGGGTCAGGACCTTCGTTCCGTCCGGCAGCGTCTCGGCGGACGTGAACAGGTCGGCCCACATCCCCGGGTGCTTGGCGCTGTCCGGCTGGATCTGGAGGCTGACCAGCGACTTGCCCTTGCCCTCGTCGAGCACCAGGTAGCCCAGATCGGACCCGTCCTCGTCCCGGCTCACGACCGGGATCCCGTCCTTGCTCAGCATGGCCTCCAGGATGTCCACGGCCTTCGAGCCCGTGCGGACCGGCTCCCTCTGCGGCGACTGGCCGGCGGCCGGCAGGTCGTTGAGAGCGGGATGCCACAGCGGGGAGGTCACGAGCGCCTTGAGCTGCGGGAGCGTCAGCGGCGGCGTCGGACGGGAGACGGGCGCACCCTTCTGTTCCTCCGCGTTCCACTCCTGGGCGTCCACGAGGAATCCCTGGGGGGTCACGACCGTGGCGCGCCAGCACTTCGTGTCCACCCGGCGGTCCGGGTACTCGTACCCCTTGAAGAGCATCAGCCTGGAGCCGTCCGGGAGCTTCTCGGAGGTGCAACTGTCGTACTTGACACTGGTCTTGGACGGGCACTTCACCATGTCGTCGGCCATCTCGCCCTTCGGGTCCACCCGGCTGAGGCTGAAGCCGATGCGGCCCTTGCCCTCGCCGTCGTCGAAGACCCCGGACACCATCGGGCCGCCCATCCGGTCGCCCGTGCCCCTCGCCTCGATGCCGCTGAGCCGGCCCTGCGGCAGCAGCTGCTTGAACACCCCGGTCAGCTGCCCGGCGGAGACGGCCCCGGTGCCGAAGCGGTCCACGCCCGGCGGCGCCGTCTGGACCGGCGCGGGCGGCTCCTGCGAGGACGCCACGTTCTCGCCCCCGCCGCCGCCGCCCGGCCCGAGCAGTCCGTTCGCGTAGGCCCCGGCGGTACCGATCAGGGCCAGGGCGAGCGCCGAGCCTCCGGCCAGGGCGGCCCGGCGGCGGGCCACCATGCGCCGCCCGCGCCGCTCGCCGGCGTCCACGAGGCCGCGTCCTTCGGCCGTGAAGCCGTCACCCGTACGCCGGAGGGCTTCACCGAGCTCATCTTCAAAGGGCATGCGGAATCAGACCTTCCGTCCAAAGGGATCGCGGAATGAGAAGAGAAGAAGGAGAGAGAAGGGGAGAGACGTGCGCACGGGAGGGGCGGGGCAGGGCGGGGAGAGGCGGGGGTCAGCGTCCCGCGAACTCGGCGAGCGAGCCCCCCAGTTGCTCCCGCAGCCGGGTCAGCGCCCGCGAGCTGCGGGTCCGTACGGCCGCCGAGCTGACGTTCATCGCGTCGGCGGTCTCCTCGACGCTGCGGTCCTCCCAGTACCGCAGCACCAGGACCGCCCGGTCCTTCGGCGCCAGCCGACCGAGCGCCTCCAGCAGCGTCAGCCGCAGCGCGGGATCGCCGCCGGCCGGGGCGCCCGCGTCGGGGAACTCCCCGACCGGGCGCTCCCCCGCCGACCGGCGGCGCTGGTGCGTCAGGAAGGCGCGCACCAGGACGGTTTGCGCGTACGCCGCCGGATTGTCTATCCGGGCGACGCGCCCCCAGAGCAGGTACATCCGCCCGAGGGTCTCCTGTACGAGATCCTCCGCGAGGTGGGTGTCACCGCTCGTCAGCAGACAGGCCGACCGGTACAAGTGCGCCGATCTGCCCATCGCGAACTCACGGAACCCATCTCTGCGTCCGTACCCCATCCGCTCCCCCTCGTGCCCGTCTCACACCAATGACGCGACGGGGGCCGGGAATGTTTCAGCCGATCTCAAACTGATGCGGATCCGCTCTCGGACCAGTTCGAAGACCCGTTCTTGACCTGCTCTAGGACCCGTTCTCGACCGCTCTAGGACCGTCCTCGGAGAGGTCGTGGAAGTACATGTGGAACTCCTCGCGGACGAACCCCTCCGCCTCGTACAGCCCCTGCGCGACGAGGTTGTCGTACGCCGTCTCCAGCTGCACGCCCGAGACCCCCGCCTCCCGCGCCCGGCGCAGTACCTCGCGCAGCAGCGCGCGGCCCGCGCCCGTACGGCGGCCCTCGGGAGCCACGTACAGGTCGCCCAGCAGCCACGCGGGCTTCATGGCCAGCGAGGAGAACACCGGGTAGACCTGCGTGAAGCCGACCGTGCCCGCCCCCGGAACCTCGGCGAGCAGGATGAAGGAGTCCCCGCCCGCCAGCCGCTCCGCCAGGAAGGCGCGCGGGCGCTCCGGGTCCTCGACCTCCACCTCGTAGAACTCCAGGTAGCCGCGGAAGAGCTCGGCGGCGGTGTCCAGATCCGCCTCGCCCGCCTCGCGCAGGATCACCTTGTCCGGGCTGCCCGCCCCCAGGACTTCGTCCTGTGTCGTCCGACCGTTCATACCGCTCTCCCTCGTCCACTCCCGCGCGCCGATTTCCATTGTGCGCGGGGGGTCCCGATCCACCGACGTCGCCCTACGCTACGGCCGGGCCGGCAGGGGACCGGCCCCGCAACGGGGGGCCGCACATGACACCGCTCGGCACCATCGTCATCGTCGGCGTCGTGATCGTCCACGGTCACGGCCTGGCCCGTACGGACCGGGCTGTACGGGGCGCTGCGCGAGGGGGCCGTCGTACGGGTGCTGCGGGGACCGGTGCTCGGGCACGTCTACGAGGTCGTGCTGGTGACGCCCTCACCGCAGGGCGAGCTGTTCCCGGCGGCGGACCCGTCGTCCGAGCCCTGATGCTCGAACTGCCGTACGGCGCCGACCCGTCGGCCCTGCCTGCGCTCGCCGAGGCGGCGGCCCGCCGGATGGTCAGTGGTTCTCGTCCCCGGTGACGGGCTGGGCCGGGAGGGTGTAGACGTGCTGCGGGGTCACGATCTTGGTGATCGCCTCGCCGAACAGCGTGCTCGGCTCCTCGCCCTCGGCGGAGATGTCGGTGTTGAGCAGCACCACCAGGGTGGCCTTCGACTGCGCTTCGTAGACGGCCAGGGTCTGGTAGCCCGGGATGGAGCCGTTGTGCCCGATCCACCCCTGGACGTTGAAGATCCCCAGTCCGTAGCCCGTGCCCGGCAGGGCTGGTACGACGTCGAGGCGCTCGGCCTGGGTGGCGGGGGTGAGCAGCTCACCCGTGGCCAGCACCTTGGCCCACCGCCGCAGGTCCGGGAGGTCGGAGATGATCGCTCCGGCGGCCCAGCCCCAGGAGGGGTTCCAGTCGGCCGCGTCCTCGGTCTTCCCCGAGGCCGTCTGGTCGGTGTAGCCCTGGGAGTGCGGGGCGGGGAACTCGGCGCCGGTCGGGAAGAGGGTGTTCTTCAGCCCGGCGGGCTGAATGACCTCCTCGGTGATGTAGTCGGCGAGCGTCTGCCCGCTGATCTTCTCCACGACGAGCCCGATCAGGATCAGGTTGGTGTTGCAGTAGTAGAACTCCGCGTTCGGCTCGAAGAGCACCGGATGCTTGAAGGAGTACGCGAGCAGCTCCTGCGGGGTGAAGGGCCGCTGGGGATCGCTGGTCAGCGCCTTGTAGAAGCCTTCGTCGGCCGAGTAGTTGAACAGGCCGCTGCGCATGCCGGCCAGCTCGCGCAGCGTGATGCGGTCGCCATTGGGCACGCCGTCGATGTACTTGCCTATGGGGTCGTCCAGCCCGATCTTGCCCTCGTCGACCAGCTTCAGCATCGCGGTCACGGTGAAGGTCTTGGTCTCGCTGCCGATCCGCATGTTGAGGCCGTCGGTCATGGACGCCCCGGTGGCCTTGTCGGCCACGCCGAAGGCCCGTACGTACGCTCCCTTGCCCGGCGCCGACAGGGCCACTTGGACCCCGGGCACCTTGGCCTCGTCCATCACCTTCCGGATGGCGTCGTCCAACTGCCGCGCCACGGCGGGGGTGAGCTGCGGAAAGTCATCGGAGACGGCCGGACTGCTCGCCGCCGGAGGTGTCGGCGCATCCACTGCGTACCCGGCACCGGCCCCCACGGGCACCATCAGGAGCCCCACTGCGGCCGCTCCCACAGCCGCCCTGCGCAACCGTGTCGTGCTCACCCGTCCAACGTAGCCCCGCACCGGGGGCCGGGCGACCGGAAGGCCGGGGTACCCCAGTACGGTGTAACGGGCCCGGGCCCCCGGCCCAACTGGGCTTTCACCGACGGGAAAGGATTGTTTGCCGGCATGGGATGCGATACGCGCATGCTGGAGCGATCCGCGATCCGCGATCCGCGATCCGCGATCCGCGATCCGCGATCCGCGATCCGCGATCCGCGATCCGCGATCCGCGATCCGCGATCCGCGATCCGCGATCCGCGATCCGCGATCCGCGATCCGCGACGGTGATTCGGGTGGCGGGCACGTAGTTTTCCGGGGTGGCCATGAACACCACTCCGCCTAGCCCGGCCGGCGCCGGCGCCGAAGCCGCCTCCGACCGCTGGGCCACGTTCCACGCCGACCGCACCCTGGTCGTCGCCGCCCGTACGGTCACCTCGACCGTCCGCGTCCTGGAGTGCCTGCCCGCCCTCGTCCGCGACGACGGCCGGATCTCCGTGGTGTTCGCCCACGACCCCACCTCCGCCTTCGGCGAAGGGGTCCTCGACCTCCTCCACGACGCCGGCTGCCGTGTGATCCCCTGGGACCGGATCTCCGAAGCCGCCCCCGACCTGATCCTCTCCGCCAGCGAGAACATCGAGGTCCCGGCGGGCGACTGCCCCGTCTTCGTCCTCCCGCACGGCGTCGGCTTCCAGAAGCTGGTCCCCGATTCCCGCGCCGACCGCGTCCGCCTGTCCGGACTCGTCCCGGGCGCGCTCCTCGAAGCCGGCCGGGCCTGGCTCGCCGTCTCCCACCCCGGCCAGGAGGAACAGCTCCTCGCCGCGCATCCCAAGACCGCCGGCCACACCCTCCTCGTCGGCGACCCCTGCTTCGACGAGCTCCTCGCCGCCCTGGTCCACCGCCCCGCCCACCGGCGGGCCCTCGGTGTGCCGGACGGCCGCCGGCTCGTCGTGGTCAGCTCCACCTGGGCCCGGTCCTCGCTCATCGGCCAGGACCCGAAGCTGCCCGCGCGGCTGCTCGCCGCCCTGCCGTACGACGAGTACCGGGTCGCCCTGGTCCTCCACCCGAACGTCTGGTCCCGGCACGGCGCCTGGCAGCTCCGCACCTCCCAACTGGCCTCCGCCCTCGCCGCCGGTCTGATCCTGGTCCCGCCCGTCCACGACTGGCGGTCCGCTCTCGTCGCCGCCGACCTGGTGATCGGCGACCACGGCTCCGTGACCCTGTACGGAGCCGCCCTCGGCGCGCCCGTCCTGCTCGGCGCCTTCGGCGAGGAGTCCGTCCCCGGCACCGCCGCCGCCTCGCTCGCCCGGCTCGCGCCCCGGCTGGAGCCCGGCGCGCAGGGTACGGAGCTGGCGGCGCGGGTCGCAGCCGCCGTCGACGGGTACGAGCCCGGGCGCTACGCCCCCGTCGCCCGTGAGGCCTTCGCCGAGCCGGGGCGGGCCCATGCCCGGCTGCGCGGCGCCCTGTACCGGCTGCTCCGGCTGGCCGAGCCGGACTCCGCCCCGCCGTACGCGCCGGCCCTCCCGCTCCCCGAGCCACCCCGGGCCGCACCCTGCACCGCCTGGTGGGTGACCACCGGGGCGGGCTCCGGGGGCACCGGGCCCGGCGCCGGGCCGATCGCGGTACGCCGCTTCCCGGCGGCGGCCGGGGAACCGGCCTCCGGAGACGGTTCCGGAGACGGTTCCGGAGACGGCTTCGGGGACGGTTCCGGGCACGGCTTCACCCATCTCGCCTGCGAGGACACCGAGCCGGACCGGCGCCTGACCGAGAGTGCGTCCGTCGTGCTCGGCCGGGCGGCGGGGGACCCCGCGGGGTGGGTCGCGGACACCCTGGCGGCCTGGCCCGGCGCCGTGTTGGCGGCGGTCACGGTGGAGGCGTGCGAGAGCACCCGCGCGGGCGTCGCAGCCGCCGGGTCCGGTGTCGCCCTCGTCGGACTGCGCGACGGCCGGACCCTGGCCGTCGAAGGCTCCGGCGACCCGGGGCTCGCCGCGGCCGCCGTGTACGCCTGCCTGCGCTCGGGCCGGCCCCTCGCCGACGCGGAGGTCACCCTGCGGCTGGGGACGGCCTCGGCGCAGGGCCTCGTACCACTGCGCCTACGGCTCCAGCGCGCGCAGCCGCTCCCCTAGCGATTCCACGAGCGGGCTGCCGCCCGCCTCGTGGATCTCCAGCGCCCGTGCCAGGTCCGCCGCGAGCTCCGCACGGTCGCCGCCCGGCCGCTCCGCGATGTCCGCGAGGACCAGGAGCGCCTCGGCCTCGTAGTGCGCGGCCCCCTGCCCCGCCAGCGCCCGTACGGCCTCGCGCAGCACGGCCACCGCCCGCGAGGTCTCCCCGAGCCGGTCGTGGGCGCGGCCCAGGGCGACGGCCGCCCGGGCCGCCATCCGCCGGTCCGGTTCCGCTCCGGCGAGGAACGCCTCCTGCGCCCGGGTCAGGGTCCCGAGCGCGCGGGCCGGATCCCCGGCGGCGTCCTGGGCGCAGCCGAGGAAGAGCAGGGCGATGGCCGCGCCCCGGACCTCGCCGGCCTCGGTGTTCAGCGCCAGCGAGCGCTCGTACGCCTCGATGGCGCGGGCCGGCTCGACGCGGTCCAGGTACCGGCCGAGGAACTCCATGACGGAGGCCCGCAGCACGGTCCGGTCGGCGACTTCGGCGCAGGCCACGGCCTTGTCCAGCTCGGTGCGCGCCTGCTCGAGCTCGCCCAGGTCCATCAGCGGCCGCGACAGCATGCTGCGCAGCCGCGCCTCGGCGGCCGGTACGAGGTCCTCGGCGGCGGCCGCGGCGCCCAGTTCGAGGGATTCCCGCCAGTCCCCGAGATGGCGGCGGTACAGGAACAGCGCCGTGAAGCCCTCTGCGAGCTGCCACACGGGCGTGCGCAGCCCGAGCCCGGAGGCCTCGCGGAGCAGGGCGAGGATGCCGGCCCGCTCCGCCTCCAGCCACTCCAGCGCCCGCGCCCGGCCGTCCGCCCCGCCGGGGAACGGGCTCGGCTGCGGCCCGGGGTCGAAGTCCGCGATCCGCAGCCGCTCGGCGCGCACGGCCCGGTCGGCGTGCCCGACGCGCACGACGTAGTGGCGCGCGACCCGCTCCACGAGGTCGCGCCGGCCCCCGGGTCCCTCCTCGGCCGCGGCGCGCTCGCGGGCGTGCAGCCGTACGAGATCGTGCAGGTGGTAGCGGCCCTGTCCGTACTCCAGGAGGCGCGCGTCCTGGAGTACGTCGAGCAGCGCCTCGGTCTCCTCCACGCCGAGCTCCGCGGCGGCGGCCGCCGCGGCGGCGTCGAAGGTCCGGCCGGGCAGCAGGCCCAGCAGCCGGTACAGCCGGGCTTCCGCGGGCCCCAGTTGGCGGTAGGCGGAATCGAAGACGGCGGAGACGGACACCGTGCGCTCCCCTCGGAGGGACATCGCGGTCAGCCGGCGGGAGTCGTCGGCCAGCTCCTCGGCGAGACCCGCCGGGGTCAGCCGGCGGGTGGTCAGCAGCCGGGCCGCCACGATGTGCAGGGCGACGGGCAGCCCGCCGCACAGCGCGACGAGCCGCTCGGCCGCCTCGGGCTCGGCGGCGATCACCCGCTCCCCGCAGCGGTCGGCGAGGATCAGCAGCGCGCTCCGGGTGTCCAGCGGCTCCAGGTCCAGCGGTACGGCCCCGTCGGCGAACAGCTCCGTGAGCCGGGCGCTGCTGCTCGTGACCAGCAGGGCGCTGCCCGCGCCCTGTGGCATCAGGGCCCTGACCTGCGCGGGGTCGCTGACGTCGTCGAGCATCAGCAGCATCCGGCGGCCTTGGGAGCGCTTCTGGTACAGCCGGGTGCGTTCGGCCAGGGAGTGCGGGAGGTACTCCTCCCCGACGCCCAGGGACCGCAGGCACATCCCGACGGCGGCGGAGACGTCCGCGCCGCCGGACGGGCCGCGCAGGGCGGCGAAGTCGACGTAGAGCTGCCCGTCCGGGAACCGGGGCCGCGACCGGTGCGCCCAGCGGGTCGCCGTCGCGGTCTTGCCGACGCCGGGCGTGCCGCCGAGCAGGAGCACGCCGACGTGGTCGGCGCCTTCGGGGATCAGCCCGTCGATGGCGGCCAGTTCGCCGGTGCGGTTGTGGAAGCGGGTGCGCAGCGCGGGGATCTCGTCGGGCACCTCGGCGGCTTCCGGCGCCGTCACGTGGTAGTTCACGCCGCCGTTGATCACGGCGCCCTGGTACACGCCGTACTGCGCGCCGGAGTTGACCACGAGACCCGGCTGACCGGCCAGTTCGCCGATTTCGCCGAGTTCGCTGAGTTCGCCGAGGAGTGTGCGCAGTTCGGCCTCGGCGCCGGGCCGCTCCAGGAGTACGCGCAGCAGTCCGTCGCGCCATGCGTCCCGGCCGCCCTCGGAAAGCTCGGTGACGAGGGCGAGCTCCGCGGCCCCGGAGCCGGCCCCGGCCGCCGCCGCGGATCCCTCGGCCCCTTCGGCGGCCGCTTCGGCGACCCCTTCGGCGCCCCCGGCTGCCGCGTCCGCCGCCTCCCCGCCCCGCCGGCCGAAGAAGCCCGCCAGCCGTCCCTTGGCCGACTCCCAGCCGTCGGAGACCGCCAGTCCCACGAACTGCGCGGCCGCCGCCGCGGCCAGCGCCGCCAACTCCTCCACAGAGCCCCCCTCACGCGTCGCCACCGGCTGCCCCCACGGTAAGGAGATCGCCCGGCCCCGCCCCTGCATAGCCCACCGCCGGGCGCGCCGCCCCGGTTTCGGGCTCAATTGGCCCGATAGGCCCGCAGGAAGGCGCTCACGCCGCCCGCGATCAGGCGGTCGGTCTGCTCCTGGGGGAGGGGCACGACCCCGTAGTGCGAGAGCTGCCAGATGGAGTGCGAGGTCAGCGCCATGAAGTGGGCGCCCGCCAGCATCGCGTCACCGCGCACGTCGATCAGCCCGGCGGCGTCGAGGCCCGCCAGCGCGTCCGCGAGCGCGCGGGAGACCGGTCCGGGGCCGGCGTTCACCCAGGCCTCCAGCACCTCCGGGGGCACGTGGTCGGCCTCGGCGTGGATGTGGCGGACGAGCGCGAAGTGGTCGGCGTAGTCGGTCATGAGCCCGATGACCCGGTGGGCGAAGTCGACCAGGTCCCGCTCCAGGTCCTCGGGGCGGGGCGGGCGTTCGGGGTTGAGAACGGCTTCGATCTGGGCGATCTGGGCGTCGCGCACCTGTCCCGAGGTCCAGGTGACGACGGCGGCGAAGAGCATCGCCTTGCCGCCCGGGAAGTGGTTGTAGAGCGTGCGGGTCGAGATGCCGGCCGCGGCGGCGAGCCCGTCGACCGTGGCCCGGGCGTAGCCCTCACGGCCGAAGAGCCCGCAGGTCGCGCTCGCGATGGCGGCCTGCTTCTCCAGCTTCCTGGCATGGGCGTTGGCGCCGGTGCTCACTTCGCCTCCGAACAAGAAATACAACGACCGTTGCACTTTCCACAACGGTCGTTGTAGTTTAGCGGAGGAGCGATCGCAAGGAGCGGTCGCCCCGCCGACGAGGGGACCCGCCATGACCGCCGCCCACACCGCCGCCCACGCTTCCACCCCCGCCTCCACCCCCGCCTCCGCCCCCGGCGAGGACGCGCCGCTGCGCGTCGCCGTCATCCTCGGCAGCGTCCGCGAGGGCCGTCAGGGCCGCGCCGTCGCCGACTGGTTCCTCGGCGCCGCGACCGCCCTCGGCGGCCTCGACCTCGACCTCATCGACCTCGCCGACGTCGACCTGCCGCTGGTCATGCCCGGCTGGGGCGGCTCCCCGGACCCGCAGACGGCCGCCGCCCTCGCGGAGGTCAGCCCGCGGCTGGCCGCTGCCGAGGCCTTCATCATCGTCACGCCCGAGTACAACCACAGCTTCCCGGCCGTACTGAAGAACCTCATCGACTGGCACCGCGAGGAGTGGCGCGCCAAGCCGGCCGGCTTCGTCTCCTACGGCGGCCTCGGCGGCGGCCTGCGCGCCGTCGAGCAGCTCCGGCTGGTCTTCGCCGAGCTGCACTCCGTGACCGTGCGCGACTCCGTCAGCCTGCACGGGCCCTGGTCCGGGCTCGGCCAGGACGGCGTACCGCGCGACGCCGCCGTGGCCGAGGGCGCGGTCAAGGGCATGGTCGGCCAGCTGGCCTGGTGGGGCCGCGCGCTGCGCGACGCCCGCGCGAGCCGCCCGTACCAGGGCTGAGGGCGGCAGGAGGATGCGTACGCCCCGGAACCCCCGAGGCGCGACCCCGCCGGCAACGCCTCCCGCGGACACCATGCCCCTCCCCGTCTCCCCCGGTCCGGCCACCACGACCGGCCTCACGAACTCCAACGGGCCCGTGGACCCGGCGGATCCGACGGACATGACAGACCTGACGGACCTGTCAGACCCCACGGACCCGACTGAGCCGACGGACCCGACGGACCCGGCGACCCGATCCGGCCCGGCGGCCGGGCCGGCGGCCGGGCCGGCGGCCGGGCCGGCGGCCGGGCCGGCGGCCGGGCCGGCGGCCGGGCCGGCGGCCGGGCCGGCGGCCGGGCCGGCGGCCGGGCCGGCGGCCGGGCCGGACCCCACCCCGTCGGCGCGTCAGCTCCACCGCACCGTGGGAGTCGTCATCGTCGGCTCGGTCATGTCGGTGCTCGACATGACGATCGTCAACGTCGCCCTGCACCGCCTCTCCGAAGCCTTCCACGCACCGCTCGCGACGATCCAGTGGGCGGCTAGCGCGTACACGCTCGCGCTGGCCGCCGTCATCCCGGCCTCGGCCTGGGCGATGGGCCGCTTCGGCGCCAAACGCACCTACCTCGGCGCCCTCGCCCTGTTCTCGTTCGGATCGCTGCTCGCCGCGTGCGCCTGGAGCGCCGGGAGCCTGATCGCCTTCCGCGCGGTACAGGGCCTCGGCGGCGGGCTGCTCCTGCCCGTCGGCATGGCCATGGTGATGCGCACGGCCGACCCGGCACGGCTCGGGCGGGTGATGGCCCTGCTCGGGCTGCCCATCATCGTCGGGCCGGTGGCCGGGCCGGTGCTGGGCGGCTGGCTGGTCGACTCGGTGTCCTGGCAGTGGATCTTCCTGGTCAACCTGCCCGTCGGGGCGGTGGCGCTGGTCCTCGCCGCGAAACTGCTGCGCTCCGACGCCCCGAGCGCCCCGGCCTCCCCGCCCCGGCTGGACGTACCCGGCCTGCTGATGCTGTCCCCGGGCCTCGCCCTGCTCCTCTACGGCCTGGCCCGCGGCGGGGAAGGCGGCACCTTCACCGCACCCGGCGCCCTGCTGCCCACCCTGGCCGGCGCCACGCTCGTCGCCGCCTTCGCCCGCAGGGCCCTGACCGCCCGCGAGCCCCTCCTCGACCTGAAACTGCTCCGCGACCGCACCTTCCGGGCGGGCATCGCCACGCTCGCCCTCTTCGCCTGCGGCTACTTCGGATCCATGCTGCTCGCACCGATGTACTGGCAGCAGGGCCGCGGCATGAGTGCGACGGCGGCCGGGCTGCTGGGCGCGCCGACCGGGCTCACCGTCGGCCTGGTCATGCAGATCGCCTCGCGCCGCGTCGACAAGGTCTCCCCGCGCCGGCTGATCCGGGCCGGCATCGCCGTGGGAGCGCTGGGCATGGCCCTGACCGCCCTCCAGGCCGGCTCGCCGGATGTGGCGCCCTGGCGGTTCGTCACCGCTTCGATGGTCATGGGCATCGGCTCCGGCATGGTGATGATGCCGACGATGACCACCGCGAGCCGGGACCTCCCCAAGCCCCGCCTGACCGCGGCGAGCACCATCATCAGCATCAACGCCCAGATCGGCGCCTCGATCGGCACGGCCCTCCTCTCGGTGACCCTGAGCACGGCGGGCACGACCCCGACGGGCTTCCGCACCACGTACGCGATCGCGGCGGCCCTCCTGGCCCTGGCCGCCCTCCCCGCCGCGCTCCTCCCGACCCGCCGCCCCTGAACGCGCCGGTCTCACGGTCCCCCGAATCCCGTACGGATCCGGGCGACGCCCGCCTCCGGGCAGGTCATCGGGAGCGGGCCCTACCCGACGGTGCACCGGAGCACCGCCCGTACCCGTCGCTCGGCCTCCCGGAGCTCCGGCAGGTCCCCCCGCCGAGGAGGAACCCGGCGAAGAAGTTCTCCTGATGGGCCAAGGTGAAATCGCCCTCGTCGAGGTAGCAGTCGAGGCCCCGGGACCGCCTTCAGTTCCTCCTCGGGCGTCTGCACTCAACCTGCTCCAGGCCGATCCGAACGGCAGCCCGGAGCTGACGCCGGTCAATCCGGACTCCGCCGCAACGCAGCCGACCGGGGGCAATGGCTACGGGTGGTCAGCATGCCAATCTGCTGATCACTCTTCATAGTGGACTGCCTCTCGGGGCGGGACCCCGAGTCGACGGCGGGCGTTCCATTCGGCACTCTTCACAGCCCCGGATCATTGCCGCTCTCGCCACCACGGCCGCGCTGGCTGCCTTACCTCCCACCGAGGCGCACGCCGGTGCCATCGGTCCAACGCCTGTCACCGGCTTCGACTACCAAGTCGGCGGGGTCACCATGAAGGTTCCAACGGGCTGCATGTTCACCCACATCGTCCGCGGCGAGGGCAAGAAGATCACCTACCAGAACGCCGGCGACGACTGCGGCTTCGTCGGAGCCCTCAACGCGGGCTTCTGCAACTGGCGCATCGAGTTCACCTACGCGGGGAAGCCAAACGCCGCCGCGCCGGCGTTGTCGCCTTCCTCGCCGCCACCGCCACGTCCTTCGCCTTCTTCGCCTATGTGTCGGAGCCGGCAATTCCCCAGGGACTCAGTTAAGCCTTAGTGGCCTTGGTCCACTCGATTAGCTTCTGCATTACTTCGATCACCAGCTCTTGCCTCGGCCGAGGTAGAAAGATCCAAGACAGCCAGGCTGGGGCCAGGAGCAGGACGACGATGAGCAGTGGAACGATTCGCATCGCCGATAGGACGTGACGTGGGCTGAGAAGTTCTAGAACTGCGGACATCCCGTTGGGCCCTTCGAACGGAGCGGGGCGCTGCGATGCCCTTTCCAGGAGCGCACTCCTGATGAACCGGCACGGTTCACGACGTCACCACAGCGGCATTGCGGCAGGGCTTCGATTATCGAAGTCGAGAAGAAGCAATCACGCTTCAACAAGAGGTGGCCGACTCCGGAGACGTCACCTGAGGCGCCCATGAACACAGGCCTGCCTAGGCTCAGTTGCCTCAAGAGGCCGAAGGGTTGCCGCAACGTAACAGGCTAGACGTACGGAGAAGTGACCTGAGGCTCATGTGCCTCCCCCTCCGCGCTAGGTTCCCGCCCTCACCCGCTCATGCCGGAAGGGTCCACCCAATGTAGGCACGCTGCGCGATCGACAGCAAGAACCTCATTTCAGCCACAACTAACCTTGAAATAAACGCAGTTCGGACACACCACGATCCACGTGACCCCAACAGAGGTCCACCCCGCCCATGGCAGTAGCCCTCGCCGACGCCAAGCTCAACACGCAGACGGCGCCGGAGCGGGCGGCACCATCACCGGACGCTCGGACCCGTACGTCGTACGCCTCGGCACTGACGGATTCCACGGCGTCTCGACCGTCGGAGGTCAGCTCGTGCGGCAGACTCCCGGACTTCACCACGGCGGGCGCTGTCAGGACCGGCGAGGTCGAGCTCGGCCCGGTTGCCTTCGTGCTCAAGGCCACCAGGGCCGCGGCGGTACCAGGGCCTGCGGCGGGGCGAGGCGTGCGGCGTTCGGTGGTCCGACTACAACGCCACGACGAGCGAGCTCACGGTCGCGGCGCAGCGACCTGCGGCACGTCGCCGCCTCGGGCACAGCGACAGCCGGATCACGCGGGACATCTATCAGTCCGTCACGCCCGAGGCGGCGCGTGACGCCGCCAAGGTCGAGGTTGAGGCAGAGGCCGCTTGGTCCGGAAATAGCAAAACCCCCAGGTCACGGCGAGTGAGTCCTGGGGGTTCTACAGAGCCCCCTTCGGGATTCGAACCCGAGACCTACGCACTACGAGGCCTCACAAGATCATCCCAACCCGTGCCGGGCCGTGCCACCACATCCTGTTTCACCAGGTCAGAGCAGCACGGCCCGGTTCCCGCATACCGCCCAATCCACCCTGTGCCACCCCGTCCGCTCACGCACCCCTACCCCATGACCGACGGAGACGTACGCCCCCTAGGCAGCGCCCTTGGACGGACCGCGGGAGAGCGTGGACCTCCTCGAGCCGGCCACTGGCCGCCGCAACCCTTGATGGTGCTCGCGGCAGTGTGAGAGAGGTGGGCACGGCCAGAGCAGTCCCGCTCTCACCAGTCGAGCCGGACACCGTCATCGCAGGAGAACCGGGCGGAGTGGCAGGCATCGCAGTGCGTGTACCAGGGGGCGCAGGGTTCGCCACAGGAGGTGCAGCTGCCGTGCGTGGCCAGTGGCCTGGAAGCGGCGACCAGTTGGTTGATCCGATCGGCGGCCGCCCGCTCGCCAGCCGCCACTTCCTCGGCACTCAGCCCGCCACATTCACGGCCGAAGGCCAGGACGGCCGTACGCAGGTCCCGCATGGCCGCGGCGTGCTCCTCGGCTTGGGACAAGGACATCCGCTCGATGCTTGTGCGTGGACGGATCAGATGGTGCAGGGCCGCGCCACTCAGGACCGCCCGGCAAACGGCCGCGTAGGCCGGGCGGTCGGCGTCGATGGGCAGGGTGATCAGGCGCCAGACGGTGTGGCCGTCGCGCGGCCAGCGACCGCTGACGCCCGGCGGAGCCCCGACGGCCTGGCGTGCCGCCCGTAGCTTGGTGTGAATCTCGTCCACGGGCATCGGCCGCAGCCACGGACGCTCCTGCGCGGCCGTACGAGCGGCAGCGGTCCAGCCGGCCAGAGCGTGCGGGATCTCTCCAGGCTCCTCCGGTTGTCCGAGGTCGATCCAGGTGGGGCGCAACTGGGCCGTCGTGACGCGCAGGCTACTGGGCCGCGCTCCATTGGCTGCCTGAACGGCCTGGTCCAGGAGCCGGGCCTTGGCGGTGAGGCCGGGCAGTCGGCTGCGATAGCCGCCCACGAGCCCTTCCCCCGCGTCATGGCCCCGCCGCCCGGCCCGGCCCGCGATCTGGCCGGCTTCCCAGATCAGCAACTCCCGGCGGGATCTGCCGTCGTACTTGCCCGTTTCCGCGAATGCCACAGCACTCAGTGGAAGGTTGACACCGTGCCCGATCACATCCGTGGTGACGATCACTTCGACCTCACCCTCGGACAGGCGCCGGATCTGCTCGCGGCGGGCCGTGGGCGGCATCGCGCCGTAGAGGACCGTCGCCGACCGGCCCGCCTCGAGCAGTTCGCGGTGCAGAGCGAGAACAGCTTTGCGGGAGAAGGCCACCACCGCGCTTGCCGGCGGAAGGGTCGCAGCCCGGAACTCCTCCGTCCGGCTCAGTGCGCCGTGTCGGGTGTGGCGAACCACCGTAATGTCCGTGCCGGGGGCGAAAAGCTTGCGCAGCAGGTCTTCGGCTTCCGGTGCGGCACAGACGTGCACGTCGGTGTGGGATCCGCTCAGCAGCAGGCGGGTCCAGGCGTGGCCGCGGTCTTCGTCAGCCAGCCAGTGCGCTTCGTCGACAACCAGGAAATCGCCGACGGTGGGCGCCGCTTCAGCTGTGCAGCACAGCACCGGCGCGTCCGTGTTGACGTACTCCTCACCCGTGCGCAGACCAACCCGCTCCGCACCGAGCCGGGTGCGCAGCCGTTCGTAGATCTCGAAGGCAAGCATGCGCAGCGGCGCTGCGTACACGCCGGTCCCTCCGGCCTCGGCGCGGGCGACCAGCAGGGCGATGGCGTCGTGTGTTTTACCGGAGTTGGTGGGGCCCAGGTGGAGGGTCACCCTGGGGTCGGCTGTCCTCTCCGGGACATGGGCGCGGGCCCTCGCGGCGGCTGCCTTCTCGCGCTGCTCGCGCAGCAGCTTCGCAGCCTGTTCAGCCTTCCGGGCCGCCTGCCGCTCGTCCTTCCGGCGCTGCGCGGCCCGGTGTGCACGCCCCGCCACGACTCCCGCGGGGGAGGGCAGCGTGGTCAAGCCATCGGCCACGGTCTGCTCGAGTAGATCCGCGGGGACGCCTCGGTCGCGGTACTCGTCCGGGATCTGCTCCACGGCGCAGCCCAGCCGTGCCGCCGCGTCGGACGGGGCTACCAGCTCGGGAGCCGGGCGGCTGCGCCGGGCCCTGCGCAGCGCCGCCGTGAACTCGCGGGCGGCCTCTCCATGCTCCTCGAGGGTGACAGGATCCGTGTGCGGGCCCAGCACGTCCGCCAATCTCTCCTCCGCAGAGCGCCTCGCGAGATGGGCGGCCTCGGCCTGACTGATCTTCGTCCGATCGACGGACGGCTCCGCGGCACGCCGCCAGTGCGACCACGCGGCAGCCCTCGTCCATGGGTCACGCAGCATGAGCAACGACTGGGCGCGCAAACGCGAACGGTAGCTCTCGGCCCGGCGGTCGACGCCGGAGGCCAGTCCGGCCAGTAAAGGACCGGGCAGCTGGGTACCGAACAGCTCGGGACGGCGCTCGGGCAACTGGCGGGCGTCGGCGGCCGAGTACAGCCAGACCTCCGCGTGATAGCGGTTGACGTACGACCGGACCGGGCGGACGACCCCGGCGCGCGCCAGCTGGTCGAACCGGTGCCGACTGATACCCGCGAGCCCGGCGGCCTCCGCCGCGTGCACCATGCGCGTGAGCTCGTCGAGTTCACCGGGGCTCGCGCGCCACCGATCCACCTCTCCTACTCTGACGCACAGCTCATCTCCACTCCAGCACGTCCGGATCAGGCCGTGTTCGACCCCCAGCGTGAACTCGTCCCTCCGCAGGCCGAGTTCACGGCGTGCCGCTTCGAGCGTGAGCTGCTTTGCTGCCGTACCGCCCATGATGCGCCTCCCCCGCGTTCACCGTTCTTCACACTGTGACACCAAGGTCTGACAATCAGTGACCATTTCGCCTCCGGAGGGTGGGCTAGCGCTGGCGCCAGGCCGGAGCGTGGGGGCTGAATCCCATTTCCGCAGGCCGTGCAGTACGACCCGGCCTCCACAATCCACCCCGCGCCACGCCACAGGAGAGACGTGCGACCGAGTCGCCGCACGAAGGGACGGTCACATCATGAGCACGTCGACCGCTGGGCCCACTCCTCCAGCCGGGGCGAACGCTGACTTCGCGGCGCGCGCTGAAGCCGGACGGAGATTCGGATCTTGAGGTGCCCCGTGAGGCAGTAGAGCTCCTGGCGACAGTCCTGAGTCACATGGCAGCAGGTCGCACCGTCTCCATCGTTCCCGAGCACGCGGAGCTGACCACAGCAGGCCGCCGACATGCTGATCGTGTCGCGACCGTTCCTGATCGGATTGCCGGAGGCTGCTGAGATCGACTACCGGAAGGTCGGCACACACCGAGACCTACGCATTACGAGGCCCCGCAAGATCATCCCGAACCGTACCGAGCCGTGCTGTGGTCAGATCTGGCCGAGGTCGAACTCCACCGGGAAAGGAGCCGAGTGGACTGCCCCTCGGGACAGAACTCCGAGCCGACGGCAAACGTTCCCCTCAGGCAGACACACTCCACCTGAAGGGACACCGATGAGCCCGCCGAGGCGCACGCCGGCGCCATTGGCTCGACACCCGTCACCGGCTTCGACTACCAAGTCGGCGGGGTCACCATGAAGGTTCCAACGGGCTGCATGTTCACCCATCGTCCGCGGCGAGGGCAAGAAGATCACCTACCAGAACGCCGGCGTCGACTGCGGCTTCGTCGGAGCCCTCAACGCGGGCTTCTGCAACTGGCGCATCGACTTCACCTACGCGGACACCGACAACAAGATCTACCGCACGTCCCGAGGCAAGACGCACACCGAGTGCGAGATCCACCCGATGCGCGACAACTCACCCCAGACACTCCCTCGTTACGGCAAGGCGTGCGCTCACATCAGCGTCAACGGTGTGCGCCGGGTCAGCCAGTGCCACCACATCACGAAGTGAGCCGCACGTGATCACCCAGCCCTCGCCCGACGAATCCGCATGGAAGGCCAAGCGCCGCCGCGCCGGCCTGGCCGCCTTTCTGGTCGCCACGGCACTGTCCTTGGCGTTCCTCGCCTTCTTCCCGGGCCTCCCCCACGTCATCGACTGGGGCGCGATCATCACCTCGCTCGCCGTAGGCGGCCTGGCCCGCTGGGCATGGCAGTCCCACCTGTCGAGAAGACACGCCACTCACCCGCAGAGCTGATCGCACACCACGCCCCTGAAGCATCGCCAGTTCGGACCGCGCGCCGGTCGGCAATCTCTGAAACTCGGCGATGGCGTGATGTTCGCGTGGCCGACGAGGCCGCACCAGCGCCCGCTCCCACACGGTTCGCGGGCATGAAAAAGCCCCAGGTCACGGCGAGTGAGTCCTGGGGCTAATCCGAGCCGCCTTCGGGATTCGAACCCGAGACCTACGCATTACGAGTGCGTTGCTCTGGCCAGCTGAGCTAAGGCGGCACCGCTGGGAAGACAAGAATTTCCCTGGTGGGAGGCTCTCATCAGCAGCGGCGCCAAGTCTACAGGGTTAAACGGGGTGCCTCGGACAGGGGCCTTCGACGGCCCCGGCGGCGGGGGTCAGCACCTCTTGCGGTCCTCCGGAGCGGTGCCTTCCAGGAGGTACTGGTTGATCGCCGAGTCGATGCAGGCGCTGCCCCGGCCGTACGCCGTGTGGCCGTCGCCGTCGTAGGTCAGCAGGACACCCGAGTCGAGCTGGCTCGCCAGGGCCTCGGCCCACTTGTACGGGGTCGCGGGGTCGCGGGTGGTGCCGACCACCACGATCGGCGGGGCGCCCTTCGCGTGCAGCGCCTTGGCCGTGCCGGTGGCCTTCGTCGGCCAGTACGTGCAGTTCAGCGAGGCCCAGGCCAGGCCCGCGCCGAAGACCGGAGAGGCCTTCTCGAAGGAGGGCAGCGCCTTCTCGACCGCCTCGGGCCCGCCGAAGGCCGGGGGCTGGTCGAGGCAGTTGACGGCGGCGTTCGCCGACATGAGGTTGGCGTACTTACCGTCCTGCTCGCGCTCGTAGTAGCTGTCGGCGAGAGCCAGCAGCCCGTTGCCATCGTCGCCGTCGATCGCGGCTCCGAGCGCCTCGCGCAGCTGCGGCCAGGCGTTCTCGTCGTACAGGGCGGCGATCACCCCGGTCGTCGCCAGCGACTCGCCGAGCGCGGGGCGCGACCGGTCGGTCGTGGGGACCGGCTGGGCGTCGGCCTTGCGGAAGAACTCCTTCAGGCGTTCCGCGATCTGCTCCGGGCTGCCCTGGCCGAGCGGGCAGTCGGTCTGCTTCGCGCAGTCCGCGGCGAAGGCCCGGAAGGCGGTCTCGAAGCCCTCCGTCTGGTCCCGGTTCAGGTCGACCGCGGGCCGGGAGGGGTCCATCGCCCCGTCCAGGACCAGCCGGCCGGTCCGGCCCGGGAAGAGGTCGGCGTACGTCGCCCCGAGGAAGGTGCCGTACGAGGCGCCGACGTAGTTCAGCTTCTCGTCGCCCAGCGCCGCGCGCAGGACGTCCATGTCCCGGGCGGCGTCGACCGTGGACACGTGCGGCAGGATCCGCTGCGAGTGCGTCCGGCAGGCAGCCGCGAACTCCTTGAAGGCGGCCACCAGCAGGGCCCGCTCCGCCGGCGTGTCGGGCGTCTGGTCCACCTGGGTGTACTTGTCCATGGCCGGGCCGTTCAGGCATTCCACGGGGGTACTACGGTCCACGCCGCGCGGGTCGAAGGAGACCATGTCGTACGCGGCGCGGACCGGTGCCGGGTATCCGATGCCCGCGTACGCCTGGAGGTACCCGATGCCGGAGCCTCCCGGGCCGCCCGGGTTCACCACCAGCGAGCCGAGCCGCTTGGAGGGGTCGGTGGCCTTGCGGCGGGCCACCGCGATGTCGATGTCCCCGCCCCCGGGGTTCTCGTAGTCCAGCGGGACCTTCATGGTGGTGCAGTCGAAGCCGGGCACACCGCACTCGCGCCAGCTCAGCTTCTGGTCGTAGTACGGGCGCAGCGCGGCCGGGACGGCGGACGGCTCGGCCGACGGCGCCTCGGAGGCCCCGCCGGACGACGCGGCGGCGCGGGGTGTTCCCGAACCGCCCGAGGTGCACCCGGAGAGCAGTAGCCCCGCAGCGGCGATCACGGTCCCGGTGGTGCGCAGCAGGCGACTGGTGTCCATTCCAGGAGCCTACGGCCTGCGGGCACGCCCGGGGCGGTGGCACCCGCGCCGGGCGGCGGGCGGCCGCCCGGGCGCGGAGCGCCGCCCCGCACGGACCGGCGGCGTCTGCGGACCGCCACGCGGACCCCTCGAACGGGTGAGGCGGTCAACCGGAGTCACAGGCCCAGGTCGCAGCCGAAGTCGCAGCCGAAGTCGCGGCGTGGACCGCGTCGACCGCGTCGACCGCGTGTCAGCCCGCGCGCAGCGACATCGTCATCGCCTCGACCGCGAGCAGCGGGGAGACGTTGCGGTCGAGCGCCTGCCGGCACGCGATGATCGCCTCGATGCGCCGCAGCGTGCGCTCGGGGCCCGACTCCCGGGCGATCCGGTCCAGGTCTTGGCGTATCTCCTCGTTCGCGATGGCCAGCGAGGATCCGAGCTGGAGGGCCAGCACGTCCCGGTAGAAGCCGGTGAGGTCTGTCAGCGCCAGGTCGAGGCTGTCGCGCTGCGTGCGCGTACGCCGGCGCTTCTGCCGGTCCTCCAGCTCCTTCATCACGCCCGCCGTGCCGCGCGGCATCCGCCCGCCCGTACCCGCTCCGGCGCCGAGCGCGGCCCGCAGCTCCTCGGTCTCCTTGGTGTCGACTTCTTCCGCGACCTGCTTGGCGTCCTCGGCGGCGGCGTCGACCAGCTCCTGCGCCGCCTTCAGGCAGTCGCCCACGTCGGTCACGCGCATCGGCAGCCTCAGTACGGTGGCGCGCCGCGAGCGGGCCGCCCCGTCGGTGGCGAGCCGGCGGGCCCGGCCGATGTGCCCCTGGGTCGCGCGGGCGGCGGCCTGCGCGACGTCCGGCTCGATGCCGTCGCGCCGCACGAGCACCTCCGCGACGGCGGACACCGGCGGGGTGCGCAGCGAAAGGTGCCGGCAGCGGGAGCGGATGGTGGGCAGGACGTCCTCCAGCGAGGGGGCACACAGCAGCCACACGGTCCGCGGAGCGGGCTCCTCCACGGCCTTGAGCAGCACGTTGCCCGCGCCCTCCGTCAGCCGGTCGGCGTCTTCCAGGACGATGACCTGCCAGCGTCCGACGGCCGGGGAGAGCTGCGCCCGGCGCACCAGCGCCCGGGTGTCCTTCACGCCGATGGACAGCTGATCGGTACGGACGATCTCCACGTCGGCGTGCGTACCGATCACGGTGGTGTGGCAGCCGTCGCAGAACCCGCAGCCCGGCTCGCCGCCGAGGGCGCGGTCCGGGCTGGTGCACTGGAGCGCGGCCGCGAAGGCGCGGGCGGCGGTGGACCGCCCGGAGCCGGGCGGTCCGGTGAACAGCCAGGCGTGCGTCATCTTGGAGGCGGCCGGCGGCGGGGTCCCCGCCTCGATGGCGGTGACCAGGCCGTCGGCGTCGACCGCGGCGGCGGCCAGCTGCGTCTGGACCCGCTCCTGTCCCACCAGGTCGTCCCATACGGGCATCCCGCCCACCACCTTTCGCCTCGCGTACCGTCCGTGTCGTCTGCTCACCCAGTGTGGCGGCTCCCACTGACAATCCCCGTCAGCCGGGCCCCACGACGGCCCCTGCCGTCACGCCGTCACGCCGCCCCGCCACTGCCACTGCCACTGCCACTGCCACCGTCACCGGCGGCGCGGCCCCCGGCCCTGCTCGTCCTCGTCGTCCCCGCGCGGCCCCAGCAGCTCGTCCGCCAGGGTCGGCAGATCGTCCAGCGGAGTCTCCTCCGCCCAGTCCGAGCGGGGCCGGCGCGGCCGGCCGTCCTCGGCGAGGAGAGGCAGTTCACGGGTCGCGTCGTTGCCCGAGTCGCGGAAGATGCCCGGCGGGACCCGGTCGACCGGGTTCTCCTCGGGGCGCTGGGCCGTCGGCCGCGACGCGGAGTACGAGGCCCTGGGCGCCGTCGGCCGCGCCGCCGCCTCGCCCGGGCCGGTGGGGCGTACGGGCGGCAGGACCGCCGTCTCGTCCGCCGGACCCGTCGCGCGGACGGGCGGCAGCACTGCCGTCTCGTCCGCGGGACCCGCCGCCGGATCGGCCTTCGGGACCGGGACCGTCTGGGTGACGTCGTCCGGCCGCGCGACCCGCTTGACGACCGGAGTCTCGATCGTCACGGCCTCGTCGTGGTGCGGATCCTTGCGCAGATCGGCCCTGGGCGCGGGAGCGGCGGGAGCCGCCGGGGCCGCAGGGGCAGCCGCCGCCACGGACGCCGAAGCAGCCGCGACCGAGGCTGCGGCCGCCGCGGCCGCAGCGGACTTCGCGGCAGCCTCCGCCGCCGAGGCCTCGGCCAGCCGCCGCGCCTCCTCTGCCTTCAGCAGGGCCTCCTCGGCGCGCCGCTGCTTCTCCAGCCGGCGCTCCTCGGCCTCGGCATGCAGCCGGGCCTCTTCCTCCGCCTGCTTGCGCAGCCGCTCGGCCTCCACCGCGCGGGCCTTCTCCTCGGCCTCCAGCCGCAGCCGCTCGGCCTCGGCCCGCTCGCGGGCCTCCTCCTCGGCGCGCAGCCGCTCCTCGTGCTCCTTGCGGGCGGCCTCGGCCTCGGCCGCGAGCCGGGCCTCCTCCGCCTCCCGGGCCTTGCGGGCCTCTTCCTCGGCCAGCAGCCGGGCTTCCTCGGCCTTGCGGGCCGCCTCTTCCTCGGCCTTGCGCTTGGCTTCCTCCAGGGCGAGCCGGCGGGCCTCCGCCTGCGCGGCCACCTCGGCCTCGGACAGTGGGAGCATCCGGTCCAGGCGGTGGCGCACGACGGTGCTGACCGACTCCGGGTCCTGCCCCGCGTCGACCACCAGGTAGCGCCCGGGGTCGGCCGCGGCCAGGGTCAGGAACCCGGACCGCACGCGCTGGTGGAACTCCGCCGGCTCCGATTCGAGCCGGTCCGGCGCCTCCGTGAACCGCTCCCGGGCCGTCTCCGGCGACACGTCGAGCAGCACGGTCAGGTTCGGTACGAGGCCGCTCGTGGCCCAGCGCGAGATACGGGCGATCTCGGTCGGGGACAGGTCCCGGCCGGCGCCCTGGTAGGCCACCGAGGAGTCGATGTAGCGGTCGGTGATGACCACCGCGCCGCGCTCCAGGGCGGGCCGTACGACGGTGTCCACGTGCTCGGCGCGGTCGGCCGCGTACAGCAGGGCCTCGGCGCGGTTCGACAGGCCGGCGGAGGACACGTCGAGCAGGATCGAACGCAGCCGCTTGCCGACCGGGGTGGCCCCGGGCTCGCGCGTGACGACGACCTCGTGGCCCTTCGCCCGTATCCAGTCGGCCATCGCCTCCACCTGGGTGGACTTGCCGGCGCCGTCGCCGCCCTCCAGGGCGATGAAGAACCCGGCGTCGGACGCGGCCTGCACCGGCTCCCCGCCGCGCAGCGCCTCGCGCAGGTCGCGGCGCAGCGGTACGCCGCTGCGGTCGTCGGCCTTGGCCAGGACGATGGCGGCGACCGGCAGCAGCAGGGCGCCGACCAGCATCAGCGTGAAGGCCGCGCCGCCGTGCGCGAAGACGACCTCGCCGGCAACCACCCGGTGCGGTCCGATCAGGGCGGCCAGCAGCGGGGCGGCCACGGCCCCGACGGCCACGGAGACCCGGACGACGGCCTGCAGGTGCTCGGTGACCCGGGCCCTGCGGAACTCCTCGGTCTCCTGGTCGAGCAGCGTGTGCCCGGTGTTCGCGGCGACGCCCGCGGCGCTGCCGGCGAGCAGCGCGAGGAACACCACCGTCGAGGTGTCCGGAACCAGCCCGGTCAGCAGCAGCGCCAGCCCGGTCACCCCGACGGCCAGCGCCAGCAGGCGCCTCCGGGACAGGGCGGGCAGGACCTTGCCGGCCTGGGTGGCGCGGATGCCGAGGGCGGTGCCGCCGAGCAGGGCCAGTACGAACAGCGCGAACGCGGCCGCTCCGCCCCCCAGGTCGGTGGCGTGCAGGACGGCCACGGCGGCGGCGGAGGCGACGGCTCCGGCGACGGCGGCGCAGACGAGGACGAGCAGCGGGATGGCCCCCGTACGCCCCTTCTCCGGCCGGTCTCCCGCCTTGGGGGCGCGCAGGCCCTCCAGCGGTGAGCGCGGACGCGGGGTCTTCGTGCCGGGCAGCACCAGCGGGAGCAGCAGCGATACGGATGCCGCGAAGAGGCCGGAGGCCACGTATGAGCCGAGGGCCGCCTGGTTCTCGGCGAACCAGCCGATGCCCAGGCCGAGGGCCTTGCCGATCAGGGTCGCGGCGAGCAGCGCGGCCGCGGCGACCGGCAGGGCCGCGAAGGCCGTACGCAGGTTCAGCCGGCGCAGTGCGTCGAGGTGGTCGGGCAGCGGCCGTACGGTCGCCCCCTCCGGCGGCGGCGTCGGCAGCAGGCCGGGCGCGGCACTGTCCTTGGCCAGCCCCCACAGCCGCTCGGCGGCGCCGGAGACGAAGACGGTGGCGAGCAGGGCGGTCAGCGCGTGCGGGCCGATCCAGTCGAGCCACAGCGGGGCCACGACGAAGAGGCCGAGCCGCAGCCCGTCGGCGCCGATCATCGTCCAGCGGCGGTCCAGCGTGCCGCCGGGGGCGGTGAGCTTGGCCAGGGGTCCCAGGAGGACCGCGCCGAAGAGGACGGTGGACACCACGCGGACGCCGAAAACGGCGGCGACGGCGAGGGCCCAGCCGGTGTAGCCACCGCCGAAGGACTCCTGCTCCACGGCCGTCTGGAAGACCAGCAGCACCAGGACCAGCAGGGCGAGGGCGTCACCGATGCCGCTCACCAACTGCGCGCTCCACAGCCGGCGCAGCCCGGGGGTGCGCAGCAGGGCGCGCACCGCCCGCTCGCGGGAGTCCGCGGCGAGGGCTTCGTCGTAGGTGGGGGCGGTGTCGGTGGTGGTGGCGGTCACGACCGTTGGCTGCTCGGCTCGCGTCATCCGCCCAGCCTATCCGCTGCGCTGGGCGGGTGCGGAGGGCTGTGGACAAGGTCCGGTGTGACCCCCGACCCACCGTCCCGGCCCACCGTCCCGACCCACCGTCCGGGAGCGCGCCCGGGGGCGCATCCGGGGGCCGGTGCCGCTGCGCGGGGCTGTCCCCTACCCGCCCTTCCACCGTTCCCCGGGCTGCGCCCGGAGCGCTGGCCCCGGGCTTCGCCCGAGCCTGCGGGGCTCCGCCCCGGACCCCGGTCCTCAAACGCCGGACGGCTGAACGACAGGGCCCGTGCGCATCGCACGGGCCCTGTCGGTGACTACTCGGTGGCTACTCGGTGACTACTCGTCCGCCGCGGCGGCCGCCGTCTTCTTCGCGGCCGTCTTCTTCGCCGTGGTCGCCTTCTTGGCGGTCGTCGTCTTCTTGGCCGCCGTCGTCTTCTTGGCGGCAGCGGTCTTCGTCGCCGTCGCCTTCTTCGCCGGGGCCTTCTTCGCGGGAGCCTTCTTGGCCGTCTTCTTCACCGGGCCCTTGGCGCGCTTCTCCGCAAGCAGCTCGTAGCCCCGCTCCGGCGTGATCGTCTCGACGTCGTCGTCCCGCCGCAGCGTCGCGTTCGTCTCGCCGTCCGTCACGTACGGACCGAACCGGCCGTCCTTGACGACCACCGGCTTCTCGCTCACCGGGTCGGTCCCCAGCTCCTTCAGCGGCGGCTTCGCGGCCGCGCGCCCCCGCTGCTTCGGCTGCGCGTAGATCGCGAGCGCCTGCTCCAGGGTGATGGCGAACAGCTGGTCCTCGGTCTCCAGCGACCGCGAGTCCGTGCCCTTCTTCAAGTACGGGCCGTAGCGGCCGTTCTGTGCGGTGATCTCCGCGCCCTCCGCGTCCACGCCCACGACCCGGGGAAGGGACATCAGACGCAGGGCGTCCTCGAGCGTGACCGTGTCCAGGCTCATCGACTGGAACAGCGAGGCCGTCCGCGGCTTCACCGCGTTCTTGCCCGTCTTCGGCGTGCCCTCGGGCAGGATCTCCGTCACGTACGGCCCGTAGCGACCGTCCTTCGCGACGATTTCGTTCCCGCTGATCGGGTCCTTGCCCAGCTCGAACTCGCCGCTCGGCTTCGCGAAGAGCTCCTCCGCGTACTCGACGGTCAGCTCGTCGGGGGCCAGCTCCTCGGGGACGTCCGCCCGCTGGTGGCCCTCGGCGTCCTTCTCACCGCGCTCCACGTACGGCCCGTAGCGGCCGACGCGCAGCACGATGCCCTCGCCGACGGGGAAGGAGGAGATCTCCCGGGCGTCGATCGCGCCCAGGTCGGTGACCAGCTCCTTCAGACCGCCGAGCGCGTCACCGCCGGCCGGCACGACCTCGGTCGCGTCCTCCGCGCCGAAGTAGAACCGCTTCAGCCACGGCACGGACTGGGCCTCGCCCCGCGCGATGCGGTCGAGGTCGTCCTCCATCTTGGCGGTGAAGTCGTAGTCGACGAGCCGCCCGAAGTGCGTCTCCAGCAGGTTGACCACGGCGAACGACAGGAAGGACGGCACGAGCGCCGTGCCCTTCTTGAAGACGTACCCGCGGTCCAGGATCGTGCCGATGATCGACGCGTACGTCGACGGGCGGCCGATCTCGCGCTCTTCCAGCTCCTTGACCAGCGAGGCCTCGGTGTAGCGGGCCGGCGGCTTGGTCGAGTGGCCGTCGACCGTGATCTCCTCGGCCGACAGCGCGTCGCCCTCGGCGACCTGCGGGAGGCGCTTCTCACGGTCGTCGAGCTCGGCGTTCGGGTCGTCCGCGCCCTCGACGTAGGCCTTCATGAAGCCGTGGAAGGTGATCGTCTTTCCGGACGCCGAGAATTCCGCGTCACGGCCGTCGGCCGACCGGCCGCCGATCTTCACGGTCACCGAGTTGCCGACCGCGTCCTTCATCTGGGAGGCGACGGTGCGCTTCCAGATGAGCTCGTACAGGCGGAACTGGTCGCCGGTCAGACCGGTCTCGGCCGGCGTGCGGAAACGATCACCCGAAGGACGGATCGCCTCGTGCGCCTCCTGCGCGTTCTTGACCTTGCCCGCGTAGACGCGCGGCTTCTCCGGCAGGTACTCGGCGCCGTAGAGCTGCGTGACCTGCGCCCGCGCCGCCGACACCGCGGTGTCGGAGAGCGTCGTGGAGTCGGTACGCATGTAGGTGATGAAGCCGTTCTCGTACAGCTTCTGCGCCACCTGCATCGTCGCCTTCGCACCGAAGCCGAGCTTGCGCGAGGCCTCCTGCTGGAGCGTCGTCGTACGGAACGGGGCGTACGGGGAGCGGCGGTACGGCTTGGACTCGACCGACCGCACGGCGAAGGAGGTCTCGGCCAGCGCGGCGGCGAGCGCCCGCGCGTTCGCCTCGTCGAGGTGCAGCACCTCGCTCTTGAGCTTCCCGGTCGAGCCGAAGTCGCGGCCCTGCGCGACGCGCTTTCCGTCCACCGTGTTCAGGCGGGCGACCAGCGTGGACGGGTCGGAGGCGTCACCGGTGCGGCCGGTGGCGAAGGTGCCGGTCAGGTCCCAGTACTCGGCCGAGCGGAAGGCGATGCGCTCGCGCTCCTTCTCGACCACCATGCGGGTGGCCACCGACTGGACGCGGCCCGCCGACAGCTTCGGCATGACCTTCTTCCACAGGACCGGCGAGACCTCGTAGCCGTAGAGGCGGTCGAGGATGCGGCGGGTCTCCTGGGCGTCGACCATGCGCTGGTTGAGCTCGCGCGGGTTGGCGACGGCGTCGCGGATCGCGTCCTTGGTGATCTCGTGGAAGACCATCCGGTGGACGGGGACCTTGGGCTTGAGAACTTCCTGCAGGTGCCACGCGATGGCTTCGCCCTCGCGGTCCTCATCGGTGGCGAGGAAGAGTTCGTCGGACTCGGCCAGCAGCTCCTTGAGCTTCCTGACCTGGGCCTTCTTATCGGCGTTGACGACGTAGATCGGCGCGAAGTCGTGCTCGACGTCCACACCGAGACGGCGGACCTCACCGGTGTACTTGTCGGGAACCTCGGCCGCGCCGCTGGGGAGGTCGCGGATGTGCCCGACGCTCGCCTCGACGACGTATCCGGGGCCGAGGTAGCCCTTGATCGTCTTCGCCTTGGCTGGGGACTCGACGATGACGAGTCGGCGGCCGCCCTTTGCGGTCTCGCTAGTCGGGGACAACTTGGCTCTTCTCTCCGGTCGGCACTCGGTCGCAGTACGGCGACGCTGCGGAGTTTGACGGTACAACCCGCCCCCGTGTCAAACGACAGAAGCCCGCAACGGCCACTCGAACGGTAACCCGACAAGTGCCATTTCTGCCGCCCGGATGCCGCGGCGGGCCCCGCGCACTCACCGGGCAGAGTGGCCGAAGGGCCGTCTGGCCCCGCCCCCGGACCCCACTTCACGTCGGTGTTCTTCGATGTGTACGGTCCTGCGCGCAATCCGGACGAGGGGACGAAACCCGGCGCGCCGCCGGAGCCTGGGCGACATCCGGCCGATCGGCCGGGGCACGAACCGGGACCCACGCCCCCGGCCGGACCGAAGCGGCCGCCACCGCCGCGGGCGGCACCGCCGGAGCGACACCCCGGGACATCACCGTCGGGTGTTCACCGCCGGGACATCACCGTCGGGTGATCACCGCCGGGTCATCACCCGCCCGGCGTCACATCCGGCCGAGGCACCAGACCCCGAGGGCCAGCGACGCCCCACCGGCGAGCAGTGCCACCGGCACGGCCACGAGGGGGCGCACACCCTCGGCCACCGGCGCGCCGCGCAGGGCACGCGCCCCCGTCCAAGCCAGCAGAGCGGCCCCGAACAGCAGGAACACGGCCACCGCGAAGATCGCCGGACCGTGCTCCATGCCGTTCCCCTCATCCCCCGGGCCGCTCCCGGGATCCCCCCGGATCCCGCTGAGCGGAGGATTTCAGCCGAGGGGAGACGGCAGGCGAACCTGGGGTTACATCCCGGATCCGACTGCCCGAGGCCGCCGGGCTCCGAGGCCCGCCGGAGCTCCAGGGCTCAGGGCCCCAGGCTCCGGGCCCCGGGCACGCCGGCTCACGGCAGCCGCCGGCCCTACTCCCCCGCGGCTCCCGTTCCGGCTTCCGCTCCCGCCTGCGCCCCGGTCAACGGCTCCAGGAACCCCTGCTCCACCAGCATCCGGATCGCCTCGGGAGTCCGGTCCCGCAGGACCACCGGGTCCTCCTCCACCAACTGGGCGATGGCGTCCAGAATCCGCCCCGCGCTCAGTGATCCGTCACACACCCCGGCGAAGCCGGCCCCGACCGTGTCGACCTTGGTCGCGCGCCGCATGCCACGGTTCTGCCGGAGCACGACGTGTTCCGGATCCTCCGCTCCGGGCGCCCCGACCTGCTCCTGCACGACCTCCTCGGTCAGCCGGAAGTAGCCCGCGAGCAGGGCCGCGTCATCGTGGTCGCGCAAGTAGTCCTGGCGCGCGAAGTGGTCGAGGACGGCCTCCCCGAGCGGCTGTTCCACCGAGTGCGGCCACTCCTCGACCACGATCGACGGCTCGGCCGCGTCACTGCGCCGCAGCGTGATCCAGCCGAAGCCGACCGCCTTGGTCTTGCGGGCTTCGAACTCGTCCAGCCAGTCCTCGTACCGCTGTTCGTACTCGGCGGGGTCGGTGCGGTGGTCGCCCGCGTCACGCAGCCACAACTCCGCGTACTGCGTCACGTCCTGCACGTCACGCTGCACGATCCAGGCATCGCAGCCGCGCGGCACCCAGGCCCGTACCCGGTCGTGCCAGTCCTCGCCGTCCACGTGCTGCCAGTTGCCCAGGAACTGCGCGAATCCGCCCGGGTTGAGCCGCGCTCCGGCCTCCTGGACCAGGGTCCGGCACAGGTCGTCGCCGCCCATCCCGCCGTCCCGGTACGTCAGCCGGGCTGCCGGGGAGATCACGAAAGGCGGATTCGAGACGATCAGGTCGTACGTGGCCCCGCCGACCGGCTCGAACAGCGACCCGGCGAGCAGTTCCGCCTCGGGTGCCCCCGACAGTGCCAGCGTCAACCGGGTGAATTCCAGGGCCCGCGGGTTGACATCGGTCGCGGTGACCCGGGTCGCGTGCTGGGCGGCGTGCAGCGCCTGGATCCCGGATCCGGTGCCGACGTCGAGGGCCGAGCCGACCGGCGTGCGGATGGTGATCCCGGCCAGCGTCGTGGAGGCGCCGCCGACCCCGAGGACCACGCCCTCCTCGCGGCTGCCGATGCCGCCGGCCCCGCCGACGGCGCAGCCGAGGTCGGAGACGATGAACCAGTCCTCGCCGTCCGGACCGCCGTACGGGCGTACGTCCACGGTGGCGTGCACCTCATCGCCCTCGCGCCGCAGCCAGCCGTCGGCCAGCACCGCGTCGACGGGCAGGGCGGCCGCGGCGTGCACGTACGGCACCGGCTGCCGCAGCAGGAACAGCCGGGTCAGGCTCGCGAGCGGCCCGTCGCCGCGGCTCCGCGTGGCACGCAGGGCGGGGACCGTCTCGCTTCGGGCCAGCGCTGCGTACGCCGGGGCACCGAGCAGGTCGAGCAGCCCGTCGGCGGTGAAGCCCGCGGCGAGCAACGCGGCGCGCAGCTCGGCCGCGCGGGCCGACGAGGGGAGGCGGGCGGGCAGACCGGGGGGAAGGCTGGTGGTACTCACCCGCCCATTGTGGCTGCTGCCGCCCCCGTTGCCCGCGCCACACGGCCTTCGGCGTGGGCGCCCGTCGCCCCCGCGAGCCCCCGCCGGGGGCGTCGGCCCGGGACGGGCCCCGCCCGGGCGCAGCTCCGTACGGCCGGTGCTGTTCGCGGATCTGCCCCCGGACCTGCCCGCGGCCTGCCTCCCGACGTCCGCCCCTAGGTCCGCCCCTAGGTCCGCCCCGACGTCCGCTCAGACGTGCGCCCGGACATGCACCCAAAGCGCCCGGACATGCGCCGAGGCGGCCGGGACCCCGAAGGATCCCGGCCGCCCCGGTGGGTGCGGCGCCGCCGGCAGGGCGGCTGCCCGCGCGGCAAGCCCTAGGACTGCGCCGGCGACGGAGTCGTCACCTGGCAGCCCTTCTGACTGTTCATCGCCTTGTCCAGCCCGCCCGCCTTGAGCTGGTCGAGGGCTTCCTTGCCGCCCTTGGTCGCTTCCTCCAGGCCGCCCGCCACCTCCTTGAGGCCCTCGGCGAACTTGCCCTGGTCCTTGGCGTCGAGGGCGTCCATCTTCGCCTTCAGGGCGGTGTAGCCCGCCGACGTCGACTCGAAGCCCATGACCGCGGCGGCCTGGGTCTTCTCCCCGTCCTTGACGGGCGGAACTCCCGCGCTCGTGAGGGCCGTACCCATCGCCTTGTACGACTCGGACATGGTCCCGAAGGCCGCCGAGTCGGTCGCCTGGACCTCCTCGGGCTTACTGCTCTCGGTCGCCACCCGCTTGATGTCGACGTTCGCCTGCTCGATCTTCTTGAGCTCGGGCTGCCAGCTGTCGCAGACCTTCTTGGCCCAGGCGTCGGTCTTCTTGTCGCCGTCGTCCCCGCCGCAGCCGGACAGGACGAGCATCAGCACCGCAGCGCCCGATACCGCGGCCGCAAGCTTCTTGTTCACCGGATTGGTCCCTTCGAAGGCTCTCGGCCCGGAAGATACACGCCCACCATCCGGTAAACGCAAAGGCGGACGGACGGCGCGTCAGTCCGCGCCCCCCGTCCGCCATTCGGGCGTACGGCCCGACTCGGCCCGAGTCGAGTCGAGTCGGGCCGAGCCGGGCGGGCCGGTTCAGGCCCGCGACGGCCGTCTCAGGAGGAAACAGCCGCCGCCGGGTCGGCCTGCTGGCCCACCCGCTCGGCGGTCGAGCCCTCCCCCGTCCCCTCGTCGCCCACGGCGATGCCGCGGCGCTTGGAGATGTACACCGCACCGACGATGACGCCGATCGCGAGGACCGCGACGATCGCCCGCACGGTCGGGCTGGCGTCCGCCCCGTAGCTGAACTGCACGATCGCGGGGGCGATCAGCAGCGCCACCAGGTTCATGACCTTGAGCAGCGGGTTGATGGCGGGACCGGCGGTGTCCTTGAACGGGTCGCCGACGGTGTCGCCGATGACGACGGCCTCGTGGGCCGCGCTGCCCTTGCCGCCGTGGTGCCCGTCCTCGACGAGCTTCTTCGCGTTGTCCCACGCACCACCGGAGTTGGCGAGGAAGACCGCCATCAGGGTGCCCGTGCCGATCGCGCCGGCGAGGAAGGACCCGAGGGCTCCGACGCCGAGCGTGAACCCGACGGCGATCGGGGTGAGGACGGCGAGCAGCCCGGGCGTGGCGAGTTCGCGCAGCGCGTCCTTGGTGCAGATGTCCACGACGCGCCCGTACTCGGGCTTCTCGGTGTAGTCCATGATCCCGGGGTGCTCCCGGAACTGGCGGCGCACCTCGTAGACCACCGCGCCCGCCGAGCGGGACACGGCGTTGATGGCGAGGCCGGAGAACAGGAACACGACGGCCGCGCCCAGGATCAGCCCGACCAGGTTGTTGGGCTGCGCGATGTCCAGGCTGAGGTTCATTTCCCCTTCGGCCTTGACGCCGACTTCCCTGACCGCGTTCGCGATGGCGTCGTTGTACGAGCCGAAGAGCGCGGCCGCGGCGAGCACGGCCGTGGCGATGGCGATGCCCTTGGTGATGGCCTTGGTGGTGTTGCCCACCGCGTCCAGGTCGGTCAGCACCTGCGCGCCGGCGCCCTCGACGTCCCCGGACATCTCCGCGATGCCCTGGGCGTTGTCGGAGACCGGGCCGAAGGTGTCCATGGCGACGATGACCCCGACGGTGGTGAGCAGGCCGGTGCCGGCCAGCGCCACCGCGAAGAGCGCCAGCATGATGGAGGTGCCGCCGAGCAGGAACGCCCCGTACACGCCGAGGCCGATGAGCAGCGCCGTGTAGACGGCGGACTCCAGGCCGACCGAGATGCCGGCGAGCACGACCGTGGCGGCGCCCGTCAGGGAGGACTTGCCGATGTCCCGGACGGGACGGCGGTTGGTCTCGGTGAAGTAGCCGGTGAGCTGCTGGATCAGGGCCGCGAGCACGATGCCGATGGCGACGGCGACCAGCGCCAGGATCCGCGGGTCGCCGGCGTGACCGGAGATCGCGGCGTCGTCGACGCCGACGAGCTCCTTGTAGGTGCCCGGCAGGTACGCGTAGACGGCGATCGCGACGAGGACCAGCGAGATGGCGGCGGAGATGAAGAAGCCGCGGTTGATGGCGGTCATTCCGCTGCGGTCGGTACGCCGCGGGGAGACCGCGAAGATGCCGATCATCGCGGTGACGACCCCGATGGCGGGGACGATCAGCGGGAAGGCCAGGCCCAGGTCGCCGAAGGCGGCCTTGCCGAGGATGAGTGCCGCCACGAGGGTGACGGCGTACGACTCGAAGAGGTCGGCGGCCATTCCCGCGCAGTCTCCGACGTTGTCGCCCACGTTGTCGGCGATGGTCGCGGCATTGCGCGGGTCGTCCTCCGGAATGCCCTGCTCGACCTTGCCGACCAGGTCGGCGCCGACGTCGGCGGCCTTGGTGAAGATGCCGCCTCCGACACGCATGAACATCGCGATGAGCGCGGCTCCGAGGCCGAAGCCCTCCAGGACCTTGGGCGCGTCGGCGGCGTAGACGAGCACGACGCAGGACGCGCCGAGCAGGCCGAGGCCGACGGTGAACATGCCCACCACGCCGCCGGTGCGGAACGCGATCCGCATGGCTTTGTGGGAGACCTCGGTCAGGTCCTTGGCGGGCTCGCCCTCGGCGGGGGTGGCCTCGCGCGCGGCGGCGGCGACGCGGACGTTGGCACGCACCGCGAGGCGCATGCCGATGTATCCGGTGGCGGCCGAGAAGATGGCGCCGACGAGGAAGAAGGCGGAACGTCCCGCCCGCTGCGTCCAGTCGTCGGCGGGGAGCAGGAACAGCAGGAAGAACACGACGACGGCGAAGACGCCGAGCGTGCGGAGCTGCCGGCCGAGGTAGGCGTTGGCGCCTTCCTGGACGGCGGCGGCGATCTCCTTCATGGAGTCGGTTCCCTCGTCGGCGGCGAGGACCTGGCGGACCAGGATCTGCGCGACGACGAGCGCGGCGACGGCCACGGCCGCAATGACGATCACGATGAGCCGATTGTCATCCGTGAGTACTGCGGATGCCAGGTCAGTGGTGCGACCGGGCGCGATAGGGGTGAAGAGCCCCGTCATTCGTCCTCCTTGACGTGATGAGCTCAAGATGTGGACGGATTGTAGGGAGCGCGACCCGATCAAAACAGTACGCAGGAAACGGAATTGGCCCGCACTTGCTCCTCACCAATAGATCTGGTCACTCCATTACCCCCGAAAGTGGTAACGGGGCAAAAGCATTGACGCTTGATCACGGATCCGGAAAACCGCCGGAGAACGATCACGGAATGGATCTACGGGCATGCGAAAGGCCCTGCTCGGCAGGGCCTTGAATAAGATCAGAAGATACGTCGGCACGCGCGGCGGAACATCATCGGCGCCCACGCATCCGGTGCTTCCGACGCCTTACCGGCACCCGCCCGGTCCCCCGTCGCCGGACGGCCGACTCCGAGAACCGACCGCGACGAAGGCCGGCCGGGGCAAGAAACCGGCAGGGAACCACGAAACCCCCCGGCCGGGACGAGAACCCGCCGGGCACCAAGAGAACCCGCCAAACGGCACGAAGACCACCCGGAGCGCCGCAGGAGCCATCGGGCGGCACGGGAGGGGACGGGCAGCGCGGGAGGGGACGGGCAGCGCGGGAGGGGACGGGCGGCGCGGGAGCCGGACGGAGACGCGAGAGCCGCACAGAGGCGCGGGAGCCACACGGAGGCGCGAGAGCCGTCCGCCGGGCAGCACGAAGCCCCGGAGCGCGACGCAGGCCCCCCGGGCAGCACGAAAAGACGCCAGGCGCCACGAGGGCCATCCGGCGGGCACCAAGCGGTGCGGCGGCCGAGCCGTGGCCGAGTTGAAGCCGAGGCGTCGCCGAGCCGAGGTCGAGCCGAAGCCCAGCCGTGGCCGGCTACGGCAGTTCGGAGGTCCCCGAGACGGGCCAGCTCATCCGGATGGTCCCGCCGGTCTCCCCGCTGATGACGTCGACGTCGTCGACCAGGCCGCTGATCACGGCAAGGCCCATCTCGTCCTCGCCGTCGATGTCGGGGTCCAGGACGGCCTCGATTCCGGGCACGGCAGCAGACGGGCCGCCGGCCGGTCCGGGTACTTCGTCGCTGACCTCGATGGAGAACACCTTCTCCTCCTCGGTCAGCACCACCCGGACGGGCGCGGTCAGCCCGTTGGTGCGATGCAGTCCGACGGCACGCGAACAGGCCTCGCCCACGGCGAGGCGGACCTCGTCGAGGACGGCTTCCTCCACACCGGCCCGCCGCGCCACTGCGGCCGCGACCAGGCGGGCCGTCCGGACGTGTTCGGGCTGGGCGCTGAAGCGCAGTTCAACGGTGGCCATGCGCGTCCCCCTCGGACTACGGGCGTGCCTTACAGGGGCCCGGACCGCTTGTGGCCCGGTACCCCCCGCTCCATCTTCGGCCGTTTCGCCGCCGAGCGCCGTCAGTCCGTGGCGTTGACGGCGTCTTCCACCGAGTTGTGGATCGGAAACACCTTGGTCAGACCGGTGATTCGGAAGATCTTCAGGATGCGCTCCTGGTTGCACACCAGACGCAGCGAGCCCTCGTGCGCGCGGACGCGCTTGAGGCCTCCCACGAGCACACCAAGTCCGGTGGAGTCGAGGAAGTCCACTCGCTCCATGTCGACAACCAGGTGGTAGCTGCCGTCGTTCACCAACTCGACCAACTGCTCGCGCAGCTTGGGCGCGGTATACACATCAATCTCGCCACCGACCTCCACGACCGTACGGTCGCCGACAGTGCGAGTCGACAGGGACAGGTCCACGGATCCTCCAGCACCTTGCTATCGAGCGGCGCCCCCCAGGGGCCTCCCCACCCGAAGGTAGGCGAGGGATTGGCTGCCGCGATGGCATTCAATCACTTACCGGCAGGCGTGCACGACGCCTTCGGACCATTGTCCCGCACGCCGGTGACACACTCGGTTCCAATGGCCAACACTCACCGTCCCGGTCCGCCCACGGCACCCGAGGACGTCAGACCCACCCCCGGCACGGTCCTGGACCGGCTGTCACGGGGGCCTTCCCGGGCTGCGCGCATCACCCATACGGAGCACTTGCCCCCTCGGGAGGGTCGTCATGCGGTCTGGCCCGATCGCATCCGAACTGATGTCGTAGCCGCGATTGAGGCCGCCGGGATCGACCATCCGTGGGAACACCAGGCCGCGGTCGCCGAGCACGCCCTCGACGGGGAGTCCGTGATCGTCGCCACGGGCACCGCCTCGGGCAAGTCGCTGGCCTACCTCGCGCCCGTGCTCTCGGCCCTCGCCGACGGGGCCGAGGCACCCAACGGCCGGGGCGCGACCGCCCTGTACCTGGCCCCGACCAAGGCCCTGGCCGCCGACCAGCGCCGCGCCGTACGGGAACTGGCCGGCCCCCTCGGCAACGCCGTCCGACCCGCGGTCTACGACGGGGACACCCCCTTCGAGGAGCGCGAGTGGGTGCGCCAGTACGCCAACTACGTCCTCACCAACCCCGACATGCTGCACCGCGGGATCCTCCCGGCCCACCCGCGCTGGTCCTCCTTCCTGCGGGCCCTGCGCTACGTGGTCATCGACGAGTGCCACACCTACCGGGGCGTCTTCGGCTCCCACGTCGCCCAGGTCCTGCGGCGGCTGCGCCGGCTGTGCGCCCGCTACGGCTCCGAGCCCGTGTTCCTGCTGGCCTCCGCCACCGCGAGCGACCCGGCGACCTCGGCGTCCCGGCTGACCGGCCTGCCGGTGGTGGAGGTCTCCGACGACGCCTCCCCGCGCGGCGAGGTCGTCTTCGCCCTGTGGGAGCCGCCCCTGACCGACCTCAAGGGCGAGCGGGGCGCACCCGTACGGCGTACGGCCACGGCCGAGACCGTCGATCTCCTCACCGATCTGGTCGTCCAGGGCGTCCGTACGGTCGCCTTCGTCCGCTCCCGGCGCGGCGCCGAGCTGATCGCGGTGATCGCCCAGGAGCGGCTCGCCGCCGTGGACCGCTCGCTGCCCCGGCGGGTCGCGGCCTACCGCGGCGGCTACCTGCCCGAGGAGCGCCGGGCCCTGGAGCGGGCCCTGCACTCCGGGGACCTGCTCGGCCTGGCCGCGACGACCGCCCTGGAGCTGGGCGTGGACGTCTCCGGCCTCGACGCCGTCCTGATCACCGGATACCCCGGCACCCGCGCCTCCCTGTGGCAGCAGGCCGGCCGGGCCGGGCGCTCGGGCCAGGGCGCGCTGGCCGTCCTGATCGCCCGCGACGACCCGCTGGACACCTACCTGGTCCACCACCCCGAGGCCCTCTTCCGGCAGCCGGTGGAGGCCACGGTCCTGGACCCCGACAACCCGTACGTCCTGGCCCCGCACCTGTGCGCGGCCGCGGCCGAGCTACCGCTCACGGAGCCCGACCTCGACCTCTTCGGCCCGGCGGCACGCGACCTCCTCCCCCAGCTCGAAGCGGCGAAGCTGCTGCGCCGCCGGGCCACGGCCTGGCACTGGACCCGCCGGGAACGGGCCTCGGACCTCACCGACATCCGGGGCGGCGGCGGACGCCCGGTCCAGATCGTCGAAGCCGCCACGGGCCGGCTGCTGGGCACGGTCGACGAGGAGGCCTCCCACACCGCCGTCCACGACGGGGCGGTCCACCTCCACCAGGGCCGCACGTACCTCGTGAAGCACCTGGACCTGGAGGACTCCGTGGCGCTGGTCGAAGAGGCCGACCCGCCGTTCTCCACCACGGCCCGCGATACGACCGCCATCTCGGTCCTGGAGACAGAGACGGAGATCGCCTGGGGCCGGGGCAGGCTCTGCTTCGGCTCCGTGGAGGTCACCAACCAGGTCGTCTCCTACCTGCGCCGCAAACTGATCACCGGCGAGGTGCTCGGCGAGGCCAAACTGGACCTGCCGCCCCGCACCCTGCGCACCCGGGCCGTGTGGTGGACGGTCACCGAGGACCAGCTCGACGAGGCCCGGATCAACCCGGAGATCCTCGGCGGCGCCCTGCACGCCGCCGAGCACGCCTCCATCGGCCTGCTCCCGCTCTTCGCCACCTGCGACCGCTGGGACATCGGCGGGGTCTCCGTCCCGCTGCATCCCGACACCCTCCTCCCGACGGTCTTCGTCTACGACGGCCACCCGGGCGGAGCGGGCTTCGCCGAGCGGGCCTTCCACACGGCCCGCGCCTGGCTGACGGCGACCCGCGACGCGATCGCCGCCTGCGAGTGCGAGGCCGGCTGCCCGTCCTGCATCCAGTCCCCCAAATGCGGCAACGGCAACGACCCCCTGCACAAGCGCGGCGCCATCCGCCTCCTCAGCCACCTCCTCTCGGAATCCCCGACTCCCACGCCACAAACGACCCCCTGAGCCCCTCCGAACCACCCGGCCCGGCCCGGGGCCGCCGGGCGGCAACTCAAGCCTCACGGGCCCGTCGGCGATTGGCTTGATATCGCCCCTGACACCCCCCGAACCACGTCAGCCACCCCGGCACCCCCGCCCCTGCCGGGCCGGGCACCCGCGCCCGGACCGGGCCACGGATTCGGGGTACCCGGCCTTGTGGAGGCGGCCCCTCAGCGAGGCTCCCCGGGCAACGGCGGGCCCGCGCGGGACCTCAGCTCCGGTCCGAAGGGGCCCGTCGGGGCGCGGGCGGTGACCTCCGCGACCTCGCCCGTCACCACGCACTCGGTGACCCGCGCGCCCTGCGCCACCGCCACCCGTACCGCCGTGGCGCAGGCGGCCTCCGGGCCGTGGGCCCAGCTCGCGGCCGCCGCGAGGGCGGCCAGGTCGGCGGCGGCCGCGGCACGGTGCCGGGAAACCACCGCCTGCCCGAGCAGGAGCACCCCGCCGAACACCGCCACCAGCACGGTCACCACCACGGCCGCCCACACGGTGGCCGACCCCCGGTCCCGCGCGCCCGCACACGTCCCGGTCACGGCGGCGGCCCCACGGTGTCCTCGGCCAGGGCGGCGGCCAGGGCGGTGAGGCGGACCGGCATCGCGGCCGGGCCCGGGGCGGGAGCCGAGACGCGGACCCGCCACAGGTCACCCGTCCGCGAGAGCTCCACCCGCGCCCCGGGCGGGGCGGCGGCCACGGCTGCCGCAACCGCCGCGCCCGGCGGCTCCGACCGGGCCGCCGCCCGGGCACCGGCCCGAGCGGCGTCCACACACCGGATCTGCGCGGCTGCCGCCATCAGCGCCCACACCAGCAACGCCGCGAACAGCACCAGCGCCGGAATCACCAGGGCCGCCTCCGCCGTCACATATCCGCGGTCAGAACGGCGCATCGAGTGCCTTCCCGATGGTCGACTGGAGTGCCGTCGAGACCAGTTCACTCGTCACCACCTTGTACAGAACGGCCGCGAACGCACACGCCGCGATCGTGCCCATGGCGTATTCGGATGTGGACATCCCCGCGTCGCCCCCACGGCCCTTCAGTCCCGCCGGCCTCGTCAGGCCCGCCAGTGCCGCGATAGCAGCCCGCACGCGAATCCAGATGATCGACATGACAACCTCCCGTTGATTCAGCTTTTTGACGTGATCTCAGATCTCAGATGGCGGATGGTCATTTTTCGGGCGGCCAATTCGGCCCGCCCTTCAGGCGGATCTTCAGGCGGATCTTCAGATGACCCCTCAAGTAGTCCTTCAGATGGCCCTTCAGGTGCCGGAGAGGAGGCCGGAGGCCATTCCGATCACCACCGGTGCCACTCCCAGCGCGAGGAAGGCGGGAAGGAAACACAGGCCCACCGGCGCGGTGACGAGGACCGCCGCCCGCTGCGCCCGGGCTCCCGCCCGGCGAGCCCGGTCCGCCCTGAGCGTCGACGCGAGCCGGGACACCGGTTCCGCGGCGGGCGCCCCCGTGCGCGCGGAGCGCTCCAGACATTCGGCCAGGGCGCGTGCTCCCGGTATCTCCGCCAACCTCCCCCACGCGGAGCCCGGTTCGCCGCCGAGTCGCAGCTCCGCCCCGGCCATCGCCAGCCGGTCGCCCACCGGCCCTCCCAGCGACTCCCCCACCGCCTCGGCGGCGTCCACCGGACCGGCTCCGGCCGCCAGACACGCGGCCAACAGGTCCGCGGCGAACGGAAGCTGGCGCTCCGCCTCCCCGAGGTCCACCCCCGCGGCCGGCCGTCGCCGCGCGAGCCACCTGCGGACCGCGAAGCCCGCCGCGCAGCCGGCCGCCGCGCCCGCCGGCCCGCCGACCAGCAGCCAGGCCGCCGCCAGCGCTCCGGCCGGCCCGGCCCAGGGCATCACCGCCGCCCGAAGCCGGGGCCCGGCCGGCGGCCGCCTGCGCGCCGCCCCCACCGCGAGCAGCCGGGTGAGCCGGCGCCGGGCCGCCCGCTCCCGGATGCGCGCCGCCACCGCCGACGCCGCCCACAGCGCCCCCGCCGCGAGGCACAGGGCCATCCCCAGCCTGTGGATCGCGAAGCCGTCCATCACCGCTCCCCCACCCGTACGATCCGCCGGCACCACAGCAGCCCCAGCGCCTCCAGCACCGAGCCCACCAGCAGGCAGCCCCACCCCACCGGCGTGTGCAGGAGCACCCGCAGCGGGTCGGCCCCCAGCCCGGTGCCGATCAGCAGACCGACCCCCGGGAGCAGGGCGAGCACCGCCGTCGTCGATCTCGCTCCCGTGAGCTGGGCGCGCAGGGATTCCTCGCGGTCCCGCTCGGCCCGCAGGGCTCCTTCCAGCCGGTCCAGTCCGGCGGCCAGCCCGGCTCCGCCGTCCACCGAGACCCGCCAGCAGGCCGCCATCGCCGCCAGCCCCTCCGCGCCGGGCTCCCGTGCCGCCTGCCGCAGTGCTGCGGCCACGTCCCCGCCGAAGGCCGCGGCCGCCAGGACCCCGGCTTCCGCGGGCCCCGGCCCGCCGGGGCCCGACACCGTCCGGCGCATCGCCTCGGTCAGCGCCCGGCCGGGCTGCGCACCGGCGCGCAGCTCGCCCACCACCGCCCCGCACAGGGCCACCACTTCGGCGGCCCGCGCCGTCCGGGACCGTGCCCGCTCCCGGGCCCGCAGCCACCGGCGCACCAGCGGCAACGCCGCCGACCCGGCCAGCAGCGGGATCACCGACCCGCCCAACAGTGCGAGCGCCAGCCCGGCCGCGAGGCAGGCCCACTCCCGGCTGCGCGCTGCCCGGACCCGCACTCCGGCCACCAGCCGCTCCCAGGGCGCGGGCCCTGCCGGTACCGGCGGCCCCGCCCCGGCCAGTACCGCCCTGGCCCGCCGGGGCACCCGGTCGGCCCCGGCCAGCGCCCAGGCGGCCGCTCCGGCGCACAGCGCTCCGGCGAACACCGGGAGCGCCGCCACCGCCGCGGCGCTCACCGGGCACCCGCGAGCAGCGGGCGCAGCCGCTCCCAGCCCCGGTCCCGTACGAACCCCCGGGCGCCCCAGCGCAGCGCCGGCACGGTGACCACGAGCCCGGCCGGGTCCCGCTCCAGGACGTGCACCTCGGCGACCCGGCGCCGGCCGGCCCGGTCCCGTACGAGGTGGACCACCAGGGTCAGGGCCGCCGCCAGCTGGCTGTGCAGGGCGGCCCGGTCGAGCCCGGCGGCCGTCCCGAGGGCCTCCAGCCGGGCCGGCACATGAGCGGCGGCATTCGCGTGGACCGTGCCACAGCCGCCTTCGTGACCCGTGTTGAGAGCTGCCAGCAGGTCCGCGACCTCGGCGCCCCGGACCTCGCCGACGACGAGCCGGTCCGGCCTCATCCGCAGGGCCTGGCGGACCAGGTCGGCGAGGGTGACCTGGCCGGCGCCCTCCTGGTTGGCCGGCCGGGTCTCCAGCCGCACCACGTGCGGATGGTCGGGCCGCAGCTCGGCCGAGTCCTCGGCGAGCACGATCCGCTCCCCGGGGCCGACCAGCCCGAGCAGGGCGCTGAGCAGGGTGGTCTTGCCGGTGCCGGTCCCTCCCGAGACCAGGAAGGACAGGCGGGCCGTCACCATGTCCCCCAGCAGCCGCTGTCCGCCGGGCGGCAGCGTCCCCGCCGCGACCAGCTCCTCCAGCGTGAAGGCGCGCGGCCGCACCACCCGCAGGGACAGGCACGCCGAGCCCACGGCCACCGGAGGCAGTACGGCGTGCAACCGGGTGCCGTCGGGCATCCGGGCGTCCACCCAGGGCCGGGCGTCGTCGAGCCGGCGTCCGGCGACGGCGGCGAGCCGCTGGGCGAGCCTGCGCACGGCGGCGGCGTCGGCGAAGGTCACCCCGGTCAGCTCCAGCCCGCCGCCGCGGTCCACCCACACCCGGTCGGGAGCCGCCACCAGGACGTCGGTGACCTCGGGGTCGGCGAGGAGCGCCTCCAGCGGGCCCGCGCCGACCAGTTCGGACCTCAGTTCCGCGGCGACGCCGAGCACTTCCGTGTCGCCCAGCAGCCGGCCCTGGGCGCGCAGGGCCGCCGCCACCCGCGCCGGGGTGGGCTCCGCCCCGCTCTCGGCGAGCCGCTGGCGCACCGCGTCGAGGAGCACGGCGCTCATGCCGACACCCCCTGGGCGGAGCCGAGCGCACGCTGCCAGAAGCCGTCGCAGAAGCGGGCGAGGGCTCCCCGGCCGTGTGCTCCCGGGGGCTCGCCCTCGGCCACCCGGCCAGGGAGCCCCACCTCGACCGGCACTTCGCCGGCCAGCGGCACCCCCAGCAGTCCGGCGACGGCCTCCGCGTCGAGTCCGCCGGGCGCCGGGCCCCGTACGACCACGCGGACGTCGCGGGCCACCATGCGGACTCCGGCGGACACCCGGCCGGCGGCGGCCACCGCCCGCAACTCGCCCCGCACCACCATCAGCACCAGGTCCAGCTGCGCGAGCACCTCGGCCACGGCTTCGTCGACCCGGCGCGGCAGGTCGACCACGACGACCCCGCCCCGGCGCCGCGCGGCGGCCACCACCGAGCGCATCGCCGCGGGCGGCACCACCACCCGGTCTCCGCGGTCCCAGCTGAGCACCCGCAGGGCATGCAGCTCGGGCAGGGATTCGGCCAGGGCTCCGGCGCCGACCCGGCCGCGCGAGGCGGCGAAATCGGGCCAGCGCAGTCCTTCGGCGGCTTCGCCTCCCAGGAGGACGTCCATCCCGCCGCCGAGGGGGTCGCCGTCGATGAGGATGGTCCGCTCGCCTGCCCGGGCGGCCCGCAGGGCCAGGGCGCAGGCGAGGGTGGAGGCTCCGGCTCCGCCGCTGCCCCCGATCACCCCGACCGTGAGGGCGGGCCGCCCGGCTCCCTCCACCACATCGGCGATCCGGTCGACGAGCCGGTTCTCGGCGTCGGGGAGGGTCAGCACTTCCTCGGCGCCGATCTCCACCGCTCGCTGCCATACGTGGGGGTCGTCAAGATCCCGGCCGACGAGGAAGACCCCGTCCCGTCGGGGTGCGCCGCGCACCCGCCGGGCGGCATCGTCGCCGACCAGCACGAGCGGCGCCGATTCCCAGCCGACCCCCGCGACACCTGCGACGCCCGAGGCACCCGACGCGCCCCCGCCGCTCCCGCCGCTCCCGTCGCTCCCGTCGCCACCCTCACGACCGGCTCCGCTTTGCTCGGGCACCGCGTGGTGCACATGCGGCTCGGCCCCCGCAGCGGCGCACAGCCGCAGCAGGTCGTCGAGCAGCAGGGGGTCCTCGGTGATGATCAGCGGCCGTCCACCGGCGGCCACAGCCCCGCCGGCCCCGGGATTCGGCCCGTCCCCGCCCGCCACCGCGAGATCCCGGACTTCACACGACTTCGATCCAGCCACGATCTCCGCCTCCTTCTCACCGCAAATCCAGCGCCGCGGACTTCGCGGCCGGAATCACCGTGACGGGATCGGGGAAAAGAAGTGGATCTTGCTCTAAAACCGTGGACAGCCGCCCCATTGTGAATAACTCACTCACCCCAACAGGTGAGTTCCGGAGCGCGCCGGAACGACTACGCACCGTGACGAGTTCGTGGAGGTGAGGGCCTTCGACACGCGGGCCCCTCGAAGACGAGGAGGACCGAGGAATGATCACTTGGGGTCGAAAGCAGGGACGCGAACCGCGTCCGGACATGCGACGACCCCCGCCGGGGGGGAGAGCGGGGGTCGTCCCCACGGTCCGACTCGGGGGGGGGAGGAGCCAGACCGGGTTAGCACGGTCGCGAACGATCCGTGACTTCCATGGTCTACCCGAGAGGCTTCTCAGGCAAACCCACGCGCCGCACTTTACGCCGAATGGTGGGCGCATATGCTCGGGTCGTGGAAAATCAGCCCTTGCCGCACTCCTTGCCTCGCACCGCAGCCTTCTTCGACCTGGACAAGACGGTCATTGCGAAGTCGAGCACTCTGACGTTCAGCAAGTCCTTCTACCAGGGCGGCCTGATCAACAGAAGGGCCGTGCTGCGCACCGCCTACACGCAGTTCATCTTTCTGGCCGGCGGCGCCGACCACGATCAGATGGAACGGATGCGGGAGTACCTGTCCGCCCTCTGCAAGGGGTGGAACGTGCAGCAGGTCCGGGAGATCGTCGCCGAGACCCTGCACGACCTCATCGATCCGCTGATCTACGACGAGGCCGCCTCCCTCATCGAGGCCCACCACACCGCCGGCCGCGACGTGGTGATCGTGTCCACCTCCGGAGCCGAGGTCGTCGAGCCCATCGGCGAGATGCTCGGCGCCGACCGGGTCGTCGCCACGCGGATGGTCGTGGGCGAGGACGGCTGCTTCACCGGCGAGATCGAGTACTACGCCTACGGCCCCACCAAGGCAGAGGCCGTACGGGAACTCGCGGAGTCCGAGGGGTACGACCTCTCGCGCTGCTACGCGTACAGCGACTCCGCCACCGACATCCCGATGCTGGAGGCGGTCGGACACCCGCACGCGGTCAACCCCGACCGGGCACTGCGGCGGGAGGCGGTGGCGCGCGAGTGGCCGGTGCTGGTGTTCAACCGGCCGGTACGGCTGAAGCAGCGGCTGCCGGGACTGTCGATGCCCGCACGGCCGGCACTGGTCGCCGCCGCCGCGGTGGGCGCGGCCGCGGCCACCGCCGGACTGGTCTGGTACGCGAGCCGACGGCGTGCCCAGGCTGCCGCAGCATCCCGCTGACCTGCGCGAACACCGGGTGTCCGATACATCCGGAATCGCACCGGAAAGCAAAGAAATGCGGCCAGGGGTTTCGCTCCGCACCGAAGCGGAGTACAAAGGAATCACGGCCCGCGAGACCAAAGAACATCCGAGAGGATCATCTTTAAGAACGCAGTAAGGCCCACGGACCGAAGCATGAACGCCGAGCACCCACGCGACGTCGACCCGTCGATTACGGGCCAGCCGCACCAGGTTACGGGCAAAGTTCCCGACCTGATGGGCAATCATCGAGGACGCTTGGTAACTGGGCGTAAGTGCCAGCGGCGACACCAGAGCAGTACGGTGTCGCCGCAACCCATGTCCGGGCCCGTCAGCCGGGCCCGTCAGCCAGGCCCCTCAGGCCCCCGTCAGGCCGCGCCACGCTGGAGCGCCTCGCAGACCGCCGTCGACTCGCGGGCCCCCAGCTCGATGGCACGCGCGCAGTGCGCGATCCAGGCCGACATCCCCTCCGCCGTCCCGGAGACGTAGCCCTTGAAGGCCTCCACGTAAGCCTCCCGACCCTGTTCCGCGTGGCCGACCTCCGCCGGACAGATCGCCTTCGGGTCCAGCCCGCTGTTGATCAGTACGATCCGCTCCGCCGTCCGCGCCACCAGGCCGTTGTACGAGCCGAACGGACGCAGCGCGAGCAGCTCGCCGTGCACCACCGCCGCCGTGATCAGCGCCGGAGCGGAACCGCCCGCAATGATCAGGCCAGAGAGCCCGTCCAGCCGGCCCGCCACCTCCTGCGCGTCCGGCAGGGGCAGATCGATCAGCGGCTCGTCCACCGGCTCCCCGGCCAGCCGAGGCCGGCCGACCACGTCGCCGTCGGCCGTGGAGCCCGAGGCCACCAGGTGGAGCCGCGCCAGGACCCGTAGCGGCGACTGGCGCCAGATGCTCAGCAGCTGGCCCGCCTCCGCCGTCAGACGCAGGGCGGCACCCACCGTGCGCGCCTGGGGCTCCGAGCCGAAATCGGTCCGGCGGCGGACCTCCTCCAGCGCCCAGTCCGCCCCGGACAGCGCCGCGCTCCCGCGGGCCCCGCGCAGCGCGGCCTCCGAGGTGATCTCCCCGGCGCGGCGGCGCATGACGCGGTGGCCGTAGACCCGGTCCACGGCCTTGCGGACGGAATCCACGGACTCGGCGACGCCCGGCAGGCCTGCCAGCGGGGCGAGCGGGTCGGCGGCGGCTCCGGACGAGGCCGAGGCGGAGGCCGAAGCGGCGGAAGAAGCGGAAGAGGCGGCGGAAGCAGAGGCGCTACTCATAAGTAAGGAGCCTACGCACTGCTCCCCCATAGCACCGACCCCTCCTTGGAGTGGTCTTCTTCACTCAGGCATACAACACAAAGCCACCGACCCACTACCCTTGGTGAACATGAAGATCGCTTTCGTGGGGAAGGGCGGCAGCGGCAAGACCACGCTGTCCTCCCTTTTCATCCGCCACCTCGCCTCCAATGAAGCCCGTGTCGTCGCGGTGGACGCCGACATCAACCAGCACCTGGGCACCGCGCTCGGGCTCAGCGAGGACGACGCGGCCTCGCTTCCCGCACTGGGCGCGCACCTGCCCCTCATCAAGGACTACCTGCGGGGCTCCAACCCGCGCATCGCCTCCGCCGACACGATGATCAAGACCACTCCGCCCGGCGCCGGCTCCCGGCTGCTGCGGGTCGACGAGGACAACCCCGTCTACGACGCCTGCGCGCGCACCCTCACCCTCGACGGCGAGCCCGTCCGGCTGATGGCGACGGGGCCGTTCACCGAGTCCGACCTGGGCGTGGCTTGCTACCACTCCAAGGTCGGCGCGGTCGAGCTCTGCCTCAACCACCTCGCCGACGGCCCGGACGAGTACGTCGTCGTCGACATGACGGCCGGTTCGGACTCCTTCGCCTCCGGCATGTTCACCCGCTTCGACGTGACCTTCCTGGTCGCCGAACCGACCCGCAAGGGCATCTCCGTCTACCGCCAGTACAAGGAGTACGCGCGGGACTTCGGGATCACGCTGAAGGTCGTCGGCAACAAGGTGCAGGGTCCGGACGACATCGAGTTCCTCCAGGACGCGGCCGGTGAGGACCTGCTGGTCACCGTCGGGCAGTCGGACTGGGTGCGGGCGATGGAGAAGGGCCGTCCGGCCGCCTTCGAGCTGCTGGAGGCCACCAACCGGTTGGCCCTGCAGGCGCTCCAGGACGCCGCGGACGACTCCTACGCGCACCGCGACTGGGAGCGGTACACCGAGCAGATGGTCCACTTCCACCTGCGCAACGCGGAGAGCTGGGGCAACGCGAAGACCGGGGTCGACCTGGCGGATCAGGTCGACCCCGGTTTCGTCCTACGGGAGCTGCTCACTCCTCGTTCTGACTCGCTCCTGCCGGCTCCTCAGCCGGCTTGACCCCGGCGGGGGCGGCCGGCTTGGCCGGCGGCCCCGCCGTCAGGAAGGTCTTCCAGCCCGCCTTCGGCGCCTCGCCGACGTCGAGGGTGCGCATCCACTCCAGGGCCTTCGGGTCCTGGGCGTCCAGCCAGTCCACCAGCTCGCGGAAGGGCACGCAGCGGACTTCCTTCTGCGTGCACATGGTCTTGATGGAGTCCTCGACCGCACGCATGTAGGTGCCGCCGTTCCAGGATTCGAAGTGGTTGCCGATGATCAGCGGCGCGCGGTTGCCCTGGTAGGTCCGCTCGAAGGCCTTGACCAGGCCGTCGCGCATCTGCTCGCCCCAGTACGCGTGCTGGGAGGGATCGCCCTGCGTGGTCGTACCGGACTGGTTGACCAGGTAGTTGTAGTCCATGCTCAGCGTTTCGAAGGCGCGGCCCGGCATGGGGACCAGCTGGAGCGGGATGTCCCAGAGGCCGTCGGTCTTCTTCGGCCAGATCTGTTTGCTGATGCCGCTGGAGTCGTAGCGGAAGCCGCCCATCTCCTTCGCCGCCAGCATGAAGTTCTTCTGGCCTTCGAGGCAGGGGGTGCGGGCCCCGATCATCTCCTTGTCGTAGTCGAACGGGAGCGCCTCCATGCCCTTGAGGGCCGGTGAGTTCGTCTTCCAGTTCTTGACGAACGACTTCGCCTGGTTGATCTCGCTCTTCCACTCCTCGACGGACCAGGTCCCGACGCCGCCCTCGGGTCCGCAGAAGTGGCCGTTGAAGTGGGTGCCGATCTCGTTGCCCTCCAGCCAGGCCTCGCGCACCTGGCGAGCGGTGTCCTTGATGCCCTGGGGGTCGCCGAAGCCGATGTCGGAGCGGCCCGGGGAGTGCTGGGGCGCGGTGTAGAGGGAACGCCTCTCCTCCGGGAGCATGTACACGCCGCTGAGGAAGTACGTCATACGGGCGTTGTACTTCTTGCCCACCTCACGGAAATGCGAGAAGAGCCTCTGGCTGTCCTCTCCCGCCCCGTCCCACGAATAGACGACGAACTGCGGCGGCTTTTCGCCGGGCTTCAGCTTCTCCGCCTTCTGTACGTTCGGCTGCAGGCCCGTGTACGAGGTCGAGCCGTCCCCGATGAGGCGCTTGACGCTGCCCGGAGCCGGGCCTTCCGGCGCGGCCGCGCCCTTCTTGGCCGCCTGGGCCCCGGGGGCCGGACGGCCGGCGGGCTCCGAGGTGCTGCACCCGGCCACTGCCAGGACCAGCGCCGTGGCGACCAGACCGCCGCCGATCCCCTTCGACGCAGCCTTCCTCGTGGCGCCCCTCTTCGTGGTGGCAGTCATCCGCCGCACCTCTTCCCTCGCAGTTCCGTCTCAGGACTTCCGCGCCGCAACGTCCCATGAGGTCCGCTTTAAGGAAGGTGTGACAAGCCGGACTAAATGCCTATTCACTCGTGCGCGCTAATTCCTAGGCCATTTGCCCGTATTACCTACCACTGGCCTTTACTCTCCATTACCGTTCGTTTACCGAGTGTTGAGAATCCCGCCGCTTCACCCCTCCCCCGAGGAGACGGGACCTATGACAAGCACCCCCACCACCACCTCCCCTCCGCCCGTCGCGAGAGACCTCCCCACCGACCTGTCCGCCGACCTCTCCGCCTCCATCGCCGTCTTCCTGATCGCCCTGCCGCTCTCCCTCGGCATCGCCCTGGCCACCGGAGCCCCGCTCCAGGCCGGGCTCGTCGCCGCGGCAGTCGGCGGGATCGTGGCCGGACGCCTCGGCGGAGCACCCCTCCAGGTGAGCGGCCCCGCGGCCGGACTCACCGTCGTCACCGCCGAGTTGATCCAGCACTACGGCTGGCGCACCACCTGCGCCATCACGGTGCTCGCGGGCTGCTGCCAGCTCGGCCTCGCCGCACTGCGGACCGCCCGGTCCGCGCTGATGGTCAGCCCGGCCATCGTCCACGGCATGCTCGCTGGCATCGGCGTGACGATCGCCCTGGCGCAACTGCACATCGTGCTCGGCGGCACCCCGCAGAGCTCCGCCCTGGCCAATGTCCAGGGACTGCCCGCCCAGTTGGCCGACCTGCACCCCGTCGCGCTCGGCATCAGCGTGCTCACGCTGGTCGTACTGCTCGGCTGGCCCCGGCTGCCCGGCCGGGTCGGTCAGGCCCTGCGCAAGGTGCCGGCCGCACTCGCCGCCGTCGCCACCGCGACGGCCTTCGCGGCCCTCGCCGGGCTCTCCCTGCCCCGCGTGGACCTGCCGTCCTGGCGCAGCCACGCACTGCCCGAGCTGCCCGAGGGTCCGGTGCTCGGCATCATCGCCGCGGTGCTGACCATCACCCTGGTCGGCAGTGTGGAGTCGCTGCTCTCGGCGGTGGCCACCGACAAGCTGATCGCCGCCGAGCGGACCACGCGCAAGCGCCCCGCCCGGGCGGACCTCAACCGCGAACTGCGCGGCCAGGGCGCGGCGAACATCGTCTCGGGCGCGCTGGGCGGACTGCCCGTCACGGGCGTGGCGGTCCGCAGCGTGGCCAACGTCAAGTCCGGTGCGGTGAGCCGGAGGTCGGCCATGCTGCACGGCTTCTGGGTCCTGCTCGCCGCCGGACTGCTCGTGCCGGTCCTCGACCTGATCCCGCTCGCCGCGCTCGCCGCGCTGGTGATGGCGGTCGGCGTGCAGATGGTGAGCGCCACGCACCTGCGCACCGTCACCCGGCACCGCGAGTTCCTGGTCTACGCCACGACCATCGTGGCCGTGGTGCTCGGCGGAGTCCTGGAGGGCGTCGCCATCGGCATCGCGATGGCCGTCGCCCTGGCCCTGCACCGCCTGGCCCGGACCCGGATCACCGTCGAGCGGCTCGACAGCGGTGTCCATCAGGTGTGGGCGCGGGGGCAGTTGACCTTCCTCGCGGTACCGCGGCTGAGCCGGGTGCTGAACCAGATCCCGGGCAACGGGCACGCCGTCATCGAGCTGGACGGCTCGTTCATGGACCACGCCGCCTACGAGACCCTCCAGGACTGGCGGGACTCCCATCTGGCGCACGGGGGCTCACTGGAGGTCACCGGCCGGTCCGGGGCCAGGATCTCCGGATCCGAGCAGACGGAACAGCCGGGACAGCCGGTACGGGCCGAGTGGGCCCAGCTCGCGGAGCGGGCCCACCGGGGTGCGCAGCGCGGGGACCACCAATGCTGCCGGCCCTGGACGCCGTGGCAGAACCACTGCGACCACCGCGCCACGGGTTCCCGTACCGACCCGGAGGGCGCCGCGAGCACGGCCGCGCCCTCCGTGGCCCTTGCGCCCGCCGCACCGGTTGCGGCCCGCGGGCGCGGCGCCGGTCAACTGGCCAACGGGATCAGCGCCTTCCAGCGGGACACGGCTCCGCACGTCCGCGAGGAGCTGGCACGGCTGGCCCGGGAGGGGCAGCGGCCCTCGCAGCTCTTCCTCACCTGCGCGGACTCCCGCCTGGTGACCAGCATGATCACGGCCAGCGGCCCCGGGGACCTGTTCACGGTGCGCAACGTCGGCAATCTCGTCCCGCTCCCGGGGGCCGAGTCCACGGACGATTCGGTCGCGGCGGCCATCGAGTACGCCGTGGACGTCCTGAAGGTGGACAGCATCACCGTGTGCGGGCATTCGGGGTGCGGGGCCATGCAGGCGCTGCTCAGCTCCGCGCCCGGGGCGGCGATGACCCCGCTGCGGCGGTGGCTGCGGCACGGGCTGCCGAGCCTGGAGCGGATGGCCAGCCGCCATCACGCCTGGGCGCGGATCTCCGGAAGGCTGCCGGCGGACGCCGTGGAGCAGCTGTGCCTGACCAATGTGGTGCAGCAGCTGGAGCATCTGAGGGCGCACGAATCGGTGGCCCGGCGGCTCGCCGAGGGCACCTTGGAGCTGCACGGGATGTACTTCCACGTCGGCGAGGCGCAGGCGTACCTGTTGTCGGAGGGGGAGGACTTCTTCGACTGCCGGGTCTTCGACACCGTCGGCGCGGGCGCGCTGCGCGGCTGAACGGCCGGACGCTCAAACGGGTAGAACCCGTTTGAGCGGGAGCTTTGAACCGATACCCTCCCGTATCCGTGCCACTCGGTGGCCCCTTCCCGCACCCTGCGGCGGGAGGGGGCCACTCGTGCGTGGGCCCGGCCGGGTAATAGGTCTACACCAATTCCCGGCAACCTCTTGTCACCTGGGCCATTGACTGATGAGCTATGCCCGGGGATACAACCGGGGACACAACGGACACCCTGGGAAAGGGAGATGCGTCGTGAGCAATGAAAGCCTGGCCAATCTGCTCAAGGAGGAGCGGCGGTTCGCACCGCCCGCCGATCTGGCCGCCGCCGCCAATGTGACTCAGGCTGCGTACGCACAGGCCGACGCGGACCGGCTGGGCTTCTGGGCCGAGCAGGCGCGGCGGCTGAGCTGGGACACCGAGCCCACCGAAACGCTCGACTGGAGCAACCCGCCCTTCGCGAAGTGGTTCGCGGACGGCAAGCTGAACGTCGCGTACAACTGCGTGGACCGCCACGTCGAGGCCGGCAACGGCGACCGCGTGGCCATCCACTTCGAGGGCGAGCCCGGCGACAGTCGCTCGATCACCTACGCCGAGCTCAAGGACGAGGTCTCCAAGGCCGCGAACGCCCTGACCGAGCTGGGCGTAGCAGCTGGCGACCGGGTCGCCGTCTACCTGCCGATGATTCCGGAGGCGGTCGTCGCGATGCTGGCGTGCGCCCGCGTCGGCGCCGCGCACTCCGTGGTCTTCGGCGGTTTCTCCGCCGACGCCGTCGCCTCCCGCATCCAGGACGCCGACGCGAAGCTGGTCATCACCTCCGACGGCGGCTACCGCCGGGGCAAGCCCTCCGCCCTGAAGCCCGCCATCGATGAGGCCGTCGCCAAGTGCCCGCAGGTCGAGCACGTCCTCGTGGTGCGCCGCACCGGCCAGGACACCGCCTTCACCGAGGGCCGCGACGTCTGGTGGCACGAGATCGTCGAGCGGCAGAGCGCCGAGCACGCGCCGCAGGCCTTCGACGCGGAGCACCCGCTCTTCATCCTGTACACCTCGGGGACCACGGGTAAGCCCAAGGGCATCCTGCACACCTCCGGCGGCTACCTCACGCAGGCCTCGTACACCCACCACGCGGTGTTCGACCTGAAGCCGGAGAGCGACGTCTACTGGTGCACCGCCGACATCGGCTGGGTGACCGGGCACTCCTACATCGTCTACGGGCCGCTCGCCAACGGCGCCACCCAGGTGATGTACGAGGGCACGCCGGACACCCCGCACCAGGGCCGGTTCTGGGAGGTCGTGCAGAAGTACGGCGTCACCATCCTCTACACCGCGCCGACCGCGATCCGTACGTTCATGAAGTGGGGCGACGACATCCCCGCGAAGTTCGACCTGTCGAGCCTGCGCGTCCTGGGCTCGGTCGGCGAGCCGATCAACCCCGAGGCCTGGATCTGGTACCGCAAGCACATCGGCGGCGACCGCTGCCCGATCGTGGACACGTGGTGGCAGACCGAGACCGGCGCGATGATGATCTCCCCGCTGCCCGGCGTCACCGAGACCAAGCCCGGTTCGGCGCAGCGCGCGCTGCCCGGAATCGCCGCCACCGTCGTGGACGACGAGGCGAACGAGGTCCCGAACGGCGGAGGCGGCTACCTGGTCCTCACCGAGCCGTGGCCGTCGATGCTGCGCACCATCTGGGGCGACGACCAGCGCTACATCGACACGTACTGGTCGCGCTTCGAGGGCAAGTACTTCGCGGGCGACGGCGCCAAGAAGGACGAGGACGGCGACATCTGGCTGCTCGGCCGGGTGGACGACGTGATGCTGGTGTCCGGCCACAACATCTCGACCACCGAGGTGGAGTCGGCGCTCGTCTCGCACCCCTCGGTGGCCGAGGCGGCGGTCGTCGGCGCTAACGACGAGACCACCGGCCAGGCCATCGTGGCCTTCGTCATCCTGCGCGGCAGCGCCTCCGAGACGGACACGCTGGTCGGTGAGCTGCGCAACCACGTCGGTGCCACGCTCGGCCCGATCGCCAAGCCGAAGCGGATCCTGCCGGTGCAGGAGCTGCCGAAGACCCGCTCGGGCAAGATCATGCGCCGCCTGCTGCGCGACGTGGCCGAGAACCGCGCGGTCGGTGACGTCACCACGCTCGCGGACTCCTCGGTCATGGACCTGATCCAGAGCAAGCTGCCGGCAGCGGGCAGCGAGGACTGAGGTCCCCGTACGGCACGCCGGGACACCAAGCGACACCAGGCGACACGAAGCGAAAGGGGCATCCGGCGCGCCGCGCCGGATGCCCCTTTCGCACATAAAGTGACGATCACCGGATACGCCCATGCGTACACCCTGTAAAATGTTGAGCAGCTAAAGAAATACTCCACAGGGTGCGCCGGGAAGTCTGGTCGGCAACGTGCTTCGCCATGCCGTCCAACCCACCCCGGAGGTGCCCCCCGTGGCCGCGCCCACCCCCACCGACAACCAGAGCCGCAAGCTCCTCGGCCGCCTCTCGCTGCCCGAGCGCCGCTTCGTGGCCGACGCCCTGCGCGCCGAGACGGTCGGCGGCGTCCTCCTCCTCGTGGCCGCGATCGCCGCCCTCATCTGGGCGAACGTGCCCGCCATCGCGGCGAGCTACGACAGCGTCCGGTCCTTCCACATCGGGCCCGCCTCCCTCGGCCTGGACCTGTCGCTCCAGCACTGGGCGGCCGACGGCCTGCTCGCCATCTTCTTCTTCGTCGCCGGCATCGAGCTCAAGCGCGAGCTCGTCGCGGGCGACCTGCGCGACGCCAAGGCGGCCGCGCTCCCGGTGATCGCCGCGATCTGCGGCATGGCCGTGCCCGCGCTGGTCTACGTACTGACCAACGTGCTCGGCAACGGCTCGACGGACGGCTGGGCGGTCCCGACCGCCACCGACATCGCCTTCGCGCTCGCCGTCCTCGCCGTCATCGGCACCTCGCTGCCGTCAGCCCTGCGCGCGTTCCTGCTGACCCTGGCGGTCGTCGACGACCTGTTCGCCATCATGATCATCGCGGTGTTCTTCACCAGCGAGATCAACTTCCTGGCGCTCGGCGGCGCCGTCGCCGGCCTGGTCCTCTTCTGGTTCCTGCTCCGGGTGAACGTGCGCGGCTGGTACGTCTACGTCCCGCTCGCCCTGGTCATCTGGGGCCTGATGTACAACAGCGGCGTCCACGCCACCATCGCCGGTGTCGCCATGGGCCTGATGCTGCGCTGCCACCGCAAGGAGGGCGAGCAGCACTCCCCCGGCGAGCACATCGAGCACATGGTCCGGCCCGTCTCCGCCGGTCTGGCCGTCCCGCTCTTCGCCCTGTTCTCGGCCGGCGTCTCCCTCTCCGACGAGTCCATCGGACAGGTCTTCACCCGGCCGGAGCCCCTCGGCGTGGTGCTCGGCCTCGTCGTCGGCAAGACGCTCGGCATCTTCGGCGGCACCTGGCTCGCCGCCCGCTTCACCAAGGCGGAGCTCAACGACGACCTCGCCTGGCCGGACGTGTTCGCCGTCGCCTCGCTCGCCGGAATCGGCTTCACCGTCTCGCTGCTGATCGGGGAACTGGCCTTCACGGACGACCCCGTCCTCACCGACGAGATCAAGGCCGCCGTCCTGATCGGCTCGCTCATCGCCGCGGTCGTCGCGTGCGTCCTGCTGAAGATGCGCAACCGGAAGTACAGGGCGCTGATCGAGGACGAGGAGCGCGACGACGACCTCGACGGCATCCCCGACATCTACGAACAGGACAAGCCGGACTACCACCTGCGGATGGCGAAGATCTACGAGGCCAGGGCGGCCGAGCACCTGCGCAGGGCCGAAGAGGTCGCGGCCGGTGCGCGGGAAGCAGCGGCCGAAGCTCCGGGCGGGTCCAGCGCCGACGGCGGCCGTCCGGCATGATCTGACCTGACGACAGGACAGCCGTCGCAGTCGGACGACAGAGGGAGAGAGCGATGAGCGCAGTGGACCAAGGGGCCCCAGGAGCCGAGCGCACACTCGGCCAGCTGGTCGCCTCGGCCACCGCCGAGATGTCCGCCCTGGTGCACGACGAGATCGCCCTCGCCAAGGTGGAGATCAAGCAGGACGTCAAGCGTGCGGGCATCGGCAGCGGCGCCGCCATCGTGGCGGGCGTGCTCCTCCTCTTCTCGCTGCCGATGCTGAGCTTCGCCGCGGCGTACGGCATTCACAACCTCGGGCTCGGGCTGGCCTGGTCCTTCCTGATCGTCGGTGTGGCGTTCTGGCTGCTCGCGGGCGTGATCGGGCTGATCGCCATGGCGAAGTTCAAGAAGATCAAGCCGCCGGTGAATACCATCGCCTCGATCAAGGAGACGGCGGCCCTCGTCGGCACCGTCAAGCCCCACGCCCGGTCGGTCAGTGACAACGCCGTGGGTGTGGCACGCTCGTCCTCATGACAGCCCCCTCGTCGGATTCCGGCACGTCCGGCACGTCCGGTACGCCCCCCACCGCCGCCTCGGCGGTCCGGATCGCCATCCCCGGCGGGCGAGAAGTGACGCACCGGGACGTCGCGGCCAACGGGGCGCGGTTCCACGTCGCCGAGTTGGGTGACGGACCGCTGGTGCTGCTCCTGCACGGGTTCCCGCAGTTCTGGTGGACGTGGCGGCATCAGATGACCGCGCTGGCCGACGCGGGCTACCGGGCGGTCGCGATGGACCTGCGCGGCGTGGGCGGCAGCGACCGCACCCCGCGCGGCTACGACCCTGCCAACCTGGCGCTCGACATCACCGGGGTCGTACGGTCCCTCGGCGAGCCCGACGCCGCCCTCGTTGGGCACGACCTGGGCGGCTACCTCGCCTGGACGGCGGCGGTGATGCGGCCGAAGCTGGTGCGTCGGCTGGTGGTGTCCTCGATGCCGCACCCGCGCCGCTGGCGCTCCGCGATGCTGTCCGACTTCGGGCAGACCCGTGCCAGCTCGCACATCTGGGGCTTCCAGCGGCCGTTCGTGCCCGAGCGTCAGCTCGTCGCCGACGACGGGGCGCTCGTCGGCGACCTGATCCGGGACTGGTCGGGCCCGCGGCTTCCTGAGGAGAACGACATCGCGGTCTACCGGCGCGCGATGTGCATCCCCTCCACCGCGCACTGCTCGGTCGAGCCGTACCGCTGGATGATGCGGTCGATGGCCCGGCCCGACGGCCTGCAGTTCAACCGGCGCATGAAGCGGCCGGTGCGGGTGCCGACACTGCACCTGCACGGCTCGCTCGATCCGGTGATGCGGACGCGGAGTGCGGCGGGGTCCGGACAGTACGTCGAAGCCCCGTACCGCTGGCGGCTCTTCGACGGACTCGGGCACTTCCCGCACGAGGAGGACCCGGCGGCGTTCTCGGCCGAGCTGGTCAACTGGCTGAAGGATCCCGAGCCGGACCGCTGAGCCGGACTGTCGCTTATATGACAAGCATTCAATTGCCTGGCGCATAGGCCAATTGGCCGCCCCGAACGCGATTACCGACCTTGGGCCCCGGGCACAGCTCGGAGTATGGGCTGGACGCACGACTACGGTGACACCGCACACGAACGCCGCTCGACGGTCACGCCGGGCACGCACAGGGGGCAGGGCCGCGAAGGCCACGACGACCCCCGACTCGGGATTCCGCGCATCCTGCGCCGGCGGGCCCGCTGGGTCTCCGCCCGGCTCAGGCACCAGCGCACGTAGGCGGGGGCCCGGCAGGGGTTCCCAGGTCCGGCAGAGCCACGGGGCTCGGGAGTGCTACGGGAGCCCCTCAAGGCCCCCGTAGCCCTCAGAGGGCGCAGCCCTGGCTGTCGGCCCGTCGGTTCGCCGTCTCCCCGATCCTGATGTCCTCGCGGATCTCGTCCGTGGTCAGGGCGTAACCGGTGTTGGGGTCGTCGAGGGACTTCGCGAAGACGACCCCGTACACCTTGCCCTCGGGCGTCAGCAGCGGGCCGCCGGAGTTGCCCTGGCGGACCGTCGCGAACAGGGAGTAGACGTCCCGTCGCACGGTTCCGCGGTGGTAGATGTCCGGGCCGTTGGCGTTGATCCGGCCGCGGACGCGCGCCGCGCGGACGTCGTACGCGCCGTTCTCCGGGAAGCCCGCGACGATGGCGTCGCTGCCGCTCGCCGCGTCCTTGTCGGTGAACTCCAGCGCCGGCGCCTTCAGCTTGGGCACGTCCAGGACGGCGATGTCGCGCTCCCAGTCGTAGAGCACGACCTTGCCGTCGTAGAGCTTGCCCTCGCCGCCGACCTGCACGGTCGGTTCGCCGACCCCGCCGACCACGTGCGCGTTGGTCATCACCTTGCCCGGCGCGAAGACGAAGCCGGTGCCCTCCAGCACCTTGCTGCACGCGGGCGCCGTACCGACGACCTTCACGATCGACTGCTTGGCGTACTCGGCCACGGGGCTGCGCGCGAGCAGCGGGTCCGGCGGCTTGACCTCGGTGATCGGCTCGTTGGAGAACGGGCTGAAGACCTGCGGGAAGCCGTTGCGGGCCAGGGTGGAGCTGAAGTCCGAGAACCAGGTGTTCGCCTGCGCCGGGAGCACCCGGGAGACGCCGAGGAGCACCTTGGAGTTGCGCACTTCCTTGCCCAGCGTGGGAAGTGACGTACCGGCGAGCGCGGACCCGATCAGCCAGGCCACCAGCAGCATCGCGACCACGTTCACCAGGGCGCCGCCCGTCGCGTCGAGCGCGCGGGCCGGGGACCATGTGATGTGGCGCCGGAGCTTGTTGCCCAGGTGGGTGGTCAACGCCTGGCCGATCGAGGCACAGATGATGATCACGACCACGGCGATGACGACGACCGTGGTGGACACCTGGGTGCCGTTGTCGGTGACCCGGTCCCAGATCAGGGGCAGCAGGGACACGGCGACGAGACCACCGCCGAGGAAGCCGATCACCGACAGGATGCCGACGACGAACCCCTGGCGGTAGCCGACGATCGCGAACCATACGGCGGCGAGCAGCAACAGGATGTCCAGCACGTTCACAGGGCTCACCGTCTCATGCGCGCCAGTCGAGCGGGACTTCCCGGGACCGGTCCCAGGGGCGCTCCCAGCCGGCGAAGTGCAGGATCCGGTCGATCACGCCGGCGGTGAAACCCCAGACCAGAGCCGACTCGACGGTGAAGGCCGGGCCCTGGAAGCCGCCGGGGTGAACGACGGTGACCCTGTGTGCGGGATCCGTGAGATCGGCCACGGGCACCGTGAAGACGCGGGCCGTCTCGGCCGGGTCGACCACGCCGACCGGGCTGGGGGCACGCCACCAGCCGAGCACCGGGGTCACGACGAACTCGCTGACCGGGATGTAGAGCGGCGGCAGCACCCCGAAGAGCTGGACCCCGGCGGGATCCAGACCGGTCTCCTCCTCGGCCTCGCGCAACGCGGCGCGCAGCGGGCCGGTGGTCTGCGGGTCGCCGTCCTCCGCGTCGAGGGCGCCGCCGGGGAAGGAGGGCTGGCCGGGGTGCGAGCGCAGGGTCCCGGCGCGCTCCATCAGCAGCAGTTCGGGGCCTCGGGGGCCCTCGCCGAAGAGGATCAGTACGGCGGACTGGCGGCCGCGGCCGTCCTCCGGCGGCAGGAACCGGCTGAGCTGGGTGGGCCGGACCGTCCGGGCCGCCTCGACGACGGGGTCCAGCCAGTCGGGCAGGCCCTGGGTGTGCAGCTCGATGCTTCCGCGCCGGCCGCGCTGCGTGTCGTACGGGGCCTCGTGCGCGGCGGTGCCCGCCCGGCGGTTCTGCGTGGCCTTTGTCATAGGCACCCCTGTCCGTGCTTCTGCGTTTCCCCACACCGCCAAACGCGGTTCGGGTAGCGATTCGTTCCTTGCAGGTGCGGGTCCGTTGCCGGGGGCCGGCCCCCGGACCCCCGCTCCTCAAACGCCGGAGGGGCTGGATTTGGCTCAGGCGTCGGCGGGGCCGGATTTGGCGGGCGCCGGGAGGCCCGGGTAGTCCGGGGGTGGGCTCAGGCGCTGGCCGGGCTGGCCGCCCTTCTCGTACTTCAGGAGCTTCGCCGCCTTCTCCGGATCGGTCTCGCCCTCCCCGTAGGCCGGGCAGAGCGGTGCGATCGGGCAAGCCCCGCAGGCGGGCTTGCGGGAATGGCAGATCCGGCGGCCGTGGAAGACGACGCGGTGCGAGAGCATCGTCCACTCGCTCTTCGGGAAGATCGCGCAGATCTCCGCCTCGACCTTCTCGGGGTCCTCCTGCTCGGTCCACTTCCAGCGCCGCACCAGCCGGCCGAAGTGGGTGTCGACCGTGATCCCGGGGACGCCGAAGGCGTTGCCGAGGACCACGTTCGCCGTCTTGCGGCCCACCCCGGGGAGCGTCACCAGGTCCTCGATCCGGCCCGGCACCTCACCGCCGAAGTTGTCGCGCAGCGCCTGCGAGAGGCCGAGCAGGGACTTGGCCTTCGCCCGGAAGAACCCGGTCGGCCGGATGATCTCCTCCAGCGCCTCCGGATCGGCTCCGGCCATGTCCTCGGGGGTCGGGTACGCGGCGAAGAGGGCCGGGGTCGTCTGGTTCACGCGCAGGTCCGTGGTCTGCGCGGACAGGACGGTGGCGACCAGCAGCTCGAAGGGGTTGCGGAAGTCGAGCTCCGGGTGCGCGTACGGGTAGACCTCCGCCAGCTCGCGGTTGATCCTGCGCGCCCGCCGCACCATCGCCAGATGGCTCTCCGGCTTCGCCCCGGCCTTCTTGACCTTGCTCTCTGCCATCCCCGAAGGCTACGCCGCACAGCCCTCCGCCCGTGGCCGGACGTGACCTCCGCCCGACCGGGGTTTCTTGGCCGAAGTTTTGCCCTGAAGTGGGGGTGACTGCTCCGGGAGGGCTCCCACCAGGTCGTGTTCGCCCACGGCTGAATTCACTGTGTCCGTCACTCCCCCGGACCCCTTGGCCTGTGCCCTCACCGGCCTGTTGGACGCCCTGCAGGTCCGGGACACGGCGGCGATGACCGCCCCGGACCTCAGGTAACACCACCCCGATCGGCCTCTCGCCGCACAGCACACCCGTACGTCCGGCATCCTTGTGATGAACGTGATTGATCGCACTGTTTGAGCCGTCCGGCAAAATGGGGGAGCGATCCCCCGGCTGGTCGACATAGGAGAGAGACTCGTGGACGACGTACTGCGGCGTGCCCCGCTCTTCGCGGCGCTCGATGACGAGCAGGCCGCGGAGCTCCGCGCCTCCATGGGCGAGGTGACCCTCGCACGTGGTGACGCCCTGTTCCACGAGGGCGACCCCGGTGACCGGCTCTACGTCGTCACCGAGGGCAAGGTGAAGCTTCACCGCACCTCCCCCGACGGCCGCGAGAACATGCTGGCCGTCCTCGGCCCCGGAGAGCTGATCGGCGAGCTGTCGCTGTTCGACCCGGGCCCGCGCACCGCTACCGCCACCGCGCTGACCGAGGTCAAGCTGCTGGGTCTGGGTCACGGAGACCTCCAGCCCTGGCTGAACGCCCGGCCCGAGGTGGCGACCGCGCTGCTGCGTGCCGTCGCGCGGCGCCTGCGCAAGACCAACGACCAGATGTCCGACCTGGTCTTCTCCGACGTTCCGGGCCGGGTGGCCCGTGCGCTCCTCGACCTGTCGCGCCGCTTCGGCGTGCAGTCGGAGGAGGGCATCCACGTCGTGCACGACCTCACGCAGGAAGAGCTGGCCCAGCTCGTCGGCGCGTCGCGCGAGACCGTGAACAAGGCCCTGGCCGACTTCGCGGGACGCGGATGGCTCCGCCTTGAGGCTCGCGCGGTGATCCTGCTGGACGTGGAGCGGCTCGCGAAGCGGTCCCGCTGACCTTCGTAGTCTCCGTTGAGGGGTCCTGCCCAGTCGGGCGGGGCCCCTTTTCGTGCTCCTGCGGCGCCGTTCCGGGGGCTCCACCCCGCACCCCCGCGCCTCAAACTCCCCCAGACTCCGTCCGGGGGGACCCCCTGGCGGGGCTGATTTTGGCTGCGCAGGAGGCACAGTGGACCCATGGAGCACAGGGGTATCGACGCGTACGGGTACTTCGAGCGCGAAGGGTCGCTCGGGCAGGTGCAGGCAGAGTTCCGGGGGCTCGTCGCCGCCGCGCGGGAGCGGATCGGGGAGGCGTACGGGCAACGGCTGCACAGCGCCTACCTGTACGGGTCCGTGCCGCGCGGGACGGCCCGGCCCGGGCGGTCCGACCTCGACCTGCTGATCGCCCTGCACCACGCGCCCGGCGAGGAGGACCGCGACACCACCGAGGCACTGGCGCGCGGCCTCGACGAGGAGTTCGCGGAGATCGACGGGGTCGGGATCCTGCTGTACGGCAAGGACCGGCTGCTGAGCGAGCAGGAACGTTACGACCTGGGCTGGTTCCTCGCCTGCCTGTGCACCCCAATGCTCGGCGCGGACCTGGCCGAGCACCTGCCCCGCTACCGGCCGGACAGCCTGCTCGCCCGCGAGACCAACGGCGACCTCGCCGAGCTGCTGCCCAGGGTGCGCGAGCGGATCAGGGAGGCGGCCACGCCGGAGGAGTACCGCAACCTGTGCCGGGGCGTCTCGCGGCACCTCGTACGGACCGGGTTCACCCTCGTCATGCCGCGGTGGGGCGGCTGGACCAGCGACCTCACCGAGTCGGCGGAGGTGTTCGGGCAGTACTACCCCGAGCGCGCCGACCAGATGCGCGCCGCGGCCGCCGCCGCACTGGAACCGGTCGCGGACCCGGCCGTGCTGCGCGCCTACGTCGAGGACCTCGGGCCGTGGCTCGCGGACGAGTACACGGCCCGGCACGGGACGAAGACGCCCCGTCCGGCGGGCTAGGCCGTCTCTTTCGGAGCTTGCCGGTCAGGCCCGCTCACTCGGGGTTCCCGGGGATCAGGCCGTGCTCCGTCAGGTATTCCAGCTGCGCGCGTACGGACCATTCCGCGGCCGGCCACAGCGACCGGTCCACGTCCGCGTAGACGTGGGCGACGACCGCCTCGGGGGTGGTCAGGCCGTTCTCGACCGCCGTCTCGATCTGCGCGAGGCGGTGGGCCCGGTGGGCGAGGTAGAACTCCACCGCGCCCTGCGCGTCGTCCAGGACCGGCCCGTGCCCCGGGAGCACCGTGTGGACCCCGTCGTCGACCGTCAGCGAGCGCAGCCGGCGCAGGGAGTCCAGGTAGTCGCCCAGGCGCCCGTCGGGGTGCGCGACGACCGTCGTGCCCCGCCCCAGGATCGTGTCGCCGGTCAGGACCGCCCGGTCGGCCGGCAGGTGGAAGCAGAGCGAGTCCGCGGTGTGGCCGGGCGTCGGGACCACGCACAGTTCCAGACCGCCCGTGCGGATGACGTCCCCGGCGGCCAGGCCCTCGTCGCCCAGGCGCAGGGCCGGGTCCAGTGCGCGGACCTTCGTCCGGGTCAGCTCGGCGAAGCGTGCCGCGCCCTCGGCGTGGTCGGGGTGTCCGTGGGTGAGGAGGGTGAGGCCGACCCGCTTGCCCGCCTCCTCGGCGGCGGCGACGACCGCGCGCAGGTGTACGTCGTCCAGCGGGCCGGGGTCGATCACCACGGCCAGGTCGGAGCCGGGCTCGGAGACGAGCCAGGTGTTGGTGCCGTCGAGGGTCATCGGGGAGGCGTTCGACGCCAGGATGTTCACCGCGCGGGCGGTGGCGGGTCCGGAGGCGACCATTCCGCGGGGCTGGCCGGGCAGGGCGGCGGCATCGGTCATACGGGGGCCCCTCCGGGGTGCGCGGGGCCCGGGCCCGGGGTGCCGGGGGCCGTGAGGCGGACGCGCTTGGTGAACTCGTCATGGCCCGGCCAGCTGAGCACGAGCTCCCCGTCCGCGAGGGTGGCCCGGGCGAGGACCGGGGTCAGGTCCTGGGCGCCGGCCGCGGCGAGGGCCTCTGCGGGGCTCCCGTACGGCTCCAGGGAGCGCAGGGTGGTGATGGTGGGCGGCATCATCAGCAGCTCGCCCTTGTCGTAGCCGGCGGCGGCGTCGGCGGGGCGGATCCAGACCGTGCGGTCGGCCTCGGTGGAGGCGTTGCGGGTGCGCTGGCCTTCGGGGAGGGCCGCGACGAAGAACCAGGTGTCGTACCGGCGCGGCTCGAACTCCGGGGTGATCCAGCGGGCCCACGCGCCGAGCAGGTCGGAGCGCAGGACGAGGCCCCTGCGGTCGAGGAACTCGGCGAAGGACAGCTCACGCGCCACCAGGGCCGCGCGGGCGGCCTCCCAGTCGTCGCCGGTGGTGTCGCCGACGACGGTGTCCGCGGACTCGCCCGCGAGCAGGACCCCGGCCTCCTCGAAGGTCTCGCGGACGGCTCCGCAGACGATCGCCTGGGCGGTGGCGGGGTCGGTGCCCATCCGCTCGGCCCACTCGGCGCGGCTCGGGCCGGCCCAGCCGATGAGGTGGTCCTCGTCGCGGGGGTCCACGCCGCCGCCGGGGTACGCGTAGGCGCCTCCGGCGAAGGCCATCTCGGCGCGGCGGCGCAGCATGTGCACGGCGGGGCCGTCGGGGGTGTCGCGCAGCAGCATCACGGTGGCGGCGCGCCTGGGTTCCACCGGGGTGAGGGCGCCGTCCGCGAGGGCGCGGATCCGGTCGGGCCACTCCGGCGGGTACCACTGACCTCCGGCGGAGGTCTCTTGCTGACCGTACTGACCATTCGGCATGGCGGGATGCTACGGGCATCCGGGCCGATGTTCGAGGGGGGTCCTCGGGAACCCCGCTGCGCGGGGGCGCTGTCCGGCTGCGGATGTGCCGCTGCGCGGGGCGAAGTCCCCGCAGCAACCCTCGCCGCTGCGCGGGGCAGAAGTCCCCTACCCGCCCTTCGCCCATCCCCCAGACTCCGTCCGGGGGGACCCCCAGCCGGGCTCTGCCCGGACCCCGGTCCTCAAACGCCGGACGGGCTGAAAGCTCCTGGGGCTCCGCCCCAGACCCCGCTCCTCAAACGCCGGAGGGGCTGGAATTGCCCTACGGGCAAGATCCAGCCCCTCCGGGGCAGGCGTTTCAGCCCCGCCTGGGCGGAAGCCGAAGTCAGGCTCCCGGGACCAGTTCGACCTGGATCTCGATCTCGACCGGGGCGTCCAGCGGGAGGACCGCCACGCCGACCGCGCTGCGGGCGTGAACGCCCTTCTCGCCGAGGACGGCGCCCAGCAGCTCGCTCGCGCCGTTCAACACGCCCGGCTGGGCCGTGAAGTCGGGGGCGGAGGCGATGAAGCCCACCACCTTCACGACGCGCGCGATCTTGTCGAGGTCGCCGACGACGGACTTCACCGCGGCCAGCGCGTTCAGCGCGCAGGTCGCGGCCAGTTCCTTGGCCTGCTCGGCCGAGACCTCGGCGCCGACCTTGCCGGTGACCGGCAGGTTGCCCTTGACCATCGGGAGCTGACCCGCGGTGTACACGTAGGCACCCGACCGGACGGCCGGCTGGTACGTGGCCAGCGGCGGGACGACCTCGGGGAGGGTCAGGCCGAGTTCGGCCAGCTTCGCCTCGACGACTCCGCTCATGCCGCCTTCTCCCGCTTCAGGTAGGCCACGAGCTGCTCGGGGTTGTTCGGCCCGGGAACGACCTGGACGAGCTCCCAGCCGTCCTCGCCCCAGGTGTCCAGGATCTGCTTGGTGGCGTGGACCAGCAGCGGGACGGTCGCGTATTCGAACTTCTTGGTCATGGGAGCGAGCGTAGTGCCTGGCGTACGGGGCCCCGCCACCACCGCCGCCGCCCGGGAGGAATTAGGCTCGGGCCCTGTGAGCAGGCTCCAGGTAGTCAGCGGCAAGGGCGGCACCGGCAAGACCACGGTCGCCGCGGCACTCGCGCTCGCCCTCGCACGCGAGGGCAGGCGGACTCTTCTCGTGGAGGTCGAGGGCAGGCAGGGCCTCGCTCAGGTCTTCGGGGCGGAGGCACTCCCCTACGAGGACCGGAAGATCGCCGTCGCCTCGGGCGGCGGGGAGGTCTACGCGCTCGCCATCGACGCGGAGCGGGCGCTCCTCGACTACCTCCAGATGTTCTACAAGCTCGGCTCGGCCGGCCGCGCCCTCAAGAAGCTCGGCGCCATCGACTTCGCGACGACCATCGCGCCGGGGCTGCGGGACGTGCTCCTGACGGGCAAGGCGTGCGAAGCGGTCCGGCGCAAGGACAAGACCGGCCGGTTCGTCTACGACCACGTGATCATGGATGCCCCGCCGACCGGACGGATCACCCGCTTCCTCAACGTCAACGACGAGGTGGCGGGCCTGGCCCGGTTCGGGCCGATCCACAACCAGGCGCAGGCCGTCATGAAGGTGCTCAAGTCCCCCGAGACGGCCGTGCACCTGGTCACCCTGCTGGAGGAGATGCCCGTGCAGGAGACCGCCGACGGGATCGCCGAACTCCAGCGGGCGGGCCTGCCGGTGGGGCGGGTCGTCGTCAACATGGTCCGGCCGCACCACCTCGACGGGAACGCCCTGCGCGCCGCCTCCGGCGAGCACCGCTCCGGCGTCGCCGGGGCGCTGTCCCGGGCCGGCCTCGGCAGTGCCCGGCGCGGCGGGCTGGCCGAACGGCTGGTGGATCCGCTCCTCACGCAGGCCTCGGAGCACGCGAGCCGGGTGGAGCTGGAGCGCGCCCAGCGCACCGTACTGGCGGGGCTGCACGTGCCGACGTACGAACTCCCCATGCTCGGTGCGGGGATGGACCTGGCCGGGCTCTACGGGCTCGCCGCGGAGCTGCGGAAGCAGGTGGGCGAGGAATGAGCGAGGCCGGGACGAGGGAGGGGACGATGGAGTCGACGATGGACACTCCCCCGGGGCTGGACGTCGACCGGCTGCTGGACGATCCGCAGACCCGGATCATCGTGTGCTGCGGTGCGGGCGGGGTCGGCAAGACCACGACCGCCGCGGCGCTCGGGGTACGGGCGGCCGAACGCGGGCGCAAGGTGGTCGTCCTGACCATCGACCCGGCGCGCAGGCTGGCCCAGTCGATGGGGATCGACTCGCTCGACAACACCCCGCGCAGGGTGATGGGGGTGCCGGGCCCGCACGACACCGGCGGCGGCGAACTGCACGCCATGATGCTCGACATGAAGCGGACCTTCGACGAGATCGTCGAGGGCCACTCCGACCCCGAGCGCGCCGCGGCCATCCTCGCCAACCCCTTCTACCAGTCCCTGTCGGCCGGCTTCGCGGGCACGCAGGAGTACATGGCGATGGAGAAGCTGGGTCAGCTGCGGGCCCGGGACGACTGGGACCTGATCGTGGTGGACACCCCGCCGAGCCGCTCCGCGCTGGACTTCCTGGACGCGCCGGGGCGTCTGGGGTCCTTCCTGGACGGGAAGTTCATCCGGGTGCTGATGGCTCCGGCGAAGGTGGGCGGCCGGGCGGGGATGAAGTTCCTCAATGTCGGCATGTCGATGATGACGGGCACGCTGAGCAAGCTGATGGGTGCCTCGCTGCTGAAGGACGTACAGACCTTCGTGGCCGCCATGGACACGATGTTCGGCGGCTTCCGCACCCGCGCGGACGCGACCTTCCAGCTCCTCCAGGCTCCCGGCACGGCGTTCCTCGTGGTCTCCGCGCCCGAACCGGACGCGCTGCGCGAGGCCGCGTACTTCGTCGAGCGGCTGGCGGCGGAACGGATGCCGCTGGCCGGGCTCGTACTGAACCGGGTGCACGGCAGCGGCGCCGAACAGCTCTCCGCGGAGCGGGCGTTGGCCGCTGCGGAGAATCTTGAAGAAGGCGGCATTGTGGATCAGCAGTCCGGGAAAGCTGGACTTCGTGACTCCACGGAGACCGACCCGGAGACCGGTCCGGGGACCGACACCGACACCGACGACCGCGCCGCGCGAGAGACCGGCACCGACACCGTAGACACCGGCGCGGACGCCCACGTGGACGCCGAAGTGGACGCCGACGTGGATGTGATCACGGCAGGACTGCTCCGCCTGCATGCGGAGCGCATGCAGATCATCGCGCGCGAACAGCGCACGCGTGACCGCTTCACCTCGCTGCACCCCGAAGTGGCGGTGGCCGAAGTGGCCGCCCTGCCCGGCGACGTACACGACCTCGCCGGGCTGCGGGCCATCGGAGAGCGACTCGCGGCCGGGGTTCCGGCCGGAGCGTAGGCGTTCCTACGACGTGGTGCCCGGTGGTCTACCCAGCTGCCGCGTACGTTTCGTACGGAACACCGATCTCGTCATCGGCATCCATGGTGAGGATGCCCGTACTGCGCTCGTACTCCGTGCGGGCGGTTTCGAGCAAGCGCCGCCACGAGGTGACGGTGGGACGCCGGCGCAACAGCGCACGTCGTTCCCGCTCGGTCATTCCGCCCCACACTCCGAACTCGACACGATTGTCGAGCGCATCGGCCAGGCACTCGGTCCGCACCGGACATCCGGTACACACCGCCTTGGCCCTGTTCTGTGCCGCTCCTTGAACGAACAGTTCATCCGGATCGGTAGTGCGGCAGGCTGCCTGCGCACTCCAGTCGGTAACCCAGCCCATCCCGGCGCCGTCCTCTCCCGAATCGAGGCTCCCCCACGGCGGTAGCGGCATATTCACCGCTGCCAGTTGAGGACGTTACGGAAGGCGGGCACAGTGCAACACCCCCGACGGGCCCAATCTTGAATGGTCCGAACGGACTATGGGTAAGCGGCAGATCACCCGACGGAGTGATCCTGCGACATGCCCGACCATTCCGGCGATTTGGGTGAAATCGACGGGGCATGCTGATCACAGGGGGCGAGATTCGGACATGCGTCCACCCCATTCGGGAAGGGTGAAAAACAAGCCGAGGGGTTGATGTCCCACCGCACTGCTGTGACAGTTGAGGACAGCTTAGGCCAAGGCATTCGCGCGTGTCCGGCGAATGAGAACGTAGGCTGCCCTCTATGGGAAAGAAGCGCTCGGGCGGCGGGCTCACGGGGCCACAGCAGGCCGCCAAGTTCCTCGGTGTGTCCGTTCTCTCCGGAGTTGTACTCGCGGGGATCGCGATCCCGGGGGCCGGCGCCCTGGGGCTCGCGGCCAAGGGCACGGTCGAAGGCTTTGATGAGATCCCGGCCAATCTCAAGACGCCACCGTTGAGCCAGCGCACCACGATTCTGGACGCCGAAGGTGGCTTGATCGCCACGGTCTATTCGCGTGACCGGCAGGTGGTCCCGATCACGGCCATCTCCCCGTACATGCAGAAGGCCATCGTCGCGATCGAGGACTCGCGTTTCTACGAGCACGGCGCGATCGACCTCAAGGGCATCCTGCGTGCGGTCAACCGCAATGCCCAGGAGGGCGGCGCGGCGCAGGGCGCGTCGACTCTGACGCAGCAGTACGTGAAGAACGTGTTCGTCGAAGAAGCCGGCGACGACGAGACGAAGGTGCGCGAGGCCCAGGAGAAGAGCCTCGGGCGCAAGATCCGCGAGCTGAAGTACTCGATCCAGGTCGAGGAGGAGCTCGGGAAGAAGAAGATCCTCGAGAACTACCTCAACATCACGTACTTCGGCCAGCAGGCGTACGGAATCGAATCCGCCGCCCACCGCTACTTCAGCAAGTCCGCCAAGGACCTGACCCTGGACGAGTCGGCGCTGCTGGCGGGCGTGGTCCAGTCGCCGAGCCGGTACGACCCGCTGAACGACTCGCAGGAGGCGATGAAGCGGCGCAACGTCGTCCTCCAGCGCATGGCGGACATAAAGGATATTTCGCAGGCCGAGGCGGACGCGGCGAAGGCGAAGCCGGTCCAGCTGAAGGTGACCAAGCCGAAGAACGGCTGCATCACCGCCGTCAAGGGCGCGGGCTTCTTCTGCGACTTCGTGCGCAACACCTTCCTCGACGACACCGCCTTCGGAAAGACCCGCGAGGAGCGGGCGAAGGTCTGGAACCAGGGCGGCCTGACGGTCCGCACGACCCTGGACCCGCAGTCCCAGGACTCCGTCAACGAGTCCATCAAGGACCACGTGGACCAGGACGACAAGGTCGCCACGGCCGTCACCCTCGTCCAGCCCGGCACCGGGCGGGTGCTCGCCATGGGGCAGTCGAAGCCGTACGGCTTCGGCAAGAACGAGACCCAGATCAACTTCTCGGTGGACAAGAAGATGGGCGGCTCGAACTTCGGCTTCCCGACCGGCTCCACCTTCAAGCCGTTCGTCGCGGCCGCGGCCCTCGAGGGCGGACTGCCGCCGACGAAGATGTACCAGTCCCCGTACGACATGGACTATCCGAGCCCCGTGAGGACCTGCGGCGACAAGCCCTGGGTCAACACCGACCGGGCCAAGGTGGAGAACGAGACCGAGTCCGAGGTCGGCCCGTACGGGATGAAGGAGGCGATGGCCAAGTCGGTCAACACCTACTTCGTGGAGATGATCTCCGAGGTGGGCCTGTGCCCCGTGACCGAGATGACCACCAAGCTCGGCGTGATCCCGGCCAACGGCGCCAAGCTCCCCGAGGTCCCGGCCATCGCGCTCGGCAGTGAGGGCATGTCCCCGCTGACCATGGCCAACGCCTACGCCACCTTCGCCAACCGCGGCGTGTACTGCACCCCGGTCACCATCGAGTCGATCACCGACTCGCACGGCAAGGCGCTGACGGTCCCGAAGTCCAAGTGCGGCCGTGCGATGACCGAGCGGACCGCCGACACCATCAACACGCTGCTGCTGGGCGTGGTCGACTCCGGTACGGGACAGCAGTCGGGTCTGAAGGACCGTGAGAACGCGGGCAAGACGGGTACCACCGACAGCCGCTACAACGCCTGGTTCGTCGGCTACACCCCGAACATGTCCGGCGCGACCTGGGTCGGCTCCGGCGGCGCCAAGCAGGTGTCGATGGAGAACATCACCATCGGCGGCCAGTACTACGACAAGGTCTTCGGTGGTGGCCTGCCCGGCCCGATCTGGAAGCAGGCCGTCTCCGGCGCGCTCTCCGGCCGCGAGGCCCCGACCTTCGTCACGGTGCACATCGCCGACACCCCGAGCCCGACCCCCGGCGGCAAGCCCAGCGGCAAGCCCACCAAGCCCGGCAAGCCGGGCCGCGACGGCAAGCCCGGTGACGGACGGCCCGGCGGGCAGACCGCCGGAACCACCACCGGAGCCACCGGCGGGACCGACGGCGGCACGGGCGGGGACGACCCGCTCGGCGGGATCACCTTCCCGCCGGGCTTCATCGGCGGGAACGGCTAGGACCCGTAGGAAAAGCGAAGGGAGGGCCCCCCAGATCCGTTTCCGGATCGGTGGGGGCCCTCCTTGTTTCCCTTGCGGGGATCCCGTACTAGGACAGGTGCTTCTTGACCGCGGCGGCGACGCGGCCGCCCTCCGCCAGACCCGCGACCTTCGGGTTCACGATCTTCATCACGGCGCCCATGGCCCGCGGTCCCTCGGCGCCCGCCGCCCTGGCCTCCTCGACTGCCTGCGCCACGATCGCGTCGAGCTCGGCCTCGCCGAGCTGCTTGGGGAGGTAGGTGTCGAGGAACTCGCCCTCGGCGGTCTCCCGCGCGGCCTGCTCGGGACGGCCACCCTGCGCGAAGGCGTCCGCGGCCTCGCGGCGCTTCTTCGCCTCCTTGGCGATCACCTTGAGGACTTCCTCGTCGGAGAGCACCCGGGCTTCCTTGCCCGCGACTTCCTGGTTGGTGATGGCGGAGAGGGTCAGGCGCAGCGTGGACGAGGCGAGCTCGTTGCGCGCACGGATGGCGGTGGTGAGGTCTTCCTGGAGCTTGGCCTTGAGCGTGGTCATGCCCCGAGTCTGCCAGGTGCGGGGGCTCGGGCGCCCACAGGTTTCCCGACGTGCTTGCCGGGTCTGCGAACATATGGGCATGCGTGCGCGTTACGGAGTACCTCTGAAGGTCACCGCCGGGATCGCCGCGGCGGGGGCCGCCGGTCTGGCCTATGCCGCCGGTTTCGAAGCCCGGTCCTTCCGCCTGCGCCGGGTCGCGGTCCCCGTGCTGCCCCAGGGGATGCGCCCGTTGCGCGTCCTGCAGGTATCGGACATCCACATGGTCGGCGGGCAGCGCAAGAAGCGCGCCTGGCTGCAGTCGCTCGCCGGGCTGCGCCCCGACTTCGTGGTGAACACGGGCGACAACCTCTCCGACACGGAGGGCGTGCCGGAGGTGCTCGACGCGCTCGGCCCGCTGATGGAGTTCCCCGGCGTGTACGTCTTCGGGTCGAACGACTACTACGGCCCCCGGATGCGCAATCCCGGGCGCTACCTGATCGAGAAGACCCAGGGCCGGCACGGGCTGAACGGCAACGCGCCGGTCGTCGGGGCCGTCCACAACCCGTGGGAGGGGATGCGGGACGCCTTCGACGCGGCCGGCTGGCTGAACCTCACCAACACCCGGGGGCGGCTCAAGCTCGACGGGCTGGAGCTTGCCTTCACCGGCCTGGACGACCCGCACATCAAGCGCGACCGGTACACGAAGGTCGCGGGCGGGCCGGAGGCGGACGCGGACTTCTCGATGGCCGTCGTCCACGCCCCGTACCTGCGCGTCCTCGAGGCCTTCACCGCCGACCGGTACCCGCTGATCCTGGCCGGCCACACGCACGGCGGGCAGTTGTGCATCCCCTTCTACGGGGCGCTCGTCACCAACTGCGACCTGGACACGAAGCGGGTGAAGGGCCTCTCGACGCACGAGACGGAGGGGCAGCGCGCCTACCTCCACGTATCGGCGGGCTGCGGGACCAACCGCTTCACCCCGGTGCGCTTCGCGTGCCCGCCCGAGGCGACGCTGCTGACACTGACCCCGAAGGCCTGACGCGGTCCGGCCCGGTCCTCCGGGTACGTTGACAGGATGATCACACCCGCCGCACTCCGCCTCCCGACCGTCGCCTTCCGCGCGCTGATCGCGGCCGCGGCCGTCACCGGCCTGGTCATCGAGTGCGCGTACGGCAGCGTGCCCGTCGTCCTGAGCTTCTTCACGATCTGGACGAACATCCTCGTCGCGGTCACCTTCGGGCTCTCCGCCCACCGCGTCCACCGGCGCGAGCCGGACGTGGCCCCCTTCTGGCGGGGCGGCGTCCTCCTCTTCATCCTGATCACCGGGCTGGTCTTCCACCTGGTCCTGGCCAACCCGTCGAGCCCCTTCAACGTGCTCGAGGACCTGGACAAGCTGTCCGGCGCGAAGTCCTTCTCCAACCAGCTCCTCCACACGGTCACCCCCATCGGCGCCGTCCTGGACTTCCTCTTCCTGACCGCCCCCCGCACCCTGCGCCCGCGCTACGCCGCGCAGTGGCTGGCGTACCCCCTGCTCTACGTGGTCTTCGCGCTGATCCGCGGCGCCCTCCTCGCCACCGACGTCCCGACCCGGTACACGTACCCCTTCATCGACGCCGCCCAGTACGGCTACGCGAGGGTCGCACTGAACGCGGTGGTCCTGGGCGTCGCCTTCTACGCCCTCGGCCTCGCCCTGGTCATGGCGGACCGCTACCGCCCGCCGCGCGAAAACCGGATTTCGTCTCCGGCCGAGGGTCCGCTAAAGTAATCGATGTCGCCAGGGCAGCAGCGCTGCAAGGGTGGACATCGGGGTGTAGCGCAGCTTGGCAGCGCGCTTCGTTCGGGACGAAGAGGTCGTGGGTTCAAATCCCGCCACCCCGACTTCGTAAGACCAGGTCAAGGGCTTGATCCGCATCGCGGGTCAGGCCCTTCCTGCGTCCCCGGAGATCGTTCGGGAGAAAGCTGGGAGAAGATCTTGATCGGCTTCTCCCAGGAGCCCGGGCGACCTCCGTCTTCGCGTCTTCTCCGCGCGCCCGCCTGCCGGTTGGGGTGTGCCCGAGCCTGAGGTCCGTGCCGTCTTGTCTTCCTCCCCCGCCTCCAGACCCTCGCGCCCGCACGGCCTTCGCCGGCCGGCGCGGCCCGCCTGGCTCTCGCCGAAGGTGTTCCGCACCGAGGTGCTCGGCGGCCTGGTGGTCGCGCTCGCGCTGATCCCCGAGGCGATCTCGTTCTCGGTCATCGCCGGGGTGGATCCGGCGATCGGGCTGTTCTCCTCGTTCACGATGGCCGTCGTCATCGCGTGCGTCGGCGGGCGACCGGCGATGATCTCCGCCGCTACGGGCGCCGTGGCGCTCGTGATCGCGCCGCTGAACCGTGAACACGGGCTGGGTTACCTCATTGCCGCGGTGATCCTCGGCGGCGTCTTCCAGATCGTCCTCGGGGCGCTCGGGGTGGCGAAGCTGATCCGGTTCATACCGCGTTCGGTGATGGTCGGCTTCGTCAACTCCCTCGCCATCCTCGTCTTCATGGCCCAGGTCCCCGAGATGCGGGACGTGCCGTGGGCCGTCTACCCGCTGCTCGCCGGCGGGCTCGGGCTGATGGTGTTCTTCCCGAAGGTCACCAAGGCCGTCCCGGCCCCGCTCGTGTCCATCGTCATCCTCACCAGCATCACCGTGGCCGCGGGGATCGCGGTACCGACCGTCGGGGACAAGGGCGCGCTGCCGTCCTCGCTGCCGGTTCCGGGCCTTCCGGACGTGCCGTTCACCCTGGACACCCTCACGCTCATCGCCCCGTACGCCCTGGCCATGGCGGTGGTCGGGCTGATGGAGTCGCTGATGACGGCGAAGCTGGTCGACGAGATCACCGACACCCGGTCGAGCAAGACCCGCGAGTCCGTCGGCCAGGGCGTGGCCAACATCGTCACCGGATTCTTCGGCGGCATGGGCGGCTGCGCCATGATCGGCCAGACGATGATCAACGTGAAGGTGTCCGGCGCCCGCACCCGGCTGTCGACCTTCCTCGCGGGTGTGTTCCTGATGGTGCTGTGCATCGCCTTCGGGCCCGTCGTCTCCCGGATTCCGATGGCCGCGCTCGTCGCCGTCATGGTGATGGTCTGCCTCGCGACCTTCGACTGGCACTCCATCGCCCCCAAGACGCTCAAGCGGATGCCGGCCGGCGAGATCACCGTCATGGTGCTGACCGTCGCCTGCGTGGTCGCCACCCACAACCTCGCCGTCGGCGTCGTCGCCGGATCGGTCACCGCGATGGTCATCTTCGCCAAGCGGGTCGCGCACCTGGCGAGCGTCACCTCCGTCCTCGATCCGGACGGCGGCCAGGTCGTCTACTGCGTGACCGGCGCCCTGTTCTTCGCCTCGTCCAACGACCTGGTCGGGCAGTTCGACTACGCGGGCGACCCCGACAAGGTCGTCATCGACCTCTCGGCCGCCCACATCTGGGACGCGTCCTCTGTCGCCGCGCTCGACGCCATCGAGAACAAGTACCGCGAGCGCGGAAAGAGCGTCGAGATCACGGGCCTGAACGAGCACAGCGCCCGCCTGCACGGAACCCTCAGCGGCGAACTTCTCGCAGGCCACTGACGGGTCCGAGGACCGGGGCGCGCGCCCCGGGCACACGCCACCGCCGGGCGGCCGGTCATCCTGCAGGCTGCTGCATCCAGGTGTCCGGGCCGGGGTCGCCGCCTTCGGCGCGGAGCGCGAGGCGGTCGACGTAGTGCTGCCAGCCCTCCGCGTGCGCCTCGCACGCCTCCTGGGACGGCAGGCCGCTGTGGACCAGGCGGAGCAGGGTGCCCTCGGCGGTGGGTTCGAGGGTGATCTCCACGGTGGAGGATCCGGCCGCCACGGGCATGCCGCCCTCCTCCCAGCCCCAGGTGAAGACGAGCCGCTTGGGCGGGTCGATGGCGAGGAAGCGGCCGGAGGCGACATTCTCGCCGGTGACCCGGGTGCGGTACGAGCCGCCGGGCTCGAAGGAGAACGTACCGTCGGCGCCCATCCAGGACAGCCACTTCTCCCGGTCGGTGAAGAAGCCGAAGACGGTTTCGGGGCGGGCCGCGATGCGGCGCTCCAGCGTGACGGTGTCCATCGGGGTCGCGGGGGTCGTCATGAGGGGTTCTCGCTCCGTTCGGCCTCTTCGGCGAGCCGGGCCAGGGTGTCGAGCCTGGTGCTCCTTCCGCAGGGTAACCAGGCCGGTGTCCCTCAGCACCTTCAGATGCTGGGAGACAGCCCGCACCGGCACGCCGAACCCCTTCTTCCCTATCTGAGCGCCCCGATGAAGGTCGAGGTGCTGACCGAGACCGTGCAACGCGCTGCTGGAGGGGCGAGGACGACCCTCACTGCGCCGCGAGGCCCGCTGCTCGGCAGCGGGCCTCGCGGACGTGTCCCCAGGGGTCAGCCGGTGATCTCGACCTTCCCGTTCTGGGCGGGCGTCTCCGGGGCGGCGGAAGCCTTCGGAGCGGTGAGGCCCTTCAGGAGCTGGGCCAGGTCGACGCCCGTGGTGGAGCTCAGGAGCTCCATGCCCTGGGCGACGTTGTCGGTGACGGTGCGGGAGAGCTTGCTCGCGCCGTCGGTGGAGATGACGGTCATCTTGTCGATGGCGGACAGGGGTTCCGCGGCCTTGGCCACGACCTGCGGGAGCGCCTCGACCATCATCTGGATCACGGCCGCGTCGCCGTACGTCTCGAAGGCCTCGGCCTTCTTCCGCATGGCTTCCGCCTCGGCCGAACCCTTGGCCAGGATGGCCGCGGCATCCGCGTCGCCTTCCAGGCGCACGGCCTCGGCCAGGGCGGAGCGGCGCTGCTTCTCGCCCTCACCCGTGAGGCGGGCGCGCTCGGCCTCGCCCTGGGCGGCGGCGATGGCCGCGAGACGTTCTGCTTCGGCCTGCTTGACGCGGGCCACGCGCTTGGCCTCCGCCTCCTGCTCGGCCTCGTAGCGGCGGGCGTCGGCGGGCTTGCGGACCTGGGTGTCGAGCTGGCGGTCGGTCAGAGCGGCCTGCCGCTCGGCGACCTTCTCCTGCTCGGCGAGGATCTGCTGCTGACGGTCGGCCTCGGCGAGCGGACCGGCGGCGTTGGCCTGCGCGGCTGCCGCGTCGGTCTCGGCCTTGATCTCCGCCTGGCGCAGGTACAGGGTGCGCTCGGCGACCGCGATCTCCTCCTCGGCCTTCAGGCGGGCCTGTTCGGCGGCGCGGCGGGAGTTGGCCTCGGCGATGTCGGCTTCCTGCTTGGCGCGGGCGGCCTCGGGACGGCCGAGGTCTTCGAGGTAGGAGCCCTCGGTGGTGATGTCCTGGATCTGGAAGGCGTCCAGGACCAGGCCCTGCCCGGACAGGCTGGCCTCCGCCTCCTCGGCGACCTGCCCCGCGAAGGCGGCACGGTCGCGGATGATGTCCTCCACCGACATGCGGCCGACGATGGCGCGCAGGGCGCCGGACAGGACTTCCTGGGTGAAGCCGACGATGCCGTCCTGCTGCTGGAGGAAGCGCTGGGCGGCGGCCCGGATGGCGTCCTCGTTGCCGCCGACCTTGACGATCGCGACGCCTTCGAGGTTCGCCTTGATACCGCGCAGGGTGACCGCGCCGCGTACGGCGACGGGGATGTGACGGCTGGAGAGGTCCAGGGTGTAGCGCTGCTGGACGAAGGGGACGACGAAGACTCCGCCGCCGACCACGACCTTCTGGCCGCTGTTGTCGGTGGATATCCGCCCGGTCTCCGGGTCGGTGGAGCTCTTGCCTCGCCGGCCGGTGATCAGGAACGCCTCACTGGGCCCGGCGACCTTGTAGCGCGTGACGACGACCAGGGCGAGCAGGACGAGGAGTACGAAGACTCCCACGACCGCGATGACGACTGGGCTCATGACGGATCCCCCCTGCCTCCCCGTGGGGGCAGATCGGTGATGGATTGGGTGAACGGGTCCGGTTCTTCAGTGCTCGACGGCACGGACGCTGACGGAGGTGGACGACGGAGTCGCCGTCACCCACACCTCCGCGCCGCGGGCCAGCGGGCCTTCGGCGGTGGCCGCGTACTTCACCGGCTGGCCGGCCAGGCGCAGGAGGACCTCGCCGTAGCCGGAGGCCGGGATCGCGGTGACCACGGTTCCGGTCGAGCCGAGGAGGGAGTCCTGGTGCGGGGCGGTCCCGCTGCGGTCCCGCATCAGGCCGCGGCTCAGGCGGTACGTCGCCCAGCCCGCGCAGGCTCCCGCGAGGGCGCCCGCGACGGTCGCCGGGCCCGGCCCGAGCCCCGTGGTCCCGAGCACGATCGCCCCGGTGAACCCGAGCATCGAAACGAAGCCCGCGAGCACCGGAAGGGACAGCCAGCCGTCGAACAGTCCGCTGAGCGCGCCGTCGAAGACGCCTTCCAGCACGCCGTCGAGGAGCAGGGAGAGGGCCAGCAGCGCGATCCCCGCAATGCCGAGACCAAGAAACAAACCCATGAACGCACCTCCCCGCCCGAGTGGTATTTCCGCCGGACAGCAGCATCGTGCCATTTGAGGCGTGCTCCGCGCATTGCCTGCCGTCGGCAATCTTTACGTCTCTTTGACGCACGGGGCTTCATCGCACGGGTCTTCACCGCACGGATCTTCACCGCACGGTGCCCGCGTCACGCGTCACGCGTCACTCGTCACGCGTCACCGCCCGGCCAGCCCAGCAGGCGGGCTCCGATCACCGCCGTCTGGAGCGTGTAGCGGTTCAGCGGGTCGGCCGGGTCGGCCCGGGTCAGGGTGTGGATGCGGTCCAGCCGGTACGTCAGCGCGCGCACGCTGAGCGAGAGGCGCCGGGCCGCCTCGGTGGACACGCAGCCGCTGTCGAAGTAGGCGGTGAGCGTGTCCAGGAGCGGCTGGGCGCCGCCGCGGGAGGTGCGCAGGGGGCCGAGGGTGCTCTCGACCAGATCGGCCATGGCCTGCCGGTCCCGGGTCAGCACCGGGAAGACGAGCAGGTCGACGGCGTGGAGCACCGGCCCGTCCAGGTCCATCCGCCGGGCGAGGTCGAGTGCGTTCAGGGCCTCCTCGTAGGAGTGGACGACCCCGCCCGCGCCCGGGTGCGAGCGGCCGATCCCGACCCGGCCGCCGTCGGTGGCCGCGTGCGCCCGCTGCGCGAAGTACTCCAGAACCTCGGGCTGGTCCCCCGGAGCCACACAGATCAGCCGGCCGTCCTTCGTGGTCAGCAGGACCTGCCGGCCCGGGAACCGGGCGAGGACCGCCGACTCGATCCCGCGCGCCATGGGATAGCCGTCACCGTACGTCTC